>JBDWRU010000011.1:0-1642923 GCA_039985875.1 Erythrobacter sp. | reverse complement strand
AAAGGAGTTGCCCCTAGTACGAGAGGACCGGGGTGAACATACCTCTGGTGTACCAGTCATTCCGCCAGGAGTGCCGCTGGGTAGCTATGTATGGACGGGATAACCGCTGAAAGCATCTAAGCGGGAAGCCTCCCTTGAGATAAGGTATCATCGAACCGTAGTAGACCACTACGTTGATAGGCCAGGTGTGGAAGCGCAGTAATGCGTGTAGCTAACTGGTCCTAATAGTTCTGTTCGCGCTTGAGAGTTCGCACTGTCAATGACAGGTCTGAATAGGCCCGTCTGACGGAGGAATTCTTCGGCCAGAAACGCCCTTTGTAAGTAACCACTTCCCATGGAAGTGTGCATCGATTTAACCCCGCCTTCACAAGCTTCATTGCTTGGTGATCATAGCGTCTGTGACCCACCCGATCCCATCTCGAACTCGGCCGTGAAACCAGATAGCGCCGATGGTACTATGTCTTAAGGCATGGAAGAGTAGGTCGTCGCCAGGCATTGTAGCTTGTGTGGGCACGGGCATAAAACCCATTCACTTGTCAAAGGGCTTGCCTACGGGCTGGCCCTTTTGGCGTCTCTAGGGTTCGCCCAATTGACGCGTAGCTAGGTAGCGCGGGATGGAGCAGTCCGGTAGCTCGTCAGGCTCATAACCTGAAGGTCGTTGGTTCAAATCCAACTCCCGCAACCAGCATTATTCACTCAATAAAGTTCTGCACGCTTGCATCATATATCAAGCGGTTCGTTTGGAACTCCCTGTCGTCGATTAGGTCGAGGACAAAAAATGGATCTTTCGGTTTTGTTGAGCGGCAACTGTTCAGTGTCAGATAACCATGATTTGAACTTGATCACAGAAGTGAAATTTTCGGTAGGCATATCCGCTGCAGGCACGATCATGCACGTAGTGAAAGTGTCACCAGCCATCACCTTATCATAGTTCATTCGATCGTTTGGATAGGGTTTTGGCAAGGGAGCGGGAAGTGGTCTGATCGGTCCCGGTTTCGGGATTGGTTGACCGTTCGTGTCCAAAAATAGCAACGTCAAATGATCTCCCCACTTAAAACTAAATGGAGCGGGCAGAAGAATCGAACTAGTTGAAGTGTTTCTGATCTCTGCGCAAAACCGAACGCCAAATCCGACGACTTTCTCGACCCTTTGACTGAAAACAAAGTTCTCTGAACCAGCTTGATCTTGCCTGTCGCACGTCGAAACTGACGCGACAGTCAGAGCTATAGCTGTGTTAATCAATCCACGTATGGCACTCATCTGGTGTCAGATATCAGGAAACCGAGTGTTTTTGCAAACCGATCAATTTTCACGCATTTGAGTGAGGAAGGAGTTGACCTCCTCGTTCAAGGTTTGTGCTTGCAGCTCTAGCTCACTGGCACTGGCTAGCACCTGGCTGGCAGCATGGCCCGTAGACAGGGAGAGTGTGCGGACCTCACCAATGTGGCCTGAAACTTCTTCAGTGCCGCGAGCGGCAAGGTCAATGCTGCGCGCAAGATCTTGTCCGGCAACCGATTGTTCGTCCACGGCACTGGCGATAGAAACGGCTGTGGTTTCAAGTTCATGCACCTGTCCAGCAATCGCACGAAGAGCGTTCACGCTCGCCCCAGTGGAATCTTGCATAGAGCGAATTTGTTCTGCGACCTGTTCGGTCGCACGGCTCGTTTGCAAGGCAAGTTCTTTGACTTCGCTTGCGACGACGGCAAAGCCGCGACCCGCTTCGCCCCCTCGCGCGGCTTCAATCGAGGCGTTCAGCGCGAGCAAGTTGGTGCGTTGAGCAATAGTTTGAATAAGCTCGACAATCTGGCCGACCTCTTCGGCAGACAGAGCGAGTGCCGAGATTGTGTTGTCGGCCTCGTTGGTGGCATCACTAGCCAATCGGGCAAGTTCGCTCGACGAGGAGGCTTGGCGACTAATTTCGCCGATAGAAATTGCGAATTGGTCGCTTGCCGCTGCTGCTGCGACGGCGCCGGAATTGGCATCGTTCATATTTTGTGAAGCGAGTTCTGTGCGTTCGCTCGTATTCTCAGCGGCTACTGACATTCGCTGCGCCGTGCCTTGCAATTCACTTGAGGCTTCCGCCATATTTTGAACCACTTCGCCAACTTTGACTTCGAGTTGCTTAGCGATATCCACCAACACAGTTTTGCGCCGTTCTTCGGCTTCTACGCGTGCAATATCGCGATCGTGTTGCAGTTTTTCTTGTTCTTTGGACCTCGCTGCGCGTTCGCGAGCCATAAACTGAAACGCTCGGCTCGCGCGTTGGAAAAGGTACAATGCACGAAGCATCTCGCCGATTTCATCTTTGCGATTTTGCCCACCAATTGAAAAGTCAGTGTCGCCTTTTACTACCCGGTTCATGCCATCGGTGACTTCACTAATCTTGCGCGCGAAATCGCGCGAGAGATAGGCTAGGCCAATTGACAACAAGAGTCCGGCTAGAATGCCTAAGGCTGCCACAACGAGAGATAGATTGACGACATATTGGACGCTTTCTTCTCGGAGCGCATCCGCGTGCTCTTTAAGGCCTGTCGTGAATGCGAGCGCCGAGTTGTATACTGCATCGCCATGGTCAGCGATTTCGAAGGCAACTTTCTCTGTCTGCGCGGTTCTACCTTCAGCTTGCACAGTCGCAATGAGGCCATCGAACGTCGAGTTGTAAGTTGAAAGGTTGGTGCGCAACTCTTCGAGATCGGAGTTCATTTGCGGAAGGCGCTGATCAAGGATCGCTTGAAGCTCTTGGATGTTGGCATTTGCAGTTGCAAAGGATTCGCGTTGGCGATTGAGAATCTCGGGTTCACCATTGTAGAGGAATCGCGCTGTGTGGTAACGCAGTTCTCCATGCGTCCCTTTCAACTCGGTTGAGATCAGGACTGCCTGCTCCAATTGAGTTGCGGCACTGTAGCGGTTCCAAAGATCAGCAAAGCCAAAGGCGAGGATCGTTGCCATAACAATCCCGATCGCGAAGAATCCGCCAAACACAGTGTGCAATTTATTGACCAAGCGAAGATTGCGGAACCACGCGAAACGCTCCAGCGAAGTTACCGAGGGTTGGTCATCGCTTTCGCTTGCCGATTCAAACTGGCTGATTTCGGAGCCGTTGAAATCAAACTCAGCAAGTTCTTCGATAAGCTGATCGCTTTCCGATTGGGAGGCTGCGGTCGCAGCAAAATCCGAACCTTGCGACATCGTACTCATTTCACGTTCCCCACGAGCGTTTGGTTGCCAATGTGTGAACGAAATACCTTTACAAATCCTTGAGATTTCCTCCTGAACTACGTTTTGGGGTTCAACCCGCGCGCACACTCTCAATAAAGTCAGCAGCCTGATCGCGGAGAATATTGGCTTGATCTTCCAACGAAGTTGCACTGCTAAAGACTTGGCTCGATGCGGTCACGGTGGAGTGCGATAGATCCCGAACTTCCTTAATGTGACCCACGACCTGTTCCGAACCTTTCGCGGCAAGTTCAATGCTACGCGCTAGCTCCTGACCAGCGACAGATTGTTCATCTACGGCGCTGGCGATGGAGATTGAAGTTGATTCAAGCTGTTTGATTTCACGAGCGATGTTACGCAGTGCAGAAACGCTGTCGTCAGTGGATGTTTGCATTCCGTCAATTTGCTCGACGACTTTGTTGGTCGCGAGGCTGGTTTGCATCGCAAGTTCTTTGACCTCGCTGGCAACCACGGCGAAGCCTCGCCCGGCTTCGCCTCCTCTTGCGGCCTCTATTGAAGCGTTGAGGGCAAGCAGGTTTGTGCGATTGGCGATTGTTTGGATGAGTTCAACAATCTTGCCGACTTCATCCGCTGATGTTGACATCGCCACGATGGTTGTATCGGCTTGAGTGGCCGAACATGTGGCTTTGCGAGCCAACTCGGCGGACAGAGCCGCTTGTTGACTGATCTCGGAAATTGAGGTGGCAAATTGGTCGCTCGCTGCAGCAGCAGCCACAGCGCCGCGATCAGCTTTTTCGATTGAAACAGCGGCGCTATCTGTCGTGTCGCTGGTTTCCTTCGCAGTATCAGCCATCGATTGAGACGTAGCAGCCAGCTGAGTGGCCGCAGACGCGACGCTGCTAACGACCTCGCCAATCGTGCTCTCGAACCGGGTTGCCAATTCGCGCAGGATGCGTTCTCTTTCAGCTTGAGCTGCGTCTTGGTCTTTGCGCAACTGTATTTCCTTCTCTGCCAAAGCAGCGGCGTTCTCAGCGCGTTCAATGCTGAGCCGTTCAAGCCGTTGACCCGTTCGATGAAATACCTGCGCGGAGCGCGCGATCTGGCCGATTTCATCTTTTCGGTCGGTGTTCGTAATTTCCACATCTTGGAAGCCTTGAGCGATTCTGCCCATTTGGTGAGCCATCTGCTTCAGAGCTTTGCTTACGGTTCGTGTTAGGTATCGTTCGGCTAAGATGCTTAGCACTATCAAAAAGGCTGCGAGCCCGATCCAAATGTAGAGCAGGTTGGTGATGAACGCTGATCCGTTATCTGAAATTGCGTCTGCATTGCGTTCCAGCGCCTTGGCGACCTTGGCCGTCTCTTCGACGACCTCATCATTGGTTGCGACGATATCGCGTCCGAGCAATTGGCGCTTTTGGTCGGTTATAGACACATCTTCAAACTTGCCGATCAGGCGCTGCAATTTTTCAATACATTTTTGCACAATGTTGAGGTGCTGCGCCGTTTGGGGATCGCTTGATGAAAGCAGTGCTCTAAGTGTTTCGACGTTCAAAGCCGCTTCGTCCAACTGCAAGAGTGCCGTCTCTGCGCGCTCTTGGTCTCCTGTCGCAACCAACACTTCACTGTGCCGCTCCACATTGCTCAGGGCGAGAACCAACTGCTCCGCAGCCGATGTCTGACCATGCATGGCCTGAAGACGTTCTGCACGTTTGCCAAGTTCAACAAAGCCCAAGGCAACGAACCCACCGGCAAGCAGGGTAAGAATCAGATTTGCGTATAGCAATGTGCGGATCTTGGATCCGATTTGAAGGTTGCGGAACCACGTGGCAATGCCGGTGAACTTCCTAGAGCCGTCACTATCGCGGTCTGCCTCGTCGATAGCGCGCTGCGCTTCGACGTCAGTTGTAATTTCTTTAAGAGCGCTCATGCAGCCTATCCAGCGGAGGTGTTCTCGTTTGCCGTTGAGTTCAACCTAGAGTGCTGATCAATAAGAAGTTCTGTGATTGTGGCTGCGGGTTCTGCCTTATGGAACAGCCAACCTTGCATCTGATCACAGCCTGCCAAACGGACCATGTCAGCTTGTTCGTTGGTCTCCACTCCTTCAGCCGTAACAGCCATTTTCAAGGCGCGCGCCATAGCGATACTAGACAGCATCATCGCTCGGCTTCCGTCATCTTCTTCAGCTTGGGCGACAAGGCTGCGGTCCAGTTTGAGCTTCTCGAATCGGAACTGGCGCAGGAACCCAATCGAGGCGTAGCCAGTTCCGAAGTCGTCCAGCGCGACATGCACACCGAACCCACGAATTAGATCGAGTGTGCGCTCTGCGACAATAGGATCAAGCACGAGACAAGTCTCTGTGATCTCAAGTTCAAGGCGTTGCGGTTCGAAACCTGTTTCTTCCAACAGTTCGCCGAGTTGGACCGGAAATGCCGGGTTGCGCAGTTGTGCGGCGGAAATGTTCACGGACAAAATGATATCGTCCCAATCAAGCGCGTCTGAGATCGCTTGGCGCAGCACCCACAAGCCAATGGTGTTGATCAGTCCGGATTCTTCAGCAACTGGTATAAACACGTTGGGGCCAATATTGCGGCCGTCTTGGCGGTTCCAACGAAGCAAGGATTCAACCGCGACAATGTCTCTGGTGTCGGCGTTGACGAGCGGCTGATAAGCCAGCACGAATTCGTCGTTAGCAATACCACGTCGCATTTCCTCTTCGAGTTCACGCACTGCTTCGCGACGCTGGTCGAAGGTCCGATTGAACCATGTGCACCGACCTCTGCCGCCGCGCTTTGACATGTACATTGCCACGTCGCTTCGGCGCAGCAGTTCAGAGGATGACAAGCGGTCGGCTGATGTGCTGCGGGCAAGCCCGATGCTCGCGCCAACCCCGATGTGACGTTCCCCAAATTGAATGGGGTTTGAAAGTTCGGTGAGCAAGGATCGGCAAATGCCTTCAAGGATTGTCCCCGCTGCTGGGCCTGCCATGACGGCGGCAAATTCGTCTCCGCCCACGCGGTAGCATCCCGCTTCGTCCCCGCAGGTTGAGCGAATGATGTTTGCGCATTCCGCGAGCACTTCATCGCCGACCGCATGGCCGAAACGGTCATTGACCTGCTTGAAGCCATCCAAGTCAATCAACGCCAAAGACACCTCTTGATTGGCTCTGGATGCCTTTGAGATCATGCGGTTCAATGCGCGGCGATTGGGTAGATTGCTAAGGCTGTCGGTATTCCCGAAAGTTTCGAGATCGCGCAATCGGGCCAGCCCGTCACGGCCAAGAATCACCAAGGTGGCGGCATAGATCAACGCACCAGCAATCAACAATGGGGCAGGGGATAGCAATCTGACCTGATCGCTCACTACAACGGCGAGCAGTATCACAGCGAACACCAATGTGAGCGCAGCCATTGGTAGTATCACGACTCTTACCGGTAACAGTCGCGATGGCTTGCCGATATCTGACACTAATGAATCCCTGTCGTCCCGCTATGCAAAGCTGCGAAGGTGATCATTAAAGGACGCGGGATAACGAAGTGTAAAACTAACCAGCGCATTCTAGCCGAAACATCCGATTATCAGCCGTTTACCGCTCGCGAGTATGTTTGATCAGATTTAAAGGGCTGAAACACGCTTGCTCGGCCAGATACTGCCGAGAAATCGCAGGACTGCCCCATGATGTTCTCACCCGCACCGAGCATAAGAAAGCCGTCATGCGCCAATGCGGAATGCAACTTGGAAAAAGCTATGTCGCGCGTTTTAGCATCGAAATAGAGCAGGACATTGCGACATAAGATGAGGTCAAATTTCTTGCGCGATGGAGGGTCACTGAGCACGTTATGCTGTTGAAAGCGCGTTGGCATTCGGGTGGTGTTGGAAATCTGCCAGCCTTCGCCGGTTTCTTCGAAATGCTTGAGCATTTGTGCAATGCCGAGCCCTCGTTGAATTTCGAATTGGCTGTATATTCCGCTCCGCGCGGCAGCAACTGCGCGGTTCGAAACATCGGTTCCGAAAATGTCGATCTGCCATCCATCCCAGCGCGCAGGTTGTTCGGCAAATGCGATCGCCAGCGAATACACTTCTTGCCCGGTTGAGCAGCCAGCGCTCCAGATTGAAAGGCGCTTGGTATCGCTGCGCCGTCGCGCGATCTCAGGCAGAATGTCGTCTGGCAATTGATCGAAGGTTGGCTTGTCGCGGAAGAAATAGGTCTCATTGTTGAGCAAGGCTTCGACCACTTCTTGCGCAAGATCATTATCCGATTTGCGCCTGTCTGGTTGGTCGAGAAGGCAAACGAGTTGGTCGACATTGCTAATACCGTGCTTGCGGAACACGCCGGAGAGAGCCGTTCCAATGCGCCAACGACGATTTTCCGTAAGATGTTGGCCAGTATGTTCGGCCAACAAGTCGGTAACGATTTGATAGGAGGCTTGACTCGATTCCATCAGTTCTGCCTCAGTAGACGTGCGCGGCTTGCAATCCGAAGGCGGCCTCGCTCAAGCGATCCGGCGACGCAATCAGGCTCGCAAGACCTGCTTTGGCTACGGCGCCGGGCATGCCCCATACCGCGCTGCTATCTGCATCTTGCGCGAACACGGTGCCGCCTGCTTCGACCACATCATGCGCTCCGATCAGTCCGTCACGTCCCATTCCAGACAGGATAATGGCAAGCACTCTATCGCCACATGTCTCAGCCAAGCTGGAGAGCATTGGATCGACCGAAGGCATGCATCCATTTGGCACCGGGTCTGTACCTTTTCGAGCGAACAGTCGGTCACCAATTTTGTGGATCAACATATGGCTGTGGCCTGTGGCGATGGTGACCGAGCCAGGGAGGAATTGTGTGCCATGCTCGCCAACTTGTGTTGGGCGTCCGCAAACGGTTTCGATTTGACGCGCAAAGACGCTGACAAAAGAAGGTGGCAAATGCTGTGTCACTAAGATCGGTAGGTTGAATTCTTTGGGCAGCACGCGCAGAAAATTGTTGATTGCGTGTATGCCGCCAGTCGAAGCTCCAATCGCAAGCACTTCAGGCGGGGCTGCGTTTTTGGCGCGCGCGTTTGTTGGTAGGTTTCTTTGAGCTTCGACGCCTACTACAGAAGTGTTTTCATCGCTGTTGCTGAGAACTTTGATTTTTTTGATCAAAGACGCACGATATTCTTCGTCGAATGCTCCGGGCCGCGGCTTGAGCATAGTGTCTGCGGCCCCCATCGAAAGCGCCGCAACCGTTGCTTCAGCGCCTTCATCGGTTAGCGAAGACACCACCAAAACCTGAGCAGAGCCTGCAACCTTCAAAATCTCGGGCAGGCCTTTAAGACCGCCAATCCCTGGCATTTCAAGATCCAGGATAATGACATCAACCGATGTGGATTTCAGTTCGATAATTGCCTTTTCTGCACTCGATGCAGTCGCATCGATGCGCAGGCTGGAATCGCACTCGATAATCCGTCGATAGATGATACGCACCGTCAGCGAATCGTCGACGATCATCACCCGGATCGGACCTGTCGCTTTGGAATTTAGGCAGGTCTTGTCAGATAGTGTTTTGCGTTCGCCGGCGCTTGGAGAATTGGCGTTGGAGGGTGTCACGCAAAGCCGACCAATTGCAGTTTAATTTGCAAAGTCTCGTGATCAAACGGCTTCATGACATATTCGTCTGCCCCCGCCTTGATCGCTTCACGGATATGCTCGACATCGTTTTCAGTGGTGCAGAAAACGACTTTTGGTTTGTCGCCACCGGGGCGTTGACGCAGGTGCACGATGAACTCAATTCCGGTCATCACCGGCATATTCCAGTCGAGCAGCACGACGTCTGGCATCGAGGCATCGCATGCATCGAGGCCCAATTGGCCATTTTCGGCCTCATCCACCTTGAAACCGAGCGTTTCAAGAATGTGCCGAGAGACTTTTCTGATCACTCGCGAGTCATCAACTATAAGACATGTTTTCATGTCGACCCCTATTGTTCTGCCTGTGCTTGATACGCACATGGGGTGTAAAATAGATTAAGCGGCGGCATCGCAGCTTTCCCATGCAACTTTGGGGCCTTCGACCAGAGCGTCGAGGTTGAGCCAAATCGCTGGCCCATTGTCGGTTTCAACCATGCCACAGGCCACTCTGGACCATTCTGGGCCAAAGCCGCCAGCAACTTGCTCTGGCTCTGATATGCTCGTCGCAACTTCGTCGATTGCGTCGACAATCAAAGCATACATATGGCCGTCAATTTCGACCGCAGCCGCGCGGTGATCGGTAGGAAAGTCGCTTGCGTTCAATCCAATTGCGAGGCGGCAATCGACAACGGTCAAGGTCTTGGAACGCACTGCTGCGATGCCCCGGATAAAGTCTGGCGTGCATGGCACCGGAGTTGGATCGGTCAGCTCGATCACCGACTTCACGTCATTCGCGCTAAGTGCACAACGCCGTCCCGCGATTTGGGTCATGACCAACAATTCGTTCATGCTGATCTCCTTTCGGCAACCAAGCCTTCTTTCAGAGCGGCGAGTACACTTTCGCGATCATAGCGGTAGATTGTGCCGTCACTTTCATGCGTGTTTGGCCGACTGCTCAGACGGATCACGGCCCCACAATCGCTCTCAGCGATTGTTTCGTCGTCTTCAAATACGATCGCCATGTCGCTGCCCGATGGGTCTTGCGCGGAAACTTCATATCCAGCGGCGCTGACAAGTGGTCCGAGGATCGAACGCGCCCATTCGGTGTCAGGGATGGAACAACGTGGTTTGGACGCGTGCTCAGGAGGTTTGCCGTGGATAGCGAAGATTTGGTGCCCGTCGATCAGCGATACAGTGCGGTCATTGACCAGTGTGACGCCTTCAAAGAGCGGATCATCATCAATAGGTGCCAGCGTGCCGGTCAATTCAGCAGTGTCATCGACGCTTTGAACGGCAATAAGCAGTTCACAAGCGCCATCGGAGAGTCGAAGCAATCGAACTTTATCAGAATCGATGTCGCCATCCGGAAGTCCGATTAGAGGCAGAATAGTGCCGTCAATCACTGCACGGTCAGAATTGTTCCCGCGTTCGACGGTATGTTTCGAAACAGTCTCGATACGTTGCACCAGCTCAAGCCGAACAGCACAGCGTTTGGCGTCAAAACTGGTGAACATCATGACGCGGTCTTGCTCGCCGCTTTCCTCAATTTCGTCGTTACCGATATCGGCCAAGAGGCGCGCGCGTGCATCGCTGTAAATTCCATAGCGGCTGGCAATGTTTGGGATATCCAGCAGTAAGATGGGTTGTCCGTCATCGAGCAATGTCGACCCTGCGAAATTTCCGCTGCGCATAATGGCGGGCGCCAGCGGTTTAACCACCAGATCGCCATGTTGATGAATTGCGTCGACGGCCAATGCGAACAAGCCACCGTTTGACAGCCGCAGGAACACCAAGGTGTGTTCCTTACTGGACAGCTCCAAATGCGGCAGAGCCAAAGCTTCGCCAAGCATCACGCAAGGCGTGCGATCCCCACGGTAGGTAACCAGCGATTTCTCGCCCATTTGTGTAATGTCGAGCGATGAGGATGTTGAAAGAGCGATCTCATCTACAAAGCTCTGCGGGATTGTGAAATGCTGATCAGCGACGGTGACGGTAAGTCCGGCGATAATGCTAAGTGTGAGCGGCACTTTCAGCGTGAAAACTGTGCCATCACCAGGCTGACTGGCGACTTTGATACTGCCGCCAACTTTTTCCAAATTGTCGCGGACCACGTCTAAGCCAACGCCTCTGCCGGAGATGTTGCTGACGGTCTCTGCTGTCGAAAACCCAGGTTCAAAAATCAATTGCAGGATCTCGTCGCGGCTCATTTCGCCACGCTCAACCGCTGTAAGGCGTTCGCTGGATACGGCTTTTTGCGCGATCTTCTCTTCGTTCAGACCTTCGCCATCGTCGCTGATGCTGACCGATATCGCATTGCCGGACTGGCGCGCAGAGATCGCAAGGATTCCGATTTCGCGTTTGCCTTTTTTAAGGCGCTCGCTCGGGCTTTCGATGCCATGATCAATCGCGTTGCGGATGATATGCGTAAGTGGGTCGCGCAACACTTCGATCATTTCGCGGTCTAGCTCGACATCGCTGCCATCTAGGTCGATCATCACCTGTTTGCTGAGCTCAGTCGAAAGGTCGCGCGCGAGGCGGGGAAGCGAACTGAACAGCGCCTCAATGCGCTGCATCCGCAAATGTGTGATTGTTTCTCGCACATCAGTGAGAATGCTCGTCATTCTCCCAAACGGGCCATCAATCGCAGGCTGATCTCCAGAGATGCGAAGCCGGTGCGCAAGATCATTGCGGGCTAGAACCATATCCGAAATGCCGTTCATCAAACGGTCGAGCAGATCCACTGTGACACGGATTGAACGCGTCGGAGCAGCTTTGGGTGCGCTTACTGGTGCGTCAGAGGATTCTGGATCTTTGCTGCCCTTGTCGAGCATGGCACTTGCTGGTTCGTGGACCACCGGACTAGCTGTCTGGCCAATCGCCGTCGCATCAAGATCCGTTTCAATGCGATCAAGCTCGAGCGCCGTGATCAGCGCTTCATCATCGCCATCCGGATACCCAACTCCGGCGTCGATAGCGTCGATAACTTCGGCGATCCGATCGATCATCGCCAATACTGCGGTCACAATTTGTGCATTGGCTTCGCGACTGCCTTTGCGAAGGTCCGATAGCGCGTCTTCGGCGTAGTGACTTAGTCGAGCGAGTTTGGGGAAGTCGAAAAAGCCGCAATTGCCTTTGACCGTGTGGACAAAGCGAAACACCTTGTCGAGACGTGCACGATCATCTGGATTGGATTCCCAAGCGACTAATTCGCTTTGGCTAGCTTCCAGCATTTCCCGTGATTCTGCGACGAAATCCGCCAGCAGGTTGTCCATGGCGCACATGCCTCTCTTCGATTGCAGAGACGGTTATGAGCGAGGATGGTTAACGATTGTTTACCGGGAGCTAAGCAGCCGCGCGGGTCACAAGTACATATCGGATTAACACAATCGCTGAGACAGCGCCGAATAGGTTCGCGGTCAATTCGGCGGCATAGACAGCTGTGCTGCCCCAGCTCGCATTCAGCAGCAGTGCGAAGGGCAGCATCACCGCAAAGACCCTCAAAAGCGACTGAACAAGTGCAAAACTTGCATGGTCAACCGCGTTCAGAATGCCGTTGCCCACGATCAACAGACCAAACCCGGCATAGCCCCACGCCGCGATTTTGACGTAAAGCTCGAACTCCGCGATCACCTCTGGATCGTTGGTAAACATCACCGCCAACCAATGTGCGCTTAAAACCATTGCGATTGCGATGGATAGTCCCCAGGCAATGCAAAAGCCGCCTGCATACAACGCCGCTTCGCGCGCTCTCCCAAACTCCTTTGCGCCCCAGTTCTGACCGACAATCGCTCCAATTGCCCCTGAAAGTGATAGCAATGGCACAAGCGCAAAGCTCTGAACTCGCCCAGCCGCGCCAAATCCGGCGACCGCTGCATCACCTTGCAAAGCGATAACACCGGTCAGGACGGACAGGCCCATCGGGTTAATTGCGTTCGAACAGGAAGCGGGAATACCAACTTTCAAAATTGCGGTGAGCGGTTCCAAGATTTGCCCTTTGAACATCAGCGCAGGATTGATCGGAATTGCCGTTCGGCTGATCAAGAATACTGCCAAGGCAACGCCCACAGCCCAGCCGGTCAAAGTTGCATAGGCCGCGCCGACGATCCCTAGACCTTCAAAGCCAAATGCGCCGGTTATTAAGATAGGATCGAGGATCCAATTGACTGCAGCATAGGTGATCGAAATATAACTTGTCTTGCGCGCTTCGCCTTGTGCACGCAGCACGCCATTGAGCCCCATAATCGCCAGCATTAACGGGAAACCAAGCGCGAATGGGCGCATATAGGTCTGGATTAGCGGCAGCAGTTTTTCATCCGCATTCATCAGCGTAAAGAGCGGCTCTAAGGCTGCGAACAGCGTCAGTCCCATGATTATGCCACAAACAACCGCAAAGACGATACCCAGATTAGCTCGCCGAGCGGCCTTCACGTGATCGCCTTCGCCAAGCGCGCGAGCGACCACCGAATTGATCCCAACCAACACACCGATACCCAAGGATGTGATCGCGACTGTTATCGGGAAGATAAAGGAAATCGCTGCGAGCGCGTTGCTACCAATCTGCCCGATAAAATAGGCGTCCACCAAACCGATCGACATCATCGCTGCGCCGCCAACAATCATCGGCAAGGTTTGGCCGAGCAGATGGCCCGGAATGCTTCCCGTGACCAGTTTGGCTTGATGTTGAGGTCTAGGGGGGGCGGTGTCGCTCATTCATCCAAACGGGTAGCGCGCGCTTACGCGCTTGGCAAAACCATTGTGCTTGGCTGATGCTCAGGAATGCTTGTGTATGTGCCCTTGCTCATGCGATATAGGGTTCAAAGTGTATGACACGGAAAGGATCGCCTGATGGCAACGCAGCTCAAACCCACGATCGAATGCAGCAAGGAAGAATGGCAAGCGCGCCTCGATTTGGCTGCCTGCTATCGGATTTTCGATCACATGGGCTGGTCGGAATCGATCTACAATCACATCTCGTTGAAGGTGCCGGGTGAAGAAAATACATTCCTCATCAATCCGTTTGGCCTGCTCTATGACGAAGTGACAGCGTCAAACTTGGTGAAGATCGACGTTGAAGGAAACAATGTCGGCGGTTCGCCATACATGGTCAACAAAGCCGGCTTTACCCAGCACGCCTATTTCCACAAGCATTTGGGCGAGCGTGCTGATGCGATCTGCCATGTCCATACAACAGAGACGATGGCGGTATGCAGCCACAAGGATGGCCTGCTGCCCACCAATTTCTATGCCTGCAATTTCCAAGGCCAGATCGGCTATCACGACTTTGAAGGCGTGACGGTTCGCGAAGAAGAAGGCGAGCGGCTGGTAGAAAACCTGGGCGAGAACACCATCCTGATGCTCCGTAATCATGGCCCGGTTGTGATGGACAAGAAAATCCAAGGCATGTTCTTGAAAATGTGGGCGCTGCAACGCGCTTGCGAAATTCAAGTGGCTACCCTTGGCATGGGTAATCCCAACGTCGTGACGCAAGACGTGGTTGATGTGCACCAGCGCGATCTGTCTGTGATGCAGCAGCAAGGGGGCGCGGGTGTGTTCGACTTTGAGGCATGGAAACGCAAGATCGACAAGATCGACAACAGCTGGCGTTCGTAAGCGCACGATAGCCAAACGAGGAAGTTTGCGCTGATGCCGCGCATGACCGTTAATGATCGCCCGGTTGAGTTCGATCTCGATCCTGAGATGCCACTGCTTTACGCTTTGCGTGAAGCGGCTAACCTAACCGGTACGAAAAGTGGGGGCGGGGAAAAAGACTGCTCATGCGGCGTATGCATGGTGATGGTGGATGGCACGGCATTACGGTCTTGCCAGATCACTTTGGCTGAAGCTGAGGGGCGGCTGATCACCACCATCGAAGGGCTGAGTAAGGACCGCTCGCATCCTGTCCAACAAGCGATGGTAGCAGAGCAAGCGATCCAATGCGGGTTCTGCACGCCGGGCATTGTGATGGCCGCCGCCGCGCTGATTCAACGCAACCCCAATCCAGAACGTCCTGAGATTGAACAGGCGCTCAACAATCTGTGCCGCTGCGGAGTCTATCCCAGATTGGTGCGCGTGGTTGAGCGGGCTGGGCAGATTGCTCAGGGAGGGGGCGACCATAAAGCGGCGCCCGCACCTGGGATCAGCACCAAAGAGGCCGCAAAAGAAATCCCTGCATTTGGTAAGCCGTTGGACCCCGAAGAGCCCAACGACGATTAGGTTTTAGAATCGTCCTGTGATTGCGAACCGAGCATTGAGCGGCGCGCCTACGGTTGCTTGTTGGGTCGCATGGCTGTTCGGGAAATACAGCTCATCGGTGAGGTTCTCTAGATTGACTTGCAGGCGCAAACTGTCGTTCACATCAAAATAGGCCGCCGCATCAATCCGCGTGTAAGCGGGCAGGATGGCAGTGTTGCCATTGTTGATGAAGCTCTCACCTTGATGCGTTAGGCCAAGCCCTAGGCCAAGCTGTTCTGTGACTTGGAATTGGTTCCATACGGAGACCATATGCTCCGGTAATTCGCGCGGTCGAAGGTCGGTTGAGCCGTCTTGATCAATCTGCTCACCGTCTAGGTATGAATAGCCCGCTGAAACCGACCAACCGGGCAGCACTTCCCCTTGCAGTTGCAGCTCAAACCCCGTGATGTTCGAGTCCACAATGACAAACGCTCCTGCGTCATTGTCATCAACTTGCGGTGAACTTTGTTCGATGTTGAAGACGGCGGCGGTGAAGCTCAAGCCCGGTACGAAGTCCCATTTTACGCCAGCTTCAAGGTTGGTGAAAGTGTCTGGTTCCAACGCGTCATTGTCGCCATTGATGTTCGCAAACTGCTCACCGGAACGCGGCAGGAAGCTGCGCGAATAGCTGGCGTAGATTGAGATATTGTCTTGCGGTTTGACGATAAGGCCGCCGCGCGGCGAGAACTCTTGATCGAGGCGGGTGCGCACTTCGTTCGCCACAACATTGTCGACAACGATATCGAAGCTGTCGAAACGTCCACCAACAACCAGATTGAGCCAATCGGTCAGCTCAATCTCGTCCTGAATGTAGAGCGAGAACACATCAATCGTCACCCGCGTATCATCGTTGATGTCGACGTTGAAATCGTTGGTGGTGACAAGCCCGTCTGCGTTCACTCCAACACCGCCGCGCAATGCCAATGGGCGCGCGATTGAGAAGAATTCATTGTCGTCAGCCGTTTGGTCGAAAAAGGCGTTGAAGCGATTTTGGTCAGAGGAGGTGCTGATATACTCACTGCCTACCAACAGCGTATGCATCACACCGCCCGTTTCAAACTCACCGACCAAATTGCCTGAGAAGGTCAAGTTCTGTCGTTGTGTGGAGTCGATATAGCCATCGAGGGTGACGACATCAGGAGAATTCACTTCGTCATAACCGCTGGCGAAGAAGTTCGAATAAACCTTGTCATAGTCGGCGAATGAGGCGTTGAAAACGGCTTTCCAGCTGTCGGAGAAGCTGTGCTGCAACGTGCCGCGCAGGATGTGGGCAGTGAGTGTTGTGAAGTTTTCGGTTTCGTCGCCAAAGATGATGTCGGCAAAGGCTTCGACGGGGCGGCCATCGGCGCCTGTCACAATGCCGCGATCAATGAAGCGCTCGTGATCTGCATACTCATAAGACAGGTCAAGCACGGTGCTTTCGCCAAGCGCGATGCGTGCGGTTGGATTGAAACCGATCCTTTCGCCGTCGTAAAAATCGCGATGATTGTTGAGGTTCTCGTATGCGGCGTTGACCCGAACAGCGAACTTCTCGCTGTCTGAGATGTTGATGTCGCCTTGGATTGAGAACTCACCGAAAGTGTCAACTGCGATCTGCGCGCTGCCAAAAGTCTCGCCCAGCGTGCCTTTCTTCGTAACCCGGTTGAGCACGCCGCCGGTGCCACCGCGACCGAACAGCAAAGCGTTGGGCCCGCGCAGGATTTCCACCTGCTCAAGATTGTAGAGCCCGCGATAATATTGAACATCGTCGCGCACCCCGTCGATGAAGAAGTCTGCGGTGGAACGCACGCCGCGAAACACGATTGCATCGCGGTGACCTTCGCCTTGCGAGGTGTTCACGCCCGGCGTGTAGTCAATAATCTGGCCAATGCTGGTATAGCCGCGTTCTTCGATATCCTCTTTCGTGGTGATCGTAAGGCTTTGCGGCACGTCGATGATCGGGGTGGGGGTTTTGACCGATGCAACTGCGTTGGATTGCAGGATACTGCCTGTGACAATGATATCCGCTTGCTCTCCTGAAGTTTCTGTCTCGCTGTCCTGCGCAAGGGCGGGCGTGGCCAGAACTGCACAGCCTGAAAGAAGCGCTGTGCGAGAGAGTTTGAGTGTCATTGAGTCGAGTTCCTTCTGGCTGAGAAATCCGCTATTGCAACTTACTCGCAACTGCAAACAGTTTTTGCGAAAAAGTCGCAATAAAGGTGTGCAGTGGCTTTTGGGCTGGGCTTTAGCTAGCGAAGGAGCCACGAAATTAAGGAGATTCGGACGATGAAAGCGACCATTTGGCACAACCCTAAATGCGGCACGTCGCGCAAGACATTGGCGATTTTGGAAGAAGCGCCGGACGTCGAAGTGACCGTAGTGCAATATCTCAAGGAACCGCCAACGCGTGAGAAGCTCGCGCAATTGTTCGACGATGCTGGGATGACGCCACAAGAAGGACTAAGGCTGCGCGGCACCGATGCGGCGGAGCGTGGACTGTCAGATGCCGATGCAGACACAGTTTTGGATGCGATGGCGGCGACCCCGATCCTGATCAACCGTCCAATTGTTGAGACCGACAAAGGCGTCGCGCTCTGTCGTCCTCAGGATGAAGTGCTCAAATTGCTGTAGCTGGGCTCTTAACCTTCGTGCTGATCTTTCGTTAGCACGGAATCCTTTGCGAGCGTTTGTGCACCCATGGCTAAGACAAAAAGACAAAAGCCAATCGCAAGCCCAAACCCGAGCCAGTCGCTGATATTATATAGCCATACGCCCATCGCCGGGGCGTATATGAAGCTCGCTCCGGCAACGCTTGCGACAACGCCAGAGGCTTGGCCTTGTTCGGCCCGTGTAACCGCTAGTGACGTACCGGCCGTGGTGCCGGGCCGGAACAGTCCGAAGCCGAGCGACGCGATTGCGTAGCCCAGCGAGAGGCTGAACAGGCTGTCCGCTGCTCCAAGAATAACGGTTCCTACTGCGGCAACCGCCATTCCGGACAAAGTGGCCGCGCGCGGTCCGATATTGAAGCGGGGGATTAGCCCCCACTGCGCCAGAAGCGTGGCAAGCGCGCCGAACACCAGTACCAAGCTCACGAGCGAAGCGGCTTCGTCAGGCGTATCGCTCAATCCCAAGCGGTCGATCACCAGAAAGCCGGTGATGCCCATAATCATCGCCTGCGCATGCCCGCCAAGCAAACCCGCTGCCACCCATGGCCTGACTCGGGGATCGAACCAGCCGAGGCGTTTTTCGTCTGAATGATCGGCGT
This sequence comes from Erythrobacter sp., assembly GCA_039985875.1. Lineage (GTDB taxonomy): Bacteria > Pseudomonadota > Alphaproteobacteria > Sphingomonadales > Sphingomonadaceae > Erythrobacter. The sequence continues at coordinate 1,624,671 of JBDWRU010000011.1, read as the reverse complement.
CGGTTTCGTCTTCGCCATGATGATCGCCACTATGGTCTGAACTGCCCGCGTAAGGATCGCCATAGGTTTTGCTGCGCGCGGCAAATTGCGGTTCATCATCCGGCAGCCGCAGGCGGATCAGCATCAACGCGAAAAGCCCTAGCAAGGCAAACCCGATGAAGGGGCCGGTGAGCCCAAGGCCGAGAAACGACACCACCATTAGTGGTGCGAGCACCGGGCCGAAAACGGTGCCTAGTCCAAAGCTGGAGGCGATTAACGACAAGGCCTGCGTGCGCTGAGAACGCGGTGTGCGCGCGGCGACATAGGCTTGCACGGCTGGCGGCGCTGCGCTGCCAAAACCGCCATAGAGGCTGCGCGCGGCAGCAAATGCCAGCAATGCCCAAAAAACGGGCAGCATGCCGGAAATGCCAGCCCACAGCGCCAAACCGCACAAGATCATTGAAACAACGAATCCGACAAGGCCAAGCGCCATCATCGCTTTTCGGCCGCGTCGGTCGGATCGCCGCGCCCAAATCGGAGCGCAGACAACCCAGAGTAGCGCCGACCAGCTATAGGCTAAGCTGATCCAGACATCATTGACACCGAGCGAGCGCCCAATCGATGGCATCACCGCTTGCATAGCTGTGTTGCCAGCCGCGGTGACGAGCATCACCGTGAAGAGCAGCGCCATGCGCTCGTTTGAAATGCCTCCGGGCGGTTTGGGTGCGGGGGGCGTTTCGCGTGTCAGTTTGGAATCCGCTTTGGCCATCGTCTGCTAGCGCTAGGCCAGCATTCGGGCGGGTTCAATGATCGGCGGTACAAAAGCTCCGTGCAACGGTCAGTCGAATGTTTTCGAAAGCGTTTCTGTCGAAGGTCCTGCCAACTGGCGGTGGATCGCCGCTAAAACGCCGAGAATTATGACCGAAACGACAGCATTCGTTCCGCCAGATACAAACGCGAGTCCAATGTTCTCAATCGCGCCACCAAGAGCTGCGAAGACCAATCCAAAGACGGAGGAGACCAAGATCGAGATCACTCCAATCGCAATGATTAGCAAGATAAAGAAAGCGGCCAGCCTGAACGAATTGCCTTTAGTTAGTTTCCACGATCGCGCGATCGCCGCAATCGGGTTCATTTCGCGCTCAATCGCAATGATCGCTGTCGCGAGGCAGAACTTGATTAACAGATATAGGACAATCGCGATCATAACGATCGTAAGCAACACAGCGACAATCGTCGGCATAAAACCGGCGAGTCCCCCTACCAACAGAACTGAGACAGCGGAAATAAGGCCCGTCAGGATCTGCACGCCCAAGTAAGTAGGAAAACCAAACGCGCCGACCTTCAGTGCTTCGCCTACCGTTGGCTTCTCTCGGTCCGTCAACAAAGCCAGCAGCGCAAGCGAGCCCACCATCTGTATCAAAAGGCCAACTAAGAGAGCAGGCCATACTCTGGCGTACTGCGCTTGCATGGCGGCCAACGACATTTCCATTACGACGTCGGGATCAGCACCGGGGGGCGGTTCGACCGTTTCTGGGTTTATCGACTCAGGGAACAACAGCCCAATCGCGAAATACGGCAAAAAGAAAAACAGACCGGCAACAACCAAAACGACTTCGCGGTTAGCACCCAGCATCGCGGTCGCATCGGTCCAGGCTTTGCCAAGATCGAGTTTCATTGTTCTGTTCCTTTGTTGCGCGTCACGACCCAAAGGGCCGTTACCCCTTGATTGCCAGCATCAATGCCCCCACGATTGAGCAATGGCAAGCACCGCGCTTCATCAACCACCGCCCACCTCACCAGAATGGCTGCGCGAGACGCGCCAAGTGCCCTATAACGAGGCGCTGGGCTTTATGGAGGAGCGCAACGCGCAAATCGCACAGGGCAATGCGCGTGAACTGTTTTGGATGCTCGAACACCCGCCAGTGTACACCGCCGGGACAAGCGCCGATCCCGCCGAGCTGGTCAATCCGCAATTCGAGGTCATCGAAGCCGGGCGCGGAGGGCGCTACACCTATCACGGGCCAGGTCAGCGGGTTGGATATTTGCTGCTTGATTTGAATGCGCGCGGCAAAGATGTGCGCTGTTTCGTTCATGCGATAGAGGGTTGGGTGATCGCAACACTCGCCGATTTTGGCGTCGAGAGCTGGCGCGCAGATGGGCGCGTGGGCATCTGGACCAAGAATATTGAAGGGTGCGAAGCCAAGATTGGTGCAATTGGCGTACGCGTGCGCCGCTGGGTGACGATGCACGGCTTTTCCGTGAATCTCGATCCGGACCTTGCCCATTTTAGCGGCATCATCCCGTGTGGCATCGACGAATTTGGTGTGACCAGCTTAGCGCGCCTCGGCAAATCTGTTGCGCCAGAGCAATGGGATGAGGCTTTGATGGCCCGCGCGGATGATTTCCTTGACGCGCTTGGGGCATCGGGGCGAAAGGCGTGCCTATGAAACGTGCTTACTTTTTGACCGCGCCGCTTGTACTTGCTCTTGCCGCTTGCGGGGACGAGGCCGACACTGATGCTGCACCTGTTGAACAAGGTGGCGAAATAGAGGGCGATGTCCTTGGCGGCACGATCAGCGACGACATGCTGCCTTTGGAAGAGCTAACGTCGCAATCGCCGGCAGCCAAAAAGTCCGGTGACGCGAGCAACAGTGCTTCGGATGATGTCACTGAAGACCAAAACTAGGTATTTCTCTGGTCAGAAATTAAGCACCAAAACGGAGTAGAAAAGCTCCGAAATGGTGCTCAAATTTGTGGCAGCTCAGGCTGCTGATGCTTCTTCTTCCATTGTTGGATAGTCCACATAGCCTTGTGGAATGGGGAAGTACCAAGATTTGGGCACATCCTTGTTCGGGGCAAACTCAGCACCAACCGCGATGCGCTTGTCCAGATCGGGGTTGGAGATGTAAGGCCGACCAAAGCTAACCGCATCACAGCGTTTGCCGGCTACATCATCATCGGCTTCTTGCGCGGAGTAATCCGAATTCAGGATCAGAGGTCCCGAATAGATATCGCGAATGAGCGCGTCTTTCTTAGGCACATCGGTGCGCCCAAAAGTGCCTTCCGGTCCCGGCTGGCGAAGCTCCAAGAATGCAAGGCCCATATCCTCGATCACCTGCGCTGCAGCGCCAAAGATGGAGTCGGGATCGCTGTCATCGGTGCCTTGGCTGTCGCCATTGGGAGATAAGCGAATGCCAACCCGGTCCGCGCCCCAAACATCGATTATCGCTTCGAGGACTTCGCGCATGAAGCGGGTGCGGTTCTCGACTGAGCCGCCATACTCGTCTTCGCGGTGGTTGGTGCCATTGCGCAGGAATTGGTCGATCAAATAACCGTTCGCGCCGTGCAATTGGACTGCGTCAAAGCCGGCTTTCTTGGCGTTCTCGGCCGCGCGGCGATAATCGTCGATTGTGCGCTTGATATCATCATGCGTCATAGCCCTTGCGAGGGCATATTCTTGACGCCCTTCTGGTGTGTGCGCTTCGCCGGGGGCCTTGGTCTCGCTCGCCGAAAATGGCCGCTCGCCGCCCAAGAAATAGGAGGAAACGATCCGGCCCATATGCCACAGCTGCAAAGTAAACAGGCCGCCTGCTTCATGCACGCCTTCGACAATCGGTTTCCACGCCTCGGTCTGTTCATCGCTCCAAATGCCCGGCGCCGATGGCCAACCCAATCCTTCGGTGCTAATCCCGGTTGCCTCGCTCAAAATCATCCCAGCGCCCGCGCGTTGGCGGTAATAGGTGCCCATCAACTCGTTCGGACCAAACATCGGGTCTGCCGCGCGCCCACGGGTGAGCGGGGCCATAAATATTCGGTTTTTTGCTTCGAGCGCGCCCATCGTTAGCGGCTGGAACAAGACGTCATGCATAAGTGAATCCTCTCCATCGGGTTTCATTTGGCTACCCACTTGGAGGCGATGAGGCTAGGGCGCAAGTATGGAAAAAGCTGAGGCGACCAAAGCTGAACCTGCAAGCGAGGACACCGCGCCGCTCAGCAAAGCGCGCGGGTGGTTGCTTTTGGGCGCGCTTTTGACCGGCAATGTCGCGCTCGCGCTCGGCCCTTGGCTTGTCCGCGAGGCCGATACTGGGCCAGTTTCGGCGGGGTTTTGGCGGCTGTTTCTGGCGCTACCCATTCTAGTGATTTTCGCGCGAGTTGCGGGCCAGCGGCTTGGCGGAATGCCGCGTCGGACAATGGCGCTTTTGGCGCTGGGTTCTATCGCCTTCGCGTTGGATCTCGCCAGCTGGCATATCGGCATCGGCATGACCCGGCTGGGCAATGCCACCTTGTTTGGCAATGGCGGATCATTCGTGCTGCTGGTCTGGGGCTTTATCGTCGCGCGCAGCCTGCCGCGCGGCAGCGAGTGGTTGGCGATTGTGTTCGCAATCGGCGGTGCGGCGATCCTTATGGGGCGCAGCCTAGAGATTTCCACGCAGACGTTGGTCGGTGACCTGTTCTGCCTAACCGCGGGGCTGCTTTACGCGGTCTATCTGGTGAACCTTCAGGGCGCACGCCAAGGTCAAGGGCGCGCGTTCGGCTCGTGGAGCCTGCTGGTGTGGGTGAGCGTGTTTGCCTGCCCTGTCTTGCTATCGATTGCATTGGTGCTGGGTGAGCCTGTTTGGCCGACCGATTGGACGCCGGTGCTGGTGCTGTTCATCACCAGCCAGTTGATCGGGCAGGGGCTGTTGGTGTTCTCCATGGCACACTTCCCGCCGCTGGTGATTGGGCTGGCTTTGCTGACACAGCCGGTGGTGGCTGCGGTCATCGGCTGGAGCGTCTTTGGCGAAGTGCTCAGCGCGCTGGATGTGCTGGGGATGATGCTTTTGGGCGGGGCGCTTGTGGTGGCTAGAGCGAGCCAAATAACGTCACCCCAGCGAAAGCTGGGGTCTTAGGCGTCAACGCTTCTCGCGCTGACAAATAGGCGTGACCTTCAGGTTCATCGAGACAAGGCTAAGGCGTTCTTCTTTGCTCCATCGATGCATGCCGACCCAAGCAACCAGTCCTCGCATTTGCCATTCCGAGTTGCCTGATACTTCTCCACCCCATCGTTGGACTGCCCTAATAAGCGCGCGGTCTCCCAAATCACTATAGTTCGCGCCAGGTTCGATGCAGCTGTAGATTAACTTGTCTCTCGTAGCTCCGTCGCTAACGGCGATGCTTACGTGAAGCATGCATGCAACTACGACCATCAGGATTGTTGCCACCAGACCAATTGCAGCACGGATAGCGAGCCTGCGCGTCATCCTCACCCAGCCTTAAACGGCACCGCGCCCAAATCGCCCAGGCCAACGGTCCCGCCAGCCATGCCGAGCATTCGGTCGAGGCTCTCTTTCGCCTTTAACCGCATGCCTTCTTCGATTTCGATGCGTGGCTCAAGATCGCGCAGCGCGGTGTACATCTTCTCCATCGTATTCAGCGCCATATAGGGGCAGATATTGCACGAGCAGTTCCCGTCTGCGCCCGGTGCGCCGATAAAGGTTTTCTCAGGAAGTGCCTTTTCCATCTGGTGCATGATGTGCGGCTCGGTCGCCACGATCAGCGTGTCGCCTTCAAAGCTTTGCGCAAATTTCAAAATGCCGCTGGTCGAGCCAACATAATCGGCATGATCGACGATGGTCGGCGGGCATTCCGGGTGCGCGGCAATCGGGGCACCGGGATGCTGCTCTTTGAGCTTCAGCAGCTCAGTCTCGCTAAACGCTTCATGCACAATGCACACGCCCGGCCACAGCAGCATCTCGCGGTCAAACTTGCGCGCCAGCCACCCGCCAAGGTGACGGTCTGGGCCAAAGATGATCTTCTGATCCTCTGGGATTTGCGCAAGGATTGTCTCTGCGCTGGAGCTGGTGACGATCACGTCAGACAGCGCCTTCACCTCGGTCGAGCAATTGATGTAAGTCAACGCAATGTGGTCCGGATGCGCTTCGCGGAAAGCTTTGAATTTCTCCGGCGGGCAGGAATCCTCAAGCGAGCAGCCCGCATCCATATCTGGCAGAATAACCGTCTTCTCCGGCGATAGGATCTTGGCCGTATCGGCCATGAACTTAACCCCGCAAAACAAGATGACATCGGCATCGGTGTCCGCCGCTTTGCGCGACAATTCCAAGCTATCTCCGACAAAATCGGCAATATCCTGAATATCGGGGGTCTGGTAATAATGCGCGAGGATCACCGCATTGCGTTCCTTACGCAGCCGGTTGATCTCAGCAAGCAGATCATCACCGCTAGGAGTTTTCGTCTCAATGCTCATAGTCTTACCCTGATAGTCATGTTGCCAGCGATGTAGGCAAGGCCGCTCCATTTTGCGAGCGAATTGCTGCGGCGATATGCTATCAGGCGGGGCAGGGGAGAGGGAAGCCTATGTATAAATTGAATCTGAGCGAGGCATATTGTCCTGCGCAGGCCGATACCGAGTATCGCGAGCGCACAATTGAGGCGATGCTACGCGGGCGGGTTAAGGCACACCCAGAAGCAATGGCGCTGCGCGAAATGCTGGCCGATGGCAACATTGGCCGCGAATGGACCTATGCTGAGCTGCTCGCCGATGCAGAGCGAGCAGGCCGGGCGCTGGCATCGCGCCATGCCGCTGGCACGCGGATTGCGATTATGGGCGGCAATTGCCCAGAATGGGTCTTGGTCCAATTGGGTGCAGCGATGGCCGGTCTGACGATTGTGACGGTCAATCCCGCCTTTGTCCCTCGCGAAGTGCGCTATGTATTGGAGCAATCGCGGACCGCAGCGGTCTATTATCAGCCCAATGTGCGCGGTTCAGCCCTTCGCCCGATTGTCGATGAGGCAGCGGCTGGGTTGGCTGCGTCGGAATATGTCATTGATATCGAGGATCACGGCGAGCTGTTTGCGGGCGAGAATGACGGCGAACTGCGCGAGACGAACCCGCGCGATATCTGTATGATCCAATACACATCGGGCACCACTGGCTTTCCCAAAGGCGTTTTGTTGCACCAACATGGTCTAGTCCAGAGCAATTTCGACGTGTTCGCGCGTTGGGGCCTCTCCGAAGGGCAAACCGTAACCTGCCCGTTCCCGCTGTTTCATACCGCTGGCAGCGCGGTTTGCGTTTTGGGCGTGCTCGCGAACGGGGCGACCTTGCTGTTGGTTTCAGTGTTTGACCCGATTGCGGTTGCAAAAGCGATTGAGCGGGAAAAGCCCGAAGTGGTCGGCGGCGTTTCCACCATGATCTTTGCCATCATCGAAGCCGCGAAAGCCACCGGCACCGATGTATCCAGCGTCAAAATCGTGGTTAGCGGCGGGGCGATGGTTCAGCCTGAGCTTAGCCGCGCGGCGCAAGAGGTGTTCGGCGTGCCGATCCTGATTGTTTACGGACAGACCGAAACATCACCTGCGATTACCGCGGCATGGCCGACCGATACAGGCGAGGAGTTGTTAGAGACCATCGGACAGCCATGTTCGCATATGGAAGTCTCCATCCGCTCACCCAAAGACAACAGCGTCTGCGCGGTTGATGAGCAAGGCGAGATTTGCATGCGCGGCTTCAACATGATGGTCGGCTATAACGACAACCCGCAAGCCACGGCGGAGACGATTGATGCCGATGGCTGGCTGCATACTGGCGATCTCGGCAGCATGAGCGCGCGCGGCTATGTGAAAATTACGGGCAGAGTGAAAGAGATGATTATTCGCGGGGGTGAGAACCTGTTTCCCGCAGAGATTGAGGCGGCGTTGTTGGAGCATCCCGCGTTGGCCGAAGTCGCGTTGGCCGGTGGGCCCGATGAGAAGTGGGGCGAGATTGTTGTGGCGTTTATGCGACTTGCCGAAGGGGCCGAGCGGCCTTCAGACGATGACTTGAAAGCCTTTATCCGCCAGCGCCTGTCACCGCAAAAGACGCCTGCGCATTGGGTCTGGATGAACGAGTTTCCACTAACCGGGTCGGGCAAGATCCAGAAGTTTCAGCTCGCAGAGAGCTTTGCGAAGGGGGAGCTGGGGTGCGGCGCTAACTAGACGCTCGCGTTCTCCCAGTCCTCCATCGCCCAATTCGCTACCGGGCGATTGACCATCAATAGCGGGTGACGTTTTCAAAGTCGCGATCCGGTCGATAGTTGGCAAGTGCATCAAGTTTGATCCCTTCGACAAGCTCTTGCGCTGCTAGCCGTCCAATAATCGGCGCTAAGGAAACGCCGCTATGAGTGATAGCCAAATAGACGTTCGGCATTGCGGGCGAAAATCCGATGACCGGATGGCCGTCAACGGGAAGCGGCCTCCAACCAATATAAACGTCTTCGGCTTTCGCGGTGGCTATGCCGGGAACATAGGATTGCGCCGTGGCCAAAATCCGATCTGCATGTTGAAGCGCGAATTCGCGGTTGGGAAATGCGTTGGGCCGACCGGCCAGCCGTGCTGTATGGGCATCGTTCCGAGGCGCACCGTCCTGTTCGCCAAGAACGATCCGACCATCTTGGCGTTGATGAATGTGGACGCCTGGAGCAACAACAATCCGGTTTAGCAGCGGCTCTTGCGGCTCGGTCACAACAATGACACCGGGTGTTGAGCGCTGGGGAATATCTATTCCGGCCAGCGTTTTGGTCGCGTCTGGATCAGCGCCTGTTGCCAGCACTATGCCATTGCAGATCACTTCCCCTTTTTCGGTTTGCACAGTGACGCCTGTTCTATTCGCGGATTTTTGAACTGCCTTGACGCCGCAATCGGTCTTTATGGTCGCGCCCAATTCTTGGGCGGCGTCCAACAAAATCTGTGTAGTGAGAACCGGGTCCAGCGCCCCGTCATTGGGTGAATATGCAGCGGATTGAACTGCGGCAAAGTCGACATTGGGTTCAAGCGTGCGCAGTTCTTCGCCACCGATCATGCGCGCAGGTTCGCCCCATTCGACTTGCTCGGCGATTTGTTCCCCCAAAAGCTTCTGCCGATCATCGCTCTCAAACCACTCGATTGATCCGCCCCATTTGATCGGAATTTCGAGGTCTTTCTCCAACCTTTTCCATTCGGCCAAGCCCAGTTGGTTGAACCTGTGATAATGCTGTGGTTGTTTGGCCCAAGTCGCATTCAACCATGCGAAAGTTCCTCGGCTGGCCCGGGTGGCGATCTTGTGCCGTTCGAGTACGGTCACCTGCACACCCATTTTGGCAAGATGATAGGCGATTGATCCGCCAATAATCCCTGCCCCCACGACCACGATGTGCTTACGCTCTGGCTCCGCGGAGGCAGAGCAGGCTGCGGAGATGGCGCTGAGCGCGCCTGCGGCAAGAACATTTCTTCGCGACCAATTAGACATATAAAATCGCCCTTAGATTGATGTCAGGCTAACTTGCCAAACCTCGCCATCACGCGCGACCTGACCGCGCTTTTCCAAGTCGAGCAGATGCGCGGTTACGCTCATTTCTGCCGCACCGATGAGCCTCTCATCTAAGCCTTTATACATGGCCGGGATAAAGCCTGACACTTCGCGCGCTTCTTCGCCCAAGAGCCGCAAAATCTGGTTCTCGCGTTGGCGGCGGTGGCCGATCATGCCGCGCACCAGCTGCTTAGGCTTGGTGATCGCTGCGCCGTGGGCCGAGTGATAGACCACATCCTCGCGCTCCATCAGCTTTTCGAGGCTCGCCATATAGTCGCCCATATCGCCATCGGGTGGGATGACGACGCTGGTCGACCAGCCCATGACGTGATCGCCGGTGAACAGCGCGCCTGATTGCTCAAGCGCAAAACACAGATGGTTCGATGTGTGGCCAGGCGTTGCAACAGATGTGAGGGTCCAGCCGGTCCCCTGCATTTGCTCGCCATCTTTCAGCACCCGGTCGGGCGCGTAAGTCGGATCAAACGCCTCATCTGAACGTGGCCCATCAACTTTGAGGACCAGCGGCGCACAGCCGACAATTGGCGCACCAGTTTGCTTGGCCAAAGGCGCGGCGGCGGGTGAATGGTCGCGGTGCGTGTGGGTGCACATGATCGCGGAGATTGTGGCGTCACCCACCGCGCGCAGGATCGCTTCGATATGCGCCGGATCATCTGGCCCCGGATCAACAACCGCACAATCCGCTCCGCCCTTCTCGCCGACAACATAGGTCTGTGTGCCGGTGAATGTGTACGGTGAGGGGTTCGGTGCAAGAACACGCCTGACCAACGGTTCGAGCTGTTCGGCATCGCCAGTGGGCCATGGCTTGGGAGGAATTTGGACCATGGGGTTGTATATGGAGTTGAGATTGGCAGAAGTCGATTAAGAGTTTTGTTCTGAACCCAGGCCACCCGCTCGCGCCGGAGAAAGTAATGTCCGACTACATCCTCGTCCTTGATGAAGGCACCACGTCCACGCGCGCGATGATTTTTGCGAGCGACGGCGTGCTGGTCGCAACCGCGCAGAAAGAGCTGACGCAGCATTATCCCAAGTCCGGCTGGGTCGAGCATGACGCTGCGGAGATATGGAACAAAACGCTCGAATGTGCGCTGGAAGTCATCCCCAAAGTGGGCGGTGCGGCTATGGTCGCGGCTATCGGTATCACCAATCAGCGCGAAACCGTTGTGGCGTGGGATAAGGTGACGGGCGAACCATTGACCCGCGCAATTGTGTGGCAAGACCGGCGGACCGAACCGTTTTGCGCTGAGCTGCGCGACGCTGGTTTCGAGGCCGACGTGCAGGCACGCACAGGCTTGCTGCTTGATCCCTATTTCTCCGGCACGAAAATGCGCTGGATGCTGGACAATGTGCCTGAGGTCAAAGCCGCCTCAGACAAAGGCGCGCTGGCCTTTGGCACGGTGGAAAGCTGGCTGGTCTATAAACTCACCGGCGGCACTCACATCAGCGATGCGAGCAATGCCAGCCGCACGCTGTTGATGGAGCTGGCAGGCGCGCAATTTGATGCAGGGCTGTGTGATCTGTTCGGCGTGCTCAAAGATGCGCTGCCGCAAGTGGTCGATATGTCCGGAAAGCTGGGTGAAACCGCAAACGGCCTGTTCGGGCGGCAAATCCCCATAACTGGGCTTGCTGGCGACCAGCAGGCGGCGACGATTGGGCAATCGTGTCTTTTGCCGGGGCAAACAAAAGCCACGTATGGCACCGGAGCCTTCGTCCTAGCCAACCAAGGCAGCTCGCCGCCCACATCGCAGAACCGTTTGCTTGGAACGGTGCTCACGCAATTGGACGGTCAGCGGACTTACGCTATCGAAGGTTCGGTGTTTGTGGCGGGTAGCCTCGTGCAATGGTTGCGCGATTCACTGGGCATTGTCGATGATGCGAGCGAAACAGAAGCGCTCGCCCGCTCCATCGATGACACTGGCGGGTTGACGATTGTGCCCGCGCTCTCGGGGCTGGGTGCACCGCATTGGAACGCGGATGCGCGCGGCGTGATAACCGGCCTTAGTTTTGCCAGCGGTAAAGCCGAATTGGCGCGGGCGGCTTTGGAAGCGATGGCGCATCAAACGCATGATCTGGCGCAAGCCTTTGCAGCCGATGGCACCGCGTGGGAAACCTTGAGGATTGATGGCGGCATGGCCGCCAATGATTGGATGGCACAGGATTTGGCAAACATGCTCGATCTGCCGGTCGAGCGGCCCAACCTTATCGAAACGACAGCTTTGGGCGCGGCCATGTTGGCCGCCACTGGAGCGGGTCTTTACCCTAATCTGGAGAGCGCGGCAGCGGCGATGCGCGGTAAACTCATGCGGTTTGAACCGGACATGGAGCGCGGAACACGTAATGCGCGCCTGACACGGTGGAGGACAGCTCTTTCAGCGGCTTAAATTTTATGAAGTCGGCGCAGGGGTGAGTCAGTCGAACTACACGCTGAATGCGCGGCCCACACGGGCTTGGAATGCGCGCGCGGGGGAGGCCATTTCAAAGTCCTGCCGCCACGCTTCATCAAGCCGAGCGATCCGCTTGTGCAAACGCTCGCTCTCTTCGATCAGATCACGGGTTGCCTGCTCAAGCCAGTCAAGCTGTTTGGGATCGGAAGGGCGATCCGTTGGCAAGGTGCCGTGAAGGCGCACTTGATCCTCGGTCAATTCGCCAGAGAAAAACGCCCGCTGGTTCAACAACCACGCCAGGATATGCATCATGCGCGTCGTGGTTTTTAGCCCTTCAGTGGAAAGCGCCAGCCGCTCCATCGTGTTGTCGCCAACTGTAGGCGCCTTCACACCCAGCGCGAACACAGCGCGCACTTCGTCGGCTAGCAACAAAGCTTCAGCATAGAGCGCTTCGATTATCGGGCGGGAGAGATTCGTCGTGCGGGTCATTTGTAACATGGAGAGCTACGCGCAGTTCGCACGGCTCACCACAGTTGGAGCGCGTTTATCCGATGCTAACTCAACCCTGTCTCGTTCTGGCACAATTTCACCGACAATCAGGCTGTGAGAGCGGTCAAGCCAATCCCCGAGTTAAGCGATAATATCGGGCAGCAAACTGTCTTCGATTACCGAAATTTGATCACGCAGCCGCAATTTGCGTTTCTTCAGCCGCGCAATTTGCAACTGATCGGTTGGTCCAGCCTCATGAAGCGCCGCAATCGCAGCGTCCAGATCCCTATGCTCGCTTCTGAGCAGTTCGAGCCTTTTTTTCAGCTCAAGCTCATCCATTCGGGCACCTGTTCCTTCCTCACGATTCAATCCACCGATTCGCTAGGCCAATTCACCTAGTCCGGGAACACATTTCTAGCGTTAAAGAGCCTTCTCGGCATCGTTTCATCGTAACAATTGGTATCGTCACCGATTCATCGCGCCAAAGAACTTTGCAAGATAGCTTGAATATGGTTTCTTCCCAATCAGCGGCTCGGCCGTTTGACTTTGCCGAGTCGTTCCCTGTGGGGGCACTCCCCTACGCGTACATTAGGAGAACGCATATGGCATCGTCCGCAGCATCATCTCACATGAATGCTCTCCAGACCAAACATGCAGGCTATGAAGCTCAATTGCGCCAAGAGATGGCCCGTCCCGCTCCCGACGATGCGACGCTTCAATATCTCAAAAAGCAAAAGCTCCGATTGAAAGAAGAGATATCCCAGCTTTAGAGCGCTTTCGGGGCGCTCCCGGCTCAATCAAACTCGCTTTCGGCGTGCACGGTCTTTGCTTTTGTCTAAGACTGTGCCTAAGCCCTGAAGCGCTATGAGCGCCGCCTCTTCCGCCCGACAAATCATAACGCGCCTGCACGAGGTGATGGCGTCGCGCATGCATGCGCAAGGCAAACTCGATGCGGTAGTCGATATTATCGGCGAAAGCCTCACTAGCGAGGTATGCTCTGTCTATCTCCTGCGTGAGACCATGCTGGAGCTCTATGCGACGCGCGGACTCAACCAAAGCGCGGTCCATGTCACGCGGATGGCAATAGGCGATGGGTTGACTGGGGTCATCGCCGACAACGTCGAAACGTTGAACCTCGCCGAGGCCAAAGCGCATCCGGATTTTCAGTACCGCCCTGAGACTGGCGAAGAGAAATTCCATTCCTTTGCCGGGGTGCCGATTGTCTATCGCGAGCGTGCGGTTGGCGTGTTGTGCGTCCAGCATGTCGAACCGCGGCGCTATGAAGATGTCGAAATCGAAGCGCTTCAAACAACGGCTATGGTGCTATCTGAGTTGATCGGCGCAGCGGAACTGATCGACGAAGAGGAGGCGCGCGGGCTAAGCGCTGACCTAACCGATCCGCAGCAAATCGCAGGTCTGGCCCTCGTCAAAGGTTTAGGCGCAGGTCAAGCCGTTTTCCACCAACCGCGCGTTCAGATCACGCAAGTGATGGCTGAAGATATCGAAGCCGAACGTCAGCGGGTTTATCGTGCTTTTGACAAGATGCGCGAGCAGATCGATTATCTCGCAAATCAGGCCGAGTTTGGCATAGGTGGTGAGCAAGATGAGGTGCTCAAGACCTATAAAATGTTCGCCTATGACGAAGGTTGGTCGCGGCGCATCAACGAAGCAATTGATTCCGGCCTTACCGCTGAAGCCGCGATTGAGCGGGTTCAGCAACACACGCGGATGCGGATGCGTGAGATTGACGATCCGCTGCTTGCAGATCGGATGCACGATCTTGAAGACTTGGCGAACCGTTTGTTGCGGATTGTGTCCGGGCAACTTGGCACAGCTGCATCGCAAGGGTTGCGCCGCGACACCATCCTGATCGCCCGCAATTTAGGCCCAGCGGAATTGCTCGAATATGACCGACGGCGTTTGAAGGGCGTGATCCTTGAAGAAGGCTCTCTGACCGCGCATGTTGTGATCGTTGCGCGAGCCATGGGGATTCCAGTTTTGGGTCGAGCCAATGGCATTCGCGCGATGGTTCGTGAAGGCGATGAGGTCTTGCTCGACGCCAACGAAGCGCAAGCCAACATTCGTCCAACCAACCAATTGGCCGAAGCCTTCGAAGCGCGGGTCGCGAAATCGCGAGAGAAACAGGCGACCTATGCCAGTCTGCGCGATGTAGAACCTCGCACCCTTTGCGGAACGCGCATTCAGGTGATGATGAACGCCGGGCTGCGCGATGATATCAGCGCGTTGGCGATGACCGGCGCGGATGGGGTCGGGCTGTTTCGCACCGAATTTCAATTCCTGGTCTCCGCCACTTTGCCTCAGCGTGAGCGTCAGACACGGCTCTATCGCGACGTGCTGGACGCCGCTGGAGACAAGCCGGTGATTTTCCGCACCGTCGATATTGGTGGCGACAAATCGGTTCCATACCTCGCGTCGAGCATGTCCGAAGCGGACGAAAATCCGGCGATGGGGTGGCGCGCTTTGCGTTTGGCGCTTGAGCGCGAAGGTCTGATGAAGGCGCAAGCGCGTGCACTGCTCGAAGCGAGCGCTGGCCGCACGCTGTATGTGATGTTCCCAATGGTCTCCGAACCGTGGGAATTTGACGACGCCAAACAGGTTTTTGAAGATCAACTGGGCTTTTTGCGCAAGCACAAGAAACTGGTCCCCGACGCAATCCATTATGGCGCGATGTTGGAAGTGCCTGCGCTCGCCGAAGTGCTTGATCTGCTCCTGCCCAAGCTAAGCTTTATTTCGGTTGGGACCAACGACCTAACGCAGTTTCTATTTGCCGCAGACCGCGCGAATCCGAACATTGCCCAGCGCTATGACTGGCTTAGCCCGTCAATCTTGCGCTTCCTTGCGCGCGTGGCGCGATCAACGTCCGGCAGCGGAGTCGATATTGGAGTGTGCGGCGAGATGGGCGGTAGGCGGCTCGAAGCGCTCGCGCTTTTGGGTATTGGGTTTCGACGTCTTTCGATCACACCTGCCGCCGTCGGCCCCATCAAAGAGCTGATTTGCAAAGTCGATTTGCCTGAAATTGAGCAAGCTATGACCCAATGGCTTAAGCAGCCGGAGCTGGATCTGAGGAGTGAATTGAGCGCTTGGGCAGCGGAGCGCGGGATCGAGACCGACTGACGCGTTTGCGAAAATTTACAAATTGAATTGCCGCAAACCCTAGCAATTCCTTGACATGCGATGCCGAGACACGTTCTGTGTCAGAAAGCACAATAAGAGCCAACAACTCGCTCTAGGACCGGGTCATGACAAGCGAAGCGGAAGCCATAGCTGAGGAAAACACCGCCGATGATGCGGCTGGAATGCTGCGCGCTGCGCGTTTGGCAAAAGGCATAGAGCTGGAGCATATCTCCGCTGAAACGCGCATCCCCTTGCGCCATCTCAAGACCATAGAAGCGGGCGAATATGACAGCCTGCCCTCGCGCACATATGCGCTTGGCTTTGCACGAAGCTATGCCCGCGAAGTGGATCTCGATCAGGGGCTGATCGCGGACCTTGTGCGTGCCGAAATGGCGAACAATTATTCAGAGCGGTCAGCTTTTGGCGATGGCATGGACACAGCCGATCCTGCCAAAACACCATCAACTGGACTCGCCTGGTTTGGCGGCTTTGCAGCTCTGCTTCTGCTGGTAGGGGCAGGGACCTTCGCTTACACTTATTATGGTTCCGGCACTGGTCCCGCGTCACTGCTCGCTGGAAGTGATGACGCAAGCGAAGTGGCTGACGATGCAGACGCCGCAACCGAGGGTGAAGATGCAACAGGAAGTGCCGCAGTCGATCCTTCGGGCAAAGTCATACTGACAGCAGAAGATGACGAAATCTGGCTGCGCGTAACGGTTGCGAACGGTGATCGATTGCTTGATGGAACACTGTCAAAAGGCGAAACCTTCGAGGTGCCTTCTTCCGCGGAAGAACCGCGGATCAACACAGGGCGGCCTGACGCTTTGGGGATCACGATTGGCGGGGAAAGTGTTCCCAAACTTGCTGATGAACCAATTTCTTTGGGCGATGAGTTGATTTCGGCTGAAGCGCTGTTGGCACGAGCAGATTTACCTAGCGGCTCCGGCAACGCGGTAAATTGAGCCTTTCCCACTGATTTCCTAAGGGTCGCCTCTCGACTTGAGAGCCGCGACACGGCACAGATTCCGGGCCTGTTCATGAACCGCCATCCAAGTTGGCGATGATGTCATGACGCTCGGCAAACCGCTGCTGCGGCAATCTCGCGATTGCGGCGCGCGTGCATTGCAGAATGGCGATCAAGATTAGGGAGCCGAAAATTGATGAAAGCCCGCTCAACCAAATTCGCAACTCGTTTTGTGGCAATTGTGCTTGCTGCAGGGACATTGGCGACTAGCCCCGTTCCTGCCATGGCGCAGGATTCCGAAGCGCGACTACGTAAGATCGAAGCGGAAATCCGCGCGCTCCAACGCAATGTTTTTCAAAATGGTGAGAGCCAATTGTTTGAGCCTCAGATTAGCTCAGATGGTTCGGATACAAGCACGACTACGACCGCGAACCCAGCATCGACAACAGCTGTGACCGACATTCTCGCGCGGCTCGATGCGATTGAGATTCAGCTTCAGCGACTGACCGCGAATTCCGAAGAGACCAACAATTCGCTGTCTCTGCTTGATACGAGGGTTGCGGCGTTGGAAGGCGGGGGCATTGCTGTCGCTGCGTCTTCAGATACATCGACGGTGGCTGATCTCACCTCGACCGATGGCACAGTTGCGGACAGCACACCTGAGCTGGCTCTGGCTCCATCCACCGATGCGACCGGAGCGTCTCGGACTGTTGATTCTGCGCCCACCGGGCCAAGCGCTGAGCGGATTGCGGGCGTACAAGCGATCGCAAAACCGCAATCCGATGATGCGGGCGATGACGAATATTCCTATGGCTTCCGCCTCTGGAATGCGGGCTACTATCCCGAAGCACGCCAGGCGCTGTCTAACTTCGTGGAAAGCAATCCCACCCACTGGCGCACCACCTATGGCCGTAACCTGCTAGGCCGCGCTTTCCTTGATGATGGAATGGCGGAAGAAGCCGCGCGCTGGTTCCTGCGCAACTATCAGGCCGACAAACAGGCTGCGCGTGCTCCGGACAGTCTTTTGTTTCTGGCGGAGTCGATGATCGTGTTGGAAGATACGCGCCGCGCATGCATCGCACTGGCCGAATTTGGCGAAACCTATCCGGCGGTCGCTGGCGGGCGGCTGTCGAGCCGGTTCGAAACCAATAGCGGCAAGGTCACCTGCGCCGAGTAATGAGAGCGCGCCAAGCGCTCGGGGGAAGGCGCTTGTGAAAGCTCCGGTCAAAGCCGCAAATGTCTCAGTCGAAGACGCGCAGCGATTTGCTGAGCGGCTTGAGTATCTTTGGCCTTCTGACGAACGCGATGGTGCATTGGGCCTTGCCGTATCGGGCGGGCCGGACAGCCTCGCTTTGCTGCTTCTGGCTCAAGCTGCGATGCCCGGCCAGATTGCCGTTGCCAGCGTTGATCATAGGTTGCGCCCCGAAGCTGCGCAGGAAGTTGCTTTGGTCGAACGGGTTTGTGCGGCGCTCGATGTTCCATTCACTGCAATAGAAGTCACGGTGCCGCGGGGCAATCTTCAAGCCAAAGCCAGAGATGCGCGCTATGCAGCTTTGACGCGATGGGCCGAAGAGCTGGAATTGGGCGCGATTGCCACGGCGCATCATGCCGATGATCAGGCCGAGACCCTGCTAATGCGCCTGTCGCGCGGAAGCGGGCTCTCGGGTTTGGCTGGGGTTCGCGCACGCTCTCTCATCGGTAAAAATGAAACGGTGCTGCTGCGCCCACTGCTCGATTGGCGCAAAGCCGAACTCGAATTTGTTGTTGTGGATACAGGGATCGAGCCGGTGCGCGACCCCTCAAACACCAATCGCGCCTTTGACCGTGTCCGTATTCGAGACCATCTCGCGGTGCACGAGGACACTCTGCCAGCGGATGCCTTGGCGCTTAGCGCAGAACATCTGGCCGAGGCGTGGCGAGCGATTGAATGGTACGCAATGCTCGATTGGGAGGAGATGGTCCACCGCGAGGATGGCGCTGGCCCGGCCTTGCGCTACTTCGCAAATGTTCCGCGCATTGTCGCGATTGAGACGATCTTGCGCGCGATTGGTGAACTTGGCGGGATGGCCTCGCGCAGCGAAGCGGGAAGGGCCTATGACCGCCTTTGGCGCGGGCAAAACGCTTCGCTCAGCGGTGTCCTGATTGTACCAAGCGTTGAGAAAGTAGAGAATGTGGGCGTCAAAATGCGCGTGTGGCGCTTCACCCCTGAGCCGCCGCGCACCAGCCACTAAGCCTAAGTGCGCGGAGCATTGGTTCAGGTGATCTTGTCGCCAATGTCGATCATTTTGCCGCGAGTGATAATCACTCGGTCACCGCGCTTAGCGATTTCGAACAGCTTCTCAGCAAACGGATCCGGCACACCGATGCAGCCGTGGCTGGCATAGCCATTGGCAACCGGCGAACCGTGGATCGCAATCCCGCTCCAAGTCAAACGCAGCGTCCAAGGCATTGGCGCGTTGTTGTACTTCTCAGACACATTGTCCTTTTCCTTGGTCAGGATCGGGAAGCTGCCGAGTGGGGTGGGGTGCGACTGAGCGCCGATCAAGGCGACAGCGGTGCCAATTTCATGGCCATCGCGGAACACGCTGATGACACGTGCATCGAGATCGACGGTCATGATCAGCTTGCCTTTCGCAGGCGCACGTGACTCGTCCCAATACCATTCGCCGTAACGAATTGTGCCTTCGATCGGCAGGATGCTTTTGACCACGAAGGGGTCTTTGCTGACCACTTTCTTGGTTTCGGCGGGGACACGCACAGTTGGCTGCGGAGTTGGCAGCGCTTGTACCTCTGGGCGCGAAATCGTTCGCACAGCAGGCGTGCGCGGGACATCTTCGGTGATTGCCGGAAGTCCCGGTTCAAACGGCTGTGGCAGGCTTGGATCAACCACCAGCGATTCACCACCCGTGGTCGGGTCAATCGCTTGAATGGCGTCCTCAGCTTCCTGAGCAACCTGCTCAGCTACATCAGCTGCATCATCGGCAGCAGTTTGACCCATAGCAATGCCAGCGCCGCCTGTAAGAGCAAGCACGCCAGCGACAGCAGCGATACGGAACTTAGTAGAGATCGTTTTCATGAAACCCTTATGCCCTATTTTTCACTGAACCTCCAGTGACTAAAGGGCAGCGTCTCTAGTCAGGACGCGCTTTTTGCAATTGTTAACATGCACACAGCCCCCTTTGCCCCATTGAGGGACAGCGCAATTTACGGTTGTAACCAAATTAGCCGGGCGGCTCAGTTGTCGCGGAGAGCACTTACCCATGCGCGCCGAATTGATTCGCGATTGTCGTCGAAATCCTCAGCATCAAGGCATAGGCCCGCTCAATCGGATCGATCAGATCGCGGCCAATCTGCACATAGCCTTCGGTCCCGCTGTCGGGGTAATCAGCCGGGGCATCAAGCGCGAAATCGCTCGCTTGTGGGAAGCTGGTTGGGAAGGCGTGACGCATTTGCGCAAGGGCGTCTTCAATTCGCAGACTGAACACCATCTCAAGCACATCGTCGCGGCTGATATCGTTTGCGCGGCTAAACACCGGCACAGACACTGCTTTGATAAAGATGTGCTGGAACAAGGTGAGGCGCAGTGATTGCGCTGCACCGATCAAGCGGCGGGTCGTCTCACGGTTTTCATCACGTTCCTCATCGGGGAGCAATTCAAGTAAGCGGTGGAATTTCAACGCATCCACACGCAACCGTGACGCCAAGCGGCGGAAGACACCTGTTCGATCGTCTTTGGTCAAATATTCGGCCAAAGCTTCGCAGGCTTCGGACAAATGTTGTTCGGTTCCGCGATAGGGGCGACTTGCCCAATAAGCTGAATTGAACAACTCGCCGTGGGCCGCGACCGATTTAATGCTGGCAAGCGCATTAGAAGCACGGGCAAGGCGGATAAGCTGCTGTGCGCGAGGGCTTTCTTCGATCAAAGCCGCAAGCTCTTCGTAATTTTCCTCTGCCGCGCTGCCAATGCCGGAAATGACATTCACCGGATAGCCAAGCTGCTGAAGAATCGAATTGTGCGGAATTGCGCGGATTTGCCGCAGGTTCATATCGCGGTCTGCGGAAAGGTCCGATTGGCGGCGCGAAACCCGGCTACCAGTGGAGTTCAACAGGCCAAGACCAAAAGCGGTCACTGCGCGGCTATAGGTTTGGCTGCTTAGATGTTGCCGCTGATGGGTGCGGATCGCGCGGTAGAAGTCGAGGCTAATGTCGGTGCGCGTGTAGAACGGATCATCTGCGTCATTCACGTCAGCATCGGGCGCGCACGCAATTCGGGTTAACGTCGCGCGGGCCAGTTCTGGGGTCGCGAAATGCAGATAACCATCGCCGCCTTGGAAGCTCACTTCGGGCTCAAGCGCGATTGCGTGGCTTGCAAACCGAGCACGCGCCCAGCGGCTCATCGGCCAGGTTAGCCGGTCTTCAAACCCGCTAGGATGCGCGCCGCGCCCCATACTTTCGCCGTGTGTATTGAAGATTAGTGCAGCAACGTCGGTGAGGCCATTCTTGTTGAGTGCCTGCGCCATGCGGCCATGGAGCCGCTCAATCGCAAGGCTGGCTGGGATTTGACCGACAAAGCGCCCGGCGTCCGAGAAACCGGTTTGAATGCAAGCGCGTCCGCGCAGGCGCACATAGGCTTGGTATTGCTCCTCTTCGCACAGAGCATCGAGGAACCGCCCGCCATGTTCGAGCGCGCTTTCGGTCTCAAACAACGGAGAGACATCGACCTTATCTTCGATCCCAAACAGCTTCGCGAAATAGAGCGCGGCAAGGATAGTCGAGGGCTGTTCACATTCCGCAATCAGCATCCGGATCGGCGTGTCAGCGTCCACATGCTCAAGGATTTGCGCCATGGCTAGGAATTGACGGATCGCGGTTGAGCTTTCGATTGCGAGGCTAGCAAAGTTGCTGCGCAGCGGCTGAACCTCTTCGAGCATCCGCCGAAGTGTCGCCATTGCGCCTTTGCTGGCGAGGTCGAGCGTCGGGGTCTCGTCCAATCGGCCGCGTATGGCGTTGTGAAGCTGTTTCGCATTCACGCGGAAATGGATGTGCCCCATGCCAAGTCCATCGGCGCGCATCGCCGCCGTGATAGTCTTTAGGGCAACCGCGCGCTCGATATCTGCTTCGGAGGCTTCTTTTTCGAGCTGTGCAATGATTTGAGAGAGCGAGGTCAACTTGTCCGGGTGTTCTGCTGTCAAACGGTTCGCCGCCGCAGATAGGTCAACAGGAGCGCTCAAATCATCGGCGAAATCTTTGGCGCTGCGCGCTGCATGCTGTGCGCCCTTACGTAATGCCGCAACAAGCGCATGGCTTGTATCGATGCCCGCCAGATCATAGGCAAAACGGCTCAACCGCTGCGCTTTTTCCGACAGCCTGAATCGGATTGATGTATACCATTTGATGTCGGTGCGCCCGTCCATGTCATAGCCTACCCAGGTCGCAAAACGGAACGGAACTGGAGTAATATCGCGCCACTGGTCTGGCCATTGCTTGGCCGCGTGGGTCAGAAGTTCGCTGACAATAGTGCTGCGGGCATCCTGCGCATGGGCAAGCGCTTTTGTCACTTCGCCGTGCTCATAATCGAGCGTGATCGCCCCACGTTCCCCACCAGCCGCTGCCATGTTCTTGGTGATTTTTGCCTGATGGCTCGCTGCGCCCGCAACAGCGGAACTTTGCGCTGGAGTCATCAAAAAGGTTGGGTGAGCGGTGAAGACAGCATGCAGAAAAGGCGTTTCCCAGCGCGCGCGAAACGCGTCGATCTCGGTCGTTTTATTGAACGCTTTAGAAAGCTCGTTTTGGTTCTCTTCTAGCTCAACTGGCGCTAGATTGCGGGCCAAGCGATCGGAGCGTGACTTTAAACTCTCGCATTCCAGCTCTTCGACCAATGCCTCAATCTTATTGAGATCAAGCGCCCCGCTTTCGAGTGAGCGCGAAAGGTCCAGACCCATCTGAAAAACTGGGTTGAACAGCGGCGTCTCACTTGTGCGCGTGTGGAGGTTCTTAAGATGCTCGAGCAGGTCCCACACATTTGATGCGGCGATTGGATCAGTCACTTGGATGGTCTTTCAAATAAGCTGTGGCAGCCCCCAAAAGTCCGGGCTGAGTATGGATAATGAGTTTGCGAGGAATGGCGCGCATCATGTCTTGATAGCGGCCCTTATTCTCGAAAGCGGTGTTGAAGTCCTTGCTGGCAAGATGATCGCGAAGACGCAAGCCAATACCGCCCGCAATGACCAAACCGCTGGCCCCATGCGCGAGTGCATAGTCGCTCGACGCTCGACCGAGGGTTTTGACAAAGTGTGTGACCGCCCGAGCGGCCAGCGGATCGTCCCCGGATAGGCCCGCGGTCCATATCGAAACCGGGTCCGCTGGCTCCGCGCCGACGCCTTCCAATCCAGCAATTGCGGCGTAGATATGCGCAATTCCATCGCCAGAGATCACCCGCTCCAAGGAGACACGATCATAGAGTTTGCGCAACGAAGTAAGCATCGCGTCGTCCACTGCATCAACCGGTGCAAAATCGATGTGCGATCCTTCCGTAGGTTGAACAAATGTTAGTGCGCCAACTTTGCGATAATGTGCGATGCCAAGCCCGGTGCCCGGACCGATCACAGTGACGGTGCCTTCGCTCGGCAAGGGTTCTGACGGCCCGCCAATGTGGACTAGGTTGTCACCATCGACCTCGCTTGCAATTGCGTGAGCAACCGCTTCAAAATCATTGAGCAAGACTAGCCGTTCGATCCCCATTTCGGCGGGTAATTTCGCAGGATCAAAACGCCAGTTTGCATTGGTCAACTTGAACACGCCTTGGCTCGCTGGGCCAGCGAGGGCGAGCGCCGCGCCATCTGGCGTGAAACCGGGGGAACGCTCCCAAAAGACGCGCCAAGCGGACGCCAAATCTGGATAGCCACTGGTCGCCAGCACCTCGGGTTCGCGTAAATTGATCGCGCCATCCGCCGCCACTTCGGCGACCGCGAAACGGGCATTCGTTCCGCCAATATCCGCCACTGCGATCGTGCGCGTCATTGTCTCACAGCCCCGCGCTTGCGAGCATTGGCGACGCTCCTCGTTCGGCTTCATCCGCTTGGTTCTGCAATATACGGAAGAGTTCACGACCAACCCCAAACTCGGCCATGGGATCGGGAGCGGGTGAGCGGCTCGATAGATCGGCGCTGGTTGAAAGCGCACCCGTTTGCGCACAAACTTTCACCACATCGCCATCTTGAAGGAGCGCCAATGGCCCGCAACCCTTTGCTTCCGGAGTGCAGTGGATCGCCGCTGGCACTTTGCCCGATGCACCGGACATACGGCCATCTGTGACAAGTGCGACGCGACGCCCGCGGTCCTGCAACAGGCCCAGTGAAGGGGTGAGGGCGTGGAGTTCGGGCATGCCGTTGGCACGCGGTCCTTGGAACCGGACGACGACCACGACATCGCGGTCAAGCTCGTCTCCGGCAAATGCCTCTTTGACGGCTGCCTGCGTCGAGAAGACGCGGCATGGCGCTTCGATGGTCCAGTTCGCTTCGGGAATTGCTGAAGTTTTGATACAAGCGCGGCCAAGATTGCCTTCGAGCAGCGTCATCCCACCATTGGACTGAAACGCTTCGGACACAGGGCGCAGCATTGTGTCATCACGGCTTTCGCTGACCGGCGACCAAGCCAATTCGTCTTCGGTCAAAACTGGTTCCGATGTGTAGTCCGCAAGCCCGCCCTCCGAGACCGTCAGAATATCGCCATGGGCCAGCCCCGTGTCCAGCAACTCGCCGATCACATAGGCCATGCCGCCCGCCGCGTGGAATTGGTTCACATCGCCTGAGCCATTGGGATAGACCCGCGCGAGCAATGGGACGACGCTTGATAGTTCCGACATGTCGCTCCAATTGATGATGATCCCTGCGGCCCTCGCCATCGCCGGAATATGGATCGCATGATTGGTCGACCCGCCAGTTGCCAGCAATCCGATCACCGCATTTACAATCGCTTTCTCATCGACGACTTGCGCGAGTGTGCGCTCAGTCGTTCCGGCCAGCTCAGCGAGACGATGCACAGCTGCCCGGTCGAGTGCTTGGCGCAGTTTTGTGCCGGGCTGAACAAAGGCAGAGCTGGGAATGTGCAGGCCCATCATTTCCATCATCATCTGATTGGAATTTGCGGTGCCGTAAAAGGTGCACGTGCCCGGTGAATGGTAGCTGCCAAGTTCACTTTCCAACAAAGCGTCCCGGCCAATCTCGCCAGCGGCGAATTTCTGACGGGTTTCCTGTTTCTGCTTGTTTGAAATGCCGCTTGGCATGGGGCCAGACGGGACAAACACTGCGGGCAAGTGGCCGAAGCGCAGCGCCCCCATCAGCAGGCCGGGCACGATTTTGTCACAGATACCAAGGCAAGCCACACCGTCATACATCTGATGTGAAAGCGCGACCCCCGTGGAGAGCGCGATAACGTCGCGACTGAAAAGCGAGAGTTCCATCCCGTCTTCGCCTTGTGTCACTCCATCGCACATGGCTGGTGTGCCGCCCGCGACTTGCGCGGTGGCGCCGACTTCGCGCGCGTAAACTTTCATCCGGTCTGGGTAGCGACCATAGGGCTGATGCGCGGACAGCATATCGTTGAATGCGGAGACGATGCCGATATTAGGCCCGCGTCCTGACTTCATCGCGGCTTGATCTTCGAGCGCTCCAGCAAAGGCATGGGCGAGGTTTGAACACGCTACATCCTTGTGCTCAGGCCGCCGGTCGGCTTCGCGCTTCATCAATTCGAGATAGGTGCTGCGGTTGGGCTTTGATCGCTCAATCACCCGCTGCGTTACGCGATGCACCGTGTCGTGCAGGTTAGTCATGCCCAAGTTAGTCATGCCAAGTCACCCCATCACGCTCGGTCAGCGCAATCGCTGCGCTTGGTCCCCAAGAGCCAGCGGCATAGGTTTTAGGCTTGAGATCAGCTTCTACCCACGCGGCACGGATCGCGTCGATCCATTGCCATTGCGCTTCGACCTCGTCGCGTCGCACGAACAGAGTCTGATCACCGTTTATGAGGTCGAGCAGTAGCCGCTCATAGGCAATCCGGCGATGCATCCCGACAAAGGCGTCAGGCATCGCAATTTCCAGCGGCACATCGCGCAGTTTTACCCCATCAACGCCAAGCCCTGGAACCTTCGCCATCAAGGAGAGGGTGATGTTCTCTTTCGGTTGAATCCCGATCACCAGCTGGTTGGGCCGCATTCCCGGTCCAGCGCCAGTGAAAATCGAATGCGGGACAGAACGGAACTGAATGATGATCTCGGTCACACGTTCAGGCAAACGCTTGCCCGTGCGCAGATAGAACGGAACGCCTTTCCAGCGCCAATTGTCTACATGCGCTTTTATAGCGACGAACGTCTCGGTTTCGGAAACCAGCTTGCCTGCTTCTGTCAGCTCTTCATCATAGCCCGGCACAGGCGAACCCGAGATCGCACCTGCGCGATATTGCCCGGTGACCGTCTCCGACACGTCTGCTTGGCGCAGCGCGCGCAGCACTTTGACTTTTTCGTCGCGTACAGCGGTTGCATCAAAGCTGGTTGGCGGTTCCATCGCGACGAGCGATAACAATTGCAGCATGTGGTTCTGCACCATATCGCGCAACGCACCGGCGTCGTCGTAAAAGCCAACGCGCCCCTCTAGGCCCACGGTTTCAGCTACCGTGATCTGCACATGTTCAATGTAGTTGGTGTTCCACACTGGTTCGAACAGGATATTGCCAAACCGTAACGCCAGAAGGTTCTGCACCGTTTCCTTGCCAAGGTAATGGTCGATCCGAAAGATGCGATCCTCACTAAACGCTTGGGCTACTGCATCATTGATTGCGCAGCTTGACGATAGGTCTGTGCCCAGCGGCTTTTCCAGACCAATGCGCACGTTGTTTCCGGTAAGGCCCGCATGCTCCAGCCCAGCGATTGTAGGACCAAACAAGCTTGGTGCGGTTGAAAGGAAAATCGCAAGACCGCCTTCGCCTTCCTCGCTGTTTGACGGGCCGACTTTATCGGCCAGCGCTCCAAACCCGTCCAACGTGGTCGCATCCAACGCTTGATAACTTAACCGGTTGAGAAACTCCGCCATCCCGCTGCGCCGCTCATCAGGCAGGAACGTCTCCAGAGCCTCACGCGCCATGTTGCGAAATTCCTGATCGGTCATGTCGCTGCGCGCTGTTCCCACAATCCGCAGATTTTCGCGCAACAGCCCATCAGCATCGAGGGCACATAGGGACGGTAATAGCATGCGCCGCGACAAGTCGCCCGTTGCACCAAAAAGGATCAAGCGATCAGCTGATAGGACAGAAGCGGTCATGTTCTAAAAACTCCATTGGGCACATTTCTCGAACAATGCTTTGTGTGTCTAGCGCACTGGGCAATTCTGGGCCATAGGTCGCATAGCTATTCAATTTTTTCGACTGGAGGGAAGGGTTTTGGACGCGCGGCGTAGGCCCGGAAGAGTCACGAGTTTTGACGTCGCTGAGCGAGCTGGTGTGAGCCAGCCGACGGTCTCGCGCGCGCTTTCCGGATCATCCATGATTAGCGAGGGGACTCGCGACAAGGTCCTCGTTGCGGCGAAAGAACTTGGCTATTTCGTCGATGAGCGAGCAGCGCGGTTGCGCAAGGGGCATACCGGCACGCTAGCGACCGTGGTCATTTGCAAGCCGGGTGGCGGCGCGCGCGACGTTAATCCGTTCTCTTATGCACTACTTGGCGGAATTTGCGCTGCGGCGGCTGAACAGGATCTCGAAGTTCTGGTCTCGCTGCAGTCTGAAGATGACAAACTGTTTGGTCATTTCGTCGAGCGGGGCCAAGCCGAAGGGCTGATCGTGATCGGCACAACCGCCAATCGCACCGCATGGGATTACTTCCGCAAGGTCGGTGAAACGTCGGAGCCAGTAGCATACTGGGGTTCGCCGCTTGGTGATCTGGATTGGGTCTCGTCCGACAATGAAGCCGGCGCGCAATTGGCGGCGGATCATTTGGTTGAGCGGGGCTGTAAAGAGTTGGTGGTGGTCGGGTCGCGCACGAACATTCAACGCCAATTTTCCGAGCGGGTTGATGCCTTTCTAGCCCGCGCGAAAGAACGCGGTGTGAGCGCGCGACTGGTCGAAATTGAGCCGGGCGGCGCGCGACGCGAACAAGGCACGCTCGCAACCGAGGCACTGTTGGCGCAAGACAAGGGCTTTGATGGCATTTTCGCGGTTTGCGATGCACTGGCATTCGGCGTGATCGATGCGCTCCAGTCGGCTGGCCGGAGCATTCCCGATGACGTTAAGTTGGTGGGCTTTGACGGCGTTCCAGCGAGCGAGATGACCAATCCGCCGCTTACTACTGTGGAGCCGGATCTGGATCAGGCCGGACGTTTGCTGGTTGAGGCGGTCACGGGCGAGGGAGAGCACCCTAGCGTGCGCCGAGTGCCGGTCGCGCTGACTGTGCGCGGCAGCTCTTAGCGCGTTGTACTATCAGGCAATAACCCCAAATAAATCATGCGCGTCGGTGTCTTCGATTGCGACGTTGACGAGGTCACCAGCAGTCAGCGTTTCTGGCACATCGCGCAAGTAAACCGCCCCGTCGATTTCTGGCGCATCGGCCTGTGAGCGGCCGGTCGCGCCAATATCGCCGTCTTCGTCGGGTTCACCAACCTCGTCTATAATCACCGGGATCGTCGTTTTGACTTTGGCTGCGAGTTTGGCCGCTGAAATGCGTGCGGTGACTTCCATTAACCGCTGATAACGTTCTTCCTTGAGTGCCTCGGGCACCGGATCGGAAAGGTCGTTTGCCGCTGCCCCTGCGACTGGTTCAAAACGGAAACCGCCCACGCGGTCCAATTGCGCTTCTTCGAGCCAATTCAGCAGGTATTGGAAGTCCTCCTCGGTCTCACCGGGAAAGCCTACGACAAAACTTGATCGGATCGCGATGTCCGGACAGATTTCGCGCCATTTGTGCAAGCGTTCGAGCACTTTGGCTTCATTCGCTGGGCGCTTCATGCGTTTGAGTACCGAAGGCGCGGCATGCTGAAACGGAATGTCGAGGTAAGGCGTGAGCAAACCCTCAGCCATCAACGGGATCACCTGATCGACATGCGGGTAAGGGTAAACATAATGCAACCGCACCCAGGGGGCAGAGCCCTCCGCCGTGCGCAAACCGCCAAGCTCGCGCGCCAGATCGGTCATATGCGCGCGTACCTCGTTGCCTTTCCATAGCCGCGGCTCATGCTTGGTATCGACGCCATAAGCGCTGGTGTCCTGACTGATCACCAGCAGCTCTTTTGTGCCCGCCGCAACCAGTTTTTCCGCCTCACGCAGAACCGCATCAATGCGGCGGCTCGCAAGCTTTCCGCGCAGATCCGGGATGATGCAGAAGGAGCAAGAATGGTTGCAGCCCTCTGAGATTTTCAAATAGCTGTAATGACGCGGGGTCAGCTTAATATCGGTGTCGCTAGGCTGCGGGATTAGATCGACAAAAGGCCCTTGGCCGGGCGGGGCATGTTCGTGGACGGCTTCGACCACGGCCTCGTACTGATGCGCTCCAGTCACGGCGAGCACCTGCGGGTGGGCTGCGCGAATGGCGTCGGCCTCTTCGCCCATGCAGCCGGTCACGATCACGCGCCCGTTTTCATTGATCGCCTCTCCAATCGCGGCAAGGCTTTCTTCCTTGGCGCTGTCGAGGAAACCGCACGTGTTGACCAGCACCACGTCCGCGCCTTCATAATCCGGGCTCATTGCATAGCCATCGGCGCGCAGCCTGGTGAGGATGCGTTCGGAGTCGACCAGAGCCTTTGGGCAGCCAAGCGAGACCATGCCGATGCGTTTCTGGTCAGGGAGGGTGGTGGTGTCAGTCGTCATTGCGCTCGCGCCACTACACGTATCATCGCAATTGGGCTAGACCACCTACACCCTTCGCAATTGCACCCGGATCGTAATCCGGCGTGAAAATCCGGGTGGGTGGACGCAAAAGAGCGGGTGGTTTGGGAAACCACAAAAAACGGAAGGAAAACACCATGCTGGAACTACCGGGAATTGCCGTCATCTTTGGCGGTGCAATCGCATTCTTTGTCGTTGGGGCGATTTGGTACGGCGCGCTGTTTGGCAAAGCGTGGCAGCAAGCAGCTGGCCTTACCGATGAGCAGGTCGAATCCGGCAATCCAGCGTTGATTTTTGGCCTGTGCTTTTTGTTCGAATTGCTCATCGCAGCGGTACTGTGGCACGCGATTGTGCGCAGCGGTGCGAGCGATGTCGCGGTGATGATGATGGCGGTTGGCTTTGGCGCCTTCGTGATGAGCCCAGCCATCGGGATAAATTATCTGTTCCAGCGGCGCCCCGGCAAACTCTTCGCCATTGACGCGGGACACTTTACAATCGGCATGGCCGCGATGGGCGGTGCCTTTGTGTTGTTGCGCTAAGGCCTAACCACCATTGCCGTTGGAGTGATCGTCTCCGCGCGAATTGCCGTTGTCTGTGGGGACAATCTCAACGACCACATCGCCCACTTGAAGATTGGCGCACTCCGCTTCCCAAAAGCCGATGGCGCGGCCATTGCGATAGATGCGCAGGCCCCGTCCACCTGATTTCAAATCGTTGATCGAGCCGCCGCATTCATCCTCTTCGACCACCCGCTCGATCAATTGCACGCGCCCTGTGATAGAGGCCAGATCGGCGAGATAATCGGCAATATGCGCGCCTTGCGCAGAGCCCGCCAGAAGCAGGCCGGTAAAGCGCACCGGGTTGATGACATTGTTTGCACCTGCTTGGCGCGCGAGCAGTTCGTTGTCGTCCGCGCGCACGACCACGCTGATAGGGACTTTCGGCGCGAGGTGCCGCACGGTCAGCACGATCAGGATTGACGTGTCATCGCGGCCAGCCGAAACCAGCACTTTGTCTGCCTCGTGTATGCGCACAGCTTTCAATATCTCATCGCGCGTCGCATCCGCGGCCATCACATTAACGCCCAGTTTTTCGGCTTGTCTCAGCCTGTCCTCGCTCGGATCGACCACGACAATCTGGCTTGGATCAGAGCCGCGCTCGATCAATTCCTCGACACTCTGCGAGCCAGAAACGCCATAGCCGAGCACAACGATATGACCGCTCAATTGATCCTGAATCTTCGCCATGCGCCACTTCTCCCAGCTACGCTTGATAATGAAATTGTAGGCCGTGCCTACGAAAATGAAAAACACTGCGAACCGAATAGGCGTTACAATCACGGCTTCGATCAAGCGGGCTTTGTCGCTGATTGGAGCAATGTCGCCAAACCCAGTGGTGGTGATCGAAATCATCGTGAAATAGACGATATCGAGGAAGCTGACCTCGCCATCAGCATTGTCGATCAACCCGTCGCGGTCAAACCAGTGGATCATCACCACGATCATGATGAGGAACAAGGCTGCACCCAATCTAAGGCTAAGGTCCCCCCAAACCGGCAGCCTTACCGCGCGACGCAGCGGGCGAAAGCGTTTGGCCAGCTTGCGTGGTGACCCGTCCGTGTTTGATTTGCGATCAGCCATGTCTGTGTGCCCCCTCGGCCCCTTCGCGCCCGCTCACCCAAAGCGCTCCGCAAGCGTATCAATGGTCGGGTAATGCGTCAGGTCAAGCTGCAACGGAGTAACCGCAATAAAGCCATCGTCAATCGCCTCCAAATCGGTGCCGTGGTCAAGTGTGTGCTCAATCGCGTGCAAGCCAAACCAGAAATAACGATAGCCGCGTGGGTCTTTGCCTTCGACGATGGAGCCGCGCGAATAATCATGGAAGCCCTGCCGGACCACCCGAATACCCTTGATGTCCTCGGGCGCAAGCGGCGGGAAATTGACGTTGATGAGTGTGCGCGGGGCTAGGTCTGCACCCAGCAGCGGCTCTATCACCTTTGCGCCCCATTCCAACGCGGCTGCGAATGGCACGTTGTCGGCCATCCCTTCTCGCGAATAGACTTGGCTTAGCGCAATCGAGCGAATGCCAGCGAGCGCGCCTTCAATCGCGGCGGAGACCGTGCCCGAATAGGTGATGTCGTCGCCCAGATTGGCTCCGCGATTGACGCCAGAGAGGATCAGATCGGGTGGCGCACCCATCACTTCGCGCAATGCCATCATAACGCTGTCGGTCGGAGTGCCGGTAACGGCGAAACGCTTATCACCAAACTGCTTGAGCCGGACCGGCTGATTAAGCGTCAGCGAATGGCCCGCACCCGATTGCTCCTCAGACGGAGCACACACCCACACATCCTTGGAAAATTGCGCAGCAATCTGCTCCAGAACTTTAAGCCCCGGCGCGTGAATGCCGTCATCATTGGTCACAAGAATGCGCATTAAGCGGCAGGCTCCAGTGTCGTCACCCCTCCCATATAGGGTGCAAGCGCGTCTGGCACGGTGACAGACCCATCGGCCTGTTGGTAATTCTCAATCACCGCGACCAGCGTGCGGCCAACCGCAAGGCCAGAGCCGTTGAGGGTATGAACGAACTCGGTCTTTTTCTCGCCTTCGCGCTTGAAACGGGTTTTCATCCGACGCGCCTGAAAATCGCCAGTGTTTGAGCATGAACTGATCTCGCGATAGGCGTCTTGTCCGGGCAGCCACACTTCTAGATCATAGGTTTTGCGCGCGCCAAATCCCATATCGCCCGTGCACAGCAGGACTTTGCGATAGGCAAGGCCAAGAGCTTGCAAAATACCTTCGGCAGCGGCGGTCATCCGCTCGTGTTCCGCTTCGCTGTCTTCGGGTTTGACGATGGAAACCAGCTCGCATTTTTCAAACTGATGTTGGCGGATAAAACCGCGGGTGTCTTTGCCAGCGGAGCCAGCTTCTGAACGGAAGCATTGGGTCAGCGCGGTCATGCGCATGGGGAGCGCCCGCTCGTCCAAGATGTCGCCCATAACGCTGGCGGTCAGCGACACTTCGGCGGTAGGGATGAGCCAGTGTTCGTCCGTCGTCTGAAAGCTATCCTCGGCGAACTTCGGCAGCTTGTCTGTCCCGTACATCGCCTCATCGCGGACCAGCACGGGCGGGGCGCATTCGGTGTAGCCGTTTTCGCGCGTCTGTTGGTCGAGCATCCATTGCCCCAAAGCCCGGTGAAGCCGCGCCATATCGCCGCGCAGGAACGTAAAGCGCGCGCCGGACAATTTCGTGCCGGTCTCAAAATCCATGCCCAATGCAGGCGCAATATCGGCGTGTTCTTTCGGTTCGAAGTCAAAGCTTGGCTTGTCGCCCCACATTGAAACCTCGACATTGTCATTTTCATCTGCGCCTTGCGGAACATCATCGAACGGCAAGTTTGGGATCACGGCCAGCGCGTCCTCCAATTGCTTGGCAAGCGCGCGGTCCTGTTCTTCCAGCTGCGGCATCGACTGCTTGATCTCAGCAACTTCTGCCTTAAGCGCTTCGGCCTTGGCCGTATCGCCTTGGCCCATCGCTTGCCCGATTGCTTTGGATGCCTCGTTGCGGCGCGATTGTGCTTCTTGCAGCTGGGTGGTGAGCGCGCGTCGCTGTTCATCCAGCGCAACAAGTTCATTGGCCACACTATCAAACCCGCGCCGCGCAAGGGCGGCGTCAAAAGCTTCACGGTTCTCTCGGATAAGTCGGATATCGTGCATAGGATGCGCCTATGCCCGCTTCGTGTGACGATGAAAAGTAGCTTCGATTTGTGTTGTACAATTCATCCGCGAGCATGGTGGTTCAAGCGAACCAACGCTCCTTCGTCAGTCACTCTTCAGTCAAAGGACGAGAAGGGTTGGAGAATTTCTGTCTCATTTTGAGGCTAAATGCCGTGCACGCGCAGGCCTAGTCGCGAAAAATGTAACACTATCAACAGCTGGGAGTTTCGAATTTCAAAGAGGACTTGCGCAAATGTAAACAGTTGTTAACTACTTGTTTACGAGTCAAAAACTCGATTCGCTGCAGCTTGCGCAAGGCGATTTGAGCAAAACACAACAAGGGTCGCAAGCTCGTATGAGTACTTAACCTTGTTGGGGGAATACTAGTGAAAAAACTTACACTCGCTGCCGCTGCTACTGCATTGGTTGCAACACCGGCTATGGCTGATCCTACGGCATCTGACACATTCTTGGTCGGCGCTGCCGTTCAAGCAGAATGCAGTGTCGACGATCCAGACGCCGTTGTCTTCGGTCTTTTGGACATCGAAGAAGATTCAGGGGCAGACGCTCTGCTTCTTTCCGAAGACCGCTATGTTGAGCGTCAACGGATTTGGGCAAGCTGCAACTATCCAACTTCAATCACTTTGGAAGCCATTCCAATGGTGAACCTGTTCCAAACCAATGACGGTGCCGACGCTGAAGACTTCACCGATGTGATCCATTATCGCCTGCGTATGCGCGCAGACGACAATGATGATTTCGCGGAAGTCAATCTTCGTACGATCGACGAAAACAGCTCAAGCGTTTTCCAACCTGACGCGTTCCATAACCGTGCATTCTTGCGCACAGTTATCAACGCAAACGACAACCCAGCTCGTCCGCTCGCGGGCATCTATGTGGGTGTCGCACAGGTTACGCTCGGCGCAATCTAACTGATAGGGTTTTGACCCAAATCAAAAGCCTTTGGGGGATGGAGCTTTGCTTCGTCCCCCATTCGCGTCTCTGCGCACACCGTTTAGGGGGCAGTGCTGAGAGGGGCGTTCGAGGGATTTAAGTTGCGGTTTGTAAAGGTGCGATGCTGAACAAGCCCGGTTGGGTCCGGGATGATTGGCAACCTGCGCAACGGTGCTCGCGACCCCAGATTGGGCGCGTCATTGGGGGAATATAAATGGTTCTGCTTATTCGAGCGTCGTTTGGCGCATTGGCGCTTTTTGCTGCAAGCATCCTGGCATGGTCAGCGCCAGCCATGGCTGCGCGCGTTGCACCCATGATTATCGATTTGGAACCGATTGGCCGTGGCACTGTTGGCCGGATCGAGATGGCCAGCGATTCAGGTAACGATGTCCCTTACGAAGTTCTGATGATGCGCGGAGAGATTTCCGATGATGGCCAGTTGTCGCTGACCCCAGCAGACGAAGATTTCCTTGTTTTTCCAACACAAGTTTTGTTGAAATCCAATTCTCGCCAAGTGTTCCGCATTCAATATGTGGGCGAGGCCGAACTTTCGGAATCGCAAATATACTACATGTCGATCAAGCAAATCCCGGTCGCATTTGAAGACGTGGAACGCTCACAGGTTCAAGTGGTGGTGAACTTCAATGTGCTGGTCAATGTGGTTCCAAGAGGGGCCGAACCGGTGCCTACAGTCCTTGCGATCAACGCAGCCACGCGCGATGTGCCAGCCTCGGCCTCAGCGATACCGCAAGCGCCTGCGGCAGCAGATGAACCAGCGACTGAGGCGCAAGACGCAGCTGCCACAGCGGCTTTGGAAACAGCAGCAGCTTTGGAAACAGCGCAGGATGCGGTCGATAGTCTCACCCAAGATGAGGCCACGCCACCGTCCACTCCAGCGCCCCAGCCCGCCCCTGCTCCAACGCAAACGCTTTCCGGGCTTGAAGTGCGGGTCGGCAATGAGGGCAATCGCTATTATCTCGCTGGTCTTTCAATCTGGAAGATCAAAGGCAAGACCGTCGATGGCGAATCCTTTAACGGTGAATTTGCCGCTGACAAGATTGCCCGCGCAATCGGTGCAGGGGTCGTCGGACCAGGGCGTGAACGGGTGTTCTTCCTGCCGATGGCGGTGGAGCTCGACCCAGCGACGGTCTCGATCGAGATCGAAGTCCCTGACGAGGACGAATAAAGACTATCATGCGCCCTAGCAGTCGCCAAAT
The DNA here is from genome assembly GCA_039985875.1 of Erythrobacter sp. Lineage (GTDB taxonomy): Bacteria > Pseudomonadota > Alphaproteobacteria > Sphingomonadales > Sphingomonadaceae > Erythrobacter. The sequence continues at coordinate 1,589,627 of JBDWRU010000011.1, read as the reverse complement.
GCGCCTGCGTGCGCTGTGCCTTGCGACGACAGGGCTGGTCGCGCTTGCGCCAACCTATGTCGCTGCGCAGGGTGCTGACGGCGAACAGGAACGCAATAGGCGGGTGATCTCTTTCACTGTGCCGCTGGTCTACGAACGCCGGGTTTTGGGTGATGTCCTGTTAGAGGTGCACTCGGACAATTCGGTGTCGCTCGACACTGTGACGCTGCGCGAACAGCTCGACCAATTGCTGAACGAGGAGGGCATTGCCGAGCTTGATCGGATCAGCGCCGGGCGGGTCATGATCAGCCCTGAAGATTTGGCGACAATTGGCGTTGACTTAGAGTTCAATCAAAACCTTCTGCAAATCGACGTAAACTCGATTGCCGGCACTATTCGTCCAGTTCGCCAATTGATTGAGACAAGTTCAAGCAACCGCGTGGGCGATATCCCGCTGCTAAAACCAGCGCATTTCTCAGCCTATGTGAACCTCAACGCCAATGTCGATTACCGCACCGAAACCAACGAATTTACTCCAGAGTTGTTTTTTGATGGAGCGTTTCGGTTGGGCGATATCGCGGTTGAATATGACGGTGCGGTCTCCGACCAATTGGGTGAGGGCACCCGGATTTCCCGGCGCGGAGTGCGCGCGGTTTATGACCGGCGCGAGCAGCATCAGCGCTTTGCTGCGGGGGACTTGCGGCTCGAAACACTAAGCTTACTGCGCACACCATTTTTGGGCGGGGTCAGCTTTGAAAAGAGCCGCCGCACCTTTGATCCCTTTACACCGGCCGCCCGGTTGGGTGCTGGCGAGTTCTTCCTCGACAACAATTCGACCGTCGACGTGCTCATCAATGGAGACCTTTATCAAACGCTCGATCTGGACGCGGGCACTTATGATCTGGCGAGTTTGCCGGTTCAGCTAGGCGCGAACGATGTGCAGCTGCAAATCCGCGATTCCGGTGGGCGCGAGCAAACTATTGATCTCGATTACTTCTACCAACCGCTCGACCTGATCGCAGGTGAAGAGGAGTTTTCCTTTGCCGCCGGGTTCATTGCCCGTGATTTGGCCTTTGAGCCGGTCTATTCCGGCGATCCTGCAGCCGTTGGCCTTTACCGCAGGGCGTTGTCTGACGATCTCATCCTTGGCGGCGCGGCCCAAATCTCCGAAGATGTGCAACTCGTGGGCGTTGAAGCGACCTATGTGCCGCAATTCATTCCCGGCTTTCTCAACTTTGAGGGGGCGGCCAGTTTCAGCGAGGCTGGCACCGCGTTTTCAGCCAGAGCCAGCTATCGATTGAGTTCGGGCAACAGTGCCACCAATCAAAGCACTCTGGCGCTGAATATCGACTATTCGGGCGAGGGCTTTACGACGATTTCCAACCTCATTCCCGTCCAGTTCGATCTCTTGACGCTCAGCGCGAGCTACACCCGCGCTATCTCAGACAAAGGGCGTGTTGTGTCTGGCGCGATCTATTCGCACCGGGCTGGGCCACAAGAGGATCTGACCTCGGGATTTGTGGATTACATCCATCGCCTCAATGATCGGCTGCAACTGGTTGCCGGGGTTGAATATGGCAACAGCGATGCAATCGAAGACGAATGGGGCGTGCGGGTCGGTGTCGCCTATATCTTTGGCGGCAATGCGCGCGGTTCTGCTGATTATCGCAGTCGCACTCAGACGGCCCGCGCAAATTTCACCCGCGGGAGCGACAACAAAGTCGGATCTTTCGGCTATGATGCAGGCTTTATCACCGATGCCGAGCAATCGCGGGTCGATCTTGGTTTCGATTATGTTGGTAATCGGTTCGACTCGCGCGTTTCTGCGTTCACCGAAGGCTCCAGCATTGGCGGGATAGCGGACAATCAGCGCTTCCGGCTCCAGTTCGGAACCGCATTGGCCGTGGCTGGCGGCGAGTTCGCAGTTGGTCGCCCGATCCGCGATGCGTTTGCGATTGTCCATCCGCACAAATCGCTCGAAGAGGGCGAAGTGATTGCCGGTCGCGATTTGAGCGACAACACCTTCGAGGCCAAAAGCGGCACATTTGGCGGGGCGCTGCAAGGGCGGCTTTCTTCCTACGCTGACCAGACAATCCAATATGACGTTGATGGTGCGGGGATTGGCTATGACATTGGCGAAGGGGTCGCGCGGGTCGATCCACCGTTCCGCGCAGGCTATTCGGTCCAAGTTGGCAGCGACAATTTCGTTAGCGTTGTCGGCACGCTCAAACGCGGTGGCGAGATCGTTTCACTGATCTCGGGTCGGATTGAGGCGCTCGACGACGAAAAATTCGAAAACAAACCGTTCTTTACCAATTCGGTGGGACGCTTTGGTATGTTAGGCTTTGCACCCGGCAAGACCTATCGCGTGACCTTCGATCAGGGGTCATCAAAATTTGAGTTTACGATCCCTGACGATTCAACGGGCCTGTTCAGATTGGACGATCTGGATGTGCCTGCGATTGTAGAAGACAAAGGAGCAGACGCATGCGCGGCATCTTCAAATACTTCCTTGCAGGGGCTCTTGCCTTCGGCGCCGGATCGTTGCCGGCTTATGCCCAAACTGGCTGCGCTCCCGAGTTTGCCCAAAACGCTCGAACCGTCACCGTTGCCGGGCTGGAAATTGGAACAGGTGAGCGCGCTCAAGAAGACTTCTCCATCAACATTCGCAATCGCGGAGAGAACGCGTGTTCCACTTTTCTCAGGATTGCGCGACGCCGACCAGTATCGCCTGCCGATCAGATCGAAATCCTGATGCGTGGCGGAGGGCGACTGCTCGACATCCTACCAAACCAATCGACGCCGGGTTCAATTGGAAGCGATCTGTTCGTGCCTAACATTCCGGTGGTCTCAAGCGGTCGGATGGTCCCGTTCCGCCTAGGTTTTGCCACCGAATGGGGGCTGGAACGCGGCAATTTCGCGCAGGAATTCGTGCTCACTTTGCATGATCAGGCGGGCACAGAATTGGACTCAATGATCCTAATTGTGCGGATCGATGTGCCGCCAGCGGTCGCGCTCAGAATTGTCGGGGCGTCGGGAGACAATCCGGTGCGCCGGATCAATCTGGGCATTCTGGACCCGCAAGAGATCAATCGTTCTGATCCCTTTGGTCTTAGAATTTGGAGCACTTCGCCCTATCAAGTGGAGTTTTCATCGGAGAATATGGGCAAGCTGCGCAAGACCACCAGCCTTGCAACGATCCCTTATTCGCTGCGGATGAGCGGTTCTGAGGTTGATCTAGAAGCGAACGATCTAAGGGTCTTCGCGCAAGGGACCGGAAGTCTCGGCGACTTCCACCCTCTACGCGTCGTGGTCGATCCGTTCTTTGCCGAAGCGGGCAATTACAGCGATCGGATTCAAGTCTCTGTCAGCGCGATCTAACGCGCTTCGCCGAAGTCTTAGATTGCTGTGAGTGAGAAGCTGATCGAAATTGGCTGGTTCAGCTCGCGCGCTTCGATTTCCACCGGGACCGCGCCATATCGAGCGCCTGCGCGCGTCGCGACATAGGAAAAGCCGGTCGGATGCAGGTCGCTGCGCTCAAAGCCATAGCGCACACTCACACGCTCATTTTCTTCCAGCGTGCGATGCGTCGCGATGACTTGAAACCCGCGATTGGTGTTGCACGCTTCGAACATCGAACCGCGCACCAGCGAAGCATCCTGATCAGCGATGAAAGTGTCTGTTTCCAGATTACAGACAATCGGGATTTCCGCACCCACCTGAAACGAGCCGTTTGAACGATCAGAGGCCAGCGCTGCGCTTGATGCGAGCGAGGCGATAGTGATTGCGGATGCGAGCTTTAGAGCAGTGCGCATTGGGGGGTCTCCTAATTGAGACTGTGACTACCCTGAGATAGTAAACCCAAGCCCTCCGCCTATGGTTAATGATACGGATTGCGCCGGTCATGATTTTATGAAGTGATGACCCGCTCGGTTAGGGGAGTCTCGGCCAAAGCTGAGCTTTGGAGGAGTGTCGCCAGCTTGAGAGCCAAAGCAAGGGCATTTAACGGGCACTATGGCCAAATCTGATCGCGCTTAGGCCTCAGCCGCGTTTGTAGAGCCTGTGAATATGCGCCGCCGCCAAAAGGAGACCGCCAATCACCGTTGGCGCGGTTTCCGAAATGCCAAAATTCTCCGCAAAAAGCGCGAGGGTGATGAACACGATGCCCATCGCGGCAGGCACGCCAAACGCGGGGCTGCGAGAGCCGGGCGCGGCTTTGAACACCATTCCAGAAGCCACAATCGCCAAGGCGGTCAAAACCCAATGCACCCATTCCGCTTCGGCAATGGCGCCAAGGAATGGCAGCGAAACCGCCAGAACGGGCAGTGCGATGCAATGCGCCACGCATGACAAGCTGAGCAGAGCGGCGGCCCGGTCGTATGTTCTGGTGGATTGCATCATGGTTCGATCACATATCGTCTTACTGCGCGAAAGTAGAATTGGCGGGTCGGTCAATCACAGCGCAAGGATTGCGCGTGTGATGTAGGCGGGTCCGAAAATGGGCGGTCAGATATCGGCGTCGGCGTTGGCTTCTGGCGGATTGAAGACCAAGAGGAGTCGTGTCTCCCCCGTGCCATAAATCGGCGGGGAGCGATGAATGGCGGGCAACGTGGTTGCCAGCTTGCCTTTGAACAGGCCGACATCGCCAGTACTCATTGTATTGATATGGAGCGGGTCTTGCCCCTGCTTCACGCGCTGAGCATCGACGCCATCCAACCATTGTGTGCCCGAGCCGACATAGGTCGTGATGAGCCGGGCGCTCACATAATCAGAGTGCCATTTCCGGCACGAATTGGTGGTTACGACCTCAAGCCGCACTTCCAGCGCATCAAGGCCCATTGCTTTGCAATAAAGATCAGCGAGTTGGAGAATATCTGCGACAAGCCTCTCACTGGTTTTCCGTGCTGTAAAGCCATGAGCTTTTAAGGCGGCGAAGAGGTTCGCGCCTAGGCCCTCTAGCTTTGCTGTTAGGCGAATGTCCGACGGTGAACTATCAAGCAGAGCATCAAGGCCCTCCAGATTATCGCGCTGCCAAATCGACAGATTGCAAGCAGCATCGCGGATGGTCGACAAGACCCCCGGAGTGGATGCGATGGACGCGGAAGGAAGCAGCGCGGTCGACATTGGGCGTTAGCTCGCCGTTAGATGATACAACATATCCTATGACTACTCGCATTGCGGTGCTTGTGCAAGGTGTCTGCTGGCACAGCTCGTGGCGAGATCAGCGCGCGAAAACGCTCCGCAATTGTCCCAGCAATGTCAGCGCATCCTTGTTAGCTGTCACCTGAGTTGCGCGCGGGCATTCCAAACAATAAGCCTGTACGCCTTTGGCGCCTAGCAGCATGTCGAGATCGCCAGCGACGCGCGCCAACGCGGCATTGCGCCGCTGGACAGTCATTGAGAACAGGTCATTGCGCGGGGCCTTAACTTCGCTGGTCGCGACAAATTGCCGGATCAGTGAATCGTATTCCCCATCAGCGACACCCAGATATTGCGCGTGATAGCCATCCTCGTCGAGCTTGGCCTGTTTCGCGACCCACGCAATCGCATCGTCAACGCCGCCAAACTGATCGACCAAACCTTTTTGGCGCGCGGTGCCACCATCCCAGACGCGGCCTTGCGCGATCTCATCGACCTGATCCGTGCTCATCTTGCGCGCTTTGCTAACGCGCCCAATAAAGTCGGAATAGGTGCTCGTGACGGACGCTTGCAGGATCGCATCCACCTCTGGAGCGAACCCGCCCACAAGATCGGGCTGACCCGACAAAGGCGTTGAGCGATAGCCATCGGCATTGATGCCATAGTCCGATGCAATGCCTTCGAAGCTTGGCAGAACCGCAAAGACACCTATTGAGCCGGTGATGGTTTCAGGTTGAGCAAAGATGCGGTCGCTTGATGTAGCCACCCAATAGCCGCCGCTTGCCGCGACATTGCCAAAGGAGATCGCCACGGGGATATCTTTCGCTTGATACCGGGCTATCGCGCGGCGGATTTCTTCCGACGCGGTGACCGAGCCGCCGGGCGAATTGACCCGCACGACAAGGCCAGCCAAATCATCATCCAGCGCATCATCGAGTATTTTCGCGATGCGCGTGCCGCCTGCGCTGCCCGGCCCTACTTCTCCGTCAACGATGACGCCGGAAACGGTGACAACGCCAATCGCTTTGCCGGATGTGGAAGCGGGATGGGCGGCGAGGTACGCGCTATAGTCGCTCTTGGCATAGCTGCCCGGGGCCTCGGTCCATTCATCTTCACCCGCCAGCTCCGCAACGCGTTTTCCGAACGCAACCGGGCTACCGAGCTTGTCTACCAATCCTGCTGAGAGCGCAGCTTTCGCCAGATCGCCTTGCGCAGCTTCGACCCATTCAACCGGGGTCTTGGTCACTTCATCAAGATTGACCTTGGGGCGCGCTTTTTTGACGTTCGCTTGCCACTCCTCCCAAAGCGCACCGTAGAAGCTCGCTGCGTTCTCGCGCGCTGCCTCTGACATCGAGTTGCGCGAATAGGGTTCAACGGCAGATTTGAACTCGCCAACCTTATAGATATGCGCGTTGATGTTCAGCCGTTCGATCAGATCGCCGTAATAAAGGTTTGTGCCGCCGGGCCCGGCGATAATTGCGCCGCCTAACGGATCGACCCAAACTTCGCTGGCGTGCGCGGCCAAGTGCATATGATCATCACCGTATGCCAGCGCATAGGTGAGCACGGGCTTATCGGCCTTGCGCACCCGATCCATCGCCTCGCCGACAGCTTGGATATCGACCTGACCACCGCCAAGGAAACTGGACAGTTCAAACACAACAGCTTTGACGCGATCATCTTCAGCCGCGGCATCAAGCGCGCGGACCAAATCGCGGGTCTGGAATTCCCCGATAGGCGGCTGACCGCTCAACAAGGTTTCAATCGGGTCCACTTGCGAGCGCTCTTCGACGATGAAGCCATCCAGTTCGATAAATAGCGCCCCGTCGCGCACCTGACCGGGGCTGGGCCGCACGGTAAGGATCGCGAACAGTGATATGAAAAACAGCAGCATAAAGATAAGCACGAGCCCGTCTTTGATCCCGACCAATAGTTTCCAGACTTTGCGTGCAAAATTCATGCGCTTGGGTGCTTTCTTTCCTGTTGCACCAAAATCCACTCGTTCTCTCTGCTCCTTAATTCGGATCCTATCAGGAGACGGTCCGGGGAAGGGCGCAAGGTATAAGAAGACTTGGTCCGTCTAACCTAAGCTCGAATGCTACAAAATTCTATGGGGAGCGAGACAATCAATGGGTTGAGCGGTCGATAGCTCTCGATTAAGGGCGTGGCTTTAATGACAGTTTCGCAAACTTCTGAGGAAAACGGCCGCTTTCCCGCGGGTCGGTTGGCTTTCCCGCATCGCGACTTGCTCGGTATTGGTCAGCTTGAGCGACATGAGATCCTCTATCTTTTGGCGCAGGCCGAACAATGGGTGACGCTTAACCGGCAAAGCACCAAGCATGCCGCGCTCCTGAGCGGGTTGACGATCATCAATGCATTTTTCGAAAATTCAACACGGACGCTGCTCAGTTTTGAGATTGCAGGTAAGCGTCTAGGCGCTGACGTCGTCAATATGCATGCGGCGCAAAGCTCGGTGAAGAAAGGCGAGACGCTGATCGATACGGCGATTACGCTGAATGCGATGCGGGCCGATGCCATTGTGATCCGGCATGGATCGAGCGGGGCAACGGGATTGATCGCCGACAAGGTTGATTGTCCGGTGCTGAATGCAGGCGATGGTTCGCACGAACACCCAACGCAAGGATTACTAGACGCGCTCGCATTGCGCGAAGCGATGAAGGCGCGCGGCGATGCGATGGAGGATTTTACCGGCCTCAAAGTCATTATTTGTGGAGATATCCTGCACAGCCGGGTCGCGCGATCAAACATACTGTGCTTGCAAGCTATGGGCGCAACTGTGCGCGCATGCTCGCCACCGGCGCTTATGCCGAGTGAGATCGAAGCGATGGGCGTTGAACCGTTCCACGACTTCGATGCAGCCCTGAAAGGCAGCGATGTTGTGATGATGCTGCGATTGCAGTCAGAACGCATGGCCGGTCAATTCATCCCATCTGAACGCGAGTATCATCATCTTTATGGCCTTACTAAAGCGCGGCTGGATCGCGCCGCACCCAATGCGCTGGTCATGCATCCCGGCCCGATGAACCGGGGGGTTGAGATCGACAGCGAGGTTGCGGATATGCTCGATCGTTCGATCATCACGCAGCAGGTGGAAATGGGCGTGGCGATCCGGATGGCATGTTTGGATGTTCTGACCCGTTCAGCGCGCGGCGAAGAGGGGTGGGCGCAATGAAGCAGAACCGTCCCCTGACCATCACTGGCGGCACCCTGGTTACGCCAGATGGCTTGGTCGAAGGCGCAATCCGGCTGGAAGACGGCTTGATCGCGGCTGTAGGTGTTGGCGTGACCGCCGATGAAAACGACAATGTCGTTAATGCGCGCCGCAAACTGGTGACGCCCGGCTTAGTCGATTTAGGGGTCTTCTCAATCGACAAGCCCGCGTTTCATTTTGGCGGAATTACGCGCGCGGCCTTGATGCCGGACCAATCGCCGCCACTCGATTATCCCAGTCGTGTCAATTTTATTGCTAAGAGCGGAAAGCCTGATTTTTGGGTTCATCCTTTGGCAGCCGCGACTTGTGATTTACAAGGCAAGCAATTGGCCGAGCTCGCGCTTATGCGCGAAGCGGGCGCGCGTGGTATCGCGACTGGACGGCGTTGGATCGCAGATTCAGGGGTTATGCTGCGCTTGCTGCAATATGCGGCAATGCTTGATCTGGTGATCGTGTCCCATGCCGAGGATTCCGGTTTGGTCGGCGAAGCTGCTGCAACCGCTGGCGAGGTGGCAACCCGACTAGGATTGCCCAGCGCTCCTGCCGAGGCAGAAGCACTTGCAGTCGCGCGCGACATTGGCTTGGCAGAGATGACCGGCGCGCGTTTGCATTTGCGACAAGTCACAACGCGGCGCGGCTTCGAACTTGTTCGAGATGCTAAAGCCCGTGGCGTGAACGTGACCTGCGGCATCACTCCTCCACATTTCATGCTGTCAGAACTAGACACGGGCGATTTCCGCACCTTTGCGCGGCTTTCCCCGCCACTGCGTAAGCAGTCGGATCGCGACGCAGCGCGCGCAGCCATTGGCGAAGGCGTGGTCGATGTCATTTCGAGCGGACATGACCCCCGCGGCCCCGAAGGCAAACGTTTGCCATTCGCGGATGCTGATCCCGGCATGGCCGGGGCGGAGACCTTGTTGGCAATGACGCTCAATCTAGTGCGCGATCAAGTGATCGATATGCATCGCGCTTTCGCTTTACTCGCGGAAAACCCCGCAAGACTGCTAGGCGTGCCTGCCGGTGCATTGGTTGCAGGTCATGAGGCCGATATTGCGCTGATTGATCCAGAGGCGCCGTGGGTGATCAACCGCACTAAGATGGAAGCGACCGCTGATAACACCCCATTTGATCGACAGGGCGCGCAAGGCCGCGTCAAAAGTTTGATCAAAGGCGGCGTAGAGATCGAGCTATAAAGAAAAATCCCCCGAAGCCGGGTTGAGGCTCCGAGGGATAGTGTCTCGCTAAAGACGAGAGGGAAAAAATATGCGCTGGCGGTTAGCGCGCAGCAATCCGTACGCCGCGATCGATCGCACCCTTGGGTGGGCTTGAAGCAGCGTAAGCGAAGCAACCACGGCCAGAAGACTTCACAGAACCGCACATATTGGCAGCGCTGCGCTTGCTGAATCCGGCCGCTGCGACGCGGTAGAAGGTTTTGCCTTTTACCTTGGCTTTGGTGATGACAACGTCATGCGGCTTGAGTTGTGGGAACTTGCGCTTGAGCGAAGTCCAACCGGCATTGGCATCTGCACGCGATGAGAAACTACCAAGTTGGACCAAATGCGATCCGCTTGGCTTCGCCGCTGCAACGCGGGTCGGTGCTTTTTTCGCAGGAGCAGCCATACGGCGCTGTGGGACTTTGCTTGCGACACGGATCGGAGCCTTATCGGCTTTGCGCATGTCGTCGGTGATATTTTGAATCACAGCATTTGCGACAAATTTCTGGCCCGCGGTGAAAACCGGGACCGGAGTAGGCGTTGTTGTTGGAGCGGGCGTTGTTGCCGGAGCCGCAACCGAAGCAACCGCTTTCACGGGAGCCGGGGTGGGTGCTGGCGCAGCTGCGTTTTCGGTCACAACAACCGTTTTGGCCGGTTTCACACGGGTAGGCGTTGCTGAGCGCAGCGGCGATGGTGCAGGAGCCGCTTCTGCGACAGCTGCAACCTTAGTAACGGCGCCGGAACCTGTCGCTGCCAAAATGCTGGCAACCGTCGGGTCCATTGTTTTCATTGGCTTGTCTGAACTGCTGTCGATGCCAAACGCAAGCGCTTCGCTTTGACTTGGCGCAGCGGGTGCGGCCACAAGATCACCAGCGTTCAACTCACGAGCGGCCACTGTGACAGGAGCGGCTTGCGTTTCTGCTTCTGCAAACTGCGCGGCTTCTGCAACGCGTTGATCCTGGCTTGGGAAGTTAGCCAGCGAAAGCTGAGCAGGTTGCGCGCCACCATTACTGGCAGATACGCCAAGCAGTGCAGCAACGCGTTTGCGCACGTCTTCAGGGCGAGCATTCGCAGCCCAATCTGACAAACGCGCCTCAAGTTGATCGACTGGCACATCTTCTGCGGCCATAACACGAGCTGCGCGCCAATTGCCTGACAGAGCGTAGGTGTAAGCAAGGTTTTGACGGAGCTTCGCGGTGTTCTGACCTGCGCGCAGAGCGTTAGTCAGAACGTGAATGCCGTTTTCCGGGCTACCAGCAAGAGCCATAGCCAAACCAAGGTCGGCTGGGTTGATATCGCCAGAGCGCGCTTGAAGTGCATCCATAGCCCCTTGAGCGTCGCCAGAGGCGGTGGCTGCCAGTGCGTAGCTCAACACTGTGCGTGGGTCGCTATCGCCAAGTTCAAGAGCATCGTCGAAAGCGGTCGCGGCGGCTTCAAAACGGCCTGCTTCCAAGTAAGCAGCGCCTAGCATAGCGCGGAACCCAGAATTACGTGGTTCAGCCAAGACGGCGGCTTCTGAATGCGCGATCGCCTCAGAGACCTTGCCGCGTTCAAGCGCGGTTTGCGCTTTTGCAAACGACGCGCTCGCCGGTGCGGCGCTCGAAGTCGTACAGCCAGCTAGCGCGACGCTAGCCAGTGCAGTTGTTATGATTAGACCAAATTTCGGGTTGGTCATCCGGTCGCTTGCGCGGCCATTTTGGCGGCTAAGTTTCGTGCGATCCATGGTCCTGTTTCCCTGTTCAAGTTTCATCAGAAGTTTCGGTCGTGGTAAATCGTTCAAGTGATTATTTGCGCTTCATGCGCGCTGCGAGTGCATCAAGGTCGTCAATGTCATTCAGCAGCGCATCGAGCGCTTCGGTCACCAGCACTTGCGCGCTGACGTCGCGCATTGTCGCAGCGAGCCGGAGTTTGAGATGGCGATCCGCGTCGAGCCGCAGAGTGAATGCAGCGCGGCGCGACTTTGAAATTTTTGCAGTGGCCTTCTTTGGCTTTGACGCCTTGTTTTCCACCTGCACTGCCAAGGCATCTTGTTGATGCTTCACAGCCGGGGCGTTGGCTCCTGCGGTTCTTGTGTCGGCAACGTCTGAAGACAGCGCGACGACATTGTCGCTGACGCTCGTTTCGTTCGCTTCGTCCCCAAGATCATTCCAGCCCAGATCTTCAAGGTCGCCCGAGCTCGTTTGCTCCGTAAACTCTTTTGGCAACGGTGCATTTTGCGGACGCATCGCTGGCTTTGCGCCGCCCTTACGAGCGAGCAAAGTTGGGTTCAAAGAGGCGAAGTTAGCGTCGGACATGGTTCTACTGGCTCTTCCTTACTGCGCCACGCGACGGCCAAAGCCCCCGCCAGCAGCTCGGTTGGCACCCGGTGCGGCCGCTTGGCCTCCCGGAGGGGCAGCAAAGACCGTGCGGCGGAAATTCTTTTCCAGCCGGTCTGAGATGTATTTCCAAAGCGCGGTGATTTCCGCTGCACTGCGGCTGTCGCCGGCAACCTCCATCACGGTGCGTCCGTCGATCATCGACGCGGCAAAGTCCGTGCGGTGGTGTAAAGTGATCGGTGCAACTGTGCCGTGCTGCGACAATGCTACAGCGGCTTCTGATGTGATTTTTGCCTTCGGCGTTGCACCATTGACGACAAACACAAGCGGCTTGCCTGCGCGTTCGCACAGATCAACCGTTGCGCCGACTGCGCGCAAATCATGCGGGCTGGGCCGGGTCGGTACGACGATCAATTCCGCCACGCCGATAACCGACTGAATTGCCATTGTGATGGCAGGCGGTGTGTCGATCACAGCGAGCTTGAAGCCCTGCTGACGCAGCACTTGAAGATCATTCGCAAGGCGCGAAACCGTGGTTTGCGCGAATGCTGGGTATTCCGCGTCGCGCTCGTTCCACCAATCCGCAAGTGATCCTTGCGGGTCGATATCGATAAGCACAACCGGGCCAGCGCCTGCGCGCTGGGCCTGAACGGCAAGGTGTCCGGACAGAGTGGTTTTCCCTGATCCACCTTTTTGCGATGCCAAAGCTAGTACACGCAAAGTTGGGGTCCCCCTGGTAAAAGACCAAATGCACCGCCCAATTGCGGCTGTCTTTCGGGGGGATCGCAGACTACCCCTAATTTTAAGTTAACGAGGTCGACCGGAAGCGGAGCGAACTGGGACAGTCTTGGTGCGAAAGTTTCGGCAACGATTTGCTAACACTTGATTCACTATACTGCGCAGCATCACGTAAATCTTCCGGCGCGTTCAGTGTGTGCCGGGCCCTACGAGGAGCCGCACCAATGATGAAGCACCGCAGCAATTTGAACCGTACTATTAGCGCCGCGCGCCTTTTCGCGCTTGCTGGCGCGGGCTCACTCGCGCTAGCCAGCGCGCCTGCCGCAGCGGATGTTAAAGCGGGCGTCGACGCCTGGTCACAAGGTAATTTCAGTCAAGCGGTGACCGAATGGCAGTTGCCTGCTGAAAAAGGCGACGCGGACGCGCTTTTTAACCTCGCACAGGCGTATCGCCTAGGCCGCGGTGTTCCAACAGATATAGGTAGAGCGCGCACTCTCTATGCAGAAGCAGCGCAAAAAGGTCATGTAAAAGCGGCTGACAATTATGGACTTTTGCTCTTTCAGCAGGGCGAACAGCGTACCGCTATGCCGCTTATCAAAGCTGCGGCAGATCGTGGTGATCCGCGTGCGCAATATGTATTGGGCTTGGCTCACTTCAACGCGGACTATGCGGAAAAAGATTGGGTCCGCGCTTATGCTTTGTTGACGCTCGCGCAGTCAGCTGGCCTACCGCAAGCACAAAAAGCGATTTCACAAATGGATCGGCACGTGCCGATTGCTCAGCGTCAGTCGGCGCAAGCTCTCGCGCGTGATTTAGAACTTCGGGCTAACAGTCGCCGTTCGGCTGAGTTGGCCTCGCTTGATTTGGGGCAGTTGACCCCAGTCGCTAGCTCGCCTGCCCGCGCTCCGGCTGTTGCAACACCTACACCGCGCCCAGTTCGCACGGTGCCGACATCGAGCCGTCCCGCTGCAAACCCATCGCGCTCAGGCAACTGGAAGGTTCAGCTTGGCGCCTTTGGCGTTCGCGCGAACGCTGATCGGTTGTGGAGCAAAGTTTCAAGCACCAACGCGCTTTCCGGCACGAGCAAAGTTCTAGTGCCCGCTGGTCGAGTGGTGCGCTTGCAAGCCAAGGGCTTTAATAGTCGCGCCGAAGCGCAGTCAGCGTGCAACGCGCTGAAACGTCAAGGCCAAGGGTGCATCGTCGCAAAGCCGTAATTGAGCGGATCAGGTCGTACATCTAACGATCTGTGATTTTTCGATTGCGCCATCACCTGCTACCCCATGCCTTCAGGGTATGGTGGGAACAGGGATCAGGCGATGACGACTTCACAAGCAAGTGGGAGCGTGCCGCGCATAGAAGACGTGCGCGCGACGAGTCATGCGCCTGATAGCGCGGTGCCGACGAAATCGAGCGATCGCATTGGCAGCCTAGATTTTATTCGCGGCATCGCCGTAATGGGTATCCTCGCTGCGAATATCATCGCCTTTGGTCAGCCCTTCAATGCCTACATCGTTCCCGACGCCTTCTTGGTTCCGAATGCCGACCCGGACGGGTGGCAATGGATCACGCAATTTGTTCTGATCGATGGCAAAATGCGGGGGCTCTTCACCGTTCTATTTGGAGCGGGGATGTACCTGTTTATGGAGCGCGCATGGGCGCGGGGCACGGGTCTCGGCTTGCAAGCTTGGCGGCTGCTCTTGCTCGCAGGCTTTGGCTTTATCCATTTTTTCTTCATCTGGATGGGTGACATCCTGTTCTATTACGGCGTGTTAGGCATGCTTGCCCTGTTGTGCGTGCGCTGGACCGCCAAAACTCAATTGATCGTCGGTTTGATGGGTTATGTACTGGGGGGCCTACTCTTCGCGGCGATGCTGACTTTTCCGCATGTGATCGGAGAAACTTCCTTCGGTGAGGCTGAAGCGATGGAGGGTGCTCGCGCTGAAATTTTGGCTGGGGTCGATGAAGCGCTCGCTAGCGATGATATCGACATTCAGCTCAAGCAGTCAGGCGATTATGCCGGTTTGGTCGCGCATCGTTTTTCTGAGGAATGGGTGACAATCTTAGGCAATGTCGGATTCATGCTTTTTGAAATGGTCCCATTGATGCTCATTGGTATGGCGTTCTATCGGCTCGGCTTTTTTGGCGATGGCTTTTCACGATCTGGCCTAATCCGGTGGGGTTGGATCGGCCTCGCAGTAGGCGGGGCATTGCATCTTCTAATTGGTCTGTATGTTCAGAGCACTGGCTTTGCCTTTTATGCATCGACCGCCGCCTTTATCGGTTGGAGCACACTTCCGCGCATCGCCATGGTGTTGGGATTAGCGGCGCTGATGGTTGCTTATTCGCCTGGTTGGACAGGCTGGCTCGCGGAACGCGTGCGGGCGGCAGGTCGCGCCGCGTTCACCAATTACCTAGGCACTTCGATCCTAATGTTGTTTGTGATGCATGGCTGGGCGCTGGGGCTGTTCGGAGAGCTAAACCGTCCGCAGCTTTACGGTGTGACGGCGATATTCTGGATCGCGATGCTGGCTTGGTCCAAGCCGTGGCTCGACCGTTATCGCTATGGCCCGCTTGAGTGGCTGTGGCGGTGCATGACCTATCGCAAGCTGTTTCCGCTTAAGCGTTAAGTGACCTAACTTGGCCAAGCCATCCGCGCCCTTTTTGCAACAATCACCCTTGCTATTGAGAATTGCTCGCATATATTGCTTTTGCAAACGCTTCGCAGGAGTGATTCTAACCGCCATGTACATTTGCATCTGCAACGCAATAAGAGAAGCCGACCTGCGCGAAGCGGCGGTTGGCTGCGATGGCAATGCTGAGGCAACCTATGCGAAGCTTGGGAAAAGCCCCAATTGCGGCCAATGCCTTGTGAAAGCTGACAAAATTATTGATGCGCTGCGTGGCACGGCTTCTTGCGAGACTCTCGCATTATAAACTAGCAAAACGCAATTGCGAATGCTTCGCAAGGCATTGATTTTCCAATAAAAATTTCGCGAACCCCCTTGTCGAACAGGGGCGGGAGGCGCTATTTATGGTTCATACCCGGCCAGCGTTTTGATCTGGCTCAAACCCCGCGAACCAAGGATATGAATGCCATGAAGGGCGATCCCAAAGTCATCGAATTTCTCAACAAGGCGCTCACCAATGAGCTGACCGCGATCAACCAATACTGGCTGCATTATCGCGTGCTTGATGATTGGGGCGTGGCCAAGCTTGCTGCGTATGAGCGCAAGGAATCAATCGAGGAAATGGAACATGCCGACAAGCTTGCGGAGCGTGTGCTGTTCCTCAATGGCCTGCCGAACTTCCAAGCTATCCACAATCTGCGCGTGGGTGAAACGGTTAAAGAAATCCTCGAGGCCGATATGAAGCTAGAGGAAGATGCGATCCCGTTGCTGCGCGATGCGATCGAGTATTGTGAAGGCGTGCGCGACTATGTCAGCCGCGATCTGTTCGCGCATATCCTCGACAATGAGGAAGAGCATGTGGACTTCCTCGAAACGCAGTTCGATATGATCGAGAGGATGGGGCTTGAAAATTACGTCCACCTGCAAAGTCAGGCAGCGGGCGAGGGCTAAGCGATAGCCTTTTAGGACACCAAGAGAAGGCGGGGCAGCGATGCCTCGCTTTTTATTTCTTCTTAGGACTGTCCGCTGCCATCAAGGCTTCTCGCAGGAAGCAGCTGAGGCCAGCGATTAGCAATCCAATCGTGAGCAACCAGAGTCCGGTTACCCAAACTCCGATATTTGCTTCGATAAATGCCGATACGAAGAGTAGGGCAATTACGAGGCTGATGACGACTGCGGCCCCGGTTGAGAACTTTACCGCGATGCGTACAAGGCGGCGGCGTTTGGAGAGCCACTCGATTTCGACCTCAAACGGAACGCGGCTCAGATGTTCGGGAGTGGGTTGGGAATAATTGACGCAGAGGCGCTCAATTCGGCCCGCAAGCCAGACAAGACGCGACATCATGACATTGAGAAGGCTGCCAATGCCCACAAGGAGAAAGGCAGGCGCGAGGCTTAGCTCAACGGCTTCACGCACACGAGAAGTGGACGCGGCCTGTTCTAAAACTTCGGTTGCGATGCCGGTCGCCAAAACGTCAAAAATCATTTCTTACCTTCTCCGCCTGAAAAATTGCCACCGCCGCCGCGATTGGCGTTGTAGGGGTTCTTGGGGCTTTTCAGCACCACGCGCACCGGTACGGCGTCAAAACCAAGCTTCGCGCGAATGCCGTTGACCAGATAACGTTCGTAACTTGTTGGCAGAGCGTCGAGCCGCGTTCCGAATACCACAAAGCGCGGAGGCCGAGTGCCCGCTTGCGTAATGTAGCGCAACTTGATCCGCCGTCCGCCCGGTGCCGGGGGAGGATTAGCGTCGAGCGCATCGTCAAACCAGCGATTGAGCGCCGCCGTGGGTACGCGTTTTGACCAGCTATCGCGCAGCTCAAACGCTGCGTTCAGCATGGTGTCTAAGCCTTTGCCAGTCTTGGCAGAGACCGCAAATAGCGGCAGCCCGCGCACCTGTGCCAAACCATCATCCAAGGCGCCCCGGATACCGTTGAACAGGCTACTAGGATGTTGCGCCACGTCCCATTTGTTGATCGCGATCATCAAAGCGCGGCCTTCTTCCAAGGCCATGCTTGCGATCTTCAAGTCCTGATGTTCTAGGCCCAGCGTCGCATCGAGCAGCAGGACGACCACTTCGGCAAAATCGACCGCACGCCGTGCGTCGGCGACGGAGAGCTTTTCGAGCTTTTCCGTCACATTCTTCTTTTTGCGCATGCCCGCCGTGTCGATCAGGCGAATCTCGCGAGTTTCGCCAGAGTTCGGATCAGTCCAATCCCAATCAACCGCAATCGAATCGCGTGTGATGCCCGCTTCTGGCCCGGTCAGCAGCCGGTCTTCGCCCAGCATTCTATTGATAAGCGTTGATTTGCCCGCATTGGGGCGACCCACAATCGCCAGTTTGAGCGGACCAAGTGGCAGGTCTTCCTCGTCTTCTTCAAGATCGGCAAGTTCCGCCGCTTCTTTCGCGGCGTCGGCCTGGTCGCCAATCACCGGGAACAGCGCGCCAAATAAGTCTGCGATCCCTTCGCCATGTTCGGCGCTTAATGCGACTGGATCGCCCAGACCCAGCGAATAGCTTTCTAAAACGCCTGCTTCACCGGCCTTGCCTTCAGCTTTGTTAGCAACAAGGATAATCGGAACGGGCTTGCCATCCTGATCCGCCTGTTCCCGCAGGAATTGTGCAATCTCTTCGTCGAGCGGGGTCAAGCCTGCGCGGGCATCCACGACAAACATCGCCGCGTCCGCGCCTTCAAGGCTAACTTCGGTCTGCGCCCGCATCCTGCCGGGAAGCGTGTCAGCGGCTTCATCTTCCCAACCAGCGGTGTCGACAATTGTGAATTCGAGACCTGCGATCTCTGCATCGCCCAATCTCCGGTCGCGCGTGACACCAGGCTGATCATCGACCAGCGCGAGCTTCTTTCCAACCAAGCGATTGAAAAGCGTAGACTTACCCACATTGGGACGCCCGATGATGATGACTTGTGGTTTCATGATTGGTTTCGCAAGTGGCGGCTATGCGCACCAAAGGCAAGCGCCGGGTTCGGCCTCATCACAAGGACCTAACTCGGTTTTAACCCTAATCGCGTAAAAGGAAATCGAGCCAATTGGGGCATTAGGGACCGCATGACCTTACAACGCAGACAGTTTTTGACCGGCGCACTCGTCGCTGCCACGACCACCGTGCTTTCGGCGCCAGTTACCGCGCAAAGCCGTTATCTCCAGTGCGTTCCTTATGCTCGGCAGCAATCAGGCGTGGAGATTTACGGCAATGCGCATACATGGTGGAACCAAGCCGCTGGCAAGTACGCTCGGGGATCACGTCCAGCTCCAGGCGCGGTTATGGTGCTTAAACCACATGGTAAAATGCGGTTGGGCCATGTCGCGTATGTCAGTGAAGTGATCGATTCGCGTCATATCCGGCTGAATCACGCCAATTGGTCGCGCATCAATGGGCGCCGGGGTCAGATTGAGCGCGATGTTCCCGCCTATGATGTCTCACCCAACAACGATTGGAGCCAAGTGCGAGTTTGGTATCATTCGATCCAAGACTTAGGCCGCACCAGCTATCCGCTTTATGGCTTTATCTATAACTCGTCGACAGCACACGCCGTCCCGGCTCCTGCACCACAGCAACAGGTTCGCGCCGAATCATCGCGCGCTTTCACGGACGCCTTTGAACGCGGTATTTGACGCGAGGTTAGGGTTTAATCGCCTTTTTTGGCGATGGGCGGGTTTTCGCCCAAATCTTCAAACCACGCCTCGACTTCGCCCGACAATTTAAGAAGAAGAGGATTGCCCTTGCGGTCCACCGTCTTGCCGGCTTGGACTTTCACCCAACCATCGGAAATAGAATATTCCTCGATGTCTGTGCGAACATTACCTTTGAATCGAATGCCGACACCGCGTTGCAACGCATCGGCGTCGAACGCAGCGCTGCGCGGGCTAACGGCAAGATGATCTGGCGGGGTTTGAGCTTTTTCAGTATCTGACATAGGGCCGTCACTTAATCGCAGTCTCGTGCGTTAACAAGCGTAACGCTTGCCCTTTTGACCAAGCGGCTATAGAGGCGCGCAGATACGCGCGGGGCCTTGTCGGTTTCCCGCGCGGCTTCGTTCGGAGCATGCGGGCGTGGCGGAATTGGTAGACGCGCTGGTTTTAGGTACCAGTATCGCAAGATGTGGGGGTTCGAGTCCCTTCGCCCGCACCAATCCGTCACCTGTGTGCGTGGGACAAAACATTGTTTCGATAAAGGCTTTAGATAACCTCCATGCAAACTAAGCAAACCGTCAACGAAGGGCTGAAACGCGCCTACACTCTCACGATCACCGCGGACGAAATCGCGGGCATGATCGACGCTGAGATCAAAAAGGTCGCACCTCAGGTGAAAATGCCGGGCTTTCGCCCCGGAAAAGTGCCTGCGAACCTCGTCAAGAAAATGCATGGCGAGCAAATCCACGGTCAAGTCGTCAACGACACGATCCGCGATTCGGTCGATAAGCTTGTAAAAGACGAAGAGCTTCGTCCAGCGATGCAGCCAGCGATTGCGTTGGGTGAAGGTTATGAAGAAGGCAAAGACGCCGAAATCACGGTTGAGCTTGAAGTTTTGCCAGAGGTTGAAGCCCCGAGCATTGATGGGCTGAAGCTGGAAAAGCTGATGGTTCCTGTCACCGATGCAGCCATCGAAGAAGCGATTGGCAACATTGCTGGTCAGAATAAAAGCTACAAAGAAGCGGCGAAAACCAAAAAAGCGGCGGATGGCGATCAACTGATCATCGATTTCGTTGGAAAGCTTGGCGATGAAGAATTTGAAGGCGGCAAAGCTGAAGATGCGCCATTGGTGATTGGCTCAGGCGCTTTCATTCCGGGTTTTGAAGAACAGCTGACTGGCGCGAAGACAGGTGATGAGAAGACCATCACCGTGACCTTCCCTAAAGACTATCAGGCAGAGAACCTTGCGGGCAAAGAGGCGACCTTCGATGTCACTGTTAAGCAGGTCAAAGTAGAGACCGAGACCAAGATTGACGATGAATTTGCGAAGAACCTCGGGCTGGATGGCCTAGATAAATTGCAAGAGATCATGCGCGGGCAGCTTGAACAGCAAACCGCAGGTCTCACTCGTACGCAAATGAAACGCTCGCTCCTCGATCAGCTCGCTGCGGGTCATGATTTTGACGTGCCTGCGGGCATGGTCGATGCAGAATTTGAGCAAATCTGGGGCCAGCTTCAACAAGAGGCGGCAAAGGAAGAAGATCCTCAAGACGCGCTGAAACAAATCGAAGACGAGAAAGACGATTACAAAGCCATTGCTGAGCGTCGCGTTCGCCTTGGCTTGCTGTTGTCTGAAATCGGTCAGGCCAATGGCGTCGAAGTGACCGGTCAGGAAATGTCGATGCTGATCCAGCAAGCTTCGCAGCAATATCGCGAAGAGGATCGCGAACGCTTCGTCCAGTATATTCAGCAAGATCCGATGGCTGCCGCTCAGCTGCGCGCACCGCTTTACGAAGACAAGGTCGTCGACTTCCTCTTTGACACAGCAGATGTGACCGAGCGTGAAGTGACGCAGGAAGAGCTCGAAGCGGCGATTGAAGCGGAAGAAGACGCGGAGGCGGAAAAGGCCAAGGCGAAAGCGCCCGCGAAGAAGAAAGCGGCTGCGAAAAAGGCACCGGCTAAGAAGGCTCCTGCGAAGAAGCCAGCGGCTAAAAAAGCGCCCGCGAAGAAAGCTGATGCGGATGCCAAGCCTGCAGCTAAGAAAGCTCCTGCCAAAAAAGCTCCAGCCAAGAAACCGGCAGCCAAGAAGCCAACGGCGAAAACTGCGGCAGCCAAACCCGCTGCGGCTAAGAAAGCTCCAGCGAAAAAGCCTGCGGCTAAGAAATCAGCTGCGAAAAAGGACTAACTCAGATCACCTGAGCCTACTCGCCCGATCGAGCGGTGGGTTTCCAAGGTTCGAACGAAGGCGTGGGCAG
The DNA here is from genome assembly GCA_039985875.1 of Erythrobacter sp. Lineage (GTDB taxonomy): Bacteria > Pseudomonadota > Alphaproteobacteria > Sphingomonadales > Sphingomonadaceae > Erythrobacter. Next base: position 1,568,477 of record JBDWRU010000011.1, on the reverse strand, counting down.
CTCGGCTGTCCGCGCCTTTTCGTATGCGGCGCCGGCTTTCAACACGCCGTGATCGGCCCATTTCGCGCCAAAGAAGCTGATGCCGACCGGTAAACCTTCAATATGGCCCATCGGTACGGTTAGATGTGGGTAACCGGCAATCGCAGCGGGGGATCCAAAACCGACTGAGCCGTTAAAACTGTCACCGTTCACAAGATCGCTGGTCCAAGCGGGCCCGCGCGTTGGCGCGACGAGGAATTGCACGTCATTGTCCGCCAACAAGATATCGAGCGTCTCGCGGCCTGCGATCCGCACCGCATTTTCGCGCGCTTTTTCATAGGCCTTGCGGTCGGTTGTGGCATTGGCTTGTTCGAAGATACCTTGGTCGAACCAGCGCATTTCGGTGTCGGCATTTTCTTTGTTGAAGGCGATCAAGTCGGCGAGCGAGCGCGGTGCGACATCTGTATCGGTTTCGCCTTCCCCGCCGCCAAAGCCGGGAATTGAGTCAAGATATGCGTTCATTCCTTCGCGCAATTCGAACAGCAGGATCGTGAAACTGTCATCCCAAAGCGCGCTGTCGATCTCAAATTCGATATCGACTAGCACCGCGCCTGCGCTCTCCAAATCGGCAAGCGCGGTTTCGAAAACACCCGCCAAATCCGCGCGATTGCCGATCTGGTTGCGCATCACCCCGATCCGCACGCCTTTGAGTGAGAAGTCGGATAGCCCAGCGGAGTAGTCGGCTACGCGCGGCACATCGACGGTCGCGTTGTCGCGCCCGTCTTCGCCAGCCATCGCGGTTAGCAACAAGGCCGCATCAAAGACCGACTTAGTCATCGGCCCGGCGGTGTCCTGTGTTGAGGAGATCGGCACGATATGTCGGCGGCTGACCAATCCGACGCTGGGCTTGAACCCAACCACGCCGTTGATCGAAGCGGGGCAGGTGATCGACCCGTTGGTCTCCGTTCCAATCGCGCCCCAAGCAAAGCCCGCCGCAATCGCGGCCCCACTTCCCGAAGACGAACCGCAAGTGTTCCGGTCGGTAGCGAAGGGGTTTTTGGTCAAACCACCCACCGCACTCCATCCGCTGGTGGAATTGTCTGATCGGATATTGGCCCATTCCGATAGATTGGTCTTGCCGAGGATCACGCCGCCAGCCGCGCGGATATTGGCGATCAATGGAGCGTCGCGACCAGTGCGATTGTCTTTGAGCGCCAGACTGCCCGCTGTGGTCGCAAATTCGCTGGTCTCGATATTGTCTTTGACGAGGATTGTGCGACCTTTGAGTGCCCCTGTGTCGCGCTTGGCTTCGGATTTGGTGGCTGCATCGGCGTCATAGGTGATGACGGCATTCAACTCTGGGCCAGCATCATCAATCAAGGCTATCCTAGCGATTTCGGCCTCCGTCGCGCCAACCGTCCCTTGATTGGCAAGGGCGCTGGCCGAGCACGACAGAAAGAAAAGCGAAGCAATTGTGGAGCGTGACGTCATGCCGTCAGAGTGCGCTGACGGGCTTGCAAGCGCAAGCCTGTCTTTCTGATACTATGCCTTTTGCGGCTTGGTTCCAGCGCTTGGGTCTTCTTTGGCAAGGATCGCAAGCGGGTCGATCCCTTCTTCTTCAGTCCAAATCCGCTGACATTCTTCATATGCGCGGGCAGGTTGCATATTGAGATGCGCGCGCGCTTCGTCCGGTGTCATCGCCAAAAGTTCGCGGATGGATTGTTCCGCGATTGGTAGGCAGTCTTTGCCAGCCGCCTTTGCATTCCAGATGGCGCGCAGCACAGGCGCTTTGGTTTTGACACTTCGCTTCATCACCAGTGAGCCGGCAATGCCCAGGATCAGGTGCCCATGGCTTGGCCTTTGCCCAAAGACATAGGCACCCAACGTCGCTTCGCCTAAAGTATCGCGGCCAATGCCAGAGAGCAGGTGCAAAAGGTCATGTGTGTCGCGCAGGCGATCATTGTACCATTCAATCTGGTCATTCGGGCGACCATCTTCGAAGCGGAACTCTTCAAATTCTGCTACCAAGCCCGCCGCGCTCAACCCTTCTTGTTCCATGTAATCGCAATAGGCATGGGCGAGCGAGCCCTTGGGATAGTCGCGCCGCAGCATTTCATGGTCATCGAGAATTTCGGGCAGAAACGGCTCAGTTTCGAGCACGTGCTGGCCTTTTTCCGTTGAAAGGAATGCAGCCACGCGTTTGTCGACATCAATCCAAGGCAAGTGATGGAAAAACTTGAACACCTCGCTGGTGTCTTCTTTGTCTTTCTTAAATTCGAAGAAGTGATGCCACGCTTTGCGCAAGTTGCGTTTATAGGGTTTGCGCTCTGGGTGCCAGAACGGCAGGCGAGCAGAGCCAGCGCTATCAAACGACTTCACAGTGTCTATTCCGGACATCGCGTGCCCACCCTTCAAACGACTTTATTGTTGTCTTTCCCGATCATAGGGGCTGATGCAGGAAAAATCCTTAGGAAGAGTGTTCCCGCTCTTAGGAAGGATTTCAAGCAACAATATTGAGTTTACCAACCTTTTCTTGGGATGCGGGTTAACCTCAGCCATCCCCGGCGTTCCAAAAACGCACGTCGTGCCAGCTCGTCTTGTGCACTGGGTCTTAACCCGCTCATGGCATAGGTTCCCGCGAACTCTAAGCCGAGACCAGCCAAAAATGACAAGCACCGTCGCATCACAAACAGGCGCCCCAGCCGAGCGCAAACGTAAACACTATCATGACATTGATGGTGCGCGTTCAGTGCTGATGTTCCTATCTGTCGCGCTGCATGCTGGCACGGTCTACGCGCCAGTGCGTCCATGGATCACCAGCAACACGGATCGGGCGAACTTCTTCGATTGGCTGATTTTCGGATTCCATCTTTTCATCACACCGACTTTTTTCTTCGTCGGTGGTTTCTTTGCGGTGCTGTTGCTTACCCGGCGCAGCGTCGGTGACTTCTTGTGGAATCGCTTCTTACGCACGGCGATCCCTTTGATCGCGATCGCGCTTAGTTTTAATATGCTCGAGCACTATCTGCGTTGGGGTGATGCAGGGGGCGATGGCTCGATCTTCGACTGGATTGCCAGCCCTGCTTTCGCGCAAATCTGGGCCGATGGGACATGGCAATTGCACCTTTGGTTCCTTGTTAGCCTGATCCCGATGTTTATCCTCGCGGCTGTCGTTCACGGCATCTTGCCAAAGACTTCACGTCTGCGCAGGGCCGCGGTGAATCTGTCCGACCGTCTAGGAGGGGCTACAAGCGGTAGCCTGACCTTCTTGTTTATTTTGCTGCTGTTGGGGATCGCGAACACCGCCAATTACTCAGCAGCCGCGATTGTTCCGGGCGGCTATGACCTTATCTTTCCTGGTTTTCAAAGCCTCTATAAACTCACCAGTGAGTTTCCGTTCTTCGTGATTGGCGTCATGGCGGCGCTGTCGCCGCGCCTGTTGTCCGCGCTGGTCGAGTGGCGTTGGTGGATGCCGTTTGCTGCCGCTGCGGCCTTCTATTTCCAGCCCTATGCCTTTGCGGAAAGTGATTTTGCGACCGGCCTCTTGATGTTGTTCCTCAATCAGCTTTCAATCTGGACGCTGGTTCTGTTCATCCTGCAATTCTTCCATCGCTTCTTCAACGAAGGTGGACCGCGCACCACTTGGCTCGCAGATTGCGCATTGTCGATGTATCTGTTCCATCATTGCTTCGTGTATATCTATGGCCAGATGTTCGTGCCTTTGGATTGGCCAATCTGGCTTGAGTTTTCGCTGCTGACGCTTGCGGCTGCGGGTACGGTTGTCGCTATCCATGAACTGCTGGTGCGTCGTATTGCGCTGCTCCGCCTGCTGTTCAACGGCAAGACCGATGTTGAACAGGTCAAGAAGCAACCCGGTTTGTTCGGAGCCTTTGCTTTAAAGCCCAAACCCGCCAAAACCCCGCAAGGTAAGAGCGCTCCCTCCCAGCTTTCCCCAAGGTGATTGCTTAGTCCCCTTGAAATTAGCCCCGTCAGTCCGACATATCCGATTCATACGCATAAGGACCCCACTATGATCGATCTGTTCGGCAATTCCGGTGACACCCATGGCTCTCAGGGTCAGTTTACGCGCGACCCACTAACCGGTGCTTTGGTGCCTGTGGTGGTCGAGCAAACCAGCCGGGGTGAACGCAGTTTCGACATTTTTTCCAGACTGTTGCGCGAACGCATCGTTTTCGTAACGGGACAAGTTGAAGATGGCATGGCTTCGCTGATCACGGCGCAGCTATTGTTCCTTGAAAGCGAAAATCCATCCAAGCCGATCAGCATGTATATCAACTCGCCCGGCGGCGTGGTGACAGCTGGCATGGCGATCCACGACACGATGCAATATATCAAGCCGCGCGTTTCGACTGTGTGCATGGGACAAGCCGCTTCAATGGGCAGCTTCCTGCTGGCAGCGGGTGAGCCGGGTATGCGTGTGGCACTGCCTAATGCGCGGATCATGATCCACCAGCCTTCCGGCGGTGCACGCGGTATGGCTTCAGACATTGAGATCCAAGCGAATGAGATCCTGCGGATCAAAAAACGCATGAATGATCTCTACGTCAAATACACCGGCCAGAAATTGAGCGTGATCGAAAAGGCGATGGATCGCGACACGTTCCTTGAGGCGGAAGAAGCTAAGGAATTTGGCCTCGTCGACAAAGTTTTCGAGACTCGCCCGGAAGCTGAGGAAGACGACGACAAAGACGGTTCTGGCGGCGCCCCGGAGTAAATTCCTAATCTTGCCACCTAACCCGCCCCATCGCGGGACTATGCGTGGTTAAGCGAACGGTCAGTTGGCATATTGTCAATCAATCTTTGACAATTTGAACCGAATTACACTGGTCTTTGGTTGATTCATCGGCCACGCAAGATAGACTTTGCGAATCCACCAGAGGTGACGGAGAGAATCCGAAGGGGGATTCGAAGGCAACTAGGATGACGAAATTGAGCGGATCTGACAGCAAGAGCACTTTGTATTGTAGCTTCTGTGGCAAGTCGCAGCATGAAGTGCGCAAACTGATTGCCGGGCCTACAGTGTTCATCTGTGATGAATGCGTTGAGCTTTGCAATGACATCATCCGCGAAGAGACCAAGGCTGGGATTGCCGGAAAGAAAGAAGGCGAAGTCCCAAGCCCGCGCGAAATTTTTGAAACGCTCAATGACTATGTGATCGGCCAGAATTCGGCCAAGCGCAATCTGTCTGTTGCGGTTCACAATCACTACAAGCGCCTGAAACACTCCGGCAAATCTGGCGATGTTGAACTTGCTAAGTCGAATATCCTGCTTGTCGGTCCGACGGGCACGGGTAAGACGTTGCTGGCTCAAACGCTCGCACGCACTTTTGATGTGCCGTTCACAATGGCCGATGCGACGACTTTGACCGAAGCAGGTTATGTCGGTGAAGATGTCGAGAACATCATCCTCAAACTGCTGCAATCGTCCGATTACAATGTCGAAAAGGCGCAGCATGGCATCGTCTATATTGACGAGATCGATAAAATCACCCGCAAAGCTGAAAACCCCTCGATCACCCGTGATGTTTCGGGCGAGGGTGTGCAGCAAGCGCTGTTGAAGCTGATGGAAGGCACCACGGCTAGCGTTCCGCCACAAGGTGGCCGCAAACATCCGCAGCAAGAATTCCTGCAAGTCGACACGACCAACATTCTATTCATTTGTGGCGGGGCCTTTGCGGGGTTGGACAAGATTATCGCAGATCGTCTGCAAAAACGTTCAATCGGCTTTGGCGCGCATGTCGCCGATCCGGATAAGCGCAAAGTGGGCGAATTGCTCGAAAAGAGCGAGCCGGAAGACCTGCTGAAATTCGGCCTGATCCCAGAATTTGTTGGCCGTCTGCCCGTTATCGCGACTTTGCACGATCTCGATATCGATGCATTGGTAACGATCCTGCAAGAGCCCAAGAACGCACTGGTCAAACAATATGGCAAGCTGTTTGAGCTTGAAGATGTTGAGCTAAGCTTCACCGATGACGCGCTGAAAGCGATTGCTGTGCGGGCTATCAAGCGCAAAACCGGCGCACGTGGATTGCGTTCAATTGTAGAAGGGCTGCTGCTCGATACGATGTTCGACCTGCCCGACATGGAAGGCGTCTCTGAAATCGTGATCGACGAGGACGTAGTCGAAGGCAAGAAAGACCCAATCCGGGTTCACGGCGCTGAGGCGACCGAAGCGGCTTAGGGCCTTCGATCCAGCCCGTTGGCAGATCGACACTTCCTGTTTGTTTGCAGTCAAAACAAGCTGCGAAGCCCAACAGCTGAGCAGTTGTTCGCTGACATGTCTGGCATCCAGGTGCTTTCTGCTGGGACGAACCGCGGGGCCGAAGAGCCGCTGACCGACGAATTGGTCGAGTGGGCAGATACCATTTTCGCAATGGAGCGCGTTCACCGCGCCAAGCTGCAATCGAATCACCGAACTGCGCTTAAGAACACGCGTATCGTGGTCCTAGATATTCCCGATGAATTTGATTTCATGGATCCCAAGCTTGTCCGGTTGCTTCGCTCAAAGACGCTCAAGTGGATGCCAAAAGCTTAGCCCTAACAAGAAACCCCGCCCGGCCAAGGGTGGAGGAAAAGGCCGAACGGGGTCCTGTGAAGCGCCGCCTCGGGGTGGGAGGGGGTTTGTTGAGGCAGCGCTAGCTCAAAATGGCGTATCAACCGGGCAGGAACACTCCATCGGTTACGTGAATGATCCCGTTGGACGTGCGCACATCAGCCGTCGTAACAGCGGTTGATCCTCCTTTTGCATCGGTGATGACAATCGTGTCGCCAGAAAGCCGCGCGGTCAGTTTGCCACCTGAAATCGTAGAGATTGATGCTTCGCCGCTGTGGCGTTCAATCAAATTGATCAATTGGTCTGATGTGACGCGGCCCGCGACAACATGATAGGTCAGGATACCGGTGAGCGTCGCTTTGTTCTCTGGCTTGACCAAAGTTGCCACGGTGCCGTCTGGCAGTTTGGCAAAGGCTGTGTCTGTTGGGGCGAAGACTGTGAAGTCCTGCGAACCTGAAAGAGTATCGACGAGACCGGCGGCTTGAACTGCCGCGACCAGTGTTTCGTGCACGCCAGTGCCAACAGCGGTTTGTACGATATTGGCTTGCTGTTTCTTCGCACTGTGATGGTGTGCGGCAACCGGGGCGGTGCTGAATACAGCGATGCTGGCGGTTGCGGCAACAGCGGCAATTGCAATCGTTTTGAAGCGGACTGGAAGGGTCGCAAAGTTAGGCATGAAAAAATTCTCCTGTGCTTGTGCAAGCCCTCCCGGTCTTGCGCTAGGAGCTACGCTATCCTTTCCAACACGGATGCGGATGGCGATGGATTTTTTTCTAAGTCTTTGATGTGATAGATTTATTGATGCAAATGCCCGCCATCTATGCTTACATAAACTGTCGCAGTAAGAGCCGAAATCAGACTTCTTGAAACGCGCCTTGTGCGACCACTGGACCAGCATCTTGATCGACAGGCTTGCCGCCCAGTGGCTCGCGCGTCAGCAGAACTTGTGAGCCGTCCAAGATATTGCGGGTGATGTCTTCTGGCAGATTCACACTGACCACCTCGCCCGGTGTGACTACGCCCAGCGACTGCAAATCGCCCTGTTCGGGCACCAGCCACAATTCGTGATCGTGCACTCCATCTGCGCTCAGGCCAATAGCGGTGACCATCATCCGCTCACTTTCAGGCATATAGGTCACGTCGAGCCGCAAACCGGTGTCGCCAATCGGCACGGTCGCCATCAGCGGGTCAGCGGTAGCGATCAGAGGAGCTTCGTCGGGCGCTGGCGAACTGCCGGGAGCAAACACCATCACCGCCAACGCGACAGCCGCCGCAGTCGAGGTGATCGCCGCAGTCCATTGCCAGCGGCGCAGGCGGGTTTTGAGGTCGGAAATCGCGCCATCATCATTCGCAGCGCGGGCAGCGGTTGGTCCAGCCAAAACATCTCCGCCGGATTGTGCCGCAATGGCGGCTGTGATGCGTTGCCAGACCTCGTCGCTCGGCTCTGCGCCCGCGACACCGTCTGACAAAGGCACAAACCAATCGTCCCACCAATCCTTGCGCCATTCGAAGCTTTTGTCAGTTGCGAGTTTTCCGCGCGCAGCGAGCAATTCTTCGCCTTCAAGAAGGCCAAGTGAGAACTCTGCTGCGATTATCGGATCGTCGCGCTTGATGTCTTTCTCGTCGCTCATGATTGCTCACTCGCTTCAAGACAGGCGCGCAGTTTCATCAGGCCGCGGCGAATCCAGCTCTTCATTGTGCCCAGCGGCACTTCTGCGGCTTCGGCCAATTGCGTATAGGTGCTGCCCTCAAAGAAGGCCGAGCGGATATGGCTCTGCACACTTTCGTCCAGCGTGCTGAGGCATTTATGAATTTGCGCCGATTGTTCCGCATCGACCAGCAGCGTATCAGCCAGCGGCGCTTCGTCCGGCAGGGGCGCAGCTTCCTCAACTGGCACAGCGCCCCCGCGCACTTTGCCAGTGCGCAAGCGGTCAATCGCACGGTTCCGGGCAAAGGTCGCCAGCCACGCAATCGGGCTTGCGCGATCCGGGTCAAACCGGTCCGCTCTTTGCCAAAGGTTGATGTAAACGTCCTGCAACGCGTCTTCTGCTTCTTTCTGATCGCCCAAGATACGCAAGCAAATGCCAAACAGCTTCACGCGCGTTGCAGAGTAAATTTCTTCCAGTGAAGAATTGTCTCCCTCCGCCAGCCGCACCATGGCGGCGCGAAGCGCTACGCGTGCTTCTTCGGTTGCAGGAGACGGGCGAGCAGCCATCAGTGGGTGCGCTCCAGCCGAGCATAGCTAGCCGCTACCTGCAAAGGGCTAGTTGAAACTCGCAAGGGGTTTGCCTCATCCACAATCGCCAAATGGCCGGGGACCACGCGCTCGTCAATCCTTGCGCGAAGCGCAACAGAATGCGGCTGGGTGGGGTGCGACCGTGTGATCGCGCGCTATTGGTAGACGCAGGAATCGAGACCGTCGGCTTTGACCGTTTTGATCCCTGCTTCGATGCGATTGCCATGGCGCGCTAACCAACCAGCAGGGTCCTTGACCGCGCGTTTTTTGGGAAGCGGGAGGGCCGCTGCCATGCGACTGGCTTCGTCTGGTGTCATCAGCGCAGCGGATTTGCCGAAATAGCGCTGCGAACCAGCTTCCGCTCCGTAAGTGCCGATGCCTGTCTCTGCGACGTTGAGATAGACTTCCATGATCCGCTCCTTGCCCCAGATCATCTCAATCCAGAACGCGAACCACGCTTCCAAACCTTTGCGGAAATAGCCGCCATCTTGCCACAGAAAGACGTTCTTGGCGGTTTGCTGAGTGATAGTGGAGCCGCCGCGAATGCGTTTGCCAGCGGCGTTGTTTTCAATCGCTTTCTCAATCGCCTCGGTATCGAAACCGGAATGTTCGCAGAACTTCGCGTCCTCCGCGGCAATGACCGCGGCGACAAGATTGGGGTCGATATTCTCGATGCTTTCCCAGTCACGGGTCGCGCCGTTTTCATCCATCATCATCGTCGCGGTGACGGGGATCGGAGCGAATTTGAAGACGATCACGAGAACGAGCGTGATGCCGACAAACCAAAGGATGAGCTTGGCAAGGATACGGGCGAGGGCGAGGATCATTTGGGGAGGTTAGCGTGAGCTTTTGTGAGCCGCAAAACAAAACCCTCTCTGGATCGCTCCAAAGAGGGTTTTATTGTTTGTTCGACTGGTTTGCCGAGCAAACAGCAAAGCCGACTGGCCGCCGCGCCCATTGGCGCGAAAGCCTAAGGGGTTGGATGGCCCCGCCGGCGCTTGAGGTTATAAAATTAAGCCATTCCCGGCAAAAGCCGTTCACCCGCGATCCGCTGCATCGCTTTTTGAAGCTTTTCAAAAGCGCGCACTTCGATCTGGCGGATGCGCTCGCGGCTTACTTCGTAAACCTGCGAAAGCTCTTCCAAAGTTTGCGGCTTTTCCGTCAATCGACGTTCGGTCAGAATGTGCTGCTCACGCTCATTGAGCGAATCCATCGCTTCAACCAGCATTTCGTGCCGCACATGCGCTTCTTCGGCTTCGGCCACCGTCTCATCCTGCAAAGGACGATCATCGGTCAACCAATCCTGCCACTCGCCAGAACCATCTTCGCCATTGCGCATCGGAGTGTTGAGCGAGCCATCGCCGCCCATCATCATCCGACGGTTCATGTTGATCACTTCCTGCTCGGGCACGCCCAAGTCAGTTGCGATCTTCGTTACGTCCTCTGGCGAGAGGTCGGTGTCTTCGTAAGCTTCAAGCTGCTTCTTCATCCGGCGAAGGTTGAAGAACAGCTTTTTCTGCGCCGCGGTGGTGCCCATTTTGACGAGCGACCAGCTGCGCAGGATAAACTCCTGCATCGAGGCTTTGATCCACCACATCGCGTAGGTCGCAAGGCGGAAACCGCGATCGGGTTCGAATTTCTTGACGCCCTGCATCAGGCCGACATTGCCTTCGGAAATCAAGTCGGAGACCGGCAGGCCATAGCCGCGATAGCCCATTGCGATCTTGGCCACGAGCCGCAAATGGCTCGACACCAATTGCGAGGCTGCTTCGGGGTCTTCATGTGCCTGATAGCGCTTGGCGAGCATATATTCCTGCTCAGCCGTCAGCACCGGGTATTTTTTGATCTCTGATAAATAGCGGTTGAGGCTTTGCTCTCCGCCAAGAGCAGGGACCGATCTGGTCTTTGTGTTACTCACTATGTTCCTAACCTTTCTAATGTCGACCGCTGATGCCGGACCCCTAATGGGCATCCGATTTTTGGGTCACGTGGTTACTTATACGCGAGAATTACGCATTTGGCTGCACCGTTCATCGATTTCAATGCCTAAGTTCGTCGATTAATTCCTGCATATCGGGCGGCACGGGTGCTGTGAAATGGACTTTTTCGCCTGTCACTGGGTGGTTGAAGCCCAATTCCGCCGCGTGAAGCGCTTGCCGGGCGAAACCAAGCTGCGCGAGCAGAGGCTTTAAAGGTTTCGGAGCTGTGCCGTAGAGTGGATCTCCTATTAGCGAATGGCCGATTGACGCGCAGTGAACGCGCACTTGATGCGTCCGACCGGTTTCGAGCCGACATTCAATTAGCGCACAATGTGCCAGTCGGTCGAGAAGGGTGTAGTGCGTAATGGCGTGTTTACCGCGCGAGGATTTCTTTTCCAGCACGGCCATTTTCTTTCGATTGGAATCAGAGCGCCCTATCCGGCCTTCGATTGTGCCATTTGTTGGGCTGGGGTGTCCGCTGCAAACCGCAAGATAGCGCCGGTGAACAGTGTGTGCGGCGAATTGCGCAGCGACTCCTTCATGCGCCGCGTCGGATTTCGCCACGACAAGCAGGCCAGAAGTGTCTTTGTCGATCCGGTGGACGATGCCAGGGCGCGCAACCCCACCTATGCCAGAAAGTTGTCCCTTGCAGTGGTGCAGCAGCGCATTGACCAATGTTCCGTCTTGATTGCCCGCCGCAGGGTGAACCACCATGCCAGTAGGTTTGTCGACCACGATGAGGTGTTCATCCTCGAACGCAACTTCGAGCGCAATATCCTGCGGCTTTGCTTGGGGCTCGATCGCAGGGGGCAGATTGATTGCGAAGGTGGCGTCCTTCGTGACTTTGGAAGAAGCGCTGCTTGCTACCTCGCTGTCCACCACCACCGCCCCTTTAGCGATCAAGGCCTGCACCCGTGCTCGCGACAATTCGGTGGCGTCGGCCAACGCTTTATCCAATCGAGCAGGCGCGGCAATGGTGCCGGTAATGACTTGGCCGGAAGACATGGCAGAGCCATGCGCGATGGCAATCCAAGTGACAAGTCAGGACAGTGCTTAGACAAGCTCAGCACGAACGGATTCACTGTTGGGTATTACCGTTTCGGTTCTGCACTTTGGAGATGTCGATGCATTTCAAGCGCTTTCCTACGAGATTGTGTAGCTGGTAAACCGTGGGCTATGATTTTAACACGCCCAACGCGAAAGACCTTTATGTGGCCAAGTGCTTCGCCTATCTGGAAGGCGCGCATTTTTAGCCTTAGACAGTGTGCCAAGTGTGTCCAACAAGGCAGGAATTATCTAAACAAATGACATCTCCTACTGATCTTGCCGCCATGCTGTGCTCTCGGCTTTGCCACGATATGCTCTCGCCTGTCGGTGCGTTGGCCAATGGGCTGGAACTGCTCGCCGACGAACAAGACGCGGAAATGCGTGCGCAATGCATCGCTTTGTTGGAGCAAAGCGCGAAGATCAGCACGGACAAGCTCAAATTCTTCCGCCTTGCCTTTGGCGCGGCTGGTGGTTTCGGCGATGCTGTGCCGATTGAGGAAGCGCAAGACGTGATCAACGCCTTGGCTTCTGATGCTAAACGGGTTGAACTGAACTGGGCGATCAATGAAAGCAGCTTGCCCAAACCTGCTGTGAAAGTCCTGCTGAACCTTGCTCAGATTGCGCTGGATGCGTTGGTGCGCGGCGGAACGCTCGATATTGGTGCTGAGAAGCGCGACGGCAATTTTGAGATAGTCGCTAGAGCGACGAGCGAAAAGATCGCCTTTGATGAGACGATCGGCCGCGCTTTGCAGAATGAGCTTTCCGCTGAGGAAATTTCCAGCCGCACCGCCGCTGCGCATATGATCGCGTTGGTCGCAGACGAATCCGGTGGCGCCTTGCAATATCAGATGGATGACGGCGCGCTCGTCTTAGGAGCCGTGATCCCTGAGCCCGAAGGCATGATAGGATAGATCGGGTGGAGCCAAACGAGCTCATTCACAGGGTCGTCCTGTCGCCCAACTGTAATGATCGTACTTTGCCGATCACGATGCTGGTGCTCCATTATACGGAGATGAAACCGGTTGAGACCGCGCTTGAACGCTTGACCGATCCCGATGCCGGGGTCTCAGCGCACTACCTCATCAGTGAAGAAGGCGAGGTGATGCAACTCGTGCCCGAAGAAAAGCGCGCTTGGCATGCGGGCAAGAGCTTTTGGCGTGGCATCACGGATGTGAATTCGGCGAGCATCGGGATTGAGCTTGATCATCCCGGCCACGCTGAGGAAAACGGCGGCTATCGCCCCTTTACTGACGCGCAATTCGAAGCATTGCTCCCGCTGGTCGCCCGGATCGTCAAAGATTACGATATTGCGCGTGCCAATGTCGTTGCTCATTCCGACGTGGCACCGGCTCGCAAGGTCGATCCGGGGGAATTGTTTCCATGGGATCGGCTGGCCGATTACGGCTTGTGCTTGCCTGTGCCCACGAAACTTGAACTGGGCGATCCGTTCGACAATGACGGCGCGTTCATGCTGGCGATGGAGCGCTTTGGCTATGACATTTCCGATGCGCGCAAAGCAGTGGAGGCGTTTCAGCGGCGCTGGCGCCCACAATTGATCGACGGCGAAGTTGATCAACAGATCGGCGCTGTCCTGTTTCAACTGCTGCTGGATCGCGATGCCGGACGCGCGCGGTAAAGCGCAATTTATCAGCCGTTTGCTCCTCCCGCCTCCCCTATGTTACATAGATTGACAGCAGGGGGAGAGATTTCCTGCCATAATGTAACACAGAGGCGCACAAGCGCCCCATCTCGCATGGAGGGAACAACATGACAAAGAAACTCGCAGCCGAGTTCTTCGGCACATTCTGGTTGGTCTTCGGAGGTTGTGGCGCAGCCGTTCTGGCCGCGTTGTTTATGACGCCAGATCCTGGCGCTGTTCAACTCGGCATTGGCTTTGTCGGTGTCAGTCTCGCTTTTGGTCTCACCGTAATGACCATGGCTTACACTGTAGGCCATATCTCTGGCGGGCACTTTAACCCGGCGGTTTCGTTGGGCCTCGCAGTTGGCGGGCGGTTCAGTTGGGGCGAACTAATTCCGTACTGGGCCGCGCAAGTGCTGGGCGCGTTCTGCGCTGCTGGCACGCTTTTCCTCATCGCATCGGGCCAAGACGGCTTTGGCGGCGCTGGCGGATTTGCATCCAACGGTTTTGGTGAGCTTTCACCGGGCGGATATTCGATGCAGGCAGCGTTGATCACAGAGATTGTGCTCACCGCGTTCTTCCTGATCATCATTCTGGGCTCGACCTCGCCCAAGGCACCGGCTGGCTTTGCTCCGATTGCCATTGGTTTGGGCCTGACTTTGATCCACTTGATCTCGATCCCAGTGACCAACACCTCGGTTAATCCAGCACGCTCGACTGGCGTGGCGTTCTACGCAGAGACCGGCGCTGTGCCACAGCTGTGGCTATTCTGGGTTGCTCCACTGATCGGTGCTGCGATTGGCGCGCTGATTTGGAAGCTGCTTATTTCAACGGATGAGCAAGACGCCGAATAGAAGCGTCTTCGCACACCACAATTCGAAGGGCCGGCTTTGCGAAAAGTCGGCCCTTTGTGTATGCGTGACAATGTCAGGGGGCTGAGGCAGCCGCGGGCGTTCTATCTTTCGGGATTGTCCGCGCGAGGAAAGTCCGGGCTCCACGAAGCAAGAGTGGCGGGTAACGCCCGCCGAGCGTTGATCTTCGGAGCAGCGTTTAGGGAAAGTGCCACAGAGAGTATACCGCCGATGGAGCCTAAAGCTCACAGGCAAGGGTGAAAGGGTGCGGTAAAAGCGCACCGGGGGCTTGGTGACAAGACCCGCATGGTAAACCCCACTCGGAGCAAGGCCAAATAGGGGCCGCGCGCTCGTCCTTTTGGGCGGGCAGGGGTGTTTCGCCCCGAGCGGTCCGGGTTGGCTGCTTGAGCGTGCCTGGCAACAGGCCGCCTAGATGAATGGCTGCCACCAAGGCGCTGGTCGCAAGATACCGGTCTTGGATACAGAACCCGGCTTATGATGCCCCCTGACATGCATTTGCCTTACTTATCCCTTTAACCTGCATCCTTCCGTTCATCGACGGACAAGCTCGGCTCATCTACGCCCATGCAAAGGCAATGGGAGGGACATCATGCTTTCAGGACTGGCAGAGCTGGCGGTATCCGCGCTGGCAATTGCATCACCGGGGGCTGCGGCGGGCGACACCGCCGCGCTAACCGACGAACAGCGCCAGAAGATCAGCGTCTGTGCGCAAGGCGACGAAACGCTTGACGCGATGATCGCCCGCTCCGCCATTGTGAACGCGACTGGCATGACCAAAGCCGCTCAATTGGAAGCGGCAATCAAACAGGCCAAAGGCGAGCGCCTCATCATCCTTGGCGGTGAGTTTGCGGGCGAAGATATGCGCAATATCGCGCCATTGCTGGCGGGCGCTTGTGTCCACGGGAGCAACTTTTCGAGCACCAATTGGGACAACATCGTCATGTCGAGCGTTCAGTTTGATAACATTGTGATGGACGGTGTTTCGGCCAAGGGCGCAAGCTGGACCGATATGAGTATGCGCGGGGTATCCTTCCCGAAAGGTGATTTCACCGGCGCTGATCTCGCGCAGCTTAAATTCATTTCGGCCTATACGGGCGCGGATTTTGACGAGGTGAGCTTTCGCGGGGCGAACCTGACCGAGGCGCGGTTTGAATGCGGTATCACGGTGACCTATTGGTGCCTCAACGCCTCACCCGATTTGAGCGACGCAATCCTCAAAGGCGCGGACGTAACCTCGTTCTGGTTTGGCGATGCGAGCAAATTGCAAGGCACTGGCTTTGATCAGACGGTGGTCGCGCCGCGCGTGCTTGCGGACCTCGATCCGGCGATGGTCAAGGGTCCGCTCGTGCTCAAAGCCGCCTATGCTTTTGAGTTTGAGGATTTCTCGCCTGCGACTGCGACGCTTAGCCAGACAGAAGCGCGCAGCTTAATCGCTGCGGCAAAAGAAGGCGCTGCGGATCACACCAAGGACGAACCGTCCTTCGACTGCGCTAAGGCTGAGACGAAGGCAGAGAGCATGATCTGCGGCGAATATGACAGTGATTTACGCGCGCTTGACCGCGAATTGGCGGATGCTTGGAGGGCTGCTCGTGCGGCGGGTAAGGGGTCAATGAGGACGCAATTGCGCTGGTTGCGCTCGCGCAATGCGTGCGATGACCGGACCTGTCTGTCGGATGTTTACGAAGATCGAATTGCGCAGTTGCGCGGGGCAATGGGGCCGGGGCTGATCATCGCGCCTGATCAAACCATCACGTACAAGAGCGATGCGATGCCTTTGCCTGAATCCAGCCGCAGCGGGGAGCTGTATGAGCGGATTTTGCCGGTGTTGGTCGAATCAAGCTGGCAAACGATTGAGCTGACCGGACGCGAAGATGGGACGGTATCCGCTACTGGCGATGCGGTGGGCGGCAACGCGCACACATGCGGCATGAATGTTCCGATCGCGCGCTTTGACCCAATGACCGGCTGGTGGAGTGCGACAGATGAAGAAGCGGGGGCATTGGTGCCACTCTTCCGGGTTGAGGGTCGGAAGATCCATATGCGTTACAGCGGGAACCTCGGCAACACGCCGGGCGAGGTGAGCGAATTTCTCAGCTGCGGCGCGCGCGCAGGGTTCGACGATGGTATTGATCTAAACCCGCGCTGATCGGCAAATTACGACGCAACAGTTTCGCTTGGCGCGGCGGGCGGATACAGCTCATCGAGCGGGCGCGAGCGGCCATCGGGGCAGACCAGCCTCACATGAAAGCGCTTGAGCCGCCGCGGTCCCGGAACTCCGCAGCTGTGCGCGATCACGCCAACCTCTTTGCGCATCTGTTCGACGAAGTTCGCCACCCGAACGGCTTTGTTGGACGGGTCGAGCCCGCGTTGCAGTGATGGGTCATGCGTAGTGATACCTGTTGGGCAGGTGTTCTTGTTGCACTTCATCGCTTGAATACAGCCCAGCGCAAACATGAAACCGCGCGCGGAAATCACAAAATCAGCGCCTGCACACAACGCCCATGCGACTTCGGATGGTGTGATCAGCTTCCCGCTGGCGATCACACGGATGCGGTCTTTCAGTCCGGCCCCATCGCGCAAATCGACGAGCATAGGCAAAGCCTCACGCAGGGTCAGCCCCACGTGGTCCATCAATGGCAAGGGCGCAGCGCCAGTCCCGCCATCGCCGCCATCGACTGTGATGAAATCGGGTGCACTTTGGGGGCCGCGCGCATTGATTTCGGCAAACAATTCTTCGAGCCACCCATAGGCTCCAATCACCGTCTTGATGCCAACCGGTTTGCCGGTCACCTCGCGCAGGCGGTGGATCATGTCGAGCAGCTCTTCGACATTGCCAACTTCGGTGTGGCGGTTGGGCGAGATTGACGCTTCGCCTTCGGGAATGCCGCGAATGGCCGCAATTTCGGCATTGACCTTGGCGCCAGGCAAGATGCCGCCTTTGCCAGGCTTTGCGCCTTGTGAGAGCTTCAGTTCGAACATCCGAACTTGCTCATGTGCGGCCACATTGCGAAGCTTTTCGTCAGAAAGGCACCCTTCATCATCACGCACGCCGTATTTGGCGGTGCCGACTTGGAACACGATATCGCAGCCGCCCTCTAGATGATGCAGGGAAAGGCCACCTTCGCCAGTGTTAAGCCAGCACCCTGTTTTTGCTGCGCCATGCGAAAGCGCGCGGATCGCAGGTGTGGACAGCGCGCCATAGCTCATGCCTGATATGTTGAAGAGCGAAGGCGCGTTGTAAGGAATGCGTGCGACACCTTCACCGATCATCATTGGACTTGCTTCGACGCCATCACGTTCCAGCGTTGGCCAAGGGCAATTGACGAATATTGGCGTGCCAACGGGGTCGAGCGTTTGCGTCGAGCCAAAGGCCACATTGGTGCTTTGTGCTTTTGCTGCATCGTTAACCCAGTCGCGCTGTGCGCGGTTAAAGGGCAGCTCTTCGCGGTCCATCGCAAAGAAATACTGGCGGAAGAACTCGCCAAGTTCGCTCAAAATATAGCGCATCCGGCCAATCACTGGGTAGTTGCGACGCACCGTGTCGGCGGTTTGATACCGGTCGACAATGAACACGACCACAAGACAGAGCGCGATCAACCCGATCACGAAGATGAAGGCGGTGCTCAGCACGTTTAAGACAGCGGTCATAAATTCCTTCTCGGCCCTGATTGTACGGGCATTCAAACTTGGCTTGAGCGCTTTACTTTGCGCGCGCGAACGCGTGGTGTCTAGACTCGGCCGATGCTCGAATAAGCAAAACCAGCCGCGCGCACGTCTTCTGGATTGTAGATATTGCGCAGATCAACAAGCACAGGGGCATTGGCAAGGGACTTGACCCGTGAAAGATCCAACGCCCGGAATGCATCCCATTCCGTGACGATCGTGATCACATCCGCACCTTCGATGGCGGCATAAGGATCATCGCACATTTCAACCATTGGCAATAGCGGCTGCGCGATTTCCATGCCTTCAGGATCGTAAGCCGCGATTGTCACGCCCGCATCTGCGAGCGTCTGTGCAATCGCAATCGAAGGTGAATCGCGCATATCGTCGGTGTTCGGCTTGAAGGTTAGGCCCAGCAACGCGACTTTCTTGCCGCGCGCTTCTTCTGCGCCGCCGAGCGCTTCCAAGACCTTGCGTCCCATTGCGCGTTTCCGACTTTCATTGGTTTTGACCACCGCTTCGACAATTCGGGTTGGGCTGTCGAAGTCTTCCGCCGTTTTGAGCAGCGCCAGCGTGTCTTTGGGGAAGCACGATCCGCCATAGCCGGGACCTGCATTCAAGAATTTCGCACCAATGCGGTTGTCCATGCCGATGCCGCGCGCGACGTCTTGCACATTCGCGCCGACTTTCTCGCAAAGGTCCGCCATTTCGTTAATGAAAGTGATCTTGGTCGCGAGGAAAGCGTTGGCGGCGTATTTGATCAGTTCGCTCGTGCGCCGTTCGGTGAACAGAATTGGCGACTCGTTGAGGAACAGCGGGCGATACACTTCGCGCATGATCTCACGGCCGAAATCATCTTCTGCACCGATGACAATACGGTCAGGGCGTTTGAAATCGCCGATGGCCGCACCTTCGCGCAAGAATTCTGGATTGGAGACAACTGCGAAGCGATGGCTAGTGCCGGTGTCAGCCAAGATGCGCTCCACTTCATCGCCAGTACCGACCGGAACCGTCGATTTGGTCACAACCACCGCGTCATTCGCAAGGCTCTCACCCACTTCGTGCGCGACTTCGTGCACAAAGGTCAGGTCCGCATGACCATCACCGCGGCGGCTAGGCGTGCCAACGGCGATAAAGATCGCGCTCGCGCCCCTTACTCCTTCGGCCAAGCTGGTGGTGAAAGACAGGCGTCCAGCCTCGACATTGTTTGCGACCAGCGCATCAAGTCCCGGCTCATAGATCGGCATGATGCCATCCTTGAGCCGCGCGATTTTGCTGTCATCCTTGTCGATGCACACGACTTCGTGACCGAAATCGGCGAAACAGGCCCCTGACACGAGGCCAACATAGCCCGACCCCACCATTGCGATTTTCATGGCATCTTCGCCCTTTTTCCGAAACTTCGATTCTCGCTGCTGCGGCGCAGCCTATTTTGCTCTGTCGCCGTGAAAGACTTCGATCTGGCCATTGTCTTCGCAAACTTGCAAGATGCGGCGCTGGTCGGCTTCGAGCACTAAAGCGGTAAGCACACCTGACCTAAAAGCGCCAGTGTCGATCCCAATCCGGTTTCCACAATCCATCACTTTTTCAAAGATCGTGTGGCCGTGCACCACGACTTTTTCCAATGGACCTTCGTGATTGAGGAAGCGCTCGCGGATCCACAACATATCGCTGCGTTTCTGTGCCTCAATCGGAACCAAAGGGTCGATCCCGGCATGCACGAAAAGATAATCGCCAGCGACGATCATTTCTTCAAAGCTCGCAAGGTAATCGCGGTCAGACTGCGGTACGATTTGTGGGAGCAGCGCAAACAGCTCCTCAATCGTCATCGCGTTGAATTGTTTGCGCGAGATGCCATAGGACAAGACCGTGTCACGTCCGCCGTGCTTAAGGAAATGGCGTAGCACATCTGGTTTCTCAAAAGATTCAAGAAACATCTCTTCGTGATTACCAGCAAGGACGCGCACGTTGCGCTTGCTTTGCCAATCGCGAGTGCGCGCAATGACGCCAGCGCTTTCAGGTCCGCGATCAACCAGATCGCCTAGCAGCACAACCCGGCTATCCGTTTCGGGACGCCCCGCATCATCGGCATCAATAGCTTTAATCAGCGCGTCGTAAAGGTCGAGCCGCCCGTGGATATCGCCGATCACATAATAGCGTGTTCCATCGGGCACCGACGGAAGCGGCGCAAGCGGGGTGGACTTAAAAAGATTACGGAGCGATTTGAGCATTGGAGTTATTCTTTGGTTGGAGCGTTCTCTAATCATGACGAGGCTGAACGGCAACTGAGGCGAGCCCCATCACGTATAATGATGCAAATTCCCCACACCTATGGCGTTTCTGTGTATCTCTACTGATCTTTGCGCAATTTCTCTTGTGCGCTGCGGCATTTTTGGGCACGAATGTTTCACGCCTGATTGAGATTGTCCAAAAAGAGACAGCCAAACAGGGGTGCAGGTGGGACGAAGCAACAACACATATTCAAGGAAGTTGTCATGCTAACGTCCATCCGCGGCCTCTCCGCCGCGTCTATCTCAGCTGGTTTGCTGCTCGCAGCGGCGCCCGCTTATGCATCCGAAAATTCTTCGGAAATTCTTGCGAACACTGATTCGCAAACCCAAACCGCTGATCTAAGCGTTTTGGCTGAAGTCGAAGCGCTTACCGCAGAAACTTCAACTCCAGAAATCAAAATCACCGCGGCTCCTGCTGTCGAAAAGGCAGTGCGACCGATTGAGGCTGATGAAGCCAATGCTGCTGAAGGCGAGGGACCGTTCACGTTTTCTGCCAATGTGGCGTTTGCGACCGAATATCGCTTTCGCGGTGTTGCGCTGACCGACGGCAACTTCGCTGTCCAAGGTGGCTTTGACTTGAGCCACTCTTCGGGGCTTTACGTCGGAACTTGGGGGTCAAACCTCGACGAAGACACCGTAGGTTTCGGCTCGACAGAGCTTGATGTTTACGGCGGTTGGAGCGGCGACCTCACTGGCGTATTGTCGGCGGATGTTGGCGTAATTCTCTACGTCTATCCTGACGCTGCCGCAGTGGTTGGTGACACGGATTATGTCGAGTTTTATGGCTCGTTGAGTGCTGAAGTTGGCCCCGCGTCATTGACCGGCGGTGTAGCATATGCGCCAACGCAGGATTCGCTCGGCGGAACTGACAACTTCTACGTCTATGGTGATGTAGGTTTTGGCATTCCTGATACGCCATTCTCAGTGACTGGCCACGTTGGCTATACCGATGGCTTCCTGACCTTCACCAACGATAGCCAAGCTTTCGACTGGTCAATCACTGCTGAAGCTTCGTTTGGTCCAGCAACACTAAGCGCCGCCTATGTTGGTGTTGAAGGCGATGCGCTGATCGATCCGGCTGGCACATTCACCGATGATGCATTCGTCGTTACGCTGAGCGCGAGCTTCTAAGCTTTCGCTGAGCAAACCGTTCCCGCCAAAGAAGCGGGTGGAACAGGGCGCGGAGCTGCTAGTCAGTTTCGCGCCTTGTTGCGTTTGCGCTTCATTTGTTGGAGGACGCAACCAAGCTTAGTTTGCGCAAATCTTGGAGAGTTCATGGTTCAGTTCCTTCACAGCATGATCCGCATCACTGATCCGAATGCGACAATCGATTTCTTCAAACTGATCGGATTGGAAGAAGTGCGCCGTTTCGATGTCGAAGCGGGTCGTTTCACGCTGATCTTCATGGCCGCGCCGGGAGAGGAAGGGGTTGCTGAGGTCGAATTGACTTACAATTGGCCTTCGGAAGATGGCAGTGAACCTGAAAAATATGAAGGCGGTCGCAACTTTGGTCACCTCGCCTATCGGGTCAAGAATATCTACGAGACTTGCCAACGCATCGCCGATGCAGGCCACACCATTCATCGCCCGCCGCGCGATGGGTATATGGCATTTGTGAAGTCACCCGACGGCATTTCCATTGAGCTTCTGCAAGACGGAAAACTGGACCCGCAAGAACCATGGGCCAGTATGGAGAACACCGGCACTTGGTGATTAGGCCAAAGGCCGAGGCTCAGCTTTCGCTTGGCTGGCGTCCATGATCATCGGATTCGGCGTCGCTGTGATTGGTTGTCAGCCGCAGCACGATAAAGCCAAGCACTGCCGACACCGCTGAGCCGGACAGAATACCAATCTTAGCAGCATCAATCATCGCATCTTGCCCCGCAAAGGCTAAGAGGCCGATAAACAGGCTCATCGTAAAGCCGATACCGCACAGGATCGAAATGCCCCAAATCTCTGCCCAACTCGCATTGGAGGGGCGCGGTGCGAAGCCAGTTTTGTCGGCGATAAACACCGTTGTGAAGATGCCAACTTGCTTGCCGATAACAAGACCAGCGGCCACCGCGAGAGGCAGTGGCTCCAGTAGCGCTTCTGGACCCAAGCCAGCCAATGAAACCCCGGCATTGGCAAAGCCAAAGACCGGCACCACCAGATAAGCGCTCCACGGCGCAAGCCCGTGCTCAAGTTTCTCCAGCATGGAATTGCCATCGCGACGGTGTAGCGGGATGGTCAGCGCAGCTAGAACCCCGGCGATCGTTGCGTGAATCCCGGTATTCAAAACACAGAACCACAAGACAATTGCGAGCACGATGTAAGGCCAAAAGACGCTAACTTTCATCTTGTTGAGCGCAATCATCGCCGTGAGAATCGCCGCCGAAGCGCCCATCCACATCAAGAAAGAGGTCATCGATTCAATCTCGGTATAGAAGAACGCAATAACCAAGACCGCGCCGATATCATCGACAATCGCAACGGTGAGCAAGAACAGTCGCAATGACGCGGGGACGCGGTTACCAAGCAACCCCAATACGCCCATCGCAAAAGCGATATCTGTCGCTGCAGGGATAGCCCAACCGCGCGTAAACTCGCCGCCGCCTGAAACGGCCATAAAGACAAGTGCAGGGACGATCATACCGGCCGCTGCGGCGACCATCGGTAATCGGCGCGCCGCGGGGCTAGCTAGCTGTCCTTGAATCATCTCGCGTTTCACTTCGAGTCCGACGACAAAGAAGAACACTGCCATTAAACCGTCATTGACCACATAGTGGAGCGAGCTGAGTTTGGCGTGCGGATACCAGCCAAATTTCCCGTTAATCAACACGTCATATTCGTCCGCAAAGATCGAATTGGCGGCCAGCATCGCTGCGGCGGCAACCAGGATAAGCAAAATGCCAGCTGAGGCGTCGCCAACGAAGAGCGCGCGAACCGGAGCGAAAAGCGAACGAACTGGCCCGCGAGGGGGTGTGGATGTATCGGACATGTTGCATCCTTCCTTTGAGAAAACTTTTGTCCGTTGCAAGTACAATCATGGGGCGATAGACGTTAAGTTAAGAAGAAAGGGGGCGCGCCTTGGCTTTGGTTGATTTCAGTCTTTGGCAATGGCTATCCTTGGTGCAGCACGAGTTGTTGTTGTTTGCCGGGATGTTCTTCTTAATTGGTGCCCTTGACGACTTGGCCATCGACTTGGCGTGGTTGTGGTTAAAATGCACTGGTCGTGCGCGATCTCAGCGCATCAATCGCAAAAATTATTCACAGCAAAAGCTTGACCGCTCCGCTGCCGTATTCATTCCGGCTTGGAACGAGGCGGCGGTGATTGGGCATACAATTTCGCATATGCTGAAAGCGTGGCCGCAAGAAGGCTTGCGGCTATATGTCGGATGTTATCGCAATGATCCGGACACCATTGCGGCGGTGACAGCATCCGCAAGCGTTGACCCCAGATTACGTTTAGTGATCCATAACCGTCTGGGCCCTACGACAAAGGGAGATTGTCTCAACCGGCTCTATGCCGCAATGCGCAATGATGAGCGCCGCATGGGTGGCTTGTTCGGATTCGTCGTGTTTCACGATGCTGAGGATCTGGTCGATCCTGCCGCGTTGAGTTTGCTTGAACGGACCGTAGCTGCCGGCGCCGATTTTGCGCAGTTGCCGGTAGAACCCCTGGTCCAGCGACGCAGCCGCCTTGTCGGCAGCCATTATTGCGAAGAATTCGCTGAATCGCATGGCAAAGCTATGGTCGTGCGCGATGCGCTGGGTGCGGCTTTACCCGGTGCCGGAGTAGGGTGTGCCGTCTCCCGGCCAGCTTTACAAAAGCTGTGTCGGCGTCGCTATGATCTTCAACCCTTCTGCGCTGATTCGCTCACCGAGGATTACGAGCTTGGACTGGCTATTGCAGAGGAGGGCGGAAGCTGTCGTTTTGTCCGCGCGCGCTGCGACGAAGATGGCAGTTTAGTAGCCACCCGTGCGTACTTCCCGACAACGCTTGGCCAAGCTGTGCGTCAGAAAACCCGTTGGGTGCATGGCATTGCGTTGCAATGTTGGGATCGGGTCGGATGGAGCCACGGCTTTATCGAAACGTGGATGCGCGCGCGTGATCGACGCGGGCCGCTAACTAGTTTGGTGTTGGCAATCGGTTATATCTTGCTTGCTCTAACGCTCGCAATCTGGAGTCTCAATCTCGTCGGGATAGGGCAACCGATGGCGATAACGCCGCTATTGAAGTCGCTGCTGACAATCAACCTTTGCGCCTTTGCTTGGCGCGTGGTGATGCGCTTTGCATTCACGGCTCGCAACTACGGTGTTGTCGAAGGTGTTCTTGCAGTCATGCGCATTCCTTTGACCAATGTCATTGCGATCATTGCAGGTCGGCGCGCGGTGTTTGCATATCTGCGCACGCTCTTCGGTCACAGCCCTATTTGGGACAAGACTCAGCATGATACCCACCCGGCTAAGGTGGCTCACCCGGCGATTGCTGTACCATGATCGAGATTAGCGAAACGCGCCGCCGCGGCACCCCACTTTTGATGTTGGGATTGGTCGTATTCTCTTGGGTCGGCGCGCGCGCGATGCTTTGGGAAAACCCGTTTCCATCCTTCGATGTCTATGCGCCGAACGTCAGTGAATGGATTGCGTTCAGTAGCCCTCCTATGGATCAACCGATCACAGCACAGGAGCCGGCTTTGGTATCACCCGCTTATGTTCCGATCCTGGCCCAAAAGGCTCATGTTCAGAACCGGCCAAGTGCTATCACTGCAATATTGATTGAACAGCAACGCGGCTTGACCACGCTGGCCTATAAGGGGCGTCGCATAGGCACGCTGGCCATGGCCTCAGCAGGTTCAGCGCAGATGTCGCTCGGCCATAGGTTGTTGTTCTCCCAAGCGTTCTCGCGTTCGCAATTGCCGCTTGCTCCGCGCAAAACACTCTACAACAGCCCGCCGGGCTTGGGTTTCTCGCAAGGTTCGGCCCTGAGTGAAAACGCGCAGGGTCAAGCGCAGGGGCTAAAGACAACACGTGCGGATCGTTGGTCGTTCGATAGCTGGGCGTTTTTTCGGCAAGGGTCCAACACGCTCACCACTTCGCAAGGGCGCGTGCCGACCTATGGTGCGAGCCAGCTTGGCGCGGTGTTTCAATACAGACTGGCTCCCGCATCGCGTCGCGATCCTAAGGCATACGTTCGGGTATACCGAGCGCTCACTAGCACTCCGGAAAACGAGCTGGCCATCGGGTTTGGCACGCGCCTCGCGCCATCGATCCCGGTCCGCGTACAAGCCGAGGCCCGACTGACTAACAACGCGTTCGGTACCGAGGTGCGCCCGGCTATTCTCGCCGTGACAGAACTGCAAGCGCAATCACTGCCAGCCGGGGTGAAAGCGGAGGGCTATGCGCAAGGCGGCTATGTCGGAGGAGCGGCTGACACTGGTTTTATCGAAGGGCAGGTCGCGATTACCCGACAGGTGAAGAGCTTCGATCTGAGCAAAACCAAAAATGCGAAGATTAGTGTTGGTGCCGCGGCATGGGGAGGGGCACAACGAGACGCGCAAAGGATCGATTTGGGACCAAGCGTCCGTATGGACCTCATAATTGGAGCAGTGCCCGCGCGTGTTTCTGTTGACTGGCGCGAACGCGTCGCGGGAAGTGCTGAGCCAGGATCAGGGGTGGCTGCGACGATTTCTACCCGATTTTAGCGAAGTATGTGATGCTTTTGGGGGAGCCAGCAATCACGCGGGTTTAAGACTCTGTGACGCTAGGGTAGGCGGGCAGCTATGGATGTCTATCTCCCGATAGCGAATCTCTCAGTCGATGGCCTGTTCATCGTGTTTCTTGGCGCTTTAACCGGGGTGCTTTCCGGCCTGTTTGGCGTGGGAGGCGGCTTTCTCACGACGCCACTCCTGATTTTCTACGGCGTTCCACCAACGGTTGCCGCTGCTTCGGCTGCGACACAGGTCACCGGAGCGAGTGTTTCCGGTGTGTTGGCGCACTCGAAACGCAAGGGCGTCGATTATCGCATGGGCGGTGTGATGGTTGCTGGCGGTGCAATCGGAGCGCTGATGGGCGCTGGCTTGTTCAGCCTGCTCCAGTCAATGGGCCAAATAGACGTTGTGATTAACGTCCTGTATGTGCTGCTGCTTGGCTCAATCGGATCGCTGATGTTGAAAGAAGCCGCGGCGGCATTTCGTCCGGGCATGGCTGGCCTTTCTTCGCAGCCACGAAAGCGCCGCCACCACCCGTTGATTGCCGGATTGCCCTATCGATGGCGGTTCTATCGCTCGGGTCTGTACATCTCTCCAATCGGACCTTTGGTGCTCGGTGTCATTGTTGGCGTGTTGACGATGCTGATGGGGGTTGGCGGCGGCTTTATCTTGGTTCCCGCCATGCTGTATTTGCTCGGCATGAGCGGCAACGTTGTGGTTGGCACTTCGCTGTTTCAGATATTATTTGTGACTATGGTGACGACCATGACACACGCTTTGACAACCAAGGCGGTGGACATTGTTTTGGCCGGACTTTTGCTGCTTGGCTCGGTCATGGGCGCGCAATTTGGCACACAGATTGCAATGAAAGCGCCACCCGCAGTTCTGCGCCTCGTGCTCGCAGCGATCGTGCTCGCCGTCGCGCTTCGCATGCTTTATGGCTTGTGGGTACAGCCCGATGAGATTTACACGGTGGCACCGCTTTGAGGGGCGGCTTTCGTCTTATGCTTGCGCTAGTGGCTGGCGTGCTGTGTTCGGCACAGCGTGAGCCAATTCTGGTGCCCGAAGTCAGCCAGTCGAGGGTTGAAGTTCGTCAGGGGTTCACTGGAGCGAACCTGTTGCTCTATGGCGCAGTGATTGATCCAGCGGGATCAAACAGTGACATCGAGTATGATATTGTTGTCGTGCTTAAAGGACCAACTGAGCCGATCCGCCTCCGTGAAAAAGATCGGATTGCAGGGATTTGGATGAACGCGGCTTCGACTGATTACCGCTCTGCGCCTTCCTTCTTTGCGGTAGCCTCTTCGCGCCCAGTGGGTGAGATTGTCGATGAGCGCACGGCGGCTATTTATGAACTGGGCACGAGTTTTATCCAACTCAGTCCAAGCGGCATCATCGACCCGGACGTGCAAGAGCGCTTTTCCAGCGGCCTTGTTGAAATGCGCGAGCGCTTGGGGCTCTACAAAGAAGACCCAGAAGGCGTGCGGATTAAAGAGCGCGTTCTCTATCAGGCCCGCATCGAACTGCCGTCGAATGTTATCACTGGACCTTACACCGCTGAAACCTTTGCGGTTGCAGATGGCCGTGTCCTTGCCAGTGCGACTGCAGAGATCGAAGTCGCGAAGGTTGGCCTTGAGCGCCAAGTGGTCAATGCAGCCGAGCGTTGGTCGTTATTCTATGGGCTTGGCGCGATAATACTATCGGTTTCAATGGGCTGGATTGCAGGACGGCTCTTCGCGCGCATTTAGTTGCCTCAGTCAATTTGCCGAACGTTGACGCGATTTTAACTCTGACATCCATATAATTGGGCCCTGAAAAAGGCCGGAAAACGCAACCGGTCGATGCCACGATACACGGATGAACAGGAAGATCGCATGACCGATATGGGCAATGCAAAGTTTGAACGCTTCACCGGCGACTCGCTGCAATCCAGCGAGGGTGAACCCGGTGAACCCGTCGCTCCTGCTGAAACGCAGAGCGCGACGCCGTCTGACAATGCCCGATTGCCAATCGGGGTTGTGCTCGAGATTTCTGGTGCAGGTTCGCAAGTGGCGTTCGATCTTCCTCGCATTCAAGAGTGCATGGAGGACGATGATCCATCCGTACAACTCGCAGGCCAAGTCGGCAGCCAGATCAAAATTCGCGTGGGCGATGCATGGCTGCTTGCCAATGTTCGCGATCAACGCAAGGATCGCCGCACCGAAGCTGGTATCATCGCCAACATCGACTTTCTGGGCGAAGGCAATGAGGAAAAACTGACCGGGCGCATTCACGGATTTAAGCGCGGTGTGACCCGCTATCCGGTTCCCGGTGCGATGGTCTATCCTGCAACCACCAAAGACCTTGAACAAATCTATGCCAGCGATGGCCGTGCGAACATCACAATCGGTAAAGTGTTTCCGACCAAGGACATTCGTGCTGGTCTGTACATTGATGCAATGCTGGGAAAGCACTTTGCGCTGCTGGGTTCGACCGGTACGGGTAAATCAACCAGCGCGGCCTTGATCCTGCACCGTATTTGCGAAGCCGCGCCACAGGGTCACATCGTGATGATCGACCCGCATGGCGAATATTCGGCAGCGTTCCGTCAGACTGGTCAAATACTCGACGTTTCCAACCTGCAAATGCCATACTGGCTGATGAACTTTCAGGAGCATTGTGAAGTGCTTCTCACCAGCAGCGGTAATGATCGCCAGGTTGATGAAGACATTCTGGCCAAATGCCTGCTTCATGCGCGCAGCAAAAACCGCTTGGCAGAGACGATGGGCAAAATCACTCAGGATTCGCCGATCCCCTATTTGCTTTCGGACCTCAGCGCGAAGATTCAAGACGAGATGGGCAAGCTCGACAAAGCGACCTCATCTGCGCCTTACATGCGGATCAAGGCCAAGCTTGAAGAGCTCAAAACAGACCCGCGCTATCAGTTCATGTTCTCTGGCATGTTGGTTGGTGACACGATGGGCGACTTCATCTCCAAAGTTTTCCGGATGCCTAGTGATGGAAAGCCGATCTCGATCATCGACGTGTCGGGCGTTCCATCGGACATAACTTCCACCGTTGTTGCGGTGATGAGCAGACTGGTCTTTGACTTTGCGATCTGGGGTCGCGAAGAAAAGCAGCGTCCGATCTTGCTCGTTTGCGAAGAGGCGCACCGCTATGTGCCCAGCGAGAAAAACTCTGACGGATCTTCGGTGGGTCAAATCCTAAGCCGGATCGCGAAAGAGGGACGTAAATACGGTATTTCGCTGGGTCTCATTACTCAGCGTCCTTCCGACTTGGCTGAAGGCGTCTTGTCGCAATGCGGCACGATCATCTCGATGCGTCTCAACAACGATCGTGACCAAGCCTTTGTGAAAGCTGCGATGCCTGAAGGTTCGCGCGGCTTTCTCGATTCCATCCCCGCGCTTCGCAACCGTGAGTGCATCGTTTGCGGCGAAGGTGTAGCCATTCCGATCCGGGTCAACTTCGACACGCTTGAAGAACACAAGCGCCCAGCTTCGGAAGACCCAAGCTTTGTCGATTTGTGGAACGACGGTGGCGGCGAAGAGGAAATGGTCGAGCGTGTCGTTTTGCGCTGGCGTTCGCAGGGATAGGGTTGGTTTACCTTCAAACCGAAGCCACCGGCTCCCTCCACACTCTACGTTCCCCGCTCATCCCCATAAAGGTGGATGTGCAGTCGGTCTGACATTCGAAACCCGTGTTTCAAGCATAGCCGCGAAAGCCATTTCTGCCGCGCGCGCAGTGCGTCGCTCGTCGTCCCCTCCGACATAAGGAAAACGCGCTCCGAATTCAGGCCATGCGCTTTTTGCAGCGCCAGCACCTCTTCGAGATCGCCCGGCTCGGCAATCACGAATTTAAAGAAAGCGCGCGGGTCTCCAGCGTAAAATCCCAGCCGCTCTGGGATTAGCGCCAGATCCGCTTCATTGCCTGAATGAGCGAGCTTCGGGCTGACATTGTACTGATCGACGCGGATATCGACATGCGCAGGCGCTTTGGTGGTGCCATTGGTCTCAATCTCGATCTGCATATCGGGCAGATGCGCGAGCAAATCGGCCAGAACGCTCCCTTGCAGCAAAGGCTCACCGCCCGTGATAACTAGCCGCTTTTGACCTAAAGCGGCGATACGTTCAGCCGCGTCTTGCGCAGACAACATTACCTGACTGGCCTTGCGGTCATAGGCAATCCCGTCGCGATGGTCATGCGCTTCATCAAAGCGCCAGGTATAGGCCGTGTCACACCACTTGCAGGCGAGGTTGCAGCGCGACAGTCGCACAAATGCGACCGGCGTCCCTGCGCTTGGCCCTTCGCCTTGCAAGCTGGCGAAGATCTCAGGACCGCCTGTGTCGTCAGTGGCTAGGATCAGATCAGCCATGATCGCGGTTCCTTCGGTTCGTAGCGGTGAAAGAGCGGGTGGATCGGTTCGTCCCAAACACGCAACGCCTGACACACTTGGCACACTGTCCAAGCGCAAAAATCAATTCGATCAAAGATGTGCTTTCTGATCGATTGGATCGATGGAAATGCCAAGAGCGCCGCGTAGGTCATGGAGACGTGTTTGCACAGATTGCGGTCGTAGGAAACTACCCCAACCGTTCCAGCGCGGCAGTCAGCCGTTCCGCTTCACCCGCATGATGAGCGAAGTCCTCGCGCGCCTTTTCAACCGCTTCGGGCTTCGCGCGTTCGATAAAGTTCGCATTCGACAGCCGCCCTTCGAGCGATTTCGCTTCCTTCTGTGAGGCTGCGAGCGCCTTTTCGAGCCGCGTGCGCTCTTCAGAAATGTCGATGATCCCTTCGAGCGGGATAACGAATACATCTGAAAGCGCCGTGACTTGCATCGCCGGGCCAGCGGGCGCTTCGCCAAGGGTTACAGGCGTTAGCCGCGCAAGCCGCTCAATCGCTGCGCTGGACCGCTCGACCGTGCTTGCGGCCAAATCGGAAGCCTCTGGCAGGAACGCCGCCAATTTTGCGCCGGGCGATATGCCAAGCTCATTCTTGGCCGAGCGGATATTGGTGGTGAGGTCGATCACCCATTCAATCGCATCGGTGGCCTCTTTGCTCACTTGCGCACGGGGATTGGGCCAGCTTGCAAGGATCAGATCGTCTTTTCGGTCTCCTTGCGCATGCCAGAGTTCTTCAGTGATAAACGGCATAAATGGGTGCAGCATCACCAGAATTTGATCGAGTGCCCAACCGGCGACTTCGCGGGTTTCGGTCGATGCCGGGGTGTCTTCGCCACCGAACACAGGTTTGATCAGCTCCAGATACCAGTCGCAAAATTTGCTCCAAGTAAACTGATAGATCGCATTGGCCGCCGCATCGAAACGCAGGTCTTCCATTGCGCTTTCAATCTCGGAGCAGACCGATTGCACTTCGCCGATGATCCATTGATTTGCGGCGAGCCGCGCAGGCGGCGCTTTGATCGTGGTGCTCTTGCCGATGCCGTTGGACTGGCAATAGCGCGTCGCGTTCCAAAGCTTGGTTGCGAAGTTGCGATAACCCTCGACCCGCTTTTCATCCATTTTGATGTCGCGGCCTTGGCTTTCCATCGCGGCCATAAAGAACCGCAGCGCGTCCGCGCCATATTGATCAATCAAGCCGAGAGGATCGACGACATTGCCCTTGGATTTGGACATTTTTGCGCCGTCTGCTGCGCGCACTAGGCCGTGCAGATAGAGCTTGGGCCACGGGGCGCGGCCCATATTGTATTGGCCCATCATCATCATCCGCGCATCCCAGAAGAACAGGATATCGAACCCTGAAATCAGCAGATTGTTGGGAAAATGCTTGTCGAGCAGCGGCTGTTTTTCTTCCGGCCAACCCAGCGTGGCGAAAGGCCAAAGCGCGGAGGAGAACCATGTGTCGAGGACGTCATTGTCACGAGTTAGCTCCACGCCTTCGCCAGCTTGCGCCTGCGCTTCTTTCTCGCTCGGCGCAACGTAGACTTTGCCATCTTTATCGAACCAAGCCGGAATCTGGTGGCCCCACCAAAGCTGGCGGCTGACGCACCACGGCTGGATGTTTTCCATCCAGTTGAAGAAGGTCTTCTCCCAGCTTTTGGGGACGATTTCGATGGTCCCGTCACGGACGTCTTGGATCGGCTTCGCGGCGAGTTTCTCTGCGTCGACATACCATTGATCGGTCAGCCATGGTTCAATCACCACCCCGCCGCGATCACCGTAAGGTGTCGCGATTTTGCGCGGTTCGGCGTCGTGTTCAACCTCCTCGTCCTTCTTGGTTTTGGCGATATGCGGGATCAAAAGCCCCGCTTCTTTTAGCCGCTCGACCACCAGCTCACGCGCGCCGTCCACACCGTCCCGCTTGAAACGGTGCAAACCCAAAAACTCATCCGGCACCAACCCATCGGCGGTCTGGCAAACATCACCATCGCCGGTCAGCATGTTGAGCATCTCGCCCGCCACGAATCCGGCGCGCTTGCCCACGTCGAAATCGTTGAAGTCATGCCCCGGCGTGATCTTCACCGCGCCCGAACCCAGTTCTGGATCGGCGTGTTCATCTGCCACAATCGGAACGCGGCGCCCTGTGATCGGCAGCACCACATGCTTGCCCACAACGCTGGCATAACGATCGTCATCTGGGTGCACTGCAACCGCCATATCGGCGAGCATCGTTTCGGGCCGCGTGGTCGCAACCTCGATATAATCGCGGCCATCCGCAAACGTAACGCCGTCTTCTAGCGGGTACTTAAAGTGCCAGAAGCTACCCTGAATATCCTGCGTCTCAACTTCGAGATCGCTGATCGCGGTCTTCAACTTAGGGTCCCAATTGACCAGCCGTTTGTCGCGATAGATCAGCCCGTCATTGTAAAGATCGACAAAGGTCTTGAGCACGGCCTTGTCGAAATGTGGGTCCATGGTGAACTGCTCGCGTGACCAGTCCATCGAACAGCCAAGCCGCCGCAATTGGTGCGTGATCTGTCCACCGGACTCCGCTTTCCAGTCCCAAACCTTCGCGATGAAATCCTCGCGCGAATAATTGGTGCGCTTGTCCTGCCGCTCCTCCAACTGGCGCTCGACCACCATTTGTGTGGCGATCCCGGCGTGGTCGGTTCCCACAACCCACAGCGCATCTTTGCCGCGCAGCCGTTCATACCGGATCACAATGTCCTGCAACGTGTTGTCGAGCGCGTGGCCGATATGCAGTGAGCCGGTGACGTTTGGCGGCGGATTCACAATTGTGAATGGCTCAGCATCAGGGCGTTCAGGGCGAAACGCGCCGGTCTCTTCCCAATGCTTATACCACCGTGTTTCGATATCGGCGGGGGTGAAGGTGGTGGATAGCTCGGTGGTCATTTTTTCAGCTCACTAACGCTCGCGGTCCCTCCACCTGCGCCCTCCACCCTTCCACCCTGATCGCAACCCGGCGTGATCATCCGGGAGCAAGGGTGGAGGGCGCGGGTGGCAGGGCCCAAGGTCTGGGCGAATGTCCAGACCGCATACAACAAAAACTCCACCTCCCCATAACGCGCCCCTTTTGCAACGCAACATCTTGCGCGACTGACTTGTTAAGCAAGCCATTTATCCGCATAGATTGTCGCGATGGACGGGGCAGCGCATTTTTCGCTCGATCAAGATGCACAAGGCGGGGTACTCCTCGCTTTGTCCGGAGCGCTGTTGGTGTCGACTATCGGCCCGGTTGAGCGCAAATTGCGAAAGCTTAGCGAGCCATTGGCGGCGATTGATCTGTCAGGTGTGGAGGAAATCGACACCGTTGGTGCCTGGGTCGCCTGCCGGATTGCATCCGAGCATGGTGCGCAGATTGTTGGCGCAAGCGACCGCGCAGCCCGGTTGATGGATGCAGTTGAGGATGCCAGCAATGACGCCGACATGGCTCCGCCCCGCGTTCCGGTGTGGAAGCGGGTGCCGCTCGCGCTTGGCGATCAGGTCTATGATGCGCGCGCCGGGATATTCGGCGTCATCGGCTTTTTCGGGCAGATCCTGCTCGGATTTGCGGCCATCGTCCGCCACCCATCGCGTTTTCCGCTGCGTGCGGTTGTGCGGCAGATGGAATTGGTCGGCGTTTCTGCATTGCCAATCATCGGATTGATGAGCTTTCTCATCGGCGTCGTTATAGCCCAGCAAGGTTCGGTGCAGCTTGAGCAATTCGGCGCTGAGGCACTGACCATCAACCTTGTCGGACGGCTAACCTTGCGAGAGCTGGGCGTTCTGATGACGGCGATCATGGTCGCGGGTCGTTCTGGCAGCGCCTTTGCTGCGCAGATCGGGACAATGAAGCTGACCGAAGAAGTCGATGCGATGCGCACAATCGGCATTTCTCCGATTGAACGCTTGGTGATCCCGCGCATCATCGCCTCTACCTTCATGATGGTGCTGCTAGGCTTCTTCGCTTCGGTGATGGGCATCATTGGCGGCGCGACGATTGGACAGTTTGCGCTTGGCATTCCGTTCTTCACTTTCCTTGAGCGAATTCAGGATGTGGTACCAGCGCACGACCTGTGGGTTGGGTTGATCAAAGCGCCTGTCTTTGGCCTGATCGTCGCCTTGGCGGGCTGTTATCACGGTATGCGCGTTCAAGGGAATTCTGAGGAGGTTGGCAAGCGTACCACTATGGCGGTGGTCTCCGCGATCTTTGCTGTGATCGTGCTTGATGCGTTTTTTGCAGTGTTCTTTACAGAGATTGGATGGGGCTGAACGATGCAAGAGCATGACCGCTTTTCTGATGACCCGCCGATTGTGATCGAAGGGCTGGTGAGCAAGTTTGGTGAGGCCGTGATCCATGATGGCCTGGACTTAACCGTTAAGCGCGGCGAGGTGCTGGGCGTGGTTGGCGGGTCTGGCACTGGTAAATCTGTGCTGATGCGATCAATCATCGGTTTGCGGCAGCCGACTTCAGGACGGATTGATGTGCTTGGCGCCACAATTACCGATGCCGAACCGGACGAGGATATCGGTGTGCGCTGCCGTTGGGGTGTGCTTTTCCAAGGTGGTGCGCTGTTTTCGACCCTGACTGTGGGCGAAAATGTCGAGGTCCCGTTGAGGAAGTTCTATCCTAACTTGAGCGATCCCCTCCGCAAGGAAATCGCGCGCTACAAAGTTCTTTTGTCTGGGCTGCCCGAAGAGGCGATTGCGAAATATCCGTCCGAACTGTCTGGCGGTATGAAGAAGCGCGCAGGACTGGCCAGAGCTTTGGCATTGGACCCGGAACTGTTGTTTCTTGACGAGCCAACGGCAGGGCTTGATCCGATCGGCGCGGCTAAATTTGACCGCCAAACCAAGGAACTGAAAGAGACACTCGGCCTCACGGTTTTTCTTATCACCCATGATCTCGATACGCTTTACGAAAGCTGTGATCGTGTCGCGGTGCTGGCGGAGAAAAAAGTCATCGCAGTGGGGACAATCCCTGAACTGATTGCAACGGGGCATCCATGGATCAGGGAATATTTCGGCGGGCCACGTGGTCGTTCTGCCAAGGCGACCTATTCGCAAGGGGAGGGGTAAGCAAATGGTGTGCATCATCGAGCATGGAATGGACAAGCGGGCGCTAACGCGTCCATAGATCGCGGCAATGGAAACACGCGCCAATCATTTGTGGGTCGGGCTGGTCACTCTCGTGTTGCTTGCGGCGATGGCTGCGGCAATCGTTTGGATTGCGCGGCTGGGGCAAGGCGAAAAGAACGAATACGACATCTTCTATAAGCAATCGGTTGCGGGGCTCGCGAATGGTTCTCAGGTGTCCTTTGCCGGTGTTCCTGTGGGCCAAGTGATCAACATTGCGGTGTCTGATCCCGAATTTGTTCGCGTTCGCATTCGAGTGAACGAAGAGGTGCCTATCCTGATCGGGACCGAAGCAACGATTCAAGGCAGCTTTACCGGCGTTTCAACGATCCTGCTTGATGGTGCGGTCAAAGGTCAGCCGATGATCACATGCGATACCACTACCTGCCCAGAAGGCCGTCCGGTTATTCCTCCGGGACGTGGTGGCTTGGGTGAGCTGGTCGCTAGTGCACCCTTGATTCTCGAACGGATCGCGACGGTGACAGAGCGGTTGACGGAAATCCTGGGCGATGAAAATCAGGAACAGCTTGAAGGCATCTTGCGCAATACAAACCGTTTAAGCGGCGAGTTGGCGAATGCTGCACCGCGGCTCGACGGGACGTTCTCCGAACTTGAAAACGCACTGCGCGAAGCGGGGGAGGCGTTGGACGCGTTTGAAAAAGCGACGCAATCGACCGAAACTCTGATCAATGAAGAAGGGTCCTCGCTGGCGGAGGAACTTCGCGGAACGCTGGCCTCGGCTAACAAAGCGGCGGCATCCTTGTCAGCGACTTTGGAAGACACGCGGCCTGCTGCACGTGCTTTGCGCGAAAGCACGCTGCCAGCCGCCGAAGCGACATTGCAGGACTTGCGCGTGACTAGCCAGTCCTTGCGTTCGTTGACTGAGCGGATCGAGAATGAGGGCGTAACTACGCTGCTAGGGCGCCCGAAATTACCGGAATTTGAGCCGCCGAAGGGGGACGAATGATGACACTCGCACACTCGGCGCGCGCAGGATGTGTGGCCGCCCTAGCGACCATATTGCTAGGCGGTTGCAGTATCAACCTGACCTCTGAGCCACCAGCCAGCCTGTTGACACTTCAACCCACTACCTCGGTGCCCGTCGGCACCACTGCCAGCGTTGGCGGTGAAGATGGCAGTAGCGCAATTGCCGTGTTGATCCCGGAAGTGCCAGCTAAGCTTAACGTTGCGCGCATTCCGGTTACGGTGAATGAAACCGAGATCGCCTATTTGCAGGATGCGTTCTGGATCGAACGGCCCGCCCGGTTATTCCGCCAATTGCTGGGGGAGAGCTTGCGCGCGAAAGGCGCAGGGGTTGTGCTCGATAATGATGATACGCCGGCTTTGCCTGCTCGGACGTTGCGCGGAACCCTACTCGATTTGGGCTATGACGCGCCAAGCAGCTCTGTGGTGGTTCGCTATAATGCGGTGAAAACCAGCGGGGAGCGGGTGGTGGAAACCCGCCGCTTCGAAGCGCGCGAAGGCGGGGTTCTGCCTGATGCCGCTTCGGTTGGCCCCGCGCTGAACCGCGTTGCCAATGAGGTCGCCAATGATGCAGCGGATTGGATGCTGAGTACTTCGACTGCGCCGTCCGCGCCGCCTATTGCGGTCGAGACAGCCGAGTAAATTCGCACGCTCTTAGAAAGTCTGCCTCGCGTTTGGCACGGCGCTCTTCTGCTTCTTCGTCGCGACCCCACAGGTCGGCTTGCCATTCTTCTTCGAGGCTTGCCGCGCGCCATAGCTGAACTGCATCGAGGTTAGGGGTTAGCGCGCAAAGCCCGATAGTCAGCGAAGCGGACAGCATCGTCATCGCTTCCAGTCCGGCCATCTCAAACGCATTCAGCCGCTCAAT
Organism: Erythrobacter sp.; assembly: GCA_039985875.1. Classification (GTDB taxonomy): domain Bacteria; phylum Pseudomonadota; class Alphaproteobacteria; order Sphingomonadales; family Sphingomonadaceae; genus Erythrobacter. Next base: position 1,531,120 of record JBDWRU010000011.1, on the reverse strand, counting down.
TCGAACGCGCAACGTTTCCAAGGCTTTGGGGTCTTGCTCGTGATGGATGATCCCGCTGATCCGCTTAAGTATCACCCCTTCGCGCGCTTCAAACGCCGTTACAATCGGCTCCCAAACTTCTTCTTGCTTGGCAAAGAGTGCGTCTTCAGGATCGGCGCGGTAGAGCAGCGTGTCGGTGTCACCATAAGCTGTCAGCCGCTCGGTCAAATCGTCCGGGTCAGCTGCGACCAGATCAATCGCATAATCCGCCATGTCACGCATCGGCAGCGTTTTAGGGTCAAGCTCCTCGCCTTGTGCTGCCCATTCGTGAGCAAGAGCCTCGGCCAAACCCTCGCGAGGGACCAATTGCGCGGCACCATTCACGGTTTTTACTCCGCGATCATCGAGCATAACTTGCCAGCCACCTTCGACCGCTGTCACACTGGCTTCCTTATAGAACCTTTTGACCATTATTCGCCGCGTTCCCGGTCCTGTTTCTTCCAGCGGCGCACCATCTTCGTCGGTGCGACGAAAAATACGAGCAGCCCGCCAACCGCGAGCGCCACGCCAAGCCAGTAACTTGCGCTCACTTGGCCTTGCGCGATAGCGATGCCGAGTACGACGATAAGCGCCCCAGCAAAGCGCGTCCCGCTCATCAACGCTATACGCCGGGCTGCGCGTTCCTCTTCAGAGGGTGTCGGCGCGTTCACAACAATCGCTCCAACTCGGCCATAGTCTGAGCGACATTTTCAGCGCCAGCTTCTCGCAATTCGTCCGGTTCATGATAGCCCCAAGCAACGCCAATTGCTCGGACGTTAGCGGCTACCGCCATGTGCATATCGAACCTCGTGTCGCCAATCATCACTGCCTCGCTTGGCTTTGCGCCTGCTTCGAACAAGGCGGCTTCCAGCATGGCGGGATTGGGCTTTGATGGATGCCGGTCGGCGGTCTGGAGCGAGACAAACAACTCGGTCAGCCCATGGGTAGCAAGGCAGGCGCTCAGCCCACGGTCCGACTTGCCTGTCGCGACAGCGAGTTGCCATCCACCATCGTGCAACCGATGGAGTAGATCGGTGATACCGTCATAGAGCGGCTCTTCGACTAAGCCTTCTTTGCGGCGTGCGCGGAAATTGGCTTTGAAGAGATCGGTGACGGCGTTGACAGCGTCGTCGCTGATTTCCGGGTTTAGTGCGCGCACGGCCACGGGCAGGCTAAGGCCGACCATCCTTCGGACAAGGTTGGTATCAGGGGAGGGAAGACCAGCCTTCGCATAAGCTTGCTCCATCGCCCAGCACACATCGGCTTGCCCATCGACCAGCGTTCCATCGCAATCAAAAACAGCAAGGCGTGTCATTGTGAAATGTCTCGCATCCATCGCGCCAGTTCAGAATTTCCGGCCAACTCAACACCATCTGCAATTCGCTTCCGCTCGGCTTCGTTTTTCTTTTGCGAAAGCTTGAACGTAGGGCGCCATTGATCGACGTTCATCGCGAAGCCTGTGATGCCTTTGAATAGAGCGGACCAGACTTTTGGGCTCGATTCAGTGGCACTCCAAGCGTCGCCGTCCAATCGCCCTTCAAAAGTCTCAATCACATCGTGCAGGAGCTGTTCCAATTGCTCATCGGAGAGCTTCTTGACGGTTCCTTCCATTTCCAGCGCGACATAATCCCATGTCGGAACGGTGTCGCGATTGTCATACCAGCGCGGCGACACATAGCCATCCGGGCCATTCACTGTGATCAACGCCTTGGCACCATCGAGATAGGGAGCAAGAGCGTTGCTCTTTGCTAGGTGGAAGCGCAACTCTCCGGTGCCATTTGAGAGCAGCGGAATGTGGGCGACTTTTGGACCGTCGGGTGTTGTAAGGAACACCATGCCAAACGCCACCTCACGGATCAGTGCTTCGAAACGGGAATGGTCGGCGCTTCTGAAGATGGGGTTAGGGTGCACTAGCGCCGCCCTTTAGGTGGGCCTTTGCGGGCCTTCGCCTTCTTCTTGGCTGTGATGGCCGAAGTTGCGCGGCTGCGGCGCTCGCCCCGGCGATCCTTGCGATACTGTTTAGCGTGTTGGCGCGCGGCCTGTTTCTTTTCAGCGGGCGTGCGCTCGGGCGCCTCATCGCGGATTGGGGAGGCGTTGCTTTGGCTCTCCTCAAAACCCAATTGCGCCATGCTCGCGGCGAAATGCTCGGGCAATTCAGCAGTCACATCCAGCTTGCCGCCGCCCGTTGTGCCATCGACGCTTTTGCCGCCGGGCTCGGAAATTATCAGTCGCCGCGCATGCAAGTGCATTTTGCGGCTGACGCTACCGGTCAGGAATGCATCCTGTCCGCCATATTTGCCATCGCCGACAATAGGATGGCCAATGGCGGCCATATGGACCCGCAGTTGGTGCGTACGACCGGTTAGCGGCTCCAGTTCCACCCAAGCGGCCGAATTGCCCGCGCGATCGACCACGCGGTAACGGGTTTTGGCTGGCTGCCCGTCTTCTTCATCGACGTGCATTTTTTCGCCGCCAGTGCCAGGCTGCTTGGCGAGCGGAGCATCGATAGTGCCTTCGCGCACGTCCGGAACGCCAACGACTAAAGCCCAATAGACTTTGCGCGCAGAGCGGCCTGCAAATCGTTTCGAATAGGCTGCTGCGCTGCCCGGTGTGCGCGCGACGAGAAGGACGCCGGAAGTATCCTTGTCGAGCCGATGAACGAGTCGTGGGCGCGGTGTTTTCTCGTCCTCAACAAAGGCATCGAGCAGCCCATCAACATGGCGCGTCGTCTTGCTGCCGCCTTGGGTTGCAAGGCCGGGGGGCTTGTTGAAGACAATCGCTGTGGTCGTCTCGCGGATCACCATTGAACGCGCTTGCGTCACGTCTTCTTCGGACAAAGGACGACGCTCGCGCGGCTTCTTGCCGCTTTGCTCTCCGCCAGGTGGCACCCTAACAACTTGCCCTTCGACCAAACGATCTTCTGGTTTGGCGCGCTTACCATTGACCCGCACTTGTCCCGTGCGCGCCCACCGCGAAATGGTCGCAAAGCCGATTTGCGGCAGATTGCGTTTGAACCAGCGGTCCAGGCGAATGCCGTCATCGTCTTCGTTGACGGTGAATTGTCGGACTTCTTTGGAGGGTGCTTCAGTCATGATGTTGCTCGCATGATTGTAAGCCCCAGATAGAGCGCGCCAACACCCGCGATCACCGATCCGACCGCATAGAGTGAGGCGAGACCCGCTGCACCGCGCTCTGCAAGCAGCAGCATTTCAAGGCTGAAGGCGCTAAAGGTGGTGAACCCGCCAAGCAAGCCAACGCCAAGCAGCAATCGCAATGATTCGCCTGCCCCTGCGTTGCGTGCCAGCCAGCCGAACAGCAACCCCATCGCCAAACACCCTAGAATGTTCGCAGCAAAGGTTGGCCACGGGAATTGCGCACCGGTTGGCGACCCTATGGAATGCGTCACAAACCGGCCAAGCTGATAGCGCGCGACAGCGCCAATCGCGCCGCCAATTGCGACAAGACCAGATGCGGCCAAAGGGGAAAGGGTGGATGGCATATGCGAGGCTCCATAACGAGGGGAGCGCCGCCTGCCTAGCGGTTCAGCGCAGCTCAATGCGGTGTGGCCGTGCTGCAACGCCGCGAATACCTTGCCAAATTCAGCGCTTTTGACTAAGTGGGCCACATCAAATGCGCGTTCCGTTGGGAATCGCGCCTTTTTCAGCGTCAATTTCCCGCGTTTGCCCGCGATGTTTTAAGCGGGTTAGGCGCGTTTATTTTGTAAGGTAGTGTTCGTTTATGCAAATCATGGTTCGCGATAACAACGTCGATCAAGCTCTCCGCGCGCTTAAGAAAAAGCTGCAGCGTGAAGGCGTCTATCGCGAGATGAAATTGCGTCGTCACTACGAAAAGCCTTCCGAAAAGCGCGCTCGTGAAAAAGCTGCTGCTGTGCGTCGCGCACGCAAGCTTGAGCGTAAGCGCATGGAGCGTGACGGCATCAAATGATGCGCTAATTTTGAGCGGTCGCCCCATCATAAAAAGTGGGCACCGGTTTTTCTCCCAGAAGGGGCGAAAGCAGACAAAGCCGCTTGAACGTATCCCTGTGATAAGCCATTAGGGCGCGGATTGATTTCGCGCCCTTTTTGCTGGGCGGATACCCTTTTGCGAATCAGGAAGTTTTCATGACTGAGATTACCCGCGTTCCGATCAAGCCCGTAGGCGCTGGATCAATTGCCAAAGTTTGGATCGGCGTAGTGCTCGCTGTGCTGCTCGGAGGTGGGCTCGCTTGGGCGGCTTTGCCCAAAGCACTAAACATAGATACGATTTCAGAAGGCGATGGGCCTCAACTCAAGGTTGGCGATGTCGCGTTTGTCGATTACACTGGAACGCTCGCATCGAACGGAGAGGAATTCGACAAGTCGCGTCCGATTCCGTGGCCGATTCAGGGCGTGATGCCTGAGGGATCGCCGTTCCCGGTAGAAGAAGGTGCGACCGTGCCGGGCTTCTTCCAAGGCCTGCAAGAAATGCGCAAAGGCGGGAAGTACAAACTCTATATCCCGTCAGAGCTGGCCTATGGTGAAACGCCGCCAAGTGCTCAGATTCCTGCCAACGCTGATTTGATCTTTGAGATCGAAGTGCTCGACATCATGTCGAACGAGGAGTTCAGCCAGAAAGAGCAACTCCAAATGGCCGCGTTTCAACAGCAGCAACAGCAGCAACTTCAACAGCAAGGCAATAGCGGGCCCCAACCGGGCGCTCCGTTGAATGCGCCTCCGCCGGTAGAGCAGGTGCCTGCTCAATAATTTCGCAAATACATTTTTGACCAGCAATTCTTGAAAGGTCACCATGTCGGTAGACAAGGAAACCGTTGCTAAGATCGCGAACCTAGCGCGTATCAAGATGGGCGACGAAGAGCTTGAACGGATGGTGCCGGAGCTAAACGGTATCCTCAATTGGGTTGAGCAATTAAGCGAAGTCGATGTTTCGGGTATTGCGCCGATGAGCGCAGTGATCCCGAACACTCTGCGGCTGCGCGATGATGAAGTAGATGTTGATCCGAAGACCGGCGGCGGCAAGCGCGACGATGTGCTCGCCAATGCGCCAGCGGCAGAACACGGATTCTTCGCTGTCCCCAAGGTGATTGAATAGTCATGACAGACTTTACCAATTTGGGCGTCAAAGCCATTCGCGATGGCGTTGCCACCGGCGATTTTACCGCGCGTCAAGTCGCAGAGAGCTTCAACGCCGCGGTTGAGGCTGCAAGCGTGCTCAACGCCTTTATCGTTGCCACCCCTGACCATGCCTTAGCGGCTGCGGACGCGGTCGATGCGAAGCGCGCTGCGGGTGAGAGCCTTGGCGCAATGGGCGGCGTACCGATTGGCATGAAAGACCTGTTCTCCACGCAAGGTGTTCAGACCACCGCGGCGAGCCACATCTTGGAAGGCTTCACGCCCGAATATGAAAGCACCGTCTCGCAAAACCTGTGGGATGCAGGTGCGGGGATGTTGGGTAAGCTGAACCTCGATCAATTCGCGATGGGCAGCTCAAACGAGACATCCGCGTTCGGCAATGTCTCTTCTCCGTGGCAAAAGGCTGGCACCAACGCGCCGATGTCGCCGGGTGGCTCATCGGGTGGTTCGTCCAGCGTGGTGGCTGCGCGCATCGCTCCTGCCGCGACCGGTACAGACACCGGCGGCTCGATCCGTCAGCCTGCGGCCTTCACCGGAATTTGCGGGGTTAAACCGACCTATGGCCGGTGCTCGCGCTGGGGCGTGGTGGCGTTTGCCAGCTCGCTGGATCAAGCCGGACCAATGGCGCGTTCGGTGGAGGATTGCGCGATTATGATGGGCGCGATGGCGGGGTTCGATCCGAAAGACGCAACCTCGCTCGATATGCCTGTGCCCGATTGGGAGGCGGCATTGAACGCTGACCTTAAGGGCAAGAAAGTTGGCATTCCCAAAGAATACCGCATGGACGGCACCGATGACGCGATCCTAGCGAGTTGGGAACAGGGCAAAGCCATGCTGAGTGATGCGGGCGCTGAGATCGTCGATATCTCGCTACCGCACACAAAATATGCGTTGCCCGCTTATTACATCATCGCCCCTGCCGAAGCGTCGTCCAACCTCGCACGCTATGATGGCGTGCGCTATGGTCTGCGCGATTTGCCCGAAGGCGCGGGCTTGCAGGATATGTATGCCGAAACCCGCGCGGCGGGATTTGGCGATGAGGTGAAGCGCCGCATTCTGATCGGCACCTATGTTTTGAGCGCGGGCTTCTATGATGCCTATTACACCCAAGCGCAAAAGGTCCGGGCGCTGGTCGCGCGCGACTTTGAGCAGGCGTGGGGTCAGTGTGATCTGATCCTTGCGCCGACAACGCCAACCGCAAGCTTCCCTTTGGGCAGCCTCACCGATGACCCGCTCACCATGTATCTCAACGACGTGTTCGCTGTTCCGGCTTCGCTAGCGGGACTGCCCGCGATGAGCGTGCCCGCGACGTTGAACGAGGATGGTCTGCCGCTGGGTCTGCAATTGGTGGGCAAGCCGTTTGATGAGCAGACGGTTCTGAACGCTGGCTTGGCCATCGAGCAACGCGCCGGGTTCGAAGCGGCTCCGGAGAAGTGGTGGTAAAGTGACCGGAGAGATCATCTTCGCGACCATATTCTTGTGCGCCTTTGTGATCATTGGCGGCGTGGTGATGTATCTCTCCAAGACCATCGACGCGGGCGAAGCGCGATTTGATAAAGACGGCAAAGTGATCCCGAACAAAGAGACGAATGATGACTGAATACCGCATCCAAGGCGCAACCGGCGAATGGGAGGTCGTAATCGGCCTTGAAGTTCACGCGCAGGTGACGTCCAATTCCAAGCTGTTCAGCGGCGCTTCGACAACGTTCGGGGCCGAACCGAATTCGCAAGTCAGCCTTGTCGATGCAGCTATGCCCGGAATGCTCCCTGTCCCCAATCGCGAATGCATTCGCCAAGCGGTGCGCACTGGCATGGCGATCGAAGCGGAAATCAACGCGTGGTCGCGCTTTGATCGTAAGAACTATTTCTACGCCGATTTGCCGCAAGGTTATCAGATCAGCCAGCTCTATCACCCGATTGTGGGCGAGGGTTCGCTGCTGATCGAAGCGGATGAAAAGCACGGCATTCCAGAGGACAAAGTCATCGGGATTGAGCGCATTCACGTCGAACAAGATGCGGGCAAGCTGATGCATGATCAGCACCCAACCATGTCCTATGTCGACCTCAACCGCTCTGGCGTCGCGCTGATGGAAATCGTTAGCCGCCCGGACATGGCATCCCCAGCCGAGGCCGGGGCCTATGTGCGCAAGCTGCGTTCAATCCTCCGCTATGTCGGATCGTGCGATGGCAACATGGAAGAAGGCTCCATGCGGGCCGACGTCAACGTCTCCGTTCGCAAGCCGGGCGATGAACTGGGCACGCGGACTGAGACGAAGAACGTGAACTCGGTTCGCTTCGTCATGCAAGTTATCGAATATGAAGCGAACCGTCAGGTCGATGAGTTGGAAAGCGGCGGGACCGTGAACCAAGAAACACGGCTGTTTGATGTTGCGACCGGGACCACGCGGACCATGCGCTCCAAAGAAGACGCGCATGATTATCGCTACTTCCCCGATCCCGATTTGCTGCCCGTGGTGCTCGAAGAGGACTTCCTCGCCGATTGCCGCGCATCGCTGCCTGAACTGCCCGATGCCAAGCGGGTGCGCTATGAAACTGAGCTGGGCCTTTCGCCCTACAATGCGCGCGAGCTAACCCATGAGGTGGAGACCTTTGCGCGGTTTGAAACGCTGCTTGGCGCAGCGGCCAGCGCGATTGGCAAGCCTGAAACCAAACTCGCAACGCAAGTTGCCAATTGGGCGCTGTCGGTGGCTCCCGGTGTGGTGAAGGGGTTGGGGGACGAAGCAGACCTCACCCATTCCACCCCAGAGGCGCAGGCTGCGATTCTTGCAATGCAAGACAAGGGCGAGATCAGCGGTTCTCAAGCCAAGGAAATCTATGAAATCGTCTTGAAAGAAGGCGGCGACCCGGCGGCAATTGCGGATGAAAAGGGGCTGAAACAAGTCTCTGACACCGGCGCAATTGAAGCGGCTATCGACGATATTCTCGCCAATAATGAGGGCAAGGTCGAACAGTATAAGGGCGGTAAAGATAAGCTCTTCGGCTTCTTCGTTGGTCAGACGATGAAAGCGATGCAAGGCAAAGCCAATCCACAAGTCGTGAACCAGATTTTGAAGGGCAAGCTGGGTTAAGGTGATGCGCGCTTGGCTCCAGCGAACGGCTTTGTGGGGTCCATTGTTGATCGGCGCGCTGTTGGTGTGTGGATACCTCGTTTTGCATCAGCCCTTGGCGGCGGATGAAACCGAATTGCGGCAAGTGCCGTTGTCCGAGGAAGACCCCACGCTCGACCGGGTTGGTGATCTCAAATATCTCGGCGGCCTCGATGTCCCTCGGATGGACCAGAATATTGGCGGGCTTTCGGGCTTGCGCTGGGATGCAGACAGCCAGCGACTGCTCGCGATTACCGACGATGCGCGCTGGGTCTGGATCACGCTTGAAGAAACAGAGGATCAGCTTACCGGCATTTCCAAGGTTGAAAGCGGGCCGTTGCTAGGGGTGGATGGCGAACCGCTGACTGGCAAACAGGAGGGGGATAGCGAGGGGCTGACGCGCGATGGTGATGGTCCTTGGGGTGTTAGTTTTGAGCGTAATCATCGCATTCTGATTTATGACAATGGTCTGTCGGGCCAGCCTGGCGAGGCGAACCAAAGCCCTACGGACTACCTCGGCGATCTCGAACCGAACAATGGCGCTGAAACTATTGCAGCGGGAAAGTTGGGCCATCTCGTCTGTGCGGAGCGCGTCGCTTCGAACCAACAACCCAATTGTGCGTATTTTCCTGACGAATCTTCCCGGTATCGGGCATTCTCTGTTTTGCCTTCACAGATCATCGCAGACCTCGGCGGTGTTCCCACCGATGCAGATGCTATGTCCGACGGAACATTTTTGGTGCTTTTCCGCTCTTACTCACCGGCGCAAGGCAATGGCGCGGCTATCGTTTCCTACGCACCCGGCGGAACCCGGCGTGAACTTGCAACCTTCCGTCCACCGCTCAGCGTCGACAATTTTGAAGGCCTTGCTATTCGCCAAGAGGGCGAACGCACCTTCCTCTATATCGTCAGCGACGACAACTTCTCCGGTTCTCAGCGCACCTTGCTGATGAAGTTTGAACTCGATCTGTGAAACGTTTGTCTCCGCCACGCGAGGCACCCGTTCAATCGATTTATTGTCCCAGCCGAATTGCCGTTCGCTCTGGATTTTACATGATTTTCCTTTAATGTTCGCGCTACGGCTGCAATTCGAACAGCTGGATTCGGGGGTTGTACTATGAACGGGATGACTAAATTTTTGGTGGGCGCGGCTGGCGCGTCCTTCCTTGCTTGGGGCGCGCATGCCGTAAGCGGGGAAAGCTATATTGATGGGCTGGAAGAGCAAGGCAAAGACGCTTTGAGCACTGCAGGGATTGACAATGTCTCGCTGAAAATGAAGCGCGATTGGCTTAGCCGTACGGCTTTGCTTGATGGTGTTACTGATCAAGCTGAGCGAACCGAGGTTGAGCGAGTGCTGAAAAAAGGCGTGCCCGGTCTCGTCGCGGTCGAATGGCCTAACGGTGATGGCAACGGCGGCAAGGATGCTGGTGCGGCTACGTCTGGCGCGAGCGCAGAGGAAGTCGCTTCGTGTCAGGACGACGTGAACACCTTCATGACCGACAAGAAAATCAACTTCGCGATCAACAGCGCTGATTTGGCGCCTGATGCAGTAACGGTGGTCGACGGTCTGGCTGAAAAGCTCAGCGGTTGCGCGGGCATGGCGATTGGCGTTGGTGGCCATACTGATGCAACCGGAAGTGCAGAGACCAACAAAACTCTAAGCCAAGCGCGCGCGCAAAGCGTCGCGGCGGCCTTGAGTGAACGCGGCGTTGCTTCTGAGCAGATCACTGCAACGGGTTATGGCTCAAGCCAGCCTTTGATCGAAGGTGACGGAGCCAATGCTGCGAACCGCCGGATTGAGTTCACGCTCGGCACCGGTGATGCGGGCGCTGATGCGCAAACTGAGACTTCAGCTGAGGGAGCAGAATAACATGGCACTTCTGGTAGAAAGCTGGATTTTCGTAATGATCTTTTTCCTGATCGGTATCGGCGTGGGCTGGCTGATCTGGGGTCGCAACTGATAGCTCCAGGGGAGAGATAAAATGTTTCAATTGGTAATAGACAACCCTTGGGTTTTTGTACTCGCTGCTCTGATCGGATTGATCACAGGTTGGTGGATTTGGGGCCGGGCTTCTGCCAGCGGTGTAAGCACTGGCATTGGCGGAGTAGCGGCCGGTGTTGGCGGCGCAGTAGGCGGAGTGGCATCGGGCGTAACAAACACGGCCAAAGGTGCAGCTGGCGCAGTCGGTGATGTTGCCACTGGCGCAGTTGATGCAACCAAAGGCGCCGCTGGTGCCGTTGGAGGCGTAGCCAAAGGCGCAGTCGATAAGGCTGGTGATGTGGCGTCTGGCGCTGCTGACACGGCCAAAGGCGCGGCGGGTGCTGCCGCTGGCGTAGCCAAAGGCGCTGTCAGCAAAGCAGGAGATGTCGCATCAAGCGCGGCTGATACCGCTAAAGGCGCGGCAGGTGCGGCGACTAAGACGGCAAAGGGCGCGGCGAGCAAAGCAGGTTCTGCAGCGTCTGGTGCCAAGAAGAAGGTCACCAAGGCTGCTGGCAAACCGAAGATCGCAAAGGCGGTTGGCAAGGCCGATGATCTGACGAAGATCAAAGGGATCGGGCCAAAGCTCAATGAATTGTGCCATTCGCTGGGCGTTAAGCGCTTTGATCAAATTGCGAAGTGGACCAAAGCCGACGTGGCTGAGGTTGATCAGTATCTTAAGATCAAAGGCCGGATCGACCGCGATAAATGGGTCGCTCAGGCTAAGCTGCTCGCAAAAGGCGATGATGCTGGGCACAAAGCCAAATTTGGTTAGACCTCTTTAAACTGAACCAATCAAAGGGCTGCGCTTCTCGCGCGGCCCTTTTTGTTTGTGCGGGAAGACCAAAGGCCAATGAAGCATGTCAGGTGGAGATTGACCGGCTGCTTAGCGCCTGATCTGCAAGCGCCTTGGTTAGTGGGAGTATAGAAAAAGGCCGCCCGGATTGCTCCAGACGGCCCTTTCGAATTTGTATGTATGCTAAATTTACGCGCGGGTGCCTGAAAGCGGCATCGCGCCGAACGCGCCAGCATTTACGTTACCGGTGAGCGCGTCGCCATCAACGGTTGCTTCGCATTCGAGCGTCATTGGCATTGGCACGGTCATGTTCATTTTCCAGTTTAGCGTGTTGCCATCAACCTTGCCTTCTTCGACATCCATTGAGCCCATGCCGCCGGCCATGTTGCCGGTAAATGTGCCGTCGCCATTGTCTTCGACGGTGAAGGTACCGGACTGGTCGCCCATCGGGCTTTTGACGGTGGTGTTGTAGGTTCCTGCGACAGACATTCTCTTCTCCTCAATCGCTCATGGGCATGTGCGCGCCCTTTGCGGGTTTGCGAATGCGGCTGGCGTCTCCGGCCGATCATCCTCAAGGGTCGTATTGACACGAGTGTAAGCCCGCTTCAACCGCCAATTGTGCATGCAAAAGGTGCACTACGAAACGCTAGGCGATGCAACTTACCACCGACCCAGCGCGCCGTAACGTCACGCGCCTGATTTACTCAGCCGCTGGCAATTCGCGCACCTCAATCGGCATACCAAGCGCATCGAGTTGCGGCTTCACTTGTTCAGCATCACCGACGATCACCCAGACGAACTTCGACGGATCAACCGCAGCGCGCGCTGCGGCATCAAGCTTGTCGCGGGTTTGCGCTTGATATTTGCCAACCAAGCTTTCTTGATAGTCATCGGGACGGTCAAACAGAGAATTGCTGCGCATGGCCCCGAGAACCGCCCGTGATGTTTCATATTGGCCGGGCAATTCGCCGATCTCATTGGCAAGGATGCGGGTGATTTCCTCTTCGGTCACGCCGCTAGTGCTCAAAAATTCGGACGTTTCGCGCATCAGTTCGGCGACCGAGTCGCCAGTGCGGTCTGCCTGCACACCCGCAGAGATCGCGTAGACCACCGCATTTTCACGCGCTTGAGGACCACCACGTACGCCATAGCTCCACCCTTTGGTCTCCCGCAGGTTCATATTCAGCCGCGCGAGGAAGTTACCGCCCAGCGCATTGTTGGCGTTGGTGAAATCGACATAGTCGGGATCGCTCGCATCCAATGGCGTGCGCTGCGCTGCTAGAATAAAGCTTTGCGGCGAATTGGGCCGGTTGATGAGGATGATCCGACTTCCATCGGGTTCTGCGGGGGCATCGAAATTCTTGGCACCCTTGGCCACCGAAGCGGTCGCCCAATCACCAAACGCACCATTGAGCGCATCGACGACTTCGCTGAGCGGTTTGTCGGAAATCACGAAAACCTCGCCATTGTCCGGGCGGATCCAAGTGTCTTTGAAGCTGACCAGATCATCGCGTGTGATTGAGCTCACGCTTTCAACCGTGCTGACCCCGCCATAGGCGCTGTCGCCAAACAATTCGGGGCCAATTGCGCGGGTCGCCAGACCTTGGGGCGAACGCATTTGCTGTTTGATCCCGGTGATCGTTTGGGTGCGTACCCTTTCCAGATCGCTCTGGTTGAAAGCCGGTTCGCGGATGACTTGCCGGAACAGGTCGAGCGATGGTGCGAGATTTGCAGTCAGAGCCGACAAAGTGAAGGTCGAACGATCATCGCCGCCTCCAAGCGCAATATTTAGCCCCAAACGCTCGCGCGCTTCGGCGATTTGTTGCGATGTGAGATTGGCGGTGCCCTCTTCAAACAGGCCGAGCGTCAAGGTCTCCAAGCCATTTTTGCCCTTAGGGTCAGCTGCCGAACCAGCGTCAAAAACCATGCTAACATAGGTCGCGGGGACTGCATCGCGCTTTGCATATGTGACTTTCATCCCATTCGCGAGTGTTGCGCGCTTAAGGTCTGGGAAGTCGAGCTGCGCAACGGTGTCGATCGCCGGTTTTGGACGCAATTCGCTCACGGACAGTTCCTCAGAACCACGATCGCGTTCAGAGGCGTTTGCCTCTTCTACGGCAACCGATGCAGCTTCTTCGTAGCTGCCATCACGTTCGCCGGGTTCCAGCACCAATTTCATAGACGGACGCGTGAACCATTTTGCCATCGCGGCTTTGACTTCGGCAGGTGTGACGGTTGCAAGCGCGTTCAGCTGTTTGGCATAGAAATCGGGATCATCGACGAACACTTCGCCCTGCGCGAGGGTAACCGCTTTGCCGCCAAATCCGCCAACTTGTTCGAGCCCGCGAATGGTGCCAGCAAGGTTGCTGGTGGCCGCGCGGCGCACTTCGTCTTCGGTTGGGCCGGTTTCGATGAATTCTGCGACGAGTTCATCCAAACGCTTTTCAAGCGTCGCCAATTCGACCCCGGGTTTAAGCGTCGCGCCGACCGATAGAACGCCGACCCGCTGGAATGCAAAGTTGCCTGCAGAAACGCCAACCGCCAGTCCTTCTTCACGAACCAATTTTTGGTCCAAGCGGCTTGATGCCAGCCCGCCTAGGATTTGCGCACCAACATTCAATGCAGTGAGTTCGCGATCAGCGATACCCGGTGCAGGCCAGTATTTGCTGACATTGGTGGCTGCAACTTGGTCTTTCATGACCGAGCGCACGTCTTCTTTCAGCACCGGGATTGCCGCTGCTGCCGGGGTGTTCACCGGGCCGCGCGCAATCGCGCCGAAATACTTCTCAACCAGTGGACGCGCCTCTGCGGCGGAGACATCGCCAGCCAGCACGATGGTTGCGTTGTTCGGCCCGTATTTGTCGCGGAACCAGTCACGCACATCCTGCATTGATGCTGCGTCCAAATCCGCCATTGAGCCAATGGGTGTGTGGCCATAGGGATGGGGTTTGGGAAACAGCGTATCGACGATTTCGTAAAAGACGAGACCGCCGGGCTGGTTGTCGCCCTGACGTTTCTCATTCTGGACAACGCCGCGTTGGTTATCGAGCTTGCCTTGCGTCACTGCGCCAAGCAGATAGCCCATCCGGTCGCTTTCCAGCCACAATGCCCGTTCGAGCGCAGGGCGGGGAACAGTTTGGAAATAGTTGGTGCGGTCAAAGCTGGTGGTGCCGTTATAATCGGTCGCGCCCATTTCTTGGAGATATTGGAAATAGTCGTTTGGTGCGTTTTCCGATCCGTTGAACATCAAGTGTTCGAACAGGTGAGCAAAACCGGTTTTGCCTTTAGGCTCATCCTTGGAACCGACATTGTACCACACTGCGACCGCGACGATCGGGGCCTTGCGGTCTTCATGCACAATGACGGTGAGGCCGTTTTCAAGCTCAAACGCCTCGTGCGGAATTTCCACCTGACTGACCAGTTCAGCAAGGTCGGAGTTTCGAGCAGCGCCTCCAGATGCCTCTGCAACGTCCGCTGCTGCGCTAACCCCTTGCACAACCGGGTTGCTGACAAACTGAATTTCTTGATCCTGAGCAGCGGCTGGCGCGGCAAGCGCGATGCTGAGCGCGGCCAGGCTAGCAGCGCTAAAGCGAAGGCTGGTGGTGCGAATGGTCATAAGTTTTTCCCCGATGATGAACGCTAGTATATAGTTAACAGATTGAGCGCGATTCTGTGCCGAAGCAAGGCAAATGATCGTGCGCAAATCAGCGTTTGTTTGTAACGGTGTAACGCCGTTCGGCGTTTGAAAGCACATCGTCCCGCCAGAAATGAACTGGCTTCAACTTGTGATCGACGAACAGCTGCATTTGATCGGTGTAATGCGGACTGTCCGGACGAGTGGTGGCCGCGCCAAAGGGCTGGATAGAGCGCGAGAACACCCTTCCGCCGTCTCTTGGCCATTCGACCCATTGAATAAAACTGTCGCCGTGGACGAGGCTTAGGCGACCATCTTCGTGCGCTTCCCAAGTGGTCGCGGCGCGCAAAGTGTCAGAGCCACCATCAAGTGGGAGATCAACGTCGCCTTGGCGCAACCGCACGAGTTCAGAGAGCGGCGGGTCGAGCTTGCCGAAATGCTTCATCAAATGGTCGGCGGCTTCGTCGAGCTTCTCTTCCATATTCGGCCAATCGCGGTTCTGATACTCCGCCGACATAAAATCGCGGATCATCAGGTAAGCGAGCGCGTCGGCCTTACCCTTGCCATCGGCGGTGAAGTCCCAAGTGAGCAACAATTCTCGAGCTTCCCAGACAAGCTCCTTGTCGATCTCAATCATGGATTTCAAAGTTGTCTTGTAGCTGGGCCAGTTCTCCAACTCATCAAACATCTGCTTGATATAACCTTCGCGCTCATAGGCGGTGTCGTATTTAATCCGCTCCAAAGTCGCGCGGTTCAACGGCCCTTCGACTTCGCTCAGCAATTTATAGGCACGGCGCGAACGGTTCGTCTGTTTCAATTCAACACCAAGCACTGCCGAGAAATCCTTAGGCGACAAATCGCTGCCTTCGCCCGCCGCTGTGTAAGGCTCATTGTTGGCGTTGTAGAGCCAACCGGATGCGGGATTGATGAGCTTGGGAATTTCTTCGAAAGAGACCGCGCCCTCCCAGATCAGATCCGAGCGCGTCCCGTCCAAAATGCCGCGCCAATTGACCCCGGCATCCTCTGGCCGGTCGGGAATGGCCGCGTTGTAGAGATAGGCGATATTGCCAGCTTTATCGGCATAGATGAAGTTGGTGGACGGAATAGCCATCCGCGCCATTTGCGACTGCCACTCGTCAAGATTGGTCGCCTTGTTGATGCGGTAATAGGCGTCGAGCTGATCAACGGTATCAATCCCGCCATACCGGATTGCGAAATAGCCATCATCGTTCTGTATCACGGGGCCATGGTCGCTGCGCAGAACTTCGCGTTGGATGGGCAGGGTAAGCGGCCCCATCTTGACTGGCAGTGTGACAGTCCTGCGCGATAGCCATTTCCACTCGCCGTCGAGCTTATATTGCGTGCCATCCTCGCTCACCTCGAGTTTATAGATGTCGGTCATGTCCGGGCGGTTGACCGTATTGGTCCAGCCCAAATGCTCATTATGGCCAAGAAACGGGAACGGCGATCCGGGGAAGTTCGCGCCAGTAAAATGCCAACCCTCTTCGCTTTCTACGCTGAATTCATACCATGCGACCCCGCCGCGCAAAGGCTGGTGTGAGTTGGAAATGAGCGTCGTTGGCCCGCCGGAACGCTCAGGCGTCACCGCCCATGCGTTGGAGCCGAGCAGCGCGGCATCCTCGCCCATGGGGAGCGGATGCAATAGATTGGCCTGCTCATCGTCATCTGGATACGGGCGCGCGGGCGCAATCTCGCGCGGAAAACCGGGAATGTCTGGCCCAAATTCACGCTGCAAAGGATCACCCGCCACCAACGGCCCAATGACATTGCCAAGCCCGTAGAAAAACGGCTGTCGCAGCACAAAGCCCGCCGCCACATCTTCGCCATTCACCGGGAAGAGGTTTGCGAGTTTCAGCTCTTCTGGGTGATCGGCAGCATATTGGTTGAGGCCCGCAGCATAGGCTTCGAAAAGAGCGCGCGTGTCTTCGGGTAGCGTTGGATATTTGCGCTGAGCCGTGCCGCGCACATCCAGCAGATGATAGACATAATCAAAAGTTGCGCCGTCTTGCCCGGCAATCGCGCCATAGCGCCCGCGCGACATGGCGATGACGTCTTGCAGAGTGAAGAAGTCGTCTTCGGCATGTGCAATCGCCACCCCAAAGGCGACATCCGCATCGCGCTTTCCATAGATATGCGGCACGCCATATTCGTCGCGGACAATCTCCGCTTCGTAAGTGTCCCAGCTTTCCGGGGCATATTCGGCCTCTTTGGCAAGGAACGGCTCCCACGAAGCCAAACCCACAAAGGCGGTGATCAACAGCGCTACCAACGCGAACCCGCCGCGCTTCAACCATCTCATGCGAAGTCTCTCCCAAACACTCTTGGCGCAAACATGCCTAGCAGGGTAGGGCTTGGCAAGCGCGGTCATCGAACCCACCTAGTCAAGTAACACACCTAATGTCCGAGGGATCACAAAGACTATGAATCTGGAAAAGTTCACAGACCGCGCCAAGGGATTCCTGCAAAGTGCACAGACTGTCGCGATCCGCATGAACCATCAACGCATCACGCCGTTGCACCTTTTGAAGGCGCTGCTGGAAGATGAAGAGGGCATGGCGGCTGGATTGATCCAGCGCGCGGGCGGGGAAGCTCCCAAGGCGGCAAGCACGGTTGATGAAGGGCTTGGCAAGATTCCGGCTGTGACCGGCGGCGGCGCGCAATCAACACCGGGTTTGGACAATGACACGGTGCGCGCGCTCGACAGTGCAGAGCAACTCGCGGACAAAGCCGGCGACAGCTATGTCGCGGTCGAGCGGGTGTTGGTCGCTTTAGCGATTTCTCCGGGCGCGAGCGGCGAAGCAATGAAAGCCGCAGGCGTCACCGCTCAAACACTGAACGCTGCGATTGAAGCGTTGCGCGGTGGCCGCAAAGCAGACAGCGCCAATGCAGAAAGCTCTTATGATGCGATGGAGAAATTCGCGCGCGACCTGACCCAAGCGGCGCGTGACGGCAAACTCGATCCTGTGATTGGTCGAGATGAAGAAATCCGCCGCACGATCCAGATTTTGGCGCGGCGGACGAAGAACAATCCAGCTGTGATCGGCGAACCTGGCACCGGTAAGACTGCAATTGCTGAAGGGCTCGCGCTGCGTATCGCGAATGGTGATGTGCCGGACAGCCTGCAAGGACGCTCGTTGATGAGCCTTGATATGGGTTCGTTGATTGCGGGTGCAAAATATCGCGGCGAATTTGAAGAGCGGCTCAAAAGCGTGCTCGACGAGGTGAAGAACGCCGATGGGCAGATCATCTTGTTCATTGATGAGATGCACACGCTGATCGGTGCGGGTGCGTCGGAAGGCTCAATGGATGCCTCCAATCTTTTAAAACCTGCTCTGTCGCGCGGTGAATTGCACTGCATCGGCGCGACCACGCTCGACGAGTATCAGAAGTATGTCGAGAAAGACCCCGCGCTCCAACGCCGTTTCCAACCGGTCTATATCGAAGAACCAAGCGTTGAAGATACCGTTAGCATCCTGCGCGGAATCAAAGACAAATATGAGCTGCATCACGGGGTGCGGATCACCGACACCGCGATTGTCGCGGCCGCGAAGCTCTCTGATCGCTATATTCAGAACCGCTTTCTGCCGGACAAAGCGATCGACTTGATGGATGAGGCAGCAAGCCGCATCCGCATGGAGGTTGAGAGCAAGCCCGAAGAGATCGACGAACTCGACCGCCGGATTATTCAGCTCAAGATCGAAGAATCTGCGCTGGCGAAAGAAGACGACCGCGCATCCAAAGAGCGGCTTGAGGCCTTGCGCGAAGAGCTGGCTAATCTTGAGCAAGAGTCAGCCGAACTCACCACACGATGGCAAAATGAGCGCGACAAAATCGAAGCCGAGGGCAAGATCAAGGAAGAGCTTGATGCAGCACGGCTTGAAGTGGAGCAAGCGCAGCGGGAAGGCGATCTCGCGAAAGCCGGTGAGTTGTCTTACGGGCGCATTCCTGAGCTGGAGAAGCAACTCGAGGCCGCAGAGGCGCTGAGCGAAGATGCTTTGCTGCGCGAAGAGGTGACGGAAGAAGACATTGCCGGAGTGGTGTCGCGCTGGACCGGGATACCCGTCGACAAGATGATGGAAGGCGAGCGTGAGAAGCTGCTCGATATGGAAAAGATCATTGGCAAGCGCGTGATCGGGCAAAGCGATGCAATCGAAGCGGTATCCAAAGCGGTGCGCCGCGCGCGGGCTGGATTACAAGACCCTGGCAGGCCGCTTGGTAGCTTCCTGTTTTTAGGCCCAACCGGCGTGGGTAAAACTGAGCTGACCAAAGCGCTGGCCGAATTTCTGTTCGATGATGAGCAGTCGATGGTTAGGATCGATATGTCTGAGTTCATGGAAAAGCACTCAGTTGCGCGGTTGATCGGCGCGCCTCCTGGCTATGTTGGCTATGATGAGGGCGGGGTGCTGACCGAAAGCGTCCGCAGACGCCCCTATCAGGTTGTGCTTTTTGACGAGGTTGAGAAAGCGCACACCGACGTCTTTAATGTGCTGTTGCAGGTGCTTGATGATGGCCGTTTGACCGATGGGCAGGGCCGCGTGGTTGATTTCTCCAACACGCTGATCATTCTGACATCGAACTTAGGCAGCCAGTTCCTTTCGAACCTTGGCGATGATGGCAAGGTTGCCGATGTCGAAGACCAAGTCATGGATGTTGTACGAGGGCATTTTCGCCCCGAGTTTCTCAACCGACTGGACGAAATCATTATGTTCCACCGTCTAGCGATGGAGCACATGGCGCCAATCGTCAAAATTCAAGTCAAGCGCGTGCAAAGGCTGCTCGAAGATCGCAAGATTACGCTTGATCTGACCGATGCCGCGCTGCGCTGGCTAGGGCGTGTCGGCTATGATCCTGTCTATGGAGCAAGACCGCTCAAGCGCGCGGTTCAAAGGTATTTGCAGGACCCACTTGCAGAGAAGCTGTTGCAGGGTTCTGTGCCTGATGGTGCGAATCTCAAAGTGGATGAAGGCGACGGCGAATTGCAAATGACGGTCTTGTGACCGACTTGATGCTTGCGCGCTGGTCAGCGGTTCTCTGAGTGTAGGTAACTATCTTACGCCGGCCGGGGTTTTTGAATCCTTTTTGAATCGCCCAATGTGGCAGATATTACTCGCGCCGCGCTCCGATGTGGGAATCTCGCAACACGGGTGCGAAAAGTCGCGGAAAAGTGAACACTTCATTTACAACATTGTGGCGGCATTGCACACATGTGTCATCGCAGGGGCTTTGGCGTGTCATTAAAGTTGTCGCTCGCTTTGTAAGGGGAAATTGCAAAGCGCAGTAATGGGGACACGCCCAAGGCTTCGGTTGTCGTAACTGGAGTGATCATGAAAAAGTTTCACAGCAATTCAATGAAGGCGCTCGCCTTTTCCGCATCTGCCATCGCGTTTGTGATGGCGGGTCCGGTTTCCGCTCAAGATGAGGGCGAAGACGGTCAAGAGGAAGAAGAAGAGCAGGTTGACATCACCGAGGACGGTGAAGATTCATCTGCTCCAGAAGAGGGCATCACTGTTACTGGCTCGCGGATTGTACGCGACACCTACACCTCGATCTCTCCGCTTCAGGTTATTTCCGGCGTGCAGCAACGCGAAGTTGGTGCGTTTGATCCAACGCAAATCCTTCAGCGTTCTACCGCAGCCGCTGGTCAGCAAATCGACGCAACCTTCCAAGGCTTCGTTCTTGACAACGGTCCGGGCTCGTCGACACTGAACCTGCGCGGCCTAGGTGCTGATCGTACGCTGCTGTTGTTGAACGGTCGCCGTCTCCACCCATCGGGTGTTGAGGGTGCGCCAACAGCTCCTTCTCTCAACCTTATCCCGGGCTCATTGGTAGACCGGTTTGAGATTGTGACAGATGGTGCTTCATCGGTTTACGGTTCTGACGCTGTGGCCGGTGTTGTTAACGTGATCCTTCGCAAAGACTTTGACGGTCTTGAGCTGTTTGCTCGCGGAGAAATCAATCCACAAGGCGCTGGTGAAGACTACACGGTCAGCGCCGCTTGGGGCGTCAACAATGACCGCGGCTTCTTCGGCATCGGTGCGGAATATGATTTCCGCGATCAGGTCCGCATTCGCGACCGTGACTTCTTTGCCGGTTGTACGACGCAACGCGAAGTCACCGAAGATGGTGAAATTCGCACCTTTGGTATCGACCAACAAGCCAACGCGCTGGCGCAAAGCGGTGGTACGATTACTACCTCGGCCAGTGAATGCGCGCAGCAAGGTTTCTCAGGTCGGATTTTCGTTCCGTTCACGACTGTTGGCTCGATCTACTTCACCGGCGGTCCGGGCAACTCCGGTATTCCGGGCTTCGATGAATCGTTCTTCAACGGTGGGCCTATCGATGGTGATGGCGACGGCATTCGCGATGTTGACTTCCTGAATGATCAAAACCTCAACGGGTTGGAAGAACAGCAGGATGCAACCTTCCTGAGTCAGCAAGAGCTCATCAATGTGCTCGCCTACGGTGAGTATACTTTCCCGGGTGAGGCTAACATCACGCCGTTCTTCGAAGCGCTCTACAGTCGCGCTGAGATCACTGCGGATACTGAGTTCAACGCTCAGATTTTCCCGTTTGTACCTGATGACAACCCATTCAACCCCTGTAACCCGGCTGCACCTGGTGGTGTCGACTGTCGCGGTGCACAAGATGCGCAGTTTGGCACGGCTCTTGGGTCGTTCGGTTCATTGCCGGTTTTGCCGATTTTTGGCGTAGTCGGCGACCGTAACAACACCGATGTTGTGCAAGAGCAATATCGCGCCACAGTTGGTGTGCGCGGTGATTTGCCCTTCATCAGCCCATCTTGGACTTTTGAAGTTGCGGGTACTTACGCCCGGTCGGAAGGTACTTCTCGCGTTGTCGGTATTCGCGAAGATCGTTTGGCTCTCGCAATCGGTATTGATCCAACTCAAGATTTCGACGGCGATGGCATTGTCGATAACAATGGCGACGGGATCGCTGACGACTATGACCAAAACGTTCAATTCGGCACCGGTTTGGTCTCCCAAATCGTTGGTAACCCGCCTTCGATTGCACCATGCGATACTTCTGCTTTGGCTAACCCGAATTTGGCGGCGCCGGATCTGATTGCTGGCTGTGTTCCAGTTAACCTATTTGCCCCAAGCTTGCTTGGTTCCGCAATTGGCGACTTCGCAACACAGGCTGAGCGCGATTATCTCTTTGGTGTTCGTGACTTCGACACGACAATTGAGCAGGTTCTTATCAGTGCATTTGCTACTGGTGATCTGTTCGATCTTCCTGCTGGCCCTGTTGCTGGTGTTGTCGGCGTGGAGTTCCGCGACGACAAAATCGATTCGATTCCAAACTTCGTTGCGTCGAACGGATTGTTCTTCGGCTTCTTCAACGACAGTGGCGCTACTGGCAGCTCAAACCTGCTCGAAGCATACGCAGAAATTAGTGTCCCGCTGCTTGCCGCAAAGCCACTTGTAGAAGAGCTGACTGTCGATTTTGCAGGTCGTGTGACTGAGCACGAGTTCTACGGAACAAACTTCACCTACTCTATCAAGGGCGGGTGGCGTCCTGTTTCGCCGCTGCTGGTGCGTTTTACATACGGTACTTCGTTCCGTGCACCGAACCTTCGTGAGAACTTCCTCGCGGGTCAGTCGGGCTTCATCAACATCTTCGATCCATGCGCCGTTCCAGACATTGCGTTTGATGGCGCGACGGGAGCATTTGATCCATTGCTGGATCCCCGTGACCAATCCGTTCTTGACAATTGTATTCGTGAAGGACGTGATCCAACCACTGTTGGACTTGATGTTGATCCAACCACTGGCACTTCGCTGGCCCCGATTCAGACTGCCAGTGCAGAAGTGGTTTCGGGCGGAAGCTTGGACATTGATCCAGAGACCTCAACGTCTCTGACCGCTGGTTTCGCATTCGAAGAATCCTTTGGTGACGTCGATGTTTCAATCGGCGCTACTTATTATGACATCCAGCTTTCTGACTCGATCGTTGAGCCGAATGCGCAATTCATCATCAACGATTGCTTTGCACGTGAAGATGGTGAGCGCAGCCAGTTCTGTGATCGGATCACAACTGATGTTGGTGGACGTCAATTGGTCAGCGATGTGCTTCAGGGCTTCATCAACCTGAACCAAGAAAGCGTTCGCGGGATTGATATCAACACCAACTTTGGCACCGACGTGAACTTCTTCGGTGAGACTGTTGAACTTAATCTCAACATTCGGGCCAACCACCTGATTGAACGTAGCAACCTGTTCATCAACGATGATGGCACGCAAACTTTCGATGAAGATGCAGGTGAGCCAAGCTTGCCACGTTGGACCGGCTTTGCGACCATGACCGCCGATGTTTCGGACTTCCGCTTCACTTGGCAGGTCAACTACACTGGACCAGTTGAGCAAGATGCTCTTGGCATTGACGCATTCAGCGACGTCTTTGGTCGTGGTCCCGATGGTCTACCCACTGGCTTCACGAGCAACACCTGTTTGGGCAATGGCTCCGGCGCCAACGATCCTGTAACTGGTGCCTTCGTTCCAGATGGCGTCGTTGCTGGCGATGGTGTGTTCTGCCGCGATGTCGGCTTTGCAGATGAAATCTTCTACCACACGGCGTCGGTCCGTTATCGCTCAGGCGATTTCACAGTGATCGCTGGTATTGACAACATCTTCGACACAGCGCCGCCACAAGTTGACGGTGGGGAGGTTCTCTCTATCAACAACACGATCATCGGTGCGGGCTATGACTATGATGGCCGCGAGTTCTTCGCTTCCATTCAGTATGCGTTCTAAGCTATCCGAATCGCACAACTCGCTCTTTTGAGCAAAAAAGGCGGCTCCTCACACTTGTCGAGGGGCCGTTTTTTTGTTTAAACTGCAACTAGTCGGACTGCGCGTGGAGGACGTGCGGCTCGCTTTTGAACCGATCTTTTCATTCGAAGCATAAGAGTCTGAGATTATGAAACTATTGAAAGCACCTCTGATGGCCGCGATGGTCGGCGTCAGCGTCCTCGGTCTGAGCGTAGCCGCGCCCAGCGAAACTCAAGCACAAACTGGTTCCGTTCCGGTTGATGCTTGGGCCTTGCGCAATGTCGTAAACGCGGTTCAGATTTCGCCTGATGGCAAACACGTTCTTGTCCATGTCAATCCCACTAAGGACGGGGAGTATTTGCTACAAATTTATAAAGTGGATGACCTGTCCAAGCCTTATCGGACCTTGAATGCTAATCCGATGGAGATCATCAGCGCAAGCTGGGTGAACGACAATTTTATTTTCGGTGCTGCCTGGCAGGTTAACCGCAATAAAGTTAAAGGACCTGAAGAGGATGTCCGAGATTACAGGACATATTCCTATGACTTGTCGAAAAACAAGTTTGTGCCGGTCGATGGTAATTTTGGTATCGTCAACACGCTTCCTGCAGAGCCGGACACAGTTTTGGTTGGCGGTGGCAACGCCATTCCTGATTCTTCTGGCGTCGATCCGTTTCAAGCATTCCGCCCACGCGCCTACTACCGCTACAACCTGAAAACGGGCCGACGTAAGTTGGTTATGAAAGGTACGAACAAGTTTCCTACCGCGTTTTTTGATAACGAAGGTTATCCGCGTTTCACTCAAACGCAGGATCGTTCGACCAACAAGCTTAAAACCTATTTCCGTAAACCCGGCGATGGATCGTGGACGCAATTCGGGCCAGAGTTCGACCTGGATAAGCACGAAAACCTCTACCGGGTTCTTGGCGGCATCCACGGCTTGGTTGGTTTTAAACATGATGATCCGAATATCGGCTACATCGTAGATAACCCGAATGGCGAAGACAAAGCCGCGCTTTGGGAGTTTGATTTTAACACCGGTCAGTTGGGCAAGAAATTGTTCCAAGCCGAACATGGCGATGTGTTGGGTATTCAAACCCACTCCATCCCCGGCAATGATAAGCTTGCGGCGGCAATCTATCCGGGGGCGAAACGCGAACGTCACTGGTTCGATCAGGATGAAAAGGCGCTTTATGAAGCGCTTGAGCAACAAATTCCCAACGCTCATCAGTTAACGATTTCCAGTCGTTCGCGTGATGGCGAGCGGATGATTGTTCAGAATTCGGGACCCAAAGATCCTGGCTCATTCTGGCTCGTCAAGGATGGGAAGCTTGCCAAACTCGGCAGCCGCAACCCAGAGCTTTTGCCTGACCAACTCTCCGAAGTTAAATACATCCGATACAAAGCGCGTGATGGGCTGGAAATACCGGGCTACATCACAATCCCTAAAGGCGAAGGCCCATTCCCGCTCGTGGTTCAGCATAATGGCGGACCGCACGTAAACGCGGTGCAGGGCTACTCGGAAATGAGCCAAATGCTCGCCAATGCCGGGTACATGGTGTTCTATCCGCAGAACCGCATCTCGACCGGCTGGGGCCAAAAGCACTTTGATGCCGGCTATGGCGAACATGGCCTTGCGATGCAGGACGACAAGGATGACGGCGTCAAATACCTGATCGAACAGGGGCTTGTTGATCCTGAGCGGGTGGCGTTCTTTGGTTGGTCTTATGGCGGTTATGCTGCGCTTGTTGCGACCAGCCGCGAAGAACAGCTTTATCAATGTGCGGTTGCTGTTGCGGCTGTGGCTGATGCCGAGAAGGTTTATCGCAGCCGCCGCGGAGGCAGCGCGCCAAAAGCGCTCGATGATTGGGGTAAGCGCCGTGGAACGATCGGGATCAACCCAATCGACGAAGTTGAGAAGGTCAATATCCCGCTACTTATGGTGCACGGAGACGTGGATCGCCGGGTGCTCTACTTCAACTTCACCGACTACAAGAAAGCGTTTGAAGCCGCTGGTAAGGATGGTCAGTTCGTGACGCTTAAGGGCGCTGACCACTTCGGCAACACGTTGATGTTTAACCACCAACAGCAATTGTACACCAAGATGCTTGATTATCTTGCGAACGATTGCGGGCCGGGCGGGCTCTAAGTCCCCTCAAGCTTTGAAACAGAAAAGGGCTCGCCTAGTTGGCGGGCCCTTTTTCGTTGTCAGACTTGGTTCGGAGGGATGGGTACCTTATCGCACCCGCTTGCCTTTGACGCCGAGCTGCCCGTCAATACGGATGAAGAAGGTGCCCAAAGACGCCTTCTTAAACACGACTGTATCCCCTGCCTCGACGGTGCGTAGGCGCGTGGGCGCGCGGTTAATTTCCCAAACCGCGTCCTCTTGCGTGGTGAAGCGGATTTTTCTGGATGAAAGATAACGCACGCTTGTGATGGTCGTTTCTAGCAACTCGCGCGCTTCTTTGGTCTGCTTATCGTCGTCTTTCCCTTTGAGGATGTCGATTTCTGGCACTGACAGCCCAAAAAGCTGTCGCCGAGTCTTTCGCACGTCCTCTTGGTCGACGATCTGCACTTGTCCGGCCTCGTTCGCTGCGACCATCGCAGTGACCGATCCATCAAAACAAGCAAGCCGATCTGCATCATCAGTAATAGCCTGGCACTCTTTAAGCTTGGCTAGGAAATCGGGCGTAGCGCCGTTTTGTCCGTCCTGTGCCATTGCAACAGAGGAATATGACAATGCGAAACTACAAAGGCTTAGTGTAACGCCTAAGCGAACCCGAGAAATGGTCGGTTTCCGCCTGCAATGCTCAGCCATCATGCCTTCTCTCCTTGTAAGTTATTGAAACCATGGTGCACTAACGCGGGTCCCAGCAATTTAATCGCGCGATTATTAGCGGCCCACCACGAAATTGCCACGCCAATTGTAAACTGTGACTCGAATGTCACACGTATGCGACGACGTTGCAATTGTGCTTCTTGCATGATTGCGATGCCTGCAATGAATCGAATAAAGGCGAGGAATCCGGGCATGTGCCCGCGACATTCTTATTATGCGCATCACTCCTAAGTGTGCATATATGAAGGGGATTAAAATGAACCGCTTTAACAAGGGATCGCTCCTTGCTGGTACCGTAATGGCTACTGCAATGGTCGCTTCTCCCGCATACGCTCAAGATACCGGCCCAGACGCTGATACAGCGGCTGAAGACGAAAACCTCATCATCGTTACCGGCTCGCGTATTCAACAACGCAACGTTGATACTGCTGCTCCCATTGCAGTTGTCGACGCAGAAGAATTCAAGCTGACTGGTGCAGTCAACATTGAAAGCGTTGTTAACGCACTTCCACAAGTTGTACCGGGCGTAACCGGCAACTCGAACAACCCAGGTAACGGCACGGCAACGCTTGACCTTCGTGGTCTCGGCGAAAGCCGCACGTTGGTTCTGGTAAACGGCCGCCGTTGGTTGTCTTTTGACACCGGGCAAATTGTCGACCTTAACACCATTCCGAACTTCCTCATCGAAACAGTCGATGTGGTGACCGGTGGTGCTTCCGCCGTTTACGGTTCAGATGCGCTGTCAGGTGTTGTGAACTTCAACCTGAAAAAGGTTGAAGGTCTCGAAGCTGGTGGCCAATACTCGTTGACCCAAGAAGGCGACGGCGCTCGCTACCAACTTTATGGCGCTCTCGGAACAAGCTTTGACGATGGCCGCGGTAACGCGACTGTCTATGCTGAGTACTTCCAGCGTGAAGACATCTTCCAAGGCGACCGTGACTTCTCGAATTTCGCCATTGGTGGTGAAACTTTTGGTGTGGACCTGCTTCAGTTCGGTTCTTCGACCGTTCCACAAGGTCGTTTGAATTCGCCGGGTACGACGGTTATTGATGACGATGGTAACACTGCGCCTTTGGCTGAAGGTCTCATAATCGATGATGCGATCTTCGATACGCCGGGCAGCCCGCGCGCTCGCGCAGGTGACACATATAACTATGCACCGGTAAACTACCTTCAGGTTCCGCAAGAGCGTTACCTGCTTGGCGGTTTCGCAGACTACGAGTTCACCGATGGGCATCGCGCCTATACCGAAGTGTCTTTTGTCAACAACCGCGTTGCACAAGAACTTGCGGCTACACCTGTGACTGGCACGTTTAACATCGATATCGCAACTGTTTCACAGTTCCTCGATGCGGCAACTATCGCAGAACTCAACCAGCTTGACGCAAACGAAGCGGCTGCAAACGCACAGCGTGTTGCAAACGGCCTGTCTCCGCTTGCTGCACCAGAGCTTGGTGTGGTCAGTGCCTTTGTTCAGCGTCGTGTGCTTGAATCAGGTCCGCGTAACTCGCTGGATGAGCGTAACGCGTTCCGTGTATTGGCGGGCGTGACCGGTGAAATCACCGACAGCCTCAACTATGACGCGTATTACATGTTTGCTCGCACGCGCAATTCCAACGTGCAGCAAGGTAATATTTCGCGCTCTGCATTCCAGGCTGGCCTCGACGGCACAGGAACCGCGATCAATCCGTTTGGTCAAGGCACGCTCACAGATGAGCAAGTTTCTGCGATCACGATCCAAGCACAGAACGGCGACATTTCGTCGGTTGAAGTGGCTTCGGGTTCGATCTCTGGCTTCTTGGGTGAACTCACCGCAGGTGCTGGTGACATCGGTTTCGCTGTAGGTGCTGAATACCGCCGTGTGGCTTCGCAGTTCATTCCTGACACTGCTTTGTCTTCGGGTGACGTTATTGGCTTTAATGCCGGTGAAGCAACAGAAGGCGCGTACGATGTGCGCGAACTCTTCGCTGAGCTTAACGTCCCAGTGTTCGACAACGGTACACAGCGTCTCGAACTTACTGGTGCGGCACGTTACTCCGACTACTCGCTTGAAGCGGTTGGCGGCGTATGGACCTATGCTGGCGGTGCAGAGTTTGATGTCTATAACGGCGTGAAACTTCGCGGTCAGTATCAGCGTGCAGTTCGCGCTCCGAACGTCGGCGAATTGTTCGGCGGTCAGGCTATCGGCTTCCCGGGCGCAACTGACCCTTGTGGTGATCCGGCCTTCCTCGCTGCAAACCCTGGCGCGGATGCAACCTGTATCGCGACCGGTGTACCTGCTGGTAACGTTGGTAACGCTGCCGCAATTCAGTTGAACGCTCAGATCCCTGCATTGTTCGGTGGCAACCCGAACCTAGGTGAAGAAACCTCGACCAGCTGGTCAGTAGGTCTTGTCCTTCGCCCAGACGCATTGCCAGGTCTGACGATTACAGCTGACTATTATGACATCGTTATCGAAGATGCGATTTCGGTTGCTGGTGGCTCGCTGCAAGGTCTTCTGAACTTGTGCTTCGGCACAGCTCAAGACGTAAACAGCGTTCTTTGTCAGCCATTCGTTGGCATTCGTAATGCTGACGGTGCGATCAGCGTCGACAACCCGCCTCTTGTTGCTGGTGTTAACGTTGCAGAGCTAGGCACTTCGGGCATCGACCTTGAAGTGAACTACGGCACTTCACTTCCGTTCTCAATTATGGGTAACGACGAAGCGCGCTTGAACATCAACTTCCTTGGCAACTGGACGGAGAGCTACTTCCTCGATCCGATCGCTGATGGTCAAAACGTGTTTGAGTGTGCTGGTTTGTTCGGCGGCGATTGCCCTAACACTGGCGATCCGCGTCCTTCCTTCTCTTGGAATACGCGTGTGAGCTACATTGACGGACCACTGACGCTGTCAACTCGTTGGCGTCACCTGTCGGGTGTTGAGGATGCGGATGAAGGTACTGACTTCACTGCTTTCAACGGCATCGAGCGGATTCCGGCATACGATGTGTTTGATCTCACGCTTTCTTTCGCTGCGAATGAGAACGTGACCCTCACATTTGGTATCAACAACCTGCTTGATACTCTGCCGGGCACTCCGGAGTTCGACGAGAACGGCTTCGTAACGAACCGTCCGAGCGGCCTCCTGCTTGGTGACAACCAAGAGCAAGCTAACACCTTCCCAAGCACATATGACGTGCTGGGACGTGACTTCTTCGCCTCGGTTGCGTTCTCGTTCTAAGAACGACGCGCTGAGCTGAGCTCACAAAAAGGGGCGGCGGACTTTTGTCCGTCGCCCCTTTTGTATTTGTGATGAAATGGCGCCCGATGCGCTACCTGCATTGTTTGCGGAATGCGCAGCAATATCAGGAGAATAGGAGAAAATCAGCCAAGGCACGGCCAGATGGTTCGCACACTTGGTTGGTACTTTTCAGGCTGAGGTTGTGGTTCGAAAATGCTCCCACAATGACGTCGCGCGCATCGGCAGTGGCGCAGGCATTTGCCAGCGAGTCGATCCTTCCAACCTCGTTCACCGCATGGCGCTCGATCGCAGCGAACGCATCCAGAATGGACTGTCTGCTCGTCTTTTCGCCCATCAAGATGGACCGGCGCATCGCCTCAGGAATTTCCCAGGCTGGCGAGCTTTCACTAAAAGTCTTTTGACCTAACATTGCAAGGGCTGCTGCAACTTGTGCCGCCACCTCATTTCCGCCGTTGGGAGCGGTAAGTGCGCTTGCCACTGTTTGCATCACGTTCTTTTCACGCAAAGCCCAATTGATCTCACTTTGTCGCTGCCGATTATGTTCAAGGATTGGGCCATCGCCGCGATGCACCATCAGCCCCACTTTGCCTTTGTCGTCCAACAGGCGAGCAATCTCGGCAGCAATTGCGGTGACATCACCATATTCAAACCCAAATTGGCTGACCACCGCCGCGAATGAATTGTCGTCGAAAGGAACCTCCTCCATCGCAACCCCGGTCAGTATTTGCATTTGTGGAGGGGGCGCCGGGAGTTCGGGTGCGAGGTCGATGCCTTTCAGTTCTAGGTCGGGACGGGCCTCGTGCATCCAACGCAGAACGCAGCCATCGCCGGTCGCCAGATCAAGCACTTTGGCGCTTGTTGGCAGGTCTTCGATAAAGGCTAGCCATTCACTCGATTGTGCATCTTCAATGGCGGCCCAGCGCTGAGGCAAACATCCGCCGCCATGCACTGTGCGTTCTCCCTGAATCGTCTGAGACCAGAAATCGCCCCATGGATCGTTGGCGGATGGAATTTGAGTGGCGTTCATGCCAACCTATTGCCCGGTTACAACGTCAAATGCCACAGTCATGCGTTCATCTGCGCCAAAGGGTGTAGTGCCGTGGTAAAGCGTGGAAGGGAACAGTGCCAAATGTCCAGCTTGCGGTTCAATCGCGCGGATTGGCGGCAATTCCAACCCCAAGTCAGGCGGTGGACGACCCACTTCGAGCCATCCTTTCGGATCATCGCTATGCGCGTCTTGCGGGACAATCAGATAAAGGGCCGATGAAATGATACCCTGCGGGTGAATATGCGACGTGTGGTAATCGCCGCCGCCGGTCAGTCGCACAGACCAAGACCCAGCTAACTCCCAAGGTGTTTCGCGATGGCGCAGAAGAGGATGGCTGTCGTCCAAATCAGGCAGTTCGCTGCGATATTCTTTGAGCGTTTCGAGGATGGCGCTTTGCAGTTCGGCAAGCAAAGGATCCCTTCGATGGAACAGGATGCCCCGCGTTTGTGTACCGCCACGCAGGCTTTGCCCCAAAGGCATAGCCGAGCCATCATGCAGGTTGCCAAGCTCTGCAATCGCATCATCGATCAGCCCGTCACGCCCAGCAAGTGGGCGCAATTGCACCAACCCAGCTTGTCCGTGAAGCCATGCTGCGCGTTCATCACCTGCCAAACGCCAAGCAATTCCGCGCAATGCCCAAGCGGAAATGTCCCATGGATTGGCGTTGAGCGTTTGGTCGAGCAAAGTTAGCGCCGCACCCGTGTCCTTGGCTCTGATTCTGTGACGCGCTTCATGGAGCGAGCGCATCGGTGTTTGTGTGGGAAGCTTGGCCCACAATGCATCCGCGTGGTCCCACTCTCCCGCAGAGCCCGCATGAACCGCTTCGAGCAGTGTGAAATGCGGCTCATTAGGGAACCGCTTGCGCGCGTCGGCGGCGACGGAAGCTGCCTCTTTTGCATAATCCAACCCGGCCAAGGTTTCCGAATGCGACGCAGGGATATTGGGATCTTGCGGGATTTTGGCAGCTGCCTGAGCAAAGGGCGCTGTGAAATCTGCTTCTCCGGCCGCCAGCTTCAATCCGCTCAGAAACTTGAGTGCAGCGACAAAACCCGGAGCCTGCGCGCAAATTTGTTCGGCGATGGTGCGCGCGCCACTTGTATCACCCATCACATCCAACGCTTGCGCTTTGCCGAGCCAAAGGTCGGCATCGCCTGAGTTCACCGATAAAGCTGCGTCAAACCGTGCAACCGGATCGGCGTCACCACATTCCAACGCCACGCGCGCGCGGCCATGCAACGCGCGCGGGTGGTGCGGTTCCAATGCGAGGGCAGCATCATACCATTGTGCAGCTTTTGAGGGTCGCCCTAAACTGCGCTCTGACAAAGCACGCACGCTGCCATATCGCGCCGTGCCTCGCCCAGACTTTTCATGCGGGGTCAGCGCTGCGATGGCGTCAATGTGGCGTTCCGATCGTTGCAGCGCGATGGCGTGGTTCAAAGCAAAGTCGATATTACTCGGATCGGCTTTGCTCGCCGCTGCGAAATGGCCTGCCGCGGCTTGAGGATCTCCATCCTTAAGCGCGAGATCGCCCGCTGCGTCGGCCAATCGCGCATCATGCGGATGATCCTTGCGCGCG
Source organism: Erythrobacter sp. (assembly GCA_039985875.1). Taxonomy (GTDB): domain Bacteria; phylum Pseudomonadota; class Alphaproteobacteria; order Sphingomonadales; family Sphingomonadaceae; genus Erythrobacter. The sequence continues at coordinate 1,498,944 of JBDWRU010000011.1, read as the reverse complement.
GCGTCGGTGACCGCTCTAGCACCTGCAATGTCACCGGATTGCATCGCCTCGCGCGCGCGCAACAGCGCCTCGGGTGCAGATCCACTTGCAGCCATCATTGGGTGCGCAGCCACCCTGTCACTGCGAGCCGCCCAACCGGCGCGAAGGGCGGGACATAGCTGACCGCGTGGCTCTGCGGGACTTTGAACAGGTTCAAGGTGTTGAAGCGGGGGCGAAACCCTTCGACCACATCGCCGTCTTCGTCGAGGAACAGCAAATAGCCGCCCCAGTCAGGGTGCCAGTCTTCGCGCGCAAAGTTCAGCACATAGGCAACTTCCCAACCTTCGGCGACATGACTGTCTATGTGTCGCCCAAGGTAATGGTTGGCGGCAAACAGGGTTGCTTGCCCATCAGCTTTTGTGAGGTTCGTGATCCCGGTTACATCGCGCGCAAGGCCTAGAAACTCCGGCGCGTTCAGATGTTCGAGCAACACTTCGTGTGCACCGCCAGGGTCCCAGCCTTCTTGCACAGCGGTGAGGATCGGATAATGAGCAAAGCGAAAGCCATACTCGCCGCGCGCCGTATGCTCTTGCGCCGTTTTCGCTGCGGCGTTGACCTTTTGCTGACCCACTGGCGATTGGACCTCTTGCATCCGGAAGCTTTGTGGTTTTGCGTCGCCTGCGCCGACCGCCATGCCCCATGCGGTATCCTTGGTAAGCACGCTGACAATTTCGCGCGCAGTCTCAGACGTCAACACATTGCGAACTTGCACTCGCCCTGTCTCAGTAAAACGCTGAGCCAGGGCCGTGCGGTCAAGAGCCGGGTTGAGTTCGAAGAGCTTTTTCATGCTGCACAAATCCTATGAACTGCGATAGCGACCCGCAAAGGTTCAAGGCAAGCGTCGTTCGAAGCATACCCTCCCATTTTTGACGCCTTGATTTGCCGTGCGGGCTCCCATAATCCAGTCGCAAATTGAAACGCGTTACACGAAGAGGAACCTCCAATGACCACAGCTTATATTGTCGAAGCCGTTCGCACCGCTGGAGGTCGTCGTGGAGGACGCCTCGCAGGCGTGCACCCCGTTGATTTGCTGGCGAAAAGCCTCGATGCGATCGTTGACCGAAGCGGGATTGATCCGAGCGCGGTTGAAGACGTCATCACCGGCTGCGTCAGCCAAGCGGGCGAGCAAGCCATGCAAGTTGGGCGGATGGGTGTACTTTCCTCAAAACTGCCAGAAAGCACGCCGGCTGTTACAATTGATCGGCAATGTGGTTCTTCGCAACAGGCAATCCAGTTTGCTGCGCAGGCTGTGTTGAGCGGGACGCAGGACGTGGTGATCGCCAGCGGCGTTGAAAGCATGACACGTGTGCCCATGGGTTCTAACATAACCCTTCATATGAAAGAGGGCATGGGCCAGCCTATGTCACCGGATCTCCAAGCCAAGTATCCCGGCGTGCAGTTCAGCCAGTTCATGGGCGCAGAGATGATCGCGCAAAAGCATGGTTTTTCAAAAGACGAGATCGACCAGTTTGCGCTTTCAAGCCACGAAAAAGCGATTGCAGCGACCAAAGCGGGCGCGTTTGCAAATGAAATTGTCCCAATCGAAGTCGAAACACCCGAGGGCGACGATACGCACACTGTCGATGAGGGTATCCGCTTTGATGCGACTCTCGAAGGGATCGCCGGAGTTAAACTGATTTCGCCAGAAGGCCGTATCACAGCAGCCTCTGCCAGTCAGATTTGCGATGGTTCGTCCGCTGTCTTGGTCGTTAGCGAAAAAGCACTGAAAGCCCACGGCCTCACCCCGCTTGCGCGTATTCACAACCTAACCGTGACCGCTGGCGATCCTGTTATCATGTTGGAAGAGCCCTTGTTTGCAACTGACAAAGCGTTGGAGCGAGCAGGCTTGAAAATGTCGGACATCGACCTTTATGAAGTAAATGAAGCCTTTGCTCCGGTGCCTATGGCTTGGCTTAAACACACTGGCGCAGACCCGGAAAAGCTCAATGTGCATGGCGGTGCTATTGCACTGGGCCACCCACTAGGCGCGTCGGGTACAAAGCTCATGGCGACCCTGGTTCACGCTTTGAAGCGCCACGACAAGAAATACGGATTGCAAACGATGTGCGAGGGCGGCGGCGTCGCCAATGTCACAATCGTTGAGTCGCTCTAAAAACATCCCATCTGAGAGGAAAATCTAAATGGAAGTTAGTGCAAATACCCCTGCCGTTGTGACCGGTGGCGCATCAGGCCTTGGCGCAGCGACCGCGCGAGCTCTTGCAGCCAAAGGCGCAAAAGTCGCAATCTTCGATATGAACGAAGAGAAGGGCGAAGCGATGGCCGCTGAGATTGGCGGCATCTTTTGTAAGGTCAACGTAACCAGCGATGAAGACGTGGATGCTGGTTTTGCCAAAGCACGCGAAGCCCATGGGCAAGAGCGAATTTTGGTGAATTGCGCAGGTATCGGTAACGCGATCAAGACTGCAAGCCGCGACAAGCAGTCAGGCGAAATCAAACATTTCCCGATCAGCGCGTTTGACTTTGTCATTCAGGTGAACTTGATAGGCACCTTCCGTTGCATCGCGAAATCTGCGGCGGGCATGATGACACTTGATCCCATCAATGATGATGGTGCGCGCGGCGCGATGGTCAACACCGCTTCAGTCGCTGCAGAAGACGGTCAAATGGGACAAGCAGCGTACTCTGCATCGAAAGGCGGGGTTGTGGGCATGACATTGCCTATCGCTCGCGATCTTATGCGTGAGGGCATCCGAGTGAACACAATTCTGCCGGGAATTTTCGAAACGCCATTGATGAATGCTGCGCCCCCGCAAGTGAAAGACGCGCTAGCGGCAAGCGTACCGTTCCCGAAACGCCTTGGGCTTCCTGATGAATATGCAAAGCTTGCAATGACGATGATCGAAACCGGCTATTTCAACGGCGAAGACGTGCGTCTCGACGGCGCAATCCGGATGGCGCCAAGGTAAGCGCAAATGGTATCGAAGCCGGCTCCCTTGGTGACGTTGAATTGGAAAGTCGGCTTCGAAATTGAACTCGCAGCGCCAGTTGGCGTTTCACGGCTCGATTTGGCGCAGTGTGTTTCTGACCGGGTCGGGGGCAGGGTCACAAAGATATTCCATCCCGAATCCGAACCGTCAAAGGTTCCGGGGCAGGATGTATTTGAAAACCTCACCCCGGGTCTGCGCGTTGACGACGCAAACGGCCAATGGGTCGCGAACTTTGTCGACGATTTGACGCTGCAAGCCGATTTTGATCGGCAAGCCAAACCAAAGCCCGGATGGTATCGGGTGGTCAGCGATGATGCGCGTTTCTTGCGTCTTGTTGAGCGTCACTGCGATGCGAGTGCCCCGCTTGAAGAGGTTCTAGACCCGCTAGCTGACTTGTTCGGGACTAACGCCGATGCGCTGGCCCAAGGCATGATACGTGTGTCTGATGAGCGCGGGAATTCCATCGCGATTGGCGCGCCCTTGCCCGGAGAACGCGAGCGGCCTTGCGAGATCGTGACAGCGCCCATTGCAAGTGACCATCTCGACAATTTAGGCGCGCTGTTGGATGATGCAGCGGCGTTGGGGTTTGGTTTGGCGAAGGAGAGCGCGACACATATCCACTTCGATGCCAAGCCTCTGCGGTCCGCGACTTTCGTCGCCAATTTCGTTGGCCTTGCGACGCGATTTTCTGCTGAGTTGCGCGCGCTTGTCGGGGCCAATCCCAATTGTGTGCGGTTGGGTGGGTGGCCACCAGAACTTGCGAAGGCCGTGGCAAAGCCTGACTTTGCCACGTATTCTTGGGATGAAGTACGCGCGACGCTGATCGGGTTAAAGCTCGTCAAATATTGCGACTTCAACCTCGTCAATATGGTCAACCAGTCCGAGCATAAGGACACGCTCGAAATACGCATTCTTCCGGGTATGACTGAGGCGGAAGATGTACTGAAGTGCGCGGGGCTGTTCGAAGCTATTCTGCGCTGGTGCATGCAGGATGGTCAGAATTTGCCCGACACTCTGGATAAGTTGCTTTGCGACCTGCCCATGGCTCAAGATTTGAGCGAACACTGGATCGACCGAATGCAAACCGGATAATCATTCGTTCATGAAAGTCGACATAAAGATTAAAATACATACACCAATGGGGGACACGATAATGCCAAGAAAACCACATTTCAAACATGTCATGGCGGCTTTGATGCTCAGCGCATCAGCCGGCAGCATGGTAGCAGCGACACCGGCACTCGCACAAATTTCTGAAGATCAGAAGTTTCAGCTCTTTGCGAACTCCGACTACAATTATTGCGACGCCCGCTTGGTTGGTAAGTATTTTAATCGCGATACGTATGAAGGCAAACTGCTTATAGGGGTCAAGATCCACAATGGTATCGGCAACAACATCCCGTTGATTCTCAATGAATCTCGCATGGCCGGCAACACTTGCCGCTGGCAAGATGTGCCGCATTCTTATGACGATGCGGTCGCTCTAGGCAATTACTGGGGCGTCGAACCGCATCAAGCCAAAGCGAAGGCCGCCGGATTCTACACCAGCGGCCAATCCGGCGTTGTCACCGGCGCGCTGGCAAACGCCAATTCGGTGTTGGTGCGCGAGCGGGGCGCGTTGGCAGCTTACGGCCGGTCCGGCTTTTCCTATTGCGATGCGAAACTTGTCGGGGCGAATTTTGGCGAAACACCGTACGAAGGAAAAGTCTTCATCGGGAACAAGGTTGAAAATGGCCTGATCGAAACAGTCACGGACTATCTTGAGCAATCACGTGATCGCGGCAACAAATGCCGTTGGGGCGAAGTACCCTATGATTATGACGACGCCGAAACGCTGGCTGGTGCTTGGAATATGAGCATTCCGAACGCCAAGACCACGATTGCACGCTTTGTCACGTTGGGGCGGGGTGACATCGTTGACACCAGCCTTGGTCGCTGACGCTCCGCTCTCTTGGGAATTTTTAGGACCCTCGCGCTGCTCGCGCGGGGGTTCTTTTTTGCGCTTGTGCTAAGCTATCATATTCGCGGGTGACGCAGAGCCCAAAGCTGGGACAAAGTTCAGCCCTATAAGGAGATCACCATGAGCGAATTCACACAAATTCTCGTTGATAAATCCGAAGGCGTCGCCACAATCACTCTCAACCGCCCGGAAAAAATGAACGCTTACACCCGAACCATGGGTGTAGAGATCATGGCGGCGATGGATGACATTGATGCAGATGACAGCGTGCGTGCGGTGATCTTTACCGGAAGCGGCGAACGGGTGTTTTGCGCTGGCGCTGATCTCACGCCGGAAGGGGGAGGGCAGGTTTTTTCAAGCAGTGACGCGGTCGAAGACCTTTCAGATGAGCGCGTGCGCGATGGCGGCGGACTGCTGACCTTGCGACTGTTTGAAAGCAAGAAACCGCTTATCAGCGCCTGCAACGGGGTGGCTGTCGGTGTAGGTGCGACAATGCAGTTGGCGATGGATATTCGCTTGGCCAGCGATAAAGCGCGCTATGGTTTTGTTTTTGCCCGCCGTGGGATTGTTCCCGAAGCGGCATCGAGCTGGTTTCTCCCACGCATTGTCGGCATCTCTCAAGCTTTGGAATGGTGTTATTCTGGGCGAGTGTTCGACGCTGAAGAAGCCAAAGAAGGCGGCCTCGTGCGATCAATCCATGCGGCTGGTGACCTAATGGGTCAGGCTCGGTCAATCGCTTTGGAGATCGCGCAAAACACATCGGCAATCTCCGTCGCAATGACTCGTGCAATGATGTGGCGATTGATGAGTGCTGACCACCCAATGGAAGCGCATAAGATCGACAGCCGCGCGATTTACAGTCTCTCGCGCGGAGCCGACGCTAAAGAAGGGATCGCAAGCTTCCTTGAGAAGCGCAACCCCGAATATCCGGGCAAAGTCAGCGAAGACATGCCAGGTTTTTATCCTTGGTGGGATGAGCGCTTTTACGAATGATCTTTAAGGGGTTGCGTTGAATGCAGGAATTATGGGAAACTAAGCCGAGTTTTTCTTTCGAAAGTTCCCAAAGTGTCTGACAGTCAGCTGGCCGGTTTCTTGCCTTACCAACTCTCCATCGCGTCAAATGCGGTGAGCGGGTTAATCGCGGAACGCTATCGCAAAAAGTTTGGACTCAAAATTCCGGAATGGCGAGTTATCGCAGTATTGGGCGACAAGCAAAGCGATGTTGGCGGTTCAACACAACGGGTTCTGACCGATGCGACATTGATGGATAAGGTGGCGGTCAATCGTGCTTGCAAGGTCTTGGAAGAGCGCGGGTTGATTGCTCGCGTTCCGAATGCCAGCGACGGGCGTTCGCACTTGCTTGAATTGACCCAAGAAGGACGGACGATCCACGCTGAAGTGATGCCAATGGCCAAAGCTATTGAGCGCGATTTGTTCGACGGGTTTTCAAAGGCGGAGCAAACTCAATTGCGCAGCTTGCTTCAACGTATGCGCGAGAGGGTTACGGAGCTTTCCGAACAAAAAGGGTAGCGCGCCTCGGGTTGTCCCCGAGACGCGCGAACCTCTTACTTGTCGTCGGATAAAAGTGCATCGTTGATCGAGCAGGCCGCTGGGCCAAGGATCACGATGAACAGCACAGGCAGAATGAACAGGATCAGCGGAACCGTCATAATCGCTGGCAAACGCGCAGCTTTCTCTTCGGCACGCATCATCCGCTCATTGCGGAATTCAGCAGAGAGCACCCGCAAAGCGGAGGCCAACGGTGTACCATAACGTTCGGTTTGAATCATGGTGGTCACCACGCCTTTGACCGCTTCAAGATTGACCCGGTATGCGAGGTTGTTGAACGCTTGACGGCGTTCGTTCAGGAATGACAGTTCAATCGCGGTTAGCGCGAACTCATCGCCCAATTCAGGGTAGGCACGGCCCAATTCCTTTGCCACACGGTTGAACGCAGCGTCGACTGTCAAACCGGCTTCAGCACAGATAACCAACAGATCGAGCGCGTCAGGCAGACCCTTCTGGATCTCTTTTGTGCGCTTTGACGATTTGTTGCTGAGGAACAGTTCGGGACCTTTATAGCCGGCGAACAACAGAGCCGTCATCCCACCCAAGCGATACATTGGGCCCCATTCCGGGAAAAAGTTGATCACATAGATGACCACAAAACCGAACACGCCCAGCACAATTGGCAAAACTGCGCGCAAACCAATGATTAAAACCGCCAGTTCTTTGTTGCGATAACCGGCATAAGCGAGCTTTTGTTGGACATCTGCAATCTGACTTTCCTGAAGCAGTTTGAGGCTGCCCAGTTGGTCTTTCACTTTGTCGGTTGTGTCGGTTTTGCGCACCAAACTTGCGCGCTTTTTCGCCCCAGCGGTTACAATCCCGGCTTTGAGTTCTTCGCGTCGCTCGTTCAATGATTTGACGCGCTTTGCCATCGGATCGCGAATTGTAATCGCGGCGTAAATCGCGAACATCACGAACATCGCAGCAATACCAGCAAGGATACTGCCGACGACGATAACGTCGAAGCCGAGAAGCGTTGGGCCTGATGGTTGATCAATCATGGTCTGTGTCTTTCCAGCTTAAATCTCGAAGCTGACCATTTTGGCCATGATGAAGACGCCGATACCCATCCATGTGAGGCCGCCAAGGCCTGTCACGATTAGACGGTCATCTTCGAAGAACCCGCCAATGTAGCCGGGGTTGATCCACCAGATCATAGCGAAGACAATGAACGGCAAAGCGCCAACGATGTAAGCAGACGCTTTCGATTCCGAACTCATCGCTTTGATCTTGAGCTTCATTTGTGAACGCTTGCGCAGAACATCGGCAAGGTTCGACAGCGTTTCCGCAAGGTTGCCGCCAGTTTCGCGCTGGATCGCTAAAGTGATGCAAAAGAAGTTGAACTCTGGAATGCCGAGGCGGTCCGCAGTTTCCTGAAGCGAATCTTCCATCGTTTTACCGATCTTGATCCGCTCAACGATACCTTTGAACTCGATGCCGACAGGGCCGGGCACTTCCTGTGCCACCACTGCCAGCGTCTCTGTCACCGGAAGGCCAGAGCGTAACCCGCGAACAAGCAATTCGATTGCGTCAGGAAACTTCGAGTTGAATTTGTTGGTCCGTGACTTGATGAAAAAGCCGACCACCAAATGTGGAGTACCAAACCCGATCAGCGCGCCCACACCCAACGATAACAGCAACGCGCCACTTTGGATGAAGACTAAGACCGCTAACACCAAGGTAATCCCAAGCGATGCATAGATGTACTGTGATGCAGTCCAGCCTTTGCCGGTCCGGTCCAGCCGATTTTCGAGTGCTTCGAGTTTCGAAGCAGACCCCGCAACTTTGTAAGCCTTGGGTTTGCGCGCGGCGATCGCTTTCTTAAACTGCGACTCCACCTTGGCATCGGTGCTTTCCGAATGCCGGTGACGCACACCTTCCAAGCGACGCTTTTGCGCTTTGCCAGCTTGCGAGCCTGTGACAATTAAATACAGGACCACAATCACCGCAAAGATCGCGATTGTAACAATCAGAGTCTGGAACATATCCATATCGACGTGGTCCCGTATAAAAGTCGTCTAACGCAAGGAAGGTCGGCTAAATGAGGCCGCGCGATGGTCACCGTGACGCACCGCGCTGATCTCAAAGTCTATTCAGCCGGTTCCACTTCGCTTTTGTTTTTCTTCGCCAGAAGTGATTTCAGATCGAAACCGCCAAGCAGTGATTTCTTCTCTTCCGTCACTGCTGCCAGATCGTCTTCGCTCGCACCGATGATGCGCTCGCCCAACTGTTTGATCACAGCTGTTGCTTTGCTCGACGGATTGGCTTCAGCAAACACCTGACCCAGCTTGGCAGAATTCGAAGCTGCCTTGATGTCGTATGGGATGCTGAAATCGATCTTGCGTTCAATCGAAGCTTCGAAATCGGCTTTGCTGATTTCTGCAGCGTTTGGCTGAACCTTGTTGGCGATAATCATCGGATGCGCATGAGCGGCATTGGCTTTGAGCCAAGACAGAATGCGGATCGTGTCGCGTGCCGAAGCCAGCGTCAATTCACAGCCCAGCAGCACCAGATTAACGTCAGCCAGCAAATGTGGGAAGTTGATCAGCATGTTACGTGGCAAGTCGATCATCGTCATTTCGAATGCCTGACGGAACTCTTCTTCCAGCTGAACAAAAGCTGCGCCATCAGTCATAAGTGGCTGATTGATAGGAGCTTCCGCAGACAGGATCGAGAGATTGTCATTGGCGCGGATCATCGCCCGCTCAATGAACAAACCGTCAATACGGCTTGGATTATCGATTGCGTCGGTTAACCCACGGCCTGGCTCCAGATCGAGCGACAGAGCGCCGGTGCCAAAGTGCACGTCCAGATCGAGCAGCGCTGTTGGAGCGCTATGCTCTTGGCTGAACAACCATGCGAGCGATGTAGCAAGCGTTGAAGCGCCTACGCCGCCGCGTGTACCGACAACCGCCGTTGAGATGTGACGTTTGACCGTTTCTCCTTCGCCGGCTTTAGGGGCGGTAAAGACAGTAAGCGCGCCATTCAGCGAATCGTGCACTTGTTGAGCCGACAATGGCTTCAGCAGATAATCGTGAATGCCGCTGGCAAGCAGATCGCGGTACAAACGAACATCGTTCACCTGACCAATTGCGATTACAACCGTGCCAGGCTCACAAACTTCCGCTAAAGCGTTGATGTCATTGAGCGGGTCGCCGCTTTCCGACAGGTCTACGAACAGGATCGCCGGGCTGGCGCTGACGGAGAGTTGTTGGATGGCGTTGCGAAGACCGCCTTTATTGCACTTTTCAGGCTGCCAACCCATTTCAATGACAACCGGACGCAGAACGTCCAGCGCGGCATCATCACAGATATATGCAGCGAAAGCGTCGCGGTTGCCCGGAAGGCCAGATTTCCATGGAGCGTTCATGATCAATTGCCTCCTTCAGTAGAAGTGGCTGACTGAAGACCGCCAGCACCACTTGGCTCTGCATCGCGATATGTGTTGATGGCTTTAGTCGAGGTCGAAATGGTGGTTGTGCCGTCGCTAGCTTTGCCTTCGAGCAAGTCCTGCGGATCAGCGATCATCGCGGCCAAGTTACTGTTTACCGCGCAACCATAGCCGGGGCTGGATGCGTTGTTGTAATTGGAGTCAGATTTTGCCGACCAGTCTGGGCAACCTGGAACCGAAGCGGTCGAGCGTGTGATAACCACACGAGCTTGGCCTGGTTCAAGGAATCCTTGCGTCGTCGGTGCGATTGTCGAAACGATCAAACCATAACGACCTGCCAGTTCCTGAACCGCGCCAGCAACCGCTGGGTTAGAGGATGGATCTTCGACCGTGACACGGTCGCCATAGGCAAGACCCATAGATTCGAACCAGCCATTCAGCCGTTGCTGTTCAGAGATCGGCATTCCGCCAGTATTGGTTTGTACGTCAAACGTGAAGTTTGAGCGTTCCACCACAGGCTGCTTTTCGCTGTAGAGGCTGCGATTGGTCGCAATTCCACCGCAACCGCTGACAACCAGGCCAAGCGAAAGGGCGAAAGCACAGGTCAGTTTGCTATATTTTGCAAAGGGCATCGTTCTTACCTTTTCACTTTAGAGGCTGAAGCCAGGAGCGGCATTGTCGGCCTGACGGTCTTTATTGCGGCTCTTTTTATCGGCGCGACGCGGTTGCGGCGCGTTGTTTGGATTGATGGCGTCGGGCTGAATCTCGCTCACCTCAGGATCCGGCGCTTGCTCATCAGCAGCTCTTGGACCCGGACGCTGCGCGCCGGACTGGCCAGCATTGTCCTTGTTCATTAAGAACTGCTCCAGCTCGCTCGCAGAGCGATAACCATCGGTTGGCAGTTTGATGTCGCGAGCATTGACTGGCTTCACCAGATACGGCGTCACGATGATCACCAGTTCGGTTTCGCCCTTACGGAACGAGCGCGAACGGAACAGGTTGCCAAGGATCGGCACGTCGCCAAGTCCCGGAGCCTTTTCGACAGAATTCTGAGCGCTGTTGCTCATCAGACCGGCAAGCATAAAGCTTTGGCCCGAGCCAAGCTCTACCGTGGTCTCGGTGCGTCGGATGGTCAGAGCTGGAACCTGAAATCCGTTAAGGGTCACGGCGCCTTGAGTCGACAGTTCCGAAACCTCTGGGCGAACACGCAAGGAAATGCGGTCATTCGCGAGGACGGTTGGCGTATAGGCCAAGCTCACACCGAAGTTGCGGAAGTCGATGGAGACGTTGCCCAGACCCTGACTGATTGGGATCGGAAATTCACCGCCAGCTAGGAATGTGGCAGTTTCGCCGGAGAGCGCTGTCAGATTGGGTTCCGAAAGCGTGGTCACAAGACCGAGCGTTTCAGCCAGATCAAGTGCGCCCAGCACGTTGAGACCGAACAACTGGCCGAGACCGGCCAACGAAGTTCCGCCTTGCGAGTCCACTGATGGACCAACGATTTGACTGCCGTCTGGGAATGTAAAGGACGTTTGAGCGGCCCCGTTCCCTGCACCCAATGGGCCACCGAAGTTAAATGCGTCGCCGCCGACAGGTCGGCCAGTGCCTACGCCGAAACGGAACCCATCCGTGCCGTCCGCTGTTTGAAGGTTGCCGCCGATCTCTCGTACAAGTGAACGGCTGACTTCTGCGAAGGTAACTTTCAGATTGACCTGCAACGGTGTCGCGGTCTTGAGGCGGCTAATCACGTTGGCATCATCGCCAAGGAAGGCTTGCACCAGACGCTCAGCTTCTGCTGCGTCTTGCGGTGCCTTAACCGTACCGGTCAACAACACAGTGTTGGTGCCCATGGTCGCAACGCCGACTTTCGCTTCCGGCATTGCAAGCGCTAGCATCTGGTCGATGCTATCAATGTTCGAACCAACGCGGACATTGGCTGACCAGATCACACGGCCACCAGCGTCGCTAGCGTAGATAGTGGTTTCGCCGCCTGATTTGGCAAAGACATAAAGCTGGCTCTGTGACTTGACCTGAACGTCAGCGACTTCTTCGTTTGCAACGAAGACGTCTGCCATTGAACCGGGCACTTGGATCAGCTCACCCCGACCGATCGAAAGGACGATGTCCTGCGATGGGCGGACGCTTTGCTGCGCAGTGGCTGTGCCGCTAGGAACAGCGGTAAGCGGCAGCGCAGCCATGCTTGCTAGCATCAATTTAGCAGTGAAGCGTTTCATCTTCTTGCCCCCCCAGGGCTTGCCAATAAGCTGGCGATTGTCCGCATTCGCGGCGGTGATACGATTGGTTTGGAATGGCATGATAATATTCCTCAGCGGATAACCGCGCCTGAGTTGCGCAGCGCAGCGCCTGGGCCGGTTGCATTGCCAACTGAAACCTCAGTGGTGCTCTTGCCTCGAGTGACGCGCACGCTCGGACCGGATGGTCTTGAGCTTGTCGCAGGAGCAGGCCGGCCAGTAGCGCGAGCACGGGCAGCGTTTTGATCGTCACGGCGTTTCTGTTCCGCAAGGCGATCTGCGCGCTGCTGCTCTTGACGTTTCAGAGCGAGTGCTTCGCGAGTTTCCGGGATCGATTTGCGCTGGAAGCGCGAGACATCGCCGCCGGTAGAGAAGGTGGTGCCACCATCAATCGGACGCGCACGCGCCGCGTTAAGGATGCGCTCTTCTTCTTCAGCCGAAGCGTCGTCTGGAATTTCAATTTCTCCAGAAGCAACCGCGCGTTCAAGTTCTGACTGATTGTCGGCGAGCGAACGCAGTACCAAGCTAAGCGTGCCGACAGTCTGAGCGACAGCGACCTTCTCAGCAATTTTCGGTGTTACTTCGAGCGTGACCGTACGGAACGCGCGAACAATGGTCTTACCCTGTTCGTCAGTGGTTTGTTCGGTCGATTGGTCAGTTGCGAGAACGCGCAGATTGCGAAGCACAGTCTCGGCCGCTTTCAGATCGCGGCCTTCGCCTTCGATTGACTGCGTAAGTACAAGGTCAACGCGGTCACCAGGGAAGATAAAGCCTGCAACACCCGTGCGAGCAGACACTGGAACCGTCACAGCGCGCATGCCCGGAGACAATGCCGCAGCAAGGAAGCCGCGATCGCCAGGACTAACAAGCGAGCCTTGAGTAACTGGCTCACCCGCAGTGATCGGGTGACGCACAACAGTACCAAGAAGTTGGCTCATGTCAGATTCGCCATCAAGGAAATAAGCGTCCTGCATCAGTTCTTCTGGCCACTGCTGGTAAACCATCGCATCAGCGGTGATTATGGTGCCCGCTGGCAAGGCGCGCTTGGCGACCAGCACTTTGGGTCCAACTGGAGCGGCCTGCACTTCTGGCGTGGCGCTTCCTACGAACAATGTCCGGGCTGCAAAGGCTGTGCCGACCGCGATGATCAGCGCTCCAAGCAGCAGAACCAGCTTCTTCCTGTCCATGGCTATTCTAAGCCCCCTTTAATGTGCCCTAAGTTGATTTGCGGGCGGGTATGTTTTGATGCCTACTGCCGAATTGGTTAAAATGGAGTTCATGGCGCGACGGCTGCGTATGCCGATGGTGGCAAATAATTCACCGCAATCACCCATAATGCGCCGGCTGCAATCGCCACGCCGTAGGGTATGGCAAGCCGTTCTTTCTGGTTCATCATGAAGTGCCAGGCGGCCATGACTATTGTCAGAATTCCGCCAACAATCGCCATAATTACAAGCAGTTGCACAAAGTGTGTGGGAGATACCCAAAGCGCCAAAGCGGTTAGCAACTTAACATCGCCGCCGCCCATCCAGCCCAATGCAAACAAACCGCAAAGACAGGCAAAAGCAGCCACTGCAACGCCGACTTGCCATGCAACATCTGGCCACAAAGAAAGACCGCTAGTCCACCAAAAAATCGGTGCGCCAATGGCAATTGCAAGGTTTAGCCAGTTCGCAATTCGGCGTTCGCGCATATCGGTAAAGGCTGCAAACAGCAGCGCAATTGCCAAGGCAATCAGCAATCCGTAGTGAAGATATTCGGTTAGCATAAGGCCCTCAAGAGATCGCTGACCAGTGTGGTCGGTCGGGTTGTTTGAGGGTGGTGCTACAGGTGACTGCTTACCAAATAGTAACCATGAACAGAGGTCTCCCATCAGCCTAGCCACTCAAAACGAAGTCGAATCGACCAATTTGTCAGGCGATCCTATTGATCGACGCTCCATCCCTCCTGCGGCGCGCGAAGGGTTTTGGACCCTGCCCGATGGCCATGCTTTGCGCCGGATCGACTGGCCCGGTGTCAAACCCAGAGATGGCGGAGATACTCCGCGCGGTTCCTTGATGTTTTTGCCCGGACGCGGCGACCATTATGAAAAATATCTGGAGAGCCTTGAAGAATGGCACCGCGCTGGATGGCGCGTTTCTGCCTTCGATTGGCGCGGGCAAGCGGGCAGCGGGCGGCTAACTGATCACCCTTCCACCGGCCACATCGAAGACTTTTCCGTCTGGGTCGACGATCTTTCTTCCTTGTGGGAGGCTTGGGTCGCCGAAACGCCCGGCCCGCACGTCTTGATAGCGCACTCAATGGGCGGCCATCTGGTCATGCGCTCCTTGGTGGAGAGCCGAATTGCCCCCGACGCCGTGGCTTTGAGCGCGCCGATGTTGGGCATGAACGGCCCGCCTTTGCCGCTTCCCTTCCTGCATAATGTCGCAAAGATGATGCGCGGTTTGGGCGATCCAGAACGTCAGGCATGGAAGGTTAGTGAGAAACCCGGCGAGAAGCCATATATGCGCGCTACACTGCTGACCCATGATGTAGAGCGCTATGAAGATGAGTTGTGGTGGCGCAAGAAGCGGCCCGAAGTGGAGATGGGACCTGCCAGTTGGCATTGGGTTGAACGTGCCTATGCGTCGTGGAGAGTATTGGAAGAGCCGGGGGGCATGGAGCGTGTCGAAGTGCCTGTCCTGATCTTCTCAACGACAACCGACAAACTAGTCAGCCATCCGGCCAATGTGAGCGCGGTCCAGCGTTTGCCCAACGGTGAACTGTTAGAATTTGGCGAAGAAGCACACCACGAAATCTTGCGAGAAACCGACGAAGTGCGCGGGCGAGCTATGGCTAGTATCGCCGATTTTCTCGACCGCGTGGCGCCGCGCAAAGAATAATGAATAGTCCCACTTTCGACTTTGCCATTGTCGGTGCTGGGATGGCAGGCGCAAGCATTGCCGCTGAACTGGCGCCCTATGCTAGCGTGCTGGTGCTCGAGGCTGAAGATGCCCCGGGCTACCATTCAACCGGTCGTTCCGCAGCCTTTTGGGAAGAATGCTATGGCGGACCGGGCATCGTCCCTTTGACACTCGCCTCTGGTCGATTCTTGCGCGAACACGGCTTTTTGAGGGAGCGCGGCGCGCTGTATGTTGGCCGGGCAGAGGATAGCGTAGCCATGGATGGTTTCGTCGAACGGTTCAGAGGAACGGGCGTAACGATTGAGCGGTTAGGCCGTGATGGTTTGGCCAACCGGGTCCCCGCAATGCGCGAGGAATGGTGCGACGCGATTTGGGAATCTGCCTGTGCGGACATTGATGTCGCAGGACTGCATCAGCATTATTTGAAGCTGGCTAAGCATGGCGGGGTGGATGTGCGGTGCAGGACACGCGTTAGCGGCCTCCAACGTGAGAACGGCGTATGGAAGATCACTGCTGACGATGGCGGTGAATGGCGCGCAGCTACGCTTATCAACGCGGCTGGTGCTTGGGCGGACGCAATAGCAAACCTTGCTGGTGCCGCTAAGCTTGGGATTAACCCGCTGCGACGCACAGTCGCGCAGATTCGCGTGGATCCAGCAGCACCAGATGATCTGCCCCTAGTTCTCGACATCAATGGCGGTTTCTATTTCAAGTCAGACAATGGGCGTTTGTGGCTGAGCCCACATGATGAGATTCCAAGCGACCCTTGTGATGCAGCCCCCGAGGAAATCGACGTGGCAAAGGCGATCGATCAGTTTGAGCAAGTTACAAACTGGCGCATCGAAGCGGTGGAACGCCGCTGGGCCGGTTTGCGCAGCTTTGCCCCTGATCGGCTGCCAGTTTATGGATACGATCACGAGGTCGAGGGATTGTTCTGGTTCGCGGGGCAGGGAGGATTTGGTATTCAAACAGCGGCAGCAGCAGCGAGATTGGGCGCGCAGATTGCACTGGAACAAGAACGCGACATGATGACCCAAACGATTGATTCTGAAGCCTACTCACCGAAACGGTTTCATGATGTATCAAGCGCTTGCTTTGTCTAGCCAATCGGTGATTTGTCTGCAATGTTACAAGCAGATTGTGTCACTAACCAACCGGAGAACACAAAATGGCCCATAAGTTTGAAATCTATAAAGATAAGTCTGGCGAGTTCCGCGTGCGCTTTAGCTACAACTCCGAAGTCATGTTTTCCACGCAAGGCTACTCGAGTAAATCGAGCGCAACCAACGCGATTAAATCAATCCAGAAAAATGGCCCCGGCGCACCAGTTGAAGACAACAGCTAAGCCGCGCTGATCATCGAAATTTGAAGCGGGCGTGTCCGAAAGGGCGCGCCCGTTTGTATTGGTGGGGAGTTAGCAAGACGCTTAGTCGGCTCCGGTCGCGTATTGATCCGCCGCATCGCTTGCCAACCTATCAGCCCGTTCGTTCTCCGGGTGGCCAGAATGGCCTTTGACCCAGTGCCACTCGACCTGATGCTGCGCCGAGATATCAATCAGCTCGTGCCATAGATCGGCGTTGCGGACCGGTTTCTTACTGGCATTGATCCAGCCACGCCGTTGCCAACCTTCGACCCATTTGGTCATTCCATCGAGCACGTATTTGCTGTCGGAATACAGGTTGACCGAGCATGGTTCGATGAGCGCCTTCAATCCTTCGATCGCAGCGGTCAATTCCATCCGATTGTTCGTCGTATCCGCTTCGCCGCCAGACAGTTCTTTTTCGTGTGCGCCCATGCGCAGCAAGACCCCCCAGCCGCCCGGACCAGGATTGCCTTTGCACGCGCCATCAGTAAAAATTTCAACCTGTTTCATTAATCATCCCCTTGCCCGCAAATGGGCTCTAGGCAAACAGATCGGCCCCAATTTTATCATAGAAGTGCCAGTGTTGGACGAATTGCATTGGATCCTTACGTGTGACTAATGCGTCATCTGGCGTATTGAGCCAGTCTTCTGCGCGGCTAGCAACAAACCGCAGACATGCGCCCTTGGCGATCTCGGAAAAGAGCTGTCGCTCGTCGTCCTGAAGCGGTCGAACGCTTTGATATCCCGACAACAAAGCCGAGCCGACATCCGATGCATAGTCACTCGTTTCTGGATCAAAGCTCCATGCCGCGTGAGTTGTGGCAAGGTCGAGCACCAAGGCCCCAGTGCAGGCAAAATAGAAGTCAATCAGACCAGAAACACGATTGCCAAGCAT
Organism: Erythrobacter sp.; assembly: GCA_039985875.1. Taxonomy (GTDB): domain Bacteria; phylum Pseudomonadota; class Alphaproteobacteria; order Sphingomonadales; family Sphingomonadaceae; genus Erythrobacter. The sequence goes on along the minus strand of JBDWRU010000011.1, from coordinate 1,481,624 downwards.
CAGCACATTGTCTGGAAACATATCCGCATGGATCTGTGCTTGTGGTAGTTGTGACAGATCAAGCGCAGCAGCCTTGCGCGCTGGCTCCATCATTTCGGGCAATTCGGCGTTGATCGAAGCCAGTCCTTGTTCGCCGCAAGTCTCCAATAAGGAGGCATTGTCGACAAAACCCATAGTGTTTGCACGATTGAAGCCATAATCGCGGCTTGCGGAGTGGAGCCCGGCCAGTGTTTTCCCCACGGCAAAGGACTGTTGCGCAGTTGGTTTTGTCGGAGAAACACCGGGTAAAAACTCGATCAGCGCAATTGCCTTGCCGCCCAGCATGCGAAATGCACTGCCGTCGCGGTCATGGATCGTGCGCGGGACCGGGCAACCCTTTGCGGACAGATGATCAAGCAGACCAAGAAAATAGGGTAAATCCGAAAGCTCGATCCGACGTTCATACATCGTGAGAATAAAGCGCTGAGTGCTTTTGTTCGCATCGACCGTTTCAATCAGCCAGTTTGAATTTGATACTCCTTCTGCGATGCCTTTCGCGGACACTAGTGCCCCGACATCGTAATGCTCGATAAGCGTTGCAAGCTCTTCAGCGCCAAGATGTGTATAGACAGCCAACCCAAAACCCTCGCGCGTTACTCGCTTAGCTGGCGTGGAAGCTTGAACACCGTTTTCTCTTCGGTTGTTGTGATTGTCCGCTCTTCGATCGAGCGCAGCTTCGCCAACGCGTCCACAACTTCGCGCACCAGAACTTCGGGCGCAGAGGCCCCAGCGGTGAGACCAACACTCTCAATTCCATCAAGCCAGCTGGGATCAATCTCATCAGCGCGTTGAATCAGTTTGCTGGGCGTTCCCAGTCGTTCTGCAACTTCGACCAAACGCAAGGAATTGGACGAGTTGGGCGCGCCCACGACCAACAGAAAATCGCAATCGCGCGCAAGCTCCTTCACCGCCGCTTGGCGATTGGAGGTCGCGTAGCAAATGTCTTCTGCTTTGGGCCCGATAATATTGGGATAGCGTGCCTTCAGTGCAGCAATCAATTCGGCGGTGTCATCGACCGAAAGCGTTGTTTGGGTAAGGTAGGCGAGTTGCTCATCACGCTCAAACCGCAATGATGCAACATCATCGACTGTTTCGACCAATGTCATCTGTCCGGCTTCGACCTGACCCATCGTTCCGATCACTTCAGGGTGGCCTTCATGGCCAACAAAAATGATGTGCCGATCCTTCGCGATCTGCCGTTCGGCTTGGCGGTGCACTTTGGACACCAAGGGGCAGGTCGCATCAAGATAAATCATGTTGCGCCGCTCCGCCTCAGCGGGGACTGACTTGGGCACGCCATGCGCGCTGAAAACAACAGGGGCATCGGTTGGAACTTCGTCCAACTCTTTGACGAAGATCGCGCCTTTGGCTTTCAATCCATCGACAACATATTTGTTGTGGACGATTTCATGCCGAACATAGACCGGTGGGCCGAACCTTTCGAGTGACTTTTCGACTATCTCAATCGCACGGTCGACCCCTGCGCAAAAGCCACGCGGAGCCGCAATCAGCAACTTAAGCGGCACGCTATCGCCATGCGCAGCGGATTGGTTTTGAGGTGAATTTGGAAATGGCGCGTTCATGCGAGGGCCTCTAGCGCTTTATCGCTTGCCTCGCTAGGGCGAGATGGTACGCGCGTTTCAAACAATCGCGCTTCGGATTGATTAACTAAGGAACCGTTCCTGATGACACTTCGCACCCGTGTTCTGTCTGCTCTTGTGCTCGCAGGAGCGCTTGCCGGATGTTCCAAAGAGGGGGATCTGGTGGTCAACCAAGGCGTTGGCATCACGTCTGTTTTGACCACTTGCCCGGCAGTGGGCATCCCTGATTTCACAGGCGATGTGACGATGTTCAGCGCTGCTGGCAATACTGTCGCATCCAACATTGATGTCAGTGCGAACATGACCAACCTGCGTTCAACCTGCAATGACTCCGGCGAAAAGGTGTATAGCGAAGCAACTTTTGATGTGCATGCCCGACGCGACAATACGCGCGGCGCACGCACAGTAACGCTCCCTTATTTTGTCGCGGTGCTGCAAGGTGGCCGTGCGGTTCAGACGAAGCGCGTTGGCCAAGTCACATTGAACTTCGCCGATGGCGAGGCGCGCGCTTCTACGAGTGCAAAGGCGGGTTCGTTTGTGGACCGCGCAGCGGCGGCATTGCCCGAAGACATTCGCGAGCGGATTACCCGACGACGACGTCCTGGAGATCCCGAAGCGGCGCTTGATCCCCTAGCAAATCCGGAAGTGAAGGCGGCAATCGCGCGCACTCGGTTTGAAATGCTTGTCGGGTTTCAGCTGACGGAAGACCAACTGGCCTACAACGCCACGCGTTGACCAATGCTAGTGGCAGTCCCCCATCGGCTGTGCAGCAGTCGCAAGGGCGATAGCCTGTCCGCAGCGACACGACCCTTAGGTCGCATGAGCGAGGAGATCGCGCGCCCGATGGCGTGCGCCAAAATATATGACTAAAATCAAAACGATCTACACCGCCTACGCGAAAACCATCGATGCCGCGCTCACTGCTTTGGTAAGCGAGGGGACGCTGCCCGAAGAAACCAGCTTTGCCAACGTGACGTTGGAGCCGCCGCGCGATGCGTCTCATGGTGACCTTGCAACCAATGCCGCGATGGTGCTGGCAAAGCCTGCCAAGACCAATCCGCGCGCGCTGGCCGAATTGATCGCGGCCAAGCTCGAGGCCGAACCGGGTATTGTAAGCGCTGAAATTGCTGGACCGGGCTTCATCAATCTACGACTCGAAGCCGGCGCTTGGTTGACCGAACTCAAAGCTATCGCCGTACTAGGCGATGACTATGGCCGCTCGGAAATTGGGGCAGGTTCAAGTGTCAATGTCGAATATGTCTCCGCAAACCCAACTGGCCCGATGCATATGGGCCATTGCCGCGGCGCAGTGGTCGGCGATGCGCTTGCCAGTTTGCTTGAATATGCCGGGCACAGTGTTACTCGCGAATATTACATCAACGATGCTGGCGGTCAGGTCGATGTGCTCGCACGCTCCGCGCATCTGCGGTATCGCGAAGCACTCGGCGAGGACACTGGAGAGATTCCCGAAGGCCTCTATCCCGGCGATTATCTAAAACCTGTTGGCGCTGCTCTCGCACAGGAATTTGGCGATCAATATTCTACGGCGGAGGAACCCCATTGGCTGCCGATCTTCCGTAAGCAAGCGGTTGCTGAGATGATGGGTCTTATCAAATCCGACTTGGCCTTGCTGGGCATCCATCACGATGTTTTCGCATCTGAAGCGGCATTGCAGGCCGCAGGAAAGCCCGAAGCGGCGGAGAAATGGCTGCGCGAACATGGATTTGTCTATGATGGCATATTGGAAGCGCCCAAAGGTAAAGCGCCGCCCGAAGATTGGGAGCCGGTTGAACTGCCGTTGTTCCGATCCACTCAGTTCGGTGATGATCAGGACCGCCCAATCAAGAAATCCAACGGTGCATGGACCTATTTCGGCGCGGATTTGGCCTATCATATGCAGAAGGCTGAGAATGCCGAAGCGCTGATCGACATTTGGGGCGCTGACCATGCGGGCACCGTGAAACGGATCAAGGCAGCCGTTGCGGCATTGTCGCAAGGTCAGGGCAAAGCCGTGCCGTTCGACGTGAAGCTTGTGCAAATGGTTCAACTTATGCGGGGTGGTGAACCAGTGAAAATGTCCAAACGCTCAGGCAATTTCATCACCATCGCGGATATGATCGAGGAAGTGGGCAAGGATGTTGTGCGCTTCACCATGTTGACCCGCAAACCCGAAGCACAGATGGAATTCGATTTCGCGAAAGTTGTCGAAGCCTCCAAAGACAACCCGGTCTATTACGTCCAGTATGCACATGCGCGGCTGAAGCGTTCGCTCAAGAAAGCCGCAGATGAGCATGAGATTTTCCCAAATTCTGACGCACTTGATCAGTTTGGCGAAGAGGAGTTGGCGCTCATTAAACGCGCCGCGCAATTCCCGCGCGAAATAGAGGCGGCAGCAAAGGCGCGCGAGGCCCACAGAATCGCATTTTACCTTTACGATCTGGCGGCTGACCTACATTCATTCTATAGTCTTGGAAACAAAGACATTCAAAAGCGCTTCATCATGGAACAGGACAAGGGTTTATCGGGAGCTAGGCTTTTCCTCGGAGACGCAATCGGGCAAGTGATTCGTAATGGACTGGCTGTGCTCGGTGTCGAGGCTGTCGAATCGATGTAAGAGGTTGCAGGTCAGATGGATAACAAGGCGGGAAAAGGCATGATTGAAGCCGAATATGAAGAGATCGACGACGCTGTCGAAGAGGCCGTCGAAGATGAGCTTGACCTGACCGAGGAAGATAGCCTTCCCTGGCTCGAATCTGACGAAGAAGAGACCGGCGGTGGCTTTGACCTTTCGCAATTCGTTGGTTTTGCAGTGATTCTTCTGGCGCTCTTGGGTGCTCTCTTGTTCGGCGTCTGGTATTTCACCAACCAAACTGGCGACAGTGAACTGGTTGCAGATGGCAGTACAATCGAAGCCGAAGATGGCCCTTACAAGGTCAAGCCGGATGAACCCGGTGGCAAGGAATTTGAAGGCACAGGCAATGTCGCGCCGGGTGTTGGCGAAGGCGAAACGCCCGATGGCCGGATGGCCGACAGCAGTTCTGGCGGCAACGCAGGTGCGTCTAGCGACGGCGATGGTGCCAAACCATCGGTGTCGACTCGCAGTTCTAGCGAAGGCGCTGGTTCAAGCGGCGGGGCAGCTGTGGCTTCGGGCGCCGGCTCAGCCGCGTCGGCTACTGGAGTGGGCGTTCAAGTGGGCGCATACACCAACAAAGCGGACGCCGAAGCGGGCTGGAAACGCCTGACCGGGTCAAGCGATGCGCTGAACGGTGTACGCCACCGGGTGGTCAAAGGTACCGCCGACTTTGGCACTGTCTATCGCTTGCAAGCTGTTCCGGGGGACCGTGCAGCGGCTGAAAAGTTATGCAGTGCGCTCAAGGCGGATGGCCTGCCCTGTCAGGTCAAACCCTAAGGCAATTGGTTCTGGGGCGGGTTTTCCGCCCCTTTTCCCCGCGTTTTCTAGGGAACCGTGCCGCTAAGCGCTTGCTTGCGCTGCAATGCGCTGCAAGGTTTCCTCTATGACGCCTGCAATCTTTGGATGTTCCGGCACCACGCTAACCGCGGATGAGCGCGCGTTTTTTCGCGAAGCTAACCCGGCGGGCTACATCCTATTTGGCCGCAATTGTGAGACGCCTGAGCAATTACGGGCGCTAACCGATGAATTGCGCGCGCTCCATGGGCGCGAACAGCTGCTGATTTCGATTGATCAAGAAGGCGGCCGGGTTGCGCGCCTGCGTCCGCCGAACTGGGGTGACTATCCCGCAGGGGATGCCTTTGCGCAGCTTTATGCACTAGCGCCCGCAAGCGCGATTGAAGCGGCGAGGGTGAGCGCCAAGGCCATGGCGCTTGAGCTATCTGCTATGGGCATCACGGTTGATTATCACCCGCCGCTCGATCTGCGTCAGCCCGGCGCGCATGATGTGATTGGCGACCGCGCATTGGGTGCTGATCCGATGCAGATTGCTGCGATTGGCCGCGCGATTTTGGATGGCTTAGCCTCTGGCGGTGTCACGGGCTGCATCAAACATATGCCTGGTCACGGGCGCAGCATGGTCGATTCTCACAAAGAAATGCCGACCGTCCATGAAAGCGCTGAGGAACTGGAAACTGACCTTGCGCCGTTCAAGTCGCTCAATTCTGCGCTGATCGGAATGACTGGGCACTTGGTCTTCCCGGCGTGGGATGCGGATAATCCAGCAACGCTGTCAGAGACGATTATCCGCGATGTCATTCGCGGAGAGATTGGTTTTGAAGGTCTGCTTTTGACCGACGACATCGACATGGAGGCCTTGTCCGACACCATTCCTGAACGCTCGGCCCGCGCGATAGCGGCGGGATGCGACATTGTGCTCAATTGCTGGGCGAAAATGGACGATATGCAGGGCATTTGCGAACGGCTTCCTGCAATGCCGAAGACGGTAGCAAAACGGCTTGATCGCGCGTTGGAGAATACTCGCGTCGCTGATGTGGTGTCCGAAGAATACGGCGAACTGCTTGCCAAGCGCGATGCGCTCCTAGCTCTGGTCGGAGAGGCGGTATGACGAGCAGCGATGGTGGCTTCATGCTCACTGGTGGGTCGATGGGAACTGGCGAACCCACTGCCGAAATGCCAGCCGATTGGCCGAATGATGATGTGACCAAGCCCGGCGCTAAAGCTGGCGAGGAAGCGCTCTATCTGGAGCTCGATGGGTGGGAAGGGCCCCTTGATTTACTGCTCGACTTGTCGCGGCGGCAAAAAGTGGATCTGCGCCAAATCTCGATCCTCGCGCTGGTTGATCAGTATCTCGACTACATCGAGCAAGCCGAAGCGCTGCGATTGGAATTGGCTGCCGATTATCTCGTCATGGCGGCGTGGCTCGCTTACCTGAAGTCGGCGCTGTTGCTGCCTAAAGAAGAGCAGGAAGATCCAAGCCCGGAGGAGCTCGCTTTACGGCTTCAATTGCGTCTTCAGCGGCTTGGCGCGATGCGAGAATCCGCTGCCCGCTTGATGGGCCGTGATCGGATCGGGCGCGATATTTTTCTGCGCGGTACAGCCGAAGGTCTCAGGATCGACCGCAAGACTAAGTGGAAGGCGGACACCTATTCGCTGATCCAAGCCTATGGTCAGGTCAAAGCGCGCACCGCCCCACGCATCTATCACGTCGCTGACCGCCCGGTAATGACACTGGACAGCGCGCTTGACCGCGTCTCCGCCATGCTAGGTGTGACGCTGGATTGGATGGAAATTCGCGATTTTCTGCCGCCGCGAGCGGAGCCGGAATTGCGCAAGTCTGCTCTCGCGTCTTCGTTTGTCGCAATGCTGGAACTTGCGCGGACAGGTCGGGCTGAGATTGCACAGGATGAAGCCTATGGTCCCTTGCGTATCAGGCGCCTTAAGGAAAGCGAGCGGGCATGACAGAAGAGGCGAATCCAGAAGTTCCGGCCGATGACGTGCAACCTTCCGACGCGGTCGAACGCGCGTTGGAGGCGACGTTGTTCGCAGCCGAAGAGCCTATGACTGTCGAAGCGCTCGCGACGCATCTGGGAAACTTAGATAAGGCCCGCGTGCGTGTTGGGCTTGCCACTCTTGCGGATCACTTTTCCAAGCGCGGAGTGCATCTGGTTGAGCGTGGCAAGCGCTGGCATTTTGAAACAGCGCCTGATCTTGCGCACCTGCTTCGACGCGAAAAAGAGCAAGTTCGTAGGCTTAGCCGTGCGGCGACAGAAGTGCTGGCGATCATCGCCTATCATGAGCCGGTTAGCCGTGCGGAAATTGAATCGATCCGTGGCGTGCAAACGAGTGGAGGGACACTCGATGTTCTCATGGAAGCTGGCTGGATCAAGCTCGCGGGTCGCCGCGATGTCCCCGGGCGCCCGGTGATTTATGCCACCACACCCGAATTCCTCGACCATTTCGGACTGACATCGCGCCGCGACCTGCCGGGAATTGACGAGTTGCGCGCAACCGGCTTGCTCGACCCGGTCGACGATGCCTTTGAAGACGCGATGGCGATGGAAACGCCGGAGTGCGGAGTTGAGAATTGCGAAGCAGCGAGTAACGAGGATGCTGAAAACCGCGAATGACCCCGTGATTCAAGCGCGAACAACCTAGCGACTGGCGCTAGACGGCAATCGTGCCTATATTGGCGAAGCACGAAACAAAGGAAGAGCACCCTCATGCCCGGTATCTGGCAAATGGTAATTATCGCACTGGTCATTCTGATCCTGTTTGGCGGCGGAAAAATCGCCGGCATGATGGGCGAGATGGGCAAAGGTGTTTCGAGCTTCAAAAAAGGTCTGACGGAGGAAGATGACAGTCCTCCGGCGGCCAAGGCTCAGATCGAAGCGCCCAGCAAAGATGTCTCCGCTAGCGAAACCAAGACGAGCAAAAGCAAAGACACATAAGGCGAAGCTCAGCGTTCGGAGTCTCTGACTTTCCAAACTCGCGCTCTCAAGGCGGAACATGTTTAATATTGGCGCCTCTGAATTTCTGGTCATCATAATCATCGCGATCCTCGTGATCGGACCCAAAGACATGCCTAACGCAATGCGGACGGCAGGCCGTTGGATTGGTCAGGTCCGCAAAGTCTCTACGCATTTCCGCACTGGCATTGACGCTATGGTGCGCGAGGCTGAGCTGGAAGACATGGAGAAGAAGTGGAAAGCGCAAAATGAGGAAATCATGAAGCGCACTTCGATTGCCGATGAAACCCAAGCTAACGACGCGGTGATGACAGGGCCTCCTATTGAGGATGCATCACCAACCGATGATGCGACAGACCACGGAATACCCGATGGAGTAGAAGACGCAGCACCAGCCGAGCCCGATCTTTCTAAGAAGCCGAGCGAATAGGCGGCGGCGATGGCGTTAAAGATCAAAGATATTGACGAAACCAAAGCACCGTTGCTTGATCATTTGATCGAGCTGCGCGGGCGCTTGATGCGCAGTGTTCTAGTGTTGATGGTGGCGTTTGGGGTGAGCCTTTATTTCGCAGACCCGATCCTCGCCTTCCTGATCCAGCCGCTCAAAGACGCCTTTCCTGATGGGGAAGGGCAGTTGATTTTTACTAAGCTGCCTGAGCTGTTCTTCGTTGATCTCAAAGTTGCGCTGTTCGCCGGATTTATGCTGAGCTTTCCGATTATCGCAAACCAGCTATGGGCGTTTATTGCGCCTGGGCTCTACGCGAAGGAGAAGAAGGCGTTTCTGCCCTTTTTGATCGCGACTCCGGCACTGTTTATTAGCGGTGCGGCGCTAGCCTATTATGTTGTTATGCCGACCGCATTCCTGTTCTTCCTCGGATATGGAGGGGAAGCTGGGGGGTTGGAGATTGAAGCGCTGCCGGCGGCGGGCGACTATCTCAATCTGGTGATGCAGTTCATCCTGGCGTTTGGGATTACATTCCTGTTGCCGGTGCTTTTGATGTTGCTTCACCGTTCTGGGATTGTCTCACGCCAGCAATTGGTTTCAGCGCGACGCTACGTAATTGTTGGTGTGGTGGCGCTCGCGGCTATTGTGACGCCGCCTGATCCCGGATCTCAACTGATCTTGGCTATTCCCCTCCTTTTGCTGTTTGAAGGTTCGTTGATCCTGATGCGCTTTCAAGAAGGCAAGGCGCGCAAGAACGCAGCGCAACCTAGCGACGACACAGCCAAGGCTAGCCAAGATGCTGCCGAACCCGGCGAATAGGCCGCGCTAAAACAGTCAGCACACCAACAAAAAAGAGCTTATTTTCGAGCCTTTTCCATAACCTGTCGCGAACCGCCTCAAAGGGCAAAGCGCGCCGCCATCGCCATTGGTGCGGCACGCCATTTGGGATCAAGGCAATGCAAGCATTTGAGCCGACCATTTATTGAGAGACGGCAAAAAAAAGGGCTCCGCGAGGGAGCCCTTTCCAAAAATTCTTTTGAGTTAGCGCTTATGGGCTAACTGCATCGTCGTCATTACTGTCAGCAGCAATGATGATGCCAGCGATAATCGCAGCAGCAGCAAGCAATGCTATGATGATGCCTGAACCACCACCATCAAGAGCTTCGCCCTCGACCGGTGTGTTCGAGCGCTCAAGCGCGGCCTGTGCGATAGCAGGTGACGCAGCGAGAGAGGCTGCGGCAGTAGCCAAAGCGATTTTGCGGAAGGTCATATTCGTCTCCTATTGAGCTCTTATATTCAAAACATTTGGTCGTTCTCTAGGCGTTTTGGGACTTACAAACAAGGGTAAATTTTGTCTGAAAAATTCACGACCAAAGATATTTAGTGTTATATTTCATAGTGGTATTATTATTGTGACAATATTGCATCGGTTCCAAAAAACTGGCTGTTTCCGAAAATTGTGCAATTGCACAAAAGTCGACCTAGCCAACTTCTAGCCCCGATTCTGAACAATCACGCCTGTTCCGCTATGTCCAAGCTCGCCATTGTGCTTGGATGATTACCATTTGATGAACATTGGCTTGGGGGCAAGGTTTTGTGGCTGAGTGCCTATTGGCGTGCGACGAATCGTTGGGCTCTAGCGCCGCAGCATGCGCTTGCCGCCAATCCACACTTCGAGAATCTCGGTTGCTCTAATATCCTGGGGTGAAGCCAGTAGTGGATCGCGGTCGACTAGTAAGAAGTCTGCGCGTTCGCCAGGTACAAGCCGGCCAAACCGACCGTCTGCAAAACCGGCAAAGGCGGCGTCAGCTGTAAACGCCTTGAGTGCTTGTTCGCGGCTGATGGCTTCTTGCGCGCGCCAACCGCCAAATGGCTCTCCGTTTGCATCAGTCCGACTGATCGCGACAGCCAGACCAGCAAAGGCATCGGCCGGTTCAACCGGTGCATCCGAGCCAAAGGCGAGCTTTCCACCTTTTTCCAGCACGCTGCGCCAAGCATAGGCGCCGCCTAGCCGGTCCGGCCCCAGACGTGCTTCGGCCATGGTTCTGTCGGATGTTTGATGCAGAGGTTGCATAGACGCGATTGTGCCATGCTGCCCGAACAATTCTAGGTCGCGCGGGTCGACGATTTGTGCGTGTTCAACTCGCCAGCGTCGGTCGCCTTTATATGTCTGTGAGAGCTCCGCGATGGCGAACAGCAGATCCTGATTGGCCGCGTCACCGATCGCGTGGACCGCTGTTTGGAACTTGTCGAGCGCCGCACGGCTCATCAGATTGCGCAACTGCGCTGAGGTCAAAAGCGGTAGGCCGCTTGTGTTCGGTTCATCGTGATAAGGTTCTTTGAGCGTCGCGCCCCGCGATCCTAGAGAGCCGTCAAGGTAGAGCTTGATACCGCCCATGCGCAGCCTGTCATCATAAAGCCAAGGCGTCGGTCCGGATCCTGCGATTAGCTCCATCGATTGAAGGCTATCGGCATAGGACATGATCCGAATTTTGAGTTGACCCAGGTCCCCCGCACGGCGGAATGTTTGCCAGTCCACAATCGGGGTGCCCATATCCGCAACAGCTGTGATGCCGTTGGCGATCAATCGCTCTTGTGCTTTGGCAAAGGCGGCGTCGCGGTCTTCAGGGCGAGGTTGAGGCACTTCCTTTCCGACCAGCGCAATGGCATTGTCGATAAACACGCCGGCTGGCGCGCCGCTCGGATCGCGAGTGATTTTTCCGCCAGCGGGATCTTTGGTCGCTGCGGTGATCCCTGCGCGTTCCATCGCCAAGCTGTTCGCCCAATTGGCGTGATTGTCGGCGCGTTCGAGCCAGACCGGACGGTCCGACACGATCGCATCCAATTCAGCAGCAGTGGGGAAGCGTCCAAGCCCCCATTTCTCTTGATTCCAGCCTCGTCCCAAAATCCACGGACGGCCCGGATTGTCTTTGGCGAACTGCTCAATTTTCGCCAACGCCTCTTCAAGCGAATTGGTATCTGACAGATCAAGTGTCAGAGCGGCAAAGCCAATATCCATGACATGCACGTGGGCATCAATCATGCCCGGCAGCATCACTTTGCCTTTGCCATCCAATAAAAAATCGGTGCGAGGGCGTTCATCGCCGCGTTCGAGCACCTGCGTGATGCGACCCTCATCATCGAACACCAAACCGGTGAATCGATGGACCTTGCCATCTTCACCGATCGTCACTCCCTCGACATTCTCGACCAGCGTGTCGGCAGCGGCGGGGATTGCAGCGAAAGCGGCGACAGCAGCCAGCGCATATTTGGCTATGCGGATCATATTTATCCTTGGCTCTTGGTGGTTTTGGGTAGACGCGTGATCAAAGCAGACGTGTCTTTGCGACCGCCTCCAGTAGCTTGAATATCGGCGTAGAATTGATCGACCACTGCTGTGATCGGCGATGACAGGCCAAGCCGACGAGCTTCATCGAGAGCGTATCCCAAATCTTTGCGCATCCAATCAATCGCAAAGCCAAAGTCGAACTCGCTCGCCGTCATTGTCGCCCAGCGATTGTCCATCTGCCAGCTTTGCGCGGCACCCCCTGAAATCGCTTGGTATGTCTTTTCGAGGTCCAACCCTGCTGCTTCGGACAGCCTGATCGCTTCGGATAACCCGCCAAGCACGCCTGCTATACACATTTGGTTGGCCATTTTGGCGGTCTGTCCGGCTCCGCTTGGTCCGACATGCACTACGCTCTTGGCATAGGATTGCATGACCGTTTCAGCGCGCGCCATCGCTTCGTCAGACCCACCGCACATGATCGCCAACTGCGCGTTTTCGGCCCCGGCTTGGCCGCCGCTTACTGGCGCATCGAGGCAGGCGATCCCGCGCGTTTCGGCTTCGTTGGCCAAACGCCGTGCCATATCAGCGGAAACCGTAGTGTGATCGACGAGCAATGCGCCTTGTGCCATTGTACCAAGCACGCCATCTTTGCCGAACGTCACTGCGGCAAGATCTTCGTCATTGCCTACGCATGTGAACACGATGTCGGATTGGTTCGCTGCGGCTGCGGGAGTTTCCGCAAACGCTACCTCCAGTCCCTCGCTAGCCCATGCCTCGCGCCATTTCCCTGCGCGTTGGGATGAACGATTGTAAGCAGTCACTCGGTATCCCGCGCGCGCGAGATGTCCGGCCATCGGCCCGCCCATGACGCCAAGCCCGATAAAGGCTACTGATTGTGTTTTAGTCATTGGCGCAGAGCACTAATCGCTAATCGCGACCTTGCCAATGCGCCAAAAGCAGCCCGTTGTGGTGAGCTTCCCATTGCCCTTGCGCCCTGCTGCGCCTAGGTCCGCGCGATTATGACCACGCAAGCAACTCCCGCTCAACCAAATCCTTCAAACGCTAGTCCGGCTGATCTTACAATTGATCAGGTCCGCAAAGCCGCAGAACGTATTGATGGCGCAGTGGTCAAGACGCCGATGATGCATTCCATCACTTTGTCACAGATCACGGGAGCAGAAGTCTGGCTGAAGTTTGAAAACCTTCAATTCACCGCGGCTTATAAAGAGCGTGGGGCGTTGAACGCGTTGTTGCAGTTGGAAGATGAGCAAAAGGCCAAAGGCGTGATTGCTGCGTCTGCGGGCAACCACTCTCAAGGCCTCTCTTATCATGGGACGCGGCTGGGCGTGCCGGTAACCATTGTGATGCCGCGCACTACACCCACGGTCAAAGTAATGCAGACCGAAAGTGTTGGTGGCAATGTCGTGCTGGAAGGCGAGACGTACGACGAAGCCTATGCCCACGCGTTGGAACTGGAAGCTGAGCGTGGCCTTACATTCGTTCATCCGTTTGATGATCCCCAGGTCGCCGCAGGGCAGGGAACAGTCGCGCTCGAAATGCTCGAAGCCAAGCCGGACCTTGATTGCATCGTTACGCCAATTGGCGGCGGCGGGTTGATCTCTGGCATGGCCACAGTAACCCGCGCACTTGATCCGAAAATCGAAGTGGTTGGCGTGCAAGCGGGGTTGTTCCCAAGCATGTACGCCAAGATCAAAGGCGAAGATCGCGATTGCGGCGGCGACACTTTGGCCGAAGGGATCGCAGTCAAAAAGCCTGGTACGTTCACCAGCAAAGTGATCGCCGAGCGCGTGGATGATATTCTTTTGGTTGGCGAGCCTGCATTGGAAAAAGCGGTCTCGCTGCTGCTCCAGATTGAAAAAACCGTTGTCGAAGGCGCAGGAGCGGCAGGGCTGGCTGCCGTCTTGAGCAATCCGGAGCGGTTTGCTGGCAAGACAATCGGTCTTGTGCTGTGCGGCGGGAATATCGACACACGTCTGCTCGCGAATGTATTGCTAAGAGATCTGGCCCGGCAAGGGCGGTTAGCCCGTTTGCGCGTCACTTTGCAGGATCGGCCCGGTGCATTGTTCAAAGTCATGCGGCTGTTCGATGCACACAATGTCAACATTATCGAAATCTATCACCAGCGCATCTTTACGTCGCTGCCGGCCAAGGGCTTGATTACCGATATAGAGTGCGAAGCGCGCGATGCTGAGCAGGTTGAGCGACTCGTGGAGGCCTTACGTGTGGCCCGATATCAGGTCGAAGTTGTCGAACTGAATTAAGGCTCCTTAGCGAAGTGTCCGCCCTCGGGACAATCGCTCAGATTGACTCCAAAGTGGCGCAAACTTGTGGGCGACCTAGTGCAATCTTTGCCAATATTGGATTTGTTTCGTGGTTAAGGGCCTTTAACCTACGGCGAGGAAAAGGCATAAGATCAGCTTAACACGCCCGCACTGATTCTTGCGCGCGCTCCCGTTGGCAACAAGGACCCGAGACAGACCCGTGACGGCCCCGATCCGCTTTCCTCGCTTCTTTGTTACGAGCCCTGCGCCGTGCCCCTACTTACCGGGGCGAGAAGAGCGCAAAGTTTTTACAGAGCTTAAAGGTGCACACGCGGACCAGCTGAACGAAGCGCTCGGCCGGATCGGTTTTCGTCGCAGTCAAACGGTCGCGTATCGACCCAGCTGCTTGAATTGTCAGGCTTGCGTCTCTGTCCGTGTCGCAGCGAATGAGTTCAAGCCATCTAGCACGCAAAAACGCGATATGAAGCGCAACCGCGATCTGGTTGTGACCGAATGCCGTCCGTGGGCAACCGAAGAGCAGTTTGATCTGCTCGCGAAATATCTGGGCAAGCGGCATCCTGATGGCGGCATGTCTGCGATGGACGAACTCGACTATGCCGACATGGTTGAGCATACACCTGTGACGAGCTCTTTGGTCGAGTATCGCGAGCCCACCGTCGATGGTTCACCCGGACGTTTGGTAGGGGCCTGCCTTACTGACCGCCAAGGTGACGGGCTTTCGATGATCTATTCGTTCTATGATCCCCATCACTCGCGTCGAGCGGGGTTGGGCAACTTCATTATTCTTGATCACATTGCCCGCGCAGCAGAAGCTAATCTGCCCTATGTCTATCTGGGTTATTGGGTCGATGGCAGCCCGCGTATGCAATACAAAATCCGCTATCGCCCGATGGAACGGCTGACCCGTGAAGGTTGGCAGCGCATTGGCGAGGATGAGCAGAACACTTTGATCGCAGCAGCGACTGCGCCGCGCGCTCGCAAGGCCGAGGCAATGAACGGTGCGAACAAAGACGGGCAGCCGGTGAAACTACCGACGAGCTGAAGTTCGGCGTTTGCGACAGCAAACGTGCTCAGCTTGAATAAAGTTTCGCTTCTTCGCCGCGGCGACGCACCAGACCTTTCAGCACTCGCCCTCCGGCCTTGTTCCAGCGCGCAAATTCGCGCGCGGCACCGGTATGATCACCCAGCTTGTGCTTCTTTGTCAGCGTGGCCCGCCCAATAGCACCTGTGTTGTAGTGAAAACTGACCATCGCATCGAATTGGTTCTGGCTTGTCGGTGCATCACCAATTGCGCGGGCGACGTAGCGGGCATATCGCTTCAAATCTTTGGCAAGCCGCGCATCGCACTGTGCCTGCGTCCAAACAGTGCCAGGGCCGATAGGCTCACCTTTCTTGATGCCAGCGCCGGTTGCACCCCAGCCAATTGTCCAGGGATCGCTTCCCGTGCCAGGATCAGGATAGGCTTCCACCATCCCATCGCGCCGGAGCCGGGCGCAGCCTTCGAACCGTTTGATCAACGCCGTGCCCGCTTTGCCAATTTGGCGTGAGCGCCGGACGGTCGGGACGGACACTTCTGCGGTCCGGGCGGTAAGTTCACCGGGGTCGGTCTTTCCATCGAGAACAGCATCAAGTCGATCTACTTCGGACTGGTTGAAGCCGCGCTTCATGATCGAGCGGACGGTTTCAAAGAGCGGTTTACGTTCGGCTTTTGGAGAGATGGGAGCGGTCATTGCGGCCTCGCTTAGCTTGGGGATGTCCGAAGAATGGAGGCCGGGTGAGTAGGCAGAAATCATCTGAGTAGGAAAATAGTTTGTTGGCGAGTCTATGCCCCATGGTGAGGACTTGCGAAGTCGCACGGCTTCTCATGCTCTGCTCAAAGAGCAAAATTTGTAAAAATTACACAGCGTTAACTGATGCCCACTATGCAGACCTCGATTAAAGAGGACCTTGAGTGAAGTTAGTGAACGACAGGCGCGAAAACGCTACTGACGCCGTGGTTCGGGAGATGTATGGTCCCGTCCTACGCGGCTACTTCGCCGTGTTCGCTCTGTATTACGTCGTTATGGTGCCGCTCAACCTGTTCACAATGGACGGGTCAGAGCGGTATTATCTGGTTGCTACGACAGGCATTGCCGCCGCAGTCGCGTTGCTTGGCAGCTACTTGATGCACAAGAATGTTCGCGGCGATAGCATTGATTCAGTAGTGGTCACTTTGAACGTGCTGATCATTTGCAATGTGCTTGTGGCGCTCAGAATCGACTTTTCCGAAGCGAAACTCGTCTATTTCCTGATCATAACGATGCTCTTTGGCTTGGCGAGTTGGAATTTTCGCCAATCGGCGACATCGATTGCGTTCTCATTCGCAGCGTTGTTTACGTTCTTGCAACGCGTCGATATGTCCACCGCCTATACCTATGCCTTCCTGGTCTTCGCCACAGCGCTCGCGTCTTTGGCTTTGGCCATTTTCCTAAGGCGCGCCGTTATGCGTATTGCGGAATCAAAGTTTGAAGCAGAAGGGCGTTTGGAAGAAGTCCGCAAGGCTGCCAGCAAGCTTCGGAGCAAGGCGCTGACTGACAGCTTGACCGGCCTTCCCAATCGCCGGGCCTTCTTCAATGCTTTGGACGCGTCGGTTGAACGGGTATCCAGAGCAAACGAATCCCGCGGTGAAGATGCGCAAGGATTATGGCTTATCCTCATGGATCTCGACGGCTTCAAAGCGGTCAATGACGTTCATGGCCACGGGGCAGGTGATCTCCTTTTGCAGGAGGTCGCGAAACGATTGAGGGTTGTTGTCGGTGAAGACACCCATGTCAGCCGCATGGGCGGAGATGAATTCTGCATGCTAGCCGTCAATGCGCTTAGCGAGCGAGACATTGAGTTGCGTTGCAATAGATTGCTCGAGGCTATCTCAAAACCATACTCATTAGATGGCCGACACGTTGCGATCTCATGTTCTATCGGCAGCAAGCGAATGGAACTTGATCAGGACTCGCGATCGCAAATACACCACGCAGATTACGCGCTGATGGTTGCGAAAAAGCAAGGTAAAAACCGGGTCGTAATGTTCGACGAAGTGCAAGCACGCGAAGCGGGTGAGCGCCTCCGTATCGAAAATGCGCTGCGCCATGCGATGCTGGAAGAAGAGATCGAAATAGTCTTTCAGCCGCAGGTCGATCTGAACTCGAATGTGGTTGAGCGGGCCGAGGTGCTTGCACGGTGGGAAAGCGCGGATGTCGGCAAAATCGAACCGCAACGCTTCATAAAAATCGCTGAAGAGAGCGGCTTAATCACTGGCATCACATTGCTCGTCGTTAACAAGGCTCTCAAAGAGTTGGCGTCATGGCAGCACAAAATCCCGCTATCGATCAACCTGTCCTGTCACGATCTGATCTCCGATTCGACGATTGATGCGATCATTGAAATGGCAATAGATGCGGGGATCGATGCCGCAATGATTGAGTTTGAGGTTACGGAGACGGCCATGATGGCCGACTTTGAAAAGGCGGCTGCCAACCTTCGACGCATGTCAGATGCGGGCTATTCGATCGCTCTAGATGATTTCGGAACTGGCTATTCGAACTTTAGCTATCTGCGCGCGCTTCCGATCGACAAGCTCAAGATTGACCGTTCTTTCATCGAAAATCCCGGTGACCCTATGACCGAGAAAATGCTCGCCTCCTTGGTCGGCATGGCGCGAGTGCTAGGCGTGAACTGCCTGCTTGAAGGGGTTGAGGATGAGGTGCGGTTGGTAATGGCTAAGCGTGCTGGAGTGGAATCTGTTCAAGGTTATTTGTTTGGCAAGCCAATGGACGCTGTCGAACTGCAAATTCTGGCAAACACCGATTTGAGCAAATTGAAAGCGGGCTAACGAAAAGGCCGCCCGGTTTCCCGTACATCCGTGATGGAGGTCAAACCACTTTGACCATTAGTTTTCCGGTGTTGCGACCGTCAAACAGCATGCGCAGCGCTTCGGGGAAGCTCTCAAGCCCTTCAACCACATGTTCATCCAGGATAAGTTTGCCCTCGTTCATCCAGCCCGCCATTTCGGCGATCGCATTCGCGTAACGGTCTGCGTAGTCGATGACGACAAAACCTTCCATGCGTGCGCGTTTGACCAGCAATTGCATGTAATTTCGCGGACCGGTCATGCCGTCAACGCTCATCACATTGTACTGGCTGATCGCGCCGCACAGGACGATCCGTGCGTGCATGGCGATGTTAGAAAGCGCCGCATCGAGTGTTGGGCCTCCGACATTGTCGAAATAGACATCCACGCCATCCGGGCACTGTGATCGGATGGCCTTGCCCACGCTCTCGCTTTTATAGTCTATGCAGGCGTCAAAGCCGTAGCGGTTGACGACGGCGTCACATTTGTCCGATCCGCCTGCGATCCCCACGACCCGGCACCTTTTGATTTTCGCGATTTGGCCGACAACGCTGCCCACAGCGCCGCCTGCACCTGAAACGAGGACGGTGTCTCCATCCTTTAGCGCCCCGACATCGAGCAAACCGAAATACGCGGTCATGCCGGGCATTCCCAGACCGGCAAGGAATTTGCGCGCAGGCGCAAGATCAGGCCGCGCCAGAGAGAAGCCTTGCGCCGAACCGACATAGTGGGACTGTACGCCCGTTATGCCGCGCACGGTATCGCCTACATCGAACCCATCGGCGCGGCTGGCGGTAACGGTGCCAAGCCCGCCTGCGCGCATCACCTCGCCGATTTGAACCGGGGGCAGATAGGATGGCGTGTCGACAATCCAGCCCCGCATAGCGGGATCGACGGACACATATTGCACATCGACGGCGATTTCGCCTTCGCCCGGTTCGCCCGAGGCTTCGTGCGTCGTCTCCCACACATCGTCTTTTGGAACGCCGTCGGCGCGTTGCTTCAGTCGGATCTGTGTCGCTTGGGTCATGGTGGCCTCTCCTCTTGTAAGCGACGGTAACCGCGCCCGAGGTTCGTGTCGATCAGATTGGCTCTAGTAAGGTCTTGCAGCAAAAAAGGCCGCCCGGTTTCCCGAGCGGCCCTTTCGTAATGGGTGCTTGTAGCAACAGAGCTGTTACGAGCTGTAATACATGTCAAACTCAACCGGGCATGGCGTGGTTTCCATGCGCATGACTTCTTCCCACTTGAGCTCTGCGTAGGCGTCGATCTGATCTTTCGAGAAGACATCGCCTTTGAGCAGGAATTCGTGATCCGCTTCGAGCGCTTCGAGTGCTTCGCGCAATGATCCGCACACGGTTGGCACTTGCGAAAGCTCGGCTGGTGGCAAGTCGTAGAGGTTCTTGTCCATTGCCTCGCCTGGGTGGATCTTGTTTTCGATCCCGTCGAGGCCAGCCATCAACAAGGCTGAGAAGGCAAGGTATGGGTTCGCCAGAGCATCTGGGAAACGGAACTCAACGCGCTTAGCTTTCTCACCAGCGCCGTAAGGAATACGGCAAGAGGCCGAACGGTTGCGGGCAGAATACGCGAGCAAGACCGGTGCTTCAAAACCCGGGACTAAACGCTTGTAGCTGTTGGTGGTCGGGTTGGTGAAAGCGTTCAATGCCTTAGCGTGCTTGATCACGCCGCCAATGTAATAGAGGCAGTTTTCCGACAGACCGGCATATTCATTGCCAGCAAAGGTCGGTGAACCGTCTTTCCAGATCGACATGTGACTGTGCATGCCTGAGCCGTTATCGTCTTTGATAGGCTTGGGCATAAATGTCGCGGTCTTGCCGTAAGCATGGGCGACCTGATGCACGACATATTTATAGACCTGCACTTCATCAGCGGCCTTGGTCAGCGATGAGTAGGTGATGCCAAGCTCGTGCTGGGCAGCGGCCACTTCGTGGTGGTGCTTGTCCATGTTGAGGCCGATATCCATCATCGTGGAAACCATCTCAGCGCGAATATCCATAGCGCTGTCGACAGGAGCCACTGGGAAGTAGCCGCCGGTCGCGCGTGGGCGGTGGCCCATATTGCCCATTTCGTATTCTTTGCCGGTGTTGGTCGGCAATTCTACATCGTCAATGGCAAAGCCTGAACCCGCATAGCCATCTTCGAAACGAACATCGTCGAACATGAAGAACTCAGGCTCTGGTCCGACGTAGACAGTATCGCCAATGCCGGTCGAAGCGAGATAGGCCTCGGCGCGGGTCGCGGTTGAACGCGGATCGCGGCCATAAAGCTGACCATCGGAGGGTTCGATGATATTGCAGAAGATTGAGATCATCGGCGTTGCGCTGAACGGGTCAACATAAACCGCATCAAGATCAGGTTTGAGGATCATGTCGGATTCGTTGATGTCTTTCCAACCCGCGATCGACGAACCGTCGAACATTAAACCGTCATCAAGCGCATCTTCGTCCATGACGGCTGCTGCCATCGAAAGGTGCTGCCATTTGCCTTTGGGATCGGTAAAACGCAGATCGACCCACTCGATCTCTTCGTCCTTGATGCGTTTTACGATATCTTTTGCGCTCGCCATGTTTGTTATGCCTCCGATTGCATATTGTTCGTGTGATGTCCGCCATCATGGCGAACGGGAGAGGATGGTGTGGCCTTCAAGTTTGCTTGGTCACACCGCGTCTTCATTGCTCTCGCCGGTGCGAATGCGCAGCGCGCTTTCGATCGACGTGACGAAGATTTTGCCGTCGCCAATCCGCCCGGTTTGGGCGGCCGCTGCAACAGCTTCAACTACGCGTTCGGCCTGATCGTCATCGACGACCACTTCGAGTTTTACCTTTGGCAGGAAATCAACGACATATTCTGCGCCGCGATAGAGTTCAGTATGGCCCTTTTGGCGGCCAAAGCCGCGCGCTTCGGTGACAGTGATGCCAGAGACGCCGATTTCATGCAGCGCCTCCTTCACTTCATCGAGCTTGAAGGGTTTGATGATCGCTTCGATCTTTTTCACGAAAGCCCCGTTCCTGCGCCAATTCCTTGCCACATCCTATCAAGAATTATGCCAAGCTGCGTAACACTTAGAGTGGTTTGCCCCGGCCGGGACGTAAGGAATCACCCTAGGCGCGCAGCGAAGTAGCAACATAATGTCCTTGCGCGCAATGCTGCTGAATTGATGGTCTTTTTCTGCCTAATTTTTAGGCAGTGATGGTTGGTTCAGAGCCGCAGGCCGGTTGTCTCTGGTAGGCCGCACATAATGTTGAGGTTTTGGATCGCTGCGCCAGATGCGCCTTTGCCTAGATTGTCGAGCCGGGCGATGAGGCGGGCCTGGGTGCGATTTCCGTTAACGAATGCAGCGATGTGCAATCCATCCCATGGCGCGGTGTTCTCACGCAGCAGTAGCTCGCCGCTGGTCGGATGATCGGCGATCATGACCAACGCGCTATCCCTGTACCACTCATACCAGCAGCTCTGAATGCTTACGGCTGCGTCTTTGCCTTGCCTACCTATCACCGCATCCATCGCGGCAAGCGGCAACGGCACATCAACAAGCATTCCGCGATGCGCAGGAACGACGCTGGGTGAGAAGACGGGTTCGCTTGTAAGTCTGGCATATTCGCGCATTTCCGGCAGGTGTTTGTGAGCAAGGTTCAAGCCGTAAGCGCGAAAGGCAATATCGGGTTCAGACTTAAAACGATCAATGAGCGCTTTGCCACCGCCCGAATATCCGCTCACCGCGTTGACCGTATACGGCCAATCGGCTGGGAGCAGGCCAGCGCGAACCAAAGGCGCAACCAATGCCAAAAACCCTGTCGGATAGCACCCCGGATTGGACACAAGCCTTGCGTTCGCCACGGCTTCACGTCCGACCAGTTCGGGAAAGCCATAGGTCCAACCATTGGCGACCCGGTGGGCGCTCGACGCGTCGATAATCCGCGTGTCCGATCCTTGGGCGAGCGCGACTGCGTCACGCGCCGCGTCATCTGGCAGGCATAGGATTGCCACATCAGCTTCGTGCAAAGCCTCTTTGCGTGCGCTTTCATCCTTGCGTCGTGAATCGTCGAGCACGAGCAACTCGAACTCTTTGCGGCCTTCCAGCCGTTCGCGGATTTCCAAGCCGGTCGTGCCAGCCGCGCCATCGATGAAAATGCGTGTCGTCATTATGACGTCAGCGCTTGTCAGAATTCGGCGAGACCCTCAAGCCGCTCTGTCAAAATATAGCCGCTCGGCCCCTCTGGTCCCAAGCAGCACCACACATGGTGCGCTCCCATATCCAGGACTTCGACCGTTGCGCCTGCATTCAATTCCACGCTTACTTCGGCGTCAGAACGCGCCGTGTCGAGCATCTGAGCGCCTTGAGCGCCGACTTTCGCGCGATGGGGAACGACATAATGTGCAGCCAAATGCGTGCCTGCCAGCGCAATATGCGCAAGGTCGCCGCGCAAGGGCAGTGTGCCCGGGGCTGGTTTAGCCACGGGACCCATTAGCCCAAGCTTGCCTGTTGGCATCGCATAATCGCAAACCTGCACCGCTGCGCCGTCCAATCCTCGCACTACATTTGACCCTGTTTGGTTGCGCCTAGCTTGCTTGTTTACCAAAGCCAAGTTGGCACGGGGTTAAGCCCGTTGATACGTAATGATGCGTGCCAGAGGCTGAACGTTACTACAAAAGCCGCGATCAATAGCGCGCTTTGAGCATATGCCAGCTGGCGCGCAGGCCATAGGCGGTCCCGCCTTTTGAACGGCCCGGCTTGGGATAGGGTCGCCATGCGAAAGTGTCGAAATGCACCCAATCGATATCGTCGCCGACAAATTTGTCTAGGAACAAGCCAGCTACGCTCGCCCCTGCATAGGGGTTGGATTGAGCGTTCACCATATCGGCGATGTCTGACTTTAGAAAGTCGCGATACGCCTCTGGCAGTGGCAGGCGCCATGGCTCATCGCCATTGGCTTTGCCCGCTTCGATAAGAGCCTGCGCGGTATCGTCACGGCGGGTCATCAATGCGGCATAGTCCGGGCCAAGCGCTATCCGCGCCGCACCGGTCAAGGTGGCAAAGTCGAGGATCAGGTCAGGATCTTCTTCGCTTGCTCGGGTCAGGGCATCGCCAAGAATCAAGCGCCCTTCCGCGTCTGTGTTGTGGATCTCAACGGTTAACCCTTTGCGGCTGTTCAGCACATCGCCGGGGCGAAAGGCCGGGCCGGACACCGCGTTCTCAACCGCTGGCACAAGCAGGTGTAGCCGCACTTTAAGCCCCGCTGACATGATCAAGCCAGCCAGCGCGATTACATGCGCGGCTCCGCCCATATCTTTCTTCATCAGGCGCATACCGACGGCGGATTTCATGTCGAGGCCGCCTGAATCGAAGGTCACACCCTTGCCGACCAACGCGAGCACAGGGTCATTCTCATTGCCCCATGTTAGATGCATGATCCGCGGCGCATGATGGCGGGCCGCTGCACGCCCCACCGCGTGAACCATCGGATAGCCTTGCTCGAGCGCGTCGCCCTTGGTCGTTTCGAGCTTTGCACCATGCGCCTTGGCGAGCTTTTCCACTTCCGCTTCCAGAGCGGCTGGCCCCATGTCCTCCGCTGGCGTGTTGACGAGATCGCGAACCAGCATTTCTGCGTCAGCCTCGGCAACCATCGCCTCAACCTTAGCGACTTCCTTGGTAAGAAGAACCCGTGCTCCCTTGGGTTTGTCTTCATCCTTATAGCGGGTGAAGCGGTAATGCGCGGTCAACCATCCAAACATTGCCTCGCCCGGCTGATGATTGACAAGACGATAGGTGCCTTCGGGGAGGCGATTGGCCAACGAGGCGAGGCTGTAGGCCTTGAGCTCTTTAGGGTCGTTGACGCCGCCAATTGCGAACCATGCATCACCATCGGGAACAATTCCGACTTGCCCTGACGCACCTTCGAAGTTCTGTCCTTCTAAGCTTGCGCGTTGACCTGCGCTCAGCGTCTTTGCGAATTCATCAAAACTCGCTTTCGTCGTAAGATGGATGGCGATGGCGTCTTGCCCGCGGTCGGGCAGAATGAGGTCTTCTGTATAAGTCATAAATTGCCAATTAATGCGCCTTTGGCTTAAGTCACGCACGAAGTGATGTTCAATGGGGTTTTGATTATGAAAATGACGGTTTTTGCGGGGGTTTGCGTGTTTGCGCTTGCGGCGTGTTCGGGACCGGACACATTCGATGGTGGAAGTGACGAAGTTGAGGACAGGTCAGAAACTGGCGGTGGCGGAACCGCGAAAACTCTCGCTGAAGCAAGCGAAGACCGCGCCAAACGCGGGGCGGACAAGGCAGCCTCCGCCAAAGCTGACGACTTCAAGGACAACGAAAAGAGTGGCAAAGCTGAGCGCGAGTTCAGTTATTCTTGGCCCAAGCAAGTGAGTGCAATCCCCGGGCTTGCAAAATTACTCGGTGAAAAGCGCGCAGAAGCGCTCACCTCGCAAAAGAAGGAATGGAAAGAGTCGGTTGATGAGTTCGGCACTGACGGATGCACCAGCTGCGTCACCCGCGATTTCAGCACCGAATGGAAAGTCGTCACCGATCTTTCACGCTTCCTTTCCCTGTCGTCAGGCAGTTATATCTATGGCGGCGGCGCGCATGGTAATTCCTTCACAGACAGCCTGATCTGGGACAGGAAAGCCGAAGCGTCGATCAACACCACCACATTGTTTAAGTCTACCAGCGCGCTGTGGGACGCGGCACGGGATGATTATTGCAAAGCACTGGACAAAGTGCGGGCAGAACGGCGCGGTGAACCGGTTCAGGAAGGTGGCTATGGTTCGGAATGCCCTGGGCTTGATGAGCTGACGCTGATGGCGGGCTCTTCGGACGGCAAGACCTTCAACCGGCTGGGATTGGTTGCAGACCCCTATGTTGCGGGTGCCTATGCGGAAGGCACCTATGAAGTGACTTTGCCGGTCACCAATGCAATCCTAGATGCGGTGAAGCCGGAATATCGCGAGTACTTTTCGGCAAAGTGATCTGGCAAGTGAGCCGCAAATGATAGTTGTGTGAGGGCTGCGCAATGGCCCTCTCGCAATCGCGCGTCAGCTTCGCTATATCACCGCTATGACTGAATATCAGCTAGTTGAAGGCAAGCAGACCGTCTATCGCGACGGCACGATCAAATTGCATAGCCAAGAAGGCTTTGACGGCATGCGCGCCGCTGGTCGGCTGGCGGCGACCATCCTCGATGAAGTCGCTGATTTGGTGCAGCCCGGCGTCACAACCGAAAGCATCGACACTGCGATCCGCGAAATGATGCTGGATGCTGGCGCGGTGCCAGCGACATTGGGCTATCGCGGCTATACGCATTCCTCGTGTATTTCGATCAACCATGTGATTTGTCACGGAATTCCGAACGAGAAGGTCTTGAAGGATGGTGACATCCTCAATGTCGATGTGACGCCTTTGCTGGATGGTTGGCATGGTGACACGTCGCGGATGTTCTTTGCTGGCGAACCTTCGATCAAGGCTAAGCGGCTGGTCGATGTCACCTATGAGTGCATGATGTTGGGCATAGAAGCGGCGCAACCGGGCGCACGTCTCGGCGATATTGGCGCAGCGATTGAAGCACATGCCAAACAGTTCCGTTATGGCGTCGTACGTGAGTTTTGCGGGCATGGGTTAGGGCGCCTCTTCCATGATGCGCCCGAAGTTGTCCATGCGAGCAAGGCAGGTACTGGGCCTGAGCTTAGACCCGGCATGTTCTTCACCATCGAACCGATGATTAACCTCGGCAAGCCATGGGCTAAAGTGCTCAGCGATGGCTGGACCGCGGTGACGCGCGACAAATCATTGAGCGCTCAGTTCGAGCATTCGCTTGCGATTACAGAAACTGGCAATGAGATTTTCACCAGCAGCCCCACCGGCAAGGACAAGCCGCCTTACTGATCGCGTTGCTCCATAGAGGCGAGAAAAAGCGAGGCTATTTGGTAACCGAATGGGGGTTATCGCCGTATCCAAATTGAATGGGTGGGTTCAGACAGTGTATTCGCGCGCGATTGCGAGCGGCTACGTCTTAGAGCTGGCCAAGACCGCAAACTACAAAGAATAAAATCAGGCATCGCAAAATGAAAACCATACGAACCCTCACAACTGCGCTCGCATGTCTTGCTGGGCTTGCCGGTCTGACGGCCTGCACATCATCGACCAGCGCAACAGCGGAAAGTGGGGGTGACACCACGCTTGTTTCGACTGAAAACCTTCCGGAAAGCCAAGCGACAGCTATCTTTGCGATGGGCTGCTTTTGGTGTGCTGAATCTGATTTTGAGAAGGTTGTTGGCGTGGTCGATGTGGTCTCCGGCTATACAGGGGGCAAGCTCAAAAACCCAACCTATGAGCAAGTGACATATGACGAAACCGGACACTATGAAGCGGTTCTGGTAACCTATGACAAAACCAAACTGAGCTACGATGATCTGCTCAAAGTGTTCTGGAAAAATGTCGATCCCTTCGACGCGCGCGGACAATTTTGCGACAAAGGAACGAGTTATCTTTCGGCGGTGTTTCCCGGAAATGAAGAAGAAGCGAAAGCCGCAGAAGCGTCGAAAGAACGTTGGGAAGAGCATTTTGGTCGCGAGATTGTGACCGCTGTGGTCGACCGGGCTGATTTCTATGTGGCCGAAGAATACCATCAGGACTACTATTCGAAGAACCCAATCCGATATAGCTACTACCGTAATGGCTGCAGGCGCGACGCGCGGTTGGAGGCGGTCTGGGGCGCCGCGAAATAGAGCGGCTGCCCTCTAACCTTCCCGAGCTACGCGAATAGCGGCTCCGGCTGCGAAAGGTGCCACTGCGACAAGGCCAAGGCTAATCGCAGCGGCAAAGCCAAGGCTTGCCTGATCAGCGCGGGCGATGGCTCCGGCACCGAAGATTAGTATCGGCAATGCGAACGGAATAAGGAGCAGCCCTGACAGTGCTGCGCCAGCGCGTAGACTTGCGGTGAGCGCAGCAATTATCAACCCAATTGCCGCCAATCCTGGTGTGCCAGCAAGCAGGCCGAGCAGCACCAGATGCAAGGTCGGATTGTCCAGATTGAGTAACGCGGCGGCAGGAAACGCTGCCAGAACGAGTGGCGGGCCAAAGCTCAGCCAATGGGCCATCATGCGAACAGCCATCATGGCTTCTTCGGTGATCCCGCGCAGGCACAATTGGTCATATGTGCCCAATTCCAAATCGTTCGATACTAGTTTTTCGAGTGGTAAGATCGCTGCGAGAAGTGCTGCAATCCAGATCACTCCGCCGCCGGTCTTCGCGAGCAATTGTGGGTTTGGTCCGACCGCGAAGGGATAGAGCATCGCCACCGCGATAAAGAACACCACTGGCAAGGCGGCTCCGCTCCCCGTGAATGGCAGAAACTTTGCCAGATCGCGTTTGAATATGGTGCCGATCATGAGGCTTCCTCACGCCGGGCATAGTCCTCCAGCCCGAGGCTTTTCATCCCTTCAATCGCCAGCGGCTGGTGCGAGGCAATCACTGCGATACCACCGCCGTTCACATGCAGTTGGATTAGCGAGGTGACTTGATCAATCGCGGCTGTATCGAGTCCACTCAAAGGTTCATCGAGAAGCCAAATTTTGGCCTCGCGATTGAGCAGAACGGCCATCCCAGCGCGCTTTCTTTGCCCAGTTGAGAGGTATCGCACTGGCACATCAAGCAGCGGCTCCAGCCCGAGCGCTGTTAGCGCCACGCACGGCGAGGTGCCGTCATCGATCCGTTGCCAAAACGCGAGTGCTTTGCCCAGCGGCAGGTCAGGATCGAGTGCCATACGCTCATCGAGCAGCCCAAGCGCACCTTCGTTTGAAACACTACCAGAGAACGGCGTCAACAACCCGGCTAATGCTCGTATCAAGGTGGTCTTGCCGGTCCCGTTGGCACCAGTGACATGAAGCGCCTCGCCGCTTGAAAGTTCCAAGGTTAGGCCGCGAAACAGCAGCCGATCGCCGCGCCGACAGGCGAGGTCTGTTGCAGACAGTCTAGGTGAAAGCGGCGCTTGCATCGCGCGCGGCCTTAGGGAAAAGCGGCTGACTGAACAACAATTGCGAACATACGGAGCCGCACAAATGCCATCAGTACCCGAACTCACCGATGCGGAACGCAGTCAATTGCTGGCTGACCGGCCGGAATGGGCACTGGCGCGAGAGGGTAAGGCGATCGCTAGGACATTTCAGTTTGCAGATTTCTCTGAAGCATGGGGCTTTATGAGTCGTGTCGCGCTGATCGCGGACCGCCAAGACCACCATCCTGAATGGTTCAACGTCTACGCTAAGGTCGAGATTACACTGACCACTCATGACGCTAGCGGCTTGTCCCAGCGCGACGTAGTGATGGCACAAGCGATTGATGATTTGGTGTGAACGGGCTGGAAAGGCCTTAAATTACTTGCTGAAAAAGCTCGAACCTGCACGCTGTTGCTTGCGAACCCTGCCGGGCATCCATTTCTTGGCGAAGTTGATCTGCTTGGCGGTTTTGCCGACAAGGTAGTGTAGATCATCGCCATGGACGGCTTCCCAAACGGCTTCTGCCACTTCGGCGACTGGAGTGATTTCCAGCCCAGCTTCTTTCACTCTGCTGCGCACAGTTTCATTAGAACCGCGATGGCCTGTGCCTTCAAGCAGTGGTGTTTCAATGAAGCTGGGGCAGATTGAGCAAGACTTTATTCCTTCTCCAGCCCATTCTGCGTCCAGGCTCTCGGCAATTCCGCGCACTGCAAATTTGCTCGCGCTGTAAACGCTCATGCCATTTCCACCGGTGATCCCTGCCGCGCTGGCAATGTTGACGAGTGCGGAGCCGGGTGCGGTTTTTAGAAGGTGCGGGTAAGCGGCCTGTGCACCATAAAGGACACCACGAATATTGATGTCGACACAAGCGTCGATCTCGTCCTTTTCCAGCTCATGAATCGGACCACCTGTGCCAATTCCTGCATTGTTTACGACAACGTCGATGCGCCCGCCAGCTGCTGTGGAGAACCCAGAGAGCGCTTCGTCCCAAGCCGCACGGTCGCGAACGTCCAATGGATTTGAAAATTTGTAGCCACCTTCAACCAGTCCGAGCGTATCTGCCATGCCTTGCGCATTGATATCGCCGACACCAACAAACCAACCTCGTTGACCAAAATGGAAGGCTATCTCGCGGCCAATGCCAGAGCCTCCACCGCTGATAAAGATGCTGCGGCGCGTTTCGTTGGCGCTCATGTGGTCCCGCTCCCGGTCTAATTGCTGTTTGCAACCTAACTAGGGGAGCGGGACGAGAATGTCAGCCTTTTAACGCGTTCAACCCCCGCTAAGAGCTTCTTCAAGGCCCTTGACGTGCTCTGCACCTTCAACAATTTCTGCCGTTGATGGATTAAGCACATCGCCCAGAGGTTCTGCGCGGCCGCCCAGGCATTCCGCGAGGAAGTTCTCGGCGACTCCGAAAAAGGAGATAGAGTTCGCAGGCTTAGCAAAGCCGTGACCCTCATCGGGATAGAGAACGTAGGTGACAGGGACGCCTGCGTTTTTCATTGCGCCGACGATTTGATCACTCTCTGCTTGCTTGACGCGCGGATCGTTTGCGCCCTGCGCGATCAAGAGTGGCTTGGTTATTTGATCCGCTTTGTAGAGTGGGCTCGCAGCCTTGAGCAGGGCAATTCCTTCTTCGGTGTTGGGATCGCCCATCCGTGTATGGAACAATTTCACCAACGGCGCCCAATAAGGCGGGATTGTGCCGAGCAAAGTTTCAAGATTTGATGGCCCGACAATGTCGACACCGCACGCGAACTTGTCCGGAGTGAATGCGAGACCAGCGAGAGTTGCATAGCCTCCGTAGGAACCACCCATGATCGCCACTTCATCCTTGCCGGTGATGCCTTTGCCAATCGCCCAATCGACTGCGTCGATCAGATCGTCGTGCATTTTCAGGCCCCATTGCAGATTGCCTGCATTGAGGAAGCCTTTGCCAAAGCCGGTGCTGCCGCGGAAGTTGGTGCTCATCACCGCATAACCGCGATTGGCGAACATTTGATGCGCGGAGTTGAAGCCATAGTCGTCGCGCGCCCACGGGCCACCATGAACCAGCAAGACCATCGGCACTGGCTTGTCAGGAATGCCGTCACCATCTGTGTCGCTGCCCACTGGCAGCGTCAGATAGGTGGGCAGGGTCAGGCCATCGCGGCTCTTGATTTCCAATGTCTGCATGGGTTGCAGCGGCATGCCTTCGAGCTCTGGCCGGGTGGTGTAGAACGGCGTGAGCGTTTCAGCCTTGCGGTCGAAAATATAGCTGCCGCTGGGTGAGATCAGCGGGTCGTTCCAGACGATCCAAGTTTGGTCATCATCGGTGCGGCTGGAAATGCCGAATTCACCTTCGAGCCGTTCGTCGAGCCAAGCGAGTGCTGCTTTCAATTCCGGGTCAATCGCGGTCCATTCGTTCTTCAGGTAATTGACCGAATAGGCTTCGACTATCCCGGTTTTAGGATCGCGGATCGTGCCGCCAAGATCGGCCTTGTCATCTTCGGCGACCAGCGTTTTTTCGCCCGTTGCCGTGTCCTGCGCATAAAGCGCTGCGGTGTCACGCCCACGGCTGTCAATCCAGTAAAGGATCGAACCATCGGTTGTGTAGCCAGCGGGGTTTGTGGTGAGCGAGTCTTCCATCGCCGTCGCTTCGAAGGGTTCTGCATCCACTGCGTTGTCGGTCACGCGGAAATAATCCGTCCCGCCTTCAGCATTCTGGCTCATAGCCATGCGAATAGTCAGAGTGTCATCCGACATGAAACCCGCATAGCCTTCATTCTCGAGCACCAAGGTCAATTCGCCAGTGGTGAGGTCGAGCATATGCACGTCGTGGAATTGCGGATTGCGGTTGTTGAGCCCGACCAGAACCTTGTCCTTAATCGTTTCCGAAGCGCCAATAATCTGCACTCGGGTGTTCTCGAACGGGGTCAGCAGTTTCTCTTCGCCGCTGGCAATGTCGATCATGTAGAGCAGGAAGTTCTCGTCCCCGCCTTTGTCCTGAATATAGCCGACGCTTTTCCCATCGGGCGACCAGAAGTGATCACGGATCGGGCGGTCGGTTGAGCTGGTGATGACTTTGGCAGCGCTCAAATCATCGCGCGGCGCAATCCAGATGTTGAGCACGCCATCCTTGGGCGCGAGCCAACTGAGCCATTGGCCGTCAGGGCTGACGCGACCTTGCGCTTTGCTGGGATTGCCGAACAAGGCTTCGCGCGGGATCAAAGGGGCGTCTTCAGCGGTGTTTGTCATTGTCTCTCCGGGAGCGGGCGCTGGTGTTTCTGCCGAAGCGATGCCTGGCACAGTGAGTGCGCTAGCGGCGACGGACAGAGCGAGCAAGCGGGCGGTATTGGTGATGCGTGACATGGTATCGGTCCCCTCTAAATCAAGACAGTATGCGGTGTGTATTACATGCACAATACGCCTTAGGCTAAGACTCGCAAGCGCCGTTCGTCGAGCTAGAAGCGTTGTTTGCAGTGCCGCCGGTGCGGCGCGCGATAGGGAAAGGCGCGCGCGATGGCAGCAACGCGCGGTTGCAGGCTAGAGCGCAGGATTCGCGTAAAAGTGCCATGTAAAGATCGCCATCGCGCCGCGATGTGGGGACCACTTTGCGCCTAGCTCGCGGCATTCCTTTTCCTTCGGGCGTTCGGCGAGGTCCATCAAGCGCTTGACGCCTTCTTGCACAGCAAGATCACCAGCGGGCCAAATGTCTTTGCGACCTTCGGCAAACAGCAGATATATCTCCGCTGACCAGCGCCCTATCCCCTTAATCCGGGTCATTTTTTCAATCGCAGCCTCGTCATCATCGGGAAGCGCGTCAAAATTGACCTCGCCCGCCTCCACCAGCTCGCATAGGCTCCGCACATAGCCTTGCTTTTGGCGCGACAGGCCGCAGGTGCGCAGCGTGTCGAAATCTCGTTCCAACACACAAGCTGGTGTGAAGTTTGCGCCCAACTCCGCTTCGAACTTGTTCCACATTGAATTTGCCGCGGCGACGGAGACCTGTTGACCGACAATAGTGCGCAGCAGCGTTTTGTAGCCGCGGTCGCGCAAACGAGGCTCAGGATAGCCGATCCGGGCCAATTCCTCGCCAACGCGCGGGTCAAGCGCTGCGACCGCATCCATTTCGCGACGAAGTATCTCAGCTTTAAGGCCCACTGTTTATTCCTCTAGGTTGCGCTCGGCAAAGGAAACTCCTAGCTGAGCCTCGATTATTTCCAAGCGCGCAACCTTGCGCTCAATCTGTTTGAGAAGGACTGAGAAGCCCATGCCAAAGCTGGTCGTCACCAATCGTGAAGGTGAAACGAGTGAAATTGAAGTCGAAGAAGGTCTAACGGTAATGGAAGCCGTTCGGGACAACGGCTTTGATGAATTGTTGGCACTGTGTGGTGGATGCTGCTCATGCGCGACGTGCCATATCTTTGTCGATGACGCAGGCAGTGCGACACTTCCCGACGTGAGCGAAGATGAAGATGATTTGCTGGAATCTTCGGACCACCGCAAAGAGAACTCGCGGCTTTCATGCCAGATTCCGTTCACTGCGGAACTGGATGGGCTAAAGGTAACTATCGCCCCTGAAGATTGATGTTGTTTGCGGGATTGGGCTTGAACGCTTAACTCTCTGCTTATGAATATCACTCAACCCATTGGCGACACGCTCGCTCTTATCGGCAATACGCCGCTTGTTCGGCTTTCCGGCCCAAGCAAAGCGGCTGGCTGCGATATCTGGGGCAAGTGCGAATTTGCCAACCCCGGCTCCAGCGTAAAAGATCGCGCGGCGCTCTTCATGATTCGCGATGCAGAATCGCGCGATGAGTTAAAGGCTGGTGGCACTGTTATCGAAGGCACTGCCGGCAACACCGGGATTGGGATTGCGTTGGTCGCAAACGCGCTCGGCTATAAGACGATCATCGTCATGCCTGACAATCAATCCAAAGAGAAAATGGACACTTTGCGCGCGCTGGGTGCGCGGTTGGTGCTTGTGCCACCGACCAAATATGCCGATCCGTGCCACTTCCAGCATGTTTCGCGTCGTATGGCCGACGAGACAGAAGGCGCAATCTGGGCCGGACAGTTTGACAACACTGCCAACCGCCGGGCGCATATCGAAACCACCGCGCTTGAGCTGTGGGAGCAAACAGGCGGGAAGATCGACGGTTTCACCTGCGCTGCGGGGACAGGCGGCACGATTGCGGGCGTTGGCATGGGGTTGAAAGAAAAGAACCCCGATGTCCGAATTGCGTTGACTGATCCGCATGGCGCTGCGCTCTACAATTATTACGCCCATGGCGAACTGAAAGGCGAAGGATCATCTGTCGCCGAAGGGATCGGGCAAGGACGCATCACCGCGAACCTCG
Source organism: Erythrobacter sp. (assembly GCA_039985875.1). Classification (GTDB taxonomy): domain Bacteria; phylum Pseudomonadota; class Alphaproteobacteria; order Sphingomonadales; family Sphingomonadaceae; genus Erythrobacter. The sequence goes on along the minus strand of JBDWRU010000011.1, from coordinate 1,448,306 downwards.
AAGGCGCGCCGATTGACACACAGTTCCGCGTTTCGGACGAGGAAGGCTTGGTTTGGGTCGAGCGGCTCCTGCGCGAAGAAGGTCTTTGTCTGGGCCTATCGAGCGGGATCAACGTTGCTGGCGCTATCGAACTGGGCAAGCAATTAGTCAGCGAAGGGCGCGACAATCCGCAGGTTGCAACGATCCTGTGCGACACTGGATTTCGCTATCTCTCCACGCTCTTCAACGCCGAATGGCTTGCATCCAAAAAGCTGCCTGTATTCGATTGGCTGGCGTCGGACTGAATGAGCCGCTAGGCTATCCCGATGGCAGGACGCAGGCTCTTTAAGCGCAGCACCGATGAAAATGGTGAGGAATTGGCTGCTGGTGCTCCGCTTGGCGGCACGCACGCCGAAGCCATGCAACGTTTGCAGGTAGGCGCTTTCGGCGTGGCAATGATGTTGTTGGTTGTTGGCGTTGCGACGGTAATTTCTAACCGCGCGCAGGTTAGCGAAGATGGCGCGGTACCGGATGCCGCTCCTACTACGGAGCCAACCGAAGCGCCCGCGGTAACTGATCCACTTGCTGACGCTGGCGTGGTTCCTGACATTCCAGCCGAGCCTGAAGAAGAGCGGGTTGAACCGGGCAATGTTCCCGATGTGCCTCCGAATGAGGATTCTCAGGAAGAGAACGCGCGCGATGACACGGATATTCTCTAAAGCGATATTGGCCTCACTGTCGGTATGGGTGCTTGGTGCTTGTGAGAGGCCAGCCGACAATCCGTTGCTCAGTTCTGAAGCCGCTGCCTCTTCGCAAAACGAAGACCTGCCCACATTAGGCTTGATGACAAGCCTGCCATTGTACTGGTCGCTCGATGCCGATTTTGGCGAATTGGCTACGGGCGATGCGCCTGTCCCGTGGCAGCGGGTGATTTTGGAGAAAGCCCACAAACTTGCGCCAATGGACACGCTTTCACCGATCCCCGGTTTAAAAGGCAGCGATGATCCGGTTGATCCGCTGGGTGGGCTGGAGCATTTGGCGATTGTTCAACCGCGCGGGCTATCGCCTTCAGATAATGTCGCTTTGGACAAATGGGTCCGTGCCGGAGGGAGGCTTCTGTTGGTGCTCGATCCGGCCCTGACAGGGGATTATGCTTTGCCATTCGGCGATCCGCGCAGGCCAGTAGGCGCAGCCTTGATACCACCCGTTTTGGACCGCTGGGGCCTCAAGATGCTCTTTGATGAAACGCAACCGTTGGAGCCCGTCGAAGCCGCTTTAGGCGAACACCGTATCCTGCTGGAACTGTTTGGAACATTGTCAGTCGCTGAAGAGGTGGATTCCCGCTGTGAACTGCTTGCTGGCGATGTTGTCGCTCAGTGCACCATAGATGAGGGGCAGGTTACTGTTGTTGCGGACGCAGCCTTGTTCGAATTTCCAATTGAAGCGCGCGAGGGTGAAAAGGCCCTTGCTGAAGGGAAAGATCCGCTCTCGCAACTGGTCCAATTTGCGTTTGAGTAGATGCCTTTTGGGGAAATTGCGGGATAGCCCGATTGTACAGACCGACAATTTGGGGAAATTGCGCAAAATCAGGCGGCTAGCGTGGGAAATTGTCGGAAGATTGTGCTGCTCAGGCGTTTAAGAGGAGAAATTTGTAAAAATTTTGTCGATTAAAAACGTTTAAAAACAACATTTAATCAAGTAATCCCGTAAAATCCCTCGAATTCCCCTAGCATCCCGCTTGTTTCCCGGATATGTCCGGATTCCATCAAACATGCCTGTTTGTGTCGCGTCACCGTTTTGGTCGGTGCGCTGCCAGCGTTTGCGCGCAGGCGGCGACAGGGAAGGTGTGTCTGACAACGAGATTTCCGACGATGAGGGTTGTCGGTCAGGGAAGTAAGGGGAGTTTGAACGCGTGTCTGCGTCAGGACAATATAACGGCCAAGCCTATTCGCCAGCTGGCGATAAGGGCCGCTTTGTCTTGCCTCCTGCATTTCGCAAAGCGGTCAAGGATAGCTCGGGCGGTCTGAAGACATTGTGTCTGGCTGCGCATGACAAATATGATTGTCTTGTTGGCTTTGGCATCTCTCGGATTGATCAACTCGAAGCGCAGCTGGAAAAAGAAGAAGAGCGCGCAATCCGGCTGGGCCTAGAAGACTTCGACCCTGATGTGCGCGCTCAGCAATTGTTCGGCTTTGAGCAGATCCCTTTCGATGACAGCGGTCGCTTTGTCATGCCTGAGCATTTGCGAGAGCTCGGCAAAGTTGGTGAAGGCTTGTATTTCCATGGTGCTGGCAAATTCTTCTTTGTCTGGAACCCAGCTGAGCTTGCCCGGATGGATACAAGTTTCCGTGGAGCGCAGGCGACCTGTCGGACATTGATGGCGGATGCCTCGTCCAAATCCAAAGCAAAGGGAGCGAAGAAATGACCGCTCTCCAGCCTCACATCCCTGTTTTGCTCGACGAAGTTGTCGCAGCCATTGCGCCCAAGCCTGACATGACAATTGTTGACGCGACGTTTGGTGCCGGTGGCTACACCTCGGCCTTGCTAACTTCAGGTGCGCATGTGCACGCATTTGACCGCGATCCCGATGCGATACGCGATGGTGCGGCAATGGTTGAGTCCTCAGGTGGGCGACTTGCGCTCCATCAGCAGCGTTTTGGAGCAATGGCAGCCGAATTGGCAGCTGCTGGTGTGCCCAGTGTCGATGCCGTGGTGATGGACATCGGGGTTTCCTCGATGCAGCTCGATCAAGGCGAGCGCGGGTTCGCTTTCTCGCATAACGGCCCATTGGACATGCGTATGAGCCAAGATGGCGAAAGCGCAGCTGACTTCCTTAACAGCGCCGATGAGGCTGCAATTGCGGACGTGCTCTATGAGTATGGCGAAGAGCGTCAATCGCGCCGGGTGGCCCGCGCGATAGTCTCCGCGCGCCCGCTTGAAAGCACCGGAGAGCTCGCTCGCGTTGTGCGCCGTGCCTTGGGGTACAAGCCCCACGATACCAAGGATCCAGCTACCCGCACATTTCAGGCGGTTCGCATCCATGTTAACGATGAGCTTGGCGAATTGCGCGCCGGGCTTGCCGCTGCCGAGGCATTGCTGCGTGAAGGCGGCGTTCTGGCGGTGGTCAGTTTCCACAGTCTGGAAGACCGGATCGTTAAGCGCTTCCTGAAAGAAGCAAGCGGCGTAGGCCGCGCTGTCTCGCGTCACTTGCCTGACGAAATTCCGGGTCCGGTCCCTACCTTCTTGAAGCCATCCAAAGCGATCCGCCCCTCAGAGGCGGAGATCGCACGCAACCCCCGCTCGCGCTCTTCGATCTTGCGCCACGCGATCCGCACCGCCGCCCCAACAAGGGAGAATGTCCTATGATGGCTACTGCATCACGCTTGCGTCAAGTTGGCTGGCTTGCTTCGCTCGGCCTATGTTTTGCGGTGTTTGTTGTCCTCAGTTTTAACGTACACGCCGTCAAAAGCGAAGTGCGTTTGGCAGAGCGCAAGATTGTGGCATTGGAGCGCGAAACCCTCATCCTTGAGACTGAATTCCAAGCGCGCTCTAGTCAACGTCAATTGGCAAACTGGAATGCGGTTGAATTCGGCTATGATACGCCGAGCGCCGATCAATATCTTGATGGCGAGAGGCAATTGGCATCGCTTGGTCAGCCACAATCGCCGGGCGCTCCTGAGCCGATTAAGGTAATGAGTGAGCCAACCGGCAAGCTAGCGGCAAATTCGACGCGCAAAGAGATGGTATCTCCGATTTCGGGCGAGCCAGTGACCTTGGCGTCAAGTCAGGTCGAGCCTGATACGGCGACCGCTTTCGGTGATGCCTTTGGCGAATTTCTGATCGAAGCGTCTCCTATTCGCGCCGCGCAAGCGCAAACGCCTCCTGCTGATCGGGGAGGCGACCAAGGCGAATGAGCACCTACGCCGCCCGGACTGCGCAAACAGCGGTGCCGCTGGGCCGAGTGCAGCAGGTGCACATGCGGTATCGCACGCTTCTAACGGCGCGGTGGCGCGTGCTTTGGATCGTGATTGTTTTTGCAGTGGTTGCGTTGCTCGCAATCCTTCGCATCGGTTATATCGGCTTTGCTGGTGAGGCGCGTTCAAGCAGCAGCCTTGCCGAACAACTCCTGCCGCCGCGCGGCGAGATAACTGATCGCAATGGCCGTCCATTGGCGCGCGCATTTCCCGCTTATGCCTTGTGGTTTGATCCCGAAGCGATGGGCGATAAGGGCAAACCGCTGGTGCGTTCACCCGAAGCGATCGCCGCCGAACTCAAATCCATCTTCCCCGATATGAATGAAGCGCAGACCCGCAGGCGTTTGGCATCGGGCAAAGCGGGCTATTTGCGCCGCCGAGTCTTGCCCGAAGATGCAAACAAGGTCTTCGGTCTGGGTGAAATCGGGCTGCAATTCCCGCAGGAAAATGACAGGCATTATCCTCAAGGTTCGCTTGCTGCCCATATTCTTGGCTATGTCGTCGAGGGCGAGGGCGGTCGGTTGGGCATGGAACAAGTGCTCGAAGAGAGGTTGAGCGACCCCGACAGGCGCGCTGAGCCTGTGGCGCTGTCGATTGATGTGCGGGTGCAAGGTGCGCTCGAAGAAGAGCTGCGTCGCGGGATGCTTGCCACCGATGCTATTGGTGCGGCGGGAATTGTGCTTGATGTTGACAGCGGCGAGATCATGGCATTGGCATCACTGCCTGAATTTGATCCCAATATCGTTGGCGCGCAGGGCGCAAAAAATGAGTTTAACCGCGCGACAAATGGTGTTTATGAGCTTGGCTCGACCTTTAAGCCACTTACTGTAGCAGCGGCAATCGATGCCGGCGTCATCACCGATTTGAGCAAGCGTTGGAATGCGCGCAAAGTCGAGCTGATGAATCGCGAAATCAAAGACTTAAAGCCCAAGGGCGCGTCACTGAATGTGCCTCAGGCTTTGGTCTATTCGTCGAACACGGTGACGGCGCGGATCGCAGATCAGTTGGGTGCGAAACGCATGCAGCAATTGCTGGTCGATCTTGGGATGGATAAGCGCCCTTATGTTGAGCTGCCAGCGCGGGGTAAACCGCTTTGGCCGCAAGACCCCAGCAACCGCCACACCAATATGGTGATCGGCTATGGCCACTCAATTTCGGTGACGCCGCTGCATCTGGCAAACGCCTATGCAGCAATGGTCAATGGCGGGATTTGGCGCCCAGCGACCCTGCGCAAACTTGATTCCAAGGATATTCCGCGCGGTCGGCGGGTCTTCAAAGCCTCGACCTCGTCAAAGATGCGCCAGATGTTGCGGATGATCTCGCTCTATGGAACCGGACGAAGCGCCAATGCGCAAGGGTACAGGGTCGGGGGTAAGACGGGCTCTGCAGAGAAGCCGCTCAATGGTAGCTATGCCAAAAACGCGCTGATTTCCTCATTCGCCGCCGCGTTTCCGCTGGACCGCCCGCGCTATGTCGTTGTTGCGATGCTTGATGAGCCACGCGGCACCAAAGCAGCGCAAGGACAGCGCACCGCAGCGTTTAACGCGGCGCCTGTGGTGGGTCGCCTCGTGCCGCGTATCGGCCCGATGTTGGGTGTGCGCCCGGACGAAAACCGCGACGTTGATATCAGCGATTTGGCCTATCTTGTGAAGGGGCGAAAATGAGGCTGGCGTCGCTCCTCGAACGGGCCGAACTTGATCGTGGCGAGACCGGTGATGCGAACGTCACCGGCTTTGCGATTGATCACCGTAAAGTCGCGCCGGGCACTGTCTTTGGCGCATTTCGCGGTGCCAAATTTAACGCCGAAGACTTTGTTCCCGCCGCAATCGAAGCGGGCGCAGCAGCAATCGTCACGCGGCCTAATGTATCGGTAAATGGAGCTGTGCATATTGCCAGCGAAGAACCGCGCCGCACTTTTGCGCTTCTCGCCGCACAGTTCTTTACCCCGGTCCCGGAAACCATTGTTGCGGTCACAGGAACCAACGGCAAGACCTCCACCGCTGAAATGACGCGTCAGATCTGGCGGATGTGCGGCCAAAGCGCTGCGAGTATCGGTACGTTGGGCGTAACGACCCCGGATGGCAGCGTTTCAACCGGCCTTACCACGCCCGATATCGTCACATTCTTGTCGAATATGAGCGGATTGGCGCGCGAAGGCGTCACGCACGTTTCTTACGAAGCGTCGAGCCATGGCCTTTCGCAGTTTCGCAATGAAGGTTTGCGAGTTGCAGCTGGAGCATTCACGAATTTCAGCCGCGATCATCTTGATTACCATGAGACGATGGATGGCTATTTTGCGGCTAAGATGCGCCTTTTCGACGAAGTGGTCGATGACGGCGCTCCGGCTATTATCTGGAACGGCGGCGACAATAGCGAGTGGACCCGCCGTGCCATTGAGCACGCACTTTCCCGAAATTTGCGCGTGCTCATCGTGGGCGAGACGAAGGAGGACGACGAGATCTTTCTTCGCCTCGCCAATCGCGAAGCGACCCAGCTGGGCCAGACGCTGACGATTGAGTTTGAGGGCGAAGAAAAGACCATAAAGCTCCCATTGATTGGCGCCTATCAGGCGGCCAATGCCCTTTGTGCAGCTGCGTTGGCGCTGGCGACCGGATCGGACACAGCGCAGGTATTCGATGCGCTTGGGCGTCTTCATCCAGTTCGCGGGCGATTGGAACGTGCGTGTCTCACGCCAGCGGGCGCGCCTGTCTATATCGACTACGCGCACACGCCTGATGCTTTGGAAGCGGCGATAGCGGCGCTCCGACCACATGTAGCGAGCGATCAAGGCGGAAAGCTAATTGTGGTGTTCGGCGCGGGCGGTGATCGTGACACGGGTAAGCGCGCTCAAATGGGCGAAGTTGCTGCAATGGCGGCGGACCATGTGATCGTCACCGACGATAATCCACGCGGAGAGAGTGCAAGCGCTATCCGTGCAGCCATTATGAACGGCGCACGCGCCAGAGGCCATGACAACACCAGCGAAATGGCTGGACGGCGCGAAGCCATTGCCAAGGCAATAGGCTGGGCTGGAGCGAAAGACATAGTGTTGGTGGCCGGCAAAGGTCATGAGCAAGGTCAAATAATCGGGTCTGGAGAAACGATGCAGGTTTTGCCGTTCGATGATGTTCAAGTAGCGCGCGAATGCGCAGCTCAAGCGGCGCAGGAGTTGCCAGTATGAACGCTCCATCATCCCTTCACAGCCCATTGCGGGCATGGCCGATTGAGCTCCGCGACCGCTTGCCGATTGCCTTGTGGCGCGCGCGCGAAGTTGAAGAGGTGACCGGCGGCACCGCCTCCCATCAATTCCAAGCCTCTGGCGTTGAGATGGACTCACGTGATGTCCAACCAGGTGACTTGTTTGTCGCGCTCAAAGGCGACGCGATGGACGGACATCGTTTCTTGTCAAAAGCCTTTGCCGCTGGCGCCGTTGCGGCGATTACAGATCGTCCAGTTGATTACCCGCATGTCCAGGTCGAAGACACGACGAAGGCGCTCCATGCGTTGGCTCATGCTGCGCGAGAACGCAGCGAAGCGGTACGCATCGCTGTCACCGGATCGGTAGGTAAAACCGGTGTCAAGGAAGCAATTTTCAACGCACTCGATCGGTCCAGCAGAGGATCGGCGCATCGCAGCGTTCGCAGCTATAACAACCATGTTGGCGTGCCTTTGAGTTTGGCTCGGCTTCCCGCTCGATCGCACTATGGCATTTTCGAAATGGGGATGAACCATGCAGGCGAAATCGCGCCCCTAGCTGAGCATGTGCGTCCGCATGTCGCGCTTATAACCACTATCGCCCCGGCGCATATCGAAAACCTCGGCAGCATCGAAGCTATCGCGGATGAGAAGGCGCAGATATTCACTGGCCTTGTCGAAGGTGGAACAGCGATCATTCCCGCTGACAGTGAACACTCGGAGCGGCTGGTGCGTCATGCAGAGGCGCTAGGCATCAAAGTGGTGACATTTGGCCGTAGTGAAAACGCCGATGTGCGTTTCCTCGATGCGATTTCTCGCGATCACGGCGGTTCGATGATCACCGCTGATCTGGGTGACAAACGCGTGTGCTATACCATCGCAGAGCCCGGCGATCATTGGATCGGCAACTCGCTCGGCGTCATGGCGGCGGTTCGCGCAGCAGGCGGCGACTTGGCTGCCGCTGGTTTGGCGTTGGCGGAAATGGGCGGCTTGAAAGGGCGCGGTGCGCGTTTCAATGTCGAAGCAGCGGGTGGAAAAGCTCTCTTTATAGACGAAAGCTACAACGCCAACCCCGCCTCTATGCGCGCAACGCTCAAGCAGTTGGGTCAAACCCCAGCGACCCGTCGGGTTGCGATTTTGGGCAGTATGAAGGAGTTGGGCGACTTCTCGCCGAAGTTTCACCGGCAGCTTATCGAACCGCTGGCCGACGCCAAAATTGATCATGCCATCCTCGTTGGCGAGGAGATGCGTGACTTAGCAAAAGAAATTCGCGAGCAATTGGGGAAAGGAAACGCTGCATCGCTTGGCAATTTGCCTAGCTTCGACCATTGCGACACCCCTGTCGAAGCGATTGCCGCCCTTAGCGAATACGGCCTCACCCATGGTGATGCAGTGCTTGTCAAAGGCTCCAACTCAATCGGACTTGGCGGGCTTGTTTCACACTACACAAGCGCCACCGGATAGGCGCGGGGTCAAGGGGTCGCAATGCTCTATTTGCTTGCCGAATGGATGGGATTTGAAGGGTTCTTCAACCTGGTTCGCTATCAATCGTTTCGTTCAGGTGCGACATTGGTAACGGCGCTGTTTATCGGGTTGTTCATGGGACGGCCGTTCATCGACATGCTGCGCGTGCGCCAAGGTAAGGGGCAACCAATCCGAGAAGACGGGCCGCAATCGCACCTGGCAAAACGCGGAACGCCGACAATGGGTGGTTTGATGATCCTCATCGCGCTCAGCCTTTCGTTGCTTCTCTGGATGGACCCGCGCAACCCATTTGTTTGGGCGTGCATCGCGGTCACTCTCGGCTTTGGCTTGATCGGCTTCCTCGACGACTATGATAAAGTGACTAAGAACAGTCACGCTGGCGTATCTGGAAAAGTGCGATTGCTAGCCGAGTTTATAGTCGCTGGGATCGCCGCTTATATTATCGTCGGGCAGATCAACACCGACTTGTATGTCCCATTCTTCTCAGACGTTCAGATTCCGCTTGGCCCGTTCTACTACATCTTTGCCGCAACGATCATTGTGGGGTTCGGCAATGCGGTGAACCTTACCGATGGCTTGGACGGGCTTGCGATCATGCCGGTCATCATTGCGGCGGGAACCTTTGCCATTATCGCCTATTTGGTCGGTCGGGCTGACTTTAGTGAGTATCTGGGTATCCCGCATGTTCCGGGAGCTGGTGAGCTCGCAATTTTCTGCGCTGCGATTATGGGCGGCGGACTTGCGTTCCTGTGGTTTAACGCGCCACCAGCAGCCGTGTTTATGGGTGACACCGGGTCTTTGGCACTTGGCGGAGCTTTGGGAGCGGTTGCAGTCGCAAGCCACCACGAAATTGTACTTCTGATCGTTGGCGGCTTGTTTGTGGCTGAGACCGCCAGCGTCATCATTCAGGTGTTTTGGTTCAAACGCACAGGCAAACGTGTTTTTCGCATGGCACCCATTCACCACCATTTCGAACAGCTTGGCTGGAGCGAAAGCAAGGTCGTGATCCGGTTCTGGATCATCTCCATCATCCTTGCGCTCGCCGGCCTTGCAACATTGAAGCTGAGGTAAACCAAGAAACGCATATGATCACTTCGGATGCCTTCGCTGGAAAACGCTATGCCATACTTGGCTTGGCGCGGTCTGGTGCGGCAGCGGCGGAGGCGTTGCTGGCGAGCGGCGCGCATGTGACCGCTTGGGATCGGCAGGACGTTGCGCGCGCTCCGTTTGAAGGGCGCTGTGATCTTGCCGACCCGCTGGAGATGGATCTAACTGGCTTTGATGGCGTGATCGTTTCACCGGGCGTTCCGCTCAACACGCACCCGATCAAACCTCACGCTGAGAGTTTTGGCGTTCCGATTATCGGAGATATCGAACTGTTTGCGCTCGCGCGGGCTGGTCTGCTCCCGCACAAAGTTGTCGGGGTCACGGGTACCAACGGAAAATCGACCACAGTCGCGCTGATCCATCATATCCTCCAATTGGCTGGCATGCCGAGCATTCTTGGCGGAAACATCGGCGAGCCAATTCTGGGCAGAGAGCCATTGGCTCCAAATGAGAATGGCTCTGGGGTCTATGTCCTTGAGCTTTCAAGCTATCAGATTGATCTGACCTTTAATCTCGATTGCGATGTGACTGCGCTAACCAATATTTCGCCAGACCACCTAGATCGCTATGATGATTATGCCGCCTATGCAGCGTCCAAGGCGCGGCTTTTTGCTATGCAGTCGGGCGGGAACTTCACGGCGTTTGGGTCACAAGAAGACCCAGCCGAAGCAGTTTTTCAGGTCGAGAAAGCACGCAGAGAAGCAGGTCGTGCACGGGTCGCTGAACTAAGCGCTCTCGCGTCGATGCAGCCGCAATGGCCGACCTTGCAAGGCCCGCACAACCTGGAGAACGTCGCACTTGCCGTTGCGATTGTTGAAGAGCTCGGGGTGAAGCCTGCGCAATGGCAGCACGCAGTTCCCCGTTTTCGTAGTCTCCCGCACCGAATGGAGCGGGTCTGCATGGAAGATGGTGTGCTTTACATCAATGACAGCAAGGCCACGAACACTGCGTCAACCGCGCCGGCTTTGGCCGCTTTCACTCCCGATCCAGCGATCAACAATGGTGCCCCGCGCGTTCACTGGATTCTTGGCGGGCTATCGAAAGAAGATGGCCTGGGTGAATGCGAAATGTATCTTGACCAAATCGCTGCGGTCTACACCGTTGGCGAAGCAGGGCCTCACCTCGCTGACATGCTCGAGGGGCGTGTGCCGAATGTCGAGCGTTGCGAATTGATTAGCGAAGCTGTCAGCCGCGCACGCAACGCCGCCCGCGACGGAGAGGTTGTATTGCTATCGCCCGCTTGTGCGAGCTTTGATCAATTCCGCGACTTTGAGAAACGCGGAGAGCATTTTCGACAATTGGTTGGCGTGTTCACAGGGCGAGAGGATTGCTGGCCCGCCCATATGGAGGACGAAGCGGCATGAGCCTGAATGGCGCCTATATTCAACCACGCGGCGATGCGACCTTCCACGCGCCGGTACCGTTGCGGCCGGCTCTGCACGAGCGCATTCGTATTTGGTGGCGTGAGATAGACAAGGTTCTGCTCGGGCTCGTTGTGCTGCTTATGCTTATGGGCACAGCATCAGTTGTGGCTGCCTCTCCTGCAACTGCGGATCAGCTTTCAACCGCTGATGTGCGGTTGGACGAGTTTATGTTCCTCAAACGCCATATCGTGTTTCAGGGGATGGGGCTTGCCATTATGATTGGCCTGTCTTTCCTGAGCCGTGATGATGCACGTCGGGTCGGTATTTTGGTCGGCGCGTTGATGCTGTTCCTCCTTTGCCTTGTTCCTGTCATTGGGATGGAGAAGAACGGATCGCGGCGCTGGCTTGAGGTTGGCATGTCGCTGCAGCCTAGCGAGTTCTTGAAACCCGGCTTTGCTATCATCATGGCATGGATTTTGAGCTGGCGGCTCCGCGACCCCAATCTGCCGGTACTGACTTATGCGACTGGCTTGATGGCAGCAATCGCAGGCTTGCTTATGCTTCAGCCAAACTTGGGCGAAACAATCCTTTTTGCAGGCATTTGGTTTGTGATGGTGCTGTTGGCTGGCGTATCCGTACAGCGGATCAGCGCACTCGTAGGAACAGGGCTTGCGGCTCTGACCGCGGCCTATTTCCTTTATGACAATGCGCGCCACCGGATCGACAGCTTCCTTGGTGGGGGCACAGCCTTTGATCAGGTTGACCTGGCGTATCGCACACTGCTGGCTGGCGGGTGGAGCGGCAGTGGATTGTGGCTTGGCGTTCGCAAAATGAATTTGCCTGAAGCGCACACCGACTACATCTTCTCGGTTATTGGGGAGGAATATGGTCTGCTAATCTGCGCGGTCGTTGTTTTGCTCTATCTGGCGATTGTTGCTTGGGCGTTGATCCGGCTTGCAAACGAAGACAATTTGTTTGCGCTGCTCGCGGCCAGCGGCCTGATTGCACAAGTGGGTGGCCAAGCCTTCATCAACATCATGGTCAACCTAAAGATGTTTCCTTCAACGGGCACAACCTTGCCGCTTGTCTCCTATGGTGGATCATCAACGCTGGCGGTCTGTTTCACGATTGGGCTATTGCTCGCGATCACTCGGCGCAATCCGTTCTTGGAGCGGGACAATGTCGGGCTGAAATCGATCTTTGAAAATAAGGAGCAAGGCGCATGAACTCGCAAACCGCGCCAGAAGCTGGGCAACGCGTCGCAAGCGGTGCAAGTCGCCATTTCGTGCTGGCCGCTGGTGGGACGGGTGGACACCTGATCCCAGCGTTTGCGTTGGCCACAGAACTGGAAGCGCGTGGGCATCATGTTGCGCTGATCACTGATGAGCGCGGCGCGAACATTCCAGGCAAGCCCGATAGCCTGACCGCGCATGTCCTTCCCGCAGGGAGATTTGGCAAGAACCCGCTGCGCTGGCTCGGCGGTGCGCGCGCGGTTTGGGAAGGCCGCAACATGGCGCTGCGCCTGTTCGAAACCTTTGAGCCAACCGCAATCGTCGGCTTTGGCGGTTATCCGGCTCTGCCCGCATTGCTGGCAGCGACCTCTGCCAGTTTGCCAAGCGTTGTGCATGAGCAAAACGCGGTCTTGGGTCGGGTCAATCGACTGCTGGCTGGCAAGGTTGATGCGATTGCAACAAGCTATCCCGAGGTTGATCGGCTAAAGGCCAAGTTCAATGCCAAGACGCATCTCGTCGGCAATCCGGTGCGTGAAGAAGTCTTGGCGCTTCGCGATGAGGATTTTCCTCCGCTGACCGAAGATGGCCTGCTGCGCGTTCTGGTTACTGGCGGATCGCAAGGAGCAAGTGTGCTTTCGGACGTGGTGCCTGATGGGCTGGCCATGCTCCCGCCCAACCTGCGTCAACGTCTACAAGTCACTCAGCAATGTCGCAGCGAAGATGTGGATCGCGTGCGTGAGCGCTATCTGACGCACGATATTCCCGCTGAGTTGGGCACTTATTTCGAGAATATGCACGAACGACTGGCGGACACGCATTTGTTCATTGGCCGCGCAGGCGCTTCGACCATTGCCGAGTTGACTGCTGTTGGACGTCCGGCAATTCTGGTGCCACTGCCGATTGCAACCGATGATCATCAAGCCTCAAACACCAAGGAAGTCGTGAAAGCGGGCGGTGCCCGGATGATCCGGCAGGACAAGTTCACGCCGAAAGAACTAGCGAAACAAATTCAGGCCCTCGCGCAAAAGCCAGATAGTCTTTCCAACGCTGCGCATGGTTCGTGGAATTGCGGGCGTCCCGAAGCGGCCAAGGAACTGGCCGATCTTGTCGAAACGCTTGGCGGGATCGACTTGATGGATGTGATCAAGGTAGGCGAAAGCTCGCCGCGTGCGGCCCAATCGTCCTCAAAACCTGAAGCGGCGACCCGCGATACCTCGGAGGATACTCCTTCGTGAAAGGCGTCGGCACTGACATAGGTACCATCCACTTCGTTGGCATTGGCGGGATCGGCATGTCTGGTATCGCCGAAGTGATGCACAACCTTGGTTACTCGGTCCAAGGTTCAGACATCGCCGAAGGGCCTAGTGTTGAACGTCTGCGCTCTCGCGGGATGCACGTTCATATCGGCCATGCGCGTAAGAATGTTGAAGGCGTGGCTGTGGTTGTGACTTCAACTGCGGTAAAGCGCGACAACCCGGAAGTGGTAGCGGCGCTTGAAAACCGTATCCCTGTGGTGCGGCGCGCTGAAATGCTTGCCGAGCTAATGCGGCTGAAATCGACCGTCGCTGTCGCTGGCACGCATGGCAAGACCACCACGACTAGCATGATCGCAAGCTTGCTCGACAAAGGCGATGTTGATCCCACCGTCATTAATGGCGGCATCATCGAGCAATATGGTTCGAACGCGCGGTTGGGCGATAGCGACTGGATGGTTGTCGAAGCCGATGAAAGCGACGGCAGCTTCCTGAGGCTCGACGGGACGATTGCGGTCGTTACCAATATCGACCCTGAACATTTGGATCACTATGGCGATTTTGAAGGCGTCAAACGCGCCTTTGTCGAGTTCATTCACAACGTGCCGTTTTATGGCGCGGCGATCCTTTGCGTTGACCACCCCGAAGTTCAGGCGGTGATTGGCCAAGTGCGCGACCGAAAGGTTGTGACCTATGGCTTTTCGCTCCAAGCGGACATTTGTGGGGTCAATATTCAATCCAATGGCGGCGGTAACACCTTCGATGTGATCGTGCGCCAACGCGGCCCCAAAGATGCAAGGGAAGATCGCCGGATTGAAGGGGTGCGGCTACCCATGCCAGGGCGTCACAATGTCCAAAACGCGCTTGCCGCCATTGCGGTTGCGATTGAGATGGGCTGTTCGGACGAGGTCATCCGCGATGGCTTTGGCGGATTTAGCGGCGTGCGGCGGCGCTTTACCAAAGTGGGCGAAGCGACGGTCGGCGCGGCCTCGGTCAGCATCATTGACGATTACGCGCACCACCCGGTTGAAATCCGCGCGGTGCTGGACGCGGCGCGCGAAGCGGTCAGCGACCAAGATGGCCGTGTGATCGCGGTCATGCAACCGCATCGCTATTCGCGCTTGAACGACCTGATGGATGATTTCCAAACCTGCTTCAACGAAGCCGATATCGTCTTTATCACGCCCGTTTACGAAGCTGGCGAGGCGCCAATAGAAGGCGTTGACGCAGCGGCGCTTGTGAGCGGTTTGAAATCACGCGGGCACCGCTCTGCCCAAACTATCGAGGACCGCGAAGCGCTTGCTAGCGCCTTGGCGGGTGAAATCGCGCAAGGAGACATCGTTGTCTGCCTCGGCGCCGGGGATATCACCCGTTGGGCTGCTAGCCTGCCTGCCGCAATTGAATCACAAGGGGGTGCATGATGATTGTGCAACCCGATGATTGGTTCGATTTGGATGATGGTAGTGCTCCCACAAGTGCTATCGAAGGTGCAGGCAATGCTGTGGTGCCAATCGAGGGCATTCGTGGCAAATTGACGCAAGGGGCACCGCTGGACAAGCATGTCTGGTTCAAGAGCGGCGGCAAGGCTGATTGGCTGTTCGAGCCCGCCGATATCCAAGACCTTAAAGACTTCTGCGAACAGCTCGACGGGTCGATCCCGCTAATGGCACTTGGCGTTGGTTCAAACATGATCATCCGCGATGGCGGTTTGCCGGGCGTGGTTGTCAAGCTGGGCAAGGAGTTCGCGCAGGTCGAAGTGACCGGCGATACCACTGTTAAGGCTGGTTCCGCAGCACCCGCCAATATGGTGTCTCGGCGCGCGGCGAAGGCTGGCATTGATGGGATGACTTTCCTCACGGGTATCCCCGGTTCGGTTGGCGGCGTCACCAAGATGAATGGCGGATGCTATGGTCGCGAAACCTGTGACGTGCTGGTCGATTGCGATGTGATATTGCCCGGTGGTGAGTCCGTGACGCTCTCGAATGCCGATCTGCAATACAGCTATCGCAACTCTGCGCTTCCCGAAGGTGCAATTGTGCTTGAAGTACGCTTTGCAGGGTTCTCCGGTGATCCCGACACGATCAAAGCTGAGATGGATCGAATTTCGTCTGAGCGCAAAGGTTCGCAGCCGATTGGCAGCATGACCGGCGGCTCGACCTTTAAAAATCCACCAGGGCACAGCTCATGGAAGTTGATTGATGCCGCTGGTCTTCGCGGGTTCAAGCATGGCGGCGCACAGGTTTCTGAAAAACACTGCAATTTTCTGATCAACACAGGCACCGCCACCAGCACTGAAATCGAAGAGTTGGGCGAAATGGTCCGCGAGAAAGTCTACGCCCATTCGGGCATTGAGCTTGAGTGGGAAATCAAGCGGGTGGGGCGACCATGAGTGGTGGCCCCCTCCATGTGGCAGTCCTAATGGGCGGCTGGGCGAATGAACGTGAAGTGTCACTGTCGAGCGGCGCGGGCGTTTGCGATGCGCTGGAGATGAAAGGTCATCGCGTTACTCCTGTAGATATGGGCCGTGATGTTGCTTTGCGGCTTGCCGAGGCCAAGCCGGACGTTGTATTCAATGCGCTGCACGGCGTGCCCGGTGAAGATGGCAGCGTGCAAGGCATGCTCGACCTGATGGGCATTCCATACACGCATTCGGGGCTTGCGACCTCTGTCATCGCGATTGACAAGCAACTGACCAAGCAGGCGCTGGTGCCACATGGCATCCCGATGCCGGGCGGGCGCATCGTCAACGTCGCAGAATTGTTCGAGCGCGACCCATTGCCGCGCCCCTATGTCTTGAAACCGGTCAATGAAGGCTCCTCTGTTGGAGTCGCCATTGTCACAGAGGATTCCAATGTCGGCAATCCAATTGCCCGCAGTGCTGAAGGTCCTTGGCAGGAATTTGACGAACTGCTTGCGGAACCCTTTGTCAAAGGGCGCGAACTGACCACTGCTGTGCTTGATGGGCCGGACGGCCCGCGCGCGCTTGGTGTCACAGAGCTGATCATCGAAACCGGCTTTTATGATTACGAACACAAATACACAGAGGGGCGGACGCAGCATGTCTGTCCTGCGCGCATACCCGATAATATCGCCGCTTTGTGTGAGCAGTTTGCTTTGAAGGCGCATGAAGTGCTCGGCTGTCGTGGGACAAGCCGCACCGATTATCGCTGGGACGATAGCCTTGGCGAAGAAGGGCTATTTGTCCTCGAAACGAACACGCAGCCCGGTATGACCCCGCTCAGCCTTGTGCCCGAGCAAGCGCGTCATGCGGGCATCGACTACGCTGATCTTGTTGAATTGATCGTGCGCGATGCCTTGCGGGTCCATTCGAGTAAACAGAATGAGGAGGCGCTCCATGCCTAAAGTCAAACGAGGCGGTACAGGCGTAAGGCGCGCTGCCAAGAAACAGAGCCGCGCCGCTGGCGCGCGTCGGGCTAAAGCGAAGACCACCGGTTTCCTTGATGGGGCGATGGGATTGCTGCCCTTTACCGAAGAACAATGGAGCCGCATCTGGCTTGCGATCATAATCGGCGGCGCTGTCGCGCTGGCATGGGTTATTGCAAACCTTGCGGGAGTGCCCGCGATGGCACAAGCGCAAGTCTCAACCATCGCCGCTGACGCAGGATTCGAAGTTAAGCAGGTGCGTGTCACCGGCACGAAACGGATGGATGAGCGCAGCGTTTACGCCGTCGCGTTGGCACAGCAAGATCGACCCATGCCACAGGTGGATGTAGTGTCTTTGCGCAGTGAATTGCTCGGTCTGCCCTGGGTAAAGGATGCGCGGGTTTCCGTACAACTGCCGGACACGCTGGCCATTGATATCGTAGAGCGCACGCCGCACGCAGTCTTGCAACGCCCCGACAGGCTTGTTCTGATTGACGCAGAAGGTGAAGAACTAAGCCCGGTGTCGCGCAAGAATGCTGGCGATATGCTCGTGATCTCAGGGCCGGGCTCTGCGCGGCAGGTGACGCAGCTCGATAGCTTGCTCGCCAGCGCGCCAGCTTTGCGCCTCCATGTCGAAGCAGCCGAATGGCTTGGTAATCGGCGTTGGAACCTGAAGTTTAAGACTGGGCAAGTTTTGGCTCTTCCCGAGGGGGCAAGGACGTCAAAAGAGGCTTTGGTGCAATTTGCGCGAATGGATGGCCAAACCCGATTGCTTGGTGGGAAGGTCGCGACATTTGATATGCGTGCGCCGCCACGAATTTTCATGCGCGTTCCCGGTCGAAATGGCCGCGTCGAGCTGGACGGAGGAAACCCCTAATGGCTAGCAAAACGGCCTCTCGTACGAAAACCGCGTCGCCGCCCAAAGCGCGACTTGCGCGGGTGTTTGGTGCGGTCAATATCGGCTCGTTCCGTATTTCGGCAATGGTAATGGGCGAGACCGAAACCGGCGAATTGTTGGTTCTGGGTTCGGGCCACCGCGCTAGCCAAGGCGTTAAGCGTGGCTACGTAACCGATATGAAAGCGGCGACTTACGCGATCCGCGATGCGGTGGAGCGTGCCGAACGCAATGCACAAACCAACGTTCAAAGCGTTTGGGTGGCTTGCAGCGGAGCTGGGCTAAAAAGCCATGTCTCCAAGGTCGAGATCGAAATTGGCGGACGGCGCATCGAAGAAGAAGATGTCGAGCACCTCTTGTTGGCGGCACGCGGCACAATTCAACCCGATGGCCGGACAGTCTTGCACGCTCAGCCTGCGCACTACACGTTAGATGGCGCTCATGGCGTCGCCAATCCACGCGGGCTGCATACCGAACGGCTGGGGGTGGATGTCCATGTGATGTTGGCCGATGGTGCGCCAATGCGTAATTTAATGGAAGCAGTTCAAAGCGCCCATCTGGAAGTTGAGGGCATGGTCGCTGCTCCTTTGGCATCCGGTTATGCCTGCTTGAGCATGGAAGAGCGCGAGCTCGGCGTTGCATTGGTCGAAATTGGTGCCGATGTTACAAATGTTTCCGTCTTCGCTGGCGGCATGCTTTTGGGGCTTCGTGCGGTCCCGATGGGCTCTGGCGACATCACGGACGCGATCGCGAGCGCTTTTGGTATTCGCCGCTTTCAGGCTGAACGGTTGAAGTGCGTTTCAGGTTCGGCAATCGCCAGCCCCAGCGATCACCGCGAGATGATCCCGGTCAATGGTCCTAACGAAGATGCGAGCGGACCAATCGCTCGCGGAGCAGATGACAAGAACCGGATCCCTCGTGCAGAGCTCGTTTCCGTCATCACACAACACCTGTCGCAGCTAACCAGAGATGTTGGCAAGGCCCTTAAAGATATGGGTTTTTCCGGTTCTCGTGCGGGTCAGGTTGTGCTCACCGGGGGCGGAGCAGAGCTTGCTGGCCTTGCCGAGTTTTCGCAAAGTGCGCTGGGTATGCCGGTTCGAATTGGGCGTGCTCCGGGCCTCAAGGGGCTGCCTGAAGCGCATTCAACGCCGGGCTTTGCAACGCTGGCTGGGCTGTGCCTTTATGCCGCAGAAGACCCGATCGACATTCGTTCAATCGGGGCACAGCATGGCCGATACAGCGCTGGTAATGGTGCAAAAAGCGCTCCGATAGCCATCAGCGGTCTGTTCAGAGCGCTCAAGCAATACTTCTAACTGATTGTAGCGGCACGATTGTCATGAACCGAGCACTGTGGATAAGGCCAATGCAGCTATAAACCGAATATGATGAATGTGTCACATAGAGACAAAGCGCAAGGGTGAGACGCGCGCCCGGAGGAATGACTAATGAGCATCAGTATCGGACCGGCAGATGGCGATGATCTTCGCCCTCGTATTTGCGTAATCGGCATCGGAGGCGCTGGCGGCAACGCTATTGCGAACATGATCGCATCGGAAATCGAAGGTGTCGATTTCATCGTCGCTAACACCGATGCGCAGGCTCTGAGCACGAGCCCAGCGGACCGGCGCATTCAACTAGGACCGGATATTACTGGTGGCCTTGGTGCGGGCGCTCGCCCTGAAGTTGGTAAAGCCGCTGCTGAAGAGACCGTTAGTGCGATTGAAGATGCCCTAGAAGGCGTCAACATGGTCTTTATCGCCGCAGGTATGGGCGGCGGCACTGGCACTGGTGCTGCTCCGGTGATTGCGGAGGCTGCACGGCGCAAAGGTGTGCTGACAGTAGGCGTGGTCACAAAACCTTTCTTGTTTGAAGGCACGCGTCGAATGCGCGCTGCTGAGGCTGGGATTGAAGAGCTTCAGGATCACGTTGATACGCTGATCGTCATTCCCAACCAGAACCTGTTCTTGGTGGCGAAAGCTGAGACTACGTTCAAAGAAGCCTTTGAGCTTGCCGATGAAGTGCTTCAACAAGGCGTACGTTCCATCACAGACTTGATGGTTATGCCTGGTCTTATCAATCTCGACTTTGCCGACGTTCGCTCTGTGATGAGCGAGATGGGTAAAGCGATGATGGGTACAGGCGAAGGCGAAGGTGAGAACCGCGCTCTGGATGCTGCGGAGCAAGCGATTGCAAACCCGCTGCTCGACGGTGTTTCAATGCAAGGGGCCAAGGGTGTGATCATCTCGATCCTCGGCGGCGAAGATATGAAGCTGCTCGAAGTCGATGAAGCCGCGAACCACATTCGTGAGCTTGTCGATGAAGATGCGAACATCATCTGGGGCAGCGCTTTCAACCCGGATCTTGCTGGCAGAATCCGCGTTTCTGTGGTGGCGACTGGTATTGAACACAGCGCAAGCCATGCATCGGAAACTATGACGCCGACCGCACTGTCGAGTGCCCGTCCGCCGAAACGCCCGGTGTTGGAGCTTGGCGGCGAAGCCGATGCAGCGGAAACTCCTGAGTTTGAAGATGACGCGGCCGACACGCCTGATTTCGACCTGACTCCGCCAGAAACTCCCGAAGTTGCTGAAGAAGAGTCTGAGCCTGAAGCGGTCCTCGAAGAGGAAGTGGAGGCTCAGGAAGAGTCAGAAGCGGAAGATGAAGCAGAGCCGTTCGATTTGAGCGGAATGCAAACTGGCGACGATATGGGTGAAGAAGAAGATGATGTTGATGGCATTGTCGATCCGCTCGCAGGACTTCGCGCTGCAGAAGACGACGCCGATAGTTCGAGCGATAGTGATACACTCGATCTCGATGGTGAAGTCGCTGAATTTGACGAGATTGATGAGATTGACGCTGACGACAGCGATGATCTGCTCGCGGATGCGAACATGCTAGCTGCTGACGAAAAGCCGGAAGAAGAGAAAAAGGGCGGCAAGCGAAAGCGCGCTATCTTGGGTGATGGAGCTGAAGCTTCGGATGTTGAGAGCAGCTCTGACAGCGGTTCGAGCGGTGGTTCAAGCAAGGGGACCACTTTGTTTGAGCGCATGGCCAATCTTTCTCGAAGCACAGAATCTGACGACGATGATGACGAAGATGGTGACGATGCGCCCGCGCTTTCGATCCCACGCTTCTTAGGGCGTCAGAATAACCAATAAGTCTGGCACGTTTTCGAACCGCTCGGCGACAATCGCTCTACCCGGCGCGGTGGGCGGCTCGTCGTGACTTTTGCCACCCGCATCTGGACTGGCAGGGCAAGTTGCATAGATTTTACAAGATGCCCACAAAGTTCCCCTTAGCTCTCAGTTCGAAGGTCGTTGCCGGGCTTGGAACGGCGGTTGTTGCGACGGTGCTTGTTGCTGCCCCTTCGGCGTCGCTGCTCGCCCAAGAAGCGACAGCGCGAGCGGTTGTTCAGCCTCTGCCATCGCCCGAAGTGCGTGAGTTGGATCGCGCGTTGAGGCATTTGGCTCGCCGACCACGCGACGTAAATGCCTTGATTGCGGCGGGAAGCGCCTCGCTCAAGCTCAATGATTTGGACGCAGCGATCGGCTTTTATGGCCGCGCAGAGGAAGTTGCGCCGAACAACCCTCGGGTGAAGATGGGTCAGGCGGCTGTTTTGCTGCGTTCGGGCCGGGCGATAGATGCTTTGCAATTGTTTGCCGAAGCCGAAGCCGCTGGCGCGCAACCGAGAGATGTTCTTAGCGATCGTGGGTTGGCGTATGATTTGATCGGTGATCAAGTACGCGCACAGGCGCATTACCGCGAAGCGCTCAAAGTCAGCTCTACCGATACTGTCACTATTCGACGGTTAGCGCTGAGTTATGCGATTTCCGGTCAGAAGCCTGCTTTTGAAAGTGTGCTAAAACCGCTCGTAGATGGCCGTGACTTTGCCGCGTTTCGCACTCAGGCGTTTGGCTTAGCAATATTGGGTGAGCAAGAACGCGCAGCGGCAGTCACTGAAGTGGTTATGCCTGCAGATTTGGCGGTTCGGATTACGCCTTACCTTGCTTTCATGCCGCAGCTGACAAAAGCACAGCAAGCAGCAGCGTCGAACCTTGGCATTTTTCCTTTGCCCGCGGATGTTGGTAGAGATGATCCGCGTATCGCTGATTTCGCGGCTCGAAGCTCAGCGGACTTGGCGAGCGCGCCGCTGGCCCAGGCGGCTGATGCACGGCTTGAGCCTGCCGGTGAACCGCTTGGCGAACCAGATACCGCACGCGCGCGGGTCATCCCCGCGCCTGAAATTGCTGATGCAGAAATTGCTGCGCAGACAGTGCGGTTGGCTGAGGTCAGCACGCCGACACCGGCGATAGCCACGCCCGAATCAGCGCAAATTGTTGTGCCCCCGAAAGCAAGCGAACCTGCACCCAATCCGGGTTTTGACTTGGGCCAGGTTGCGGCGGTGGATGCCGCGACACCGGCGCCAAGCGCTTCTTCCCCGGATGTGGCGGTAGTTGCGCCGCAGGGTGCAGTCGATGCGCCATCGGCAGTGATCTCATCAACAATTTCGGATGCCCCGGCCGTTTTGGCTGAAGCTGGTCCAGCCATCGAGTTGCCTGCTGCCTCAAATCCCGTTGCTGCGGTTGTAGAAGAGGCAGTGACCGCATCAGCACTTGTCGAAGCTGCTGCGCCAGCTGAGCAGGTCGCTGAGGTGGAGCCCGCTCGAGCTGCGGCCGAACTTCCCTTGCCAACGCGAGAGCTGGAGACTGCAACGCTTGCTGCTGTCGAGCAGCCAGCCGCAACGATTACCCCAGTAACAGCAAATCCAACTCCAACTACGCCAAGCGCAACAGCCGATTTCGCTGACGCATTTGCAGCCTTCGGTGAGCCGGACACGAAGACGGTCGCAGTCGCTGATGATGCGGTAGACATTGCCGCAATAGGAGCCGCGGGACGAAGTGCCGCCAGCCGTACAATTTCCGCGCCATCTGAAAACAATCATCCTCGTCGCATCTGGGTGCAGGTTGCGACGGGCAAAGACAGCGATGCGCTGCGTTTCGATTGGGGGCGACTGTCGCGAAAGTCGGAAGGTGCCCTGAGCGAATTCACCCCCCATATCGTTGCATGGGGACAGTCGAACAGATTACTGGCCGGGCCGCTCGACAGCCAGAGTGCGGCGCGCGACCTGGTCAATGCCCTTAGCCAAGCTGGGATCGACACTTTCTCCTATACTAGCCCAGAAGGCAGGGAAATTCAGGAGCTTAGATAGCTTCTTCGCCTCATCCCCGCCTTTCTGTGCACAGGCTTTGAACAAGCCACATCGTTTCTCCCCAAGAGCTAAAGCTTGGCTCATTGCCAATCCGGCCTCGTGATGTGCATCTGCACATTGTGTTACGAATTAAGGCCCCCTCATGATCCCCCGCGAACAGGACTTTCCAAGAGCTGAAGATGCAGCGCCAGTCGAGATGCTTGCGGCCTTGTTTGAGGCGCGTGGCTGGGAGTTTGAGATCGTCAACGACGATGAGATCACAGGCAAGGTTCAGGGCAGCTGGACGACCTATCAACTGCGCGCGATTTGGCGCAGCACCGACAATGTCCTGCAATTCCTATGCTTGCCAGATATTCGTGTGAGCGGAGAGGTGAAACCGCGAGCTTATGAACTGCTAACTTTGGTGAATGAGCAGGTTTGGCTGGGCCATTTTGACATTTGGTCCAATGGTGATGTGCTGCTCTATCGCCACGGAGCCTTGCTGAGTGATGATGGCATGCTCAGCCTGTCACAGGCCCAAGCTTTGGTCGAAATTGCGGTCGATGAATGCGACCGCTTTTATCCGGCGTTTCAGTTTGTGCTGTGGGGCGATAAGGCTCCGCGCGCCGCACTTGATAGTGCGCTTGTCGATGCCGCTGGCGAGGCGTAGAACATTCGCCGCATATAAGGCGGGAATATGACGGACAAACTTCTCATTATTGGCTGTGGCAATATGGGCGGCGCTATGCTGGCCGGGTGGCTCACAGCGGGCGAAGCGCCCTCTCGGTTTGCGGTGCTTGATCCAGCGCTGGTCGCTGCACCGGACGGCGTCGTTTTGCATCGCGATCCATCCGATGCGACTGGGCATGACGCGGTTCTTATCGGCTTTAAACCTCAGCAATTGGGTGCTCTGTCTCCAGCCTTGCAGGACGTGACAGGTGCGGGTGTCACTGTATATTCGCTGTTGGCTGGGATTACGTTGGAGCAACTCCAATCCGCCTTCCCCAATGCCAAAGCGCATGTTCGGGTGATGCCCAATCTGGCTGCGCGCATTGGCAAGTCGCCCGTAATTTTGGCGCAACGTGGTTTGGATGATGTGGCGCGCGATACGGCTTTCGCATTCTATGACAAACTCGGTTCAGCGAATTGGTTGGAGGACGAAGCACAGTTCGATTTGGTGACCGCGCTGGCGGGATCAGGCCCCGGCTTTGTCTACCGCTTTATCGATGCACTTGCGGGGGCAACGAGCGCTTTGGGTTTGGATGAAGATACGGCGCAACAACTTGCCTTGACGATGGTGGAAGGCGCGGCGTCTTTAGCGGCGCGGGCGGATGTTGCACCCGCAGAATTAGCGGACCGGGTTGCGAGCCCGGGAGGGATGACGCGCGAGGGGTTAAACGTGCTTGATGACGACAAAGCACTGTTCGCGCTGCTCACCGAAACCTTGCGTAAAACGCGCGACAGGGGCGCAGAACTGTCCGCAAATAGCTAAATTGACCATTTGTTAATCATAATATTGGTTTGCGTGAACAATATCCGCTGATTTTGCTCCGGTTTTGCTTGAAAATTGTACTTAAAAACCCGATATTGCTCAAGAGGGCGCGTATGGTCGCGCCGTGTTTAAAGAAGGACAAGGGATCCATTATGGCTGACTGGAACGACAATCAGCGCACCCGTCAGGACTTCGGTTCGGTGCCACGCGCCGGGGGCGAGGTGACCTATGACGAGGGCCTGCGCTCCTACATGCTCAAGATTTACAACTATATGTCATCGGCTGTGCTGCTGACAGGGTTGACTGCCATGCTGTTTTCATGGGGCGGCCAAGAAGATTCGATCATTGGATCACTCTACATGAGCGGTAGCCCGCTTATCTGGGTGCTGAAGCTGGCTCCGCTTGGCTTTATTTTGGCCATGAGCTTCGGCCTGAACAAGATGAGCCAGACGACCCTGCAGATTGTGTTCTGGGCATTTGCGATCGTGATGGGCATGTCGATGTCAACAATCTTCCTCGTTTATACGGGTGAATCGATTGCAACGACCTTCTTTGCGACTGCTGCTGCATTCGCTGGTCTTTCGCTTTACGGCTATACCACGAAGAAGGATTTGTCTGGCTTCGGTAGTTTCCTAATCATGGGTGTTATTGGTCTCATCATCGCGACCATCGTGAACTTCTTTCTCCAATCCGAAGCCATGGCGTTCGTCATTAGCGGCCTCGGCGTGCTGATCTTCGCAGGTCTGACCGCCTACGATACACAGCGTCTGAAGAACGACTACCAGTATCTGCGTGGAACTCAGATGATGGGCAAAGCCGTGATTATGGGGGCAACCAGCCTCTATCTCGACTTCGTCAACATGTTCATGTTCTTGCTGCAATTCCTCGGCAGCCGCGAGTGATCTTTAGACTGTGCGTGTCGGCCTAAATCGGCCGATTTCGCGCCAGAATGAAACAGTGACACGATGCCCGGTGCGTATGATGCGCGCCGGGCATTTGTTTTGTCGTGCGTCTCATGTATCCACTCGTGCTTCAGGGCTCAGCAAGGCGCTGCATGGCACTTTGCGTGAGGGAGGAATTTGAGAGGTATGACGAACATGAACGGTCGCAGCATTTCAATACAAAGCGGCAAACCGCAGTCACACGGTAAAAGGCTGTCAAACGGCCTACGTATCACGATCATTGCAACGGGTCTGGCCGCAGTGGCAGCTTGCGCGCCTAAACCAGTTCCGATCCCGCCACCTCCCCCGCCGCCGCCTCCAGTAAAAGTCATTCCATTCCGTCCGCTCCCGCCCGGTGGCGCGGCCTTTGTTATGAGTATCCCGGAGCGCAGCCCTGCTGGCCTAAGGCAGACCGTCAATCTCGGTCTCTCGCCCGACCAAACCGTTTGGAATTTCCGCTCTGGTTGGAACGTCGCAGCGCTCAATTGCACGGACGCGAGATATGCCGCAATCAACCAAGCATACACCGCTTATGTCAACGACCATCAACGAGCACTCGCGCAAGTCAACAGTCGGCTGGACGCGGTCTATCGTAGCCAAACAAGCTCAAGCAGAAACGCAATCATTGCCCGCGAAGCAGTGGAGACGAGGACATACAATTTCTTCTCCCTGCCGCCCGCTCGCAGATATCTGTGTGACTCGGCTTTGGTCTTCTCGAACGAGGCGCTTTTGACCCCGCCTACCGACCCAATAGCCTTTGCGCTTGCGAATTTCCCTCGGCTCGAAGCGCCGTTTGAACGGTTCTATAGCGACTATGAGACCTATGAGCTGGAATCCGCGATTTGGGATCGCGACTATGGGGCGCAATATGGCCCCGGTAATTCGGGGTGGGAGACCGTGCAACGCGCGCGTTTAGCTGGGGACCCTAATGTCCCGCCGATCCCGCCAGTCGCCCCTACTTTGCCCGCACAGCAGTAAAACGCTTCGGAGCAATCTTGCCTTTGCCAGACCGTTTGGCTAGGCGCTGCCGCACGCATTGGTAACGGGAATGCGGTGCGCGCTTTTTGGCGCAATTCCGCAGCTGTCCCTGCAACTGTAAGCGGCGAGCATCTGGCTCGTGCCTTTCTCTTAAAGGGAGGCAACCACTGAGGCTTCGCAGCCTTGGGAAGGTGAGCCAGACGCGCAGACCCGTGAGCCAGGAGACCGACCGACGCGTGTCGCTTGTGGCTTTGCTCTGGGATTGGCGAGGCGCGAAAAACTTTCGTTTCGAGCGACGATTGAACCGACTGCGCTGGGCAAGTGTCCCGCGTGGTCTGCAATGTTGCGTTGATACGGAGAACACACATGAGAATTAAGACAGCAAGCTTGGGAGCGGCTGTAGCCGCGCTGAGCTGGAGCGCGGGAGCGGCGGCTCAAGACGAAAGCGCTCAAGAAGGAGCCGACGGAGCCATTGAAGAGGCCGATGAGTCCGACGCTGGTTGTTGTATCCCGCTCATCGAATTCATCACAAGGCGGATACTAGTGACGGCAAGTCGCGGCAATGATGTGCCAGTTCGCAATTTCAACGGCTCTGCCACCTTCATAGCCGCCGATGATCTTGAGAACCGTCAGACGCGCAATATCGAAGACGTTTTGCGCGATGTCCCCGGAGTTGCGGTCAGCTCGCTACCGGGACAAACTCAGATCCGCTTGCGCGGCTCCGAGGCAAATCATGTCCTCATTCTGGTCGATGGTATTGAAGTGTCCGACCCGTTTGGCGGTGAGTTTGATCTGGGCACTTTGCAAGCGGAGGTCGGCAGTCGTCTCGAAGTCATCCGAGGACCGCAATCCGCGCTCTATGGCTCCGACGCAATTGGCGGCGTAGTCGCCTATGAAAGCGGCAGCTATGACGGCTTTGGTGGTTTGATCGAAGGCGGCACCAACAACACGATCAATGGCGCGCTGCGCTTTGGGGTGTCCGAAAACGACTATGAGTTTTCGCTAAGCGGCGTGGTCGTAAGCACGGATGGTGAACCCAATGCGAGGGTCGAGACACCGGGCGGCGGCGTGCGCAACCTTGGCCGCGACAGCTATACGGTCTCAGGCAAAGGCTCGGTCGAGGTCGCGGACGGTTTTGAACTGCGAGCCACCGCGCGTTTCATCCGCACGGAAGGTGATTTCAACGGCACCGATTCCGATTTCGCCAGCCCCACTTTTGGCTTCGTAACGGACAGTCCTGATACACGGTTCGAAAATCAGGCTTTCTACGCGCTTGTCGGAGCGAACTTTGAAACTCTAGATGGAGATTGGGTTCACGATCTCTCTGCACAGGTTGCCGATATCAACCGCGACACTTTTGGCGCGTTTGGACGAACTTCGGGCAACGAAGGTGACCGCCTGAAAGCCTCCTATGTCAGCGGCTTCAAGATTGATGGGGGGCACTCACTCACTTTCGCCGCCGATTGGGAGCGCGAGCAGTTTCGCAATGACGACCCGTTTGGCGTGGCTTCGGCTACGCGTCAGGAAATTGAGAATGTCGGTTTGGTTGGCGAATACAACTACAATCGCGGTCCGCTCGATCTCTCAGCGGCAGTGCGCCACGATATCAATGACCGCTTCGGCGACACCACCACATTTCGAGTAGGTGCCGGCTACGATGTTGCCGACACAACCCGGCTACGCGCTTCCGCAGGCTCTGGGATCAAGAACCCCGGTTTCTTCGAGCTGTTCGGCTTCTTTGACGGTGTATTCATCGGCAATGAAGACCTCACACCGGAGAAGAACTTGAGTTGGGAAGTGGGCCTGGATCAAACCTTTGCAAATGGCGATGTGTCCATCGCGCTGACTTACTTCAACGCTGTCCTCGATGACGAGATTGTTACTACTTTTCCTGCGCCGACCTTTATCGCGACGCCGATCAACCTGGACAGCGAAAGCAAGCAGCAAGGCATCGAAGTTGCGTTAAGCGCCAATCTTGGACGCGGTTTCTCGCTGAACGGCGCGTATACCTATCTCGATGCCGAAGAAGATGGCGTTGAGGAAGTGCGTCGTCCGGACCACATCGCGTCCGCGTCGCTCAATTGGGAATCGGCAGATGATCGTTTCGGTACGAACTTGACGGTGCGCTATAATGGCGAAACGGAAGACGTGGCCTTTACCGATCCCAGCTTCCTCCCTGTGCGCGAGACATTGGACGCTTTTACCTTGGTCAACTTCAATGTCCGAGCTGAGGTGACCAAAGGCGTGACGCTGTTCGGCCGGGTCGAAAACCTGCTAGACGAACGCTACGAACAGGTCTTCAGCTTCGTTTCGCCGGGTTTGAACGCCGTCGCGGGTATTAGAGCCGAGTTTTAGTCAAATCGGGCGCGCAGCGACCCCAAGCGCGGCTGCGCGCCGGCAGCGACTCGACCTTTAGCTCGCATGAGCGAAGAATTTGCACCTCGGATGGGGTGCGGACACAAGAATCCTCGCAATCCTGCGAGGATGCGCATAAACGCGTCCCATGCATTTCCTCGATCAGGCCAAAATCTATATCAAATCGGGTGCGGGCGGACCGGGAGCGGTCTCTTTCCGGCGCGAGAAGTATATCGAGTATGGCGGTCCAGACGGAGGCAAAGGCGGCAAAGGCGGAGACATCATCTTCGAAGCCGTGCAGGGCCTCAACACGCTGATCGACTTTCGCTACACTCAGCATTTCAAAGCCAAGCGGGGTGAGCATGGTCAGGGTAGGGACCGAACCGGGGCCGGCGCAGACGATCTAGTGATCGAAGTGCCTGTGGGCACGCAAGTGCTCTCCGAAGACAAGGAAGAAGTGCTAGCCGATTTTACCGAGTTGGGACAGCGCGCCGTCTTTCTCGAAGGCGGGCAAGGCGGGCGGGGCAATGCCTCTTATAAAAGCTCTACGAACCGCGCTCCGCGTCAGCATCAGCCGGGTGAGCCCAGCGAGGAAATGTGGGTTTGGCTGCGGCTCAAACTGCTCGCCGATGTTGGGTTGCTGGGCTTGCCAAACGCGGGCAAATCGACCTTTATCAACGCGGTTTCCAACGCCAATGCCAAAGTTGGTGATTATGCCTTTACAACGCTTGTTCCAAAGCTTGGCGTGGTCCGGCATAGGGCGCGTGAATTTGTGCTCGCGGATATTCCCGGCCTGATCGAAGGCGCGGCGGATGGCGCAGGGATTGGCGACCGGTTTCTTGGTCACATCGAGCGGTGCCGTGTTCTGATCCATTTGATCGACATTGCCGGGGATGATCCGGTCGAAGCCATGAAAATCGTCCAAGAAGAATTGGTGGCTTACGGCGCCGGGTTGGAGGACAAACCGCGGTTGGTGGCGCTCAACAAACTTGATTTGGCAGACCAAGAACTTGGCGAGGCTTTCACTCAAGAATTGATCGCTGCGGGAGCCGATAGTGTCTTTGCGGTGTCGGGTGCAACCGGCACAGGCATCGATGCTTTGATGGATGCGGTGTTGAGCTATTTGCCCGACCGAACCTCAACCGAAACCAAAGCCAGTGAAGTCGAAGACGACAACGAGGAAAGTGGGGAATGGTCGCCGATCTAAAGTCGATGCTCGACCCTTTGCAATGCAAGCGGCTGGTCATCAAGATCGGCAGTGCATTGTTGGTGGAACAGGGTGAACCCGCACGCGGGTGGCTTGATGCTTTGGCGCTCGATCTGCGCGATCTGCGCGCGAAGGGCGGTGAAGTTATTATTGTTAGCTCCGGTGCAATTGCGCTGGGTGCGGCACGTCTGGGCCTTCCAAGAGGTGGGCGCGCGAGCCTTGCAGATGCACAGGCAGCCGCATCGGTTGGGCAGGTGGCGCTGGCGCAATTGTGGGCGGCGACGCTTGATCAGCACGGGCTGACAGCGGCACAGATGCTGGTGACTATCGGCGATCTGGAGGACCGGCGACGCTATTTGAACGCTTCGGCCACTATTGAACGCTTGCTAGACGCAGGCGCGGTGCCGGTCATCAATGAGAATGACAGTGTGGCCACCGAAGAAATCCGCTTTGGCGACAATGACCGGCTGGCTGCACGTGTGGCGCAAGCGGCGGGGGCGGATGCGGTGCTGCTCTTGTCCGATGTCGATGGCCTTTATGATCGCGACCCTAAAGAAGATGGCGCAAGTCTGATCGAGCGGGTCGAAGGTGTGACGCCAGAAGTGATCGCAATGGCAGGTGACGCGTCCTCATCAGGCGTCGGCACGGGCGGCATGAAGGCCAAACTTCAGGCCGCAAGGATTGCGGAACGTGCGGGGATCACTCTCGCGATTATCAATGGCACTGCCATGGCTCCCATTTCTAAGATTCAAGAAACCGGACGTGGGACCGTGTTTGTCCCAGTTCGTTCAGATAACGCCCGCAAAGCCTGGATCGGCGGACGTCAGACCATCGAAGGTGTGCTCAGCGTTGATGCAGGCTGTGTTGCAGCATTGGCGGACGGCGCGAGCTTGCTTGCAGCGGGTTTGATCGCCGTCGAAGGTGATTTTGATCGTGGTGCTTTGGTGGGATTGCATGGTCCCAAAGGCGAACGTCTGGGGCAAGGGCTGGTCGAATACAGCGCTGAGGAATGCCGCGCTATTGCAGGCAAGCAAGGAAGCGATCAGGAGGCACAGTTAGGCTATGCGCCGCGCGCTGCCGTGGTTCACCGCGATCATATGGTGCAAGGATGAGGCGATGAGCGCGGTCCTTGCGATCACTGGCGCGACGGGGTTTGTAGGGCATGCGGTGCTGGAAACTGCGCTTGCACAAGGGCACACGATCCGCGCGCTAACCCGGCGCGATCAGGATGCGCGCGAGGGCGTGGAATGGGTGCACGGGACGCTCGAAGATGCCGATGCTCTTGCCGCTTTGGCAAAAGGTGCCCACGCGGTGATCCACATTGCCGGCCTGACCAACACGCCCGATATTGCCGAGTTCGAAACCGCCAATGTGGTGGGGACGGAGGCGATGTTGGCGGCGACAAAGGCTGCCGGAGTGAAGCGCTTTGTGTTCGTCTCCTCACTGTCGGCGCGCGAACCAAAGCTATCGGCCTATGGCGCGTCGAAAGCGCGGGCAGAAGAGTTGGTGGAAGCCAGCGATCTGAACTGGACGATTGTGCGTCCGCCTGCGGTCTATGGCCCGCGCGATGTCGATATGTTTGAGCTGTTCCGCTCGGCCAAATGGGGGATCGTGCCGCTTCCTCCGGGTGGTGCAACATCAATCATCCACGTCAGCGATCTTGCGTCCTTGCTTCTGGCTTTGGCTACCGCGAAGAACCCGCGAGCAGGCCTCAAACGTATCTTCGAACCCGATGACGGCCGCGAAGGGGGCTGGGCGCATAAGGAGATGGCGCAGGCCATCGGACGCGCCGTTGGAAAGACCCGCGTATTCGCGCCACATCTGCCCGCTAGCGCGCTTGGCATCGCGGCGCGCATCGACCGCTTGCTGCGCGGGGACAGTGCTAAGCTGACGGCGGACCGTGTGGGTTATATGTGCCATCCCAATTGGATCGCGCGTTTTGATCGCGCCGTGCCCGGCAAGATTTGGCAGCCGCAAATTGCCGGTGAGGATGGGCTGAAGCAGGCGGCGCAATGGTACCGCGCCGAGGGCTGGCTGTAGCCTGGATCAGCCCGGTCCAGCGCAAGGGAATGGGGTCATTGCGCACTTCGCGTTGCTTACGCTATGGGAGCGAATATCACCGGAACATCAATTGGATGCGGTGATCAATTTACTGGGGGAATTGCAATGAAGAAGCTTATTCTTGTCGCGGCAATCGCCGGCCTATCGGCATGTGGCGGCGCTGCTAGCGATGAACAATCAGCCGCAGAGCCAGTCGAAACGGCAGTGGAAGAAGTCACAGCAGCCGATGGCGGACCTTCGACCGGCACTTTCACGATCACCAATTCCAAAGGCGAAGTGAGCACGGAAGTTTTGGCGGCTGATGGCACATACACCAACACTGACGCGGACGGTACGGTGGGTAACGGCGTTTGGGAACAGCGTTCGCCGACTGAATTCTGCACTCAAGCTTCTGATGAAGAAGAGATGAAGTGCTTTGCGGAATCTGTTGACGCAGACGGCAACTGGACTTCGACCGATCCGGAAGACGGCGAAGTCTCGACTATTCTGCGGGTCGATACAGAAGCGGAAGGCACAGCCACCGAAGGCTGATTTCAAGGCAATATCAAGCGGAGCGCTGCGCGTAGGAATACGAGCGGCGCTCCGTTTGCGTTTGCGCTCCGTTTGCGTTGGCGGTCACAAAAACGGTTCCTCGCCCGGCTTGTGGATGCCGCATTCGGTCTTGTCCCAGCCTTTCCAACGGCCTGACCGCGCATCTTCACCCGGTGCTACTTTGTGTGTGCAGGGCGCGCAGCCGATTGAGGGGAAACCTTGCGCGACCAGTGGGTGGCGCGGCAGATCGTACTCTTCGATATAGGCAGCGATGTCAGCGCCCGACCAATCAATCAGCGGGTTGATCTTCAGCCGCCCTTGCTCATCGCTCGTATCGACCTCAAAGCGAGGCAAATTGGCCCGTGTCGACGACTGAAACGCTTTGCGCCCGGTGAAGCTCGCCTCGTAATCTGCCAGTGCTTTGGCAAGCGGCTTGACCTTGCGAATTTCACAGCATCCATCCGGGTCATAGGACCAACGCAGGCCTGTCTCATCCTTGGCGGCGAGTTCGTCCTCGTTAGGTGTCAGATTAACGAGATTGGTCAGGCCCAGCTTTGCGACGATTTCATCGCGGTAGGTCAACGTTTCGCCAAAGTGCTTACCTGTCTCAAGAAACAGCACCGGAATGTTCGGATCGGCCTGCGCGATCAGGTGCAAGAGCACCACACTCTCCGCGCCAAAACTGGAGACAACGGCGATTTCACCGGCGAGATTGTCCTCGACCACGCTGGTCAGCATCTCCTGAGTTGAGGAGCCGCGGAACATCCGGTTGAGCCGCACAGCATCATGGTCGGTAAAGCGTGGACCGGTCGCAATCCTATCAATCTTGCGCACTTCATTCATGGCGCAGCTCCGCAATTGTTCGGCGGCTATCTGTGGCACTTTGATAAACATCATCCCACGTCGCAAAGGCGCGCGCCGCGTCGTCAGTGTCTAGCGTTTGGTCCGGCGCAAAGGCATCAAACCCGCAGCGGCGCATGTGGCTCAACTGGTCGATCAGAACATCGCCAACTGCGCGCAACTCGCCTTCATATCCCGCTTCGCGCAGAATGCGGGCTGCGGAATAGCCGCGCCCATCGGCAAAGCTTGGAAAGTTGACTTCGATTAGCGCCAGTCGGTCAAGGAATGGGACAAGCAAGCGCGCATCGTCGCCCGGTTCAATTCGAACGGCGGTGGCGTTGCTTTGATCCAGCGCCGCATCGACTGTCACCGTGCCGTGGTCGGCGGGTTCGTCGTCGCGAAAGCGGAACTGCACTTCGTCAGGGGAGGTTCCGACGTTGGCTGAATCAATCATACAACGCCTCCTTGAAGGGAGCCATGCCGATCCGGCGGTAAGTGTCGAGGAAACGCTCCCCAACTTCGCGCTGGTCGAGATAGACATCGGTTACTGTCTCAACCGCTTGCACTACGCCATCTTCGTCGAAGCCGGGGCCGGTGATCTTCGCAAGGCTCACATCTTCGGCTTCGCTACCACCGAGCGAAAGTTGGAAGTTCTCTTTGCCTTTGCGATCCACGCCCAGAATGCCGATATGTCCGGCATGGTGGTGCCCGCAGGCATTGATGCAGCCGGAGATTTTGAGTTTTAACTCACCCAATTCTTCGGTCCGGCCGTTTGCTGCAAAGTTCTCCGAAATGCGCTGGGCGACCGGGATCGAGCGAGCATTAGCGAGAGCGCAGTAATCGAGGCCAGGGCAGGCAATGATATCTTCAACCGTGTCGAGATTAGGCGCACCAAGGCCCGCCGCTTCCAGCTGCGTCCAAAGCGCGTGTAGATCGGCAATCTTCACATGCGGCAGGACGATGTTTTGGGTGTGCATGACCCGCAACTCGTCAAAGCTGTATTGCTTGGCCAACTTTGCCATCAAACGGATTTGATCGCTGGTCGCATCGCCCGGAATACCGCCCACAGGCTTTAGTGAGATTACCGCGCTGACATAGCTGTCATGCTTGTGGCGCACTGTGTTGCGGTCGACCCAAAGCGCGAAATCCGGGTCTGTGCGATCGAGCGTTTTTGGCCCATCTTCAAACGCAGGATCGGCAAAGAACGGCTTGATCCGATCTAGCTCGGCGAGCGGGGGGTCCACGCCTTGTCCGAGCAGGTGCGCGAATTCTTCTTCGACTTGCAGCTTGTATTCTTCCTTACCCAATTCGTGGACGAGGATTTTGATGCGAGCTTTGTACTTGTTGTCGCGCCGACCATAGCGGTTATAGACGCGCAAGCATGCCTCGGCATATGTGACTAGCTGATCCAGCGGCACAAAGTCACGGATCATCGGCGCGATCATTGGGGTTCGCCCCATGCCGCCACCGACATAGAAGCGTGCGCCAATCTCACCGTCTTGTTCAACGATTTGTATGCCGATATCGTGCAGACGCATCGCTGCGCGGTCTTTTTCTGCTGCAATCACGGCGATTTTGAACTTGCGCGGGAGATAGGTGAATTCCGGGTGGAAGCTCGACCATTGGCGCAGCAATTCTGCATAGGGGCGCGGGTCAATCAACTCATCATGCGCAGCGCCAGCAAAATGATCGGACGAGATGTTGCGGATGC
This sequence comes from Erythrobacter sp., assembly GCA_039985875.1. Taxonomy (GTDB): domain Bacteria; phylum Pseudomonadota; class Alphaproteobacteria; order Sphingomonadales; family Sphingomonadaceae; genus Erythrobacter. The sequence continues at coordinate 1,413,134 of JBDWRU010000011.1, read as the reverse complement.
AATTGCCGCTGGTTTGGATCGCGTGCATTTCTACGGTCGCAAGGTCCGCCAGAATGTCGGCGGCATCCTCTAGTTTGATCCAATTGTATTGGATGTTCTGACGCGTGGTAAAGTGGCCATAACCGCGGTCATATTTGTCCGCGATATCGCCTAGCATCGTCATCTGCTGCGAATTGAGCGTGCCATAAGGGATAGCAACGCGGAGCATATAGGCGTGCAATTGCAGGTACAGCCCGTTCATCAACCGCAGCGGTTTGAACTGGTCCTCGGTCAGCTTGCCTTCGAGCCGGCGCTTGGCCTGATCGCGGAATTCCTCAACTCGGGCATCGACCATCTTCTGGTCATAAGAATCATATTTATACATCAGATTACCCAGTCAATTGCTGCGGGGTCTTTGGGTTTGAGCGTCAGGTCAGGCCGAACAGTTGGGCCGAGCGCGCGCACGCGATCCTTGATATGCGCAGGGCGCACACCGCCCTGAGTCTGTTCCGCTTCAATCGCATAAGCAACATTGACGCGGCGTGCGGCCTCTTCGCGGGCAAGAATTTCTTCAGCCGCGTCGCCAACATCGACCGCATCGTCCACATGCAAGGACCAGCCTTCGCCGTTCCACCATGTGACTTCGCCGGTTTTAAGGTCATTGCCGGTCAGGATTTTCATTGCACAGCCTCCAAAGCTGTTTGAGCAAGGGTGAGATTGTCGCGAGCGGTCACGTCGCCGATCACGATCAAGGCAGGGCTCTTGATGCACTCGCGTGTAACCAAGCTTGGCAGCCCAGCGAGCGGCCCGCGTACAACGCGCATATCGGGTCTCGCAGCGTTCTCAATCACAGCGACTGGGACGTCCGGGGCTAAGCCGTCGGCCATCAACTTTTCGGCGATCTGTGGAGCGGTTCTGACACCCATATAGATGACAAGCGTGCGCCCTTTTCCAGCTAAGCCAGACCAATCCTGTTCTGACAGGCCTTTGCACTGTCCAGCAACAAAGCTCACAATACTCGAAGCGTCGCGGTGGGTCAGCGCGATTTGCGCAGCCGCTGCTGCTCCATTGGCGGCTGATATGCCTGGGATGATTTCAACCGCCACACCATACGCGCGGGCCAGTTCGGCTTCTTCGCCGCCACGCCCAAAGATCAACGGGTCGCCGCCTTTAAGTCGGACAACATCGCGGCCATTTTGTGCTTCGCGTACGAGCAAAGCGTTGATGTCTTCCTGCGGCAGAGTATGACGCGCGCGGCTCTTTGCAACCGAGATCAATTCGCAAGTTGCAGGCGCAAGCGCCAATATCTCTTTCGAGACCAGCCCGTCATGCACCAGCAGTTGCGCAGTCTCGATCAAGCGCGCCGCGCGCAGCGTCAAAAGGTCGGGGTCACCCGGCCCTGCGCCAACGAGAAAAATAGTTCCGGTTCTTTCCATAAGAGCCAGATGGCGCGTCACCCGCTGCAAAACCAGCGAGAATCGATTGCGGGCACTCAAGCAAAGCTATTGTGGTTAGCTCTTGGCTTGTTTCCCATTCGAGATAACGTCGATCAATCGCTCCATTTGTTCACTTGATCGAAGATGCAAATCGCGTTGCGGGAACGGGATTTGGATCTTGTGCTCCTCGAACAATTCCCAGATCCGCATATAGACGTCGGACCGGATGTTCGCGATGCCGCCTTCAGGGTCTCGGATCCAGAATCGGACCTCTAAGTTCACTGAGTTATCACCAAACTCCATGATGTTAACACTCGGTGGAGGGCGATTGAGAATGCGGTCAGTATCTTCCACCGCTTGATAAAGTAGCTTTTGCACTAGCTTCAAATCGCTGTCATAAGACACGCCCACCGGGGCCTTCACGCGCACATCTTTGGAGCTGTAGGACCAGTTCACCACCTGATTAATCATCAGGTTTTCGTTTGGAATAAGATGTTCCGTCTGATCGCGAGTAATCACCGAAATCGCGCGGATGCCAATCTTGCGGATTTGCCCAACGCTTTCATTGCCCGCTTGATCGGTCACAGAAATAACGTCGCCCGGCTTAATCGATTTATCGAGCAGCAAGAGAATGCCTGAAATGAGGTTACCGAAAGTTTTCTGGAGGCCGAAACCAATAGCGAGGCCAAAGGCGCCACCAAAGAATGCGAGCGCGGTAAGGTCAATACCAAGCGCATCAATGCCGACAAGAAACGCGACCGACCAGATCGCAACAGTACTAAGTTTTTCGGCGAGGAGTTTTTGCGTGCTGTCCAGCCCGGTCATGCGTTGGATTATGCTTCCGCAAATCCGAGTAAGAAGCCATCCACCAGTGAATACAAGAAGGACGACGCCGACTACTAGAATGAGGTCAAGTAGGGATACCCGCACACTGCCAAAGTCTATCGCGACCGATTGAATGCCTTCTAGTACCGCTCCGGCGGTTTCGTTTTGCGCGCCAACACCCTCAACCAGCTCCTCTGTCGCTTCAATGGCCTCTACGGGTTCTTCTGGCGCAGGTTCTGGTTCCGCTGTGGGTGAAGCTTCTGGCGCTGGGCCGTCCTCTCCAACTGCAGCTTCACCGTCGTCAGTAACTGGCTCAGATGAAGGATCAGTTGTCTCAGTCGTATCCGAGGGAAGCGAGGTTGGTGTTGCTGTCATGCTATGATCACCTGCTTTAGAGCTTGCTCCAGATCAGCGATTAGATCGGCAGTCTCTTCCAGACCGACTGATAAACGTATTGCAGGTGAAGCGCCAGCGCGTGTGGGTGCGGGCATGACCGAGCGATATTCATGCGGCACGATAGCGAGCGCGAGGCTTTCAAACCCGCCCCAGCTATAACCGATGCCGAACAGTTCGAGGGCGTCGACTACCCTTGCTGCGGCCTCAGGATCATGGTTGGCAAGAGTAAAACTGAACAAACCGCACCCACCGCGAAAGTCGCGCGACCAAAGTGCATGTCCGGGATCGGTCGGTAAGAGTGGACACATAACGCGCTCAACCTGTGGCTGCTCGCAGAGCCATTCGGCGATCCTCCTTGCGCCTGAAGCGCCGCGTTCAAGGCGTATGGGCATGGTCCTCAGCCCGCGCGCAGCAAGTGCTGCATCATCAGGAGAAACCACATGACCCAGAGCCTGCGCGGTTCGCCGCAATGCTCGATACCAGCGTTCACCGGCACTAGCTGAGCCCATCATCACATCCGAATGCCCGCCAACATGTTTGGAAAGGCTCATCATCGCGATGTCGCACCCATGCTCCAATGCGGCGAACCCCAAGGAGCTTGCCCAAGTGTTGTCCACCATGCTCACTGCGCCATGCTGGCGCGCAATGTCTGCCAATGCAGGGACGTCGCAAACCTCCATGGTCAGGCTACCGGGGCTTTCCAGCCAAACAGCCTTGCTGTTGTCGCAGAAAAGGGCGGGAAATTTATCGAGGTCGAGAGGATCGAAAAAGCGTGTAGTGATCCCCATTCGCTTGAGCAGGCCGGTCGCCATCGATCGCGAAGGGTCATAGGCATTGTCTGTCATCAGCAGCGTATCGCCGGGCTTAAGCACTGTCAGCAAGCATCCGGCAATCGCCGCCACACCGCTTGGGTAAAGCACGGTGCCATGCGCGCCGGACTCCAACTCAGTCAGCGCCTCAGCCAATGCCCATTGGGTCGGAGCGCCTCGGCGGCCGTAGAAGAAATCGCCATCTGTGTTTGATTTGAGCGCAGCCCTTCGGTCGGCTTCGCTATCATAGAGATGCGTTGATGCCCGCCATACAGGCGGGCTCACCACTGCGCCGGTCCACTCCTTACGCCGCCCGGCGTGAGCAGCCTTTGTTCCGGGGCCTAGCTTACGTTTGTTATCGCTATCCTTGGTCATGCCGGCCCCTGAGCCTTGGGCGTATTTGGATCCGCACTCCATTCCGCCCAACTTCCATCATAGAGCAATGCGTCGTCGACACCGACTGAGTGTAGAGCGAACAACAAAACGCTGGCGGTGATGCCGCTGCCGCAGCTTGTGATGACAGGGCGCGCCAGATCAAGCCCGGCGGTTTCAAGAGCCAGCCTTAATGATTCTGGAGATTTGTATGTGCCATCCGCGTTGAAAACGTGATTGAACGGCAAGTTGAGTGAACCGGGAATACGGCCATTCGCGCCGGCATGCACCGGATCAGTGCCTGTGCCAAACACCCGGTCAGCCGCGCGCGCATCAAGAATTTGCGCGGTGGGTGCATCAAGCTCGCGCAGCATGTCAGCCTTGTTCAGGAAAGCTGGACTGGTCTCTTTGCCACCAGTTAAACTTATGCCATCTGAGACATCGCCAGCCCCCAGCTCCCTTTGTTCTTCTCGCCACTTTGACAGCCCGCCATCAAGGATCGCGACATTAACAAAGCCCATCGATCTTAGCAGATGCCACGTGCGGGCCGATGAGCGCAGGGCGCTGTCGTCATACAGAACAATTCGCGCATCCCGCTTGGCATTCGCGAAAACCGGTAACGGATTGCCCGCTTTGATCGCTTGCTTCGCTGCTTTGTGAAGCACAGCAAGATCAAGAAACCGCGCGCCGGGAATGGCTGCTTCGGCAAATTCAATACGCGGATCGCGTCCGCTATTGGGCAAATGCAGCGAAGCATCAAAAACCGTGAGGTCCGATGCGCCGAGATGATCGGCTAACCAATGCGTTGAAACGAGGCTCGAAAAATCACCCGACATTCGCGATGGCCTAGCGCGGTGAGCGTCCATCGCCAAGTGCGTGCGTTAGGCCGCTTCGGGTTCTGGCTGCGCTTGACCGTCCGAAAGTGCGATTTCGCGTACTTTGAGATCAGGCAAACCACCCGGTGGAACATCCAACGGGATAGGATGGACGCGCCCTTGCGCTGTCGTGCTTGGCAGACCCATAACAAAAGAGCGGCTGGTCGCGGATTGTCCGTCCCCGTCCAGCATCAGGTGAAGCAGCGGCACCAAAAGCGGTTTTTTTCCCTGTCGCAGCGGCTCAACCTGAGACATGGGCAATTGGATTTTGCCTGACAGACTGCGGCTTTGATGTGGGCCAATCCGCTCGATTTTTCCAATCGGTTGGGCTGTTCCTGTTGGGAGTGCGTTATTCCCACTGCGTCGAGCGCTTGCAAGCTGGGCCGACAAAGAAAGATCGCGCACCGCTCGGTCTGTACGATTGGCGAAGGTCACACGAAACTCGACGGTGAACATCATGAAGCTGCGGGTCGCGCTGATAATCTCTAGCGTGAGATTTGGACGGTCCGGCGCAGCGGTGACTTCAGGAACCGGATTAACACTGTCAGAATTAGACGGTTCAATTCGCGACGGCGCTGATGCCACGCGGCGCTTGCGCCATAGCCAACCGCCAAGAAGTAAGATCAGCAGGCCGGCAAAGCCTGCGATCCATGGCCAGTATTCGCGCAAGCTAAAACCACTCGAAGTGGAGAGTGCGTCATCGTTTGCCGATGGCAATGTTTGTGCATCAGGTTCGTCAACGCCAGTCGCTTCATTCGGCGTTCTTGGTACGGGAGTGGTGTCAGTCACTGTGACCGTCTCGCCATCCTGAACTATAGCTGCGGGCGTGTCCGAACGTCCATCGACGGTCTGTCTAGCCGCTGTCGGCGTATTTGACTGGGCTCCTGTAAACCGAGGCGCAGCCGGCGTCGCGCGTTCGCCTTGAGGCTGCGTTGATTGGGTCGTCGCGCTGGGTGTCGGCGTTACGCTTTCCGGTTCGCTAATGGTGGTTGGTGCGGATGCCGGAGGAGTGGTTGTCGGAGTGGGCGTTGGCTCATTGCGAATCGAACGCGGGCCAATTGGCACGCCCGAACGCACGTCCACTGGGCCTTGGGGTGCAGGGGTCGGTGTCGGCGCTGGGGCAGGTAGTTGAAAGCTGTTCGGCGATTCTTGTGCTAGTCCGGAGCTGCTTAACGTCGCTGGTATCAACGCAAGCGCGCATGCCATGCTCAACCTGCGCTTCCGCGCATTTAGGATTGAGTGAGAGGCTAAGCGGTTTGTCATACGCGAATGGTTGTTTTCATGGCAGGTTTGAACGCTTCACATAGATAACATACGTCGCGCGTCCAGTTCCTCGCTTGCATGGCTCGCGCTTTCGCGGCAACAGCGCGGCATGGAAAGCACACCCGAAAAGAACGCTCGCAGCGGCGAGTTGAGCCCGCAATTTCTGGGTAAGGACAGCCCTTTGCCTTCATCGCCCGAAGAAGCGCTGCTCGACTACGTGCCTAATCCGCGATCAGGTGCGCTCTACCTAGTGCGCTTCGTTTCGCCGGAATTTACCTCGCTTTGTCCAGTGACCGGCCAACCCGATTTCGCACATATGGTAATCGATTATGCTCCGGCAGAGACAATCGTTGAGTCCAAAAGCCTCAAGTTGTTCCTTGGCAGTTTCCGCAACCACAGCGGCTTTCACGAAGATGTGACTGTCGGCATTGGTCAGCGGTTGTTTGACGAGATGCAGCCCAGATGGCTCAGAATCGGTGGTTATTGGTATCCGCGCGGCGGGATTCCTATTGACGTGTTCTGGCAAAGCGGCGCTGCACCAGACGGCCTGTGGCTGCCCGAACAAGGGGTGGCGCCCTATCGCGGGCGGGGCTGAACCAAGGATTTTTTCTGGGGAAAAATGGTGCCGGCTGCAGGAGTCGAACCCGCGGCCTGATGATTACAAATCAACTGCTCTACCAACTGAGCTAAGCCGGCCCATACTTCGAATGAATGCTCGATATTTGAAAGTCGTTAAACTTTCGCGAGCGCCGATGCGTCAAAGCGCTCCAAATGTCCAGCCTTCTGTGTAAGCAATTTGTGCCGTTAGCGCGCGCGGTGCCCATCTTTCGGGTTCATTCGCTACTTTTCGCATCCATGCCGCAGTCAGCAATGCGTCCGACGAATGGTCGTCAACTTCGCCCACTTCATCCACCGCAGGGCAATCGAGCGCTGCCAAAGCGGTGTTGAGGTCGGCGTAGGTAAGCAGCTTTGTACGTGTGCCAAGGTTGGCTGCTTCGCGTGAGGCGAGGCCGGTGTAGATTTCTGCAATCATTGAACCGCCGGACTTAACCCGCCTCTTTGGAATGGGGTCGACCGGCCAGACAGGCAATTGCCCACGCAATTGGTGCAGCATCCGCATGCCAGTAAGTGAGCTTTTGCCAACCTGCGCTGCGCCCACAAGGTTGAAATTACTCACCGGGCGGCATTTTTGCAGGCGTTGGGCAATTTCGGCCTCGCGGAAGCGACCTTCGCGGCTGATTGCTCCGGACAGTTGGAAACGGTCGCCAACATGCTGTTTGCTATGTCGGAAGTAGCGAGACGCTTCGGAATGCGTGACGAAGCTGTTTGCTCCCAGATGCGGATCATCGGCGCAGATTTGATCAATCATCGCCCAAAGCCGCTTTGCGCTTTTGGGGCTTTCATTCCATCCCGGAAAGAACGCGCCATAGTCGTTGAAGGGCAGACTGATCCCTAAGTCAGCGCCAACAAGAGTATTCGCTGGCAGGTCATCACTTAGAATCTCGAGCACATCCATGCGCGAGAATCCGCCCGATGGCGGCTTGACGAGCACGGGCGGCCCGCCTTTTGCTTCTGCAATCGCAAGCGCGATCCCCTTGTGCCGTTCCCCCTTTGCGCCCGACCAATCAATGGCGAGGAAGTGGTCCCACGTTCTCATCGAGAGCGCTCTTCGCGGAGCCGATCCCAATAGTCCATCCGCTCTTTCACTTTGCGTTCAAAGCCACGTTCAACGGGGGTGTAGAACTGCGCTGGCTCCATATCGTCGGGCCAGTAATTGTCGCCAGAAAAGCCGCCTTCGGCTTCGTGGTCATAGGAGTAATCGGCACCATAACCGATATCTTTCATCAGTGCGGTTGGCGCGTTGAGGATATTGGCGGGCGGCATTAGGCTTCCGGTTTCCTTGGCGGCGCGGAACGAGGATTTTTGCGCTTCATAGGCGGCGTTCGATTTGGGCGCGGTGGCACAATAAAGGCAGGCTTGGACAATCGCGAGTTCACCCTCGGGGCTGCCGAGAAACTCGTACGCATCCTTGGCCGCGAGGCATTGGGTAAGCGCGGCTGGATCAGCGAGGCCGATATCTTCGGAAGCAAAGCGCACGAGACGACGCAGCACATAAAGAGGCTCTTCTCCGGCGGTGAGCATTCGCGCAAGGTAGTAGAGCGATGCCTGAGGATCAGAGCCGCGCAAGCTTTTGTGGAGCGCGCTGATCAGGTTGTAATGTCCGTCGCGATCCTTGTCATAGACCGCGACTCGGCGTTGGAGGAACGCACCGAGAGCAGCCGGGTCAAGCGGATCGGCGAGCTTTGCATTGTAGAGCGTTTCTGCTTGGCCAAGCAGGAACCGGCCGTCGCCATCTGCCGACGCGATGAGTGCAGCGCGCGCGAAGTCGGTTAGGGGGAGGGAGCCTTCAAGCTCCTCTGCTCGGGTTAGCAAAGCCTCCAATGCCTCGGATCCAAGCCGTTCGAGGATCAGCACTTGGGCGCGGCTGAGCAAAGCCGCATTCAAGGCAAAGCTGGGGTTCTCCGTGGTTGCGCCGACAAGTGTAACTGTCCCACGCTCCACAAAGGGCAAGAACCCATCCTGCTGCGCGCGATTGAAGCGGTGGATCTCATCCACGAAAAGCAGCGTGCGCTGACCCGCACCAGCCATCTTCTCTGCTTCGGCAAAGGCTTTTTTGAGGTCAGCAACCCCAGAGAACACTGCGCTGATAGAGGTGAAGCGCATTCCCACTGCATCTGCCAGAAGGCGTGCAATACTGGTCTTGCCCGTGCCCGGTGGACCCCAAAGGATCATACTGGAAAGCTTGCCTGCATCGACCATGCGCCCGATTGCGCCTTCAGCACCGGTGAGATGCTCTTGCCCGATCACTTCGGAAAGCGTTCGCGGGCGAAGGCGATCCGCCATGGGCGCGTCCTCGCGCGGCTCATCCCGTGCAGCGGTTGCGTTGTGTGGGTCATTTGCAAACAAGTCAGCCATTCATCGGCACACGTAAGCTGCTTGTCGGAAAAAAGCACGTTGCTCTTGAAGACGTTATTCTGAGATATATCTTAGACCTATCGAAGATACAATGGAGGAATACATGACTTGGCGAATGAATGGCCGCAATGGCTGGAACAATTTGGGGCCAATCGTCTCGATGATGGCCGCCGCGGCTTCCAGCGAATGGGATGATGAAGGGCGCAGTTCACGCCGTCGAAGTGAGCGCGAAGAAAAGCCACGCCGCGGTAAGCGCTCGCGCCGTGGTCGGATGTTCGCACAAGGTGAATTGCGTTTGGCGCTCTTGGCGTTGATCTCTGAAGAACCGCGCCACGGTTATGAGTTGATCCGCGCGATTGAGGATATGACGGGCGGCGGCTACGCGCCAAGTCCCGGTGCGGTTTATCCGACATTGCAGATGCTAGAGGAAGAAGGCCTTATCAAACCGGCCAAAGCGAAATCCGGCGGCAAGGAGGACGATGCGAGCAGCAAGAAGCCCTTCAAAGCAACCAAGACGGGCAAAGCCGAACTGGCTGATCGCTCAGACGAAGTCGACGAATTGCTGGGTCGCATAAATGAACATGGAGAGCGCGCCGAGCGGGTGCGTGAGAAGTCGCCTGATCTCTTCCGCGCAATGGGCAATCTTGCCAATGTGCTCAAAAATCGCGGCCGTCAGGGAAAACTCGACAAAGAAACCATTGACCAGATCGTTGATATTATTGACGAAGTTTCCAAACGGATTGAGCGTTTGTAAACGACCCACAGAATTGTTAGCCTCTCCCCATCATGTTGTTTTGGGAGGGACAGATGGCTGACATGCAAGATAGTTCGGCAAACACACCTTGGCATCTATGGGCGGTGGGTGTTCTCACATTGCTTTGGAATTCGGTTGGCGGATTCAGCTACACGATGACCAAGCTCGGGAAACTGTCGGATCTTGGAATGGGCGAAGTTGAGATCGCATATTTCGCGAGCCACCCTGCCTGGGCGACAGCTTTTTGGGCATTAGGCGTTTGGGGTGCGATTTTGGGGTCTTTGCTGCTTCTTTTTCGTTCACGATATGCGGTTCATACGATTGTGATTGCGATCGTTGGATTGATCGGATCGACCATTTATCAATATGGGATGTCCGACATTCCGGACAGCTTGGACAGCCCGGCTTTGAACTTGATCATATGGGCAACCACGTTGTTGATGCTGTTTTATGCAGTCCGCATGCAGAACGCGGGCGTTCTTCGCTGAGAATTTAGTCGGAATGTGACCGAGCTTTGGCTTCTGCCATCGCTTGGTCGCGTTCTTGCAAAGCACGGCGCTCTTCGATCAAGCGTATGTACATATCGGCGACTACACCGTTAATTGCAGGCCAGCTGTACTCGCGGCTCTTGGCTTCGCCAGCCGCACCATGTTTGGTGCGCAATGCATTGTCAGTAAAATAGGGCGCGAGAGCTTCGGCAAAGGCGGCGGCGGTCTCCCCGGTGTTCTTACCCGGAGTGACTAGCTGCCCGGTCTGCCCTTGTGAAACAAGGCTAGCCGCCCCGGTCGCTGCGGCGGCGACTACTGGCAGCCCGCAAGCCATCGCTTCCAACGTCACATTGCCAAACGTCTCTGTGATTGATGGATTGAAGAAAATGTCCCCGCTCGCCAACGCCTGACCCAGATCAGCGCCCGTTTTAAACCCTGCAAAAATACCGCCGGGCAAAGTATCTTCAAACCATCCGCGTGCTGGGCCATCTCCGATCACCAGCACTTTGTGCGGAACCTGGCGTTTGCGCAGTTGAACGATGGTTTCGGCAAAGACATCCAAGCCTTTCTCCATCACCAATCTGCCAAGGAACACCACAGCGACATCATCATCGGCAAGGCCCAACTCGCGTCGCCATGCCAGATCTCGTTTTTGGCTGGAGAAGACAGTGCGATCCACACCGCGTGTCCAAAGCCCGATATCGTCGTGCATCTCCATCGCCAGCAGTTCATCAATCATGCTGTGTGATGGCGCGACCAAGGCATCGCAGCGATTGTAAAACCGCTTTAGCAGTTTCACGACAAGCGGCTCCAGAAAGCCAAGCTTATAGTAACGCGGATAGGTCTCAAAACGGGTATGCACTGAAGCCAGCACCGGAATGTCGCGATCCTGCGCCCAACGAAGCGCTTTGTGCGCCGAGGGATCGGGCGCGGAAAGGTGCACGATGTTTGGCGCAAACTCTTCCAAATCCTTGCGCACTTTGCGCCCCAAACCGGTGGGTAGGCGATATTCGCCACGGCCAAATGGCATTCCAATAGAGCGTGTTCCGACAAGATCGCCGGTCGGCTCAAAAGCGGGTTCATCTACTACAGGCGAATACACGCGCACGGCTGCGCCAAGATCGAGCAGCGTGCCAACAAGTCGATTGAGCGCCTGATTGGCGCCATCGCGGGTGTAATTGTAGTTCCCGCTAAACAGGGCAATACGAAGGTCGGTTACGTCCATAGGGCGGCCCTCTAGGGTAATCGGCACACACTTACCACACTCCACCGCTTCCAAACCAATCTTCGTTGACAAGGCCTCTCACGTCTCTAAAGGCGCTCCCGGGCCACGCGGTCCCAACGCCGCGCGAGCTCTCTGTAAGGAGAGAATACAAATGACTAACGTACCTGCCGAGCCGGCAGCAAAGCCGGCGCGTCCACAATTTTCATCCGGCCCGACGGTCAAGTTCCCTGGATGGTCCCTCGAAAAATTAGACACCAAATCGCTTGGGCGCTCGCATCGTAGTGCATACGCCAAGGGCCGTTTGAACTATGCGGTAGACCTCTCGCGCGAAATGCTTGGTATCCCAGACGACTATCTCGTCGGAATCATGCCAGCATCCGACACGGGCGCAATTGAAGCAGCAATGTGGTCGATGCTTGACCCTACGCGCCCGGCGACGGTCGCTGCGTGGGAGAGCTTTGGCAATGTCTGGATTCAGGACGCGGTCAAGCAACTTAAGCTGCCTAAGCTCACGACTTTGAGCGCAGATTACGGCGAAATTCCTGATCTGACTTCCATTCCGCAGGACAATGATGTGGTGTTCACTTGGAACGGCACGACGTCTGGTGCGAAAATCCCTAACACCGACTGGCTTGAGCCCGGCCGCGAAGGCATCACCATCAATGATGCGACCAGCGCGATCTTCGCGCAGGAAATGGATTGGGCAAAGCTCGATGCGACTACCTTCAGCTGGCAAAAAGTGATGGGCTCGGAAGCGCAGCACGGAATGTTGATCCTTTCGCCAAAAGCGGTGGAGCGGATCGAGAGCTATGATCCTTCGTGGCCGATGCCCAAGCTCTTTCGTCTGAAAAAAGGCGACAAGATCAACGCCGGTATCTTCAAGGGCGCGACGATCAACACGCCATCTTTGCTCGCAACGGAAGACTATATTGCAGCGCTCGAATGGGCAAAGGGATTGGGCGGACGCCAAGCGATGTTTGATCGCGCCGATGCCAATGCGGACCTTGTCAAAAACTGGATTGAAGCGACGCCTTGGCTACGCAACATGGTGTCTGATCCGGCCAAACGCACCAACACTGGCGTGTGCATGATGTTCCAGGGCGAATGGTATGAAAGCCTAGGCGCCGAAGCGCAGGCCGACGTGCCTAAGCAAATCGTCAAGCTGCTCGAAGATCGTGATGTCGGTTATGATTTTAACGGCTATCGCGATGCTCCCCCTTCCTTGCGCATTTGGTGCGGTGGAACCGTTGAGCAAGAGGATATCAAACGCCTCTTGCCTTGGATCGAATGGGCTTACGAGACCGTGAAAGCCGGTTGAGCTGACTGCCTAGCGTTCCTGCCTCGATTCGCGGGAACGCGCCACATTTCCGCAAATTTCCTGACTGCCCGAGCCCGCCGTTCTTGTGATGGCTCGCATAGGAGTAAAAACAATGACGAAACCCAAAGTTCTCATCTCTGATAAGATGGACCCGAACGCAGCGCGCATTTTCGAAGAGCGTGGCTGCGATGTTGACGTAATCACTGGCGAGACACCCGAAGAGTTGATCGCGCGGATCGGAGACTACCAAGGCCTCGCCATTCGCAGTTCAACCACTGTGACGCCGCAAGTGCTTGATGCAGCGAAAAACCTCGAAGTGATTGGCCGCGCTGGGATCGGGGTCGACAATGTCGATATACCCTATGCGAGCGGCAAAGGCGTGGTCGTGATGAACACGCCATTTGGCAACTCGATCACCACCGCTGAACATGCGATTGCTATGACTTTGGCGCTGGCGCGGATGATTCCGGCAGCCAATGCGCGAACGCAGAACGGTGAATGGCCCAAGAAGGACTTTATGGGCGTCGAAGTCACCGGCAAGACCATCGGTTTGATCGGGGCTGGCAATATCGGTTCAATCGTTGCGAGCCGCGCCTTAGGTCTGAAAATGAAAGTGGTCGCTTATGACCCATTCCTGACAGAAGATCGCGCGGTGGAAATGGGCGTAGAGAAAGTCGATCTCGACACGCTGCTGTCTCGCGCAGATTTTGTAACCATGCACACCCCGCTGACCGACGAGACGCGCAATATCCTGAGCCGCGAGCGGCTGGAAAACGCGAAACCTGGCATTCGTATCGTCAACTGTGCACGCGGCGGCTTGATTGACGAAGCGGCGTTGAAAGATTGTCTGGAAAGCGGTCAGGTCGCTGGCGCCGCGCTAGACGTGTTTGCTCAAGAACCAGCGAAAGAGAACCCGCTTTTTGGTGCGCCGAACTTCATCTGCACCCCACACCTTGGTGCTTCAACCACCGAAGCGCAGGTCAATGTTGCGCTGCAAGTGGCTGAGCAAATGGCGGATTACCTCGTCAATGGCGGTGTCACCAATGCGTTGAACATGCCATCTTTGAGCGCGGAAGAGGCTCCAAAGCTCAAGCCATACATGGCGCTAGCCGAAAAACTGGGTTCGCTCGTCGGGCAGCTTGCTCATGGGAACCTCACCAAGATCAGCATTGAGCGCGAAGGTTCGGCGGCTGAACTCAATGGCAAGCCGATCACAGGCGCGGTTTTAGCGGGCTTCATGCGCCGCTATTCCGAAACGGTGAACATGGTCAACGCGCCCTATTTAGCAAAGGAGCGCGGGCTTGAGGTCAGCGAAATTCGCCAGACCCGCGAAGGTGCGTTCAACACGCTCATCCGTGTTTCGGTTGAAACCGATCAGGGACCACGCTCGGTTGCTGGGACGCTGTTTGGCAACGAAGCGCCGCGTTTGGTTGAGATTTTCGGTATCGGGATCGAAGCCGAGTTGGATGGCCACATGCTCTATGTCGTCAATGACGACAAGCCGGGCTTTATTGGTCGGATTGGTACGATGTTGGGCAATCACGGCATCAATATCGGCACATTCAACCTTGGTCGTCGCGATGCGGGTGGCGAAGCGGTGCTGCTGCTCAGTCTTGACGAAGCTATGACTGAAGAGATGGTCGCTGAAGCGGGTAAAGTGGATGGCGTTAAGTTGGTCAAAGCGCTGTCATTTTGATCGGAAGGGCAGCTCGGGCTTGACCCGCGGCTGCTATCCGCTCACTCGGAGCGCGATATGACGAATCCATCGGATCTCTTGCCAGAAGGTCTTGAAGACTGCTTGCCGCGTTCAGCCGCGCGGATAACGGCAGCGATGCGCGCCTGCCTCGATGTTCTGGATGCGCATGGCTATGATCGGGTGCGCCCGCCACTGCTTGAATATGAGCGCTCACTAGCGGGACGCATGGACGGGATTGAGCCGCGCAAGATGTTTCGCTTTGTCGATCCGGCAAGCCTTCGCACCTTGGCGCTGCGCGCTGATGTAACCCCACAGATCGGACGCATTGCTGCCTCCAGCATGATAGATGCTCCGCGGCCAATGCGCTTGGCCTATTGCGGGGAGACGGCGATCATTCAGGCCAGTCAACTCGATCCGGCCCGTGAGCGGTTGCAGCTTGGCGCGGAATTGGTTGGTGCAGATACTGTTGCGGCGGCCAGCGAGATTGTGATCGCGGCTATCGAGGCGCTTTGTGCGGTTGGTCTGACTGGGATTTCGGTTGATTTCACCCTGCCGGATCTGGTCGATACGTTGGCCGGACAACCATCTTCTTTTGACGAAGAGACGCTCAACGCGATCCGCAGAGAGCTAGACACCAAGGACGCAGGTGGGCTCAAAGCTGTCGGCGGCGAGGCATTTCTGCCGTTGCTTTACGCAACAGGGGAGTGCGATGAAGCGCTTGCCAAATTGCGCGAGTTTGACACTGCTGGAGTGCTCGAAAGCAGACTTGATGGCTTAACCCATATCGCTCGACGGATCGGGACAAGCGCGCGGGTGACGCTTGATCCAACCGAGCGTCATGGCTTTGAATACCAAAGCTGGTTTGGTTTCACGATCTACGCCGAAGGTGTACGCGGAGCCGCAGGGCGCGGTGGCACGTATGAGATTGGCGGTAGCGGGGAAGCGGCAACTGGATTTACGCTCTACGTCAACCGCTTAGCGGAGGCAGCTGGCGAAGCGGAATCAGCACCAATGGTGTTCTTACCATTGGGCTTTGATGAAGTGGTAGCGGGCAAACTGCGCGGCGCGGGCTGGCGCACATTAGCGCAGCTGTCCGACGAAGACGATGCCATGGCATTGGGCTGCTCCCATGTGCTCAAAGGTGAGCAGCCCGAAGAGCTTTAGTTTGGACCGCTTTCGCTGCCTTTCTTGGTGCGGCGGTTTTGCATGCGCTTATTGATTTCAGCGGCGCATCGTTCGGATAGCGAGTCTTTCTTCTCACGGACACAGGCGCGACGCTTCGCACGATCACGCTCACCATCCGAAGCGCATAGTGCGCGAACTTCTTCGCGGCATTCTTTCGACATGCGCGGACGTTCGCTCTGCTGAGCCAAAATTGGCGTCGCGACCAGCGCGCTAAGAGCGCCTGCGATGATCGATGCTTTAGTGAAACCCATTTTCTTTTCTCCTGTGTGGTGGTGTGGTTAGCGGAAATTGCTTGGGCATTCCCCTCACAAAGAGGGGTAACAAAACGTTTCGCGTTCAGATCAGCCCAGCACTTGGGCGAGAAAAGCATCAACCGCCCGCGTTTGAGCAGCGCCGGGTTCGGTCCCCAATTCGCGGTTCATCCGCCCGTGATCGGTGTCCGATATGGGAAGCACGCGCGCGGACAATCCTGCACCGATTAGAGCTTTGCCAAAATCCTGTGATCTTTGGGTCGAAACCGGCCGGTCATCGACATGAAGGATCAACCAATCGGACGCATCGCGCCCGCCAATATGTGATATTGGGGAAAGAGCCGCCTGGCGCTTCGGGTCTTCGCCGAACACGCGTTTGTAAAGGCCTGGCAGCTCAACAAGGGATGATCCGTCCAATTGCGCGACGATGTCATAGCCAGATCCATCGAGCAGCACTGCTCCTTGGATCGCGCTAAACGCATCGCCAGCATATTGCGGATCCGTGCTGATCAAGGCAGTGAGATGCGCGCCCGCGCTGTGCCCCATCACCACTATTCGATTGGGATCAAAGCCAAGTTCACCGGCCTGCGCTTGCAGCAATTGCAGGGCTTCGCCGACATCGCTGGCTTGCTCCTCGACAGGAGCGTCGGGCATCAAGCGATAACCGGTTGAAGCGAAAGCGTAGCCGTTCTTGGTGAAATGCACTGGCTTCGATTCGACCGCCTTTCGCGTCCCTATGCTCCAGCCGCCGCCATGCACAAACAGGATCAGTGGCGGGCGCTTAACGGATGGCGCAGGGGCGTAGAAATCCACTTGTTGTCGTTCATCCTCGCCAAAGGCAATCGAGGTGCTTGGCTGCATCAACGCGGTGGCGCGAAGCATTGCCCCGGTCTGGGCGCGCCGATCGGTAAGGCGCTTTTCCATCCGGCTCCACATTTCATCCTGACAGGATTGGCTGAGCTGCCTGAATTTCGTTTGCAGGCAACCTCGGATCTTTGCCCGATCCCGGCCGCACAGTTGCACCCCTTCGCGGATGCAGCCGCGCGACGGACGATCCCCGCGCTGCGCCAGAATGGGCGTCGCAATAAGAGCCGAAGCCAAGCCCCCGATTGCAATTTTCGACAAAAGTTTCATGCTGTTGCTCCTGTAATTATCCCCCTTCAAACGCTCTGGCGCGTAAAACCCTTCGCCACCGCTCTAAAAAGATCTCACAATTCACCGACAGTCGGGGAGTTGAACGCGGGACACGCTTGCCCTTGCTCGCGCAACAGCCTAGGTCCGCGCGGTTTGTCCGCGCATAGTACTTGCACGAGCGGGCGCGCGCTTAGGCAAAGGAAAAGCATGGCCAACGTCACGGTAATTGGCGCTCAATGGGGCGATGAGGGCAAAGGCAAAATTGTCGATTGGCTTGCCAGCCGCGCGGATGCGGTGGTGCGCTTTCAAGGTGGACATAATGCTGGGCATACGCTCGTAGTCGATGGCACCACTTACAAAATTTCGCTGGTCCCAAGCGGCATTGTCACCGGAACGCTAAGCCTGATCGGCAATGGTGTTGTGCTTGACCCTTGGGCGCTCAAAGCTGAGTTGGAGAAGCTTGAAGGACAAGGCGTCAACGTCACAAGCGAGAACTTTGCAGTTGCTGACAATTGTCCGCTCATATTGCCAATGCACCGCGATCTTGATGGGTTGCGTGAAGCTGCTGCTGGCACTGGCAAAATCGGGACAACGGGTCGCGGAATTGGCCCCGCCTATGAAGATAAGGTTGGTCGCCGCGCGATCCGTGTTTGCGATCTGGCGCATTTGGAGAGCCTTGAGCCGCAATTGGACCGTTTGTGCGCGCACCACGATGCTTTGCGCGCTGGATTTAATCAGCCGCCGGTCGACCGCGAGGCCTTGCTCAGTGAGCTACGCGAAATCGCGCCGTTTGTGCTCGAATTTGCGCAACCTGTTTGGAAGCGGCTCAAGAAAGTGCGCAAAGCGGGCGCTAAGATCCTGTTTGAAGGCGCGCAAGGCGTGCTGCTCGATGTCGATCATGGGACATACCCTTTCGTCACCAGCTCAAACACGGTCAGCGGCACAGCCGCATCAGGAAGCGGGCTTGGGCCCAACTCCACCGGTTATGTGCTGGGCATTGTCAAAGCGTACACCACACGCGTGGGCTCTGGTCCGTTCCCAACCGAGCTGGACGATGAAATCGGGCAGGGTATTGGTGAGCGAGGCCATGAATTTGGCACTGTAACTGGGCGTCAACGTCGGGTCGGTTGGTTCGATGCTGTGCTGGTGCGGCAAACTTGCGCGATCAGCGGCGTCACTGGCATTGCGCTCACAAAAATCGACGTGCTTGACGGCATGGACACCGTCAAGATCTGCACCGGCTATCGGCTGCACAACAATGTCTATGATTATTTGCCGAGCCATGCTGCGGAACAGGCGGCGGTTGAGCCGATCTACGAAGAGATGGAAGGTTGGAGCGAAAGCACCGCTGGAGCGCGCAGCTATGCTGACCTACCTGCAAACGCGATCAAGTATATTCAGCGTGTGCAAGAGTTGATCGAATGCCCGGTTGCATTGGCCTCAACCAGTCCAGAACGCGATGATACAATCCTGATGCGCGACCCGTTTGTCGATTAGAGCAAGCGCTTTGGCCGAGGTAAAACCGCCGAAATGTTTCCGCTTCGCTAACATCTAACTCGGGTTTGGCCCGCAATTGCTGGTTATGGGGCGCTTGGATAGAAGCAGCTCCACGGGATGACAAAGCGTTCCGGCTTTCCTGGTCACTGATGCCCGCTTTGGTCTAGCGGAGCATTCGAACCGAGCGTGAGACATTGCGGCCTTACCCGGGGCGTATATTGGCTCACGCTCATTTCCTTTGGGCTATTCAGAATGTCACTCAGTCCTCGATTAGGACATGTTTGAAGCATCGAATTGATACACGGGCATCATGGCGCTAGGTTATAGTCCATGATTAAACGCGTTCTTGGACTTTTGACGGCTTTGGCGGTGGCTGCCTGTTCGTCAGCGCCGCCCGAACGCGTTGCCCGAGCGCCAACCGCGCTGCCTCCGGTTCAGGTGGCGCCACTGCCACCCTTGCCGCGTGATCCCGCGAGGCGCAGCACGCAACAGCCTTCGCGAGTGTATGCTGACTATCTGTTGGTCGACAAATCTGACCGCTCGCTAACGGTTTATCATCGAGGGCAACCGCTTAAGACCTATTTCGGATTGCAATTTGGCGATGCTCCGATTGGGCATAAGCGTTTCGAAGGCGATGAGCGCACACCCGAAGGCATCTACACAATCGACACGCGCAACCCGCGCAGCAGCTACTACCTTTCGCTGCGCATCTCTTATCCTAACGCCTACGACCGTGCATTCGCCAATCACTATGGCAGATCGCCAGGCGGTGACATTTTCATCCATGGCCAACCCAATGCCCTGCGCACTGGCCGGATGCGTGGGGATTGGACCGATGGATGTATTGCGCTCACGAATGATGAGATCGCCGAGCTGTGGCAGATTGTGCCAGACGGAACACCGATTGAAATTCGGCTTTAACGTTCGCCAGTCTGCGGCGCATTAGTCCTTGCTGCTTTTGTCCTTGTCCTCGCTCAGTATGGCGACCTGAACTTGCAACCTTTTAACTTCGCGCAATATCGTGAGCATGTTCATCCGATTGAGCATCCACTCTTTCAAAAACCCCTGCATTATCAGCAAAGCCAGTGCCGCAATCGCCCACAGCGTGTGCTTGATGGGGTCGCTTGTATGAATGACTTGCCAAACCACGGCGGCAATAGAGATGCCGATGACGACTGACAAAGCGAAGGCAAATTTTGCCCAACCTCCCATTGGCCCTTTCCAAGTGTCGCCGATCTGTTGAAACATGCCCCGATCCTGGTCGAGCCCTTCCAAGAAAGCCCAGTCATCATTGTCCAGTGCATCGCGGATGCGACCATCGATATCAGTCACTTTCTATCTCCTTTGTGTGTTGAACTGAAATTTCGCCTAGTGCTGCCTTCAATTTGCGGCGCGCATGGAAAAGGCGGCTCTTTGCTGTGCCGTCTGCAACGCCTTGAACCTCTGCGATTTCGCGCAGGGTAAAGCCTTCGACAAAGTACAGATGCGCAGCCAACCGTTGATCCGGTGGGAGTGTTGCGAACGCCTGACGCAGCGCCAGATCGTCAACTTGAACAGCAGCAATAGCCGTGTCGGGCATTTCGGCAGGTGCGGCAAAGCGCGCTCGATCTTTTATCGCGACGCGCACATGATCGGCACCGCGCCGATGGAGCACGCTGAACACATAACTGCGAAAACGCGCCGGATTTTCGAGCCGTGCAATGCCTTTCCAGACCCCGATCCAGCATTCTTGAACCAGGTCGCGCGCGCTCTCTGCATCGCCAGTGTAGCGATATGCCGCGCGCGCCAATCGCTTGTTCCATCGTATATAAAGACGTTCCATTGCCGTCTTGTCACCTTGCTGTACCAACACGACGAGTAATTCATCGAATAGCTCGGCCGAATGCGGGCTGAGTGCAAGAGGGGTACGAGTGGTCATTGCAAGGGTAGTCTTGCCAATGCGTCAAATGGTTCAGTTCTCGCAAAGAAAAACATGATGTGGGAAAGGCTTTCTTGACCTGAGCCCTTTTTGTTCTACTCTCGTTCAACTTTAAGTGGAGGCGATTCGATGTTGCAGGCTGACATGGACCAAAGTGATTTCTCCTATGATATGGCGACAGACGCGGCAGGGTTGCCAGCGCGAGTGGCTGTTTTTGCAGACCGAGAGCACGTTAGGCGAGAGATAGCCGATGATTGTGATGGCGCTGGGTTCCGCACATTGGACGGCGGCGCGATTTCGGTGCTGCTGGAGGGACCAATTGCATTGCTAGGCGATGTGGTAATGATCGACTGCCCGCATGTCGATGGTGCGATATTGGCGGCATTGGCGCGTCTCGATATGCGCGCGGCGCGTGCTGAAACGAAATTGATTGTTTCGACATCTATGGACGCGCTCGATGATGTGTTTGCTGTGCTTGATAAATCGGCTGCACAGATTTTGATTGAGCCAAGCCGCGCCGACCGTATCCTTGCTGTGGGCCAAGTGTTGATGGAGATTGGCGGCACTCGGGTGCGTGAGATGAGCGAGGCTGATCGGCTTGCGCTGCTCAGGCTTTCACAACAGGTGGAAATGATTGCACGTCGGCTCGAAGGGTTTTCTGAGACCCGTGCACTGTCGCGCGAAGAGCAGTCAAAGTTAGGTGATGTTTGCAGGGATTGGCGTGGAGCCGACCCAGAGGGGATGAGCAGATTGCCGGCAACCCAACCGTCCTTGCCAGATTCTAGACTGGTTCGTCGAATGATCGCGGAACGTCAGGCGCGTGCGAAGTTCTTTGATGGTGAACTGTTTGCTGACCCAGCTTGGGATATGTTGCTCGATCTGACGGCGGCGCATGGTGAGAATAAGCAAGTGTGCGTTACCTCGCTCTGTATCGCCGCAGGCGTTCCCGCGACCACAGCGCTGCGCTGGGTCAAGCAGTTGGTGAACCAAGGCGTGTTCAAGCGCGTTGCGGACGCTTCAGACAAGCGCCGTGCCTTTATCGCATTGAGCGATCAGTCAATTCAGGCGATGTCGCGCTACTTTGCTTCCATTGAAGCGCCATTGGCGCGGGCTGCTTAGGAGGCTCAATTTAGACGGTCCCGCTCAAGCGCAGGACGACGGTTAGACGCCGTCCTGAATTGGCTCGTCTAGACCCTGCGCATGCCGGAAGGGCTTCCGCATCTGGTGTTGTCGCTGCCCGTGGGCAGTTGGCACGGTCACAAGGAAAGCGCTCTGCATCGGCCCTGGCGCGAGCCAGTATTGCTGACGGAACTTCGCCTTGGAGGCACACCGCATCAGCTTCACCCAACAACCGCGCTTGGCGGATGGTCAAATCTTCCGGATCTGCGCTGGTGAGCGTCACTTCGTGCCACTGATATTGTGTTTCGTGGGCTGCGCCATCAGCCCATGTTTCGACCTTGGCGTGCGAAGCGCTGTCAAGTGGGTCAAGCGCGCCGTCTTCACGCAACGCGTTGTCAATCGCGCGTCGACGCTCGGCTCCATCCGGAAAACGCTCTCGCAACGCGGTTCGAGCCTCTTTCATGGCGAGCGCTAACTTCCCCAAACTTTCTGGTAAAATCCGCTCAAGCCGCAGCCGGATATGCTTGGCCAACCCCGCGGATGCGCCGCCAGTTCCCACTGCGATCAACAATGGATTACGATCTAGAATACTGGGCGTGGTAAAATCGCACAACTCAGGCCGGTCGACCACATTCACCAGCATTCCTGCACAGCGAAGGTTGATGGCGGTCGCTTCGCAGGCCTTTGGGTCTTCATAAGCGACAAATGCCAATCGGACGCCTTCGTCAATGGCCCGCGTCATATCATCGACAACGATGCCGCCCGCGCGCTCAACTAAGCGTCTTTTGGGCTCTGCCGCTTCGCCTTCGCCCAGCACCAGGACGTTTTGTCCGGCGACCTGATGGAACAAAGGAAGGCTTGCGATTTCAGCCACGCGGCAACCTCACCCCAGCCAATCCGGCACGCGTTCCGCGTCCATGATTGAGCCAGGATCAATACGGTCAGCGACGACCGCAAAACGATCGCCGTCGACCAAAACCTCCGCGACAAACCCGCGTGAGTTGTAGCTTGACGCCATCGTTGCGCCGTAAGCCCCCGCCGTGCGGAACACGGCAAGGTCGCCGCTGACCAAAGCGTCGCATTCGCGACCCATCGCAAATGTGTCTCCTGTCTCGCAGATTGGTCCCACGATGTTCGCGGTCATCCGTTCACCGGTCGGTTCAACCGCAGCAAAATCATGATACGCGCCATAAAGGGCAGGGCGTGCCAGATCGTTCATCGCCGCATCGACGATCACGAATGGGTTGTTGAGCCCGCGCTTCACACGCACAACCTGCGTCAATAACACGCCCGCATTGCCAGCAATCACCCGACCGGGCTCAAAGATCAGCTTAACGCCCCAATCTTTGGTGACGCGCGCAACCATTGCCCCGTACTGCGCTGGCGAAGGAAGGACATCATCCTTGCGGTATGGAACGCCCAAGCCGCCGCCCAAATCGACATGGGTTATCTCGTGCCCAGCTCCGCGCAGAGCCTTCACAAGTTCGCCGAGTTTCGCGAAGGCGCGTTCCAACGGTGCAAGCTCGCCGAGCTGGCTGCCAATATGCACTGCAACGCCGCGAAGGTTCACGCTTGGTTGGCTTGCGAGAAGGCCGAAAATTTGGCCAGCCTGATCTATGGGAACGCCAAATTTGTTGTCGGCCTTGCCAGTTGAAATCTTGTCATGCGTGCCAGCATCAACATCGGGATTGATCCGTAAGGTGCATTGCGCAATCATTCCCATTTCACCCGCGATTTCAGCGAGTTCGAGACCTTCCTCTTCGCTCTCAATGTTGAACTGACCGATTTGCGCTTCAAGCGCCTGCGCAAGCTCATGGCGTGTCTTGCCAACACCAGAAAACACAATTTTTTCAGGTGCTATGCCAGCGGCCAGCGCGCGGCGCATTTCGCCGAGAGAGACGACGTCTGCGCCATAGCCTTGCGCTTGCAAGACTTTGAGGACGGCGAGGTTTGGGTTGGACTTTACTGCAAAAGCGATCAGCTTGTCGGGGACATCGTCCAACGCTTCGCGGAAGACCATTGCATGGCGTTCCAACGTTGCGCGGGAGTAGACATAGACAGGCGTACCCACATCGTCGGCGATCTGTGGCAGAGGTACGTTCTCGGCGTGCATGACGCCGGCTTTGATTTCGAAATGGTCCATTTGGGCAGCTTATTCAGGAGGTAACTCAAAGGGGTCGTCTGCGCGCTCTTCTGAACGAAGGCGCAATTCAACGCTACGCTCAGGCGCTGCGAGCGTTTCAAGCTCAAGCAATTGCTCAGACGTCGACTCTTCAGACGCTCCATAAGGAGCAACCGGAAGACTTGCTCCTTCAGGTGGACTGAGCGGCGCGCGCGCACCGCAAGCAGCAAGCACGAGAGCAGCAGTGCAAGCAAGACATAAGCGTTTCATGTTGCGTCCATTCCCAATTCTGCGCGGGCGCGGTTGATCTGCAAACGTACCTGTTCTGGCGCGGTTCCGCCATAGCTAGAGCGAGCGGCGACGGAGGCATCAACACTAAGAGCATCAAAGACTCGGTTATCAATGCGCGGATCGATGGCTTGCAAGTCAGAAAGCGGCAAGGCGTCGAGCGCAACGGAGCGCTCTTCGGCAAGCTTCACGGCTGCGCCGGTAATATGGTGCGCTTCACGAAACGGAATGTCAGCTTCAACCACCAGCCAATCAGCAAGGTCCGTCGCGGTGGCATAACCAAGCTCTGCCGCTTCGCGCATCCGTTCGGTTTTGAACGTGCAATCGCTAATCATCCCGCACGTTGCCGCGATGCTAAGCTCGACTAGGCTTGCTGCCTCGAAGACCGGCGGTTTGTCGTCCTGCATGTCCTTGGAATAGGCGAGCGGCAGACCCTTCATCGTCACCATCAGTGAGGTGGCGCAACCTATTACCCGGCCTGCATGGCCACGCACCAGTTCGGCCGCATCCGGGTTCTTCTTTTGCGGCATGATCGAAGAGCCGGTTGAAAGAGTGTCTGGCATACGAACAAAGCCAAAGGGTTGGCTCGCCCACAAGATCAGTTCCTCGGCAAGCCGCGACAGATGTACTGCGCATTGGCTTGCGGCAAAGAGGTAATCCATCGCGAAGTCGCGGTCTGATACGGCATCGAGCGAATTGGCGGTAGGGCGATCAAATTCGAGCGCTGTACTGGTCGCGTCTCGGTCGATGGGAAACCCAGTTCCGGCCAAGGCAGCGCTGCCCAGCGGGCTTTCATTGAGCCGTGCGCGAGCATCGTGAACCCGTGAACGGTCGCGCCGGATCATCTCGTAATAGGCTAGCAGGTGATGACCCAGTGTCACCGGTTGAGCGGTTTGCAGATGGGTGAAGCCGGGCATGATGGCGCTGGCGTGTTCATCGGCGCGGGTGATGAGCGCGCGCTGCAATTCGGCCAGTCCTGCATCCATCGTGTCCAATGCCTCGCGCACCCATAGTTTGAAATCGGTGGCGACTTGGTCGTTCCGGCTGCGCGCTGTGTGAAGCCGCCCCGCCGCTGCTCCGATCAGCTCGGTCAGGCGCGCTTCGACGGTCATGTGGATGTCTTCCAAGTCCCAGTCTTCGGGTACGCCATCGGCTTCATATTCGGCAGCAATAGTGTCCAGGCCACCCAGAATCGCCTGGCAATCCTCGCTCGAGATAATGCCCGCCTCTGCCAGCATCGAAGCATGGGCTTTGGACGCGCGGATGTCTTGCCGCCACAAAGCTTTGTCGAATGGAATCGAAGCGTTGATTTCGCGCATGATCGCGCTAGGTCCATCAGCGAAGCGTCCGCCCCACATGGCGTTCGCCCCTTTGCTGGAGCCTGAAATGTCGCGTTTGTCGTTCATGATCGCCGCATCTGCCTTGTCGTTGGCCGCGTGCGATAGGGGGAGCGAAGAGACTTCGCAACGGGATAGCGCAGCCCAAGCGTCGAGCGACGCCGGATCAGGCACCAATCCGCCTCCACTTCCCGGGCAGATCGTGCGTGCTCAAGCGGGTACACAAATGCCTGAACTGACGTTTAAAGACCCCAACGGGAACACTCTGGCGCTAGCCGATCTTAAAGGCACACCGGTATTGCTCAACATCTGGGCAACATGGTGCCCGCCTTGCGTGGTGGAGATGCCGTTATTGGACACGCTTGCAGGGGAGCTGAGCGACGATGTCAAAGTGCTAACAGTAAGTCAGGATCTAAAGGGCGCCGAGAAAGTTGCGCCGTTCTTTGCACAGCGCGATTTTGAGCATCTAGAACCTTGGCTCGACCAAGAGACCGAGCTGTTTAAACTCTTTGCTCAAGACGGATTGATGCCGACTACGATTCTGTTCGACGCAGAGGGGCGCGAGCTGTTCCGAGTCGCTGGCGATTATGAGTGGGACAGCGAGGATGCGATCGCTCAAATCCGCGAAGCCATTACTGAGGGTGAAAGCGCGCCATAATCGGGCATTTTTAAGCCCAATTGGGCAAGCGGAAAACCAAACAACCCGCTCATCAATTGCGCTTGAATGACCGAAGCTGGCCAAATTCGCGACAGTGGCGCAAGCAGACGGTCGCGAATAGCAGGATGCCATGCGGTGCTTGATTGGTAGAGCGGGGTGAAGAGCGAAGTAACCCATTGATAGAGCCACACATGGTCGCGCCGCCACGACACGGCAAGCCGCAGTTTTTCGTTCAAAGTGCGCCCCTCTTCCATGCCGCGCGCAAGGCTCCATGCGTCAAGCAACGCCATGTTTGCTCCTTGGCCTAATTGTGGGCTGGCTGAGTGCCACGCGTCGCCGATTGAGATTTGTCGCTCTGCCACCGGGCGCTTGTGGGTGCGGTGGGCATAGCGTGCGAAGGTTAGCTGATCGCGCGACGTGATCCGATCAAGCAGCACGGCGGTTTCAGGCCAAAGCGCGCGCACCTCGTCCTTCCAAGCATCGAGCGGTCGATTTTGCCACGCCAGATAGTCTTTGCAGCGCAACGACCAGAAAAAAGCGACTTCCGGTCCGGCGCCGCCTTTGCGTTCCCCGATTGGCAGGACGCCGACCATTTGCGCCGCGCGGCAATAACGCTGTTCGAGCAGATTGTTTGAAAATGAATCGCTTGGCTCGGTTGGAAGGCTCGCCCAAAGCGCGCCGAATTCAAGGTTGGTTTCCGGCTCAGGGTCAAACACGCTTTGGCGCCCGCTTGCATCGACGATCAGGTCAAACGGGCGCGAGGGTGGTGCATTTTTGAAGGTGAGGGCACGACCTTTTGCGCTAAGTTCACTGCCTGTGACCGAATGGTCGGTTTCGATGGTGATGGGCTGAGCGCTTGCCGCTTCGTAGAGAACGTCGAACAGGCTTGCACGATGAATGCCGATCCCAAAAGCGCCTCTAACCCCCAGTTTTGAATAGGGCGCATCGAGGGCGGTTTTGCCGTGCTCTTCGAGCCCCAACAGCGCATCGATCCGCGCTCCGCGCCGGATTATTTCGGGTGCAAGCGCCATCCGATCCAGCACCGCAAGCCCCGAGGGCTGAATCATCAAGCCCGAGCCAACCGGACCGGGATTCGAAAACTGATCGAAGATCGTGACTTGGTGTCCTTGGCTCTCCAACAATATCGCCGCAGCAAGTCCTGCCGGACCGCAGCCCACTATCGCTATGTCGAATCGCCCCATGCCCTAAGGTTTGGCGCAAAGCGCGCTTGCGGCCAAGCGCAATTGCTATCGCTCAGATTCGCGAGGCCCTGATAGAATTGCCCGATCGGGGTTAGTGATTGCTTTTAAAGGAAATTGCGGTGCCGTGGGCGATGACAGGCTCGAACTGCCGACCCTCTCGGTGTAAACGAGATGCTCTACCAACTGAGCTAATCGCCCCACGGCCGCACGCGCTCAATTACGCGTCGATGAGCGCTATCTAGCGGCAAAAAATTCAAAATCAATTGCTGTCTGGCCAGTAATCCTAAGTACGGCTATCCGCGGGGCTACCATGAGCACCCCAAACCTTACAATTCTGGCGACCGGCGGCACCATCGCTGGCAAGGCTGGCGAGGCCACTCGGCACGACTATCGGCCCGGCCAAATTGGGATCGATGAGTTTCTGGGTTTGGTCGAAGAATTGGGGATCAAAGCCAATCTTACTGGGAAGCAGATCGCAAATATCGGCTCTGAGGATATGGGGCTGCAAGTTTGGGCACAATTGCACAGCGCGATTTCTGTCGCGATTGCCGGTCCTACCTGTGATGGAATCATCGTGACCCATGGGACCGATACGGTTGAGGAAACCGCCTTTCTGCTGGATCAGACATTGCCGACTACAAAACCGATTGTGTTGGTCGGGGCTATGCGGCCAGCCGATGCGGTTGGCTATGATGGGCTGCGCAATTTTGCTAATGCGATGCGGGTGGCAAGCAATCCAGAGGCGACCGGGCGCGGCGTATTGGTCGTGATGGGAGATCGCGTTTTTGCTGCTCGCGATATCCGAAAGGCGCGCACGCGCGGGTCAGATGCGTTTGATGGCTTTCCGCGCGCGTCGGTCGGGCTGGTCACACCCAGCGCGCTGGAATGGTTCGGCGCACCGTGGCGCGTGAACGAAGACGCCCGGTTCGAATTCAGCACAAACCTGCCCGATGTCGCGATCCTTTTTATCCATGCTGGGATCACACCGGACTATGTGGAACGATTGGTTGGGCCTAAAACCAAGGGCATTGTCGTGGCCGGCTTAGGGGAGGGCAATATGCCCGATCCAGTAAGGCGAGCATTGGTCGAGCTTGCGGCCAAGGGGCTGCCGATTGTCCGCGCCAGCCGATTGGCGGAAGGCCTGGTTGATCGCGAGCCTCAGGATGACGCCAATGGCTTTGTCGCAGGTCGCGCGCTCGGCCCGGCAAAGGCGCGCATATTGCTGATGCTGTTGATCGCCAGCGGGACCATAGCTCCCGCCAGCGTTCAAGTCGCGTTTGATAAGGTTTGAAAGCTCCGTCTATTTGAACGTCTCGGCCACGTCTTCATCAGCTACGCGTGCCTCTATTTTGAGTGCAGCGCGATACTGAAGATATCCGACGACTATCGCTCCGATCAGATAGATTGCAAATCCTGAGAACGAATTTCTCGCAAACAGGTAGAGGAGGGAGGCGAGAAAATAGGCGAATATGGTTGCTAGCAGTTTGCCTTTGACCGGCTCGTCCATGATCCGGCTGATAATCAACCAATCAATTAGGAACTGAAGAAACCAAACGCCTACAAATCCGCTGACAATCAAGACAGCATAAAGAACCATTCATATTTCCTATTTGCCGTTTCCTCAGTTCCTAAATCTAACCTTAGCCCCAAGGCGTAACCAGATACTTCTCGCCTGTTTTCATTTGGCGATAATCGGTGATGGCGTCTTTCTCGAGCATCCCTTCGAGCGTCACCTTGGCCTTGTAATGCGAGGCGAACGTGGTGCTCAGGTTCTGCAGAACACGAGTACGCATTTTGACCACCGTCTCCATTCCGGCGCGTTGCATGAACGGCGTGAGCAACCAGCCAGCGACTGTCCATTGCAGACCGTATGATGGCGTAAGGATCGTCGGGTTCTGCAAGTCGAGACGACCATATTGGTACATCTTCTTGTCCTGGTTGGAGCCGTAGCGCGAATATTCGTCCATTTGGGACGCCGCGACTTGCTCCATCGCTTTGAGGACATGGTCGGTGTTTTGCCCGCCGCCAATCGGGTCAAAGCCCAGAAACGCACCTGTTTCGGCAATCGCTTCGCGCAATTGCTTCATGTAATCATCATCGGATGAATTCACGACATGTGCCGCGCCAAGCCCTTTGAGTAGATCGACGTGCTCTTGGCGGCGCACGATATTGACGAGCTTCATCCCGTCTTCGAGGCAGATTTTGTTGAGCATCTGACCAAGGTTTGACGCTGCTGCCAAGTGGACGATCGCTTCGTGGCCTTCCATCTTGGCGGTCTCAACAAAGCCCAAGGCTGTCATCGGGTTCACAAAGCTCGACGCGCCTGCTTCGCTGGAGTGATCGCCCAAGGGCAGGCACATCATCGCATCAGCAATCGCATATTGGCTGAAAGCGTGACCGGGTACACAAGCAACCCTCTGACCTATCAGTGCTTTGGCCATGTCGCTGTCGCCGGTCGCAACCACCGTGCCTGCGCCTTCATTGCCTGCTTCAAGCTTTTGGCCATGGCGCCCCTTTTGCCCGCTTAGAAACGGTTCTGGCATATTTGCGACCACTTTGCCGGGGGTATAATCCGCTGTTTCAA
This sequence comes from Erythrobacter sp., assembly GCA_039985875.1. Classification (GTDB taxonomy): domain Bacteria; phylum Pseudomonadota; class Alphaproteobacteria; order Sphingomonadales; family Sphingomonadaceae; genus Erythrobacter. Next base: position 1,383,427 of record JBDWRU010000011.1, on the reverse strand, counting down.
AATCCGCCGCGCTCGCAAGGATGGCCAGATCAGACGGGTTGATCGGAGCCGCCTCCATTTTCACCAGCACCTGATTGCCCTTCGGTTCAGGGAAGGTCACCTCTTCGACAGCAAGCGTCAGTTTGCCGTCAGCTGAAAGCGTCGTGAAGAGCTTTTTTCCGGTGGTGGTCATAGATTCTCCTATTTGATTTTGTCGTTATTGATTGCGTGTCTATCTGACTCTGCCTTTTCATGGGGAATTAGCTGAGCCAGCAATATCATGATGGCCCAAATCGCCAGCGTCGGCTGCAACTTGGGCACTTTGGTAAGGCTAAACAACTCTTCGGTCACAAATGGGAAGGAAAGAATCGCAAGGGCGGTCAGGACGGCATGAAAAAGGATGTAGTCGCTCGATTCCAGATACAGAATTAAAACGACAATCGCCATGCTGATCACTAGCAATGCGCCGAAGTCGTAAACGGGCAGGCCTTCTGAACCGACCAAGACAAATCCCAAAACGGCCCCGATAACCACGTTAATGCCCTGAATGATAACGCGATGCTCGCGTGCTGGCATGATGCCGGGTTTCGGAATCTTGTACCATTTCGACATCATTCACTCCTCCGGTGACGGATAGATCGCTTCGACAAAATAAAGACCATGTGGCGGCGCATTGAGGCCGAGTGCCTGCCGGTCGCGCTTTTCCAGCGCCTCGGCAATCTGTTCCTCGCGCCATGTGCCTTGGCCCACTAGTTTTAAGCATCCGACCATTGAACGAACCTGATGATGCAGAAAGCTGCGCGCTTCGGCATATATGTGAATCTCTGGGCCAAACAGACCATCGACCCGCTCAGCATCCAAGCGGTCCAATGTTTTAACCGGATCTTTCGCCTGACACATCGTTGATCGGAACGTCGTGAAGTCATGCAGACCGACCAGCGATTGTGCGGCGCGATGCATCGCCTCTGCATCCAATTCGGGCACGACTTGCCAAACCCGTTGCTTGGCCAAAGCCGCTGGCGCGCGGCGGTTAGCAATGCGGTAAAGATATCGCCGCCCGATGCAGGAAAAGCGTGAATGCCAATCCTCACTGACGATCTCACAATGGTTCACGCCAATCGGATTGGGGCGCAGGTGGGCGTTTAACGCCTCCATCAGGCGAAACGGGGTGAGGTCTTTTTCGATATCGACATGGCTGACCATAGCCATCGCGTGAACGCCCGCATCCGTGCGGCCAGAAGATAGCAACGTCACCTCCTCGCCTGTAACCTTGAACAGCGCCTCTTCCATGGTCTGCTGCACGCTTGGCCCGTGCTTTTGCCGCTGAAGCCCCTGAAACGGGGTGCCGTCAAATTCGTATGTGAGGGCGAAGCGGGTCATCTTCTGACGAACCAAATCTGTAGGGCAGCGCCTACCATCAAGACTGCAATTATGCCGATACTATGCAAGTCGTAAGCGTAATATGTGACGTCTTCGCATGGCAATGGTGATAGAAATGCGCACCACAATCGAGGAAATAGTTTAAGCGAAGCAAGAGGCAGTGCCATGGTGCACCCAATGGCCCATGTGAGCAGGCTCAGTCTGCTGCTTTTCAGCAACAATGTAGCGCTGACAAGGAAGACTGGGGCGGACAAGAAGCAGGCCAGCAAAAATCGGCTGCTGAGCTCGCCTCCGCTAAACTCGCCAACATCGTTCACCTCGGCGAACATGAAGGTCGCAACTGCTGTCAGAACCGCAAAGCTTATGAGCACGAAACGGGTCAAGTCAGCATCGTCCCTGTTTCAACCGGTCGCCCACGCAGAAAGTCCTCGCGATCCATTGCCGGTTTGCCCGCGCGTTGCAGGCGAAGCGGGCGGATTACTCCGGTGCCGCACGCTATGGTGAAGGCGTCGTCGAGCACTGTTCCGGCATCGCCTGTGCCTTCAACTTGTTCTGCTCCCATGATCTTAATCCGCTCTCCTTCGCCCAGTTCAAACCAAGCACCGGGGAAGGGCGCTAGCCCCTGGATGTGCCGGACAACTTCACCTGCGGGCCGCGACCAGTCGATCCGCGCTTCGGCCTTGTCGATCTTTGACGCATGGGTGGCGAGAGCATCATCTTGCACTTGCGGCGGATAGGCGGATAGCTCGTTGAGCACATCCACCATTGCCTGCGCGCCCAATTCAGCCAATTCGTCAAAGAGCTCGCCGGTGGTTTTTGCTCCAATTGGCGTTCGCACCACATGCAGCATCGGGCCCGTGTCCAACCCCGCCTCCATCTGCATGATCGTGACGCCGGTCTCTTCATCGCCCGCCATCACCGCGCGATGGATCGGCGCCGCACCGCGCCAGCGCGGCAGGATCGAGGCGTGGATATTCAGGCAACTATATTTGGGCGCGTCCAGCACTTCTTGCGGCAAGATCATCCCATAGGCCGCCACTACGGCCATATCGGCTTGCAATTCCGCAAACTCAATCTGAGCGTCTTCTTTGCGTAAAGATTTCGGCGTGCGCACCTCGACACCCAGCGCATCCGCTTTCGCGTGAACCGGGGAAGGGCGCAGTTTTTTGCCGCGCCCAGAACGGCTCGGCGGCTGCGAATACGCGCATGCAATCTCATGCCCTGCCGCATGCAGCGCGGTCAACGCGGGCACCGCAAATTCGGGCGTTCCCATAAAGATGATGCGCATAAGGTTAGGTGATGACCTTTGTTACAGACGGTTCAGGCCCTATCTCTCCCCCCATGGCATCGCAAGAGATCGAAGCGCTTTCTGGCGCACTGGCCCGGTTGCCGGGATTGGGACCGCGTTCTGCGCGGCGCGCGGTGTTGTGGTTGGTCAAAAACCGCGAACAGGCCTTGCCTGCCCTGCTTGATGCTTTGGGCGCAGTGTCTGACACTCTGGTCGAATGCGAAACATGCGGTAATGTAGATACCAAGAACCCTTGCGGTATTTGCGTTGATCCGAAACGGGACGCCAAGTCGCTGTGCGTAGTCGAAGATGTCGCAGATGTCTGGGCGTTGGACCGCGCGCGGCTTTTCCAAGGGCGCTATCATGTGCTGGGCGGTCGGCTTTCCGCGCTGGACGGTGTCGGCCCGGAGGATCTGAACATAGCGAGCCTGCTTGCCCGGGTCGATGACGGTGTGGACGAAGTGGTGCTGGCGATGAATGCTACGCTCGAAGGGCAGACCACAGCGCACTATATCGCAGAGCGGCTGGAAGCGCATTCAGTCCGTATCACTCAACTTGCGCACGGCCTGCCGGTGGGCGGGGAGCTCGATTACTTGGATGAGGGCACTTTGGCGCAGGCGCTGAGGGCGCGAAGACCTATTTTTTGATTGGTCTATTTCTTAGCCAGCTGCGCTTGCGACAAGCGCTGGTGCACATTAGATCACCCGCATGGCTATTCGCGAAATCCTTGAAGTCCCAGATCCTCTCTTGAAAACCGTCTCCGTCCCGGTGGAGCCGGACGAGTTTAATGACGAGCTAAAACAACTTGTCGAGGACATGTTTGAGACGATGTATGCCGCGCCCGGCATAGGGCTCGCGGCAATTCAAGTTGGCATTCCCAAGCGTTTGCTCGTCATTGATCTTCAACCCGAAGACCCCGACGCAGAGCCGGTCGAATGCGACCATGATGGCACCGCGCACACGCATCCCGCGACGAAGAGAGAGCCGCGCGTTTTTGTGAACCCGGTGATCCTGAACCCAGCAGAAGACATGTCGACCTACAATGAAGGCTGTCTTTCGGTCCCCGAGGTGTACGCAGATGTGGATCGCCCTGCGACCTGCACGGTCAAATATCAGGACTTGGAGGGCAACCAACAAACCGAGAGTATGGAGGGCATGATGGCCACCTGTATCCAGCATGAGATGGACCATCTCGAAGGCATCGTCTTCATCGACCACCTATCGCGGCTGAAGCGGCAAATGGCGCTAAAGAAGCTGAAGAAACTGCGCGCTGCGTAAGCTGGGGATATCCAACAAAGCACTGGAGTTCCGCTTTTGTTCCATGCTATAAGGGTGCATGGATAATGCGATTCTTCTGGTTGTTACGTTGATTTTCGGCCTTGCTGTTGGTGGGGCGACGACATGGTTTTTTGCCTCGCGGCCTGCTGCGGATTTGCGCGAACGGCTGAATGCGCGCGACGACGAATTCAAAACGCTTGATGACAGGTTTCGCACCGCTGTTTCAGAACTCGCGACCATGTCCGAACGCGCTGCGCAAGCCGATGGACTGGCGGATTCGTTGGAGACCACGCGCAGTGAACGTGCGCAGCTTGCCAACCGTTTGGCGTCGCTTGAAAGCACCGCAACGGAGCGCGAGAAAGCCTTTGAAGAACAAAAACGCGCCCTCACTCAACAACGCGAGGAACTGCTCAACCAATTCAAGGCAACCGGTGCAGAAGTACTCAAAGCCAATCAGGAGGATTTCCTCAAACGCGCCGAGGAGCGATTCAAGCAGTCCGAAGAAACCGGCCAAGAGAAGATCAAAGCACTCCTCAATCCGGTTGGCGAACGGCTGGAGAAATATGAAAAGCAGGTCGAAACGCTGGAGAAACAACGGGTCGATGCCTTTGGGCAGTTGAACGGGCTTATCCAGTCCATGCGTGAGGGCCAAGAAGAGGTTCGGCGGGAAGCGCAGCGGTTGGGCAATTCGCTAACCAATGCACCCAAGGCGCGCGGCCGCTGGGGTGAACAGCAATTGAAGAACTTGCTGGAACAGGTCGGGTTGGCTGAACACACCGATTTTGAACTCGAGCATTCGATTGAGACCGAAGAGGGGCGGCTGCGCCCCGATGCGATTGTACGCATCCCCGGCGGCAAAATGCTGGTGATTGATTCCAAGGTGTCGCTGAACGCTTATCAGGCGGCGTTTGAGGCTGATGATGAAGAGGTGCGCAAATCCGCGCTCGAAGATCACGTCCGCTCGATGCGCAATCATGTTCAGCAATTGGGTGCGAAATCATACCAGAGCCAGTTTGAAGAAGCGCCCGATTACGTGGTGATGTTTGTACCGGGGGAGCATTTTGTCGCAGCGGCATTGGAAACCGATCCGACGCTGTGGGACTTTGCCTTTGAGCGGCGCGTGCTGCTCGCCACGCCTACCAATCTCGTCGCGATTGCTCGCACCGTCGCGCAGGTCTGGCGGCAGGATGGCTTGGCCCGCGACGCTCAGGAAATCGGGCGTATGGGTGCAGAACTCTATGACCGTTTGAGGGTTGCAGGTGAGCACTTGAAGCGGGTTGGAGGCGGGCTCGACAGTGCTGTTAAAAACTACAATAAATTTGTCGGCAGCTTTGAACGCAATGTCCTGTCTTCGGGTAAGCGATTGGCCGAAAAAGGTGTCGAAGTTGGCAAGAGCGAGATCGAAGAGGTGCCCTTGGTCGAAAGCTCACCCAATTACAGCGCACAAGATGTAGACGAAGCCAAAGAGTCAGGCTTGATTTTGGACGCGCAAAAGGACGCTGCTGGCTAGCTAGTCTTTGAGGTTTGCCAGAACTTCGTATGCCAGCACCGCGCCAGCCATTGCTGCGTTTAAGCTGTCTGCGCGGCCCTTCATCGGCATAGTGACGCGTAGGTCGCATTCGGCCTCGTAAGCCTCGGGCAATCCTTGCGATTCATTGCCGACCAGAATGAAGCAAGGCGCGTCATAGGCTGCGCCACGATAAGGCACTGCGTCGCGCAGGCTTGCAGCGACCAACTGGCCCGCGCCAGCGCGCAGCCATGTGACAAAGTCCTTCCAGCTCGCTTGTGCCAATCCTTGGGTAAACACCGCTCCCATACTCGCGCGCACCGCTTCAGCGCTGAACGGGTCGGCACAATCATCAATCAGGATCAAGCCGCCAGCACCCACTGCATCGCCTGTGCGCAGCATCGTGCCAAGATTGCCGGGATCACGCAGAGCCTGCGCGACCAGCCAAATTGGCGCAGTTTCACGATCTAGCCGTTCAAGACCGGTGTCCCATTCGTCAAAGATGCCAACGACGCTTTGCGAATTTGATTTTCCGGTAACTTTGGACAGAATATCAGGCGTCGTCGTGATAACTTCACCGCCGCTCGCGATCACTTCGCTTTCGATCCGTGTGAGCAATTGGTGGTCAGCGCGTTCTTCGGCCATCACCAATTGCCGTGGTATTCTGCCGCCAGCGCGCGCATCTTCAAGAAGACGCAACCCTTCAACGAGGAATTGTCCCGTGCGCGTTCGGTACTTTTTATCGCGCAGAGATCGCCAGAGTTTAACCTGAGGATTCGAAAAGCCGGTGATGTGCTTGCGCATGTTCAATCCTCAGCCAAGCGAACCGGCACGGTCAACGCGATTACTCTTCGCCAAAGCCGGTTTCGATCAGAGCCAAGAGTTCGTCAAATGCAGGCTCACTATCTTCGCCGCTGACCACCAGCTCTACATCATCGCCTTTCGCAGCGCCCAGCATCATCAGTCCAAGGATTGATCCGCCTGCCGCCTCGACGCCATCTTTGGCAACTTTCACTGCGACCGAATCAGGCAAAGCTGCAACTGCGCCTACAAACTTCGCGCTAGCCCGAGCGTGAAGCCCGCGCTTGTTGACGATCGTCACCGTTTGCCGAAACTCACCCATCGCCAGTCTTACCTGCCCTAGCCCTTCGCGCTCGCCGTATTCTCGGTCTCTGCGCCGCCGAGAAACTCGCTAGCCACGGTGATGTAGTTGCGCCCCGCGGTCTGAGCCGCTGCGACCGCTTCGGTAACACTCATGCTCTTGCGCGCACCAGCGAGTCGGATCAGCATCGGCAAATTGATGCCCGCAATAACTTCGATCCGGCCAGCTTCCAGCAAGGAGATCGCAAGGTTTGAAGGTGTGCCACCGAACAAATCAGTCAGGATGATCACACCGCTGCCGCTGTCGACCGCTTGAATCGCTTCCGCGATTTCCGCGCGGCGTTGTTCCATATCGTCATTGGGGCCGATGCAGACAGTCGCAAGGCTTCCTTGCGGGCCTACGACATGCTCAGTCGCAGCTACAAATTGCTCTGCCAGACGCCCATGCGTCACCAGGATTAAGCCGATCATGTGAGGATTTTCGTCCGTTAGCAGTTTGACACGCGACAGGTTCATTTCGCCATCCAAGACCGGTCAAACCGATCAGCGCCGCGTGCCTTCGAGTTCATCCGCAGCTCGAGACGCCAGATTTCGATGCCGGATTGTGGGCGAAAATCCTGCCTCACGCAAGCCTTTGACCATACGTTCAGTGGTAAAGACGGAGCGGTGTCTCCCACCGGTACACCCAAATGCGACGTGAACATATGGTTTGCCCTGCAATTGGTAGAGCGGAAGGAGCGTAAGAAGGAGGTCATGAATCTGTTCAAAAGCGGGTGGGAATGCAGGATCAGCCAAGATGTGATCGGCCACGGCTTGATCGCGTCCCGTGAGTTCGCGCAAGCCTTCGACCCAGTGTGGATTGTCAAGGAAGCGCATATCAAACACGAGATCAGCAAGGGGTGGCATCCCGCGCGCGAAACCAAAACTAGACACGGTCAGCGTCATCGTCTTCGCGCTGTCTTCGTCAAACAAATCGCGGACATGGCTTTGCAAATCGGGAGACGATAGGGCGCTTGTATCGATCACGCTATCCGCCCAGCGCCGCAATGGCTCAAGCAATTCGCGTTCCGCGGCGATGCCTTCGCGCACAGGACGATCTTGCGCCATAGGATGGCGCCTGCGGGTTTCGTTATAGCGCCGTTCCAATTCGCCGCCCGCGCAATCAATAAACAGAAAGCTGACGGTCAAGTCGTCGCGGGCCGATAGCTTTTTAACCAGGCTGATAATTTCGTTCGGCACAAAACCACGGGTGCGCGAATCAAAGCCGATGGCCAAACTTGCCTGATGACCGTCCGGTTCGGCAACTAAGCGATTGAGCAGGCGCACAGGGAAATTGTCGATTGTTTCCCAGCCAATATCCTCGAGCACGTCTAGCGCCGTGGACTTTCCAGCTCCTGAAAGGCCGGTCACAAGCAGCAATTGCTTGCGATCTGCCTTTGGGAAAGGAACCGAGTCGGATTGGTCGCTGCCGGTCATTGGGCACACTTGCGAAGTATCGAGCGCGAAAGAAAGCTTCTTTTTCGCTGGTGTATCACTTTTGTGACTGTCCAACATTGAGGCCATGCTGCGACAAAGCCCATTCGGCGCGAACCGCTGGTGCAATGGCGCCCGGTGAGAATGACAAGCATGGAATGTTGACGCCAAGTATATCGCGCATGGGGACTGAGTCGGGTAGGCGCTCGATCCGGGCTTCCAAAGTCAAGATCAGCGCGAGCGGTGTAGCACGCGCGACCGGCATTTCGATGATACCAATCCCGTGAATTTCCAGCTTCCCCGAAATGTTCGGTGGCGGGTTTGCAAGAATTTGCGCCCCAGACTGCTCCAAAGTCGCCCCATCATCACCGATAAGGCAAGCGCCGCGGTCAATCAGCGCGAGCGCCAAAGATGACTTGCCGCTTCCGGGCACACCTTCGATTGCCAGAGCGCGTCCGCCAATTGCCACAATGCTTGCATTCACAAGGGTAGTGCGCGCGTTGCTCACGCGGCAGGCAGTCTCAGACGGAGGCATGCGCCTTGCTTAGCATCGGGACGGGCGATCGCGGCGAGCGAACCATCATGCGCATCGGCAATTGCGCGGCCGATGGCCAAGCCAAGCCCTGAGTGATTGCCAAAATCCTCTTGCTCAGGCCGGACCGAATGGAACCGATCAAACACCTTGTCGCGCGCTTCGCCGGGAATGCCGGGGCCAGAATCAGAGATGAAAAGAGTGACGCATTCCCCGTCATTGTCGACGACAACTTCGATTGGCGCATCGGGCGGCGAGAATGAGATCGCATTGTCGAGCAAGTTCTCAATGACGCGTTCGAGCCGAGTCGGAACACCAAGCACATTCGCGGCAAATCCACGCGTCTGGAGGTCTATCGGATGACCCAGATTTTCCGCGCGGTTTTCACGGCTGCCGATAATCGCGCGGACCAAATCGGCCAAATCCATCTGCTCAAGCGTAGCTCGCGACATTTCAGCATCGATCCGGCTTGCGTCAGAGATTTCGGTGACGAGCCGGTCGATCCTACGCACGTCATGCGTCGCAATTAGTTCAAGTTCGCGGCGCAGCTTGGGATCTTTCACCTTAGGCAGCGATTCAACTGCGCTGCGCAAGCTTGCCAGTGGGTTCTTGATTTCATGCGCAACGTCAGCAGCGAAACTGTCGACCGCATCAATCCGTTGTCGTAGTGCTCCTGTCATGTCGGAAACGGCCCGCGCGAGCAAACCAATCTCATCGCCGCGCGCAGGCAAACGCGGGACTTCGACTTCACGTTCGCGCCCTTGGCGCACGCGCACCGCGGCGTTGGAAAGCTGCCGCAGCGGAGTCACAATCGTGCGCGCGAGATAGAGCGACAACAATGCCGAAGCGATGAGCACCAAAAGCACTGCAATACCCAAAGTTGAGCGCGCTGAACGCACGTTCTCAGTAATGTCGATTGCGTTGCGCACTGTCAGCAAGGTGTCGCCATTCAACCCTACGGGTGCAGCGGCCGTGATGACTGGGCTGCCGTCGCGCCAATCATATAGCGCAATTTGGCTTAGCCCCTCGTCACGCGCGCGTGCCAGCTCGGGCCAAGCATCGGCTTGTTGTGCTTCGGGTTCGACATAGTCTTGCACCGGCTCAGCGCTGACGATTGCATCGACTGTTCGGTCAAGCCAACGAGCGAACTGCTCGCTCCAATTGTCGTCGGAAATGTCCTCAAACTCGAAAGCAGGGCCGTCTAACTCAAAACTGTCAGCGGTCAGGCTACCTTCGCTGTCAAACATGCGTAACCGCATGCGTTGTTCTTTGCCGATCTGTATCAACAAAGCTTCCTGGCGTTCCTGCGTCGCACCAGCCAGCGCCTCTGCGGTGATTTGGGCTTCAATCCGCGCCAACTTGAAGCGCTCATCAACCAACTGCGTGCGGTAACTGTCTAGGTAGAACAAGCCGCCGCCCAGCAATGTAAGCGGGAGGATGTTCACAATAAGGATACGCGCCGTAAGGGAAAAGCGCCCAAGTGGGCTCAGCCGCTCCATGCCACGCCCGAGCGGTAGAGAGCTTCTGCTGACTTTATTGCTATCGAACTCACTCATCGGTGAAGCTGTAGCCCGCACCATAGAGCGTATCGATCGCTCCAAATTGGTTATCTACGACACGAAACTTACGACGCATCCGTTTGATATGACTGTCAACAGTACGGTCATCGACGAAGACATCATCGGGATATGCTGCATCCATTAGCTGGTTACGGCTTTTGATTATGCCCGGACGTGCGGCGAGTGCTTCAAGGATCAGAAATTCGGTGACGGTCAAGCTAACAGGCTTTTCATCCCAGCTTACAAAGTGCCGCGCTGGATCCATATAAAGACGCCCGCGATCAATGCTTGGATGCGTTGGTTCAATATCCTGAGAATCTCCGCCCAAATCGCGGGTGGGATCGGCGCGGCGAAGAATTGCGCGAATGCGCGCGTTAAGCAGCCTTAGACTGAATGGCTTCGCAATATAGTCATCCGCGCCCAGTTCCAGGCCCGCTTCCTCGTCAGCTTCGTCGTCTTTGCTGGTCAGAAAAATCACTGGAATCGCCGCATGTTCGCGAACCCTCCGGAGCAATTCCATTCCGTCCATCTTAGGCATTTTGATGTCGAACACGGCAAGATCAGGCGGGTTTTCAACCAACGCTTTCAATGCGGTTTCACCGTCAGAATACAGCCGAGTCACAAAGCCTTCGGCTTGGAGCGCGATTGAGACAGTCGTAAGGATGTTGCGATCATCATCAACCAGCGCGATCTCAACGGCATCATCCTTGCGCGTTTCTCCAGTGCTTTCGATCATGCCGCTCCTCCGATGCGCGCCGCTTGTGCACGCGCGCTGCCTGAACCTAAGACTAGCGACAAAGGGCAGGGGAGACAACGCGAAGCGCAAAGAGATCGAATTATGCACGGACGATCATGAGTTGCATAAAATCGAACAAATGATCTGAATCTTGCACCAATGCTGCGTTTGACGCGTTACAAGCGGGTCATTAGGTGCAACTCTTTGGGAGAGCTTGATTCAAGACATAGCAGATTTGCCACTTGCCGCATACGTATGCAGCCGCTTGGAAGTAAGCGCGATTCCCTTTTGCGATTGAACTGTTTTCAGGAGTAACGACTTTGACCCCCCTCGCTCAAACGCTCGCAAGTCAAGGCATTAGCACCAGTGCCGAAATTCAGCCCAACCTTGGCACCGCAGCCTTGGTTGAAGCGTCGCTTGCTGCGAACGAAGGCGCTCTCTCCAAACACGGGGCTTTGGTTGTTGAGACCGGCTTGAAAACGGGACGCAGCGCGAAGGACAAGTTCATTGTCCGCGATGCGGTGACAGAGGACACGGTGTGGTGGGGCAAAGTTAATGCGAGCATGACGCCGGAGCAATTCGCCGCGCTCAAAACCGACTTTCTTGAAGTGGTTGCTGGCAAAGAGACGCTTTATGTGGCCGACCTTTTCGGGGGTTCGCAGTCTGAGCATCGCGTCAATGTGCGCGTGATCAATGAGTTGGCTTGGCACAACCTGTTTATCCGCACGATGTTGGTTCGTCCGACAACCGAAGAGCTGGCCGATTTTGCGCCGGAGTACACTATTATTGACCTGCCGAGCTTCAAAGCCGATCCGGCGCGCCACGGGACAAATTCAGAAACCGTGATTGCCGTAAATCTCAGCGAGAAACTGATCCTGATCGGCGGCACGCAATATGCAGGCGAAATGAAGAAGAGTGTGTTCGGCATCCTCAACTATCTGCTGCCGACTAAAGGGGTGATGCCGATGCATTGCTCAGCCAATATCGGGCCCGACAATAATACGGCCGTCTTCTTTGGCTTGTCGGGAACGGGCAAGACAACGTTGAGCGCGGACGCTTCGCGCACCTTGATTGGCGATGATGAGCATGGCTGGTCGGATACGGCGGTCTTCAACTTCGAAGGCGGCTGCTATGCGAAGATGATCCGCCTTTCCGAAGAGGCCGAGCCAGAAATCTATGCAACGACTCGGCGCTTTGGCACTGTGCTTGAAAACGTGGTGATGGATCCGACGACTCGTGAGTTGGATTTCGACGACAACTCGCTGGCGGAGAACACGCGCGGCGCTTATCCCATTGACTACATTCCCAACACCAGCCCGGACAATCTTGGTCCGGTTCCCGCAAACGTCGTGATGCTAACAGCGGACGCGTTTGGCGTGCTGCCTCCCATCGCTCGGCTGACACCAGAGCAAGCGATGTATCACTTCTTGTCGGGCTACACAGCTAAGGTTGCTGGCACGGAAATTGGCGTAACAGAGCCGGAAGCAACCTTCTCAACCTGTTTTGGCGCGCCATTTATGCCGCGTCATCCAAGCGTCTATGGCAATTTGTTGAAAGAACGCATCGCCAGCGGCGGGGTTCAGTGTTGGCTGCTCAACACCGGCTGGACCGGCGGCAAATATGGCGTCGGAAATCGTATGCCGATCAAAGCAACCCGCGCGCTACTCAATGCTGCGCTCGATGGCGATCTTGAGGGCGTTGAATATCGCCGCGACGACAATTTTGGCTTTGATGTGCCGCTGCATGTCCCAGTTCTGGAGACCAAAGGGATCGATCAATCGGTCCTCGACCCGCGCAGCACGTGGACGGACAAGGCTGAATATGACGCTACCGCATCTAAGCTGGTTCAGCTGTTCATTGACAACTTTGCCGAGTTCGAAGCGCATGTTGATGAAGGCGTCCGCCAAGCGGCTCCGGCCAATGTAGTTGCTGCCTGAGACAAGAATTTACAGTTAGTGAGGGGGCCCCGCCCGGCCGATAGGCTGGTGCGGGGTCTTTTCATTTGGCCCTTTTGCGCTCAGAGTCGCGCAAGAGATTCGCGCGTATCGAGCGCGGATCATTTTTTGATTTGGAGGGTTCGCACGATGAGTATTTTCGACAGCATTCTTAAACAGGTTGGCGGTTCGCCAGACACAATTGCCGATCTTGCAAGCAAGGTTGGAATTGACCCGTCAATGGTTGAAAAAGGCTTGGCGGCTTTGGGTCAGTCTGCCCCTGAAGAGGGCGACACAGTTGAACTCGCAGCTGAGAAAACTGGCATTGATAAAGGCTCCTTGGGCTCCATCGTGGAGCAAATGGGCGGCGAAAATGCACTTGGTGACATGGCCAGCAAAGCGGAAGGTTCAGGCGGCCTTGGCGGTATCATGTCGATGCTCGACCGCGATGGCGACGGCAACCCGCTCAATGACATCACCGACATGGCATCGGGCTTCCTTGGCGGTAAGAAGTAAGCACCAAGCTTGCTGAAACTACAAAGGGCCGGGCGCTTCGCTCGGTCCTTTTGTTTTTGGTCGTTTTGAGGCGCTGGATACCGGTGTGCCGCCGTTATGGTCGTGTGCACTTCGCTTGAAAGACAAAACGTACCGCAAGCTGTCGAAATCAACGCTCGAAACGTCTCAGCTTTCGTCCTTGCCTTAGTTCGCTGTCGAGTCGGAAACCACCCCATCAGACATTGCTGCAGCCAATTCGTTAGCCGACACTTTAGTGCCTTCTTTTTGGCGATCCAACAACGCGATGAGCGTTTGCGCGCGGCTTGCGCTTTGCCCTCCGTGTGGATCGTAAGCCACTGGTAGAAGAGAAGACTTCGCTATTGCGATCTTGCCTTCCTGCATCTGCATTATCGCAACGTTGAACCATAAACCTTTGTCAAAAGGTGCAATTTGCGCAGCGCGCTCGAGCGCGTGTTTCGCGTTCTCTGGTGGCTCCAACCCTCGTTCGGTAAAGCTGCGGTAATAATAGATCAGCGGCATGGGATGATCATTCTCGCGTTGGTTTAGCGAACCAAATGGTTTCATTGCTGCTTTGTAGGCTTCTTCTTCAGCCTCAGAGCCTTCCGCGTTCCTTGCTAGACGGAATAATGAGTATCCCTTCTGCACGTAAGGGTTGGTCAAAGCCGGATTGATAGAAATGGCTTTGTCAGCAGCAGCTATTGCTTCCGCATCGTTCCCCGCATCATATTCAGCCTCGGCAAGCGCAGCCAAGGCACCAGCATCACTAGGAAATCGCCCAGCGACTTTGCGGATATCCACCAGCAAATCCAAGGCTTGCTCACGAGATACACCGCGCTGGGAGCGAATTCGCAAGGGCATCATTTTTGCCTCACCTTCCGGAAGTTTGCGGATCGCAACTTCACTGGCGTTCAGCTGACCCGGCTTTAAGCTAAAAGTAGACATGCGGCGTTGTCGCACATAGGACTTTAGCTCTTTTTCTAGTTGGTTGAGGTCGCCAAAAACCTTTCTACCGGCCTCAATAGAAGGGGTGCTGCTCAAAACTTCAGACCAATATTCGCCTAGTTGACCGGAGCGCTCCTCCGAAAAAGTCAAATAGTGATAAAGCAGCCAACTGCGCCCATAGAAGGCATCATTCCCGCTGCGGTTTTTCTCATACAGTGCTTGATCTAGAAGCTCGCGAACATGAACATTATCGCCATATACAAGTTCACCGCTGCGGTGCACGGCTGGTCGTCCAATTAGTACGCTTCCATCCTTGTTAAAGCTCGCAGCGGCAAAAAACTCGGCTGCGCCCTCGCTCATCCAACGCGGCATTGCGAAGCGCGAACTGGAGATCAGGAAGTGGTGGGCATATTCGTGCAACAGGACAATTGTCGAGAAATCTGGATAGCCGTTCTTGTTCTTGATCGACTGAACAAATGCGACCGATCCGCCCGCTCTAGGAATATAGAAACCAGCAATATTGCTATTTTTGCCGCCGGCAATTTTTCGAACTTGCCTTCCGCTCCCAACTACAAAGATGACAACACGATTTGATGGGCTTGGCTTCGCCACTTTGCGACCAGTAATATACTCCATAGCGCTGTGATAGCGCTCAAGGTTTTGGGCGTAGCGTCTGAGATCTTTCTCTTTGTCATCGGCGTAGATAACAAAGTGATCGCTCGAGGCTTCGTACCAATCTGCCCGTGCTGGCGTACTCGCTAACAAAAATGCAAAGGTCGCAACGACCAGCAATACAATCTGTCTAATCATGATCCCTACTTGCCGTGTGTCAACGAATTGAATCTCGCAAGCAAACATAGATCAAGAATTTTCTTTGGCTAGTGTGAAGTTAAGCCAAGAAAGTTCCTGCTATCGGACTCGATTTTTGATCAATAGCAGACATCGCATTGAAGGAGTTTTATGTTTTCGCTCCTTCAATATGGCGGCTGACTGTTTTCTGAACCACGTCGAGCGGCGCGTTTCCGCCGAGTATTACTGCGGTGTTGAATGCTTTGAAGTCGTAGCCCGATCCCAGATCCGCCTCTGCACGTTTGCGTTGGCGTAGAATTTCGGAGTGACCGATCTTGTAAGAGCACGCTTGGCCGGGCCAGCTGCAATAGCGGTCAACCTCGCTCGCAACCTCTTCGGCCTTTGACCCATTGCGTTCAACAAAGAAATTGCGGGCTTGTTGGCGTGACCAGCGTTTGGAATGCAGGCCTGTGTCCACCACAAGGCGGCAGGCGCGGAAGGCGAGGCTTTGCAGATATCCCAACCGTCCGACTTTAAAATCATCGTATGCGCCAAGCTCATCAGCGAGCTGTTCCGCATAAAGCGCCCAGCCTTCACTGAACGCGCCAAAGGCGAGGATCGAGCGGATCAGTGGCAGGCGGTTGGAATATTCGCCTTCCCAAACATGGCCCGGAATACTCTCGTGAAACGTCAGGTCGGGCAGGTCATATTTGCGGTGCAAATCGGTGGTGCGCAAATTGATCCAGAAACGCCCCGGTATTTGGCCATCCTTGCTGCCCGCGCCGCCATATGCGCCCGGAGCGCCAGCTTCTTCGTTGATCGGAATCCGGCGCACCTCCAAATTGGGATCTACCAATTGGTTGAAGGCACGCGGCATCTGCCCCTTGATCCAGTTGATCTGTTCCCAGATGAATTTGAAGATCTCTTCGCGCCCCGGATCGCCTTCGGCGAATTTGTAACGCGGGTCGTTGGAGAGACCTTGCATCCGTTCCCCAACCGAGCCTTTGGTGTAGCCGATTTCCTTAAGGATCGGGTCCATCCGTCCATGTAATTCGGCAAGCTCTTCAAGCCCTTGCTCGTGGATTTCATCAGGAGAAAGTGAGGTCGTGGTCGACGCCTTGGTGGACCAGGAATACCATTCATCACCGCGAGGTTGCGCCCACATACCAGGGTCCGACTTTGCGAGTCCGCGTTGAATTTTGAGCTCTTCAAGCTGGCGCTGCAGTGCAGGGATAAGTTTGGTTTCGACCATACCGACCGCTTGGCGTGAAGCGGTTTTGGCCGCGTCAACGTCTGAGCCAAGCAGTGGCCCGGCATAGGCGCCGCCCTCATTGCCTGCGTCGGCAATGTTGGTTTCCATCTGCGCAATGGTTTTGTCGAGCAGGAAGTCTGGCGGGATGACGCCCATGCCGCGCGCTTGCTTGATCCGGTTGGTTTCCCCGTCGAGGACATCGCCAACCTGATTAAGACGGCCAAGGTAATATTCGACGTCTTGCGCATCACGCAGCGGCTGGGTCGCGCCGAAGAAGCGCGGATAGTCGATATAGCCACCGACATTCTGGATCACCAGATAAGGCGCGTTGCGCCAGCTGCCCACCGCGACATCACCATAGGGCAACGCCATGCCTTCAAGCGCGCTAGAAAAGGCGCTCTCGACCACTTCAAAACTGGTTTGTTGATCGGCGGTGAGTGTGTCCTTAGGAAAAGCGCGAGTCCGTTCGAGCGATACTCGTAAAGTGTCGGCATAGCTTTCGCGTCCATCCTCTCCGACCTTCCCAAATGTGCCACGCCAGTCCGCAAATCGGCCTGTATCAACACCAAGGCCAGTCGCGCGGCCGGGCTCATGTTTGAGCATGTCATAGGCGATGGTTTCGAGCTGCTGATCAGGTGTGATCCTAGCGGCGAGCGTCTGGATTTGATCGGCTGAAGCCGCGGGACTGGTGCAGCCAGTTGCCATAGCTAGAGCGGAAACACCGCCAAGCCCGGCTAAGGTCTGGCGACGGGTTAAATTCGTATCGTTCTCTCTCATGCTGTCAGGTGTTACCGGGGCAAAGGCGCGAGTCAATCGCGCAAGATCGGGTGCTTTGCATAAGTTTGCCGACGGTTTATGGATGCCGGATGGCAATCTTTGTGCTTTCGCTCGTCATGCTTGTGGCCTTCGCACTGGTCGCGGGGGCTTTTGTCTATTGGCGTCGGACAGGCGAAACCAAACAGCCAATCTTGATGATCGTGTTGGCGGCGGTGGCCGTTGTGAACGTGTTGATCTGGACACTTCCGGACGCGAGTGGGGTCGCTCCAGTTGATCAAGTCGAAGAAGCAACAAACGAGTAAAGGGGCCACGCCAAGGCGCAGCCCCCGGATCAACCTTACTCTGGCAAACGCCAAGTCACAGAGTTGATGTAGGTTCCGGCGACCTTCGCGCCGGAACTGTCGCGCGCTGGCGCGAATTTGGCTCGCTTCCTAATCAGCCGACATGTCGCCACATCCAGCGTATTATGCCCCGTTGAACCCACGATCGAGCAGTCAGTGACGCGGCCAGAAGCGCTGACTTCAAGTCTAAAACGCGCGCTGCCTTCCATTCCGGAACGAACCCACCGTGGGCGGTAGTCTCTGGTGGTTATCCATGCGCCGGGATTGCCACGCGGACTGGCAGCAATTGGATCAGGCAGTGGGGGAGGCGCGGGGGTCGGCTTTGGCGGCGCGGCGATGCCTTCGCCCGAACCTGCTCCCGGATCGCTAGGTCCGATTGCGCCCAGTATGTCATCGCTTGGATCAGGCAGTTCGCCAATCGGAGCAATAGGCCCGTCGAAGATATCAGGTGTTGGCGGCGCAGTTATGATGGTCGGGCGTGCTGTGGGGGTCGGCGTCTTGGTGTCAGGTGGGACCGTGGGATCGGGCGGTGGCGGGGGAAGTGGAATGGTCGTTGGCGTTGAGGTGGCCTTTGGGTTGGGTACGGGATCATTGACCACGATTGTGACCGCTAATCCGAATACTAAAAGCGCGCCAACTCCGGCGGGGACGCCGAGCGCTCCGATCAAAGCGGTGGGGTTGGGGGATTGAGCTTGAGCAACATAATTCATCGGGGTGGTTCCTCTCTCCAGTTAAGCAGAGCGGCTTGCCCGATAAGCGTTCCATCAGGCGCCGCTCATCCGAGAGGATACAACATACCACGTTGATAACAAAGCGCTTTCGAGTTGCATTCAGCGACCCGTCGCTGGTTGCAACGGGTGTGCTAAACGCAACTCAAATCGAATGAGTGATGAGACCGTGCCCATGATGGGCAGCGGACACCGAAAACACTACTTAATCGGGCAGTCCGGCGACAGGCGGAAATCCAGATAATTGTCGACCGAGGTCATCATGTCTTCCATTTCGTTTTCGAAGAAATGGTTCGCCCGCGGAATTTCATCGTGATGGATGGTGATGTGCTTTTGCGTGCGAAGTTTGTCGACCAGCTTCTGCACGGCACCGGGTTGAACCACGGTATCGGCAGCGCCCTGAACGAAGATACCGCTCGCAGGGCAAGGGGCCAAGAAGCTGAAATCGTACATGTTGGCGGGCGGTGCAACGGAGATGAAGCCGCGCACTTCCGGGCGGCGCATCAAAAGCTGCATGCCGATGAGCGCGCCAAAGGAATAGCCCGCAACCCAAGTGGTTTGCGCCTCGGGATGGATGGATTGCACCCAGTCAAGCGCGCTTGCCGCGTCAGACAATTCGCCGATTCCATTGTCGAAGCTACCTTGTGAACGGCCTACGCCGCGAAAGTTGAAGCGCAATACTGCGAAACCACGATCAACAAACGTTTTGTAAAGCCGTTGAACAATCCGGTCATTCATGGTGCCGCCGCCCTCTGGGTGGGGGTGCAGGATCATGGCAACGGGCGCACGCGGACGCGGTGGCGGAGAGAAACGACCTTCAAGGCGGCCCTCTGGACCGGGAAAGATTACGGATGGCATGGATGAACCTTGTTCAAATGAGAGGCAAAGTGTCGGCTGACACCAGCGTGTGCGGGCCCTATAGACACATTGAATGCAATGTGCAATTTTTTAAGAATCGTTCGCAATAAGGTCGAAATCTGAGCCTCAACCCGTGACAAAACGTGTCTATCTTGACCATGCGGCGACTTCGCCACTGCGGCCCGAAGCGCGCGCTGCGATGGAGGAGGGCTTTGGGCTGTGGGCAAACCCGTCTTCTCCGCATGCCGAGGGAAGATCTGCGAGAGCCGCGCTCGAAGGCGCGCGCGAGCGGATCAAAAGCTCGCTCGATTGGAACGGAGAATTGATCTTCACCAGCGGGGCCAGCGAGGCGCTTTGGATTGCACTCAATCGTTCCAAAGTAGACCGCAGAATTGTCAGCGCGGTTGAGCATGATGCGGTGTTCCGCGCGGCGCTTGATGCGCAAGTGGTTGCAGACGATACGGCGTTTGGTGCGGGCGACATTCTCGCGATTCAGCACGTTAATTCTGAGACTGGGGTTATCAATCCGGTCGGAAAAATGACCGAGACCGTGCTTGAAGCAGGTGCGATCACATTATCGGACTGCGCGCAGTCGGCGGGCAAACTGTCACTACCCGATGCCGATATGCTGGTGGTCTCGGCCCACAAATTTGGTGGTCCGATTGGGATTGGCGCGCTGCTTTTGCGCGACTTCAACTTGCTAGAACCGATGGGTGGACATGAACGAGGCTATCGGCAGGGCACCGAGAATATGCCCGCGGCGCTGGGGATGGCGGCGGCTCTGGAAGCTGGTGATTGGCAAACATCGCCAGACGAGCGCGCTCAATTCGCGTTACTTCTGAAAGACCATATTCTGTCTTTTGGCGATCAGACTGATTACATCTACGCGCTAACTCACCCAGGCATCTCTGCCCAAGCGCTCTTGATCCTGCTCGACGGCCAAGGCTTCGCTGTGTCGGCGGGAAGCGCGTGTTCATCCGGCACGCTTAAGAAAAGCCGGGTGCTAGATGCCTTTGGCGTGCCCGATGATGAGGCCGCGCGGACTATCAGGGTTAGCATCGGTTGGAATACGACTTCGGAAGAGCTGGAGCAATTCAGTGAGGCATGGAAATCGCTACTATGATCTATCTCGATTACCAAGCCACCACACCGCTAGCGCCCGAAGCGCGCGAGGCGATGCTCAAACATCTGGACGGTCCCGATGGCACAGGGTTTGGCAATCCGCATTCCCCGCATCGGTTGGGTCGCCAAGCAGCGGCGGCAATCGAAGCGGCTCGGGATAAGGTCGCCGCGCTCTTCCCCTCTGGCGGCAAGGTCATCTTCACCAGCGGAGCCACCGAAGCGCTCAATCTCGCCATTCGCGGGACCAACGCAGATGGGGTGGTAGCTTTCTCTGCGATTGAGCATTCCGCCGTTGGCGACACAGCGCGCGCTGACGGGGACCAAAAGATGCTGACCGTCAACAAAGGCGGCATTTGCGACCCCTCGCAAGAGCTACCCGAAAACACCCGTTTGATTGCTGTCATGCAAACCAATAATGAGATTGGCGTTGTTCAGCCCATTTCGGAATGGGCGACACGGGCAAAACAGATCGACGCATTGATTTTGGTCGATGCTGTGCAAGCCTATGGCAAGGTGGCTGTGGCCGAAGCTGACCTCATCGCAATGTCAGCGCACAAGTTCCACGGACCCAAGGGCGTTGGCGCTTTGTGGGTGCGCGATGGCGTGAACCTCAAAGAAGTTCAAACCGGGGGAGGGCAGGAGCATAAGCTTCGCTCTGGCACTTTGTCGCCTGCCCTGATCGCCGGGATGGGAGCGGCCGCTGCGCTGGCCGCCGAGCGCATGGAAGAGGACGCCGCGCATGTCGAAACGCTTTGGAACCGCGCGCGTGACCTGTTCGAAGGTTGGGAGCTAAATGGCAGCGCAGATCATCGCTACAAAGGCAATCTCAACATCCGAAAAGATGGCCTAGATGTCGCGCAATTGATGTCAGAGTGCCGCACGATCATGTTCTCTGCCGGAAGTGCCTGTGCCAGCGGATCAGGGCGGCCCAGCCATGTTTTGAAAGCCATCGGTTTGACCGACGCGCAGGCAAAGTCCTCCATCCGGCTAGGCTTTGGCCGCTACACTTCGTTAGCGAAACTCGAAGAGGCGGCGCAGGCGATCAACGCAGCGGTAAAGGAGCAAGAACGTTGGGGCTAACAATTCGCTTTGTCGATCAGCGCGGCAATACCGTCGAAGCAAACGCCGAACCAGGCGACAACCTATTGCGGGTTGGCCAAGCGGCTGGTTTGCCGCTCGAAGGGACATGCGAGGGCCAGATGGCGTGTTCTACGTGTCATGTGTTGGTTGCCGCCGAGTGGTTTGAGAAGCTTTCGTCCGCAAGCGACGAAGAAGAAGATATGCTCGATTTTGCAGCTGGCGTGCAGCGCACTTCGCGGCTGTCGTGCCAGATTGATTTGGCGCTAGAGCATGATGGCTTGAGCGTTTCCATCCCGTCCCAAAGCAATGATGCGCGCCTGATATAGACGCGCATCACCGACTAGTGGCGTAAGCTGATCGATCGACCCTGCGAAGACCGACCAACTGCACGACCTGCTTTGTCTAGGTTTCGTTTGGTTCAGCGACCGTTTCGGCCATTGCTACGTCCGTTTGCGGGCCTTGCGATTTCCGACGTACGGTTGCGACAAGCCGCCAAATCAACCAGCCGATCAATCCAAGCGGAATAAACACCGCGCCAGCGACAATTAGGAAGGCGATCAGTCCGCCAAAGATCCCGCCAAGCGATCCCCAAGCACTGCGGATCGGGTCGGTAAATCCGCCCGAGCTTGGTGAACCGGATGCGTATTCGATGATCATCTGGCTGTACGCCACGCGCCCGCGCATTTCGGTGAGCCAACTGCGCGCTTGGTCGATCTCTTGATTGACCTGAGCCACGCCGCGTTCGGCTTCGACCAGTTCAGCGACGGTGCCATTGCGGCTGCGCAAAACTTCCATCAATCGGTCGCGCAAAAGCGTGCGGGCGCGCAATTTGGCTTCGGTGTCGACGATGGCTTTGGAAAGGTCTTCGCCTTCAATCGAGGATGATGTCAGCTCACCATCGGCTTCGCCGGATGACGACTCAATTTCTTTACTGAATGCGCGCGCTTTGTCAGCGGCAACGGCAAGTTGGAGATTGCCCGAAGCATAGTCACCATCTTCATCGCTTTGATCCATCGCGATGATGCGGCAAACCTTCGGGCCTTTGGCTTCGCAAAGGTCAGCGTGCTTTTCTTGCAAAGGTTTGATCGCGTCTGCCGGCAAACGGAAGCCCAGCGAATATCTGTAGGCGATTTGGGGTTCGCTAACTTCAAGCGTTTCGGGGGCTGCGTCTCCGCTTTCGGTAGTCTCTGCAACGGCTCCCGCTACCTCCTCCGCGGGTGCTTCAGCCGCGTCGACATCCATGCTGTAGGAAACGTCGCCTTCTTCCGCCGCATAGTCGCTTTCTGCGCCACACCCCGCCAGTGCCAGCGCACTCACGGATCCTAAAATCAATCGCATTCGCATTGTCCGTCCTCCCAAAAGGATTGTGTCAAACTCGACCCGACCTGAGCGCTCATTAATTGGAATGCCTTATTTGCGCCTTGTTGTTGCCACATTTACGCCACATTTCGATTCGTGACAAGTCTCAATTCGCGATTTCACGCATCCTGACGGGCAATTCGGGCCGAAAAATGTCGGGAAAATCTCGTCAAAGTGCTGCGTTCTCTGTGGATACAGCACTCCCTTGCTCAGCGTCTGATTGCTAGACGGGGCATATGTCACAAATCACCGAAGCCGAAGATCAAGACCCATTTGACGCGATTGTTGATGCGCCGTTCGATGCCGCGCTGGAAGAACGCTATCTCGTTTATGCGCTATCCACGATCACTGCGCGTTCACTCCCGGACTTGCGCGATGGGTTAAAGCCGGTTCACCGGAGGCTTTTGTGGACGATGCGACAATTGGGCCTCGCCCCGAACAGCACGTTTAAGAAATCAGCACGCGTAGTTGGCGAAGTCATCGGCAAATATCACCCGCATGGCGACACCGCCGCCTACGATGCGATGGTTCGCCTCGCGCAGGACTTTTCGCTGCGCTATCCGCTCGTCGAAGGGCAGGGCAATTTTGGCAATGTCGATGGCGATAATGCGGCGGCCTATCGCTACACCGAAGCGCGCCTGACCAAGACTGCGATGCAGCTTATGGAAGGGCTGGATCATGGCACGGTTGATTTCATCCCAACCTATAATGGTGAGGAAGAAGAGCCGGAGTTGATGCCTGGTCTCTTCCCCAACCTGCTGGGCAATGGCGCAAGCGGGATTGCGGTGGGGATGGCAACTAATATCCCCAGTCATAACGTCGCCGAAGTGATCGACGCGACCCTTGAGCTGATCGATAACCCGCATGTTGAACATGAACAGTTGATGGGGCTTATGCAGGGGCCGGACTTCGCTACGGGAGGCCAATTGGTCGACAGTAAGGATGTTCTAACCGAAGCCTATCGCACAGGTCGTGGAAGCTTCCGTCTGCGCGGTGTGTTTCACGCGCCCGAAGCCGAAAAGACCGAAGACATCGCAGCGGGGATTGAACGTCTTGGCGGAGGCCAATGGCAATTGGTCATCTCGGAAATCCCGTATCAAGTGCAAAAGGGCAAGCTGATCGAACAGATCGCGCAAGCCATTGCCGATAAGAAGCTGCCGATCCTCGAAGATGTCCGCGATGAAAGCGACGAGACGATCCGCATCGTGCTGGTACCGCGCAGCCGCAACGTCGACCCAGATTTGCTAAAAGAGAGCATTTTCAAGCTCACCGATATGGAAACGCGGTTTGGGCTGAACATGAATGTGCTCGACGCCAATCGCACTCCGATGGTGATGGGGCTAAAAGAGCTGCTGCAAAACTGGACGGCGGCGCAAATCGCAATCCTGCAACGGCGCACGCAGCACCGGCTTCAGCAAATCGCCAAGCGGCTGGAATTGGTCGAAGGCTATATCATCGCCTTCCTCAATCTCGATCGTGTGATTGAGATCATTCGATACGAGGACGAACCCAAAGCCGTGATGATGGCCGAGTTCAGCCTCACCGACCGCCAAACCGAAGCGATCCTCAACATGCGCCTGCGTTCCTTGCGCAAGCTAGAGGAAATGGAGCTGCGGCAGGAAAAGACCGACCTGCTTGCCGAACAAGAAGATTTGCAAAAACTGCTCGACAGCCCTGCGCGCCAACGCACGCGTTTAAAGAAGGACCTGCGCGCCCTACGCAAAGATTACGCCGAAGACACCGCTTTGGGTGCGCGTCGCACCCGGATCGAAGAAGCCGCGCCTACGGTCGAATTTTCGATGGATGCGATGATTGAGAAAGAGCCGATTACGGTGGTCCTGTCGCAAAAAGGGTGGATCCGCGCGGCGAAAGGTCATGTCGATCTTGCGCAGGAGTTCAAATATAAAGAGGGCGATGCGCTATTCGATATCGTTCATGCGCAGACAACCGATAAGCTGCTGGTCGCTGGGTCTGACGGACGGTTTTATACGCTTGGTTGCGATAAGCTGCCCGGCGCACGCGGCTTTGGTGAGCCGCTGCGCACTATGATCGAGCTGCCTGCGGAGACATCCATCGCCAAACTGTTGGTCCACAAGGAAGGAGGGCGGCTCTTGCTCGCCTCGAGCATCGGCAAAGGCTTTATCGCAGAGACCAAAGAGCTGATCGCGGAAACCAAGAAGGGCAAGCAGGTCGTGAACCTAAAGAGTGATGCCCAGCTTCAAGTGATCCATGAAATTGCTGAGGCGCACGACCACATCGCGGCTGTGGGTGACAATCGCAAGCTGGTGGTCTTCAACCTCGAAGAAATGCCGGTGATGGCACGCGGGCATGGGGTGCAGTTGCAGCGCTATCGCGATGGCGGATTGTCTGACGCGACGACTCTGACTTTGGCTGAGGGGTTAAGCTGGAAAATGGGCGGATCTGGGGACCGGACGCGAACAGAAAACGAAATCGGCATGTGGAAGGTCGCGCGCGGAGCGGCTGGCCGAATGCCGCCGCAAGGCTTCCCTAAGAACAACCGGTTCGGATAAGGGTGTGGGTGGCTTGGTACCCAATACCCCATGGAAGACAAACCAACAGCCTAAAGCTCTTCGTTCAACAATTCTTCAACCCGCGCCGCATCGGGGAAACCTTCTGACACCCAGCGCCGCTCTACCGTTTGCAGGATGCGCGCAACCTCAGGGCCTGCAGCGACCCCGCGCGCGACAATCGCGCCGCCTTTCAGGGGTAGTATCGGCGGCTCCCAATCTCGCAGATCCTGCGCATCCACGCCTTGCAACAACAGCCGATCAATCGCGAACTCGGAGGTGTGATGGTAAGCCAGAGCCAATGGAGCGTCGCGGTCCTCAGCTCGACGATCCGCTGAGCATACAAGCCGCGCTCGCTGCGCTCTCGACAATCGCAACCGCGCTGAAACATCTTCTGCAACATCGGTTGAATGCGGAAGGAGCGCGGCCAAACGGCGTATAGCATTGGGCACGAACCCTTGAGTATCTTCAGCAGCGATCATCTGCGCCAGCTTGCTAATTTGCACCTTGCTTGCCTCGGGTAATATTACGCCAAGCACCCCATTTTTATGCATCCGAGCGACGGTCTCATGCGGCGTTGGCAGTGCGAGTAACCTCAGTAGCTCATCCGCAATCCGTTCGCGGCTCAGGCCTTTGAGCGTCTCGGCCAGTTCGGCACAGGCGATCTCGGCCTCTGCATCCAAGTCTGAGCCAAATCGCGCCTGAAACCGGTAATAGCGCAAGATCCGTAAATGGTCCTCGCGTATCCGTTCACGCGCATCGCCGATAAAGCGAACCCGACGCGCATCCAAATCCTCAATGCCGCCGAAATAGTCATCAATTGCCAAGGTTTCCGGGTGAGCGAACAAAGCATTGATCGTGAAATCGCGACGGGCTGCATCTTCACGCCACTCTCTCGCAAAGGCGACGGTCGCGCGTCTGCCATCAGTTGAAACATCGCGGCGCAGTGTGGTGATCTCGACCGAACCACCTTTGAGCACCGCGGTCACGGTGCCGTGGTCGATACCGGTTGGGACTGTGCGAATGCCCGCTTTCGCGCACAGATCAATCACGGCGTCCGGCAAATGGGTCGTAGCGCAATCGACGTCGTGGACTTCAACGCCTAGCAGTGTGTCGCGCACCGCTCCTCCGACCCAGCGCATATGCTCTGGTCCAAGCGCACGCATCAACTGCGCTAGATCATCGCGCTTTGTCCACGCAGTTGGTGGGAGCTTTTTTGCCATCATCGTCCCCTGTGGAGTCAAAGCGCCGCAAATTCAATCCGCCGCGACAAGTTCGAAAGGATTGCGGCCGTCACTCCCCAGATACGAAATCCATCATAGTTCAACTCAAGATAGCGTCGGTTCGCACCTTTCCAGAAGACTTCGTTGACGGTCCAATTGTCGCGGTTAAGCACTAATTCAAGTGGTGCTTCGAACCATGCCTCAACCTCATCCGGGTTCGGCGTCAACGGCAGGTCGGGCGGGATCACGGCCAAGACGGGCGTCACGTCAAAGCCGGTGCCTGTGTGGAAACGGTCGCTGGTGCCGATCACCCGAACTTGATCGCTCGGCAAAGCCAGTTCCTCTTCGGCTTCGCGCAAGGCGGCCGTGATGGCGTCTTCTCCGGGATCGAGTTTGCCGCCGGGAAAGGCGACTTGCCCCGGATGATCGCGCATACTGCCTGGTCGTTGGGTAAGCAGAACGCCGGGCTCATCGCGATCAGTAATCGCAATCAAAACCGCAGCCGGTGTGGCGCGACCATCGGAAAGCCGCTCATCGTTGAGTAAATCGGAAATGGGCTCCCGGTGCCCTTCTTCATAGAGCGCGCTTAGCCTGTCCAATAAGTCTGCCAAAGGCTCAGCCTGCCGCCAATAGCGAGAATATCATGCCTTGGCTGGTGACCATCAATCCGCTTTCTAGATCATCGCCGCCCGGCGCCAAAGCAATCTCAATGAGCTGCGCGTAGGTTGAGCGATTCAATCGCGCGTCGCACCCGCGTCGCACACCCAAGTAAATCGCTGGTGTGTCCGGGTTGCCCACTGTCCTTAGGGCATTGTTTGGGCCAGCGACCACAAGCTCATCTGTGTGCAACCGAAACGCAAGGTCGCCATCGCGAGCCACGCAATCGACCGCGATAAACGCGGCATCATCGACTTCAATACTGAGCTTTTCAAACGGGCTGACAAGCCAATGCTGCCCTGCATCATCGCGGCTCAGCAGACTGGAAAATGCGCGCACCATGGCTGGGCGATGGATGGCGCCACCTTGATGAAACCACGTTCCATCGGCGGCGATGCGCATTTTGCTATCGCCCAATTTCTCAGGAGCCCAATGTTCAACCGGCGGCAATTTGCGCAGAGCGACTTGCTCAGCGATTTGCGCAAGCGTCATCTCAGCAAGGTAGGGAGGTGGCTCAAACGGCATTAGTTGACCATTCGCCGCGCGTTGCATGGGCTGCGCAATTCAGCTTTCCCATGGTCCCAACATCCCTTCACTCGGCATCGCAGAGAGCGCTTCGCCGCGCGCCAGCAAACGATGCGGTTCATATGGGCCGGGGCAACGCCATCCGGCCGTGGCTGCGGCAGAAAAGCCCCAACGCCCGTAATACTCTACATCGCCGATAAGCACCTGCGCGAGCGGCGGACTGCCGCCCTCGGTTAACCGTTGCTCAGCATCAAGCATGGCCGCCATCAAGCCAAGTCCAAAGCCTTCGCTTTGCCGTTCTGGTACGACTGCGACTGGGCCAACCATAACCAGCGGCACCGGACGGCCTTCTGGATCGACGAGCGATATCGGAAAACACTGGATTGTGCCGACCAGCATCTCATCTGCATCAACCACAGCAAAGCTTAGCGCATCAAGATACTCCATCCCGGTTCGGATACGATAGGCGGTGCGCGCATGGCGATCAGGGCCAAACGCACGATCGAGCACTTGTTCGACCATGTCATCGGTCACCGCATTGAGCGGGATCAGGCTGGCGGTTTCGCTTTGCATGGCGGGCCGTTAGGGTGATTTGGGCCCTGTGCCAAGCCCGCTGCGCCTCACCAAACTCACTTTGCCGTTAGCTTGACTACCTTACCCTTTGGCCCGTCCTGTGCCACCCAAATGCTACCATCGGGGCCTTGCTCAACGGATCGGATGCGGCTTTCCATATCAATGCGCATGGCTTCGCTGGCGGTCTTGCCATCCAGTTTGACCAGCACCAGACCTTTTGCTTGAAGCCCGGCAATCACAGCGTGGTTGGCCCAGCCGCCAAACATTTCACCAGAATAGATGATCATGTCGCCCGGCGCGATAACCGGCGTCCAATGCGCCGCTGGCTTTGAAAAGCCATCATCTTTGCTGTGATCCTCGATGGGATCGCCGCGATAGTGATTGCCATAAGAGCGATTGGGCCAACCGTAATTGGCCTCGCGCGTGACAAGGTTTAGCTCATCGCCGCCTGCAGGGCCGTGTTCGACATCCCACAATTGCCCCTCGCTATCCCAGTCAATGCCAAGGATATTGCGATGGCCATAGGACCAAATCTCAGCCTGCACATTGCCCTGAGCGGCAAAGGGATTGCCCTGGGCGGGCGAGCCATCAAGGTTCAGCCGGACAATTGTTCCAAGGTTGTTGGTATTGTCTTGGGCGGGCTCCAGCTCTTGCCGGTCACCGCTGGCGATAAACAGATATTTCTCATCTGGAGAAAAGGTGATCCTATGCGAGTAGTGCCCGCGCCGTTCGGTTTTGAGCGATTGCCGCCAGATCACAGCCATATCGGTGATGGCGCAATCTTCGCCGGCTTCGTCGCACGACAGTTTACCGCGGCCAGCCACCGCGCCGCGCGTATCTCCGTCACCGGCCTCGGCCCAGCTGAGATAGATTGTGCGACCATCAAGCGGTCTGTCCGCCTCCGAAGCGAGGAACGCGATATCGCCAAGGCCCCCTTGGCCGCCAAAATCGACCTGCGGGACACCACCAACTTCGCTGACCGAGCTGCTTCGCGTGTTCATCAGTTTGAGCGTTCCGGGCTTCTCTGTGACGAAAAGCATGTCCGTTCCCGGCGCAAATTCGATGGCCCATGGTTGGTTGAATTCAGCTATGTCGGACATAGTGTATTCAACATCACTGGCAGCGATTGCGGAGGAGCTTGCACTGCTTTCCCCAGAATCGGCGACCGCGCAACTTGCGAGCGCGATGGCGGGAAGGGACAGTGCGAGCGATGCTTTTGGAAATGTGTTCATGACTAGGGGAACTCCCATCTTCGATTTTGGTGCCCGCGCTCCGATAATCGGCGTCGATGAAGCGGGACGCGGGCCATTGGCAGGACCGGTTGTAGCCGCCGCCGTTGTGTTGGGAGACGTGATACCCGCCGGACTTGATGATTCCAAGAAATTAACCGCCAAGCGGCGCGCGGTGCTCGACGAACAGATACGTTCAACATGCGGCTGGGCCGTGGCGGTGGTCGATCCGGATGAGATTGACCGGCTCAACATTTTTGTCGCAACCATGACCGCGATGACCCGCTGCGTTGGGGATTTGTGCGGGCAATTGAGCGTTGGCCCGGCCCAAGTGCTGGTCGATGGCAATATGACGCCCCAAAACCGCGTTGAAGGCTGGGAATGGCCTGCGCGTGCAATTGTTGGCGGTGATGGGATTGAACCGGCGATCAGTGCGGCTTCAATCATCGCCAAGGAATGGCGCGACCGGTTGATGATTACGGCCGCGAGCGAGCATCCTCACTATGGCTGGGAACGCAACAAAGGTTATGGAACGCGCGAACATATGGATGCGTTACGCGATCATGGCCCCACGCATTTGCACCGCAAAAGCTTCGCCCCTGTTGCGCAAGCGAGCTTGCTGTGAAACGGCGAACTTCACTTCACTCCGATATGATAAGGCGCCCCTGACATGCTGATCCCTTTGCTAATGAGCCTCGCTGGGCTTGTCGGCCTGTTCTTTGGAGGCGAACTGCTCGTTCGAGGCGCGGTTGGTCTGGCTTTAAAGCTGGGGGTCTCCACGCTGTTTACTGGGCTGGTGATCGTCGGTTTTGCAACCTCGATGCCTGAAATGGCGGCCAGCATTCAGGCGGTGATTGCCGATTCACCCGGGATCGCATGGGGTAATATTGTCGGTTCAAACTTGGCAAACACTTTGCTTATCTTAGGCGTTACAGCCTTGGTTTTGCCGATTACGCTCAGCCGGGCGGGTGCGCGCGATGCCATCATCGCTTTGGCCGCGACATTGATCTTGGCAGGACTGGCTTTCTCGCAAATGGCGGGCGTTTGGATCGGCGCTGCGATGTTGATTGGTATCCTCGCCTATGTCGTCTTTAGCTATCTTTGGCCTGCGCCAGACGATGATGACGAAGAAGAAGAGGAAGGCCCATCTTCCTTCTGGGCAGCGTCTTTGTTCTTTCTCGCGGGTCTGGGCATCCTTGTATTCTCTGGCAGTATCTTGGTCGATGGCTCGATCCAGCTTGCGCGGCTTTGGGGCGTTAGCGAAGCGGTCATTGGGCTTACCATCATCGCTGTCGGAACATCTCTCCCCGAACTCGCCGCTTCGATTGTCGCGGCCTTGCGAGGAAAATCGGCGCTGGCCATTGGCAATGTTGTTGGCTCGAACATCTACAACATCTTGCTAATCGGCGGCACGACGATGGTGCTAGCTCCAGAAAAGCTGCCTGCTGACGTGGGCGGAGTTCAGATGTGGCTTTTGATTGGCAGCGCGGTGCTTTTGCTTGGCTTGCTGATGTTCGCGAAAAAGATCGGGCGAGTGCTTGGTGCAATCCTGACTGCGGGCTTTATTGCTAATGTGGTGTTCGTGTTTGGGTAGGTTCCGCAAAGAACTTAGCCAATGGATTGAGCAAATTCGAAAACCGAGTCCTGCGCGCAACACCGCTTGATATCGAGTCCCTGACTATTGCGGGGACTCTATATCTTGTGGGGTCACCTTTCGTTCCGCACCTGATACTGGCGCGTTTACCTTTCGCTAACCATAATCCCTCAAGAATCCGTGCTTGACGCGGAGTCCGCGAGGACTCATGCCTGTGGATAACTGTGCCGCATGCATGCGGCCCAAGCGATCAGGGGATGAATAAGTGGGCGTGATGGAAACTACAAAGCTGCGCGGAAAAGCGGTCGGAAAGGCCGCTAAAACCGCGCCTGCCATCGACCTTCCGCTGGGTCAAATCTTGGACGGCGATTGCATCGAAGCGATGCGTTCGCTTCCGGACAATTCAATCGACTGCGTTTTCGCGGACCCGCCTTACAACCTGCAATTGGGCGGCGATCTCAATCGCCCTGATGGCAGCGAGGTGGACGCGGTGACCGATCACTGGGACCAGTTCGACAGCTTCCGCGCCTATGACGAATTCACCACGGCTTGGTTGGCCGAAGCGCGCCGGGTGCTCAAACCCAATGGCTCGCTCTGGGTCATCGGCAGCTATCACAACATCTTCCGCGTTGGCGCGACATTGCAGGATCTGGGCTTTTGGATCCTCAACGATGTCGTGTGGCGTAAGACCAATCCGATGCCGAACTTTAAGGGCACGCGCTTCACCAACGCGCATGAAACGCTGATCTGGGCGAGCATGGGCGAGAAGGCGCGCTACACATTCAATTATCGCGCGATGAAAACGCTAAATGACGAGCTGCAAATGCGCTCTGATTGGGTGATGCCTATCTGCTCGGGCGGTGAGCGCTTGAAGGAAAACGGGAAGAAGGCTCACCCGACGCAAAAACCAGAAGCGCTTCTTTATCGCGTGCTACTTGCGACTACGGAGCCGGGTGATGTGGTGCTCGACCCGTTCTTTGGCACGGGTACAACCGGCGCGGTAGCCAAGCGTTTGGGTCGCGAATGGATCGGTTGCGAACGCGAAAAAGTCTACCGTGAAGTTGCGAAAAAGCGCGTAGATAAGGAACTTCCGCTCGATGAAAGCGCTTTAACCACCATGCAGAGCCGTAAGGCCGCGCCCCGGGTTGCATTTGGGACGCTGGTGGAAAACGGCTTGATCGCGCCCGGCACCAAGGTGTTTGATAAAAAACGCCGCTGGGTTGCGACAGTTCGCGCAGATGGTTCGGTGGATTGCAAAGGACAGGCCGGCTCAATCCATGGACTTGGTAAGGAATTGCAAGGTGCGCCCAGCTGCAATGGCTGGACTTTCTGGCATTATGAGGATGGCGGCGAAGTAAAACCGGTTGATGCCGCGCGCCAACTCTATTTGCTTGCCAACGAAGATTGACGCCAGATGGCTGGCGCGCTTCTCGCAAGGTCAATCATATGACCGCTAGCGTTTACCTGCATCCTATTGGATTCGCATCTGGCCCACAGGCTGAAGATGGAGCTGCCATCCGGCTCGCAGGCTCGATGGTCTATGCCAGCCGTTTTGCGATGCTAGTGCGCGAAGATGGCGTCACGACGCAACGCTTGTTGCTCGGCGCAAGTGGTTTTGACGCGGCGGTGACCAGTCTCGATTCCTCGCTTGTCGAGGAGGCGCAGAACCAATGGGCAAATCTCCAAAAGGTTCATCCCCCGCTCCTGCTTGGTGAGCGCAGCATCCGCTTTGACCAGCCGCAGGTCATGGGCATCCTCAACGTCACGCCCGATAGCTTTTCGGATGGCGGCGAGTTTCTCGAACGCCCGGAAGCGGGTATGGATCACGCTGCTGCCATGCTCGAAGCGGGCGCGGCAATCATCGACATTGGCGGTGAAAGTACACGTCCCGGCGCGGCTGCGACATGGGAAGGTGATGAGAAAGACCGTGTTCTACCAGCGGTTGAATATTGCATAGGCATGGGCGCAGCGGTCAGCGTTGATACGCGGCGCGCAGGTGTGCTTGAAGCTTCATTGGAAGCGGGCGCGCATTTGGCCAACGATGTGTCAGCCATGCGCTACGATGATCGTATGACCGAATTGGTAGGGAACAGTGGGTGCCCTATCGTGCTGATGCATGCGCCCGGAACTGGCGAAGACCTGCATGAGGGCGGTACCTATGGCGATGTGGTCAGCGAGGTGTTCGATTTCCTTAAGTCGGCCCGCGCCAAAGCGATCGAGAGCGGCATCGCCGAAGACAAAATCATGCTCGATCCCGGCATCGGATTCGGCAAGTCAGTTGCAGACAATCTCAATCTTCTAAACGCTTTGCCGTTATTCCATGCGCTTGGTTCGCCTCTGCTTCTTGGTGTCAGTCGCAAGCGAATGATTGGTGCGCTGAGCAATGAAGAAGGCGCACATATGCGTCTTGGCGGCTCTATTGCTCTAGCGACCAAAGGCATGGATGCAGGCGTTCATATGCTGCGAGTGCATGATGTCGCTGAGACGGTTCAATCGCGTAATGTCTGGCGCGGTTTGCGCGATGCGGCGTTGACGGATTTCGTGCATTTGCCGCAAGAATAATCAGAACGCCTCTACTTTATCTCAACCAGCTTGTAACCGATCGTAAAAGCCACCCGAATGGCGAGGTACCCCTAACAAACAATACGGTCGGTACCTTATATGACATCCCCTATTTCGTCCCGCGCACTTGGCTTTCTCATCACTCTTTCCGGGCTTGGTTTCGCAGTTCCCGCTGCCGCTCAATCCGCTGACGATGAAGTCGATGGCGGGGTCTATGTCTCTGTCCAAGCTGGCGTCACTTCGCCAACCGATGAGATTTTCACTGGTGTCCAAAACCCTGATGTTGGATCTCCAGGCGCGGCAGGCGCACCCGCAGAAGTGGCGGTCGGTTACAACGAAGGCTTCACCGGCGCTGTCGCGATTGGCTATCAATTCCCCTCGCGCTTCCTCGGCCTGTTTCAACCAAGCCTAGAAGTCGAATACGCTTATGGCGAAGCGGATGTGAGCGAAGGGTCATTCAATGGCGGTGATCAGACCTTTGGCGGCAATATCGAAACGAACAGTTTCACCATAAACTATCAGTCCGACATTCGTTGGTCTAACAATCAGGTTGTGGTTCCGTTCTTTGGCAGCGGTATCGGTGTCACGGACGTAGAGAGCAATGCGACCTATTTCCCTAACAATGGCATTGCTACCGCGCCGACATTCGCTGTGACCGAAGGCGGAACGGGGTTTGTATATCAAACCAATGCTGGACTGCGGTTCGAATTGACTGATACGCTCTCGCTTCAAGGCCGTGTGCGCTACCAGAACGTCAGCGGGCTAGATTTCGAACGCACATTTGTCGGCGGAGGTGCTGACATTTTCAATGCTGAGCTTGATGGCGACTATGAAACGGTGAGCTTCTTAGGTGGTGTTCGTCTGCGCTTCTAACTTCGCTTCCGATACATAATTGGCAAAGGCCTCTTCCTCAGATGATGCGGAAGGGGCCTTTTTGCGTTGCAGTGCGTCGCGAATTCGTCATGGTAGCGCGCCATATGCTCAGCCAGTTTTGTTTCAGGAGTCCTTCCATGCGCAGTCTCTCGCTTGCACTAGCAGCTATTACTTTAAGCACCGCGCCTGCATTGGCTCAGGAAGGCCCCAGCAATGGTGCTGCGCCGGGTGAGGTGTCTCTGACGGCTGGGGATGTGCTTGAGCCGTACTACGCCAAGCTGCGTGAGACGATCAATTTGCCAAAGGCTGGACCGAATGCGTCGCTGGCGGCGGATTCGACGCTAACGCGGATCGCCTTTGGTAGCTGCAACCACCAATCACGCAGCCAACATATGTGGGCGAAGATCGCGGCGAGCAATCCGGACCTGTTCCTGTTCATTGGGGACAACAACTATGGCGATCAAAACTGGAAAGGCGACCCCTCGCTCAGCACGTTGCGGGCCGCCTATGCACTTCAGGCGCAGACGCGGGAACTAACCGATTTCCGCCAAAAAGTTCCGATGATGATCACGTGGGACGATCACGACTTTGGCTTTAACGATGGGGGAGCAAACTTCGCCTTTCGCAATTGGTCAGAAACGATCTTTGAAACGTTCTGGGGATCATCCGCCGAAGTGAAATCGCGTCCCGGCATCTATGAAAGCCGGATGTTTGGCAAAAATGGCAAGGTGACACAGGTGATCATGCTCGATACCCGCTTCTTCCGCTCTGATTTTGAAGCAATGGGATACTCGCCAGAGCGCCCGCCGCTTGGGCCGTATGTGCCAAGTCAGGATGCCTCGAAGACGATGTTGGGCAAGGCGCAATGGAAATGGCTAGAGCAGGAGCTGGCTAAGCCGGCTGATCTGCGCGTTCTGGTGTCCTCAATCCAGGTGATTACCGACGCGCACAATTACGAAAGCTGGGAGCAATTGCCGCTTGAGCGCGAGAAGCTCTATCGCGCATTGGCAAACCGCGGAGACAGCGGCTTGGTGATGTTATCGGGTGATCGCCATGCGGGCGGCATCTATTCGGACGTTACGCCTGAGACCAAGGGCGAGCGTGTGTGGGAGCTAACCAGTTCCTCGCTCAACTACTCGTTTTCCAGTACCGAGCGGAACACCGCGCGAGAGCCAGATCCCAAGCGGCTTACCGACTTCATCTCAGAAGAGAATTTCGGACTTGTCGAGATCGATTGGAGCAAGCGCAGCTTCACCACCAGCCTGCGCGGCAGCGAAGGCGAAGTACGGGTGACGCGGACTGTGAACTGGTAAGGTTTAAAGCGTATAGCCGCCGTCTGAAACCAGCACATGCCCGGTTAGGTTCGATCCTGCGTCGGACAGCATATAGAGGATATTGTCTGCGATCTCTTCGCTTGAGGCAAAACGCGCCAAAGGCGTGGTGCCTGCCATCGCCTTGATCGTTGCATCGCGGCCATGCTTTTCAACCGCCTGTTTGAATTCAGGCGAGCTTTCCCAAATGGCGGTATCAACGCCGCCGGGCGCGATTGCGTTGACGCGGATTTTACTCGGAGCGCCCTCCAACGCAGCCATGCGCGCCATGTGAGCGACCGCCGCTTTGGAAACGCCATAGGCGCCTGTGCCCGGCACAGCTTTTACGCCGGTTGAGGACGCGACAACGACCGTGCTGCCGCCTTTATCTGCCATCGCCTGCATCGCGGTGCGCAAGGTCAGGAATGCCCCGTCGAGATTGACGTCCATCACTTTGCGCCACGTGGCAAAGTCTAAGTTTGTGATCCCGCCGCCAGCGCCGATCCCGGCATTGACGACCGCGTGATCGAGACCTTTGAGCTTGGGTGTGAGTTCGGCCCAAAGCGCTTCGTCGCCGACGCTACCGATCACCCGCTCAACCTCGCAATCGCCAAGATTGAGCTTAGCCAATCCGGCTTCATCCAAGTCAATGAGGGTTAGTTTGGCTGCTCCGCGCGCGGCAAGAGACACAGCGCAAGCAGCCCCGATACCGGAGGCTGCACCTGTGACGAGCGCTGAGCGCCCCTGAAAATCTTGTGATACGGTCATGCAGCGAGCGCTAGGCGCTTGCCAGACAGCGATCAAGCGGCGTTGTCGATCCCCAGATCGCTGAGCTTGCGATAGAGCGTTGAACGCCCGATCCCTAGCCGCCGTGCAACCTCGGTCATACGGCCACGGTAATGACCTATCGCAAGCCTAATCACATCGGCCTCAATCTCTTCGAGCGGACGCAGATTACCGTCTTCGGTATAGAGCATCACCCCTACGCCTTCTTGGAATGGTGAAGGCGCCTGGTGATCTTGCTCACCCAACATCTCAGAGAGCTGCGGGAAGCTTTCATCGGTCAGCGTGTTGCCTTCGCAATATACCGCTGCGCGGAACAAAACGGATTGCAATTGGCGGACATTGCCCGGCCAATCAAACGCTGCGAGCAAAGCCAAAGCAGATCCGGAAACTGATAGCGACTTGAGACCCGGTTGCTCACCAATTCGAGCGAGGAAATGACGGGCTAATGCTGGAATATCGCCGGTGCGTTCACGCAAAGCGGGCAATGCGATCTTTGTCGGGTTAAGCTTGGTAGCGAGCCCTGCATCAAATTGACCACCGCTGATAAGCGTTTCCAGGGGCAGATTGCTAGCCGAAAGCAGGCGGACATCGACACGGAAACCGTGGGTTGCACCAACCGGGCGGACAATACCGCTCTCCAGCGCTTCTTTTAGCCGCTCTTGCTGAGCCGGCTTCATCCGATCCACTTCGTCGAGCACAAGTGTGCCGCCGTCGCAATGCTGCAGCGCGCCAATCTGGCGATCAAACGCGCCGGGAAAGGCGTTGGGTTCATGCCCGAACAGCACCGATTCAAGCGAATTTGGCGGAACATTGGCAACATTGATGATGCGCAACGCGCCTTTGCTGCGCGGAGAAGCGGCGTGCATTGCGCGCATCAGCATCTCTTTGCCGGTGCCGCTTTCACCTTCGATAAGCGTGTGACTGTGCCCACGTGCTGCTTTTGCTGCTTGCGCAAGCGCAGTGCGGAATTTGGGCGCAGTGCCAATCATGGCGTCAAAATCTAAGCTGGCCGACATTTTTTCGGTCAGCGGGGCAAGCTCATCACGCGGTGTTTCGTGCGCTGTGACGGCGCGCAAGGCTTCCATCAGGCGTTCTGGTGAAACCGGTTTAACAAGGTAATCGCTGGCGCCAGCGCGCATCGCTTCGACCGCAAGCAGCGGCGAAGCGCTGGTGGTCAGCATCAAAATCGGCAGAGCGGGACGACGTTCTTTGAGTTCAGCGATCAAGGCGCAGGCATCTTC
Organism: Erythrobacter sp.; assembly: GCA_039985875.1. Classification (GTDB taxonomy): domain Bacteria; phylum Pseudomonadota; class Alphaproteobacteria; order Sphingomonadales; family Sphingomonadaceae; genus Erythrobacter. The sequence continues at coordinate 1,345,795 of JBDWRU010000011.1, read as the reverse complement.
GCCAGGCACCCATTGATCGAGCAGGATCGCGGACAATTGCATGCCTTCGCGTGTGCCAAGCATGGCAATCGCGCTTTCAGCGTCGCTGGCGACAATCGTTCGCCAGCCGTCACGCGCTGCAATCGCTGAGATCAACCGGCTTTGCGCAGGCTCATCATCAATCAACATCACCAGACGCGTTTGATCGCGCGGTTCGAGCTGTTCTTCAAGGCTCGTATCCATTTCGGACATAGCGATGCGACTTCCCCAATTGGCCCTGGACGATCCGTCCCAGGGTGAAACGTCGCTTGTCTTTACAGCTGGGGAGTAAAGACGTTCTTAAGGCTGTTTGATTGGATTGATGGAAACACGCGAAATGGCGAAAATGCTGGCAATAAAGTGGGCTTGAGGTTGCCTGCCCCCTCATATAAGGCCTGTTTCATCAGTCTTTCTGGCAACTTTTTTGGCCGGATTGCGGGTTTCAGCGATTCAAAATGGGAGAAAGCCACGTTATGGCGACTCACGATCACGATATGGATAAAGCGCGCCAAACCTATGGCGGTTTCATGTCTTTGCTCAAATGGAGCATCCCGGTCATCGCACTGATCACATTGTTCGTGGTCGTGTTGATCGCTCCATAAGGCCTATCTATCTCGTGAAAATCGCTATTCTGAAAGAGCGCGCCGCTGGCGAAACACGCGTCGCTGCGACCCCCGAAACTGTCAAAAAGTTCATCGGCCTCGGCAATGAATTGGCCGTTGAGAAGGGGGCGGGCGTGACCGCTTCTATTCCGGATAGCGCTTTTGCGGAGGCTGGTGCGAGTATCGGAACCGCTGCGGCTACGATCAAAGGCGCGGATATCGTGCTGGGCGTGCAGGCTCCTGAGGTAAAGCTGCTCAAAGGCGCGACCAAAGGCGCTATGGTTGCTGCTTTGTTCGACCCGTTTCAGTCGGGCAAACTCCTCGCCGCCTATGCGAAGGGCGGGTTTGAAGCGCTTTCGATGGAATTTATGCCGCGTATTACTCGCGCGCAGTCGATGGATGTCCTGTCGAGCCAATCGAACCTAGCGGGCTACAAAGCGGTGCTCGCTGCTGCGGATACCTATAGCCGTGCCTTCCCAATGATGATGACGGCGGCTGGCACAGTTCAAGCGGCCAAGTGCTTTGTGATGGGCGTGGGCGTTGCAGGGCTTCAAGCGATTGCGACCGCCCGGCGTTTGGGCGCGCAGGTCTCCGCGACCGATGTGCGCTCCGCAACCAAAGAACAAATCGAAAGTCTTGGGGCAAAAGCGATTTTCGTTGAAGATGTCGCTGGCATCGAGGGCGAAGGCTCTGGCGGTTATGCGACCGAGATGAGCGATGAGTATAAGGCAGCCCAAGCCAAGCTCGTCTCCGAACACATCGCCAAACAGGATATCGTGATCACCACCGCTCTGATCCCCGGACGTGCTGCGCCTGTTCTGATCACCGATGCGCAGATCAAAACGATGAAGCCGGGCAGTGTGATTTTTGACCTCGCCGCTCCACAAGGCGGCAATGTCGAAGGCTCTAAGGCCGATGAAGTCGTGGAAAAACACGGCGTCAAGATTATCGGATACGCCAACACGCCTGCGCATTTGGCTGCTGACGCCTCGGCTTTGTTCGCGCGCAACCACTTCAACTTCCTCTCAGCTTTTTGGAATGCCGAGACAGGCAAGCCGGAATTGGACGAGGAAATCGGCGATGCGATCCGCCTTACAAAAGACGGCGCGATCGTGAATGATCGGCTGAATGGGTGAAGGCACTCGTCGTCTCGCTTTTGGTTTTTCTCGCGGCTTGCACTGCTGCCGATGAGCCAGTGTTGAGCGAGCAAGAACGAATTGAGTTTCGAGAAGATGCCATGACACATGTAGGCAGACAGGTCGATTGGTGCCCAATCACGAATGAGGCTGCTTTGTTGGCGTTGTATGAATCAGTTAAGCAGCGATCAAAGCAGTTCTTGAGTAACATGTCGGGCACCGAACTAGAATCTGAGTATGTTGATGCGAAGGCTGCATGGGAAGAGGGGCCAGGCTCAGAAGTTGTCGAGTGCAGTGGGCCTTATGGGTTGGAGCACCGCAAAATAATTGAAGAAGACGTTGCCGACTACGAGGCCTTAATGGGCCGGTTAGAACGCTGGGTCCAGTTAGTCGAAAAAAGATCGTAAGGATAGCTGTTACCAATGGACTTTATTTCAATCCTATCCATCTTCGTGCTGGCGTGTTTCGTCGGCTATTATGTCGTTTGGTCGGTCACCCCCGCGTTGCACACGCCTTTGATGGCGGTGACCAACGCTATCAGCTCGGTGATTATCGTTGGCGCGTTGATCGCCGCGGCCGAAGCAAGCAGCCCGGTGGCGAAGTGGCTGGGATTGTTTGGAGTGGTCCTTGCCAGCATCAATATCTTTGGCGGCTTTGCCGTGACTGAGCGGATGCTCGCAATGTATAAGAAAAAGGAGAAGTAAGAGATGATCTTCTCCCTCCTATCCGGCACTACCCAAGCCGCCGCGCAAGCCGCTCCCGTCCAAGAAGCAGCGGCGCATGGCGGCGGGACGCCCGCTTGGGCGATGCTCGCTTACCTGATTTCAGGCGTGTTCTTCATCCTCGCACTGCGCGGGCTATCCAGCCCCGCGACAAGCCGCGCGGGCAACCGCAATGGCATGATCGGAATGGTCATCGCGGTGGTCACGACATTGGTCGTGCACTGGCCGAGGCTGACTGGCGACGCGCAAAACAGCTATGCTGGGCCAGATATTGAGACCATCGGGTTGATCTTTGGCGCGATTGCAATTGGCGCGGTGATCGGGGTCACGATTGCGCGCAAGATCGCGATGACGGCGATGCCTGAATTGGTCGCTGGTTTTCACTCGCTTGTCGGTTTGGCAGCCGTGGTGGTTGGCCTGGCGGCGTGGCAGGATCCGGCTTCCTTTAACATCACTGACGCTGCAGGTCAGATACAAATGGTCAGCCGGATTGAGCTTGGCCTTGGCATCGCCATTGGCGCGATCACCTTTTCGGGCTCAGTCATCGCCTTCTTGAAACTTTCTGGCCGGATGAGCGGATCACCGATCCTGCTGCCGATGCGCCATGTGATTAACCTTGGTACATTGATTGCCATTATCGCTTTGGTGGGCATTTACGCTGTCTCTCCGCAAGGAGGCGCGGGCGAAGGCTGGCAGATGATCGCAATCACCGCGCTCGCGTTTTTCATCGGCTTCCTGCTGATCGTCCCAATTGGCGGTGCGGATATGCCGGTGGTTGTGTCGATGCTGAACAGCTATTCGGGCTGGGCCGCAGCGGCAATGGGCTTCACCCTTGGCAACACCGCGATGATAATCACCGGGGCGCTGGTCGGCTCTTCGGGTGCGATCCTGTCTTACATCATGTGCAAGGCGATGAACCGCAGCTTCATCAGCGTTATTGCTGGCGGATTTGGCGCAGAAGACAGCGCTGGCGGAGATGGCGCACCGCGCGAGGCGCGGCCCTACAAGCAAGGCAGCGCCGATGATGCCGCCTTCATGCTCGAACAAGCAGAGAAGGTCATTATCATTCCAGGTTATGGCATGGCGGTCGCTCAGGCACAGCACGTGCTTCGCGAAATGGCCGATGCGCTCAAAGAAAAGGGCGTTGATGTGAAATACGCGATCCACCCTGTTGCAGGGCGGATGCCGGGGCACATGAACGTGCTGCTAGCCGAAGCGAACGTGCCGTATGATGAGGTGTTCGAGCTTGAGGATATTAACTCGGAATTCGCGCAAGCAGATGTTGCCTTTATCATCGGCGCAAACGATGTGGTGAACCCTGCGGCGAAGACCGACAAAGCTTCGCCTATTTACGGGATGCCCGTTTTCGATGTCGACAAAGCCAAGCAGGTATTTTTCATCAAACGATCAATGGGCGGTGTCGGCTATGCCGGGGTCGATAACGAAGTGTTCTATATGGACCAGACCATGATGTTGTTGTCAGACGCGAAGAAGATGGTCGAGCAGATCGTCAAGGCGTTGGATTGATCGCATGCGCGTGCTGATGATCCTGTTCGCAATCGGACTTATTGGCTTTGGTGCTTGGTTTGTGCTGCGCGACGATGGTTTGCTTGAAGAAGTGACCGAGGAACGCGTTGAAGGCGCATTGCTAGCCAAAGGTCTTCCGGTTCCGATGGCCGAGTGTATGGCGCCCAAGCTCACCGATAAACTCTCGATCAGTCAGCTCTTGAAGCTCGAAAAGCTTGGGCCTCAAGATGGTGAGGAAACCGTGCCCGGATCGGTCGGGGAGGCGATTGATCGTCTGCGCCGCGTTGACGATAGCGAAGCGGTGCAAGCGCTGGTGACCACTGCGACGGGTTGCGGTGTCAGCACGCTTAAGGACAGCATCCTAGGTTAGGCGCTTGCTATCCCGCTCTCGCTTGCGCATCATGCGCAGCTGGATAGGGAGAGTTCCATGATTAAGGCTGTGATAGCCGCGAGCGCGCTGGTCGTCGCTGCGCCTGCATTGGCAGAAACGCACACAATCGCGCCCGGCGAAGGCGCTCAGGAACGGTTGCAAGAGGCGCTGATCCTTGCAAAGCCCGGTGACGTTATCGCGCTTGAGGCAGGGCGCTACAGCCTCACTGATGGGCTGAGCCTGTTTGTCGACGGCGTCACCGTGCAAGGCGCTGGGATGGACAAAAGCGTACTCGATTTCTCCGATCAACAAGGGTCGGGCGAAGGGCTGCTGGTCACCTCCGATGGCGTCACCTTGCGCGACTTCGCGGTTGAGAATGCCAAAGGCGACGGCATCAAATCCAAGGGCGCGGACCAGATTATCTATGACCGCCTCCGGGTCGAATGGACCAACGGGCCAGACGCAAACAACGGCGCTTACGGCATCTATCCTGTCGAAGCCCGCGATATCGTTGTTCAAGACAGCTATGTGCGCGGTGCCTCGGATGCAGGCATCTATGTTGGGCAATCAGAGAAAATTATCGTGCGCCGCAACCGTGTGGTTGAGAATGTGGCCGGGATTGAGATTGAGAATTCGAACCGCGCCGAGGTGACAGAAAACCTCGCGACGCTCAACACCGGCGGTATATTGGTGTTCGACTTGCCTGGACTGCCCAAGGTCGGAGGAGGCGATGTGTTGGTCGCGCGCAATGCCGTGATCGACAACAACACTGACAATTTTGCCCCAGAAGGCAACATCGTAGCGAGCGTGCCTGCGGGCACCGGCGTAATGGTTATGGCGAATACAGGGGTCGTGCTGAGCGACAATATGCTGGTCAACAACAAGACAAGCCAGATCATGCTGATCGCCTATAATCAGCCGTATGAGGACGAGCGTTATCAACCGCGACCGGTCAATGTGCAGGTGAAGGACAATATCTACGGAAGCGGCGGAACGCAGCCTGACTTTCCGGGAGGCGACCTGCTTGCAGCGGCATTGGGCGGTGCGCTGCCGCCGGTTTTAACCGATGGCTTGCATCAGGGGCTGCATTTGGAAGATAGCATCCCTGCGTTAAGTCTTGGGTTGACCCAAGTTGGGCAACCCTTGTCACAGGCTTCTCCGGTTCCATGGACCCCGGCAGAATTGGAGCCTTTTCCGCAGTTAAGAGCGGTTCAACTCCCCGCTTCGATGGCAGCCCGGCTTAATTGATCCGTTCCGCCGCCATTTTGGGTGCCGCTGCGCTCGCCTTGGCGGGCACGCTGGCTGCGCGCGCGACGGTCCTTAATCTGCCGGCTGTCCATGATGAGGCGGTGATGGAGGGGATGCCGCGCAGCCTGTCTGACTTTCGATTCTTCGACGATTTGTCGCGCCAACTGCCCAACGACAATGTGATAGGCTATCGCCTGAACACGGCGCTCTATTCCGATGGAGCGGACAAGCTGCGCTTTATCTACCTACCGGAGGGCACCAAGCTCGAAGCGCAAGGGCAAGGCTTGCTGAAATTCCCGGTCGGCGCTGCGATCATCAAGACTTTTGCATTTGGCGAAGGCGAGGATCGAAGGCTGATCGAGACCCGCGTGCTGCTTCATCGTGAGGGCGGCTGGACGGCGCTGCCGTACAAATGGAATGAGGAACAGACCGAAGCCACACTGGCACTTGCTGGTGCCCGACTGGCGCTGACTAGGCCCGACGGAAAGGCGATCAGCTACCGTGTGCCGAATATGAACCAATGCGCGACTTGTCACAGCATTGATGGTGAGATCATCCCGATTGGTCCCAAATCGCGTAATCTGCCTTTTACTTGGCAGGCGAACTTGCATCGAGTTGGGGATTTGCGGGGGTCTTCGCCTGAGCTCTCCAAGGATGGTCAAAGCGTTGGCTGGCCGCTTCTGCCCCACTGGGAACATCGAGATCAAGTGAACATAGATGCAATCGCGCGCGCATATCTCGATGTGAACTGCGCGCATTGTCATCAGCCCGGCGGCAGCGCCTCCAATTCCGGTTTGGATTTGCGCTGGGAACAGGACGACCCGCACGCTATCGGAATTCGCAAGCCTCCGGTGGCTGCGGGACGAGGCGCAGGGGGACACAAGGTTTCGATAGCGCCGGGCGATCCCGATGCCTCGATCCTGCTTTATCGGATGCAATCAACTGAACCGGGTGTCGCCATGCCTGAACTTAGCCGGAGCACTGTAGATGACGAGGGCGTCGCCGTCATTCGCCAATGGATTGCGGGGATGGGTCAATGAAGTGGTTGGTGCGAATTGCGCTAGGCTTATTGGTGGTGCTTGTCGCCGCGTTCTTGATCTTTCGCACCCCTGACACCGATGCTGACGCCATGCGCGCTAAATATGGCGGGGAGCCATCGCAATTTGTTGAGTTGCCCAGTGGTCAGACTGTCCACCTGCGCGACGAAGGCCCGCGAGATGCACGCGCAATAATCCTACTGCATGGGTCGAGTGCCGACCTGCACACTTGGTCACCATGGGTGGCGGGCTTGAAAGCTGACTATCGCGTCGTCCGCATTGATCATATCGGCCATGGTCTGACGGGCCCGTCAATTACTGACGAATACGCGTTGGTGGATTTTGTTGCGACCGTCGATGGCGTAGCGGATCACTTGAAACTTGATGAGTTTGTGATCGGTGGCAATTCAATGGGAGGGTGGATTTCAGTTGGATATGCGATGAAGCATGCAGACCGTGTTGAAGGTTTAGTGCTGGTCGATGCCAGCGGGGCTCCAATCAAACGCGAAAGCGGCGGTGGCAATCTTGGCTTTACGATTGCGAGCATACCGGTCGTCAATCAGATTATGACTCAAATTACACCGCGTAGCCTTGTCGAACGCTCGCTTCGCGACAGCGTCAGCAACACGGACATCGTCACAAAGGATGCCGTTGACCGCTATTGGGAATTGCTTCGCTATCCCGGAAATCGTGCTGCAACAATCGAACGCTTCGGGACGCCGCGGGTTGAGTATTCGAAGGAAGACATCGCCAAGCTTGGAAAGCCGACGCTGATTCTTTGGGGCGAAGAGGATCAACTGACGCCACTAAAGGCCGGCAAATGGTATCACCAACACCTGCCAAGTTCACAATTCATTGCATATGCCGGGATTGGCCATCTACCTCATGAGGAAGCGCCTGAGCAAAGCCTAGCGGACTTGCGTGAGTGGTTGGAAACGGTTCCTAACCCTAATCGTCAACAAACCGAAGACACCGAACAATAACCTTCGTAGGCTAGACGTCGGAGTGCTTTGCACTCTACATCAGAGCGCGGCCACACACTGATTTGAAGGGCGGATCTTGCGCAAACTGGGATTGATCGGCGGCATGAGCTGGGTTTCGACCGGCATGTATTACGATCAAATCAATCGCATTGTTCAACGCCGCGGCAAGCCGATGGCGTCCGCTCCGATGCTGATCGAAAGCCTCGATTTCTGCCAGCTTTACGCTATTCGCGAAGACAAAGATTGGAAGCGAGCCGCGCAAACTCTTGGTGAAAGCGCAAAGCGGCTCCAGGGCGCGGGTGCTGAAGCGATCGTGATCGGTGCCAATTCGATGCACAAAGTCTTCGAAGATGTTGCGGGAGTGATCGACATTCCGATCCTGCATATTGCGGAATGCGTTGGCAAAGCTGTGCAGCATGCTGAGATCAAACGTGCCGCGCTCATCGGAACGCGCAATGTCATGACCGAGAGCTTTTACCGCAGGCGGTTGGTTTCGCATGGGATCGACTTACTTCCCCCCGATATGGTGAATGTCGAAAAGCTCGATGGCATTATTTACGACGAACTGATGGTGGGTAAAGTGACCCGCGATGCTGAACGCGCGCTCAAGACGATATTGATGAACAAATCACAGGAAGGCGCTGATGCGGTCATCATGGCCTGCACCGAATTGGCTTTGATTATGGATGTTGATGCCAATGTCCTTCCAGTGTTTGATTCGACAAGAATTCACTGCGAAGCAGCGGCGGGTTGGATCCTTGGAGAGGATACTTTCGAGTAACTGCTCGATTGGTCGATGCTGAAGAACGTTTCGTCGCGACGTTACAATTCGTATGCTGCATTCGCGAGCACACTCCATTAGCCGCCAAATTGGAGTTTGACATTACAATAGTATGAGCAAGCTCCGGGCCTTCAGGTCGTACCTATGGCTCGGGGTCACTTCCTCCCCCATTTGCACCTTGGAAGTGGCCCCAATTCCTTCAAGACATCAGCTTCACCAGTTTGCGTCCGCGAGAGGCGCTTTCCACGGCATTCGCAGTGGTTTCCCGATCTGTTCCGGTTGAGCGCCAGCGCGCAGTCACTTAACGCGACTGTTTATGAACCGCGCACCCTACGCCGCTGATCCGGATCAGATTAGCCAACGAGGTATTGGCGGACGCGAATTCGCCGCAGGTCGCACAAGCGCCACCACAGAAACCCGTGGTCCTCGCAGCGCATTTCAACGCGACCGCGACCGAATCATTCACTCGATGAGTTTTCGGCGGCTCAAGTCAAAAACGCAGGTCTTTATCGCCCCCGATGGCGACCATTACCGCACGCGGCTGACGCATAGCCTCGAAGTTGCGCAGATTGGCCGTGTTCTTGCCCGCGCGCTTCAACTTGACGAAGACCTGACTGAGGCGTTGTGCCTAGCGCACGATCTGGGCCACCCACCGTTTGGGCATGCTGGCGAAGCAGCCTTATCGGCGTCGATGGAGCGGTTTGGCGGGTTCTGCCATAACGCTCAGGCGCTTCGTACAATCATGCGATTGGAAAGCCCCTATCCCGAGCATGATGGGTTGAACTTGACCTGGGACCTGCTCGAAGGTCTTGCCAAGCATAACGGACCCATTGCCGAACCGAGTTGGGCGATTGCTGAATTGGACGCGGCCTTTCCCTTGGAGCTAGAGCAATGGCCTTCGCTCGAAGCGCAAATCGCGGCGGTTTCGGACGATATCGCTTACGACAATCACGATATTGATGACGGACTGCGCGCAGGCTTTCTGACGCTTGATGATTTGCTGGAATTAGATTTCCTCGCAGATCAGTGGCGAGCGGTCGAAAAACGCTTTCCTCTTGCGCCACGAGAACGTCAATTGCGCGAGTTGGTGCGCGATCAAATTGGCTTGATGGTCAATGATGTGCTTGAACACACACGAAGCCAGGCCGCAGGCTTCGCATCGGTCGCAGACATTCGCAGGGCAGGACGCCAGCTGGCGGGGTTCTCACCGGCTATGCAAGAACAAGAACGGGCGCTTAAAAAGTTCATGTACCGCAAACTCTACTTCCACCCAGATCAGGTTGCTGCTGCGGAGCGGGCGCGTGATGTCGTGGCGCGGCTGTTCGCGGCGTACTCGCAAGACCCGCAGCTTATGCCCGAGCGTTGGCGCGAAGGGCTGTGCGAAGACACGACAAAGCGCGCGCGCGTCATTGCCGACTTTATCGCCGGGATGAGCGATCGTTTCGCAATTCAGGCTTGCGGCGATATTTACGGAGAGCGGCCAAGTGGGTTGATCAATGTTTGAAGCGCCACTTTCTCCTGAAGGTGATGGCCGGGTCACTGCGCCTGTTCGGATGTGCCTCGTCGGTGCCACGGGGCTGATCGGTAGACGCGCGATAGAGATCACAAGCGCTGGCGATGAGGTACGGATGGTTGGCGTGGCTCGCCGCGAAGCAGCGCTTCCAGATGGTGCACGCATGGAAATGTTCGTCGCTGATCCTGCTAAGTGGGGCGAAGTTTTCGAAGCGGTGCGCCCGCGCGCGCTAATCTGTGCTCTCGGAACGACATGGAAAAAGGCTGGCCGAGACGAAACGGCTTTTCGTGCAGTCGACTATGACCTCGTGCTTGAGACCGCCAGAGCGGCGCATGGAGCGGGCGTATCCAATATGGTTATGGTGAGCTCGGTCGGAGCGGATGCGATGGCCAAGTCGCTTTATCTGAGAGTGAAGGGCGAGGCTGAGAACGCGTTAGGCGCAGTTGGGTTCAAACGATTGGACATCCTGCGGCCCGGCCTGTTGCGTGGCAGCCGAAGCGATGATTTCCGCCCTCTGGAACGAATGGCGATGGTAGCAAGCCCGATTATCGATCCCTGGCTCAAGGGCAAATGGGAACGGTATCGTTCCATCCAAGCCGACCTTGTCGTTGAGGCCGCCATTGGCTTGGCCTTGCGCCGGGCCGCTGGGCGATTTACTCATGACAATGAAGCGATGAAACGCGCTGCGCGCGAATGGCGCAGACTGCGCGAAGATTCGAGGCAATAAAGATGGATTGGGCGCTGATCTTTACCGGAGTGAATGCGCTTGCGCTGATCGCTTGGGTCGCGCTGATTGCTTTGCCAAGGTTTCCAGCCTTGCTTTCCGCCATTCTATACCTGGGCGTCGGTATATTATGTGCGATCTATGCCATCACCATGATTGGTTTGATGACTGGTTTGATCTCGAATTCGGGCGGCGGCAACGTTGATTTCACCACAATCGAAGGCGTGAGAGCAATCTTCGCCAGCGATGCCGGGGTAACAATTGGTTGGACGCACTACCTCGCATTTGATTTGTTCGTTGGGCTTTGGATTGCGCGCGACGCGGATGCGAAGTTTTTCTCGCGCTGGTTGCAGGCTCCGATCCTCCTCTCCACCTTTATGGCTGGCCCGATTGGCTTGTTTATCTGGTTGATAGTGCGCGAACGGCGTGCACGAGCGAAAGGCAAGTTTACTTGAGCTGCTCCTAAGAGCGCTAACAACTGGACATAGTCGCAAATTTCGCCAAGCTCTCCGCCAAAATACAACCATCCGGAGAGAACCCCATGGCGAGCAAAGCGCATCACGCCTTCAACACGTTTGACGAATTCTTGACCCATTGGGCAGAGCATCGGCCTGATGGGGTGGCGTTGGAATTTGAGGACCGCGTTACAACGTATGGCGAAGCGGACATTCTGACCAAGCAGATCGTCGCAGCGTTATCCGCGCGAGGAATTGCCAAAGGCGATAGGATTTCATGGCTTGGCAAGAATTCGGACCACTACTTCCTGCTGCTCTACTCCGCTGCGCGCATGGGGGTGGTGATAGCTCCGATTGGTTGGCGGCTGGCCCCGCGCGAGGTGGGCTTTATTCTCAGCGATACTGGCGCGAAACTGGTTGTCACTGGGGATGAGTTTTACGACAGCGCCGCTGAAATTGCTGGAGCGATGGACAATGCACCGGATGTTGTCACTGGCGATGCATTCTTCAGCGAAGCTCGCGGCATGCACGAGGCAGATTGTGCGCTGCCATCAGCGGATGATCCTGTGCTGCAGCTCTACACCTCGGGCACAACCGGAAACCCCAAAGGTGTGCAGCTTTCCAATGCCAACCTGTTTAGCTTGCGCAAACCTGGCCTGGCCGAGAATATGCCTTGGCAAAATTTGGAACCGAATGATTGCATACTGATGGTTATGCCTTGCGCGCATATTGGCGGGACAGGGGCAGCACCGAACGGAGTCTCCAACGGAATTCGCATCTTGGTTCAAGCGGAATACTCGCCTTTGGGCGCGCTCGAAGCGATCGAAGGCGGAGCAACGATCCTGTTTCTGGTACCCGCAGCGATCCAGATGATGGTGCAGCATCCCAAGGCCATCGAAACCGATTTTTCTAACCTTCGATATTTGCTCTATGGCGCGGCTCCGATGCCGCTAGAACTGCTTAAAGCGGCTGTGGCGACGATGCCTCAAACTGGGTTCTTGCAAGTCTATGGCATGACCGAAACAACCGGCACCGTTTCTATACTTCCGCCAGAGGATCATTCCCTGGAAGGCAATAAACGGATGCGCTCGGCCGGCAAAGCGGCACCGGGAGTAGAAATACAGATCCGCGGATCCGATAACGCCGAAGTACCTTGTGGAGAGATAGGCGAGATATGCATTCACTCCCCATCAAACACAACCGGATACTGGAAATTGCCCGAAGCTACTGCATCGACCATCGACGCAGATGGCTGGCTGCATACCGGCGATGCCGGGATCATGGATGCGGATGGTTATGTCTATATCCAAGACCGGATCAAAGACATGATCATTTCTGGCGGCGAGAATGTTTATCCAGCAGAGGTCGAAAACGCGATCTTTGGCCACCCGGCTGTCGCGGAAGTCGCCGTAATCGGCATTCCATCGGAGCGCTGGGGTGAAGAAGTGAAGGCCTGTATCGTCTGCAAACCGGGCGTCGAATGGGATGAAGGTGAATTGATCGCTTATACCCGCGAGAGGATCGCAGTCTTTAAAGCGCCTAAGAGCGTTGATGTGATCCCGGAAATGCCGCGCAACGCCTCGGGCAAGATCCTGCGACGACAACTGCGTGCACCCTATTGGGAAGGGCAAGATCGGCAGGTCAATTGAGCGATGGCCAACCCAACCAGCAACGGTAATGCCGGGCAAGCTGGAGCGAAACAGCATGCTCCGGCGACAGCGCGAAATAGCGAGGCAATCCTTGCGGTTTTGCAGCAAGAATTGCCCGAATGGGGCACTGTTCTCGAAGTGGCCAGTGGCTCAGGCGAGCACGCCATCTACTTCGCGCACAACCTATCGGCGCTTTCATGGCTGCCAAGCGATCCCAACGATCAGGCGTTGGCATCCATAACCGCCTATCGCGAAGACTTTGAAGGAATAAACTTGCGCGAGCCGGTTACTCTCGATGCCTCTCAGCCTGCGACTTGGCCAATCATCCGCGCGGACGCGATTGTCTGCATTAATATGGTGCATATTTGCCCGTGGGCGGCGACAGAAGGGCTGTTCAAAGGTGCTGAACAAGTACTGGGCGAAATGGACATGCCGGTCGTGCTCTACGGCCCGTATATCGAACAGGGTGTGGAAACCATGGCGTCAAATTTGCGCTTTGATGCGAGCCTGAAGTCGCGCAATCCTAAATGGGGTTTGCGCGATGTCGCCGCGATGGACGAACTGGCGAGCGCTCACAGTTTCGCTCGAACCGCGCGGATTGCGATGCCTGCGAACAATCTGATGTTGGTTTATCGCCGCAGTTAGGTTTGCGCTTCGCGCCCGCGCTGTTTGATTAATCGTTCCCGCCAAGCAATCAGAACGCCTGCCCCAATAATTAGCGGTGCGCCTGCCCACAGTGTAGGCGAGGGCAGCACCGCAAAGACGTACCAGCCATACAAAGTCGCCCAGATCAAAGATGTGTAGTCCATCACCATGATTACGGCAGCTGACCCGAACCTCAGCGATGAAGTTAGCAGCAGTTGCGCTATTGCCCCTGATAGCGCCATCGCGCCTATCAGGCCCCATGTCTCAAGCGAATGTGCGGTTGCGACGAAGGGCAGCGACAGTGCCGCAATCGGTGTCGTCAACGCGGTGAACCAGAACACTATGGTCCACGGGCTTTCGGTCTTGTTGAGGTCTTGAATCTGGAACGAGATCAAAGGCACTAGGATCGCCGCGACCAGCCCAACAGCGAGGCCAATGGGGTCAATAGCGAACCCGGTGTTCAACTCACCTCCGCTGACGATGACGAGAATTCCAGCAAATCCCAACGCTACTGCGGATCCGCGATAAATCCCGACCCGCTCTCCAAACAAAATCACTGACATCAGGACCGCGAAAAACGGTGTGGTGAACGAGATCACCGTTGCTTCGGCGAGCGGCAAAATCACAATCGCGCCATAAACAAAGCACATGCCAGTAATGCCCGATATGGCGCGCATTGCATGGGCTTTGAAGCGTGTAGTCTTGACGCTGGCCAACCTTCCGCCTGCAAAAAGAATAGCTGCGATTAGAATTACGGTAAGCGTCTGCCGCCAGAAAATCATCTCCAACAGATGGACGCCGTTTTCACCCGCTAATTTGACCAGCATAGCCATGGTCGCGAGTGTGAATATGCTTAGAACCCGCACTCCAAGAGCCAATAATGGGCGAGGGCGGGCGACGGAACCATCCATAGACTTGGCCGCTTGGAGCAGGTGAGGGCATTGCGCAAGCGGCGAGGATGCTTAAATCGCGCAACATGTCGGATTTTGTCAGTCAACTTGCGCTTTCAAGCGATGCGGTGATCCTTGCGCTGGTGGGTGCAGGATTCATGCTCTTGGCGGTGTTTTTTTCTTTGATGGAACGCCGTAGGAACAAAAGCCGTCCGATAGAGAACCTTGAGCAAGTCGGCTGGGTTCCCTGGACGCCTTTGTTCGTCGCCAGCATGATGATTGGCGGCGGATGTCTTGCTATGAGCCTCCCGGTGGTACTCGGAAGCTTGATTTAGAGGCAAGCTTCCAAAAACGCTTGGTCGAAACCGTACTGACGTGCTTTTTCTAGCGTGTAAGGACGCAGACCCGAGGCGCGGAATTCGCCGAGGATTTTCCCATCGTCGGTTTCATCGAGATACTCGAACTTGAACAGTTCTTGTGTCACGATCACATCGCCTTCCATCCCGATCACTTCAGTGATGTTGGTGGTGCGACGCGAACCATCGCGCAGACGCTTTACCTGCACAATCAGGTCGACCGATTCCGCAATCTGAGTAGAAATAGCTTGTTTCGGGATCTTGATGTCGCCCATCAGGATCATGTTTTCCATCCGGCCCAAGCACTCGCGCGGGCTGTTGGCGTGAAGTGTACACATCGAGCCGTCGTGGCCGGTGTTCATAGCGGCGAGAAGGTCGAAACATTCCGCGCCACGAATCTCACCAAGGATAATCCTATCAGGACGCATACGCAGGGCGTTTTTCACCAAATCGCCAATAGTGATCGCGCCTTGGCCTTCAAGGTTTGGTGGACGTGTCTCAAGCGGCAGCCAGTGCGGCTGTTGCAGACGAAGTTCGGCCGCATCCTCAATCGTGAGAACGCGCTCACCTGGGTCGATCATTTTCGACAAGGCGTTGAGCATTGTGGTTTTACCCGAGCCCGTACCGCCAGAGATAACAACGTTCATACGGCTGGCGCCCGCGATTTTAAGCGCGGTGCACATCTTGTCGGACATCGAACCGAATTCCTTGAGCATGTCCAAGGTGATTGGCTTCTCAGAGAATTTACGAATTGAGATTGCGGTGCCGCGCAGGGATAGCGGTGGCACAATCACGTTCACACGCGAGCCGTCTTTCAAACGGGCGTCAGCGAGCGGTGTGGTTTGGTCGACGCGGCGGCCAACCTGGTTCACAATCCGCTGAGCAATCTGGAACAGATGCTGTTCATCGCGGAAACGGATAGGGGCGAGGGTTAGTTTACCCTTTTTCTCGATGTAAGTCTGATCCGGTCCATTGACCATAATATCAGAAACATCAGGATCGCCCAGCAATTCTTCCAATGGACCAAAACCCAAAAGCTCATCGATCAAAACCTTCTCAAGCGCAAATTGCTCGCGGCGGTTCAGTGTAACTTTAAGCTCGGCAAGAACTTCAAGGATGATCGGGCGGAACTCTTCCGACAGTTCTTCCTTGGTCAGCGTTGCAGCAGCCTCAGGGTCGACACGCTCCAGCAAGCGCGGAAGCACTTGCTCTTTGATTTTGTGAACGCTTGCTTCAAAACCGCCAGTTTCTGATGCAGCTTCGTTGATTGCGTTGGCGCGCTCAGCCAAGCGGTCCATCGCTTCTGAAGTCGCATTTCCGGATGACTTATTGAGGTTAGCGGTTGCAGACGGGCTTTGCGATTTCGCGCTCTCGCTCTCGTCTGGGATCGGCGGGAACTGCTCGCCACCTTGAGCTTCATCGCCTGAGCCTTCGCTACCTTGCATAGGCCGCGCTACACCAAAAGCGGGTCGGTTTGGCTTCATTCCGCCTGCACCGCCTCTTTTCCCAAATGCGCTCATTCTAATCGGCCCCCAAGGCGTCTCATTCAAAATTACATGCTCGCCTGATGGCGAACACTATCTCACGGAGAATGGTGAATATTCGGGAAACCTTATTTTTTCCCTAAATTCCTCAAGTCGTAACGCGTCTTTACGTAAATTTACGAGGAAAACCGGTTGCAGCGCGGAAATCACAACGCATCGTAGCCAAACCGGGACATTAACGGACCGCAGAGCGTGTTCGTCATCGCCCGCTCATGATCGGTCCAACGTTGCCAGCTGTCCGCCTTTGCATCGCTGGCGTTGCGTTTTTCGCTTATGAGCGAATGCAAATCGCCAATCTCATAATCAGAGCTCGGAAAATCCGTCGCAGCGATGGCTAGCGCATTGAGCGCCTGCTTTTGCGGATCAAAAATATCCTCAAATCGCAAAAGGGTGAGATTTGATCGCTCCATCGCGATCTCTATCTGGCGGTTGATCGTCATCCATTGCCAAGCCAATTTGATGACGGGCGTCCATGTGTCCCACTCTTTCGCCCAATGGCTGTCGCCAACAGTGTGTGGATTGATGGGGCCGGGGGGGAGCATGTGTGTCCAATGCCCGTTCGAGCGCCGCGCATCGCGGGCTAGCCAGCTGGCGATCCAATGTCTTGGATCGCGTATTACGCCAATGGTTTTGCTGCCAGGAAATATCTTGGGGAGATGCGGCGCGACCATCCACCAGGCATAATAGCTTTCCAGCACCAAAGACTGCTCAATAGAGCTGTGGTAAGCGAGGCGCTGGCGGCGCAGCGCGTTTATGGTCTTATCGAGATCTTTTTTGCCGGTCATGAACTGCGTGCCAGTGACGCGCACTCCGGTCATCCCCAGAGCTCGGCCAAAGACCATATGCCAAAGGCCGAAGCGCCGAATGCGTTCAATGGAAATCCGATCAAAGCCCAAAAACAGATCGGGCTCGTGTTCGGAATAGCAATCGGCAATCTTCTTGCTGAGCAAATCACCCAAGAACTTCGTTCCTGTGCGTCCGCCAGACACGATAAAGGTAAGGTTGCTAGCCAATCTCTGAAACCTTTTGCCGCGATGTATAGAGGAGTACCAGTGTCAGCGTTCCGCTTAAAATCAGGCCGATGAATCTGTTCAAGCCGACCGCAATGAATGCAGCTGCTGGATTGATGTCCGTAATTGTCGCCAGAGCCGCTGCTATCGTTTCGCTGATGCCGAGCCCGCCAGGGGTTAGGGAGGATGCCGATCCAAGGATGTTTGCGAACGCGAAAGGGAAGCTCTCGAAAAACTCGACGGACATCGAAATGGCCTTAAACGCGATAAACAGCCGAAGCGCAGTGATGACCAGTCCTATCAGCCGGATGCCGAATGCGGCCATCGCAAGCGCTAATCCGGCGTTCTTCACCAACCATAGAACGCAAGCCAGACAGGCAACCAATCCGCTTGCTAATAGGATCGTACCGATAGCGGTTTGCGTGCCGATCGCCCAGCCCGCCGCCGCCGCGCCAACGCCAAGCCAGAGCACGGCATTGACCAGAACATGGGCAGCCGCTTGGCCTGCCTTTACACCTTCATTCAAAAGCGCTTCGCCTCGTACGAGGGCTCCCCCCGGTATTGGAAGGAACTCGGCAAACTGGGCCACGCTGGCTGTTTTTCCAGATTTGACAGCGCTGATGCGAACTCCGGCACAGCGAGCCATTAGCTGCATGTTTGCGGCCCCATAAAGGATCGAAAAGAAGGCGGCTGGAATGAGCAGAGCGATTGCGCTCCAGTCTATTTGGTTGGGCTCAAAATCGAGCGCTTGGGCAGAAATGCCGATCCCTGCGACAAACGCCGCAAGAGCAAACAGCATTATCGCGCCGCGATGCTTTTCAATCGCTTCGCGTATCCGATTAGATACCTCGATAAAATCAATTTTCGTGCTGGTCACAGCGAAGTCTTCCTAGAGGCATGGCGGCCGGTTTGCGGATAGGCTTCGATGGTTTCACGCGTGACGCGATCCCAGTTGTAATAGGCAATCGCTTTTGCTCTTGCTTGAATGAGAAAGCTCTGGCGCTCCTCGTCGCTCCATGCGCTTACTTGCGAAATCCGTTTGGCCCATGCGCTTGCATTGCCTGCTGGCAAAAGAAAGCCGGTTTCCCCGTTCTTTACTGCCGAAGTCAGTCCTCCGGTCGCCGCTGCAAGAACAAGCCCGCCGCAAGCCGCCGCTTCGCAGGCTACTAATCCGAACCCTTCAAACTCCCCATTCGGCAGATCAATATTGGGAACGATAACGCACAGAGCCGCGGAGTATCTCTCAGACAACGTCTTTTGATCAAGCCCGCCAAGAAAGTGGACGCGCGGATGTTCCAGCGCGCGCGCTTCCGACGGGTCTGTAACCACGCCTGCGATTTCGACGTTGAAGCTATCGGGCAACGAAGGAAGGACATTTTCTATGAACCAACGCAATCCCTTCCGCTCAATCATTCGCCCGGCAAAAAGGATGGTCGTTTTCGAAGCGTTTTGAGCAGGCGATGCTGTAACATCAGTGGCAAGGGCGACAACTGAAACGTTCGACCAACCATGGTTTCGACATGCATTAGCGGTGGCCTGCGAGTTAGCGATTACATTGGCATTGCTGAGAAGCCGTGCGCCCGCTTTCTGGTAGAGGCCATATAGCGTGCCTTTCACCCCGCCGCGGGCCGAGTATGAAATGTCCGTGCCATGTGCGGAAATGACAGTCGCCGCGTGTGGCGCCAAGAGCATTCGGAGCAAAGCGAGTGGCCAGATTGCCATGTCACCTAGATGAACGACATCAGGGGTTTTGCGCAGCTGCAACCATTGAATCAAAACCGCCAGAGGAAAGCCAAACAGCTTTACCAAAGATGGTGGACTTCCGTCTTTTTGTCCGGACAATGAGATAACGTCGATATCAGCCTGTTTGGCAAGGCATTCGGTAAGCCGGAGGCAATAGGTCTCCATCCCGCCGATTGCCGGTTCCCATTTGCGCGTAATGAATAGGATGCGGCGCATCAGAACATGGTCCAGTATTCTTCAGGCTCATCGCCATCAGGAACACGCGTTTCTGCGCCCCAGATGAGCGTTCCAGTGTTACTGCCTAGGTTTTCCAGCACATTGATACCGCGCGGCAATTTGATCAGTCCGCCCTCGGCGATTTCGCGGCCATTTATGACCAACTGGCCCTGAACCTTGTAGGTGCCAGGCACAAGCACGTCCCAATCGAGGCGCGTACCCGGCTCAACTGAGCGGCCAGCGACATATATGTCGCCCCATAGCGCGATATATGTGTTCCTAAGTGCAGCCACATCATCGGAATGCAGCGTGGCGATTGTTTCGCCTTCGAAGATTGGGACAAACTCCCGCTTGTTATCAAGCATCAACGGAACCGGAATTTCCCGCATCGTCTCCAGCAAAGTGGGCCGCCCGACGGCAAGGTAGTTCTCGATGCCCCAGCTGGTGCGAAAGCGATTCTGCTTGCGAAAAGTCCCGATCATGCCGCAGCAATCGAAGTAGTTCACAGGCTCAGGAAATGCCTGATGCACGGCGGCGTTTACCTGCCGCTGGTTCTGCGTAACGCCGCGTGTATCGAGCGCCCATACCAGCAGTGCAAAGCCTGCAATCGCGGCAACTGCTGATGCTCGTCCATAGCGATTGACGAATGCCGGAATGCTTAGCGCTGCAACTATCGCAACTGGGGGCAGGATGAACACGTAAAAGTATGGCCAAGCATTGCGGTAAAACAACGGCGTTAACACCGGCAGCCAGATGCAAAGCAACGCGAGCTTGCGCTGCCATGTCCAGTTCTTGCGCAGGATGACCCATGGTGCAAACGCGATCAGCGCCATGAGCGGCAACGCTGTGAAAATGCCTTTCAAAGCGATCAGCATTTGAGCCTGACCGGCGAGCCCAAACATCTTGTTTGCCGATCCGTTCAGAGAATCCGAAGCAGAGAATGTCTCAGCCGCGCCGGAAGAATGAAATGTGTAAAGAAGGGCGAACACGCCGAGCGCGACTGCGCCAGCCGCTACCCAGCGCGCGAGATACTGCCAGTTCCAATTCTCATCTTCCCAACGATACAGCGCGATTCCGGCAAAAGCCGGCGCCCATAGAACGAATTTAATCGTGACCATCGCGGCAAGCCCGATAAGAGCTCCCAGCGCTAGGATTGTTGGTGCACTCAAACGCGTGCGCGCAGCAATCGCCAGACTTGTGGTCAGCAACGCCGTCACAATCGGATCAACCCGGAACGAAGCGCCGTGCTGTAGTGTAAAACCCGCGGCCAAATAGGCGGCAGCTGCCAGCAAAGCTGTACGATGGTCTGAAAACTTCTGCGCAACCGCGTAAATCCCGGTGGCAGTGATGCTGAGACACGCGAGCATAAAAATGCGCGCGATCAGGATGTGGTCAATCTCGCTGCCGGCCATAGCTGGCAACCAAAAGAAGAACCGCGTGTGGATTGTCTGCAAGGGCTGCATAAACTCGCCGCGAGCGACCGTTTCAACTTGACCGTAAAACCAAAATTCGTCCCAGTTGATCGAGCGTCCGGTCACCATTGAGACGTGCATGACTGCCAACAGTCCAATCAGCGCATAGAGCCAGAAGGTCGCGCTTTTTTCCGGCACGCGAAAAGCGAATTGGCGCGACGGTGCTTGATTGGACGAGGCTGCGGATGCGTTCATGATTACGATGCCGCGCGGATAGGGTCGGCGCTGTGTCCATCCGCTGGCTTAGCCGTATCTTTGCCTCGCGTTTCTTCAATAACGTCGAGCTTTTCTTCGATCCGGCGCAGTTTGAGCATCGAAGCTTCCATAAGCTTGCGATTGGTCGCGATGAGGTCTGCGAGCACACCAAGCGTTGTGACGAGCACACCTACGACCAGCAAAGCGCCGCCGATCACGAGCGATTGAATATGGCCAGAGCCATCTCCGAGCAGAACAAACCACAAGAACCGCGCAATCGGCAGCAGGCCAAGCGCAGTGAGCGCTGCACCAAGCAGCACAAATACCCGCAAGGCGTTGAATGTGGTGTAAGCGCGGGTGATTGTCATGGCTTGCGACATGATGAAGCTGGGGATCGACTTAAACAGGCGCGATGGTCGTGTGGCGCTGTTGGTGCGGATTGGTACCGACTTAATCGCTAACCGCTTGCGCCCTGCCTGGATTAGCATGTCGGTGGTGTAGCTAAATTCAGTGGTGATGTTGATCCGCTGCGCTGCATCGCGGGTCATCGCGCGAAAACCGCTCACTGCGTCGGTGATGTCAGTCGCCGACAAAGTGCGGACGACAGAGGAACCGAGCCGTTGAAGCAGCCGCTTGAACGGATGAAAATGCGCGTTTTCAGCGACTGACCGATCGCCAACGACGATATCCGCCTCGCCAGCGGCAACAGGAGCAACAATCGTACCAATGTCTTCGCCAGCATATTGGCCGTCGGCATCAGTGTTGACGATAATGTCCGCCCCTTCCGCAAGGCAGCGGTCGATGCCGTTTCGAAATGCTTCGGCTAATCCGCGATTGCGCCTGTGGCGCACGATGTGATGCACGCCCCAACGCTGCGCTACGCCAGAGGTGTCATCCGAGGAACCATCATCAATGATGAGGTATTCTATCGCATCGATCCCCGGCAGACTGCGCGGAAGTTTGGCAAGTGTCTCGGGCAGCACTTCGGCTTCGTTGAGACACGGGATCTGAATAATCAACTTCGTCATTGCAATGCGCACGGCCCCTCGGCGCGCGGATGCATTCACCGCGCTTTCAACGCAGGTGTTACCGGTATGGGTTTAAGCAATCGTAAACCATGCTAATGGCGGCATTCTCAGGATAACGGCGGGTTTGTTGATCGCTCGGCCTCTATAGAAAAGACACCCATCCATATGACCCCCACCGAACGCAGCGGATTGGCCTATGCGGTAGTGGGATTCGTTTCGCTTTCAATCGGCGATGCGGTTGTCAAATCAATGGCCTCGGATTGGCCGGCGCATGCCGTCGCCGCCTTGCGTTTTTCGCTTGGTGCATTGGGATTGTCGGTGTTGTTGTGGCGCAGTGAAGGCCGACGCGCTTTCGTTCCGACACACTGGCCGCTTCAAATTGCGCGGGGTGTTTGCCTTGCGCTGGCCTCAAGCTGCTTCTTTTGGGCAATCTATCTAATGCCGCTGGCAGAGGCGATGGCGATTGCTTTTCTCGCGCCAGTCCTGACACAAATTTTCGCAGGCTTGTTGCTTGGTGAAAAAGTCAGAGCACACACTTGGGGTGTCTCACTGGTCTCGCTAGTGGGTGTCGCGATCATACTCCGCCCAAATTTGGCATTGTTGGGTTGGGCGGCGCTTTTGCCGCTTATATCAGCAGTGTTTTTCGCGCTGCTTATGGTTTCCAATCGAGCGGTTGCGGGCCAAGGTAGCGCGCTGTCGATGCAGGTCTTTGTCGCCGGTATTTGCGCGCCGATCCTGATTGTTGCCGCGTCACTTGCGAATATGTCCGGTATCGAAGCGTTCGTATTTGGTTGGCCAAGTTGGGACGTTGTGGCGCGCTGCGCCTTCGTCGCAGTAACTGCTAGCACCGCGCATTGGTTGGCTTATATCGGCACTTCCAAAGCGGGCGCAGCACAGGTCGCCCCGGCGATCTATGTGCAAATGCTGGTCGCGGTGACAATGGGCTGGCTGTGGTTTGACGATGTTCCAGATTTTTACACGCTTCTTGGCGCGGGGCTGATAATAGCAGCGGGATTGTATCTTTGGCGTGAAGGATTGCGAGAGGTGAGCTAAAGCTTCAAGCACCTGTTCATTCAATCGCAGTATCAGCGCGCCGAAACAAAGGGATTCTCTGGATTTATGTGCGGCATAATTGGAATTGTAAGCGACAATGCGGTGGCAGACCGTCTGGTCGATGGCTTAAGACGGATGGAATATCGCGGCTATGACAGTGCAGGGGTCTGCACTTTGCACGAAGGCGAATTGGTGCGCCGCCGCGCAGAGGGCAAGTTGCTGAACCTAGTCGGTGTGTTGGAAAGTGATCCCGCGCCGGGCGCAATAGGGATTGCACACACTCGTTGGGCCACGCATGGCGCGCCGACTTCAGCCAATGCGCATCCACACGCGACCGGAGAAGTCGCAATCGTGCACAACGGCATTATCGAAAACTTCAAAGAGCTACGCGCCGAACTGGCTGCGGCAGGCCGCACGTTTGAAAGCGAAACCGACAGTGAAGTCGTGGCCCATTTGGTGTCACAACGGATCGAAGAGGGTGACAATCCCGAAGACGCCGTACGAACCGTGCTCCCACGTTTGCGCGGAGCGTTTGCTCTTGCCATCGCATTTCGTTCGCATCCTGGACTGTTGATCGGAGCGCGGCTTGGCTCGCCGCTTGTGATTGGGCATGGCGAAAACGAAATGTTTTTCGGTTCGGACGCACTCGCGCTTGCCCCGCTGACTCAGCGGATCACCTATCTTGAAGAAGGTGACTGGGCCGTGATCCATCGCGATCGTGCGCAAATCTTTGATGAGGACGGGCGCGAAACTTTCCGCCCAGTGCAACCATCTGGCGCTTCAGCCGCAGCGGTTGAAAAGGGCAATTATCGCCACTTTATGCAGAAGGAGATTTACGAGCAGCCCACGGTTGTGGCGCAAACGCTTGGTTCGTATCTGCGCCGCGACGACAACTCCGTTGCCCTTCCGCAGTTTGACTTTGATCTGTCTGCGATCCGCCGCCTGACCATCGTTGCGTGCGGCACGTCCTTTTACGCAGGGATGGTCGCCAAATACTGGTTTGAGCACTTTGCCCGTGTTCCCGTCGATATCGATGTCGCCTCAGAGTTCCGTTACCGCGAACCTGTGCTCGAAGACGGGGGACTCTCGCTCTTTATCTCTCAATCTGGCGAGACCGCAGACACGCTCGCCGCCTTGCGCCATTGTAAGGCTGGAGGGCAAACCATCGGCGTTGTCGTTAATGTGCCAACCAGCACAATGGCACGCGAAGCGGACCTTTTGCTGCCCACTCACGCCGGTCCGGAGATTGGTGTCGCTTCGACCAAAGCCTTTACCTGCCAACTTGCGGTGCTTGCTGCGCTCGCCGCGCATATGGCGGTGAAGAAAGGCTTGATGACTCGCGAAGAAGAGATCGAAGTAGTCGGTCATTTGCTGGAAACTCCAGCAGCTTTGAACGCGGCGTTGGCGCATGATGATGATATTGCGGTGATGGCGCCTTTGATCGCACCGGCGCGCGACGTGCTTTATCTTGGCCGAGGGCAAGACTTTCCGCTCGCGCTTGAAGGCGCGCTAAAACTCAAAGAAATCAGCTATATTCACGCCGAAGGCTATGCTTCGGGTGAGATGAAGCATGGGCCTATCGCATTGATTGACGACGATGTGCCAGTGGTGGTGATTGCGCCGTCCGGGCCCCTATTCGAAAAGACTGTATCCAACATGGAAGAGGTCCGTGCGCGCGGCGGGCAAGTGGTGTTGATTTCTGATGCTGCGGGCTTGGAGCAAGCGGGCGAGGGCTGCATCGCAACGATTGAGATGCCAGTGGTTCACCCGTTGATCGCTCCGCTCGTATACGCAATTCCGGTGCAACTTCTGGCCTATCATGTGGCGGTGGTGAAGGGCACTGATGTTGACCAACCGCGCAACCTCGCAAAATCGGTGACGGTGGAGTGAACGAAGCCGCGCTCGTTACGGTCAAAGGTGGATGCCATTGCGGCGCTGTGCGATTTGTCGCTGAAGCGGACGCAGAACCTAAGATGCTTAATTGCAATTGCTCGATCTGTTCGGCCTCAGGATATCTCCACCTGTTCATCCCTCACGAAAGGTTTACGCTGGAAAGCGGTTCTGACGCTTTGACGTCTTATCGTTTCGGTAGCGGCGAGGCTGAGCACTTGTTCTGCTCCAAATGCGGGGTCAAAAGTTTCTACCAGCCGCGTTCGCACCCTGACAGTTGGAGTGTTCATCTGGTTTGCCTTGATGACTCATCGAAGCTCAATCCGCAGATTTCCGATTTTGACGGGCGCAATTGGGAGGCAGCTGCCGTCGAAAAACTACAATAAAAACGAAATTTGACTACAAAGACCTGAATCAACAAGCGGGCTTTACCGGCCTATAACTATTTCCAGATAACGCGCATGGTGTGGAACAAGAAGTCGCTCCCTCCGCGGTTGTCACGCCGTCTGAACTGCCAATTTCTTCCGTGCTTGGATTAACCGAGCTTGGGGGACATGACTGGGCACGGTTGCGCGGTGGAATTGTTACCCATGCATCGCGTAATGCGAATTTTCGCAGCCTAGGCAGCGTTGTTTTAGCAATGTGTGCCGGTCTGATTTTTCTCGGTTCTATTGAGTGGTATTGGCTAGCGGGCTGGGTCATAATCTTCGCGTTTATCCAACTGCGCGGCGCGCAAATGGAAAAAACACTGGTGGACGCAGAGCGCCGGACTCTTTCAAAAAGCGAAAAGCGCAGACAAGCATTCTTAGCGGTTGCGCGCGGGGCGATTTGGTCAGTCCCAATCATATTCTTCGCGCCCTATGGCACGTTGGAGCAATGCCTCACACTTGCATTAATCTATGCGATCTCTGTGGCTTGCGTGGTCCAGCTAATGATCCTGGCACCGCCAATCGCTTTGATAAGCGTATCGGTTATAGCCATCTCAGGGTTGAGTGTAGCTTTGGTCACGCAGCTGTGGATGCTCGCCGTGGGTATCTGCTTCTACTACGTGATTTCAGTGCTCGGATTGATCGAAGTTGCACGCGTTCATTACGCGGCTCGAATAGCGCAATCAGGAATGGCAGAGAAACAGGAAGTTGTCTCCTTGCTGCTGCGTGAGTTTGAAGAGAACGAAGCGGATTGGCTCTGGGAAATCGACCCGACGCGGCGGTTACGCAATGTCAGCCCACGTTTCGCCTATTCTCTTGGGTGTTCGCAAAGTGAAGCGGAAGGGCGAGCGCTACTTGAGCTGATTGCTGGTGCGAACTGGAAGGACGGCGAGTCTCCGGTCAGTCTGCATGATCTGGCGGACCGGTTGAAGAATCAGGAGAACTTCTCCAACTTCCTGGTCCAAGTAACAATCAAAGGTGAAGACCGCTGGTGGGAGCTCTCTGGCACGCCGCTGCGCAATGAAAAGGGGCGGTTCAGTGGTTTCCGAGGCGTCGGATCGGATGTCACCGAGCGTCGTCAATCGAGCGAGAAGATCGAGTATCTGGCGCGCTTTGACACCTTGACCTCGCTACCCAACCGTCTCCAGCTGACAGAAAGTTTGGGCGAAGCTCTCCACTACGCAGCGCAGTGGCGTTCGCGCTGCGCTTTGTTGATGATTGATTTGGACCGCTTCAAGGCGGTCAACGATTCACTGGGGCACCTCACAGGCGACAAATTGCTCGCACAGGTCTCGTCACGGTTGCAGGCATTGATGAACGAAAACCTGATCTGTGGCCGCCTTGGGGGAGATGAATTCGCAATCGTGATACGCGATGCTAGCCATCCCGATTTCGTCCGCACCGTTGCTCGCGAAGTGATCGACGCGTTGTCGGAGCCATATAAGGTCGATCAACACACGCTCTATGTCGGGGCAAGTGTGGGATCGGCGATTGGTCCGCGGGACGGGCGCACTGTTGAAGAATTGATGAGAAACGCAGACTTGGCGTTGTACCGAGCAAAGGATGCAGGTGGAGGCGAACATTGCAAGTTTGAGCCTTCGCTCCACGCATCTGCCGAAGAACGTCGCCAACTCGAAGCATCGCTGCGCGCGGCGCTCACTCGCGATGAATTTGTCTTGCACTACCAACCGGTAGTCGATGCGCACGACCACTCGATTGTCAGTTTTGAGGCTCTGGTGCGCTGGGATAGCGCAGAGCATGGTTTTGTCAGTCCGGGCAAGTTTATCCCCCTCGCAGAGGATACGCGCCTTATCGTTCCGATTGGTCGTTGGGTGCTGTTTCAAGCTTGTCAGGAGGCTACGAATTGGCCCGATCATGTAAAGGTCAATGTCAACGTGTCGCCCGAACAGTTGCTTGAGCCTGAATTCCATCAAGATGTGGTCGATGCACTTTCCATAACGGGCCTTCGTCCGCACCGGCTCGAAGTTGAAGTGACGGAGAGCATCTTCATGCGCGATGCAACGATTGCGCGCAATTCGCTCGAGCAGATTATGGCGTTGGGTTGTTCGGTCGCGCTGGATGATTTCGGCACGGGTTACTCATCGCTTGGCTATCTGCGCAAGCTGCGCTTTTCTACCATCAAAGTTGACCGGACGTTTGTCACCGGCGCGGCGCAGGGCAGCAATGAAAGTCTGGCGATTATCAACGCTGTGGTAGCGATGGCGAAGAACATGCGCATGACGACCACGGCAGAAGGCGTCGAAACGTCTGAAGAAGCTGAATTGATCCGCAGCCTGGGCTGCGACAAGATCCAAGGGTTCTACTTCGGCCGCCCCATGTGCGAGAAAGACGCACTTAAGCTCTTCAACTCTGAGCGCAAGATCGCATAAGCTCAGGCTGTGACAAGCGCGCCTATAGCGCTTTCAAACACTTTGCGACCATCATCGCCGCCGAGCGATGGGTGCGCAGCATCCTCAATCGCGCGCTCTGGATGCGGCATCATACCGAGCACATTTCCAGCATTATTGACGATACCAGCAATGTTGCGCTGCGACCCGTTTACTTGGTCGGTATAGCGGAAGGCTACGCGGCCATCGCCTTCCAGTGCATCCAACGTCGCTTCGTCAGCGAAGTAGTTGCCATCGTGATGCGCGACTGGAATGCGAATGTGCTCGTCCGGGGTCAAACTGCGCGTGAATACCGATGACGTGTTCGCAACTTCCAGGTCTACCGTTCGGCAAACGAACGTCTGTTGGCCGTTACGCATCAGAGCACCGGGGAGAAGCCCGCTTTCCGTGAGCAATTGAAACCCGTTGCACACTCCCAAAACCGGCACGCCGCGCCCTGCTGCATCAGCTACAGCACGCATGACAGGACTTTTGGCTGCCATTGCGCCGCAGCGCAGGTAATCTCCATAAGAAAACCCGCCGGGCAGCGCGATCAGGTCAAGCCCATCTGGCAATTGCGCATCGCCATGCCAAATGCGGATCGCACACTCGCCCGACACCGCTTCGATTGCCACCGCCATATCGCGGTCGCAATTTGAACCCGGAAAGGTGATGACGGCTCCCTTGAAAGCCATCAGGCAGGCTCCACCACAGGATCGAGCCGTTCGACGACAAAATCCTCAATCACCATATTGGCGAGCAACTGTTCACACATTGCGCGCAGCGTGTCATCGCTGGTTCCTTCTGCGACATCCATTTCGATCATCCGACCAACACGCACGTCATCGACACCATCAAATCCGAGGCTGTCCAAGGCGTTGTGGACGGCGCGCCCTTGCGGATCGAGCACTCCAGGTTTGAGACGAACGAGAATGCGGGTGTTCATAGACATGCAGCTCCTGTGTTGAGCGTGCCTATAGCGAGCCGATTGCGCCTGCGCACCCCGTTTGAACAGGGTTTTGCGCAGGGCAATGCAGGTTCGCTGCCTATTCTGTCGTAGGCGGCGATGTTCCTAACGATGCGCAGCCTGTCTCGCCCTCGCAAGCCAAAGGCCCTTGCGGCGCTACAATGATCGTTACGGCATCGTTTGGTTGCAAATACTTGCGCGCGGTTGCTTGCAAGTCTTCCGGTGTCAGCGCTTCTGCGATGTCGGAGGCAGAAAGGAAACGATCGATATATTGTGGCTGGCTTTGTGCTCTGCTGACCAAGCCCATCCAGCCGCCTAGAGATTTCAGCGCATTGTCGATATTTTCAAGATAGGGCTTGCGTGCACGCTGGACCAAATCGGCATTTATCCCTGCACCCAAAAGGTCGGCGATCACCTTGTCGATCGCGTCCGAGGTTGGTTCGATCTCTTCCACATCAATTGATGTGGTCAGACTAAGCGTGCCGTAGTCGCGGAAGTGGCGGCTGCTATTGGCATCGGCTGTTGGCGAATAGGCCTTGCCCAAATCCTCACGCAGACGATCAGTCAGTGAGATGTTGACCATTCGCGCCAGTAGCCGAAGGCTGATGCTCTCTTTGAGGTTGCGGTTGTCAGTGGTCGGCCAGACCCGGCGGATAATCGCTTTGTCTGGCTCTCCTGCATGGGTCAGTTCGCGCACCGAGCGATCCGTTGTGAATGTCCTGATGCGGGCCTCTTCGCGCGGCAAGAAGTCTGCTTCGCGCTCTGGTAAAGCGCCAAACGTGGCCGCGACCGCAGCAATCGCTGCGTCTTCGTCGAAATCGCCTACCAACGCGGCTTCTAGGGCACCGTTGCGTCGCCTGTCACCGATGGCCGCTTCGAGCGCTTCGAAATCCTTTGTGTAGAATTGGTCCTTGGTAGGAAATGCAAAGCGCGGATCATTGTCAGAAAGGATCCCGCCTTGTTGGATGCCCAGAACTTGTCCAGGTGTCGAATCGAGGCTCTGAAACAGATTGTCGATCCCTACGCGCACGCGCGCTACGCCTTCCGGGCGATAACCCGGATCGGTAAGCAGGGCTGCGAGCACTTTTAACTGCAACTCGAGATCGCGCGGCGTGGTGCCGCCGCTTAAATTGAAACTGTCAGTGCCGTTGGAAAAACCAAAGCCAACGCTCTTGCCAGCGAGAGCCGACTGCAGCTCATCAACATTGTGTTTGCCCAGACCGCCCGCGGTTATCGAACTGGCGAGGAAGACCTTAAGCGGGTCATCCTTAGTCACCAAAAGATCGCCGCCATCCAACGAGATGCGAACGCTGATCCGGTCTTCTCGAATATCGGTTTTTTTAAGGTTTAGCCGAACGCCGTTGGCAAATCGGATTTGCCGGATGCCAAGCTTGTCCTCGACGCTGTCTTCAACAACTTCGCCCGGCGTTCCGAAATCATCATAGCCAAACACGATTGGACCATTGTCTTCAGGTGCCGCAATCGGCAGCGCCATGGCTTCGGCGAAAGCGGTGCGTAGCTCTTCCCCGCCTCCTTCTGGCGCGTTGCGGCCCTGAAACCGGATCAGCGGATTGTCGAACGCTGCAGAATGCTCGCGTATGGCATCGAACACGCTTTGCGGCGTCACCAATTGCTCAAACGATTCCAGCTGCGCCAATCGGTACGCGGGGGTGGTTGGCACACGGTCACGGCCTACCAATCGCAAGGCAGCGCCGACATACGCTCCGTTGGCGCGGGTGTCAGCGGATTTGACAGCGTTTTCTCTGGATGTGCGCAGGCTAGCCAACTGTTCTTTGATTTCCGCTTCAGTGAAGCCATAGGTCATGGCTTGGTGAAGCTCACGCACCGCGGCGAGCGTACCCTTCTTCCATTCGCCGTCAGCGGTGTTGATCGTCAGACTGGTCTCTTGGGCATCTTCGAACAGGTTGTTTGTGCCAAACCCAGCTCCTCGAAACGGCGCATCTTCTCCGCTTGCAAGTCGGGCCAACCGCCTGTTCACAATCGCATAACCAATCGCGCGCAACCCCTGTTTGTTGCGGTTCGCAACAGTATCGGGCTCATCGACCCAAGGATTGTAGGCAACCAACATCGTGGTTTCATCCAAGGCGGGATCGAGATAAATGTCGGTTTGCCCATCGCGCTCAGTGTCAAATGGGCCGGTCTGTGGTTGCTCCGGAACGGGTCCGCCAGCCCAATCAGAGAATTGCTCTCGCAGTTTGGCTTCGATCATTTCAACCGGATAATCGCCAACGATCACCATTGTTGTATTTAAAGGTGCATATGTGCGCTCATACAGCGCACGGATTTGCGCTGCCGTGGCGTTAGCGATGACTTCATCGGTTCCGCCGGGAAAGCGTTTTGGGAAACGAGCATCCGGGGCTAGAAACGCCAGCATATCCTCTTGCGCGCGCTGCGCGAAATTCCGGCGGACCCGCAATTCCGCCTGTATCACGCCGCGCTCGCGTTCCACCGCATCTTCGGCAATGGTCAACTCGCTGGCGGTTTCACGCATCAGCATCAACGCGGTGTCCAAAAGCGCTTCATCATTGCGTGGCAGGTCAAGTGAATAGGTAACGGTATCTAACCCTGTCGCTGCGTTGGTGTCTGCGCCAAAGGCCAACCCTTCGCGTTCCAGCAGTTTGATCATTTCACCTTCGGGAATGTTGGTCGATCCGTTGAAAGCCATATGTTCCAAGAAGTGCGAAAGACCGCGCTCGCTTTCCGTTTCCTCTAGCGAGCCCGAACTGATCCGCATCCGAACAAGAACGGTGCCTTCTGGCGTCCCGTTCTGCCGCAGAATGTAGCGCATGCCGTTATCGAGCTGGCCATAGATATATCCATCATCGACTTCGATATCGCTATTCTCAAACACCCAGACTGGCTTTGCATCTTGCGCAGCCTCTGCATCTGCCTGTTTGTTGTCGTCTGCGACTGTCTGAATAACGTCGCTTCCGTCATTTGCAGCCAGAGCTTGAGTAAGCGCAAAGTTAGGAAGTGCCAGCAAAAGGCCAGCGGCGAACAGTCGTTGTGTGGATTTCATCTATGTTCCTGGAAGAATAGCATCTTGCAAAGCGTGGAGCTTAGCGGATGAACGCAAGGTGTCAGCAAGTTTCTGGCGAACTGCATGCACCGTTGCTGACAAAGCTATTTCTTCGGGGGAACTCCGCGTAGACGCGAGCGATGGCTAGACAGGTCAAGCACTTCGCCCGGACCATTATCTTCATCTTGGAGCAGGCCAAGCCGCCTTGCGACTTCGCGATACGCCTCTTCTTCGCCGCCAAGGTCACGCCGGAACCGGTCCTTGTCGAGCTTTTCGCCGGTTTTCATATCCCACAAACGGCAACCATCAGGGCTTATCTCATCAGCAAGGATCACACGGCTGTATTCACCATCGAAAAGCCGACCAAATTCAAGTTTGAAATCGACCAGACGAATGTCGATGCCCGCAAACATCCCGCACATGAAATCATTGACGCGGATCGCCATGGAAGAAATGTCCTGCATTTCCTCTTGGTTCGCCCAATTGAAGCAGGCAATGTGCTCTTCTGAGATAAGCGGATCGCCGAGCGCATCATCCTTATAGTAGTATTCGATGAGCGTGTGCGGCAGAGGTTCGCCTTCTTCGATACCAAGGCGCTTGCAAATCGAGCCAGCGGCAACGTTGCGCACCACCACTTCGATCGGAATGATCTCAACCTGCCGGACCAATTGCTCGCGCATGTTGAGGCGACGGATAAAATGGGTGGGGATACCGATGTGTGAAAGACGGCTAAAAACGTGTTCGCTGATGCGATTGTTGATCACACCTTTGCCGTTAATCGTGCCTTGCTTTTCCGCGTTGAACGCGGTCGCATCATCTTTGAAATACTGGATGATCGTGCCCGGCTCAGGACCCTCATAAAGGATTTTGGCTTTGCCTTCGTAAATCTGGCGGCGACGGGACATTATGGGCACCCTTTGTAGCAGCGAATGGTGCCCGGGGGCGGAATCGAACCACCGACACGCGGATTTTCAATCCGCTGCTCTACCCCTGAGCTACCCGGGCATTCGCTGCGGCGTCATTGCTAAGCACAAAGGCTGTGCAATGGCGAGCAAATGAGTGCGGGCCTATGGCGAACGAGTGGACGATTGGCAAGGGGGAATCGCCGCTTTGCGCATCAATCCTGTTCTTCCCAATTATTGGGGGTTAACTCATCCGGGCTCGCAGGCCGACCGGGGACGGCATAGCCATCGCCAAACCACTGCGCGAGATCACGATCCTTGCACCGCTGCGAACAGAAGGGTGTGAAGTCTGCTAAGCGAGGTTTTTTGCAAATGGGGCAGGGTTTCGAGGCGATGCTCATGCACTAAGTATCTGCGCATTGGGCGCTTCGAGCGCAAGGTTATGGTCAGCTTCTATCCGCACTTCTCTCCCAGTGCGGCGCGCCAACTCTTCCAGCCAAGCGGGCCTAAGCTTCGCTTTCAACGCGGGGTGAACTTGTAGAAGCAGCGCAGGGCCAATGCCTTCAACCTGCTCGGCCATGCGCAATGCATAGCGCACACACATCCCCACCCGCGAAGTAGCAAAGCGGTGCAGCAGGGATGGACCTTCAAGCCGCGCGACCAATTGCACGAAGCCGAATCCGTTCATGGCAGTGCGCTCATGCGGCCAATCGGCCAGGTACTCGCCTAGCCGCGCGTCGATGGCCCTTCGATCGCCTTTATCCGTGACGCTTGGGAAATCGATCCCGATATTCCCGCCCAGATCAAACCATTGAAGGACCCGCGCGATAACAGGGATAGAGTTGAAATAGGCCTCTTCTGGACGACCGCAGTCTATATCAATCAATGTCATAGCAGGCGTCGCGCTGCACAAAATCTCACCGCCAGTGAACTCCAGAGTTCCGCCGGACGTTGCGTGCCAGACATCTTCCCATAAACCCGCTGGAAACTGCCTAACCGTCTTGGCGGAGACGATTGGCGTTTCAGGAGCAGCGCTCGCAGCATCTTCCTTAGTCACAAAGCGCCCTTGCGCGCGTTTGAGCCGCCCTTTTTCTGCGATGGGAGCTCGCGATATACGCAGATCAAACGAGGCTCCCTCGTTTAGGTCGCGCGGCAGGTGATCGACCAATACTTGCGAGCCGTTTTCCAGAGTGGCTGAGCCACGCCGCGAGCCGCTGGTCCTTGTGGTCAGCTGTGCAGTCCGAACCTCACCGGCGGTCAATTCTCCGGGCCAATGCAGTTTGGCGGCCACAACCTCACCGCCTTCGATCAGAAGCGCGCGGGTTTCGCCGATACCCTCTTCTTTGACCCACTCAGCCAAGCGCGAACCCCGCGGCTTTTAGCAATGCGCGTGTTTCATAGAGCGGAAGGCCCATCACGCTTGAATGGCTGCCTTTGATCCACTGGATCAACCCTTCGGCACTCCCTTGGATTGCGTATCCACCCGCCTTGCCGCGCCATTCATCGCCAGCGAGGTAAGCCGCGATTTCCGCTTTGGAGAGTGATTTGAACCGAACGACATTCTCGCTAACCCGCGAGCGCAGTGTGCCATCGGGTACGCGCAGCACGACGCTGGAAAGCACAGTGTGGCGCCGGCCGGAAAGCAATTCCAAACAGCTCCGCGCCTCGATCTCACTTTCGGTCTTGGGCAGAATGCGTCGCCCAGCGGCGACGACCGTATCGCCAGCCAGCACAAAACCGTCAGCCTTTACCCCCGCCGCTTTCTCTATTCCCATGCGCAGCGCATAGTCGCGCGGACGCTCGCCTTGATGCGGGGTCTCGTCAATATCAGCAGGCTGGATCGCGTCCGGTTCAAGACCTAGGCGCGCCAATAGCTCACGCCGTCTTGGCGAGGCCGATGCAAGGGTAAGGTGGGGCGCGCTCATTCAGCGCAGCAAGACGGCGGCTTAAGAGCCCGGCGGGCCACCACGGCCCGGCATAAAGCGATAGGTGATACGCGCTTTCGTCAAATCATACGGGGTCAGCTCGCATTGAACTTCGTCGCCAACCAACACGCGGATGCGGTTCTTGCGCATCTTGCCCGCTGTGTGGCCCAACACTTCGTGACCGTTTTCAAGCTCTACCCGGAACATCGCGTTAGGCAGCAGCTCGACGACGCGCCCACGCATTTCGAGGAGTTCTTCTTTGGCCATGAATTTGTTCAATCCTTTGCAGCAGCGCGAAAATGCGCTGGTCGATGCTGGCGCACCACTTAGCGATGGCGAGAACAAAAGGGAAGCCTCACGCGTTACGGGCGCTAAATCATAAAAAAACGGGATAACAATCCCAATGTCGCGCGTTGAGTATGCGTGCGGTGCAAACTGATACAATCCGAGTGTTTTATCCTCCCCGATGAAAGTTCATTGAAACACCATGACCTCTATCTCCCTACTTAGAAGCCCCCTTTTGGCGGGCGTGTGCTTTGCTACCCTCTCAATGCCGAGTGCTTTGATTGCTCAAAATTTCCCGACTCCAGCGTCCGCCACCGAAGACCCAGATTCTATCGACGATGGTGATATCGACATCAGCGGTGATGGCGGGATCGTTGTTCAAGGACAAAGGCTGCGAGGGCAGTTGTTGGTTGATCAAGCCCCGGTTCTGGAACTCAATGAAGAGGATATCGCCGCAGAAGGCGTGACCTCGATCGCTGACCTAATCACGCAAATTAGCGATCAAACCGGTTCTGCGCGCGGTCGTGGTGGCGGTGGTCGCCCGGTTATCCTCATCAATGGCGTTCGCATCGGATCGTTTCGTGAGTTCCGCAATTACCCACCCGAAGCACTCGCGCGGGTCGAGGTTTTCCCTGAAGAAGTCGCGCAGCGTTTCGGTTTTCCACCAGATCGGCGGGTGATCAACCTGATCCTCAAAGAGAGCTACGGCAACGCCGAAGTTGAGTTTGAGTTTGAAGGGCCATCGAGCGGGGGCAATTACACTCGTGAACAGGAATTTGGATATCTCCAGATTGCTGATGGTGCGCGCATCAACGTCAATCTAAGCGCGAATGACACGTCGCTGCTTACCGAAGATGAGCGCAGCATCATCCAGACCGACGGCTCTATTTCGGATGTGGCTGGTGATCCCGATCAGGCGCCATTCCGCAGCTTGATATCGGACAGCCGCAACTTTGATGCCAATGTCAGCTGGGCCAAGGCTTATATCGACAGCGGCACATCGGTCAGCGCCAATGTCAATTACGCGCGAAGTGATTCGCTCAGCTTGCAAGGCTTGAACGCAGTCACGCTTACTGACGCAGGTGGGACCAGCGTTTTGCGCACCTTCGGCGAAGATACCCCGCTTACTCAGCGCACTGCGCAGGATTTCGTCAATGCATCAGGTTCTTTGACCAAACCCGTGGGCAATTTCCGTCTGACCAGTACCTTTGACAGCGGGTTTTCAGAAACGACCCAAGTGATCGCCAACCGCGTCGATATCAGCGATTTCCAGACTCAAGCGCTTGCTGGCACGCTGGCATTGGATGGGGCGTTGCCTTCAAGTGTCAATGGCGGGTTTGATACCGCTTTCACGCGCAGTTTGAGCGCGCAAACATTGAACACGCTGCGCGGGCCTTTGGGCGAATTGCCAGCGGGGGAAGTGTTGGCGACGTTTGACATAGGCTTTGAT
The DNA here is from genome assembly GCA_039985875.1 of Erythrobacter sp. GTDB lineage: Bacteria > Pseudomonadota > Alphaproteobacteria > Sphingomonadales > Sphingomonadaceae > Erythrobacter. Next base: position 1,309,604 of record JBDWRU010000011.1, on the reverse strand, counting down.
TGGCAGCGTTTGCAGACGTCCGACACCCGCACCACGCAATCGGTTGAACTTACACGTGGTGACTTGTCGACAGGCGTCAACCTTGTAGTTCCGCTGACCAGCACAAGCACTGGTTTTGCCGACGCTTTGGGCAGTCTTTCGTTGAACGCACAAGTCGGACTCAACCACTATTCCGACTTTGGAACGCTGGGCGATTATACGCTAGGCCTGACATGGAAACCGTTCGATAATCTCGACCTTTCGGTGAACTACATTCAACGCGAAGTTGCCCCGGCCTTATCCTCACTGGGCAATCCGGAAGTCACAAACCTCAACGTGCCCGTGTTTGATTTTACGAACAATGAATCGGTGCTCGCGACGGTTATCACAGGGGGCAATCCGAACCTGCTCGCGGAGACGCAGCGGGACTGGAAATTCGCCGCAAATTGGGAACTTCCGTTTTGGAACGGTGCGCGCATTACGCTGGAATACATCCGCAACCGTTCGGATGATGTGACGAGCGCTTTTCCCACGCTCACGCCTGAAATCGAAGCGGCGTTTGCAGATCGCGTGACGCGGGATGCAGGCGGCACATTGCTTGCGGTCGACCGCCGGCCGGTAACATTTTCTGAAACGCGCGCGGAGCGGCTCCAATTCGGTTTTTCCAAACGCGGGACGATCGGTGGTGCTCAACGAGGTGGTCAACGAGGCGGACGAGCGCAAGCGCGTGGTGGTGAGGCCCGTGGTGGTCCTTCCGCCGCTGGCGGCGGCACACCCCAGGGCGCTGCGGCACAACGCGGTGGCGGCGAGCGTCAAGGACGGCGCGGTAATCAGGGGGCGGGCGGTCCTCCCAGCGCGGATCAACGCGCGGCCTTTATGCAGTTTCGGACTCGCATTTGCGCTGATGATGGCTTGGAAGTGCTGACTCGGTTGGTGCAAGCGGTCGAGAATGGTGAAGACCTATCAGGCACGATCCCCGGTTTTGATGCACAACGTTTTGAACGCTTGCTAAGCCGCGTGCGAGGCGAGGATGGTAAGGTTGACCCCGAACGCTTGGCAGCAATGCGCACCCGCATTTGCAGCTTTGATCCATCTAACGCTGGTGGAGGCGGACGCCCCGGATCCGGTCCAGCAGCGGGCGGTGATGGCGCTGTGGCACAAGGAACCGACGGCCCTTCGGGCGCACCAGCGCGCGGCGCCAGCGAAGCCTTCCGCGCGCGCGCTTGCGGCGATGATGGCCTTTCCGCAATCCGCGAATTGATCGGCAAGATCGAGCGCGGCGAAGATGTGTCCGCTGAACTTCCCGGTGTTGACCCACAATTTATCAAGCTCGGCCTTGACCGGATGCGCGATGCCGATGGGAATGTCCCTGATAGCGCACTTGAGCGTTTCCGTTCGCAATTCTGCGCTTCGAGTACGCAGCAGCCTAGCCAACAAGCGGGCGCGCAGAATGGTACCTCACAAGGGGGTGGCCCGGCGTTTAACCCGCTGAGCCGCAATTCCAGTGGCGCACGTTATTTCTTCTCGCTCAACCACAATATAGAGTTGAACAACGAAATCCTGATCGCTCCGGGAATTGACGTGCTTGATCAGCTAGGTGGTCAAGCGACCAGCGCTTTCGGCTTCCCGCGCCATTCCACTCGGTTGGAAGCGGGAATTTTTGGCGGTGGGGTCGGGATGCGGGTGTCTGGCCGCTATACTAGTAGCACGCGGCTGGATGGCACCGGTTTAGTAGGCAGCAGCGACCTGTTCTTCGATGATCTGGCGACCGTGAATGTGCGGTGGTTCACTGAACTGGGGCAATTGCTGGGCAAGAACGAGGGTGTGCTAAAGAACTTCCGAGTGAGCCTTCGCGCTGACAACCTCTTTGATGCACGGCGCACAGTGACGGATGAAAACGGCGATACACCGCTCAATTATCAACCGTCCCTGATCGATCCAGTTGGGCGCTTTATCGGGATTGATATCCGCAAGCTGTTCTAGGGTCGGCAGCGCATCTGCGCTCGGTTCAGTCCATCATGAACTTGGGGAACATCCATGAATAGGTTGGGTCCGCTTCAAACGGTGCCCAGTGGCCCTCGGCTTGTGCCAAGCGGTCGGCAATCGCGATCATCACGCTTGGGTTCACGCCAAGCCCGCAATGGCTGGCGTAGACCTCAATGTTCTCGCTTGGGTGCTCACCTTCGGCTTGGACGCTCCCGCGCCAATGCACGACACCATCAGTCTTTGTCAGGATCGACGTTGTCGGTACGGGAGGCGCGACATTGAGGCCGTTGAATTGGCCGCCGCGTATTTGCTCAGGCTCATTGCCGTTGAAGAATTCAAACAATCGCGCGGCATTAGTATGATTGCGATCATCGGTGATCGGGCTCCCGAGGCTGATGACCATCCGTACCTTATCAGGATGCAATTTAGCGAGTTCGCGCGCGAGCACGCCGCCTAGGCTCCAGCCAACCAGCGAAACTGGTCTACCGCTCGTTTGATGCAGCCGGTCCAGCTGCGCTTCGAGCTGGTCGATCAGCTCTTCATCAACGCGCAGGTTGCGTCCTGAGTTCCAGCCATGCACATCGTAGCCCAAATCTGCGAGCAGGCCGCGCATTGGAATTGTGGAGCTGTTAGTAGCCATAAAGCCCGGAATAACCAGTACTGCATGGCCATCGCCGCGCGGCAGGTTCGACAGCATGATGCGGCTGGCGTAAAATGCGCCTAACTCAAAAAATGCGCGCCCTTCGGCCAGTGCCCACAAACGGTTTGGCGGTGTGGCTTTGGGCTCGTCGCTAATCGGCTTGATATCCAATTTTGCGTCAGCTCTTGCCATCAGCTCTTCTCCTTCGGCGCGCGTCTTGCCTTCTTTTTCTTGGGCGCCGCGGACCTTTTTGTAGCCTTCGCCTTATTAGTAGGTCTGACCTCCAGTGCTTTTGCCGCTGCCAGCATCTCATCGAAGCTAGCTTGCAGGCATTCGGCGTAGAATTCAGGGTCCGGCATAATCTTGCGACAAGCGGTGAAGCTGATCATCAGTTCATCGACATAACTCTGGACGATGTGCGCAAGGCCCAGCCCGTCTGTGAGGCAGATGAGTGCCAGTGCCATGCTTTCCAATTTCGCGCCGCTCGAATAGATCGGAACCGGCGGGCCGGGCACATTTGTCACAACAGTGTTGAACGGCATTGCCACTTTGTGAGCAAAGCTGATGCGGCTGAACAATTGCGACCCCAGTGCCATGTAGAGCAGCGGATTGACCTTGCTGACTTCGGTCATATTGCGCGCGCCAAGTGCGTTGGTCATCGTCTTGGAATTGCTAGTCTGCGCAAAAACATAAGCGAGCCTCTCGGCCGGGTCCGCGATTTGCGTGCCCAATGGCGCGATCATTGCGGCGACTTGGTTGCCCATATCGCCTTTTTCATCCGCTGAGCGCACCGATATCGGTGCCATCGCAGTCATGCTTGTCTTGGGCAAATCATCCTTAGACTTAAGATATTTATGCAGCGCCCCACCAATAATCGAGAGCCCGACATCATTGATCTTGGCTTCGGGCAGGAGCGCGCGGATCGCTTTGATCTCTGCAAGTTTGAAGGAGCTGCCTTCCACCACTCGATGGGGTGAAATCGAGCGGTTGAAACGGGTGCGAGGCGGAATGTAATCGGTGGAAAGCTTGAAATCGCGCGTCACCAAACCTTTGATCGCGCTGGCGATGCCGGGAACGACTTGCGCGGCGACCTGGGCCTGTTTCACTGGGTTGGTGAGGGCATGAAGATAAGACTTGCCAAGCAGTTCAATTGGGCTTGGGACTTTTTCTGGCACCCATTCATCTGGTGTTTCTGGCGGTGGCTGATCCGGGGTCAAAGTGTGCATCGCTTCCATAAGGTCGATGCCCGACACACCATCGATCGCGGAATGATGCACTTTGGTGACTATGCCGAACGAGCCCTTAGGATATCCGCGAACATTGTCGAGACCTTCAACCACAGTGAATTCCCAAGGTGGTCGATTGAGGTCGATCGGGCGTGCATGGATGCGAGCGGCCAAAATGCACAATTGCCGCCAATCACCCGGTTTTGGCAAGGCAACATGGCGAACATGATATTCTAAATCGAAATCGGGGTCTTCAATCCAATATGGATAATCCAGATCAAACGGTACGCGAACAAGTCGCTGTCGAACCGATTTGGAAAGCTGCAAGCGCGATCGAAAGAACCCTAGAATATCCTTGAACCGGACAAATCCGCCGGGCGCGGTCTGCGGATTGTAGATCAACAGATTGCCAATATGCATTGGCGAATTAGGCGATTCCATCGCGACAAACGATGAATCCATCCCTTGCAGTTGGCGCAAGGCATCCTCCTGATTTAGCGCGGCTTTGCGGAGTTCGTCTGCGCGCGCTTGGGCAAATGCTAAACCCTCTCAAGGGCCTTTAGCATCTATGAGGTAAGCACGTTTGGGTGGCAAAACAAGCTGACGCGTGGGGTAAGTGGTGTCTTATCGCGCAGGTTCTTAGCTCGCGGCGCGGTCGCTTTTCCACCAACCGGCCATCGAGAGTTGGCGTGCAGGAGACGCTCCTGCCAGCACGAGCAGACCGGCCAAAATGCCGAGGTTCTTCACGAAATTCTGTGTCTCTCGTTCAACCATGTCCGGACCCATGTTCCAGAAGTCATGGAGCATGAGATTGACGAGCAACACGTAGAGCACGCAGGCATAGGCGACGAGCCGCACATGACGCCCGGCGATCAGCGCCAAGCCACCGACGATATTCGCGGCGGTCGAAAACCACATCAACGGCGCTGCGAACGGGATTGCGTGACTTTCCATATAGGCGATGGTCTGCGCAGGCCCCATGGCCTTCATCAAGCCAGGAAGCAGGAAATAGAGGCCGAGCAGAACCCGTCCGATTGCAATGCTGACAGCACCCATGAAATTCTCCCCCGCTTAGCTTTCTGTTGTAGCAGCGTGATCGGCCAATGCGTTGCCGCATGCAACCCCGCTCGCCCAGGCCCATTGAAAATTGTAGCCGCCCAACCACCCTGTCACATCCACCGCTTCGCCGATTGCGTAGAGGCCCGGTACTTTCTTTGCCTCCATCTTCTGCGACGATAATTCCGCAGTTGAAATGCCACCGATTGTTACTTCGGCTTTGGCAAAACCTTCGGTGCCATTGGGGCTAAACCGCCAATCGGCCAACTTTGCACCTGCTGCACGCAGGTCTTTGTCAGAGACATTGCCCAGCTCGCGCTCAACTCCCAATCGACCCGCCAAAGCGTCCGCGAGCCGGTCGGGCAAATGCTCGCGCAAAACCGATTTGACGGTGGCGCGCGGGTGATCGCGCTTCAAACCAAGCAGCCAATCCGCTTCCGCTTCTGGCAAAAAGGAGATCCCGATCTCTTCGCCTGATCGCCAATAGGACGAAATTTGAAGAATCGCAGGGCCAGACAGGCCTTTATGCGTGAAAAGAGCAGCTTCGGCGAACTGCGCTTTGCCAGCGCGTGCATGCACGGGCGCGGAAACACCTGACAGCTCACGGAACAGCACATCGTCTCCGCCAAGCGTTAGAGGGACGAGCGCAGGGCGCGGCTCAACAACCTTCAGGCCGAATTTTCGAGCAAGCGAATAGGCGAAGTCAGTTGCGCCCATTTTCGGAATCGAGGGTCCACCCGTGGCGATGACTAGGGCAGGGGCGGCGTATTGCTCTCCTCCGGCCGAGACAGCGAATGTCTCACCGTCCTTTGACACAGCGCTGACTTGCGCATCGCAAATCACATCGACGCTGTCCGGGCATTCCTCGATCAACATTGCGACGATCTGTTTGGCGGAGCCATCGCAGAACAATTGACCCAGAGTTTTTTCATGCCATGCGATCTGATAGCGATCGACGAGCTCGATAAAGTTCTGCGGCGTGTATCGCGCCAGCGCCGACTTGGCGAAATGGGGATTGGCCGATAGGAAATTGTCCGGCCCAGCGCTTACATTGGTAAAATTGCAACGCCCACCTCCAGAAATCAGGATCTTCTTGCCCGGCTTCTCCGCTTTTTCCAGCACGGCGACCTGCAAGCCTTGCTGACCCGCGCGCGCTGCGCACATAAGCCCAGCGCCCCCCGCGCCTAGAATGATGACGTCGTAATTCTTCATATGTCCGGCGATAGTGGGAGCGCTGCGGATTGCAAACGCACACGCTTCCTCTCTATCTGTAACCTATGTCGCGAAGCAAAGCCGGTGCACCGCATGATCCCAGAGGGGCGGGGCGTTTCAATGAGGAACGCGCGGCCTATACGGTGTCGCGTGCGCAGCCAAACCTAGAAGTTGGGGTGGAGGCGATCCGGGAAACGGTCAAAACACTCAAACCGACCCCCGGCGTTTATCGAATGCTCGATGCGCGCGGCGATGTGCTTTATGTTGGCAAAGCGCGTTCACTCAAGGCGCGGGTGGCGAACTACACCCAGATCAACGGGCTGACCGGGCGGCTGCAACGGATGGTGTCGCAATGCCGTTCGATGGAGATTGTTACCACCAATTCCGAAGCCGAAGCACTGTTGCTCGAAGCGCAATTTATCAAACGCTTTCGCCCACCTTTTAATGTGTTACTGCGCGATGATAAGAGCTTTCCGTTTATCCTTCTGCGCGCTGATCATGAGTTTCCGCGCATCCACAAACATCGCGGCGCGCGCCGCGCAAATGGCAACTATTACGGCCCGTTTGCAAGCGCAGGCAGCGTCAATACGACGCTTAATGCTCTGCAAAAGCTGTTCCTGCTGCGCTCTTGCACGGACAGTTTCTTCAAGAACCGCGACCGGCCATGCCTGCTCTATCAAATCAAGCGCTGTTCCGCGCCTTGTGTCGGGCGAGTAAGTGAGCCGGACTATGATGCGCTGGTTCGTCAAGCGAAGGACTTTCTTGCCGGCAAGAGCTCGCAGGTTCAGGCTGATTTGGAAAAGCAGATGGCCAAGGCAGCAGAGGATCTCGATTTCGAAACCGCCGCCATACTGCGTGATCGTTTGCGTGCGGCGACCTTTATCCAAGGCTCTCAGGCGATCAACGCCAGCGGCGTAGGCGACGCCGATGTCTTCGCGCTTGCCTCCAGAGGTGGACATGTTGGTGTGCAAGCCTTCTTCATTCGCGGCGGGCAAAACTGGGGGCACCGCGCCTTCTTTCCCAGCCACACAAAGGATGTCGAAGAGGCGCAGGTCCTCGCCAATGTGATGCTACAATTCTACGAGGAAGTTCCGCCGCCGCCGGCGGTCTTGCTCGATCGCGAATTGCCCGAACGTGAACTGATTGAAGCGGCTCTGACCGAAGTGGCGGCCAAAACAGGTGGACGCAAGGTTGCGCTGTCAGTTCCGCAACGCGGCGACCGACGCAAATTGCTAGCGCAAGCGCAGCGCAATGCGGTCGAAGCGCTGGAACGGCGTTTGGCAGAGACCGGGACCAAGGCGAAGGTCAATCGCCAGCTCGCTGAATTTCTGGAGTTGGATGCGCCGCCGGAGCGCATCGAAGTTTACGACAACTCGCATATCCAAGGCGCAAAGGCCGTTGGCGCGATGGTGGTGGCGAGCCCGGAGGGTTTCGAAAAGTCCCAATATCGCAAGTTCAACATCAAGACCGCACAGACCAATGATGATTTCGCAATGATGCGCGAAGTGATGGATCGTCGCTTTGCTCGCGCGATGAAGGATGACCCTGACCGCGAGAAAGCGGGCGTTTGGCCCGATTTGGTGCTGGTGGATGGCGGCAAAGGACAATTGTCCAGCGTCATGCAGGTTCTTGGCGAGTTGGGAATTGATGATGTACCGGTGATCGGTATCGCTAAGGGCCCACATCATGGCCGTGAAGGGCGCGAAGTGTTCCACTTCCCCGATGGCCGCGAAAAGACGCTGCCAACCAATTCGCCGGTGCTGTTTTACGCGCAGCGGTTGCGCGATGAAGTCCATCGCTATGTGATTGGAGCCCACAGAGCCAAGCGCTCCAAAGCTATCACCGCCTCACCCTTGGATGAAATTCCTGGCATTGGTCCGGCGCGCAAACGTGCGTTGCTTTTGCATTTTGGAACGGCGAGCAAAGTTCGCGCGGCGGCGCTTGAAGATCTTCAACGCGCGCCCGGCGTCAGCGATAAGGTCGCGCGCCAAGTTTACGATTTCTATCATGCAAGCGGATGAGCCGAAGCCCACCCATTCGCAAATTTTTGCTTAAAGCCCGTCTACGCTCTTGCTGACGAGGATATTCACCGCAACACGGCGGTTTTGTGCTTTGCCATATGCAGATGTGTTGTCTGCTGCTGGATCGCTTTCCGCCATGCCAGCCGGGGTCAGCATACGATACGGCTTCCAGCCGCATTGCTGCTGAAGATAGTTCACCACGCGCGCTGCACGCTTTTCGCTAAGCGCTTGGTTCACTTCATAGCTGCCGGTCGAATCGGTGTATCCCAAAACCAACATCAGCGAGTTTTCGGTCGCGTCAGCTTCTGCCGCAGTCGCGCACAGTTCTTGGCGCGATTCGGCTGACAGGTTGAACTTGTTGGTGTCGAAATAGACGTTGGTTGTGCGCTTGATATTGTACTTATCAATATCGCCAAACCGGCCCCGTAGAGCTTCCGTCGCAGCGGTGTTCTTGGTGATGCGTGCGCCTTGTTCGCCAAAGCGTTGCTCGGTGCCGTTGCGGATCATATTCGCTGTCTTAAGGTCTTTGCCTTTCAGCTTGATGTCTTCAGCGACGAGCGCCCGGCCCCATTGAACGGTATTAACTTCAACCGGCAGCCCGTTGAGCAAAGACGCTTGTGTGAGCTTTGTTTTGCCCAGACCAAGGAAGCCGCCGCTTGCACGGATACGAGTGACATCACCGACGGTGATTAGGGTATTGGTGCCATCAGGCGAAGTTACTTGGATTTGGTCGCCATTGCGCGCCGAGATCAAGCCTTCAACCTTAGGTCCCTCGTTAAGCTCAGACAGATCGGTTGGCGTCGAGCCATAGACTGTGGTGAGCACTTCGGCTGGGCCAGACGATGCAGGAACTGGAACCGGTTGTTGCGCGACAACAGCGGCAGGAAGAGCCACGGCGATAACGCCCAGGCTGGAAAACATAAGTGTGGTCTTGGGTAAAGTAGGCATTGCGATGCTCCTTTCGAATGTCAGGCAAGAGTATATTTCTACTCTTCGTGACACCTTCCGATTCCCCGCGGACGGTGCTCTTGACTGACTGAACCCCCATTTGAGTTGCGTTGACTAAGGGACGAGATGGTGGTCGCGTATGAACGCCATGGATTGCCAGAATGTTAAGCTCAACCTTGCTCAGGCATTAACAGAACAAGGCTGTCCCCCCATGGAACAGGTGATCAGTGATAGGTTTGCGGCGAAATGTTTCGCTCAGCGTTACAAAGCCTAGCCGTTTACATGAGTTCATTGGTTTTCTTGCCGCTGCTAGGCACAAAAAACCCGGCGCATCATAGGATGGCCGGGTATTCTTGTCCGAATTGTAAGACGGCTCAGGTTGGATAGACCCAAGTGGCGCCTCGCGCGAGGTTCTCGCTAGCGAAGGCCCAATTGAGCTTCCCATCAACCACGGCATCTAGATACGCGGGACGCTTGTTCTGATGGTCGATGTAATATGCGTGCTCCCAAACATCGACGACCAGCAACGGGTTAAACCCGCTATCGGCCAGAGTGTCGCCGTCATGGGTTTCTTCGATGGAGAGCGCCCCATCTTTTTCGGCAAGCCATACCCAACCGCTGGCAAAGTGACCTGCGCCGCGCGCTTTCAATTGCGCTTTTAGTTCATCAATCGAGCCAAAGGCTGCGTCGATCTTCGCAGCCAATTCAGCCGAAGGTGCGGCCTCATCATTGCTGAGTGAAAGCCAATAGAACCCGTGGTTCCATGTTTGCGCGGCGTTGTTGAACAAACCGGCATTGCTGCCGCGTGCATCCGCCACGATTGCTTCGAGCGCGGCATCGGCGTGATCGGTGCCATCAATCGCAGCGTTCATTTTGTCGATATAGGTTTGGTGGTGTTTCCCGTGGTGGAAAGACAGCGTCTCAGCCGAGATCGCAGGGGCGAGGTCGCTGTAAGGAAGATCAATCAGTGTGAAAGCCATTGAAAGGGCCCTTTCTAGTTTGGAATTGGTCCGTTGCAGTCTCAATGCGCGGGAGCGCAATAAGTTGCAACCACTTAGGGTGATTGGCGAAGATCGTTTTATACTAGGCCGCAACCCGTTCCCGTTTGAAAGCCGCGTCTGCCCTCAATTGCGAATGTTCAACCCATGTTGTGTGCACACCGCTTGAGATTTTATGCGGTAGGGCCAAGCGGCAGATCGGGCCATTGGTTATGTCCGCTGCATCAAGGATCGCCATTTCTGAGGTGGAAGTGTTCTCGTCGATCAAAAACGTCACCAAATAGGCATCCTGTTCGCTCACCGCTTCGCCACTTGAGGCGGGAGTCCGCTTGGGAACAATCGGGCTTTCGCTCGCATAAACGCCTTCGGGCAACTGATAGACCTGTTCCTCGCCCTTTTGGGTGTCGTGGCGCACATAGCCATTGAACAAGAACCAACCCGGATGCCCTGTGGTCGACCAAACATAGCGCGATTTGCGCATGTAATAATTCGGATTGACCATACCAAACTCAACAATCCGGTCTGACAGACGATCTTCGGTGGTTTCGCCGGTAGTCAGATTGAAACGCCAGCGATGCAGCCGAGACTGGAACGAATTCATGTCAACATACGCCATCATCTGGCTGTATTCGCCTGCTTCCGCAATCGGATCAGGCATCGGCTTGTCTTCGTAATATCCTTCCAGAACCACTTCATCGCCTTCTTCCCACGCATTGGTCCAATGCAGCACATAGGTGGGGGAGGCGTCGAACCAGCGGATATCCTCTGGCTGACCATGTCGCGGAATCAGTGCGAAACGGGTTGGAATTCCATCGTGCAGGCGCGCCGCGTGGATATCGCGCTTCAGAAGTTCCTCGTCCCAGAACAGTGGCATGTCGTTTAGGATCGACCAGTTCTTTGTGATCGCCATGTCATGTGGCAGCCGCGGGCCGGGAAGGTGGATCGGCACATAATGGGCCAGCTTGCCAGCGCGATCGACGACCCCGTAGTGCATGAAAGGCGCGTGCTTGGAATAGTTGAAGAACATTAGTTCTCCGGTCTCAACGTCAATCTTTGGGTGCGCGCTAACCCCATCCAGCGGTCCCCAAGAAGCCTTCCCAAGGTTTTCTAACGTAACCGGGTCCATCTGCCACGCTTCTCCGCATTGATAGAGCGTCGCATAGGCCATTCCAGCATGAACGATGATATCGGTGCTGCCCGTGTCCTTGAGCGATCCATGCGCACCAAAGCCGGGGCGTTTGGAAAGATCAGGCCGATCCATCAATCCGCCCCACAGTGACGCGCCCGCAATCTGTTCGGCTTCAAAGCATTGAGTGCGCACAAAGCGGTTGCGATAGCTCGCTTTTCCGCCAGAAATACTGACCTGATGGATCATCGCATCGCCGTCGAATGGGTGATACCGACCAAGTGGTTGATGCACCGGGTTTTCGGTGTTGCGCAGATAAATCCCGTCAATGTCCGCCGGAATCTCGCCTTCAATCACCTCAAGCTCATCAACGTCAACTTCCTCGTGAACTGGCGTCCATGGCCCGCTGAGATAGGGGTGGTTCGAGGCTTGCAGCGTCGTTTTTGTCGGTGGCTGGCGGTGGATGTTCATGACGGCGTATCTCCCGAGCGTGAGGATATCGCATGGCTGACCGCAAGGAAAGGGCGCGTGGGAGGCGCGGTTGCTACTTCGCTTTGCGCCGCCGCATCATGCCTTCTTGCGCGACACTGGCGACCAGTTCGCCTTGCCGGTTGAAGATACGGCCCCGGTTAAACCCGCGCCCGCCGCCCGACCAGGGCGCATCCGTGGCATAAAGCAGCCACTCATCGGCCCGCGCCTCTTTGTGAAACCATAAAGCATGGTCCAAACTCGCCCCGACCAGCTCACCACGAAACCAGCTTAAGCCATGGGGCAACGCGCTCGTACCCAGCAGCGTATAATCGCTGGCATAGGTAATGATTGCCCGGTGCAAAGCCGGTGTATCGACATCCCCGGTGATCGGCGCGACGGTTCTGAACCAACTGTGCGCGTGCGGCTTTTTCGGCTCGGAGTTCATCCAATGCAGCCGGTCAATCGTGCGCAATTCAATCGGTCGTGGCCGCAGCATCAAGGCGCGCTGCGCATCACCGATTTTGTCGCCCCCCTTTTCGACCATGACCCTGCGCATTTCCATGTCCGATTTTAGGTCTTCGGGGGCTTCGACATCCGGCATCAGCGAATCGATATGCTCTAAGCCTTCTTCGGGCACCTGAAAGGACGCCGTGAGGTTCAGAATTGGTGAGCATGACCCGTCGTCGTTTTCCTGAGCTGCGACCACGCGCCGATTGGCAAAGCTGCGCCCGTCAAAATCACGTTGAATCCGGTATTCAATCGGAACGCCTTCGCGGCCACCGCGCAGGAAATAGGCGTGCAGAGAATGCGCGGTCTTTGTATCGGGCACGCTCAGCTGAGCGGCTTGGAGAGCCTGCGCCAGCACTTGCCCGCCAAATACTCGACCCACGCCGCCTTTCTGAGCGCGACCGGCAAAGATGTCTGCCGCGCGCTTTTCAACTGTCAGGAGCCGGACCAGGCCGGTGACTAGGTCTTCGTTTGAGGGGGATTCTGCCATAACTCCTTCGCCCATGCGGGGGCGCCGTGGCGAGGTCAAGGTCGCGCAGATACGAAAAACCCCGCCCAGATTGCTCCGAGCGGGGTTTGTTCATTCGCTTAGGTGGTGGTGCTTAGTGTGCGCCGCCCGCCAAAGCTGCGAGCAAGAGCAACGCAACGATGTTGGTGATCTTGATCATCGGGTTCACAGCAGGTCCTGCGGTGTCCTTGTAAGGATCGCCCACAGTGTCACCGGTCACAGCAGCTTTGTGAGCTTCGGAGCCCTTGCCGCCATGATTGCCGTCTTCGATATATTTCTTCGCATTATCCCATGCACCGCCGCCTGCTGTCATCGACAGAGCAACGAAAATGCCGGAGATAATGACACCAAGCAGCAATGCGCCAAGTGCCGCAAAGCCTTGTGACTGGCCATAAGCTGCTGCATCCGAATATGATGGCGCACCCAAAGCGGCTACCCAACTGATTACAAAATATACAACAATCGGGGCCAATACTGGAAGCAGCGAAGGAATAACCATTTCCTTAATCGCTGCCTTTGTCACCAGATCAACGGTACGCGCATAATCGGGGCGTGATTTGCCTGTCATGATGCCCTTATCCGCTGCAAACTGCGCACGAACGTCTTTCACCACGTCACCGGCTGCACGGCCAACAGCTGTCATGCCCATCGCACCAAACAGATATGGTAGCAATGCACCCAGCAATAGCCCTACAATGACATACGGATTTTCAAGGCTGAAACTTACCCGAAGGTCAGGGAAGAATTCCTTTAAATCCGCCGTATATGCCGAAAACAGCACCAATGCCGCCAAGCCAGCAGAACCAATGGCATAGCCCTTTGTCACAGCTTTTGTGGTGTTGCCCACAGCATCCAACGCATCGGTCTTATCACGAACGCTCTCGTCCAGCTCAGCCATCTCTGCAATGCCGCCTGCGTTATCAGTCACAGGGCCATATGCATCCAGTGCAACAACCATACCTGCCAACGCCAACATAGACGTGGCCGCGAAGGCAATACCGATGAGGCCAGCAAGCTGATATGATACAATGATGCCTATAACGATAACCAATGTGGGCAATGCAGTTGATTCAAGGCTGATCGCCAACCCCTGAATAACATTCGTACCGTGCCCAGTTTCCGATGATTTCGCAATCGAACGAACCGGACGATATTCGGTACTTGTATAATATTCAGTGATCCAGATAATCAGGCCGGTTACAACCAGACCAACCATCATCGACCAAAATACTGCCAAGCCGGTGACAATTGTATCGCCAGCATTATATATAGTATACATGCCACCCATCGCCGTATCGGTTGCGAAATAAATCGCAGGAACCGATAAGACTGCGGTGGTAATAAAGCCTTTATATAGCGCACCCATGATATTGTTGGATTTACCAAGACGCACCATATAAGTTCCAATAATCGAGGTCACGATGCATACACCGCCAACAAGTAACGGCAGAGCCATTAACCCCGCCATCGCCTGGCTGCTATCCGCAGTAACAAGCAGCGCGGTTAGCACCATTGTGGCACCAACAGTAACCACATAAGTTTCAAACAAATCGGCAGCCATACCGGCACAATCGCCAACATTATCGCCCACATTATCGGCGATAGTGGCGGGGTTGCGTGGATCATCCTCTGGAATGCCGGCCTCAACCTTACCCACCAAATCAGCGCCAACGTCAGCAGCCTTAGTAAAGATACCGCCGCCCAAACGCGCGAAAATGGAAATCAGCGAAGCACCAAAGGCCAGCCCGACAAGACCATCAATGATCTGACGTTTTTCAGCCGCTTCGGCCAAGCTCAGCGCCATTGGCCCAGTGAGGACATAATAGAAGACAGCGATTGCCAACAATGCCAGACCAGCCACCAACATACCGGTGACGGCCCCTGCGCGAAACGCCACGGTCAATCCCTGCTGCAAACCATCGCTTGCGGCCTGCGCCGTGCGCACATTGGAACGGACCGAGATATTCATGCCGATATAACCAGCAACGCCAGATAAAATCGCGCCGATTAGAAAGCCAACGGCCGTAATGGCGCCCAGGAATACGAAAACCAAAACCGCGACGATAACGCCAACGATCGCAATCGAACGATATTGCCGGCCCAGATAGGCTTGCGCGCCTTCCTGAATAGCGCCTGCGATTTCCTGCATTTTTTCGTTCCCGGCACTTGCGCCGAGCACTTGGCGGCTGGTCACAAAGCCATACACGATGGCGAGCAAACCAAGCCCAATGGATATAAGAATTAAGTCCACGAAGCATCCCCTCTCTGGAACTGTTTTTCTAATTGCGTGGAGAATTGGCCTGCGGAAAATGCAGCTTCCTTCTTGGCGCGAGGCTATAGGCACTCATCGATATGTGACAAGACCCCATATGCATTCGAATGCGCTTTTCGCCAGAATTGCTAGGCTGAAGGCAACTTATTGGTGTTGGTAACCGAGATTCTTGCCGTCAGGCGGTTCGCCATCGAGCAATATCGGCGCGCCAGATTGGGCTAAGACTTCTCCAATGCAAATGGCATGAGTGGGAAGACTTGCATCAGCGGGAGCAGTGAACAGCAACGCGTAGTCATCGCCCCATCGGAAGCAGTCATGGCGTCTGGTTGAGTCTGCGACGGGGATGCCTTGGCGATCAAGGTTTAGAGTTACGCCGCTGGCCTGTGCCATTCGCAAAGCATCGAGCAGCAATCCATCGGAGACATCCATCATCGCGCTGACCAAAGGCGCTAACTCTTGGCCTTCGGCAAGTAGAGGAAGGGGGCGGTTAAAGTCTTTTGCGTGTTCAGTATCACCTTCAAAACCCAGCATTGCACGTCCAACAGGCCCGGTGATGTAAAGGTTGTGCGTTTCGAGCGCGCCTGCGCGCGATGGAACCGGTGTATGGGTCGCGCGTCCAATCGCCGTCAGCCCGTGCGTTTGTCCTTCTTTCGTCGCAATCGTGTCGCCGCCAAGCAGCGGGACGTCATATCTTGAAAGGATTGCGGAAAGCCCCTCTAGGAACCGCTCACTGCCTTCATCCAAACTGTGATTGAGGAGCAAGCCAACAGGCTCAGCGCCCTTGGCTGCAAGGTCCGAAAGGTTGGTCGCGACGAGCTTCCATGCGATATCAAAAGGGTCGGCATCCGGTTTCCAATGCGTGCCAGCTGCCATCGAATCCGTGGTTATGATGAGTGTCTCACCACCAATTTCGAGCACGGCGCAATCATCTTCCAGCCGGCGCGCACCAGGGTGAAGGGGAAGCTTGCGCAACGCTGCGATGAATTCTGCTTCGTGCATATTGATCGCACTACCGCTTCGCTACTTGAGTGCAAGAGTTCCGCCACCATCGCGACGCAACTTTGGTATTAGACCTCGAAGCTGAAGGTTTCGCAAAGCCGCCCGAAGCGATGCGATGGGAACGTCGCGTCAGCGAGGAATTTGCGCTCGCGGGTGCGAGTGCGCAGATAAAAAGTTATGAACGCGCTTCCTTTGCCACTGCGTCCAGTATGCCGTTCGCAAACTTGGCTTCGCGGTCATCAAAGAACGCCTTGGCGACATCGACATATTCACTGATCGCGGTGGCCGTCGACACATCGGCCCGCGCGATCAATTCATAAACGCCGGCGCGCAACACTTGCAGCATCGTCTTGTCGAGCCGCTTGATCGTCCAGCCATCAGAGAGTTTGCCAGCAAGATGCTCATCAATCTCATCGCGCCTTGCCTCCACGCCGCGCACCAGATCGTCGAAAAACTCGACCTCTGCATCCGCAAACACTTCGCCGTCATGGTCTTCATCATCAACCTCGCGGCCAAGCCGGTGCTGATGAAACTCATCGAGCAGCTTCGCAAGCGCCGTGCCTTCCATTTGCATTTGATAGAGCGCTTGGACGGCGGCGAGCCGTGCTGCAGAACGAGCTTGAGATCGGGCAGGCGTGTTCATTTGATCCGCAATTCCACTGATTTGGCATGGGCCGGCAGCCCTTCGGCATGGGCGAGTGTCGCCGCCGCTGGTCCAACAGCCTTAAAGGAGGTTTCGTCTACCCCAAGAAAGCTAGTGCGCTTCATAAAGTCTAACACCGAAAGCCCGCTGGAAAAACGCGCGCGCCGTCCGGTTGGCAGGACATGGTTTGGTCCGGCGACATAATCACCCACGGCCTCTGGCGTCATACGGCCAAGGAAGACGCTGCCTGCATGGCGGATGCTCTTGAGCAATGGTTCTGGGTCGTCGATGGCGAGTTCGACATGCTCAGCGGCCAGACGGTTGGCAAGCGCCGGCGCTTCGCCTGCGAGATTTTCGACGACGATGATCGCTCCGTTCGCATCCCAGCTTGCCTTGGCGGTCTTGCGCGTTTCCAGCATGCTCAATTGCACATCAATGCAATCCTCAACCATTGCGGCAAAGCCAGGATCATCAGTGATCAGGATCGATTGCGAAGTCGGGTCATGCTCAGCCTGACTGAGCAAATCTGCCGCAATCCAATCGGGATCATTCTTGCCATCCGCGATGACCAAAATCTCGCTTGGCCCTGCGATCATATCAATGCCAACCACGCCATAGAGCTGGCGCTTAGCTTCGGCGACGTAAGCATTGCCGGGGCCGGTGACTACATCGACGGCTTTGATTCGCTCAGTGCCATAGGCGAGCGCACCAACAGCTTGCGCTCCGCCGACCCGCCAAATCTCATCCACACCAGCAATATGTGCAGCGGCCAAGACCAGCGGGTTCGACTTGCCCTTGGGTGTCGGTGTGACAACCACAACCCGCTCAACCCCGGCAACGCGTGCTGGGATGGCGTTCATTAGCAGCGACGAAGGGTAAGCGGCGCGGCCACCGGGAACATAAAGACCTGCGGCATCTACAGCGCGCCAAATTGCGCCAAGTCGCACGCCTGCTTCGTCGGTGAAATCGCGGTCCTCTGGCAATTGCGCTTCGTGATAAGTGCGGATGCGTGCTGCCGCGAGTTCGAGCGCGTCGCGCACTTCGGTGTCAATTTGCTCATAAGCTTCGGCGCAGCGTTCCGGTGTTACCACCCAATCGCTGTCATCAACTAATGCATAGCCATCAAAACGCTGTGTATATTCGAGCAGCGCCTTGTCCCCGCCGGTCTTAACCGAAGACAGAATGCTGGACACAGTGCCAGTGACATCGCGATCAGCCTCGCGGCGGACATTAACGAGCCGCTCAAAGCGCAGTGCAAAATCCGCGTCTTTGCTGGAAAGCTTCTGCATCAGGCGGAGTCCAGCTTTACACGGGTCGCAGCGTCTTCGCGGAATGCGGCAACAAGATCGGCGACGCGCCGATCGGTCTTCAACGCTGCCCTGTTGACGATCAGCCGCGCAGTAATATCGAGAATACGGTCGGTTTCTTCCAAACCGTTTTGTTGCAAGGTGCGGCCGGTGGAAACCAGATCAACAATTTGGCGCGCGAGGCCCAGCGATGGCGCTAACTCCATCGCACCGTTTAGCTTTACGCATTCGGCCTGCACGCCTTGGCTTTCAAAGTGCCGCCTCGTGAGGCTCGGATACTTGGTTGCGACGCGCACATGGCTCACGCCGCTTGCGATAGCGGGTTCATCGACCATTCGCGCGACCGATAGGCGGCACTGCCCAATATCCAGATCGACCGGTGCATAAAGGTCAGCATAATCAAACTCTTCGATTACGTCTGAGCCAACGATGCCGACTTGTGCCGCGCCATGTGCTACAAAGGTTGCGACATCAAAAGCGCGCACCCGAATAATCCGCATATCCTCACGCGTGGTGGCAAAAGAAAGCGCGCGGTTGGCCTTGTCGTAAAAGCCATCCTCAGGCACCACGCCAGCGCGCGCCATAACCGGCAAAGCCTCGTCGAGAATGCGGCCTTTTGGCACCGCAAATGTCAGCGGTGCTATTGGGTTCGAGTTTGGTTCACTTGTCATCGCGCGGCGGGACTTAGGGACACGCGCCCTAAAGGGCAATGCCAGCGCACATAAGGAACATCGTATTTATGGCCGACGAAATCATGTTGACCGAGGAATTTGACGCTGCGATTGCTTGGCAGGCAGACCATGCTGAGGAGGCGGGCGCGCATTGCACCGGGCGGGTTGTGCGCGCGCTTTTGAAAGTCCGTGCGACGCCGACGCGACTCGGACAAAAGATGCGAGAGTGGGAAGGGCTGACCCTGAAAGACGCAATGCCGCTGCGCGTCACAGGGGGTCTGCATCATTTGGCGTTGACCGGAGCGGATACGCGATTGCTGCCTGTTTATGCGGGAGAGGTCACCGATCAGGATTCGGTGGATGCGATTGTGCTGGCCATGGTTGAGGATCACGATGCGGTGCTAACCCCTTGGCTTGATGGGCCGCCGCAAACCAATGAAGCAGGGCGTTCGGCGAGTTTGATGGCCGGGATATTATGGCTCGCTCAGCGAGTCGTGCCGCGATTTGACCTTTTTGAGCTGGGCGCAAGCGCTGGCGTCAATACGATGCTGGATCGGTACTTCTTTCGCTTGGGAGAGACCGAAGTGGGGCCGGAGAATTCGCCGATGTGGATCACTCCGCAATGGCCTGCTGAAATGTCTCCGCCTGCGCCGCCCAAGGGCTTTAAAATACTCAAAGTGCAAGGGTGCGACGTAGCGCCAATTCGTTTGGCTGACACAGCTAGCGCGCTCAAACTCAAAGCCTATGTCTGGCCCGATGCGCCTGCGCGTCTGGAGCGGATTGATGCAGCGATTACTTTGGCGAGCGCCGCGCGGCCTGATCTGGTGCAAATGGATGCAGGCGATTTTGTCGATGAGCAGTTGGTTCGGCCCCAAGCCGCAGGCACGACCAAAGCCATGATGCATTCGATCATGTGGCAATATATGCCCAAGCGGACCCAAGATGCGATCACCGCAGCGATCTTGAAGGCGGGGGCAAAGGCGACACCTGATAAACCGCTCGCGTGGGTGTCACTCGAGACTGATCCGGCGACCTTCCGACACGAACTGCACGTCCGATACTGGACCGGACAGCGGGGTGATGGAGAGCGCAGATTGCTCGCCCATGCCCATCCGCATGGCGCTTGGGTGGAGTGGGTAGAGCGAGCCTAGCCTTCTAAGAATGCTTCCATCGCGGAATTGACAGCGTCGGGGGCTTCCCAAGGTACAAAGTGCCCGCAATCTGGGACTTGATGCACGGTAAGCGGATCGACGATATCCGCCAAACCATCAAGGTTCTCTGGCGGCAAAGCCAAATCATCCATCGCCCAGATTACCAACGTGGGGATCGTCAGCTTTGGCAATTGTGGCGCAGTGAATGTGCTTGGCACTTCGAACGGCGCATCCATCAACGGCACATCAATCGGGCTAGCGCGGTAATAATTGAGCATCCCAAAGGCTGCATCGCGGTTTTGCCAATCGCGTAGCAATGCATCGCGCTCCTCGGGCTCCATGGCGCCGGGGCGATCCCATTTGACCTCTTTCAAAAGCAGCCCTGTCAGACCGTGCTCTTTGACCAACGCATCATTGGCCGGATCACGGAAGGCGCGAATGTATTGGCTGGACTCTCGTTGGCCGGGATGGGTGTAGAGTAGCTTTTGAAACAAAAGCGGGTGCGGAGCATTGGCAATTACCGCGCGCTCAACGCGCATATGCTGACCGCCCAGGGCTACACCCCAAGCAATCGCGCCGCCCCAATCGTGGCCGACAATCGTAAAATTGGCGATGTTCAGCGCATCTGCCAGCAGAAAGATGTCCCCGATAAGTTTGTCAGGTGTGTAGGCGTCTGCCTCTTGCGGCTTGGAAGAATTGCGATAGCCGCGTTGATCCGGAGCAATGCAGCGAAACCGGTCGGAGAAATGCGCGATTTGATGCCGCCAAGTGCGGTGGCTCTCAGGAAAGCCATGCAGAAAGATCAGAGCGGGTGCATCAAGCGGCCCTTCATCGACCACGTCCAGATGCATACCGTTCGCTAGCTCAACCCGCTTCTGCTCCAAAGCACCCATTGTCCTGACCTCTCCTGCCACAATCAATGTTAGTCATCGTGGCGGCTTTCTTCGCGAAACAAAAGCCCGGCGGTTTGCAAAGGAGTGTTCGCGTCCTTGAATTGGCCGGGAGTCATATCGGCAAAACGGCGAAACTCTTTGTTGAGATGCGAATCGTCGGAATATCTCAGTTCGGCCAGCAATTGCTCGCTAGGGCTGCTGAATCCGCGGATGGCCGCGGCCATATCCAGAAACCGACTCCGACGCAGAACGCCTTTTGGCGTGAAGCCAAAATGGTATTTGACGCGCCGTTCCATCTGGCGGACCGACAAACCAATGCGGTCCGCGGCCTCGTCAATGCGAATGGTGCTGTCTTGCCGAGAGAAGCGCTCAAATTTCGCCATGGCCTCGTCAACTTCGTAAGAGCCGACCTTATCCAGACGCAACGTCAAGACATCTTCGACAATGGCAATTTTCTCTTCGTCAGTGTCTGCCTGCGCGATCTCATAGTAAAGCTGATCCGCCAGCGGGCCCCACAAATTGCGCAGGGGCAGCAACAGGTCAGCAAATTCCGTGTGAGACTGATCAAACAATGCCCGCCATCCGCCGGGGCGAAATGCGATGCCAACATTGTCGAGGCTCCCGGTTAGACGGACTCTAAAAGGGTGGCTATTCGCTCCAAAAAAACTCGAGTATCCCGCTTGTGATAGCTCTTCGGGTGCATCGCCTCCGCGCCAGTTGCCTTTGATCAAGACCCGCACAAAAGCGGTTTCGGACAGCAGAAAATCTTCAATAACATGGTCGTCAGGCAGCGGCGCCTGAAAGACGTAAAAATCTCGCACATACGGTGCGAGCGCAGCAGATGGCTTATATGTACGCGAAAACATTGTTTTTTGTTTTTGTTAGCGACCCTGATTTACGATTCCATGCGTTCCATATATCCGCTTGCGACCATGTTCGCGACCTGATCAAACAGTGTATCCGGTGTGCGACGCATTTCGCCCATGCCGGCTTCTGTGCCTTGCGCGACGATGATCTCACGTTCGCCGTTTGCAATTGCGTCCAGCATCGCTTTGGCTGCGTCTTCGGCAGGGATGCCTTCATCGATCGCTTTGTCAGAGCGTCCGCGTTGACTGCCATCCCCGACCATCGCATTGCGCGACACATCGGTAGCAACCGATCCCGGGTAGATCACGTGAACGTTGACGCTGTTTTGCGAGAGCTCAGCACGCAAGGCATCGGCATACCCGGCGAGGCCGAATTTCACAGCGCAATATGCTGTTCGCATCGGTACGCCGACTTTGCCAGCGATGGATGAGATGAAGGCAAGTGCGCCTGAACCGCGCTCTGACATTGAACCAATAAGCCCTTGCGAAAAGGCAATCTGTGCGGTCAGATCAATCTCAATAATATCGCGATAGACTTGCATGTCAGTCTTGAGCGCTCGGCTACGCTGAGAGACGCCAGCATTCGCAAAGGCGAGATCCACGCCGCCTTTCCAGCTAAGCGCTTGTTCGGTTGCATCGGCAAGCGCGGCCTCATCGCGTACATCGAATGGTAGGATTAGCGTTTCGCCGCAATCCGCTGCGACCTCCGCTAGCCGGTCTTCATTTCGTCCGGACAAAACCAAAAGCGCGCCGCGTTTCGCAGCATCGCGCGCCAAGGCTGCGCCAATGCCTGAGGATGCGCCAGTGACCCAAACCACTTTGCCGATGTATTCCATCTACTTCCCCATTGCCTTTTTAGACTTGCCGATAGCTGACCGTCTTTGGCTAATCGCGCAAGGGGATAAATTCTTCGTGGATCGCGTGATCAGGACGCTCTCTGCTCAATCATACTAGCAAGTGTATCGGGAAAGACGGCTTCGGGCCAATCCGCCAATTCTGCCATAGCGAACCAACGATGTTGGGTCATCACCTTCTGTTCGAGCGCGGTGTGATGGCTGGTGTCGATGGTTGAGCTTTCGACGCGCACGATGAAGTATCGTTCATCGGCCTGAACAGGTTCACCTTCAACGGTGATGAATTCAGGTGTGAGTTGGGCGATCTGTGGTCCGGGATCAGCGGTGATGCCGGTTTCCTCGAATAGCTCGCGCCGAGCAGCGTCCTCGAACGCCTCACCAACTTCGCATTCGCCGCCAGCGGTTACCCAAAATGGCGCGCGGCCCGGCACATCAAAGCGGAACATGAGCGCGCGTCCTTGCGGGTCCAATACAATAATGCGCGCAGCGCGGCGGAGACGTTTGCTGGTCAAGGCGGATCAGCTTTGCGGCACGCCAGCTTTGATCGCCACTGCATGGACCCGCTCACCGACAATATCGCCAAGTGCGGCGATCACTGCGCGTTGGCGCGCGAGACGGTTCATTTCCGCAAAGGATGCTGCTTCGATCACAACGGTGAAATGCGATTCGCCTGATCCATCATCGCCGACATGGCCAGAATGGTTGGCGCTGTCATTGATGATCTCAAGATGCGTTGGCGCAAAGGCGTCCGTGAGCAGCTGAGTCATTTCGTTGGCGATTGATCCCGACATTTTTGCAAAATTCCCTTTATGTTGATCTTGGCATTTGGTGCTGCACGCCCCATTCTCAAGCCCCTTATGCCTCCTTCTAAGTTCCATGGCCGCCACGAAGGCGTTGATCGGAGATGCGAGCGACCCGGCTGCACGCAAGCGGGTGAGTTTCGCGCGCCGGGATATCGTGCGTCCGGGTTTGACGGGCCGGGGGAGTGGCGCTGGTTTTGCTTGGAGCATGTGCGTGAATTCAATGCCGGCTATGACTGGTTTGAAGGGATGAGCGCGGACGAAATTCTCACTGCGCAATCGCCGGTCTCTGGTTGGCGAACGGAAAGCCCGGGCTTCTCTCAGCGCGTTCACGTCGATGGAATGCCGCGTTGGTCGGATTTTGACGATCCGCTCGACGCGATTTCTGCGCGCGCTGCGGGGATAAAGAGCAAGGCTCAACGCGAAACCACAATGGCAATGGATGGGCGGTTCTCTAAAACCGAAGCGGAGGCTTTGGAGACAATGGGTCTGGGGCTGAACACCGATAAACGGCGGCTTCGGCGGCGCTATTCAGAGTTGGTGCGACGCTATCACCCGGACAGAAATGGCGGGGACCGTCGTTATGAAGCGCGACTGAGCAAAGTGGTCGAAGCCTATCAATTGCTGCGCGAAAGCGCTGCTTTGGTTTAGCCTGCTGCGCCAGCCTGTTCGATCAACTTGGCATCAATCGCATTGGCTTGCGAATAGGCTGAACGCTGTGTAATCCGCTCGACATAGGCCTTGAAGGCAGGAGTTTCGGGGATCGAACCGAACCGCAATCCCCACACAAATTGGCTCCCTACATAGGTGTCGGCCATCGTGAAGCGATTGCCCGCCGCGAAGTCATTTTCAGAAAGCCAAGTGTCCATTGCTGCAAGAGCAATATCCAATGTCCCAAACCCAGCCGTTCTGGTTCGATCTTCGGAGACTTCCCAGTCCAAGGCCTTTGCCAGCAGAGCTTGTTCAATCGGACCCGCGGCGAAGAAAAGCCAGCGGTAGTAAGCAGCGCGTTCATGTGCGTCTGGCAGCAATCCCTTATGGGGATGCGTTTCAGCTAGATAGTGATTGATCGCGGCTGCCTCTGTGATGACGTGATCGTGACCCTGATGGTGATGCACCAGCGCTGGCACTTTGTTCATCGGATTTATGTCTTTGAAGCTGTCGGGCCGGGTTGCCCAATCAAAGACCACTTGGTCATAATCCGCGCCCGCTTCGTGCAAGGCCCATCGAGCAATTTGTCCGCGGCTCATCGCGACAGTGTAGAAGGTAAATTCAGCCATGCGATTAGCGTCCTCTCATCAAAACAGGTTCAAATTCGCCAAAAATCATGCGCGATGGATCGAAGGGGGGAGGGCTGCCATCGTGGTCCTCGAACCCTTCGCCTTTGCCCATCGCTTCTTGCGCCTTTTGCAAGGTTTCTTTGTCAGGCCAGACGATCCAGCCCGCCACGATCTTCTCGCCTTTGGGCGCGGCAACCGCTTTGCGAAGATCGGTGGCCTTGCCATCGGGAACATTCGATTCCCACAATTCCATCACTTCTAAAGCGCCATGGTTCATCGACCAATCAGCCATGAACTCTGCTGCCTTTTGATAAGAGTCCCGGTTCTCTTCTGGAACGGATAAAACGGCGATTGCGACGTACATAAAGACCACCTTCCTAGACGACTCGAGCAAACGCCATCTGTAACAGACGCTGACGCTAGAAGGGTCAGTTTTGCTTGAAAGCCCAGCGCAAAGTGCGGCCCATACCCCAAGTTGCCGCGCGTGCGGGCAATGCGGTCAGGCGAGGTCGCTGCAGTCGCAGCATTGTGCGCGCCCACTCAGGTAGCATCGCAACCGCTTCAGCACTGATGACTTTTTGCACACCGGGCGGGGTGCCGTCCGGTTTGGCGTTAAGCACCAATTGCGCCACTTCACGCGCTTCTTTTGATGTGTGCAAATCGCTGCGCAAATCGCGGAAAATCGCTTCGGCTTCTGCTCTAGTCTCTGGGACCGGGTCAGCGCCCAGAGCTCGCGCGATCACTGCAAATTGGCGGAAGTATTCGTCTTGATCGGTGCCCGTCATATTTGCGCGCACATGCCGCAAGTACCCGGCGAGAAAGCTCTGCGCTTCGACCACATGCACCCAGGCCAGCGTACGCGGGTCGGTTGCGGTGTAGGCTGAGCCATCGGGCAATGTTCCGCCAATGCGCGCGTGAATCGAATTGACCGCTTTGATCGATGCGAGTGCCCGCTCGCGCTCTCCAAAGGTTGTGACCGCAATAAACCGCGCAGTGCGCTGCAATCGTCCGTGCATATCTTCGCGAAAATTCGAATGGTCGAGCACGCCCTGAAGCGCGGCAGGGTGAAGCATTTGCAAGAGCAGTCCACGCACGCCGCCGGTCATCATACCAACGAGATCCGCGTGCACCATGCGAATGGGCGAATCGGGTTCAAACAGCGCTTGGTCAGAAGGCGGCACCGGCTTTTGCCCGTTGTTCGTATCGTTGAATACACCGCGCACCTGTTCGACGACTTTGTTGCGCAAGGATTCAATCGGACTGGTCATTACAGCCAAGATAATCACTCTGATCGGATATTTCGAGGCGCTTTGGGGTTTTCCTGTAGCGCCCGCCTGCCTATTTTGGGTCAATGGAAATCAACGCCAACTTCTCACAACCCGCTTTCGCTCATACCGAAGCGATGGAATGGGTTCCGTCACCGATGGCCGGGGTGGATCGCCGTATGCTTGATCGTGTAGGCGAGGAGGTCGCACGGGCGACTAGTATTGTGCGCTACGCTAAAGGCAGCGCCTTTCCCGAGCACACCCATGGCGGTGGCGAGGAATTTATCGTGCTCGAAGGTATCTTTCAGGACGAACACGGCGATTATCCAGCGGGCACGTATGTCCGCAATCCGGTGGGTACGCATCATATTCCCCGCTCTGATCCTGGTTGCACGATCTTTGTGAAGCTATGGCAGTTCGATGCCGAA
Organism: Erythrobacter sp.; assembly: GCA_039985875.1. Taxonomy (GTDB): domain Bacteria; phylum Pseudomonadota; class Alphaproteobacteria; order Sphingomonadales; family Sphingomonadaceae; genus Erythrobacter. The sequence continues at coordinate 1,283,497 of JBDWRU010000011.1, read as the reverse complement.
GATCAGGAACAGTTCGCACTCGATTTGAACGCGCTCCCTCTTGAAGCGGACCCGGCGCGACCCGGCGTAATGCATGCGTCATTGGCAGCACGGCACTACGAAAGTGTAGCGTTGGAGGCTTGGGATGCGGGCGTCAGCTCAACTTTGGTGAACAAGGGCGGAGCTGAGGCGTTGATCCTAGACGGAAGCGTGATTCACGAAGGAGAGCTTTACCATCGCCACGACTGGATTCGCTTACCGGCCGGTCATGCAGATCGATTGACTGCCGGTGATCACGGCGCACGGTTATGGGTGAAACGCGATCATCTTCGCATAATTCGCGATCCCGCGAAAGTTGCTTAAAGCAACTCTTGCAGCGCGCGCCGGGGCGTTCTAACCGGTATCCCGTAATGAACTCACACTCTTCAGAAGAATTCGCAGGCGCGAGCGCTATTCCGTCAAAGCCCGACGCAACCATTGATGTGCGCGACACATTTGGCATCGACATCGATTGGCAAGTCCCCGCCTTTGGCGACAATGACGAGCATGTGCCCGAGCTTGATGAAAGCTATGTGTTCGATCACGACACCACGCTCGCGATCCTTGCAGGTTTTGCGCATAATCGCCGTGTGATGATCCAAGGCTATCATGGCACTGGCAAATCGACGCATATCGAACAGGTGGCAGCGCGCCTCAATTGGCCGAGCATCCGGGTTAACTTGGACGCGCATATCAGCCGCATTGATTTGATTGGCCGCGATGCAATTGTCTTAAAAGATGGCTTGCAAGTTACTGAATTCAAAGAAGGCATTCTGCCATGGGCGTTGCAGCATCCAGTGGCGCTAACCTTTGACGAATATGATGCTGGCCGTCCGGATGTGATGTTCGTGATCCAGCGGGTGCTGGAATTCGATGGTCGTTTGACGCTGCTTGATCAAAATCGGGTGATCACGCCGAACCCGCATTTCCGCCTATTTGCGACCACCAACACGGTTGGGCTTGGCGATACGAGCGGGCTGTATCACGGCACCCAAGCGATCAATCAGGCGCAAATGGACCGTTGGAACATTGTCAGCGCGCTCAACTATCTTCCTGCTGAAACCGAGCAGCAGATCGTCAAATCGAAGACGCCTGAAGTCGATGATGCAGTGATTGCGGATATGGTCAAAGTTGCTGAACTCACCCGTCAGGGCTTTATGAACGGCGATATCTCCACGGTGATGAGCCCGCGCACCGTCATCACTTGGGCGCAAAACGCTGCAATTTTCAATTCGATGGGCTTTGCGTTCCGCCTTTCATTCTTGAACAAATGCGACGAAGCCGAGCGGGTGTTGGTCAGCGAGTATTATCAGCGCGTGTTCAATGAAGATTTGCCCGAAAGCGCTGCTCAGGCCTCGTAAAGGTCTCGAATTCTAACTTCGCAACTTGCAGGGCGGTGTTCTATCCTGCTAACACAGTAGGCGATGGGTGTGTTCGACCGATTCCGTAAGAGCAAAGACGACTGGGACGAGCCCGGCGATGCCGATGATCGCGGCGATGACGGATATTTTGCAACCTATGAGAGCCAGCAGCCCTATGATTGGGAGGGTTATGCCGGATCGCAAGCGCGTCCAGCACCCGCCGGTGGCCCCGAACCTGACTATGATGACTGGGATGAGCGGCTCGATGATATCGACCGCCAAACCGAGCGCGAGCGCCGCCGCCGAATGCCTTGGTGGCGGCCCGCGCATTGGCGCGGGCGGCGCAAGCGTTGGTGGGCATTGCGAATTCTCACGGCAATGGCGGTCATGTTCTTTGTGTTGGTCGCGTGGCTCGCGATCACAGCGCCGCTTTCCAAATCTTTAGAGCCAATCGCTCCGCCACAAGTCACGTTGCTGGCCAGCGATGGCACTCCGATTGCGCGCAGTGGTGCGATGGTCAACGAGCCGGTCGATGTGACCGAGATGCCAGACCATGTGAAAGAAGCCTTCCTCGCGATAGAAGACAGGCGCTTTTATGACCACTGGGGCGTTGATCCGCGTGGCATTGCGCGTGCAGCCTGGACTGGGCGCGGCGGCGGCAGCACCATTACACAACAGCTTGCCAAATTCACCTTTTTGACGCCGGAACAGACTCTGACCCGCAAAGCACGCGAAGCTTTGATCGCGTTCTGGCTTGAGGCATGGTTGTCAAAGGATGATATCCTCAATCGCTACCTCTCCAACGCCTATTTCGGTGACAATCAATATGGATTGCGTGCTGCAAGTTTGCATTATTTCTATCGGAAGCCGGAAAACCTGAGGCCAGAGCAAGCGGCTATGCTCGCCGGGCTTTTGCAAGCGCCGTCGCGTTATGCGCCGACGCATAACTTTAGCAAAGCCAAAGCGCGTATGGATCAAGTCACCGGCGCAATGGTGGCGGCTGGTTATATGTCTGAGTTGGAGCGTAAAGCTCTGCCGGTGCCGGTTTTGGATGTGCGCACTCGGAACGATCTGCCGACGGGCACCTATTTCGCCGATTGGGCATTGCCGATTGCGCGCGAAGGGATGGAAGCGAGTTATACCCAGCAGACGCTCACCACAACATTGGATGCTGAGATGCAGGCGTTGGCAAAGCGCGTGACCAGCAGAGCGCGGATCGGCGGTGCGCAGATCGCTATGGTGGCCATGCGGCCAACTGGCGAAGTGGTCGCGATGGTGGGGGGCAAGGACTATGCGAGCTCTACCTTTAACCGCGCGACACAGGCCAAGCGTCAACCCGGTTCGACCTTCAAACTTTTTGTCTATTTGGCCGCGTTACAAGCGGGCTGGTCACCTGAAGACGAGATTGCCAACACGCCGATAGAAACGGGGAGCTATCGCCCTAAAAACGCTAGCGAAAACTACTCCGAGACGCTGACGCTCGAAGACGCATTTTCAAGCTCCAGCAATGTCGCTGCGGTGCGATTGTTCAACGATGTTGGCAGCGAAAAGGTGATCGAGACCGCGCGCGCGCTAGGTGTCAATTCGCCGCTTACCCAAGGCGATCCCAGCTTGGCGCTTGGCACGTCTAGCATGACTTTGCTGGAGCTGACTGCTGCCTATGCGGGGGTAGCAGCGAATGAATATCCAGTCGTTCCGCGCGCCTTGCCGCAAGCGGAACAATCGTGGTTGGGCAGCTTTTGGGAATGGCTCACCGGCACGAGCGAGAGCATGTCATGGCGCGTACATGACGATTTGCAGACCATGCTTCGCACCGCGATAAACAGCGGGACTGGGCGTGCGGCAACGCTCCCCATCGCCAATTTCGGCAAAACCGGTACGACCCAGAACTACCGAGATGCGGTGTTCGTTGGATACGCTGAGGATCTCGTGGTCGGCGTCTGGATCGGCAATGATGACAACACCCCGCTCAATAAGATTTCGGGCGGCGGTATGCCTGCACGTATCTGGAAACAGTTCATGCGCGGCGCGCTCGAGATCAAACCGCCCGCAAAACCCAAAGCTGCGCCCGATCCTGCCGGACCGGTTACACCGCTTGATGTCGAAGAGGGCGCGGAAGTGGAGATCGACGAAGATGGCTCGCAAATCCGTTTTGAAGACGGAGGCGTGACCTTAGAAACCGAAATCGGCGGGGAGCCGGTTGAACTTCGTGTCGATGAAGATGGGGTTGGCGTTAGCGCCAGCGATAGCAGCGGTGAACCGCCGCGCTAACGGTGCCGCGCATCTAGGCCATCAGGATATTCATCACCGCGCTGGCGATTGGCCGCGTTCGATCATCCTGCCATGCTTCCACCGTGATGTTGGCGTTGCGACGTCCCAATCGCGTGATCCGCCCTTGAGCGTAAGTCTGCTTGCTTTTGCCAGCTGAGAGATATTGGACGGTGATATTGATCGGCTTGAGCACCGCTTTACGGTTCTCCGCCAGCAAGCGCATCCGCAAAACTGCATAGCCAGCATTTTCCAATAGTCCCGCAGTTGCGCCGCCATGCAGATGCTGCGGACGCCCTTCGATATTGGTATTGAACGGAACCGTGAGGATCGGGGCATCGCCACTCGCATCTTCAATCGCAATGCCAAGTGAACGCGCATAGGCCGGGAGTGCAATGGCGACCGGATCACTCATCACGAGCACCTTCCGACTTTGCATTGACCTGCACGGTAGCGGGTGCCTCGCGCGGATCAAATGCGATGGTCATGAATACACCTGCAATATGGGCGATCGGATCGTCCGCGTCGCCATCATGTGCAACGCCGCGCACAAAGGCAGCGGAGCGGGTCATTCGATAGCACTCGACATGGCCCCAAACGGCGCTGCATTCGCGTGCAGCCCGTTGGTAATCGACCCTCAGATCGAGTGTTGCAACCGGCTTGAACGAGCCCATTGTCTGCCAGATTGCCATTCCGCTGGCCATGTCCATCAAGCTTACAATCGGACCGGATGCCAGTACGGGCCGGTCCGGCTCTCCGAGGAGATCCTCACGCCAGGGTAATTCCAGCTCAACCCAATTCTCTCCATGGGAGCCATAACGCAGACCCAGCCACCCGGTGTGGCCCCCTTTGAAGAATAACTTACCCGCCTCTTCAGCATCAAATTTCGCGTCGTTTGCAGCCATCTTCAATCCTTTGGGCGGTGCGAGAATCCATTACAATCTTTTAATTTCAACTGACTGACGGGCCGCGTCATTCTCCTATCTGCGCCATGCAAATTCGTATGGTGCCAAACCAAATGGGGAAACAACATGACCAATATTGAACTGTCTCAACTGCCTGGCCTTGATGGTGCACAGGCGCTCTACGGATCTCTGACTCAGGCAACCGCGAGCGCTGATTCGATCGTGGAAATCTTGATCTTTGTCCATGACAATGTGCCGCCGGTCGCTTCGTTGATCGCGTAGGAGCGGAGCGGCAAGGGGTGATAGTCCATCCTTCCATAGCCAAGCTGCGCGGTGATCGAGCCGCGCAGCATCGCGCGCGAAGCCGGATGCAAGCGGCGGTGATGCAGTGGCGAAACAGCGCCATCGCGACAGCACTGTGTGGTGCGCTTAAGGGGTATTCGAGCGGAGCGGACTTGAAAGATTGTAATGCGTTGTTTCAAACGATGAATGAAGTTTCGGCTGCTCGTATTCTTATCGATACCTGGCAAAAGAGCTTTGCGAGCGCGCTTGAAGATGAGCCTTTGGCTGAAATGCCATTTCGCAACCGTGTGCAGGGTTCGATAGCAACCATTCAATTGCTCTCTCAGGACAAAGCGACACTGTCTTTGTGCGCGATTCCACGCGGCGAAACTCTGAGTGGTCAGGATACAGTTGTCTTCAGTGGCCGCGAGACTCGCGAGCTAATCGTTGACGGCAGCGCGACGGGCACCCTTCATCGACTTTCCGACGCGTCGGACACAGCCAAGCTCACGAATTCTGACGCCGTATGGCAAGCGGGAGATGCCATTCAAAGCTCCCCCACCTCGGGGCGCTCGATCCTGCATGTCGAGCAAAGCCTATTGATTCTCCAAGTTTCGCGTGCTCCGAATTGCCCTCAGGCTGCGCGCGAATTCAGTGTGCGTGATGGCAGGCACTCGCGAAGCGCGAGCGGCGATGAATGGGTGAGCCGAAAATTCATGGCGCTCGGGGTGCTTGGGGCGTTGCGCCGGAATAGCGCGACGAATGAGATGGCCCATGTCGCACTCGATGCATCGCTCGACCGAGATTTGCGATGGGAAGCTGTTCGACAATTGCTGGCGTTGGATGCCGGGTCGGGCATGCGGCTGCTTGGCGAACTTCGAACAAAGAACCATGACCCGCTGGGTGAACCTGCCGCGAATTTGGCAGCGCAACTGGTGGCCAATCATCCGCAACTTGCCCAGTTTCTGAAGGAGGCAGCATGATGCCAATGGTGTTTGATATTGAGGACTGTGCGCAATGCTCGCTGGATGAAGCCATCGATGCTTTAAAAGCTGTCGATTTTGATCCCCTTTGCGAAGAGCGGACGCAGAAAGCGGCAATTTGGCTCAGACGACTATCAAACAATCGCGGCTTCTTGGCCGAGTTATTGGTCGACCAACTCGCAGGCCGTCAAGGCGGAGCGCTGGCCGCCATTGATAGCGGCTATGGCCCGCAAGCGATTGTGTTGTCACCGCATTATGCCGGACCAACCGGTGGGATGTTCCTGCGGGCTAATATCTGGCCAGCGGAAACTGATTTGTGTTTCCAAACCAGCGGGGCGATGAACTTTGTCTATGGCAAGCCGCATGATCACAACTTCGGTTTTCTGACCGTGGGGTATTGCGGGCCAGGCTATCAAAGCGATTATTTCGAATACGAATATGACGAGGTTGCAGGCTATGCTGGCGAACCGGTCGATCTGCGATTTTTAGAACGCAGCGCCCTGCATGAAGGTAAGCTAATGCTCTACCGCGCGCATCGCGATGTGCATTCGCAATTGCCCGCCGAAGCGCTGTCGGTGTCGCTCAATGTTATGCATGTTGATCCATCCATCGGCTGGCATGATCAATATGGCTTTGATCTTGAAGAGCGCCGGGTGAACCGCGTGCTTAGCCCCAATTCAACCGAAGCGTTTTTGCGAGTCGCAGTGGCCAGCGGGGCGTGCGAAGCAATGAACTTTGCCGAATGGGTAGGGCGCTCACATCCCAGCGACCGGTTGCGGCTTGCAAGCTTTGAAGCGCGCGCGTCGCTGTTGGCGTGCGAGGCGGATGAAGACCAACTATGGCGCATGGCAGAAACAAGCGGGAGCCGGATGCTTACAGCGGTGGCTGAGACGCGCAGAGCGGTGCTCGCCGCTTAAATCACGCCGCCTGCGAGCCGATCAATTGCGCCTTGCAAAATCACCGCCGCGGCATGGCTGTCAATCGCTTCGGCGCGCTTGGCGCGGCTCATATCCTGACCGATCATCGCGTTTTCGGCGCTCTGCGTTGACCAGCGCTCGTCCCACAGCAGAACTGGCAACCCGAACGCTTCGTCAAGATTGCGGGCAAAGGCGCGGCTCGCTTGGGCGCGCGGCCCTTCGCTGCCATCCATATTGCGCGGCAGGCCAAGTACGACGCCTACAACGCTGCGCTGTTTGACCAGCTCCGCGATCACTGCGCGGTCGCGCGTCCACTTGCCCCGGTCCAAAGTCTTGCCATTGGTAGCAAAGCGCCATCCGGCATCGCAGGTCGCTGTGCCGATGGTCTTTGTGCCTAGGTCGAGCCCCAAGAGCGCGCCGCCATCGGGCAGCGCTTCGGAAAAATCGCTCGCTTCCTCAGTAGTCAGGAGTCGTCCCCTTGCACCGCGGCGAATGCGCGCATGCGCCGTGCAACATCAACCTTGGTGTTCGCCCAAAAAAGCGGGATGTCATAGACATGGTAATTGTTGCCCGGCAGCACATATGAGCCAAGCTCCGGTGGATCGCCAATCAATAGCAGCCCGCGCTCATCACAGCGCGCGGGGACCGAAGCTTGCACCAATTCTCCGGTGGTGATCGAATCGTCTGGAACCAGTGTGCCCAGATTTGCGCTTGCCGGGGCAGCGCCGTCGACTTCGCCAGTGAGAGGGTTAGTGCACAAGATGCCGCTTTCGCCCCGCTTGTTACCATTCAGGCCCAAGCTTTCCGAGTAGGTATCTATGACGAAGGATGGGTCGGCAGGCTCCGCAAAGCTCGACCATGAGATAAGGCAACCGGATTGATTCGCGCGCTCGCAAGCGGGCAGGCCCAGCTCTGGCAAATCATGCTCAACCGAGATCGGCCAACCAATCGAATAGGCAGCGACAATGCGGGGTGCGATGTCGGAGCCTTTGATTTCCTCTTGCAGCAGGCGCAGCAAATGCAGCGAGCCTTGGCTATGCCCGGCAAGGACAATCGGCGTGTCCTCATCCACGCTGTCGATGAAAAAGGCGAAAGCTTCGCGGACATCGGCATAGGCCGCGTCAATCGCTTGCTGACCTTCGGGTGCATCGGTCAAGAACGCGCCCATCGTCGCTTGGCGGTATTTGGGTGCCCAGATCTCGCTCGCTTGGTTGAAAGGGCTGGCCATGCCGCGGACAAACAGTTTGGCGTAATATTCCGCGTCCGGGTCATTGGCTGGAGCGTTCCAGCGTTCGCGGTTCAAATAGCTGGTCGGGTGGATGAAAAAGACCGCGAAGTTCGGCAATTCAGCTTCATCAAGCGCACCCACTTCGGTGTCGTCCGCAGCGCCATCTTCGTCCTGTTCGCCGGTCTCAGCAGCGCTGGGCTGCCAGCCGGCTGGACTTTTGGCGCCCATGCCGGGGTGCGCATACCACAGGCCGGGATCACCATAGGCGTTGGCTTCAAGCGGGTCTTGTGGGGTAAACTCGATTGATGGGACCAGCGCGATCGATGCCAGCTCCTCCTTGAACATCTCATAGCCAATCCGCCCAACAAGGAAGATGACGATGCAAAATGCGATGAAATAGAGAAATTTCTTGGCCATCAGCGAGCGGCTCGAATTCTAGGTTGTGTTGACGAGTGCAGGGATCAATCGTCGCTCGACGCGGTTGATTGTTCTGTCAGCGCGGGGCGCAAAGTGGTCCACGCCCGGCCACCGCGCAAGCTGGTGTACCAGCTTACCGGGTTCCATGTGGTTGAACCGTCGAGCGAGAATGTGATGAATTCAGCACGCCCACCAATATTTTCCAGCGGAATTGCCCCGCCTAAACCGCTTGCACCAATTGGCGCGCGGCTGTCTGCGCTTTCATCGCGATTGTCGCCCATCACAAAGACTTGGTCTTCAGGAACATTGTACGGGCCGTAATTGTCCAGCTCCTGCTCATAGTGATCGATAATCAGATAAGTGGCACCGTTAGGCATGGTTTCACGGAATGCTGGCACTTCGTAAAATTGTTCGCCGCTCGCTTCGCGGACTTTGAACCGGTCGAAAGACCTTAGGCATTCCTGACCTTTGCAGAGAAGTTCTGGTTCATAGGGAATACGAATATCTGGGACTTGCTCGCGTTTAATCGGATCGCCGTTGAGGATGATTTCACCATTGCGCACTTCAATTGTGTCGCCGGGTAAAGCGACCACACGTTTGATATAGTCTTCGTCTTGTTCCGGGTGGACCGGAATGACAATGTCGCCATATTCTGGCGTATCAGCCCAAACCCTCCACTCGCCACGTGGCAAGAGATGAAAGCTCGCTGATGCCCATGACCAGCCATAGGGGTACTTGCTCACCACCAAGCGGTCGCCGACATGCAGGGTAGGCATCATAGAGGTTGATGGAATGTAGAACGGCTTCGCTACAAGGGAGTGGAACATCAGAACCGCAAGCAGCATCAAGCCCAATCCGCGAAACTCCGCGAACCAATTGACCTTTTGCTTTTCTTCTGTCGCGTCGTCCGACTGAATGGTGTCGCTATCGCTCACAAATATCCGTTTCAATGTTGTCACGTTGCACCAAATGACCCTCTAAATAGGGCGCGCTTCTATAATTACGAATGCTTGAGCCCATGGGTGGTCGTCGGTGAGGGTAAGATGAATGACCGCTTCATGGCCTTCAGGCGTAATTTCTTCAAGCCGCTTAGCTGCGCCGCCTAAAAGTGCAAGCGTTGGCGCTCCCGAGGGGGCGTTCACGACTCCGATGTCTTTCATGAACACGCCGCGTCGAAACCCGGTGCCGACTGCTTTGCTGTAGGCTTCTTTGGCAGCAAATCGTTTCGCGTAAGTGCCCGCAATAGTGAAGGGACGGCGGCGGGCCTTTGCGCGTTCCGTCTCAGTGAAGACGCGGTTTTCAAATCGTTCGCCAAAACGCTCAAGCGAGTTGGCAATCCGATCAATATTGCAAAGGTCAGAGCCGGTGCCGATAATCATTGAAACGCCCTCGAAATTGTCAACACCAGCAATCCCGCACCGATAATATGCAAAAGCACCTGACTTTTGAACAGTGGGTGGGCGAAGTCGCCTTTTGCCATTTTGAGCGCGCCGACATAGCCGAATATCTGCAACGCGACCCAGCCAATTGCGAACGGCGTCATCACGCCTGTGTTCAATGAAAAGCCCAAGAACCCGACGGAGATGAGGAACAACGCGGCCGCGCTGAAGGCCCAGACCTTTTGTTCGCGCGCCAGTTCAGGCAGCTCTTCGGCAGGCATGTTAGCGTCGCCCAATCATCGAGAAGCGTCCATCAAATCGCGCATCCGGCGAATGGCGGGTTCCAGGCCAGTAAACACCGCTTCCCCGATGAGATAATGCCCGATATTGAGCTCTGCGAGTTGGGGAATGGCTGCAATTGGCTGGACATTATCGAAAGTCAGCCCATGCCCCGCATGGGGTTCAATTCCGTTTTTCGCCGCAAGAGCTGCCATGTCTGAGACACGTCTAAGCTCACTCGCAGTTCGTTCGCTATCGCCATCAAGGATCGCGTGAGCATATTCGCCAGTGTGAAACTCCACGACCGGTGCGCCAAGCCTAAGCGCAGCGTCCAATTGTCGCTCATTGGCTTCAATAAAGAGCGAGACGCGAATGCCAGCACTGCGCAGTTCATCGACAATCGGCACCAGCGTGTTGTGCAAGCCTGCCGCGTCAAGCCCGCCTTCTGTTGTGCGCTCTTCGCGTTTTTCCGGCACTATGCACGCAGCATGGGGTTGATGCCTAAGTGCGATCTCCAACATTTCGGGAGTCGCGGCCATCTCCAAATTAAGCGGCAAATCGGTTGCGTCTTGAATGCGGGCCAAATCCTCATCGCGAATATGGCGGCGGTCTTCACGCAAATGTGCCGTAATCCCGTCTCCGCCGACACGCGAAACGATTTCAGCCGCGCGCACTGGGTCTGGATGATCCCCGCCGCGCGCATTGCGAATGGTGGCGACGTGATCAATGTTCACACCAAGTCGGAGGGGAGAGGTCACTGAACTTGCTCCTGCGCGCAAAGGGTTGCCGACAAGATGTCATAGGCAAATCCACTCTGATTCAAGATTTGACCAAAATCAAAGGGCAGGCTTTGTGAGAACATCACAACCGCAATCCCATCATCTGGCAATATGAAATTGCGCACCTGCGTTGCCCCCATGTCGCCATGACGTTCAACAATTTCAACGGCTTCATCGCATCCTTTTAAATTTGCGGGATAAGCCCACTGGCCAATCGCCATATAACCTAAGACTGGGTCTCCATTCCACATCTGCTCCAAGGCTTCTTCGCCCAGCAATCGACCATCCATCAACGCGCGGTCTATCGCGATCAGGTCTGCAGCAGATCCGAACATTGAAGCTGATGCTCCCAACGTAGACATATCCCAGCGCCATTCACGCCGTCCCCTTACCCGGCCAATCCTCGTACCCTGATCGCCGGGATAGGTCGGTGAGGCGAACGCGCCTGTCGATTTAAGCCCCAAAGGTGTGGCAATTTCGCGGTTGAACAGCTCTTGCCAGCTAAGGCCAGCCACCTCTTCAAGCAGAGCGCCAAGAACCATGTAATCGCAATTGTTATAACTCCAGCCATCGCCCGGAGCACCCTTCACAGGGCCCGCGCAAAAGCCGGTTGCCGGATCGCGACTGCCGCTAAAGTCGTCACTGAAGAAAGCCCAGCGTTTGGAAGAAGTGCCATCGTGGTCGGACGGATTGGGCAACCCGCTTTGATGTTGCATCAATTGCCGAACGGTCACTGTATCGGCATTTGGACTGGAAAAATTTGGAAGATAGACGCTTGCTGCTTTGTCGAGGTCAATCCTGCCACGTTCAACCTCTTGCATCACCAATATGGCAATCATCTGTTTCGTGACAGACGCCCAGCGCCAAGGGACGGCTGCTTCATCGGCCGTCATAGCAATGCCATTGCGATTGTCCCATTCCAGATTGGCCGAACCTTGGTCGTCGGGAGAGATAACCACCACACCATCGAAATCATAGCTGCGCAGAATGGTCGAGATTGTCGGCTTGATGGGGTGTTGGGCAACGGCAATTGTTGATCCAGCCAGCGCCATGGCAATTGTTGCTAGTAGACGAAACATCGGCGATTCAGTCCTTGCGACTACCAGGCTTAGTTACCTGAATGCGAGCCAGTTCAGGGGGGATCGAATCCGCTTCGTAGGATGGAAAGTCGATCGCGATCAAAGGAAAAAACGGCACGCCAAGATCAACGGTGCCATGCGACCGATCAACCAAAGCGCATTCAGCGATCACCTCGCCGCCTTCTCTGGCAACTGCCGCAATCGCCTCACGGCTGGAAAGTCCAGTTGTAACCACATCTTCGACCATTAGCACTTTCGCGCCAGGCTCGATCGCGAATCCGCGTCGTAGATGGAATGTTCCTTCAGGGCGTTCGAGAAACAGGGCATCCTTGTCCAACGCTCGGCCAACTTCATGGCCAATAATGATCCCTCCCATCGCGGGGGAAACCACAATATCGACACCAGTCAGCAGATCAGCTGGGATTTGTGCACAGGTTGCTTTGGCCAACCGCGCAGCGCGGGCCGGGTTCATTAAAACGCGCGCGCATTGCATAAAATGTCCGCTGTGACGGCCGGAAGAGAGCTTGAAATGCCCTTCTAAAAGCGCGTCGCAGCTGCGGAATTCATCAAGCACTTCGGCTTCGGTCATCTCGGCTGGCATTCTCGGTAAATTCCCTCATCAGAATCAAAGTTTGGTATCAACTTGCGTGTGCGACATGGCCGCTTGCATAAATTTCTCCCTAGAAGCGCTTGAGACACCGGGCAAGCGCAGCTAAGGGGCCTTGAAACTGGCAGCAATGTCGGTGTCGTCGCTGTGCGTTTTTGCGGATTTCTATCTGGGAAGCGTGGCAGTATGGGAAGATATTTCGAAAGCGGTTTAGGCACATTGATTATGCGTCACTTGCATGTCCATTTAAAGTTAGCGGTTCTGGCACTGGTTGCCGCCGCTATGACAGCGCTCGCGCCAAGCGCGGCGATTGCCCAAGAAGAAGCTGTGGAAGATTCCGTTCCAACCGAAGCGGCGGCTGAAGCGCCTGCAGCTGGTTCATATGAGCGGATGACGCCGACCAAAGACAAAGGCATGCCGACATCGGCGGACGATGACTTGCTCGCGTCGATGAGCTTTCAGGATCAATACACGAAGGATGGCGCATATGCGCTCGGCATGCACGATTATCTGCTGCTGCCGGTTGCGGTAATCATCAGCCTATTTGTGCTTGGTCTGCTCTTTTATGTGATCATCCGGTTCCGCAAAGCGGCTAACCCCAACCCGTCACGCACAACGCACAACACTTTGATCGAAGTGATTTGGTCGGTAGTGCCAGTGCTGATCCTTGTTGGGATCGCGGTGCCTTCTATTACACTCCTTGCGCGGCAATATGAGACGCCGCCAGAGGATGCGGTGACGATCAAAGCAACCGGGTATCAATGGTATTGGGGTTACACCTATCCTGACCATGGCGAGATCGAGATTATCTCTAACATGAAAGAAACCGCCGATTTGCTTCCGGGCGAAGTTGATCAACTCGAAGTTGATAACCGCTTGGTTGTGCCGGCAAACACCCCCTTGCGTATTCAAGCAACCGCCGCTGACGTGATCCACGCTTTTGCGGTGCCGTCGCTGTGGTTCAAGATGGATGCGGTTCCGGGACGCCTCAACGAAAAGCTGCTCATCATCGAAGAGCCGGGCGTCTATTACGGGCAGTGTTCTGAGCTTTGCGGCCCGCGTCACGCTTATATGCCGATTGCGGTTGAAGCGCTTCCACCAGAGAAGTTTGCAGAGTGGGTGCGCTCGCAAGGCGGCTCAATGCCGGGTGAAGAAGAAGCGGCAGCTGAAGAGGTACCTTCTGAAACTGCAAGTGAGGAAGGGGCCGAGTAGGCATCCTGACCGACCAGATTTAACGTTACGAATTGAACGCTGAGAGATAGCTAACATGGCCACCACCGCAGAAGATTTCGACGCAGCCCACGGCGGGCACACCGACGATCACGCTGACCACAAACCAAGCTTTTTTGTTCGTTGGTTCATGTCGACCAACCACAAGGATATCGGCACGCTCTATCTGATCTTTGCGATTTTCGCTGGGATAATTGGTGGGGCTATCTCTGGGGTCATGCGTGCCGAACTGGCTCAGCCGGGCATTCAGTATCTGCAATTCTGGGCTGATTTCATGGGCAACACGCCCGGTGATACCAATGCGGCTTTGCACATGTGGAACGTGTTTATCACCGCCCACGGTCTGATCATGGTCTTCTTCATGGTTATGCCAGCGATGATTGGCGGCTTTGGTAACTGGTTTGTGCCGTTGATGATTGGCGCACCGGATATGGCGTTCCCGCGGATGAACAACATCTCGTTTTGGCTGACGGTGGCGGGTTTCTGTAGCCTGATGTTCTCTATGTTTGTGCCCGGTGCCTCTGGCATGGGCGCAGGCGTTGGGTGGACGGTCTATGCACCGCTTTCGACCAGCGGGTCTCCGGGGCCAGCGGTCGACTTTGCGATCTTCTCTTTGCACTTGGCAGGCGCGGGTTCGATCCTTGGCGCAACCAACTTCATCACCACCATTTTCAACATGCGTGCGCCAGGCATGACCCTGCACAAAATGCCGCTGTTCGTATGGTCGGTTCTGGTCACAGCATTCTTGTTGTTGCTCGCTCTGCCAGTTCTGGCTGCGGCGATCACGATGCTGCTGACCGATCGTAACTTTGGAACGACATTCTTTGATCCTGCGGGCGGCGGTGATCCTGTTCTCTATCAACACCTGTTCTGGTTCTTCGGTCACCCAGAGGTCTACATCATGATCCTGCCTGGCTTCGGCATGGTGTCACAGATTGTCGCCACCTTTTCTAAGAAGCCGGTCTTTGGCTATCTCGGAATGGCTTACGCTATGGTCGCCATCGGGGTGGTCGGCTTCGTCGTGTGGGCACACCACATGTACACGGTGGGCCTAGACGTGAACACGAAGGTGTACTTCACCGCCGCGACGATGGTGATCGCCGTACCGACGGGCGTGAAGATCTTCAGCTGGATCGCCACAATGTGGGGCGGCAGCTTGGAATTCAAATCGCCAATGGTTTGGGCGCTTGGATTTATCTTCCTGTTCACCGTTGGCGGTGTGACCGGCGTAATCCTTGCCAATGGCGGCATCGACGATAACTTGCACGACACCTACTATGTGGTCGCTCACTTCCACTATGTGTTGTCGATGGGCGCAGTGTTTTCGCTGTTCGCGGGCTTCTATTACTGGTTCCCGAAAATCAGCGGAAAGATGCACTCCGAGTTTTTGAGCCACCTGCACTTCTGGGGTTTCTTCATCGGCGTGAACATCATCTTCTTCCCACAGCACTTCTTGGGTATGAACGGTATGCCGCGTCGCATCCCAGATTATCCAGGCGAGTTCGCGTATTGGAACGAGATCAGCACGCTGGGTTACATGGTGATGGCCGCTTCGATGGTCATCTTCTTCGTGAACATCGGATACGCGCTGGTCGCTGGGCGCAAGCCGGGCAACAACCCATGGGGTGAGGGCGCAACGACGCTTGAATGGACGCTCAGCAGCCCACCGCCATTCCACCAGTTTGAAACGCTTCCAGTGATCGAGGATCACCACGATTACCACGACCATCGTCCCTCGGGTCAGCCGGCGGAATGATGAACGGCAGTGGGAAGCAGTCCCACCGCTGACCATAGAGATAGGGGGAGCGCGCCATCATGGTGCGCTCTTTCGCGAACTGAACAACGGAAAAAGTAACTGAGCCACGTGCGCTAAAAACTGAACCATGGACGCAACCGCAAAGACCACTGCCCTCCCGGCCGACTGGCGCGATTTCTTCGCGCTGACGAAACCGCGCGTGATGAGCCTGGTGATCTTCACTGGGATTTGTGGACTGTTGGCGGCGCCCGGCTCGATCCACCCGGTGCTTGGCTTCACAACGATCCTTGCAATCGCGATGGGAGCGGGCGGCTCAGCGGTTCTCAACCAATGGTGGGAAGCCGATATTGATGCAGGGATGAAGCGCACGGAAAACCGGCCTTTGCCCCAAGGGCGGGTGCGGCGCGATGATGCGCGCGATTTCGGCGTGTTCCTTTCCGCAGTGTCGGTTGCGCTAATGGGTGTCGCAGTAGGTTGGCTGGCGGCCATCGCTTTATTCGCGGCGATCATCTATTACGCGGTGATCTACACAATTTGGCTGAAGCCTCGCACGCCGCAGAACATTGTGATTGGCGGTGGATCCGGCGCATTCCCGCCTTTCATTGGTTGGATTGCGGTGACTGGCGAAGTCACGATGATGCCGGTGCTACTTTTTGCGATCATCTTCTTCTGGACGCCGCCGCATTTCTGGGCGCTCGCACTGTTTGTGAAGTCTGATTATGCCAAGGTCGGGATTCCGATGCTGCCCGTAACTTCGGGTGAACGCGTCACTCGGCAACAGATCATGATCTACTCCGTGCTGCTCGCACCCATTGCGGTTGCGCCGTGGCTGATCGGTGGGACAAGTTGGGTCTATGGCGGTTTTGCGGTCGCCCTGTCGTCGCTCTTCATCGCTTTCGCGGTGCCTGTGATGAAAGAAGCGCGGAGCGGCGCGGACCTACTCGCGCCAGAAAAGCGTTTGTTCAAATTCAGCATCCTTTATCTTTTTGTTCTCTTTGCCGCTTTGGTCGCTGACCGACTGTTGGAAGCCAATGGCATCATTGGCGGAGGGCCGTTCGCATGACCCCCGAAGAAGAAGCCGAACTCAAGCGTCGCCAGAAGGCGCGCAATTATGTGGTCGCGGGCACGCTGCTGTTCTTCGTGGTGCTGTTTTACTGGATCACCATTGCGCGGATTGGTGGGTGACATGAGCCAGACCGCTACCCCACAGCTTGACCAAAAGAACGCTAAGGTAGGCATTCTCGCCTTTATGGGTGCGGTTGCAATGCTGGGTCTGGGCTATGCTGCTGTCCCGCTTTACGATCTATTCTGCCGTGTGACCGGCTTTGGTGGCACAACTCAGGTCGCTAGCGAAGCCGATGCCAATGCGGCAGCTGTACTGGCGACGGGTGAGACCATCTCGATCCGTTTCGATGCGACAACTGCGCGCGATATGCCGTGGGTGTTTGAGCCAACGCAGCCGACCGACACAGTGGAAATCGGTAAGCGCGATCTGACCAGCTACATCGCACGCAACACCACCAAATCCGAGATCACTGGAACCGCGACATTCAATGTCGAACCAGCGAGCGCTGGCAAATATTTCCACAAGATCCAGTGCTTCTGCTTTACCGAGCAGACGTTGAAACCCGGCCAAGCGGTCAACATGCCGGTTTTGTATTATATCGATCCCGCGATCCTCGAAGACGAGGCGATGGACGGGGTTGAACAGATCACTTTGAGTTACACTTTTCACCGCGCGAAAGAGCCTGTATCTTCAGGCCTTGATCGCGGCAATTGATGCATGCCTAGCAACAGGAACCAGAATTATGGGCGGTAAGGTCAACCACGATTATCACATTCTCGATCCGGACATTTGGCCGTTGATCGGGTCATTGTCGGCGCTGTCTTTTACATCCGGTATGGTGCTGAGCTTTTATCCTGACCTGTTCGGATCAGCTAGCTCGATCGTTATGTATCTGGGCCTCGCTGGCCTGCTCGCGACGTTCTTCATGTGGTTCCGCAATGTAACCATCGAAGCGCAACAGGGTGACCACACACCAGTGGTTCAACTGCATATGCGTTATGGCATGATCTTGTTTATCGCGTCGGAAATTATGTTCTTCGTCGGGTGGTTCTGGGCGTTTTTCGACTTCGCGCTGTTTCCAGCTCCGCTGTCCGTTGTCGATGCGGGCACGGTCGAACAGTTAACGACCAACGCTTTCATTACCGAGGGCGAGACCGCGCTTGGCTCGCTTGTGCCAAAGGGCATGGAAGTGCTCGCCCCGTTCAGTCTGCCGCTTCTCAACACCCTGATCCTGCTGTGTTCGGGCACAACGGTAACTTGGGCGCACCACGCTCTGATCCACGGTGACCGCGATGGGCTAAAGCAAGGCCTGTGGGCGACCGTTGCATTGGGCATCTTGTTCACCTGCATTCAGGGTTACGAGTACAGCGTTGCGCCGTTCAACTTCGGCCAGAACACCTATTCTTCTGCCTTCTACATGGCGACAGGCTTCCACGGTTTTCACGTTCTGATCGGAACGATCTTTTTGGCCGTGTGCCTCTATCGTTCGTATATCGGCCACTTCACTTCGCGCCAGCATTTCGGCTTTGAGGCGGCGGCTTGGTATTGGCACTTCGTCGATGTTGTATGGCTGTTCCTCTTTATCGCCGTCTACATCTGGGGCGGTTGGGGCGCTGAAACCCACTGATGCCTGCTGGCTCAGGCCAATCGGAAAGCAAGGGGCAGCCGGGCATCATCTCGGCTGCCCTTTCTGGTTTGTGCCCGCGTTGCGGCGCGCGCACTCTGTTTGACGCGCCTTTGAGGGTCGCCATCGAATGCAGGGCCTGCGGATTGCCATTGGCGCAGCTGGAGCGAGGCGGACGCTTGGCGGGTTTGTTGACGATGGTCATCGCAGCGATCCTCATCACGATTGCCTTGACGATAGAGACGACATGGCAACCGCCCCTGTGGCTGCAAGCGGTATTCTGGGCACCGGTGACAGTGCTTACGGTGCTCGGCGCCTTGCGGCTCTACAAAACCGCGATGCTGTATCGCCAATATGAAACAGCATCGGAGCGAGACGAATAATGCGCGCCATTCCCATTATACCAACCCTGTTTGTTGTTGCGGCAATGGCTGTGATGGTTTGGCTGGGCATATGGCAGTTTGGCCGCGCGGATGAGAAAGCGGAGCTGATCGCTCGCTTTGAGGCGATTCCGCAGGATGCTCCAGCGCAGCCTCTTAGCGACTCTGATGATTGGCTTGATCAACAAATGTTTCGCCGCGTGACCTTCCGCTGTGAAGCCGCAGACGCGATGCGCACCACCGCGGGCACCGCCGCCAATGGCGCGAAGGGGTTTGCCCATATTGCGCAATGTTCGACCGATGGGTCGCACACGGTCGAAGTTGGACTAGGTTGGTCGCGTGATCCCAAGGCTCCCGATTTCAACATTGGTGTGATCGAAGGGATTGTGGACGCACGCGGAAAGATTATCGCCGATCCGGCGCTTGCCGACCTGTATCCGCTCGCGGCGCCCGATCCAAAGGATCTGCCCAACAACCACTTGGCCTATGCTGGGCAATGGTTCTTCTTCGCCTTGACCGCACTGTTGATCTACGGTTTCACTTTGCGATCGCGTTGGAGAAAGCGTGGCTAAAGTCCGGACAAGTCACCCTCGCTTGCTCTGAGCAGCCAGCACCGCTAACCGCACGCCAGCTATGGAATATATCTCAACCCGAGGCAGCGCCCCAGCGCTTGATTTTGAAGGTGTCACCCTAGCCGGGCTGGCCAGCGATGGCGGGCTGTATCTGCCGCGCGAATGGCCACGCATGAGCCATGACGAAATTCGCGCACTTCGCGGGAAAAGCTACGCGCAAATTGCCACAACGATCATGCGCCCGTTCGTCGAGGGCAGCCTTAGCGAAGAAGAGCTCTCGCAGCTTTGTGAAACTGTCTATGGCGACTTTGGGCATGTCGCGGTCGCGCCCTTGGTTCAGATGGATGAGAACCACTGGCTGCTTGAGCTATTTCACGGCCCGACACTGGCGTTTAAAGATGTCGCACTGCAATTGCTGGGCGCTTTGTTTGAGACGTTTCTGGCGCGCCGTGACGAACGCCTCACAATCGTTGGCGCGACCTCTGGTGATACCGGCTCTGCGGCGATCAATGCGGTGACAGGACGCGATCGCACCGAGATTTTCATGCTCCACCCCAATGGCCGGGTGAGCGAAGTTCAACGTCGCCAGATGACAACTGTGCGAGCGCCAAATGTTCACAATATCGCGATTGATGGCAGTTTTGATGATGCGCAGCGCCATGTGAAAGCGATGTTCGCAGATTCGTCTGTGAACGGTCCGCTAAACCTCGGCGCGGTCAATTCGATCAACTGGGCGCGGCTGATGGCGCAGGTGGTGTATTACTTCACCTCAGCCTTGCAGTTGGGCGCACCAGAGCGTGCCATTGCTTATAGCGTGCCCACTGGCAACTTCGGCGACGTGTTCGCAGGCTATGTCGCGGCGCAAATGGGTTTGCCGATTGAACGCCTGATCGTTGCGACCAATGTGAACGACATTCTCCATCGCGCGCTGAGCGAAGGGGACTATTCTGCTGGCGAGACTACCGCCACAATCACCCCGTCGATGGACATTCAGGTCAGTTCGAATTTTGAGCGGCTGCTGTTTGATTGCGGTGGGCGCGATGGTCCTGCGATGGCGGAGCAGATGCGCGGGTTTGAAGCCGAGCGCGCGATGCAGCTGTCCAATAGTCAACGCGAAGGGGCTTCTGCGCTATTCACCAGCATGCGCGCCGATCAGAACGAGACGATCCGGGCTTTGCAGTGGGCCTATCGCAACGCAAACCAGATCATTGATCCGCACACTGGCGTCGGTCTTCACGCCAGCCTTCAAGCAGTCGAGCATGGTATCGTCCAGCCCGGTGTGCCGGTTGTCACCCTTGCCACCGCGCATCCAGCGAAGTTCCGCGATGCGGTTGAGCGCGCGGTTGGGATGCGCCCGGCGTTGCCTTCGCGTGTTGGCGATCTGTTTGGGCGCGAGGAACATTTCACCGAGCTTTCGGGCGACTACGAAGCTGTGCGTGATTTTGTGCTGGATAATGCTGCCAGCCGTCAAAGCTGATGGTCACGCTCGCGCCGCAACCGCTTGTCATGGAATGCACAGGGTGGGACGCCTATCGCCTGCTCGACAGCGGTGCGGGGCGTAAGTGGGAGGCGTTTGGACAGCGCTCCTTCATTCGGCCTGAGCCACAGGCGCTGTGGCAACCACGCCGCGATGATTGGGATGCAGATGGTGAGTTTATTCCCGGCTCGGATGAAGACGGGGGCGGTCGATGGGTGTTTGAGCGCGATGTTCCCGAAACAGGTTGGGGTCTGGAGTGGAACGAGGTGCGCTTCACCGCGTTGCCAACGCCTTTCCGGCACTTGCAGTTCTTCCCCGATATGGCACCAGTTTGGGATTGGATGCGCGGTCAGTTGGATGGGCGAAGCGACGCAGAGACGCTCAACATGTTTGGCTATACAGGGCTAGGAAGCTTGGCGCTGAGCCGACATGGCCGCGTCACCCATGTTGATGCGTCAAAGAAATCCGTGGCGCAGGCACGCGAGAATGCCGAGTTGTCTGGCATGGAAGATGCGCCGATCCGTTGGCTGGTTGATGATGCGGGCAAGTTTGCCGCGCGCGAAGTCAGGCGTGAGCGCCGTTATGACGGGATCATCCTCGACCCGCCTAAATTTGGTCGCGGGCCAAAGAATGAGACATGGCGGTTGGAAGAAGGCTTGCCGGACTTGATCGGGGATTGCGCAAAGCTGCTCGACAGCGACAGCCGGTTTCTATTTCTGACCGTTTACGCGGTACGCATGAGCGCCCTTTCAATCGCCGAATTGCTCCGGGAGAAGCTCGAGCATTTACCCGGCAAAATTGAGTATGGTGACCTCGCTGTCCACGAAGAGGCAGACAATGCTCGGCTTTTGCCAACCGCAATCTTCGCGCGATGGAGCAATACCGGCTAAACGGACGCCACCTATGATCAACACCGATTCGCTCATTCTTGAAGTGGCTGACCTCGAAGTGGATGTTCTCACCGGCATCTATTCGGAAGAAACCGGTAAACCGCAACCGCTGCGCATCACTGTGCAAGCGCGCTATGATGTTGTGGAACGGTACGATGCAGAGACGCCGCTCGAAGCGAGCAAGAATTATATGGACCTAAAAGAGGCGGCGAGCAAACTGCCTGAAGGCGTGCACTTCAAGCTTATCGAAGCGGTGGCCGATCACATTTGCAGCACGTTGTTCGCGCAAGATGGGCGGGTGCAAGCAGTGACGATTAAGATCGTAAAACTGGCCATTGCCGAAGCCAGTGAGAAGATTGGCATAACCCTTCACCGTGAACGGCCAGTGGGTTAGAAGCCACTCAATGCAAAAGGTCTTCGCTATCGAGAATTTGCCACAAGTGGCGATTGAAGCGAGCGCTCATGTGATTGCTAACCACCTCGATGCGATCCGAACGCAGTTGAACGACGCCGAGACTAGCGCTCTTGCAATTGTCTTACCTGCAGCCCCTTATGACCACCGCGATTGGCGCAGGGCGCTTGCACGCGACCTTGCCCGAGCACATGCTCCAAAACGCGTTAATGTTGTAGCGGCGGCCGAAGACGCGGCTGCTGAAAGGTTGCTCTCATATTTGAGGGATGCGCTCGGCGTCACAGGTCAGTATCTCGAAGCACATGGGTAACCAATCAACTCGTAAGCCCGATCTGATTCAAGTGGGCGGTACGCAAAGCTCTTTAGTCGATGCGTTTCAGCGTCGGATTACCTATCTGCGCCTGTCCGTGACAGACCGTTGCGATTTGCGCTGTTCCTATTGCATGCCTGAGCGGATGCAGTTTTTGCCAAAGCGCGAAGTGCTGACCCTCGAAGAGCTATATGAGCTTGCGTCCGGTTTTATTGATCGCGGTGTTACCAAAATCCGGATCACTGGCGGTGAACCATTGGTCAGACGGGATATTATCGACCTATTCGATGCGCTAGGCCGGCGGCTTGGACCAAAAGGGCATGGCGGCCTAGAAGAACTCACTCTCACGACCAACGCGACGCAGCTTGCCGGAAATGCCGACGCATTGGCGCGCGCTGGCGTACGGCGGGTCAATATCTCGCTGGATACATTGGATCGGGATGCTTTTGCCAAGCTAACGCGCCGCGATGCATTGCCACAAGTCTTAGACGGTATCAAAGCTGCGAGCGAGGCCGGCTTGAAGGTCAAACTGAACGCTGTGGCGCTTAAAGGTATCAACGAAGACGATCTGCCGGAGATGATTGCTTGGGCGCATTCCGAAGGTCACGATGTGACTCTGATCGAAGTCATGCCGCTGGGCGAAGTTGAAGAAGATCGGCTCGACCATTTTCTTCCTTTGACCGCAGTGCGTGGCAGGTTGGAGGAGCGCTGGAACCTGACGGACAATGACGACAACACTGGCGGACCTGCGCGCTATGTCGATATTGCCGAGACTGGCGGAAGGCTTGGCCTTATCACTCCGCTGACCAACAATTTCTGCGAGGGTTGCAACCGGCTTCGCGTGACAGCGACCGGGCAACTATACCCTTGCCTTGGTGGGTCGGAGCGAGTGGATCTGCGCGCGGCTTTGCGGTCCGATGCGCCAAGTGAAGAGCTTGCCCGATCACTCAACGAAGCGATGCGGATCAAGCCAGAGCGCCACCACTTCCGCATGGATGACCGCGGCGCAGAACCTGCGCAGCCGCGCCATATGTCGATGACAGGCGGCTGAATGTGAGCGTGAAAATCGTTTTTCTTGGACCCTTGCGTGACCTTGCTGGTGAAGATGCGCGCTCGGTTGAAGCGCCGCTTGACTGGGCGGGGCTTGTTGAAGCGGTCGGACCAGCGGTGGCGGAGCAATTGCAAGAGGCGCGGGTGAACATCGCCTGCGGAGGCAAAGTGCTCAGCGACAAGACCGCTCTTAACGCTGCCGATGGTGACGAAGTTGCGTTGCTTCCTCCAGTCTCAGGGGGATGATGCGCGACGTCCGCCTTGTTGAAGAGCCATTTGATCCCAATCGCGCGGTCGATGCGCTGGCTGAGAATACACCAGATGCTGGCGGGATCGCGACTTTTACCGGCAAAGTTCGCGCGGTTGGTGTCGAAGCTCTGGAGCTGTCGCACTACGAGCCGCTGACTTTGCCCAAGATGCACGAACTTGCTGATCGAACGTTTGAGCGGTTTAATCTGATGGGACTGCTTATGGTGCACCGCGTGGGGCATTTGCATCCAGGTGAACCGATTGTTTGCGTATCGGCGGCTGCCCGTCATCGCCGTGACGCAATCAATGCGGTCGATTTCGCGATGGACCATTTGAAGAGCGCTGCGTGGTTTTGGAAGCGCGAGTTGCAAGGTGGGACATGGCATTGGATTGAGCCGCGCAGTGAGGATCACCTCGATCTTGCACGCTGGTCCTAAATGGTTATTGACCGAGCATAGTCCACAAGGATGCGATCGTGCTATCTTGCTGTTTGATCAAGCCGAGCACTTGCGTGCGTGCCGAATTGGCAACGTTTGAGCTTTGTAAGCGGTTGCTGCGCTCTGCCAACAACAGATCAAGATCAGCCAACGCGTATTCAGTTTCGCCGCGCAAGGATGTTAGTTCTGCTAACGCAACCGCTGCGTTGCCATAAGCGTTGCTGCTTGGCGCCGAACCGCGTGCGCTTTGGGCCAAACGACGTGCGGATTGCGCTTTCGTGTTGAAGCGCGCATTCGCGCCGGCAGCCCGGTCAAGCAAGTTCGCAACAGTTGTCGATGGCGCGCGCGATTCAATCGGCAATTCCGCGGGCCTGACGGGAGCGACGGGCGTCACTTCAAACTGGCCTTGCTGGCGTTCAACATCGCGCACAGCAAGTGAGGGGTATCTGTCGCCACTGCCCGAGCAAGCGGCAAGGAATCCTACGGTCAGCAGGCAAGCGAACAAATTGCGAAACGAAGTCTGGTTCATTGCCATGCCGCCTATCACGCCAAAGCGTGTCGGCAAACCCAGCATTGTGCAATGAACAAATGCCAAGATTGCGCCGGTTGAGCGTTGACTTGCAAGCCTCGTTCCCTTAACGGCACGCATCTTTCCGGCGCAGCAAACTTGCGGCGTCGCATTGCTGTTCGATTTGTGCGCAGACGCGCGTTGGTCGGACACAGCCTAGATCGAGAGTAAAATAGCATGTTCGCAGTAGTGCGCACGGGCGGCAAACAATACCGGGTTGCCGCCGGAGATAAAATCGCCGTTGAAAAGCTCGCTGGTGAAGCGGGTGAAGCAGTGACGTTGGATGACGTTCTAATCGCAGGTGAAGGCGACAGTGTCGCTGACGCTTCGAAAGTGAGCGTTTCGGCCGAGATCATTGCGCAAGCGAAGAGCGAAAAGGTCGTCGTTTTTAAGAAGCGTCGCCGTCACAACTATCGTCGCAAAGCCGGCCACCGTCAGCAGATGACACTGCTGCGCATCACTGATGTGGGCGAAGGCAAGAAGGCTCCGGCCAAAAAAGCCGCTCCTGCTAAGAAAGCAGCGCCAAAGGCGGAAACTGAAGCGAAAGCGGCGCCAGCCAAGAAACCAGCTGCAAAGAAAGCGGCACCAAAAGCTGCCGCAGCTGAGAAAAAGGCTCCGGCCAAGAAGCCAGCGGCTAAAAAGGCACCTGCTAAGAAAGCAGCGCCTAAATCAGACGACACGAAGTAAGGACGTAGAGAACCATGGCACATAAGAAAGCAGGCGGTTCATCGCGTAACGGTCGCGATTCAGAAGCCAAACGACTTGGCGTCAAGAAGTTCGGCGGTCAGGACGTGATCGGCGGCAATATTCTCGTGCGTCAGCGCGGCACCAAATTCTATCCGGGCGTCAATGTCGGCATTGGCCGCGACCATACGCTCTTCGCGCTCGAAAACGGCGTGGTGCGATTCCACAAAGGTAAGCTTGGCCGCAAATATGTCTCAGTCGACATGATGGCGGAAGCAGCCGAATAACCGGACGGTTCAAGAAAAGGATCGTCCAATGGGGCGGTCCTGACCGGGATTTTCAACCGGTAGCGTAGAGGGAGACAGGCCAACCCATCATTCGGGGGAGAGCCTTCTCCCTCTTCTCGTTTCTCCTTCAGTAGTATCCCGAGGCGGACCAACACGTTTCGGAAGGTATCCTGCCTTCAATTGGCCGCGAGTCTTTGACTTGTAGCGATGATTTGGCAGCGGACAGGAAAGGAGAACAGCGTGTTTCACAGAACTGAAAGACTGCTTCTTCGTCCGGCTTGGCCGGAGGATTGGCCTGCGATTAAAGCGGGGATCGCAGACCTTGCAGTGCTGCGCAACCTCGCAAGCGCACCGCATCCCTATCATGACAAAGACGCGCAGCGATTCGCTAGCTCGGTCCCGCCAGCGCGCTTTCCGCGCTTCTTGCTGACTATGGCGGACACGGCTGAAGTCGTTGGGACGATCGGGATCGATCCTGACCCTGATGGGCGGACAGAGATGGGTTATTGGGTCGCGCGCCAGCATTGGGGGCAAGGGTTTGCAACCGAAGCTGGCCGCGCCGTGCTCGAAATGGCGTGCATTCTCGGGCATACGCAAATTGCCGCGGCGCACTTTGTCGACAATCCGGCGTCTGGCGCGGTACTGCGCAAGATTGGATTTGAGCCTACTGGCGAGATTCGCGAGCGTTTTTCCTTGGGGCGGGGGGAAGCTGCGTCGTCTGTTGAATATGCGCTCGACCTACCTGTTCTGGCTGACCACGCAATGGCAACGGCTTAGCCGCAAGGCGAGACGTTTCGCGGGAACACCCGCGCTCGCTTGTGTGGCATCGCGAATAAGACTAGCTCTTGAACCGCATGACTACTCGCAAACGACTTTCGCCTGAAGAATCCCGCAGTTCTGCACTCGAAGCAGCGCGCGCGCTGTTGATTGAGACGGGGCCGCAGTCGGTGACGCTAAAGGCGGTGGCGGGGAGGATTGGTCGCACCCATGCCAATCTGCTTCATCACTTCGGTTCCGCATCGGGCTTGCAGAAGGCGCTGGCGGAGCATTTGGCACGCACGGTTTGCGACACCATCATCGAAGCGGTTCATGCAACCCGAGCTGGGTTGGGGTCTGCGCGTGAGGTGGTGGATCTAACTTTTGACGCGTTCGATCGCGAAGGGGCAGGTGCGTTGACCAGTTGGATGCTGCTCACCGGCAATGAAGACGCTCTCAACCCGATAATCACCACAATCCATGAGCTAGTCGATGAGATTGCACCGCGCGAGGCGGAAACGCATGGCGACACAATGCCGGTTCACCGCGATACGCTCAGCCTGGTTTTACTGGCACTCGGTGATGCTTTGATGGGGGCGGCCTTGGCGAAGTCGCTGGGGCTTCCGCGTGAAGCCGCACGTGAGAGGGCTTTGGCAAACCTCGAAGCCTCACTTGCCGATCATTATCGGGCTTAGCCTTCAGTCGCCAATGGTGGCTTTCTGCCATTCGGGCAGGGTGCTAGGATCGAGGTCTGCGACGCGCAAGTGATCGACCGCTAAACCAAGCTCAGGATAAGCGATCTTGCGTCGTTTCTCGTCGGATTGCGCAATTGCAACCACGACGAGCCTGCGATTGACTTTTTGCCGCCAGTTCATCCTCGCGGTGTTTTCTTGTCCGATGTAGCAGCCTTTTTCGAAGCTTACGCCGTTGAGATCAACAGCATTTGTCTCCAACCACAAGATGTCGCCAAGCTCTGCGCGACCTTCTGGTACGCCTAGGCTTAGGCGGTGAACGAGATAGGCTTCGTCGGCAGCGGGGTTGGATGCTTCGGAGGCTCCTAGCCAGCGGTAACCCAAAGCCGCAAGTCGTGGGTCAGGCTTTGCTCCGTCGTGCAGGTCGGTGGACCAATGGACGCTCACAGTTTCGTCGCGGGCAATGTCGATCGGGCGCCGTAGACGATAAAGCGAAAGGCGCTTGGCAAGGTCGTCGGCGTGGTCAGCTTCACAATCGAGCAGCAAGTCATCTCCATCGCGCCAAACGAAGAAGTCGAACATCGCTTTGCCTTGTGCGCTCAACAAGGCGGCGTAAACCGGCAAATCACCCGAGACATCATTGGTGATGAGTCCCTGTAGAAAACCAGCTACATCCTCGCCGATTTCCCTCGGTGCAAGTCGAATAATTGCACGTAGTATCAGATTATTAGCAGTCATAATGCAGAAACTTTCTTGGCAATCGCGCTGGCAAGCCGTTCGCCCAATTGCGGCCCTTGGACCGGGTAGAGAAAGGGTTCGATCATCTCCGCTTCCATCACTGCGAGCGCGCCGTCTTCCATCCGGAGCATGTCGATCCGCGCGTAAAGCGGGCTGTCGAATGGCAGTGCTTTGACAATCCCGTGTGCCGCTTTGGCCTCCTCGGAACAAGGCTCGAGAGCCTCCTCGATCCCACCATAAAGCGATTGGATGCGGTAATCGTCTTTTGCCGGAAGCTTGCGAAGGCTGTGGGACAATTCTCCTTCGATAAAGATAAAGCTAAGCTCCCCTTCTTCGTTAATCGCAGGAAGGAATGGTTGTAGCATAGCGGGATGGCCAAAACTCCAATCAGCGTCGGGCAGAGAGCCGCGCGAAATCAGTTCCTGACCCAGCGCTCCCGCCCCCACTTGGCGCTTCACAACCACGCGGTCGGTCTCAAACGTATCCATCGCTTCAACCGCGCCTTTTGCCGTCACGGTTTCGCGCCACAAGGTTGGAATAGTGTTTGCCCCGCGCTCGCCCAAGTCGCGCAAATACGTCTTGGTCATGTTCCAACGCACCATTTCGGGAGTATTGCAAACGTCGATGCCGCGCTCGCTTAATGCTTCGAGCTTCGCAAGGAATTCGTTGGGTTTGTCTTGGTAATTCCAAGCCGTGCCGAGCAGCACCAATTTCAAACCATCAAACTCCTCAATCGGAGCCTCCCAGTCAATCACCTCCAACCTTAACCCGGTTTGTGCAAAAGCAGGCGTTAGCGCGTTGACCATCAGGTCGTGCTCAAACGCATCGCCCCGCCGCTCGCCTTTGCCCGGCAATGTCGTCTCACACGCCAAAAAACCGATCTTAGTCATGGCAAAAGCCTCTATTGCGGTTCGGCTGGGGTGGAAAGAGAGAACCGGCGCGGCTAGGCGTTTTTGTAATGACAGATACGCTGACGATCCGCCGCCCTGATGATTGGCACCTTCATTTTCGCGATGGCGATATTATGCGCGGTGTGGTCCCTTTCACTGCACGCCAGTTTGCGCGCGCAATTGTGATGCCGAACCTGAATCCGCCGGTCACGACTGCGGCAATGGCAGCCGAATATCGTGAACGGATCGTGGCTGCGGTGCCTGAGGGGGCGGAGTTCACTCCTTTGATGACCTGCTATCTCACGGACACGACCGACGCCGATGATCTGGCCCGTGGTGCCGAGCAGGGCGTGTTTACCGCTGCTAAGCTTTACCCTGCCAATGCGACCACCAATTCGGCATCTGGCGTCAGCGATGTTGAAAAGATTTACCGAGTGTTCGAGCGGATGGAGGCCGAGGGCATTGTGCTGTGTATTCACGGCGAAGTGACCGACCACGATATCGACGTATTTGACCGGGAGGCTGAATTCATCGAGCGGAACATGCGCGCGATTGTTTCTAATTTTCCGAGGCTTAAAGTTGTATTCGAACATATCACTACAAGTGATGCCGTGGCGTTTGTAGAGCAATGTGGCCCGCAGGTTGCCGCGACAATCACCCCGCAGCATTTGCATATCAACCGAAACGCAATGCTGGTAGGCGGGATGCAGCCGCACAATTATTGCCTGCCGGTTGCAAAGCGTGAGACGCATCGATTGGCTCTGCGCAAGGCGGCCACATCGGGCTCGCCCAAGTTCTTCCTTGGAACAGACAGCGCGCCGCATTTGCGCGGTGCCAAGGAATCGTCCTGCGGCTGTGCCGGCATTTTCAACGCGCCATTTGCGGTGGAAAGCTATGTTGCGGTGTTCGATGAAGAAGACGCGCTAGACAAGTTCGAAGGTTTCGCTTCGCTGCATGGCCCCGCATTTTATGGGCTACCGGCGAATGATGCGGAGGTCACGCTGGAGCGTGCGGAAGCGCCAGTGCCTGACATTTTGGAATTGACCGGCGAAGAAATCGTTCCGTTCCACGCTGGGCAAACGTTGGGGTGGCGGATTAAGACTTAGACCTTTGCGGCTTTCGCCGCGCGATTGCGGCGCCAAAGGTCAACGACAAAAATTCCCACGGCAATCCAAATCAGAATAAAGCTGCCCAACTGCGCGAGCTTCAATTCCTCTCCAAACACGGACAGTCCGAGTAAAAAGACAATGGTTGGGGCGAGATATTGGATGAACCCAAGCGTTGAGTATGGCATTCGCCGCGCTGCTATTGCGAACAGCAAGAGTGGCACAGCGGTAACGATACCCGCAACCATGAGCAGAGCGGTCACGTACGCGTTCGAACCAAAGGTCGATCCTGCGGGAGAGAGCGCATACCATGCGGCAAATGCGCAGGCGGGAACCAGCAATATCCCTGTCTCAATCGTAAGGCCAGGAAGCGATCCCACATCGACCTGCTTGCGCACGATGCCATAAAAACCGAAGCTCAAAGCGAGGGTGAGGCTGATCCACAAGCTGGTGAGCGAACCTAGCGCGAGTAGTCCCACAGCTAACGCCGCAATCGCAACCGCCAGCCACTGCCATTTCGACAGTTTCTCTCCTAGAAGCATTGTGCCGAGCAATACGTTGAGCAAGGGGTTGAGGTAATAGCCAATGCTGGTCGCATAGACTTGGTTAGAGGTGATGGCATAAATGTAGACCAACCAGTTCGCCCCTATCAAGAACGCGCTGAGACATAGCATTGCTAAAGTGCGCTTGTTTGCCAGTGCAGCTTTTACCGCCGGAAATTGTTTTCGAAGGGCGACGATCAGCAGGCAAAACGGCAATGTCCAAATCACGCGCCAGCCGATCAGTTCAAACGGCGGTATTGCCGACACCAGCATGAAATAGAGCGGCAGAAAGCCCCATAAGATATACGCGCCCAGAGCCGCCGGAAGCCCGGAAGGCGTGGGTGAGCCTGCTTGTGTTGAGGGTGTGGCCATTCACTGCGCCTAGGCCCGGCGTTGCCAGCACGCAAGCGCGCCGCTTGTGCCCAATTTGTAAGTTTGTGTGCAACATAGCTGAACGCTTGCTGCGACGCCTGATTGCAGGCCGTTCAGTCTCGCTCAGCTAAACAGGATTCATCAATTCGAGGGGCGGCTTCTCTCCCACCAGAACTTGGCCGCCTTCTCTCTATCCTCAGGTCGTTCCACCAACGGCCGGGGCGCGACTTCCACCGGTCGCGGGAAACGCCTTCATGTCCAACGTGGCATGGGGGCGTTTTCATTTGCACAAAGGCGTATGGATGGCGGGCTTTGAAACAAGCTGATTGTTAACCAAAAGCCCTTATGGCGAATAATATGGCCCGGTTTGCTTCTATTTCAGCGATTGCCGCGACAACGCTCGCACTAGCATCTTGCTCAGGCGGTTCAGACAGCGGTTCTGACGGCGTGAAGGCTGTCGAAAACGATCCTTTGGTCGCTCGAACGCTGAACGATCCGCTGATGGTTGATGCCGACCTTGCGTACCGTAGTGAAGCCAACGCAGCGGTGACTATCCGCCATGACCACGCTCTGCCTCCACTTTTAGCCAGCAGTGACGCTGCCGAAATGGCGCGTGAAGCCGCGCGCGCGTTTCTGATCAATGGTGGGCAGATTGCCGATTTGCCGGATGGCGACGGAACTAAGAACGAGAATGAGCTGCACAAGGCGTCCACAGCCTCGGCTTTGATCGCCGCAGCCAATGCGCCTGAAAATTGCGTCAATGGTCTTGAAGAAGGAATGATCTGGGCAGCCCGGATGCCCGATGTCGCACCGATCATGCCTCATGGTATGGTTCTGCGCGCGTCGGGATCGCAGGGCGGCTGCGCAACTCGGATCGTTCGCTATGTGACCCCTACAGACGCAGACGATGCTTTGCAGTTTTATTTCAATCTCGCTAGCCGCGGAGAGATGGAAGTCGCGCGGCTGGGCGAAAATGGTGAAGTGCTTCGCGCAACCGGAGAAACTCGCAGTTTTGTCGTTGAAGCCAGCGAAGGCCCCGGCGGAACCAGCGCTATCGACTTAGTCTATTGGCAGGGATGACCCCTTAAGGTTTGAGGCCAACGCCAATATTCGCGCGCGGCTGTTCCATTTCAGTGCTGGCGACAGGGTAAGCGCAGTAGTCAGCCGCATAATAGGCCGCTGGTCGGTGATTGCCCGACAGGCCGATGCCACCGAATGGCGCCGATGAAGACGCTCCATTGGTTGGGCGATTCCAATTGATGATGCCAGCGCGGATATTCGCCCAGAACCGAGCATAATCCTCTGGTGAACCCCCGATCAGCGATGCTGACAGGCCATAACGCGTGTTGTTCGCCTCGGTAATCGCAGTGTCGAGGTCGGGCACGCGGATCACTTGCAGAACCGGTCCAAACAACTCGATATCAGGACGTTCGGCAATATCAGTTGTGTCGATGATGCCAGGGGTCAGAAACGGCTTGTCCGGCTGTGTGCGACGCAGATGTGAAAGCGCTTTGCCGCCTGCAGTAACGAGCGTTAGAAAACTCTCGCTCAGTCGGTCAGCGGTTTCATTGTCGATGACCGGCCCCATAAATGGCTGTGTTTCGTCCATCGGATCACCAACCACCAGTTTGCGAACCAGCGGGATAAGCTCTTCCATTAACGGCTGATAAACGTCTTCGAGCACAATTAAACGGCGAGCCGCGGTGCAGCGTTGCCCGGCCGTGGTGAATGCGCTTTGTACAATTAGGACGGCGGCATCGGAAAGCTTGGGTGTGGCTGTCACCACAATCGGGTTGTTGCCACCCATTTCCAAGGCGACAATCTTACCCGGATTGGCCGCAAGTTTGCGATTGATCGCTATGCCGGCTTGCGCAGATCCCGTGAATAAGACGCCATCGATACCAGGATGGGAAACCAGTTCTTTGCCTTCCTGTGGGCCACCAATGACAACCTGCAAGACATCTTCTTTTAAGCCCGCGCGATGGAAGCACTCGACCAACTTCTCGCCCACAGCCGGGGTTTTTTCCGAGGGCTTGAACAGCACAGCATTGCCCGCGATTAATGCTGGAACAATGTGACCATTGGGCAGATGCGCCGGGAAATTATACGGCCCCAAAACCGCCATCACGCCGTGCGGCTTGTGGCGAACGGCCGCAGAACCCTGCATCGCGCTGTCTAGCTTTTTCTTTCCGGTCCGCTCTGCGTAGGCGTTGACCGAGATATCGACCTTGTTGACGACCGCATCAACTTCCGTGCGCGCCTCCCACAAGGGCTTGCCAGCTTCCCTTGCGATCAATTCTGCCAATTCATCAGCCGCTTTGCGCACCTGATTGGCAAAACGCCGCATCATTTCGATCCGATTTGCCAGCGGCTGGGCCGCCCATTCTGGCCATGCGCGCCGAGCTTTGCTGACCGCTTCGGCGACGTCGCCATATTCACCGCGCCACAATTCCTCTCCCGTCGCAGGAGCGTGGGAAATCAGAATCTTATCAGATTCAGAAGGGGCTGCGTCATCTGTCATAGTTATTTGCCGCGTTTGGTAGTCGCGCACGTTACGAAAAGAAAGACCCCAGTTGCATATTGCGCATCAAATGTGTCCTTCGGGAATCGGTGGCTTGCCATGCGCCTTTCCCATCGTGCGAATGGCAGCTACCTTTGAACCCAGCAGCGACCAATCGTCGCGCTCGTCAATCGCGGCCCAAATCTCCTCAACTTCTTCGATCAGCATAGTCTGAGGCTTTTTGCAGGACCAATAATCTTGGCCACACTCTGCGGCGCGATAGGGTGTTAATGTATCGGCCAATTCACCTGCTGCTTCACGTCCACCTCGATGCGCGAAGAAAAAAGCGTCAGGCCCCAACTTGTTGTCGCGCATGTGCTTTTCTGATGCAGCGACCAGCGCGCTGTCTTCCTCGTTCCCCCGCGGTTCTACGCCCAGTCGCCAGCACCAACGCCGCGCGATCGCTTGCATATAAAGTTCGCCATATCGGTTGAGCGCTGCCAGCAAAGGTTCGCTGTCGGCAATCAATCGCAAGGAAACCGCCAATTGTGCGCAATTCCAATGCAGAGCCTCTGGCTGCCGACCAAAAGCGTAAAGCCGGGCATGATCGAAATAGGCGGCGGTAAAGCTTGGATCCCAAACCGGTAGCCATCGCCACGGGCCATAGTCAAAACTCTCCCCACTTACATTCATATTGTCGGTGTTGAGTACCCCGTGAACGAAGCCAGCGACCATGTAACTCGCCGCCAAATCGGCCATACGCTCGACCACTTGGTGCATTAGGATCACCGCAGGCTCATCGCGACCGGGCGCGTCCTCAGGGGGAGGCGGACCAGGAAACTGAGTTAAGCAATATCCGATGAGAGCTTCCATCTGATCGCGCTCTTCAAAGGCCAACAGCCGCTGAAACGTTCCGATGCGGACATGTGAATGCGACAATCGCACCATCACCGCTGATCGCGCGGGCGAAGGCTCATCCTGCCGTTCAAGCTCTTCGCCTGTTTCAATGACGCTGAGTGTCTTTGATGTATTTGCGCCCAAAGCTTCGAGCATTTCGGTGGCGAGAATTTCGCGAACAGCGCCTTTTAGCGTCAGCCGCCCGTCTCCAAGTCTACTGTAAGGGGTTTGTCCAGAACCCTTTGTGCCCAAGTCGAGTAACCTCCCATCGCCCGATCGAATTTGTGCGAACAGGAACCCACGTCCATCTCCGATCTCGGGGTTGTAAACCCGAAATTGGTGGCCGTGATATTTGAGCGCGTAAGGCTGCGTTAGATTGCCATCCATAGGCTCAAATCGGCCAAAATGCTGTGCCCATTGCGCATCGCTCAGATCAGCCAATCCGACGCTGCGCGCCGCAGGATCATTGCGGAACCGGATCTGCGTCTCGGGAAAGCCTGCTGCAGTGACCGGATCGCCCAGCCAATCAAGAATGGCCTCAATGGCGGGATCAGGCCGATATTCAGCCGCTTGCGGTTCGTCGCTCATATCGCGATAGTGGGCTTCACGAACTGCGTGCGCAAGCCGTGCCTAGAACTCATCCGCAAGGGAATTCCTGCCTTACATGGCTAAATCCTACACTCACCGCAGCTGGACCAGCGCTGACGGTCTAAATCTTCACTACCGCCACTACGCAGGACCAAATGACTTTGACGGTCTCCCGGTCGTGTGTTTGCACGGCCTATCGCGCAATGCCCGCGATTTTGCCGAATTGGCCGAGCACATTTCAAAAAGCCGACGTGTAATCGTGCCAGAAATGCGCGGGCGCGGGATGAGCGATTATGCATCGGACAGCGCAACCTATTCCCCGTTGACCTATGTCGCGGATGTTGAGCGGCTGTTCGAGGCTGAGGGGGTTGAGCGCTTCATTTCTGTGGGCACGTCGATGGGCGGCTTGATGACCATGATGCTTGCCCAAGCAAAGCCGGGGCGTATCGCGGCCTGCGTCATCAACGATATCGGACCAGAGATCGATCCGGCGGGCCTTGCGCGGATCGCGGGTTATGTAGGTCAAGGCCGTAGCTATCCGACTTGGCTGCACGCTGCACGCTCGCTCAAATCGGTGCATGGAGAGTGTTTTCCGGACTATGATCTTGACCAATGGCTCGCCATGGCCAAGCGAACTCTGGTGGTGAACAAGAATGGCCGGATCAGCTATGATTACGACATGGCCATCGCCGAACCGTTCAAGCAGCCGGGCAATGCCGCACCGCCCGATTTGTGGCAGGCATTTGAGGCCTTGCGCGATGTGCCAATGGTGCTGGTGCGAGGCGAATTGTCTGACCTGCTTACGCCTGAAACGGCCAAGCAGATGGGCGCAGCCAACTCCGCCTTGCGCACTGTAACGGTTCCGCGCGTGGGCCATGCGCCTATGTTGGATGAGCCCGAAGCTTTCATCGCTATTGATGCGTTGTTGGAAGACGTCGCATGAGCAATGCGAAAAGCACTCCGCCCAAGGTTCTGCACGTTCACTCGACATTCGCCGCTGGAGGTAAGGAACTACGCTCGGTTCAGTTGATGAACGCGTTTGGCAAGAAACTGCATCATACGATCGTGTCCGCAATGCCGGAGCAGATGGCGGCACGCGAGCACATTGGGAAGCACCTCAAGGTTGATTTCCCGAAGGATTTTCCATCGCTAACTGGCTTTCCGTCACCCGGTAGGCTGATTGAGATTGCCAAGGCGATGAAGCGTTACGACCTCGTCCTCACCTACAATTGGGGCGCGATGGATGCGACAATGGCGCATGGCGTTTTCGCCCAACGATTGGGGTTGCCGCCGCTGATCCATCACGAGGATGGCTTTAACGAAGACGAAGCGGGCGCATTGAAGAAGCGCCGCAATTATTATCGCCGCGCTGCTTTGACCAAATCGACCGCACTGATTGTACCCAGCGAACGGTTGGAGGCGATTGCGCTCAACCGTTGGGGACAGCCGCGCGCGAATGTCCATCGCATTCCCAATGGAATCAACACCAAGGCGTTTGCAGGTAAACCCAGGCCCAACGCCTTGCGCGTGATCAAACGTGAAGGGGAGCGATGGGTTGGAACGTTGGCGGGATTGCGCCCGGTCAAACAGCTTGATCAATTGGTGCGCGCATTCGCGCCGTTGCCTGAGCACTGGCAACTCGTCATTCTAGGCGAAGGACCGGAACGCGACGCGATCCAAGTAATTGCTGATAGCCATGAGATAAGCCATCGGGTTCACTTGCCCGGCGCCGTTCCTGAGCCTGCAAAAGTCATTGGTATGTTTGATATATTTGCCTTGTCGTCAGCCTCAGAGCAGTTTCCATTGTCCGTTGTCGAAGCAATGGCCGCGGGCTTGCCAGTGGCGGCGCCAGCGGTGGGAGATATCGCTTCGATGGTTGCCCAATCCAATCGAGACTTCATTGCAAATACCAGTGATCTAAAGGCTTTGGAAAAGGCACTTGTGAACCTTGCTCAAGACGAAGGGCTGCGCAAATCGATAGGTAAAGACAATCGAGAAAGGGCGTGTGAACGTTTCGACGAAGCCGATATGATTGAGCGCTATCGAAAACTTTATAGCCGAGCCATTGGGCGCGAATTTTAGTGCGCGAAAGGCGGATTGGAGTGGTTGCTTCATCCACCGTTCAACTGCCGCGATCCATTTCTGATGGGGAGAGGGGGCAAGACAGCGCTTGCCCGGCATTGCGCAGACAGGCGCGCCTGCTTAAAGCACGCGCGACACGTTGATTTGGACGAGGAATAAAACCCCGTGGCGCGTAGCCCAACTGACCTGAGCAAAACAGACGACGGCAAACCCTCTGACGAGCAGAAGCCCGAGGACAAAGATCCCGCTGCGCCAAGCGCAGAGGACGAGATCCTCATGCGCGAAATCGACGAGGCTGTGCGCAAGGACGACGCAGGAGAGTTTCTGTCGAAATATGGCGTACCACTTGGTTCATTGCTTGCGGTGCTGCTGATCGGGTTTGCTGGGTATTTGTTCTGGGACAGCCAGAACGAAGGCGATTTGGAAGAGCAATCCGAAACTCTGGTTCAGGCTCTCGATGCTAGCGAGCAAGAAGAATATGCGAGCGCTGCGACAACCGCAGCAGATTTGAATAACGCCGATACGCCTGGTGCCCGCACCTCTGCGCGCTTTATTCAGGCAAATGCAGCGCTTGAAGAAGGTAAGACAGACGAAGCGGTCGCTCTTTTTAAGCAGATCGCAGACGATGCGGATGCACCCCAACCACTGCGCGATCTTGCGCGGGTTCGAGAAGTGGCGACCAATTTTGATCAACGCAAGCCCGCTGATATAATCGCGGTGCTGAAAGACCTTGCGGAGCCCGGCAATCCGTTCTTCGGAAGCGCCGGCGAAATGACGGCTATCGCGCATATGAATGCAGGCGACAGAGATAAGGCGGGCACAATGTTCGCCGCAATCGCCAAAGACGAAGACGCACCGGAAACGCTTCGCAATCGGGCGCGCCAGATGGCGGGCTTATTGGGCGTTGATGCAATCGAAGACGTCGAGGAATTTCTTGAAGATGAGGGTGTTGTGCCTGCTGATGAAGCAGGTGAGGGCGCCAGCGAGTAACGCGGCCCAGCTCACTGATCGACAATGGACGGACATATGAAAATGCCAAATACCATCTCCCGCGCATCGCTCGCATTGAGCGCTCTTGCTATTCTTGTCACCGGTTGTGCAGGTGAGGGTGCGAAAACCACACCGACCATCGGTGAACGCACACCGATCCTATCGCGCATTGAAAGCGGTACGGTGGTTGATCCATCCCTCGCAGGTGTGAGCGTCGTATTGCCGCCTGCGGTTACCAACCCCGAATGGGCGCAAGTCGGCGGTTCGGCGAGCAAATCCTATGGGCACCTTGCATTGGCGGAGAACCTGACCAAAGCTTGGAGCGCTAAAGTACAAGGGCCTAGCAACAGCACCCGTCTGGGCGCAGCACCCGTGATTGGTGGCGGCAAACTATTTGCGGTCGGCGCTGATGGAGAAATTACTGCCTTTGACCACAAGACCGGCTCCAAGCTTTGGTCAACAAACACCGAGATGAGCGACGATATGCGCCCGTCCGCCTTTGGCGGCGGGGTAAGTTATGACAATGGCCGCCTCTACTCCACCAATGGGGCAGGCGATGCCAAAGCGATCAATGCCGATACTGGCGAAGTGATTTGGCGGGTTAAACCGGCTGGCCCATTGCGCGGTTCGCCAACGCTTGCTTTTGGGCAAGCCTTTGTGATGACGCAGGACAATCAGATTATTGCCTTGAACGCCAGCACAGGCGCGTCTGAGTGGGATGAATCAGGTTCTTCCACGCAATCGGGAGTTTTCGGTGTGGCTGCTCCTGCTGCGGGGCAAGGCACTGTTATAGCTGGTTATTCAAGCGGTGAGTTGTCGGCATATCGCTTTGAGAATGGCCGGACCTTGTGGTCGGATGCATTGGCTCGGACTAACATTTCGACTCAGGTGAGCTCGCTCACCGATATCGATGCCGATCCGATCATTGATTCAGGCCGCGTCTATGCGCTTGGCCAAGGCGGGCGCATGGCCGCTTATGAATTGGTCACTGGTCAACGCATCTGGGAGCTAAATCTTGCGGGGATTTCCACACCAGCGATTGCAGGGGAGTGGATTTTCACACTGACCGACGATGCGCGGATTCTTGCGATTGCACGGTCAACCGGACGTGTTCGCTGGATCACTCATCTGCAAGAATACCGCAATGAAGAGAAGAAGAAGAACCCGATTTTTTGGACCGGCCCGGTGCTGGCGGGCAATCACTTGTGGGTGGCCAGTTCGCGCGGTGAAATCTGGAAAGTGAGCATCGGTGAAGGATCATCTCAGCTTTTTGCTGATATTGATCAACCGGTTAGCCTGCCTCCCGTGGTTGCCGACGGACATCTCTATGTGCTTGATGACAGTGGAACAATTCACGCTTGGCGGTAAGGTTTCGGGCGCGGATGCAGCGTTAACCTTCGCGGCGCGCTGCGTCCGTGTCTGAGACCCACTTGAGACATTAACCTCGTTCTTACCCCTTTGGCGCTATGGCCTGGGTTATGGACGCTAGCGCTTCAAACACAGCTTCAAAAAGGCCGCCAATGCCGATGAGCGATGTCTCTTCAGGCGTGGGTTTCGCTGGCCTGCTTGGACTGATCGCGTGGATCGCGTTTTGTCGCGCTTACCCGCTTATCGCCGAGACTTTTGGTTTCTCAGGTGCGCTTGGCGCAGAACGCGGTGTTCTTTCAGGTCCCTATGCCG
This sequence comes from Erythrobacter sp., assembly GCA_039985875.1. GTDB lineage: Bacteria > Pseudomonadota > Alphaproteobacteria > Sphingomonadales > Sphingomonadaceae > Erythrobacter. Next base: position 1,244,170 of record JBDWRU010000011.1, on the reverse strand, counting down.
CGCTCGCGACCGTGCTTTTTACCGCAGGGCCGATGGCTCTTTGGTCGGTGCTGGTCGATAAGGTCCATCTGCGCCCTTCAACGGGGTTGGACTGGAGCCTGAAACGCTCGGTTGAAGATGCCTCTACAACCTCAACGGTCAAGATTACTGGCCTATGGGCGACATGGGCAATTATCGCTGCGCTTTATGCCGTGTGCCGTTGGTATTGGGATGGGCAATATCTGTTCGCGATGCATGTTTTGGCGTGGGCAGTGGTACCAATGGTGGTGCTATCGGTTCCCTATGTAGTTTGGCTCGACCGTTTCATGACAAGTCCGCGCGATAGCACGTGGCACTTTGGCGCGATGCTATTGGGTCGCAGCGATTATGAGGGTGAGCAAGTCAAAAAGCACTGGCGCGCGTGGATTATCAAAGGTTTCTTTGGCGCATTTATGATCTCAATCTTGCCGCCGGGGTTTGCGCAGATTGTCGAAGCGGACTTCGGTGCGATCGCAGCAAATCCGGTAGCCTTGGGCATGACGTTGATCACAATTTTGTTTCTGATCGACGTGCAAATCGGGACTGTGGGATACCTCTTCACTATGCGCCCACTTGATGCACATATCCGCAGCGGCAATCCATTCCTTGGCGGCTGGGTCGCGGCGCTGATTTGCTATCCGCCACTGGCTTGGGTCATCTCTGATCCAAACCGCCCAGTCCTCAACTATGAGATCAACACCGCGAAATGGGACTACTGGCTTGCCGGTAATGAACCAATGTTGTGGGCCTTTGCCACGTGGATGGTGTTCCTCACATTTATCTACGCTTGGGCGACAATGGTGTTTGGTATTCGATTTTCAAACCTCACCTATCGCGGGGTTATCACCATCGGGCCGTATCGCTGGACCCGGCACCCTGCTTACCTTTCAAAGAACCTGTATTGGTGGGCACTCTTCATGCCGTTTTTGGTCACCAGCGGCTCTCCAATGGATGCGGTGCGCAACGTCTTCTTCCTGCTGTGCGTGAATGCGATCTATTATTGGCGTGCGCGCACCGAAGAAGCACATTTGCTCGCCGAAGACGCAAAATACCGCGAGTATTACGACTGGATGGAAGAGCATGGTGCAATCACAGCTCCGCTCGCGCGGTGGAAACGTCGATTGTTTGGTCGGGGTGGTAGCGCTCCGCAAGCTGATCCAGCAGCGGAGCCAGCCGAGTAAGCGAGCGGATCGCGGGTTAGGTTGGAGTGCCTTCGCTGGCTTCAAAAGCTAAAAGGTCGCGGCTTTCAAACTTCACATCTGCCAGTGCTTTACGCCAAACCTGCATATGCCCAGTCTGGAAATGTGCGTCGAGCGCAGCTTGGTTGCTCCAGCGCTCACTGACATGGATAACGCAAGGATCAAGCAGGTCCTGCGCATAGACATAGTGCAAACATCCATCTTCAGCACGTGACGCGGCCATCATCTTTTCAGCAGCTGGAAGCAGCGCTTCCATCGCGCCTTCGGGCAATCGTACTGTTCCGATCACGATAATCATTGCTGCTTTCCTTAAGCTTAGAAGCTGTCTTTGTAGGCGTGCGAAACGTCTCGGCCCCATTCATTGTGATATTGATCAAGCAGGCGTTGTGCGGGCACTTTGCCTGAGGTCACAATCTCATTGAGAGTGTCCAGAAAGCCCGTTTCGTTATCGCCGCTAGCGTTGAGTCGTGCACGAGCGGCAAGGCCTGACTGTGCAATCTCGAGCACATCGCGACCCAAATCCTGCATCGTTCCGCCTCCAGGGAGCGGTGCCGCCAGACCCAGCTTTGGCGCATCGTTGCGCAGTTGCTCGCGCTCTTCCATCGACCAGCCCTTGACCAGGTTCCATGCAGCATCGAGCGCGCCTTGGTCATAGAGCAGTCCAACCCACAACGCAGGGAGCGCGCAAATCCGGCTCCACGGCCCACCATCTGCGCCGCGCATTTCTAGGAAGCTTTTTAGTCGCACTTCCGGAAAGGCGGTGGAGAGGTGATCCCACCAATCGCTTGCCGTGGGGCGTTCGCCGGGCAGCACTTCGAGTTTGCCCGCCATGAAATCGCGGAAGGACAGGCCAGCAGCGTCAATATACTTCCCGTCACGGAAAACGAAGTACATTGGCACATCGAGCATGTATTCAGTCCAGCGTTCATATCCAAAGCCGTCTTCGAACACGAAAGGCAGCATGCCGGTGCGCGCCGCGTCCGTATCTGACCAGATATGCGAGCGATAAGACAGGTAGCCATTGGGCTTGCCTTCAGTGAACGGCGAATTGGCAAAGAGCGCCGTCGCAAGCGGTTGCAGCGCCAGCCCCACGCGGAATTTGCGCGCCATGTCAGCTTCGGATGAATAGTCGAGATTGACCTGAATAGTGCAGGTGCGCAGCATCATATCCAAGCCCAGATCGCCCACTTTGGGCATATGGCGCATCATAATACCATAGCGGCCTTTGGGCATAATGGGCAGCTCTTCGCGGGTCTTATCCGGCCACATGCCAAGTCCGAGAAAACCAACGCCGCACTTTTCGCCGACTTGCTTGACTTGCTCCAGATGCCGCCCGGTCTCCGCGCAGGTTTCATGCAGATCTTGGAGCGGCGCGCCCGACAACTCCAGTTGACCCGCTGGCTCCAAACTGACCGCGCCATCTGCTCCTTTGAGTGCGATCACATTGCCGTTTTCTTCAATCGGCTCCCACCCAAATTGCGTCAGGCCATTTAGGAGATCGCGGATCCCACATTGCTCGTCATAGGATGGCGCGCGGCGGTCTGCGCTCTTGTAGACGAGCTTTTCATGCTCGGTTCCAATCCGCCAATCCGTTTTCGGCTTCTCGCCGCCGATCATTGGCGCGATGAGGTCTTCGATCCCGGTGATGATGGGTTCTTCGGTATTGCTGGATTCGCGGGTGCTCATGTGGCGGGGGCCTTCTTCACTTCCAGTTGCCCTATAAAACTGATTTGGGAGAGGGAAGCGCAATTCGAGTTTTGTCGACGCAAATCATTCTTTGTCCGACCAATCGCCAGCAAGGCTCATCCAAACTGACAATGCAGCAACCGTAGCGGTTTCGCCGCGCAGAATCCGCGGACCCAGCGAAATTGCTCGGGCTTGCGGGTGGGCACGAATAGCGGTGCGCTCTGCGTCGTCAAACCCGCCTTCTGGTCCGATCAGGATTGCGCAAGGTCCGTTGCTACTGGTAAAGGTTTTGTGCGCAGGCTCCCCGCCTTCTTCGTCGGCAAAGAATAGGGCGCGGTCCGGAGGCCAATCGCGCAGCAAGGCATCAAGCTTAGCTGGTTCGCTCAGTTCAGGCAGCGCGGTGCGCGCGCATTGCTCAGCAGCTTCGATGGTGATTGTTCGCGCGCGTTCCCAATTGAGCTTGTCCGCGACACAACGCCTCGTAAGCACCGGTTGTATGCGGCCTGCGCCCAACTCCGTTGCCTTTTCCAACACAAAGTCGAACCGGTCTTTCTTTAGCAGCGCAGGACACAACCAAAGGTCCGGCACGTCTTCACGGGTGCGCAATCGTTCAACCACTTCGAGCAAAACCGAGCGCTTGCCAGCTTCGACAACCCGCGCCGCCCATTCACCCGTCGCATTATCGCATAGGATCACGGCGTCGTCTTCACGCACGCGCATGACTTTGCCGAGGTAATGCGCGGCGTTGCCTTGAATTGTGACGTTAACACCGTCGCCAAGCTCCTGTTCTAAGAACAGGCGCGGCGCACTTTTGGGAGGCCAGGCGGGTGTTGCAGGCATGGCTTTGCACTAAGCGGATGCATCGCTAGAGAGCAAGCTATGACAGCGAAAATGGCACAGTATGGGATTGCGGCAGTGTTTTTGCTGCTCGGCAGCTGGGCGCTGTTTGCGCCCGCCAGCGTAATTGAACTGGCGGTGACGCCGGAGTATCAGGACAGCACTTATCTCACACGTTTCACGATGGCGTGCTTCGGGTCTCAGGCGGTTTTGTTCGGCATTATGGCGTTGGTGCTCAAATGGCCTTCCCGCGCATTTCTTGTCTTCGCTGCGGCGTTGCTTCCATTCTTCTGGTTTAATTACCATTTCCACTATGTCGAACCTGTCCTTACCTCGATCGGGATGCTCGATTTCGCTGGCAATGTTACAATGCTGGTCCTGGCTCTGCTCGGCTGGCGCGCGGCGAAACGCGATGAGGTTTCCGAGTGAACGAACAGATTGTCCCTGACAGCGAGCATCGTGGCCTAATCGAGCGACTGCCACAGCTGCCACGCGATCTGGCGCAGCTTGCGCGGTTTGACCGGCCGATTGGCTGGTGGCTGCTGTTTTGGCCGTGCGCCTTTGGTGTTTGGTTGGCCGGGGCAGGGGGGCAATGGGCACTGCTCGTGTGGCTTTTGTTGGGCGCGATAGCGATGCGCGGTGCGGGCTGTGTCTATAACGATATCGTGGACGCAAAGCTTGATGCGCGGGTCGCGCGCACTGCGGCAAGGCCTATTGCCAGTGGTCGGGTATCAAAAAAGCTCGCATGGGGCTGGCTCATATTTCTTTGCCTTATCGGCCTAGTAGTTCTGCTGCAATTGCGCACTGAGGCGCAATTGGTTGCGCTTGGTAGTCTCGCTTTGGTCGCCGCCTATCCGTTTATGAAGCGCATTACATGGTGGCCGCAGGCTTGGCTCGGCATGGTCTTCAATTGGGGCTTGCTTGTCGGCTGGACGCAGCTGCGCTGGGACAATTGGGAGGCGCTGGCCTGCATCTATGCCGGGTGCATTGCGTGGGTAATTGGTTTCGACACGATATATGCTCTGCAAGACCGCGAAGATGATGCCATGGTCGGCATCCGTTCTTCAGCCGTTCGGATGGGTGAGCGTGTGCAAATAGGCGTTGCAGGGTTCTACGCCGCGGCGATTGGCCTGTGGGGCCTGGGCATCTGGCTTTATCGCCCTGATTGGATCGCGCTCCTCGCATTGTTGCCCGTGGCGCTGCATCTGATGTGGCAAATCGCAACGCTTGATGCAGCTGATCCGGACAATCCGTTGGCTCGTTTCAGGTCTAACCGCATAGCCGGGGCGCTGATGGCAGTCGCCTGCTTTGTCGTTGGAAACGCCTGATGTGCAACCTCTATCGCATGACGAAAAACAAGGACGAGGTTGCCAAGTGGTTTGACGCACTGGAAGCGCTCGGCGGGGCGAATTTCGGCAGCGAAGTCTTCCCCGGCTATCCCGGCCTAGTGGTTGCCGGTGGAGAGCTTAGGCAAATGAGTTGGGGCTTTCCGCTTGTCATGAAAGGCAGGTCTGGACAGCCGCTTAAGCCAAAACCTGTGAACAACGCCCGGACCGACAAGCTCGAAGGTTTTTTCTGGCGACAATCATTTGAAGAACGCCGCTGTCTGATCCCGGTAAGCGCATGGGCCGAAGCGCAAGGAGCCAAGGGTGCCATGACCCGCACATGGATGTCGCGGCCGGATGCTGAATTGTTCGCATGCGCGGGTATCTGGCGTGAGAGCGATGAATTTGGCCTATGCTATTCGATGGTGATGACCGACAGCGCCGGCTCGGCAAGTGCGAATGTGCACAGCCGAATGCCAACGCTGCTTCGGTCGCAAGACTATGAAGTTTGGGTGTCCGGCTCACCAGAGGATGCGAAGGTTTTGTGCCGCGCTTGGAATGGTGATTTGATTATCGACAGGACCGATGAAAGCTGGACACGCGGAACAGTTAGCCAGCGTTCGCTATTTTGAGCGCGTTTGCGACCACCTCCTTTTGAGCTCTTGGAAGGCGGGCCGAACATTGGCTCGCGCAGGATGATCTCGTTCATGCTGGACCTCCTGCATAGCTGACCACTTCTACCTCGATCCCATCCCAATCAAAGAAATAGAAGCGCTGGCCCGGATCATAGTCATCATGGCCAAAAGGCTTCAAACCCGCCTGCGACACCACGTTTTCCGCTGCGGCAAGATCATCGACGACTAAGCCAACATGATTAAGCGGTTGGCCTTTGGAATACTCACCTTTGACATGGTCGCCAGTGTAGAGCGCGAGGTAGGTATCCCCGTTCTCCGGATCGCCGACATGGATTGTCCATCCGGCAATTTGGCTGGGGCCGCGCCAGCGTTCCTCCCATCCACACAATTGTTTGAACAAGTGCGCGCTGCGCTCTGGATCTGTTACGGATAGGTTGGCGTGTTCGAGCCGTCCTTTGGGCATGAAATTTCTCCAATTCTTTGCGTTTGAGCGACCCTTTCGAATCGCTGTCCTTGCTTATCCTGCAATCTCAACTTAAGTTGAGGTCAAGCTATTTTTTGGGAAGGTCAACACATGCCAGCAAGGCTCCGCAGTTCTGACCTTGTGCCGATTGGCGACATGGCGAGACGCACTGGACTCTCCGTATCCGCGATACGCTTTTATGAAGAGAAGGGGCTGATTGAACCGGTGCGAACCAGCGGCAATCAACGCCGTTTTCCGCGTTCTGATATTCGCCGTTTGAGCTTTATTCTGATTGCACAGAAACTCGGACTTTCCCTCACCGAGATCGAAAACGCGATGGCAAAGCTGCCCAGCGGACGCACACCCAGTGTCAGCGATTGGGAGAAAATCAGCACTGCTATTCGTGATCAGCTCGATGCGAGAATTGCTCAGCTCGAACGCACGCGAGACAAGCTTGATGGCTGTATCGGATGTGGCTGTTTGAGCCTTAAGAACTGCGCGATCTACAACCCCGATGATTGGATGGGTGAGAAGGGTTCAGGGCCGCGCCAAATCCTTGGCTAAAACTCCGGACCAAGCTCGGGATCGAGATCGCGTGGCCGCGCAAAATGGGTCAACGTGGCCACATGTTTTCGAAGCTCGCTCCAGTTTTGGATCTTCAATTCCAGCACCGCAAAGGTTGCAGTCGGAAATTTCACGCAGGCTTCGCGGAACAGATCATTTTCGCGCGCCGGAGAAACCAAGTCTAGCACGGTGTCTTGCAAGCCCGGATTGTGTCCAGCGACGAGCACAGCATTGTGATCGCCGCCATGGATTTCAACCGTCTCAAGGATCGACGCCGAACTCGCAAGGTAGAGCCGATCATCAAAAATTGGCTCCATTTTTGGCAGTGCGTCGGCGATTGTCAGCTTCACTCTTACCGCCGGGCTTGCGATCAATGTGCCCCACTTCACACCATGATCAGCGATATGATTGCCGATCAATTGCGCGCCGCGATGGCCGCGATCGTTCAATCCGCGATCAAAATCGCGCCGCGCGCTTTCATCCCAATCGGATTTGGCGTGTCGTAGCAATCCGAGCACTTTCATGACTGACCAATTCTCCCATTGAAATGCTGCGGAAGGCGCTGCGCATCGCTCCCACTATCAGCATGAACATTCCCCTCATGTAAAGCAAATGCGGTGCAGGTTCTTTTGCAGCGCTGACCAAATTACAACTGACTAGCTCAGGTTAAGCAGAGTCGGGTGGGAGGTTCGCCTGGATTATGTCAGTTACTGGATCAGGCCCGATTAGATTGCCATTTATCCGAGCTATTGCTTCCTCCAAAGTCACGCGGCGGATCGCGGTACCCTCGGGAAAAGCGCTGAGCAAGCGAGAGGGGAATGCTGAGGAGAGAACCACGAAATGGCCGTGGTCATCCTTGTTGCGGATCAAGCGACCAAAGGCTTGAGCCAATCGTGCGCGGATGATGCGATCATCATATTGCCCGCCAGACTCAGCGGCTGCGCGCCTTGCCTTATGAAGGATGTCTGGACGCGGCCAAGGCACCGCTTCGAGTGCAACGCATCTCAGCGACCGTCCGGGCACATCAACACCATCGCGCAAGGCATCGGTGCCAAGTAGGCTGGCACGCGGATCATCGCGGAAGATATCGACTAAGGTACCGGTATCAATCGGGTCAACATGTTGCGCGTAAAGCGGGAGCCCTTCGCGCGCCAACCGGTCGGCAATGCGACCATGCACCGCGCGCATTCGTCGGATTGCGGTGAACAAGCCCAGCACACCGCCTTCGCTCGCTTCGATGATTCTTGCATAGGCGCCAGCAAGACCGGGGAGATCACCTTTCTTGATATCGGTCACGATCAGGATTTCGGCGCGACTGGCATAATCGAACGGGCTGTCTGATGCCGACAAAAGCGGCTGCGTTTCGACATGGGCGGCGCCAGAGCGGGATATCGCGCTTGCCCACGGATCGCCCACGTCTCCTATCCGATCGGTCAAGGTTGCGCTGGTCAACATCACACCATGCGCAGGTTCCAGCACCACTTTCGCAAAAGGCTTCATCGGATCAAGCCACCGGCGGTGAATGCCAACGTCAAACTCGCGCGCGTCGCTGCGGTCCACGGCTAGCCAATCGACATATTCGGGGTCGGCTGGACCGCCAAGCCGCACCAACAGCGCCTCCCATGCTGCTAGCAGATCGACCCGCCAACTGAGCGAATGTCTTGCCCCTTCGATACGCGCGCGCCCCTGCGCATCAAGCCAGTCGGGCGGGTCAGTCATGATCGCTTCGAGTCGACCGCCAAGCTTAATTAACGGTGCGCGGATACTAGCAAGCGCTTCTGCCGCGACACCGGCTGCTTCGATCACTTCGCCGGGCAATCCTGAAGCCTCTGTTTCAATCCCATAGCCCGCTTCCTGTCCGCCGCTTTCGTCGCGGGCGTAGGTTGCGCCGCGGACGGTGAAAAGCAGCGTTTCAAGCGGGCCGGACGGTTCGCCTTCATTCAAGCGTTGTAACCATCCCTCGCTTGGCAAAACCGCGCCTGCTTCGCACGCCGCTTCGATGGCTTCGCCGCCCTCGTCGTCATAGCTCGCGACATCGGCGAGCCGCGCAGCAAGCCCGCGTCGCCGCCCGCGATTTTTCCGCTCAGGCCCGGTGATCCAACGCCGCAGCTCAATCGCCTCTTGTCCGGACAATGTGGCCGCAAAGGTCGAATCCGCCGCCTCGAAAACGTGATGCCCTTCATCGAAGATCACTCGCGTTGGGCGCTGCGCATGGTCGCGCCCGCGCGCAGCGTTGACCATCACCAGTGCGTGGTTGGCGATCACCAGATCGGCCTGAGCACTGTCGCGGCCGGCCCGTTCGATAAAGCACTTTCGGTAATGCGGGCACCCGGCATAGATGCACTCGCCGCGCTGATCGGTTAGCGCAGCGATCCCACGCTTTCTAAACAATGTGCCAAGCCAACCCGGCAAATCACCGCCGATCATATCGCCATCGCGGGTGAAGGCGGCCCAGCGCGCGACCAGATGCGCAAGGATAGCCGGGCGGCCTTGAAATCCGCCTTGCAAAGCGTCTTCGAGATTGAGCAGGCACAGATAGTTTTCGCGGCCCTTACGCACGACAACGGGCGGAGTGCCGTCAGGACGCTTGACCGGCCAAGCTCTGCGGCTTTCGCTTCGCAATTGCCGCTGTAGGTTCTTTGTAAAGGTTGAGACCCAGACCGTACCGCCCGATACGCTTGCCCAAAGTGAGGATGGCGCGAGATAGCCCAAGGTCTTGCCGATCCCGGTGCCCGCTTGCGCTAGCGCAATATGCGGTAAATCTCGGGCGTCACGGGGAGCGAATATACGCGATACTTCGCTGGCATAGCTGCGCTGACCTTCACGTTTTTCGGAGCCTTCGCCGGTCAAATGGTCAAGCTGCGACAGCACTTCTGCTTGCGGCAGTTCAACCTGCTGTGGCTGCCCGCGTTCAGCCGCTTCCTCCCATTCTGGCAAAGTTGCGAACAGCCATTTCTCGGCCTTTTCTGGTCTTTTGACATGCGGCTTTAGAACTTGAGCCCATGGCCAGCGCAGCCGCTCCATCGTTTGAAGCGCGCTCCAAGCTCCCTCGCGCTCAAACCATTCCGGGTCTTCGCAAGACGCAACCAGTTTGCCTGCTGCGCTTTGCAGGAAGGCTGGCACGTCGTCATCGCCTTGCGGCTCGTCAACCTCCAACGCCTGCGCTAGCCCGCGTGGAGTGGGCACGCAGAACCGCGCTGGATGGACGAATGCAAACAGTTCAAGCAAGTCCAAGCCGGACAAGTCGGGATAACCCAGCCGGTTCGCCACCAAAGGAGCGTTGAGGATCAGGATCGGCGTATCCGCCGCCGCCATGATCGCATCGCCTTTGGAAACAGCGCCCGTATCCGTATTGGGCGGCCGCAGCCAATTGCCGCCATGGCTAGCGTGCAGCGCGGGCAGGGGAAGAGGAGCACTCACGCAGTGAGGAATGCGCAAAGCAAAGCACAAAGTAAACTCAGCCCATCAAGCTATCGGCACAATTCGTCATGGACAGTCGTTCTGCCTTGGCTCTGTCTCACTCTCTTTGACCGGAGAGATGCATTCGCGCTTGAACCTTGTGGCGCGATAGGCATATGCGCTCTCCCTATGAGTATGGAAGATCTGATCGCCGCTGCACGCGTAAACAAGGCTTGGCCCTTTATTGAGGCGCAGCGGCTGCTGAAACGCTATCCCGATGGCGAAAAGGCCGATGGTTCTCCGATCCTGTTCGAAACAGGCTATGGTCCGTCTGGCTTGCCCCACATCGGCACCTTTCAAGAGGTCTTGCGCACCACCTTTGTGCGCCGCGCTTTTGAAGCGATGATTGGTGCGAAGCCTGAAGATGGCAAAACACGGCTTGTCGCGTTCAGCGATGACATGGATGGTCTGCGCAAAGTGCCAGACAACATCCCAAACGCGGAATTGCTGGATGCGAATTTGCACAAGCCTTTGTCGCGCATGCCCGATCCGTTCGAACAATATGAAAGTTTCGCGCATCACAACAATGCCAAGCTGCGTGAATTTCTGGACCGCTTTGGCTTTGACTACGAGTTTGTCGCTGCCAGTGATCGCTACAATTCGGGCGCTTTTGATGATGCGTTGAAGCAAGTTCTGCGCAAGAACCAAGACATTCTCGACATTATGTTGCCGACCTTGCGCGAAGAGCGCAAGCAAACCTATTCGCCGGTTCTGCCTATCTCGCCAGCCACCGGCAAAGTGCTGCAAGTGCCCGTCGAAGTGGTCGATGCCGAAAGCGGCACTATCCGATTTACTGACGAAGATGGCGGCGTGATTGAGCAAAGCGCACTTGGCGGCCAAGCCAAGCTGCAATGGAAAGTTGATTGGGCGATGCGTTGGTATGCGCTCGACGTCGATTATGAGATGTATGGCAAGGATTTGACCGATAGCGGGGTGCAATCGGGCAAGATCACCCGCGTGCTTGGCGGGAAAAAGCCTGAAGGCTTGATCTATGAGATGTTCCTCGATGAAAATGGCGAGAAAATCTCGAAATCGAAGGGCAATGGCCTGACGATTGATGAGTGGCTGACCTATGGCAGTGATGATTCATTGGGCTTCTACATCTTCCCTAACCCCAAAAGCGCAAAGCAATTGCATGCTGGCGTAGTCCCGCGCGCGGTCGATGATTATTGGCAGTTCCGCGAGCGGTTGAAGGATCAAAAGCTCGACAAGCAGATGGGCAATCCTGCTTGGCATCTGCTGCGCGCGAATGGCGGTTGGGACGGGGCGGCTGCTCCGGGTGCGGGAGATACGTTGCCAGTTTCATTCAGCCTGCTGCTCAATCTGGTGAGCGTTCTGGGCTTACAAGCTACGCCTGAAAATCTCGCGGAGTATGTCGCAGCCTACACCGGGCAACCCGTTGATGACGCGCAAGTGGAGCGGTTGATCGAATGCGCGGTTAATTACAACCGCGACTTTGTCGCCCCGAACCTGTCAAAACGCGCGCCTCAGGGAAGCGAAGTGGCGGCTTTGCAAGAGCTGGACGCCAGATTGGCAAAGGCGTCCGCGGATGCCTCGGCACAAGACCTGCAAACCATCGTCTATGAAATCGGGAAGAGTGAGGAGCTCGGCTTCGAAAACCTTCGAGACTGGTTCCGCGCGCTCTACGAAATCCTGCTCGGCAGCGAACAGGGGCCACGCATGGGCAGCTTTATCTCGCTTTACGGGGTTGAGCCGACGCGAAAATTGATCGCTGAAGCGTTGGGGCGTTAGAGTTTGTTGGTTCCGTAGCCACCTGCGCCATTACTTCCAATTGCGTGTGCGATACCACTTCGTAATCACGTATTTTGTCCCTTTGATCACAGGCGTGCCCGCATGCATCGTCTCTTCATTGGGAAGCCCTTCGCGATCCGCGTTGTTCCAGACCAGCAAGACGCCCTGTTTGGGCTCTACATTGACACCCAGCTTGGTGAAATGTGTGCCTCCGCCTTCTTCGACATGATTGAGATAGGCCATCGCGGTCCAGCTGCGCTGCCCACCGCGTTTGCGCTCGTGCTTCCAATACTCTTCGCTGGTATAAAACCAGTCATTGTGCGCCTTGAATTCTTGGCCAGGGAGATAGCGTTGTCCCTGGATTGCCTCGCCGTACTTTGGGTCAATGCCAAGCAGGTCATCGATCCGGCGTGAAACCGCTTTCACGAAGCTGTTATGTGGGTCCAGATCGCCCGAGTAGGATGTGCGAAATCCACTAATATAGCTTTCTTCGTGCAAGGATGATGGCCGTGCGACCAAATCAATCATCATGCACAATTGTTCGCATTCGCCCTTGCTTAGAAAATCGCCGATCGCGAACAGCTCGGCCTTTTCATTATTAATCGCATAAACGCCAGGATCGGCGTTTAGCCGCTCCCGCACAACGGCGGCCACTCGTTTAAGGCCAGCTTGGTCGGGAATCGCAATCGTTTTAGGCATAACGAGAGCATATGTATCATCGGTTCGGCGCGCTGCAAGTATTCGGCGCGCTGCAAGTATAAGCGAAAACCCCCGCCGGATCGCTCCGGCGGGGGTTGCGCTTCTTCACTGAGGACCAATCACCAGAAGAAATTGTTGATCACATCAACCACTTCACCGGTGTATATGTTCACTAGGACCACATCGTCATAATACCTTACCCAGCGATAAGGGCCGTACACGGCAGGCAGACGATAGGAGTACGGGTCGTTAATGTAGTAGCGCGACTGGTAGAACAGGCTGTCTAGGAAAAAGCCAATCCGCAGGCGGCTATAGCGATAGTTGCTATAGGGCGAATAGTAACGGCCTAGACGGAAAATCGACCGGTTGTAGTTACGATAGCTGCGCCATGCGTAACGACGGTTGTTCCGCCAGCTGCTGTTCCACCGACGATAGTCGCGGCCTGCCCGATAATACCGGCCATTGTTGTAATAGCCATTGCGGCTCGCCCGACGGTTTGTGCTGCGACGATTTGTGCGGCGTTCCGAACGTGTGCCCTGACGGAAGCCTTGGTTACTAGAATTCTGAACATTCCGGCGGTTTGCCGACCGGTTTGTGCGCGTCTGGTTGCGATCACGGAACTGCGTGCCGCGATTGTTCGCTGCGCGGTTCGTGCGCTGAACGTTGCCATTGTTCGCCCGAACCCTGGTGTTGGCACGCGCCTGAGTGGACCGGTTGGTCTGGCGCGTTGACTGACGGTTCGTCTGATTGTTCTGACGCGTTGACTGGCGATTCGAACGCCGATTCTGCGTGTTAGCAGCGCGCTCAACATTGGCCTCATTTGCCCGAACTCTCGTATTATTTTGCGTCTGGGTTGTGCGGGTGTTTTGGCGATTGCTTTGATTGTTTTGCCGCGTTTCTTGGCGGTTTGAACGGTTGTTCTGCCGGGTCGATTGCCTGTTAGAACGGTTGTTCTGACGGGTCGACTGGCGGTTGGAGCGATTAGAGCTGCGCGTCTGCTGACGGTTGCCGCGACGCTGTGCACGATTCTGTCGATCTTGCTCTGCGCTCGCTTCAAGCTCTGCAGCTTCCGCTTCTGCGGTTACGGGGGGTGCAACCAGAGCCAGCGCCAAGGCGAGGGCTGAAAGCGCACTTCCTTTCAGGAATACAGTCATATTCATTAGAAGCCTCCAGGTTTGCCGCCCCACCACCTGCGACTGAGTTTCGATTTGATAAACACTGTTTACATGTGATTCGCTGTCACAAGCCTTAACCAACCGTTTAGGCTTATGTTCATGTTCAGTCGATTTAATATGAACGCCCTGTTGCGAAGTGGTACAGACTTGATCGCTCGCATCAATGCGCCCACATCGCGCGAGATGTTTGACAACTTTGACGAAGTTCGCCGCGACCTTATCACGAGGCTGACGCAGGCGGGTAACGACCGCAAGGTGCCGATGCATTCCGCTGTCGTGGTAACGAGCGATGTCGATGCGCGGGTGATGGTGATGCGCGAATTTGACAGCGCCGCCTGGACCTTGCGTTTTCACACCGACGCGCGTGCGCCCAAAGTGAACGCGATTGCTGCTGACCCGCGCGTCGCCGTCTTGTTCTATGATAAGGCCGCCAAGGTTCAGATCAGAGCGCGCGGCACGGGAGAGGTTTTGCGCAACGCTCCGGTGACGCAGACCGCTTGGGACAAAAGCGATAATTTCGCGCGGCGCTGTTACTTGGGCGATGGGCCGGGGACACTAAGCGATACGCCAATATCTGGGCTGCCGGCTGAGTTTGAAGGTGTTGAGCCTAATGATGAAGAGGTCATCCCGGCGCGTGCGAACTTTGCCGTGTTGATGGTGACACTGACTGAGCTCGACTGGTTCTATCTGGCGCATACGGGCCATGTTCGCGCGCAATTCTCTCGCAGCAAAAACAACGATTGGGAAGGGCGCTGGGTTTCGCCCTAGGCCGCTTTGGTTTGGTTAGGTGATCCAAGCAGTTTGACGTCTTCGAAATCTGCGATTGAGACAACCTCGTTTGCGACAGCAGGTGCAGTTAAAGCGGGTTGGTGATCGACAATGACAAAGCCTTCGCCTGCCAGATAATCGGCCTCTTCTTCATGCGCTTCAGGATCACCGTGCATTGCTCGGATCGCGGCGGCGAGCTGTTCAAGCTCTTCGGCTTTACGGATCGCTGCTTTTCTATCGCCGTCTGTTGGCTCACGGCGCGTACGTCTGGAATCGGGCGTCGCCGCATTCGCGCGCAACGCTTCGCCTTTGAGCGTTTCGGGATTGAGTAAGTCCGCCAGCGTATAGGGATCGCGGGGCTGGGGACGATCGCGCAATGCAAAGATCGCGACGGCGAGCACGAGCGCAATGCAAGCGATGGCAAGCGCGACGATGTCGCTGCTTAATGCCTCACCCCATTCCACAAGCATTCCCATCATCTTGGCCTTTGCCCCCGATTGCGGCGTTGATACCGCGTCACGATAGTCTTGGCGCAAACATGGTTAAAGAGGCGTAAAGGAGAGAGGGAAGGCGCGCGAAATTGAGCTTAGCGCTTACTTGGCCACTGCCGCTCGAATAGCCCGATCCAAACCCTCGACGACCAATGCCAATCGAACATAGTCAAGCGTATCTGGGGTGTCGCTCGCTTTATGGTAGTTTGAGTTCCGAAAAGGGGCGGTGTCGGTGACCATAAAGGCAGGAATGCCCCGCTGCGAATATCCCCAATGGTCCGACCAATCGATCCCTTGAACGGTTGAGGGGGCTGTACCTCCAACAGATGGTATTCGCGCCGTTTCGCGAAATTCACCGATCATTTGATGAAGGAATGTTCGAGAAGATGTGTCACCAACAAATGCGATGAAATTGCCAGTACTCGGATAACGCAGCGAAAGTGGGAAAGGATAATTCTGGCTCCCTTCTTCGTCGGAATAATAGCCCATCGATTCAAGGGAGATCATGCCCACAACCCGCTCTGGTTCATCAAGCGACTGAGCATGGACCAAGCTGCCCATGGCGTTCGTCTTGAAATAAGGCGGTTCTTCGTTTGCGTAGAATATCAGCTGAATTTCGTGCCGACTGTTGCCGCGTAAGTTCGTTATAGAGCGAGCCAGTTCCAGCAGTGCAGCGACACCACTGGCATTGTCATCCGCGCCAGGCGATCCTCCAACCGTGTCATAATGAGCGCCTAAGATAAGGATTGGAGCATCGCTCGACGGTCCGGGAATGGTAGCAATGAGGTTGTTCGCCGGGTCCAGAACTTCTTGGCGTTCAACTGTGTATCCGTGCTTGGACAATTGATCAGTAAGGTAAGAAGTGGTCAGCGTTATCAAGCGGGGATTCTGCAAGCTCCTAGGGTTGCCTGCCAACGCAGTAACATGGCCCTTTAGCTTCGCGGCGAGCTCCGGATCGTCAGGCGGCTCTATTGGCCCTTCATATGATTGGTTAGGTGTCGCAGTCGCCCAAAAGAAAGCGGCGATCAGGAGGGTTGCAAAAAAGAAGCAAGCGATGCCTAAGCCGCGAACAAGATTGCGACTACGACGTTCACTTGCTTCGCTAAAACTCACCTAGTCAGTTTCTTATACGCCAGCCTAGTCGGCCGATCCGCTGCATCGCCCAGACGCCGCCGCTTGTCTTCTTCATAGGCTTCAAAGTTGCCTTCGAACCATTCGACATGGGAATTGCCTTCGAACGCCAGAATATGCGTCGCCAACCGATCCAAGAAGAAGCGGTCGTGCGAAATCACCACGGCGCATCCGGCGAAGTTCTCAATCGCTTCTTCCAAAGCGCCCAGCGTCTCAACATCAAGATCGTTGGTCGGTTCGTCGAGCAGCAGCACATTTCCGCCTTGTTTGAGCATCTTGGCCATATGCACACGGTTGCGCTCACCACCTGACAGCTTGCCAACAACCTTTTGTTGGTCCGAGCCTTTGAAGTTGAACGCGCCGACATAGGCACGGGTCGACGTGTCGTGGCCATTGACCTGCATATAATCGAGGCCGTCGCTGATCTCTTCCCAGACATTGTTCGACGGGGTCAGATCATCGCGCGATTGGTCAACATAGCCCAGATGCACGGTGTCGCCGATTTCAATTGAGCCGCTGTCGGGGGTCTCTTGGCCGGTAATCATCCGGAACAACGTGGATTTGCCCGCGCCGTTTGGTCCAATCACACCGACAATGCCGCCTGGAGGCAGCATGAAGGAAAGGTCTTCGAACAAAAGTTTATCGCCATAGGCCTTTGAAATACCCTTGGCCTCAATCACCTTACCGCCGAGGCGCTCAGGAACTTGAATGACGATCTGCGCTTTGCCCGGCTTTCTGTCGCCTTGCGCGTCTTGAAGCTGCTCAAACTTGCGGATACGCGCCTTGGACTTGGTTTGGCGCGCACTGGGCGTTTGCCGGATCCATTCCAGCTCGCGAGAGAGCGATTTCTGGCGCCCGCTTTCTTCGCGAGATTCCTGTGCCATCCGCTTGGCTTTCTTCTCGAGATAAGTCGAGTAATTGCCTTCGTATGGGTAGTATGAGCCTCGATCCAATTCGAGGATCCATTCCACCACATTGTCGAGGAAGTAGCGATCGTGCGTAATCATCAGCACGGCGCCTGCATATTCTTTGAGATGGTTTTCAAGCCATTCAACGCTTTCCGCGTCCAAGTGGTTGGTCGGTTCGTCCAGCAGCAGGATCGACGGTTTCTGGATCAACAGGCGCGTCAACGCGACGCGTCGCTTCTCACCGCCAGACAGGTTGGTGACCGGTGCATCCGAAGGCGGACAGCGCAGGGCCTCCATCGCAATCTCAAGCTGATTGTCGAGCGTCCAGCCATCAACCGCGTCGATTTTCTCCTGAAGGACGCCCATCTCTTCCATCAGTGCATCGAAATCGGTGTCGTCCTTCGGATCACCCATTTCAGCAGAGATAGCGTTGAAGCGTTCAACCATGACTGCAGTATCGCCGGCCCCTTCGCGCACGTTTTCAAGCACGGTCTTGCTTTCATCAAGCTGCGGTTCCTGAGGCAAATAGCCAACTGTGATGTTCTCGCCCGGCCATGCTTCGCCGGTAATGTCGGTGTCTATCCCGGCCATGATCTTTATCAGCGTCGATTTGCCTGCACCGTTAGGGCCAACGATGCCGATCTTAGCACCTTGATAGAATTGCAGATTGATATTGGAGAGCACCGGCTTTTGGGCACCGGGGAAGGTTTTTGTCATGTCTTTCATGACATAAGCATATTGCGCGGCCATCATGTGGCTCCTTTAGGCGTAAAACTGGTCAAGGTGTGTGCTTGCGCCCGGCAAATAGTGGCATGCAAGCGCGCAAGCAAGGTGAGTTCGCCGATACAAAAAAGTTTGATGCGGCGGGTCATTTACCCCCGGCTTTTCGTATGTTTCCTAAAGACGCTCTTAACCATATCGTTGTAACACCTCCTGAAACAAGTGTGACGGGGTCGAATGCAAACTCAAATTCTTGGACTGCTAACACCGCTTATGGCGCTGGGATTCGCAGCGACTTTTGCCGTGCTTTGGTTGGCCGGTCGCATGAAACGTCACATACTCTGCTTTGCGATTGCCTACACCCTGTTCGCTTCCGGGTTTCTGGTTACGCATTTTCTTCCATCTGACGCCAACTACCTCTTCCACACCACTCAGTTGCTCTACAGCGCAGGGCTGATCGTTTTCATGTTTGCCCTGTGCGAACGTGCCGGGCAAAAGGTGAATTTGGGCGTTCTGCTAAGCATTTATGGGATAAGCGCGTCGGTGTTGGCATTAGCGGTTAGCATGACGAGTGACGTCGCTCCGCGGTTGCTCATCGTGAACATCGGCTATGGCGCTATGTGCGTAGTTGGCCTGACAACATTGCTGACCGCGCGGCGTAGGAACATCATCGACATGGCTATTATCGCGGTTGTGGCGATTCAAGCTATCGACTTCCTTGTGCGTCCGACCATGACCTTGATGTTCGAAAAGACCATTCCGGCGGAGGACTATCGCGCATCAGTCTACTATTCGTTGATCGGGCTGGTGCTGGGTGTGAAATCGGTAATGGGTGCGATGGTCCTTATTGGTGCAACCATCGCCGAGTGGTCCAATGCTCTTCGTGAAAGAGGCGAACGCGACGTCCTTACCGGGTTGCAGAACCGCGGTGCGTTCCAAGATACGATGCGCGACTTACTACCGCGTGCTCAAACCGAAGCGCGTCCTTTGAGCTTGGTGGTAGCCGATATTGACCACTTCAAGCAGGTGAATGACATTTGGGGCCACCAAGCGGGCGATGTGGCGCTGACCAATTTTGGTAAACTGATCCAGGACATGGTGCGCGGATGCGATACAGCTGGCCGGATTGGTGGTGAAGAATTTTGTATCGCGGTTTGGAACTGTCCAAATGAACCCGCCGCCCGCTTGGCTGAGCGCATCAGGCTTGCATTCGCCGCGCTGGAACACTCTGGGCTCAACGATGATATTCGCCTGACAGCGAGCTTTGGCGTTGCCACAGCGCAAAACGGTGAGACGTACGAAAACCTGTTCTCGCGCGCTGACGAAGCTATGTACGAAGCGAAAACATCGGGCCGAAACCGGGTGGTAAACGCCGAAACACAAGATCAGGCTCACGAAGCTGCGGCTTCAAGTGAGGAAACAGCTAGCGCTCCGGAAGAGGTTCGGGAGCAAGTCAGGGCCTAACTTCTAAGGTTGGGCCGTAAATGTTCATTGCCAGAGCCGGATCGACGGTGAGGAATTTGCATTGCCGTTTGGGACTGCAGTTTGGCCCATTCAATCGAGCTGGATTATCGGATTCACTTGGGAACGCTTGAACTCAAGTCGGACGTTTCGAATCACGATGTTACGTTGTCGGCTCGCTTTGGATTGGCATTCCGGCGGAGCCCTACCCCAACGTCTCTTAACCGGCAGATGCGGCGCTTTGCGCAACTAACAGTGCTCGCCGGAACCGGGTTTGCGCAGAACAATGCGTTGCGTTTCCATTCCAGCGATCAGGCACCAAGCAAACAGCGCATCGACAATGCAATCTCGCTCGTCCGATAGCTGAACGGCACGATTCGTTTGCCTAAGCACCCGTTTGAGGGCCGATTCGACTCGCAAACGAAAACGCCCCCGGCAATCGAAATTGCCGAGGGCGCTTGAAATTTGATGTGTTTCGTCAGTTAAGGCGAAACGCCCTCGTCGTCGTCATCATCATCATCAGCGAGAATGAAGACAGCTCCAGCAATCGCAGCCAGTCCAACAAGGATTGGCAGGAAGTTAAAGCCACCAGCTTCTTCAACCACAGGCGCAGGCGCAGGCGGTGGAGGAGGTGGAGTCGGGGTTGGTGCAGGCGGAGGAGGTGGAGGTGTCTTCAAAGGTAAGACGCATCCACTTCCCTGCGAGCACTGTTGGAACAGAGTGGCAAGGCCATCATTGCTCCAACGCGAAGAAAAGCGCGAATCGGTATTTGAGGTAGCTTGCGCTTGCGCGGCAATTGGCGCCGCAGCCATTGCTAGAACGACCCCCATGCCCGTGAAACTGCGAAGTGGTGACATTGTTCCTCCAAATTTGCTCGACCCTAAAAAGCCAAGCTCAGTCCTACAAAATTACGTAACGTCGAACGCCCCGAGCCGATTCCACCCGAACAGCTCATTGAAACTCTTACGCACCTACGAGCGCGATGAAAAGTAAAAACTTTTATCATCGTATTGCCAAAACTGGGTTGAAGACCCTATTCCACATTCTTGCTATTGTTAATTTCGCTGGCGCGCTAGATAATGCGTCGAACCTTGGAGGAACGAAAATGAAGAAAATTGCAATCTATGGGGGCGCTGCGCTATTGTCGCTGGGTCTAGCCACTCCGGCATTTGCAGATAACCACTTTGGCAACGAATTGCGTGGTCAAACTGTCGACATTCAATTTGCAGATGGAACGCGCAATGCGGTCTTCTTCGGTTCAACCGGGCAGGCGACCATTGCAAATGCAACCGGTCAGACTTCGACCGCAAACTGGTTCGTTGAGGGCGATAAGCTCTGCCTCAGCTCTGGTTCAGCGACTGAGTGTTATGGCTACTCTGCGCCGTTTTCAGCGCGCACGCCAACAACGATGACCAGCGACTGCAATGCTGGCTCAGTCTGGACGGCACGCGCAGTGAATGCCCCGGTACAAGAAGTTGCACCAGATCTGGGTGAGCGCGGATAAGGAACCGACTGCCCATTGTGATCAATTTTGCATTGAAAATACTTGCGATTACGGGGGCAAGCCTAGTGGGCTTGACCCCCGTTTTTGCTCAAGAAAGCGACTTGCGGACGTCTTCGCTCTATGTCGAGTCGCAAGACTTTGTGCAGCTTTACGAGGGGCAATTGCCTCCGGGCAGCGCTGAGGTCACCAACCCGTTTGAATCCAGCCTGCAGAACGCGCTTGACGTTTACACGGCGCAATGGGGCAGTTTGCCAACGCATCGTGTGGCATCAGGCTCGACTTTGGCTAGCGGGTCAAGCGGGGCGCGTGTTGCACTGATTCGGCAAAGACTCGGTCTGCCCCAAGGCAAGCAATTCGACGCAGCTTTGGCGCAGCGCGTGCGGCAATTCCGCGCGGCTCATGGCCTTTCTGATGGAGAGATGATTGACGCGGCGATGATCGCCGCGCTCAATCGCGGGCCGCAACACTATATCCGCATCCTTACGCGCAACCTAAAACATGCCAGCGATCTTCCCGATTATCTGGGCCATCGTTACGTCTATGTCGATCTCATCACCCAGCGTTTGATGTTGATGGAGGGCGGCCAGGCCGTGGACTCTATGGCGGTGGTGACCGGAAAGGCCAACACTCAAACACCTGCAATGGCAGGTTTACTGCGCCACGCAATTCTGAACCCATATTGGAATGTGCCACCCGATCTGGTTCGCAAAACTTACGCGCGCCGTGTTATAAATGGCGGGCGAGCTTACTTGAACCGCACTGGTTTTGAAGCGCTGCAGGGTTATGGCGATGAGGCGCGAGTTGTGCCGAGTTCTCAAGTCGATTGGCGCGCGGTTGAGCGCGGCGACATTGAAATGCGTCTTCGTCAGAAACCGGGACCGGGCAACGGTATGGGGGATATCAAATTCATGTTTCCCAATGCGCTCGGCATTTATCTTCATGACACGCCTAGCAAGCATCTTTTTAAAGATTCCTCCCGGCTTTTCAGCGCAGGCTGTGTCCGCGTCGAACGACCAATGGATCTGGGCCAGTGGCTCTTCAATGGCAGGATGCCAGCTGCTTCCGGCTCTCCCGAAGAGCGCGTTACGTTGCCTTTCCCGGTGCCGATCTACATCACCCATTTCACCGTCTTGCCGCAAATGAGCAGCAATGGACTAAGGCTGGTGTTTCGAGACGACATATACGGTTTTGATAAGCCGCAACTGACCTTGGCAAACTAGAGCCAAGCCGGCTCAAATTGTCTTTTCGTTCCATTCTAATCGGCAAGAATGCTCGCTTTGGCGATTGAGCGCTTGAAAGTGACCCGAGGATTCCCATTTCCCGAGCTTCGTTCGGCGCAATTGCGACGAACCGGCGCAAAAACGGCATGAATCCGGCTTTTCCGTAAAGAGATCTCCTGAGGTAAATTTGCCATTTATGCTGTTGTTTGTGTATCGGAGCACGAAATTGACGCCAACTTGGCAAAGCGAGTGAACTGGACCCTATCATGTCCGAAAACCTCCTGATCTGCGATCTCACGCAAAGCTGGTCGCCCACTGGCGGCGGGGGTATTTCGACGTACCTGAAGGAAAAGAAGAAGTTTTTTCAGGAAAACACCGAGCATCGTTTGCTTCAAATTGTGCCGGGGCCGGAGGACAAAATCACTGTCGAAGGTCGAACGATCTTTGCCGAAGTGGGCGCCCCATTGGTGTGGGGCAGCCCCAACTACCGTTGGATCAATCGCAATGATGCGGTGTTTGCGCTGCTGCGCGAATACATGCCAAACATCATAGAGAGTCAATGCCCATGGGTTTTGCCTTGGCTGGCGATCCGCCACCGCTGGCGCAATCCAGATACCGCGCTCGTAGCGGGCTATCGAACCGACTTTCCCAACGCCCAAATCTACCGGGTGATGAAGGATCTAACCGGCCACTATTCAGCGGCGTTTTTTCGCAAGGTCGGCTATTTCTACGCTTGGATGACCTATCATCGGTTCGATCGAGTCTACACCTTGAACAAAGAAGCGCAGGGCATGCTCGCTGGCCTCAACTACCACCGTACCGGCGTTCTTGGCCTTGGCGTCGATATTGATCAGTTCTCGCCCGAGCACCGCGACCTATCGTACCGCAAGGAGTTGGGTCTGCCCGAGGACGGCCCGTTGCTGATGTATGCCGGGCGCCTTGACAATGAAAAGCGCGCTTACGTGCTGACCGAGATGTTCAAACAATTGCCGCGTGAGATGGGCGCGTCGATGGTGTTGGTGGGCGACGGCAAGCTGAGCGAGACGTTGCAAGAAGAGGCGCGCGGTTTGCCGATTGCGTTTCCCGGCTACGAAACCGACCGGAAGGCCTTGGCCCGCGCGCTTGCCTCAAGCGACATCTATGTGAGTGGCATGGCGGATGAAACTTTCGGCATATCCGTGCTTGAAGCTCAGGCGTCGGGCCTACCGGTCATTGGGGTTGCAAGCGGTGCCATGCCAGAGCGTGTGCCAGAGGGCACCGGATTGCTTGGTCCAATTGATGATGCTGCCGAAATGGCGCGCAATGTTGTGCGGCTATGGAGAGGCGATTACGCACAAGCGCGCGACCGTTCGCTCAAGCTTGCCAATTCACATAACCGCTGGAAGCAGACCTTCGAGCAACTGATTGATATCGAGTATCCCGAAGCGTTAAAAGCGCGCGACGCGCGGCGCGGCGGGTCTGCCAAAGGCAAGCTAAAGCGAGCATCGAACGTCTCTTGACACAGCCGCCGCCGCCATTTGCCAAATCTGATTTGGACGAAACCGACGCTGCAAAGCCGGATGTTGGAGTCGATCAATGGCGCAAGATTCCGCGCCGCACGCTGACCATCGCATTGTCGGTTTTGCCGATTGTTGCGCTGGCGAATGTTGGTGTTTTGATCTGGTCCTTGGGCGGGATCGACCTTTCCGAGAGTATTGTTGCGCCCGGACTGCTTGGCCTTGTTGCATTGCTTGTCTTTGTTCCGATGATTGGCAATTCGATCCGACTTGCGCTTTGGGCGCGGTTCCTCGGGTTGGAGATTGGCTTTCTTGGATCGCTCAAAGTCATCACGGGGACTATGGTGACGAACTCCGTCACGCCTTCGGCAACAGGTGGTGCGCCGATAAAGCTCTTGTTCCTGATCGGGGAAGGCGTTGAATCGCGCCGCGCATTGACGTTGATTTCCTTTCAAGCCGGCGAAGATACATTGGCAACGCTCACCATTTTGGGGTTCTGTCTGACGTTCACTGGCTTTGCGATGTTCGACTTTGTCAGCAGTGACCCGGAAATGCTCGATGAGTTGAACCAGACCATTCAGTCGGCCAGTTTGATCGCCTTGTGGAGCCTCTTGGGTGTTGCAGTGCTTGCGTTGTTGATCGTTTGTGGGTTGCTTGGTGGGCGAGTGCGAAGCTGGTTCGGCAAAGCCTCACGTAAACTGCGCAGCTTCTTCAAGCAGATCGTTGGCGATTGGCAGGTTGCCTTCAAGCGTGGCAAATGGATTGCTGCGATCAATCTTGGGCTCGCGCTGCTGCAATGGGGCATTCGCTTTTCAATCGCTGGATTGGTGCTCGCTGCGTTTGGCGTCGAGTGGCAGCCTGCGGTGTTCTGGATGCTGCAATACTTTGTACAATCAATCAGTGCGCTCATCCCCACGCCGGGTGGGGCAGGGGGTGCGGAAGCCGGGTTCCTGTTGTTGTTCCGGCCCTTTGTCTCGGTTGAAACCTTGTTTCCAGCGATGAGCACGTGGCGGCTGATGTTCTTTTATCTGCCGTTGATCGGGGCAGCTATGACATTCTTCCTGCTTCATCGGCGCAGCCGTGCCCGCGCGGCAGCCAATCCAGATGGTCAGGAAAGCTCAGTACCTGCGCCCGCCGAGTAGGCCCGCGCGGTTAGCTGCGCACCAGACCTTCCAATGCCTTGGTCGCGCGATCTGGGAAGAGGCGCGCCATCGTAAGCCGGGGGTCAAGGCCGAGATGCTCAGCGCTTGCACCGGCCAGCACCGCTTCGAGCGAAGTCGTGGGGTTCAGGTCGCGCTGCTCAAACAAAGCCGCATTACTCAGGCCCGGCCAATCGGCAATCACACGGCCCCCGCGCACGCTCCCGCCCATAAGGAACGTCGCTGTGCCGGTTCCATGATCAGTGCCACGTGTGCCGTTCATTCGTGCCGTCCGGCCAAATTCGGTGGCGACGAGAACGAGAGTGTCATCCCATGCTTCACCCATTCCGGTGCGATAGGAGCCGATCAACGCATCCAGCTTGCGCGCGGCACGGCCAAATGCGCCGTTTTGATTGGCGTGAGTATCCCAGCCATCAAGCTCGATCATCGCGATCCTTGCACTTCCCGGGCCAGTCATCAGGGAAGCAGCAAGTTTGCCTGCAGCTTCGGCATCGCGCAGGTTGCGCAGGGTTGAATCGCTGGCCATCGCTTGAGTTTCTAGCGCTTGCGATAACAGCCCGCCCAATTGCTCATCCCCCTCATAGAGCAAGGAGACGCGCTGCATGAAGTCTTCGCTGGCATCCGGCAATGTCGAAGGCGCATAGCTCGACGCCGGGGCACTTCCGCGCAGAGCAAGCGGCATTGTGGGCGCAATGGCCAGCGCTTTGGGCGTGCTGCCTGCGCTTTCGCCAACGAGGGAAACCAGCCGATTGAGCCAGCCATCGCGCTTCGCGAAGGGTTTTGTCCCACCTGTCTCCAGCATATTCTGCCCATCGAAATGCGAACGCTTGCGATAGCTGGTCGAGGTGGCGTGAACGAATAAAGCTTCGCCTTTGCCATAGGCCTTGCCGACATGTTCAAAGCTGGGGTGGATTGTGAACATACTGTCGGCTTTGCGCGCGCCTTCGAAATTGGGCAGCGTTGCTTCGCGCAGAGCGGCAAAGCCGGGATCACCGGTCGGGGCAAGCATCGCTAAGCCATCAGCTGCGCCTCGCAGCACAACCAACAAGACGTTCTTGGTTCCTGCAGCCTGCGCAAAGGCCATACGCGGCCATACAATGCCCGTAGCGCCCAAAGCTAGCGATCCAGCTAGAACTGAGCGGCGGTCCAAATTCGTGCGTGTCATCGTCTTATCTCCGCATCATTTCGGGAGCCACCAACAGCAGGCCGAGTGCTTGCTTGCTGCTTTCCGCACGGCTGAGCCACGTGCGCGTTTGTGCGCTTAGGGAGCCGGGAAAGGCCGCTTCTGCGCGTTCCATGACATTGTCAGAGGGGACCAGCCGCGCAATCCGTTCAGCCAGTTCAATCCGCCGGAACACAGCGTCTGGCCCAGCCCAACTGGCGTCGATATCGTCATAGCCAGCCGGAGAGGGCGCGCGCCACGGTACTTGCCCCAGGGCGCGCATTCCGCTGGCCACGCGCCGCGGGTTTAGCTTGTCTTCGTCCACAATCCGCAAGACCGCGACCAACCATTCATAAGGCGCACGGAATTTGAGCGGCTGAGGTGTCCATGCTTCAGGCGCGTCGATTAGAACCCGCAGCATACCGCCCAGATCACCGCCAGAGCGAAGGAAATCAGTTTCCAACCGTGAAACCAGCGCAGGTGGTGGGGTGTCTCCGGTAAAGTGCCGCGCAAACTTGTCGGCGATGAACTTTGCTGTCGAGGGATGGGTGGCGAGGTCATCAAGCACCGCGAGTGCTTGTTTGGCGCCGGTGTCTTCATACTGACGGCCCATGATCGTGCGCGTGCCCGGTTCATGTGCGACTTGAACATAGTCAGAGCCCGGAGACTGCGGTGCAGCCAGCCGCTCAACGCCTAACAACCCGCGGATTGTCCATCCCGTAAGCGCCCGCGCAAACTCGGTGACGTCGCTTTGCGAATAGCCACCGTTGACGCCGACCGTGTGCAGCTCAAGGATTTCGCGGGCCAAGTTCTCATTCAAACCGCGCTCTTGCCCATTGCCGCGTTTTCTGCGCCGCGTCTGCCACGTCGAGTTGGGGCCAGCAGAGCGGTACTGATCGAGATAGATCAGCATCGCCGGGTGGAGCGCAGCGGCCTTGAGCATATCGCTAAATTTGCCCAGCACATGCGGACGGATCGCGCGAAATTCGTGATTGCCAACCTGTTGCGGCGTGCCTGGCTTGCCAGCGGAAACGCTGAAGTGGTTGGACCAGAAATGCACGAGCCGCTCAATCATCGGCGTGTTGCTCTCAACCGCGATTTGCGTGCGCAGCGCAGTATCGTGGCGCAGGATTTGCGCACGCGATGAGATTGTTGGCCTAGGTCGTTCAGGGGTCTCAGGCGCCATGCTGGCATCGCCTGTCATGCTGGATTGCGCCAAAGGCTGCGCAGCCTTTTGGTTTTCCGCTTCCATCGCGCTTTGGCGCCGGCGACGCTGACGGCGCACCTCTTGAATGATCTCGCCAGCCTTCTCGGTCGTGTCATCCCATCCGGCTAATAATCGGGGCTTAGGATCATAACCGTCGATCTGCTTCAAGAGAAACCGCTTAGGGTTGCTTGGCGGGCTTTCATTGTGCCGAATGCCTAAGCCAAACCGATTAAGGGCGATGCTCGCTTTGGAGCTGTCTGAACTCATCTTTTGTGACCCTATTGTGCGACTTTACGATGTCACGTATCCACCTAATGCAAGCTGAACGCGCGAGCTATCACGTCGCCTGCAGTCGCGAATTGTGTCGTTTCATCAAAAGGTCAACGGGCCAGCTGCGCATACCCTTCGCGCGCTGGGAAAAGTTTACCATTTCTCAATGCACAAGCGAACCCAATCCAATCAATCCATTATGTCGTTAACGCTGCTCGCGCTTTTCAATTTGCCGTCGCTGCCTGTGTTTACTTTGACGTGATCGCTGGCCGTCCAATACGGATAGTTTCCGAAATTGATCGCAATAGGATAGATCTTTATCGAAGAGTTACGAGCCACATCTTTCGATGTCCCGACGGTCAGCATACCTGTCTCAAGCTCTCCAATAGGTGTCAGCTTGCCAAGCGAAATGCCCGGGCGTTTTGCATCGCGTGTTTCATAGAGCCGGCCACCATAAGCATAACAGTTGATGTGATAGCGGTCGCGGTGACCGATAGACGGGCCACCCTTGTCGCTTTTCCAGCGGATATATGGATCAATTCCCCACTCTGTGACGCCGATTGACAGTTTCACAAGCGCACCATTGTTCTCCGGCACGTTGTACATATGCAGCTTCACGCCATTATCGTTGGTCACATACCACTTTGGCGAGATCATTGACCAAGCTTGCTTGCCACCCATGACATGCATTTTCTGCCAGTCGTAGAACAAACCGGCGCCTATCCCGAGCGCAATCGGCGATGGCAAGATATTGAATTGCGGTCCAGAGCCTTGGACCACGCCTAGGTCCCCCATCGTTGCTTGAGCCAAACGTTTGCTCGCCTCATGGCCTGCCCAGTTTGTAGCCTCACGCACATATTTGTTGCCCGCTTTCGCTAGCGTCTCAACCGCTTCGAATAACTTTTTGTACTTTTCGAATTTCGTGACGCCTTTGAGCCCCTTTGCACTGGCCCCGACGTCAAATTCCCAATCGATCCCGCTTGAGGTGATATTGTTCATATCGCTTGCGGACGAGCATCCAGTCACGAGAACCATTGCATGGGACGCGCCGGCGTGAGCGATCAATCCAGCTTTCTTGCTGGTCACATAGACGCGTGTTGGCAACGCTTTGCCGGCGAGGTTCCAAACTTCAAATTGATATAGACCGCCGCCTACAAGAACGGCAGCGCCGCCGCCGCCTCCAAGGTAACCAAGCCACGTCGTGCGTGCATCAAAAGACATCAGAAAATCCCCCCAAAATCAGATCGTAAAAGCTGTGCGGTCGCATCGTAATCGGTAAAATTGTCCCAATGCGGCCCGTGCTTTTGATCTTGTTCTAGGGATTGGTGACAAGGTCGCGCAGCTTCGCAACTGAGTCAAGTCGATTGCTCATAACAAGAGGGCAGGCATAGCTGAGCCGACGTGCAAATTGCACGGTCAGTCAGCATCCTCGCAGTTTTTCTGAAGTTTGATCGAATGAGATGGTCGGGGAGAGAGGATTCGAACCTCCGACCCCCTGTACCCAAAACAGGTGCGCTACCTGGCTGCGCCACTCCCCGACACTCATCGACCAATCGCGGGCCTGAACGGCACGCATTTGGCTTGCTTCCATCGCATCGCATCGCCGGTGGGCCCGGCAGGACTTGAACCCGCGACCTAGCCGTTATGAGCGGCCAGCTCTAACCAACTGAGCTACAGGCCCTGGCTACGCCGGCGACGAAAGCGAGGTGCCCACTACAGCGAGCTTTGCTGGGATACAAGCGCAGAAACGGTTCCTGTCCCGCTTTATCGTAAAATTGCGTCGTTTATCTGAGCAATTGAGGTTGGTTGGACGCCTGATTGCCACAAATATGCGCAGATTTGCGAGAACCAGTCATAAACGGCCTCCACTTCCGTCTGGGTCGTGGCATAGGGTGTTTTTCCCGGTGCGAGTGTTGGGCTGTGAAAGGACAGCACCATCAGTTCGATCCCTTGCTCAAGCGCCGCATCAATCCCGCGCTTGGCTTCATCTACCGTTATGCCTTCTGGCGTCAGAGGAATACGCTCAAGCAAACCCAACCGTGATAAAACACCAAAGAACGTTGGCAAATGCTGCCTAAGCCGAACCGAACCCGTGGCAATCTTGCGTAGCGGTCCGCAATACATCGTAGTCAGCGGCAGTTCGAGAACGCTGCCATTTTCACCGCTCCAATAGGGTTCGATCGGGTGTTGTGAATAATCGGGACCTTGTTGATCGCGATAATCAAAACGCGAACGCACCGATGAATCAAAGCGCATGCCAAATTCGTTCAGAAGCGATGCGGTGTTAGGACCCAGCCCATAGCGCCCGGCGCGATAGATCAAAGGTGGGCAACCAAAGGCCTTCTCAATCTGCTCATACAGCGCGCGAAACTTCGCTTCCTCCAACGCTGGAGGTAGATTGCCTGCATAGGAATTGAAATCGGTAACCTCTTCTTCGAAAGGCGGATTGACCCATGGGTGCAGTTGAATACCGATTTCAGCGGTGCCGCGAGCGACCGCATCGCCGATCACCTCAACCGCTTGGCTATTCTGCGCGATTGGCCAATCGACCAAATAAACAGGTGAGACATTCAACTCTTCGCAAAAGCTCTGAAACCTGGCGAGCGCTGGGATATGGGTAACGCTATGCCCTTCGCGGCGAAACGGGGCATTCCAATCAAACTCTTCTTCGGTATCGACAGTAAGCAGGGCGCGTTGCCCGAATTCCGGTCGGAAGCTGACCCGGTCCCCATCACTGGGTGCAACAAGCATCGAATTGCTTGTGATAACGCTCACCTCCCGTGGTGCAGCCTCAAGCGTCCCCGCCGACCTCGCTGCCATCCTCTTCGCTAGTAAGCCCCTCGTCTTCGGTCAAGAGCGGGAGCGAAAGCGTCAACGTATCGCCGTCATGCGAAAGGCCACCGCCCACCGATTGTGCTTCGGCTCGAGCCAGCCTTAGGGCAAAGCCTGCTCCGAACAATCCCGCGTTGATATTGTCAGCAATCGGCTTTGCGTCCGCTGCGAAGATGTCATCCTCGCTAAGCAGTTGCGCCGGAATTTCGCAGGTGAGCCGCACGACATTGCCGCTTTGCGAAAGCGAACATTCGAGCACTTCTCCCGAGGCGCAGCCGCCTCCGCAGGTTGCGAGTATCCGCCATATCAGCGCCTCAGCATCAAAATTGTCGAGCGTGGTTAGCAGCGGCGCATCCTGCGAACGTTCGACGGTCAGCCCAGCCATGCGTGGTGCAAGAACGGGGGTAAGCTGCGCAACCGTTCGTCGGACAAGCTCGCCCAGGTCAGCGGCGCCTTCGTCCAATTCAGCGACACCAGCTTCTAATTTGGCGAGCCGGTCAAGCTCTTCAAAGCCGGATAGGATATGCGCAGCATCCGAAGCGATTGACGCGGCCAAAGCCCGATATTCATGCGGCGCGGGGCCAAACAATTGCTGTTGGATGACCTCGGCATAACCTTGGATCGCGGTGACCGGTGTGCGCAGCTCGTGCAGCAATTGGCGAATGCGATCCGCTTCCTGAAGTTCCGGGCGTGCCGCCTCTTGGTCGCTTGACAACAACCGCCGAAAGCGCCCGAGGTAACCAGCGAAATTTCCACCCTCAGTGAAGCGCGGGGTGGCATCAACAAACCATGCCCCTGCAATCATGCTGGCTCCGGCCAGTTCTACCTCGGAACGAACAATCGGCTGGCGGTAGCGATAGGCGCGCTCAAGTGTAGTCTCGGGCATCCGCGAACCGACCGCGCGAGGTGCAATCAGCCGGGTGCCGATTACACTCGGCGCAACCCCTGCTTCGGCCCATTCAATCCGACCGGCTGCATCGGCCGCGAATCCGAAGTGCGTAACGGGCTGGCTGCTCGCCTGAAGGTAATCGTCTAGCGGTAGTCGCGGCGACAATTCAGAATCAACGGGTTCGGCTTCGCGGTTGCGTTTAAACTGCGCAATCCGTTCAACCAGCGCGGATATCTCGCTGCGCCCGCTTTCGGTCTCGCCGGTGATTGGTGGCTGTGGGGTGAGTTCGGTTTCGGCAGAGGTGTTCGGGCCAAGGGCGTCAACGCCTTCTTTTTGCTCTTCATCACCTTCCTCATTGCCTTCGCGGAACAGCTTGGATCCAGCAAAATCGAACGGTTCGTCGGTTTCGTCACCATTGCCGTTCGTATTGTCTTTTGTTGCTTGGGGCGAAGGAAGCCCACGTCCTTGCACGCCTAACTGGTCGAGTAGCACATTGATTGCATCGGACAGATCATCGCGCAGCCGCAAGTGGCCGCGTGCTCGCACTGGCAATCGTGGGATCACGGCGGACCATTCTTCGTCGGACAATTGCGCGCGGGCCAAGGCCGCAGCGGCAATTTCTGGCTCATCATCGGCAAGATGCTCGGTCAAATCTACGCTGCGCAGTCGCCAGCCGCGCTCGCGAATCATGCTGGCGCGTTCGTCCATGGGAATATGCTCGGCCAGGGCGTCCATCCTGAGCCAAGCCGCAGCGGTCAGCGAACGGCTCGATTCTCCGTCAGTCGCGAACTTACGATTGCCAAGAATATCAAGCAGTTGCCGGTATTGAGTCCGGATGCTTGCCTCGCCTTCGCTGCGCTGTCGCAGCACTGTGGCAAGGCGATCGTCAAAAAACATTCCGGCTCCATCAACTCAGCGCGAGGCTCAAGCGCCGCCGGCCATATGTAAGTCCCTTAACAGCGCATGCCTCTTGCCACAGCGCGTCACTTCGAGTGCGTTGCAAAGCGGGACAATTGCTGCCAAACATAATTTTATTAGCATCAGGCCTATGCAGGGGCGCATGTTCTTGCACAATGATGCGCTATCAAGAGCAAAAGGCGTTTTGACGCCTGAATCGAGGAGCAACCGCTTAATGGCCAATCTGGATGAGATCGACAAACGCTTGCTTGCCGAATTGCAAGCCGAAGGGCGGGTGACCAATGTCGAACTAGCAGAACGGGTTGGACTGACTGCGCCGCCATGTTTGCGCCGGGTGCGCGGGCTGGAAGAGGACGGAGTTATTCGCGGCTATCATGCGGATCTGGACCCGTCGAAATTGGGCTTTGCGATCACCGTCTTCGCGATGGTCAGCCTCAAATCGCAAGCGGAAAGCGCGCTCAAGGAATTTGAAGACCATATGGCGGGCCTCGCCGAAGTTCGCGAGTGCCATATGCTCAATGGCGAGATCGATTTTATCCTGAAGATCGTCAGCAAGGATTTGCAGAGCTTTCAGGAGTTTTTGACCGGTAAGCTGACGCCTGCACCCAATGTCGAAAGCGTCAAAACCTCGCTGACCATCCGCACCGCAAAGCATGAGCCTGGGGTGCCTTTATAGAAAGCGCCAGTTAGCAATACTTGGAAAATATTTGACTAATTGCACCCAGCTTTACACACTCACCAAATAAGGGAGTGAGTGTGTTGTCGAATTCTAGTGAACTTGAAAAGATTGGTGGCACCGGTGAAGCAGCGAGACTGTTTCCGGTGTTGTCTGAAAGTTCCAAGGAGGGAAGGACGCTTTCTATACTGCTTTCAGTCTTAGCTCACGTCCCTGAATTTTCGAACTCTGTACTTAAGCCACTGGGGCGCCCCATTGGGAAACGGGCGAAGGTTGAAGCATTCACTGAGGTGAAGTTCCCAAAATCAATCAACCCTGAATGCCGCCCAGATGGTCTAATTGTGGTTACGACGGGCAAGACTGTTTGGCGAGTTTTGGTTGAGGCAAAGATCGGAACAAATAGGCTCGATAAGAAGCAAGTTGAGGATTATTTGACCTTGGCTCGTGATGTGCAGGCTAACGCACTTCTCACAATTTCGAACGATTTTGTCGCTTCACCTGACCAGCATCCGCTCGATATCGATAAGCGTCTGCTTAGAAAGACGGAATTGTTTCATGTGTCCTGGTTTTCATTCCTCACGGCGCTGAGCCTACTAAGGGAGAACGATACCATCGCCGATACCGACCATGAATTCGTGTTAGGGGAACTCGAACGATTCTTGGTCCACCAAAGTGCCGGTCTTCAGCGCTTCACGAAGATGCCATCGGGCTGGACGGACGTTCTTGACCGTATCAGAGGTGGTTTGGCGATCTCTAAGTCAGGGGACGAAGTTCAGGCGGTGGTTGAGAGTTGGCATTCCGAACTCAGGGATTTGTGCCTGCTACTTAGCCGCAAAACTGGCTCGTTAGTTGAATTGAAACTGCCCAGAAAACTGCGTGACGATCCAACGGCGCGTGTTGCGGCTGACTGCGCTTCAATTGCAAGCGGCGGCCTTTTGTCGGCGTGCTTTAGCATCCCAAATACGGCATCGACCATGGAAATCGAAGCCGACCTATCCAGCAGAACGCTCAGGGCTACCGCTCAATTAGATGCGCCGAAGGACAAAGCAAGACAAGCCTCCAGGCTAAACTGGCTCACACGGCAGCTCCAAGGAACTTCGCGAGAGGAAATAATGGTCCAGTCTTTTTGGCCTGGACGCGCACCTGTAATAGAGCATTCGCTTCAAGCATCGATTGCGGAACCAGAATTGCACTCACATCCTGATCGATCAATGCTGCCGCACTCGTTCGCCGCTACTATCCGAGTAGAAGACGGTAAGAAGTTTGCGGGCACGGCCGCATTCATTTCAACCTTGGAAGACTTGGCAATCGACTTCTATGATTCAGTGCTCAGCCATCTGACGGCGTGGCAAGCTCCCCCACCCAAACTCAGGGCAGCGGCCGAAGAGCTTGACCAAGAAGTGGATGAGATTGAGTAGCCTCTACCCCTCACGGGTATCCAGCCATTCTTCGAGCCATTTGATCGAATAATCGCCGTTCAGCACATCGTCTTGACGCAGCAGTTCCTGATGCAGCTCAAGGTTGGTGTTCACCCCTTCGACGACCATCTCTTCGAGCGCGCGGCGAAGGCGCATGATGCAGCCTTCGCGGTTGCGGCCATAGACGATCAGTTTGGCAATCATGCTGTCGTAATAAGGCGGGATCGAATAGCCCGCATATAGGCCTGAATCGACGCGCACATGCATCCCACCAGCCGGGTGGTAATGCGTCACTTTGCCCGGTGAAGGCGCGAAGGTGAAGGCATCTTCGGCGTTGATCCGGCACTCAATTGCGTGGCCGATAAATTCGATATCGTCCTGCGCGACCGAAAGCAGTTTGCCTTCAGCGACACGGATTTGTTCGCGCACCAGATCGACGCCGGTGATCGCTTCGGTAACAGGATGTTCGACCTGAAGCCGGGTGTTCATTTCGATGAAGTAGAACTCGCCATCTTCCCATAAGAACTCAATTGTGCCCGCGCCGCGATAGGCCATGTCGCGCATCGCCTTCGCGCATACTTCGCCCATGCGCATCCGCTCTTCGTCGGAAATGATGGGGGAGGGCGCTTCTTCGAGCACTTTTTGGTGGCGGCGTTGCAGTGAGCAATCGCGCTCACCCAGATGGATGGCATTGCCTTTGCCATCGCCAAACACCTGAAATTCGATGTGGCGCGGATTGCCGAGATATTTCTCGATATAGACGGTCGCATCGCCGAATGCTGCTGCGGCCTCTGAGCCGGCTTGCTGCATAAGGGTTTCAAGGTTCTCTTCGGCTTCGCACACCTTCATGCCCCGACCACCGCCGCCGCTGGCCGCTTTGATGATGACGGGATAGCCGATCTCTTTCGCGATGGCTTTCGCTTCGACAGGGTCGGACACCGCACCAGCTGAACCGGGGACAAGCGGCAGACCTAGATCGCCCGCAGTCTTTTTCGCCTGAACCTTATCGCCCATTGTGACGATATGTTCCGGCTTGGGGCCGATCCATGCAAGGTCATGCGCCTCGACGATTTCGGCAAATTTTGCGTTCTCCGAAAGGAAGCCATAGCCGGGGTGAATTGCATCCGCGCCGGAGACTTCGGCGGCGGAGATAATAGCCGCATGGTTGAGATAACTGTCCGTTGCAGAAGGCGGACCGATACACACCGCATGGTCGGCCAGCCGCACATGCATAGCGTCGGCATCTGCAGTGGAGTGCACCGCGACCGTCTCAATACCCATCTCATGCGCGGCGCGGTGGATGCGCAGCGCGATTTCGCCGCGATTGGCGATCAATATGCGCGAAATGCCCATAATCGTGCGCTTACGAAATTGAGACGAGCGGCTGGTCGAATTCAACCGGCTGCGCGTTTTCGACAAGAATTGCTGTCACCGTGCCAGAGCGATCTGCGGTGATCGGGTTCATCACTTTCATCGCCTCGACGATGAGCAGTGTGTCACCCTCTTTCACAACGTCGCCGGCTTTGACGAAGTTGGGTGCGCTTGGTTCTGGCGCGAGATAGACGGTGCCGACCATTGGCGATTTGAGCGCATTGGCATCGGCCGCAGGAGCAGGTGCCGCTTCGGGAGCGGGCGCTGCGGCCGCAGGTGCAGGCGCAGCGGAAGCCGCTGGCATTGCTGCGGCCGGAGCAGCG
Organism: Erythrobacter sp.; assembly: GCA_039985875.1. Taxonomy (GTDB): domain Bacteria; phylum Pseudomonadota; class Alphaproteobacteria; order Sphingomonadales; family Sphingomonadaceae; genus Erythrobacter. The sequence continues at coordinate 1,208,433 of JBDWRU010000011.1, read as the reverse complement.
GCAACCGCGACAGCACCGCGCGCTACGCGGATCTTGCGATCTTCATCCTCGACTTCGATTTCGGTTAGCCCCGTCTCGTTCAGAAGCTCAGCGAGTTCGCGAACGAGATCTGTATCGACATTCATGCTAGGATTTTCCCCAGCGCTTGGCTTTTTGTCAGCCATGCATACCCCTTGGTGATTGGTCTGAAGGCGCACCTATTCACGCAAAATGCGGCTGGCAAGTGGCAATGCGTGCAATTCTTGTGAGTGTTGGGTCAGAATTTGTCTGACGCTACGGCCTCTAGCGCGAGAAGATAGCTATCGGCCCCGTGTCCTTCGATGGTGCTAACAGCGCCCATGCCGACATAAGAAAGGTGGCGAAATTCTTCTCGGGTCTTGGGATTAGAAAGGTGCACTTCGATAACTGGGGTGGTGATCGCTTTAATCGCATCCAACAGCGCAATGGAGGTGTGGGTGTAGGCGGCCGCGTTGAGGATAACGGCTTTTGCGCCTTCGGCTTGTGCTTCGTGAAGCCAATCGACCAGCATGCCCTCGTGATTGGTTTGGCGCATATCAATAGAAAGGCTGAGCTCGCTCGCGCGATCCTCCAACATTCCGGCAATTTCATCGAGCGTGGTCGAGCCATAGATTTCAGGCTCGCGCAGGCCGAGGAGATTGAGGTTGGGGCCGTTGAGAACGAAGACTGTCGAGGTCATAGCCATCCAATAGACAGTACGCCGCCGAGGCGTCCAGCCCTTCGCGAACCAACGCGGGTTTTAGGCCGCTTTTTCCTGGCCGCTTAAGAATTCCATTACGGCTTGCTGCACCGGATGCGCCGCGCCTGAAAGCGCGTCGAGTGTTGTCGCCGAGGCGGCGCTCTCTTGACCCTGGGCCAAGCGTTTCATCCCCCAGCGGGGGAAACTTCGCTTTGAAATCCGGTTGCGATGTAGGATTCTGATATTGCTGTGGCGGTCATCTTCGCCTAGCTTTGCCATCAACGCTGTCACTTCGGTTTCGGGGCCTTCGAGCACTTGAAAAAAGCGGTTGTCTGAAAAGATCAAAAAGCCTGTGAGCCCGTCGCGGCTGTTGTTCTTTGCAGACGTCTCGATGATCTTAAAGATGTCCCCAGACAACAGCTTATTTGTCGCCTCGCTTACATATGTAAGAGTGATCACAGTTCTTGTCCCCTGACTTACGATGGTGGACTTAACGTAGTTTCCTTCTCAACACGTTTAAACGATTTAACACACTGAAAGTGTTGGAAAGGGTTAGAAAGTGTAGGGGGCTTTCAGCTTGCGGGTCGCCCTTGATTAGGGCTCACTACCTATCAACGCCCTTCACCTTGCCCCATTGGCGCGCCGCAGTGTAGCCGAGATAACCGGTGCCAAAAAGCGCATAGAGTGGTTCAGGCAGGCCGTTCAAGTAAGCGTTCATTCCCGCGGCAATGTCCTTAGCCGTTTGCGGGTTGAATGCGGCGAGAACGCCCATCGGCAGCGCCCATAAGATCATTGCATACATTACATAGAGGAAACTGGGTCGCGCCCGACTAGTCCATGGATCGACCGATTGCGCTTCGGCGACAATCGCCTGCAAACGCGCCTCGATTAAGCTCATTTCTTGGGACCCTTCGAGCTTGATCAGCTCGAGCTTCGCCTTGGCCCTAGCTTCTTTGTCGGGAATGATCTTGTCGATAATCGAGGTGATCGGTCCGAGAAGTGTTTCAAGAATGGCCATTTTCGCATGCTCCGAATTGCTGAGTCGAGCAATGAAATAACCATCTTGGCTCATGTAGGAAAATTGAAGTGCCAGTTACGCACTATGAACCTCTGATAGCAAGCGCTGAGCCAGCGCCAGATGCGGGCGATCAATCATATTGCCATCGAGGGCCAATGCGCCCGCACCGGGATTGTCGGCAAAGGCCTGAACAATGGCACGGGCGTGGGCGACTTCTTCGACACTTGGTGTAAAGGCGGTGTTGATCGGTGCCACTTGGGCAGGATGAATGGCCAGCATTCCGCGAAAACCCTGCGCACGGACCGAACGGGCACGCGTCTCTAACGCTTCAAGGTCGCGAAACTCAGGTTGCACCGTTTCAATCGGCGCGACACTGGCTTTGACTGCTCCGACCAAGCATAGGCTGCGGGCGAGTTCAAAGACAGGTAGATATTCGCCATCTGGGCCGCGCTGCTGACTGGCGCCCAATTCGCTTGAGAGGTCTTCTGCCCCCCAACTCATCGCGACCAGTCGCGGCGCGCCTTCATAACTACCCGTGGTGAACATTGCCGCAGCGGTTTCTGTGACGAGCGCGGCGACTTTGATTGAACCAACCTCCAATCCGGCAGTTTTCTCGCGTTCTTCAAGCATCGCGTCGAGCGTTTCCACGTCGTGCCCGCCCTCGGCCTTGGGCAGAAATACACCGCCGGGCTGCGCGGAAACAATCGCGTCGAGATCGTCAGAGGCCCAATCGCCAGAAAGCGGGTTCACGCGAACCCAAACGCGGGCGCGATCAGGAGCGCTTACCAACGCTTCAATCACTGCCTCGCGCGCCGCAGCTTTGTTTTCCGGCGCGACCGAATCTTCAAGATCAAGCAGCGCGATATCCGCGTCACTCGCAATCGCCTTGCCCATCTTTTTGGCACTGTCACCCGGGGCAAATAGCCAACTGCGCATCCGTGGCATGGTATTCTGGCGGTCAGTCATAGAAAGGCTCCTGTCGAACAGGGCATTAGGACGCAGTTATTGCGGCGTCCACTCCGCTAAAATGAGCCTTCGAATGTAAGGCGGAAGATCGTTCCAAAGCTGCGGTCGCGGTCTTCAGTAAAGTCAACAATCCCCGCAGAGCGGTCCACAAAAACGGTGCGTTCAAACCGGTCCGCTTGGTTGAGAAGGTTGGAGACGGTCGCGCGAATGGTCAGCCCGGCAATGTCTTTGTTTTCAACAAATGCATAGGCAAAGGCGAAAGAATTGGAGTCCAGACTGATTTCATCAAGCCGCACATCAAGCGCTTGCTCGCGATGCCGAAAGCCGCTGCCTATGGCCCAATTGGAATCACTAAAATCGTGGCGCAGGTCGCCTTCAATATTCAGCAGCGTGTTCGAAGACAGGCGCCGGTCAAAGCCCAGCAATGGGTCTGCGACAGAGCTGTCTGTGAACAAGAAGCTCAGATCAAACCGGGTTCCTTTCCAACCGAACCCTTCGGAGAGCAAAGTCAAATCCCCATCCACACCCCAGAATTGTGCGGATGGAAGATTGCCAGCCGCTTGTTCGCCGCCGGGCAGGGGGATCTGGTCAACAATGTCGGTGATGTCTTCATAAAACGGACGGATGTTCAAAGATCCGAACGTGCCAAGTCCGATGCTCGCTTCCACTTCGAAAACCCAGCTTTGTTGCGGAACAAGGTCGGCGTTGGTTGCGTCTTCGCGGTCGTCATTCAGATCAATCGAGGCGATGAAATCGAAGAAGCTTAGCTGACCCACTTGCCGTTCTACGCGGCTGGCTATGCTTATCGTGTCGCTCGCCTTCCAGTCCAAAGCGACGAACCCTTTGGGTCTCCAAAAGCTACGTGTTTGCCCCAATTCGCCGGTTTGGCTGATCTGGGAATATTCTGCACCACTCGACAATTGGAATTGCAGGTTTGAGGTGAGCGGGCGGCTATAAGTAATGCCGAAATCCGCACGATCCTCCTCCACCCGGGCGCTCGCGCCATCAAATTCTACCGGTTGCAAAATGCCAGCCGCATCGCGTTCTTCGAGTGTTGAAGTGATGTCGAGGAAATTGCGCACACCTTCTGCGGCGAACAGCACATCTCCGCCAAGCGCAGGAATGCTATATTCAGAACGCAGGATCGTTTCGCCTTCATCCGCGTCGCGCAGAAACACGCTGCCTGTTGGTGGGCTGCCGTCGGCAAAGGTGGTCAGGACTTGCGAGCTTGTCGGGCTGTCTTCGTAGCGGTGATAGGCAATTAGTTTTAGGCGGCCCGGCCCAAACTCAAACTCATAATCCGTGCCCAATTCAAAATTGTATTCATCTTCAGTGCGTTCAAATTCGCGAAAACGGTCACTTGCTTCGATAGTGCCGGAACGTTCCGAGGTTTCTGTGTTGCGGAAGAAGAAGCCTTGCACTTCACCCGTCAGGTTCAGCACATTGCCGTTGCCCGCGATCCGGGTATATGAGCCAGAGAGACTGGGCCGGTCGCTGTTAAAATTGGCTTGCTCATCGCGCGTGTCGATCAACGCGCCGCTGGCGTCAAAGACGCGCTCGATGCCGTCATTGCCGCGCCTGTTCGCATCGTTTTCAAGCGCAAGCGTCCATTCGGTCTTCGCGCCGCCGCCTGCAATCGAGACCCGCGCATCAAGCAATTGCGCGGGCACGCCGCGGCTGCGGATGATCGGGTTGTATCGAAACTGTCCGGTAATCCGCCCTGAATTGCGAGTGATAACGTCGAGGACTTGCCCCGTCAGCCCGCCAATATCCAGACTAGCTCCGTCTACCAGCTCAAGCCGGACTACATCTTCGACAGGAATACGGCCAAGAGCGTCCACCGGCCCGTTCGACTTGCCCGAAATCCGCCGGCCATTGACCAGAACATTGGTGTCCGCTTGGCCCAGACCCCGTGCGTTGCCGCCTTCGCGGATAGAAAACCCAGGCACTTGACGTGCTAGGTCGAGCGCGTTGCGCGGCGCGAACCGTTCAAAGTCCTGCGGGGTGAATGTGCGGCGCGCGTCACTGGATTGATCAGGGGGAGGCGCTTCTTCTGCAACCGGTTCTTGCACTGCAAAGGTGCCAGTCGCGGAATCGGACGAGTCCTGCGCTTGCGCGTGAGCGGTTGACGCGGAAGCCAAAAGGGTGGCCGACGCCAAATATCGTATTTTTCCACTCATCAAGGTGCCTCTAACGCAATCTGAGCAGCCTTGTTCCTTGCGCGGGCAAGAAATAAACAGAAAGTCGATGAACGCTCCACTGGTCGGGACGACTGGATTCGAACCAGCGACCCCCACACCCCCAGTGTGATGCGCTACCAGACTGCGCTACGTCCCGGATCCAGTGGAGGCGCGCGCTATAGGGCGCAGTGTTCCAACGTGCAAGCATGATTGGCACGCGATTTTGCCAAACCCATATCCGCGGCCCGATTGCGGCGGGCTTGCATTGCTGCTACGCGCGCCCACTTGATGGAAATAGGGTGACAAAGCAGTGCCAATAGCAGCGCTGACGAAAGTCCGAGAACAATAGCAAAACGCATTCGCGAGTAGGGCAGAAACCGCCATGTTAGATATTTTGACCGCCGCCGGAGCCGCAGCGGGGGACACACCGCCAGCTTGGCTGACTTGGTTGCCAATTGTTGGCATGGTGCTGATCTTCTGGTTCCTGATCATTCGACCTCAGATGAAGCGTCAGAAAGAGCATCAGCAAAAGGTCGCGGGCCTCAAGAAAGGTGATCAGGTCGTCACTCAGGGCGGCCTTGTCGGCAAAATTGCCAAGGTCGACGACGATTATGTCCATATCGATTTGGCCAAAGATGTGCGGGTCAAAGCGATCAGGCACACCATAGGCGATGTGATCCCACCCGGTGGTAAGGCAGCAAACGACTAAGGCATTCAAAGAGGGGCAAGCGCGAACGGCGTGCTGAACCTCACCAATCGGATTGAGATCTCGCGACTATGCTTGAATTTCCACTTTGGAAGAAAATTTGGCTGTGGGGCCTGACTTTGCTGGCTGCAGCAGCGGCGGTCCCGTCTTTGCTTGTCACCAGCGGTGTTGAGATCAGCGAAGACTGGTCGCTTCCTCAGGTCAATCTTGGACTCGATTTGGCAGGTGGTAGCCATTTGCTGCTCGAAGCGGACCCGGAAGACATTGCGAAGGCCTTTCTCGAAAATCTCGAAGAGAATGTCGAACGCGAGCTGGACAACGCCGATATTGAATATGGCGATATGTCGCGTTCTGATGGCAAGCTTTCCTTTATGCTGGATAGCGCCGCCGATATCGACAAGGCGCGCGGTGCGCTTGAAGTAACCATGCAAGGCGAGGGGCTGACACGGGCATGGGACCTTCGGGTTTTTGATACGCAGCGGGTTGTTTTGGAACAGACCTCGGGCGGCGTAGACCAAGAGGTCGATCAGACAATGGAAACTGCCACCGAGGTGGTGCGCAAACGGATTGACGAGCTTGGCACTCGCGAGCCAACGATCATTCAACAGGGCGACACCCGGATCGTGGTGCAAGTGCCCGGCCTGGAAGACCCCGAAGCGTTGAAAGAACTGCTTGGTCAAACCGCGCAGCTCGAATTCAAGATGGTCGATGATGACGCGCTGCCAGAGAATGTGGCGGCGGGCATTGCGCCAACAGGCAGTCAGATTTTCCCTTACTCATCGGACGATCCAGAAACACCGGGGCAACCGGTTGCGGTTGAGAGGCTTGGCGGTATTCGCGGTGACAGCCTGACCGGTGCACAATCAGGCAAAGACCCGCAGACCAATGAGGATGTGGTCAATATCCAGTTTGACCAACAAGGCGGGCAGAAGTTCGCCGATCTCAGCACAAAAAATGTCGGTAAGCGGTTCGCGATCATTCTAGATGGTGAAGTGCTCTCCACGCCATTTTTCCGCGAGCCTATCTTAGGAGGGCAAGCGCAGATTTCTGGCAGCTTTGATGCGGACAGCGCGTCCAATCTCGCAATCTCCCTACGCTCTGGCGCGCTCCCTGTTGAATTGGAAGTCGTCGAAGAGCGCACGGTCAGCGCTGAGCTTGGTGCGGACTCAATCCGTAAAGGCATGATCGCAATGCTCATCGGCTCGTTGGCGGTGATCGCACTGATGATCGCGACCTATGGCCGTTTCGGGATTTATGCGACGGTCGCATTGACGTTCAACGTGCTGATCCTGCTGGGCCTGATGGCGACGGGGAACTTTACGCTCACTCTGCCCGGCATTGCTGGTTTCGTGCTGACAGTCGGCGCGGCGGTGGACGCGAACGTCCTCATCAACGAGCGCATACGCGAAGAACGAAAACGCGGGCGCAAAGTCGTCGCTGCGGTGGAGAATGGCTATAAAGAGGCCAGCCGCGCGATTTACGATGCGAACATCACCAACTTGATCGCTGGTGTGTTGCTGTTCTGGTTCGGCTCTGGTCCGATCCGTGGCTTCGCGGTCGTGCTAGTCATCGGCCTTGCGACAACGGTGTTCACCGCGCTTGTCCTAACCCGCATGTGGGCCGCCGGATGGCTCGGCTCCAAGCGTCCAACAGACATCAACATATAAGGAGGACGGACCAATGAAATTGCTCAAACTCGTCCCCGCTGACACGAATATCAAATTCCTCAAACTGCGCCTGCCATTCTTCATCGTGAGCTTGTTGCTGATTGCCGCAAGTTGGGCGGCGGTGCTGTTGCAAGGCCTCAATTACGGCGTCGATTTCGTCGGGGGTCAGGAAGTGCGTTTGACCTTTGAAGAACGCGATCAAGCACCTGTGCCTGAGCTGCGTGAATTGGTCAGTAGTCTTGGATATGGAACGCCAGTGGTGCAGGAATTTGGCGCACCCAATGTCGTCTCTATTCGCGTCCCGCTGCCTGAAGGTGTTGAAGACAAGCCGGGTGCCGCGACTGAAATCGGCAATAAGGTTATTGCGACGATTGGCGACGAATATGAAGATGTTCGCAGAGACGGCAACGATACCGTTTCTGGCAAAGTCGCTGGCGAATTCCGCTCTAGCGCTGCGATAGCTTTGTTGCTCGCGATGCTCGGAGTTGCACTCTATATCTGGGTGCGGTTTGAGTGGCAGTTTGGCATCGGCGCGCTCTTTGCGCTGTTCCACGATGTGTCTCTGACGTTGGGCCTGTTTGCGGTCACTCAGCTTGAGTTTAGCCTTCAAATCATCGCCGCTATTCTTGCGATTATCGGTTATTCGCTGAACGATACGATCGTCGTGTTTGACCGCATTCGTGAGAACCTCAAAAAGTTCCGCAAAATGCCGTTGGTTGAGCTGCTCGACCTGTCAGTTAATGAAACGCTGGCGCGTACCGTCATGACGTCGTTGACGCTGCTGGTTGCGCTGTTGCCTCTGGTGCTCTTTGGCCCGGCAAGCCTGTTTGGGCTGGTCTTAGCGATTACGGCAGGGGTGGTGATTGGGACATATTCGAGCGTCTATCTCGCCTCGCCTGTTCTGATTTGGCTTGGTGTTACCTCGAACAGTTTTGTTCCGGCTGAAACTGTCGCGGACAAGCAGGAAAAAGTTGTTCTGGGTAAGAGTTAGAAGAGCGGGTAGCCTTGCCACATTCTCTCAAACAAGCCCATCAAAGTAGGCAGCGAGCTCGGCTGCGTTGTTTTCCCAGCTAAAGCGGCTCACATTCGCTGAAACCTCTTGAGAATTAGGCGGGTCGGCGAGGATAGCCTTAACCGCCGCGACCACCGCTTCGGGCGTCCGTTCAACCAGATGCCCAGCGGTACTGTTGGTGATGAGCTCGCGGGCGCCGCCAACATCGGTGGTTACCACAGGCGTTCCGCAGGCAAGGCTCTCGACCCAAGCATTGGCTAGCCCTTCGCTCACCGTCGGAAGCACCATTGCGTCAGCGGCTGACAAGATCAGCGGCATCAAATTGTGATCGACGGAGCCGGCGAAATGCACTCGGTCCGCTACATCGAGCCGTGCAGAGAGTTCGCGAAGTTCGGTTTCAAACTCGCCTTTGCCAACGAGTATAAGCCGGGCATCCGCGATCTGATGCAACGCCTTGATGGCAATGTCTTGGCCCTTACGATCAATCAGGGCACCTACACAGGCGAGCAGGGGGGCTTTAAATGGCAGATCAAAGCCCAATTGCTCGCCAAGTTGCGCGCGCAATTGCATGTGATCCAGTGGACGAAAACGGTCGCGATCAAGGCCGGTATAGTGAACCACAATCTTGTCACGATCCATTCCCATCTGCACCATGTCTTTGGCCAGCGCTTCGCTGACTGCGAGCAGGCCGTTGGCGCGCGTTGCCGCATCCATAATTTGCGACTTCGCAAAGTCATGTTTTGACCAAAACGAGATATCTGATCCGCGCGCTTTCACCGAAAACGGGACGCGCAAATCATGCGCAACAATCGCGGCGGCAGGGCCATCGGGGAAAAAGAACTGTGCATCTATTAGATCAATCGGGGTCTGCGCATGGATCGCGCGTGCGACCGGCAAAACCGCTTTGGCAATCGCGGCGGCATTGCGCCGCGCTCCAACCTTGGGGATGAGCGTGAAGCGCGGGCGGTGAATAGCGATGCCGTTTTCTTCGTTTACCGGCGCAAGTTCGTTCAATTCGCGATACCGGCCCAAAGCAATCGGCGGCACTCCAATCGGATTGACTACACTCACGTGCCAGTTTTCGTGCTCTTTCCCGTGCCGGGCAAGCGCCTCGAGCGACCGCGCGACAAACACGCCAAACCGCGGATTGACGGGGTTGGGATAGAGCGTGCTGAGGGACAGAACATGCTTCAACGAAGGTGGACCTTTTGCTCTTGGGCTTCGCGTGACGATGGTATGCTAGTTTGGGTTAAGGCTGGATTGCCGCTCAAAGTGAACGAACCAGCATCGTCGCAACGCCAATCCAGTCGGGCTTGTCGACCACTTGCTGTTTTTGCCCTGACTGCGCAGGGAGAATGCCCACCAAGCTGCCTTGACGGTCGATCATCCGCCCGAACAGGAACCGGCCACCTGTGCGCGGGACAAGGCAGTCGCGATTGATCGCGTCTCCAGCATCATCAATTGAAATACGGCGCAGCCAAATGAGGTCACCGGGGCGATATTCTCCAATCGCATGAACCACTTCAAGCACCATCATTGCGGCGTTATCGTCGTGCGCAGCCAGTTCACTAGGCAAGATCGCATCGCGTGGTTTTGCCAACGGTTGCACCGCCTCAAGAGCCAATTCAGCAACGACTTGCGCGCTCGCTTGCTGTTCGGATCGAACCAGAGATTGCGGATCAATCTCCAAAGCCGCCCCAATTCGGTCCATCCATTTAGTCGACAGATTGCGCATTCCGGTTTCAAGCCGCCCAATTGTTTGCGCAGTGGTTGGCGGATCGCAGGCTTCTGCAAGTTCAGCGAGGGTCAGGCCCTTGGTCTTGCGAATATCGCGAATTCGATTGATCATTGCTTGCCCTTCGAACCTACGGTGAGAACCACATTGGTGAGTTCCTTCTTTCCTACATTACCGGTTCCGAAGCAAGGGGTAATTCACCAAATTGGTAAAGGAGGAAGGTTATGGCGCGCAAATTGGTTGAACGCGAATTGACCAGCGAAGGACCGCGACGTGGCAGTGTAGCAGCGGGAAAGCGGCGTACTGTCACGGTGAATATAGGGGAGTCCCCAATAGCTTGGCTGCATTCACGCGGGCATCTCGAAGATCGGTTGTTCGACGCAGGCGAGGCATTGCGTGACGATTATGAGCGTGCGCAGCTTTCTCCCAACGTCACGATGCGTTGGGACCCGGTGCGGGTCAAAACGACAGGCGGGGCAGGATTGAACGCGTCGGAACGTCAAGTTGCCGCCAAAGCGCGGTTTGACGCAGCGATGGCTCAGGCAGGCAAGGGGCTTGAGGATGTTTTGTGGCGCGTCGTATGCGGCGGAGAGGGGTTGCCCGAAGCGGAAAAAGTTCTGGGGTGGCCTGCGCGCAGTGGAAAATTGGTGCTCAAACTCGCATTGGATCGGATCGCCGATTTCTACCGTATTAGATGAACGCAGTTTTTGCCTTTGAACAGTGTGCCAAGTGTGTCCATCATGGAGGCGGACCCGCTCTTGGTGGGGTCACTCACCGTAGAAGAAACGCTCTTCGACGACTTTGCCGTCTTTCACGGTGTAGACTCCGGTCTCTTGGCTTTGCGAGCGTTCGCCCATCATCGTCACATCCATGCCATAGCGGATCGCAAACTGCTCACCCACGATATAAGGACCCTCGATCGAGAAGTCGTGCATCTCTGCATTCTCGGTCCAAAACTTGTGCTTCTCAAGCAGTTGTTCGCGCCCTTGGACACGAGACATCGGACCATCGCCCGGCTCCATCGAGACGATGTCATCAGACCACATTGCCTGATAGTCCGCCTCGCGGTCTTCCTTAACCGCGTTGAAAAAGTCCTGAGCGAATTGTTCGACCGACATATGATACCCCTGAAATGTCAAGATGTTAGAATGCCGTGCAATTGTGACCAGAATAGGTCAAGTGATCAAGCAAGAGCGGTGCGAACCTTGCGGCGCAAACTGGGCAGGGTTATGTCCTCAAACCATGGGTTCTTCGCGATCCACATCCGGACGCGCCACGCAGGGTGTGGGAGGGCGATCACCGAACCATATTCATCATTGCGCCGAACACGCTCGGTCATGGTGATTTTCTTGGTTGCGGGCAAATAGGCAGCTTGCGCATGGGCGCCAACAAGCAAAGTTAAGCGATCCTTTGGCAACAGAGCCAAAATGCGTTCATGCCATTGTGGCGCGCATTCCTTGCGCGGTGGCGCATCGCCGCCCTTCGCCTTCCCCGGATAGCAAAACCCCATTGGCATCAAGGCAATCCTGTCTGGACCGTAGAAATCATCTTTTGCTAAGCCGAGCCAGTCGCGAAGGCGATCGCCGCTATCATCGTCCCAAGGCACGCCGCTTTCATGGACTTTGGTGCCCGGAGCTTGTCCGATAATGAGGATGCGGGAATTCTTTGAGAACTGGACAATCGGCCTTGGCCCAAGCGGTAGATGCTTTTCGCAAAGCGTGCAGGCCTTAATCTCGGCATGCAGTTTCGCGACAGCATCGCTCACCCTTCAACCCGTTCGGCGAGGTCCAACCAACGTTCTTCGGCGGCGGCTTTTTCATCTCGAGCATTTTCCAACCCCTTAGAGATTGTCGCGAACCGTTTTGGATCGGCGGTAAAGAGGTCCGGGTCCGCCAAAATGGCCTCGCCTTTCTCAATCGCGGCCTCCAACTCCTCGATGCGCGCAGGCAGCAATTCATAGTCGCGCTGGTCTTTATAGGAGAGTTTGTCAGCTTTCGGCCCGCTTGGCGTTCGCGCAGGCGCAGGTGAAGCAGAGACGTTGGAATGGGCTTTTGCTTTCGTCGTCACAGGTTTGCGGCGCTTGGCTTCCCAATCCGCATAGCCGCCAGCGATTATATCGACCCGTCCACTGCCTTCGAGACCCAAGGTGATAGTGACCGTCTTGTCGAGGAAGTCGCGATCATGACTGACGATCATCACCGTGCCCTCGAAATCGGCGATCACCTCTTGCAACAAGTCGAGCGTCTCCAAGTCGAGATCGTTGGTCGGCTCATCCAGCACCAGCAGGTTGGCTGTCCGCGCAAATTCGCGAGCCAGAAGCAGCCGCGAACGCTCGCCACCAGATAAGATACCGACTTTGGTGTCGACGATCTTGGGGTCGAACAGAAACTCTTTGAGATAGGCCTGCACATGCTTGCGCGCGCCGCTCACATCTATCCAGTCGCCGCCCTCGGCCAGAATATCGCGAACGCTTGCACCGGGTTCGAGCAGCCTCCTTTGCTGGTCGATCATTACCCCGCTCAAGGTCCGGGCGTGGGTGATCGTGCCGCAATCGGGGTCAAGTTCCTTGGTGAGCAGCTTTAACAGCGTCGTCTTGCCGGCACCATTTGCACCGACGATCCCGATCCGGTCGCCGTTTTGAATCCGCAAAGTGAACGGCTTAATGACCTCCCGGCGCTCCTCGCCTTCGCCAAAGGCCTTTGATATGGCTTCTGCGACAATCACCGACTTCGATTTGAATTCGTCGTCGTTGGCCAGTTTGAGCTTGGCCGTGCCGTTATCGGAGATCATCGCAGCTCGGGTGGCGCGCATTTGGTAAAGCTTCTCGAGCCGCCCTTGGTTGCGTTTGCGCCGCGCAGTTACACCACGTTCCAACCAATGCGCTTCGAGTTTCAGTTTCGCATCAAGCTTTTCCGCCGCGCGCGCTTGCTCGGCATAGACCTGCTCTTCCCAAGCGTCATAGCCGCCAAACCCGACGTCTTTGCGCCGCAAGGTGCCGCGGTCGAGCCACAAGGTCGCTTTGGTCAAACGTTTCAAAAATGTCCGGTCGTGGCTGATCGTGATGAACGCGCCCTTGTAACGGGTTAGCCAATCTTCGAGCCAGTCAATCGCGGAGAGATCCAAATGGTTGGTCGGCTCATCCAACAGCAGCAAATCGGGATCCTGAGCTAAGGCTCGTGCAATTGCAGCGCGCCGCCGTTCACCGCCGCTGGCCGTTGCCGTATCACACGCCATATCGACGCCAAGCTGACTGGCAATGCTCTCCACCGCATAAGCGGGCGGGGCATCATCGCCTTTGAGCGCGAAGTCCATCAAGGTCGAAAAGGCCGAAAAGTCCGGTTCTTGCTCCAAAAACACGATCCGCATGTTCGGTTTTACCCGGCGCGTGCCGCGATCCATTTCGATCTGGTCGTCGATCAGCTTTAGTAGCGTCGTCTTGCCCGCACCATTGCGTCCGATTAGTGCGAGCCTGTCACCGGGAAGGACATGCAAATCAATTGGTTCTGCGCCTTGGCCCGGCTGAGGTCCGCCAAATAGCCAACCCCCGCCTTGTTGTAGACCAAGCCCTTCAAGGCTGAGGATCGGTGGTTGCGCCATAGGCCGCGCGCCGTAAGGACTTGCAAGGCGGGCCGCAAGTCGGTTCAGTGTTCATGCAGTTCTAAAGCGACAAAGCGCCTGGGAATTGAGGGAGGGAATTCACATGATCCGTGTTCTGACCATCGCCGCCGCTGCAAGTCTGTTTGCCGCCGCGCCTGCAAGCATCGCCGCAGAGATCGAGATCCAATCCGAAGGGCCGGTTGTCGAGCTGTCCGTTTATGAAAGCGTGACCACCGATCCGGATATCGCAACGATCAGCGCCGGAGTTAGCACCGAAGCGCCAACAGCGGTCGAAGCGATGCGACAGAACGCGGTCGAAATGCGCCGTGTGATCGACCGGATCAAAGCGCTGGGGGTTGATGATAAGGATATTCAAACCACGGGCATCAACCTGAATGCGAGCTATGATTATGATCGCGACACGCGGCGCAATGTGTTTCGCGGCTATCAAGTCTCGAACCGGGTGAGCGTTAAACTGCGCGAGATTGACGAGGTCGGCCAAGCGCTCGACGCGTTGGTTTCCGCCGGCGCAACCGATCTGAATGGGCCAAGCTTTTCGATCGAAAATGACGATGCCGCTAAAGATGAAGCGCGTAAACGTGCTGTAGAGCGTGCAACTGCTCGTGCGAATGCCTATGCGAGAATGCTGGGATATTCCGGAGTGCGGGTGCTTGAGGTCAACGAGACAATTCGCGCCAGCAGTGGCTTCGAGCCGCAAGCGCGTGGGCTGGCTATCGCTGAATCAGCCGCCGACAGCGCCCCGGTTCAGCCCGGCCAGGTCAGCACCGGGGTCAACATCACGATCAAGTATGAAATGGTCGGCGGATCCGGTTCATAAACCTCAAACATGTTTCCTTTTCGGAAAGGTCGCTGAACGTGTCGCAACCGCAATATTCAGAACTTGTTCAATGCGCACACTTTAGGCATGACATCATTATGAAACAAACCCGCCACTTTCTTGTCTCAGGCTTGGCCGCATTATCGCTAGGCGCTCTCATGACTTTGCCCGCTTCGGCGGGTGCATTGACGAGTTCAGAGCAGCAGCGCACCGATCAAGGGCAAGCCCGCGAACAGCTTAGAGCTGGCAACCAATTGTCGCTGCGCGAGATTGAACGCCGTGTCCTGCCAAAAATGCAGGGGTCTAAATATATCGGATCGGCTTACGATTCGACGGCGCGGGTGTATCGCTTGACCTTCAAGAAAAAGGGCCGCGTTTCGTATGTCGATGTTGATGCACGCACCGGTCGGATCATCAAGACTTCCCGGTAATTCTCAGACTGCGAATCTCTGGGGGAAATCAGGCTCTAATGATGGTGCTGCTCGCTTGACGCCAGCGCCGCAAAAGCCCACCACCGGAAACGCAATTGACAGGCAAAATGGTGGCATATGCGCGTTCTTATCGTTGAAGACGAACCCACACTGGGACAACAGCTTAAGACAACGCTTGAGCAAAATGGTTATGCTATCGATCTTTCGACGGATGGCGAAGACGGACATTTCCTTGGCAGCACCGAGGATTATGATGCGGTCATTCTCGATCTCGGTCTACCAGAGATCGACGGACTCACTGTGCTTGGCATGTGGCGCAAGGAAGGCCGCGAATTTCCGGTACTGGTACTAACCGCGCGCGATAGCTGGTCCGATAAAGTCGCCGGGCTTGATGCGGGCGCTGATGATTACTTGGCAAAGCCTTTCCAAACCGAAGAGCTTATCGCTCGACTTCGCGCGCTTATTCGTCGCGCATCAGGCAACACTTCGTCTGAACTGACCGCAGGGCAGGTGCGACTTGATACACGTTCTGGACGGGTCACGCTTGATGGTGAGCCGGTCAAACTGACTGCGCAGGAATATAAGCTCCTGTCTTACCTGATGCACCACAAAGGCAAGGTGGTGAGTCGGACTGAGTTAATCGAGCATATCTACGATCAGGACTTCGACCGCGATTCGAACACGATTGAAGTGTTCGTCACTCGCATCCGCAAGAAACTCGGCGCAGAGGTAATCACTACGATCCGTGGCCTCGGTTACAGCCTCGACGACCCAGCAGACGCCCCAAGAGCGTAAGCTAGAAGGAGAGGCCAATGCCTCGCATCCCGATCCAGATGGAGCGGGAGCGGCAAGCGTTGAGTCCGGCGCAGATGAAGTCGAACGTCCCAAGAATGTCACGCAGGGCAGCCTCGCTCGGCGCATGGGTGTTATCGCGGCCGGCTGGATATTCATCCTTCTGCTTGGCGGAGGACTGGCGCTCGACAGCATTCTGACCGGACAAACGCGCACCAATTTTGATGAGCGACTGGAATATGTTCTGACGTCGATGGTCGCGTCCACGCAGATTATGCCGGGTGGGGAGGTCAGTTTTAACAGGGCTTTGGGTGATCAGAAATACCTCGAGCCGGGAAGCGGCCGCTATTACCAAATCAATGGCGAAGGTTTTGAACCTTGGCCTTCGCGCAGTCTGTGGGACCGGACATTGGAGCTTCGCGGCGTTGTTGAACTGGCCGATGGTGAATTCGACGACAGTACGATATTTTACGATTCCGATCAATTTGACGGTGAGCCGCTGCGGATCGCTGAAAGCACAATCATTCTTCCGGGTAGTGAGACCCGATGGACCTTCGCGGTTGCTGGGGCGACTGCGGATATGGATGCGCAAATTCAACGGGTTCGACTGATCCTGCTCGGCGGTTTTGCGGTGCTTGGGCTGGGTTTGTTGGTCATGGCCTTGCTGCAAATTCGCTATGGACTGTCGCCGCTCCGTCGAGTGCGAGCCTCAATCCAGAAACTGCGCACGACTGGCGAAAACCGCATAACCGAACCGCTGCCCTCCGAGGTTCAGCCACTAGTTGAAGAGTTGAATGGCTTGCTCGCGCATTCTGAAAAGCAGGCCGAAGAAGCGCGCACCCATGCTGGCAATTTGGCCCATGCGCTCAAAACACCGCTGACGGTGCTGACCAACGCAGCGACCGCGCAAGATCCCGACATTGCAAAAGCTGTCTTTCGCGAAACGCGCACGATGCAACGCCATGTTGATCACCATTTGGCGCGTGCTCGCGCAGTGGGTAGGCGCGCTGTGGGTCATGCTCGCACCAATGTTCGCGATAGCGCCGAAGCGGTGCGGCGGGCGGTCGAGCGGCTGTATCCCGACGGGCGGCTGGATATTGCGGGCAATAAGCAGGCGATGGTCGCAATTGAGCGGCAGGACTTGGACGAAATCCTTGGCAACCTGATTGAAAACGCAGCGAAGTATGGCGGCGGTAGCGTGTTTGTTACGGTCGACGCAGATCCAGAGGATGGTTCTGAGAGCGCCGATGAAGAAGCCTTGTGTTCGATATGGATCGAAGATGACGGGGCCGGCATCCCCGAAGCTGAGCGTGAGCGGATCTTTGACCGCGGCGCGCGTTTGGACACTGGCAAACCGGGCACTGGGTTAGGCCTAGCAATCGTTCGCGACGTCGTCGAGATTTATGGCGGTGCGGTCGCAATCGGCGAAAGCGAAGACTTAGGTGGACTGTTCGTAGAATTGAAACTTCCACGCGCGTAAAAATCTTGCGCGTCCGCGAAGGGTTTTGCGCAAGCCTTCGTTAAACCATTGGACGCGCCAGAGCGGCCATGAACTTTCGCAACGCAAATTGGGCCATTTGCACGAACCAGTATGACAGCCATTGGTGCTCCATCTCTCGAAGGCCCGATAAGCGAGGCTGAACTTGTCGCGGGCATTGCCGTGCGCGATGAGGCGGCCTTTCGTATTGCCATCGAGCAGCATGGAAAACTGCTGCACCGGATTGCCTATCGGATGATGGGTGAGCCGCATGAAGCTGAGGACATTGTGCAGGAAACCATGCTGAGATTGTGGGATCATGCTCCAAGGTTGGAGGCGCGGGGAAATCCGGCGCCAAAGCTAGCGGCGTGGCTCAAAAGGGTGTGCATCAATCTTGCGATTGACCGGCTGCGTGTGATGAAACGCAACAGCGATGTTGAGGTGCCTGAGCGGGCGGATGCGACGCCGCTTGCCGATGCGCAGATGCAAACCATCGAGGAAAGCACTGCTGCGCGGGCATTGATCGCGCAACTGCCGCAAAATCAACGCGCTGCGATTGTTCTCACCTACTATGAAGAGATGTCCAACAGCGACGCTGCCGAAGCCATGGAGATGAAGATCAAAGCGTTTGAATCGTTGCTTCATCGTGCCCGCATCGCTTTGCGTAAGGGTTATGCGGATCAGCAATCAGGAGGAGAAGTGGTATGAGCGACACCGATCTCATCGCACGAGACTCTGGCCTTGGCCGTTTGCTCGACGCGAATGCTGCGCCGCCTCTGCCTAAAGGTCTCGCCGACCGTATCGTCGCTCGCACAAAGGACCGCGCGCCGCCATTGCCCGAAACTCGATCCCGGCGCAGTCCGAGACGGCGCTGGTTCAGCGCGAGGCGCTTGAGCATTGCTGCCTTGGGAGCAGGTGCTCTTGCCACCGCTGCGGCGGCAACCGGTGCGCTGGAAGACTGGGGGGTATCGATCCCGGGCGTAGAGAATGTTTGGGCGAGCCTGACCGGCGACCTGGAGCAAGGTAAAAATCAGGCGCTTGTGGGCGGCGGCTCTGTTGGTGACGGCGAACCGATCCCCGCATTCGCTCCGCAAATTCGCCGCAGCACAATGCCAGATGGGTCGATAAGCTCGACCGAGGAACTGGAAGAGGCATTCAAGCGGTTCGACCGCGCGCGCCAAGGTATGGAAGAGACACGCCGTCGCAATGTGGATCGTGGGATTGAGCAAGTGATTGAACGCCGCCGCGCGCGCGGATTGCCTGTTCCAACGCCCGCGCAAGAAGAGCGCATTCGCGATCGGATTGAGCAGTCTCGCGAACGAAGAGATGCGCGCTCCAAGACACGCAGAGAAGGACGCCGTGAAGCTCTGCGCGAGAAAATTGAGAACGGTGAAGAAATCACGGCCGAGGATTTACGACCCGGTGGCGGGGTAGGTGGAGCCGATCGCCCAAGGTTTCGTGAACGGGTAGAGCGCCTGCGCGAGCTTCCACCTGAAGAGCGTCGCGAGCGAGCGCAGCAATGGCTCGAACGCCGCCAAGAACGGCGCAATCGCCGCAATGGTCAGCAACCGCCTGTGTCTCAGGAACAAGCGACCCAGGCACCGTCTGAGCCAGAAGCAGTCACCGAAAACTAACCTCTCAAATAGTTTTCGTAAGCCCGGTGCATTTGTCGAACCAAAGCAATTCATCTGCTGTTAAATCACCTGCGATCATTCTCTGGGCACTAGTTGCGAACGGGGACAGGGCAATGCGGTCAACTTTGGTGATAGTGCCGCTAACCGCTTTTGGATTGTGCGCATGCACAAGTTCGACGCTTTTTGCAGCAGGCCCGGCTCTGTTTGCCAGCCCTTACGCCGCTCCCGTCCTTGACAATGGCCCGGTCGGTCCAGAATGCGAGGGCGGAGTGATCCGCGATGACCAGTGCTACATTGATGGGCAGGCCTATCCAATCCATGGGCGTTATGCGCGCGATGTGAATGGCAACGTCATTCGCCTGACTCGGCAAGAACGCCGCCGAATCCGCGAGCGTGAAGAAGCTATTCATTCGCGGGCTGATGTTTTGGAATCGCTTGAGAATGGAACGCCAATCCCACCCGATTCGCCGGCACTACGTCGCAACCAAAGCCGCCCTGCGCCGCTGCCGCCCACTGGCGACTAGGCTGAATTAACCGGCACGCGCTTTCTCATGATGGCGGATCACCTCTTCGATAATAAACCGCAGAAATTTTTCGCTGAATTCCGGGTCGAGATCGGCTGCCTCTGACAGGGCTCTTAGCCGCGCGATCTGGCGCTTTTCCCGGTCCGGATCCGCCGGTGGCAGCGTCACCTTGGCTTTGTATTCGCCCACCGCTTGGGTGATGCGAAACCGCTCCGCCAACATATGAATGATCGCCGCATCAATATTGTCGATGCTTTTGCGAAAACTGGCGAGGGTTTGGTCCTCGTCATTTTCAGGCGTTGCGGTGAGTTGCACAGAATCCGTCATAGATCCCAAAGCTAGCAACAATTACACGCTTGCCAAGCTCTCACTGCTAGCCCAAAGATCGCGGCGAAATGAGCGCCGAAATCGTTCCCCTCCCACGCAAGCAACCTTCGCTAGAGCCGATGCTGTCGCTGACTGCCAACGGTATGAATTCGGTGAACGCCGTAATTCTTGAGCGGATGCAAAGCGAAATACCGCTTATCCCGCGTCTCGCTGGGCATTTGATTTCAGGCGGCGGCAAACGCCTACGCCCCATGCTGACGCTCGCCGGCGCTGAGCTGGTCGGGTATCAGGGGGACCGGCATCACAAGCTCGCGGCCTCTGTTGAGTTTATTCATACCGCGACTTTGCTGCATGATGATGTGGTGGATGGCAGTGAGCTGCGCCGTGGCAAAGCGGCGGCCAATATCATCTTTGGTAATCCTGCGACCGTGTTAGTCGGAGACTTCCTATTTAGCCGCGCATTTGAGCTTATGACAGAAGATGGCTCGCTCAAGGTGCTGCGTATACTGAGCCACGCCAGTGCAGTTATTGCGGAAGGCGAGGTCAATCAATTGACCGCGCAGCGCCAGATCGAAACGTCTGAAAACCAATACCTGGATATTATCGGAGCAAAGACCGCGGCTTTGTTTGCGGCGGCTAGCCAAATCAGCGCTGTGGTTGCGGAGTGCGACGAGAAGCAAGAACGAGCGCTCGAAGACTATGGTCGCAATCTGGGGGTGGCATTTCAGCTTGTCGATGACGCGATCGATTACACTTCGGATGCTGCCGAAATGGGCAAAGACCAAGGTGATGATTTCCGTGAAGGCAAAATGACACTGCCCGTGATCCTAGCTTTTGCTCGCGGCGATGAACCCGAACGCAAGTTCTGGAAGGACGCGATTGCTGGGCACCGCACCTCTGATGCGGATCTTGCCGAAGCGATCCAATTGATCGACCGCCACAATGCGGTTGAAGATACCCGGGCACGCGCCCGCCATTTTGCGCAACGCGCGATTGATGCGATCTCGATCTTTCCCGATGGCAAAGCACGCCAAGCGATGGCGGAAGCCGCGAAATTTGCGGTCGCGCGGGGGTATTAAGCGCGCTACCGGGTGAGGTGTGAGCCTCGGTCTTCCTATTCATGCTGTCCTGCCGGACATTCTCGCTTCGTTGGAAGACTGCGGAGCGGCTGTTCTGATCGCGCCTCCAGGAGCAGGCAAAACCACGGCAGTCGCGCCTGCTTTGCTGGATGAGGGGTGGTGTAAAGGGCAGGTCATTATCACCAGCCCGCGCAGGGTCGCCGCGCGCGCAGCGGCGGAGCAGATGGCTCGCATGCTCGGCGAGAAGCCCGGCGAAACCGTAGGCTATATGACCCGGCTGGACAGCAAGACATCCAACGCGACCCGAATTCTGGTGGTTACCGAGGCAATCCTTGTGAATCGCTTGATTGACGATCCTGAGCTGCCCGGAATTTCCGCCATCCTCTTTGACGAAGCGCACGAGCGGCATCTCGATAGTGATCTGGGCCTGGCTCTGGCACTGGAGACCCGCGGGATCTTGCGTGAGGATTTGCGCCTGTTGGTTATGTCGGCGACGATTGATGGCGCGCGCTTTGCAAAGCTGTTGGGTGAGGGCGCGCCGGTCGTGGAAAGCGAAGGAAAGAGCTTCCCGCTTGAAATCCGTTGGCTGGGTAGCAACCCGACAAAGCGCATTGAAGATCAGGTTGCCGATGGTGTGATGACGGCTTGGCGAGAACAGTCAGACGGCGATATCCTCGCTTTCCTTCCCGGCATTGGAGAAATTGAGCGAACCAGAGAGCGGCTCGAAGCGCGACTGACGGGCATCCCGATCCTCCCGCTGCATGGACAGGTTGAATCCGCTGCGCAGCGCGCCGCTATCCAGCGCGACCGTGATGGCAGAAGGCGCGTAGTGCTGGCCAGTGCAATAGCCGAGACCTCGCTCACTTTGGACGGGGTTTCGATTGTGGTTGATAGCGGTGTTGCACGCAGCGCCGAGTTCGATCGCGCGGCTGGCACCACGCATTTGGTTACGCACCGCGCAAGCCAAGCCGCCGCAACACAACGCGCAGGCCGTGCAGCGCGGCAGGGGCCGGGTGTCGCCTATCGACTTTGGGAAGAGGGTGGTCATGGGGTGCGCCCCGAATTCGCCCCGCCGGAGATTGAGACCGCTGACCTTGCTCCGCTGCTGTTGAAGCTAGCGAAATGGGGCACGAGCGATCCCGGCGATCTTGCATGGCTCGACCTGCCACCAGATGCGTCGGTGGAGACGGCGCTGCGCGATCTTTCAGCATTAGAGGCGCTCGATGAGGCGGGTCGTATCACCGCTTGGGGGGAGGCAATTGCACGTATGCCGATGTCTCCGGACCACGCCGCCGCCGTGCTTCTTGGTGCGCGAAATGGCTGTAATGATGAGACTGCGCGGCTTGTCATGCTTTTACAGGAGCGCGGGTTGGGCGGACGCAGCGAGGATTTAATTCAAAGACTGAACGGCTGGCATGCAGACCGTTCAAAACGTGCGCAAAGCACTGCGCGGATTGCGCAGGGTTGGGCAGCCACCGCTAAGAAAGCCAGCGAAGGTGAGAGCGGTGAAGGGCTTTCAGCGTCTGAATGTCTTGCCCGCGCGCGCCCAGCCTTTGTGGCCAAGCGTCGCGACAAGAGCGGCGAGCAATGGCTTTCAGTTGGTGGGCGCGGGTTCCAACTTGATCCGTCATCCCCATTGGCGCGTGCTGAGTGGATCGTGATCGGCGATGCCCAAGGTCAGGCCAAAGGGGCTCGCATCACCTCTGGCGCTGAATTGTCGCAGGCACAGGTTGAAACAGCCTTTGCCGATGCGCTCGAAGAGCGATCATTTGCGCGCTGGAATGCAAGTGCAGGCCGCGCGGAAGCGCGGCGTGAAAAACGGCTGGGTGCCGTCATTCTCGCAAGCGCGCCCGACCCTGACCCTGACGCCGATGCGCTTGTGAATATCCTTGTTGAGAAGGCTCTGGAGAAGCTGGGGGAAATGCTTCCGGCTGGCCTGATCGCTCGTGCGCAATTTGCAGGTGTCCAAGCGCTCTCAACGCAGGCGCTCAAAGACAACGCGGACCTCTGGCTTGCGCCGCTTTTGGGCGGGCGGCGTGACCTCATTCTCGCGGCCTCCAAAATGGGCGAGGCTGCGCTCGGTTTGCTCGATTGGGACAGTCGGCAACGCCTCGATCGCGAAGCTCCAACACAATTCACTTCGCCTGCCGATACGCGCCAAGAGATTGACTATACCGGCGACGATGCGCCGAGCGTTGAGGTGAGGGTGCAAGCACTGTTTGGCCTCGATGAGCACCCGATGATCGGGCAAACGCCATTGCTGTTGAAACTCACCAGCCCTGCAGGTCGACCGATTCAATCGACACGTGATTTGTCCGGATTTTGGCGCGGCAGCTGGGCCGATGTCGCCAAAGAAATGAAGGGCCGATACCCCAAACACCGCTGGCCAGAGCAGCCATGGGCGGAAAAGCCGAGCTTAAAGACGAAGAACGCGTTTAACCGAGATTGACAATTGGCCGTGATATTGGCCAGTGGAGCGCATCTCGCCGCTAGCGATTGAGGGACAAAGACGAAGCATGACCGCCATCATCTATCAACAGCCCAAGAGCGCGATGCAATCAGGCAAAGCCAAGACTGATGTCTGGGTGCTCGAATTCGAACAATCTGAAGCACGAAAAGCCGATCCGTTGATGGGTTGGACCGGCAGCGGTGACACACAGTCACAGGTCAAGCTGACATTCCCGAGCAAAGATGGTGCGAAAGCCTATGCCGAGAAATACGGGATCACCGTGCGCGTGCATGCAACGCCTACAAAGTCGCTGAAACTTCGCTCCTACGCTGATAACTTCAAGTAACAGCCCGCCTAGCTTTCGGTTTTACCCATTTCAACGAGCGTAACACCGTACTCGATATCGATCGTGTCGCCTTGCCAACGGGCCTCTCCTGCTTCAACCGCTGCGCGGCAATCGCTGGCATCGTGCCCAATGTCACTCACGACATAAATGGCATCAGACCCATATTCGCCGGTGTAGCGAATGTCATCGCACTCTCCGTCTTTGGCGTAATCCGAAGCATCATCGCCATAATTTTCTGGCTGAGTGAACAGCGGGTTATAGCTGATCTTTTTCTCCAACACAGCGTTGCGGCAATCGCTCGCATCTTTGCCGATATTGTCGGTCACAAGGGAATCGTTGCCAAGCCCACCGATAAATCGCGGATCATCGCACTCGCCGTCGTTCGCGAATTCGGACGAATCGTTGCCAAAGTCGATTGCCACAGGCCCATTGTCAGGGGGGCTGGGCGGCGGGATCATCGCGATTGCAAGGATCGAGCTTAACTCAAGTATTGCGGTGCTCATTATCGAAAGTTCCTCCAAAAATACTTCATTTGCAACTCAGCACGGTTCAGCATCCTTGCCAAGCTTGTATCTTGCCCCCATATGGCGCCCCGGGAGTCGGGTGGACGTTTGCGTTCGCTCACCGGGTCAGATCCGGAAGGAAGCAGCCCAGGTGAATTGCGACGGGTCGCTCGGCTCCTTTTTCCCCAATCAGCGCCATGACAAATGCATTCCAAACGCCTAACTTGGCGCTTGTGAACGATTCCGAAACAGAACCGCCAGAGACCGGGGAAGATCCCAAGCCAACCGCTGCTGAGCTGGAAGCGGAGGGCCAGAACGCCATGTTCACCGATCCTGCACCTGCGCCACCGCCCGCGCAAGAGCCTGCTGCTGAGCTTAAACCAGTTGGCGAACCCGCTATCGCGCCCGTTGAAGCCGATCAACCTTACCGTGTTCTGGCGCGCAAATACCGTCCACAGACCTTCAAAGAGCTGATCGGGCAAGAACCGATGGTGCGCACGCTCGCCAATGCGATCGAGCGTGACCGACTGGCACACGCATTCCTGATGACGGGGGTCAGGGGAGTCGGCAAAACTTCGACCGCGCGATTGATCGCAAAGGCGCTAAACTGTGTCGGGCCAGATGGCGAGGGTGGACCAACCATTGATCCTTGTGGCCAATGTGAACCGTGCACAGCGATTGCCAAGGGTCAGCACATGGACGTTATCGAAATGGATGCCGCCTCGCACACCGGGGTCGATGACGTGCGTGAGATCATCGAAGCGGTGCGCTATGCCGCCGTATCGGCGCGCTACAAGATATATATTATTGACGAAGTTCACATGCTTTCACGCAATGCTTTCAATGCTTTACTAAAGACACTTGAGGAACCACCTGCGCATGTGAAGTTCCTGTTTGCGACCACTGAAGTCGAGAAACTGCCTGTGACGGTGTTGAGCCGGACACAACGGTTTGATCTGCGCCGTATTCCAGCGCCGATGCTGGCTGATCATTTCCTTGGCGTGTGCGAAAAAGAAGGTGTCGAAGCCGAAGCCGAAGCGGTCAATATCATCGCCAACGCTGCTGAAGGGTCGGTGCGTGATGGCTTGTCGATCCTCGACCAAGCAATTGCTCATGCGGACCTTGATGCCGATGGCACGGTTTCTGCCGCGCGGGTGCGCGACATGCTTGGCCTTGCCGATAAGAGTGCGCAACGCAAATTGCTCTCACATCTGCTCGAAGCCGATGCTCCGGCAATGCTTGCGGCGATAGATGAGCAATACGCTCTGGGTGTTGAGCCGCTTGCGTTGATGCGCGCGTTGATGGATTTGGTACACCGGATAACCGTCGGGCAAGTGTCGGGCGGTGAACCTGATGCTCCAAGCGAAGAGGAACGCGCCGCGCTTGGTGAGTTTGCGAAGAAGCTTTCGCCTGCACAGCTCCATCGCCTTTGGCAATTGCTGCTAAAAGGGCACGAGGAAGTGCGCCAAGCGCCCGACCCGTTGGTTTCTGCGCAAATGGCGCTTTTGCGCGCGCTGCATGCTGGCGAATTGCCTGATCCGGGTAAGCTTGCCCAACGCATAGAAGAGCTGGCGACGAGCGCTCCGGCAAGCAGCGCAACAGGCAATGATGCCGCTCCGACGAGTGCTCCCCGCGCTTCGGGTTCGTTCGATTGGGCGGAACTTGTGGAGCAGGTCGACAATCAAGGCCACTTGCGCGTCGCACAGATGATGCGCGACCGGGTGCGCGTCATCGAACTTGCGCCAGAGCGCTTGGTCTACGAACCAGCAGACAGCTATCCCGACGATCCCGCGCCGGAAATTCGGGATGCCTTGTTCAAAGTTACCGGTAGACGCTGGATGATTGAGAAAGGCGAGGGCAATGCAACGCCGTCTTTGCGCGCACAGGCCGAGGCCGATGCCAAAGCGCGTGGTGAGCGCATCCGCTCTGATCCCTTGGTCAAAGCCGCGCTTGACGCATTCCCCGATGCCGAATTGATCGACCCTGCAGACACTATCGCTCGCGTTTCAAACGGGCGCTAAACACTTTTGGAGATACCCCGATGAAAAGTATGGAAGAAATGATGCAGGCCGCCCAGCAGGCGGCCGAAACGATCCAGAACCAGATGAACGACATGCAGGTTAAGCTGGATGCGATGGAAGTTGAAGGCGCAGCCGGAGGCGGTCTGGTAAAGGTTCGCGCGACGGCCAAAGGGCGCATTCTCGGCGTTAGCATCGATGACAGCCTGATGAAGCTCGAAGAAAAGCAAATGGTCGAGGATTTGGTGACCGCCGCGTTCAACGACGCACGCGATAAAGCCGACCGGGTCTCCGCTGAGCAGATGAAAGAGATGCAAGGCGGGATGGGCCTGCCACCGGGATTTAACCTGCCGGGCATGGGATAAAAGCTGTGGCGGCGCAAAAGGTTATAGGTGCGGCGCTTGCCGCTATCGGAATACTAGTTGGCACTGTGGTGGTGAGCGCTCAAGAATCGCGGCCACCGAAAACGACCGATTCTCAAGTCGAAGTCTCCACATCTATGGGGCCAATCTGCTGGGCTGCGATAGTCGAAGTGGCTTATCAAGTTTCCTCGCGTTGTGACTATGGTGCCAAGTCGGCCAGCAAAGAACTTGTCGAGGCGTACGAGCGCGCGCGTAAATCGTTAGGCGACAAATTTCTCGCAAGCGGATGGAGTGAAGCATCGCTTCAAGCGTTCAGGATTGACCAAGGCGGCGCGGAAACCTCGACTGAGCAATTGTGCAATATGGAAGGCGATACCGATACAAACCAATTCCTATTGTCGCTCGCTCAGGAAATGCCGCAGAATATCGAAGCGATCACACAGCAAATGCTTGCGATCCCCGGCGAGCCCAAATGGGGAACCTGCCTATAAAGGCATCCAGTCTAAGCAGACTGTTCACAGCTTCCTTGCCCCTGCCATTGCGGGCTGGGCGGGGTCTTCCCATATTCACTGAAACGGCGTGCCGACCTCTCTTTTAACCGCGCGCCTCGGACATATCTATGACACAGCATTTCCCTCTCCTTCCCCTTCGCGACATTGTCGTTTTTCCCGGCATGGTCGTCCCGCTCTTTGTCGGGCGTGACAAGTCGGTGGCCGCGCTCGAAGCGGCGATGGAAGCATCGAAGGACATCTTCTTGCTCGCGCAGCTTGATCCGGCTTGCGATGATCCCGAAGCCGAAGAGCTCTATGATATCGGGGTTGTCGCGCAGGTGCTGCAATTGCTGAAGCTACCAGATGGCACGGTGCGCGTGCTGGTCGAAGGGGCGCACCGCGCGGCGCTTTCAAACATGCGCGCTGAGGGCGATTATGTCTTGGCCGAGGTCGATCTTATTGAACCGGAAACGGTTGCCGGCAGCGAAGTGACCGCTTTGATGCGGCAAGTGAGCGAGCAATTCGGCGAATATGCCAAGCTCAACAAGAAACTGGGTGACGATGCCAAAGTCGACCTATCTGAAGTCGATGATGCAGGCGAGCTGGGTGATACAATCGCGGCGGCCATCAACAACAAGGTTTCCGACAAACAATCGCTGCTCACCGAAGCTGACCCTTTGAAGCGGCTTGAGTTGATTATGGCCTTTATGGAAGGCGAGCTGTCCGTGCTCCAAGTTGAGCGCAAGATTCGCGGGCGGGTGAAGCGTCAGATGGAAAAGACACAGCGCGAATATTACCTCAATGAGCAGATGAAGGCGATCCAGTCTGAGCTTGGCGGTAGTGACGGGGACGAACCCAATGAAATCGCCGAACTGACTGAAAAGATCGAGAAAACCAAGCTTTCTAAGGAAGCGAAGTCCAAAGCGAGCATGGAGCTCAAAAAGCTCAAAGGCATGCAGCCGATGAGCGCCGAAGCGACGGTCATACGCAATTATCTCGATGTGCTTTTGGGTTTGCCGTGGGGCAAAAAATCGCGGATAAAGAAGGACATCGCAAAAGCGCAAGAGGTGCTCGACGCGGATCATTATGGGCTTGAGAAAGTCAAAGATCGGATCATTGAATATCTTGCGGTTCAGGCGCGTACAAACAAGCTGAAAGGCCCGATCCTTTGCTTGGTCGGTCCTCCCGGTGTCGGCAAAACTTCACTCGGCAAGAGCATCGCAAAAGCGACAGGCCGCGAGTTCGTGCGCCAATCCTTGGGTGGTGTTCGCGATGAGGCGGAAATTCGCGGGCACCGGCGCACTTACATTGGCTCAATGCCGGGCAAGATCGTCAACAATCTGAAGAAGGCTGGGACGAGCAACCCGCTGTTCCTTCTCGATGAGATTGACAAGCTTGGTCAGGATTTCCGCGGGGACCCCGCATCCGCTCTGCTCGAAGTGTTAGACCCGGAACAAAACAACAAGTTTCAGGACCATTATCTGGAACTTGACCTCGACCTGTCCGACATCATGTTTGTTACCACCGCTAACAGCCTCGATCTGCCACAGCCGCTGCTTGATCGGATGGAGATCATCCGGCTTGAAGGCTACACCGAAGATGAGAAGGTCGAGATCGCTCAGGGTCATTTGATCGCAAAACAGTTTGACCAGCATGGCCTGAAGAAAGGCGAGTTTGAGTTGAGCGAGGAGGGTTTGCGCGATCTTATCCGTTACTACACTCGCGAAGCCGGTGTGCGGACTTTGGAGCGTGAAATCGCCCGTCTGGCTCGCAAAAGTTTACGCAAAATCCTTGAAGGTGAAACCAAAAGTGTCACCATCACGTCGGACAATCTTGGAGAGTTCGCTGGCGTACGCAAATTCAAACACGGCATGTCCGAAGACGAACCGCAGATCGGTACGGTAACGGGCCTGGCGTGGACATCGGTAGGCGGCGAATTGCTTACAATTGAAAGCGTTACGACTCCGGGCAAAGGCGATATTAAGACCACGGGCAAACTTGGTGAAGTGATGCAGGAAAGCGTTGCGGCCGCGTTCAGCTTTGTGAAGTCACGGGCGCCCACTTACGGGATCAAGCCTTCGCTGTTTCAGCGTAAGAATGTCCATATTCACTTGCCCGAAGGCGCGGTGCCTAAAGACGGCCCAAGTGCTGGGATAGGCATGGTCACTTCGATCGTCTCAACGCTCTCGGGTAACTCCGTTCGGCCTGATGTCGCGATGACCGGTGAAGTGACTTTGCGCGGGCGTGTACTGCCTATCGGCGGCCTAAAAGAAAAGCTGCTCGCGGCTCTTCGCGGCGGGATCACTACCGTCCTGATCCCCGAAGACAATGTGAAAGACCTCGCCGAGATCCCTGATAACGTGAAAGAGGGGTTGGAGATCATCTCGGTAAGTCATGTTGACCAAGTGCTTGAACGCGCTCTGACCGAAATGCCTGTGCCGATTGAATGGAGCGAGGCGGATGATTTGGCGAGCCAGCCGGGTGCGCAAAGCGCAACCGCCGCAAACGGGGGAACCGACGGAGAAGGTGAAGCGCCGACTGCGCATTGATCGAAGAAGAGTTGGTGGCTGACGTATCCGCCTAGCGAACCTTCTTGTTGCAAATGATGATCTAATCGCTTGCAAAAAGTACAATTTAGTAAGCAGTCAGTTCAATTTGTAACACTATATCGCCGGAGACAAATTGCTTTTATTTGTCTTTGACAGAGCGCGGAAAAAAGTCTCAAGTCTCGGGCTTGGGGGATGGCGATTCACAAAACCCGAGTGTTGAAGACAAAAAAAGGGGGTTCAGAATGAACAAGAACGATCTGATCAGCGAGGTCGCCGCATCGACTGGTCTTTCTAAAAACGACGCTTCCAGTTCAGTAGAAAGCGTTTTCGATGCCATCACAAAAGCACTTTCAAAAGGGGATGAAGTGCGGCTGGTAGGATTTGGAACATTTTCAGTAGCAAAGCGAAAGGCTTCGACCGGACGCAACCCACGCACTGGTGAACCTATGAACATTCCTGCCTCAAAACAGCCCAAGTTCAAGGCTGGCAAGGGTCTGAAAGACGCCGTCAATTGATCCAATTTTTTCCGGCGCACTACGCCAAGCGCCGTTCTATTTTGAACCCCGCGGACTTTGAACATTTCTGCGGGGTTTTTCTATGTCCGAACTGGGAGCTAATCTGACGCCCTAATTTGTCATGGCAATCAGCGCGCTCGGTGAAACTGTTGTGCGTGAGTTGATTTCCCAAGTCAGTTCTTGGCGCCCATCTTTGCTCGACGGTCCCTCATCCGTATTGTTCGCGCGGATCTCGCCGTCAGTAACAATAGTGAAAGTACCGTCGATGGTTGGCATGTTCGCGAACAGTTCTTCGCGTTCGCTTGTGCCAAACACTGGTGACCCCAATAGGTAAAGATACGTCGGGTTCATACTCGAAGGTGCAGCAAGCGCGGGTGCATTGATCCGAACGACGTTCCCGTCGCGCACAAACATTTGCAAAAACGGACTGTTGGTCGGAAAACCCTCCATCATCGGGAACATGAAGTCGTGGGTAAGCGTGCCGCCAATTGAGTAGCTTACGTCGAACAGGCCATTGCCCTTGGAAACAACCTTGTCGAAGCCTTTTTGACGTTCCAGTCGCTTTGCTAGTTCTTTTTCCGCATCGGCGTCGGTGGGATCGATACCACCAAAAATATTGGAGATTTGGTCCATCTGCTCTTTGTCGCGCTCGCGACGGAGTTCCTGACGATCTTCCCATTCAGCGCGCTGCTCTGCTTCTTCGTCGTCGGTGCATTCGCGCGAACCATATTCAGAAGCTTCTGCGATTTCGACTGTTATCAGCCGCTCGTCGGACACCGTTTCGACTGCTACTTCTGCAAGCTCATCGGCCATTTCTGCGTCTTCGGGCTCAGGACCGTAGCAATATGCCTCGAAGCTCTGCGTCTGGGATTTTTGCTGCTCTGCCAATAGCTGAGCCAAGCCAAGAACATAAATCTCACCTTCATACGTGAAGGTGAATTCGTTGTTGGCGAGTAATGTCAGCTGCGATGCAAAGGTGCCCGGTTGAAGGAAGCATCCGGATAGGAGCAACGACAAACCGGCCAACATTCCTGCAGCTTTTAGTCGGACAGAAGACATTGCGGACATAATACAGCGACCCTCAATTACGCGTAGCAACGGCGTATAACGCGATCGCTGCTGCGTTTGAAACATTCAAACTCTCAATAGTGGACGATATCGGAAGCTTGGCCAGCGCGTCGCAATGTTGCTCGATATTGTGGCGCATCCCTTCGCCTTCGGCGCCCAGCACCAATGCCACCGGACCAGTTGGCAGCGCCTCAGCCAAGGTCGCGTCTGCTTCGCCAGCGAGGCCGATGCGCCAATATCCCGCTTCTGCCAGCTCATCCATCGCACGGGCAAGGTTGACCACACGCACCCATGGTACCGTTTCCAGCGCGCCAGAAGCAGACTTCGCGAGCACGCCGCCTTCGGGTGGGGCGTGCCGATCCTGCGTTACGATGCAAGCGGCTCCGAACGCAGCAGCAGATCGTAGAATCGCGCCGACATTGTGTGGGTCAGTCACCTGATCGAGCAGCACCACTGGCCTCAAAGGATCGCCCGTTGCGACTTCATCCAAAAACGTTCCGTCGAGCGGTTCGCACTCTAGCACCAGCCCTTGATGCGGCGCGTCCTTAGCCACCAACCGCGCAAGGTCAGTGACTTCGGCATATTCAACCGGGAAGCCTTCAGGCAAATCACCGTCGAGAGTGTCGATGCCTTCGCGCGTCGCCCATAGCTTGCGGTGCTGGCGATTGGGGTTCTGGAGCGCGGCTTCGACTGGGTGGCGGCCCCACAGCCGCACATGGCCAGGTGTACCACGTCCCGAACCGCGTCCGCCCTTCATCCGCCCTGCGCGGCCTCGCAAGGCGCGCTTCTTGTCACTTTTTGCCATGGATCTTTCCGATTGAGTGCTTTGAACTGCTCCCCTGCCAGTCGCCCCATTGACAGGCAAGCGCGGCTTCGCCAAAGGGGCGCGTCTCGGCAAGGGCCTTGCGTCAAAAACGCAAACTCTTTTCCTGCATGGCATGATGTGGACAGGTGGCCGAGTGGTTAAAGGCAGCAGACTGTAAATCTGCCCGCGCAAGCGTACATAGGTTCGAATCCTATCCTGTCCACCATTGCCCTTCAATCGTAATCGGGTGGGCGTAGTCATCGCGCCGGATTGAAACTTCGATCACACTTGCGGCTCACTGTGGCGAGCCCTATTGCTGGCTGTCATGCACAACACGCAACTCACTTTTGAGCCCGTCATATCCGCAACGGGCCTATTCACCCCTGAAGATTCAATCACCAACGAAGAACTGGTTGAAAGCTTCAACGCCTTTGTTGATCGGCACAACGCCGAGAACGCCGCTGCAATCGCAACGGGCGATGTCGCTGAACTTAGCCATTCTTCGGTCGAGTTCATCGAAAAGGCGAGTGGAATCAAGGCACGCCACGTGATGAGTAAAGCGGCTATTCTAGACCCCGGCACCATGTGTCCGAGGCTTGATGAGCGCGCTGATGATGAAATCTCGGTGATGGCAGAGATTGGCGTGATTGCGGCGAAACAGGCATTGGAGCGGGCAGGTCGTGCGCCAGAGGACGTTGACGCAGTACTGTGCGCGGCTTCTAATATGCAGCGCGCTTACCCCGCGATGGCGATCGAAGTTCAGCAAGCCTTGGGCATTGATGGCTTTGCATTTGATATGAATGTTGCGTGTTCATCCGCGACTTTCGGGATTCAGACAGCGGCGGATTATGTGCGTGCAGGCAACGCAAAAAGCGTGCTGGTGGTTAGCCCAGAGATCACTTCTGGCCATTTGAATTGGCGCGACCGCGACAGCCATTTTATCTTTGGCGATGTCGCCACGGCCGTTCTGGTCGAGGACAAGGCTATCGCTCCAGCGAACCGTTGGGACATCCTAGGCACGAAACTCAAGACTGTATTCTCAAACAACATCCGCAACAATTTCGGATTCTTGAATCGCGCGCATCCCGACAGTGCGAGCGCGCCGGACAAGCTTTTCGTTCAGGAAGGGCGCAAAGTGTTCAAGGAAGTCGTTCCGATGGTCGCGCAGATGATCATAGATGAGGCTGAGCGATTGGAAATCGACCCGACCGCCTTGCGTCGCATGTGGTTGCATCAGGCGAATGCTGGAATGAACCGCTTGATCGCGCAGCGCGTGCTGGGTCATGAAGCTAATGCGGATGAAAGCCCGACGGTGCTCGATACCTATGGCAACACGTCAAGCGCAGGCTCAATCATCGCTTTTCACAAGCACAGCGATGATTTGGTCGAAGATGATACTGGGCTTATTTGTAGCTTTGGCGCAGGTTATTCCGCAGGGACGGTGTTTGTGCGCAAAGTCGCATAGCGCGCGAGGATGAAGTCCCATGCCGCGATAATGTGCTGCGATGCCCACCAAATTGCGGCGACAGCTAGCAACGAGATCAAACCGTCCACGGCATAATGATATGCGAGATGCACGCTGCTGATCCACGTCACAAAAAAGAACACGCCGAAGAACGCGCCCCACCGTTTTGAGATCCGACGCACAGCGATCCAATACAGGAACGCAATCGCGCAATGCATACTGGGCATAGCGGTGATGCCGCTGCCAAGCCCATTCTCAGCTTTAGAGTGCCATTCGAGTAGCAGCTCCTGAACATTCAGAACCATGATCGGCACCTGATCATTGGCGGCGTAGAGATAGTCCATCTGCGGTTTGAAATGCGCATTGCCAAGCAGCGGATCTAGAAAGCATGGGCCCACCGAAGCAAGCCATGTCGCCATCAATCCACCGACCAGCGCCCAGCTTAGCGTATAGGACAGGAAGAACTGGCGACGCACCTGACTGTCCATCTTTGCGAACACGAAGAACATCACGCCGGGATAAAGGAGCAGGAACCACAGGTGATAAAGCAGCGCTAGGAAGGCTGTGACAATCGGATAGCCGATCACCGGTTGAAGCACTTCCCAAGCGTCGTGACCAAAAAATATCGCGCGGTCCCACTCGATGAAGGCCGCATCCCAAGTGTATTCGGTGAACAATGGAATCGCCGATTTCATTTTTGAGAAGAATGGCAAGGCGATGATCGCCACCGCGATAAGCGGCAATCCGCTGATAATCGTTTTGAGGAGCGGCTTCGCGGTATAGCGTTCTTTGAGGAAGGCAGTCGGGCTAGATGGGCGTTTGCGGTTAAGTTGTATTGCCGCATCAAATGCAATGAGGATTAGCGTGAACATTCCGAAAAGACGGGCGTTTTCAAGTACACCGCTTAGATTGAGCGAGACACCTCGCGAGGCAAGCAGAGTCACGCAAACCGCGAGCATTATGGCGCCGAATACGAAGATTGGCGCTTCGCCGAGCCAACGCTGCGAAAAATTCTCCTCAGCATAGTCAGGATCTAATGTGGTGCTTGTCTCTGTCATCACGTCAGCGCGGATTATGGTAAACATCTTACTTAAGAGTGAATTTCGCCGGGGAAGTGCGGCAAATCTTTGCTCTTTTGGAACGGTGAGTTTTTCAGGTTTTGCCCAGCTGTGGATCAAACCCTTGCTTGCGGGGGCGGACATGAGACCCTAAGTCGGCGCTCATGGCAGGTGAAATCCTCGATAATCAAGGTCGCGGCGAGGCTGGTTGGAACTGGCCCGCAATACATCCCGAAGGACGCAAATACGGCGTGGCGACTATAGCAGTCAGCCTTGTCTTTTTGCTGCTTCTGGATTGGGAGATAATTGGGTGGCCGTTGCTGCTCTTGTCGTTCGGGGTTTTCGCGTTCTTCCGCGATCCTGAACGTGTGGTGCCGCAAAGCGATGATACGATCATCTCACCTGCTGACGGGCTCGTTTCTTTAATCACTCAGGTGGCTCCCCCGATTGAGCTGCAAGTCGAAGATGCGATGGGCGAGCGCGGACTGCCGCCTGATCCCGTCACACGCGTTTCTGTGTTTATGAGCGTCTTTGATGTTCACATTAACCGCGCGCCAGTTGGTGGGGCGGTGCGCCGGGTGATTTATATTCCGGGCAAGTTTATGAACGCCGATCTCGATAAAGCGAGCGAGGAAAATGAGCGACAGCATACCCTGATTGAGCGCAGCGACGGGCAGGCCATCGGCTTTACGCAAATCGCAGGTCTTGTCGCACGGCGCATTATTCCATTCGTGAAACCGGGAGACACAGTCGCCAAGGGGCAGCGTGTCGGACTTATTCGGTTTGGCAGCCGGGTTGATATCTATTTGCCCGCCGGGACCAGCCCGCAAGTTTTGTTGGGTCAAAAAGTGATTGCTGGCGAAACCGTCATTGCCAAGATTGGCACGCAGGCATTGTTGGAAGGTATCGCGCAATGAGGGCCATATATTGAAAAACCGCCGATCCTCATCGGACCGCAGCCAATTGCCCGCGCGCATTGGACCAAAAGCGGCTGAGGATGAAGACGGTCAGATAGGCTCCGATGGCAGCGGTTTGTCTCTGCGCGCAATGCTGCCCAATGCGATCACAGCAGGGGCGCTGTGCGCGGGCCTAACCGGGATTAGCTTCGCAATTGACGGGCAATGGCAATTTGCAGTTTTAGCCGTTGTTCTGGCGGGGGTGCTGGACGGAGTCGATGGTCGGATTGCGCGGCTCTTAAACGCGCAGTCGCGATTTGGAGCAGAGCTGGATAGCCTCGCTGATTGCATTTCTTTCGGGGTTGCCCCGCCGCTAATCTTGTTTGTGTGGTCGCTCCAAGGCTTGCCGAGCTTTGGGTGGTTGGCCGCGTTGGGCTTTGCGATTTGCATGGCTTTGCGGCTTGCGCGCTTTAACGCCCGAATCGATGTCGAAAACCAACCGCATAAATCGGCTGGCTTCCTCACCGGAGTTCCAGCACCGGTTGGAGCCGGACTGGCCTTTCTGCCTTGCTACCTCTGGTTCGAAACCGGCTATGATGGGTTTCGCGATCCTTTAGCTACAACGCTGTGGCTGGGATTGATCGCAGTGCTGGTCATTTCCAATTTCGCGACCTTGAGTTGGGCCGCGATGCGGCCGCGCCGTGACATCAGGTTGCCGCTGATCGCGCTAGCGGGGCTCGCAATTGCGGCGGCGCTGATCGAACCGTGGTGGCTGCTGATAACCATAAGCGTGGGCTATATGGCGTTGATACCCTACGCTTTGTTCAAATATGGCAGGGTTAAGCGGCGAAAAGCGCGGGAACAGGTTCAGAGCGTGGACGCATAGCCCGACGCTCAGGAAGACGCCGAGACTGACCGGTGCGCAGCGCACGACCACGCAGCCGAGTCTCCTTGGCTTTCACCACAGGTACAAATCCCGCATTGAGCAGCGAACGTTCGCGAGCAATCGTCAGAAACGCATGCTTTCCGCGTAGCCAGCAATCAACCAGCGCAAGCCCGGTCGTGATTGTCACCAGAGCAAAGAGTGCGATGAGCGCATATTCAACCATGATATCCAATCCTTCTTACCTGTCCTAATACAACCGAGACGTTGGCTATTGCCTATTTCGGTATGTACCATGTTTGTTCTGAACGCCTTGTTCTACACATGTTCCGCCTCGTCAAGCATTTTGTTCCGCTTTCGTTCAAATTCCAACTAAAGGACTGGATTTGCACGCAACAAAGCGCTAAGCGCCCGGCCTCGTCATTGTTTCGTTCCGAATCACGGACAAGTTACAGACGAAATTCACATGGGAAGCGCTTCATACCGGTGCTGCCAGCGGGACACTCCGCCAGCAGCTCTTAAGTTTCCCAGAGGACGAACCGGAAAGGAAATGACCTATGGCGGCCACTACCGTCACCATGCAGCAATTGATTGAGGCCGGCGCACACTTCGGCCACCAAACCCACCGCTGGAACCCGCGGATGAAGCCGTATATCTTCGGCAACCGCAACGGCGTTCACATTATCGATCTGTCGCAGACTGTGCCGCTTTTCGCGCGCGCGCTCGACTTTGTTGAGCAAACTGTGAAGTCCGGGGGCAAGGTGCTTTTCGTTGGTACAAAGCGTCAGGCGCAAGAGCCGATCGCTGAGGCGGCCCGCGCATGCGGACAGCACTTTGTGAACCACCGTTGGCTCGGCGGGATGCTGACCAACTGGAAAACCATTAGCCAGTCGATCAAGCGCATGAAAACGCTTGAAGAGCAACTTTCGGGCGACGCCAGCGGCTTCACCAAGAAGGAAGTTCTGCAACTCACTCGTGAGCGTGACAAGCTGGAACTGTCGCTTGGCGGTATCCGCGATATGGGCGGTATCCCGGACGTGATGTTCGTGGTTGATGCGAACAAAGAAGATCTGGCTATCAAAGAAGCTGCCGTGCTGGGCATTCCAGTGATTGGCGTGCTTGATACCAATGTTGATCCGAGCGGAATCGCTTTTCCGGTTCCGGGCAATGACGATGCGAGCCGTGCGGTTCGCCTTTATTGTCAGGCTATCGGTGATGCGGCGATTGCTGGCAAAGGCGGCGCGGTTATGTCGAGCGGCGAAGATGTTGGTGCGATGGCAGAACCTCCCGCTGAACCGGCGGCAACCCAAGCACCTGCTGTGGAAGCTCCGGCTGCTCCAGCTGAAGCTGCGGCAGAAACGCCAGCTGCTCCAGTTGAAGCTGCAGCAGAAACGCCAGCTGCGCCAGTTGAAGCTGCGGCAGAAACGCCAGCTGACCCGGCTTAAGCCGATCGCAATTGGGCGCGCGTCAATCGCGCGTCACATTTCTCATTTAGCGCGCCGGGCATCATCACAAGATGCATGGACTAACCCGGCGCACCCAACCCTTTAAGAAGGAAAATCTCATGGCTGATTTTACCGTCGCCGATGTGAAGACGCTGCGCGAAAAAACAGGCGCGGGCATGATGGACGCAAAAAAAGCGCTTGTGGAAGCGGGCGGCGATATCGAAGCGGCTGTTGACGCTCTGCGTGCAAAAGGTCTTGCGACCGCACAGAAAAAGTCGAGCCGCACGGCGGCTGAAGGCCTTGTTGGCGTAGTCGTTGAAGGCACCAAGGGTGTCGCGGTTGAAGTGAACTCGGAAACCGACTTCGTTGCCAAGAACGATAAGTTTCAGGACTTTGTCAACAAAGTCACGGGTGTTGCTCTGACGCTCGGTAGCGACGATGTCGAAGCGCTCAAAACGGCGGCCTATCCCGATGGTGGCACTGTTACCGAGAAGCTGACGGATAATGTTGCGACTATTGGTGAGAACCAACAGATCCGCCGGATGAAAACCGTATCGGTCAGCCAAGGCGCGGTTGTGTCTTACGTGCACAACGCTGCGGCAGAGGGTCTCGGCAAAATCGGCGTGCTCGTCGCGCTCGAAGGCGATGCTTCGGCAGACGTCCTCGCAACGCTTGGCCGCGATGTGGCTCAGCACGCTGCGGCGATGTTCCCGCAAGCGCTCGACGCTGACGGTCTCGACGCTTCCGTGATTGAACGTGAGCGCGCCATTGCACAGGAAAAGGCAGCCGAAAGCGGCAAGCCTGAGAACGTGCAGGAGAAAATGGTAGAAGGCGCGATCAAGAAATACGCGAAAGAAAATGCGCTGCTCAGTCAAATCTTTGTGAAAGACGGCAAGGCAACCGTTGAGGAATATGTTGCGCGCACTGCGAAAGAAGCTGGCGCTTCGATCAAGCTTGTTGACTATGTCCGTTATCAACTGGGCGAAGGCATCGAAGTCGAAGAAGCTGACTTTGCCGCTGAGGTGGCTGCCGCCGTTGGTGGGTAAGGTTTAAGCCTGATTGCCTTCCTGCCGGGACAGGTGGCTAGGTCAAACTAGACAATCTTAAGGCCGTCGTAGCTCAGCGCTGCGGCGGCCTTATTTCGACCACCCAAATCTCCGGCTGTGTGAACAACCGGATTGGCAGCAGGCTTGTTCCGATCCCCGCGCTCGTCACCAAAGTCTTTTGATGCTGCTTGACGACGCCGCAGGCATATTTCTCGCCAAAGTCCGACATGGTCGCTGGGGACCCGCCCCAAGGATAGGCGATTTGGCCGCAATGGGTGTGCCCGGCGAGCACGAGGTCAAATTCAACCGGGACCGATGGGAATATATCGGGGCTATGGGTGAGCATAATGCGCGGCCCTGTAAGCGGTGCAATTTCGGCAAGCGCAGCGGGCAGGTCCGCGCGGTTCGTAAAGTCATCATCCACGCCCGCCACGGCAAGCGGACCAAATTGCGCGGCTTGGTTCTTAAGCACGGTGATGTGCGGGTGCTTGGCCAACTCTGCCTCAATTCCCGGCCAATCAAACCAATGGTCGTGGTTGCCTGGCACAAAGGCGACGCCGTAACGCGCTTTCAATCCGGACAAAGGCGCGACGATCTCATCGGCGTTATAGATTTTGGTCGCCACCCGCTTCTCACTGACAAGATCACCGGCAATCGCGACCACATCTGGTTTCAGCGCGTTCACCTGCTCGACAATCCGCTCAACGCGCGACGGGGGCATGTCCGGTCCTGCAACATGGATATCGGCGAGTAAGGCAATGGTCACCGGTTCTGCTCCAGAGGGCAGGGCATCGCTTTCAATCACCAATCGCTGAACAACTGGATCGCGCATCGTATCGTGCCACGCTTTGATCGCTATCAGCACGCCGATGATGAGCGCTGCGGTGATAGTCCACTTGAGGGCTTTTTTGATTGTCACCCCGCTCTTGTGACGCAGCCGCGACGCAAAGCCCACGCTCCGCTTGGCATTTGGCCACAGTCTTGCGTCGCTATCCCCCTTGGCAGCACCGGGCCGCGCCGATAAAGGCCGATCAAGCACACAATCTTGCCAAAGAGCGAAACAGACATGGTCCTACCTGAAATCAAACGCGTTCTCCTCAAGCTTTCAGGCGAGGTGTTGATGGGTGGGCAGGATTACGGGATTGATCCTGAATATGTCGCGCGGCTCGCCGAAGAGGTGAAAGCAGCGCAGGCCAGCGGCTTGGAAGTGTGCCTGGTGATTGGCGGCGGCAATATTTTTCGCGGAGTTGCAGGCGCAGCGCGCGGGCTGGATCGGACCACCGGCGATTATATGGGCATGCTGGCGACAGTGATGAACGCGCTTGCGATGCAAAACGCATTGGAACAACAAGGCGTGCCGACGCGCGTGCAATCTGCGATTCCGATGTCGTCCGTTTGCGAACCCTATATTCGCCGCCGTGCAGAACGGCATTTGGAAAAGGGTAGGATCGTTATCTTTGCGGCTGGCACCGGCAATCCATTCTTCACGACCGATACCGGCGCAGCTCTGCGCGCAGCTGAGATGAATTGCGACGCGCTGCTCAAAGGAACCAGCGTTGATGGGGTCTATGACAGCGATCCCAAAAAGAACGCGGATGCGACCCGGTTTGAGACCATCAACTATGACAAGGTTTTGTCCGACAATCTTAAAGTTATGGATGCAACTGCCGTTGCGCTTTGCCGAGAGAACGACATTCCGATAGTAGTGTTCTCTATTCGCGAAAAAGGCAATGTCGCACGCGTATTGGCGGGCGAGGGCACACAGACTATTGTGCATGGCCACAAAGACGAAGGGTAATTGACCAATGCCGCAATATGACAAGGCTGATATCGAACGGCGGATGACCGGGGCCGTTGAATCGCTCAAAAGCGATTTGGGTGGGCTGCGCACAGGTCGTGCGAACACCAGCCTGCTCGATCCTGTGCAGTGCGAGGTTTACGGCGCGATGATGCCGATTGCTCAAGTTGCAACCGTCTCTGCGCCAGAGCCGCGCATGTTGAGCGTGCAGGTGTGGGACAAATCGAATGTCACTGCGGTGGAGAAGGGGATTGCGCACGCCAATCTTGGTCTCAACCCGATGACCGATGGCCAAACAATCCGTCTGCCTATGCCCGACCTCACCGAAGAGCGGCGCAAGGAATTGGCAAAGCTGGCTGGTCAATATGCGGAGAAAGCTAAAGTCGCGATCCGCAATGTCCGCCGCGACGGTATGGAAATGCTGAAAGCCGATGAGAAGAAGAAAGAAATCTCTGAGGATGAGCGTAAGCGGATGGAAGATGAAGTTCAGAAGGTGACGGACAAGCATGTTGCCGACGCGGATGAAGCGGCTGCCAAGAAAGAACAGGAAATTCTGACGCAGTAATCTGAGGCGACTGGGGAGAGCGCATGGGCGAAGGCTCCGGCACAGATCAAACGCACGGCGCACGGCACGTTGCCATCATAATGGATGGCAATGGACGCTGGGCAAAGAAGCGCGGGCTGCCGCGTGCAATCGGGCATCAGCGCGGGGTCGAAGCGGTGCGACGTTTGGTGCGCGCGGTCGAGCCGATGAAGCTGGATTGCCTGACCCTTTATGCTTTCTCTTCGGAAAACTGGAAGCGTCCCGAGGATGAAGTCGATGATCTGATGAATCTCATGCGCAAATTCATCAAGTCGGACTTAGCTGAGTTTGTCGCGAACAATGTGAAGTTGAGGATTATCGGCGATTGGCAATCGCTTGCCCCCGATATTGTCGGAATGCTCGAAGACGCTTTGGAGCAGACCTCTCATGGCACTCAGACGCTTGCAGTTGCGCTGAATTATGGCGGGCAAAGCGAGATTGCGCGCGCGGCGACCAAAGCGGCTGAACGCGGTCAAATCACACCGGAAACAATCGAAGCGCAGCTGGACACCAATGACTTGCCGCCGCTTGATCTGTTGATCAGGACGAGCGGCGAAGTGCGGCTGTCCAATTTTCTGCTGTGGCAAGCAGCCTATGCCGAAATGATGTTTGTCGACACGCTTTGGCCAGATTTTAAGCCTGAGCATTTACAAGCCGCTCTCGATGACTTTGCACAAAGAGAAAGACGCTATGGCGGACGCAAGTGAAACAGATCACGATGTCGTGGTCCATGATCCCAACGGGCGCTCGAAAGACCTCGGTATTCGCCTGATTTCAGCGGTGGCGATGGCCTTGTTCGCAGGCTCTGCACTTTGGTTGGGCGGTTGGTTCTGGCTCGGCTTTGTCGCGCTGGTCGCGGGGATTGTCCTATGGGAATGGAACCGGATGGTCAGCAGGTCGAACGCATCGCCATTGGGTGAAGTGATCTGGCTGTTCTTTGGTGCGGTTTATGTCAGCGGTGCTGCGATTGCGATGATCTGGGTGCGGAACGGGCCACAAATGGTCCCGGTGAATGGCCTGACCTATGGCTACACCGATTTGGAAACGTTGGTGGGCTTTATCCTGCCGGTGATCGCGGTGGATGCCGGAGCATACTTCGCGGGTCGAGGAATTGGAGGGCCTAAAATTGCGCCAAAGCTTAGCCCCTCTAAGACTTGGGCGGGTTTGATTGGAGGTGGATTGGCCGCGTGTGTTATCACCATTGGGAGTGAGCTTTGGGATTTTGGGCCCGCTGCGCTTCCTCCGGGCTACACCGCTACTAGTATTCTTTTCGCGGTGCTTTCTGGCTTCCTCATCGCGGTGATCGCACAAGCTGGGGATTTCTTTGAAAGTTGGATGAAGCGGCGTGCGGGTATGAAAGACTCAAGCACTCTTATTCCCGGCCATGGCGGTGTGTTTGACCGGGTTGATGGCTTTCTTGCAGTATTCTTCGTCATATTTGTCGTTGCGGTGGGTCCAAGCCTGCTAGGCTAAGCCCATTATGACGCGTTCGATAACCATTCTGGGGGCGACAGGCTCAATCGGTGCGTCGACTCTGGATTTGATCGGCCGTTCTCCGGAGCAATGGCGGGTCGAGGCGCTAACAGCCAACTCGAGCGCGAAAGAGCTTGCGGTTCTGGCCCGCGAATTCGGTGCCAAACTCGCAGTGGTGGCCGACGAAGCGCACCTACCCGCCTTGCGCCAAGCGCTTGCAGGCTCTGATATCGAAGCAGCTGGAGGCCCTGCGGCGCTCGTCGAAGCAGCCGCGCGTCCTGTCGACATTACGGTCGCCGCGATTGTGGGCTGCGCAGGATTGGCACCGGTTATGGCGGCGGTGAAGCGCGGCGGCACGATAGCGTTGGCGAACAAGGAAGCGCTGGTCTCTGCTGGCAATGTTCTAACCACAGCAGTCTCCAAGCACGGCGCGGCTCTGCTTCCGACAGACAGCGAGCACAACGCTATTTTTCAATGTCTTGCGGCCAATTCGTTGGATGATGTCGCCAAAATCACGCTGACCGCCAGCGGCGGACCGTTCCGCACTTGGACATCTCAAGCTATCGCGAAAGCGACACCTGAGCAAGCGGTCGCGCATCCCAATTGGTCGATGGGTGCCAAGATCAGCGTCGACAGCGCCACCTTGATGAACAAGGGGTTGGAACTGATCGAAGCCCATCACCTTTTCCCGATTGGCTTGGATAAGTTCGACATTGTGGTCCACCCTCAAAGCGTCATTCATTCGATGGTGGAATTCCGCGATCGCTCGACGCTGGCACAGCTCGGCCCCTCTGATATGCGCGTTCCGATTGCGTCATGTCTTGCTTGGCCTCAGCGCATGGATACGCCACTTGAACCGCTCAATCTGGCCAAGATTGGCGAGCTGACCTTTGAAGCGCCCAATGAAGAGCTGTTCCCTGCCACCCGTATTTGCCGGGCGGCCATCGCAGAAGGCGGCGGCGCACCCGCTGTGCTGAACGCGGCCAATGAAGTGGCTGTGGCGGCCTTTCTTGCTGGTCAGATCGGGTTCACCCGAATTACGGCATTGGTAGAAGAGGTGCTGAGCCGCTATGGGGCAAACGAACCCGGCTCGCTCGACGATGTGTTGAGCCTTGATGCCGATGCGCGCCAAAGCACGACTGAGTTTTTGGAGACCCCCGCCTGTGTTTGAGTCGCCCCCTTTTTGGATGTACATAATCGGCTTTTTGCTGATGCTTGGGCCATTGGTCACCGTGCATGAGCTTGGTCATTATCTTGTCGGTCGCTGGCTGGGCG
Organism: Erythrobacter sp.; assembly: GCA_039985875.1. Taxonomy (GTDB): domain Bacteria; phylum Pseudomonadota; class Alphaproteobacteria; order Sphingomonadales; family Sphingomonadaceae; genus Erythrobacter. Next base: position 1,164,725 of record JBDWRU010000011.1, on the reverse strand, counting down.
TTAAGGCAGAGGCTTTTTCGGTCGGCTTTGGCAAGGAAATTGTTGGCCGCACGGACCGGCATGGAACGCGGTGGAAGCTCTCAATGCTGCCGCTGGGCGGCTATGTGCAGTTCAAAGGGGATATGAACCCGGCAAGCATCCCTGATCCCAATGCTCCGCCCGAAGCGGGCAGCTTTCAAACCGCCAGCTTATGGCGGCGGACGTTGATCGTGGCCGCGGGGCCGGTGACGAATATTATTGTGGCTATTGCGATATTCGCGGCGTTTTTTGCTGTGCTTGGTAAGCCCACCATTATTGCAGAGGAAGATCCGCGCACCGTTGGAGCGTTCGCTGAAGAATCGGTCGCGCAGGACGCTGGCATGCAGGTCGGCGACACAATCATCGCGATTGATGGCGATACAGTTGAGGATTTCGAAGCGATTCAAAAAAGTATCGCGCTCTATCCCAATCGCGACATGGTTATCACCGTGGAGCGTGACGGAAGCGATGTCGATATTCCGCTGACCACCGCCCGGGTTGAAGAGACTGATTCCTTTGGGAATGTCAGTGTGCTTGGTCGGATCGGCGTTGGCCCTTCTGGTGGCAAGATGGCGTTCGAAGATGTGAGCGTTTTTCAATCAATTCCACTGGCCGCAGAGCAATGCTGGGAAGTGACTGGCATGATGATAGTGGGCATCAAACAGGTCATTATCGGAGAGCGTTCGATCAAAGAATTGGGCGGTCCTGTGAAGATCGCGAAATATTCTGGCGAACAGATGAGCCGGGGCTTTCTCTCCTTCGTGAGCTTCATTGCGCTCATCTCGCTTAATTTGGCATTCATCAACCTCTTGCCAATCCCTGCACTCGACGGTGGCCATTTGGCTTTCTACGCCGTTGAGGCGGTTCGCCGGAAACCGGCTGGACCGCAGGCTACCGAATGGGCTTATCGCACGGGAATCGCGATTGTGCTCACTTTGATGGTGGTTGTGACTGTGAACGACCTCGTCTCGCTGCCATTATTCGGCAGTTAGCCGGGGACAGCGAACGGTCGGGCGCGTTAGAGCGGGTAACTCTGCTTGATTGCGTCTCTCGCTTGGGGCACAGGCAAAGCTGGGTTGGAAACAATCCATCAAAGACGCGCCGCGGGGATTGGCGTGCCTGAATTTTTGGCCCTTAGATCGGGCGTATAAAGACGGGTTGGACGGGAACTTAAACTCCATGAATCACTGCAAGCTAACAGGCACTCAGTCTGTTGCCCCCCAGATTGTTAGCAAGTCTGCGCGGCTCTCAACGCAGCGCCTCGCGGTTGCGCTGACCTGTGGATCAATGTTGGCCGGCGTGCCTTACGCTGCCATCGCTCAGGATGCTGTTGACCCGGCGGCTGCCAAACAAACTCAACCAGCACCGGCTCCGACCCCGGCGCCTGCTTCCGTTTCGAACACCATCCGCACGATCAGTGTATCAGGTGCAGAGCGGCTCGAACCAACCACGATTATTTCCTATATCCGTTTGAGGGTTGGGCAAGAATACACCTCGGCTGGCGCTGACCAAGCGCTCAAAGACCTCGGTGCGACTGAGTTGTTTTCAAACTTCACGATCCGCAATGATGCCGGCAATGTCATCATCAGTGTGACGGAGAACCCGGTGATCAACCGGATCGTTCTTGAAGGAAATGAGCGGCTCGATAACGAAAAGATCGTTCCCGAAATCAAGCTTTCACCGCGCCAGATTTTCACCCGGTCGAAAGTGCGCGCCGACGTTGCGCGGATAATTGAGCTGTACAAACGCCAAGGCCGCTTTGCTGCGACTGTTGAACCCAAAATGGTTCAGCTCCCGCAAAACCGCGTCGATGTGGTATTTGAGATTAGCGAAGGGCCAAAGTCAAAGGTTCGCCAGATCAACATTATCGGAAACGAGAAGTTTTCTGATGGCGCGCTGCGCGGCGAAATGGTGACGAAGCAAGCACGTTTCCACCGCTTCTTCAGCTCGAATACAAGCTATGACCCTGATCGTTTGGCGTTTGACCAGCAGAAATTGCGGCAGTTTTACCTCACCGAAGGTTATGCCGATTTCCGCGTTGTTTCTGCGGTCGCTGAGCTTACCCCAGATCAAGAAGACTTTATCATCACCTATGTGGTGGAAGAGGGCGAGCGCTACAATTTCGGCAAGGTCGATGTTGATAGCCAAATCCGTGACTTCGATAGCGACGTTATGAGCCGCCGATTGCCGATGAAAAACGGCGATTTTTATAACGCGAAAACGGTCGAAGATACGGTCGAACAGCTTACTGAGCTGGCTGGACGATTTGGCTACGCCTTTGCCGATGTGCAGCCGCGCTTTAATCGCAATCCCGGCGATCTTACGATGGATGTGACTTTCATCCTGCGCCAAGCGCCGCGCGTTTATGTGGAACGGGTTGATGTCAACGGCAACACTTTGACACAGGACAAAGTGATTCGACGTGAGTTCCGTCTTTCAGAAGGCGATGCCTTCAACTCGCTGGGCGTGCAGCGGACGACCGCGCGGATCAATCAGCTTGGTTTCTTCCAGGAAAACTTCGAAGTCACTCAAGTCGAAGGCAGTGCGCCAGACCGGATCGTGCTTGAAGCCAATATCGAAGAACAGCCAACCGGCGAATTGCAGTTCTCAGCTGGCTTCTCTTCGATCGAGCAATTCATTCTTGCTGGCTCGATCCGTCAACGCAACTTCCGTGGTCGCGGTCAGACCATCGGGTTGAGTTTGAACTATTCGCAGTTCTCCAGCCAAGTGCAGCTCAGCTTTACCGAACCGTATTTGTTCGACCGCAACATCTCTGCCGGAGTTGATATTTTCCGTCGTGATTTCAACAGCTTCAACTTCACAAACAACGATCGCAACACGACGTTTGAGCAAGTTACAACCGGCGGTTCTGTAAGGGTGGGTGTCCCGCTGACTGAATTCTTGTCATTGGTCGGCAGTTATCAGCTCAGCTATGACCAAGTGACCCTCGATGAAAATCTCTTCTTCAGCGATTTGGACGGCGATGGCGTTACGGAATGCGATCCGCTGCTTGCAGGCCGCTTCTTGTGCGACTCGATTGGCGATCGGCTAAGCTCTATTCTTGGTCTGAGCTTATCGTTCAACTCCTTGAATTCAAGTTTGCGTCCGACGCGCGGACAACGCGTGACGTTCAGCACTGAGTTGGCAGGGCTGGGCGGCGATGTTCGTTATCTGAGGATGCGGGGTCGCTATCAGCAGTATTGGAACCTTGCGAATACCGGATTCATCTTCTCGCTGCTGGCCGAGGGCGGAACGATCATTCCACTAGCCGATCGCGGTGGTGAAGATGTTGAGGATATCCTGCTCACAGACCGGTTCTTCCTGGGTGAACCACAGTTCCGCGGCTTTGATATTCGCGGTGTTGGTCCGCGTATCCTGACGCAACCATTTATCACCAACGCCGATGGCCTTCCTGAAGCGATCACTGATCGCGATTCTGTCCGTGATGATGCATTGGGTGGCCGCAATTTCTATCTTGCCCGTGCAGAAATCGAAATTCCTCTTGGAACCGGCGCGCGCGAATTGGGCCTGAGGCCGTCAATTTGGCTTGATGTTGGCGCGCTTTGGGGCATCACTCAACCACTGCTTCAAGACAATCCCTTTGGGGTGCAAAACGTCGATGCCGATGGAAATCCGATTTTCATTGAAGTAGGCACTGACGATGACGGTAACGCCGTTCAGTTTGCTACGATCAATCCGATTGCAGCCGACATGGTCACAGCGAACACGCCGAGTGTTAGAGCAGGCAGCGCCATTCGCGAAGTCTTCCTCGGCGACACGCCAAGCCCGCGCATAACCGCAGGGATTGGCGTTAACTGGAACTCGCCATTCGGGCCGTTCCGCATCGATTTCGCCCAAGCGATCCGCCGGGTCGAAGGCGACGATGAAAAAACATTCACGTTCAACGTAGGAACACAGTTCTAATGAAACTCTTTGCAAAAACCTTCGCTCTTGCCAGCCTTTCGGCTTGCGCTCTTGCCAGCAGCACGATCGCTTCAGCTCAGGTCCAAGGCAATATCGGCACCGTCAATGCGGCGCGTGCGCTGCTGCAAACCTCGGCTTTGCAGAATGCGTACAACTCAATCGGTACGACCTATGCCGCGCAGATCGCAAGCCTGCGTACGCAGAGCGAGCAACGCCAAACTCTGCTCAAATCGTTCGATACCAATGGCGACAACGAAGTTGACGATGCAGAAATGGCAGCCAAGCAAGGCTCTACTGAGTTTAGTCAGCTTGAGACGCTCCAGCGCAATATGAAAGCGCAAAGTGACCAAATTGACTTCGGTAAAGTCTACGCGATCCAAGAGATTTATAAGCAATACCCTGCCGCTTTGCAGGAAGTTATTACCAGCAATCAGGTGCAGATTGTGGTTGCTCCGGATGCCCTGCTTTACGCGCCGAACGAGGCGGATTTGACGCCAAAAGTGACCGCATCGCTGAATACTAAAGTGTCAGCAGTTGGCGTTGTCCCGCCGGCTGGTTGGCAGCCGACCCGTGCGTCCTTGCAGCTGTTCCAAGAGATTGAGCAGACGCTCGCACTGGCTCAAGCAATTCAAGCGCGTCAGCAGCAGGCAGCTCAGCAAACGCCGCAAGTGCCGGCAGTCGCACCAGCCGTGCCTGCTGCACCAGTGGGTCGTTAAGAGCTTAAGCAAAGCAAGACACAGGGGCAGGGCATGAGCGAAGACACCGCATCGGCGGAACCCATTGTGGACTATGACATCCACAAGATCCTCAAAGCTCTGCCGCACCGTTATCCGCTGTTGCTGGTCGACAGGGTGAAGGAAATTCACCTGGGAGAGCGCATTCACGCGGTCAAAGCGGTGAGTATGAATGAGGAGTTCTTTCAGGGACATTTCCCTGGTGCTCCGATCATGCCGGGAGTCCTGCAGATCGAAGCTTTGGCGCAGGCCGCTGCGATCCTTGGGATTGAAACACTCGAATTGGCAGGCACGGGCAAGTTGGTGATCTTCATGGGGATCGAAAACGCTAAATTCCGCGCGCCTGTGACACCGGGCTGCCTGCTCGACCTCAAAGTGGAGTTTCTCCAGAAGCGCAGCCGTGTCTACAAGTTCAAAGGCGAAGCGAGCGTGGAAGGCAAAGTGTCATGCCAAGTCGAGTTCACAGCCATGATTGCGGACCCACCGGCTTAGATTGCACACCGAAAGTAGATCGGGCACTAAAGTTCTCTTGCATTTTTAGGCCGCCGCGTTATGTGCGCCGCTTCTCCGAATTCATAGCGCCGCCGGTCGGAACCGGCGAAAGCTCAAAGGACAAAGACGATGAAAGCCGAAGGGCATCCCGAATATCACACGATCACGGTCAAAATGACCGATGGTACCGAGTTTCAAACGCGCTCCACTTGGGGCAGCGAGGGCGACACGCTTGCGCTCGATATTGACCCGACCAGCCATCCGGCGTGGACCGGCGGTCAAAAGCAAATTCAAGAAGGTGGCCGTGTGGCAGCTTTCAACAAGCGCTTTGGCGGGCTGAGCCTAAAAAACTGATTTCAACAATCAGCGAATTTCAAAAGGGCGGCCTAATGGGGTCGCCCTTTTTTGCATCATTCTTCGGCCCAACCCCAAGGCTTCTCGCGGTACCACTTGGTCAGCACATATTTGACGCCTTTGCGCACTTTCATCCCGTGATGGAGCGTGTTTGGATTGACGCTCCCATCGAGCCGTTTGTTGTTCCAGCAAAGCAGTTTGCCCGGCTCTGGTTTAAATGTCTTGCCAACCGCCTTGAATCGGGTTGCTCCACCAGCTTCGACCGCGTTCAAATAGATCATGAAGGTCCATGTCCGATTTCCTGCGACCGAGCAGAACTTTTCAAAGTCCGGGCCACCCGGTGTGAAATAGTCGGTATGGGCCTTAAACTCCTGCCCAACGGCATATCGTTGCCCCTGCACAGGCTCACCATAGGCCGGATCAATCCCATTTAGCGCCTCTAGCATCGCCTCCAACTCACCAACCGCCGCTTCCTGAGGGCAAAGATCGCACGTCTCACTGGTGCGGAAATAGGCATCGCCATTGTCATCTGCGATTGTCGACGGGCGACGGTCCTTGTCGATCAGAGCGATAAGCTCATCGCGCAATTCAGCTGACACAAAGTCGCGCAGTTGGAACAGCTCAGCTTTCGAGCTGGGCAATCGCTGCACGCCATCATGCAACAACAGTTTATCAGCCGAAGAATCGCCCGGACCAGTCATGACTCCGTGATAATTTGACTGGTTCAAGACGCAACCCACTCGACGCCCGCGAAATAATCTTGCGGACGAACTGCGCCAACGCAGTTTTTGCTTTGCAACAAACGCTCTTTGTGCAACAGGCTCGCGCCGCTTGTTAGCAGTCTTGACCGGCAGCGCAGCAAGCGTAAATGCCCCCCTTGCGCGGGTTTGGTAGCGGCCAAATGGTTGCTGTGAGACGGGGCATGTGGCGATCGTAGCTCAGTTGGTTAGAGCGCCGGTTTGTGGTACCGGAGGTCGGGGGTTCGAGACCCCTCGATCGCCCCATTTTTCCCAGTTTCAGACCTTAGTAACGCTGCGCATAATGCTGATCTAAGGTGGCGCGTAAATGACCGCATTCTGGACTGAACCCGATTTTGATGATCACGAATGCGTGCATTTTGTGCGCGATAGGGCGAGCGGTCTGACGGCGATTATTGCGCTGCATTCAACGCGTCTTGGGCCAGGTGCTGGCGGCACGCGCTTCTGGCATTATCCCGATCCAAAAGATGGCTTGCGCGATGCACTGCGTCTTTCGCGTGGAATGAGTTATAAGAATGCGATGGCCGGCTTGCCGATGGGTGGTGGTAAGGCCGTCATCCTCGCAGATGAAGCTCGCACGAAGTCGCCAGAGCTTTTAGAAGCTTTTGGCGATGCGGTTGAAGGTCTGAACGGACGCTACGTGACCGCTGAAGATGTCGGGATCAGCGAAGCCGATATGGTTGCAGTCTCTAAGCGCACACAGCATGTCTCTGGTCTGCCAGCCTCTCGCGCTGACTCGGCTGGCGGAGACCCAGGACCATTCACTGCGATTGGCATCTACCTCGGTATCAAAGCAGCGGTGCGGCACAAGCTTGGAAAGGACACAATGCAAGGCGTCCATGTCGCGGTGCAAGGAACTGGCAGTGTCGGTGGCGGTGTTGCACGGCTCTTAGCCAAAGACGGCGCAAAGCTAACGCTGGCGGATGTTAGAGCTGAGAGCGCGCAAGCATTGGCGAAAGAGCTGGGTGCAAAAACGACAAACGCGAACAACATCCTCTCGACCCCTTGTGATGTGCTCAGCCCGAACGCGCTCGGTGCGATCCTTGATGATGACACGATCCCGACTCTCGACACCGCTATTGTCGCGGGCGGTGCGAATAATCAGCTTGCAAGGGCGCAACACGGACAGAAAGTGTTTGATCGCGATATCCTGTTCGCCCCTGACTATGTGATCAATGCGGGCGGAATTATCTCGGTTGCGACCGAATATTTGATTCGGCGTGATGGCAAGAGCGGTGGGCTGGAGGAGGTCCACGCGTTGATAGAGCAAATACCTGACCGGCTTGCGGAGATTTGGAACGAAAGCCAATCCACCCACACGCCGCCTGATACTGTTGCGGACCGGATGGCACAGAAACGGATCGGCCGGTAAACAAGTTAAACGCAAACGCGGCGCTGCACGGGCAAGCACTTGCATACTTTGCGCTCTTGCCGGGGGGCGTAAGCGCACTATTAGACGGTAAGTGAGGCCGGCCCAGACCAATGCATATTTACGCCAATCCCAAACGCTTTTTAGCGCTAGCTCAGTGGCTGATGCCGCTGTGCCTTTGGGTGGGCCTTGTTTTGACGAGCGGCGCAATCGTTTGGGGTCTCACAATGGTCCCGCAAGATCGATTGATAGGCGACAGCGTGCGGATCATTTTCATCCATGTTCCGTCCGCATGGTTGGGCATGGGCGGGTGGGCCGGGATCGCAATATCGAGCGCGGCCGTTCTCATATGGAAACATCCGCTCGCCGGTGTTGCTGCGCGGGCGATGGCACTGCCTGGCATGGTCTTCACCGCAATTTGCCTGGCGACCGGATCAATCTGGGGAAGGCCTGCATGGGGCACATGGTGGGAGTGGGACGGAAGGCTTACCAGCATGTTGGTGCTGTTGTTCCTTTATGCCGGATACATCGCGCTAACTCAGGCTAGCGAACGTGAAGGCGGTTCTGAAAAAATCGCAGCAATCTTTGGGCTGGTTGGCGCGATCAACATACCGATCATCAACCGTTCGGTTGTGTGGTGGAATTCGCTGCATCAACCGCCAAGCATAACCGCCGGAAAAAGCGCGATTGATCCCGTTTTTCTTTGGCCCCTGTTGGTTGCGGTGGTCGGTTTTTCGCTGTTGTTCGGTGCGATTGTGCTGATGCGGATGCGGGCATTGATTGCGGAGCAACAGGTTGAGGCTCGACTGCGTCGCCGCGCGCTTGATGACGATGCAACGGGTGCAATGCCAATATTGGAGAAGGCATAATGCGCGAGGCGCTTGACCATTGGGACTTCGTGATTGCCGCCTATGCGATTGGACTTGGCGGATTGGCCGGGGTTTTGGCGTGGAGCTGGACCACGATGCGCCGGGCCGAGAAACGCCGCGATGAGGTAAAGCGTCGATGAGCGCAGTTAAGCCCAAACATCAACGTATGGTGCTGGTGGTGCTAGCACTGCTAGCGATTATCGCAGCGGGTTTGGTCGCAACATGGGCTTTGCGCAATCAGGCCAACTATTTCTATTTGCCTGAACAAATGGCCAAAGACCCACCAGATTTGGGACAGCCAGTGCGCCTTGGCGGGATGGTGCAGGCAGGATCGCTGGAAACGCAAGCCGACGGCGTGACCGTTGCCTTTGTCGTAACGGGCAACGAAGCGAGCACAGTAGCAGTGCGGTATAGCGGCATCTTGCCCGATCTTTTCGTCGAAGGATCGGGCGTGGTCGCGGAAGGCAGCTTGCAACAAGACGGAACGTTCCTCGCCACCAATCTGCTGGCCAAGCATGATGAGAATTACGTCCCCAAAGAGTTGGAGGGGCTCGAAGCGCACCAGCAGGCTGACAGTGTTGCCGACAGCACTGTCGGGCTGGATTAGAGGCAAGGCACCGGCATGATCGCGGAGATTGGCCTTGTAGCCTTATGGCTTGCTGCGGCGTTGGCAGTGTTACAGATGGTAGCCGGAGCATTGTCCATGCGCAGCGGCGAGGGCGAGGCAACTCCGCTGGTGTTGTTCGCGCGGCCCGCCGCTATCGTGCAAGCGGGTTTGGCGGTTCTGTCTTTTGCAATGCTCCTTTGGGCCTTTGCGATCACCGACCTTTCGATCAAACTGGTCGCGACCAATTCGCATTCGATGAAGCCGTTCCTTTACAAGATCACCGGGACTTGGGGGAACCATGAAGGTTCGATGCTCCTATGGGTCGCGGTGCTGGCGCTATCCGGCGGTTTACTCGCTTTTGCAGAACACCGCCTGCCCAAACGCACCATGCAGGCAGCATTGGCGGTGCAGGGCTTTGTGGCGCTGGGCTTTTATGCATTCTTGATCCTCAGCTCGAACCCGTTTGAGCGTTTGCCCGTTCCTGCGGCCGAAGGGGTGGGGTTGAACCCACTATTGCAGGACATCGGCTTAGCGGTGCATCCGCCAACGCTTTACATCGGTTATGTTGGCCTGTCGGTTGCATTCAGCCTAGCGATGGGCGCTTTGTTGACACGCCAAGTCACGCCTGAGTTCGCTAAAGTCATTCGTCCTTGGGTACTGGGCGCCTGGGTGTTCCTGACATTGGGAATCACGGCTGGCAGTTATTGGGCTTACTATGAGCTTGGCTGGGGCGGCTGGTGGTTCTGGGATCCGGTCGAAAATGCATCTTTGATGCCGTGGCTTGCGGCGACCGCTTTGATGCATTCGGTTAGCGTTCTGGCAGCGCGCGATGCTTTGCGAACATGGACGATTATGCTGGGCGTGCTTGCGTTCTCTATGAGCATGTTGGGCACTTTTCTGGTCCGTTCAGGCGTACTGACCAGCGTCCATGCCTTTGCTGTCGATCCGGAGCGCGGCGCCTTTATTCTCGTATTGCTGGGCATATATGTGGGCGGGGCCTTGGCGATATTTGCCTTGCGTGCTGGCAGTATCGCTGAGGGTAAGCGCTTCTCTGTCACCAGCCGCGAAGGTGCGCTGGTGTTCAACAATGTGATGCTGACGGCGATCCTAGCCGTGGTTTTGATGGGCACGCTCTACCCGCTGCTAACCGAAGCGTTTGATGTGCGAGTTTCGGTTGGGCCGCCTTATTTCAACCCGGTTGGCGCGATCTTCGCCGTTCCAATGCTGCTGGTCATGGCGGTTGGCCCTCTGCTTCGCTGGAAGGCGGATAAATCTGAGCGGATCAGCGGCTTGGTTAGCATTGTCATGGCGGTTTTGATTACCGTTGTCGGGCTTGCTCTTTTCTTGGGCGTGTCCGGAGCTCTCTCGATAATAGGTCTAGCTTTTGCCGCGGCGCTTGCGATCGCGGCATTCCTTCCGTTGAAAGGTCGAAATCTCCGCCTTGTTCCTATCGCTGTTTGGGGCATGGTTATGGCGCATTTCGGCATTGCGGTCTCGCTGTTCGGCATGGCAAGCGAAAGCGCGTTTACACAGGAGCGCCTCGCGGCGGTTGCGCCGGGCGGGTCAACCACGGTTGGCGATTGGCAGATCACTTTGGAAGGCGTCGATCCAATTGCCGGTCCCAACTGGACAGCGATGGAAGCACGTGTTGCGGCAAGCAGAGACGGTGCAGAACCCGTTATTCTTGCACCGCAAGCCCGCAATTTTTGGACTCCTTTTCAAGCCACCAGTGAAAGCGCCTTGCACACGCGCTGGGATGGCCAACTTTACGCTGTGATCGGTGACAGTGCCGGCGATGGGCGCTGGCAGTTGCGGATTTGGTGGAAGCCGTTTGTGACCTTCATCTGGTATGGCGGACTGCTGATTGCGCTAGGCGGAGTGCTCGCAATCATTGGCCGATTGCGCAGCGATTTGCGGCGGCGCACGGCCAAACGCAAAGGCGATGAGCGCCGCGCTGATCTTGCGGAATTCTTCGACAAACAAGACGAAGGGGTGAGATGATGAGGCTTGCCTATGCCATTCCCCTTGCGCTCTTCCTCTTCATCCTAGGGCTAGGTGGCTATATGCTCACCCAAGGCCGCGATCAGGCGATTCCGTCGCAAATGGTCGCAAAGCCGCTGCCTGATATTGATTTGCCTGCCGCTGGAGGCGACTTTCCCGGGCTGACCCGCAGGGAATTGATCGGCGGCGGACCAAAGTTGATCAATTTCTGGGGCAGTTGGTGTGTACCCTGCAAAGCCGAGGCACCGCATCTCGAAGCGCTTAAAGAGCAAGGCGCGGATATTATCGGCATTGCTTTGCGCGACACACCAGAGGATGCGGGCGCGTTTCTAAAGCAATATGGCAACCCTTATTCGCGCGTCGCGATAGCGGAGGTTTTCACGATCTTGTTCGGTTTTGGCGGCTCAGGTGTGCCGGAAACCTATGTTGTCGATGACGAAGGGGTGATCCGTTACCAGCATATCGGTGATGTGCGCGCACGTGACGTTCCGATCTTGCTTGATCAATTGGAGAAGGCGAAATGATGCGCGCCGGTTGGATCGCCTTCCTCGCAGCTTGTGCACTGACCGCGCCTTTGGGAGCGCAAGATAAGCTGCCGCCTGCGCCAATGGCCTATACCCAGCTTAACGATCCAGCACAGGAAGCCGCTGCGCAAGAGTTGATGGAAACCTTGCGTTGTCTAACATGTCAGTCGCAATCCATCGCAGATAGCGATGCGCCGATGGCGGGCGATATGCGCCATCAAGTTCGGACCCGGATTGCTGCCGGTGAAAGCCCCGATGCAGTGCGCGGCTGGCTGATAGAACGCTACGGTGATTACGTCAGTTATGATCCGCAAATCAGCGCTTCGACCTGGCCACTCTTTGTCTTCCCGATGTTTCTACTTTTGATCGCTGGCATGGTCGTGGCCCGCCGTATGAAGCGATCCAACTCTGACGTGAGCGAGACCGAGTAATGGCTGGATGGATTGCTGTTATCGCGACCGCTTTGATTGCCTTTCTGTTCGCGGCCTTCGTGTTGAAACTTCCCAAGCAAGGATGGACCCTATTCGCGGCCGTTTTGGTTTTCGGATTGGCCGGCTACGCTTGGCAGGGTTCGCCGGAGCAACCCTCCAGCCCTAAGCCTGAGCTTACTCGCGCGCTGGAATCTGGCGAGCAGATGGTAGAGTTGCGAAACGAGCTTTTTGAGCAAACGGCGCCAAAGCCGCGATATATGATCGTCTCTGACGCGCTCGCTCGCAATGGCAGTTTTGACGATGCGGCTGGCGCGCTGCGCCGGGGATTGCGGGAGAACCCGGAGCATCTCGAAGCGTGGCTTGCGCTAGGCAATGCGCTGATCGGCCATGCGCAAGGATTTGTGACGCCCGCCGCGATAGAAGCCTATGCCCGGGCAAGCGAGCTTGATGAAGACAGCCCTGTCCCCGACCTGTTCCTTGGCGCTGCCTATCTGCAAAGCGGTGAAGTGATCAAAGCGCGTGACCTTTGGACCGCACGCTTGGAACGCGCGCCAGAGGACGCTGAGTGGCGCGAAAACTTCATAACAAGGGTCGAGCGTTTGGACGAAATGATCGCAAATGCGCCCATGTTACAACAGCGCTAGGTTTCGACCACGTTGCGCAATGTTGCAGGTGACAACCCATGGTGCTAGGGGCCGCGGCCTCACGAGGAATCGCTGTTGGCTTGCCCAATGCATAGAGCCAGCAAAAAGGGGCAGTACCGCATGACCGGGAAATCCGCATAGAATGACCAAGACAGCAGCGCCTGCACACCAGCCTCCCGCCGGAGGTAAAGGACATAGCGCGTCCAAAAGCGCGCTTGCGGTTGGGGCAATCGGCATCGTCTTTGGTGATATCGGCACAAGCCCGCTTTACGCTTTCCGTGAAACTTTCGTCGGCCCGCATCCACTCGCGCTCGATCAAGCGCATGTGTTGGGTGTGATCAGCTTGATTTTCTGGTCAATGACGCTGGTCGTCGCGATCCAATATGTCACCATCCTGATGCGCGCGGATAACAAAGGGCAGGGCGGTTCGCTCGCTCTCGTGGCGCTGATTTCGCGCAGCATCTCCAAGTCGAAATATGGCTGGCTTGCCGTGCTGCTTGGCGTGTTCGCGACCTCCCTGTTTTACGGGGATTCGATGATCACTCCGGCGATCTCCGTCCTTTCTGCGGTCGAGGGGCTAACGGTTGTCGATCAGGGCCTGCAACGATACGTCATTCCCATCGCATTGGGACTGCTGGTCTTTTTGTTTGTCCTGCAAAAGCGTGGGACTGCGAAGGTTGGTGCGCTGTTTGCGCCCGTGATGATCGTTTATTTCACCGTCATCGCTGCACTAGGCAGTTGGCAGATCATCCAGAGCCCGGCGATCCTGTGGGCGCTGAACCCCTATCACGCGGTCAATTTCTTCGTGCTCGACGGCTGGCTGGCGTTCCTTGCGCTCGGCTCGGTAGTGTTGGCGGTGACCGGCTCCGAAGCGCTTTATTCGGATATGGGCCACTTTGGGCGCGGGCCGATGCGGCTTTCGTGGTTTGGCTTTGTGATGCCGTGCCTGTTGCTCAACTATTTCGGCCAAGGTGCGATGATTATCGGACTGCCACCAGAGCAAGCCGCGCAAGCGATCCAATCGCCGTTCTTCTTTCTTGCCAGTGAAGAATGGCGATTGCCCTTGGTTCTGCTCGCAACGGTAGCGACCTTTATCGCCAGCCAAGCGGTGATTTCTGGCGCGTTTTCGATCACGCATCAAGCGATCCAGATGGGCTATATCCCCCGCCTCAAAATCCGCCACACATCGGAAACCGAAGGTGGTCAGATTTATATCCCGGTGGTCAATTGGGCTTTGATGGTCGCGGTGATCATCCTCGTTCTGACGTTCCAGAATTCGTCCAACCTTGCGAGCGCCTATGGCATCGCAGTGACGGGTGCTGTCACGATCGACACGCTTCTAATGGGCGTTTTGTTCGTCGGCGTTTGGAAGTGGAAGTGGTGGTATGCCGCGCCGGTTGTCGCACTGTTCCTGATCGTCGATGGAGCCTACTTTGCCGCGAACCTGACCAAGGTGCCCGATGGCGGCTGGTTCCCGCTGATGATCGGCTTTATCGCCTTCCTCTTGCTCACAACGTGGGCGCGGGGTCGCAAGCTGATGCGCGACAATATGAGCGAGCATGCGCTGCCGATTGAGATATTCGCCAAGTCCGCCAAGAACTCCGCCCTGCGTGTGCCCGGCACTGCGATCTTTATGGCCAGCACCAACACCGGTGTGCCCTCTGCGTTGTTGCACAATATCAAGCACAATAAGGTGCTGCATGAGCGTGTGGTGATTCTGACGGTTGATATTGGCGACGTGCCCTATGCCGACCCTGACAATCGCTGTGAGTTTGTTGATCTGGGCGATGGGTTCTACCGCGCGATCCTGCATTACGGCTTTATGGAGGAGACCAACGTGCCTTTGGGGCTGAAGCATATGGAGAAGTGCGGCGGCGAGTTCGATATGATGCACACCAGCTTCTTCTTATCGCGCCAGACCTTGCTGCCATCGGATAAGCCGGGAATGCCGATCTGGCGTGAGAAGATATTTGCGTGGCTGCTGAGAAACTCGGCGAGCGCGATGGACTTCTTTAAATTGCCGACAAACCGCGTGGTGGAATTGGGAAGCCAGGTGGAGATTTAATTCTCTGCCTCCTTTTCCTCTTCATCATCCTGACCCACATCAAGTCCATGCTTTAGCAGCATCGGGATATTGGCGAAGGTAAACAAGAAGGTCAGCGGTAGGAACACCCAAAACTTGGCCCACAACCATGTCTCAAAGCTGCCATTGGGCTCATTGTAGAAATAGCGCAGCACCTCGTTGAGCCCCGCGAGACACAAGAAGAAGAACCCCCAATTGCGGCTCAGCTTGAGCCAGCCTTCCTCGGTTAGCCCTTCAAAAGCAGCCTCAAGCAGGATCTTGAGCAGCGCTTTGCCCATCTGCCACCCAACGATCAGCGCAAGCCCCATCACCGAATAGATGATGGTTGGTTTTAGCTGCACAAAGGTTGGGTCGCCAAATAGGATCGTGAGCGCGCCAAAGCCGACAATCAGCGCGGTCGAAAACCACAGCATGGGCGAGATTTTGCCAAGCAATGCGCGGCTTAGAACCAGCGCGATAACCGCCGCGAGCATGAACGCTGCGGTGCCATAGAGGATCGCTACGATCTCTCCGCCCGCTGTGGTCTCTTCTGGTGCTTTCAAGCGGTAGACGAGCAGGAACACGAGCAACGGCCCGTAATCAATCGCGACGCTCAGCCAACTGGAGCCAGCGGACTTCTTTTCACTGGTATGTTGGGTATCAGGGTACTTTTCAGGTTCGGCATCGGCCATTAGGCCACTCCTGCAATCACGCGCGCCACAAGGTCCGGATCGAACGGGCGCAAATCTTCCATTTTCTCGCCCACGCCAATCGCGTGGATCGGCAGGCCATATTGCTCAGCGGCTGCGACCAGAACCCCGCCGCGCGCGGTCCCGTCAAGTTTGGTCATAATCAAGCCGGTGACGCCTGCGACTTCTTTGAATACGTCGATCTGCGACAGCGCGTTCTGACCATTGGTCGCATCAAGCACGAGCACAACGTCATGCGGAGCGGCTTCGTTGAGGCGTCCGAGCACTCGCCGGATTTTGGAGAGCTCTTCCATCAGCTCCTTTTTATTCTGCAAGCGTCCGGCGGTGTCGACGACCAGCGCGTCAATCCCGGTGTCGGTGGCTTGCTTGACCGCGTCGAACACGATTGAGGCCGGGTCGCCGCCTTCTGGACCGCTGACGAGGTCAACTCCGGCACGCTCAGCCCATGTCGCAAGCTGACCGATTGCGGCCGCGCGGAAGGTGTCGCCTGCAGCCAGCAGGACGCCGTAATCATCCTCGGTAAACAGATGCGCAAGTTTGGCGATGGTGGTGGTCTTGCCCGAACCGTTGACGCCAATGACAAGGATGACTTGCGGGCGGGGGAAGGCGACAATCTCAAGCGGTTTGGCTACTGGACGCAGGATTTCAGCGATTTCTTCGGCGACTGCTTCTTTTAGCTCCTGCTCGCTGATTTCCAGCCCAAAGCGTTTTTCGGCAAGCTTTGCGCGGATGCGCGCGGCAGCGGACGGACCAAGGTCAGAGACGATCAATGCGTCTTCGACCTCATCCAATGTGGCGTCATCAAGCTTAGCGGTGCTGACGATCCCAGACAGGTTTGTCGAAAGCCGATCGGAGGTCTTGCTGAAGCCGCCAAACAGGCGTTCTGCCCAGCTTTTTGGCGCATCGCTCATCGCAACATGGCTCCTTCAACGCCTTTGACTGTCACATCGACCAAATCGCCCGCTGGTGTGCCTTCTGGCAGTGCGATGCGGGCGTACTGCGGCGTGTAGCCGGTGCCATCGCGTTCGGCGAGGACTGCATGCGTTTCTCCCACAAGCGCGTTGAGCCAACGCTTCCGAACGCCTGCAACAACGGTTCGTAATTCTGCCGCGCGGGTTTTAATTAGTGCCCGGTCTAATTGCGGCATTCGCGCAGCGGGTGTGCCGGGGCGAGGGGAAAAGGGGAAGATATGCCCGTGGACGATATCGAGCTCTTCGATGATCGAGAGGTTCTCGGCATGATGCGCATCGGTTTCTGTTGGGAAACCCGCCATCAAATCTGCGCCGATTGCGATCTCAGGACGACGCATTCTGAGGCCGCTGACGAGGTTCTCGGCATCATCGCGCAAATGGCGGCGCTTCATGCGTTTGAGCATAAGGTTCGCGCCGTGTTGAAGCGACAGGTGGATATGCGGCATCACGCGGGTCTCACCAGCGATCAAGTCGAAAAGCTGCTCGTCAATCTCGAT
Source organism: Erythrobacter sp. (assembly GCA_039985875.1). Taxonomy (GTDB): domain Bacteria; phylum Pseudomonadota; class Alphaproteobacteria; order Sphingomonadales; family Sphingomonadaceae; genus Erythrobacter. The sequence goes on along the minus strand of JBDWRU010000011.1, from coordinate 1,147,760 downwards.
CCCATCAAGCGAAGAAAGGCGAAGTCGAGGCAATTGCGGAAAGGCGTCGAGGATCGCCTGCACCAGCGCGCCAAGCTTGGGAGCGCCAGGCAAATCGTGCCCCCATGAGGTGAGATCGACGCCGGTTAGCACGGCTTCCTTCGCACCGAGCGCCAGATGCTGTTCTATCTCGCGCAGCGCCTGTGCGATGGACAACGAGCGGCTTTTGCCGCGTCCCTGAGGAATGACGCAGAAGGTGCAAGCATGATCGCAACCATTTTGAACCGCGATAAAGGCGCGCGTCTTGGTCGGTGCGAGCGGAGCCTGCGCCAACGGTACGTTCCACTCACGCGGATCAAGTTTGCGCTCATTGGCGATGAGGCCATCAACCTCCGGCATGTCGGCAAATGCTGCGCGCTCAATATCCGCCGCGCATCCCGTTACGAGCAACCGCGCTTCGGGGCGAGTGCGCCGCGCCTTGCGGATCGCTTGACGGGTCTGGCGCACGGCTTCGCTTGTGACAGCACAGGAGTTGATCACCACCACATCACCGGCATCAGCCAGCATTGCGCGCATTCGCTCGCTTTCTGCGATGTTGAGGCGGCAGCCAAGCGTAATAACTTCGGGAGCGCTCATCCAAAGTCGTTCCATTCGAAAGAGCCGCGATAAGCTTCAGTAGCAGGGCCGGTCATGAGAACGCGATTTTCATCGGTCCAAGTGATGTTTAGGTCGCCGCCGGGCAGAGTTACCGTTGCAGTTCGCCCGACAAGACCGCGCTGCATAGCCGCTACCGCTGTGGCGCATGCTCCGGTACCGCAAGCTCGGGTAAGCCCGGCTCCGCGTTCCCACACGCGCAAGCGCAAGTGGTCAGGCCCCACAAGGCTAGCGACATTCACATTGATGCCTTCGGGAAAAAGCGGATCGATTTCAATCTGCGGCCCAAGCTCTACCAGTTCGACTGCGTCGGAATTCTCGACAAAGAACACGGCGTGCGGGTTCCCGACATTGACGGCAATCGGATTGGCAAGCTCGCCCCAACTGACTGGCATCGATGCGGTGTCCATCGCGTAATCGAGCGGAATGGATGCCCAGTCAAAATTGGGTACGCCCATATCAACCGTCGCCCCGTCGTCAGCGGGGCGCAGCGCAATCGTCCCACCGGCGGTCTCCACTTGCGCAGGTTCACCGTGCAGCAAAGCAACCGCACGACTGGCATTGCCGCACGCTTCAACCTCGCCGCCATCAGAGTTGAATATCCGCATCCGAAACGCAGCACTGTCGCTGGGTTCAAGCACAATCACTTGATCGCAGCCTATCCCTTCGCGCCGATCGGCTAAGGCGCGCGCTGTCGTAGGCGCAATTATAGGTAAAGTGTCCGCGCGCGCATCGAGCACGACGAAATCATTGCCTAAACCATGCATCTTGATGAAAGGGACGCGCATTATAGGGCGCATCTATGCATGCGGCGCGGTCTCGTCCAGTGTTGGCAGAATTAGCGGCCTGCTTGAGCCCGGGCCTGATGCAGAGCATCAGCGCTTTCGAGCAATGTTGCATCGCTCTCTGTTGGTTGTTCATCTGAGTAGGATTGCTGCTCAACGAGCAAGCCAATGGACCTCAAGCGCTCACGAACCAGCTTGATCGGTTCTGGGCGACCATAAAGGTAACCTTGTCCTTTAAGTGGACCCATTTGACGCAAAGCAGCGAGCGCTTTTTCGTCCTCGATACCCTCCGCAGTGATGGGCATATCAAGCCCACGGCCTAGCGAAACGATTGCATCAACAATGGTTGAAGGTGCATCGGCATCCTTGAGTTCGCGCACAAAGCTGCGGTCAATTTTCAAACGGTCAAACGGCAATGTGCGCAATTGCTCAAGGCTCGAATATCCGGTGCCAAAGTCATCAAGGCTGATTTTTACGCCTTGGTTGCGCAGGCTGGTAATCATGGAACGGACCATCCCGATATTGTCGTGCAAGCAGCTTTCGGTGATCTCCACTTCGAGGCGCTTTGGCGGCATGTTGTATTCGACAAGCAATTTGAGCAGTTTCTGAGCGAACCAAGGATCGCGCAATTGAACCGGGGATACATTGATCGACAAAGTCAGACGATTGTCCCACTCAGTTGCGTCACGGAACGCCTGTTTCATGAGCTGATCAGATATATCGGTGATGGTCCCGATTTCTTCAGCAATAGGAATGAAGATGTCTGGGTTCACAAGTCCAAGTTGCGGCGAATGCCACCGAGCAAGCATTTCGAATCCGACCAGCTCGCCAGTCTCTAGGTCGATCTGTTGTTCATAGAACGGCACAAATTCGCGATTGGCGATGCCGCGGCGAATGCCAACTTCCAATTTATTGCGGAACCGCAGTTCGGCTTCCATCGTCGGCTCGAACCAAAATTGACGATTTTTGCCTTGCTTTTTGGCGTGGTACATCGCGATGTCAGCGCGATGCATTAACTCGTCTGAATCCGGAATTGCCGTTTTACCCTGCAAGGCATCGGCATCGCTAGCGACCCCGATCGAGATTGTGTTTTCGAGACTGATACCTTCGAGCTCGAACGAAGGCGTCACTTTTTCGAAAAGCCGCAAAATAAGATCATCAATGCGTCCGGGCGATTTGGGATCAAACGGAGCGATAAAGCCGAACTCGTCACCGCCCAACCGCGCCAACTTGGCATCGTGTGGCAGCTCTTCGCGCAAACGATTGGCGATCATGACTAGCACTTGATCGCCGACACTGTGACCATGCATGTCATTAATTTGTTTGAAGTTGTCGACGTCGATCATCACAAATGCGACGATCTCATCGTTGTTTCGCGCATCTTCGCGAACTTGATCGGAAACTTCGGCCATTTTTCGGCGATTGAGGCATCCGGTCAATGGATCGGTATCAGCAAGGTCGCGAGCTTGCGCTTCTGCGCGTTTGCGAATGCTCATTTCGGACGTCAACTGACGGTAGCGTCTCCAACCAAAGACAACCAAAGCAATATTGAGCAAAAGCGCGTTGGCGAGCAGGTTATCAGGGCCTTTCCCATTGCCCACAATCGCTTCAACAACGCGAGGCATGGCTGAACTGCCTGTCGCGACCAACAAAATGATCGCGGACGTGGCAATACCCAGAGCGATCAGATCGCGGTCCGCTGAACCTGCGCGGGATGGTGAGTTCTGCTCTTCCACTAAATTCGAACCGTGCCGATTAGAGCGCGTCCCCTGTATTGCTCGAAGTCGAAGGCGTATCGCATATCTGTCTAAAAATCGGGTTAATCTGAGAGAGTGCAGTCAGAGGGTCTGGAAGCAAGCAGCATGATTGAGTATCGCTTTGCTCGTCAACGAAACAAAGGAAACGCCACGCAATGCCCAACTATTGGCTCGTGAAATCAGAACCATTCAAATACAGCTGGGATGACCTGGTGCGCGATCAGGAAGAGGTGTGGGACGGGGTTCGCAACCATACTGCGAAACTCAACTTGCGCGCTATGGAGGTCGGTGATGAGGCGTTCTTCTATCACTCACGTGAAGGGTTGGAGATCGTTGGCATCTGCGAAGTGACAGTTGCGGGTATCCTTGACCCGACTGATGAGACGGGGAAGTGGGCAGCGGTCAAGTTCAAGCCTGTGCGCAAGTTCGATAACCCCGTAACGCTCAAAGCAATCAAAGCTGAGCCACGTCTGTCAGACTGTGAATTGGTGCGCTTATCAAGGCTTTCGGTTGCTAAGATCAAACCTGATGAGTGGGAGCTTATCTGCGCAATGGCAGAAGGCTAAGCTTTTGCTCGTAAGCCGCTGATCGTTGCACCGCTAGCGGCCAATTGCTCGATGTCGATTGACATATGGATGAGCCGTAACCCTTTGCGCTCGCGGCCATCGGCTAGAGCATCTTTAAATTGCTCAGTCGTTTCGACGCTCGCAGTCCATGCACCAAATGACGCTGCAAAAGCTGCGAAGTCGGGATTGGCTAAAGACGTGGCTGAAACGCGCTCAGGATATTCACGCTCCTGATGCATGCGGATCGTACCATAGGCGGAATTGTCGATCACCAGCACGAGCATATTTACGCCATATTGGGCGGCTGTGGCCAGTTCTTGTCCATTCATTAGGAAATCGCCATCACCTGAGACTGCGACGACTTGCTTGTCAGGTTGGCGAAGCGCCGCGGCTAGGGCAGCTGGCACACCATAGCCCATTGCTCCGCATGTCGGAGCGAGCTGGCTGGGATAATCGGCATAGCGCCAGTAGCGATGCCACCACCCAGCAAAATTCCCCGCGCCGTTGCAAATGATTGTCTCTTTCGGGAAGAGGTGGAGCATATACGAAACGCAAGCTCCCATATCGAGCTTCGGGGGATCAACTGGCGCGCGATAAGTCGCCCAACCTTGCCATTGTTCATTGGCAATCGCGCCTTCGGGGCTTTGAGGAATGTCGGTTAGATCAATGTCTGAACAACTTTGCGCGAACTCATGCACATTGCAGCAAATCTGCCGGTGGGCCGGATAAACGCTGCCCAATTCCTCCGGGTCAGGATGAACGTGCACATGAAAACGGTTTTCATTGCGTAGATCAGGGACGCTGTAGCCTTCGGTTGTGGCCTCTCCTAAGCGTGCTCCAACAGTTAGGAGGAAGTCGCTGCCGCGCACGCGCTCTAGCAGTTTGGGGTTGGGGCCATAGCCCAAATTGCCAGCATAGACCGGTGAGTTGGCGCTGATGGCGTCTTGGCGCCTGAATGCGGTTGCGACGGGTAGGCCGATTGCTTCGGCGAATGATTGGAAGGCGTCTCTGACGCCGAGGTTCCAACCCGCTCCGCCAATGATTGCGATGGGGTTTTGGGCTGATGCAATGCGTTGAGCGAGCCAGTGAAGATCGCCACAAGGCTGGGCGAAGGCGTCAGGGGCATGGGGTTGCGCTGGAATTGAGGCGGGAACAGTGTCGCACAGCATATCCTCGGGAAGTGCCAGGACAACGGGCCCCGGTCGCCCATGGGTCGCAACCGAGAATGCCCGCGCGACGTATTCTGGGATGCGTTTGGCGTCATCAATCCGCGCAGCCCATTTCGAGATCGGTGCGAAGAATGCTGGAAAATCTATCTCTTGGAAACCTTCGCGCTCGCGCATCCCGCGCGCAACGTCACCGACAAACAGTATCATCGGTTGCGAATCCTGATGCGCCACGTGCACACCGATACTGGCATTGGTCGCGCCGGGACCGCGCGTAACAAAGGCGATACCCGGGCGTTGTGTCAGCGCGCCATCCGCGCAGGCCATAAACGCAGCACCGCCTTCCTGACGGCATGTGATCGTATCAATATCAGAGCGATCATGAAGCGCATCGAGAACGCTGAGGAAGCTCTCACCGGGCACAGTAAAAATGCGATCGACTCCCTGCTCCGCTAGACAATCGACCAGCAATTGAGCCGCACTTGCTGTGTCATTTGCCACGTGAACAATTCTCCTTCTTCTGATGCGATTAGCGAGCGAAGACGACCGGTGCAAACCCACGGCCTTTGACCAGACCCACGTTGAAGTGTCCCGTGACGGTGCAGTCGCAATTCGCCCGCTTTGCAAATCTTAAGAAATTGTTAACTCGCGAAGCCATGAAATATGCAAAGCTCAACAGCGACATGGTCACCCGCCCACGAGATGGAGATTGGAAAAGTCATCCCAATCAACGCCGCGCTTTGGTATTGACCGACGAAGAGGCCAACCACCATTTTCGCGCGTCACTGCCGCCGCATGTAAAAGAAGATCTGATCCCTATCCCTGCGGATGCTCTTTGGCGTTTGACAAAAGATGATGTGCGCGGCGCAGCCAGCACTTATGTTGCCGCAACCGCAGCAATTCTTGCGTTCATTATTTGAGAAATCAAGACGCGGCTGCGAAACAGCCCTACGAAATAGGCTATTCCGCCGCTTGCGGAACACACGACTTTGCGTCCATTTCTGCCCTGTAGAGCAGATATCCCAGCCACGCAGAAACAACCGTCATGCCAGCCACCAGTAACACCTGATCGACCACAGCGATGCCGAGTGCACTCATCCCAATCGCAACAGCTGAGCCGCACACCATTCCCAGCGAGTTCAAGATATTGTTGGCCGCGATCGTACGGCTAGCCGCGTTTTTGGCACAGCGGGTGGTCAGGAAGGCATAGAGCGGCACCACGAACATGCCGCCAGCCGTCGATATGCCTAGCAGCATGAGTGAAAGTGGGATGGCGGGCGACTCGAGAATCCAATCGGTCCAAACCAGTAGTTCGCCCGTTTCGCTGGCCGGCCATGCTTTGCAAATGAGAAAGAAGCCGAGCACGAAACAACCCATCACGACCACTGACGCAGCCGAGAACTTCGCAGAGACTTCTCCTTTCAAAAGCGCGTTGATGCAGACAGAGCCTATCGCGATTCCAAACGAGAAAATCACGAGAAACAAACTTGCCACGTCCTGTGCTGCATAAAGCTGGTTTTTCGCCAGCGGCAGGAACAAAACGAACAAGATCGCGCCGATGGTCCAGAAAAAGCTGATCGCGAGGATCGCCAGCCAAATTTCGCGGTTCTGCGTGGTTTCCCGAATCAACCGCGTGCTCATCACTGCTTGGTCTGCAACCGCTACGAACGGGTATCCAAGCCAACGTTTCAATCGGTTGGTGGTTTTCTCGCGGAACGGTTCGAGCAGCGGGAAGTGCATCTCGTAGTCGCTCTGCGGCGGAGCATCGGGTACGAACCGCGCAGACAAATAACCGGCAAAAGCAGTTACTATGATGCCTATGATGGCCCATTCGACAGGGATGATCCCGGCGAGGATCGTGCCAGCCAGAATTGCTATGTAAGTTCCTGCTTCAACCAACCCGGTGCCAGCCAAAACTTCGTCTTCTTTAAGATGCTGCGGCAGGATTGCGTATTTGATCGGCCCAAGGAACGCTGATTGTGTAGCGGCGAGGAAAGTCACTAACAACAAAATCGGAATGGCGAAGGTGTGCACCGCTATGCCCTTCCATGCCATCAGTAGACCCAGCGCGCCGAGCGCAACCCAGCCAATTTCGCAAAGTTTGACGAAACGGATTATTGCCGCCTTGTCGCGCGTATCGGCCAGTTGCCCTGCTAAAGCGGAAAAGAGGACAAAGGGCAGGATAAAGATAAAGCTCGCAAAGCCAGAAAACGCGCCTTCGGTACTTTCGTCATTGTACACAACGTAAACAACAAAAAAGAGCGCAGCATAACGATACAGATTGTCATTGAACGCATTGAAGAACTGCGTGACCATCAAGGGCATGAAGCGCTTGCGGCGCATTAATCTCGTCGAAGTTGTCATAATGCGTTTCTAAGAGGCTTCCCCTAAGGGAAGGTGTAGCGAAGGTTCAGCGCTGCACAAGCCTTTTACCAATGGTCTTTTGCATAGGCCAAAGCCGCGCTAGGGGGAGGGCGGATATGTTGACACTGCCCAATATACTAACCTTGTCGCGCATTATTGCGGTGCCATTGCTCGGGTTTTTCCTGTGGTGGCCCGATTGGCAACTTGGATATCTGATCGCTACATTTCTTTATGGTCTGATTGCCATCACTGACTTTTTCGACGGATATTTGGCCCGAGCCCAAGGGACAGTGTCAAAACTTGGCATTTTCCTTGATCCGATTGCCGACAAGATCATGGTGGCCTCCGTCATCTTGATCCTCACCGCGCAAGGGTATCTGCGCGGACCCTATGTCGGCGACATGCATGTGATTGCGGGGGCGATTATCCTGATTCGCGAGATCGCTGTTTCAGGCCTGCGTGAATTTTTAGGCGGAATTCAGGTGTCTGTGCCGGTATCCAAGCTGGCCAAATGGAAGACCACGTTTCAGCTTGTTGCGCTGGGTGCGCTCATTTTTGGAGGCGCTGTCCACGGCCAGCCGTGCCAGTCCCCGGGCGAAGCCTGCGCATCTGTTGCTCAAACTTGGATCCATGTTGTCGGGCTAAGCGCGCTTTGGGCCGCAGCCGTGCTGACCTGCATCACCGGCTGGGACTATTTGCGGGTCGGCCTTAAGCATATGGAGTGAGGCTAGGCTCGGCCTCAGCCTGCAGGTTCGGCTTCAATCGAAAGGTCGAGCGGAATTTTCGAGATGTTTTTGAGCGCGACAGTGATCTTGCCATCCACTGGCTCAAACCCGATGCCTGCGCCGTGCAAGCCTTTGGCGTAGGTTCCCCCTGACACAATGCCTGTGCCGTCGCTTTGATAGACGCCAGCGCAGTTAGGTAGCGGGAAAGCCATAGGGTCAACCCGTGCTCCTTGGCATGCGAGCGCGGTGTCAGAATCGCCTTCATGGCTAAAGCTGACCATCATGGGTTTGTCAGCGTCAAAGCTATAAACTTTGTGCTCGCCGGGCTGAAGGGTGACGACATCGCCATCTGGCTGTTCTGATGAACACGCGGCGATCATTGTCGAGCCAACGAGCAATGCAGCGACGCGGTTTAAATTTCTTGAAGCCATGACAGTGCCCTCTCGATCAGCTTTCCTTTTGGGATAACTGACTTAGCGACTTCGACTTAAGTCTTCGTGAAAACACCGGTTTCAGAACTTAGACCGAGGTGCGCTGATCGCGCCAAAACACCGGCGACTGATGCGTCGGCTATCAGCCCGCTCGCAATTCTTCTGCCAGCAATTTGAAGTCGGCTTCTCGCGGTGAGTTCTTGCGCCACACTAATACAATTTCGCGTTTCGCAGTCGCGCTTTTGACTGGCCGCGCAACAACTTGAGTGTTCGCCAGAATCCCTGCGTCGACGGCCATTTCGGGCAGCATCGTCAGGCCTAAATCGTGATCGACCATCTGCACCAGCGTATGCAAGCTTGTCCCGATCATCGAAGCGCTCGCGCGCAGCTCAGAACGGTTGCACGCCGCCAACGCGTGGTCGCGCAGGCAATGTCCGTCTTCCAGAAGCAACAGCCGTCCTTGGTCGATCATGTCTGGGGGAATTGACGCTGGGGGGTCGCGCGGATCGTCTTTCGGAAAAGCGACAAAGAGTTGATCGTCGGCAATATGCTCAATTGCAACGTCGCCAGTATCGAACGGCAATGCGAGCAAAACGCAGTCTACGCGGCCATGTTGCAGCGACTCAACCGCGTCGGCGCTGGTCTCTTCGCGCAGCATCAATTGCAGGTCGGGGCGCTCACGTTTGAGTCGGGGAAGCAACCGCGGCAGCGTAAATGGCGCGATGGTGGGAATAACGCTCATGCGAAGCTGCCCGGAAAGCGGCTTGCCTGCCGCTTGCACTAGGTCGGAAAGTTCTTCAGCCTCGCGCAAAATTCGCCCGGCTTTCGCGACAACTTGCTCGCCTAAGGTTGTGAAGCGTACCACTCGGCGAGATCGCTCCACCAATGTTACGCCCAGTAGTGATTCCAGCTCGCGAATGCCCGCCGAGAGCGTTGATTGCGAAACAAAACTAGCATCCGCTGCACGCCCAAAATGACCGTGTTCATGCAGCGCAACAAGATATTGCAACTGCTTGATCGTGGGGAGATACGTGCTCACCGCAGCGTTCAATCCGAAGCCAGCGCTTCTTCCATGCTCGCTTGCATGTCGTCGATATGGGTCATCTTGAGTTTGCCGTTATCGACCTTGAAGGCTAGCTTTCCTTCGACCAATTCCAGCGCGTCACGGCCAAACACTTCGTAGCGCCATCCCTTCAGGACTTTTAGGTCACGCACGCCCGCGGCCAATGCTTCCATCTCGTCCGCTCGAGTGAGCAAGCGCGGGGCTACGTCAATCTCCCTAGCCCGGATTTTCAAGAGGAGCTTCAAGAGGTCAGCGACCAGCGCACCCTCTTTGCCAAGAGGCGCGCCACGTTTGGATTTCTCGGGCATTTCCTCTTTCGGAAGCGGCTCGGCTTCCTCAACGACGCGCATCATTCTCCTGCCGATATCATTGTCCTTCCATGCCGCTGAGAGCCCGCGAACCTTGCCAAGATCACCTTGCTTCTTTGGTGGATGAGAAGCGACATCCGCCAGTGTTTCATCGCGCATAATGCGCCCGCGTGGGATATTCTTGTGCTGCGCTTCGCCTTCACGCCAGGCGGCGAGCGCTTTTAAGCGGCCAAGCACCTGCGCATTTCGACCGGGCGAGCGGATTCGCTTCCACGAAGTATCGGGATCGGTCTGGTAATTGGAGACATCGGCTAGTTTGTCCATCTCTGCATCCAGCCAAGCTCCGCGCTCTGTTTTGATCAACTTATTTAGAATCTTGGGGAAAATTTTCGATAGATGCGTCACATCACCGATCGCGTATTCAATCTGCCTTTCGGTCAGCGGACGGCGGCTCCAATCGGTAAACCGCGCGCCTTTGTCGATCTGGATATTGAGCCAAGCGTCGACAAGGTTTGCGTAGCCAATCTGTTCGGATTGGCTGATCGCCATCATCGCGATTTGTGTGTCGAAGATTGGCGTTGGCGTCTTGCCGGCCATATTGACGATAATCTCAACATCCTGCCCGCCAGCGTGGAAGACTTTAAGAACCTCGTCATTGTTCGTGAGCAAATCGAGCAGCGGGGTGAGGTCGATGTCCGGCGCAAGCGGATCAATTGCGGCGGCTTCTTCGGTGTTAGCGATTTGAACGAGGCACAATTCCGGCCAATAGGTGTTCTCACGCATAAATTCGGTATCGACCGCGACGAATTCGGATTTTTCGAGGCGTGCGCACAAATCGGCAAGTGCGTCCGTGGTGGTAATGAGCTCGTGTATCTTCATCTCTACTTCGCATTGTTTGAGCGGAGTGCCGCTCTCGGGACAAATCCCAAGGTAATCGCTGCGGGACTCGCAGACGATGCGCGCCTAGCGGCTTACAGAAGAAAAGGACAAGAGTTTAGCCGCAATCAAAGGATGCCCACAGATCGGAGCGTTGTGATGGTGATGCGGCGCGTGGGGATCCGGGCGTCGCAAGGACGCCCAGATCATCATCTGTCACCCAGCTGGGTATGTCGCTTCGCATTCATCGGTCTTGCGCGCGATGGTGGTTGAGAATTCTTCCATTTCCATGGTTTTCAACATCTCGCCATAGGGATCGCCAATGTCATCGGCCTTTTGGTCGATCTCTTTCGGATCAATCTCTAATTCTTCGCTGAGCGTCATGACAGTGAGTTGATAGAATTCTGTCTCGGCCTTTTCCTTTTCGGAAGTTTTGGCGTGTGCAGCTTTTTCCGTTGGGTCTTCGACCACTTCAGAAAGCACCGAGTAAATCTTTGAAAGTTCGCGGTGGCTTGCCCAGCAATGGATCAGCGGGTCAATGTCCTGAGCTGTCAGCGAGGCCATTTTGGATGCACCATCGCCAGCATCGCCTTCTGCAGCTGCGCTGTCACCGTCAGCGTCATCAGCGTCGCTTTCGCCGCCACCACACGCGCTAAGCGCAAAGATAGCTAAGCCAGAAATAATTACCTTTTTCATGAAACCCCCATTTGCATTGGTTCAGTCCGAGAATTCAGACGCGGTGTTGTTGCCGCGATAAAGTTTCTTCGTCAAAACAAAAATGGGACGCTCCAAACTGAGGATGACGTTCCTTGTGAACGTGCAAAAGGGGTGACGGCGATAGGCCAAGGCGCTAGAGGGCGCGCCACCTGAATGTTCCGCCTTAACATACGAAGCCTTTTGCTATGACCATGCATCAATATCGCTCCCATACCTGCGCACAACTTTCCGCTGACAATGTCGGAGAGACCGTTCGATTGTCGGGCTGGGTTCACCGCAAACGCGATCATGGGGGGGTCTTGTTCGTCGATTTGCGCGATCACTATGGCATAACCCAGATCGTCGCCGACGAAGACTCGCCCGCGCTCGAAGTGTTTGAGCGTCTTCGCAACGAATCTGTTGTAACGATTGATGGCGATGTGAAAGCGCGCACACCGGAAACAGTGAACACGGATTTGCCGACAGGCGCGATCGAAGTGTTCGCGCGCGCCATAGCCGTGCAAAGCGCGGCTGAAGAACTGCCAATGCCGGTTGCTGGCGAACAGGAATATCCCGAGGACATTCGCCTTAAATACCGCTTCCTCGATCTGCGTCGTGAAACGATGCACCGCAATATCGTGCTGCGCTCTCAAGTGATCTCCTCGATCCGCAACCGCATGGTAGAAAAAGGTTTTACCGAGTTTCAAACCCCGATCCTGACGGCATCATCGCCCGAAGGCGCGCGCGATTTCCTCGTGCCAAGTCGGATGCATCCCGGCACGTTCTATGCGCTCCCGCAAGCGCCTCAGATGTTCAAGCAGATGATGATGGTCTCTGGCTTCGACCGGTATTTCCAAATCGCGCCGTGTTTCCGCGATGAAGATTTGCGTGCTGACCGGAGCCTGGAATTCTATCAACTCGATTTCGAAATGAGCTTTGTCACGCAGGAAGACGTGTTTCAGGCGCTTGAGCCGGTGCTGGGCGGGCTGTTCGCGGAATTTGCCGACGGAAAGACCGTGACCCCCGTGGGTGAATTTCCACGCATTCCCTATGCCGAAGCGATGCTCAAATACGGCTCTGACAAGCCGGACTTGCGCAACCCACTCATCATTTCAGACGTGACCAGCCACTTTGAAAAGAGCGGGTTTGGCCTGTTTGAGAAAATCGTTGGCGGGGGCGGGGTGGTCCGTGTGATCCCCGCGCCTAAGACCAATGAAAAGAGCCGTAAGTTCTTTGACGATATGAACAATTGGGCGCGCTCTGAAGGGTTTGCAGGCCTCGGCTATGTGACTCGCAAGGGCGGCGAATTTGGTGGCCCGATTGCGAAAAACCATGGGCCAGAGCGTATGGAAGAGCTCTACAATGAGCTAGGGCTTGGCCTCGACGATGGCTTGTTCTTCGCGGCTGGCAAAGAGAAGGACGCCGCTAAACTTGCGGGCGCAGCGCGCACGCAGGTTGGTGAGCAACTAGAGCTGATCGAAGAAGGTTGTTTCAAGTTTTGTTGGATCGTCGATTTTCCGATGTTCGAATATGATGAAGAGGCCAAGAAGGTCGATTTCTCGCACAACCCGTTTTCAATGCCGCAAGGTGAGATGGAGGCGCTCGAGAGCATGGACCCGCTTGAGATCAAAGCGTGGCAATATGATATTGTGTGCAACGGCTATGAGTTGTCATCGGGTGCGATCCGGAACCACCGCCCGGACATTATGTACAAAGCGTTTGAGATTGCAGGCTATTCCAACGCTGATGTTGATCGTGAATTTGGCGGCATGATCGAGGCGTTTAAGCTGGGCGCACCGCCACATGGCGGTTCGGCACCGGGGATCGACCGAATTGTGATGCTGCTTGCCGGTGAAGAAGCGATCCGCGAAGTTATTGCCTTCCCGATGAACCAGAAAGGCGAAGACCTGATGATGGGCGCGCCTTCTAAGCCGGAGCTAAAACAGTTGCGTGAATTGTATCTGCGCACTGTTGAGCCGCCCAAGCCTGATGCGGAAAAGAAACCTGAGTAGATGTCATATTGATGCAATCCGCGTTCATCTTTCCGCGTTTATAGCCGACAATATGGGATGTTAATGATGGGGCGAGTGATGAGATCATATCGGTTTGGTGTGTCAGCTTGTATGACGGTTTGCATGGCGATTTTGGGCGCGAGCGCGCTCAACGCAGAAACTCTTACCGTTGAAGGCATTTACGGATCGCGGGTGTCAATGTCCGGCGATATCGAAGTGATCGCGATGGAGAACCTCGGCGGCAACGTGGGACCGGATGTCGCATTGGATTTGAGCGAGGCGCTGGGTAGCGTTTACATCGTGGGGAAACCCTATTTTCGCATAGTTCCTGCATCGTTGGTGGGCGCAACGCAGGTTGTTGTGATCGACCGTTCTGAGGGTGGAGCGGAGCAACTGCGCGTTGACAACCCCAACGCGCCCGACGCGGTGCTACGCGGCAGCGTGCGCCTCACTTCGCAAGATCGCCGAGTGAAAGACAGGGTAGACAAGAAATGCATCGCCAAAGACGACCGTGGCAAGTGCATCGAGCGTGAAGAAGTTCGCACACGCTGTGATGAATTTGTAGTGCGTCTCAATCCGAGAATTCAACTGATCGCCGTTGATGGAACGCAGCTTTATTCAAAGACGAATCAACGCAGTGAAACCATCCGTTATTGCGCCGACGAGAATGCCGACATCGATCCCGACGCAATGGCAGATAAGATGGTAGGCGAACTCATCGCTGAAATCCGCGCGGACATTGCGCCAAATGAACGCCGCGAAGACATTCGCATAATGGAAAACCGCAAGAATTTGCAGCGCTCGGACCGCAATGCATTCCGGGCAGCTGTCAAGCTGACCGACGAAGACCCTAACTCAGCTTGCGACGCGTTTGAAGCGCTCGAAGCGAGCAATCCAACGCAAGTCGCGGTGCTGTTCAATATTGGGCTTTGCTTTGAGGGCGCGGGTGAACTCGTCGTGGCACAGGAATATTATAACCGTGCGTTGGAGAGCGATCCGGGCCGCGATTACCCGACTTGGGGCTTGCAGCGCATTGAAAGCCGTTATCGCGGAGAAGCGCAAATGGAAGCGCGCGAGCAGGGCTAAGTCTTTGCAATGTAACCAAGCGGCGCGTTAAAGCGGATATATGCCTATGAAAACGACGCGCCGTTCAGCCATTTTTGGCAGCCTTGCCACCGGCATCGGAGCCGGGGCGGCGGGACAATCCTTGTCAAGTTGCTCGCCCGGAGCGATGCCGTTTGATGGTGAAAAGACCCGCGTTACTGTTTTGGGAGTGCTGCATGGACGGCACCGCAGGAGCAAAAAATACTCGCTCGAAGTGCTTCGCGAAGCGGTACGCCGGGCAAATCCTGACGTTATTCTAACCGAAATTCCACCCGACCGGATTGCCGAAGCAAAACGCGGCTTTGCAGAAACCGGCCAAGTGACCGAACGGCGAACAAAGGTCTTTCCCGAGTACACCGATGTCGTTTTTCCACTGACACGCGAAATGGATTTCACTCTTGTCGGGACAGCGGGTTGGACCAGAGAGTTGGCCGATGAACGCACCGCTGCATTAAAGCGGATTGAGAACGATCCGCAGCGAGCGCGGGAATGGCGCGAAGATCGTGCCGCGCGGGCCGAATTCTCTCGTCTTCTCAATGGGAAAGGCGACGATCCACGTTTTATCCATTCGCGCGAATATGACGTCATGACGCAGCGTTCACGCACGCCCTATCAGATCTATTTTGACCCCGATTTGGGTCCGGGTGGATGGACGCGGATCAACGCTGCGCATACCGGACTAATCAATCAAGCGCTTGATACAGTCAGCGGCCAAGGGGCGCATGCCCTTGTTATCTTCGGCGCTGCACATAAATATATGATCGAGCGCGCGCTTTTTTTGCGCAATGACATTGCTTTTGAGGATGCGCGGGCTCTATTTGACTGAGCTAACCGGGGAATAGCACGGCCTCTATCTTTTATGGCCCCTTGCGCTAGTCCGCGCCGTTCATTAGGGCGACAGCTAATTTCTAACCCCGTATTTAAGAGGGACAAACATGAGCGATACTGCCGACCGCGTGCAGAAAATTGTAGTCGAGCATTTGGGCGTTGAAGCGGACAAGTGCACACAAGACGCAAGCTTTATCGATGATCTGGGCGCTGACAGCCTCGACATCGTTGAATTGGTGATGGCATTCGAAGAGGAATTCGGCGTCGAAATCCCCGACGATGCAGCGGAAAAAATCACGACTGTTGGCGACGCGACGAAATATATCGACGAGCACAACAAGGGCTGATCCAAGCCCGTTTGCCCTTTCGGGGCGAATGACCAACAGGCCCGAACCCGTTTAGGGTCGCGGGCCTGTAGTGTTTTAGGTGCAAACCGCCTGATTTGGAGAGATAAATGCGGCGTGTGGTTGTTACTGGCTTGGGACTTGTCACCCCTTTGGGGGGCGATGTGGAAACCAGCTGGAAAAATCTGATTGCAGGTAAAAGCGGCGCTGGACTGATCACGCACTTCGATGCGGCCGACCAGAAGTGCAAGATTGCATGCGAGGTTAAGTCCAAAGATCATGCTTGGGGCTTTGATCCTGATGTGCGGGTTGATGGCAAGGTTCAGCGGCAAGTTGACCCATTCATTGTGTATGGGATCGACGCAGCCGGCCAAGCGCTCGAACATGCCGGTCTGACCGATATGACCGAAGCCGAAAAAGAGCGCACAGGCTGTTCTATAGGCGCAGGCATTGGCGGATTGCCGGGGATAGAGCTGGAAAGCGTCAATTTGCATGAACGTGGTCCAAGCCGGGTTAGCCCGCACTTTGTCCACGGTCGCTTGATCAATCTTGTCGCTGGACAAGTGCAGATTAAATACGGCTTTATGGGACCGAACCACGCAGTGGTCACAGCGTGTTCAACGGGCGCGCATTCGATTGGCGATGCAGCGCGAATGATTGCGATGGATGATGCCGATGTGATGTTGGCTGGAGGAGCGGAGAGTACCGTCAATCCATTGGGGATCGCCGGCTTTGCACAAGCCCGCGCGCTCAACACCAGTTTCAATGACCGCCCAACTGAAGCAAGCCGTCCTTATGATAAGGGACGGGAAGGCTTTGTGATGGGCGAAGGTGCTGGCGTCATAGTTCTTGAGGAATATGAGCGGGCCAAAGCACGCGGTGCAACGATCTACGCCGAAGTTACCGGCTATGGCCTGTCTGGCGATGCTTACCACGTCACTGCCCCACACCCTGACGGCAGAGGCGCAGAATTGGCAATGCGCATGGCGATGAAGAAAGCCGACCTTACGCCTAACGATATCGATTATGTCAATGCGCACGGCACCAGCACGATGGCTGACACGATTGAGCTGGCCGCGGTGAAACGTGTACTGGGCGATGATCTGGGCGGTGCGTCGATGAGCTCAACAAAGTCAGCAATCGGCCACTTGCTCGGTGGTGCAGGCGCGGTCGAAGCTGTGTTCTGCATCCTTGCCATGCGAGATCAGATTGTGCCGCCGACGCTCAATTTGCATGACCCAGATGACGGCACTGAAGGCATTGACCTTGTGCCGCTCAAAGCGCGGGAACGTGAAGTGCGCGCTGTATTGAACAATTCTTTCGGATTTGGTGGTACCAACGCGTCACTGATTATGACGAAACTGGATTGAGCAGATGAATCGCAAGGGTCTGATTATCGCATTTACGGCGCTGTTAGTCGGCGCAATCGGGATATTAGGCTGGACATCTTTGGGTGGAGCAACTGTCACTAAGGAAGCGACCTTCACTATTGCGCCAGGATCGACAGTTAGTGCCGTCGCGGCGAAATTGGAGGAAGAAGGGCATATTAGCTCAGCAGATGGGTTTGTCTTGAATGCTAAGCTATTTGGCTCCTCCGATCCCATTCAAGTCGGCGAATTTAAATTGCAGCCCGGAATGAGCCAGGGGCGCATCCTCTCAGCGTTCCAAAATGGTGAAGTGGTTCGGCGATTTATAACCATTCCGGAAGGTATGCCGTCTGTTTTGGTCCATGAAAGGTTGATTGCGGAAGAATTGCTCGAAGGGGACATTGATGTGCCGACAGAGGGCACCATCCTGCCAGACACTTACGCGTTCGAGCGGGGTCAATCGCGTCAGG
The DNA here is from genome assembly GCA_039985875.1 of Erythrobacter sp. GTDB lineage: Bacteria > Pseudomonadota > Alphaproteobacteria > Sphingomonadales > Sphingomonadaceae > Erythrobacter. The sequence continues at coordinate 1,130,265 of JBDWRU010000011.1, read as the reverse complement.
TGCTAGTCGATCAGATGCAGGACGCCATGGATAAATATTTGGCTGAAGCTTGGGCGAAACGCGGCGATGATATCGCTGTGACGACAATCCGCGAAGCACTCATATTGGCCGCGATTGTAGAGAAGGAGACCGGTAATCCTGACGAAAGGGGCAAGGTTGCAGGCCTTTATTCGAACCGGGTCAAGGAGGGCATGCTGCTGCAAGCCGATCCAACGATTATCTATCCAATTACAAAGGGTAAGCCGCTAGGTCGCCGTATCAGGCAATCGGAAATTGCTGCAGTCAATGGCTACAACACTTACACTCGCATCGGCCTTCCAGTGGGGCCGATTACCAATCCGGGTAAAGAGAGTATTGCGGCGGTGCTGAACCCGGATAAGACCAAAGCACTGTTTATGGTCGCCGATGGTTCTGGCGGCCACGCCTTTGCGGAAACATTGGAGCAGCACAACGCCAATGTCGAAAAATGGTATGCGATCCGACGCGAACGCGGCGAGATGGAATGAAGCTTGGGATTGGCGCTCGGCTAATGTCGGGCAATTGCCTATGCCCGCGCCACCTATGCTCCTATAACTATGGGTAAGCCCATCATCTTGACGGCGAAACTGCCTGATGATGTGCATTCATGGGCAGATGATCTACGGCGCGCTTACTTTCCGCCAGAGCGCAACCATTTGCATGCCCATGTCACGATGTTCCATTCCTTCGCGCCATCTTTGCTTGAAGAGTTGAAGGAATTCCTCCCCCGGATCTCGGCGGAATTCGCACCACCCCAAGCAGACATTACGGGACTGCTCGATCTGGGGAAGGGCACCGCAATCGCGCTCCAAAGCCCCGGACTGTTGGCACTACGTGCGCTTATCTCTGAGCATTTCCACGGGTGCTTGACAGATCAGGACCTGCACACGCCGCGATTGCACATCACGATTCAGAATAAAGTGAGCAAAGACGAAGCGCGAACGCTTCAAGCCGAGCTAGCTGGTGAGATAGAGCCGAGAAGGTTCGCATTTCCGGCTCTTGAACTGCATGAATATCTCGGAGGACCGTGGGAATTGGTCAAAACGTTCGCTTTTCGTGGCCGCGAACAAATTTAGCTGTCGTCACAATGGTTGACCACGGAGGCGAGCAGCCCTAAATGCGCCGCTCGCTTGAGGTGAATACGCCTCGCGAATCCCGGTTATTGACCGGTCGGGATGCCCAATGGGGCGGAGTAGCTCAGGTGGTTAGAGCAGTGGAATCATAATCCATGTGTCGGGGGTTCGAGTCCCTCCTCCGCTACCAAATTTTTCCCGACCATCACAATGACGTCTAGGGCCCCCTGTTTCATGGTTCAGTATCGGATGCTGGATTGTTAGATGAAATGGTGCAGGCCGATCTGACAGGGCCTTTTTGAAAAAATCCCTCAGGGATTTCGCCGCACTAATCCGATCATTTGGTTTGCTACCAGCTCAATATCAGCCGAACTGTCACGGGTATTGGCAACCATCATTGCGCCCTCGAGAGCGGAGAAAAACAACACAGCAAAATCATCCGGGCGGACATTATCGCGAATTGTTCCCTGAGAAATTCCATCGGCAACCACGTTGGCAAGCCACCCATATTGATCGGCGAAGAACTGCCTGACTTGATCAGTTACAGAATCTTCCACGCTGTCGCGATCACTGGCCAGCATTGCGCATAGACAGACTTTTTTGCCATCTTCTAGGGTCGATTTGAATATCTGCGCGTAAGCTTTGAGCAGGTCTGGTGCAGCAGGAATCTCTTCGCGTAACTGTGTTGTCGCGGCGGCAAAGTTCTTGCGATACCGACTTGTAACAGCGAGCGCCAAGTGGGTTTTGCTGGCATAGTAGTAGTGGATGCTGGAGCTTTTTACCCCCACCCCTTTGGCAAGGTCGCGAAAGCTAAACCCATTATAGCCGCGTTCCTGGATAAATTGCTGTGCCAGATCCAGGATACGCTCATGCGTGGTGGCCGTGCCTGCCATCGCCTTGCTCCCCAATTCGAAAAATTTCTACCTATCTACAGATAGACTGTTGACAGTCAAAAGTAAACGATGTCTATCGAGCCTACCTAGTGATAGATAGGTGATTCTAACTGATGAGCTTTGAGTTTCATAATCAGAGCCCTGAACCAATTTGAAAGGTAATATAATGATCGGATACTCAACAATCGGCGTCAAAGATATGGACGCCGCGAAGGATTTTTATTGCAACCTTTTCGGCGCGGAAGTGCTGGTCGATGTTGGCCGTCTCGCTATGATCGGGAAATCCGCAGCGGAACCAAAAGTCGCGGTTTGTGTCCCATTCAATGAAGAACCTGCTCACCCTGGCAATGGCAATATGATCGCGTTCACCGCTGACTCAACAGAAGAAGTCGACGCGCTCTACAACAAGGCTATCGAGTTGGGAGCAACCTGTGATGGCGAGCCGGGCGAACGTATCCCCGACGTTTTCTATGGCGCCTATGTGAAGGATGCTGACAGCAACAAGCTTGCTTTCTTCAAGTTCCTCTAAGCCGATCAATGATAGGGCGCGGGTCGAAGGCTTGCGCCCTACCTTGTCCAATTGAGACCAGCCACCTTACAAGGTTACCCGATGCCCTCTGCAACAAGACTGACAAGCCCGGACAGCCCAGCTGCGCGTATAACCGGACCAATTGAGGCTGAGCTCAATTACATTACGCCAGATGCAAAGAACGCGCCTGAGGTATTTTATTCTGGTGGTTCGGCACCTCAAACATATTCTGATGCCTACGCCTTTATGACGGCGACAATTGCTGATTGCCGCGAAACGTCGGATCAGTTCAAGATCCATACGAATGGTTTTGAATTGGCTATGGTCCCCACCGCACATCACGACTTTGACGACGATGAGGCCATCGCAAGCACGTATTACGACGAAGTCTCCAAGATTGTGCGCGATGTGACTGGCGCAAGAGATGTCTTCGTATTTGACCACACAATTAGGCGCGGCGACCAAGGCAGTAAACGCAAGCCTGCTCACCATGTCCATAATGACTACACTGAAAAAACAGCACAAATCCGTGCAGAAGAAATGATGGGCAAAGCGGTATTTGCTCAAATGGCGGGCCGGCGGATGATCCAAATCAATGTTTGGCGCCCATTGGTCGATACCGTGAAGCGTTCGCCTTTGACCTTCTGCGACGCCTCAAGCATTGATCGTGCGGATTTGATTCCAACCAAGATCCATTTTCCAGATACTGATCACGTGGGCGAAATTTTCGCTTTGCGCAAACAAGCGGGCCAGCGCTGGTCCTACTTTTCAGAGATGACCCATGAAGAAGTTGTTCTGATCAAAGGATATGACTCCGAAACCAATGAAACGGCTCGCTTCACTCCTCACACCGCGTTCGAGTATCCCGATCAAGACCCCAGCGTTCCCGCGCGTGCGAGTATCGAAACCCGCACCTTCGCTTTCTATTGAGAACCCAGCCTGACTGCGGAGAAAGTGCAGTTCAGTACTGCTAAGGCGCGGCAGATGAAGGTCCGAAAGACGAAAAATCGGAAGAATCTGACGAAATGGTTAGCACCGATGAAACTGGTAAAGCTGCTGCTGACAATTCATGGGCGTGCGAAGGTCAGGACGATTTCGATGTCACCTTCACCCATATGGCAGATGGGACCGCGACGCTGACTTACGACAATACCAGTGAGATGGCAGCGGGCGAACCGCCAATTGTCACAGAAATCGATGCCTTTGGAGCTTCCGCTGGTGAAGAAGGTCGCTATGGTTGCATGGCGGCCGAAGATCGTGATGCGATTGTCTGACTTTTGAATGACTGACGTGTAAAAGTCACTGAATTTCAAAAAGAATATTGCGAGCGCTATCTGTGCAGCGCAGCAGGCTGACAGCAGCTGAACTCGGCGTTTTCTGAGTGCTCATTGCGGTATTCGCCCAATTTTTATAGCGTAACCAGGGGGGCTTCGCGGCCCCCCTTTTTTGCGTCCTGCGCCCACGCTAGTTGCGCTTTGAAGGTGGCTCGACGAATAGCTGGAATCTAGTGAGAGTAGGCCTTCGAAATGGCCCTTTGCATTGCCAAATTATGGCGGTGTTTACCTTGTTCATAATCCGTAAACATGTGTAAAAAATGGCTGAACTCTGCGGTTTTCTGTCCCAAAGCTAACCGGTTGATAACCATTCCTAGGTATCACGCCTAGGTATGAATACGAATAATCTTTTCCGTTCGCTGCTCGCCGTGTCTGCTGTCTCGGCGTCCACACTTGCGTCCTCGGCCATGGCTGGCGGGATCAGCGCAGGCACGTTGATCGAGAACACCGCAACTGCGACTTACGACGATGGCTCTGGGACTCAGACCGTCGATTCAAACACTGTCGTGCTGCGGGTCGATGAGTTGATTGATGTGACCGTCACATCGCTTGATCCCGGCGCAATCGCCGGTGCTCCGGGCGAGACGGTCTTGACCTTTGAGGTCACCAATCAGGGCAATGGGCCCGAGGCCTATGAGCTTTTCACTGATCCTATTGTTCCAGGGAACGATTTCGACACAATTGTTGAAAACATCGCCGTCGATACGAATGGCAACGGGACATATGACCCCGGCGTTGACGCGATACTGACAGCACCTGAGACCACCGAAATTCTCGATGCAGATGAATCGCTTACGGTTTTCGTGATCGTCACAGTGCCTAACGACGCGACAGACGGTCAGGAAAGCGAAGTTGAGCTGACTGCAACGGCAACGACCGGTTCGGGCGCGCCGGGCACGCTGTTTGCTGGGCAAGGTGTCGATGGTGGCGATGCAATCGTCGGCTCGACCGGCGCATCGGCGAGCGCGATCGGTTCAATAACCGTGGGCATCACAACGGTTGATCTCACCAAATCCGCGACGGTGCTGGACTCGTTCGGCGGGGACGGCGCGGTCCCCGGTGCAGTCGTCACCTTCACGATCACTGCCAATGTCGAAGGCAGTGGCTCGGTTGACGACCTGATCATCACCGACGCGATCCCAGCTGGTACAACCTACAACCCCGGCACACTCGCGCTCGAAGGCTCCGGCCTAACCGATGCTGTCGGCGATGACGCTGGCGACGCGTCTAACACAACCGGCATCACGGTCGATCTGGGCACGGTTGCCGGGGGAACCAGCCAATCCATCACCTTTGACGTCACAATTGACTGAACAACGCATCCGAACGGGAATTAAGATTATGAAACGCATCACTAATATGTTCGCTGCTTTGGCAGTCGTTGCGCTCCCGATGGCACCGCTGGCTGCGCAAGAGCGGCCGGTTAGCCTTACGAGCGACGTGAAAGCTGTAAAAACGGTGACGGAAGCTGACGGTTCGGAGAAAACCGAGCTTGTAGAGCCTTCAAAGACTGTTCCGGGCGATCGCCTCGTCTTTGGAACAGACTACGCCAATAGCGGCAGTGACGCGGTCGAGAACTTCGTCGTTACCAACCCTATTCACGCTGCGGTTCGCCTCGCACCAGACGCCGACCCGGCGCTGATCGTATCGGTAGACGGTGCCAAGTCATTTGGCGTGCTCGCCAATTTGAGCGTCACCGACCAAGCCGGTGCGACACGCGCAGCAACTCAAGCCGATGTCACCCATGTGCGCTGGACGCTTTCGTCCATCGCGCCCGGCGAGACGGGGCGGCTCGAATATCCCGTGATCATTCGCTGAGAGGCGAACGGTAACCGCCAAGCCTCACGGGCGGAATGATTGACGCGAGGCACACGCAGAGGACCACGAAATGAAACGTACCAAGCAACTGTTGGGGGCAGTGAGTGTTACCGCACTTATTGCCATGACCAGCGCTCCGGCCATGGCGGAAGGCATCCGCGCTGGCACGGATATCACAAACAATGTCACCGTCACCTACGAAGTGGGCGGTGTCGAGCAAACTGAGGAAACCGACAGCGATACCTTTGCCGTTGACCGCCGTGTCAACGTCACAGTGACTGTTGTTGATAGCCCGAAAAACGTCAGCCCAGGTGAAGACGATGCGTTCTTGACCTTTGACGTGACCAACCTGTCGAATGACGTCATCGATCTTGATCTGGATGCAGTCCTAACCGACGGCACACAGGCTGATATCAACGGCAACAGCCCGACTTTCACAGTCTACGAAGATACCAATGATAACGGTACCTTCGATGCAGCTGACCAAGTCATCACGTTCCTCGACGAAGTTGAAGCCGACGAAACGCTACGCGTATTTGTGGTTTCGGATATCGAACTGACCGCCGCAAATGGTGATGAATTCGATGTTACCTTGACCGCGGATTCTCACGCATCTGGCACAGTGAGCACCCTTGGTGCTGAACTGACTGAAAGTGCTGGTGATTCTACGGACCAAAGCGTTGTCGACACCGTCCTTGCTGATGGTGCAGGCGCAACTGATAACGCCAATGAAGGCGACTTCTCAGCTGAAGGCACATTCGTTGTTGCTGGCGCTGATGTAACGGTCACCAAATCAAGCAGCGTTATTTCCGATCCAGTAAACGGCACCACTAACCCGAAAGCAATTCCGGGTGCGGTGATCGAATATTGCATCGCAGTTGAGAACGCTTCAGGTGCTTCGACCGCAACTGCTATCAGCGTGGTCGATGAATTGCCTGATGATGTTGTCTATGACGCAGGCTTCGGCATTTTCCTCGATACAGCAGTGACTGTGACAGCCGGTGATGCAAGCTGTTCTGGCGGCAACGCTGGAACGGGTGCAAACTCGGGCTTCACTGACAACTCAGGAAACGCAAACCAAAGCGTTGTTCAAGGCGACTTGAGCGACCTCAACGGTGGTTCTTCGGCAGGTTTGCGCTTCCGCGTAACCATTCCGGCTGCAACTGCCGCGACGCCTCCGGCTTAATTTAGTCAAGGCGAACAAGACTTTGCGTGTATTCCCTTCTCTGGGCCGTCTGGCGGCAGCGCTTTCATTAGCGCTGCTGCCCTTTGGCGTTTCCGGAGAAGGGGCATACGCACAGGACTCTTCCGAGCCTACGGGCCAAGAGACTACCCGGACGATAACCAATATCGCCGAAGCGCAATGGAATTTTCAGGGCACACCGGCTGCAAGCACATCAAACCCGGTGACCATAGATGTCACCCTGCCGCCGCCTGAAATCCAAACATTCCGGCCACAGCCTTCGGGCAATGTGGCTCTTAATTTCCGTGCGCCATTGTGCACGCAGATCGGGCAAGGCGCCGCAAGTACTGTTGCGATGACGCCTATTCCGATTTCCCCAACCGGGACTAACCAACCATTGAGCGCAACCGTCGAGCAAACATCTTTGCTCCGAGTTGGGCAAACGCTGATCTTTGAAGTGACAGCCGCGGCGGGGAACATTGATCCCAACGCCGTGGATGAGCTCGAAGTTGTACTTACCACTTCGACTGGCGACCGCGAGATTGAGACAATCTTCGAAACAGGTCCAAACACCGGAATCTTTGTCGGCCAAATCAATACGATACGGATGCCGCCGGCCGCCATAGAAAACGATTGCGTCCTAAGCGTGGTGGACGGAGCTTCGATTGAGATCGCAGCTTCACTGCCCGGTGCGACCGAAATCATCGTGCAAACCGACGTGGACGTACTCGCGGACCCATTTGGTGTCGTTTTTGACAGCGAGACCGGTGAGCCGGTTGATGGGGCAGTCGTCACTTTGATCGACAATGCCACTGGCCAGCCCGCCACCGTCTTTGCCGAAGATGGCGTGACAGCTTGGCCATCGACGGTGATTTCTGGACAGCCGATTACTGACGGCTCGGGAAGCGTTACTACGCTTGAAGCTGGTGAATTTTGGTTCCCGCTTACGTTCCTCGGGGACTATCGACTCGAAGTAACTCCGCCAGATCCATACACCGCTCCGTCGCTTGTCTCTCCAGAGAATTTAGCACAGTTGACGCGACCCGATGGGCGGGCGTTTGTTATCCAAAATGGTTCGTTCGGTGGTGTATTCACTTTGGACGATCCAACCCCTGTGCAAATCGACATTCCGCTCGACCGCTCGAGCGAAGAGCTTATATTAACCAAAAAGGTTTCTAGAGGGCGGGTTCAAGCTGGTGAAGTGGTTTTCTACACTATCACCGCTTCCAACCCCGATACTACACGGCCTCGTCGGGACGTGGTTTTGACTGACATTGCTGCGCCTGAGCTCCGTTTTCGCCCCAACACTGTGCGGATCAACGGCGCGCGCGACGACGATGCTGTCACATTTGCTCCCGATGGCAGCACGCTTACAATCGCTTTGGGCGATATTGCTGGCGGCGGTTCGGCGCGTGTCACTTACGGCATGTCCGTAAGGCCTGACGCATCGCCTGGACAAGCGATCAACGAGGCGCAAATCATCGATTCACTAGGGCGGATTAGCCGTGCCAACGCCATAGTCGACATTGAACGCGAGAGCATTGCTGATCGTCTGACCATCATTGGCCGGGTGACCGCTGGACCATGTTCGTTGGACGATCCGCGTCGCGGCATACCCGGCGTCCGTGTTGTGCTAGAAGATGGTAGCTTTGCGATAACCGACGCAGATGGACGTTATCACTTCGAAGGCGTGGTGCCTGGTACGCACGTTGTTCAAGCCTCACGCATGACTTTACCTGAAGGCGCAGAATTCGTCGATTGCCATCGTTCAACGCGCAATGCAGGCAGCACCAATTCGCGTTTCATCATCGGCCATGGCGGTCAGTTGATTGTCGCAGACTTCCACGCGACGGTGCCAGAAGGTTGGTTCCAAGACGCTGCGCCACGGGCCGAAACCCGCCTTGATGGCGATGGGGCGCGTGCTGTGAACGCCATTGCAACGCAGGAACCGATCTTCGCAGGCAGCGAAGACGAGATTGGCTCAGAGCTCGTTCTGCCGAAGACTTCAACCACGTTGATCTTAAACGGCGTTCCAGTCAGCACAGCCAAAGCGGCCGCACCGGCACCAAAACCCGCTTCGGTTGGTACCGACTGGCTTGCTATGGGGCCGGGCGAAACGACATTCCTCGCGCCGACTGTTGATGCAAACCCTCGTGCGCCAGCGGTGAAGGTCGCAATTCGTCACCGTAAGGGACAGAAGATTGACCTTCGGGTTGACGGCGAGCCGGTGAACCCACTGGTATTTGACGGCACGCTGGAAGCAAGCGACGGTAATTACGCCGTCAGCCTGTGGCGCGGCGTTCCACTGACCAATGAACGCACCGTGCTCGAAGCTGACATCCTCAATTCCTTTGGCGGCGTGAATGGCACGATTACCCGCGAAGTGTTCTTTACCACCACCCCGACCAAGGTTGAGTTGGTGCCAGAGCTGTCGAACTTGATTGCCGACGGTCGCACCCGTCCGACCATTGCGATCCGAGTGCTTGATCGCAACAATCGCCCGCTCCGCGAAGGGATCGCTGGCGAGTTCCGTTTGAATGCCCCGTATGAAAGCGCTGAACAGCTCGATCGCCAGCAACTAAATCAGCTTACTGGCCTCGACACGGGGTCTGCGCGCTGGGTTGTTGAGGGCAATGAGGGCATCGCTCTTATCGAGCTTGCGCCAACGATGGTCAGCGGATCGCTGCGTTTGGACTTCACGTTCAACGATGGCGATGTGGTACGCCAGCAAGAGCTTGAAGCGTGGATTGAACCCGGAGAGATCGAATGGACAATTGTCGGTCTTGTCGAAGGGACCGTGGGCGCACGCTCAGTTGCCGACAATATGGAACGCGCGGGCCGCTTTGACAGCGATCTTGGCGAAGATGCGCGCGTTGCGCTCTATGCCAAAGGTCGCATTCTGGGCAAATATCTTGTCACGCTCGCCTATGACAGCGCCAAACAACGCGAAGATCAGCGCGTTCTGGGCACAATCGACCCGCAAGCGTATTACACGGTCTTCGCGGATGGCTCTTCGCGCCGCTTCGATGCGGCCAGCCGTGAAAAGCTCTATGTCCGGATCGAAACCTCGACGTTCTATGCGTTGTATGGCGATTTCGTCACTGCTTTTGATCAGACCCGGTTGGCGAATTATAACCGCACGGCAACGGGCGTAAAAGGCGAGCTGCGTGTTGGCCAATTCAAAGCGCAAGGATTTGCGGCGGAAATCTCAAGCCGCCTGCGCCGTGAAGAAATTCAGGGGCAGGGCATCACCGGACCATACAGCCTTGGCAGCCGAGATATTCTTGCGAATAGCGAGCGTGTCGTCTTGCAAGTGCGCGACCGTTTCCGTTCAGAGCTCATCATCTCAGAACAACAGCTCACGCGCTTTATCGACTACGATATCGACCTTTTGTCGGGCACGATCACTTTCGCCGAACCCGTTCTTAGTCGTGATGCCGATCTAAACCCGCAATTTATCGTGGTCGAATTTGAAACCGATGGACTGGGCGACGCCGAGCTTAACGCAGGTTTGCGCGGTGATTGGACAAGCAACGATGGCAACATCCGTATCGGGGCCACCGCGCTAACAGACAAAGGCGACGGACAGCGTACCAATATCGGCGCGCTCGATCTGCGCGCTCGGATTGGTGACGCAACTGAAGTTCGTGCTGAGTTTGGCGTTAGTGAGCGCGACGGCGACACAGCCACTGGCTGGTTAGTCGAAGCGCAGCACCAAACCGGCAAGCTCGATGTGCTTGCTTATGCGCGCCAATTGGATGCGGACTACGGCATTGGCCAACAAAACGGCGCAGAAGTGGGCCGCCGCAAGGTCGGCGTTGATGGTCGTGTACGCCTGAACGAAAATCTGAGCTTCGTTGGCAGCGCTTGGCAGGATGATAGCCTGACCGATGACAACCGCCGCCGGGCAGCGCAAGGCCAAGTGCAGTTGACGCGCAAGAATACCGACCTGCGGTTTGGTCTTTCACATTTCAATGATCGCTTGAGCGATGGCACAGTTAACACTTCAACCGTGCTGGATGCTGGCGTTACGCAGCGTCTGTTCGACAACGCTCTGCAAATTAGTGCCACCAGTTCAATCGCGCTTGATTCAGCGGAGAGCATTGATCTGCCAGCGCGTCATCGCTTGGGCGTTCGCTACGCAATCACCGACGATATTCGCGTGATCGGCTCTTACGAGATCGCCGATGGTGACGAGATTTCCGCGCAAAGCCTTCGTGCCGGATTTGAAGTGACCCCTTGGCAGGGCGGTCAATTGGTCACGACGCTGGGACAGGAATCGATCGGCGAGTTCGGCAATCGCAGCTTTGCTGCCTTTGGCCTGTCACAGAGCTTGCAAGTTTCTCCCGCTTTGACATTGGACGCGACAATTGATGGCAGCCGGACATTGAACGGCACCGGCGATGTGAGCGATGTCATCAATCCGGCTCAGCCGGTTGCAACCGGTGGTCAACTAACCGGCAACACACTTTTTGAAGACTTCACCGCGGTCACTCTTGGCGCCGCTTGGCGCAAGGATCGTTGGAGCATCACAGCGCGCGGCGAATATCGCGACGGCGAACAGGCTGATCGTGCGGGCGCAACCTTTGGCGCGATTCGTCAGCTCGGTGAAGGCAGCATAGTCGGCTCTGGCGCGACTTGGACGCGTGCGGAAAATAACAATGGCTCGATCACCGAGATCTTCGATGCGAGCCTGGCCTACGCGCATCGCCCGGACGATTCCGAATTCGCGATGCTGGGGAAACTTGAATATCGTAGCGACGTTGTAACTGGCGCGGTAGCTGGCGAAGTTGCTGGGGCGGGCAACACTGCTTTGATCGTTGATGGAGATGCGACATCGCGCCGCCTGGTCGGTAGTTGGTCGGGCAATTTAAGTCCACGCGGTTGGGACGAAGACGCGGCAGGGACTGTAAAACAAACCCGCCGCGATGAATACACCTTGTTCGTCGGCGCGCGCTACAATTTCGATGAGTTCGAAGGTACAGAGTTTTCCGGAACCACCATTCTTGCTGGCGCAGATGCTCGAGTTGGAGTGACCGATAATATTGAACTGGGCGTGCGCGGAACGGTGCGCGCCAATCTCGACGACAATGTCACCAGCTTTGCATATGGACCGCAGATCGGCATCGTCCCCGCTGACAATGTGCTCCTAACTGTGGGTTACAACGTTGAAGGCTTCCGTGACGGTGATTTTGGCGAAGCGCGGACAACGAACGAGGGCGTTTACGCAGCTGTCCGTATCAAGTTTGACGCCGATTCCTTCGATTTCCTCGGGCTTGGACGCAGGTGATGCTCAAACGGTCACTGTTAGCCATATTGGTTACATGTTGGATCGTAGTTTTTGCTGCGGCCCCCAATGTTGCACGCGCTCAAACCGCTACAGTTGATTGGGCTGACGCGGGTATTGCGAGTTTAACGCCCTTGCCGACTGGCACGACCGCAGCCGGTTCGGATGGGACCGTTGCACAAGTGGATTGGACAACTGAAACCGATGGAGGCACGTTCATCCCGGCATTTGGCGGCGATTTTGTTAGCTATTTCAGCGGCACGGTTGGTGGCAACGCATCGCCTTTGTTGATGAGCTTCGACAACAGCGCGTTCGATCCCGATGACCGCGTGATTGTTACCATCACGCTCAGCCGGGCGGTCAACAACCTAACATTTAGCCTCAGCGACATTGATAATGGCAATTTCGCCGATGCGGTTGAGGTCTTTTACGATTCAGATGAAACCGGGGCATTTACGAATGCGCGGCCCAACTCAGCGTTCTGGACCGCTGGAAGCGGTATCACGGAAACCAATGATGCTGTCGTCGATGGCTGGCGCGGAACGGCCAATTCCGCGACCGCCGCGACTACCGGCAATCTAGATTTCGATTTCGGCAATACTCGAGTGCGGCGAATTCAAGTCGTCTATTTCAGTTATACAGGGACAGGTGATCCGGGGAACCAGTTCTCGACCATCTCAGACCTCGCATTCGACGAAGCCGAAGAAGCGGACTTGTCTTTGACTAAGCAGCTTGTGGGATCGGCCCCGCAAGATGGCGGAAATGCTATATGGCGCTTGACCGTAACAAATGATTCCAGCTCGCCTGATCCGGCGAGCGGTGTCATCGTGCGCGACACATTCCCGGCTCAGTTTAGTTTTTCTTCAGCAACTGGTGATGGCACTTTCAACCAAGCAACAGGCGATTGGACAGTTCCAACATTGGCGCCCGGAGAAAGTGCAACGATTGACCTAGCAGGGACGGTCAGCGCCGGCGTTGGCACGTCGATCACCAACACCGCTGAAATTATTGCTAGCAATGCCGAAGATCCGGATTCAACACCGAACAATGGCGATTCACTCGAAGATGACTTCTCAACGGCAAGTTTCGAGGTCGCATCAACCCCTGGAATTCCCCCGGCTTTGCCTTGTCCTGCGGGCACGTTCCTTTTCGATTGGCAGAATGTCTCGTGGCCAGGCGGAAGCCTTAGCAACAGCTACCAATTGTCTACTTTTGGCCAGATTGAGTTCGATATTACTACCGATGGCAACTTTGCATCGCGTGCCAGCTTTGGCGGCGCTGTTCCGGCTTTGACGACGGAAGTGTCAGGGGGCTTAAGTCCGGCCGAATTGGCGCTCGCTTACAACATGAACAATGCCAATCGGGACCAACAAGCAGTGACTACAATCACGTTGCCGCGTGAATTCGTTGGCGGACAGTTCGCAGTCTTTGATATTGACCGTTCTGGTTCGTTTGAGGATCGTGTTACCGTTTTTGGTTTGCGCGACGGAGTTCGGGTCGATGCGGTGCTGACATCAGGGGTAAGCAATCAGGTGGTCGGCGATTCGATTATCGGAACCAGCGGTGCCGGTGATACATCTGCTGATGGAACTGGCGTTTTCACATTTCTCCAACCATTTGACACGATCGTCATCGAGTATGGCAATGGGCCGGGAGCTCCAAACAACCCTGGCAACCAATCAATGGCGATCCACGATTTCACCTTTTGCACGCCGCTTGATCCCAATATCTCAGTGACAAAGCTTAGCTCAGTCATCTCCGATCCCGTCAACGGCACAGTCGGCAGCGGGCCATCCAATCCCAAAGCGATCCCAGGCGCGATTGTTGAGTATTTGATTACCGTCGCAAACAGCGGCCCGGGAGCAGCCGACGCTGACACCGTTGAAGTGATCGATAGCGGGCCGGGCGATCTGAAGTTGTGTCTGATTGGCGCTGCAGGTGGGCCTGTTATTTACGCCGATCCCGGAAACAATTCATCGCTTTCATACAGTTTCATAAGTCTTGCTTCAGCGACCGATGATGTGGCGTTTTCAAACGACAATGGCGTGACGTTCAACTACGTGCCGGCCGCCGATAGCGATGGCTGTGACCCGAATGTGACTGATTTCCGGGTCAATCCTGATGGCACCCTTGCCAGTGGCGGCAATTTCACTTTGCGCGCGCGCTATATGATTGAGCAATAAATCAGGAAAATTGCCGCAATAGCGCAAACAATAGGGGCGCGTGGCGCCACGCTTTGCTAGCGGAATAGCATGAACGAATGGATAGAGATTGCATTGCGGGCTACCAATACGGCGCGCAAATACGTTGAAGCGGCCAAGCATGCGATTAATGATCGCATCGCATCGACCCCTGGCGTAGAAATGGAAGCGCTAAACGCAGAACAGCATGCAGTGCACGGTATGGCTTGGGCTGCGGCGAGTGTCACCGCAATGGAAGCTACGCTCGATTGGGCCGGTTCCGCGGAGTCAGTGGGGCAATTCACCGAAATTGAAGAGCTTACCCTGCGCGTCGGGATCGCAGAATATTGCGCGCAGCTAATCCACGGTTTGCCGATGAGTCAGTCAGAATTCCTGCGCCCGTCCGCACTGGGTATCGATGGCCCAGCCGATGCGTTGAAACAGGATGCAAACGTCTCGAAACTGCTCGAACACGGCAACACTGCGGCCAATAGAGCAAGATTTGTGGACCTTTTGAGTCAAGGTATCCGCCCATTTGAAGGGCTCGGAGACGACACGCTCGATCTTGTTCGCGATCAATTCCGCACATTCACAAAGGACAAAATCACGCCCAACGCTCACCAATGGCACTTGACGGATGAGTTAATTCCAATCGACGTAATAACCGAAATGGCACAATTGGGTGTCTTTGGCGTGTGTATAGATGAAGATCACGGTGGAATGGGGCTGGGCAAGCTCGCCATGTCGGTTGTTTCGGAAGAATTGTCGCGAGGTTGGATTTGCGCTGGCTCGCTTGGAACTCGCTCTGAGATCGCTGGTGAGTTGATCGGTGAGAATGGAACCGACGTGCAAAAGGCGAAATTCCTTCCCAGAATCGCGGATGGTTCGATCTTGCCAACAGCGGTGTTCACTGAACCTGACACAGGCTCTGACCTTGCAGCGGTGAAGACTCGCGCGCGGCGTATCGAAAACGGATGGCGAGTGGATGGAGCCAAGACTTGGATCACCCATGCGGCGCGCGCCGATTTGATGACGATGCTGGTGCGCACAGATGCCGACACACCCGGCTATCGCGGCTTGTCGATGTTGTTGGCCGAAAAAACGCGAGGGGATGATGCGAAACCGTTTCCCGACGACGGCATTGATGGCAGCGAAATTGAAGTGCTCGGCTATCGCGGCATGAAGGAATATGCGCTGGGCTTTGACGGGTTTGAAGTACCCGAAGAGGCGCTGCTTGGCGGGGTTGAGGGACAGGGCTTCAAACAGCTTATGCGTACATTCGAAGGGGCACGTATTCAGACCGCTGCACGAGCGGTTGGAGTTGCTTGGAATGCCTTTGATCTTGCGCTGGATTATGCGCAAACACGCAAGCAATTCGGCGCACCTTTGACGCAATTCCCTAGGGTGTCAGACAAGCTCGCGATGATGGCGGTGGAAACGGTGATGAGCCGAGAACTTACCTATTTCGCGGCGCGCCAAAAGGATCGCGGAGACCGCTGCGACATCGAAGCTGGCATGGCTAAGTTACTAGCCGCGCGCACGGCGTGGAGCGCGGCGGACAACGCTGTGCAGATCCACGGTGGCAATGGTTATGCGCTCGAATACCCGATCAGCCGCGTGTTGTGCGATGCTCGAATACTCAACATCTTCGAAGGGGCGGCCGAGATTCAGGCTCAGGTTATTGGAAAAGGTCTGCTCGTTTCGCAGAAAGATGCAAAAAGCGCCTGATCAGGTATGCTGACTGTCATGGTCTAGCACTTTAAAGAAAACGCCATCCCGATCTTGGTTCGTCGCAGATCATACCTGCCTCGCGCGCCATCACCGTTTGCAGTTCGGTGTGTTTTGGCCTGCCAACGCGGTTGGAAAGTACGCGAGTCACTCTGGTGACTAGAATTCGCGCATCAAAAGGTTTGCGAATAAAGTCTTGAGCGCCTGCGAAGATCGCTTGATTTTCGTCTTCCTCGCCTTTCATCGCGGTAAACATAATGATCGGCAAATCGTAGAATTTGGGGGAGCCACGCAGTTTGCGGAGCAGGGAAATACCCGAGATTCCGGGCATATCCTGATCGAGCAACAGCAGGTCGGGTCGCTTGTGCCGTATCAACAGTTCCCATGCTTTTTCGCCGCTTGTCACCCATCCGCTGGCATGGCCTGCATCGATCAAGGTTTCGGACGCGATCTCGGCAATCAGTTCGTCATCATCGGCGATTAGAATTCGTGCCATAGTGCGCGAAGCTCCTCGGTCTTGAATGTGCAGAGTGGGGATTAGAATCCTGCTTAAGACGGGTTTACCAAGTTGCCGTTGGTTGAAGGCTGGGCACTCTTACCTATTCACGCTTTCGCAATTGGAGCCGCGCGCTTGCTGCTGGCAGGTGAGGGTGTCAGGGTCGCTTGCATGATTCGACAACCAACATTCGCAAGCGGGACCGCCAGCGTGTTCCTGACCACCGAAAGCATTCATAACCTGCGCGATTATGGCGGTTACTCGGCGATTGATGGTGGACGTGTTAAGACCGGTTTGCTTTTCCGTTCGGGGCATCATGCGGATGCTACTGACGCGGATTTGGAGACTGTTGGGGCCTTGCGTTTGGCGCATGTCATTGATCTGCGAGGTGACAGCGAGCGTGAACGGCACACATGCCGTAGGCCAGAGGGCTTTGCAGCTGAGGTGCATATCTTCGCCGGAGAGACCGCTGGGCTAGCGCCGCATCTCGAAGCCGCGCAGGGCAGCATTGATGCGGAGACTGCGCGTCAAGCGATGACGGGGCTTTATGCCGCGTTGCCCGATCGTGACGGCGTGAATTTCGTGCTCAGGCGTTATTTTACTGCGCTAGCGAACGGCGATGGATCGAGTTTGGTTCACTGTGCTGCGGGCAAGGACCGCACCGGGATGGCGGTTGATTTGTTGCACCACATTCTTGGCGTGCACCCCGATGATGCGATGGAGGATTACCTTCTCACCAATCACTCCCCGCGCAATGAGGAACGCATAGCAAATGGGCGCGTGATGCTGGGCGGGAAGTATGGGACAGAAGACGAGGCGACGATCCGCGTCTTGATGGGGGTGGAGCCGCAATTCCTCGAAGCGGCGCGCGCATCGGTGGCCGAGCGGTTCGGCTCGACTGAAGGCTATCTAGAGCAGGTTCTGGGTGTGGATGAGCCACAAAGACGTTTGATTAGAAGCCACCTGATCGGCTGATATTAGCATTCGTTGGAGCCGCTAAACATGTCGCCCAAGCCGACCATTGAAATCGCAATTGTGGATGATCCAAGGAAAGCTTGGTCAACAGCGCTCTATCCGGCGTGACAAGCGGGGCTGAGGCTCCCATATCGGTTTCCTAGCTCACTCAACATTTACAAGTTAAGAGACAATCTATGGCCACCCATCGCACAAAAATGCTCATCATCGGCTCCGGTCCAGCTGGATACAGCGCAGCGATTTACGCCGCGCGCGCCATGCTTGAGCCGATTGTGGTGCAGGGGCTTCAGCCCGGCGGACAGCTGACCATCACGACCGATGTCGAGAATTATCCCGGTTACCGCGAAGTGGTGCAGGGCCCGTGGCTGATGGAAGAGATGAAAGCGCAAGCCGAGCATGTCGGAACCCGGATGATGTGGGACACAATTGTGTCGGTTGACCTTGAAGGGGGATCACCCTTCCGCGCGGTCGGCGATAGCGGCGACGAATATATTGGCGACACGCTGGTTATCTGCACTGGCGCGCAGGCTAAATGGCTTGGCGCGCCCGGCGAGCAGGAACTAGGCGGTAAAGGTGTTTCCGCTTGCGCAACGTGTGATGGGTTCTTCTATCGCGGCAAAAAGGTTGCGGTGATTGGCGGTGGCAATACTGCGGTCGAAGAGGCGCTGTATCTCACTAACCATTCCGATGACGTGACGCTGATCCATCGCCGTGATGAACTGCGCTCGGAAAAAATCCTGCAAGAGCGGCTCTTCAAATCACCCAAGATTTCGACGCTTTGGAACAAGACCGTCAAGAGCTTTGAGGCGGGTGAGAATGGTGCGCTGAATCACGTGGTGCTTGAGGATACGCAGACCGGCGAAACCTCAACCTTGGAAGTGGATGGGGCGTTCGTGGCGATTGGACATGCGCCTGCAACCGAGTTGTTCAAAGGCAAGCTAGCGATGGACGCAGGCGGCTATCTTGATGTGGAGCCCGGCACGCCGAAAACTGCTATCCCCGGCGTATTTGCAGCCGGCGACGTGACAGATCACGTCTATCGCCAAGCGGTAACAGCGGCAGGGATGGGCTGCATGGCCGCGCTTGACGGCGAGCGTTTTCTCGCAACTTTGGAAGACGAGACCGAAGCGCCGGAAAGCGTAGCGGCGGAGTAATCGCGCGCCGCTGTCGCCCGCAACCTTTAAGCTAAACCCTGCCTACGCTGGTGATCCGCCCCCAAATAGAATGATTGCAGCCTTAGCGATCAAGACGATCAGCACTATGCTCGACATTGCGAATAGCACAAAGCGCACCAACACTCTGTTGGCGGTCACTTGCACCAGCGAGTGGGCAATCCGAAGCCCGGTGTAAATCCACGCGAGGAATGCGTTCATCCCATCGCCTGCGCCAAGAATGGACAGTACAATCGCTACCGCATAAAATACTGTAGGAGCTTCGTGTAAGTGATTGTAATTATCTGCTTTCCAATTAACTTTCTCAGGCAATTCCGAACGTAGTCCGGCACCTGTTAAGCCCACCATTTTGGCGGGGCTCTGAATACCCGTGGCTTTGCTCATTGCTGGAATGCGGGTCGCATACATCCACGCCCACATGATCATAGTCCAGATCATCAAGGCGACTGCTGCGCCCAAGATTTGTGTATCAGTCATACTTGGCTCCTAGGCTGCAACGACACTGGGATCGGCGAAGACAGTTGCGATAAACGCGCGAATGGAAAGGATAATCAGAACCGCCGTGCTTGCCAAAAACAACGCAAAGCGAACAGGCAGTTTGTTCACGAGAATTTGCCACAGCGAATGCAAGATCCGTAGGCCGACATAGGCCCAGGCAAGCATGACATCGAGCGCTCCTGCCCCGGCGATCGCAAGAATTACGACAGTGGCATAGAATAAGGTTGGTTGTTCGAGCAGGTGGGTGTGATTGTGCGAGGGCCAATTGGCTTTGTCCGGGATTACCCCTTCCAGATCCTGTCCCCGTCCACCAGCTTTGCCGCTAAATTTCGACTTATCGATCTTTGCGACGGCACCAAAGCGCAAAGGTATGATCCACAAAAGAACAATAAGCGTCCACAAAACCAACACTGTGGCCGGCCCAAGTATCTGTGCTTGCATGGTCAACAACCCCCCTCTTCTTTTTTCTCGCATCTCCGTGCGAGAGTGTGTGCACGTTGTCAAACGCAACTGATCCCGTAAATGCCTAGGCCGCGATTGTCTCGGCAAACTTGCTCGGGTCAGCATTCCCCCCGGTGATCATGATGACTGCGCCATCATCCAAAGGTACTTTGCCAGCTAGGGCTGCTGCCAATGCCGCTGCGCCGCCCGGTTCGACCACGAGCCGCAAATTGGCAAATGCCCAGCGCTGCGCATGGCGGACCTCGTCATCGGTAACGGTGGTCCCCGGTTCTACGCGGCCTTTGAGAACTTCCAGATTGATTGGCTTTGTCGCTTCGGGTTGCAGTGCATCGCAGATTGTTTCTGGCGTATCATCGGCGACCCGCACGATTGTGCCCGTCGCGAGCGCTTGGCCAACCATGTCCCAACCGACCGGCTCGACCACATGCACTGCCGCGTCGGGGCAAGCGAGCGAAAGGCCGCCAGCCAGCCCGCCGCCCCCGCAGCATGCAATGAAGCGACTGGGCGCGCGGCCCAATTGTGCCTCGGCTTCTATGCCGGCGGAACCTTGCCCTTCGATGACCCATGGATCGCCGAAGGCGTGGACCAAAGTGCCGCCATTATCCTCGATCAGTTTTGCGGCCACCGCATCGCGGTCTTCTCCCGGTCGCTGATAAAGCACAATGTCCGCGCCTAGTGCGCGCGTATTATCGAGCTTCACTTGTGGGGCGTCATGCGGCATCACAATCATAGCGTTGATCCCGAGCCTGCGCGCAGCCCATGCAACGCCTTGCGCGTGATTGCCGGAGGATACTGCAACGACGCCGCCCGCGCGTTCATCCTCAGTGAGGTTCGAAAGTCGCCACCAGCCGCCGCGAATTTTAAACGCGCCAACAGGTTGCAAATTTTCCGCTTTCACCCAGCAATTTGTGCCATTGATCTCCACCGGCAAAAGTGGGGTAGCCGGCAGAATTTCCGCAATGCTTTGAGCAGCAGCTTGTACGCCTTGTTGAGTAGGTGTTCGGATCATTTGTCGACCTTAGCGCATTGTCCTAAGGGCGGCGCAAGATTCGAATTGGAAAGGTCCACGTTTATGTCGAGGGTTCTCGTGATTGGGGCAGGGGGCGTCAGCTCCGTCTGTGTGCACAAAATGGCAATGAACGCTGAAATCTTCAGCGACATTCATCTTGCGAGCCGGACTTTATCAAAATGCGATGCCATCGCTGTCAGCGTTAAGGAGCGCACTGGACGACCGGTTGCTACTTACGAAATTGACGCGGAAGAAGTACCGGCGATGGTCAATTTGATCCGCCAAATCGAACCCGCGCTCGTTGTGAACCTCGCGCTGCCTTACCAAGACCTGCCTATCATGGATGCGTGTTTGGAGGCGGGTGTCAGCTATCTTGATACCGCGAACTACGAACCCAAAGACGAAGCGAAGTTCGAATATTCATGGCAGTGGGCCTATCACGAACGCTTCAAAGAGGCAGGGCTGATGGCGCTGCTGGGCAGCGGTTTTGATCCGGGCGTCACCTCGGTTTTCACCATGTGGCTCAAGAAGCATAAGCTCAAAACCATCCGCCAACTCGATATCCTTGATTGCAATGGCGGCGATCACGGGCAAGCCTTTGCGACCAACTTCAATCCTGAGATCAACATTCGCGAAGTCACCGCTCCTGCCCGGCATTGGGAGAATGGCGAATGGGTTGAGACTCCTGCAATGCAGGTTTCAACGCCGTTTGATTTTGAGAAGGTTGGGGTTCGCCAAGCCTATCTGATGTATCACGAAGAGCTTGAAAGCCTTGCGAAGTTCAACCCAGAGATTGAGCGCGCGCGGTTCTGGATGACGTTCGGCGATGAATATATCAAGCACCTCACCGTGCTCCAAAATGTCGGCATGACTGGGATTGAGCCGATCAAATATCAAGGACAGGAGGTTATCCCGTTGCAATTCCTAGCAGCCGTGCTGCCAAAGCCAGAAAGCCTGGGTGAGACGACCAAAGGCAACACCAATATTGGATGTATTGCCACCGGAGAAGCTTTGGGTGGTTCGGGTTATAAGACATTCTATATCAACAATATTTGTTCACATGAAGCCGCCTATGCCGAAACCGGCAATCAAGCGGTTAGCTACACCACTGGCGTTCCTGCGATGATCGGCTCAGCGATGATGGTGCAGAGTATTTGGAGCGGTGAAGGGGTCTTCAATATGGAAGAGATGGACCCTGATCCGTTTATGGATATGCTCAACGTCCATGGCTTGCCGTGGCAGGTGGCTGAGCTTGATGGTCCGGTGGATTTTTAAGTGGTTTGGGAGAGCTGGTACTGGAAGCTGAGACTGAGGAGCCTAACTTCAGAAATTGAAGTGCTGTCCGACCAAGCCGATAGTTCTGAGTTGGATACTTCCAATCTGGAAATCGCCGTTTTACGGGCTTCTTTCTCATCCGAAAGCTGATTGAAGCAAGGACCAAGCTATCGAGCAAAACTGAATCCCAGCTTGTTGAATGCCGTGTTGCGCCAAAGAAAGCGGATACGCCGCTAGTCGATGTCATGAATCGATTTGATACGGACAAACTCTACGAGCTTGATTCCTTTGAAGGTTCGAGGTTTCCACTCCAGCGAATTTGCAACAAATTTGTGCACAGTATTTTCCTGTGGATGGTGTACGATGTCGAGGGCTATGCTGACGGTGACGGCACGGTGATCGGAGTGCATCTAACTTCGAGCTACGACAAAGAGAAGCATATGTACTGGCTAACGATCGACGAAATAGTCAGGGTCTTTTCTTCGGTCATCGATGACGAGTTTCGCGAGCTTCAGATGTATCGGGATCCGGACACAAATGAGATGAAAGTCAAAAAGGACTGATGCAAACTCAAGCAGGTAACCCCGGCGCTTTCGCCCAATTCGATCTTGGTCGCGTCGACAGCCCCGCTTTCGTCGTGGACGCGGCTAAGCTGCGCTCTAATTGCCAAACCCTTGCTGACATTCGCGATGCGGCCGGATGCAAGGTCTTCGCCGCGCTCAAGGCGTTCTCCATGTGGTCCGCCGCGCCGATCATTGGCGAATATCTTGATGGTGTTTCGACCAGTGGTTTGTGGGAAGCGCGCCTAGCGAGTGAATTCTACGATGGCGAAATTGCGACCTATTCGGCGGCGTTCAAGCCTGAGGATTTGGACGAGATTTGCAGATTGTCCGATCATGTCATCTTCAATTCGCCCAACCAAATGAAACGAGCGCGGCTGATCCTCGATCACGCCACGACCACCGGTGGGGATGTGAGCGTAGGACTGCGGCTCAACCCGCTGCACGCGACGGGTGAAGTGCCCAAATATGACCCAAGCGCTCCAGGCTCACGGCTGGGCTTTCCTATCGACCAGCTCACGGAAGAGCACATGGAAGGCGTGGAAGGTATCCACTTTCACAATCTGTGCGAACAGACTTTTGAACCTTTGCGTCAGACTTGGGACAAGGTGTTCGATGCGATTGAGCCGTGGTTTGGCCAGCTCAAATGGATCAATATGGGCGGAGGGCATCACATCACCCGCGCTGATTATGAGCGCGATGAACTGATCGAACTGCTAAAAGACGCAGCCGAAGATACTGGCGCGGAAATCATCCTTGAGCCCGGCGAAGCAGTTGCGCTGGATGCGGGCATTCTAGTGGGCACGTTGCTGGACACGGGATTTAACGAGGTGCCCTTCGGGGTCACCGATGTTTCCGCGACCTGCCATATGCCCGATGTGCTTGAAGCCCCCTATCGCCCGGCGATGCTGGGCGAGCAGAATGACGAGAGCAAGATCCCGATCCGTCTGGGCGGGTCTTCGTGTTTGGCAAGCGATGTGATTGGCGATTACCGTATGCCCGTCGCAGCGGAACCCGGTGCGCGCTTCGCATTTCTCGACCAAGCGCATTATTCGATGGTCAAGACCAACACGTTTAACGGCGTGCAATTGCCCGGAATTTGGCTGTGGGATTCGGAAACCGACAATTTGGAGTGCATTAGGTCGTTTTCATACAACGACTTTCGCGAAAGATTGAGCTAATCTCTCATTCACTATGCAACGTGCAGAACCAATCGGGTTCAGCATTGGGGGGACTATTATGAAGACTATTTTTGCCGCTGCCGCTCTTTCTTTGGGAGCCGCCTTGTGTGTGCCTGCATCCGCGCAGGCCCAAACTGAGTATGACGCGAACCGTATCGTGGCAGACGTTGATCTTGCCGAATTACGCAATCTCGCAGCAGCGCTTGGTTTTGAAGTGCTCGAAGCGAATGAGAACCAACGCCCGGAAGTGGTATTGCGCTCTGACAGTGGGCGTTCGTTCTTCTTACGCGGTTATGTCTGCAAGAAAAATGAAGGCAAAGCCGGTTGCCAAGGCTTGCTGATGTTTTCGCGCTATAATCAGCCTCCCGGTCTAACTCCTTCTCACGTGAAGAAAGCCGACGATGAAACGGTAGTGGTTCAGGTCTGGATCAACGCCAATGATAAGGTCCGGGTAGATCGCTATTTAATCCTCGATAACGGTGTGACGTTTGGCAACCTGTTGGAGAATATCAAGGTGTTCTTGGCGTCGAACCAAAAGGCCGTCACCACTATGTTGGACGCGACCAAAGGGTCCTAGAATCTAAAGTCCCTTTCGGCCAAAATCTCCGGGTTTTCGCACTGGTCCATTGCTAAGCGAGTCAGCGTCGCCCAAATTTCGGGCGTCGTCTGGCCCCGCGATAGTGCCGCCGCGACCACGGTCATTCTGATTGATTGCTAGCGCCATGCGCGCAAGAGCTGCGAATTGATCTGCGGTTGTTTGCGCGCGCGCCTCGTCGCCAGCAGAATCGAGCGCGCCGCTTTCAAACAGATCGCCGCTTTCTACAGCAATGATCACTTCACCTTTAGTGAAAAGCGCCCGGACCGCTTCGCCGTCAAAAGCGCTTTCGATCCCTAGCAAATGTTCGATGTAAGCAGGGTGTGCGAGCACGCGTGCTTCGACTTGATCGTCACTGTACATCTCGAAAACGTCTTCGAAATCGGGATGGACCTGATCGACGTAGTCAAGCCGGTGGCCCTTGAAGCTGACATGATCCTTGCGCGATCCCAGCCCAAACCATTTCTTGTGCTTGCCTTTGCGTTGCAAAAGCGTGGTTGAGTGGAAATTGCGGCCAAAACTTATATCGATAACCGCGCCGCGAAAAACCGTAACCCAGCGTTGGTTTTTGCCGCTGCCGCGTCTTTCCTCGAGGTGCGCTTCGTAAAGGCTGAATTCGTGGCCTTCCAAGGCGCCAAACCAGCGATCCTCGAGGCCGGAGCGATTATAGCTGGGCAGCAACCCGTAGTTCTTTGCGGCCTCAAACTCGGCGCCCGGTTCAACATCATGCTCATATTGGATGCCAAGGCTCTTCGCGATTGCGGAATTGATCCCGACTTTGATCGCCTTTTTGGCTTCGGCGATCGGGATATATCCCCAAGATCCAACCCCGATCCCAACGACTCCGGTGATAATCGATTTGAGGCCGAAACCCCAACTTGGGCCAAACCACAAGAAAGCAAGAAGGGGCAGGGCAATTGCACCGCCCCATAGCCAGCGTGATTGCGCCTTTTCTTTCGCCTCTTCGCGCATTGCCGTTTGTTCACCGAGCCAATCGCCCAGTTCGCCTGACATTAATCCTTGAACATCCGCGCGCATCTTTCCCCCATTCACCAAACTTGCTGAGTTCCTTTAACCTATTGGTGCTACTATACGATAGCCCGGTAAAGGAGGGGTGCACAAATGGTTGAGCTGTTTGGATGGTTTTGGACGTCAGCGATCCTAGTGATCACGGTTGGTTCAATTTTGTTGGTGATCGGGATTTACAACAATCTGGTGGGTTTGAGGCAGAATGTGCGTCAGGGCATTGCCGATATTGATGCGCAGTTGCGGTTCCGCCACGATTTGATCCCAAACCTAATTAACACCGTCAAAGGCTATGCCAGCCACGAAGCGGACACGCTGGAGGCGGTAATCACCGCGCGCAACGCTGCGGCGAAAGGCGAACCGGCTTCTGGTGATGAGCAAGGGTTGAAGATCGCGCTCGATAATCTTCTTGCGCTTGGTGAGGCTTACCCCGACTTGAAAGCGGACGGCAATTTCCGTGAGCTACAAAAAGAGCTGAGCGACACTGAAGACAAGCTTGCGGCTGCACGCCGGGCTTTGAACGCGGCTGTTGCGCGCTTCAATACATCGCGTGAAGCGTTTCCGGCTGTCCTGTTCGCTGGGATGTTTGGTTTCAAGGAAGCCGACTTCAATCAGCTCGATGATAGCGAAAAAGGCACTGTTGATCAGGTTCCGCGCGTCTCTTTTTAGTCTGCGTTCGGGAACTCGTTCCTTTAGCAACATTTATGCTTGCGAGCGCGCGCATTGTCGCATAATGCGCGCCATCGCTGCCCCAAGGGACTAAACCGCAAGGCAGCCTTTTAAACCGTTTGGTCACCAGCTGAACCTTTAAGGGGGTCCCTTGAGTTGCACATTTATCCTGATGCTCGGTCTGTAGTCCGCGACCTTTCGCCGGACGAGCCGGTAATCCTCAATCGCCCTCACGCCGCACGGCGCGCAGCCCACTTCTTTATAGAGAAGTTTCCGGGCAAAGTGCTCTATGCCGTGAAAGCGAACCCCGCGTCCGACCTGCTGCTGGTTCTGTGGGAGGCTGGCATTGCCCAGTATGACGTCGCATCCATTGCCGAAGTGCGGCTGGTGCGTGAGGCTTTGCCGGAAGCAGAATTGTGCTTTATGCACCCGATCAAGACAAAGAAAACCATCGCTGAGGCCTATTTTCAGCATGGGGTGAAGACGTTCAGCTTGGACACCCATGAAGAGCTCGCCAAGATTGTTGACGCGTGCCGCGATCCTGAGACGGGTGAGCCAGCGCAAGACCTGCGCCTGTGCGTACGCTTGCGGGTTTCCAGCGAATACGCGCAGCTTAGCCTTGCGGCGAAATTCGGCTGTGACCTGACCGAAGCGCCCGCGCTGTTGCAGGATACGCGCCAGCATTGCGATTGGTTGGGCGTGTGTTATCATGTTGGCAGCCAAGCGATGACACCGTTTGCCTTTGTCCAAGCGATGGACCGGACCCGCGCAGCGATTGCTGAGGCGAGCGTGGTGATCGACATGATCGATGTCGGCGGTGGATTCCCCAGCATCTATCCCGATATGGACCCGCCACCGCTCGAAGATTATTTCGCGATCATCGCCAAACATTTCGAAGAGCTGCCCGTCGCCTACAATGCCGAGCTGTGGTGCGAGCCGGGACGCGCTTTGTGTGCAGAATACTCATCGATGATTGTGCAGGTAACCAAGCGGCGTGGGGAAGAGCTCTACATCAATGACGGCGCGTATGGCGCGCTCTACGATGCCGCGCATGTCGCGTGGCGTTTTCCGGTGCAGGCGCTCGAAGATGACTTGCGCGACGCCGAGCAGGGTTTCGCGTTTTACGGCCCGACCTGCGATGATGCAGATTATATGGCGGGGCCGTTCGCGCTGCCCGGCGATATTCAAGCGGGCGACTATATCGAGATCGGGATGCTTGGCGCTTATGGCGCGGCGATGAAGACCGGCTTTAACGGCTTTGGCGATGCTGAGGTTGTGACTGTTTCGGATGAGCCGATGATAAGCCAATTCGACGGATCACGCCGCCGCGAAGCTCGCGATAATGTGGTGAGCTTGCGGTAAAAGCCGCTTTAGGTGCGCTTTTTCAAAATATAGATCATCGAACCCGAGTTCTGGCCGTATTTCGCCAGATGGGCCCCATGATCCTGCGTGATCAGCGTCATCGTGCCGGCTTGCAGGCTGGCTTTGACCAGACCACCATATTCATCCGTGTTGAGGCTAAGATCGTTCATCGAAAAGGCGAGGATCGCGCCCGGCTTCATCACTTCGATTAGCTCGCCATAGATAGACGCGGGTGCGGCCCCTTTGCTGATCACGCCGACCGCCGTGATTGCGGAATAGTCGCCTAGCTGCTCAGCAAGAGGCATTTCAGGATTGGTTAGATGAAGCGAGCGATAGACCGATTTCGAACGGGCGATGTCGAGCATCCCTTCGGATAGGTCCGAACCGTCAATTTGCGTGAATCCCGCCGCTTTTAGTGCCTCGCCAGACAGTCCCGTTCCGCAGCCAAAGTCCAGTATTGGCGCTGTTTGATCACTCAGATGGTCTTTCAGAATGGCCGCAACGCGCAACGGCGTTTGATAGCCATTGATTGCGACCTCCGCGTCATATTCGCTCGCCCAATCATCATAGATGCCGCGCATCTCGGCATTGCCGGAGGCTTTATATACGCGGTCGAGAAAGCTTTCAGGCATCAATCAAACCCGACAAACGTCGCCGCCTCGCTCACTGGTCGCCTTATGATCTTCACCGGATTGGCTGGGAAGTCGGGGTTAGGCCAACCAAGCGCGACCGCTTTCATGATCACCTGTGTATCGGGAATGTTGGCATGTTCGCGAACCACTGGACTTTGCATGATCCCTTGCGAGTTGATAACGCATCCAAGCCCTTTTGACCAAGCCGCATTCACGAGCGCCGTGGTGGCCGCTCCGCAATCGAATACCGTGTCATCCGCGTCAGACAGCTCCTTGTCATAGGTGATGATCACGCAAACGGGAGCGTCGAACTGGCGAAAGCCGCGCAGAACCCAATCCTGACGCTTTTCCTTGTCATCGCGGGTGATGCCCATCGCTTCGAACAATTGGATCGCACAGCCGACCTGACGGTCGCGGTGGACGCCTTCGAACGGGTGCCCTTTGCGAAACTCGCGACTGTCCGGTTCGCCCGCCAGAATACGTTCGGTGTTGCCCTTGCGGATCCGGTCGAGCGGTTCGCCGGTGATGACGTGAAAATGATAGGGCTGGGTGTTCATTGAGGAGGGCGAACGCATCGCCATCGCTAACACCTCTTCGAGCAATGATTGCGACACTGGCTTGTCGAGATAGCCCCGTACCGAACGTCGCCCGTTCACCACCTCAGCGAATGTCTGATCTGGATTACCGTAGTCGTTGCTCACTGCTCTCTCCTAAATGGGTTTAAGGGGAGAGGTAGCGCAGGTGTAGCAACGCGCAAAGGACGTTACGGCAATGCGAGCGGCGTTAGGCGATGAAATAGGGTTTTTCGCCAGCAATAGTGACCCGTTCCATCACTCGGCGTGCGGGGAAGTAGTCGGAGACGGCCAAGTGCTGGCTCACACGGTTGTCCCAAAAGGCAATTGAGCCGGCTTGCCAGCGGAAACGGCACTGAATCTCAGCATCCATCGCAGTCTTATAGAGGTGAGTGAGTAACCATTTGCTTTCTGCTTTCGACAGCCCCTCTATATGCGAAGTGAAGGCGGTGTTGACGTAGATCGCCCGCTCGCCCGTTTCTGGATGCGTGCGGATAACGGGGTGATGCATTAAGGGGTATTGTTCTCGCAATTCCTCGGGCGTCTTACCCAACCTTTTGGCAAATACACGGGCAATATCGTGCACCGCGGTAAGGCCTTCGCAAAAGCGCTGCATCTGTTCGCTCAGCCGCTCATAGGCCAGATGCATATTGGCAAAACACGTGTCGCCGCCAACCTCAGGCACTTCGCGTGCGAGCAGGATCGAGCCAAGCGAGGGCTTTTCGCGCCAAGTGACATCAGAGTGCCAATAGTTCTCTTTCCCGCGGCTTTTGGGGCCATGAGCAATGCGCAGCATCTCTGGGTTAGGTTGATCCTTCGGCGTTGCAGGATGGACCTCCAAATCGCCGAAATGCCGGCCAAAAGCGATATGCTGTTCCTGCGAGATGTCTTGGTCACGGAAGAAGATCACGCCATGTTTGAGCAGTGCTGCGCGAATGGCTGGGATGTGGGCGGCGATATCGGGCGCGCCCAGATCAATATTTAGTATCTCTGCACCGATAGCGGGCGTTATGGGATGAATATCGAGCGCTCCAATGTTGAGCGTTGAGCGATCAAATGTTGTGGCCAAGAGGTGCCTCCCAAGACAGTCTTGTGAGACACTTGGGCGCTTTAGGGGAGGATGGTCAAGCTGCCTCGGCTAATTCCAGTTCCAGCCGGTCCCAAATTTCCACAAGAGCCTCTGCCAGCTCATCCATCATCGTCTCGGTGTGCATTGGGCCGGGGGTAAAGCGCAGACGTTCTGTCCCGCGAGGTACGGTGGGGTAATTGATCGGCTGAACATATACGCCGTATTCGGCAAGCAGGATGTCGCTGATCTTCTTCGCGCGCGCTGGATCGCCAACCATGAGCGGGACGATATGCGTGACGCTGTCCATCACGGGCAGTCCAGCCTCGGCAAATTTTAGCTTTAGCATCGCGGCGGCTGCTTGTTGTTGGCGGCGCTCTTCAGAGCTTTCCTTCAGGTGCCGCACAGAGGCGAGGACGCCGGCAACCAGAACCGGGCTGATTGAAGTCGTGAAGATAAAGCCCGGCGCATAGGAGCGGATGCAGTCAATTACGCGCGTATCAGCGGCGATATAGCCGCCCATGACGCCAAAGGCTTTGCCCAACGTCCCTTCGATAATGTCGATCCGATCAGCGGCATTTTCGCGTTCCGAAATGCCGCCGCCATGATCGCCATACATGCCCACTGCGTGGACCTCATCAACATAGGTCAGGGCGTTATATTTCTCGGCAAGATCGCAAAAGGCGTGGATCGGGGCGATGTCACCGTCCATCGAATAAACGCTCTCAAACGCGATCAGCTTGGGAGTGGCTGGGTCTTCCGCAGCAAGCAGTTCTTCGAGATGGGTGACATCATTGTGACGGAACACCCGCTTTTCACAGCCAGAATTGCGGATCCCGGCAATCATGCTTGCGTGGTTCAATTCGTCTGAGAAAATGACACAGCCGGGCAGCAATTTGCCGAGCGTGGACAGCGTCGCGTCGTTCGAGACATAGCCCGAAGTAAACAGCAGTGCGCCTTCTTTACCGTGCAGGTCCGCCAGCTCATTTTCCAGCTCAACATGAAGATGCGTGTTGCCGCCAATATTGCGCGTGCCACCAGAGCCTGCGCCAACATCGTGCAGCGCCTCTTCCATCGCGCCGATGACTTTTTCGTGCTGCCCCATGCAAAGGTAGTCGTTGGAGCACCAAACCGTGATCGGTTTTGGTCCATTGTGTCCGTGGAAACAGCGGGCATTGGGGTACGCGCCTTTGTTGCGCAGAATATCGATGAAGACGCGATAGCGGCCTTCCTCGTGGAGTCGATCAATCGCTTGGTCAAAGATATGATCGTAATTCACTTCGCACCGCTCTTGCTTCGGGGGTGAAACCAGCGGTCTAACCGATGGTTCCTCGAATATATCGTGCCGCATAGCCCAATCATTGCCTGCGGAATAGACGGTTATCTAGGTAACGGTGATCGAATTGGCTAGTCGTGATCTTTGCGAACGAATTGCAACAAAAGCGATCAAAAACTCTCGGTTTTGCCAAAGCCTCGGTTGGCGAGGGTTGCTTCTAACCCAATCGCTCGGTCGAGCGGGCCGGTCAGCACGAAGCGATTTTGGTTGGGCTTGGCAAAATCCTGTCCGTCTAACAGCGCAGCGATCCGCCTCGCTATCCCCTCTGCACCGTCGATCAAATCGACATCGGGGCCAAGCTCTTTGCCAAGCTCTTCGCGCAACAGTGGAAAATGGGTGCAGGATAAGACTACGGCATCAATCGCATCGCCGCCGGGCATTGCGCGCAGGCGATCCGTGGCCTCTGCGATCACGCTTTGATCAACATCGCCGCCACGCAATTTGATCTCTGCTTCCTCGACAAATTCAGGTGCAGCAATCCGCAGCAATGTCTTGCCACTCGCGAATTCGCGTTCAAGATCATCAATATAGGGCTGGCGAATGGTTCCCTTGGTGCCGATCATCGCAATTGTGCCGCTGCGTGTTTGCTGCGCCGCGGTTTTGATCGCGGGCACTGTTCCGACAACCGGAATCTCCAGCACTTCGCGAACCATGCCCAGAGCGATCGTGCTAGCCGTGTTGCAGGCAATACAGGCCAAACGCGGGGCAAAGCGTTCGCATATCCGGCCAAGCAACCCCGAGACACGCGCAGCCACCTCGGCCTCGGTTTTCATCCCGTATGGCATGCCCGCATAATCGGCGGCGTAGACGATCGGTGCATCGGGAACAGCGCGGCGCACCGCATCGTAAACGGTCAACCCGCCGATGCCGGTGTCAAACAACACAATAGGAGCCGATGCATCCAAAATGAAAGTTTCCGCCTGTCCTGAGCTTGTCCCGGGCGGGTCTATTACTTAGGCAGAGGCAAAAGAAAAGCGCGCGTGTTGGTATAAGGATCATAATGGAACCGTTTTTTGCACTCCTGCTGGGCTATGCGCTGGGTTCGATACCCTTCGGCCTTTTGCTGACCAAAGCGGCCGGGTTGGGTGATGTTCGCGATATCGGCTCGGGCAGTATCGGGGCTACCAATGTTCTGCGCACCGGGAACAAGGGACTGGCCGCCACCACGGTTTTGCTGGATGCCGCGAAGGGCGTGGTGCCCGTCTTGATCGCCGCCGCATTGTGGACCGGGACGGAAGGTTTGGCCGCAATTGGAGCCGTGGCGGGTCATTGCTTCACCCCTTGGCTGAAGTTCAAAGGTGGCAAAGGCTTTGCAACCGCTGCGGGTGTATTGGGCGCGCTTGCTTGGCCGGCCATGCTGATCTGCGCGGGGATTTGGGCGGCGACTTTGTTTGTCAGCCGGATTTCCTCGGTTTCCTCGATAACGACGGTGATCGCAGCGCCATTGATTGTTTGGTTGCTGGAGCTACCTCAACTGATCATGCCATTGGTCGCCATTGCCGCGATAGTTCTGGTTCAACACCGCGCAAATATCGGGCGCTTGCTGCGCAGCGAGGAGCCTAAGGTTGGCTCCAAAGAATGAGTGAGGCACTTTCGCAGGCTGAGGCTTTTGCACGCATCCAATTGCTTCGTTCGCCAAACATTGGCCCGGTCAGTTATCGCCAATTGCTCGCGCGGTTTGGCACTGCACAAGCCGCTATCGAAGCGCTGCCAGAGCTGGGTTCGCGCGGTAAAACGCCATACCGTCCCGCGCCAACCGCTCGGATCGAAGAGGAAATTCTGGGCGTCCGTGCAGCGGGCGCACGCTACCTGTTCCACGATCAGCCCGACTATCCAGAGCTCCTCGCTCAGCTTGATAGCGCCCCGCCGATAATCACGTGCCGGGGCAATCTTGCGCTCGCCTCTACGCCGAGTGTTGCGATGGTGGGCGCGCGCAACGCATCGGGCGCTGCGGTAAAGTTGGCGCGTGATTTTGCCGCTGAGTTGGCGCAGGCCGGTTTCGCCGTCGTTTCAGGATTGGCACGCGGCATTGACGGGGCGTGTCACGAAGGCGCGTTAAGTGTTTCGGGCCATCGCACCATCGGCGTCATCGCCAGCGGGATCGACATTGCCTATCCCCCGCAGCACGCCGACCTTCAGGAGCAGATCGCGACTGAGGGCTTGCTGATCGCGGAGCAACCACCTGGCACCGAACCGCGCGGTCGTCATTTTCCCAGTCGCAATCGCATCATCGCGGGGCTGGCGAGCGGCACATTGGTGGTCGAAGCTGCGCCCAAATCCGGCTCGCTCATCACCGCGCGGCTGGCAGGAGAAGCGGGCAGGGAGGTTATGGCGATCCCGGGCTCCCCGCTCGATACGCGCTCGCTTGGTTGCAACGGTTTGATCCGCGATGGCGCCGTTCTGGTGCAGACGCCGCAGGATGTGGTGGAGCTTCTCGAAGGTTTTACGGGCGCGCCGCGATCAAGGTTCCAAGTTGAGGAAAGCAGTGTGGAATTCGACTTCAACGAGCTGCGCCAGATGCAATGGGGTGAGGCGAAGTCGGATCAAAGTTGCGATGTTGAAAAGCTGCTGACGAAAGCTCCGGTTTCCGTCGACGAGCTGATCCGCCAATCTGGCACAGACGCGGCGGCGGTACATATGATGCTGCTGGAACTGGAACTTGTCGGGGAGCTGGAACGTCATGCGGGCGGATTGGTGAGCCGGTTGGGGAAATCAAATGCGTAATGCCAACGAAGTTTATTCGCAATTGGTCGCTGAGCAATTGAGTAGAGCACGACGAAGCACGGTCTCGCTTGTCGGCTATGTTGTGATTGCAACGGGCGCCTATGCTTATGCCGACATTTTCCACTATGATTCAGACGGAATTTATTTTGCTTTGGCGTTTGTGGTTTGGGGCTTGGGCTACTTACTTCTGGTCCGACTGTTGCAAGCTAGCGCTGCAAAAGGCGAGATAACCCGTGGCGGCATCGGCGGGTATTTTGTCCTGGGTCTATTGATCAGTATGCGATTATCATAGGCCTTGTACTTTTGATCGTTCCGGGACTTTACCTCATGATGCGCTGGTTATCCGCTTATGCGCGGTGTGGTGTCGCAGGCGAAGGCGTGGTTGAGGCGATGGATTGGAGCTGGAAGAACACTGCCGATATGCAGCGCGGATTGGCGCTTGCGACGATTGGTCCCGTCTTTGCTTATGCAGTCGCTGTCGGGATTTTCGTTATTCAATATCTGAACTGGGATGGGCTGGTTAACCCGTACGGGAATGGCTGGATCATTGTTTCTAACCTCGCGCTTTCGATTTCAATAGCATGGTTCCAGTTGCTCGGTGTTGCCGCATATCGCACAATCGATCGACAAAGCGTCGATATAGTCAAAACCTTTGAATAAGCCCCTTGACGCCCGCTGAAATCCCGCCCCACCCTCGCGCGTACGTACACACGTAAGGAAATCGAATACCTCACATGCAACTTGTCATCGTTGAATCTCCCGCCAAAGCGAAAACCATCGAAAAGTATCTCGGCAAGGACTTCAAGGTCCTCGCCAGCTACGGCCATGTCCGCGACCTGCCGCCCAAAGATGGCAGCGTGCGCCCGGATGAAGACTTCGCGATGGATTGGGAGCTCTATCGCGACAAGCAAAAGCGATTCAAGGAAATCAGCGACGCGGCCAAGGGCGCGGACCGGCTTGTTCTCGCAACCGACCCTGACCGCGAAGGTGAAGCGATCAGCTGGCATGTGCAGGAGCTTTTGAAGAAGCGCAAAACGCTGCCCAAAGAGGTTGACCGGGTCACGTTTAACGCGATCACGAAAAAGGCCGTGACCGAAGCGATGGCGGCCCCGCGTGAACTCGATCAGCCTTTGATTGACGCCTATCTTGCGCGACGCGGGCTCGACTATTTATTCGGCTTTACGCTGTCGCCGGTTTTGTGGCGCAAATTGCCCGGTGCAAAGTCGGCGGGGCGGGTGCAGTCCGTGGCGCTGCGCCTGATCGTTGAGCGTGAGCGCGAGATCGAAGCGTTCCGGCCCGACGAATATTGGTCGGTGCTCGCCAAACTTGAGCAAGATGGCACCGAGTTCGACGCGCGGCTGGTCAAATATAAGGGCGTGAAGCTCGACAAACTCAGCCTTGGCAATCAAGGGATCGCCGAGGAAGCCAAGGCCGCGGTTGAAGGCGGGCGCTTCACGGTTGAAGGCGTTGAAACCAAACCACTAAAACGCAACCCAGCGCCTCCGTTTACAACCTCAACCATGCAGCAAGAGGCTGCGCGCAAGCTTGGCTATTCGGCAAGTCACACGATGCGGTGCGCGCAATCGCTCTACGAAGCGGGCGCGATCACCTATATGCGGACCGATGGGGTGCAGATGGATGGCAGCGCTATTGCGGCTGTTCGTGAAGAGATCGGCTCACGCTATGATGCTGCATACTTGCCAGAAAAACCACGCTTTTACAGCACTAAAGCGAAGAATGCTCAGGAAGCGCATGAGGCCATTCGTCCGACTAATTTTTCCCGCGACAATGCCGGATCGGGTGACGAAGCCAAGCTCTATTCGCTGATTTTTAAGCGCGCCATGGCCAGTCAAATGGCGGGCGCTCAATTGGAGCGTACTACCATCACCATGCGCGATGGCACGGGCCAGCATGAGCTGCGCGCGACCGGTCAGGTGATCAAATTCCCCGGCTTCTTCGCGGTCTATCAAGAGGGCTTCGACGACAAGTCAGAGGATGATGATGACGGCCTTCTCCCAGCAATCGCGCAAGGCGATAGCCCGGCGAAAAAGGCGGTTGAAGCGAACCAGCACTTCACCCAGCCACCGCCCCGTTTCTCCGAAGCGAGCCTTGTCAAACGGCTCGAAGAGCTTGGCATTGGCCGCCCGTCTACCTACGCCTCGACGATCCAGACATTGCGCGACCGCGACTATGTTAGGATGGAGAAAAACCGTTTCTTCGCAGAAGATTCGGGCCGACTTCTCACAGCATTTCTTGAACGTTTCTTCCCGACCTATGTGGCCTATGAATTCACCGCCGGGATGGAGGATGAGCTAGATACGGTCTCTGATGGTCGCGAGGAATACAAGACGCTGCTCTCCAAGTTTTGGACCGACTTCAAACCCAAAACCGAAGAGGTGATGGAGAAGCTGCCATCCGAAGTGACGGTTGAGCTCGACAAATATCTCTCCGACTATCTCTTCCCCGAACGCGACGATGGCAAAGACCCGCGCCACTGCCCGCTCTGCGACACAGAAGGGCGCACGGACGGGAAACTGTCGCTGCGCGGGGGCCGGTTCGGTGCGTTCATCGCTTGTGCGAACTATCCCGAATGCAAATTCACCCGCCGCTTTGCTCAACCGGGCGGCGATGGTGATGATGGAAGCGCCGATGGCGTTATGGGCCAACACCCGGAAACCGGCGAGGATATTCACCGCAAATCGGGACGCTTTGGCCCCTATGTCGAAATGGAGCACGAGGAAAAGAAGAAGCGCGCCTCGATACCCAAAGACTTGGACGAATTTGATCTGGAATGGGCGATCAAACTGCTCGACCTGCCGCGCATTATCGGCGCGCATCCGGAGACAGGCAACGAGATCGAGGCCGCAATTGGCCGCTATGGCCCGTATCTGCGCCACGATGGCAAATACGCTAAGCTGACCTCGACCCGAGATGTGTTTGAGACAGGCATGAACGCCGCTGTCACGCTGCTAGCCGAAGCTGCCAATCGCAAAGGTGGCGGGCGCGGAGCAGCGCGTGAACCGATCAAGACTTTGGGCGAACACCCCACGTCAGGCGGCGAGATCAAGGTGATGGAAGGCCGCTATGGCCCCTATGTCACCGACGGCAATCACAACGCGACTTTGCCCAAAGACGTTAAGCCAGAGGATGTGGAAGCCGCGCAAGCGATTGAATTAATTGATGCGCGCGCGGCCAAAGGGCCTGCGAAGAAGAAAAAGAAGAAGGCTGCACCTAAGAAGAAAGCGGCGGCGAAAAAGAAAGCTCCGGCGAAGAAAAAGGCACCAGCGAAGAGCGAGTGAGGCGATGAGCAAAGAGCATTTCTCTCGTCACAAACAGCCGTGGAATGCGGAGGAAGCGGGCCGTTTGAAGCTGCTTGCCTCCAAAGGGCAGGGGCTAAAGCAAATTGCCAAGGCGCTGAACCGCAGCGAGGAAAGCACTAAGGCCTTCGCCAAGCAGAATAAGATCAAAGTAGCGAAGAAGCGTTAGGGATTGGGGCCAAGCTCTCGCCTGTGTCTTGTGCGATGAGCAAACCGACGCCGCAATCCAGAACCGCGCGCCTTGGATCGCTTGCCACGTTTCAAAGCCGGAGTGGAACTACAGAAAAGAAAGCTCTCGCGAAGAAGTATGTGTGCGATGCAGTTCTCTGCCAATGAGAGAGATGAATTTCGCGTTATGGTCGATTCTTCGTTGGGAGGGCGTCTCTTGGACCGTTCCAGCCTTGCAGAGCTTCGTCACATTGAAATCGTAATTGCCTTAACCAATTGTATATATTAAGGATTTCGTGGCCTTCAAAGTGCAGCGAATCTGAGGTGCTAGATGCTATAAATTCAAAGTTCTCGCCATTTGGCATTCGATTCCGCCAAATTTCAAGATTGCTGTCTATGAACGTCGCGTCGGAATGTGCGAAGTTTTTGTGACGTTGCTTCATCAACTTTTCATGCAGCCCTTTTTGACTGGCGGTGGGTGCAATGGACAGAGATTTCCAGCTAAGACCAGTTCCCGCGCCATGACTCGCCGTAAAGGCTCGCCCATATGCAACCACCATTGTGGTTTCATAACACTTGAATCGGCGAACTTCTTCAAGAGTGTAGGTGGATGCGAAGTCTACATCTTCTAAAAGAAATGTAGCCGCGCTTAGAGCATGTCTGAAATCTCTGGCCGCTAGTGCCAGACGTCGAAGCATTTTGAGCTGGTTCGCTTCGCGCTTATCCATCTCTTCACCTCACCCGCTCCAATCCAGCCCCATTTCCTCAAACACTTCCTTATCCTCAGACCAACCTTCGCTGACCTTCACATGCAGGAATAGGTGGACTTTGACGCCCAGAATATCGCTGAGTTCTTTGCGCGCGGCTTCGCCGATGGATTTGATCTTCTGACCGCCTTTGCCCAGCACAATCGGTTTTTGGCTCGCCTTTGCGATCACGATTTGCTGGCGCACTTCGATCGAGCCATCATCGCGCTGCGTATAGGATTCAGGCCGCACCGCCGCGTCATAGGGCAGCTCTTCGTGGAGCTGCGCATAAAGCTGTTCGCGGGTGATCTCTGCCGCCAAGAGCCGCTCCGAGGCGTCTGACACCTGATCTTCGGGATACATCCATTCGCCATCGGGCATCATCGCGGCCAACGCATCCTTTAGCTCCGGAACGCCATCCCCGCTGAGCGCGGATACGAAGTAAATCTCCGCAAAGTCACCCTTTTCGCCAAGCTCTTGCGCGAGCGCGAGCAACGGTTCTTTCTTCGCCTTGTCGACCTTGTTGAGGACGAGGATCTTCTTTTCCGGGCGCCGCTCAAGCGCTTCGAGCAGGGGTTCAAGCTCATGCCGGCGCTGTTTAATCGGATCGACGATCAATAGCAGCGCATCGGCGCTGTCCGCCCCTTCCCAAGCGGCAGAGACCATCGCACGGTCAAGCTTGCGGCGAGGGGTGAAGATCCCGGGCGTATCGACAAGGATCATCTGCACCTGTTTGAGCAAAGCGATGCCGAGCATCCGCGCACGGGTCGTCTGTGCCTTGGCAGAGGTGATCGCAACCTTCTGTCCGACAAGTTGATTGACGAGCGTCGATTTGCCTGCATTAGGCGCGCCGATAACCGCGACGACGCCGCATTTTTGTGGGGTATCGCTCACCCAAATTCCTCCAGAAATTTCTTCGCTGCGAGCTTTTCTGCTTCGCTTTTGCTTGAAGCGACAGCTTGCGCTTCGCCTACATTGTGGACCGTGACACGCACAGTGAATTGCGCCGCGTGGTCCGGGCCATTGCGCTCGATCAGGTCGTATTTCGGCATGGCGCGGCGATTGCCCGCAGTCCATTCTTGCAACGCGCTTTTGGGGTGCTTGGATTTGCCCATATCGCCGGAAAGCTCGTCTTCCCATAGCTGATAGATGACATCGCGGGTTGCTTCGAACCCATTGGCGATAAAGCTCGCCCCGATCAGCGATTCCATTACATCGCCAAGGATGTTGTCGCTGTCTGCGCCGCCATCTTCGCGCGCTTGTTTGCCCAGCCTGATATGGTCCGAAACGCCAATTCGGCGCGCGATCCGTGCGCAGGTCGCGCCGCTCACCAATGCATTCAAACGCTGCGAGAGTTTGCCCTCGGGCGCGTCGCCCGCGCGGTAAAGCCAAGTGGCGACCGAGAGACCCAGCACGCGGTCACCCAAAAATTCGAGCCGCTGATAATCTTGCTCACTCTCGCTTTCACTGCGTGGAAAGCTGCCATGAGTGAGGGCGTCACGCCAAGGGCCATGATCACTGACGTCAAAACCGTTGGCGCGCAGCCATTCGAGCGTTTCAGAGGGAAGTTCACTCATAAAGTGTCACCAATCCTGCCCCAGCGGGTCGAGGAGAACCACGTCCAAGGCTTGTACCAAACTGCGCCGCCATCGGTGGACCACATGATGATTGTCGCTTCGCCAACCAACAGGTCTTGGGAGACAATGCCAACCCCAGCATCGGGAGAGGCGACCGCGCGGCTGTCTAGTGAATTGTCGCGATTGTCGCCCATCACGAACAAATCGCCTTCACCCACCGTGATGCGGTCGAAATCGTCAAGGAATTCGTCGGGGCCAAAATCGAGCACATTGTAGCTGACCCCGCTTGGAAGGGTCTCACGATAGCGCGGATAACGGCATTGGCGTACGCCAGCATCGCTGATCTCTTCAAACTTGGGTTTGCCGCACGGGCTTGCCGCCGCAAATCCAAGATCTTTGTTTTCGCTCTGCCTTGCCAGCATCAGCTCATCGACCGGCTGCACAAAGTCAACAATGGGCTCGCGCGGGATGAGTTCACCGTTGAGCATCACTTGCCCACCGACCACTTCAATTGTGTCCCCGGGAAGGCCGATTGCGCGCTTGATATAGTCTTTTTTATCAATCGGATGCTTAAATATCACAACGTCGCCGCGATCAGGCTGATCGGCGAAGATGCGCCCAGGTATCAACGGCGCATTGAACGGCAACGAGTAATTTGAGAAGCCATACGACCATTTGGAGGCAAGCAGATAATCGCCATTCCAAAGGCGCGGCTGCATGCTTTCCGATGGGATCGAGAACGGCGAGAAAAGTAAGCTGCGAAAGATCAGCACAGCCAGGATCAGCTTCAACAGGAAAAACGCAAAGCTCAGCCAGCTTTCTTCCTTTTCAGGTGCATCGCCTTTATCGCCGATACCAAGATCGCCAGTGGTTTCACTGTCCGCAGCCTCTGCCACGGCATTGTCATATTGGGAGTGAACATCCATTGCATTCGTCTTTACGCGAGCAAAACGTAACACGCCAAGGGAATTAGACAGTGAGCAACCCGATTTCTGACATCTGGCAACGGCTTTCCGGCCTTCCTCAGCCGACTTTGGCTGAGTTGTTTGCAAGCGATCCTGAGCGTGTCGCCAAACTTAGCCAGCGCATTGAGTTGGGCGACATCTATTCGGAAGGCGAGTTGGGTAGTGCAGGATTGTTGCTTGATTTGTCCAAAACGCATTTGGACGATGCAGTTTTGGGCGCGTTTGAAGAGCTTGCGCAGCTTTGCGATTTTGACCGTGCGCGTGAAAACCTGTTCGGCGGCGGGATCGTCAATCCGACTGAGGGCCGCGCGGCTACCCACGGCGCGATGCGTGGCAGCGGGACCGAAGCGGATGTCGAGGAAGCGGGTGCTTTGCTGGCGCGTATGGGGATGTTGGTTGAGGCGATCCATGAGGGCGCTCTGGGTGAGGTTAGGCACCTCATCCATATCGGCATTGGCGGCTCCGCGCTCGGCCCGGACCTCGCCGTAGATGCACTCACCCGCGACCTGAAACTGGTCGACGTGCATGTCGTCTCAAACATTGATGGCCTTGCGCTTGAGCAAGCCTTTGCGGCCTGCGATCCGGCGACGACCTTGATCGCGGTGGCTTCTAAAACTTTCACCACAAATGAGACGATGACCAACGCGGCCAGCGCGCTCAAATGGCTGGAGCAAAACGGGGTCGATGATCCTGGCGGGCGGGTGGTAGCGCTAACTGCAAATCCCCAAGGCGCGGTTGACTGGGGCGTTGATGAGACGCGCATACTGCCATTCCCGGAAAGCGTAGGCGGTCGCTATTCGCTGTGGTCGAGCATTGGATTTCCGGTCGCACTGGCGGTGGGGATGGAAGAATTTCGCGCGATGCTCGCCGGGGCCAAGGCGATGGACGATCACTTCCGCGAAACCAATGGCCGCGCGAACGGCCCGCTGCTCGCGGCATTTTCTGACCAATATTACACACGCGTTCGCGGGTGTCAGTCGCGCGCCGTGTTAGCCTATGATGAGCGGCTTGCGCTGCTTCCGGACTATCTTCAACAGCTTGAGATGGAGTCCAATGGTAAGGGCGTGACCGTTTCCGGCGAGCTAGTCTCAGCGCCCACAGCGCCGATCACATGGGGCGGAGTGGGCACCGACGCGCAGCACGCGGTGTTCCAATTGCTGCATCAAGGGACCGCGTTGATCCCGGTCGACTTCATTGCCAGCATCGCGCCGGGTGATGAGCTGGACCCATCGCACCATCGCCAGCTTTTGATGAACTGCCTTGCGCAAGGCGCGGCTTTAATGGCGGGGCAGGGCAGTGATGACCCCGCGCGCAGCTATCCCGGCAACCGCCCCAGCGCGACGTTCCTAGTGGATGATCTGGATGCGGCGACCTTTGGCGCACTGGTGGCGTTTCACGAACACCGCACCTTCGCCAATGCCGTGCTTATGCAGATCAACCCGTTCGATCAGTTTGGCGTGGAGTTGGGCAAGGCATTGGCCAAAGGCATCGACAGCGGCGAAGGTGATTTTGATGCCAGTACAGTGGCGCTTATGAAGGCGAGTGGGTTGGGGTAAACCGAATTGCTTTGACTTTTTGCACTGCAGCATCCAAATGGCCCTCAACTCGAAACGCTTTTAGCCAGCGTGAAGCGGCGGCTCTTCTAACAATCCGCCCCGGCTAGCGTTTCCTCTAACACCTCTTACAGCTCCCCTTTTCACGCGGGTGGTT
This sequence comes from Erythrobacter sp., assembly GCA_039985875.1. Taxonomy (GTDB): domain Bacteria; phylum Pseudomonadota; class Alphaproteobacteria; order Sphingomonadales; family Sphingomonadaceae; genus Erythrobacter. The sequence continues at coordinate 1,088,129 of JBDWRU010000011.1, read as the reverse complement.
CACTTAACCCCGCGCTCCGTACGCCGATTTTGCGCGTGCGCTTCGCACATATTGCGAGTCCAAATGACACAATTTTCCGATTTAGGGCTGTCTCAGCCTGTCCTGCAAGCGCTTGAGCTTCAGGATTATTCCACCCCTACGCCGATCCAAGAACAAGCAATCCCGCCCGTGCTCGAAGGGCGCGACCTGCTGGGTATTGCTCAAACCGGCACCGGCAAAACCGCCGCCTTCATGCTGCCCAGCATTGATCGCCTGCGCGAGGCCGATAACCGTATACCGTTCAAAAGCTGCCGCATGCTGGTGCTGGCACCGACGCGTGAATTGGCGGTTCAGATTTCCAACAGCGCGAAGGAATATGGCGCGCTTGCAGGCTTAAAAGTCCAAGTGATTGTCGGCGGCACATCGGTCAACAAAGACCGAAACAAGCTGCATCGTGGCACCGACATTCTCATCGCGACGCCCGGGCGCTTGCTCGACCTGATCGACCAGAAAGCGTTCAACCTGTCCGGTGTCGAAGTGCTGGTGCTCGATGAGGCAGACCAAATGCTCGATCTCGGCTTCATCCATGCCCTGCGCAAGATAAACCAACTGGTGCCCAAAGAGCGCCAGACTCTGTTTTTCTCTGCGACGATGCCCAAGGCGATTAAGGAACTGGTCTCCGGCTTTTGCAACAATCCGGTGCAGGTCTCGGTTACGCCGGAAAGCACGACGGCGGAGCGGATCGAGCAATTCTTGTTCATGGTCCAAGGCAATGAAAAGCAGTCACTGCTTGAACTGATCCTGTCAGGCAATCATTCGGTGCCCGGCGAATTGGAGCGGGTGCTGATCTTTACGCGGACCAAGCATGGTGCTGACCGCGTGGTCAAAAAGTTGAGTCAGCGCGGCATTTCGGCCAATGCGATCCACGGCAACAAATCGCAGGGTCAGCGGCAACGCGCTCTGGATGAGTTTCGCCGTGCAGCCTGTCCGATCCTTGTCGCGACCGATGTTGCCGCGCGCGGGATCGACATTCCGGGTGTGAGCCACGTCATCAATTATGATCTGCCAAATGTGCCGGAGCAATATGTGCACCGGATTGGACGCACTGCGCGGGCCGGTCGAGATGGGATTGCCATCGCCTTTTGTGGCGAGGATGAGCGCTCATATCTCAAAGACATTCGTAGAGTAGCGAAGGTTGAATTGGACCGCCTGCCGTTGCCGGAGAACTTCCGCGCCGTGGTTGAAGGTGTGGGCCCAACCAAGCCGCCGCCTAAAGGTCAAACGCGGGTTTCGAAGAAGAAGATCAGGCCGACGCCAGCAGGAGGCGCTCGCGGTGGCGATGCGCAGGATGCTGCCAAGCGCAAACCAAGGCCCAAGCACAATGCACGCAAAGGCAGGCCACAAGGTGCCGGACGCGGAGATGGTCGCAGTGAGGGGCGAAGCGAAGGGCGCAGCGAAGGTCGCCGTGATGGTGCTGGCCAAGGCGGAGGTCAGGGCCAAGGCCAACGGCGCCCCAACAAACCCGTGCCAAAGGGCAAACGGCCATTCCGTCCGCGCAGAGCCAAAGGGTAAATAGCATTTTTTGGTGAGCGCAAAGTCATTGCTGAGTTGGCAAGGTCGCTTAACATCGGCATATCGCGCGAAACCCAAAGGAATACGCTCATGCCGGACCCGCAATATGACTATGACCTGTTCACCATAGGAGCAGGCTCTGGCGGTGTCCGAGCGAGCCGGATCGCAGCGAGCCATGGCGCCAAGGTAGCGATTGCTGAAGAGCATCGGTTCGGCGGCACCTGCGTCATTCGCGGCTGTGTGCCAAAGAAAATGCTCGTCTATGCGTCGATGTTCGCAGAAGAATTGCATCATGCCACCAATTTGGGCTGGACCCTCGGCGAAACCACGTTCGATTGGGATCGCCTGCGTGACTTTGTGAATTCAGATGTGGATCGGCTCGAAGGGTTATATGGCAACACATTGGGCAATGCCGGTGTTGAAGCGATTTCAGAACGAACCACCATCACTGGGCCCAATTCAGTGCGGTTGGCTTCGGGCCGTGAGATCACTGCAAAGCATATCCTTGTTGCAACCGGAGCTTGGCCGCTCATTCCCGATTTTGCCGGCAAAGAGCACTGCATCACCTCCAACGAGATTTTCTATCTGGAGGATTTTCCCAAACGCCTGATGGTGATGGGCGGGGGCTACATCGCGGTCGAGTTTGCCGGTGTTTTCAACGCGCTGGGCAGCGATGTAACTTTGGTCAATCGCTCTGAGACCATTCTGCGCACCTACGAACAGGATATTGTCGAGCGGCTCCCCCCAATCATGGAGGCGCGCGGCATGGACTTGCAGCTTAGCGCGCAAATTGAGACCGTTGACAAGCAAGCGGATGGCTCGCTCAAAGTAACGCTAACCAATGGTGTCACCAAAGAAGTCGATCAAGTTCTGGTTGCGACCGGGCGCAAGCCGAATGTCGACGGGCTGGGCCTTGAACACGCTGGTATAACGCTTGGCCCGAAAGGCGAGATTCCGGTCGATGAGTTCTCCAGAACTCAATGCGAGAGCATCTATGCCGTCGGCGATGTGACGGACCGAGTGCAGCTTACGCCGGTTGCTATTCGCGAAGGCCACGCTTTTGCCGATACGGTGTTTGGCAACGATCCACGCAGTATTGACCATTCCTGCATTGCCAGCGCGGTATTCTCGCAACCCTCCATTGCCGCTGTTGGACTGACAGAAGCCGAGGCGCGCGACGAATATGGCGAGATCAACATCTACACCTCCGATTTTCGCCCGATGAAGAACATCTTCTCCGATCGCATGGAGCGCGGCCTGTATAAAATGGTGTGCGATGCAAAGAGCAACCGCGTTGTCGGTCTGCACATGATTGGGCCGGAAAGTGCCGAGATTATGCAGGCAGCCGCTGTCGCGATCAAAGCAGGGCTGACCAAGGCCGATTTCGACGCCACCACCGCGATCCACCCGAGTATGGCGGAAGAATTGGTGCTGTTGAAATAGGCTCTCCGCACTGCGAATGCTGGCTTATTTGATACGTTGACGCTTTGGCGGTGCTGCGGCATCGGGTTCTGACGCAATCAAGGGACCCCAGTGAATGTCTGCCAATATCGCTGAAATGGAACGTCGCCGCGAAGCCGCCAAATTGGGCGGCGGGCAAAAGCGGATCGACGCACAGCACGCCAAAGGCAAGCTCACCGCGCGCGAACGGCTCGACGTGTTGCTCGACGGGGGATCGTTCGAAGAACTTGATACCTATGTCGAACATGATTGTGTGGATTTCGGCATGGAGGCCCAAAAGATCCCCGGCGACGGCGTGGTCACGGGTTCTGGCACGATCAATGGCCGGCTAGTTTATGTCTTCAGCCAAGACTTCACCGTGTTTGGCGGTTCGCTCTCAAAACGCCATGCGGAGAAAATCTGTAAGGTGATGGACACCGCGATGAAGGTCGGTGCGCCCGTTATTGGCATCAACGATTCAGGTGGCGCGCGTATTCAGGAAGGCGTTGCTTCGCTCGGCGGCTATGCCGAAGTGTTCCAAAGGAACGCCCTTGCATCTGGCGTTGTCCCTCAGATCAGCCTCATCATGGGACCATGCGCGGGCGGCGCGGTTTACTCCCCGGCAATGACCGACTTCATCTTTATGGTGAAGGACAGCTCTTACATGTTCGTCACCGGGCCCGACGTGGTGAAGACCGTCACCAATGAAGAGGTCACCCAAGAAGAGCTGGGCGGGGCGATAACCCACTCAACCAAAACCAGCGTTGCCGATTGCGCGTTTGAGAACGACATTGAAACGCTGCTCGCGACCCGCGATTTCTTCAATTACCTGCCTTTGTCGAACCGTGAAGAGACGCCTGAAGTCCCCACCAATGATCCGTGGGACCGGCTCGAATATTCGCTCGACACCCTAATCCCGGACAATGCGAACCAGCCTTATGATATGCATGAGGTGATCGCGAAGACGGTGGATGAGGGCACGTTCTTTGAAATTCAGCCCGGCCACGCGGCCAACATCATTTGCGGCTTTGGCCGGGTCGAAGGGCGCACCGTCGGGGTTGTCGCGAACCAGCCTATGGTGCTCGCGGGCGTGCTCGATATCAATTCGTCGAAGAAAGCCGCGCGATTCGTGCGGTTCTGCGATGCGTTTGAGATCCCGATTGTGACCTTCGTTGACGTTCCCGGCTTCCTGCCCGGCACCGCGCAGGAATTGGGCGGGATTATCAAGCACGGGGCAAAGCTACTCTTCGCCTATGCCGAAGCGACGGTGCCAAAGGTCACGGTGATCACCCGCAAGGCCTATGGCGGCGCTTATGACGTCATGGCGTCGAAGCATTTGCGCGGCGATTTGAACTACGCATGGCCAACCGCAGAGATCGCGGTGATGGGCGCAAAGGGCGCGGTGGAGATTATCTTTCGCCAAGATCGCGGCGATGCGGAGAAGATCGCTGAGAAGACCAAGGAATATGAAGACCGCTTTGCTAATCCGTTCGTAGCCGCCCAGCGCGGCTATATCGACGAAGTGATCCACCCGCATTCAACACGGCGGCGGATTGCGCTGGGTTTGAGAAAACTGCGGACAAAGCAGCTTGAGAACCCTTGGAAGAAGCATGATAATATTCCGTTGTGATGGCTGATTTTCCTTGGGTTTTTTGGATTGTCTCAAGTGCGTTTTTGCAGGCCTTCTTGGCCGGGTACATCCTGCGAAGAAAATCAAAGGGCTCGATCGTTGATATGGGCTGGTCCTTTAGACCGAAAGGTGAGATGCCCAAAGAGAAGGACCCAGAACTGTTTGATCGCGTCATAACGGGTTGGTGGATGCTTTTCTGGACGGCTCCGATCCTGACGTTCGGTCTAATTTACTTGAAGGGCTATTGAATGAAACTAGGCCGTCTCAACCATATCGGCGTTGCAACGCCGTCCATCGCGGACTCAATCGCGCATTACCGTGACACAATGGGCGCGACTTCAATCACAGAGCCGTTCGACCTGCCCGAACAGGGCGTAAAAGTCTGCTTTGTTGATACGCCCACCGAAAGCGGCCTTAACGGCACACAAATCGAGCTGATCGAGCCATTTGATGAAAACTCGCCCATCAACGGCTTCCTCGCCAAGAACCCAGCGGGCGGGCAGCATCATGTCTGTTTCGAGGTGCCCGATATTGAGGCTGCGCGGGCCGATTTCGAAGCCAAAGGCAAGCGCATCCTTGGTCCCACACGCATCGGCGCGCACGGCACGCCTATCTTTTTCGTGCATCCTAAAGATATGCAGGGCATGCTTACCGAGATAATGGAAACGCCAAAGGGCGATCACTGAAAAGTTTGAGAGAGAACAGATGACCTACGAAACCATTCGCGTCGATGACGAAGGCCCGCTTAAGGTCGTTACGCTGAACCGGCCTGAGCGGCTCAACGCTATGCCCCCGCATATGGCGGATGAACTTGGCCAAGTGTTCTACGATTTGGGTGATGCGCGCGCGGTCATGATCACGGGCGAAGGCAAGGGTTTTTGCTCTGGCGCGGACCTTTCGGGGCGCGGTGACGGCACAGCCTTGACGATGAAAGGCGGGCCGCACCAATCGCTGCAAAACCACTATAATCCCGCGATCAGCCAAGTGATGCGCGCCCAGGTTCCGGTCATCTGTGCGGTCAATGGCCCTGCCGCTGGCGTTGGCTGTTCACTCGCGCTGGCCGCCGACTTTACGATTGCGAGCAAGAGCGCCTATTTCCTCCAAGCCTTCGTCAATATCGGCCTTGTGCCCGATGGCGGCTCCACATGGCTGCTCGCCCGCGCGATTGGCCGCGCGCGCGCAACCCGCATGATGATGCTTGGCGAAAAGATCAGCGGCGAACAAGCCGAGGAATGGGGCCTGATCTACAAAGCAGTCGAAGCCGATACTTTGATGGACGAAGCGCGCGCTTTGGGAACAAAGCTGGCGAATGGTCCGACGCAGGCTTACGCTGGGATCAAGCGCAACATCGCCTCCGCGCTCGATGGAACCGTGCAACAGGTTCTGCAAATCGAAGCCGAAGCGCAGCGCATTGCTGGTACGACCCAAGACGCCAAAGAAGGCGCGATGGCCTTCCTTCAAAAGCGCAAAGCGGAATTCAAAGGCGCCTAAAACGGCAAGTGACCGCTTGGCGAATTTGAGAGGGCAAAGGTCCTTCCAGCGGACGCGCGTCTGTGACATGGAATGAGACATGACTGACACGCCCACTCCCCAAGATTGGAAAGCGCTCGCCGATAAAGAGAGCAAAGGCCGCGACCTTTCTACCCACACGCCGGAAGGCTTTACGGTCAAGCCGCTTTATACCGAGGCTGACCATGCTCAGTTTGATCCGGGGCTTCCCGGATTTGCGCCGTTCACGCGCGGGGTAAAGGCCAGCATGTATGCAGGCCGCCCGTGGACGATCCGGCAATATGCGGGCTTTTCAACTGCTGAAGAATCGAACGCCTTTTACCGCCGCAATCTGGCTGCGGGGCAAAAAGGCCTTTCGGTGGCCTTCGACCTTGCCACCCATCGCGGTTACGATTCGGATCACCCGCGCGTTTTGGGTGATGTCGGCAAGGCAGGCGTCGCGATCGATACGGTCGCCGATATGCAGGTTCTGTTCGATCAGATCCCGCTGGATACAATGTCGGTGTCCATGACGATGAACGGCGCGGTGATCCCGGTCATGGCGTTCTACATCGTCGCAGCCGAGCGTCAGGGCGTATCGCAAGACAAGTTATCGGGGACCATTCAGAACGATATTCTAAAAGAGTTTATGGTCCGCAACACCTATATCTATCCGCCTGAGCCAAGCATGCGGATTATCTCAGACATTATCGCATATACGTCTTCTAATATGCGGAAATTCAACAGTATTTCTATCTCGGGTTATCACATGCACGAAGCCGGTGCGACAGCGGTGCAAGAGCTCGCCTTCACCATCGCCGATGGCAAAGAATATGTGACCCGCGCGATGGATGCTGGGCTGGACATAGATGCCTTTGCCGGGCGGCTTTCATTCTTCTTTGGCATCGGCATGAACTTCTTCATGGAGATCGCCAAGCTGCGCGCAGCACGCACGTTGTGGTTCCGCGTGATGGATGGGCTCGGCGCACAAAAAGAGCGCTCCAAAATGCTGCGCACACACTGCCAAACATCGGGCGTGAGCTTGCAGGAACAAGACCCGTACAACAACGTGATCCGGACCACTGTTGAAGCGATGGCGGCGACATTGGGCGGGACACAAAGCCTGCACACAAACGCTTTAGACGAGGCCATAGCGTTACCGACCGACTTTTCGGCTCGCATCGCGCGCAACACGCAATTGGTGTTGCAAGAGGAAAGCGGGATCACGCAGGTCGTCGATCCGCTTGGCGGCTCGCACTATATCGAGGCGTTGACCGCGACTTTGGTGGAAGAGGCCGAAGCGCTGATTGCGCAGGTTGATGAAGCTGGTGGCATGACTGCTTATGTCGATACGGGCGCTCCTAAGGCCGCGATTGAACGCGCGGCGGCTCAGAAACAGACCGGCATCGACAAAGGCGAGACGGTTATTGTCGGCGTGAACAAGTATCAGCCGTCTGAAGCGGAATTGATCGAGACGCTTGAGGTCGACAACGATGCCGTACGCCAAGGGCAAATCGCGCGGCTTGCTGTGGTGCGCGCGGGCCGCGATGAGGCCGCGTGTCGGGAGGCGCTGAAAGCGCTCACGGACGGCTGTACGAGTGGTGGCAATGTGCTTGAACTCGCTGTCGGCGCTGCGCGTCACGATGCGACGCTGGGTGAGATTTCTGCAGCGATGGAGGTTGTGTTTGGCCGCCACGATGCGACGCCAAAGCCTGTCTCCGGGGTCTATGCGAGCGCGTATGAGTTCGACCAGCGATGGGCACAAGTAACCGATGGCGTTGAGTCCGTAGGCCGCCGCTTGGGTAGAAGCCCGCGCATTATGGTCGCGAAAATGGGTCAGGATGGGCATGATCGCGGCGCAAATGTGATCGCATCTGCCTTTGCGGATATGGGTTTTGAAGTGGTCTCCGGTCCACTGTTCCAAACACCCGAAGAAGCGCGCGATATGGCGCTTGCCAAAGACGTTGATGTGGTGGGTTGCTCCAGCCTTGCTGCGGGTCACAAAACGCTGATCCCGGAACTGATCCGGCTGCTCAAAGAAGCGGGCCGCGCAGATATCAAGGTGACCGCAGGCGGGGTTATCCCTCCGCAAGATTACGATTTCTTGCGCGATGCCGGGGTCCAAGGTATTTACGGCCCCGGATCAAATGTGATCGAATGCGCGGCGGATATTTTGACGCTGCTGGGGCATAATATGCCGCCATTGGGCGAAGGCTTGGAGGCCGCGGGGTGAGCTTAGTTGAAACTGTCGATCAAGTTATCTCGAATGCGTTCGTTTTCGTCGACGCCCTTCAAGATGAGGCCGAGTTTCGAACAGAAGCACTGCATTTGACGAGTGCGGGTCGGGTTTACTTGCCATTTCGCAACGGAGAGGGTTTATCTTTCGCGCCGGCCAAGTTCATCGGTTATCGAAATAACGATTTCGATACTTACAGGATTGAGGTAAATGAACGTAGCGGCGGCACCGCGCGCGCCGCAATAAGTCGCGTATATGGTTTCGACGCCCAAGAGAATGATGACCTGGAACGACAGCTAGAGAATTACTGCGACGCTTTAGGTGTTCCTCTTCACAACAATCGACACAGCTTCTGGCTCACGGAAGATGCTACCCGTGGCATCCAACGAGACCGATCGGCGATTGCGGACTACGATAGTAATGCTCAACATAATGACGATCCTGAATACCGAAAAAGAATGGCGGGATCTTATGTGCGGAATCAAAAGGTACGCAACGCTGTATTGGCGCGAGCGGGTGGTAAGTGTGAGTACTGTCAGGAGGTTGGATTTCGAGATATTCGAGGTAAGTCGTTCCTAGAAGCTCATCATGTCATCGCCTTGTCGGAACAAGGGGTCGATAAAACAACGAACGTAATCGCACTCTGCCCAAACCATCACCGAGAAGCTCACTTTGGATCGCAGTGGCAGGGGCTGCAAGACCAATTTTTGAAGATTTTAAAGAAATTAGACCTATGACCCAAATCCGCACTGACTGGACCCGCGAAGAAATCGCGCAGCTTTTCAACCTCCCCTTCACGGAGCTGCTATTCCAAGCCGCCAGCACCCACCGCGAAAACCACCCGCCTGAGCAAATCCAGCTGTGCACATTGCTGTCGATCAAAACAGGCGGGTGCCCGGAGGATTGCGGATATTGCTCGCAAAGCGTGAAGGCGGACAGCGGCGTTGAGGCAAGCAAGCTGATGGATGTGCAGGCGGTGCTGCAACGCGCAGCACAAGCCAAAGATCAAGGCAGTCAGCGGTTCTGCATGGGGGCGGCGTGGCGCAACCCCAAAGACCGTGACATGCCCGCGATTGTCGAGATTGTTAAAGGCGTTGCGGACATGGGGCTGGAGACCTGCATGACGCTTGGCATGTTGGAGCCGCATCAGGCGGATATGCTGGCCGAGGCGGGTCTCGATTACTACAACCACAATATCGACAGCAGCCCGGAATATTACGAACGCGTGATCTCAACCCGCGATTTCAAATGCCGTCTCGATACGCTCGATCATGTGCGCAAATCGGGCATCAATGTGTGCAGCGGTGGGATCGTGGGCATGGGCGAAACGCGCGAGGATCGGGTGGGCTTTATTCAAACGCTTGCGACCTTGGGAGAGCATCCCGAAAGCGTGCCCGTCAATGCGCTGGTGCCGGTCAAAGGCACGGTTCTGGGTGATATGCTGGCCGACACTCCACTGGCAAAGATCGACGATATTGAGTTTGTGCGTACCGTTGCGACCGCGCGGATCACTATGCCGATGTCTATGGTTCGCCTTAGCGCCGGGCGCGAAAGCATGTCTGAAGCGACACAGGCATTGTGCTTTCTTGCGGGTGCAAATTCGATCTTCACTGGCGACAAATTGCTAACCGCGCCCAATGCGGGCGATGACAGCGATGGAGCTTTGTTTGCGAAGCTTGGGCTGACTGCATTGCAGCAAGAAGAGCCGGCGAGAGCTTGCAAGGTGAGTGAGCCGGCGGAGTGAACGCGGGGTTCGCTGCCTCGCTCTTGATGCTCCAGTCCGCCGCTGTCGCAGAACCAGAAATTGAACCGCTAACGATTGGTGAGACGATAACTCTCACCGTTCTGGACGAGGCACGAAAGATCAACGTTGTGCTTCCCACCGGGTATCACGACGATCCGACACGCACTTGGCCGACGGTCTACATGCTCGATGGTGCGCGCGAACAAGACCTGATGCTTGGCGTAGGGATTGCGGGTTGGAACCGCTTGTGGGGACGCAGTCAGCCGGTAATTTGGGTTGGCATTGAGACCAAGGACAGACAGCGCGAAATGCTGCCTCCAACGCTGGATGATGAGGAGAGCAACCGTTACCCTACAGCTGGTGAAAGCGAAGAATTCCGCGAATGGTTGATCACCAAAGTCACCAGCACAATCGAGGCCCGCTACCGCGTGAATGGAACCGATTATCTGGTCGGTGAAAGTGCTGCGGGGCATTTTGTATTGGAGACATGGGTGGAGGCCGCGAGCGCCTTTGATGGCTACGCCGCTATTTCGCCCAGCTTACAATGGAATTCCGAGGCGCTTTCTAAACGCATCGAAGCGCAGTCAGGGGAGCGAGCACCGCTGTACATATCCGTAGCCGACGAAGGCGGGGCTCTTGAAAGCGGTGTTTTGCGTGTTGTTGGATCGTTGGAAGGGACGCAAGAGTGGTGCTTTTCGGACCGTCGCGCCGATCTAAAACATGCCACCAGCTTGCACGGATTGCTGCCCGAAGCGCTGCAATATTTGATGCCAACAGGGGCTGCTTGGCTTGAGGGATTTGGCTTTACGCTCAGATGCGATCAAAAGGGCTCTTGAGCTGAGTGATTTTGGTTCAATCTTGGCAGGGCCTAGTTGCCGAGTAATGGGAGGTGGTTCGATGACGGATTTTTATCGATTTTTCGCGATCGCAGGAGCGGCTCTCGCATTGGGCGCACCCGGGATTGCGGCCGCTTGCGTTGACCCCAGCGAACAATGGTATCGCGATGTCAGCGACGTGATCTTTGATGGTTCAGCGGTTTGTGAACCCGAAAAAGAATCCTGCCGCATTCGCGTAAGCCGAGTGATCAAAAATCCAGACCATCTCGCGATTGAAGATCGCTGGATCGATATCGACTTCTACAGTTGGTATGACGAATATTACGCCAACAACCCAAACACCATTGTTTTGGCTTGTGGAGTTCCCCGCTTTAAACCCGATGAAGAGCGATTTCGCGCGCGTTTTTATGCCAACTTAGATGACGAAACTCAGGAGTTGGTGGTCCGGCGCTATCTCCCTCGCGAACAGCGGCGCGATTGACCCTCGGTTTCTACGTCGATGCACTTTTGCCCAAAGCTCGCGGGGGCGGGGCGCTCAAAATGGGATTGTCCAAACTGAGCGAAGCCAATTGGCTCGACCCCAGTCCTGATCTCGCAGCGCGCGCTCAGGGATTCGCGCAGTACCCTCAAGGCATCCAACTTACACCTGAAGCCGAACAACCCGGCCAAGAGCTTGCAGCCATGATTGGCACCCAAGGCGCGCTTCCCCAAGCCGCTGCCTATGCGCATGAGGATATGTGTTTGCTCACACGCAGCGAAAGCGACGAGCAATATCGCTTCATCGGTGCAGCGGTTGCTTGGCCGACGGATTGGGAGCCGGGCGAGAAAATTGGTTTGCCGTTGCGGGCGCTCCACGCCCCGATTTCAGGCTATGAGGAACAGCTCGCAAGCCCAGTCGATCACTTCATGGCAAAGCTCAAACCCGGTCCGATCTATGGCCGTTGCAATTGGTTTATCGCCCCGACGCGAGCCATGCGCTGGGTGCAGGGGGAGGACGCCGCACACGATTTCGCCCTTGTCACGCCGGACAATGCTGGTGAGACGTTGTTCGTACGTTCCGAACGACAGACATTACGGCGGTTGCCGCAAACCGGTGCGATCCTTTTTACCATAGGCGTCTATGTCGAACCATTGGGGAGCCTAGCGCCTTCTAATATCGCGATGCTCGCACAGTCAGTGCAGCATTTGGTCCAAGGCGAGGGGGAGCGACGCGGATCGCCTGCCTATGCACAAAAGTTGATCGACTTCGTCGCTGCAACGGCGGCCTGAGCCGTCAACTGCCCCGAATGCACACGTGCAATTCCGATAGGTTGCCGATGCCGCTTCAAAGCGGCATAGGTTGGCGCATATGATACGTGCTTTCGCCTTGGCCGCCGCTACAGCCGGATTGGTGCTTTCGACACCGGCAACTGCATGCAGTTTTTCTTGGAGCCCCGGCTATTCTCCCGACGAGATCAAAGAGCGCGCAAATGTCCGCAGAGTGAAGGGACGCTTCGTAGCTCAAGACATGACCGGGTCCGCTGACGAAAACGGCGAGCTGTATGAGGGCAAGATTTTTGGGCGGCTCGAGACATTACGCGGGACAGGCTGGGACACTTGGCAAGAGTTTCACCGGATTTCGCTCGATTGCGGAGCCTATCTTAAGCCGCTTGCCGATGCGCAGGGAACTTTTTGGATATCGCGCAGAAAGAAAGACGGGCGCTATCAAATATTGCTGTGGGAAGGGGAGTATCTTCCTGCAACTGACGACGTGAATGAAGCTGAGAGCGAAGCCAACTGATGTTTTCAAAAATTTTGATTGCCAATCGCGGAGAGATTGCCTGCCGCGTTATAACGACTGCGCAAAAAATGGGGATTGCGACAGTCGCAGTCTATTCCGACGCAGATCGCAACGCGCCATTTGTGCGCATGGCAGATGAGGCAGTGCATATTGGCCCGCCAGCCGCTGCAGAAAGCTATCTGCTTCCCGAAAAGATCATCGCGGCGTGCAAGGAAACGGGCGCTGAAGCGGTGCATCCAGGCTATGGCTTCCTTTCAGAACGCGCGAGCTTTGTCGAAGCGCTTGAAGCGGAAAACATTGCCTTTATTGGCCCACCTCCCGGCGCGATTGCAGCCATGGGTGACAAGATTGAATCGAAAAAACTCGCCAAGGAAGCGGGCGTTAATGTCGTGCCGGGCTTTGTCGGCGAGATTCGCGATACCGAGCATGCTGTCGAAATCGCCAATGAAATTACCTATCCGGTGATGATGAAGGCTTCCGCTGGAGGCGGGGGTAAAGGAATGCGCCTTGCCTATAGCGAAAAGGATGTGCGCGAAGGGTTTGAAGCAACCAAGCGCGAAGGTCTCAACTCATTCGGCGATGATAGGGTCTTCATTGAAAAGTTCATTGAGAATCCGCGACATATCGAAATCCAAATCCTCGGCGATAAGCACGGTAATATTCTCTATTTGAACGAGCGCGAATGCTCGATCCAACGGCGTCACCAAAAGGTCGTTGAAGAAGCACCTTCGCCGTTCGTGACGCCGAAAATGCGCAAAGCGATGGGGGAGCAGTGCGTCGCTCTGTCGCGCGCGGTGCAATATCATTCCGCCGGAACCGTGGAGCTAATCGTTAGTGGAGCTGACCCGACCGGCGAAAGTTTTTACTTCCTCGAAATGAACACGCGGCTTCAGGTTGAGCATCCGGTTACCGAAGCCATCACCAAAGTCGATCTGGTCGAGCAGATGATCCGCGTTGCGGCGGGCGAGAAGTTGGAGCTGACACAGGACGACATTGGCATTGACGGATGGTCGATTGAGAATCGCGTTTATGCCGAAGATCCTTATCGCGGATTCCTGCCCTCGACTGGACGGCTTGTCGCGTATCAGCCGCCGCTAGAAGGCTGGACCAACGATGGCAGCGCCAATGGCCGGCGCGGCGTTGATGGTGTGCGCGTGGACGATGGCGTGTTCGAAGGCGGCGAAGTGTCGATGTTTTATGACCCGATGATTGCAAAGCTGATCACGTGGGCACCAACCCGTGATGAAGCGGCCGACAAACAGATCGAGGCGCTCGACCGTTTCCGCCTTAAGGGGCTGGGCCATAATGTCGATTTTCTCAGCGCAATTATGCAACATGAGCGATTCCGTTCAGGTGAGCTGACAACCGGCTTTATCGCTGAGGAATACCCTGAGGGGTTTGCTGGTGCACCGGCAAGCGATGCATGGCTGAAACAATTAGCTGCGTTGTTTGCGGGCGCTGAATTCACCGAGCAAGTGCGCGCGGGTAAGATTTCGGGGCAGCTCAACGGTGCGGGCAACCCGCCATCGCGCTGGTCTGTGACGATTGCTAAACAGAACTTTGATGTTCTGCTCGAGGAAGGTGGCGCAAGCGTTGATGGTGCGCGGATCAACGGCACTTGGGATTGGGAAGTTGGGATGCCAATCGCACAGGTGACTGGCGACAACGAAATGGCGGTTCAGATTGAGCGGATAGGTGTGCGCTGGCGTTTGACCACGCGCGGGGCTTCTCATGAGGCCTTGGTTCTGCCCACTGACATCGCTCCGTTGGTGCAACACATGATCGAAAAGGTTCCGCCTGACCTTTCAAAAATGCTGATCTGCCCCATGCCGGGAATGCTGATGAAATTGCATGTCAGCGAAGGCGAAGAAGTCCAACCGGGCCAACCTCTGGCAACAGTTGAAGCGATGAAGATGGAAAACATCCTTCGCGCTGAGAAGGAGGGCACGATTGCCAAGATCAATGCAAACGAAGGCGAAAGCCTCGCAGTGGACGCGATCATTCTTGAGCTTGAGTAAGTCGCACCGAATGCTCGCTTGCGTTTAGGTCAAGACCTGAAAGAGTCGCGTTTGGGTTCCATGCACTTGTTTTTTTGTGTATTTGTGCGTGTGCGACTCGCTTTTTCACAATCGATACAAATTTGTGCCAAAGTGTGACGCCAGAGAACACTTTTTACAATTTTATTCTGGCGAATCAGAGACTTTGAGTAGAGTGCGAGCGCGCTAAAGAGCCAATACGGGCTGTCAGACTTCAAAGGGTGCGTTATGGCAAAACGAGGTACAGGCTACTTCGACCGCAAGGGAAATTTCTTCAAGACTCCGCGCGAGGCGACCGCCAGCGATATTGCGGCGTTGCTTGGCCAGATTGGCGATGGGGAAAGCCTTGCTCCGGGTATTGCGCAAACTTTGATTGAACGTCGCGGCGATATTGAGCGGCTTTTCGCTGACCACGATGCGATGCTTGCTGAGCTACAGTACGATGGTGATGGCAATGTTGCCACTCTGCCGACAAGCCGTCCAGCACGCTAATTGGACAAACTCTTAAGCTCTAAGCTGTTCTTCCAAAAACGCGGCAATATCCGCCAATTCGACATCTCGGGCGAGGTAGGCATCGCCTATGCCACGCAGCAACAAGAACGGTAGGGTTCCACCTTCCATTTTCTTGTCGTGGCGCATGTGATCCGCCAGCACCTCTCCAGAACAGCCAAGCTCCAGATCGGTTATCTGCGCTGGGAGGCCCGCTTTCGCGATTGCTTGAGCGATCTTATCTGCCGCTTCGCCGCTCAACTCACCACGCCGCGCTGAGTATTGAGCTGCGAGCACCATTCCCAAAGCAACCGCTTCGCCGTGAAGCAAAGTATCTGAAAACCCAGTCTCCGCTTCGAGAGCGTGGCCGAATGTGTGTCCCAAATTCAATAACGCGCGAACTCCGCTCGTCTCGCGCTCATCCCCCGCAACGATCTGTGCTTTCGCTTCGACGCTTGTCGCAATTGCATGGGTTAGTGCTTCGGGTTCGCGGGTCAGCACCGCATTGCTATTGTGCTCTAACCACCCAAAAAATGCTGCATCGCCCAGCAGTCCATATTTGATCACTTCGGCGTAGCCTGCGCGCATTTCACGATCAGGGAGAGAGGCGAGGGTACCAGTATCAACCAAGACCAGTGAAGGCTGATGAAAGGCGCCGATCAAGTTCTTGCCTGTTCCGGTGTTGATCGCAGTCTTGCCACCCACGGAACTGTCGACTTGTGCCAGCAGTGTGGTGGGGATCTGAATGAATCCACAACCGCGCTTCAAAATTGCGCAAGCAAATCCTGTTAGATCGCCGACCACACCGCCACCAAGAGCGATGACGCATTCACCGCGTTCAACGCCTTGGTCTAGCAGCCAATCGGTCAGGTTCTCTAATGATTGCCAACTCTTCGAACTTTCGCCGGCCGGTACTTCGTAACAGACGATGGTCTTACCTGCGGCGGTCAAGGCATCGGTGAGCTTTTGACCATGATGTGCCCAAGCATTGACGTCAGCGACGACCGCGACCTTGTTCTTTGGCAGCAGATCAGCAGTCAAAGTCCCGGCCCGTTCGATCAGGCCAGCGCCGATACGCACAGCATAACTGCGCCCTCCGAGTTCAACACGGACGTCTTTGGTCACAACAGTTTTGCCTCGATTGCTTCGATAATCCGTATCGCAGAATCAGCGTGGGGGCCGTCTTCGCTTTGGACTTTGATGGGAGCCATCGCATAGTATTCTTCGCGGTCTTGCGCCAGCTTGGTGAGAATTTCCTTAGGATTGCCATTGCGCAAGAGTGGCCGCGAATTGCGTCTCGATGTGCGCTCTACAAGAGTGTCGATGTCGCAATCGATCCAGACTGCGATGGCTTTTTCAAGGATTAGCGCCCTGGTATCTGGATCGACAAAGGCACCGCCACCAGTGGCGATTACGCCAGATTTTTCGGCAATTAAGCGCGCAATGACTCGCCGCTCTCCATCGCGGAAGTAGTTCTCGCCAAACTGTTCGAATATCTCGGAAATTGAGAGCTGCGCGGCTGCTTCAATTGCATCATCTGCATCTACGAAATCACGTCGCAGCATGTTCGCCAACCTACGACCTACCGTGGACTTGCCCACGCCCATTAAGCCGATCAAAACAATCGGTTGGTCAAGGCGCGCAGATATGTGCCCAATCGCGGTTTCGTCTAAAGAGCTGTGCTCAGTCATTGCCGCAGGGCCTATAGATGGGTTAGAGCGCGCGCAATATGTCAAACGCAGGTCAAACCGGTGCCTCTCGGCTGTCGTCGGCTCAATCCACGCGCTTCGCGGGCCTAAAGCGACGCGCGCCGTTTTATGTTGCAGCGGTGCTTGTATTCGTGCTGGGGCTTGCTTGGTTTGATGGAGGTTTGGAACCGCTCCACCCAATCAGCCAGTCAATTGATATTGCCAGCTTGGAGTAAAGGGCAAATTGATGCGATCTAAGGTGTTTTTTGCTGCGCTCGGGGGAGGAACGGCTTTGGCGGCTGCGTTGGCGGCGGGTGCCTTGACTGCTCAGTCCGTGCCGGAATCGATTCTTCCACCCGGCTTTGATGATCCAGAGCCAGCTCCCGCACCTGCTCCAGCGCCGGCCCCTGCGCCGGCTCCAGCACCATCAGCGGGTGGGTCGGGCTCGCAAAGTGCCTCGGGATCGTCTGGCAGTACGCGACCGAGTAGCTCATCGACTGGAGGTGGCGGAGGCGGTGTCTCAGCGCCCTCAGCCCCCTCGGGCGGGATAGGCCGGATTCCATCGGTCAGCGAACTTGAAAACATGTCGATCGATGATCTTGACGACTTTCTTGGGTTGAAGCCTCGTTTCGATATTCCACCAGCAGCGCGGCGCGAGCTGAGCGAAGTCGGCGTTCTATCTGCTTCTGAGGGTGGGCTAGGTGTCGGAGCGCTTGAGCAACAACCCGCAGGCTTGGTTCGCGCAGTGCTCAATGGGACCAATGGTCCGCTTGTGTCACGTTGGGGTCACATCATGCTTCGCCGTGTTTTGGCGAGTCGTATGAGTGCACCAGACGGGATGAAACCGGTAGAATTTGTCGCATTGCGCGCCAAAGTCCTCAACAATATCGGGGAGTTCCCCAATACTCGGGCGCTGGTTCAAGACGTTGACACTGGCAATTGGGATGAAGCGCTCACTGATGAGGCCTTAAAGGCCTACGTTGCATCCGCCGATTTTGTTGGAGCGTGTCCAGCGATCAAGTTCCAAGGATCGAAACGCGATGATCCGCAGTGGGTGATGTGGCAGGCGATTTGTAACGCCTATGCTGGTGAAGGCGCGCTCGCTGGTTCGCAACTCGACAAAGCCTTTGCCGACGAAATCGCGCCTGCGATCGATGTTATGCTCGCCCAGCGTTATGCTGGAGCAGCGGGACGATCACGGCGAGGAACCGAAGTTGAATGGGAAGGGGTCGAAGAACTCAATCCTTGGCGCTTTGCATTGGCGAATGCCGTGGGTGAGGAAATCCCTGAAAGTCTTTTTGACGGGCTTCCTGATTATTACCAGCTATCGGCCGCCACAGCGCCGATGGTCGGTCTGGAGCAACGCGCGCGATTTGCCGATCAGGCTGCGCGACGCGGGATCATGTCCGCGCGCGCGATGGTGGATCTTTACAGTCAAATTTACTCTGATGATGCGGTATTGGGTGACATATCCAGCCGTGCCGGGCGGCTGCGCAATGCCTATGTCGCATCAGACCCCGCTGCCAGAGTCGCGGCAATGCGCGGCTTGTGGGAAATGATCGACGGTGAAAGCGATAAGCCGCTTTATTCTGGCAGCGTGATGACGGCCTATGCTGCTGCGCGGATAGCGCCGAGCTCCTCGCTTGAGCGCCATTCCGGTGAATTGATCGCATCAATGCTAACGGCTGGTCTGGAGAAAGACGCGGCGAGCTGGTCTAGCGTGGTGGAAGAGGGCAGCCTCGGCTGGGCGTTAATCGCGCTATCCAGCGAAGGTTCAAGCGGAAATATGGCAGATGGGGTTGATAGCTTTATCAGCTCTGATGACAGCGAAGAATATCGTAAAGCCGCATTCTTGGTTGCAGGTCTCGCGGGACTGGGCCGGATTGGTCAAGACCAATTTGCTGAATATGGATCTGACTTAGAATTCGATACCGCGCGCCAGACTCGCTGGACTCGGACAATTTCTCAGGCTGCGCAGGTGGAGAATCAAGCGCTCGTCGCATTGCTCGCCGGTCTCGGGATGCAAGGCGACACTTGGGAACAAATGACGCCGCTTCACCTCTACCATATAGTCTCTGCGCTTAAGCAAGTGGGATTGGAGGCCGAAGCACGGATGATCGCGGCCGAGGCGGTCGCGCGAGGATAATGTCCGCGGCGACGCAGGCCTTTCTCGATATGCTGGCGGCGGAACGCGGTGCAGCGCCGAATACATTGGCCGCCTATGCTCGCGACCTGGCAGGAGCCGAAGAGGCGATTGGCGATCTGGCACGTGTCCCCCGCACCAAAGTGGCCAAACTTGCGACCGAATGGGCTAGTCTCGCTCCATCAACCACCGCGCGAAAAACCTCGGCGCTTAAGCAATTCTTCGCTTTCGCACAGGATGAAGGTTGGCGCGAGGATGACCCCTCAAGCGCACTTCCACGCCCGCGTACACGGCGCCCTCTGCCAAAAATTTTAAGCCATAATCATATCGAAAAGCTGTTCGACACAGCCGAACTGGAAGCGCAATCGGGTGCGCCAATTGCTGTTCGTCAACTTGCTTTGCTTGAATTGCTATATGGCTCGGGTTTGCGTGCGACTGAGCTAGTAGGCTTGCCGATAAACGCTGTGCCGCGCGATGCGCCGCTTTTGACTGTTATGGGAAAAGGCGGGCAGGCGCGCATGGTTCCCATCAGCGCTCGGGCGAGGGCCGCTATCACGAAATGGCTCGAAGTGCGGCCAATTGAGCCAACTGCGCGTTTTCTCTTTCCATCGCGCGGTGGAAAGCATCTGTCGCGTGTTCGGCTGTTTCAGATGTTGAAAGAGCTGGCGGTAAGAGCAGACCTTGATCCTGCCGGTATCAGCCCACACGTTCTGCGTCATGCTTTTGCAACGCATCTTTTAGAAGGCGGCGCGGATTTACGGGTGCTTCAAACCCTGCTTGGCCATGCCGATATCGCGACCACACAGATATACACTCATGTTGATGCCGCTCGGCTCGTTGCGTTGGTCAATGAAAAGCACCCTCTTGCCCGCGCGCGCTCATCGGACTAGCGCAGCGCCATGACTTCCTATCTCGAATTTGAGAAACCGGTTGCTAGTCTGTATGAACGCATCGCCGAATTGCGTGAAGTGGATGGGCAGGACGACGTTGACGTAGCTTCTGAGATTGCGCGACTTGAAACCAAAGGCGCGGAACTGCTTGCGAGCACTTATGCCTCACTCACGCCGTGGCAAAAGACTCAGGTCGCACGCCATCCCTCTCGTCCGCATTTCCGCGACTATGTAGAACATGCGTTTGAAGACTTCATGCCGCTTGGCGGAGATCGTTATTACTCAGATGACCTCGCGATCATGGGCGGATTTGCGAAGCTCAACGGCCGCCGCGTTATGTTGATCGGGCATGAAAAAGGCCACGACACGCAAAGCCGGATCAAACACAATTTCGGGATGGGCAAACCCGAAGGATACCGCAAAGCTATCCGATTGATGGAGCTTGCCGGCCGGTTCGACTTGCCTGTCGTAACGCTAGTGGACACATCGGGCGCATTTCCGGGAATTGAAGCCGAAGAACGAGGCCAAGCTGAGGCAATCGCCCGTTCCACTGAAGCCTGTTTAGCTTTGCCGGTTCCGATGGTCTCTGTGATCGTGGGTGAGGGTGGTTCTGGCGGCGCGGTGGCGCTCGCGAGCGCTGAACGCGTTTTGATGATGGAGCACGCGATTTATTCAGTTATTTCACCTGAAGGTTGCGCGTCAATTCTCTGGCGTACCTCAGATAAGGCACCCGAGGCGGCGCAAGCCATGAAGGTGACTGCGCAGCATCTCAAACGGCTCAAGGTTATTGATCGGATTGTGAAAGAACCTGTTGGTGGGGCGCATCGCGATCCTGCTGCTGCGGCAATAAAGCTTGGCAAAACGCTGAGTGATGAACTGGATGCTTTGGTCGATTTGCCGCCCGAGACGTTGATACGGACACGCGAAGAACGCTTCCTTCAACTCGGAGGATAGCAGGCTCGACGAAAAGTTGATTTACATGCCAAGGGGTTGCTCACCCTCGCGAAATTCTCGATAGTGCCCAGGAAATCGGGATCGGGAGTTTACATCATGGCTATCGCAAAACGCACACTTTGGACGCTGGGTACAGCACCATTGGCGCTCGCATTATCCGGGTGTTTGGGCGGTGGTGCGATACCTTCCGCTTCTACGCCGATTACCGAAACCGAGGCGAGCCAAGGGGCCGAATATCACCCGCAGTTTCTTGCTGAGTTTGGGGGCGCGATGAGTGGTCCGCAAGCTGCCTATGTTGAGCAAGTTGGCAAGAATATTGCGGTCCAATCGGGCCTCGGCAATGCGCGCGAAAGTTTCACCGTTAGCTTGTTGAACAGCTCGGTGAACAACGCTTTCGCGGTGCCCGGCGGCTATATCTATTCTACCCGCCAATTGGTTAGCCTGATGAACAATGAAGCGGAATTGGCCGCGGTACTGGGGCATGAGGTCGGCCACGTCGCTGCGCGCCATTCACAGCGTCGTCAACAAGCAGCTCAGCGTAACTCAATTCTGGGCGTGCTGGGTGCTGTTGGCAGCTCGGTGCTGCTCGGCAATAGCACCCTTGGCAACACAGTCTCACGCGGACTTTTGCAAGGTTCTCAGTTGCTTACCTTGCGCTTTTCAAGAAGTCAGGAACTAGAAGCGGACGAACTTGGCATTACTTATCTAACCCGCGCAGGCTATGATCCGCGCGCAATGGGCACCGTTTTGGCGAGCTTGGCTGCGCAAAATTCTCTCGATGCGCAATTGCAGGGCCGCGATGCGTCTATCCCAGAATGGGCTTCCACTCACCCCGATCCCGCTAGCCGGGTGCAAACTGCTTTATCGAAGGCACAAGGGTTGGCTGGTTCTGTCACTAATCGCGACACCTTCCTCTCGCGAATCGATGGAATGATATACGGCGATGATCCAGAACAAGGCGTCATCGAAGGCAGCGACTTCATTCATCCGGACTTGCGCCTCAAATTCACAGCGCCGCAGGGCTTTTACATGGTCAATGGCTCGCGCGCGGTAAGCGTGAATGGGCAAAGCGGAAGAGCGCAACTAACCCTTGCTCCCTATGCGGGTGATTTGGACAGTTATGTCCGACAGCAGTTCACAGCTTTGGGCGGAGAGAATCAGACTCTTGCCCCGCAAAGCATCGAGCGCACAACCGTTAATGGAATTCGCGCGGCCTATGGAACTGCTCGTGTCAATAACGGCAATGACCAGGTCGATGTGGTGATTTTTGCTTATGAATTTGCGAATGATCGCGCCTATCACTTCATGGCGATCACGCCGGCAGGCAATGCGTCGACGTTCAATTCGATGTTTCAGTCAATGCGCAGGATCACAGCATCGGAAGCATCTGCGGTCATTCCGCGTCGGATTGACGTTGTAACGGTGCAGCGCGGACAAAGTGTGACTACGCTTGCGCAGCGGATGGCTTACACCGATGGGCAAGTGGCCCGTTTTCGTGTGCTCAATGGCCTTGGTGCCAATGACGGTCTGACTGCTGGACAAAAAGTAAAGTTGGTGGTGCGCGGAAGATAGAGTTGCGATGAAACCGCGGTCCTTTAAGCATCTCAAACGCACAAACAAAAAGCGGCGAGGTTTCCCCCGCCGCTTTCCGTTGTTAGCTTAGTCTTTCGACTTAGCCAGCCATTTCGGTCGAAACTTCAGAGAAGGTCGAACCAAGCTGGCTGCCGAGGCTCTGCATTGCAGTGATTGCAGCAACAGCGATAAGAGCAGCGATCAGACCGTATTCGATTGCAGTCGCGCCTTGCTCGTCACGAGCCAGTTTGTTGAAGAATTTCATTGGTAGTCTCCTGGTTTGATATTTAGTCTTTGGTACCCGTAACCACTCCGGTCAAAGAGTGGATGTCTGAGGCTTTAACCGGTAGCTCTTGAAAAAATCCTAATTCGGATACTTTAAAAAGCCTTAACCGATCGCATCCCCAATCGCTTGTTGAAGCGCACCCCAGCCTGAGGAGTTTGAACTTCCAAGAGCTTGGAAGCCTCCTAAGGCTGCAAGAACAACCAACGAAGCGATCAGACCGTATTCCACGGCAGTGGCACCTGATTCGTCGTTTCCAATGTGCTTAAGGAAGTTCGTCAAAATCATGGGATCACTCGCTTGCTACGTCTCTGACCTCTTCAAAATCGCTCAAAGGGTTTAAGAAATGGTTGATGCATCGCTCAATGATGGAAAAAATTCCGACATCGCTGCACCGTATATGCTCGTAGTGGCGGGCGCTTTGCAGAGTCCCGGTGGCTTGTGGTTGATGCACAAGAGAGCTGAAGGAAAGCACCATGCTGGCCTATGGGAGTTTCCTGGTGGGAAGGTGGAAGTATCTGAAATACCAGAGAAAGCGTTGATTCGTGAACTTGCGGAAGAACTTGGAATCGCAGTCGACGAAGAATATTGTAAGCCAGCGACATTTGCTTATGCGCCCGCATCTGGTGGCCAAAATGCGATTGTCATCCTGCTTTACAATGTAATGCAATGGAATGGTGATCCGCGTGCATTGGAAGGAGGCGATACAGGTTGGTTCACGCAGCAAGAGATTGCTGGATTGTCTAAACCGCCGCTCGATATCGCTCTAGCTCGTCAGTTGTTTGAGATCGCAACAAATCGCTGACTCAACCAAAAAAGCCCACCGCGTTTGCGATGGGCTTGTTTGGCGCGCCAGGAAGGATTCGAACCTCCGGCCGCCTGATTCGTAGTCAGGTACTCTATCCAGCTGAGCTACTGGCGCGCGGGAACCGGGCACATAGTCAGGGCCGCTGCGCTTGGCAAGGCATCATTTGGGGATCAGGACCCTCGCCAACTCAATTTGCGCAGAGCCGTACACGATTGCAGTCCGAACCGGGAATTCGCCTTATTCGAACGAAGCTATCGTTTTGAGGCTTTCTCTACGCGAATGCACGTCACCTTCGCCACGAATGTGTTGACTTGAGAAAGGCGCAATCGCTGGAACATTTTGAACCTCAGCCAGTTTCCTAACCTGAGATAAAAATTGCGATCCGCCAGCAAGTGGGCCGGGTCCATCTTTTATGCGAAGAAAGACTGTGCCATGAACTCTATGAATGCGAACAATCACGACGAGTTTGATCCGGAGAATCCCTTGAAGAAACCTGACGTGCCCGAAGATGTGCAAGATGCAATCCGCACGCTAATTAAATGGGCTGGTGATGATCCGACCCGCGAAGGGCTGCTTGATACACCCAAACGGGTTGGGCGTGCATGGCTCGAATATTGTCAGGGCAATCAGTCCGATCCCGCCGTCCACCTTAGCCGCATCTTCGAAGAGGTTGGCGGCTATGATGAGATCGTGCTGCTTAAAGGAATTCCGTTCCACTCACATTGCGAACATCATATGGCACCGATCACGGGCAAAGCGCATATCGCTTATTTGCCGGACAAGAAAATCGTCGGTATCTCAAAGCTCGCGCGCGTTCTGCATGGTTTTGCCAACCGATTGCAGGTCCAAGAGCGGCTGACCGCTGAGGTTGCGGAGTGCATCTGGGACAATCTTGAGCCGCGCGGTGTTGCGGTCGTGATCGAAGCCGAGCATGGCTGCATGACTGGGCGAGGGGTGAAGGTTCACGAGGTCGAAATGCTCACGAGCCGGATGATGGGTGTGTTCCTTGAGGACCATCGCAGTCGCAAGGAAGTGATGAGCCTGATGGGTTATTGATTGGTGTGCGGGTTAAAACAGCCTGCGATTAGAGCCGACGGGTAGAGCCAGCCAAAAGAAAGGGCGCTCCAAGCGGGCGCCCTTTCTCGTTCCACAAGCTACGATTGCTGCTTAAAGCTGGCCGAGCATATGCTCTGCGCTGGAGACTTTGAAATCACCGGGCGCCTCGATGTTAAGTTGTTCAACCACGCCATCATTCACGACCATTGAGAAACGCTGTCCGCGCTGGCCCATGCCGAAACCCGCAGCGTCCATGGTCAGACCAACGCTATCGACAAATTCGCCATTTCCATCGGCAAGCATAGTGATGTCACCGCTGCCTGAGGCGTCATTCCAAGCGCCCATAACGAACGCATCATTGACCGCCGTACCAACAATCTCATCGACGCCTTTGGCTTTGAGCTCTTCGGCTTTCTCTACGAAGCCGGGCAGGTGCTTGGCCGAGCAGGTTGGGGTGAAGGCACCCGGGACAGAGAACAACGCGACTTTTTTGCCTTTGAAATAGTCCGCCGCTTGAACCGGCTGCGGGCCTTCAGCGGTCGCTTTGACCATTGATACGTTGGGAAGGGTGTCACCTACAGAAATTGTCATGGGAGGCCTTTCTTTGCCAGAAGTTCGCGAAGTGTTGCCGGGGATATAGGCATTCGCGCGTGAGCCGCAATTATAGAATTAAGTGAGCGAAGCGCGGTTTCCCAGAGCATTGCGCGGGATCACTGGTTTGAAAACATCCTGAACAATTGACGCAGCGCTCTGGTTAAGTTTCCTTCACCGCGAAAGTTCAATCTCCGGTTACCCCAGCAAGTGATCTTGGCAACCGCTTCCGAAGGGAAGTCGAACGGGGAACTCTTAGGGGCTAGACACTATGAATAAACAAATCCGGACATTCGCCGCTTTGGCTTTCGCAGCAGCCATTGCTTTGCCGTCAAGCGCGGCCATAGCCGAGTCCGATCCGATTATGACAAGCGACGCGGTCAAATTGCGCAAGCTTGAAGTTATGTTGATGGTCACGAGCCTTCGGTGTCGCAACGGAGCACATGACTTTCGCGGTGAATATGGTCAGTTTTCGACGATGCACCGTGCAAATTTGAGCGCGGCAAGAGCGGATCTTAAGCGCGGGTTGAACGCGCAATATGGCAGCAATGGCACCAAACGCGCGCTTGACAGAATGGGCGTCAAAATGGCGAACACCTATGGCAGCGGGCACCCATGGTTGAATTGCGCGGAGTTGAAAGACGAGGTGCAAGCTCTTTGTATTGAAGTCGAACATGGCCAGCTTTTGTCAGCGGCGACGCGGCTGCTGGCTCCAGTCCGTCCGCAAGCGGCGGCGACCGAGCAAGCCCCTTCCATGCAGCAGCAAACTCATATGCCCCTTTCGCAGACGCGGCGGAATTGGGCGGAGGCGGCAAGCGGCGACTGAACCTCCCACAATTGCGCACCCCTAAAGGATATAAAGAAAACTTTATATTCTATTTGCCCCAAGTGGATCGCGTCGCTATGTGGCGCTGCATAAAGAGGCGCGAGCAGGCTCGCGCTCATCCATTTTCTTCTCAGGAGACAACCCCATGGCAACTGCTGCCGCCACGCACGAATACATCATCAAGGACCTTGGCCTCGCTCAGTATGGTCGCGATGAAATCCACATTGCCGAAACTGAAATGCCCGGCCTGATGGCACTACGCGAAGAATATGGTGCGGCGCAGCCTTTGAAAGGTGCACGGATTACCGGTTCGCTCCACATGACAATTCAGACTGCTGTGTTGATTGAGACGTTGGTTGCACTCGGTGCCGAAGTGCGCTGGGCGACGTGCAACATCTTCTCGACCCAAGACCACGCGGCTGCTGCGATTGCTGACCAAGGCATTCCAGTTTTTGCGATCAAGGGTGAGACTCTTGCCGATTACTGGGACTACGTAGGTCGCATCTTTGACTGGTCGACCGACAGCGATCCAGACCTCACTGCCAACATCATTCTCGACGATGGCGGCGATGCGACCATGCTCGCGCTTTGGGGTGCTCGGGTCGAAGCGGGCGAAGAATTGCCTGCTCCGGCCAACGCCGAAGAAATCGAATTCCAGCGCGCTCTCAAAGCTTACATCAAGGAAAAGCCCGGCTATCTCACCAAGTCGGTGCAGAACATCAAAGGCGTATCCGAAGAGACCACGACCGGTGTTATGCGGCTTTATCAGATTGCTAAAGCGGGCAAGCTCCCGTTCCCTGCGATCAACGTCAATGACAGTGTGACCAAATCGAAGTTCGACAACCTTTATGGCTGTAAAGAATCATTGGTTGACGCAATCCGCCGCGCGACAGACGTGATGCTGGCCGGTAAAGTGGCTTGTGTCGCTGGCTATGGCGACGTTGGCAAAGGCTCGGCGGCATCGCTGCGCGATGGGGGCGCTCGCGTGATGGTCACAGAGATTGATCCGATCTGCGCTCTTCAAGCGGCGATGGACGGCTATGAAGTTGTTTCCATGGACGAAGGGGTGAAGCGCGCTGACATCTTTGTGACCGCAACCGGCAATGAAGACGTCATCACGGGCGAGCACATGAAGAACATGAAGAACATGGCGATTGTCTCGAACATCGGTCACTTTGACAGCGAGATCCAAATCTCTGCGCTCGACAATTATGATTGGAAAGAAATCAAGGACGGCACCGACATGGTGACCTTCCCGGATGGCAAATCTATTTTGGTTCTTGCCAAGGGTCGCCTTGTAAACCTTGGTTGTGCAACCGGCCACCCGAGCTTTGTGATGAGCGCGAGCTTTACCAATCAGACTTTGGCGCAAATTGAGCTGTTCACGAAGTCGGACGAGTATAAGAACGACGTTTATGTCCTTCCTAAGCACCTGGATGAAAAAGTCGCGGCGTTGCACCTCGAGAAGCTTGGTGTGGAGCTGAGCAAGCTCTCGCAAAAGCAAGCCGACTATATTGGCGTGCCGGCCAACGGTCCGTTCAAACCGGATCATTACCGCTACTAAGCGCGAACCGCTTGGAAAAGTACGAAAAGCCCTCGCAATTGCGGGGGCTTTTTCGTTGAACACGTTGCAACCGGGGCAAGAGGGCAATAGCTGTCTGATATGGAATTTTCGTCCGTCGCTTTGGTGCTTATTGGCCTCGTTCTCGCTGCATGGGTGGTGGGGGCGGCCTTCGTGATGCTGCGCGCGAACGCCAAGGCACGGCGATTGCAGGCGTTGCAAACATCTTTGAAGCGGATTCAGATGATGCTCGACGCGGCGCCCGCAATTCCGATGCTCGTGCGCGTTGATGGTCGGATCGAAGCGCCAGAGCGGCTGGCCCGTTGGCTAGGTATCGACAAATTGCCCAAATTTTTAAGCGAACTCACAGGGTCAGAGGGACAGGGATTGTCAGCGGAGCAAGTTGAGGCGCTTACCGAAAAAGTGAGCGTCACTCAGAAAAGTGCTGCGCCTTTTGAGTTGGCAATTACGCCACCCGGCTCGCAGCGTAGCCTCGCCATGCAAGGAGCGCTCGCGGACCCGCAAGTCTCTCCCGGTGGTGCGGCGATGGTGTGGGTGTTCGACTTCACCAAAAGCGAAGATGAGCTGTCGCAATTGCGCGTGAGTACAGCGCGAGCCGAGTCCGATTTTGCCGCGCTAAACGGGCTTATTGAATCGGCACCAGTCCCCATGTGGTTCCGTAATCCGGAATTTAAATTGCAGCTGGTTAATCAGGCCTATGTCGATGCGGTGGGTCTTGCGAGCGCAGAAGACGTGATTGAGGAGCAGGCCGAGTTGCTCGAACCAGAAAGCGGGCAATCCCCTTCTGCCATCGCCAAGGCGGCTATGGAAAGCCAAACGAAATCTGAACGCTTGGTCGCGGCGACGATCCACGGCGAACGGCGTAGTCTTAAGGTTAGTGACCTACCTCTCGGCACGGATGGGGTGGCGGGCTACGCCATCGACGTCGAAGAACAACAAGTGCAAATGCGCGAGCTGAAAGCCTATCGGGAGGCGCAGCGCGGGCTGCTTGATCGATTGTCGGTGGGCGTCGCGCAGTTCGATGCGAACGAGCAACTGGTCTTTATAAACCGTCCGTTCCGGCGTCTATTTGGTGTGTCGGCGGATGCGGTCGAGCAGCAGCTTCCGTTTGACCGGTTTTTAGCGGCGGCGCGTGAGCGTGGCCGGACACCCGAAGTGCGCGACTTTCCAGAATGGCGGGCTGACCATGAAGCGTGGTTTGGCAAGGCAGAGACGTTGGAAGAAGCGTGGCCATTGCCAGGTGGCACGCACCTTAGAATGATTGCGCAACCCTTGCCCGAAGGTGGCTTGGTGTTGATCGCGGAAGATCAGACCGAGGGCCTCGCGCTGTCGGCATCGCGCGACACATTATTGAGGACGCGAGCGGCGACCCTCGACAGCCTGTTTGAAGCTCTCGCGATTTTTGCACCTGATGGATCGATGCAGCTGTGGAATCGCAGCTTTGCGGGGACGTGGGGGCTGGAAGCGGAATTTCTTGACGGTCATCCCAGCGCTAATGACTTGATCGAAGCGATCGGCAAGAACCTGGTAAAGCCGAGCCAAAGCAAGGCAATTGGCGCGGTTATTCGCTCGGCGACTCTTGACCGCACAGAAAAGGCAGGGCGGATAGAACTGGCTGATGGGCGCACGCTTGAGTTTGCAGGAGTTCCGCTACCTGATGGCAATGGCTTGCTGACGGTCCTCGACATCACGGATTCGAAAAAGGCAGAAGATGCTCTGCGCGAACGTGCATTGGCTCTGGAAGAAGCCGATGCGGTTAAAGCTCGTTTCCTAGCAAATATGTCTTATGAGTTCCGGACTCCGCTGACCACGATTGGCGGTTATGCAGAACTGCTCAAGAGCGGGGCGGCAGGCGAGATTTCGGATGATGCCGGTGAATATGTAGATGCAATTCTGACATCTGTGGAGCGGCTGACTGATCAAGTGGAAAATGTGCTCGACTTGTCGCAAAGCGAAGCTGGGCTCTTGCCGATCACCAAAGAAGAAACAGATTTGATGGTGTTCCTGACCGCTTGCGTACGCGAACGAGAAGAAGCGATTCTTGCAGCAGGCCTGCGGCTTGATCTTCGAGGTGACAAAAGCGTTACCGTTGAAGTCGACCCGCGACAGCTTGGCAGGTCAGTCGGTGCGCTGCTTGAAAATACCATCACTCACACACCCAAAGGAGGCAAGGTACTGGTCGAAGTGCTTGACCCTGATCCTCAAGAGGTTTGGAGTGCGTCCTTTGTTATTTCCGACAATGGCAGCGGGATGAGTGAAGATGAGTTAAGTCGCGCACTCGACGGCTTGCGCCAGGCTGAGGATGGCTCGTTAGAAAAGCGTACGGGGCTAGGGATACCACTCGCGAGGCAATTGGTTGAGGCGCATGGCGGCGCGCTGGAAATTGCCAGCGAAGAAGGCGTGGGCACCGCTGCGATCATTCGTCTGCCGTGAGCCGGTGCAAATTACCCGATCTGGCCGCAATGCAAGGCTTCGGCGAAGCCATTGCTGCTAAGCTTGAGGCGGGTGATGTGATTGCTCTGTCAGGCGGTTTGGGAGCGGGCAAGACCACTTTGACGCGTGCGATCCTTGCTGCGCTTGGCTATCCGAACGAAGTGCCGTCTCCAACTTTTACGATCCTCGAAACCTATGACGCGCCGCCGCTGCGGTTGCCGGTGGTCCACGCGGATTTCTATCGGTTGGAGAATCCATCTGACATCGCAGAACTTGGCTTGGAGGAGTACTGTGAAGGCGCGGTGCTGATTGCGGAATGGCCGGAAAAAGCCGGAGGCTTTGCTCACTTGCCAGTTTGTCTGTCGATATCGCTCGAAATTGCGGGTTCTGGCCGCGCAGCGATTGCGCAAGGAGGCGCAGCTTGGCAAAGGCGGATGCCATGACACAATTGCCTCAAGGCCTTACCGAATTTGTTGCCGCTGCCGGATGGAGCGATGCGCGGATTGATCCAATCCCCGGCGATGCATCATTCAGGCGCTATTTCCGTCTAAACCGCGAGGATGGGTCAGGAGCGATGTTGATGCACGCTCCTCCGCCTGAGGAAGACCCTAGTGAATTCTTGCATGTGGCGAAGTGGTTGAGCGATCAAGGAATGCGCGCACCCGAAATCTATAGCGCGGACGCGCCCAAGGGTTGGGTGTTGCTGGAAGACTTTGGCAATGATCGGATGCGCGATTGGCTGGACGATCACCCGAATGCCGAAACTGCCGCTTACGAAGGCGCAATTGACGCGTTGGTTGAGCTGCATCAGCGCCCTGCTGGCCCATTTTCGACTTACGACATGCCGACTTACCTTCGTGAAACGACCTTGTTCACTGAATGGTATTGTCCGGCGCAAAGCCTGACCGTCGACGTACAAGGATTTGAAGCGGCGTGGGTTGAAGCGCTTGAACCCATGATGTCGCGACAGCAAGTAGGCGTGACCGTCCTGCGCGATTACCATGCGGAAAACATCATGCTGCTCGGCGATCCGACGACGCGCGCGCCTCAAGGTCTCATTGATTTTCAGGACGCTTTGGTGGGCCACTGCGCTTACGATCTGGTGTCGCTGTTACAGGACGCTAGGCGTGATGTGTCCGAAGAGCTCGAGGCGGCCATGCTAGCCCGGTATCAGAACCGCGCCAACGCTGATGCGGATTTCCTAGCTGACTATGCAAGGCTGGGCGCGCAGCGCAACGCCAAGATCGTCGGCATTTTTGCGCGGCTCTACAAACGTGATAGCAAACCGCGCTATCTCGATTTTATTCCGCGTGTCTGGAAGGCGATGGAGCGCGATTTGCAACATCCAGCGCTGGCACCTGTCGCGGAGTGGTTCGACGCGAACATTCCCGATGATCTGCGCCGCGAACTCGGAGGCAAAATCGCATGAGCGCCCTGATTAGCGACACCGCGATGGTTATGGCGGCGGGGATGGGCAAGCGTATGCGTCCGCTAACCGCCTCGCAGCCGAAGCCCTTGGTCCGTGTGGCTGGCAAACCGTTGATCGATCATGCGCTGGACCGGCTTACAGAAGCGGGCGTTTCGCGCGCGGTCGTCAACGTTCATTATCTTGCCGACGCACTCGAAGCGCATTTGCAAAGTCGAAAGTCCCCGCAGATTACTGTCTCTGATGAGCGCGCTGCGCTGCTTGAAACAGGCGGCGGAATGATCAAAGCGAAAGAGCATTTTCCCGATCCGTTCTACTGTTTGAACTCCGACAATATCTGGCTTGATGGGCCGCGCGATGCTTTTCGCGACTTGTCAGAGCGCTGGAACCCTGACGAGATGGACGCGCTGTTGTTGGTCGTACCGCATACGCGCGCCAGCAATTTTCGTGGAGCAGGGGACTTTTACATGGATGGCCGCGGGCTGCTTTCGCGCAGCCAACCAAGCCGGATCGCTCCGTTTATTTACACCGGCATCCAATTGGTGTCACATCGGCTGTTGCGCGATGCGCCTGATGGCAAGTTCTCGACCAATATCCTGTGGAACCGTGCGATAGAGGAAGGGCGACTGTTCGGTCTAGCCTTTAACGGGCAGTGGTTCGAAGTCGGCACACCTCAAGCCATCGCACCCACCGAAGACGCGCTTGAGCGTGGCTAGAGCCGCCGCGCCTCACATCTACTCAATCGCCGCCCATCGCGGCTTTGCTGATGCGTTGGTCGCAGGATTGGTGCCGCGATACAGGGATGGTGCGCTGGGCCTTGCACGTTTGACCTTGCTGGTGCCCAGCAGCCGTGCGGCGCGTACCATCTCAGAAGCCTTCATTCGCCATACCGGAATTACTGGCAGCGCAGGACTGTTGATGCCGCGCATGGTTGCTGTTGGCGACCTTGATCTGGATGAAGCGCTTGGCGGTTTGCTTGATCCGTTGGAAGCAACCGATATTCCGCCAGCGGTCGAACCAAACGCTCGACTGTTCGAACTGGCTCAGTGCATCGAAGAAGAGATGAAGGAAGCGGGTGAGCAACCTCTCCCCGGTGCCGCGCGGTTGCGGTTGGCGCGCGAGATTGCGCGTACGATTGACCGTTTGCTGGTCGAGGAAAAATCGCCTGCGGATCTGCTGGATACTAAGGTGCTTGATATCGCGCCTAACCTTGCAGACCATTGGATGGCGTCGATCCGGTTGTTTGCGAAGGTGCAAGCACGTTGGGAAATGCGGCTCGATGAACGACAGCAAGTGAATGCGGCGACACGGCGAAACTTTCTGTTCGAACATACTGCTAAGCACTGGCACAGCAGCCCACCGGCAACTCCAATTGTTGCGGCTGGCGTCACCAGTGCAGCGCCTGCGCTGGCAAGGCTGCTGCGTGTGATCG
Organism: Erythrobacter sp.; assembly: GCA_039985875.1. GTDB lineage: Bacteria > Pseudomonadota > Alphaproteobacteria > Sphingomonadales > Sphingomonadaceae > Erythrobacter. Next base: position 1,055,215 of record JBDWRU010000011.1, on the reverse strand, counting down.
CCAACCTACCCGAGGGTGCTGTCATATTGCCGGACCTTGACCTCACCTTGTCCGATGATGCGTGGGATGAGCTGGGTAGCGCTGGTGCTCCTGTAGAGCCGGGCGAAAGCGCTTTTGGCAAAGGCGATGCGCTGACCCATCCCCAATACCATTTGAAGTTGCTGCTCAACCGAATGGGGGTTGCGCGCGAGGAAGTGCAGGCGTGGCACAGGCGAGGCCTTTCGGCGGCGGAGCCTGCGCGCAGCCATGCAATTTCGTCGTTGTTTCTGCCGCCGCAAGCGAGCCGAACTTGGGTTGAACTAGATCGCGAAAAACGCCGGATGTCTGGGGTGCGTTTGATCACAAGCGCGACAAGCGAAGAGGAAGCGCAAGCAATTGCTTTGCTTGTGCGTGAGGCACTCGAAGAGCCGGAAAAACGCGTCGCTGTAATCAGCGCAGACCGCTCGCTCGCCCGGCGTGTTGCGCAGCATTTGGCGCGTTGGAACATCCAAGCAGACGATAGCGCTGGTAAGCCTTTGGCGCTTACGCCGGCCGGGCGGCTTTTCGCACTTTTGGCCCAGATCATGGCTGAGGGTGCATCGCCTGCGACGTTGATCGCTGCGCTGGCGCATCCGCTGGTTCGATCTGATGACAAAGAGTTGCGCCGCGATTGGCTGCGCTCTTTGCGAGGCTTTGAACGCGAGCTGCGCGGCCCTGCTCCTGCACCGGGATTTGAGCCTTTGCGCACCGTGGCAGACAAAGCAGGTGAGCGCGAATGGTGGGACGCTGTTGAAGCGCTGCTTACGCCACTATTTTCCCAAGCAAGTGACCTGAAGCTTGCCGACTGCATAGGCATGTTGATCAACGCCGCAGAAGCTTTGGCGGGTGACGCGATCTGGTCGCGCGAAGATGGGCGTGCTCTGTCAAGCATGGTTGAGGATTTACGGCTCCATGCACGCGAAACCGAAACCACGCTCGAAGCTGAGGATATCGCCTCGATTATCACCGATTGCATGGACGAGATTGCCGTGCGTCCTCCCTATGGCGGGCATCCTCGGGTCGCGATATACGGCCTGCTGGAATCGCGCATGGCGCGCGCTGATTTGGTTGTTTGTGCGGGACTCAATGAGGGCACATGGCCGCAATCACCCGGTGCCGATCCAGTGCTAGCGCCCAGCGTCCTTAGGGCTTTGAGTGTGCCAGGGGCTGAGTTTCGCATTGGCTTGGCTGCGCATGATTTGGCCGGCGCAATGGGCGCTCCCGAAGTGGTGCTTAGCCGGGCGCAGCGCGACGTTGATGGCCCTACTATCCCGTCGCGCTTCCTTTTGCGGGTTGAAGCGTTGCTAGGCGAGTTGGTGACAGAACATACGGAAACGAGCATTCCCGCGATCCTGCCGCAGATTGATCGCGCGGCGCGGCCTTCGCCGACACGCTATCCAAGGCCAGAACCACGCCCCAACGCCGCACAACGCAAGGTCACGATCAGCGCCACCGCGCTCGACCGTTTGTTGGGTGATCCTTACCAATTCTACGCTCAGCAAATTTTGGGGCTGCGCAAGCTCGAGTCGCTGGAGGCCGACCCGTTTAATGATCCGGCTCTGCGTGGGACTTTGGTGCATGACATTCTCGAAGCGTGGCACAAAGCGCAGGGCGAGGGAGCAGGAAGGGCGCTGGTTCCATTCGCAGAAGACTTCTTGCGCGAACGCCAAGTGCATCCGTTGTTCTGGGGATTGTGGCGACCACGATTGCTGGCGGCTTTTGATCGGTTTGAGGCTTGGATGGCTGAAGCGGCTCAAGAAGGTCGAACAATCTCCGCAATCGAAGCGCGCGGCGAAATGCAGTTTGACGGGATCACAGTACATGGTCGCGCCGACCGGATTGACACCCAACCAGACGGTTCTTTGGCGATTGTCGACTACAAAACCGGTAAGCCTCCCAGCGCCGGTCAAGTCGAAGCAGGCTATGCGCTGCAATTGGGCGTGCTCGGCTTGATCGCGGGCAAGGGCGGTTTCAAGGGACTTTCTAAAGAAGCGAGCGTCTATGAATATTGGTCCTTGGCTCGAGACAAAGGCGAGCTTGGCTACATCGATATACCTATGAAGGTTGGGAAAAAGCGCTCAGGTTTAGAGCCGGAGGAATTCCTCCCGCATCACGAAGCGAAACTCAGCGAAGCGATCTCCAAATATCTCAACGGTGATGCTCCTTTCACTGCGAAGGAAAACCCCGATTACAACGGCTACACCGATTACGATCAATTGATGCGGCTCGAAGAATGGATCACGGATCACATCAACGCCGCCTCTCAAACAGTAGGTGACGCATGAGCAGCGCTGGCGCTGGCACGATCTATCCACTGAAAGACAATCAGCTTGCGGCGGCCAACCCCGCGGACAATGTCTGGCTTTCAGCTTCTGCGGGCACAGGCAAAACACAAGTGTTGTCTGCGCGGGTGTTGCGCTTGCTGCTTCTGCCGCATGTCGATCCGTCGCAGATATTGTGTCTGACCTTCACCAAAGCGGGCGCTGCAGAAATGGCGAACCGGATCAACGCTGTGCTGGCGCGCTGGGTGCGATTGGAGCCGGGTAAACTCGGAAAGGAGTTGCGAGCCCTTGGTGCGGACTTTGATCCCGAAACACAGGCGCGGGCAAGGACTTTGTTTGCCAGCGTGCTGGACTGTCCCGGAGGGGGCCTGCGAATTGATACGATCCACGCTTTTTCACAATGGTTGCTGACGAATTTCCCAAGTGAAGCGGACTTGCCTCCCGGCGCGCGGCCAATGGAGGATCGCGAGAAGGAGTTGCTAGCGCGCGAAGTGCTGGCGGAGTTGTTAAGCAACGCCGAGGCGGACGGCGACAAAGCAATCCTTGATGCGACCGCAACGATTACCATCCGCAAAGACCCAAGCGCATTGCACAGCTGGTTGATGCGCTGCGCAGATCGCATGGATATGTGGGAAGGGCCGGGAGCGTGGCAACAACCTATGGCGGCGCGCGTGCGGCAATTGCTCGAAATTCCCACCGACGCCGATGACGCTTGGGTGAATGAGGTGCTGCACCCCGATACATTTCCCGACGATCAATTGGCCTATTTGCTGCCTCACATGCGTGATTGGGGCACGAAGAGAGGCGATGGATGCGCAGAATTCATTCCCGTTTGGCTGGGGCTAACACTGGAACAACGCGCGGCGCAGTATCACACGTTTTACGACACCGTCCTCGTTAAAACGGGTAATCCAAGGAAGATGGACAAGCCAGCAAAGGCTGAACCCCGCATTCCAGAATGGCAGCAAACCGTAGCAGATGCTCTAGCTTTGATGGCTGAACGCCGCGCGCTCCTTACGCTTGCAGAAACGCTTACGCCCGCGCTGGAGCTGGGCCGTGCTTTCGCCATTCGTTGGCAGGAGGCCAAACGCCGCGAAGGTTTGCTCGATTTTACCGACTTGATCCGCAAGGCGGCAAGCCTGCTCAAATCGAGCATTCCGTCTGACTGGATCCGCTACAAGCTTGACCGCCAGTTTGACCACATACTTGTCGACGAAGCACAAGACACCAACCAAGCGCAATGGGATATTGTCGAAGCGTTGATCGACGATTTCTTCAGCGGGGAAGGGGCAGCTGGCGATCGCTTACGGACTGTCTTCACGGTCGGCGATTACAAACAAGCGATCTTTGGCTTCCAAGGCACCAGCCCAGAGAACTACGCCAAGGCGCATGATAAAATTCTCAAGCAAATTACCGAAGCGCGCGACAATGCAGCGGGCTTGCGCGCCAATCGACGATTGCCGGAATGGGCTGACCTTGACCTAGGGCAGAGCTTTCGGACCAGCGCGCCTGTGCTCGAATTCGTCAATGCGGTGATTGATGCGCTGGGCTACAAGACGTTTGGTCTGCCCAAAGAACCGGCGCCTCATGAAGGGTTTGACCGCGCGGGGATTGTAACTCTGTGGCAGCCGGTCACTATGACGTCTGATCTAGAAGAGAGTGATACAACCGACTCTGAAGTGCGCGATTGGTTGCCCGCACATGAGACTGTGTTGGCGGGCAAGATCGCCGATCAAGTTCATGCATGGCTCTATGGCGATGACGCGTTTGTTCTTGAAAAAGGCGAAGTGCGCCGCGCCTCTGCAGGTGATGTTATGGTGCTGGTGCGTAAGCGTGGCGCGCTCGCAGCTCAGATTGTTGGACAATTGCATTCTCGCGGCGTTCCCGTGGCCGGTGTGGATAGGATGCGGCTTGGCGATCCATTGGCGGTCAATGACGTAATGGCCGCTTTGCGCTTCGCTGCGCAGCCGCTCGATGATCTGGCGCTTGCCAATCTGCTGGGTTCGCCGTTGGTCGGGTGGTCGCAAGAGGATTTGCTTGAGCATATCCCGCGCGCCCACAAGATGCGCCTGTGGGACCATCTGCGCGGTTCAAACGATCGGTTCGTGCAAGAGACTTGTGATAGGCTTCGGCCCCTCTTGGCGCGCGCCGACTTTGAAACGCCGCAAGCCCTGATTGCTTGGCTGCTAACCGGACCGTGGGAAGGGCGCGCTAAGCTAATCGCGCGATTGGGGCGCGAAGCGAATGACCCGCTCGATGAGTTGGTGAATGCAGCGTTTGCGTATGAATCGGCGCAAGTTCCGAGCCTTGCAGGCTTTATCCAGTGGTTTGATGCATCGACCGAAGATTTGAAACGCGACGCTGATGAAGCGAGCGGACAAGTACGGGTGATGACGGTGCACGGCTCAAAGGGGTTGCAATCGCCGATAGTGATCCTTGCCGATGCTACTGGCAAACCGGGCGAGGGCGGGGCGCTGGAGCTTGAAGATGCGCCTATGGGCGATGCTTCGAGACGGCATGTGCCTTTGCCCGGATTGTCCAAAGAAGAGCGAGCAGGCCGCGTCACTGAAGCGCATGAGGTTGCGAAAGAACTGGCGCTGCAAGAGCACTGGCGGTTGCTTTATGTGGCGATGACGCGCGCGGAAGAAGCGCTGTTTATCGGCGGTTCGCTGGGATCGCGGGATGCCAAGAAGGGGCCGCATGAAGACAGTTGGTATGCGCGGCTAGAACCGCTGTTTGATGGCGATACACTCGCCGATCCGATTTGGAGCGGAAGCAGAGAATTGGGCAATCGGAGCGTAAAGGTTCCGGAGCAAGTCAGCGATGGCGGCGCGACCGAGGCAGTGCCGCTTCCTACTTGGGCGACGACGCCCATCGGTCCAGAGCCGCGACCGCCGCGCCCACTTGCGCCCAGTGGTGCAGGCGAAGAACAAGGCGCTGACCCACCTCTCGCGGCCGAAGCGGCAATGCAAGCAGCGCGGCGTGGTGTGTTGATCCACAAACTGCTTGAGCGTTTGCCTGATATTGATCCGGGCGAGCGCGAGGCGATGGGCACAACATGGCTGGCAAAGCACGGTTCGGAGCTGTCGCTTGAAATGCGTAAGGATATGCTGAGCAGCGCGCTAAACGTGCTCCGTGATCCGGCATTCGCGGGGATATTCTCGCCTGATGCTCTGGCAGAGGTTCCGCTTGCTGCGACCGTTGGCGGAGTGGTGGTTTCCGGCACCGCTGACCGGCTGCTCGTCAGCGACGACCAAGTGACCGTGATCGACTTCAAGACCACTCGCCGCCCACCTGCAAGCGCGGGCGACATTCCTGTCGCGACCCTGCGCCAGATGGCGGCTTACACAGCGGCGTTGGAAGCGATCTATCCGGGCAGTACCGTGCGCGCTGGCGTCCTTTACACCCACGCACCGCAAATGTTCGAAATACCATCCGAAGCGTTGAGACCGCACAAGCAACGTTTGGGGGACAAGCAGGAAAGCTTTGCACCGCTCGATATTGAGTGAGCTCGCTTGCGTCCCTAAGTTAAACCCAACACTGAACAACAGGAGATGTCCCCATGGCCACCGTAAATGTCACCGACGCCAGCTTTAAAACCGACGTGCTGGAAAGCGATAAGCCTGTGCTTGTCGATTTCTGGGCTGATTGGTGCGGGCCGTGCAAGATGATCGCACCGGCGCTCGAAGAGATCAGCAATGAGCTTGGTGAAAGCGTCACAATCGCCAAGATGGACATTATGGAAAACACCGGAATCCCGGCGGAAATAGGCGTTCAATCGATCCCGCTGATGGTGTTGTTCAAGAACGGTGAAGCGGTCGCACGAAAAGTTGGCGCTGCTCCAAAAAGTCAGCTTAAAGAATGGATTGAAGGCGAAATTTAAGGTTTAACATGAGGGGTAGTGGCGACTCACTTCCCCTCATTCATTCCAAGACGCTCGACAAATTTATCCCAAATGTCCGGACTGGATGCGCCCAGCAGACCTTTGCGCCCCTCAGGCTTTCCATGTTCATCAACGCGGTATTCGCTCCCGTCGAGCCGCGCGGCTTTTCCGCCTGCTTCATTCAGCCACAACACACCCGCGGCATGATCCCAAGGCAGCGTGCGCTTAAAGCTCGACACGTCGTTTTCGCCCAGCGCCAGTCGGGGGTATTGCTCCGCGGCACAGCGTGGAATCTCGACCAATGTGTAATGCGGCGCGAGCTTGGCATCGACCATCGCTTCCTGCTCCGGCGTTAAGAACATACGGCTAACAGCGGTCACTGGCGGTTCCTGACCGGTAGTGCGCGCAGCAATCCGATCGCCATTCACAAACGCGCCTTCGCCAACCCGCGTGTGGCAAAGCCGATCCTTATGCGGGTCGTAAAGCCATCCTGCGACCGCTTTGCCCGCGTCGGCCAAGGCGATGATCGTGCCGAATGGCTCCTTGCCTTCGGTAAAGTTCGCGGTGCCGTCCAGCGGATCGATGATCCAACATTGCTCGCTGAGCCGTTCGAGCACGGTTTCATCCTCGCCAACGGCCTCTTCGCCTACGATCGCAACACCGGGTGCGAGTTTCATCAAAGCCTCGGTAAGAAACGCCTCCACCTCGCGGTCAACGATAGTGACGGGGTCATCCTTGCCCTTCATCTCAATCTCATCATCCGCCAGAGCGCGGAAGCGCGGTATGATCGAACGCTCAGCAGCGAACCGCATCAGGTCACGAATCTCGGCATCAAGCGCAGTCAACTCACTCATGACCTGTAATCCGCGTTGATCGAGATATAGCCATGGGTAAGGTCACAAGTCCAAACGGTTGCGCGGCCTTGGCCGACACCCAAATCAACCGCCAATTCGATCTCCTCACCCTTCAAATGCTCGGCCACGGGCGCTTCGTCGTAATCTGGAACGGGCAACCCATTCTTGGCAGCCCATACCCCGCCAAAGGCGATCGAAAGCGTGTCTCGGTCCGCCGGTTCACCCGCTTTGCCAACCGCCATAACAACGCGCCCCCAATTGGCATCTTCGCCTGCAATTGCGGTTTTCACGAGCGGTGAGTTTGCGATTGTGAGGCCGACCTTGCGCGCACTGTCATCATCACTGGCGCCGGAAACGCGGACGGTGATGAACTTGGAGGCCCCTTCGCCATCGCGCACCACCAATTGCGCCAATTGCCGGCACATATCGGTGAGCGCCGCTGCAAACGCGTCGGCGCCGGGGTTGTCCCATCCCGTAATGCGCGCATTGCCCGCTTTGCCGGTCGCAAAGACCTGTACGGTGTCGCTTGTCGACGTGTCGCCATCAACGGTGATGCAACTGAATGTATCGGCGTTCGCGGCTGTAAGGCACTCCTGCAAGAAATCTGGCGCAATTGCTGCATCGGTGAAAATATAACCCAGCATCGTCGCCATATCGGGCGCGATCATGCCGGAGCCTTTGATGATCCCGCACAGCTCTACCCGCGTCTCACCGATCATCGCGGATGTATGAGCACCTTTCGGAAACGTGTCGGTGGTGGTGATTGCCTGCGCGGCTTCTTCCCATCCGCATGGCTCAGCCTCCAGCGCAGCGGCGACCCCTTCGCGCGCTTTGTCTTTGGGCAATGGCACGCCGATCACCCCGGTTGAAGAGACGAACACGTCGTCCGGCACGCATTCGGTGGCCTCGCTCACTTGCGTCATGATTTGTTCGACCGCCTCGCGCCCGCGATAGCCGGTGAAGGCGTTGGAATTGCCCGCATTGACGATCAGCGCGCGCGCTGTGCCCGTTTTTGTGTTCTCGCGGCCCAGCTCAACTTCGGAGGAAGCACAGGCGCTCTGGGTAAAGACCCCCGCGACGGCGGTGCCTTCATCAAGCTCGACAAAGGTCAGGTCAGCGCGGTCCCAAACTTTGTAGCGCGCTCGCGACACGCGCAATGTCACGCCAGCGATTTGCGGCATGTCGGGGAAGGGCAGAGCGAGCGGCGAGGTGGCTAAATCCATACGGGCGCTTTAGTCAGGATCGCAATCCGGGGCAATCGCGCGATTGCGGGTTTGGCATCAAGTAAAGATGCGGTATTCACATGACTATGCAGAGCAAAATATGGATCGTTCCGGCTATTGGCCTTGTTGTTGGTTTAAGTTCGCCGGTTTTGGGGCAAGATGTGGTTGAGCAAGACGCTGAAATTCAAACGCAGACCGAATTGCCTCCTCCTGCTCCACCTCCAACGGTTCTTATTCCACCGCCAGCACCGCCCCGAACGTTGCGACCTCAGCGTGCGAGGCCGGTTAATTCGATTAGGCCCAAGCCGACCGACTATCCTGTCGAGGCATGGCGCGCTGACGAACAAGGCGCAGTGCAATACAAGGTGGATGTCAGCGCAACTGGAGAGCCGGTTAATTGCCAGATTGTTGATAGCGTTGGGATGGAGGCGCTTGAGAAGGCGACCTGCAAACTAGTTATGGACGCGCGCTTCACTCCCGCCACAAACGCAGAGCGAAAACCCTTCGCAAGCGAATATTCGAGCAGCATCTTTTGGAGAAAGAGCGAACCGGTTTACCCAGGTTCGATGATTGTGCATGTTTCCGCCGTAGTCGACCCGGAAAAAGAGTTACCGAACTGCGAGGTCATTGAAATATCGGGGAAACTGCCCAATTCGATGTTGAGGGAGATTACAAATTCGGCGTGCCCGCTTATTCGAGCAGAGCGCGCGGGCGTCTACCGCGATGAGGACGGCAACCCCAAGCGGGCCAAAGTAACTGTCAAGTTAGTAGTCACCGTTGAAGACGTCCCCGAATAACCCACTCAAACCCCGCATCCATTAAGCCCCCGCACATCAATTCGCGTTAGAGCGGTGGACGTAACCGCGCTTAGCGCTTATCTGAGCATCCAATGACGCGTCATATTGTCGCCTTTCTCGCCCTTTTGTCAGGGCTCGCCGCGCTGAACAGCCCAGCTCACGCCTCTTTGGCGGAGGCGATGGCGTGCGACACAAGTGTCACCGCAACGGCTCAGGATGAGGCGAAGGCGGAACAGGTTTTGACGCGAACAAGCGCGAAGCCAGCGAAGTCTGATGCAGCTTCGCAGCAAGTCGAACGCTCTGCGCTTCGGCCCGCAAACCTGCGCCTGCCTGTGCTGATGGGGATTGAGCGCGCTTACGAATAGCGCCGCTTTCACACATCTACGACGCATCCCGCGCGCCGTGACGGCGCGACCTTCTCTATATTATCGGCTCGAATGAAAAACGAGCCTCCCGCATATTCAGGACACACCCATGTTCAACACAATTGTGAAGTCGGTTTTTGGTTCTTCGAACGACCGCTACATCAAATCGCTTGGTAAAACTGTCAATCAAATCAACGCTCTCGAAGAGCCGATGCAAGGTCTCTCCGACGAGGCTCTCAAAGGGCAAACCGACAAATTTCGGCAAAAGCTCGATGATGGCGCGACCCTTGATGACATCATGCCAGAAGCCTTTGCGACCGTGCGTGAGGCCTCCACCCGCGTCTTTGGGATGCGTCACTTTGATGTGCAGATGATCGGCGGCATCGTGCTTCATCGCGGTGAAATTGCCGAGATGCGCACGGGTGAGGGTAAGACGCTGATGGCGACCCTTGCGGTGTATCTGAACGCGATTGAGGGCAAGGGCGTCCACGTTGTGACCGTGAACGATTACCTCGCTCGCCGTGATGCTGATTGGATGGGTCAGCTCTACAATTGGCTGGGGCTTAGCGTGGGCGTGATCGTGCCGAACATGGACGAATTCACCAAGAAGGACGCCTACAACGCCGACATCACCTACGGGACGAATAACGAGTTCGGCTTTGATTATCTGCGCGATAATATGAAGCATGAGCGCGCCGAAATGGCGCAGCGCCCATTCAACTTCGCGATTGTCGATGAAGTGGACTCGATCCTGATCGACGAAGCGCGGACACCGCTCATCATCTCCGGGCCGACTGAGGACAAGTCCGACCTTTATGTCGCTCTCGATGAAGTCGCAAAAGAGATCCCCGAAGAGTGGTATGAGAAGGATGAGAAGTCCAAGAACATCCAGCTAAACGAAGACGGGCTCGACAAGGTCGAAGCGATCCTGATCGAGAAGGGCTTGCTGGAAACCGACAACCTCTATGACGTTGAGAACACGCAGGTCGTCCATCACTTGGACCAGGCGTTGAAAGCGGTTCACATGTTCCGCCGCGATGATCATTACATCATCAAAGACGATAAGGTTGTGATCATCGACGAGTTCACCGGTCGGATGATGGACGGGCGGCGTTGGTCAAATGGTCTGCACCAAGCGGTCGAAGCCAAGGAAGGCGTCAAGATCGAGCCGGAAAACCAGACAATGGCGTCGATCACTTTCCAGAATTACTTCCGGATGTACCCCAAACTCTCCGGTATGACCGGAACGGCTGCAACCGAAGCGGCAGAATTTTGGGACGTTTACAAGGTCAATGTGGTCGAAATTCCGACGAACTTGCCGGTTGCACGGATCGACGAAGAAGACGAATTCTACAAGAATACGATGGATAAATTCGGCGCGATTGCCAAAGCCATCAAGGAAAAATACGAAATTGGTCAGCCGATCCTGGTCGGTACGGTCTCTATTGAGAAGTCCGAACTTCTCAGCAAATTCCTCGATGACGAAGGTGTCAAACATGAAATCCTGAACGCACGTCAGCACGAACGCGAAGCGCATATCGTGGCACAGGCCGGGCGTCTTGGCGCAGTGACCATCGCAACCAATATGGCGGGCCGCGGGACAGATATTCAACTTGGCGGCAACTTGGAGTTTCGCATCGGCGATGAGTTGAGCGAAATGGAAGAAGGCCCCGACAAAGACGCAGCCCTCGAGAAATTGACCGCTGAAGTTGCAGAAGAGAAGCAAAAGGTTCTCGATGCAGGCGGCCTGTTCGTGCTCGGCACCGAACGCCATGAAAGCCGCCGGATTGATAACCAGTTGCGCGGGCGTTCCGGTCGTCAAGGTGATCCTGGTCTTTCGCGCTTCTATTTGTGTTTGGAAGACGATCTTCTGCGTATCTTTGGCCCGGACACTTTGTTCTCCAAGATGATGAACTCTAACCTCGAAGATGGCGAAGCCATCGGTTCAAAGTGGCTGTCCAAAGCCATTGAAACCGCTCAGAAAAAGGTTGAGGGACGCAATTACGAAGCGCGCAAACAAGTCGTTCAATACGACGATGTGATGAACGACCAACGCAAGGTCGTTTACGAACAGCGCGCCGACATCATGGATTCAGAGACGGTCGACGATGTCGTGGTCGATATGCGCCATGACACCGTCAATGCCTTGGTCTCGGATGCGTGCCCTCCCGGCTCCTATCCTGAGCAATGGGATATGGACGGCCTAAAAGAGAAAGTCGAAGACGTCTTTGGTCTCGAATTCCCGTTCGATGAGTGGATGGCAGAAGATGAGGTTGAGCCGGAAATCTTCGAAGAGCGCATTCGTGCTCAAACCGATGAAATGATGGACGCCAAGATCGCCAGTAATGATCCCTCGATCTGGCGCATGGTCGAAAAAGACGTGCTGCTTCGCCAGCTCGACTTCCATTGGAAAGAGCATTTAGCGACGCTTGATGCCTTGCGCCAGGTGATCTGGATGCGCGGAATTGCTCAGAAACAGCCTATCAATGAATACAAGCAGGAAGCCTTCGGTCTATTCGAAGGGTTGTTGGATACTCTGCGTCAGGAAGTGACTAAGATTTTGTTCAAAGCTGAGCTGCAAATTTCGCAACCCGAAACAGAAGCACTGCCTGATCTGCCAGATTTCCTCACTGGACATATAGACCCGCTAACAGGGCTTGATAATTCTGATGATGGCGATGGTTCGGAAGATCAGCCCGAACAGTTTGGAGCGCTTGCGGGAAGTTTGAACGCCGAAGCGGGCCCCGCTGGTGCGATCACCGAAAACCCTTATGCGCACCTCGATGTTGGTCGCAATGCGCTGTGTCCATGCGGCTCGGGCAAGAAGTACAAACATTGCCACGGGGCGGTCGGTATTCCGCCGGTCGCCGCGCAGGCGTGAATGTGAGCGCGTAAGCGCGTCTGTCGAGGCGTAGGCCATGCCGCTGATTTTGCTGCTTGCGTTGGGTTTCTTCGTGACCGCGCTGCTTTATGCCAGCGTTGGATTTGGCGGCGGTTCGACCTATGCGGCTTTGCTAGCGCTGGCGGGGACCGATTACCGGGTGCTGCCGCTGATCGCGCTGGCCTGCAATATCGTAGTGGTCACAGGGGCGACCGTGCGGTTTGCGCGCGCTGGACTATTGCCTTGGCGCGGTGCGATTGTGCTGACCGCATTGGCTGCACCCGCTGCGCTTATCGGTGGGTTTCTCCCGATCGAACGCGCTGCATTTATGGGACTGTTGGGTGCAAGCCTCGTGCTGACTGCGATCACGATGCTCATCCCTGTTCGTGAAGGTGAAGGGCGGGGCGGGCCAACCCGCTTCGCGGCGTTCATGCCTTTTGCCGCAGCGCCTTTGGGATTGTTGGCGGGGCTTGTAGGGATTGGCGGCGGCATATTTCTGGCACCCTTACTGCACTTGACCCGTTGGCGCGATGCGCGCGCGATTGCCGCGACAGCCAGTTTTTTCATCCTCGTCAATTCGCTGTTCGGGCTTGTCGGGCAACTGCTAAAACGCGGTCCGGAGATGTTTGGCAGTGTCATTGCCGATAGCCTGACGTTGCTTATAGCGGTCGCGATTGGTGGTCAGATTGGCAGCCTAATGGCGGTAAAATTTCTGCCGAAGACGTGGATCCGTTGGCTGACAGCGGCGTTGGTCTCTGTCGTTGGCGTGCGGATTTTGTGGTTGAGTTAGGGCGAGGCAATCCAACCCAGTTTGAGGTGTCCGATCGTTCGTTAGGCGCTGCACATTACCACTGCTTACACGCCATCTTCGCATAAGTAGGCTCAGCCCTCGGAAATGGCTCATGGCCAATCGCGAAACATGGTGTGGCAAAAAACGAGGGAGCGAAAATATGAATTTACCAGGTTATACTGGAAAAACAGTATTTTAAATGGAGTAAATGGCTCCCCGAGTTGGATTCGAACCAACGACCAAGTGATTAACAGTCACCTACTCTACCGCTGAGCTATCGGGGAGCAGCACCAGGGTTTCTCTCCGGTGCGGAAGCGCGCGTATATGGTCACGCGATTGCCAATGCAAGAGCTATAGCGTGTAAAACTTAATCCCACGCAAATTGTTCTGCGACGATCCGCTCATCAAGCGAGTGACCTTGGTCGAAAAGCAGCGTCAATTCCGTCTCGCGCTCGATCTTCAACGTCACCTCAGCAATGTCGCGCAGCTCTGTTTGATCCGCCACGGCAGAGACCGGACGCTTATCCGCTTCCAAGATACGAAACTTCACCGGCAGCCGGTCAGGCAAGATCGCTCCACCCCATCGGCGCGGACGAAACGGGCTGATCGGGGTCAGTGCAAGCAATTCTGAATCAAGAGGCAGAATCGGGCCATTGGCAGAGAGGTTGTAAGCAGTTGAGCCGGCGGGGGTGGAAAGCAAAACTCCATCGCAGACCAGTTCTTTGATCCGCACCCGGCCATTGACCGACACCTCAATCTTGGCGGTCTGACGCATTTCACGCAGCAGAGACACCTCGTTGATTGCTAGCAATGTGTGCTCTTCGCCTGAGTGTGTGATGGCGTGCATGCTTAACGGCGCGATTTTGAAGGGGCGGGCATTGCTGATTTGCTGGAGAATCTTCCCGCTGTTGCGCCAGCGGTTCATCATAAAACCAACCGTACCTCTGTTCATGCCGTATGCCGGGACAACACGGCCAGCATCGAGCATATTATGGAGCACATGCAACATGAAGCCATCGCCGCCCAGAACGACCGCTGCATCAGCTTCGCCAAGCGGCACCCAATCTTGCAGCGGCAAGAGCACGTCATAAGCTTCGCGCGCGCGCGGTGCGTCCGAAGCCAGCAGAGCAACCCGTTCAAATGCAGTCTTTTCGGTCATAATTTCTTTAGCACCTTCGGCCAAACACTTGTCACAACGAGAGACTTATCCTGATGTTCCAATTCTGGTCGGATTGCAATTGGGGTAAGCATACGGCTTAACTTGGCCTATGAGTAAAGCGATGGATTCGACACGCGTATCTTTGAGACAAGCTTCACCACCGGGCACTTTCCCCGGAGTGAAGCCCGTTGCCTTGGAGGCGGACTTGTTGAGCGCGCTTGACCGGCGGGAAATCGAGGTTTTGTTCCAACCGCAATTTGACGCCAAAACGGGCGCGGTGGCGGGGGCTGAGGCGTTAGCGCGGTGGCGTCACCCGACATTGGGCGAGATAGGTGCCCGCGATTTGTTCGCGATTGCTGAACGTGCGGCGTTGGTTGCACCGCTTTCGCGTCATGTTGTTGCTCGTGCGTTGGAAGATGCGGCGGAATGGCCTGAACGTTTGAACCTCTCGCTCAACATTACGCCAGAAGAACTTGGCGATCCGCGTTTTGCGGCTGACTTTGCTGAGATCATCGGGAAGGGCGACATTGCGCCTGAGCGACTGATGCTGGAAATCACCGAGGATTTGCTGCTGCGCAATTTGGAGCAAGCCGCTGCTGCGTTAAAGGCGCTGCGCGGGCTGGGCTTCCGCACGGCTTTGGACGATTTTGGCGCAGGCTTTTGCAACTTTAGATATCTGCGCGAGCTACCACTCGACGTTCTGAAGCTCGACAAGATCATGGTCGATGGTGTCCCCGGCGATGCGAAGGCGCTCGCTGTGCTGCGTGCGATTGTACAACTTGGCAAAGCGTTAGAGCTTGAGATTTACGCCGAAGGGATCGAAAGCGAGATCCAACGCGCCGCGATTATCAGCGAAGGCTGCGATTATTGGCAGGGTTTCCTGCGTGCGCAGCCGATGAAGAGCGCGGATGTTGTCGCCCTAACCCAAACGGCGCGCGGGGCCGGGCACGGTTGAACAGGCGTTCTTTTAAGTAAGCGCAGGCCAGCGAACTGGCGCTAAGATTCACAAGTTGCGAGCTCAATTCTTGCTAACACGGGGTCGTTTGCCAAGGCGTCGTTTCGGCCACTGGCGCGCATCTGACTCGTGCGCCCCAATCGTGCACTTTGGCGCTATTGCTTTGCCCCTCGGTACGAATGAACACATCATATTCATCTAGGCTCGCATTATTGCCGGGAGACAGCTGAGCATGAAGAAGGCCTAAATCCGGATTGGTAGTATTGCCAAGGCCACTCGAAACCATGCCCTGGTAAAATTCATTCAGTTTTGCGCGCGCGCTTTCCAACGTGTCATCGGTGGATAGTTCCATACCTGCAATGAGGGCCGGATCGTAGTCTGTGACTTTCATCTGTTCTGGATCAAGCAAATTGCAGACAGCCCCTTCACACGATTGAAGCTGGCGTTCAAAATCATAGTCGGCTTGCACGGCTTGGTCGGAAACAGGCTCGCTTGACGGTTCACTTTCAGAACTGCATCCGGCTAGGGCTAAGCTCGCAACAAGTGCAGCGCCAACGGTGTTTTTCATGATTGTGATCCCCCAGAAAATTAAGACTTATCAGATCATAAGCGTGTTGCAACGGCAGCGTTCTCGTATCTCTTCACAATCGCGCTCAACCCCTTGGTTAGCTGAAACAGCCCGTTCAATCGGCTTTGCGCGTCGCCCCAAGCGCGGTTAATCACCAGCTTCATATCGGGCCGCAGCTTCGCCGTTCCTTGGAGCTTGTCGACATAAGCGAGCAAGCCGACGGGATCGGGAAACTCGTCATTGTGAAAACCCACCAGCGTGCCGCGCGCGCCCACATCAATCTTCGCGATATTGGCCTCAATCGCTTGGTGCTTGATCTCGATCAGCCGCACAAGGTTCTTGGTCGGCGCGGGCAGATCGCCAAAGCGGTCAATCATTTCGGCCGCCATGCTCTCAATTTCGGCCTTGTCTTGGGCTTGGTTCAAACGACGGTAAAGCGCCATTCGAACCGCCAGATCAGGTACGTAATCCTCTAGGATCATAATCGGTGCATCGACGGTGATTTGCGGCGAGACTTTGTCGCGTGCTGGCTCCAGCCCCATTTCGCCAGCCTTAGCAGCAAGGATCGCGTCTTCGAGCATGGATTGGTAAAGCTCAAAACCAACTTCGCGGATGTGGCCAGATTGCTCATCGCCCAGCAGATTGCCCGCGCCGCGAATATCAAGATCGTGGCTGGCCAATTGAAAGCCTGCGCCAAGGCTGTCCAGGTCGCTCAGTACCTTTAGGCGCTTCTCAGCCACCTCTGAAAGCTGCACGTCTTTCTCATAGGAAAGATAGGCGTATGCCCTCAATTTTGAGCGGCCTACGCGCCCGCGCAATTGGTAAAGCTGGGCCAAGCCAAAGCGGTCTGCGCGGTGGATGATTATGGTGTTGGCGCTCGGCAGGTCCAATCCGCTTTCGACGATGGTGGTCGATAGCAGCACCTCGTATTTACCTTCGTAAAACGCGCTCATGCGCTCTTCGATTTCGCCAGCACCCATCTGACCATGGGCGGAGACGGGCTTTACCTCGGGTACGTTTTCGCGCAGCCATTCTTCGACTGCGGCCATATCCGAAATGCGCGGGACAACGATGAAGCTCTGGCCGCCGCGATGATGTTCGCGCAGCAATGCCTCGCGCATGACCATTTCATCCCACTCCATCACATATGTGCGCACCGCAAGGCGGTCGACAGGCGGGGTCTGGATCGTGGAAAGCTCGCGCAGGCCCGTCATCGCCATTTGCAAGGTGCGCGGGATCGGAGTGGCGGTAAGCGTAAGCATATGCACATCGGAGCGCAGCTGCTTAAGTTTCTCTTTGTGGGTGACGCCAAAACGCTGTTCTTCATCGACGATCACCAGGCCCAGATTGTTGAACGCGGTGGATTTTGACAGGATCGCATGGGTGCCGACCACGATGTCCACATCGCCCGATGCCAGTCCTTCGCGGGTTGCATTCGCCTCTTTGGAAGAGACCAATCGAGAGAGCCTTCCGACCTTCAACGGGAATCCGGCAAAACGTTCTGAGAAGTTTTGAAAATGCTGGCGCGCAAGCAGCGTCGTGGGTGCCACAATGGCCACCTGTTGCCCGCTCATCGCCGCGACAAAGGCAGCGCGCAACGCAACCTCGGTTTTGCCAAAGCCAACATCGCCGCAAACCAGCCGGTCCATCGGCTTGCCGCTTTCTAGATCGCGCAGCACATCGGCGATAGCGGTGTCTTGGTCGTCGGTTTCTTCCCACGGGAAACGGTCGACAAATTGGTTGAAGCTAGCTTCTTCTGCTTCGAACACCGGCGCTTTCTTGAGCGCGCGTTCGGCGGCCACTTTCATCAATTCACCGGCGATTGCGGTGATGCGTTCTTTGAGGCGCGCGCGGCGTTTCTGCCACCCTTCGCCGCCGAGCCGGTCCAGCATAACGGCTTCTTCGGATGAGCCATAGCGGCTGAGCACGTCAATATTCTCAACCGGGATGAACAGCTTGTCACCGCCCTTATATTCGAGCTGAACGCAGTCGTGCTGACTCTTTCCAACCGGCACTGGTTCCAAGCCGAGATATTTGCCGATTCCATGCTCAACGTGCACCACCAGATCGCCGCGCGCGAGCGCCTGCAATTCGGCAAGGAAAGCATCGGAGTCCTTGCGCTTCTTCTTGCGCCGAACTAGCCTGTCGCCAAGCACATCCTGCTCGGTTAAGACTTCGAACGCATCGCTCGCAAAGCCGGTTTCGAGCGGCAGGACCATTACCGCCAAATCGCCTTTGGCCGATTGCCCCAATGCTTCTTGCCAAGAGTTGACTAGGCGCGTTCCCATGCCTGCTTCGCCCAAGATCGACGCAATCCGTTTGGCGCTCCCGACGGAGTAGGCGGCGAGCAGTGGTTTGCGACCGGACTGGCCAATCGCTTTGGCGTGGGCAGCGGCAGCTTCATAGATATTGTCGCCGCGCGTGCGTTCTGGCGTGAAATCGCGCGCTGGCTTGAATCCGAAATCGAGCGTGTTCGTGGTTTCGGGCTCAACAAAGACGCTGGCTTTGTGGGCAGGGGCGCCCGCAAGCTGGGCGTCATATTCGCCTTGGCTAAGATACAACGCATCGGTTGCGAGCGGGCGGCAGGAACCGCTTTTGTCACCCGCCACCCGGCAACGCTGTTCGTGATAGTCGGCGATGTCGGAGACGCGTTCTTCGCCTGCGCCAATCGAGCCTTTGTCGATCACTACCACATCATCTGCGCTCAAATGATCAAAGAGGGTTGCCAGCTTGTCTTCAAACAGAGGCAGCCAATGTTCCATGCCAGCAAGCCGTCGCTGATCGCTGACCGCTTCGTAAAGCGGGTCTTGCGTTGCCGGGGCACCGAACAATTCGCGGTATCGCGAACGGAAGCGTTTGACGCTGTCGTCGTCGAGTAAAGCTTCGGAAGCGGGCAGCAATAGGTGTTCGTTCAAACGTCCGGTCGAACGCTGCGTCGAAGGATCGAACAGACGCAAGGATTCCAGTTCATCTCCGAAGAAATCGAGCCGTAAGCCTTGGTCGAGCGAGGACGGGAAGATGTCGACAATAGAGCCTCGCACCGCAAATTCACCGTGGTCAATGACGGTGTCTGTGCGCGAATACCCCTGGCGCGATAGCAATGCGGCAAGGCTTTCAAGCCCGATGCTGATCCCCGGTTTGAACGCACGCACGCTCTCGCGAATCCGAAACGGAGTGAGCACGCGTTGGAGCGCGGCGTTGACGGTCGTGACTAGCAACTGCGAGCCGCCATTTGGGTTTTGCAGTTTAAACAGCGTCGATAGGCGCGTCGCGCTAATTGAAAGCGCTGGCGAGGCGCGGTCGTAGGGCAGGCAATCCCATGCCGGAAATTCCAGAACGTCAACCTCGGGCGCGAAGAACCGCGCAGCGTCTGCGACGGAGCGCATGGTGGCTTCGTCCGGCGCGATGAAGACCGCGCGTTGCTTTGCTGCCCGTGCCAGATCGCTCATCACCAAAGGCTGACTTCCGCGCGGCAGCGACGAGAGCGTCAGCGGCTTGGTGGCAGAGAGAATCTTGGAGAGGTCAGGCATGAACGGTGTCTCAAATGATTATAGCTCCGGGCGTTCCCGCACGGAGCTGAATCGGTTTGTTAATTGGAAAAGCCGCTTAGCTGGGAATTTCGACGTAATCGAGCTTCTTCATCGTTTCGATTTGGGCGCCCTGAAAACGTTCCGGAATCGCTTGTGTCCCCAAGGCCCACGCCATGACATCAACGTCATCTTCGGCGAGCAGGTCTTCGAACCACTCCATATCGGCTTCGGTCCATTGTGTATGGTAGCGATCAAAGAAACCGCCGATCATATAGTCGGCCTCGCGCGTGCCGCGATGCCAAGCGCGAAACTTGGCGCGAGCTAGGCGTTGTTCGAAAGTGGGCATATCCGTCATACTCTGCGCGGTAAGGCACTCGGCAATCGCGTTCAAGCGGCTATAGAGATGTGATGCGCCCAGAGGCTCTCAATTCGCTCTTTTCTGAAACCCGCACTCTCGAAGGTGTCGGGCCAAAGCTGATGAAGCCGCTTGAGAAACTTGGCATCACTCGGTTGCGCGATTGTTCCTATCATCTGCCCGAGCGGTTTGTAACGCGACGAGCGATTGCGAATCTCGATGAGGGAGCGGAAGGCGAACAGGTCATCATTGCGCTCACGCCAACCGAACATCGCTCAGCGCGTAATCCGGGTCGCGGACCGTACCGTGTGCTGGCGCAGGATGATGTGGGCAATATCTGCGCGCTGACATATTTTGGGCGCTCGTCTTACACAGCGAAGAAGCAATTGCCGGTGGGGGAAAAGCGCTGGGTCGCGGGGCGGTTGGATCGCTATGGCGACATGCTACAAATCGTGCATCCCGACCATGTTGAGAAAGAAAGCGCGGGCCATCTCGCTCGACTTAATGAACCCGTCTATCGCTTGTCCGAAGGGCTAACGCAGCCGCGCGTCGCTGGTTTGGTTGCGCAATCTCTGGAGCAATTGCCGGAGCTTCCCGAATGGATTGAACCGGGGCAGTTTGACGCAGCCGGTTGGCCCGATTGGCGCGATGCCTTGCAGCTGGCTCACAAGGGAGAGCATGTCGGAGCGCGCGACCGGCTAGCCTATGATGAGCTGCTAGCCAATTCACTCGCATTGTTGTTGGTCAAAGCCGAAGGGAGGCGGCGCAAAGGTCAATCGCTTGCGGGTGATGGGTCGCTGCGTGCCAAGCTTGACCTTCCGTTTGAGATGACGGGCGCGCAAAAGCGCTCCATCGTTGAAATCGAAGGTGATCTGCAACAAGAGGCGCCAATGCTGCGTCTTTTGCAAGGCGATGTGGGTGCAGGTAAAACGGTGGTAGCGCTTGCGGCGATGTTGGCCGCGAATGAAGCGGGCGCGCAGGCGGCGCTGCTCGCTCCAACTGAAATTCTCGCGCGCCAGCATTTTGAGACCCTGCGAACAATGGCGGCGCCCACCGGCGTTCAAATTGCTCTGCTCACGGGTCGCGCTAAAGGCAAAGAGCGCGAGGGTATTCTGATGGGGCTGCTCGACGGGTCGATTGATATTATCGTTGGCACTCACGCGATTTTTCAGGACACCGTAAGCTACAAGGAACTTGGTCTTGTTGTTGTTGACGAGCAGCACCGATTTGGTGTGCAACAGCGCTTGGCGTTGGCGGCGAAGGGCAAGCGTGCGCCGCACACTCTGGCGATGACAGCAACACCGATCCCGCGTTCACTTACCCTCGCGCAATATGGCGAAATGGATGTCAGCCGCTTGGATGAACTGCCGCCTGGTCGTCAGGCTATCGATACCCGTGTTGTTGCTCAGGAGAGGTTCGAAGATGTGGTTGCTGGGGTCGAGCGGCATTTGGCTACCGGGCAACAGGCCTATTGGGTTTGTCCGATGGTGCGCGACAATGAGGTCGCCGATATCGCCGCGGCGGAGGCACGCTTTGCGCAGCTTGCGGAGCGGTTCGGCAAAGATGTGGCGTTGGTCCATGGCCAACTTCAACCTGATGTCAAAGACGCAAATATGGAGCGCTTCGTGCGCGGCGAAGCCAAGCTGCTCGTGGCCACAACGGTTATCGAAGTGGGCGTCGATGTGCCCGCGTCCACACTGATGGTGATCGAGCAGGCAGAGCGTTTTGGTTTGGCGCAGCTTCACCAGTTGCGTGGACGCGTGGGGCGCGGATCGGAGAAGTCTGTATGTCTGCTTTTGCGCGGCAATGCCTTGTCGGAAACGGGGCAAAAGCGTTTGGCCTTGATGCGCGAAACACAAGACGGCTTTCGGATAGCGGAAGAGGACTTGGAGCTGCGCGGAGGAGGCGAATTGCTTGGCACACGGCAGTCGGGCGAAGCGGCGTTTCGGATCGCTGATCTGGAGCAAGTTCAGCGATTGCTTCCCGCCGCCCATGCCGATGCGAGATTGCTGATTGAGCGTGATGGCGGCCTCACATCTGAGCGTGGGGAGGCGGCGAGGATGTTGCTGTATTTGTTTGAGCGTGATTGGGGCGTGCAGCTTTTGCGTGGGGGCTAGCTCAGGCGATCCACCAGAGCCTCAGCAGCGGTGCTCACGTCCTCCCACGTTTCGTCGAACCTGTCTTCGCCATCGTAATAAGGGTCGGAAATCGCCGCTCCCTCACGCCCCGGTACGACATCCATCAGCAGCGAGATTTTCGCGCTCCCATCCGCTGGAGCAACCGCACGGATATTGGCAAGGTTGCTGTGATCCATCGCGAAGATATGTGTGAAGCGCTTGAAGTCACCGGCACACAATTGGCGGCCTCGCAAGCCGTTAATGTCGATCCCGTGATCGGCTGCAGTGGCGATGGATCGCGGGTCCGGCGGCGAGGCAATATGGTATCCCGCCGTTCCGCAGCTATCAATCTCTACTTCCCAACCGGCACGCTCAGCTGCTGCACGCATGGCGGCCTCGGCAAGTGGAGAGCGGCAAATATTGCCGAGACATACGAAAAGGAGAGCTGGCTGGGTCATATCGCGCAAGAGCCTACTGGACCGCGCGCTGCCAAGGCAATATGCCTTGTGCATTGAGGAGACATCCATGCGCTTGCTTATCACCGCTGCTGCTGCTTTCACCGTCTTTGCTGCCCCTTCATGGGCTGGCCCGGTTGAGGATTATGAGGCTTTGCGCGAGGAGGTTTGGCAAGCAACACTAGACGGCTCGCCGCAATTGGCGACCAGTGTTGGGGACCGGCGCGGTGACGGGAAGCTCGGAGATTTGTCTCTTGCGCAGTATGACCGTGATGTTGCAGAGGCCCGCGCCCATCTCGCGCGTCTCAATGCGATTGACGAAAACGCGCTGCCAGTAGATCTACAAGTAGACTATGCGGTTTTGCAAAGTAGCCTTGAGGATTTTGTTGCGGCCTCTGAGCACGACCACACCAAGTTCATTCTCTTCACCAATCGCGGCGGCTGGTTCTCTGGTTTTGCGTCACTTCCTTATCGATCACCCTTGTTCACAAAGGCCGATTACGAAAGTTATATTGGGCGGTTGGAAAGCTTTAAGGCTTTCAACGCGCAGGGCATTACGCGTAGCCGCGAAGCTGTCGCGCGCGGGCTAACGCAGCCATGTGAGCCGATGCAGGGGTTTGAAACGCGCATCGAGCAGCAAACGGTAAACACACCGCAAGAATCGGCTTTTTGGCAGCCTTTTGAAGGCGAAAAACCTTCATCGGTTTCAGACGATGATTGGGCCGCGATGAAAGCGCGCGCGTCCAACGCCATCGATACATCGGTGCTGCCAGCCTATGCTGATTTCCTCGAATTCTATACTCAGGAATACGCGCCCAAATGTCGCAATGGCACGCCGGGGATTTCAGCGACGCCGGGCGGCGAAGCCTATTATGCCTATCGGGTTAAGAGTTTCACCACGACCGATATGACACCTGATGAAGTGCACAATCTCGGGCTGTCAGAGGTTGCTCGCATTCGCGCTGAAATGGTGGAAGTGGCCGCGTCGGCTGGGTTCGATACGCGCGAGGCCTTCATTGAGCATCTGCGCACCGACCCGCAATATTACATGACCGATGCGGACGAGTATCTGGCCTACACACAGGCGCTGGCCAAGCACATTGACGGTTTTATGCCAAAACTGTTCGGCAAGCTTCCGCGCCAGCCTTACACAGTGCAGCCAATCCCCGCCGCAAACGCGGTTGGCAACACGACTGCCTATTATGAGCCGGGTTCTTTGGAGACCGGCGCTGCGGGGATTTACCGTCTGAACACCACCGAATTGGATCAGCGCCCACTGTGGGAATTGCCCGCTTTGGGAGTGCACGAAGCGGTTCCGGGGCATCACCACCAGATCGCTTTGCAGCAGGAATTGGACATCCACCCACTGCGCGCGAATGGCACATTCTTCACTGCCTTTGTCGAAGGGTGGGGCCTATATTCGGAACGCCTCGGAATTGAGATGGGCCTGTATGATACGCCCGCCAAACAGATGGGGCGGCTGTCATACGAGATGTGGCGCGCGACCCGTTTGGTGGTGGATACCGGACTGCATTCGAAAGGCTGGTCGAAACAACAAGCGGTCGACTACATGCTGGACAACACCGCTTTGACTGCGGGGAATGTCGATGCGGAAGTGAACCGCTATATGACGTGGCCGGGTCAGGCTTTGGCTTACAAGGTTGGAGAGCTGAAAATTCGCGAACTACGTCAGCGGGCCGAAGATACGTTGGGCGCGGATTTCGATTTGCGTGACTTTCACGATACAGTGCTGGAGAACGGGGCGATCCCGCTTTCCGTGCTCGAAGCGCATGTTGATCGCTGGATCAAAACTCGAGTAGTTGAAGCCGCGGTCGAAGCTGTCACGGCTGACTAACCTGCATCCACCGCCATCGGCTCTGTGCTCGCCAGAACGTCTTCGACAATCCGGCGCACATTCACTTTCGCTTTGAGCTTCGCGCCAAGCAGCGCAGTGCCACTGACCTTGCGCTGAATAAACACGGTTTCAATCGGTGGCAGGGTCCATGTCGCTTTGTCCTTGGCGATCTCCATTCCCTCATCGCGCAGCAACGGAACGAAAGCGCGGTCGCCAAAATCGAACGGCGCATCGCGCGTCATCTCGTCCATGATAATGCCAAGCATCCGTTCAACCCGTTCAGGATATTTTTCCATAACAATCGGGGACATAAACCCAGCGTCGAGCGCGGCGGTTAGCACCTTGTCACCGTCACCCTCCAACCCAGCATTGAGCAATGTGCGATAGGTGTTCGCAGTTGTCGGATCGACCGGACGACACGCTCCAAAATCCAGCAGCACAATCTCACCGGTTTCGCGGCGATATTGGAAGTTGGCAAAGTTTGGATCGGTCTGCATCACGCCCAATTCGAACAATTCGCGTGCAACCAATCGGATCATCCGCGCAAATACTTGATCGCGGCGTTCTTCGGGCTCGTTCGCCAGTTCCTCGATAGAGACGCCCGGTTCATAGCTCATCGCAAGAATATGATCGCGTGTAAGATCTTGGTGCAGCTCTGGCACGACGAACCCTTCTTCGCCGGCCAACTTTTCACGATAGAGCTGCAACTGCGCGCCTTCGCGTTGATAGTCGGCCTCTTCGTGAAGTTGTTCTTTGACTGCGACGAGCAGCTTGTCGATCTCCAGTTCAGGCGGGGTAAAACCAGCCACTTTGAGCAGCGTCATGATGTTATCGACATCGCTATCAATGCTCTTGGCGATGCCGGGATATTGCACCTTGATCGCCAGTTCCTGACCATCGCGGGTCAACGCTTTGTGCACTTGTCCAATAGAGGCCGCTGCAATTGGGCGGGGGTTGAACCAGCGAAAGTTCTTGCGCCAGTCATTGCCCCATTGGTTTTTCAAGACGCCATCAAGCTGTTTGGCGGGCATGAAGTTCGCCTGATCGCGCAGGGAGGCGAGAATCTCGGACAGTTCAGGCGGCAAGAAATCGCCTGAATCCATACTGATCATCTGCCCCATTTTCATCGCCGCGCCGCGCAAATGCGACAAACGCTTTGTCATGCGCTTCACATTGCCAGGGGTGAGGATGAGGTCTTTGGCAGATAGAGACTGGCCGCTGGTGAGCCTGCGCGCGCCTTCAGCTGCCATGCCGCCAGCAACCCCTGTGACTAAGCGTCCAAATGTGCTGACGCGCGCCAGACGCCCTGCAGGGACAGCTTTCTCTCGAGCGCGGTCGGCTTTGCTCTTTGGAGTGTATTCTTCATCGGCCAAGTCGGGGGATCCTTGGGTGGAGTGGGGTGCAACTTGAACGTTTGAAGCCCTTACGCTGTTCCTAGCTAATGCAAAGCCCGCCATCGACCGGCAGGCATTGTCCGGTGATATAGTCACTGTGAGGCGACGCATAGAACACCGCCAACCCTTCGAGTCCGGCATGATCGCCGGGCCTTCGCAACGGAATACGTTGTTCCATCCATTGGGCGAATTTGGGGTTCGCTTTTGCTGTAATGTCAGTTTCGTAATAGCCAAACAGCAGAGCGTTTGCGGTGATTTGATAGCGCGCCAGTTCAAATGCCGCGCCGCGAGTAAGCCCGTTCAACGCCGCCTTTGATGCCGCGTAGTCAGAGGACTTGTTCACTCCCATGATTGACTGACCAGAGGATGTCGCGATCAGCTTGCCGCCCGGCTCGCCATCCTTCGCACGCGCAATCATATGCCGGGTCACATGCTTATAGGTTAGGGCAGGGCCACGTGCGTTCACTTGCATAGTCGCATCCCACCCCTCGGTAGTGATGTCAGGAATCGGTGTGCCTGCGCCTGAGATACCGGCATTGGCAAAGCACACATCAACTCGCGCAAACGCGGCTAGTGTTGCTTCCAACGCGGCTGCGATTTGGTATTCCTGCGAGACGTCGCAAGCGAGTGCAATGGCTTTACCCCCACCATATTCAGCCAGCTCAGCAAGCGCGTCTTTGTTCTTTTCCGCATTGCGCGCCCAGATTGCGACATTCGCGCCCGCTTTGATTAGCCCGCGCGCCATCGCAAGTCCCAAGCCGCCATTGCCGCCTGTGATAACGGCCACACGGCCCGAAAGATCGAAAAGGTTCATGCGACGAAGACTGGGCCAAGCAAGGCCGCACTGCAAGCCTTGGATGGTTGGTTGCTTTAAGACGCAATCAGAGCGAGTGGCGCAAACCACCCGCTCTGACCACGGGGCACCATGGTTGAAAACTTAGGATTAAGTGGAGAATTCCAAAGACTATTCTAGGGTCGCTTGGACCAGTCGCTGTTGAAGCTCTTGAACGCAAACATTGTGTGTGGCGGCAAGGGGATCGGTAGATGTGATCACTTTGGCGAGTTCGCGTAAAGTTTGGGTAAGTAAATCAAGACCTTGCAGTTGCTCAAAATGCTCGCTGACGACTTGGGCGTCAACGCAAAGGGCTGCTCCAAGATCCTCAACTTTGTTGGCCCAGTCCTCAAGCTCTTGACCAGCGGCCCGATACAATGCAGCAATAGATGCTTTTTCCTCTATCATGCGGCAAGATCGAGATCGTCGCCTGCCATCAATTCAGCAAGGTCGAGCACCATAACCATGTCATTTTCCAAGGGTGCAACCCCTTGAAGAAAAAAGTTTATAGCGTCGTTGGCCGAGGCTTCTGGTTGTTGAACGCTGGCCGAATCAATCGAGACAATATCGCTGACATTATGTACGATTAGCCCGCGTGACTGCCCCTCGAAATCGGTAACAATTATCGGATTTCGCGGTGTGGTTTGGGTTGGACCCCAGCCTAACCGGATAGAGAGGTCAATAACTGGCAGCACAGCTCCGCGCAGGTTAACGACACCAGCGACATAGTCAGGCACCCGCGGCAAGCGTGTGACCGGAGACCATGCGCGAATTTCACGGATGGCCATTATATCGATGCCGAAAAGCTGGTCTGAAATACCAAAAGTGATCAGTTCGTGCCGCATTGCGGGGGTGTCCTTAAATCGCAGTCAAAATACTTAGTGGGTAACACGGCGAAGTGCAGTCGATAGCTTTTCAGCGTCAAATGGTTTGATAATCCAGCCGGTTGCGCCTGCGTTGCGGGCACGCGTTTTCTTGTCGTCAGAGCTCTCAGTAGTAAGGACAAGGATCGGACGATCAGCATGGAATACGCTGTCGCGAAGCTTTTCAATCAGGCCAAACCCATCCAGACGCGGCATATTGATGTCGGTGATGATCACATCCACTTCATTTGAAGCTAGCCATTCAAAGGCCTCTTGTCCGTCTTCTGCTTGTTCGACTTCAAAACCACGAGAAGTCAGCGCTCCAAGAAGAAGCGCCCGCATGCTTGCGCTGTCATCGACAGTAAGAACGCGGATGGGTGCAGTCATTTTCGTTTCCTTCCTAATGGGCTTAAAATAGCTCGACGTTGCCAAGGTCGGATTTCGGTAGGCCTCTGGGTTTTTGCTTAGGCGCGGAATTGTTCGCGACAGTTTGGCATCGCACTTGGCCATGAGCTGGACGAAACTGGACATGGCGGGCATGTCGGCCTTCCAAATCTTCAGAGACACATTGAATCCCTTCGCGACTTAGAAATTCCCGCGCGAAAGCCGCGTTTGTTGATCCAATCGAACCCAGATCCGTGTTTATGTTGGCCCCGCCAAATAGACGGCCCCGCATACGCGATTTGCTGGCGCCAAGTTTGAACATCTCGTTTATGAGAAGCTCCATCAAAAAGAGTCCATAATCCTTATCGAAGTCGCGGTTTGTGCTGCTTTTAGGAGGTTCTGCGAGCAGGAAATGGTTCATCCCGCCAACTCGGGCGGTCGGGTCGAACAAACAGGTCGAAACACAGCTTCCCAAGATTGTTCTGAACTCAACGGTCTCATCATCGCTGGCCAAAGCGTGACCTTGCGTGACCGTGATGCGATTGACCACCCGACGAGAAGTCTCAACGCCAGTTCCGATTGGCTGAACGAAGCTCATGCAGCCGCTCTGCGGACGCGGAAGATATGATTGGCGATGTCACCAAGTGGTAGAACAGTCTTTGCGCCGCCACATGCAATAGCGGCACGCGGCATGCCGAACACCACGCTGCTATCTTCATCTTGGGCGATCGTTTGAGCGCCTGCGCGAGCCATGGCAAGAAGACCAAGAGCACCGTCTTGGCCCATGCCGGTCAGCAAGATACCTAGCGCTTTTGCTTCATAAACCTGAGCAACAGAAGCAAACATCTTATCAACGCTAGGGCAATGGCCGCTAACCGCCCCACCACCACGCAGAATTGTGCGGTAGCCGCGAGTTCCCGCTTTGGCGACCATCAAGTGTTTATCACCGCCTGGAGCAAGCCAAATATGTCCCGGTTCGAGCACTTGATCCGTGCGCGCCAGCGCGACGTTCGCATTGGTGCAACGATTAAGAGAATCTGCGATGGCTTCATCAAAGCTCGCGTTGATATGTTGAACGATAACCGTTGGAGGGCAATCGACTGGGAATTCGGGTATCAGCTTGTGCAGAGCCTCCACACCGCCGGTCGATGATCCGATTGCTATAAGCTCTGGTCGCGTTTGCCGAGCGACTGGGAGCTTCTGCACGCCGGTCTTTGGTGGTGCAGCGAGCATGGCGGCGGGGTTGGTGGCCTGCGGCATTTTGACGGTTGCCGCTTCGCGGACTTGGCTCGCCAAGCGTCCATGGTCATCATCGGCCATCCCGCGATATCGAGTCGACTTTGCATAGCAGCTCACCGCGCCAATTTGCATGGCTTCGATGGTTGCCCTTGCTCCTGGCCCAGTTGATCCTGATACGATGACTACCGGAGTTGGTCGCAACTCCATCACCTTGCGAAGAAAAGTTAACCCTTTCATGCCTGGCAATTCGATATCGAGCGTCACTACATCGGGGTTGAGTGCTTTCATCATGTGACGCGCTTCTCTCGCGTCGCATGCGCTGCCCACCACTTCGATATCGGATTCTTTTCCCAGCCTTTCTTTTATCAATGCGCGCATAACCGCAGAGTCGTCGACGATAAGAACACGCACACTCATTACAATTTCCTTTGATAGACGGTTTGACCGACCAGAGTAAGAAGTTCAGCTGAAGCGCCAGAAACACGCTCGGAATGACCAATGTATAGATAACCACCCGGACGCACTTGGCGCGCGAGATTGAGCAGCAGACCTTCCTTTGTTGGGCCATCAAAATAGATCATGGCATTGCGGCAAAACACTACATCAAAATGGGTTTTGAACGGCCAGGGCTTCAGCAGATTCATACGCCGAAAGCGGACCATTTGACGCAATTGGGGTGCGATTTTGGCTTCGCCATTTTCAACACTGTGCCACGGGTCCTGGAGCGCTCGTGGGATGGCATTGAGAGCATCGGCTGGGTAGACTGCTTGGCGCGCGGCAGTTACGGCTCGCTCGGCTAAGTCGCACCCAAGGGCAAGAATATCCGACTTTGCAATGCGTAGGCCTTGGAGACGGTCTTCACCCAATAGCATCATCAACAGCGTGTAGATTTCCTCACCGCTGGAACACGCTGCGGACCAAAGCCGCACTGGTTCACCAGCAGCTGCACGAGACAAAAGTTCTGGACGCACCACTTTCGCAAAGTGTTCGAAGTGATGCGGTTCGCGATAGAAATAGGTGTGGTTTGTGGTCAGGGCTTCGATGACCTTCTCAGAGCGATATTGGTCGCTATCGAGGTCAAAGAGAAATTCGTTGAAGGTCTTCGCACCAGCTGCGCGCACAAGCGGGGCGATCCGCGAATAGACCAGCATTCGTTTTGTATCGTTGAGCACAATACCTGAGGTTGTATTCACGAGTTTCGAAATGCGGTCGAAGTCTTTGAGATTGTATAACTGGGGGCTAACGCCGGGGATCAGCTGGTCCGAGGCGCCCTGACTCAAGGTTTCTGCGCGGCTCATGCTGCTTGCACCAGGCCGCTTGGTTTTGCTGTTGTTTGAACAAGAAAGTCGACATCAACGATCAGCGCTACTTGCCCATTGCCAAGGATTGTGGCTCCAGCCACGCTGTCGACTGTGCGGTAATTGGCATCTAGGCTCTTGATCACAAACTGGCGTTGGTCGATGATTTCATCGACCAGCAGCGCCGCATTGCCGTGGCTTTCAGTTTCAACCATTACCAAAACGCCGGCACACGGATCGGTCGCGGCACCGCGCGCTCCAATCTTCGAACCGAGCGAAATTATGGGAACGAACTTTCCGCGGACATTGAGCATCTGCCGGTCTGTTCCCATACCTTTGATGTCACATGGTTGGGGACGCAGGCTTTCGATCACATGCGCCAAAGGAATAACTAGGGATTGATCGCCAGCCTGAACGATCATGCCATCCGAAATCGCCAAAGTGAGCGGCAACGCTAAGGTGAACGTCGTGCCTTTGCCGATCGTTGATTCAATAGTGATCCGTCCGCCGAGATCTTTCACATTCTGTTTGACGACATCCATTCCAACGCCGCGTCCGGATATGTTGGACACTTCTTTCGCAGTCGAAAGACCTGGTGCGAAAACCAATTGGCAAAGCTCATCGTCGCTACATTGCGCATCTTCAGCGATTACTCCGCTGGCAACCGCTTTTGCGCGCAGTTTTTCGCGGTTAATGCCGCGACCATCATCGCCAATTTGGATGACAATTCTGCCTGCCTTTTGTTCCGCAGAAAGGGTGAGCGTGCCCTCCGGGCCTTTGCCTTGCGCTTGACGTTCTTCGGGGGTTTCTATCCCATGATCGACAGCGTTGCGGATTAGATGGGTCATGGGCTCGCTCAGCCGCTCAATCACAGTTTTATCAAGTTCTGTGGTCTCGCCGCTGACTTGCAATTTAACATTCTTGCCGGTGTTGCCAGCAAGCTCGCGCATAAGCCTTGGAATGCGGCCAAAGACTGAGCTTATCGGCTGCGCGCGGAAAGCCATAGCGTGTTCTTGAATGTCGCGGACGAGCGTGTCGAGCATTCCCAATTCTTCGATATTAGCGCAGTTCTCATTGGCCAAACGCTGTGTGAGCATCGCTTGTGCGATCACCAATTCACCCACGCCGTCGATCAACTTATCAAGCTTGGATAGCTCAACCCGGACGTATTGCGACCCTTGAGTTGGTGCGGGAGAATTCGCGTTTGCCGCCCGGTTCGTTTGGTTCGCAAGTTTGTTGTCAGGCTTGTTTGGCGCCTCCGAAGGGACGTCTATTGGGGTTTCGGCAAGCGCCGGAAACTCGTCCTCATCAAAAGCGAGCGAGCATGTCTCTCCGGCAAAGTCAAAAATGTCTGCGACGGCATCACGCTCAACCGAATGAGGCATGCGAAACGTCCAGCCCAGATAACCTTCCTCGATATCAAGTTCGTCGATGGGCGGGACGTCTTGGGTTAGGCATTTTTCACAAATTCCGCCGAGCTCGGTAAGCTCGCGCAACCATAGGAGCGGTTCGCTGCCATTGACCATGGCGCCAGCATGAGGCCGAATGTGCACGCGCCAATCGGAAGCTGCGTCCTCAGGCGCTTGCACCGCAGTTAACTCGTCCAAT
Source organism: Erythrobacter sp. (assembly GCA_039985875.1). Taxonomy (GTDB): domain Bacteria; phylum Pseudomonadota; class Alphaproteobacteria; order Sphingomonadales; family Sphingomonadaceae; genus Erythrobacter. Next base: position 1,023,510 of record JBDWRU010000011.1, on the reverse strand, counting down.
AAAGCGTCAAGACCATCTAGATCATCCGACTGGCTCGGGGACGTTGCTGCTTCTGCGGTTGTGTCTGCTTCCGGTTCACACACTGCGTTGGATTGCGCCGATTCAAGTTCCGCGACTAGCTTGCTGTCATCGGGTGCGTCTGAGCCATTTCGCGCGGATTCGACATGATCGCGCAAGCAATCAAGCGACAGCAGGAGCAGGTCAACGAGATCAGGCCGCAAAGTCACAGTGCCCTCGCGGATCTCAGCCAACAAAGTCTCGAACTGATGGGTGTAGGCTTGCATGGCGAGGTGGCCAAAAGCTCCAGCACCGCCTTTGATCGAATGAACAGCTCTGAAGATTGCATTGATTGTTTCATCATCATGCGTTCCGGCCTTGCAAGCATCAAGGCCCGCTTCCGCCGCTTCCAGAGACTCGTCGCACTCAACGAAGAAAATCTGCTGAATATCGTCGTCATTCATTGCGCAGAACCTTTATTGAACAGGTCTTCAAGCCCGACCATCGCCACCGTTTCGACGAAGGAATCTGAAGGTGAAATCACAGTGATTCCACCTTCGGAATGCGCTGCGGAGACTAAAACTTGAAGCACCGCTTCACCCAACCGCGTGACCTCGCTGGCATCGACCTGAACGGGTTCAACTGCCAAGGCATCTGAGAAATCGGCTCGGACAACTTTTGCAGCTGCGCGGTCGCATATTGACGGCAGGGAAACTTGGTTCACAACGTAACTCCAGTATTGGATATTCGAATGGCTGGTCTAACGATGCTTAGCGAAGTTAAAATTCACTCCAGTCCTGGTCGTCAATGTTGGGTGCGAGTGCTAAATTGCCGTTGCTGGCTGGATAGCTAGTCGAAGGCTGCGTTCGGGGCGGGGTGTGACCTCGGAAAGGTGCAGACTTCGCTTCAAATTGCGCTCCAAAATCTCCCACTGATGAAGCGTCGCCTGAGGTGCGGAATTGCTTGACGAGGACGCTCAATCGTCCAGCTTCATCTGATAGATTACGAGAGGCGGCAGTCGATTGTTCAACCATCGCCGCGTTTTGCTGTGTCATTTGATCCATCGTGCTGACTGATTGGCTTACCTGGTCGAGGTTGTTCGCTTGCGAGGCTGACATCGAGGCGATCTCGTTGACTTGCCCGGCAACTTTGCCGATTTGGCCTACGATTGCTTCGAGCAATGTGCCGGTCTCTCCAACCAGGTTTACACCTTCGCCGACCTGCGCAGTGCTGTTAGAGATCAGTTGCTTGATATCGCGAGCGGCCTCGGCACTGCGCTGAGCCAATGCCCGAACCTCATTAGCAACCACGGCAAAGCCTTTCCCGGCTTCACCTGCACGAGCAGCTTCCACGCCCGCGTTGAGTGCGAGGAGATTGGTTTGGAACGCGATCCCATCAATCACGTCGATAATCTGCGTGATTTCCTCCGAGGACTTCTCGATCGACGCCATAGCATCGACCGCCTTTTTGACCACTTCGCCACCATCTTCGGCCTGTTTGTGAGTGTCGCTCATCGCGGTTTGAGCCGCTCTGGCATTATCAGCCGATTTTTTAACTAGCTCGGTGACTTCGTTCATTGAGCTGGCACTTTCTTCCAAACTGGCAGATTGCTGTTCATTGCGCGTGGCAAGATCATCAGACGCTTCGCGAATTTCATCTGAACCAGTTTTGACGCTGCTCGCCGAGGCGTGAACTGCGCCAATCATCGAGGAGAGTTTGCCAGCCGATGCATCGAAAGATTCGGCAATCTTTTTGTCCTCACCCTTGAAGCTATCACCGATGCGATAGGTTAAGTCTCCCTCTGCAAGCCGATCAAGCGCGCCTGAGAGTGTCTCGACCACGTGCTTTTGTGATTCTGCCCGGTCCAAGTCTGTGATGAGCGATTGGCGAAAGACTTCGATCGAGCGCGTCATCGTTCCAATTTCATCATCGCGATGAACATCGGTTCGACCCGCTTCCACATTGCCAGCAGCAAGTTGCTGCATTGTCAGACCAGTTTCAGAAAGTGGCGCCAACGCGTTGCGGTTGAGCCAATGCACGCCGTAGAAAATCGCACCGACGATCGTAGTCAAGGCGATGAAAAGGATGGCGGTTGTGAACCAGATCGTTGAGGAACTGGATGCTTCTAATTCCCCCTGTGCCTCTTCCGACCCTTCCACTAAACTGTCAATGGCCGTGCGATGGCTACGATAGATTTCGAGCAGGCGATTCATGGAGGCCCGGATTGCTTCCTCATTATTGGATTTGACGGCTGGGATCAGCCGTTCATCAATTTCACGCCAGAACGCGACACCGTCTTTTTGTGCCGTCGCTTCCAAACCGGTTTGCAGATCGGCTCTCAGATCGGATTTTTCCCAATGCGAATTGCGGTCTAAAAATGCTTCACGCTGCTTGTTAAGCATAGCAATATGTTCATCGGTTTCCGAGGGATATGACGCCAGCAGATTGGCTTCCATAAAGGGCTCTACCAAATATGCCGGAGGTGGGAGAATGTCGGCCCGGAAATCGTGCAGTTGGATATTTTTCTGGTGCAGATCACCGCCATAGCGAATCTTGTTGATCGCAAAGGCGGAAACGATGCTCGCTAGAAGGATTAGCGCAAGGATTGCGATTGACCCAATTCTAGAGGCGCGCTGGATTGTCATCGAAAATTCCTCATATGGTAAGCTGCTTGGTGGGTATGGAAAGAGCCAGTGCCAAACGTTGCGATGAGGGATAGCGATAAGGTCTGAATTCGTTTCTTCCGTAAGGGTAAGCGCAATTCCTTAGGTTGCAGAACAAGGCCTGTTTTCTCTCTGTAACTACTAAAGATGGCAACAAACACGAAGGCGGTGCAACCCTCGTCTTCTGATCACTTAATTTTGTGCGGGAAGAGGAAAAACGATGCCCAATGTTCGTGTGCTTGTAGTTGACGATTCCGCCGCCATGCGAGCGTTATTCTGCGACATTCTCGATAACGCCAAAGGCGTCGATGTTTGCGGTGTGGCAAACAATGCCGATCAAGCGCGCGACAAGATCGCGGAGTTGAACCCGGATGTTTTGACGCTCGATGTTGAAATGCCGGGTATGAGCGGGATGGAATTTCTGGAGGAGGTTATGGCTGATCGGCCAATGCCAGTAATCATGCTCTCAAGCATCACCCAAGCCGGCACCGGCACTGCGCAGCGCGCGCTTGAGTTGGGGGCAGTGCATTGCTTTCCAAAACCACTGCACACCTCTCAAGACGAATTCAACGCAACCGTCGCTAAACTTGGCGGGATCGTGATTGCAGCCGCGAATGGCGAGCTCGGTGGCGGTGAGAAAGATGTAGCAGCCGGTGTTAGCGGTGAATACGAGTCAAACGGTAAGGTCGTTGCACTGGGTGCGAGTGCATCGGGCATTGATGGTTTGAAAGAAATTTTGGCGTCTTACCCGGCAAACTGTCCACCCACACTGGTTGTCTTTGATGGAGAAGCTAGTGCGATCGAAACCGCTATTGGAACAATTCGCGGTTCGGTAGCTTGTGCAATCGAAGATGCGATAGATGGCATGACGTTGAAACCGGGCACGGCCTATTTAGCATACAACGCGACGCGCCATGTCATTGTTGAACCGGGCGAAAAACCGGTCCTGCGGTTGGTGGATCGCGATCCTGTTAATGGTTTCCGCCCCTCCGTAGACTTGCTGTTCGGCTCGCTAGCGAGGTCGGGTATTCCAACGGTAAGCGGATTGTTGACGGGAAGTGGTGCGGACGGGGCAAAAGGTTCGCAATTGCTTGCTTCATCTGGCGTGCAAGCGTTTGTGCAAAAGCCGCCAAGTTATGCTTCGCAAGATCGTTTCAAAGCGGTCGAAGCCACGGGCGCGAGCGTCGAAGTTTTAGAGCAAGATGCAATCGCAAATTGGATACTCGCCAAGACTGCTGCAGACGTTGTCGCGGAAGCGGCTTAGTTAGTTCGAATTGGTCAGAAAGAGAGGATTTGAACTTCCGGTTCTGACCTTAAAGTGTGGATGAGCGGGGTGGCAAGCGAGCGAAATCGCGCTAATCCAAGTGTCATGACGAGTCATCCTGAGCAGCAATATCTTGACCTTATGCGCCAGATTTGGGGCGAGGGTAGCGAGCGTTCTGACCGCACCGGTATTGGCACGCGGTCAATCTGCGGCGCGCAATTGCGTTATGATTTGGCGGATGGCGCGATGCCGCTGTTGACCACCAAGCGCGTCTATTGGAAGACCGCGACCCGCGAAATGCTCTGGTTCCTGACCGGAGAAACCAATATTCGCCCGCTTGTTCTGCAAGGGGTGAAGATTTGGAATGAATGGCCCCATGCGCACTACGTTCAGGAGACGGGCGAGCAGATCGCGCTTGAAGACTTTGTCGCACGGATTGCTGATGATGAGGCATTCGCTGCTAAATGGGGTGATCTTGGTCCCGTCTATGGCAAGCAATGGGTCGATTGGCCGACATTTCGCTATCGCTCTGATGGTCTTTACGAAAAGGGCGAGGGCATCAATCAGGTCGCGCAGGTCATTGAAAGCCTGACGAACAACCCCGGCAGCCGCCGCCATATTATTGAGGGTTGGAATGTGGCGCAGCTGGATCAGATGGCGCTGCCCCCGTGTCATAAAACTTACCAGTTCCACGTCGCGGGCAATCGCCTGAATTGCCTGCTCTATCAGCGATCTTGCGATGTCGCGTTGGGGCTACCGTTCAACCTTTGGTCGGCGGCACTTTTGACCCGGATGATCGCGCACCATGTGAAGCTTGAGCCGGGCGAACTTGTGTGGATGGGAGGCGATGTGCACCTCTATCTCAACCATGCGCATTTGATCGAGGAACAACTCACCCGCGAGCCGCAGGGAAGCCCGACGCTTGAAATTGCGCGCAAGCCCAAAACAATTTTCGACTACCAAATTGGCGATTTCGTGGTGCATGATTACGCCCCGCTGCCTGCGATCAAGGCCCCTGTTGCGGTTTGATTATTTAGGGGCAGTAGCGCTTGACCGACCTTCATCTGTGAAATAAAAATACACTGGTGAGCAACGATTGCATGTGTCTTTGGAGGCATTTGTGACCGAGAGGAGAGCGTGGCGTATGGCTGATAAAGCCGATGATCCAGCACTAGGCGGTGACAATCGTCCTGCGCTTAGCCTGCATGTTCCAGAGCCGAAATTTCGTCCCGGTGATACGGCTGACTTTAGCGAGATTGATATCAGCGAGCCAGGCGCCCAGCCGCGCCCTGATGAAAGCGCCAAACCCGAAGAGATGCGCGATCTTGCCTTTGGTTTGGTCCGGGTTCTGGGCGATGACAACAAAGCGCACGGGCCGTGGGATCCGAAACTTAATCCAGAGACTTTGCGCACAATGCTTGGCCATATGGCTATGGTTCGCGCCTTTGATGAGCGGATGTTTCGCGGCCAGCGACAAGGCAAAACCAGCTTCTACATGAAATGCACTGGTGAAGAGGCGACCAGTGTTGCTGCTTCTATGGCGCTTGCGTCGGACGACATGGTCTTTCCAAGCTATCGCCAGCAAGGCATCCTCATCGCGCGCGGATATCCGCTAATCGAGATGATCAACCAGATATACTCGAACAAAGGAGACAAGCTTAAAGGTCGCCAGCTGCCGATCATGTATTCCAGCCGCGACCACAGCTTTTTCAGCATCTCCGGCAACCTCGCAACGCAAACCCCGCAAGCGGTCGGTTGGGCTATGGCGAGCGCGATCAAAGGTGATAGTCGGATTGCCGCAACATGGGTTGGTGAAGGCTCAACCGCAGAAGGAGACTTCCACTCCGCATGCACCTTTGCGACCGTATATAACGCTCCGGTGATCCTCAATGTGATCAACAACCAATGGGCGATTTCGAGCTTTAGCGGATTTGCCGGCGCAGAACGCACGACTTTTGCCGCGCGCGCTTTGGGTTATGGCTTGGCGGGGTTGCGGGTGGACGGGAACGACGCGCTTGCGTGTTACGCCGCGCAGGCATGGGCTGCGACTAGAGCACGGGCAAACCACGGCCCGACTTTGATAGAATACTTCACCTACCGCGCCGAAGGGCACTCCACCTCGGACGATCCATCCGGCTATCGCAGCGCGCAGGAGCGCGAGGAATGGCCCCTTGGCGACCCGGTGACGCGGCTTAAAGACCATCTCATCGCATTGGGTGAGTGGGACGAAGACCGGCAAGTTGCGATGGACAAGGCTTGCGCGGAAGAAGTCAAAGCGACGACCAAGGAAGCTGAGAAGAACGGCATTCTTGGCCATGGCTTGCACCACCCGTTCCGCACCATGTTCGAAGATGTGTTCGAGGAGCTGCCGTGGCATCTCCAAGAGCAAGCGAAGCAAGCGACCCGCGAGCGGCAGATAAAATGGCCCGATCATCATCCCAAGGACGGAGCGGGCAAATGAGCGACGCCAAACTAAAGGATGCCGCTGTGGGCGAAGCAGGGGTAGAACGCCGCATCAACATGATTGAGGCGATCAATGATGCGCTCGACATCATGCTTACACGCGACGACAATGTGATCGTGATGGGCGAGGATGTGGGATATTTCGGCGGGGTGTTCCGCTGCACCGCTGGCCTTCAGGAAAAGCATGGGCGTAGCCGCGTTTTCGATACACCAATTTCCGAATGTGGGATTATCGGGGTGGCCGTGGGGATGGGCGCCTATGGCCTTCGGCCGGTCCCTGAAATTCAGTTTGCTGATTACATTTACCCTGGTCTCGATCAGCTTATCAGCGAAGCCGCCCGGCTGCGTTATCGTTCCGCGACTGAGTATATAGCGCCGATGACCGTGCGCTCGCCCTTTGGTGGTGGGATTTTCGGCGGGCAAACCCACTCACAATCGCCCGAAAGCTTATTTACTCATGTTTCAGGCTTGAAGACAGTCATTCCGGCCACGCCTTACGACGCCAAGGGGTTGTTGATCGCTGCGATTGAAGACAATGATCCGGTGATCTTTTTTGAGCCTAAGCGGATATATAACGGTCCGTTTTCGGGCTATTACGACAAGCCCGTCGAGCCTTGGAAAGCCCATAAGGACAGCGTCGTGCCCGAGGGTTATTATCGCATCCCTCTGGGCAAAGCGCGTCATGTGACGAAGGGCGATATGCTGACTGTTCTGGCCTATGGCACGATGGTGCATGTGGCTGAGGCTGTGTGCGAGGCAAAAGGCATCGACGCCGATATCCTCGACCTGCGCACACTCGTCCCGCTCGATATCGAGGCGATTGAAAACTCGGTCAAAAAGACCGGGCGCTGCTTGATCGTCCACGAAGCCACGCGCACCAGCGGTTTTGGCGCTGAATTGTCCGCGCTTGTCACAGAGCGTTGCTTTTACCACCTCGAAGCGCCTGTCGAACGCGTCACAGGCTTTGACACACCTTATCCGCACAGCCTCGAATGGGCCTATTTCCCTGGCCCCGTTCGCATTGGCGAGGCGATTGATGCGATTGTGAAGGACTGATCCCTATGGCCAAGTTCACATTCAACATGCCCGATGTTGGCGAGGGAGTTGCCGAAGCGGAGATCGTCGAGTGGCACACCGCCGTCGGTGCGCAGGTCGAGGAAGATCAGCAGCTCGTCGACGTCATGACGGACAAGGCGACTATCGACATTGAAAGCCCAGTTACGGGAACCGTGATTGAGGTCGCTGGAGAACCCGGCGATGTGGTTGCGGTTGGTGCAATGTTGCTGGTTATCGAAGTGGAAGGCGATGTTGAGGAAACTCCCGCGGTGGAAGCGCCCAAGGCAGAAACGCCCGCTCCGGCTCCTACTGTAGAACCAACCTCTGCGCCTAAATCCACGTCCACGACCCAGCCCGAGCCAGCCACCGGCGGTTTAGAAGCCGAACCGGCAGACAAGGCAAAGGTTCTTGCTACCCCTGCTGTGCGCAAGCGTGCCCGCGACCTCAGTATTGATCTCGCGCAAGTCAAGCCGGCAGCAGATGGCCGTGTGCGCCATGCCGATCTAGACCAATTCCTAGCTTACAATTCCGGCGGTGGCTTCGCGCCTTCTGGCGCTGCACGCGAAGACGACGCAATCAAGGTTATCGGCCTTCGCAAACGCATTGCGCAAAATATGGCTGCGTCCAAACGCCACATTCCGCACTTCACCTATGTCGAAGAATGCGATGTGACTGAGCTGGAGCGGATGCGCGCGGACCTAAACAGCGCGCGCGGCAGCAAGCCTAAGCTCACCATGCTGCCGCTCTTAATCACAGCCATCGCGAAATTGATTCCCGACTACCCGATGATCAATGCCCGCTTTGATGATGAGGCAGGCGTTGTGACACGCCACGGCAACGTCCATTTGGGCATGGCGACACAGACCGATGCAGGCCTGATCGTGCCGGTTATCCGCAATGCGGAGGCGCGCAATCTGTGGCAGTTGGCGAGTGAGATTGCGCGGTTGGCTGAGGACGCGCGCGATGGCTCGGCCAAATCCGAGGAGCTGTCTGGCTCTACTCTCACGGTTACATCGCTTGGAGCGCTAGGGGGGGTGGCGACCACTCCGGTGATTAACCGGCCCGAGGTCGCCATCATTGGTCCTAACCGGATTGTTGAACGTCCTATGTTTGTCACCGGCACCGATGGCACAGAGCGAATTGAGAAGCGCAAACTTATGAATATTTCGATCTCTTGTGATCATCGCGTGGTCGATGGCTATGATGCGGCAAACTTCGTTCAGGCTATGAAAAAGCTGATCGAAACGCCCGTTTTGCTGCTTTCGGATTGAGGTCAGAAAATAAAGTTGGTTTTGCGCTAAGCGAAGCGTTGACAGGCTCAAACCTCTCGCCTAGTTGCCCGGCTTCCCAAGAGGCGCTGCCGCCGTATTGCGCGGGTGTAGCTCAGTTGGTTAGAGTGTCGGCCTGTCACGCCGAAGGTCGCGGGTTCAAGTCCCGTCACTCGCGCCACTTGGGACATTTTCTTTACTTTAGAAGTTAGTCGGCGCCGTCATCGGGCGCTGACCATTTCCCTGTTTCCATCCAGATCAGGAAGCGCTTGAGCGGCAGCAGCCAAATCAGGCCGAGAATTAGGTAGACGATCGTTTGCGCACCTGCATGCCATCCACCAATCAGTTCAGGCGCATAGCGAGCAATCACCACCCCATAGATGATCAACGCCACCAACAATCCGATAACGCCAACGGGAATTCGCCAAGTTGGTTGGTCGCGCATTTGAATTACTCTCTTAGGCCAGTCCGTAGATGCGTGTTGGCGTGACCACTGTATCGAGCGGCACGTCATGTGGTTCGAGTGGCAAGGAGTCGCACAATTGCACATCCCATGCGAGACCAATCGCCAGCCGCGGGGGATGCGCTGTGAGCCAACGGTCATAATGGCCGCCACCTTGTCCCAGACGCTCGCCTGAAACAGTGAAGCCTACCAACGGGACGAACAGAAGGTCAGGAATAAGTTCTGCGCCTTCGTCGCCGGGTTGCATGATCCCGAACGGCCCTTCTTCAAGGTCGCTTTCGCCAAATGGATCGGTATGTTCGCGGAATGCCATTGAAGCGTCCGACGTAGCGAAGTGAGGTAAAGCGATTGGATGCCCAGCTTCATGAAAGAACTTGGCATACCCTTGTGCTGGCGCTTCGGCTTCGTTAGCGCAGTAAAGTCCGATCACCGCATCTGTGGGGATGTGTTCGAGCAACGGCCCGGGAGGGCGATGAAAGAGTAAGGCGCGGATCGCATCGGATTGCGCCGCAACATGATCACGCCGAGCTTGAAGCAGGGACTTTCGAAGGTCGGCTTTTTCCATGTTTATGCTGGGTCCCATTCGTCAAATACCGGAATGCGCTCCGGGCTGAATGGTGGAGGGCGCGGGGGCTTGGTTCAAAGATCGTGAGCCGAAAGGCTAAATCAAAAAGGTGACGGGACCACCATGGGTCGTTTGCACGGAAATCCTCTGACGCGAAAACGTCAGGTGGGCGCCGTATGCTCCGGTTCCCAGGTTCCATCCGAAGATGCAGTGGCCCATGTTCCAGAGCAGGGACAGCTCCCGTAGGAATGCTTATAGCCTCAGGGATATTCGATCGGCTCGTTCCGGGCAGCCCCGCCAAGAATGGAACTAGGCGTCTTAGGCGCCCGCATCAAGGCTTGCGGTATCACCCTTGGACGCCTCCATCGCAGCTGCCGATGCTTCGACCTGGGCCGCCAGAGCTTCTAACTTGTCCGCTACCGCGTCGCTCGCATTATCGGAGTTGAACATGTCATGCTGGTGCTTTGCTGCTTCACGCATTTCCGCAAGCTCGGCCTTCAATTGCTGAGATTCTTCGCGAGCTCGTTCTTCGGCTTTACGCAAAGTTTCAATCTCTGAGCGAAGCTCATCTTTCTGGGCTTCTGCCTTTGTTTTTTCTCGTTCCGATTCAGCTTGTGCCGCTTCAATCGCGCTCGCGATGCGCACATCCGCTTCGCCTCGCGCTTTCACTGCGTCAGCTTTGGCTGCGTCTGCATCTTTGCGGGCAGTGTCGACCTGTTCGGAAGCGCTTCCGCCGAGTTTTCGCGCTTCTTCCAACTCATCGGCAAGAAACAACGCTGTAAAGACGAGGTTGTCCGTTTCCTGAACTGACAGCGCTTGGCCAAGCTGCGTGTATTTGTTGTCAATGATTTCGCCCAACGCGGCGACTTTCTCCTCGTCACCGGGTCCGCACTGGATCGTGTAGCTTTTGGGTCCGACTTTGATCTTGACCTGACTCATCACGTTTCCCCCAGCACCTAACCGTCGAGCTCTTCGATCAGCGCGTCCAAATCGCTCAAGGTTTCAGCAATTTCTTCGCGTAGCTTCTCGTGATCGTTGACGAGTGTCATAATCCGAGCTGACGATGCATTGTCACTGCGCCTGGCAGCAGGATCGGGCCGCGCCTCTGCCAAACGGTTCATCGCGACTTCAATGCGCGTCAAAGCCTGTTCAATCCGGTCGTTTACCATGTGTCCAAAATAGCAAGTTCGCTGGCATTCGCAAAGCCTTGCGAGGACCTGTTGATAAGTGCTCTTCATTGAGCAGTTTGGTCGATAGGCGGGGAGCGGCATCTGCAGCCGCTTGACCTGCTTCTTAGCGTCGGCAATGGCCTTGGCTAAGGATCGAATCGCTTAGGCACGAAGAGGCCGTTTCGAGCAAGAGGATCCAGTTCGAGGTTGCCAGTAGGAGCCCTTTTTCGACCATGACAATTGATGCAAATAGCTTGCAGCCAATGGCAAACGCCATTCGCGCACTTTCGATGGATGCAGTGCAAGCTGCCAACTCGGGTCACCCTGGTATGCCAATGGGAATGGCGGATGTGGCGAGTGTGTTGTTTGCCAATCACTTGAAATTCGACCCCTCGCGAACCGAGTGGGCGGATCGTGATCGCTTTGTCCTAAGCGCTGGGCATGGCTCGATGTTGATCTACAGCCTGTTGCATCTGAGCGGCTACGCCTCGCCGACGATGGATGACATTCGCAATTTCCGCCAGATTGGCAGTCCGTGTGCGGGCCACCCTGAGAACTTCCTTATCGATGGTGTTGAATGCACCACCGGGCCTTTGGGCCAAGGACTCGCCATGGGTGTGGGCATGGCGATGGCAGAGCGGCATTTGAACGCTGTCTTTGGTGATGAATTGGTCGATCACCGCACATGGGTTATTGCTGGTGATGGGTGCCTGATGGAAGGCATCAACCACGAAGCGATTGGCTTGGCCGGGCACCTCAAGCTTGGGCAAATGATAGTCCTTTGGGATGACAATAAGATCACAATCGACGGCGCAACCGACCTGTCGACTAGTGAAGATATTAAAGCGCGCTATGTGGCTACCGGGTGGCATGTAGAAGAATGCGACGGCCATGACTTTGCTGACATTAACCGGGCTATTGAAGCTGCGAAAGTCGATCCGCGCCCCTCACTGGTTGCGTGCAACACGGTGATCGGAAAAGGCGCTCCTACCAAGCAAGGCACCAGCGCAACGCATGGCGCTCCGCTTGGGCCGGACGAGATTGCGGGAACGCGCGAAGCTTTGGGTTGGTCGCATGCACCGTTTGAAGTCCCGGATGATGTGCTTGGCGACTGGCGCGCTACAGGCGAAAGGGGCGCGGAAGCGCGTCGCGCATGGCAATCGCGCCTCGATACGTCACGTCACAAGGCCGAGTTTGGGCGGCGCATGGCGGGAGAATTGCCCGATAGCAATGCGTCGCAGGACTATATTGCGTCGCTTATAAAAGAACCCGTCAAAGTCGCGACCCGCAAGGCTAGTGAAATGGCGCTTGCTCAAATGAACCCACTGTTGCCCGAATTGCTCGGGGGTAGCGCCGATCTGACCGGTTCGAACAATACCAAAGCGGGAGGCATCGAGCCTTTCACAGCCGACAATTACGCTGGACGCTATGTCTATTACGGAATTCGCGAGTTCGGCATGGCTGCTGCGATGAATGGTATGGCCTTGCATGGCGGCGTTGTGCCTTATGGAGGCACGTTCTTGGTCTTTACCGACTATGCGCGCGGCGCAATCCGGCTTTCTGCGCTTCAACAATGCCGCGCGATATACGTGATGACGCATGATTCTATCGGGCTGGGCGAAGATGGTCCCACACACCAGCCAATCGAGCATCTGGCGAGCTTGCGGGCGATGCCTAATCTCTTGGTCATGCGGCCATGCGATGCAGTCGAGACCGCCGAGTGCTGGGCAGCGGCGTTGTTGGAGCCAGACCGTCCGACGGTGCTGGCCCTGTCACGCCAAGGCCTGCCGCAATTGCGGCTTGAGGATGCAGGTGAGAACCTGACGCGCAAAGGCGGCTATCGTCTGAAATCGGCCGAAGCGGCGCGCAAAGTTGTTATCCTAGCGAGTGGTTCTGAGGTGAGCATAGCTATTCAAGCGGCTGAAGCCCTTGAAGCACAAGGCGCTGGCACCGATGTGGTATCTATGGTTTGCACCGAGCTGTTCGACGAGCAAGACGACGCCTATCGCGCCGATCTTTTGCCTAACGACGCGCTGATCGTTTCGATCGAAGCGGCGAGCACATTTGGCTGGCAACGTTATACCGGGACAAACGGTCTCAATATCGGGATTGATAGCTTTGGCGGTTCTGCGCCAGCGCCTGAACTCTATGCCAAATTCGGTCTCACTGCGGACGCGATTATTCCGCAAATCTTGAACAAATTGAACACCTAAGCAGGAGCTTTTTATTATGGCTACAAAGGTTGCCATCAACGGTTTTGGTCGCATTGGTCGGTTGGTTGCACGCGCACTGCTTGAGCGTGACGATCACGATTTTGAACTCGTTTCGATCAACGATTTAGCGGACACAAAGTCCAACGCTTTGCTGTTCCAATACGATTCAACCCATGGTCGCTTCCCCGGAACCGTGGATGTCGCAGACGGTGCGATGGTGGTGAACGGCAAGAGCATCGCCGTGACGTCTGAACGTGATCCAAGCAACTTGCCGCACGCTGCGCAAGGCGTTGAGATTGTGCTTGAATGTACGGGTTTCTTCCAAAGCGATGAAGCGTGCCGGCCACACCTCGCTGCAGGAGCAAAGCGGGTGTTGATCTCTGCGCCAGCCAAGGGCGTTTCTGCGACGATTGTTTACGGCGTCAACCACACAGTCCTGAGCGCGGACGATGTAATCGTCTCCAACGCCAGCTGCACCACGAACTGCCTCTCGCCAATTGCCAAAGTTTTGAACGACACCGTCGGGATTGAGCGCGGCTTTATGACGACGATCCATTCTTACACCAATGACCAGCGTATGCTGGATCAGATGCATGGCGATATGCGCCGAGCTCGCGGTGGTGCGCAGAACATGATCCCCACCACCACTGGAGCCGCGCGGGCGGTTGGTCTTGTGTTACCAGAACTCGCTGGCAAGCTAGACGGGTCGAGCGTTCGCGTTCCAACGCCGAATGTCAGCTTGGTCGATCTAGTTTTCCAACCGGGTCGCGACACCAGCACAGAAGAGCTCAACGCAGCGCTTAAAGCCGCGGCAGATGGCCCCATGAAAGGCGTGCTAGACTTTACCGAGCAGCCGCTTGTCTCGTCTGATTTCAACCACCACCCAGCAAGTTCAACCGTCGACAGTCTGGAAACTTCGGTGATGGAGGGCAAGCTCGCCCGCGTGGTCAGTTGGTATGACAACGAATGGGGCTTCTCCAACCGCATGATTGACACCGCCGGAGTGATGGCGAAGTTCCTTTAAGGGACAATCGGAAGGACTAAGGCAATGGCCGTTTTCAAAACCCTTGAAGACGTTGGCGATGTGACGGGCAAGGTCGCACTTGTCCGCGTGGATTTGAACCTGCCGATGCAGGACGGTTCCGCAAGCGATGTCACGCGGGTCGAAGCGGTCAAGCCGACTATAATGGAGCTTTCCGATAAGGGCGCAAAGGTTCTGCTGCTCGCGCATTTTGGGCGTCCGGGTGGAAAACGCTCCAGCGTGCTTTCGACCAGCATGGTAGTCGGTGATGTTGAGCAAGTGCTTGGCAAGGAACTGATGTTCATTCCTGAAGTGACCGGCCCAGTTGTTGAGCAATCGGTGGGCATTCTTGCCAATGGCGATATCGGTCTTCTCGACAACACTCGGTTCTGGCCCGGCGAAGAGGCAAACGATCCCGATTTTGCTAAGGCCATTGCGGAACACGGCGATTTTTACGTCAATGACGCGTTTAGCGCGGCGCACCGCGCCCATGCATCAACCGAAGGACTAGCGCGTTTGCTGCCGTCTTATGCTGGCCGAGCGATGGAGAAAGAGCTCAAAGCGCTGGATGCGGCGCTCGGCTCGCCCGAACAGCCGGTCGCAGCTTTGGTTGGTGGTGCAAAAGTCTCGACTAAACTTGCGGTGCTCGAAAATCTTGTAGGCAAGGTTCAACATCTCATCATTGGCGGCGGCATGGCGAACACATTCCTCGCCGCGCGCGGTGTGAATGTTGGTAAAAGCTTGTGCGAGCATGACCTCGCTGACCAAGCGTCCAAGATCATGGATAAGGCCGATCATGCAGGCTGCACGGTGCATCTACCCTATGATGTAGTGGTCGCGAAGGAATTTGCCCGGAACCCAGCCAGCCTACGGACCTGCAATGTACACGAAGTCGCAGAGGATGAGATGATCCTCGATATTGGACCAAGCGCGGTTGAAGCGCTTGCCGATGTGCTCAAAACTTGCCACACGCTAGTTTGGAACGGCCCATTGGGCGCGTTTGAAACCGAGCCTTTTGATGCCGCAACGATGGGGCTTGCTCGCACAGTAGCGGCGCTGACACTCGAAGGTTCGCTTACCAGCGTGGCCGGCGGCGGCGACACAGTTGCAGCGCTGGCACAGGCAGGCGTAACACAAGATGTGACATACATATCGACCGCAGGCGGAGCGTTCCTTGAGTGGATGGAAGGCAAAGAACTGCCCGGCGTGGCAGCTCTGAGCAAGTAGATAACCATGAGCGATTTTGCCGCCGAGATTGAGACGTTTGAGCATCGGTTCCAGCGATCATGGATGCGCGGTGATAAACGCGATCTCAAGCAACTTTTAGCACGTGATTTCATCTTTATAGTCGGCACGGCGCGGGCGCAGTTCCTTGATCGTCCCAGTTTTCTTGAAGCGAACGAACGCGATTTTGCGTGCACCGGTTATCGCATCCGAGAAGTCAGTGCCCGCAAACATGGCAAAAGCGCGTGGTTCGCGGCGGCGATTGATCTGGAAATGCGGCTGTGCGGCGAAAAGTGGGAAGGCAATTTTTGGATCGCTGATCTCTGGCGCAAGAACAATTGGGGTAAAGGTTGGAAGCTCTTGGAGCGCAGCCTCTCGCGAGTGGAGCCGAATGAAACGCTTCCAGTGCATATCCGAAGCCTTCAACTGTGGAATTGACGCGAAGCGGGATGCGTGGGACGGCTGAAACATGACTGATACGCGTCACCTTTTTCCAACGCCTTTTGTAACCGACCGGCTGCAAAGCCCGGAAGGAATTAAGGTCCTTCACGACACGATCCTCGCCGAAAAGGCACGCGACGGTGACGGAGTGCGGATCTCCAATATCGGCGGATGGCACTCCAATTCCGAGATGATTGAATGGGGTGGGGAAGCGGCCAAAGCCCTCGCCTTGAAAGCGATGACAATGGCCGATGAAGTGACGGTCGATGCGGGCAGTCCGGATGCTTCGCGCTATGAGTGGGTGCCGCAAATGTGGGCCAATGTCTCACGCAAGGGCAACGCCAACCAATACCATATGCATCCCGGTTCGTTCTGGTCAGCGGTCGCCTATATTGATGATGGCTATGAAGGTTCAAGCGATCCAGCGCTTGGCGGTGAGCTGCAATTGCTTGACCCGCGCATGCCGATGGTCCGCATGACAGCGCCCGATTTGCGGTTGAAAGACCAGACAGGACAGCCACAGGCCAGCGAACCGGTCATTCGGCCTAGTACAGGATTGATCGTGATGTTTCCAAGCTGGCTACAGCATTCCGTCCGTGCGTTTTATGGCGACGGCACCCGGATTTCCGTCGCGATAAACCTTATGGTTGCGCGCAAACAGGGGACATAGACGTGAGCGATGCTGACTACAGCTACGCCAATGCCCAAACGTGCAATGAGGGCGAATTTTCTGGCTGGCTCTTTTGGGAGAACGACCCATTCGAAAAACGGGCCGGGCCATTTTATATGCGGCGCGAAGAAGACGGTGGCTATGTCAGCGCTTTTCGTGCGGAAGCTCGTCATATGAACGGCGCAGGCTCAGCGCATGGCGGTTGCCTGATGTCGTTTGCCGACTTTGCGCTCTTCGCAATTGCGACAGATACGCTCAATGGTGACCATGCGGTAACGTTGAACCTCTCAACCGATTTTCTGGGAGCTGTCGCACAAGGCGCTTTGGTCGAGGCGCGCGGTGAAGTCACCCGTGGAGGAGGAAAGACCATCTTCCTACGAGGGCTAGTGACCGCTGACGGTGAACCTGCGCTCAGTTTCACTGGTATTATTCGCCGGTTAAATATCTCCGGCTGATAGGGAAACGACCGTAAAGTCGCGCGGTTAAATCATAATCTGTTTAGCCCTTTTGTCTGGCGGTTGCAGCATAGGCGCACGCTGGCTAAACGCTGCGTCAAAGGGGCCTCGCATAGGTATGCGGCGAGCTCACAAATCTGAATACAGGAAGCTAAGGGCAATTCATGAATAACGAACAGATGACCGCCAAAGTACAGAGCGGGCAAGGCTTTATCGCAGCTTTGGATCAGTCGGGTGGTTCCACGCCAAAGGCACTTCGTGGTTATGGCGTTGAGGACAGCGATTGGTCGGGTGATGATGCAATGTTCGCGCAGATTCACGCCATGCGTTCAAGGGTCATCACCGCACCGAGTTTTGCCAGCGGCAAAGTGATCGGAGCGATTCTGTTCGAAAAGACAATGGATGGCGAGGTGGAAGGCCTGCCGACCCCCGATGCGCTCAAAACGCGCGGGATTGTGCCCTTTATCAAGGTTGACCAAGGCCTTGCTGACGAAGAGCATGGCGTTCAGCTCATGAAGCCGCTCGACAAGCTTCCTGCGCTGCTTGAAAAATCAGTCGCCAAAGGCATGTTCGGCACAAAGATGCGTTCAGTTATCAAGTCTGCGAATGCTGATGGGATTGCCTCGGTCGTCGCGCAGCAATTCAAGGTCGGAAACGGGATCGCGGATGCGAGCCTGATGCCCATGCTTGAGCCCGAATATGACATCACCGCTGATGACCGCGAGGCGGGCGAAGTCATCTTGCTTGAAGAGATCATGAAAGGGCTTGATGCTCTGCCTGAGGGTCGCAAGGTGATGTTGAAACTCTCAATCCCCGTGAAGCCGGGTCATTATCAGCCAGCGATCAATCATCCTAATGTGCTGCGCGTGGTGGCGCTTTCGGGAGGGTATTCAACCGATGATGCATGCGCACATCTCGCCAAGAATCCGGGAATGATCGCCAGTTTCTCACGCGGGCTTTTGCAAGATCTGCGCAAAGGCCAATCCGATGCAGAATTTGATGGCACCCTTGGCGCGGCGATTGCGAAGATTTCTGATGCGTCTTGCGCAGGCTAGTCACCAGGACAGCAATCAATGGGGGAAGTAGTGCATTGATTAGGTTGACAAAAAACGGTGCTCCTGCGCAAATCAAATTAGGAGGACACATCTATGATCCGTATTCTATCTACCATTGCTTTTGTTCTGCTTGCTGTGGGGGCCGTTGTTAGTCCTGCCATTGCGGCGCCGGGCAATCTGGTTATCGAGAAAGAGCGGATCGGTTCTGGCAATTGCCATGGCGCTGTTGTGTCCAGTCAAGCCAACCCTAATCACTGCGATTTTATGATCCTGATCCATAATTTGGATACGCAGGTTTGGTCTGGCCCAATAACCATTTCCGACCAGATATATTTCGGCGGGCAAGCCTCGACGATTGCCCCGACGGTGGTTTCAGCGGGCAATGGCTGGACTTGCACCGTGCCCGGTGGTTGGGGCAGTACCGAAGTAATCTGTAGCAACCCAAATGTTTCAATCCAACCGGGGCAGTTTCATAACTTTCCTATAACGCTCAATCTACCAACACCCGCGCCAATTGATGCCAATTGCGCGCGCGTTCTGATACCTCAGGTGAACAATTTGAGCACTGGTTGCGTTGCTGTCGGGGCCACCACCGGCCGGCTGGAAGTTACAAAGACATTCGCACCTAATGCTGCACCGGCAAATTTTAGCGGCGTCTTTGAAGTCACTATGCAGTGCGATCTACCAACCCCGCACCAAGTGACCTTTTCACTTCCGGTCACTGGAACCCAATCGCCTCCAGTTATACTGGGATCTAACTGCACTCTGACAGAAACACCGCCAACGGCGCCTCTCCCGACAGGATGCAATTGGAGTGCGCCAGCCTATCCTTTGGGTAACACTGTTACAATGACGAGCAGTGCACCCACACCAACGCAGATGATTCGTGTGCAAAATGCGGTTCGCTGCATTGGCACTGGCGTCAGTATCCAGAACCCGGCTGCCGTCATTGACCAGCCCGCCCCACCACGTGTGCGGGTTCGAAGGCGTGGTGAAGAAGAGAACGCGAAACCTCGCTAACGCCATTGCGTGCGGCGATTGATGAGATTGCCGCCGCGAGTGTTGCGGGCTAGGGCATCTGGGTGACCACACCCGATCCTCAGCTTTACCTCATCTCCCCGCTCGATGTGAGCGGCGAATTCCCTGCGCGGCTTGAGCGTGCGCTTGTCGCGGGCAAGGGGCTGGTGACCGCTTTTCAGTTTCGGGTTAAAGGCGTGGACCAGCACGAAGCTGCTGCTTTCGCACAGCCGCTCCAAGCCATCTGCGCTGCGCATGATGTCGCCTTTATCGTGAATGACAGTGTGGCGCTTGCCAAACGCCTCAAAGCAGACGGTGTGCATCTGGGGCAGGATGACGGCGATCCTAAGGAAGCGCGCGAAGAACTGGGCCGTGAAGCGCAGATTGGTGTGACATGCCACGCGTCCAAACACCTTGCGATGGAAGCGGGTGAAGCGGGCGCGGACTATGTCGCTTTTGGCGCATTCTTTGAAAGCTCGACTAAGGATAAGGGTGATGCCGAACGCCCCACGCTCGAAACTCTCGAATGGTGGGCGGCTCTGTTCGAGATACCCGTGGTGGCGATTGGAGGGATTACCCCTGCTAACTGCGCAACGTTGATTAAGGCGGGGGCTGATTTCCTAGCGGTTTCCGGTAGCGTGTGGAACGGCGATGAGGTCGCCGTGATTGAGGCGTTTCGTAAGGCCATGGGATGAAGGTCGCGTTACGTCTAACCGGCTTTGTGCTTGCTTGGTTTGCGTTGATCGCGGGTTGGATATGGTTTGGGCCTGCAGAAAGTTCCGAAGACTCGGCTGATGCGGCCATCGTGTTAGGAGCTGGGGTGATCGGCGATCAGCCAACGCCAGTTTTCGCCGCAAGGATTGACCATGCAATTGCGTTGCACAATGCGGGGAGGGTGGAGAAAATCATCTTCACTGGCGGCAAGTCTCCAGACGATGAACTCTCCGAAGCGGCCTCAGCGCGCAAATATGCGATCGCCCGCGGGATCAATGCCGACGCAATCCTGATCGAAGAACAATCGGGGTCCACCCGGGCAAATCTGGTTGAAGCCAAGGTGATTTTGGAGACGGAGAAGTTGTCCGACGCGCTGATCGTGTCGGACCCGCTGCATTTGCGCAGGGCGTCTTTGATGGCGGCAGAATTGAAGATCGATGCGGCAACCAGTGCAGCACCTACCTCGCGCTATCAAAGCTTTTCAACGCAGTTGCCCTTCCTCTTAAGAGAGGTATATTTCACTCATTATTTCTGGATACTAGGTGAATAACTTAAAGTTCTACCTCAGCGCGTTCCGCCCAACCTCGTGCACAGCAGCTTGGTTCGCTTTCCATCATGGAGTTGGACCAATTGATTTGCGCCAACCCGGCGATACCGCTGATCTTTCTTGGGCCCGAGCGTGAAAGTCAATTCGTCGCCGCGCATGATATAAAGGCCTTTGCCAACATTGTTGTTATAGCGAGAAGCGGTTCCGATGCGAAACTCCTCTTCGGGCTGAACCCGGTAGGCCGGCCCGCTTGCATCTCCGGGCAACGCACACTCATATGTGCCTTGCGGCATTGTGTTTAGCGGACCGCCTGGTGGAAGCGTGATTCCTGAATCTTTAGACTGCGCATCCGCAAACAAGGGCGATGCCGCAGCAAGCCCGGCTGCAAATGCTGTCAAAAGAAGAACATAGGTTGTTTTCATTGTGCTTTCTCGTTGAGAGACGCTCTAGCAACTTGTGGTTAAAAGCGCCACTTTGTTAACCACGAAATGCTCCAGATGTTACAAATTGAAATGGGGCTTTGGCGCAAACGGTGAGTGCAAAGGCACAGTGCTTGCTCCGCTTTCGCGCCTCGGCTATTGGCGCGCATCAAATGAAATTGCGCCGCGCCGATTAAACGGTGCGCCGACCTACCTTATGAAAAGGCAGTAAGCCCCATGAAAATCAGCGGCGTCGATATTCGCCCCGGCAATATCATCGAATACGAAAAAGGCATTTGGAAAGTAGCCAAGATCCAGCACACGCAACCGGGCAAGGGCGGTGCTTACATGCAGGTTGAAATGAAGAACCTGCAAGATGGTCGAAAAACCAATGTGCGCTTCCGCAGCGCCGACACAGTTGAGAAAGTGCGTCTCGACACTAGCGACTATCAATTCCTCTATGAAGACGGCGATATGCTCGTGTTTATGGATCAAAACACTTACGAGCAGATCAACCTGCCCGCCGATTTGCTCGGCGATGCGCGTGCATTCTTGCAAGACGGGATGCAGGTTCAACTCGAGCTTTGGGAAGAAAAACCGATCAGCGTTCAACTCCCGCAGCAAATCGAAGCGGAGATTGTCGAGGCTGACGCCGTGGTGAAGGGTCAAACCGCGTCTTCCAGTTACAAGCCTGCAGTACTCGATAACGGTGTGCGTATCATGGTCCCACCGCACATTGAAAGTGGCACGCGGATTGTGGTCGATGTCTATGAACAGACCTATGTCGGCAAGGCTGGCTAAACCAATATGAGCATGTTTTCAGGCCTCGTGCGCGTCATGGAACGCGCCGCTCGCAAAGCAGGTGGGCGATTGCGCCGCGATTTTGGTGAAGTTGAGCATTTGCAGGTGAGCCGTAAAGGCCCTGCGGATTTCGTCTCAAAGGCGGATATGCGCGCGGAGCGTATCGTTTATGATGAATTGCTATCCGCGCGCCCCGATTGGGGTTTTGTGTTGGAAGAAGCAGGCGTCATCGAAGGTGCTCCGGATAAGCCGCGCTGGATCGTCGATCCGCTCGATGGCACCTCAAACTTCCTCCACGGCATCCCGCATTTTGCAGTGTCGATCGCCGCGCAAGAACCGCGCTTGGATGGCAAAGGCTGGGGCGATGTCATTGCTGGCGTCGTCTACAACCCGATCAACGACGAAACCTATTGGGCGGAGAAAACTCGCGGGGCTTGGCTGATGGATGGTCGGTTGCGCGTGTCTTCGCGTTCACGGCCCAGCGATGCGTTGATCGCCACGGGTATTCCGTTTCAAGGTCATGGCGACTTTGCTGAATGGAGCCGAATTTTCGGCGCAATTGGACCTGAGGTTGCGGGAATCCGCCGGTTTGGTTCTGCCGCGCTTGATTTAGCCTATGTTGCGCAAGGGCGCTTTGATGGCTTTTGGGAGAGCGGGCTCAACGATTGGGACACGGCCGCTGGATGTATTCTGGTTCGCGAAGCAGGCGGTTTTGTCAGCGATTTTCGCGGACGCTCCAGTCCGGTCAATTCCGCGCAGGTGTTGGCCGCCAACAACGCATTGCACTCCAAGTTGCATAAACTCTTAGTGAATTCGCTGAAATAGGTCCCATAGCCACCCGCTCCCTACGCCCTTCCAACCGGATCGTAACCCGATGTGATAATCCGGTTGGAAGGGCGTAGGGACTGGGTGGCTTGCTAATGGAAAACAACATCGCTAACAGCCTCGCTTCGCGCCAGCGCAGTGCCCCTGTGGTGGAATTGGTAGACGCGCTCGACTCAAAATCGAGTTCCTAACGGAGTGCCCGTTCGAGTCGGGCCAGGGGCACCAACAGATTTTCCCCATTGATTTCGTGGTTTGTGCGCCACTCCTTCTGTTTAGTATGAAGGCGGCTTCTCGGGTCTTGTTCAAACGTTCTCTAACACGTTTAATCAGCGATCAGACTTGCGGGTTTGTCGTGGTGTGCAAACTCGCAGCGATTGATGTATGTGATCTGCGTACGAAGACCATCGATCGTATTGAACTATGATGCACTAGAGAAATCACCAAAAGGGGGAACAACGTGTTTTTGAGAATCGGATTTTGGATATTGCCTGTCGCGGCGGCGTTGACAGGTGCTTCTATGGCTCAAGCGCAAACTGGGGCTCCTGAACAGTCCGTCGATGAGGATGTGGCCGGTGCAGTTTCTAAACCATTTGATGGAAAGAACATCCCAAAGAAGCTGAAGAAAGTTCAGAATAAGCCCTATTCCTTGAAAGGCATGGGAAGTTGTTCTGCCATTCGCCAAGAGATCCTTGAACTTGATGAGGTGCTCGGCCCTGATGTGAACGTAAAAACCTCCAAGAGCAAAGGAAAGAAACGCGAAGAAACCGCAGGCCGAGTTGCCAGCGGTGCGGTTGGTTCCATCATTCCTTTTGGGGGGTTGATTGGCGAAGTGAGCGGGGCGAATGCCAAGCGGCGCAAATATAATAGGGCCGTATATGCGGGAACGGTGCGACGTGGGTTCCTCAAAGGTGTGGGTTTAGAACGAGGCTGTGCTGCACCGGCAAGGCCGTAGGTCTTCCAGCGCTTTGACATTTACCGCCTGGTGAATTCGTAATTTGACTTGTAATTTGTGCCACGCTTTGAGAGGCAGGAAGGGATTATGTTAGACCTTCCTTCCTATCATGCCATGGCGGCGATGGCTGTGACGGTCACAATGTTTGTTTTCTTCGCAAGAGGACGCTTGTCGGTCGAAATCGTTAGTTTGGTCACCATCGCGGTTATCGCAGTTGGCCTTTATTTCTTCCCCTTAGAGGGAGATAAGCCGACCGAAGGTCTCGCAATCGCTTTTGGGGGCTTTGGTCACTATGCGCTGATCACGATCTGCGCGCTGATGATTATGGGGCGAGGGCTGGTGGTCACCGGTGCGCTCGAACCCGCGGCACGCTTTTTGGAAGGCGTCTTCAAGCTCAACTTACAATTGGGCCTTTTGATCTCGCTCGTAAGCGCATTTTTCCTGTCTATGGCCGTCAATGACACGCCGGTTCTGGTTCTGTTATTGCCGATCTTCGTGGCGCTGGCCGCCAAAGGCGCGATGCCGGCTTCCAAAACACTTATACCTTTGAATGCGGCGGTACTGATCGGTGGTATGGCCACCACCATTGGCACGTCGACGAATATTCTTGTGACCTCAATTGCGGTCGATCTTGGCATGCCGCAAATGAGCGTGTTCCACTATACGCCGATTGTCCTGATCGCAGCACTCGTGGCGCTGCCTTATCTCTGGCTCGTCATGCCGCGCTTGCTCGATGATAACACAGTCGATGCAGAACACGCTCAACGCCTGTTTCACACTCGGCTCAGGATTGGCGATACTAGCGCATTTGCGGGCGCCGAGTTCGAGGCAGTGCGTGATAAGTTGCCGAACAATATCAAGGTTCACAATCCGCCTTCGGGTGCGCTTCAACCGCAACAGCGGCTGCACATTTCAGGCACGCATGAGGCTTTGGAAGACGCGAACCGGATTCTTAAGGGGGAATTAGCGCCGAGCTGGGTGTTGGATCGCATCCGCCGAACAGCCGCCGCTGAACGGCAAGATATTGTTGCCGTTGAAATGACGGTGACGGCGGATTCGCGCCTGCTCACCCGGACTTTGCCAACCTCTGGCATCGCGGACCTCTATGGCGTCGCGGTGCTGGGCATTCACCGGCCAGAGCGCTTGCTTGGTCAGAAGGATAAATATTCCGAGGGTGGCGACTTGCGCATTGCGGAAGGCGATGTGCTCTTGGTTATGGGGATTAGCGAAGACCTGCAAAGTTTCGCGCGCAGTGACAGCTTGTTGATGCTCGAAGGCGCGCGCGAATTGCCGCGTCGGTCGAAAGCCGTTCTGTCGGCTGCGATCATGTTCGGCTCAGTCGGGCTGGCCAGTATTGGCCTACTTCCCATTGCAATCTCAGCACTTGCGGGCGCGATCCTGATGTTTGTGACCGGCTGCGTGAAATTCGATCGGGTGGGCAGGGCGCTGTCTGCCAAAGTGATCGTGCTGGTCGCTGCCAGTATCGCAATTGGTCGGATCGTTTTGGAAAGCGGTGCTGCGGATTGGCTGGGGCAGGCGATGTCGCTTGGTCTGGCCTTCTTGCCGCCCGCGCTCGTATTGGCCGCGATCATGGCCTTCGTGACTTTGCTCACAAACTTCGCCTCAAACGCGACCGCCGCAACGGTTGGCACTCCGATTGCCTTTAGTATCGCCACGCAATTGGGCCTACCTGCAGAGCCGCTGATCCTAGCGGTCCTGTTCGGCTGCAACCTGTGTTACGCGACGCCGATCGCTTATCAGACTAATATGCTGATCATGTCTGAGGGCAGCTACGAGTTTAAGGACTACATCCGAACTGGCGTTCCGCTGGTGCTGTTGATGGTTATGGCGCTCTCGGTTCTGCTGGTTTATTGGTATGATCTGCCGCCTTTCGGTGACGCCATGACCGATAGTGCGCCAGTCACTGCGCCGACAGAAGGGCCTGGGCCAACTGACGAGCCTACGCCGACGGAATTGCCTTCGCCAGCGGCAACACCGGCAACCAGCACTATACTGACGCCTATACCCACAGCTCCCACGCTGCCCCCGTCGCCGGCGCCTTATGGTCTTGTGCCGACCACAACCCCCTAAGGGCATAGATTTAAGGAGAGAGCATCATGAAAGCACTTAAACTGGCTCTAACAGCCGCATGTGCCTTAGCGCTTGCTAGCACAGCTCAAGCCGACGAATTGCGCGATGCGGTGAACGAAGACATGCCAGGGTTGTTTGAGCTCTATAAGGATCTCCACGCCAATCCCGAACTTAGCTTTCAGGAGTTCGAGACTGCTAAAAAGCTCGCGGCGCGGATGCGAACATTGGGGTTTGACGTTACCGAGGAGGTTGGCAAGACCGGCGTCGTCGCCGTGATGAAGAACGGCGAAGGTCCAACAGTCATGTTGCGTGCAGACATGGACGGGCTTCCGGTGATTGAGCAAACTGGCCTGCCTTACGCGTCCAAACGCCGCGCTGTCCCTGCAAGCGGCGTAGAGACCGGCGTGATGCATGCATGCGGTCACGACACGCATATGGCGGCATGGATCGGCGCAGCGCAGCTTTTGGCTGAGCGAACAGATGAATGGTCAGGTACGCTAGTGATGATCTTGCAACCGGCTGAAGAGCTTGGCGAAGGTGCACTCGCAATGCTCGAAGACGGTCTTTATGAGCGCTTTCCCAAGCCCGATTATGTGCTCGCCTTCCACGATGCGGCGCAAGCACCTGCTGGCTCTATCGGCTATTCCAAGGGATATGCGCTCGCCAATGTCGATAGTGTCGATGTCATCATTCCGGGTATTGGCGGACATGGCGCCTACCCACACACAACCAAAGACCCGATCATTATCGGCACCAATATCGTTTCACGTTTGCAAACATTGGTGAGCCGCGAATTGAACCCACTTGAGCCTGGTGTGGTTACGGTCGGTAGCTTTCAGGCTGGGGCTAAACACAACATTATTTCCGACGAAGCGCGCCTGCAAATTACTGTGCGCAGCTACACTGATGAGGCGCGCGCGCTTTTGCTCAACGGGATCAAACGGATTGCTCGCGGTGAAGCGCTCGCCGCTGGGATGCCCGAGGACAAACTCCCTACGGTGACCGTGCAGGACCCTTACACGCCCTCGACCTATAACGATCCTGAATTCACCGAACGGGTGATGGCTGGCCTTAGCAAGCGCTTTGATGGTCGAGTGTTAGAAACGCCCAGTGTGATGGGCGGCGAAGATTTTGGTCAGTTCCGCCGTGCGGATCCGGAGAATATTGAGTCGCTGATTTTCTGGGTCGGCGGAGTCCCGCAAGAGCGGTATGAGGCGGCGCAGCGCGGTGAAGCCAAGCTTGTCTCGCTGCATTCGCCGTTCTGGGCTCCGGATGCGTCGGTTGTGATTGCAACAGCAACCGAAGCGATGACTGCCGCGACGCTTGATCTTATGCCCAAAAAGGGCGGCTAGGTTCGAATTCAAAATAAAACGACCGCCAAAGCGCAGGGGTAACGCGCTTTGACGGCCGTTGCTCCTCCCCAGGAGATGGGTAACGGGGTTAGCTCCCCGACGAAGCGTAAGTGCCAAGCCGGTGGTGCAGCGCGTTGATCTTCGCAAGTTCATCGCGGTCTTCGGTGTCGCGCGCATGGGTTTCCAAAGCGCGGCGCAAAAGCCGCATGTCAGCCGTTGATAGCAAAGCGCGGGCGCGCGAAGGTTCGGCAGTCTTGGTGTCTATATCGGTCATTGTTTCTATCCTTCTTAAGGGCTTGTCAGTTGGCGGGTCCCAAGTCGGGGTCAGCGGGCTGGGTTAGCGGGCTCCCACAAGACCAATTCTGTCCCGGTCTTGCATGAGCTCTCTCTCCAACTGGTGTAAGTCGCCTTTTATTATCTTTGTAGAATTGCGGATTATGCCGCTTCGAATTGATTCATCGTGTTGTCTTTGCCGCCGGCTTTTAGGGCCGCTTCACCGGCAAAATACTCCTTGTGATCATCGCCAATATCGCTTCCGGCCATGTTCTGGTGCTTCACACAGGCGATGCCTTGACGGATCTCCTCGCGCTGAACATTTTTGACGTAGCCAAGCATCGCTTGTTCGCCGAAATACTCCTTCGCTAGATTGTCAGTGCTGAGCGCGGCGGTGTGATAGGTCGGCAGCGTGATGAGGTGATGGAATATCCCTGCACGCTTTGCAGCATCGGCTTGGAAGGTGCGGATCTTTTCATCAGCCTGCGCCGCCAAATCAGTTGCGTCATAGTCCGCGCTCATCAATGCATCGCGATCATACGAGGAGACATCTTTGCCTTCATCTTTCCATATATCAAAGACTTGCTGTCGGAAACTGAGTGTCCAGTTGAAGCTGGGACTGTTGTTATAGACCAGCTTAGCGTTGGGGACGCTTTCACGCACCTTGTCTACCATCTCCGCGATCTGCTCTACATGCGGTTTTTCCGTTTCGATCCACAGCAAGTCTGCACCATTCTTGAGCGAAGTGACGCAATCAAGGACAACGCGGTCAACGCCAGTGCCTTGGCGGAACTGATAAAGGTTTGAAGGAAGGCGAACCGGCGCCATCAGCTTGCCGTCGCGGCTGATCAGAACCTGACCATTTGTGATATTGGCCGGATCAACCTCATCGCAATCGAGGAAGCTGTTATACTGGTCGCCCAGATCGCCCGGCTTTTCCGAGTAAGCAATCTGCTTGGTCAGGCCAGCACCCAGCGAGTCCGTGCGAGCGACGATGATGCCATCG
The DNA here is from genome assembly GCA_039985875.1 of Erythrobacter sp. Taxonomy (GTDB): domain Bacteria; phylum Pseudomonadota; class Alphaproteobacteria; order Sphingomonadales; family Sphingomonadaceae; genus Erythrobacter. The sequence continues at coordinate 995,526 of JBDWRU010000011.1, read as the reverse complement.
TCAACGCCCAGCTCAAGGAATGCATGGCGGCATGCGCGGATCTTTTGGATGAAGTCCTCATGCGGAACCGTAACCTTACCGTCTTGGTGGCCGCATTGCTTTTCGTCCGAGACCTGATTTTCGATTTGCAGCGCACAAGCGCCAGCCTCGATCATCTTCTTCGCCAACAGATAAGTGGCTTCTGCATTGCCAAAGCCAGCATCAATATCCGCGATAATTGGAACGACATGCGTTTCGTAATCGTCGATTTTGTGCAGCAAACGGTGGGTGTTAACCGCATCGCCAGCTTCTTTTGCGGCATCGAGTTCGCGGAACAACCCGCCAAGTTCGCGCGCGTCGGCTTGCTTAAGAAAGGTGTAGAGCTCATCAATCACCGCAGGAACGCTCGTTTTCTCGTGCATGGATTGGTCGGGCAGGGGGCCAAATTCGCTTCGCAAGGCGGCAACCATCCAGCCGGAAAGGTAGAGGTAACGCTGTTTGGTCGAACCAAAGTGCTTCTTGATGGAGATCATCTTTTGCTGGGCAATAAATCCGTGCCAGCAGCCCAGCGATTGGGTGTAGGCAGAGGGGTCCGCGTCATAAGCGTCCATGTCTGCGCGCATGATACCTGCGGTGTATTTGGCGATGTCGAGGCCAGTTTTGAACCGGTTTTGGATTGCCATACGGGCCGCGCTCTCGGCATCAATACCGTCCCAAGCAGCGCCATTGTTTTCGATGAGTTGGCGCATGTGAGCGATTTGAGATTGATAGGTCATATTGTTTTTCCTGAGAGGGGGTGGCTTGTTTGTTGCCCTCTTGTGGACTGCTGCACTGCACCATGACAGGAAAACTTACGTACTTTCGTGTCTATATCGCGGTATTTCGCGACTCTCTTGTGTAATGATGTAAGTTTATTTACAACGATCGAATGTCTGAAAACTCGCTCCTCGCTGGTCCCTCCTTGCGCCGTTTGCGCAAGCGCCAGGGCTTGACCCAAGCGGCAATGGCCGCCTCGCTTGGCATCTCACCCAGTTACCTAAATTTGATCGAACGCAATCAACGCCCTTTGTCTGCAAGGGTGTTGGTACAAGTGATCGAGCGTTTCGATTTCGATCCATCCAGCTTGCGCGAAGACGAAGCCATAGGCGGGGTTGATGGCTTGCTGCGTCGTTTCTCCGATAAACGCTTCGCTGATCTTGAGATCGACCGCGAGGAAGCGCAAGAGTTCCTGGCGTCCTCTCCGCAAGCCGCAGCTGCTTTTGCACGGCTGTACGATAAATCAGGGCCAGCATTTGTCGAACAGGAAGACCCCGTCGAAGAGGTTCGCCGGGCTGTCGAGCGTTGGCAAAACCACTTCGCTGACTTGGACCATTGGGCCGAAGAGGTCGCAGATGAACTGCGTCTTTCTCATGGGGATTTAAGCTCTGCTTTGCGTGAGCGGTTGCGCGAACGGCATCAATTTTCCGTCCGTATCTTGCCCGCTGAGGTGATCCCCGGTGTCATAGATCGGCTCGACCTGCACGCGCGCCAATTGCAGCTTACTGAGATGCTGCCGGGTGCTGCGCGGCGGTTTCAGATTGCAAGACAGGTGGGAGAAATGGAGCGGCGCGAGGATATTGAGACAATCGTCGCCGGTGCCAATCTTTCGACAAGCGCTGCGCAAGATCTGTTCCGCACCCATGTCACGGACTACATCGCCGCTGCTCTTTTGATGCCATACGGACGGTTTTTAAGGGCCTGCGAACAGACTGGTTATGATCTTGCAGTTTTGCAACGCCGCTTTGCAGCGAGCTTTGATCAAGTCGCACATCGTCTGACGACCCTGCAACGCATCGGTCAGCGCGGGTTGCCATTTTTTAATGCGCACTTTGGCCGGACAGGGCGAATGGTGGGCTTTACTGCTGGAGCGAGCGGGGTGGGCTATCCTTTGGATGGCGCGCGATGGCCCGCTTGGGTGCCCTATGCAGCTTTTGAAAGTCGTGGGACCATGCTTACCCAAGCTGTCACGTTCGGCGAAGGGGAGGCCCGGCCACGGCACTGGTTCACAATCGCCCGCACGATCGAAGTGGATGGTGCAGCTTGCTCCGCACGGCGCGTCATTGTGCTTGGGATCGAAGCGCGCTTTGCAAGCGATTTGGCGCAGGCGCGCGGGGTATCCTTGGACCGGGCTGATGCGGTCCCGCTGGGCATCGGATGCCTGCGCTGTGGTCGCGCGGATTGCTTGACGCCTGCCCCAGAGCGTTTGGCGAAAGAAACGAGCACACCGCCCAATTGAGTTTTAGCTGCGCTTTCATAGGCCGTTAACTGCGCAAACGCCCATCATCCTTACCGTTTCGCAGCGGTTGTAAAGTTTACCGACACTTAATGTCTCGGGGCTAAAGCGGCGCAAAGTTCCTCATTTGAGCGAAGCGCTGAAATTATGATCCGCCTGTTTAAGCATTATATCCCGCACGCCGTGTTGCTGCTGTGCCTGCTTGATTTTGGACTGTTGATGGTCGCAAGCGAGCTTGCCTGGCAAGTGCGCGCGGTGCAGATCGGGATGGACCCTGGGGTCTGGACGGACCGTTCATTGGCACTGCTGGGATCGGCCGGGGTTGTGTGGACAGCGATGATCGCTGTTGGCGTGTACGGCCCCTATGCCCTGCGCTCCTTGCGCTTTGCTGGCGCGCGGCTGTTGGTCGCGATCAGCCTTGGTATAATCGCTCTTGCGGTGATTGACTTCGTGTTGCCGGGCAACACCTTCTGGCGCTCAACATTGCTCTACGCGATGGGTTTTTCGATCCTCGTGCTGCTCGCTGACCGCCTGTTACTCAACAGTTTTATCGGATCGTCCGCATTTCGCCGTCGGGTCATGGTGCTGGGCGCGGGCGATCGTGCAGAGCGCTTACGCAAATTGGGTGAGCGCCCTGAGACCGGTTTTGCAGTTGTGTCATTCATCGCCATGAGTGAACCTGAACGCATCGTTGAAGAAGCGATTGCGCGCGAAGCTATCCATGATCTTGGCCGATTTGTCGAAAATCTTGGCGTGAGCGAAGTTGTGCTCGCGCTTCAAGAGCGCCGCAATTCGCTGCCGTTGAACGACCTCTTGCGGATCAAGACCAAGGGCGTTCACGTCAACGATTTCTCCAGCTTCTTAGAGCGCGAAACCGGGCGGGTAGATTTGGACACAGTCAATCCGAGTTGGATGATTTTCTCCGACGGGTTTTCAAGCGGGCGGATGTTTTCGAGCGCGTTAAAGCGAGTGTTTGACATCACCGCCAGCCTCATCCTGTTGGTTTTGACGCTGCCGGTGATTGCGCTGTTCGCACTGATCGTAAAGCTCGACAGCAAGGGCCCTGCGTTCTTCCGGCAAGAGCGCATTGGGCTGTATGGCGAACCCTTCCATCTCATCAAGCTGCGCTCAATGCGCACCGATGCGGAGAAAGACGGCGCGAAATGGGCATCGCAAAACGATCCGCGCATCACCCGTGTTGGGCGCTTCATTCGCAAAGTTCGGGTCGATGAACTGCCTCAGACTTGGAGTGTCCTGAAAGGTCAGATGAGCTTTGTCGGGCCGCGTCCCGAAGTGCCCAAATTTGTCGATGATCTGCAGGAGCAAATTCCTTTCTATGGTGAGCGGCACATGGTCAAACCGGGGATCACCGGTTGGGCGCAGATCAACTACCCCTATGGCGCGTCGACCGATGACAGCCGCAAGAAGCTCGAATACGATCTCTATTACGCAAAGAATTATACGCCGTTCTTAGACCTCGTAATCTTGTTGCAAACGGTGCGCGTTGTCCTGTGGCCGGAAGGCGCGCGGTAATGATCAGTAGCGATCTCTTCACCCAATACGGCGGAGCAGTCGCGGCGATTTGCGGCGCGGTGTTGAGTGCAGGCGCAGGGCTTTGGATTGCGCGCAATGGTGAGCGTTTGCGGCCAGAGCGTGTTGCGCTGCTGACAGCTTGCGGTTTCACTTCGATTTGGTGCGTGATGTTGGCGTCGCTTGGCAATGGCGAACCAGCAGTCAAACTAGCCGAAACGATGCGCAACATTTCGTTGATCGCGGTTATCTTCCATTTGTTCTCTGCCGATGGGCGAGATGAGAGCTTAAGGCCCACGCGTCCGGTTATCATGGCGCTTATCCTGACAGAGCTGTTCCAGGTTGCCTTGCTTGTCTTTGACCAGCGGTTTGATGCATTTCCCCAGCTCGCCAATTTGTCATTCGAAGTGTCTGCTGTCCTGCACATGTTGCTGGCGATTGGTGCATTGGTGTTGCTTCACAACCTTTATGCAGGCGCTTCCCAAGCATCTCGCCCTATCCTGCGTTGGATCGGCCTAGGGCTGGCGGGACTGTTTGCTTATGATCTGAACCTTGCAACAATCGCATATTTGAGTGGTGAAACTCCGGCGGTTCTGGATACGCTGCGCACCCTGTTTGCAGGCGTGATGGTCGGTTTGATGGCGCTCAGCAGTAACCAAAATACCGCCGGTTTGCAGTTCCGACCTTCGCGTGCTGTGACTTTCCAAACGCTCTCACTGATGGTCATTGGCACCTATTTGTTGCTGATGGTGCTGGTGACCCGGTCACTGGCATTGATCGGCGGTGACACTGCTCGGGCCAGCCAGATTGTGTTTCTGGTTTTTGCTATCATTGCAGCGATTGCGTTGCTGCCATCAGACCGTGTGCGCGGTTGGTTGCGAGTTACGGCGACGAAGCATTTGTTTCAGCATCGCTACGATTACCGCGAGGAATGGCTGCGCTTTAACAGTACGATCGGGCGTGGTTCGAGCGCTAGTCCTAGTTTTCATCAGCGAGCCGTTAAAGCCGTCGCGGATATCACCGACAGCCCCGCAGGATTGCTGCTTGTGCCAAACGAGGAAGCGCAATTGGAGCTTTCTGCGAGGTGGAATTGGCCTACCCTCGAAGTGCCTGCGGTAGCAGGCGACTACGCCTTGTCCGGGATGATCGAGCAGCACAATTTGATCCTTGCTCTCGATGAGGTGCGCAAAGGGATCGATCATTTTGGTGAGAATGAGCATGTCCCTGATTGGCTACGCTTTGCAGACGACGTTTGGGCGGTGGTTCCTCTGATCCACTTTGATCGGCTCGTTGGCGCGATAGTTCTCGCTCGCCCGCGCATTGAGCGACGCCTCGATTGGGAGGACTTTGATCTCTTGCGCGTTGTTGGCCAGCAACTAGCCAGCTACCTTGCTGAACAATCTGGGCAGCAAGCCTTGATGGAAGCGAGCCGCTTTGACGAATTCAATCGACGCATGGCCTTTGTCATGCACGATATCAAAAACTTGGCAAGCCAGCTTTCACTGCTGACTAGCAATGCTGAAAAGCACGCGGACAATCCCGATTTTCGTGCGGATATGTTGGTAACGCTACGCAACTCTTCGGACAAGCTGAACGCACTTTTGCAAAGGCTAGGCCGCTATGGATCGGGTCAGGCTCACGCCATTGAAACAGTTGATCTTGCGCAACTGGTTCAAGGAGTTTCAAAACGCTTCTCCGCGATGCATCCTGTTGAAATTCCGCATGCGGACAAGGTGTCGGGGCTAGCGGATCGGGAAAATCTCGAACAGGCGCTCATCCATCTTGTCCAAAATGCGGTCGATGCCAGCGGTGACGGCGAGACCGTTTGCATCAACGTCTCCGTCGAAGGCACTTTGGGTCGCATCGAAATCATTGATTCTGGTTGCGGCATGTCTCCCGAATTTGTGCGCAGTGGCCTGTTCACGCCTTTTGTTTCCTCGAAACAAGACGGTTTTGGCATCGGTGCGCTCGAAGCGCGCGAGCTGATCAAGGCCATGGGCGGACATCTGCTGGTGGAATCACGCGAAGGCCTTGGTTCGCGCTTCAGTATCGTTTTGCCAATTCCCGAAAATCCTCACATCACCGCCGATCCCAGCGGCATCAAATCCAATTCTCAAGAAAATGAGGCCGCCTGATGGCTGACAAGAAACCCACATTGTTGATCGTTGAAGACGATGAAGGTCTGCAAGCTCAGTTGAAATGGGCCTATGACGATTTTGAAGTTGTAATCGTGGGCGACCGCGATAGCGCCATCGCCGCTTTGCGTAGCGAAGCGCCCGCGGTGGTAACGCTCGATCTCGGGCTGCCGCCTGATCCGGATGGGACCAGTGAAGGCTTTGCCGTACTCGATGCGATTATGGAGCTTAAGCCTGATACCAAAGTGATCGTCGCGAGTGGTCACGGCGCGCGAGAAAGCGCGTTGCAGGCAATTGAACGCGGAGCCTACGACTTCTATCAAAAGCCAGTCGATATCGACGCGCTTGGTCTGATTGTGCGGCGCGCGTTCAATCTGCATAAGATTGAAGAAGAGAACCGCCGGCTCGTTGAAAATGCCAGCGAAGATAAGATTGTTTTGGGCCGTCTGATCACGGGTGCGCCAGAAATGGTGAAAGTTGCCCGCACAATTGAGCGCGTTGCGGGGACCAGTGTTTCAGTCATGCTGCTCGGAGCGAGCGGGACCGGCAAAGAGCTACTCGCGCAGGGTTTGCATGATGCAAGCAGCGTCTCTAGCGGCCCTTTCATCGCTATCAACTGTGCCGCGATCCCAGAGAACTTGCTTGAAAGCGAATTGTTCGGCCATGAGAAAGGCGCGTTTACTGGCGCGGTCAAGACTACTGAGGGTAAGATCGAAAGCGCCAATGGCGGCACTTTGTTCTTAGACGAGGTCGGCGACATTCCACTGCCGTTGCAAGTCAAGCTGCTGCGTTTCCTTCAAGAGCGCACGATTGAACGGATCGGCGGGCGCAAGCCAATCGCTGTTGATACACGGATCGTGTGCGCCACGCACCAGGATCTAGAAGCCATGATTGGTAATGGCACATTCCGCGAAGATCTATTCTATCGCTTGGCGGAAATCGTTGTACGCATCCCCGCTTTGGCAGAGCGGCACGGTGATGCGGTGCTGCTTGCCAAGGCATTTCTTAAACGTTTTGCTGGGGAAATGAACCCGGCTGTTACCGGCCTTGCGTCAGACGCTCTGGCGGCAATCGACGCGCATGATTGGCCTGGCAATGTCCGCGAGTTGGAAAACCGTGTGAAGCGGGCTGTTATTATGGCTGATGGAAAATTGGTTGCCGCTGGCGATCTCGATTTTGGCGGTGAAGACGAAGAGGAAGCCGACGTGCTGAACTTAAAAGCGGCGCGTGAACAATCGGACCGCCGCGTAATCCGCCATGCATTAGCGCGCAGCGAGGGAAATATCTCAAGCACCGCAAAGCTGCTCGGGATCAGCCGTCCGACTTTGTACGACCTTCTAAAGCAGTATGATCTCCATGCTTGATCTATTCAAACTTCGCCTTGCAAGTGCGGCTGCGCTTGCTCTTACCGTTGCAGGTTGCAGTGACCGTGAGCAAGATGCCGCACCCGCATCTATCAGTGAGAACACTGAGTTCGTCAAACTGGTAGACAAGGCGCGCAAGCGGATGTCGGAAGGTAAGCTAGCTGAAGCAGGCGGGCTGTATGACGAAGCGATTGCGCTTGAAGGAGAGAACCCTGCAATCTGGGTTGATGTAGCGCGGTTGCGCTATCGCGGCGGCGAGCATTTTTCAGCGCTCGAAGCATCGGATTACGCGTTGGAGCTGGGGCCGGGTTATGGCCCGGCTCTGCATTTGAAAGCACAATTGGTGCGCGATGCGCATGGATTAAACGCCTCGCTTCCTTGGTTCCAATCCGCTGCCAATGCTGATCCTGAGAATGCAGAGTTATTGTCGGACTATGCGGCGACTTTGGGCGATCTTGGGCGCAACGCTGAGATGCTAGCGAAATTGCGCGAAATCGACGCATTTGCACCTCGCTATCCGATGGGTCTGTACCTGCGGGCGGTTTTGGCCGCGCGGGCAGAGAAGCCAGTGCTAGCTCGGAGCTTGCTTGCCAAAAGTGGCTTGTATCAACGCGGTGTTCCAGCAGCGTTGTTGCTCGATGCCTTGGTCGATATTCAGCAAGGTAGCTATGATACGGCGGTTCCAACTTTGGAAAAACTGATTGAGCGTCAGCCGAGCAATGTGCGTGCGAAAGAGTTGCTGGCACGGGCACTGTGGCTGAACGGCCGCGACAAGGAATTGGTCGCGGGCTTTGCTGCGCGCGCCGAAACGGCGGACGCCACTCCTTACCTGACCATGCTTGTGGGCCGCGCCTATGAGCGGATGGGTGAACGCGAGCGTGCCGCGCCATTGATTGAGCGAGCTTGGTCGCTGAATGAGGTTCAAACCGTCGCTTTGGACACTTTGCCTTCGGGAAATAGTCCTACGGGCCGTATGCGTTCGCTGGTCAAAGCGGGCAATACAGGCGGCGGCGTTCAGTTGGGTGCCCGGTTGCGGCGTGAATTACCGCTTTCCTCCGACATTCTTGCTCTTTCAGGCGATGCCGCTCTTGCTGCGGGTAATGCACAAGGTGCACTCGAATTGTATGGCAGAGCTGCAAGAGTGCGACGATCTTGGCCAACAACTCGCAAAGTTATCGCCGCCTATCGCAAGTATGGCGATGATACCGCTGCGGATACCGTTCTCACTAGGACATTGGCAGGCGAACCGCGCAACACCGAGGCTTTGCTGATGTTGGCTGAACGCCGCGCTGTTGCAAAGGATTGGCGGCGCGTGGCGATACTACTTGATCAGGCAATAGCGCTTGGTGCCGGCAATGATCCAAAACTGCTCGACCTGCGCGCAGAAGCCGCGCAGAAGCTCGACAATGCCGAAGCCGCCGCGCAATTTGATGCGATGGCAGAATGGGTGCGACCAAGCACGCTAATGGGCTCCGAATAGCATGAAGTTGGCGATAGGCTCGACATAGCGTCGCGAGGCGGGCAGGGGCGCTAAAAGATGCTAAAGCGCCTTTCCTTGCTTGCCGATCCAATGATTGCGGTTTTGCTGTTTGCGACCGTTTTGGCACTGGTGCTGCCTGCGATGGGCGAAGCGCGAGCAAGCGCGCAGCTGATCTCGAACGGCGCGATATTCGTGTTGTTCCTCTTGAACGGAATGCGCATTGCGCGCGGAGAGGTCGCCAAGGGGCTTGCCAATTGGCGGTTCTTTCTGCCGCTTGGTTTGTGGGTTTTTGCCGCGATGCCGCTCGCTGGTCTTGGTCTTTCACATATTGCAGGCATCGTGCTGCCGCCAATGGTGGCGCTCGGCTTTCTTTATCTGGGAACGCTGCCTTCAACGGTGCAATCGGCGACGTCTTATACAAGTTTGGCTGGGGGCAATATCGCATTGTCTGTTGTTGGGGCTGCGCTGATTAACATTGCTGGAGTGTTCGTCACCGCGCCGATTTTTGCTCTGCTTGGTGGAGGCGCTATGGTTGAGATCGGCAGCGAAACGATTGTGCGCATTGGTTTCATCCTCGTGCTGCCCTTTGTCATCGGTCAAGCGGTGCAAGGCTGGACCGGCGATTGGATTGCCTCACGTAAAGGCCAGATTGCTTGGGTTGATCGGTTGGTGATCGGAATTGCGGTCTATGTGGCGTTCTCTGGTGCCGTTGAACAAGGCCTCGCAACGATGTTTAGCGCGATGCAATGGACGGCGTTGATCGGCTTGGTCATCGCCTTCCTGATTATTGGTACAGGCGGCGCATGGACGGCAGGAGGAGCGCTTCAGTTGGCGCGCAAAGACCGTATCGCATTTCTTTTTGCCGGCGCGCAAAAGAGTATTGCCATCGGAGCGCCTTTAGCGGCGATTGTATTTGAACCCAGCGTTGCAGGCTTCGTCATTGCGCCGTTGTTGCTATATCACCTGTTGCAGCTGATACTTGCTGCGCCACTCGCGAACCTTTTGGCCCGCGCTCATGACTTGGGCTGATAGGTCTGCTCTTCGCTTGGGAAAGTCCGCGCCCGTACTTCTTCGGCATAAGTCGCAACCGTCTTGTCGATCACCTCAGCGATATTCTCATAGCGTTTTACAAATCGCGGGACACGTTCGAACATGCCCAGCATGTCTTCGGTCACCAGCACTTGCCCATCGCATTGGGCCGATGCACCGATACCGATCACCGGAATTTCAAGCGACTGCGTAAGCGCAATTGCAATCGGTTCGATCACTCCTTCGGCGACGACCGCAAACGCACCTGCGTCCTGAACGGCTTTGCCATCGCGCATGATCTTTTCATGCTCTTCTTGGCTGCGCCCACGCGCTGCATAGCCGCCCAACACGTTGACCGCTTGAGGAGTTAGGCCGACATGCGCCATGACCGGAATACCGCGCTGGGTAAGAAACGCGATGGTTTCCGCCATTGCTTCGCCGCCTTCGAGCTTCACTGCTGCGCAGCCTGTGTCGGCCATGATCTTTGCAGCAACTCCGAAAGCGATTTCGGGCGATGCCTCATAAGAGCCAAACGGCATATCGACGACCACGAGGCTGTGGTAAGAGCCGCGAACCACCGCTGCACCGTGATTGATCATCATCTCTGGCGTTACGGGAAGGGTGCTGTCGAGCCCATAAATGACCTGGCCAAGCGAATCTCCGACAAGCAAGATATCGCAATGTGCATCCAGCAATTGCGCTTGGCGCGCGGTGTAGGCGGTGAGCATCACCAGCGGTTCTTTGGTCGTCCCGTCTTTCTTGCGATCACGAATGCGTGGAACCGTTAGCCGTTTGCGCGGCTTTGGTGTTGGAGTGGCGCGGCTGGTGCTCGTATCGAGCTGGAATGTAGTCGACATGGGTAAGCATTTAGCGGCCCCTTTGCACAATGGCAAAGCGCTGATTGGCTTTGGCTCTTGGCGCGGGCGCAATTTTCTTGCAGGAAGGTTAAATATGGGAAAGCGCGGGGGTTCGCGCTGAGATGAGGAAGTTTTCTGAGATGGTAGCATCGAGCGGTTCGTCAGCGAGAGAAGGTTGGTCCTCGCGCAGCGCATTCATCCTCGCAGCGGTTGGTTCAGCGGTCGGGCTGGGCAATATGTGGCGCTTCCCTGCGGAAGCGGGTGCGAATGGCGGCGGCGCATTTGTGCTGTTCTACATTTTCTGCGTTTTGCTTATCGGTTTGCCGGTTCTCTTGTCCGAGGTGTTGGTTGGGCGTCACGGACAAGCATCGGCGCCAGAAAGCGTTCGCCGTTTAGCGCGCGATTCCAAAGCGTCCGAAGGATGGAGTGTGCTCGCATCCATGGGAGTGTTTGCAGCTTTCTTGATCCTTAGCTTCTACTGTGTCGTGGGCGGCTGGGTTGTTTATTACATCGGGATCTTCGCTCAGGATTTGGTGCAGACTGGTCTGTCTGGCGGTGCGTTTGCAGGGCGTCCTTCCGAAGAGATCGAAGCGTTTTTGCCCAACCTTTTCGGCAATGGCGGATTGATGGCCGGACTTAATCTGGGTTTTCTGGCGATCACAATGTTCTTTGTCGCGCGCGGCATTTCGAGCGGGATCGAGTGGGTTGCGGTTTATTTGATGCCGATGTTCTTCGTGCTGTTCCTTGGGATCACGATCTACGGTGCGTTCACGGGCAATTTTTCTGAAGCGGTGTCCTATCTTTTCACCTTCGACTTTTCGAAGCTGACCGGTGAGGTCATGCTCGCTGCGGTGGGTCAGGCCTTCTTCTCGCTTTCGCTCGGTGTGGCTGGGATGATGACCTATGGTGCTTATGCTAGCCGTGATACCAATCTTGGCGAGACTTCTGGCATTATCGCTGGTGCGGATACTGCGGTGGCGTTGTTGGCTGGACTTGCAATCTTCCCGATTGTTTTTGCAGCGGGACTGGCGGCCAATTCTGGACCGGGTTTGATGTTTGAATCGCTCCCGGTTGCGTTCCAAGCCATGCCATTTGGTTCGCTGATCGGCTTGCTGTTCTTTACGATGGTTTTCTTTGCAGCGCTGACAAGTTCGGTGTCTTTGCTCGAAGCACCTACGGCATGGACACTTGAGAAGTTCAAGCTTAACCGTCCTGTCGCCACTATCATTGTGGGATTGGGCGCTGCTGTTTTGGGTGTTCTTTCTGCGTTGTCTTTTAATGAGATGGCTGATTTCCGCCCTCTTGCGTTCATCCCGATTTTTGCAGAAGCCAATTTCTTCGATGCTCTCGATGGAGTGACGGCGAAACTGTTTATGCCAATCGGGGCGATCCTAACTTGTATCTTTGTGGGGTGGTTCGCGGATGCGAAGCTAGTTGATCAAGAGAACGGCATTGACGGCGCGCTGCATCAGATTTGGCGTGCGTTGGTGCGGTTTGTTTGCCCGGCGGTGTTGTTGGTGATCCTCGGCTTCGGCCTCTTTGGTTAATCACTGGGGAACGATTGCCGCGCCTTGAAGTGGGCGTTGCAATCGCTCCTCAATTGTGGAACATAGTAGGAACAAATGAGACTCATGTGAGTCTCTGATCAAAGTGTTCCTATGCCCAGATATGCTCCACCTTCCGGCGCGAAAACGCTGCAAACCCATCCTGTCTCTGCCGCTTTCGCAGGCGATGGCACGTGTCTTTCTACCACTGATATCGCAGCGCTTTCCAAGCTGCGTGAAGCGCGCTGGCGTCCGGGTCTGACCGAACAGCCACTGCACAGCGAGATATTCGCCTCCAGCGATGATGCGAGCGGAGCAGGGGTGGCGCTCGCATTGGCGCGCGATGCGCTTCGGGTGGCCAGCACAGGCAATGCCGATCCGCTTGCTGGGACAGAGGATCACCGCCAAGTGTTGTGGGTGCAGGATGCCCGCGCGATTGAACGCAGCGGGCGTCCCTGCGTGCAAGGTCTGCCTGATGAGCTGCGAGGTCGGTTGATCCATGTCGCTGCCCAAACGCCTGAAGATGCCCTCTTCGCGCTCGAAGAGGGGCTAAAATGCCGAGACCTTGCTTGTGTCATTGGAGAGATCGTCGGCAATCCGCGCGGGCTCGATTTCACAGCATCGCGCCGCTTGAGCCTCACTGCGGAAAAGCATGGTGTGGCTTTGTGGCTGGTGCGTTTGGAAGCGCAAGCCGATCTGTCATCGGCGCGGATGCGCTGGCGGATTGAGGCCGCGCCCTCTGCGACCCCTCGTTGGAACCACGATGCGCCGGGCACACCGCGCTGGAAAGCTGAACTGTTTCGCGCCCGCGCTCATGCGCCAGGGCAATGGATTTTGAACAATGACAAAGGATATTTGCGAGCCGGGCGACCGGGAGTTGCCAACAGCAACACAGCGATCAGCGCAAACATCAACCTCAAGCCGGACGAAGCCTCCACGGCGTATCCTCGCTATCTGGCTCGCGCGACTGTCGGTCGATCGTTGGCGATTGTCGCACGGATGTGAAGCGGGTGAGGGCGCGGATACAACGCCAACTGCGCTGATCACAGAGACCGCGCATGGCCCGCGAGTAAAGGCTGTGAATGAGGCGGGCCGCGTGGCAGGCGCGCAGCCGGGCACAATGCTGGCGGATGCACGCACGATCTGTCCTGAACTTGTCGTCGCACCAGCTGATCCGGCGGGCGACCTCGATTTTCTGGAGAAACTGAGCCTGTGGTCGCAGCGTTGGGGGCCTTGGAGCGCGCTTGACCCGCCCGATGGTGTGCTTGTCGATGTGACTGCAGCGGCGCATCTGTTTGGCGGCGAGCGTAAACTGCTTGTCGATGTCCAATCCGCTTTTGCTGCGCGCAAGCTAGCTGTGCGTGCGAGCATTGCCCCAACCGCAGGCGCGGCTTGGGCGCTCGCTCACTTTGGCGCGCATTCAGGACCGGGGGAGGCCATTGTCCCGCCTTTCCCACCTGGTGCGTGCAAAGAGGAGATGATGCGTCCTCTCGGCGATTTGCCGGTCGCCGCGCTGAGGCTGGACCAGGACGTGCTCACAGTGCTGCACCGTCTTGGGATCAAGCGCCTTGAAGATCTGGGCAATATCGCAACCGGAGATCTCGACCGAACAGAGAAAGCTGCGCGTGATGCGCTTCACCGCCGCTTTCGCAATCGCAAATCGCCTTCGGCTAATCCGCTTATCCGGCTCGACCAATTGCTTGGAACAGTGCCTGAACCGCTGCTCCCGATTGTACCGCACCATATGCCGATGGTGCAACGCCGTTTGATGGAACCGATCCGTCACCGTACTTTGCTCGACCGAGTGCTGAGCGATCTGGCGCTTGATATGGTCCGCGAACTCGAAGCGCGCGGACAAGGCGCAAGGCGGCTTGAGCTTGGTCTATGGCGGGTGGATGGTGAGGTTTTGGTGCGGCGGCTTGAGCTTGCCTCAGCGACGCGCGAAGCGGCACATATTACTCGGCTGTTCACCACTAAGCTTGACGATGTTGATGCAGGTTTTGGTGTCGAGACAGTGCGGTTGCGCGCAAGCTGGACGGAAGCCTTGGCATTGGCGCAAGGTGATATGGAGAACGCGGCTGAGGCGCATGGCACATCGATCAGCGCTTGCATCGATCGGCTGTCAGTAAGGCTGGGGCCGCAGGCCGTGCGCCGACCGGTGCCATTTGCCAGCCACCTGCCTGAGCGCGCGCAAGTGTGGAAGGCCCCCTTGGAGCTGCTTTCAGCCTCGCAAATGTCTTTTCAAAACCATTATAGGCCTCTGAAAATACTTGATAAAGCAGAGAGTATTGCTGTGCTCTACGCATCGCCTGATGGCCTCCCGCAGCGCTTTCGCTGGCGTGGCACTGTGCGCGAGGTGGCGCGCGTCGAGGGGCCGGAGCGGATTGCACCAGAATGGTGGCGTGAACGCTCGCTCGTGCGATTGCGCGACTATTATCGGATTGAGGACAATGAAGGGCAACGATATTGGATCTATCGCGATGGTTTGATCACAGATGGACGGGGCGGTGCGCCGCAATGGTATCTTCAAGGGTTATGCGTCTGAAGCCAACGCGAAATTAAGCAAAAACAGATGAGTTTTTTAGGTTCTTGGTCAGCTTTCGTTTACGACTTTTCACTAAGACCATCATATGAACATGCATTCGATCCCTCGCTCGACCAATCGTCGGCCGCTGAGTCTGATGGTCAAAAGCCGTGTGCAATCGCGCGTGGTGTTTGTTGATCTGATCGACATTTCCGAAGGTGGCTGCAAGATTAAATCGCGCCCCGGCTTTGCCAATGTGGGCGATCGGGTCGTGATGAAAGTCGGTGGTGTTAACGCGCCGCTTGGCATTATCGCATGGATGGATGGCGGATATGCAGGTGTCTCGTTCGAAGGCGAAATGCACCCTGCGGTTATTGACTATCTGTGCGAACAGAACGGGGCTAAGCTCACAAAGAAATCCTTCGGCAAAGTAAGCCGTTAGACTTCAACAAAAACCGATACAAAAAGGGCCGACGCGCGAACGCCGGCCCCTTTTTTGTTCGATGATCTAGACGATCAACCTGGGTTGTATGGCAGTGAGCTGTGGTGGAGGACGATCTTGAGATCGCCTTCATCATTTTTCTCGTAAGCGAACGAATATTCAACTTTGGTGACGCCGCCATCGGTGTCGGTGAACAAGTAGTTGCCCATTGCAACCGCCATGTCGCCGCTTTCGGAGATCACGGTACCGTTATTGTCCCATTCAACCTTAGTGTAAGGTTTGATGGCGAAGCCGCCATCTTCGGTCCCTTCGGTGCCAACAAAGTAGCTCAAAGCTTCTTCAGCGTTTTCGCGAAACTGGTCTTCAGCGGCCAATGTTGGCTTGAAAAGGATGCTCGCGTCATCGCCATAAGCATAATGCGTTGCAATGTGCTCTTGCGCGCGTGCGCTGAAATCACCTTCTTCGGTGAAGACTGCGCCGATGGCGACAATGCCTTCGCCCCAAGCTTCTTGAGCAGCAGTAACTTCTTCAGCTGTGATGGCATTACCAGCATCTTCCTGACTTGAAGCGGCGTCATCACCGCCACATGCAGCAAGAGCGAGGGCGCCAACGCCGAGAACAGAAACACTAACGAACTTGTTCATTCTAAACTCCCAAAAGAACGGGCGGGGGTGCCCTTTCAATCTCACATACAGTTATGATGTGCGTGGGTACTACGTCTTATTCGCATATGAGTTCCCGGGAAAGTTGCGGATTTTGCGTATTGCGTCAAAGCATGGAACATATATAGAACGAATTACTCCAAAGTGATCTCAAATGCCCGACGCTCCGCTCACTCCTGACAAACGCACGCTGACGCTTGATCCTGATGGGATTGCACCGCCACGCCGCGCGCCCTTTGTCGAGCTTGGGCTGGTAAGCTGTTTCAGCTTTCTTCGCGGTGCCTCTGATGCGGTGGATTTGGTGATGACTGCGCGCTCGCATGGCTATGATGCAATCGGGATTGCGGATGCGAACAGCTTTGCCGGTGTGGTGCGAGTGCACACCGAAGCGACAACGCTGAAACTGCGCCCGGTCATCGGCTGCCGGATAGAAACGGTCGAAGGTATAAATTTTCTCGCATATCCCAAGAACCGCGCGGCCTATGGGCGGTTGTGTCGGCTTATCAGCCAAGGGCGGATGCAGACACTTAGTGGGGAATGGCAGGAAAAGGGTGTGTGCGAAATCGACCTCGCAATGTTGGCCGAGCATAGCGAGGATGTGCAGCTGATCGTCCTGCCACCGGAAGATTTGGACGCAGAGTTTGCGATCTGGGTTAAGAGTAATGTTGTGCCCTTGCGATCGGAGGAACAGGCCGGCGAAACAGCTATGCTCTCCGCTTCGTTTGCCGGTCTTCTCTCGCATCTGACATGCCAACTGCCTACGCTGCGCCATATTGCGGCAAGCTACCTTTATCGCGGTGATGATATTGCGCGGATTGACCGGCTCGACGCATTGGCGCGCGAATATGACTTAGGCCTGCTGGCCACCAACGATGTGCATTATCACGCAGCCGAGCGTCGCCCGTTGCAGGATATCATGACGGCGATTGCGAATAAGACCATCATCGCCCAAGCCGGGCATTTGCTCCACGCCAATGCAGAGCGGCATTTGAAGTCCCCAAAGGAAATGGTGGGCCTATTCGCGCGCTGGCCGCAAGCGATCCGGGCTGCGCGCGAGGTTGCCGATGCGTGCGATTTTGGCCTTGAAGAGCTGGCTTACGAATATCCCGAAGAGATTTATCCCGATGGCATGTCTCCGCAGGAATACCTCACAGCGGAGACGTGGAAGGGCGCAGCCGAGCGCTATCCCGAAGGTGTGCCTGAAGCAGTGGGCGAGACGTTGGAACGCGAACTTGCGCTGATCGGGAAGCTCAACCTTGCGCGCTATTTTCTCACGATCAAAGACATCGTCGATTTTGCGCGCGGCGTTGATCCGCCGATCCTGTGCCAAGGGCGGGGCTCCGCTGCTAATTCGGCGGTGTGCTATTGCTTGGAAATAACCAGCGTTGACCCGGCAAAACATCAATTGCTGTTTGACCGTTTCATCTCTGAAGAACGCAAAGAGCCGCCGGATATCGATGTCGATTTCGAGCATGAGCGGCGCGAAGAGGTGATCCAGTATCTCTATCGCAAATATGGTCGCCACCGCGCTGGGCTGACCGCGACGGTGATCCATTACCGCCCGCGCATGGCGATCCGCGAAGTGGGCCGGGCGATGGGACTATCGCAGGATGTGACAAGCGCGCTGGCCCGCACGGTGTGGGGCGGGATGGGCCGCGAAATAGGCGAAGCGCATGTTGAAGAGATCGGCATGGATTTGTCCGATCCACACCTTAAACGTGTGCTCAAACTAACCGAGCAGATGATCGGGATGCCGCGTCACCTTTCGCAACATGTCGGCGGCTTTATCCTCACGCAGGGCCCGCTGACCGAGACGGTGCCGATTGGCAATGGGGCCATGCCAGAGCGCTCTTTTATCGAGTGGGATAAGGACGATATCGAAGCGCTCGGCATCCTCAAAGTCGATGTACTGGCGTTGGGGATGCTGACTTGCATCAAGAAGTGCCTCGACCTACTCGAAGCGCATCACGACCGCGCACTGACACTCGCTACGGTCCCGCGCGAAGACCCGGAAACCTATGCGATGCTGCGCAAGGGGGATTCGCTGGGCGTGTTTCAGGTTGAAAGCCGCGCGCAGATGAACATGCTTCCGCGCCTTCG
Source organism: Erythrobacter sp. (assembly GCA_039985875.1). Lineage (GTDB taxonomy): Bacteria > Pseudomonadota > Alphaproteobacteria > Sphingomonadales > Sphingomonadaceae > Erythrobacter. Next base: position 977,608 of record JBDWRU010000011.1, on the reverse strand, counting down.
CCCGCGCGAGTTTTACGATCTTGTTATTCAGGTTGCGATTGTCCGCCCCGGTCCGATCCAAGGCGACATGGTGCACCCTTACCTCAAACGGCGGCGCGGGGTTGAACAGGTAGCAATCCCTGCGCCGTCACCAGAGCATGGTCCCCCTGATGAGCTTTCCAGCATTTTGGAGCGGACGCTTGGCGTTCCAATTTTTCAAGAGCAAGCCATGAAAATCGCGCTGGATGCGGCGAAATTTTCATCGCTCGAAGCCAATCGATTGCGCAAGGCGATGGCAACCTTCCGTTCGCGCGGGATGGTGCATGAGCTTGAGGATATGATGGTCGGGCGGATGGTTGAGCGCGGCTATGATCCCGATTTTGCGGTGCGCTGTTTCAATCAAATCAAGGGGTTTGGCGAATACGGTTTTCCCGAAAGCCACGCAGCGAGTTTCGCGCATCTGGTCTATGTTTCAAGTTGGCTGAAATGCCATTTCCCCGCAGCTTTCGCAGCAGCGCTTTTGAACTCGCAGCCCATGGGTTTCTATGCGCCGGCGCAGATTGTGCGCGATGCAAGGGAGCATGGGGTCAAGGTGCTGCCCGCCGATGTGAACGGGTCGATGTGGGATTGCACATTGGAGGAGTGTGCAGCGCAGTCTTTATCGAAGAACCCTAACCACCCGCGCCCTCCACCCTTCCACCCGGATGATCACCCGGTAGGCTACGGCTGGCTAGGTCACGAGCGTGAGCGACCAGAAATCGCGCTGCGCCTTGGCCTCCGGCAGATCGACGGACTGCCAGAACATATCGCTGCGCAATTGATTGCGGAGCGCGAAGCGGGCGGGCCCTATCGCGATGTCGCCGAGCTGCGCGACCGGGCGGGGCTGTCTCCTGCGCACATAGAGCGGCTTGCCAGTGCAGATGCTTTCACATCGCTACAGGTTTCGCGGCGGCAGGCCCTATGGGATGCGCGCAGCCTGATTGCGGCGCCTGATTTGCCGTTGTTCAAAGCCGCGGCGCAGCGCGATGAAGGCGCGGAGTGTGCTGTTACCAAGCTGCCCACTATGCCGCTTTCAGAAGAAGTGGTGACGGATTACCAGACCACGCGGCTCAGCCTTAAAGCGCATCCTATGGTGTTCCTGCGCCCCAGCCTTGCCGACCGTGGCTTTGTGCGTGCTTGCGATCTGAGAGACCGCAAATACCGCTCTATAGTTCATGTCGCAGGGGTGGTGCTGATCCGCCAGCGGCCTGGTTCAGCCAAGGGTGTGTGCTTCATCACGCTGGAAGACGAAACCGGGGTCGCCAATCTGGTTGTCTGGCCTGATCTCATGGCGAAACAACGGCGGGTGATTATGAGTGCGCGGCTTATCGAAGTGCGTGGCAGAGTCGAATATGATGACGAGGTGATCCATGTGATCGCGCAGCATTTGAGCGATGCCACCGATCACCTCTATAGCCTTTCCGATGATATGCTCCATGCACCCACGGCACACGCCGATCATGTTGCGTCTCCGCTGCCGGATGGGCCTTTGCCACAGGGGCGAACTATGTCGACAGTAACCAGCGAAGATCAACGTGCGAAAAAGGGGTTAAGAGTGCGCGATATTATCGACGAATTGCCCAATTCAACGGGGCATCCACGCAACCATCGGATCATCCCGAAATCGCGCGATTTTCACTAAAAAACTAGGCCGCTTCGAGCGAATATCCCGCTGACCGCACCGTCCGGATTGGATCGGCTGCTCCGTCAATCTCGATGGCCTTGCGCAGCCGCCGGATATGCACATCGACTGTGCGCAATTCGATATCGCTATCCGTGCCCCAGACGCCATCGAGCAATTGCCCTCGGCTGAAAACCCGACCCGGGCTTTCCATGAAGAATTTAAGCAGTCGGTATTCGGTCGGTCCCAATTGCAGTGAATTGCCGCGGCGTTGAACCTTATGCCCTACCGGATCGAGGGTGAGGTCGCCCACTTCAATGCTTTCACCGGCCAGAACAGGGCGGATACGCCGCATCACCGCAGCGACGCGGGCTAACAATTCGCGCGGAGAAAATGGCTTGGTCAGATAATCATCCGCGCCCGTTTCCAGCCCGCGCACCCGGTCATCCTCGGCTTCGCGTGCGGTGAGCATGATGATTGGGACATGCGCTGTGGCTTTATCCCGGCGAAGTCGGCGGCACACTTCGATCCCGCTGGTCCCTTCAATCATCCAGTCAAGTATGATGAGGTCGGGCGCGTCTTCGCTCGCCAAAACCAATGCTTCATCACCATCGCCAGTACAACGAACCTGATAGCCTTCGTTCTGGAAGCGATACTCCAGCAGCTCCGACAAAGCCGGATCATCTTCAACCAAGAGCAATTTTGCACCAGACATTAGTTCCAGCCCTCCAAAGCCGGATCACGGGCGATTACGCATTCTGGCCAGCGATCTGGTGCTGCGTATATGACGGCTTCGCTACAGTTTGATGGCAGCGCAAACCGTGATTAAACTGATGAGGTTCAGCGATCATCATCCGGCGGATAGACACCGGTCGCAGCGTAATGCACCATTTCGGCAACATTGGTTGCATGGTCGCCAATCCGTTCCAGATTGCGGGCAATAAAGAGCAGCTGAGCTGCACTAGAAATAGTCGCAGGATTCTCCACCATATAGCTAACAACATTGCGAAAAATGCTGTTGTAAAAGGCGTCAACTTTGGCGTCTGCGGCAATCACTTCGAGTGCCAAATTTGGGTCGCGCGCGGCATAAGCGGTGAGCACATCATGCACCATTTCGCTCGCCAGCTCGCCCATAGCGGGAAGCAGCGTCAAAGGTTCAAAGCGGTCGCGCCCCTCAATCATGCCGACGCGTTTCGCGATGTTCTTTGAATAATCACCAATGCGTTCAACTACGCCAGCGATCTTGAGCGCCGCAATCACTTCACGCAAATCATCCGCCATCGGAGCGCGCAGCGCGATAACCCGAACTGCGAGCTTGTCGACCTCGGTTTCTAGCGCATCGATCTTCTTGTCACGAGCTACGACGTTGTCGGCCAACTCTTCGTCACCGCGTACCATTGCCTCGAGCGCCTGCTCAATCGCCACTTCGGCGAGCCCGCCCATCTCGCCGATAAGTCCGCGAAGCCGAGTGATATCCTCGTCAAATGCTTTGACTGTATGGTCTGCCATTAGCCGTACCTTCCGGTGATATAGTCCTTCGTACGCTGCTCGATCGGATTGGTGAACATGTCGGAAGTGCGCCCATATTCTACCATTGTTCCCAGATGGAAGAAAGCAGTGCGCTGTGAAACGCGCGCGGCCTGTTGCATCGAGTGGGTGACGATTACGATAGCATAGCGGTCCGACAATTCAGCAATCAGCTCTTCAATTTTTGCAGTTGCTATCGGGTCGAGCGCAGAGCACGGCTCGTCCATCAAGATGACTTCCGGATCGACCGCAATCGCACGCGCGATGCACAAGCGCTGTTGCTGCCCGCCCGAAAGCGCCGTGCCAGAATCTGCCAAACGGTCTTTCACTTCATCCCACAATCCAGCGCGGGTCAGCGAGGTTTCGACGATCTCATCAAGATCGGGCTTTTTCTCGGCAAGCCCGTGGATCTTTGGGCCATAGGCGATGTTGTCATAGATCGACTTGGGGAAGGGGTTCGGCTTTTGGAACACCATCCCCACCCGTGCGCGCAATTGCACAACATCCATGCTTGAGGCGTAGATATCCTCTGAATCGAGCTCAATCGTGCCCTCGACCCGCGCCGAAGGAATGGTGTCGTTCATCCGGTTGAGCGTACGCAGAAATGTCGACTTTCCGCAGCCCGAAGGGCCAATAAATGCGGTCACATATTTTGATGGTATTTCGATAGACACATCATCGATGGCCTTCTTGTCACCATAAAAGACCGACACGTCCTTGGTACTCATTTTAGCGTCGGTCGCCTCAAGATTGGGATGGATTACTGTCACCATGTCCTCTCGAATTTGTTGCGCAGATAGATGGCAAGGCCATTCATCAATAGCAGGAATATCAGCAGGACGATGATCGCTGCGCTTGTCCGTTCGACAAAGCCTCTGTCGATTTCATCCGACCAAAGGAAGATTTGCACCGGCAACACTGTGGCGGGCGATGTAAAGCCTTCGGGTGGTGTCGCCACAAATGCCCGCATGCCTATCATCAAAAGCGGCGCGGTTTCACCTAGAGCACGCGCCATACCGATGATGGTTCCGGTCAGAATTCCGGGCAGGGCCAGCGGCAACACATGGTGGAAGACCACCTGCACTGGCGATGCGCCGATTGCGAGCGCGCCATCACGGATGGATGGTGGCACGGCCTTTATCGCATTGCGTCCTGAAATCACAATCACTGGCATCGTCATCAGCGCCAGCGTCATACCGCCGATAAGTGGGGCGGAGCGGAAGTTTGGAAATAGGGTTAGGAAAACGGCTAGGCCTAGCAAACCAAAAATGATTGAAGGCACGGCGGCAAGGTTGTTGATCGACACTTCGAGGAGTTCCGTCCAACGGTTCTTCGGTGCGTATTCTTCTAGGTAAAGCGCGGCCAAAACACCGATGGGGAAGGCCATCAGCAAGGTGACCAGCATAGTTAGCATCGAGCCTTTAAGCGCCCCCCAGATGCCGGCCAATTGCGGGTCTGTCGCATCCGAACGGGTGAGGAAACCAAAGTCGAAGTTCTTTTCGATCTTGCCTTGCGTCGAAAGCTCACTTGCCAACGCGATCATGTCGGGCGAACCTTCGCCAGCATAGCCCGCCGCCAGATCTGGGCTCGTCGCCATTTTTATTACAACCGATTGACGCAGCATGGCTGGGTCCGCGGCTATCTGAGCGGCCAGTTCACGCCAAGCTTGGCTGCTGATTTGTTCTGCAGCTTGCGGCCCCAAAGCTTCACCGGCGTAAAACTCGACAACCGCAGGCAAGCCTTGGGCTTCAAGCGATCGAATGCCGTCATTTCCGCTTAGCGTCGTGGCATCGCCGGATATGCCGGATTCGGCAAAGTCGATTGGCACGGTCAATTCGACACGTTGGAAGCCGCCCAAACCATTTATGCTCATATTCCCAAGCAGGAAGATCAGAACCGCTACAGAAAAGAGGATAGCGCCAAGGCCAAGCCTCCGAAAGCGGCGCTCTTGTGCGTAACGCTTCTTCAGCCGCGCCTCGAATGCCGGAGTGCGGGTTGCGTTGATGCCTCCTGCGGGCGCATTGGGGATCAGGCTATCAGTCATAAGCTTCACGGTATTTCTTGACGACACGCAGGGCGATGAAATTCAGGCCTAGCGTCACAAGGAAAAGAACAAAGCCGAGCGCAAAAGCGCTAAGAGTGGCGGGATGGTCAAAACTGCCTTCGCCCGTCAACATCGCCACGATCTGCACTGTGACAGTGGTCATCGAATCAAGCGGATTGGCGGAAAGATTGGCCGCCGTTGATGCCGCCATCACCACGATCATTGTCTCGCCGATTGCCCGGCTGATTGCTAGCATAACGCCAGCCACAATTCCGGGCAGGGCGGCAGGCACCAAGACCTTCTTGATAGTCTCAGACGTGGTCGCGCCCATGGCTAAGCTGCCATCGCGCATCGCTTGCGGGACGGCGGCGATGCTATCATCCGCCATCGAGGAGACGAATGGGATGATCATCACGCCCATTACGAGGCCAGCGGCCAGAGCACTCTCACTCGACGGGTTGGATGCGCCCAACGAAAGCGCGAGATCGCGGATGAACGGAGCCACGGTTAGCGCAGCGAAATAGCCATAAACAACAGTGGGAACGCCCGCGAGAATCTCCAACGCCGGCTTAATCCATGCACGCAGTTTTGGATTGGCGTATTGGGTTAGGTAAATTGCGCTCATTAAGCCAAGGGGAATAGCCACGATCATGGCGATGATCGCCCCGATGAAAACCGTGCCCCAGAACAGGGGGATTGCTCCGTAACGGGTTGGGTCGGGATTGGCGGCGTTGGCCATCGGATCGGGAGACCAAAATGTGCCGAACAGGAAGTCCATCGGCGAAACCATTCCGAAGAAGCGGACGGTTTCAAATATCAAGCTCGCCAGAATGCCCAATGTGGTCAACGTTGCCACAAGCGAGGCAACCAGCAGAATGCCCATAACTGTCCGCTCGACCCGGCTTCGGGCAGAGAAATCGGGCTTCAGCCTAAGGAACGACCAGGCACCAGCCACGAATGCGATCAGCCCAGTGACGATAAAGCCGATAGTGTTGTAACGGCCAATCGCCTCACGAAACGGTTCGATTAGACCTTCTGCGTCTTGGTTGAAGACCGCTGGTGCCGAGCCCGTTGCAACTGCGCGCGCCTCGCGCAGCAAGGTATTTCTTTGAAAATCTATGTCCGGCAGTTCAGCCCCTGCGGGGGATGCCAAAACGCTTTGAAGGATAAGATTGGGTGAAATGAAATTCCATACCAATGCAAATCCAATAGCGGGTATCGCAACCCAAAGGGCGACATACCAAGCATGATAGGCTGGCAGGCTGGAAAGCCTCGTGCCGGGTTCCTTGCGGAAGCTCCAAGCACGCGCTCGCGCAGCCAACCATCCAATTAGGCCAAGGCCCAGGACCAAGAGGAACAAAATTGCCAGCGTTTTATCCCTCTTGCTTATGGGTTACTTCAGCTCAGAACCGTCAATGGTAGTGAACTCAGTCGCTGCAGTTGCATTAGAGGCCATTACATCATCCGGCGAGGCAACCAACCCAATTTTGGCCAGTGGTCCACCACGTTCCCACATCTTTGTCCATTCTGTGAGATATTCTTTGAGGCCTGGGATCGCATCGAGGTGTGCTTTCTTCACGTAAACGAAGAGTGGACGTGCACCCGGATAGGCAAAGCTGGAGATGTTTTCGTAGGTAGGATCAACGCCATTCATCGGCAGGCCTTGAACCTTGTCAGCATTCTCTTCGAGATAAGAATAGCCGAAAACACCAACAGCATTCTCATTGCCTTCGATCTTTTGAACAATCAGATTGTCCTGCTCGCCCTGGTCAACATATTTCCCATCAGCCCGCACTTCTGTGCAGACTTGGTCGTACTTGTCCTCGTCCGACTCTTTCAGCGCTTTCATGTCTTCGTTCGACTTACAGCCGACTTCGAGGACAAGCTCTTTCAACGCATCGCGTGTGCCCGATGTGGTTGGCGGGCCGTAAACAAGGATGGGAAGGGTAGGCAGCGACGGATCAACGTCTGACCAGTTTACGGTTGTTTGCTCACCACCGTAAGGCGCAGCAGCCAGAGCTTCATACACCATTTGAGGTGTCAAATTCATGCTGATGCCGCCTTTGGCAGAAGCAAAGGCAATCCCGTCGAGCCCGACTTGAAGCTCGATGATATCGGTCACGCCGTTTTCTTGGCAATCGGCAAATTCGGATGCTTTCATCCGGCGCGATGCATTCGCCATGTCAGGTGTTTCGGTACCTGTGCCTGAGCAGAAGAGCTTCATTCCGCCGCCAGTGCCGGTCGATTCGATGATCGGCGAAGAGATGTCTGGGTTTGAGCGTGCGAGCGATTCTGCCACGGCTTTTGCGAACGGGAATACAGTGGAGGAGCCAACTGCACGGACCGAATCGCGTGTATCGCCCGATCCGATGCTGTCGCCGCATGCGGTGAGGGCGAGGGTGGAAACCGCAACCAAAACGGCCTTTGTCATTTTCATCATATCATTAGCTCCATTTAGCTAGAATTTGTATCGCGTTGATTAGGCCTTTGGCCTGGGATGTTATGCTTTCACGACAAATTTGGATTGGTGCGAAGCCGTGTCGAGCCAGTTCCGCAACCTAAGGTCTAAAAGTCAATTTGTGCTCGAAGGCCGACGACATTGACGTCGTAAGAGGTATCGCCTGTTGCTGTCGGAAATGACGCATCGTCGTAAGAAAGCAGAGCGTAATTCAAAAGCAAACGGGTGTAGTCCGTAAAGGTCCAGATAAGTGAGGCCTGAAAACTATTCTGGGTTCCGCCGACTATGCCGGCGTCGGTTAGGTCGAGGTAATCATAGCGAAGGTTTGCTTGAAGCGCGCCCTTTCCGCCTTCTCCAATAGGGTTGGCCGGCTTTACCCGGTCAAATACGCCAATTTTATACCCACGCTTGTCACCCTTTGTGAAGAAATACCCCACTTCCGCAGACGCGCCCAGGAAGTTCGGATTTGCGAAGCCATCAGGGCGGTTCACATTTTGCGAATAGCCTTCGAGCGCAATGTGAAATGGCCCGCTGATCGCCGCAGCTTCCAGACCAATGCCTGTTTCAGAAGTCGCGCTAAATCTATCAGTGTTCACAAAACGATTGTCGGTGAAATGGACGAGTGGCCGCTGACGGTAACGAACGGTGCTGCCGTCACCCAGCATATTGTGGTGGATTGAGCCGCCGAAGTGCAATTGTGTTGAGCCGGATTTTGGCGCGAACACAATGCGGCCATCAAGGCTCCAATTGTCATTGGGTATGTCTTCGCTGTTGTCGGAAAACACACCAGCTTGCACCAGAATATCGCCCGATTTGTATTGGCCAGAGAAGCCTACACGGCGCTCAAAACCGAACGCATCGGTCCACGCGGAACGCTCAATGAAAGAGGTGTGTAAACTGCTGGAAAGTTCTTCCAAGCCTTGGAATGTATTGTGTTGGCCCGCCGACAGCGTCAGCCCGCCATCTTTATAGGTGATGATTGCATCGGTTAGCGCGACGTCATTCTCCGCGAAGTCAGCTTCGATTTTATAGCCAAATCCGCCGGGAATTTTGCCGGAAGCGCCTAGCCGAACGCGGCGCGCTTCTGCGTCAAATCTGCTGTCAGCCCCGGTGGATTCAGGAGCACTTACAAAGCCCACATCAATATTAGCGCGACCACGCGGTTTGAACGACCAACCGTTCTCGCCTTTGATTTCAGGCGCCCCTTTGAAATTGACGCTAGGCGCTGATTTCGCCGCGTCTTGAGCCGCGACTGTTGCAGCTGCGGCGGCGTCATTGGCCGCAATCGCTGCTGCATTTGCTGTTTGCGCAGTATTCGAAGTGACAGCCAACTCGGTTTCCAATTGCTGAACCCTACTGGCGAGGCGTGCCAGCTCTGCTTTCAGCGCTTCCAATTCTGTGTTCGCGGCGGTGCTATCTTGCGCTGCAACTGGCGTAGCGGCCGTACAGCACATGGCGATGGTCAGAACTTTCATTCGACTCAATCGAGACATATCAATCCCTCTTTCTGCAGCGGGATCAAATTCCCTACTGATCTGGGAGGGCGGATATGAGCGGGTTATTACAGCTAAATGACAGTGTATGGCTCTATGGCTGATAGTACTTGGTAACCTGTGGGTAACTGCACCAATCGATGCATTTTTGTACTTTGGTTAGTCAGCCAGAGGAAGGGAAACCAAGACAGTTGTCCCTTGACCTACCTCACTGGATATCTTCAATCGACCGCGGTGACGTTCAACAATGTGCTTCACGATCGCGAGGCCAAGGCCGGTGCCGCCAGAAGCGCGGCTGCGCCCTGGGTCGGTGCGATAGAACCTACGAGTTAGATGCGGAATATGTTCAGGCGCAATGCCTTCGCCCTGGTTGGTGACGACAAGATTGACCTGATTCGCAGCCGACTTTTTCAACTCGACCGTGATGCCGGTGTGTTCCGCCCCATATTTGAGCGCATTGTCGACCAAATTGCGCACCAACTGTTCGAGCTGCTGCGCATCACCACGGATTGAGAGCTCTTTTTCCAACGTCAAGGTCAGGCGCTCTTGACTCTCAACCCCAGCTGCATCGCGGGCGGCCTGCTCAACTACGGTAAGCGGATCAATTCGCTTGGTCGGTTGGTCATGTTTTTCCGCTTCAACCCGGGAAAGCGACATCAGATCGCCAACGAGGTTTTGCAGACGCCGGGCCTCGCGCAGGATAGTTCCGAGGAACTTCTCGGCAATCGGGGTGTCGATGTCTGCCGGATTTTCACTGAGTGTCTCGACATAACCGATGATCGCAGCGAGCGGTGTGCGCAGCTCATGGCTGGCATTAGCCACAAAGTCGGTGTGCGCGCGACTTATATCGGCCTCTGCTGTTTTGTTGATCAGCTCAAGCACGATCAACTCTTCGTCGATGGATTGCTGATTAATTTGCCAGATGTCGCGGCGACGAACGAGGCCGTGCGCAGTCGCCGTGCCATTGCGCTTGCTATTGATGAGTTGAACCGCAGCGGGCTGGCGGAATACAAGGCGCACGTCTTGCCCAACGATGTGCTTGCCCAGGATTGATCTTGCGGTTCGATTGGCCTGAGCGATCTTGTTGCGTTCGGTAATAATAAGCGGGGTTGAAGCTCTTTCGATAAGTCCTTTCATATTGGCACTGGTGAAAGGACGCTTGATCGCTGGGGTAGGTTGCGCTGGGGCGCGGCTAGAGGATAGCATCAGCGACCCAGCCCACACGATTAGCACGACAATAGCCAGTGATAGCTCGCTCCCCGCAATCAGCAGGACGCCAAACGTCAGCAACGCCAATAGCAAACCTGAAACAGGAAAGTGATGCCCGCTCTGCATAGCAATCGCCCATATCAGATGCGCATGGCGAGGAAAGCGAAATGCTAACCTACGTCGCGCTTTCAAGATATAATTCGACTGTTGGGAATGTAAGGTGGTGACCCCTACGGGAATCGAACCCGTGTTTCAGCCGTGAAAGGGCCGCGTCCTAACCGCTAGACGAAGGGGCCACGCTTGCTTGCGGAAGCGCGCATCTAGGGGCGTGAACTGACATGGTCAAGCCCTGTCTGAGCCTGAATTGCGCAATGATTGAGAAAATTGGATTGGAAAGGCATTTAGTCGGCGTAAGCAGCGTCTTCCAAATGCAGCTCCGCCGCGGGACGGTGACCCCAATCATCGATCTTAACGCGCCCAGCAAAATGGAACATCCTGCCCGCGCTGCGGTGGATCAAGGTTTGCGCCATCTCGCTTTCGGCTGCACGGAAAGCGATGGCTTTGAACGAACGCCCATCTTTACCGCTCGCAATCACTCGCAAATGGTCTTTGCCAACCACATCGGCTTTGATCACGCGCACCGGCCCGACTGCAACGCGCGGGGCTGGCCATCCAACGCCATAGGGACCAGCTGCGTCGAGCGTTTCGACAAGTTGTGGTGTCAAGCCACCGGGCGCCAGCGCTAGATCAAGTTTCATCACCTGGCTCAACCGCGCGCTTTCGACGTCGCGCGCAAGCCGCTGATCGAGAAATTCTGCAAACGCGCTCAATTTGTCGTTTGCGATGGTTAGTCCTGCCGCCATCGCATGCCCGCCGCCTGCGACTAATAGCCCTTCTTCACGAGCGGCTATGATTGCTGCCCCCAAATCAACACCGGCAATCGAACGGCCAGAACCTTTGCCCGAATTGTCGTCTTCATCGAGCGCAATCACGATCGCTGGCTTGCCGGTTTTCTCTTTGATCCGGCCGGCGACAATCCCGATCACTCCAGGGTGCCAACCGTTCCCAGACAGAATTTGAACCGCGTGATTGTGTTGTCCGCTCAATTGCGCTTCAGCCGCCTCTTGCACAGCGGCTTCGATATCGCGGCGCTCCTCGTTCAATGCTGAGAGCTGCTCGGCAATTTCCTTGGCTTCGTCCCGGTCGTTGGTAGTCAGAAGCCGCACACCAAGCGTCGATTCACCAACGCGCCCTCCAGCATTGATGCGAGGGCCCAGGGCAAAGCCTAAATCGCTTGCTTGCGGGCTGCGTTTAAGCCTGCTTGCATCCATCAACGCCGCCATACCGATCCGTTCGCGCCGGGCGAGAATTTTGAGGCCCTGTGCGACAAATGCTCGGTTAAGGCCGTGCAAAGCCGCGACATCGGCAACGGTCCCAAGTGCAACGAGATCCAAAAGAGCCATTAAATCGGGCTCTTTGCGATCTTTAAAGAAGTCACGCTCGCGCAGAGTTCGGACTAGAGCGATGGCCAATAGGAAGGCCACACCAACGGCCGCCAGATGGCCGTGCCCCGCTGCTAGGTCACTTTCATCCAAGCGGTTGGGATTGACCAAAGCAGCTGTTGGAGGAAGTTCCGCTGCACATTTGTGATGATCGACCACGATCACATCGACGCCTGCCTCACGCGCCATGGTTAGCGCCTCATACGCCATCGCTCCGCAATCAACTGTGACGATCAGGCTTGAACCCTGCTCAGCAATCTTGACCAGCGCCTCTCCGGTCGGGCCATACCCTTCGAGCAATCGATCCGGTATATAGTACCCCGCATCATGACCAAGCGCTCTGAACACTTCGATCATCAAGGCCGCGCTGGTTGCACCGTCGACGTCATAATCGCCGTAGACAGTGATTGTTTCACCAGACAGCACGGCATTGGCAATGCGTTGAGCGGCTTGATCCATGTCGCGAAATTCCGAAGGATTAGGAAGGAATGCACGCATGGTAGGCGAGGTATGCCGCTCCAGATCATCTTTCGCGACGCCGCGTGTCATCAACAATTGTTCAAGAATGGAATGGTCAAGCGAGGCGGGATTGCCGCTATCCTCGTCCAATTCCATATTGCCGCCACGCCATTGCCAAGCGCGCCCCGTGAGCGACTCATTTATGCCTAGAACGTGATTTAAAGCCTGCGATGCCATAGCTGTGGCTTACCTTAGCGTTGCGGATTGGAACAGAGCGTAGGCATTGACAATCGACAGGATGCAAGTGTTGCAAAGGGGTGATTATGGCTGAAACTCCAACCCAACCATGCCTCCTTGTTGTTTGGCATAGCCGCACAGGCGCAAGCGAAGCGATGGCAAGGGCCGTTTCTGATGCTGGGAAAGCCACTCTTGTCCATTGTGATGCGGTCACCCCTGATACATTGCTCTGCGCGGCGGGGTATGTGTTTGTGTGTCCAGAAAATCTTGGCGGTATGAGCGGTGCAATGAAGGAGATGTTTGATCGCACATACTATCCTGTGCTCGGGCAGATAGAGGGGCGCCCTTTTACGTCGATAATTGCAGCGGGTTCAGACGGATCTGGCGCTCAGCGGCAAATGGACAGGATTGTAACTGGCTGGAGATTGAGGCGTATTTCAGAGCCAATTATTTGCAATTTTGATGCCCAAACCCCTGAAGCTATCTTGGCGCCCAAGACTGTCAGCGAATCCGACCTAAAACAATGTAGAAGATTGGGTGCAGGCTTCGCGGAGGCCTTATCGCAAGGCATCTTTTAACTCCTCACTTATGAATTGGGGTGAATGACTTGTGATTTGGGGCAAAGCGCTCATTCATGACTCGACTGAGCGGGCAAAAATCGTCACAACTCAAGCAGTAAGGCATGGATCGAATGCTCGGTAAAAGGGGTCTGAAGACATCGATCAGACACACGTAACGGATGCTCGAGGGATGCAATTGTTGTTTGTCGAAGGTTCGCGACCAACTCGTGATGCGTTTCGAGAATTCACCGAGGCTTTTGAGTCGGTATCAATCTCGTTTGATCCCTTGCAGTCGCCTCCTTTGCAATTGGTATCTGCTGATGGTGTTGATATCACACAAAGATCAGCTGCCAGCGCTATAGAAGATAACACTGTTTGGCTGGAATTGCTGCGATACGGCCTGACGTTCGATATTCTTGGATTGGCTCCGGGCGATGCGACCAAACCGTTAGAGGTTGTGCACCGTTTCGACTTGGACCAATCGCCCGTAAATCTTCGTTACGAAGCGGTCCAAATCGAACCAGGAGAGCATTTGAGTGGCGGCGAAAATTCCATGCCGGTTGCCCGAGGCATGATCGCCCTTGCGCGCGATTTAACGCAACACTTCGATAACCTGGCTGCAGTGTATTGGCCTCATGCGAAAACCGCACTCGGACGCCGATACTTTGAATCAATTGCAACCGCTTGGCTCGAAGGCGGAGCCTTTCCTGCTCTCGGTCTTACGGCATTTCGCGAAACGATTGATGGGGCACTACAAAGTGTCGGGTTGGAGTTTTGGATAGGTCAGGAACTGCGGATCGAGCAGCCTTTGGCGACCGACAAAGTTTTGGCGACCCGTTTGGGCGTGCGTATAATAAACCAGCTCATCCTTTTAGGAGGTCTGGAAGGCAGCGAACGGATTGTCGCTCCTGATGGCACGCGACTGGTGATGCGCCCATCGCGCAATGGCAAATATATCAGAGTGACGCACGAGTAAGTATGGGATCGCGACGGGCGAAGGCGGTTTTTCGTTGCACTTCTGCGACGTGCTCTGTGTCTGTTCCGCGTCGCGCCATTCCCTTTTCCTCCGTGAATCGGAAAGGGAAAACTGGGTACGATCCAAGCTTACAACGGCACCATTTGCTCCCGAAGCAATTGCTTGCTGAGCGAAGTTTTGGTCAAATGTTCAGCCAGATCGGTCGTGGATCCGTAGGATTTGATGATTTTCGAGCCAATGGTTTGTTGCTCCCCGCGACTGAAGAAGCGACTCTGAGGACAGGAATGCCGCTCCATCGTGGACCGCATCGGCAATATAACGAGCTTGTGATTGAGCGCGTTGGATGTGTTGAAGCGCAATGGGTCAAAGACAGCAAAAGCGACACGGAGCAAGCATTATTTGTCGCACTCATGCGCCTGCATCTGCTTCAATCGGCCCTGCGGCGCAGGTTGCTAAGCGAGAAGCGCCGCATGATCCTTAACCGCAAGGACCCGTTGGGCACGGGTTTTGACTTTACCGAACTGGATGCGATGGCCGAAGCCCTTTGGAAAGCGACATAGCGATCACTCTAGTCCTCGGTGCCGGATCAGCCCCAAGCTGAGTAATAACTCTTAGTTGCCAAATCCGCTTTCGCTTCGTGATATTCGCGCTCCATACGCGCGACCATTTCCTCAACAGTGCCAACCGATTTGACTGCGCCAACACCTTGGCCAGAGCCCCAAATGTCTTTCCAAGCCTTCACTTTGGTGTTGCCACCGCTGCCAAAGTTCATCTTGGACGGGTCGCTTACGGGCAAATCGTCCGGGTTCAGACCGGCTTGTTCAATCGATGAACGCAGGTAATTGCCATGCACACCGGTGAACAGGTTTGAATAGACGATACCCTCGGCTGAGCCATCGACGATACCCTGTTTATAGCCATCCACCGCATTGGCTTCTTTGGTCGCGATGAACGCGCTTCCGGCATAACCAAAATCTGCGCCCAACGCTTGAGCGGAAAGGATCGAGGAACCGTGAGCGATCGAACCAGACAGCGCGATGAGGCCATCAAACCACTCACGGATTTCCCGGACCAGCGCGAAGGGAGATTGCGTGCCGGCATGTCCTCCAGCGCCTGCCGCGACTGGGATCAACCCGTCTGCGCCTTTCTCAATCGCTTTGTTAGCGAAGCGATTGTTGATCACGTCGTGCAGCGTAATGCCGCCCCAATTGCGCACTGCGTCGAATATCTCAGTGCGTGCACCCAAAGAGGTGATGACCATCGGGACTTGCCATTTCTCGCAAGTTGCCATGTCGTCCATCACCCGGTCATTGGTCTTATGGACGATTTGATTGACGGCATAGGGCGCAGCCGGTCGATCGGGGTTTTCGCGGTTATGCTTTGCCAGTTCTTCGGTGATCTGATGCAGCCATTCATCAAGCAGAGATTGCGGACGAGCGTTGAGCGCTGGAAAGCTGCCGATGATCCCGGCTTTGCATTGTGCAATGACCAGCTCTGGCCCGGATACGATGAATAGCGGCGAACCAATCAGCGGCAAACGTAGGCGATCAAACGGCGCGGGAAGGGTCATGCTCTCTCCAGGTTAGGGAATTTCAGTTTCACCTAGAGACCGATATCATCTCAGGCAAGCACCTCTTCAATATGATAGAAGCGGCTTGCGGTCCCGGAATAAAGTGCGTTTTTCTCATCCGCGCTTGCGCCAGATGTGATCCGCTTAAAGGCATTCCACAAGACCGGGTAGGTCGCGCCCCAGCGATCGACCGGATAATTGCTTTCGAACATGGCTCGCTCTGGCCCGAAAGCTTCGATGCAGGTTTCAATATAGGGACGCCATAGCTGCGCCAATTCTTCAGAACCAACGCCGGCCGCGGGGCCTTGTTCGGGCATCGCGCAATTGTGCATCGCGAGTCCGCCCAATTTGACCACGACGTTCTCGCAACTGGCAAGCTCAAGGATCGCCGCGCGCCATGTGTCAAAGCGCTCTGGCAGCTTGCCTGCATAGCTCGCATTGCCCAGCGGTGTGCCGCAATGGTCGAGGCAAATGGGCATGTCAGGAAACGCACGCGCCAGATCGGTCACGTCGCCAATCTGCGGCTCCAATATCCACGCATCAAAGCTCATCCCCCGCTTGCCCAGCTCGGCAAACCCTTCGCGGAAGGTCGCGTCGCGATACAGCTCCGGCGGAGCGTGGAAGGGCGGGCCAAGCACCTCTGGATCGGCATCCCAAGCACCCTGATGACGAATGCCTTTGAACCGGGCAGGGGAGGCCGCGCGCAGCGCATCGAGCACTTCGCCCACTGCGCTGCCCAAGGTCAGATCAGCATGGCCAACTATCCCTGCACAGGCGCGCAAAGGCCCGTAAAGCCCGCTGGCCGATTGTGCGGCAACGCCGTTCACAAACTCAACCTCGCCAACAGACTTCTTCGCATCGCCATAGGCCGCGTT
This sequence comes from Erythrobacter sp., assembly GCA_039985875.1. Classification (GTDB taxonomy): domain Bacteria; phylum Pseudomonadota; class Alphaproteobacteria; order Sphingomonadales; family Sphingomonadaceae; genus Erythrobacter. The sequence continues at coordinate 961,059 of JBDWRU010000011.1, read as the reverse complement.
GTAGAAGGCACCGCATTCCATATAGACCGTGGCGACGATGTTGTGTCCGCTCGCCAAATCGGCGTGCAGTTGATCGAATGTGTAGTAGGCGGCGGGTATCAGCGTCTCGATGAACCTGTGCCGGGGCTCTGGAAACATGGGCAACATCGGGCGCAAGTCCCACAGGTGATGATGCGGATCGACAATCGGCAGATCGGGTTCAAGGATCGCTTCGGTCATCGCTGGTATCTCTCCTTCTGATAGGCCGTTAGTTGGGCCTCGTCTTGTCGCAGCTCTAGCACGCCTGACACACCTGACACACTGTCTAAGGGGAGAAAAATCTTCTTCGCACAGAATGGCTGTTGGGAGGAGTAAAGACAGGATTTGAGTGAAGGAAGCACGGCTCCCCAATACGCAGTAGAATGCGTGTAGGAAATTGGCTGCTGCCGAACGCTAAAAGCAAGGTCGGCAAGAGAGGCAAAGACCGAGACAGCGATTGTCGGCTAACGACCCAGTTGCGGACGAATTGTATAGATGCCATTCACTCATCATGAAGTTTAGAAATGTCTATAAATCGCAAGAAGGAGGGCCGTATCCTTGTCCTTGCTGTCGATCCCGCACGCTTGCTGAACGGGGCGGTTTTGAAATCTGCCCAGTATGTTTCTGGGAAGACGATGGCCAAGACGACCATGATGCCGACACTGTGAGAGGCGGGTGTAACGGGGGACTCTCTTTGACAGATGCTCGTCTCAATTTCCAAGCCTTCGGTGCCTGCGAGCGTAGTGCCTTGATACACGTGCGGCGGCCCACAGATTCTGAATCGCAATAATTGCTTAACGGCTGATTCCGTCCCCAGTAACCACCGATAGCGGTCACGCCGCTATCGACCCAATTGCGGATAGTCTGAATAGAGAGTAGGCGTCTGCTCTGTAATGACAAAGCGCACATCGGAACATGAGGTCGGCGGGGATCGCTACATCGCCCCAGGAACGCCAGTATGCATTGATTGGGTGGATGAGGAAGGCAAGCCCTCACCTGAGTTTGGCGTAATGATCCACTGTTGGTTGCATGATGACCTGGGCGTCTTCGACTGTTACTTCGCTTCTTTTGGCGACGAGCTGCCGAAGAAGGGGCCTTCGGAAAGTCCAGCTATTCTGCGATACACGGCCGCAAGCTTCCGCGTTGTAGCGGATTGAACGGTGTCATCATCCGCTTCCACCCCCAAAAGATGACCTACCGCAATTATCCGGCCACCACCGAATTCGCCGCGCTTAGAACGGCGCGCACGCTTGCCGTCGCGACGTCTTCATCAATGCCGCAGCACCAGAGCACATCGGGCATAGTGGGGATGATTGCTCCCGAGAATTGTGATAAAGCGGTGCTATGGCGGTTCGTTTTAGCTTCTTTCTTGCCCTTACAACCTTCTTGGTAACCGGATGCGTGCCTAGCCAATATATGGGCATCTCAACGCGAGGGCCGGTGAGTCAGCAGGAGACTGCATTGCTTGATGTGGGACGCGTCCTGTCGCCAATGACCAAAGGCAATTGTACGGATCTCGCCACCGACCTTGCGATCAAATGCGAATTTATGCCGCTCAATGCACTCGCCATGGCGTCTGCGACAGGGAGCAAGCACGCTCAACTTGAGCTAGGCAAACGGTTTGAAGATGGGCGCGGTGTTGAGCTCGATCTGGAGAAGGCTGAGAAGCTCTACAAACGCGCGTCACAGACGACGGGCGGTGCGATGAGCACCTGCGTATGGAACGAACACACCAAGACATGCACCCCTATCATCATTGATCTGCCTTATGATCACGGGCTCGCGGAAGCGACAGAGCGGTTGACACAGCTTCGTATGACGCTGGCTCACGCTGAGCCGACACAGGCAACGGACTAGCCAGCAACGACCGAATTCGCCGCGCTTAGAACGGCGCGCACGCTTGCCGTGGCAACATCTTCATCAATTCCGCAGCCCCAGATCACACGGTCGCCGCTCTGACATTTGAGATACGCCGCAGCGCGAGCGTTGCGGCCACTGTCAAGGGCGTGCTCGGTATAGTCGAGCACTTTGAAGTCTAACTCAAACGCTTCTTCTAAGGTGGTCACGACACTGGAGATTAGGCCATTGCCGCGTCCAGAAACGCTCTGTTCGCCGCCATCAACCGCGATCTTGCCCGCGAACAGCCGGGTGCCATCGGATGCCTTGCTTTCTTCATAATCGACCAGCTCGAAATACCGGTTCGACGTCTTTACATGATAGGCTTTGCGGAAGGCGTCCCATATGTCTTCGGCATTGAGTTCGCGGCCTAGTTCATCCGCCAAGTCCTGCACGCGTTTGGAGAAGTCGGCCTGCATGGCTTTGGGCAGTTTGAGCCCCTGATCCTGTTCGAGAACCCAGGCAAAACCGCCTTTGCCGCTTTGTGAATTTACGCGAATAACCGCTTCGTAATCGCGGCCAAGGTCGGCGGGATCAATAGGCAGGTAGGGGACGCGCCAGCCCTCATCATTTTGCTGCCCGCGCGCTTCAAAGCCCTTCTTGATCGCGTCCTGATGCGAGCCGGAAAATGCGGTGAAGACCAGTTCCCCGCCGTAAGGATGGCGTTCGTGCACGGGCAAGTCGTTGCAATATTCAACCGTCTCAATCACGCGATCGATGTCGGAAAAGTCGAGGCCGGGATTGATACCCTGCGTGTACATGTTGAGCGCAACCGTGACGAGGCAGCAATTGCCGGTACGCTCGCCATTGCCAAACAGGCACCCTTCGACCCGGTCTGCGCCCGCCATTAAGCCAAGCTCCGCCGCGGCAACGCCGGTTCCCCGGTCATTATGTGTGTGGAGCGAGATGACCGCGCTTTCACGATTGGGCAGGTTACGGCAGAAATACTCGATCTGATCCGCATAGATGTTAGGCGTCGCTGCCTCGACGGTTGCGGGCAAGTTCAGGATGATCGGATGATCGGGGGTAGGGGCCAACACCTCCATCACGCCCGCGCACACTTCGATGCTGAAATCCAATTCGGCGGTGGAGAATGTTTCCGGCGAATATTGGAAATGCCAATCGGTGTCAGGTTGTTTTGCGGCCTCATCGCGCATTACTTTCGCGCCCGCCATAGCGATGTCGCGCACTTCGGCCTTGGTCATGCGAAACACAATATCGCGCCATGCAGGCGAGACGGCGTTATAGAGATGGACAATAGCCGCGTGGGTGCCGCGCAGGCTTTCAAAAGAAGTGCGGATTAAGTCTTCACGCGATTGGGTAAGCACTTGCACAAGCACGTCTTCCGGCACGGCTCCGGACTGAACTAAGCCAGAGATGAAATCGAACTCGGTCGCGCCCGCGCTAGGGAAGCCGACTTCGATTTCTTTCACGCCAACTTCGATGAGCAGATCGAAAAAGCGCCGCTTCTTAACCGCGTCCATTGGGTCGATGATCGACTGGTTGCCATCGCGCAGGTCGGTTGAAAGCCAGCGCGGGGGGCTGGTGATGACTTGGCTTGGCCATTGGCGGTCGGGCAAGTTAATCGGCGCGAAGGCGCGGTATTTGCGGGATGGGTCGGAGAGCATGGACATGATCGGCGGGCTCGCTTGAGAAGAGACGGTGAAAGCTGTTTAGAAACGGTCCCCTTGGGAGCGTGGGGCGCGCCTATCGCACGCCGCCGGTCACGCCCAAGGGCGCGTAAGTCGTAGAAGCAGGCCGAGCTTTGTTCTCATGCATCCTGTCTTTGCCGAATTTCAGCCAAGGCGCAAGGCGCGATTGCGTGAGAACCGCGCAAAATTGTGTGTGAAATACAAGAGATTCGCATTGGGTGTAACCAATGGCGCAATCGCTGCGAATTGAGAGGTGCTGCTGGCGATCAGGCCGCTGGCACAACCAATCCTTAAGGAGGAAAATGATGAAGAAGACCCTTTTTGCAATCGCTTTGATGACAAGTGTCGCAGCATGCCAAGCCCCGGCCAATGACACCGACGCCAGCAGCGATGGTGCAACCACCGAGCAGACCGAAACCAACCTTTACGCCGATGCTGGCGGCGAAGCGACTGGCCCGATCTACACCGAAACCAAAGGCGAGACGCTTGCTGTTCGCGGGTTTGACGTGGTCAGCTATTTTGTTGGCGAAGGCGTTCCGGTTGAAGGCAGCGAAGAATTTACTGTTCGCTACCAAGGCTTCGACTATCGTTTTGCTAACGAAGACAACGCCAAAGCGTTTGTTGAAGACCCAGCAAAATATGCCCCTGCTTATGGTGGTTATTGCGCGTGGGCGATTGGCGAAAACAACGCGCTCGCCGCTGGCGATCCTGAGGTTTATGAAATCGTCGATGGCAAGCTCTATTTGAACTTCAGCAAAGGCGTTCAAGAGAATTGGCAGAAGGACATCCCAGGCTTCATTGAGAGCGGTGATGAGAATTACCCAACCCACTCACCTGATGAGCATTATCAGGACTAAAGCCACACCTGATCTATGGTTTGGAAAGCCCTTCGTGAACGCCCTGGTTCACGGAGGGCTTTTTCTTATCCGCAAGGCGCGTTGCATCAGCGGCGGCGGAGCCGATCTTCGTTCAATTGATCAATACGGGTCACCCCCATCAGCTTCATTCCCCGCTCAATTTCATCTTGGAGGATCGCCAGCCCGCGTTCGACGCCATCTTGTCCTGCAGCCGCGAGTGCATAGAGGTAGAGCCTTCCACCCGAAGCCGCAGTCGCGCCGCTGCACAGAGCCTTCAATGCGTGGGTGCCGCGCCGAATGCCGCCATCGCAGATAATCTCGATTTTCCCGCCCACTGCGTCGACAATCTCGGGTAACTGATCAAAAGGCGCTCGGCTTCCATCCAACTGCCTCCCTCCATGATTAGAAACCATAATAGCATCAGCGCCTATTTCGACCGCTCTGAGCGCATCCCCCGCGCTCATCACGCCCTTAAGAACAAATGTCCCACCCCATTGCTCACGGATTGCGGCAGCACTGGACCAGTCCATCGACGTATCGAGCATTGTGTTGAAATACTCTGCAATGCTGACGGGTTTGCCAGAACCTTCTGAAACATGAGTGTCGAGGTTGGGAAGCCGAAATCTCTCTCGGAAGAGATAATCGAGCGTCCAACGGGGGCGGGTTGCATAGCTCCATACGCTTGCAGGCGAGAAGCGGGGCGGGGTCGTGAAGCCTGAATGAAGGCAACGTTCACGCTTTCCAGACACGATTGTATCAACGGTTAAGGCCAACGCATCGAAATCCGCTGCTTGGCACCGCTCAATCATGTGAGTGTTAAGGGCTTTGTCTTTGTGGACGTAAAGTTGGAACATTTTTGGCCCGTTTGTCAGAGCCGCAATTTCTTCGATTGAGCGCGTCGCAAGGCTCGAAATTCCGAACCACAAGCCAAAATTCTGCGCGGCCTTCGCGACTGCCGTTTCGCCTTGCCAATGGAACGCGCGTTGGACTGCGGTGGGGGAAAGTATCAGCGGCAAAGCGCTCTTGTGGCCAAGGATGGTGCAGGAAGTGTCGATTGTTTCGACACCGGCCAGAACGTCCGGCACCAAATCCACCTCGTTAAAGGAAGCGGTGTTTCTAGCCTTCGTCACTTCATCGTCCGCGCCACCGTCAATGTAGTCAAACACGGGGAAGGGCAGTCGCTTGTGCGCAAGCTTCCGAAAATCATCAATGCGGTGACAATCGCTCAATTTCATAGCGCCTGGTCAGGTGCCTGATTGTGTCAAACCTGTCGAGTGCGCGGAGGGACAACGAGGATAAATTCAGAAAATCGATTTTTTTCTTATTGGCTGTCACCAAACGCGAACTTCTGCCGAACTCAAGGATATGCGCGGCCACTCACAGGCTCTCAGGTACACCCAACCAGTTCCCCTGCTGGTAACCCCTGACGACCCCACCTGGTGAGCCAATTGAGTGGTCGCTGCATGCCCCTTGCGGGCTCAGGTTTTTTGGAGAATATCGATGCAATTTAGACACCTCTTTCTTGCGGCCGCCGCGTTTTCAGCCCCCCTTGCTGTTAGCGCGCCACTGATGGCCGACGGCGGCGTGTTTGTTGGCGTAGAAGGCAGCACCGTTGCTGTCAGCGGATTTGACACTGTTAGCTATTTTCAAGGCAGCGGCGCACCGGTCAAAGGTGACGCACGGTTTATGGTCAAGCACAACGGTGCCGAGTGGCACTTTTCAAGCCAACAGAACGCTGATCTGTTCGCTGCTAACCCCGACTCATACGCACCACAATATGGCGGACATTGCGCTTGGGCGATGAGCCGTGGCTCGCTCGCACCGGGCGATCCCAACCTTTATAAAATTGTCGATGACAAGCTCTATTTGAACTTCAACCCAAACGTTCAGCAGACATGGTTGAAAGACACTGCTGGCTTCATCGCAAAATCTGATCCTGCTTGGTCAAAGATTCCCGAAGGCAAGCGGTTCGGCGATTGATTTTGAGAACAACGAGATAGCTACCTCGGCGACTTACTGACCCTACCCCTGACAAACGCCGGGGTGCTTACCCCCTTAAAGTGTAAACTTCTGAAAGGAATATCAAATGTCTAATAACAAATCTCTCGCGAAAATGTTGATGGTCGCTGGTGGACTTGCCGTTGCAACTGCCGGCGCGCCTGCCTCTGCTGCTGCTCAGTGTGCTCCGCAAGCATGCCAAGCCTGTGCGGCCTCTGCTTGTGCAGCTGCATGCGGCGCAGCGTGTGGTGCGGCTTGCGCGCCTGCCTGCGGTGCTGCGTGTGGCGCAGCTTGCGGCGCTGCTTGTGCCCCAGCGTGTGGCGCTGCTTGTGCCCCAGCGTGTGGCGCAGCTTGTGAAGCTTCTGCTTGCGCACCGAAAGCCTGACGGTGCGTTTCTAAGGGTGCGGCCGTTAGGACAGTCCTCCTAGTTTTGACGGTCGTACCCTTTTTTGAGCCCCTTGGGTCGTAGCCCGGGACTCACCAATAACCGCCCGTGGGTATCAAAGCCTGCGGGCGGCTTTCTTCCTTGGTATTGCTCGCTCCTGCACTTAGCAGCCAGTTGGATCAGTCGATCTCTCTTTGAGCGCATCAATTGTATATTCGGGTTTTGGATTCCGGCCTATGCAGGTTTGATAGCCTGGATCTTGCTCCAAACATCCTTCTGCGCACACCAGTATCGCGCGTTCTGTGCGCCAATCAATGTGCCACAGTCGGCCACCGGGTGTTGCTATATATCCATCAATCCGCTCGGAAATATCGCTTTCAATGTCGGTGACAGAAGGCACTTCGCCATCATATTCAAGGCTATAGGAGCCATGCGTGTGAAAGCTCGCAACCGGACCCATGCCCGGTTCGTCGAAGTATGCGATATCGCAACTCGCCTCTGAACCTTCTCTAAAAGGCGTATGGCCAAGCTCGCCATCGCTGTCTTCGAACACCACCGTGCAATATTCCAGATTGTCCGCAAAAGATCTGGTTTGGAGGCTAGCCAATTTAGTTTGAACATAGTTTTGAATGTCGTCTTGACTGACTGTCACAACGAAATCATCGGGCGTTTTGACATTGAGATAGGCGCGCGCAACTATCACGACAAACGCTACCGCGCATAGCACATAGAGCGCTCTTGTGGCTCGACCATCAATCATCGCGGCGCGCCCGACGAGGCAAATTGATCTTTCGCTGCGTCACTTTAGGCCGAGCACACCCATCCGCTTAGTTCTTGTTTTTATCGACCAGCTTGTTTGCGCCGATCCAAGGCATCATGGCGCGCAGTTCCGCACCGGTTTTTTCAATCGGGTGCGCCTCTGCTGCTTTGCGCGATGCTTTTAACTCTGGTTGGCCCGCACGATTGTCGAGCACGAAGTCTTTGACAAAGCGACCAGACTGAATGTCGGCAAGAACGCGTTTCATTTCAGCCTTTGTTTCATCGGTGATGATCCGTGGACCTGTGGTTATGTCGCCATATTCCGCAGTGTTGGAGATTGAATAGCGCATGTTCGCGATCCCGCCTTCATAGAGCAGATCGACGATCAACTTGGTTTCGTGAAGACACTCAAAATACGCCATTTCTGGCGCGTATCCCGCCTCGGTCAGCGTTTCGAAGCCCGCTTGAATAAGGTGGGTGATGCCGCCGCACAGAACCGCTTGCTCACCGAACAGATCGGTTTCGCATTCCTCGCGGAAGTTTGTCTCGATAATGCCAGAGCGGCCACCGCCAACGCCCGAAGCGTAGGCGAGCGCAACATCGTGTGCAGAACCGCTTGCGTCCTGATGCACAGCGATCAGGCATGGGACGCCGCCACCGCGTTTGTATTCGCTGCGCACAGTGTGACCGGGGCCCTTTGGCGCGATCATGATGACGTCGATATCGGCCTGCGGTTCGATCAGGCCGAAATGCACGTTTAGGCCGTGCGCAAAGGCGAGGGCAGTACCAGGTTTCATGTGGCCGGCAACGTCATCCGCCCAGATTGCGGCCTGATGCTCATCGGGGGCCAAGATCATCAAAACATCGGCCCATTGCGCCGCAGCGGTGTTGGACATCACCTTGAACCCGGCTTCCTCTGCCTTTTTTGCACTCGAAGAACCTTCACGCAGCGCAATCGCTACTTCGGTAACGCCGCTGTCGCGCAGGTTCTGCGCGTGGGCGTGGCCTTGGCTGCCATAACCGAGAACAGCGATCTTCTTAGATTTGATAAGGCCGAGATCGGCATCCGCGTCGTAGTAAACTTTCATCATGTTTTCCTTGCTCAAGCGCCGCTCAACTTGCGTGAGGACCGCGCATCATTCCCACTACGCCGGACCTGCCGACGCTAACTAATCCAAGTTCGCGCATCAACGCGACGAAACTGTCGATCTTTTCCGGCGGGCCGGTCAGTTCGAATACAAAGCTCGACGTGGTCGTATCGACCACATTGGCGCGGTAAATCTCAGCGACGCGAAGGGCTTCGACCCGCGCTTCTCCTTCGCCTGCGACTTTGATCAGTGCAAGCTCGCGTTCCACATGCGGACCCGCAGCTGTCAGATCGAGAACTTTGTGCACCGGAACAAGACGTTCCAATTGTGCTTCGATCTGGTCTATTACTTCGGGCGGACCGCTGGTCACAATGGTGATCCGGCTGATCGCGTGATCATCGGAGATGTCGGCCACGGTGAGGCTGTCGATATTATAACCGCGCGCGGTGAACAGCCCCGTGATCTTCGCAAGAATCCCCGGCTCATTATCAACCGTGATGGTGAGGACATGCCGCTCGGTGGCGGCGCTTTCAATTTTCATTTTTACACCAAAGCCTTTGCTTCGTCGTCCATCGTACCGTCGACCTGATCGCCATAAAGCAGCATTTCAGTATGTGCAGCGCCAGATGGGATCATTGGCAGACAATTGGCGTCTTGCGCCACCATACAATCGACAATCACAGGCCCGTCATAGTCGAGCATTGCGGCGATCCCCGCATCGAGCTCGCTTTCGTCATGAATGCGAATACCCTTCCAGCCATAGGCTTCGGCAAGCCTTACAAAGTCTGGCAAACTATCCGAGTAACTATTTGAATAACGGCTCTCATAGGTCAGTTCCTGCCACTGGCGGACCATGCCCATATATTCGTTGTTTAAGATGAATATCTTGACCGGCAAGCGATATTGCGAGGCCGTGCCAAGCTCTTGAATATTCATCTGGATAGAGGCTTCACCGGCAATGTCGATCACCAGAGTATCCGGGTTACCAAGCTGCGCGCCAATTGCCGCAGGCATACCATAACCCATCGTGCCAAGCCCGCCTGAGGTGAGCCATTTGTTTGGTTTTTCAAACCCGAAATACTGCGCCGCCCACATCTGGTGCTGACCCACTTCGGTGGTGATGATCGGCTCACGTGCTTTGGTCATGTCATACAGACGCTCAACCGCCTTTTGCGGCATGATCATGTCAGGATGCTTGCGCGATTTTTCCGGATAGGTGAGGCATTCGCGTGCCCGCCATCCGGTAATACGAGCCTTCCATTCGCCCAGATCGCGCGGCGAACGGTCGCCCCAAACTTCGATCATCTGGCTAAGAACCGTCGCGCAATCGCCAACAATGCCCATCTCTACGGGCACATTCTTGTTGATCGAGGCGCGGTCGATATCAATGTGGATCTTTGTGCTTTCGGGCGAGAATGCATCAAGCCGTCCGGTAACGCGGTCATCAAACCGGGCGCCAATGCACACCATCACATCACAGCGGTTCATCGCCATATTGGCTTCGAATGTGCCGTGCATGCCCAGCATCCCCAGCCAATCGGGATGTTTGCTTGGAAACGCGCCAAGCCCCATCAATGTGGAGGTAACAGGCGCGCCCGTTATCTCTTGAAGCTGTTTGAGCAATTCGCTTGCTTCAGGACCGGAATTGATCACCCCGCCGCCCGTGTAGAAGATCGGGCTTTCGGCATTGGCGATCAGGTCAACCGCCTCAATCACTTGGTCAATCGGCGCGGCCATCTGCGGCGCGTAGCGGTGCGCTGCAGTGAGTGGTGCAGTCCGGCTTTCCGATGGAACGGCGATCTGCACATCTTTGGGAATGTCGATCACAACCGGGCCGGGCCGGCCAGTTGTCGCGATGCGAAATGCTTCCTCGATAGTCGCGGCGAGATCCGCTGGATCTTTGACCAGATAATTGTGCTTTGTGCAGTGGCGCGTGATGCCGATCGTATCGGCTTCTTGAAACGCGTCAGTTCCGATCAAAGCCGTGGGAACCTGCCCGGTGATGACCACCATCGGGATTGAGTCCATCCAAGCATCGGCAATCCCGGTAACGGCGTTGGTCGCGCCTGGGCCGGAGGTTACAAGAACAACGCCTGGCTTGCCCGTTGCGCGGGCGTAACCTTCGGCTGCGTGGGCTGCGCCTGCTTCGTGCCGCACGAGAATGTGTCGAACCCGCTCATCCCCGAACAATTCGTCATAAATTGGTAGGACCGCACCGCCCGGATAGCCGAAGACGAATTCGACGCCCTGATCGACCAAACACTGTGTCAGGATTGCTGCGCCTGACTTGTTTTGCACGCTAGGGCTGGATGGCTGATGATCGCCGGGCACGGTACATTTCCTTCAAACGCTTGTGGCCCAAAGGCCAAACATACAACGCGTCAATATCAACAAATTAGGCCCGGCATATCCCGAATGTATCAGGATGGAGGCCGGGCCTGTGTTGGCCGCGCTATGGGATATTATCTAATCAGTCAAGTTCTAATTTTGTAATAATGATGCAAAAATAGCCTCTACATCGACATTTTGAGACTCAATGAGTGTCCAATTCGGCGGGGGCTGATTGCGGAACCACGTAAATTGCCGTTTGGCGTAGTTACGCGTCGATTGTGCACCAGCTGCAATCATCGCCTCACGATCCACTTCGCCGCGCACGAAACTTGCAATTTCGGGGACACCAATAGCGCGCATGACCGGCAATTTCGGATCAAACCCGCGTTCCAGAAGCGCTTCGACCTCATCCGTTGCTCCTGCATCCAGCATCGCTTCAAACCGGCTATCACATCGTTCGTACAGCCAGTCTCTGTCAGGCAACATAACGCATGCTATCAGTTCGGTAACTTCGCCAATCCCGCCGGTCTTAGCTTTTTGCCAGTCGCCAAGTTTTGTCCCGGTTGATCGTTTGACTTCGAGCGCCCGCGCGATCCGTTGGCTATCATTAGGATCGAGCTCGGCGGCGCGTTCCGGGTCTTCGATCATCAGCGCGTTATAGGCCGCTTCGACTGGTAATGCCCGAACCACTGCGCGCACTTCAGGGTCAATCTCTGGGATTGGGGCGATGCCTTCGAGCAGAACTTTCAGATACATCCCAGTTCCGCCTACCAGCACGGGCAGAGCGCCTTCCTTGTGCGCAACGGCAATTTCGGACTTGGCACGCCCGGCCCAATCGGCGGCAGAACATGCTTGCTCACCGCTCCACTCACCATAGAGGCGATGGGGGGTCTCTTTGCGCTCTGCATCGCTAGGAGCAGCGGACAAAACCGGGATATCGCGATAGACCTGCATAGAGTCGGCGTTGATGATCCATGTCCCCAAACCGGACTTTTTGCGGGCATTGGCAAGCTCCAAAGCAATTGCGCTCTTGCCGCTGGCGGTCGGCCCTGCAATGAGCGCGACCGGATTTTGTGGAGAAGACTGAGTGCTCATTGCCCGGCTGATAGCAGATGTTGAGGATTGGGAAACACGTCTCAATCAGATGAGCGATGGCACTGCGCGTGGCGTGAATCTACGCTGGCAAAGTGCGGAAATGATCGATTCTGATGCGCGTCTGCTTGAGTTGCGGTTCGACTTTCTCAATGACGCTGGCGTAATATGGAACATGTTTGATATTCATTTCGCGGGCTGCGATGCTTTGGTCAGTGACGCCGAAATAGAAGTGCCCCGCTTGTTCGTGTCGGACATGGACTCCACCATGATAGGGCAGGAATGCATTGACGAGCTGGCCGATTATGCCGGGCTCAAGGACAAGATCGCCGACATTACCGAGCGCGCGATGCAGGGCGAATTGGACTTTGAAAGCGCGCTGTTGGAGCGGGTGCGCTTGATTGCGGGGTTAGACGAAAGCGCGATCACGCGATGTCTTGATGAGCGGATCACCGCCACTCCCGGTGCGAAAACGCTGACCCAAACACTGAAAGCCAAAGGCGCGCGCTGTGTGCTCGTCACCGGCGGATTTCACCACTTCGCCGATGCCGTCGCGGAGCAATTGGGTTTTGACCGCGTGGTTGGAAACAAGCTTGCGACCGCCGATGGTCAACTCACAGGCGAGTTGAACAGTGCGATCACCGATGCGAACACCAAAGCTGCGGTGCTTGCCGAGGAGCTGGCTCAATTGGGCGAGGGCGCGTGCAGCCTTGCGACCGGCGATGGCGCGAACGATATTCCCATGATCGAGGCGGCGACTTACGGTTTTGCTTACCGCGCAAAGCCCAAAGCCCGCGCGGCGGCCAATGGCAGGATCGACCAAGGCGATTTGACCAATGTGCTTGCGCTGCTCGGCATTCCCAAAGCCGATTGGGTGATCAACTAAAGCCAGCTTGCGATCTGGCTCAGGGGCTTTTTCTTTAGTGCATGTGCCGGAACAGTAGCATCATCGCTAGGCCGTCCGACAACCACGATCATAAGCGGCTTTTCCCACTCGGGTCGCTCACACGCTTCGCGCAAAAACCCCATAGGTGATGGCGTATGCGTGAGCGTTGCGAGACCAGCTTCGTGCAATGTCGCGATGAGCATTCCGCAGGCGATCCCGACGCTTTCATTAACGTAGTAATTCTGCGTTTTGCCGTTTTCTTCGATACCGCCTTTGCGCTGCGCGAATACCACGATGAGATAGGGTGCCGTTTCCAAAAAAGGTTTGTCGGCGTCCGTGCCAAGTTCAGACAGAGCATTGAGCCATTCGTTGCTCGCTTTGGGTCTATCGCCGTCTTCGCCGTAGAACCGGCGTTCTTCTTCTTCAGCAGCCTTGCGGATCGCGCGCTTCTTTTCAGCCGATTCAACAACTGCGAAATGCCATGGTTGGTGATTGGCTCCATTGGGGGCCGTGCCTGCGGCTTCGATGGCTGCCTCAATCGCTTCACGTGGGACGGAAGTGTCAGAAAAATACCGGCATGTGCGACGCTCTTTGAGACGGTCGCGCAGCGCCTGCGCACGCGCAACGCTTTGGTCGTCAGGTATGGCGGCAAGAGTGTACGGGAGAGTTTCGTGGTCTTTCATACAATCTTTATCGGTAATTCATGCGCTAAGGGAAAGGGGTTGGTTGCAAAAAAGTTCGCTAGATGTCGTGACAGACAAAGGTGCTAGACAAGTTACTGACATCAATGTAGGTTGCAAATCATGAACTCAAATTGCGAAGCCCCTGATTCGCTGATGGAGGACTGAATGGCAGTCATTGACCTTCCGATTGTAGCAGATAACCGCGACGTTGCCGGTTTCCGCCCGTTCAAGGCGATGCACCACTTTCGCAAACTGGTTGCTGACAAGGAAGACACCAAGCAGGTGTTTTTCATTATCGAAGCGCTGAAGGGTCGCAAAGTTCAAAAGCAAGCTGAAGCCTTCCTAACCTCAGATACGGCGCTCAAATTCATGCAGCGCGAAGAGGTTGCCGGGCTTGCTGACATGCTTGATGACCATAAACGCTGGGCTGATTGCGGGCCAGACACGGTCGCGCGACGTTATATTGATTTTATGAAACGTGAAGGGCTGACCGCAAACGGTCTAGTCGAAGAAAGCTATGACTGGCGCCCGCGCGAAAAGCGCCCGAACGACCAGATCGAATGGTATCTATGCCGCTTGCGTGACACGCATGATCTGTTCCACGTCCTTACCGGTTATGGCCGGGACGCCTTGGGTGAAGCGGCGTTGCTTGGCTTCTCTTATGAGCAGAACCACAATTTGGGCGTGAAGTTTATTGCCTATGCGGCCGCTCGGCAGATCAAAAAGGCCACCGGTTCTTCAGCTCCGATATATGGTGCGATCAAAGAAGGGCGTGCACTTGGCAAAGCAGCATCGACTTTGGCGCATATGGATGTCGAAAAGGTGATGCGCTCGAATATCGACGAAGTGCGTGCTCAGCTCAATATCGGCAAGCCGGCACTGTATCGTCAGTGCTTGGCGCAGCTCGATTCCGAAGGGCACGCGCAAGAAAAATTGGGTATGCAAGAACCGCAAGCGGCTTAAAGTTAGTCAGCTATACGCTTTGTCACCCGCCAAAGCACAAACAGCGATGCGTATCCGAACAACGCTGCTAGAATGAACGGCGCGCCGGGGAAATAGAGCCCTTTTGCATCGGCGAAATAGCCAAAGGTCATGGTCATAACCACTGGCCCAATGATGCTGGTAATGCTCATTGTAGAAGCGATAGCCCCTTGCAATTCGCCCTGCGCGTCCTCTGAAATGCGTACGCTCATCATTTGCTGCATCGCCGGGAAGGTGATGCCAGCCAACGTGCCGACCACGATCGCTAAAATTATCACCGCGCTGCTATGGGCAAAGGCAGTAATGAGATAGGATGGCAGGCCGATGAGCAGTCCGAGGACCGCTGTGCGCTTGGCTCCGATGTGCTTGATAAAAATGCCGGTCAATCCCGCCTGACTGATGACCAACAGCACCCCGTAAAGCGTCGCGCCAAGGCCGATATCAAGCTCGCTCCAATTGAGTTGAAGCCTAGTGTAGTAGGACCAAACCGCCATTGTCGCCTGAGCCGCCATTTGCAGCAGGAAGATTACGCCAAGAAAGCCCAAGACAATCGGTGTTTTGGACATTTGAATGATAGTTCCCAGCGGATTGGCCCGTCCAAACGTAAAGCTGCGGCGTCGGTCCTTTGGCAGGGTCTCGCGCAGTAGGAACAAGCCCAAAACAGCGCCAAGGATCGCCAATGAACCCGATGCAGCAAAGGGCAGTCGCACCGAATATTCGCCTAGCACGCCGCCTATCGCTGGTCCCACGACAAAGCCAAACGCGCCCGCTCCGCCCATAATGCCAAACAGCTTGCCGCGCTCTTGGGCGGTGGCAACATCGGCGACGCAGGAATTGGCCGCGGCCCAGCTCGCGCCCATCACCCCTGAGATTAACCGCCCGACAAACAGCCACCATAAGTCCGGTGCGACCGCCATGATAATATAGTCGATGCCGAGCAGAAACAGCGTGATCAGCAGGACGGGACGCCGGCCATATTGATCCGAAAGCCCGCCAATAATCGGCGCGAATAGGAACTGCATGATCGCATAGGCAAACAGCAACCACCCGCCGATCTCAGCGGTCTGGTCCTCGCCTAGCCCGGTCATACTTTCCAGCAAGGAAGGCATCACCGGCACGATCAATCCGATCCCCATCATGTCGATGAAGATGATGAAGGCGACGAAGAACAATGTGGATTTGTTGACGGCTTTTTCCATTATTGAAACCGGGCCCTACAGCACCATCATCCGGCAATCACCCCAATCCACCGCTAAGTGCCACATTGCTCCCACAGCGAATGCCCGGACCCACCAACGCGGGACTAAGAGTAGGAGAAGATAGGCAATCCCCGCGATCCATCCGTGGAGCAGGTGAAACCCGATTGAGCAACGGTTCGGATCAAAAATCGGATCGGCCAGCAAATGATCAAGGTCAATCACGTTCGCGCTCGCAATGACGAGGCCGGCACGCAGCCAATTTTCACGCCAGATCAGCCAGCCTATCGCAAACGGGACGAGCCAATGCCCGCCATAGTGCAGGAAAGGCTGGATCTGATCGATCACTCCATCCAATCGGCGAAGAAGCTTTCATGCGCAGCGCTCAGGTCGGCAAGAGATTGGCCAAGCAAGCTATCGCCGCCAACGGTTCCGATCCGAGTGAAACCGACCATTTCGGCTTCTGGGATTTCGGGCCCTTCAGCGATAATTCGGTTGAAGGCTTCGATCTTCTTCGGCGAAACGGTGATGACGTAGCGCGCTTGATCTTCGCCGAACCACCATTGAGCAGCGGTGTAATCGTTATTCGCGGAAACCTCTGCGCCAATTTTGCCGGACATCGCCATTTCTGCGAGCGCCACTGCAAGGCCGCCATCGGACAGGTCATGAACCGCGCTCAACAGACCTTCGTCGATCAACTTGCGCACGATCTTTCCTGCGCCCAGTTCTAATGCCAGATTGGTTGGAGGCGTGCGACCTTCATCCCGACCTTTGACTTCGGACAGCCATAGCGATTTGCCAAGGTGAGAGCGTGTCGGGTCAGGCTTTGCCCAGAATTCGGGTGCGACAAGGTAGATAGCATCACCTTCAGCTTTGAAAGCCGACGTGACCATCGTGCTCGCGTCTTCAAGAATGCCTACACCGCCAATGGCCGGGGTGGGCAGGATCGCGCTGCCGCCGCCCGTTGCCTTGCTTTCATTGTAGAGCGAGACATTGCCGGATACGATCGGGAAATCGAGCGCACGGCACGCATCGCCCATGCCTTCCAACGCATGGACAAATTGGCTCATTATCTCTGGGCGTTGGGGGTTCGCGAAGTTCAGGCAATTGGTCACTGCGAGTGGCCGTGCTCCCACTGCGCATAGATTGCGATAGGCTTCCGCGATGGCTTGTTTGCCACCCTCGTACGGGTCGGCATAGACATAGCGCGGGGTGCAATCGGTGCTGATCGCGAGTGCTTTGTCCGTCCCGTGAACGCGCACAACGCTGGCATCGCCGCCAGTTTGCAGCGTGTCGGCCATCACTTGGCTATCATATTGCTGTGCAATCCATCCGCGCGATGCAACGTTGGGTGAGGCAAGCAATTTGATAAGGTCCGCGCCTGGATCGTCGCTGTCGGGCACATCGTTCACCGGAGTGATACCAGCCCATTTATTGTACTCCTCTTTCGAGATGTACGGCCGGTCATACTCCGGAGCATCCGCCGCAAGTGGGCCCAGCGGAATGTCACATACAACCTCGCCCTCAAATTCGAGCACCATGTGCTGTGTGTCAGTGACCTCACCGATAACGGCGAAATCCAATTCCCACTTCTCGAAAATCGCCGCTGCCATGTCTTCCTTGCCCGGCTTTAAGACCATGAGCATCCGCTCTTGGCTTTCAGACAGCATCATCTCGTAAGGCGTCATGCCTTCCTCGCGGCACGGCACCTTGTTCATGTTGAGCCGAATGCCCGCCTTGCCGTTGGTCGCCATCTCAACTGAGGATGAAGTGAGGCCAGCTGCGCCCATATCTTGGATCGCGACAATGGCGTCGGTCGCCATCAACTCAAGGCAGGCCTCGATCAGCAACTTTTCGGTGAACGGATCGCCAACTTGGACCGTGGGCCGCTTAGCTTCCGCGTCTTCCTCGAAATCGGCGCTCGCCATGGTTGCGCCGTGAATGCCATCGCGCCCGGTTTTGGAACCGACATAGACAATCGGATTGCCGACACCGGTAGCAGCGGAATAGAAGATTTTGTCCGCATCCGCGATCCCGACCGTCATCGCGTTGACAAGGATATTACCATCATAGGCCGTGTGGAAATTTGTCTCACCCCCGATTGTGGGCACGCCAACGCAATTGCCATAACCGCCAATGCCGGCAACCACGCCTTGCACAAGATGCTTCATCTTAGGGTGATCCGGGCGGCCAAAGCGCAGCGCATTCATGTTCGCCACCGGACGCGCGCCCATCGTAAAGACATCGCGCAAGATCCCGCCAACCCCGGTCGCAGCGCCTTGGTACGGCTCAATATAAGAGGGGTGGTTGTGGCTCTCCATCTTGAAGATCGCCGCCAGTTTATGTCCGTTAGGTCCCTCGCCAATGTCGATAACACCGGCATTCTCACCCGGTCCGCAAATCACCCACTCCGCCTCGGTCGGCAGTTTCTTCAAATGTAGGCGCGAGGATTTGTAGGAGCAATGCTCTGACCACATGACCGAGAATATGCCAAGCTCGACGAGATTGGGTTCGCGCCCAAGCCCGGCAAGAACGCGCTCATATTCCTTTGGAGAAAGTCCGTGTTGTTCGACGATTTCAGGAGTAATCTGGCTCATGCTCGGAGCCTTTAGTTCAACCGCTGCGAGCCGCCAAGCCGCCACGGCGCACAAACCAACGGTTCTCCCCGACCCACGCAGCGATTACTGTAAGAATTGTAAAGGCGATGAGCGCTTGAGCGTACACAAACATGCTTACCTCTTGCGGCGGCGGGGCGAACCAATTGATCGCTTGGAGTACCAACATCGCGCCGATCAATACCAGAGGAGGACCGATCGGCCCACGCGTGCGCTTCACGTAAAATACCAGCGCTGCAACGGTGATCCCAATCTCCAGCGGTATTGCGATTACAGGATAATTCCACAAGCCAAGCCCGTATGTCTGCTCTCCGCCAGCGATTGTGAGATCAGGGCTGTGCGTCAGCCAATCCAACACCCAATGCGAAAGAACTACCAACCCACCGACGAAACCAGCGACCCAATCACGCCGTCCAATCGCTATCACGAGTAGGAAAGCGAGCGCCCATCCGGCTGTCCCCAGAAGACTATGCGTGAATGGCATGTGGTAAAGATCGAAAGGGACCATCACGGTCGCTTCTGGATCAATCCGCATCCGCTCAACACCAATCATGGCGAGTGCGAAAAATCCCCAATCCACCAACTGCGCAGCAATAAACAATGTCCCGAGGCGCGGTGCGCGTGGGCTTACAGCGGCGGCAACGAAGGCCGGTGCAAAGTGCCCGATGAACATATGCGGTGCTAACCCCCGTATTCGTACTCGATAAAGGTCGTAAAGTTCCGACCGGTGCGTTCCTCAACGCAGCCCGCCGTCAGCCTTAACCTTCTCGCTTCCCTGTTGCTATGCAGCCTTGACCGGGCAGGCTTGCGCGGTCAATGCTCATGGCATGGATGAAGACAAGATTTCCGCTACTTCTGATCTCAAGATCAGCGATATGACCTTTGAACAAGCGCTCATTGCGCTTGAGCGGATTGTGCAACAGCTTGAGCGTGGGGATGTGCCGCTCGACGAATCGATTACGCTCTATGAGCAAGGCGAGGAATTGCGCGCCGCCTGTCAAAAACGGTTGGACGCAGCGCAAGCGCGTATTGAGAAGATAGTGACGGCCGCCAATGGCAGCCCGAACGGTACGACGCCGCTTGACGCAGGCTAAGTGGCAGTGAACCTGGTTGGGATCAAAGGTGATATACTCGCGGACGGGCTAGAGCGGGTCCAGAGCGAAGTTGATGATGTCTTTGACAGCGTTCTTCCAATTCCTGCGGACTCCAGCGCACGCCTTGTCGAAGCAATGCGATACGCCGCAATTGGAGGTGGAAAGCGGCTACGGCCGTTATTGCTTGTCAGCACTGCTGAGCTTTTCGGGGTATCGCGCGAAGCCTCTGTGCGAGCTGGCTGCGCGGTCGAAGCGATCCATGTCTATTCGCTTATACATGATGATCTACCGTGCATGGACGATGATGATGTGCGTCATGGCAAACCGACTTTGCACAAGCACTATGACGAGGCCACAGCGGTCCTGGCCGGGGATGCGCTTCACGCTCTGGCCTTTGAAATTCTCGCCGACGAACAGACCGGCACAGACCCGTTCACTCGCTCTGAATTGATGGCTACCCTTGGCAGAGCCAGCGGAATGCATGGTATGGCAGGCGGTCAGATGATGGACATGATAGCGGATGAGGAAGGCGTACAATACGATTTGCCGACCATTACCCGGCTTCAGCAATTGAAAACCGGAGCGTTGCTGGGGGCAAGCGTCGAGATGGGATCTATCATGGGTAAAGTTACGCCAGAGGGCAGGGCGCATTTGCGTGCCTATTCGCGCGACATAGGCCTTGCTTTCCAAATCGTGGACGATCTGCTCGATGTGACCGGCGATGAAGCCAAAGCTGGAAAAGCTCTGCGTAAGGATGAAGAGCAAGGCAAACAGACATTTGTCACATTGATGGGTGTCGATAAGGCTCGGGGGCAAGCCGGGGCTTTAGTCGAGCAAGCGGTTGCTCATCTCGCGAGCTATGGCGAAGAAGCTGATATGCTGCGCGCTATTGCCCGTTTTATTGTCGCGAGAGATCGCTAAGAGATACCAATTAGTAGGCGCAGCGATCTTGGCACTTGCAAATTGTGCTTCATCAAGGCAGCCCAACACATAAGGACGCTGGATGGGCATTCGTGCTCGTTAAGCGGGTCTGATTGGGAGATCGCAGGAATGGGCGCGCGGCTGTGAGTGAGAGAATTGGCATATATCCGGGCACATTCGACCCGATTACCTTAGGCCACACCGATATTATTCGGCGCGGGGCCAAGCTGGTCGATAAACTCATTATTGGCGTTACGACGAACCCGTCGAAAAGCCCGATGTTCTCGAATGAAGAGCGTTTTGCCATGGTTGAGCGCGAAGTAAGCGCGATGGGCCTCACCAACGTAGAGGTTGTTGGTTTCAACGCCTTGCTCGTCAAGTTTGCAAGGGTCCAAAACGCCAATGTAATTATCCGTGGGCTGCGCGCTGTTGCTGATTTTGAATACGAATATCAGATGGCTGGTATGAACCAACAGCTTGATGATGATGTAGAGACAGTCTTTCTAATGGCGGACGTTTCGCTTCAACCCATCGCCTCGAAACTGGTTAAAGAAATCGCGTTATATGGCGGAGACATTGGACCTTTTGTCAGTGCAGCGGTGAAAGAAGACGTCGTTGGAATAGTGGATGCCAACGGCCGCAAGGGTGATTTTTAGACAATGTAATCGAAACCCATCTGTCGATGGCGCCTTGCTCATTCATTGCAGTGTCAGCCAAGCGACGGTAAGCCGTTCTCCATTGTGATCATAACCATGACTGTGACTATGAAAAACCGACTTTTTCGAAACGCTGCTGCGATCCTAGCGGCTTCCACTATTTGTACCGTACCTCTTAGCGTTTCGGCGCAGGAACTGGACGATGATGAGGCTTCGCCGCTCATCTCACCCGTCGCTTTTGACCGGATCAATTACGACAAGACCGCAGATCTGGAGAATGTCTGGGTTCTCGATCTTTCGAATGGTGAACGCGTTGCGATCCGTCTGATGCCGCAATGGGCTCCCACCCACGTTGAGCGGATCAAAACACTCACGCGGCAAGGTTTTTACGATGGTGTGATCTTTCACCGTGTGATTGATGGGTTTATGGCGCAGGGTGGCGATCCAACTGGCACAGGAACAGGCGGATCTCAGTTCGAGGACTTGAAAGCCGAATTCAACCCGATGCCGCATGTGCGCGGAACTGTTTCGATGGCACGTTCAACGGCTGAAGACAGCGCTAACAGTCAGTTCTTTATCGTCTTTTACCCGCGCTTTAGCTTGGATAAGCGCTATACTAATTTTGGTCGGGTGATTGACAACATAGCTGGTGTCGACACCATTGTACGAGGAGAGCCGCCGCAAGCGCCAACGCGCATTTTGCAAGCGTCACTCGCTGCCGACAACAAGCCTGTACCAACAGTAGCACCGCCTCAGATTCAACAGGACATCACTGCTGATCTGCTCAACGCACCGCTCGAAGGACAGTAAGCGTTTCAATTGACGGCGCGCTTGGCTAAGCGCGGGTCATGAAAGTCGATCTCTTCGATTTTGAGCTTCCGCAAGAGCGCATTGCCTTACGGCCAGTGCGTCCTCGTGACGCCGCCAAATTGCTGCACGTGCTCGGCGCTGATGCGCCGTTTGAGGATCGCAGCGTTGGCGATCTTCCACAATTGCTCGAACCCGGAGATGTGCTCGTCTTCAACGATACACGGGTAATCCCCGCGCAGCTTGAAGGGCGCCGTGCGGGCGGCGAAGCAAAGGTTGGCGCGACGCTGCACAAGCGGATTGACCTGAGGCGTTGGCAGGCCTTTGTCCGCAACGCCAAGCGGGTCAAAGTCGGGGATCAATTGATCTTTGGTGGCAGGATAACAGCGATTGCTGAGGCGCGTCATCCGGACGGTTCCATCACCTTGCTCTTCGAAGGCGAAGAACCTGTCGAAGTTCTGCTTGACCGAGCAGGGACTATGCCGCTGCCCCCTTATATTGCCGGTAAGCGCGGGGTCGATGAGCAAGACCTGTCAGACTATCAAACGATGTTTGCACGCGAGGACGGTGCGGTTGCTGCGCCGACGGCCTCCTTGCATTTTACTGACGAATTGGTTGCTGCATTGGATGCGCGCGGGGTGCTACGCGAGACGTTAACGCTGCATGTTGGGGCGGGGACATTTCTGCCGGTCAAAGCCGATGATACCAACGACCATGCGATGCACAGCGAATTTGGCCGAATAGAGGCAAGGGTGGCGCAAAGGTTGAACGCTGTCAGAGCCGCAGGAGGCCGGGTGATAGCGGTGGGCACGACGGCATTGCGCCTAATCGAAAGCGCGACCAAAGCAGATGGAACAATCGCACCATTTGAAGGCGATACGGACATCTTCATCACGCCGGGCTACGCACTTAAAGGTGTCGATGGACTGATGACCAATTTCCACCTGCCAAAATCAACTTTGATGATGCTGGTCAGCGCTCTGATGGGACGCGAGCGAATGATGGCCGCCTACACCCACGCGATTGAAAACGAGTATCGCTTTTATTCCTATGGTGACTCCTCGCTGCTGCTTCCCTAGATCGGTTGCATGTCCGAACTGATCCTTTCCATAAGCGGCCTGACAAAGGTCTATTCGGGCGGTGTCAAAGCGCTTGATGGCGTTGACCTTGATATTCGCAAAGGCGAGATCTTCGCGCTGCTTGGTCCCAATGGGGCAGGCAAGACGACGTTGATTGGCGCGATCTGTGGTTTGGTTCGGCCAAGCGGCGGAACGATCACAGCTTTCGGATATGACCTGTCTCGCGAATGGCGCCAAGCGCGCGCGCGAATTGGTCTGGTCCCACAAGAGCTCAGCACAGACATGTTCGAAACGGTCGAGCGTGCGGTTGCGTTTTCGCGCGGACTGTTTGGTTATTCGCCAGACAAAGGCCGGGTTGAAGAAATTCTCCGGTCGTTGAGCCTTTGGGAGAAGCGCAGTAGTCAGATCCGTGAGCTTTCTGGCGGGATGAAGCGCCGGGTTTTGATCGCTAAGGCGCTCGCCCACGATCCCGACTTGTTGTTCCTTGATGAGCCTACCGCTGGTGTCGATGTCGAATTGCGCAAGACGATGTGGGCTGAGATCAGCGCGCTGCGTGAACGCGGGACGACGATAATTCTCACCACCCACTATATCGAAGAAGCCGAAGAAATGGCCGACCGCGTTGGTGTTATTCGCGCCGGTCGAATCCTAATGGTTGATGAGAAGAGCGCGATGATGGAGAGACTTGGTCGCACGGAGGCCGTGATTGCCTTGTCGCAACCTTTGGACGCTCTCCCATCAGAGCTTGCTGAGTTCCCGGTTGAACTGCGCGAAGGCGGTCGCGAGCTTTGCTATCGCGGAGGTGATGGCAAAGGGGGAGGGCGCGAGGAAATCGCAGCGCTTACCAAAGCGCTTATCCATGCGGGGATAGACTATCGCGGTATCGACATTCACGACAGCTCTTTGGAAGACATCTTTGTCGGGCTTGTCTCTCAAGTGGAGGCAGCGTGATGAGGTTCAATGCCAGAGGCGCATGGTCGATCTATCAACGTGAATTGATGCGCGCGCTGCGCACCGCGTTTCAATCGATCCTCTCGCCAGTGCTCACCACTTCACTTTATTTCGTAGTGTTCGGCACGGTGATCGGCGCGCGAATGGAGCCGATTGATGGAGTCGCTTACGGCGCATTCATCATACCCGGCCTGTTAATGCTGACATTGTTGGGTGAGACGACCAGCAATTCGAGTTTCGGTATCTATATGCCGCGCTTTGTTGGTACGATTTATGAGCTCTTATCCGCTCCTGTTGGGGTCGCAGAAACTTTGGCAGGTTTTGTTGGAGCGGCGGCAACAAAGGGGCTGATATTGGCTGCGATCATCCTTGGTACGGCCACCTTCTTTGTAGATTATCAGATCAAGTATCCACTGTTTGCATTCGGCTACATCATCCTAGTCGCGGCGAGTTTTTCACTGTTTGGATTCATCCTTGGTATCTGGGCGGATAGCTTTGAGAAGTTGAGCATCATCCCGCTGTTAATCCTGACGCCGCTGACCTTTCTCGGCGGCACATTCTACTCAATTGATGAACTGCCAGCGCCGTGGGATGCGATTGCACTGGCAAACCCCATCGCCTTCCTTGTGAGCGGGTTGCGCTGGACATTCTACGGCACTTCGGATGTGCCGATTGCCCTGTCGCTTGGGCTGACGCTCGGTTTTCTAGCGATGTGCACCACGATCATTGCCTTCATCTTCAAGACGGGCTGGCGTTTGCGCGAATGATCCGACCGCCCTGATTAAGCGCATGCTTGATTACTCTTCTGGAGTTCCACTTTCGATAACTTTGACCTCGTCATCCGAAAGCGGAGCCACGCCGTAATTCGCGCGCAGCTGATTTCGCCGTGGTGGAGTAACGTCTTCTCCTCTCGGTCCAGCCGCCGGTTCAATCTCTTCAAGTACTGCGAAATCTATGTCGTCATCCGCCGGGACAACGGTTGTGGTTTCCACTTTAGGTTCTCCTGCGCTAAAATCACCGCCCGTTGGCCTGACAGTCGCACCTGCAAGAATCGCCCGAGGCTGCGGAACAATCTTCGCCATCACCGCGAATTTCGGCACGATATCGGTATCGCTCAATTCATAGGCGCCAGAGCTGTCATACTTGAAGTTGAACTGGCCACTTTCTTCCTCGACGATGCGCACATTAAGCCCGACACCAAAGCCTTTGGCCGACTTCAGCGTCTCGCGGCCATAGATAATGCCGCGCACAAACACGACGGGTTCGGTCAAGGAGCTTAGATACTCGCCGCATTCGCCCTCTGTTGTGAATGCCACCATCTCGTCACGTGCGAGGAAACGCTGACCGATATCTTCGATTTGGTAGATGCTGGCTGAGTCGAATTTTAGACCCGCATCCACCGAAGTTTTATTAAACACGCCTTGGAGCGGGGCAGGCACGCCGAGGTCGGTATTGAGATTTGAGTTAGAGGACCAACGCGGCATGGTTGACCAGCGCTCAAACGGCAAAATATTCTCATCCAGAACGCATTTGCGGGTCACGAGGTCGAGCGAATTGTTGACTGCCAGAACGGAACCCAACTGATAGGCGGGACCATTGATCGCCACCAAACGATAGCTGTAATATTCGTTGCGCGGACTGGTTGCGGTCGGCCCGCCAAGTTGCATTTGCAGCGTGTTTGCAAGGTCTTGTTTGGCATCAAAATAGCTGATCAGCTTTTGCGTCGAATTGTCTATCACCGGGCCCGGATTGGCCGCACAACCCGTTAGCGCTAAGCCTGCACATCCCACCAATGCGATCGTTCGAATTCTTCCAGCCATTTCCCGTACCCCCGCAACACAAGCCCACACCAAGCGCCATGTTTCCCACCGCGTTACATTGACACTCGCATCCTTGACCAAACCTGTCTAGGCGGCGCAGCAATGGTTCAGCGATTTGATTTTGCTTTGCACGCCAACGATGGCCGCGCGCGCACCGGAACGATCACGATGCAGCGTGGTGAGATTGCCACGCCGGCCTTTATGCCGGTGGGCACTGCCGCGACTGTCAAAGCGATGAAACCCGAAAGCGTGCGCGCGACCGGCGCTGATATCATCCTTGGCAACACATATCACTTGATGCTGAGGCCAGGTGCTGAGCGGATGGCGAAATTGGGTGGCTTGCACAATTTTATGAATTGGGATCGCCCGATCCTATCCGATAGCGGCGGCTATCAGGTGATGAGCCTTTCCGACTTGCGCAAATTGACCGAGGAAGGCGTCGAATTTCGCAGCCATATTGACGGCTCAAAGCATATGCTCACCCCGGAACGGTCGATGGAAATCCAGCGCCTGCTTGGCAGCGACATTGTGATGGCTTTCGATGAATGCCCGCGCGCTGATCGACCGCGCGAAGAAATCGCACAAAGCATGGAATTGTCGATGCGCTGGGCCATACGCAGTCGCGATGGCTTTGATGCTGGCGAAGATCACGCCGCGCGTTCGGCTCTGTTTGGCATCCAACAAGGCGCATTGGACGAGGACTTGCGCAAGGTAAGCGCGCAAAAGCTGATCGATATCGGCTTTGATGGCTATGCAGTTGGCGGCTTGGCCGTGGGCGAGGGGCAGGAGGCGATGTTCAGCGTGCTGGATTATGCTCCTGACATGCTCCCGACCGACAAGCCGCGATATCTCATGGGGGTTGGCAAGCCTGATGATCTGGTTGGCGCGGTTGAGCGCGGGATAGATATGTTCGATTGCGTGCTGCCCACGCGCTCTGGTCGCAACGGGCAAGCCTTCACTTGGAACGGGCCGATCAATCTTCGCAACGCACGCTTTGCTGAGGATGTCGAGCCGCTTGATGCTGGCTCCGATTGCCAAGCTTCCAACAGCTATTCAAAGGCCTATCTGCATCACCTTCACAAGTCAGGAGAGATCCTTGGCGCGATGCTGGTCACAGAACACAATCTGGCGTTCTACCAAGCCTTGATGCAGGCGATGCGCAATGCCATTGCAGAGCAGCGTTTTGCCTCATTTGCCGCTGAGTTTCGGCGTAATTACCTTGGAAAGTCCTCTTGATGTCCAAAGCCCCCGATGACTGCGCAACGATGATGGAAGTGCGCGAAGGTGTCGATGCGACCGACCGCGAGCTTGTGGCGCTTTTGGAGCGGCGATTTGGCTATATGCGCTCGGCTGCTCGCATAAAAGAAACACGCGAAGCCGTGCGCGATGAGGCGCGCAAGGCTGCCGTGATCGAAGCGGCTGTGGCGGATGCCAAGGCGCGCGGCGTGCCGACAGATGTGATCGCGGACGTGTGGGAACGGCTCGTTGAAGGCTCGATCGCCTATGAGTTTGCTGAGTGGGATAGCACCCGCGCGTAAACGGCAGCGTTGAGAACGGTAACTTCGGCCTTTGAGAGAAGTGCGAGGCAGTTTTAGGACCGCTTTTGGGGTGGAAAGCGGACATTACGGAGCTGCGTAAACAATGTCGCCCGTAGTCCAGAGTAATCGCCCATTCGAGTCAGCCTTCCAGACGATGGTTGAGGTGAATTCCTTAGAGTTAGCCCCATTCCCAGCGGCTTGGTCGAAGCGGGCGGCCAAAGCACCGGGGCAAGGACGCATCTTGAAGCCCATCTCAAAGAGAGCTGCCTTCAAATCATCGCTTTTAGAGCCACGCGGGAAGTCTCTCTCCAGGCGCTCCACAATCTCAGGAGAGAACGATACCGTCGATGCATTGGTTACCAAGCTGCTTGGTTCAGCCGTATCTTGTTCACACAAGCGGATGATTCCACCAGTTGTTGTCGCATCTTGCAGGAGCGGTGGAATGGATGTCGACTGTGAAGAACAAGCGCCGGTGAGAAGGGCAGCACCCAAAATGAAAGACGCTTTGATCATGTCTTGACCATAGTTTGCGATGCAACGTCCGCAAGTGGGTCGAGAGCCGCCCGTCCGCTTTTGAGCCATTTCAGCAGGAGGCCGGACAAATTGTCCATGATGAAAAACCTTTGAAGGCCTTACACAAAAAAGGCGGCCCCGCAGGACCGCCTCTCTTAAATTGTAATCGCAGCCCAATCAGCGCGAATAGAACTCGACCACGAGGTTCGGTTCCATCGTTACCGGATAAGGCACTTCGTCAAGCTTAGGTACGCGCGTGAACTGGACCTTGTCATTGCCATCAGGGGCAACGTAGTCAGGAATTTCACGCTCTGGCAGGCTTTGCGCTTCGATAACCAGAGCCATTTCTTTGGCTTTGCTACCGAGGCTGATCACGTCACCAACATCGCAACGACGCGATGGGATGTTACACTTCACACCGTTCACATAGATGTGGCCGTGATTGACGATCTGACGCGCTGAGAAGATCGTCGGTGCGAATTTCGCGCGGTAAACGATCATGTCCAAACGACGCTCAAGCAGACCAATCAGGTTCTGGCCGGTATCGCCCTTGACCTTGGCGGCGTCTCTGTATGTCGCGCGGAACTGTTTTTCAGTCACGTCGCCATAATAGCCTTTGAGCTTTTGCTTGGCCCGCAATTGCAGACCAAAGTCGCTCACCTTGCTTTTGCGACGCTGACCATGCTGGCCAGGGCCGTAAGAACGCTTGTTAACCGGAGAATTTGGACGACCCCAGATGTTTTCACCCATCCGGCGGTCGAGCTTGTGTTTGGCGCTTGTGCGCTTCGTCATAAATAGTCCTTCAAATTTGCAGGATCGCCCGCACCTCAAACGAGGATTGGCAATCGTTGAACCCGGCATCGCTCCGCACAGTTCAAGAACTCTGCGCGGCCACCGCTTCACCGGGATGCGGGGCCAATTTGCGAAGGCGCGCGGATAGCAGGTATTGCTTTCGCGTCAAGCTATGTTTGCGCCCAACGCGGCCCGAACCAATCAGCGGCGTTGATTAAACTTGCGCCATTCCTCTGACGTCTTGCACACTTTGGTGGCGCGGCGGCTGCTGGCATCAAGGCGAACGCGCCTGCAAATCGTCTTCTCTTTGGCTTCGGGCTTTTCCACTTGGGTCGGAGCCTCTGCTTTGTCTTCATCGGGCTTAGCTTCGTTGGCGGTGGCTTTGGTCTCTTCTTTGTCGCCGGGGGTATCGCGCAAATCTGAGGCGATCACTGATGTGGCCAGCAACGATGATGCTAGCAGCGCCGCGACGCCGATGATGCGTTTTGTCATTTGGGATCTCGTAAAAGTCGTTTGGAGGTGAGAGAAATCTAACGCGCGATTTTGGTTAAGTCTAGCTGGTTTCGTATGTAACTGCCTCGTCCCTATCGCGCCGGAGCCAGATCGGCTTCACGAGTGCCCGGGGGGCTTATAAATTCTGTGGGACAGCCAACACGTCATAATGCTTACCGCGGCCATAGATGTACTGCTCTGCGAAATTCGCGCTAGCCAAAATTTCGCCAACCGCCTTTGCATCGGTCCAGCGGTCGTCTTGCTCATAAAAGATACCGATAACTCGCTGAGCTTTGGTCGATGAGAGCAGCTCTCGCAGTACCACCTCTTCATGGCCTTCAACGTCGATCTTGACGAAGATTGGAATGTCATCCGGAAGGTGCTGTGCCAACTTCGCCATGGTCTCAAGGCGCACGGTTGTTTTGGGGTGGAAACCGGGCAATTGCGCGCCATGGGCGCTTAACGTGGCCATGCCACTATGTTCTGCGCTCAAAGTGATCGGAAATTCGCCAGTCTCGTTCGATAGGCCAAAATTGAGAGCATCTGCGCGCGAAGTAAGCGCGTTCGCCTCCAAATTGGCGACAAGGCGTCCATGGGTCTGGCCAACTGGCTCCAAGGCGACAATCTTTTCACACGCCGGATTTTGCCCGGCAATCAGCGAAAACAATCCCTGATTTGCACCAATGTCCAAAAAACAAAAGGGAAAATTGATCGATCCGATTAGGTCCGCGAGATAGCAGCCATAGGTGCCGTAATGACAGTAAGCGAAGGTGCGATCCGACCAGTTGGGCCACATCTTTACACCGTAAACAGAGCGAACAGGAGCGGTTTGTGCGCCGCCCAACCGTGCGAAGCCCCCGCGAACATGGCGCATCCCCCGCGCGCGCACCACTCGCAAATGGCGCCACACCATAAAATCGCGCGCCATCTCCGCCTCGCTATGGCGTGGCCATTGGTGAGCAACCATTGTGATCGGATCAGCGCGATTCATTCGTGGGGCTTTAGCGGTTTGCAGCGCAGCTTCAACGTGGAGGACGCTCAAGAGTGCTCAATATCCCACGCAAAGTGCGCAATTCGAGGTGGTTCCAGCCAGGTTTGGTTAGAATTGTGCGCAAAGTGCGTCGGGTGGCCTCTGCCCGGTCTTCGGGAAAGAAGTATCCACGCGGCCCGAGAATTTGCTCAAAATGTGCGATCACGCCGTCAAGTTCTGACTGCGGGGCAGGAGGCAGAAATCCGTCTTCGGCAGTGGGTTGCACCATTGCGCTATCTATAGCGATTTCCCGCTCCATCCGCGACCATTCATAGGCGCATAGGATAACCGCTTGCGCCAAATTGAGTGAGCCAAATTCGGGATTGATCGGCACGGTCAGGATATAGCGGGCAAGCGCAACATCCTCGGTTTCCAGCCCTGATGCTTCGCGTCCAAACAAAATCGCGTGCCGCCCTGGCTCACGGTGCATCATTTGCGCCGCACCATCCGGATCGACAACCGGCTTTGTGACGCCGCGTTTGCGAACTGTTGTGGCATAGACATGCTCGCAATCCGCAACCGCTTCGGCCGTGCTTTCAAAGACCTTTGCTTGATCGAGGACGATGTCCGCGCCAGCCGCCGATGGACCCGCAGACGGGTTGGGCCAGCCATCGCGCGGATTTACAATCCGCATCTCGGTCAACCCGAAATTGAGCATCGCGCGCGCTGCCTTGCCGATATTCTCGCCCAATTGCGGGCGCACCAAAACGATGATGGGTTTGTTTGCCAATTCAGTCCTTTGCCGCGTCGGCCACGGTGCTGGCAAACTCCTCAAAATCGCGCGCTTCGGAGAAATCGCGATAAACCGATGCGAAGCGGATATAGGCGACGCTGTCGATCTGTTTCAGTCCATCCATAACCATCTCGCCAATCCGCGAAGAGGATACTTCGGCTTCGCCAGCGGTTTCAACCTGCCGCTGAATACCTGAAACAAGCCGGTCAATCTGCTCCTGCGTTATCCCGCGCTTGCGACAGGCGAGGCTGACTGAATGTTCGAGCTTCGATCTCTTGAAAGGTTCACGCCGCAACGCGGCACCGTCCTCACCGGCCTTGACGATCGAGACTTCGCGCAATTGCACGCGTTCAAAGGTCGTAAAGCGCGCTCCGCAAGACGAACATTGCCGCCGCCGCCGGATCGAGGTGTTATCCTCGGTCGGACGGCTGTCCTTTACCTGCGTTTCATCATTGGCACAGAAGGGGCAGCGCATCTAAGAAGGTGCGCTCACAAGCCGGGATAGACGGGGAAGTTGGCGCACAGTTTCGCCACGCGGCCGCGCACGCTTTCTTCGATTTGTGCATCGCCTTCCGGGCCGTTCTTAGACAGCCCTTGAACGACTTCCGCGATCAACTTGCCGACTTCACGGAACTCAATCGGGCCAAAGCCGCGCGTGGTCCCAGCGGGCGTGCCAAGGCGGATGCCGCTGGTCACGAAAGGTGAGCGTGTGTCGAACGGAATGCCGTTTTTGTTGCAGGTGAGCCAAGCGCGATCCAAGCCTTTTTCAGCAGACTTGCCCGTCACATCCTTCGCCGTAAGATCAACCAGCATCGAGTGGTTGTCCGTCCCGCCCGAGACGATGCGCAGGCCGTTTTCCTCAAGGCTAGCGGCCAGTGCGCGGGCATTTTCTACAACCCGGTGCGCGTAAGTTTTGAACTCAGGGGTGAGCGCCTCTTTGAATGCCACCGCTTTCGCCGCGATAACATGCATTAGCGGGCCACCCTGCAGGCCCGGAAATACAGCCATGTTCAACGGCTTGGTAAACTTTTCATCATTCCACAGGATCACACCAGAGCGCGGGCCGCGCAAGCTCTTGTGCGTTGTGGTGGTGACGATATCGCAATGGGGGAAGGGGGAAGGATGCGCACCGCCTGCGACGAGCCCAGAAATATGGCTCATATCACACAGCAAGACTGCGCCCACCTCATCGGCAATCGACCGGAACGCAGCAAAGTCCCAAACACGCGAATAAGCAGTGCCGCCGCAAATGATCAGCTTTGGCTTGTGCTCGCGCGCTGTCGCTGCCACCGCGTCCATATCGATCAACTCATCACCCTCGGTCACGCCGTAGCTGACAGGGTTGAACCATTTGCCTGACATGTTCACCGGTGATCCGTGCGTTAGGTGGCCACCCGAATTGAGATCAAGGCCCATAAAGGTGTCACCCGGCTCTAACAGCCCCAAGAACACCGCTTGGTTCATCTGGCTGCCGCTGTTCGGTTGAACATTGGCAAATTCACATCCAAACAATTGCTTAGCGCGATCGATTGCCAAAGTTTCCACTACATCAGCATAGTCGCAGCCACCATAATAGCGTTTGCCCGGATAGCCTTCTGCGTATTTGTTGGTGAAAACGCTGCCGGTTGCTTCAAGCACCGCGCGGCTCGCGATATTTTCACTCGCTATGAGTTCGATCTTGTCGCGCTGACGGTTAAGTTCATTGCCAATTGCCGCCGCAATTTCTGGGTCAGCTTTTGCCAGACCGTCGTTCCAGAAGGCGTCCATTGGGTTGATAACGTCAGAAGGGGCGGTGCTCATTGATGGGTCTCGATATGGTCGGGCGTTATAGGCGGATTACCGAGCTTTGCGACCCGGCGTTGATGGCGGCCAGCGGGGTCGTCCGCATCGGCGAATTGGGTGGCTAAAAATGCAGATATGCAAGACTTGGCCATTTCGATGCCGGTTAGCCGCGCACCAAGCGCAATGCAATTGGCATCGTTATGCTCGCGGGCCAGCGCGGCAGATAGCGGCTCGGATACCAAGGCGCAGCGCACTTGCGGGTGGCGGTTGACGCTGATCGAGATGCCGATGCCAGAGCCGCACAGCGCGATGCCACGTTCGACGGTGCCATCGGCAACGACGCCTGCAAGGCGGTATCCATAGTCTGGGTAGTCGACGCTTTCGCCGTTTTCGGGGCCGAGATCGGCGACTTCGTGACCTTCGTCGATAAGCCATTCGGCTAGCTCGGCTTTAAGGTCAGTCGCGGCGTGGTCTGATGCGAGCGCGATTTTCATGGGCGTTTGTTAAAGTCCCATCGGCCTGTTTTCCACCCATCATCGAATTTTTTAGCGAATAAATCAGCCACCAATCCATGCGAGCGAAACAACCGAGGGAGCGTCCTTGGATAGCAATCTAACGGCTTCATGAATGTGGGCCCCAGATGTCGCCACATCATCAATCAGCAAAACAGGCTTGTTTGTGGACTGGCGTAGTTTCATTTTACCCCGATCAGAATTGCGCCTGGGATGACTCGATCCGGTTGTTTCGATGCACTCGAATGCATCAAGATATTCGACTTTCAATTTCTTCGCCAATTGGATTGCGATGAGTTTAGCGAGACAATTCTCCCCGCTATTGCCGCAGGCAACAGAGGCGATGACGATATTTTCCCTTGCGCCGAATAACTTGTTTGAGGCTGCGGCTAGTTCATTTGCCGCGCTCTCGATAAGCATGTCACTAGGTCGCCTCTTTAGCGCTCTTAATGCTCGTACTTGATATTCCTTTATCGAAGACCGCCACCTTCTAACGGTATGAAAGGTAACACCTTTTCGAGAATGCAGTTTCGTCTGTTCGATGGTTGTGTCGAGCAAGAATTTTGCCGTTACAAAAGCTTCTTCATGGGGCTCTGATAGAACTGCCTTCGGCTCGAAAAGGTCCTGTCGGATCTGACTTTTTCTGCTGGGTTCCGAGGGTTCTCTAACCCGAAGGCTCTCTAGCTGTGAAGTTTCGCTTCGCAACATGCACATATATGCGGGTTGATCAGGATCAGCCACAGCAAAATATGTGATTATGAGCGTGCATTCTCCCCCGGATACCGGGCATGTAACTTTCAGTACGATACTCGACTGAACTTCACTTTCCATACGCGCCAGCGCGCTTGCAATCTGACTCTGGTCATCAGGAAAATACTCATCAAGGCGGATCTTTCCTTCTGGAAAATCCTTCAGACCATATGAGGAAAGAAATCCCTTGCTCGGCTTAAACATGCGCCATTTGCGATCAAGGAAGACTATCGCTTCTTGCCGATCGACCATCTTGTCGGTGTAGTCTTGCAGATGACCCCTTATCAAATCAAAGCGTTCGTTTTGATCTGCCAATACAAGTTGCAGCTCGAACACCTCGGCTGCGAGCTTTGATAGCAACTGCACCGAGCATTGCATGTAGTCATGATTTATGATGTTTGGTTTGCGATCCGCGCAAACCAAACTGAGGCGAACATTGGAACCCGACACAACGATCGGACAGGTCACGATGTACCGAAACGCCAATTGACCGTGTACGTGCGTGCTGCGGTCAAACGCAGGGTGTAACCGTGCATCTTTGATTTCTTGATATTGTCTGCGTAATTCGACTTCTTCAGGTGTATGCGGGACACGTCCGCGTTGAAGCGCTCCGGATAAGCCGGTGTGAGCTAGTATCTCATCATAACCATCTAATTCGGCAAGAATTACTACGGTTCGGCATTGAGTAACACTTACTGCCGAAGACAAAATTAGATCAAGTGCACCGCCGCTAGGCGAAAAACTGAATGCGTCGATTGTGTGTTGCGTTGGTTTGTCGGAAATTGACTTATTTCCTCTTTCCATCGAATGCACCGGCATTTGCGTTCTCCATACCGAATCGCTCCGAGCAATTTTAGCAGACGAGTTAGATTATTGCACTAAAACAATGCTCAATATGAATAGGGCCGATATACTTTTTATGGATCGGGAGATTCCGCATTTTGCGCGAGCGGCGTAGGGACCCCAGTTAATTACACGCCAACGTAACCTTCATCGATAAGCCATTCGACTAGCTCGGTTTTAAGGTCACTCGCGGCGTGGTCTGATGCAATGGCGATACGCATGCAGGGCTACATAGTGCCGCAAAGCGTTTCACTCCACTCCGCGCGGGCGGCTTTCCTACGTTGTTTTGTTCTGAAGTTTGTCGGCTTTAGAATGTCCAGCTGCCAGGATTTGGAATTGACTGACGAACGTGTGACTTCATGATCGAAAGCACGGTTCGAACTAGGCCAAAGATAAAGGCTATGCCGCCGATCAAAACGAAAAGTATAATAGTTCCATAATTTTGCCGTGTATCAAAGGACAACACCAATAACCCGAAGCTTAAAAAGAGTGGAATCGATACCAACCAAAATGTTCTTATTAGATAGCGGTAATGACTAGCCTCCCATTCTTCGTGGTCATGCGAGCGAAAAACGTAAGCAAGCACCAGTCCGACAAGACCAGAAAACCCAGAAACGGCCGTCCCTAAGTATAGCAAACCGACCACAAATGGACGGTTAGCGAGAAGTGTCACAGGCTTGTCGTCAGGGTCGAAACGTTTGCTATCTGACAAAGTTTCCTCTCCTACTGGTCCAAGAAGC
The DNA here is from genome assembly GCA_039985875.1 of Erythrobacter sp. Lineage (GTDB taxonomy): Bacteria > Pseudomonadota > Alphaproteobacteria > Sphingomonadales > Sphingomonadaceae > Erythrobacter. The sequence continues at coordinate 925,569 of JBDWRU010000011.1, read as the reverse complement.
TCCGCATCTTGCGTGACCGGCTTGGGTGCTTGAGTTTGCGCAAAGCCTTCGCCTCGATTTGACGGATACGTTCGCGGGTCACCGAGAATTGCTGGCCAACCTCTTCAAGCGTGTGGTCAGTGTTCATCCCGATACCAAAGCGCATCCGCAACACGCGTTCTTCACGCGGGGTTAGCGATGCCAGCACGCGTGTGACCGTCTCTTTGAGGTTCGCTTGGATCGCGGCATCGACCGGGATCACTGCGTTTTTGTCCTCGATAAAGTCGCCCAGATGCGAATCTTCCTCATCGCCAATCGGCGTCTCGAGGCTGATCGGTTCTTTGGCGATTTTCATCACCTTACGCACTTTTTCAAGCGGCATAGAGAGGCGCGCAGCCATTTCTTCTGGCGTGGGTTCGCGACCTTCTTCGTGCAGGAATTGGCGCGAAGTGCGCACCAACTTGTTGATCGTCTCAATCATATGGACCGGAATGCGGATCGTGCGCGCTTGGTCCGCGATAGAGCGTGTGATCGCCTGCCGGATCCACCACGTCGCATAGGTCGAGAATTTGTAGCCGCGACGATATTCGAATTTATCAACCGCCTTCATCAGGCCGATATTGCCCTCTTGGATGAGGTCAAGGAATTGCAGGCCACGATTGGTGTATTTCTTCGCGATAGAAATCACGAGGCGCAGATTGGCTTCCACCATCTCACGCTTGGCGATCCGCGCTTCGCGCTCGCCTTTTTGCACCATATTGACGATCCGGCGGAACTCCACGAGTGCCATGCCGGTTTGTGCAGCGATATCGGTGATTTCGGCGCGGATGCGCTCAATCGCGGCCGCTTCTTTGTCAGCGAAAGCGGCCCATTTCTTATCCTTCTTCGCGTTCGCCGCGATCCAGCTATCGTCAAGCTCATTTCCGACATAGCTTTTCAGGAAGTCGATGCGTTTAACTTTGTGGCGTTCGGCAAGGCGCAACATCTGACCACCCAGAGCGGTCAAACGACGGTTAAAAGCATAGAGGTTGTCGACCAGAAATTCGATCTTGGTCGCGTGGAATTGCATCGATTCCACTTCGCTGGTCAGCTCTTCTCCAAGGTTTTCGTATTTCTTCTCTTTGGCCTTGGGAAACTCATTGCCCGCCGCGAGTGTTTCCACGCGCTCAGCTTGAAGTTTCTCAAAGGTTTTGAAAAGTTTGGTGATCCGCGCAAAGCGCTCAATCGCGTCGGGCTTAAGCGTCGCTTCCATCTGCGCGAGGGAAAGAGTGTTGTCCTCCTCCTCTTCCTCTTCGCGCTTGTTCTCGCCTTCTTCGCCTTCCTCGCCCTCTTCGCCGTCTTCGCCTTCTTCTTTGTGGTCTTCGACCTCATCGTCGTCGCGAATAGTCGGGCCAGCGGTCTCTTCTGAGATTTCGCCGTTTTCGGCTTCCTCGTTTTCCTCTTCCATCTTGTCTGGCGGAGGTTCTTTGGAAAGCATCGCATCCAGATCGAGGATTTCGCGCAATTGCATGTCTTCGGCGTTCAGCGCTTCGGACCATTGGATGATGGCGTGGAAGGTAATCGGGCTTTCACAAAGGCCCATAATCATCATGTCGCGGCCAGCTTCGATCCGCTTGGCAATTGCGATTTCGCCTTCGCGGCTGAGCAGTTCAACAGCGCCCATTTCGCGCAGATACATGCGGACCGGATCATCGGTGCGGTCACCTGTGCCTGTTTTCTTAGCTGCTGGCTTTACGTCCTTCTTGGCGTCTTTCTTGTCCTCGCCAACCGACATTTCTTCGACTTCAGCTTCAGCTTCCGCCTCAGCCTCGGCCTCTTCGTCGTTCTCGACGATCTGCACGCCCATTTCCGATAGAGCGGTTTGGATGTCCTCGATTTGATCGGGGCTCATCTCGCCCGACGGCAAAGCTTCGTTGAGCTCATCATAGGTGATGTAGCCCTTCTTCTTTGCCTTGGTCATCAGCTTCTTAACCGCTGCCTCATTGAGGTCGATCAGGGGAGCGTCTTCTTTATCTTGAGTCTTAGCTTTCGAGGCCATGTAAGTCCGTCAATCTGTTTGCAGGTCGCCTTCGGGTTCGCCCGTTGACGCCGATGTTAACTCTGTGTCCCGTGCCGCCGAAGCAGCCTTTTTGCGCCCAAAGGCTTTTAAGCGCTCATTTACTGAAGAAAGCCGTTCTCGCAAGCGTGCCTGTTCCATAAAACACCCTTCCGGGTCTTCATCAAACCGTGCGACCGTTGCCGCCATAGCAGCTTCGAGCGCTGGTTTGAGGGCCAGCAGCGATACAGCTTCGGCCAAATCCTCGCGCGCTTCACTCGGTGGCGTGCCTTCTCGGAGGAAGGCGTAACGATAATCGTCCGGTGGGGCGGGTAGGCCGTTCGCGCTGAATATGGCGGTGTTTCGCTGCGAATCAAGCCCTTCGGACAGTTCTATCAGCGATTCTATTGCCGGTGCGGCATGTGGATCGGCCTTTGTGAGCCGAATAAGAGCTTCTCCATGGCGTTCAATCTGGTCTGGGTGCCGGGTCAATCCTGCAATTACTGCATTTAGAAGATTGCTACGCCCACCGCCAGAAATGATACTTTGAAGCGCGCTGAGTGCATCGCTTGAAAGGCTGGCGGCGGCGGGTTTTCCGGGTTTCCAGGGCCCGCGTTGCGCATTGCCTCTTGGCTGGCGCGGAGGATAGGCAAAGGCAGAAAAGCGATCGAGCAACTCGCGGCGATATAGCGAGCGAATATCGCTGTCCTGAATCGTATCCACATGTGTCATCAACCGCGCTTTTAACCCGGCTTTGGATTCCGGGCTTTTTAATGGCTGCGCATCGCGTTCAAACTCCCACAAGGCTTCGAGCAAGGGCTTTGCCTCGCTGAGCAGCTTTTCCATCGCTCCGGCACCGCGTTCCTTGATAAGGTCGTCAGGGTCCATGCCGGATGGCAGTCGAACGATGCTTAGCGAGCGCATCGGTGCCAGCAGCGGAAGCGCGCGCGAAACTGCCCGCATAGCCGCGCGCTGCCCTGCGGCATCTCCGTCAAAGCACAGGACTGGCACCTCAACCATTCGCCACAGCATTTCCAGCTGCATTTCGGTGAGCGCAGTCCCTAGCGGCGCGACCGCATCCGCAAACCCTGCCTGAGCGAGCGCAACCACATCCATATAGCCCTCGACCACCACAACACGCCCGGATTGGCGTGAGGCAGGGGCGGCGCGGTGCAGATTGTAGAGCGTGCGGCCTTTATCAAACAGCGGTGTATCGGGAGAATTGAGGTATTTTGCGACGCCATCGCGCTTGTCCATGATCCGCCCGCCAAAGGCGATCACCCGGCCGCGTGCATCCTGGATCGGCAGCATAACCCGGCCGCGAAACCGATCATATGTGGTTCCATCATCGGTCTTGATCCGCATGCCGCTTTCGACCAGCATCTGATCGTCAAAGCGGGTGAGTGCACGGTTGAGCGCTTGCTTGCTTTCCGGCGCAAAGCCGAAGCCAAATTCCTGCAAAACCTCCGGCTTTAACCCGCGATCATTCAAATATTGCATTGCTCCGCGACCATCGGCGCTTCGCAAATTATCGAAAAACCACTCCTGCGCCTCGGTTGTGACATCGACCAATTCCGCGTGCTTTTCGGCCTTCTTGGCTGCCACTGGATCGGGTGCAGGGACCTCCATTCCCGCCTCGCTTGCAAGCTCTTTGCACGCATCAATAAAGGTCAGCCCGCGCTGCTCGGTCATCCATGAAATGACATCGCCATGCGCGCCGCAACCAAAGCAGTGGTAAAAGCTCTTTTGGTCGTTGACGTAAAAGCTCGGGGTCTTTTCATCATGGAATGGGCAGCACCCTTTCCACTCACGCCCTGCTTTGGTGAGCTTGGTCGTACGCAAAATGACCGTTGAGAGGGTCACACGCGCGCGCAGCTCATCTTTCCATTGCGGGGTGATTGTCATCGCTAAAATGTGCGCCCGATTGCCCGCGCATTCAAGCGAGATTGTGGAGCAATCTGTGTGTGAGTGTAATTTAGCTTAGCGCAGCTTTCACAAGTCCGCTTGCCAGTTTCCCGTCCAGCACCGCGCCATGCTTGGCTTTGAGAGCACCCATAACCGTGCCCATATCCTTCATCGAAGACGCACCGGTTTCCGCTTTGATCGCGTCAATTGCGGCCTTGGTGTCGGCCTCGTTCATCATTTGTGGCAAGAACTCTTCGATGATTGCGAGCTCAGCCTTTTCGACCGCAGCAAGTTCGTCGCGCCCGCCTTTTTCATACATCTCAATCGATTCGCGGCGTTGCTTGGCCATTTTCTGCAAAACCGATGTGACCAAGGCGTTATCATCAACATCCTTGCCAGAGGTCCGCTCTTCAATATCGCGGTCTTTGATCTTTGCCGAAACTTGCCGAAGCGTGGCGGTGCGCTCTTTTTCTTTTGCTTTCATCGCAGTGATGGTGGCGGCTTTGATATCGTCGCGGATCATGGTGGTATGAACTTTCTGTGGATGTTTGTGCGTTGTAGGCGCTCTAACGCAACATCGAGCTCACGCCTAGGTTGACGAGAGCGCTGCGCAGCTATAGCGGCTGAGACTTAGCGACATTGCTGGAAAACCTCTAAATGGAGAGCCCCAAATGGCTTCTGCTGCCTCGCGTCCTGCGCAACCTAAAGGTGCGACAGGATGTCTCGTTTTGTCTGATGGCAGTGTGATTTGGGGACGTGGTTTTGGCGCAAGCGGCGAAGCGGTTGGTGAAGTGTGCTTCAACACTGCGATGACCGGTTATCAGGAAGTGATGACCGACCCGTCTTACGCGGCACAAATCGTCACCTTTACCTTCCCGCATATCGGCAATGTTGGTGCAAACCCGGAAGATATTGAAAGCCAGGTCGAAGGCGCGGTTGGATGCGTTGTGCGCGAGGATGTGACCGAGCCCTCCAATTTCCGCAGCGTTGAGCGCTTTACTCAATGGATGGAGAAGAACGGCAAAATCGGCCTGGCCGGGATCGACACCCGCGCGCTGACCCGCATGATCCGCATAAGCGGCGCGCCTAACGCCGTGATTGCGCATTCGCCAGAGGGTAAGTTCGATTTGGACGCGCTGCTCCAACGCGCGCAGGGCTGGGCAGGGCTGGAGGGTATGGACCTCGCTCTTCGTGTGACACGTCAGGAGCAAGAAGACTGGGAAGGTGGATATTGGAAGCTTGGCCAAGGCTATGGCCGTGCGGCAAGAGACGCCAGCCCGCATGTTGTCGCAATTGATTTCGGCGCGAAGGACAACATTTTCCGCAATCTGGTGCAAGCAGGCGCGAAAGTGACTGTCGTCCCGGCCAAGACGTCCCTTGAAGACGTTCTTGCACTTAAGCCAGATGGCGTATTCCTCTCCAACGGTCCGGGCGATCCGGCGGCTACTGGTGAGTATTCGGTGCCAGTGATTAGGGCGCTGTTAGAGCGCGACATGCCCCTCTTTGGTATCTGTCTGGGTCACCAAATGCTCGCACTGGCAGCGGGCGCCAAGACGGTAAAGATGCATCAAGGGCATCGCGGTGCCAATCACCCGGTCCAACGTGTTGGCGCGGGCTGGGGCGAGACCGATGGGCTAGTCGAAATCACCAGCATGAACCACGGCTTTGCCGTCGATACTGACACGCTGCCCGATACGATTGAACAAACGCATGTAAGCCTGTTCGATGGTTCTAACTGCGGTATTTCGGTGAAGGGCAAGCGCGCCTTTGGCGTCCAATATCACCCGGAGGCTTCGCCCGGTCCGCAAGACAGTTTCTATCTCTTCGAAAAATTCGTCGGAGGGCTGAAATGAGCGGAATGTCACCGCAGCTTGTTGCCAATCAATATCTCCGACATACTCCGCCTTGCAATTTCAAGGGGGAATATAATGAAGCACGCACTTGGGATGGTTCTAGCAGGATCTTTGGCGGCTTGCTCGTCTCCGTCAGCAACCGACATTGTAACCGAACAATGCGAGTATTCGGGGGAAAGTCTGCCCGAAAGCGCGGATGTGTTGGCGTTTTGCGAGTGTCTCAAAGCGGCGGTGCCCGCCGACAGCAGCGAACAGGAAGCGAACGACCTGATCCAAATCAATTTGCAAGGTTGCAAAGAAAAAGCTGGAAGTCCTCCTGCGACTTAGGGAACGTTGCCAAGGGCTTGGATCTGAGCACGTCAGCAAAACTTTACAACAAAATCGCTGGAAAAAGCGTTTCGTGGATGGTCAGGGGCGCTGCTTCTGGTTACTCTCATACGCAATTAACAACAACATGGTGTCGCATCGAACGGCTCATTGAGCCACAAAGGAACTTACATCGACCTTTTGAGGGGAATTTGAATGCGTATTGGATTTGGTATCGTTCTGCTTGCTGCAACGCTAGCGGCGTGCACTCCGGCGAAAGAACAAGCGATGGAGGAATGCCAAAAGCAGAAAGGCGCACTACCGGCAAGCGTGGATGGCGACCAGTTCTGCAATTGCCTCACCAGCAAAATTCCGGAAGATGCGAGCGTTTCGGACGCCAAGGAAATTTTGACTCAACAGACGCAGTCTTGCATTTCGGAGCAGCTTCAAGGTTTGCTTCAAGCGCCTCCCGCTCCTGCGGCGCCAGCACCTGCCGAGTAACTGACCGCGCACAGCGCCCGTTTAGTAATAGAAAAAGCTCTCTTCGCCGTAATGGCGGGGAGGGCTTTTTTGTGCATCAATGCAAAGCACTTCCGACGCGCGAACAACCAAAACCTCATATCCTTGGATTGCCAGGAAACTAAATGCCCAAACGTAACGACATATCCTCCATCCTCGTCATTGGCGCAGGCCCAATCATTATCGGGCAGGCGTGCGAGTTTGATTATTCGGGTACACAGGCGATCAAGGCGCTCAAAGAGGACGGTTACCGGGTGATCCTGGTAAACTCGAACCCGGCAACGATCATGACCGATCCTGAGTTTGCCGACGCGACCTATGTTGAGCCGATCACGCCCGACATCGTCGCCAAAATCATCGCCAAGGAAAAACCCGACGCGCTGCTTCCAACGATGGGCGGACAGACCGCGCTGAATTGCGCATTGGCCTTGGATGCCGATGGCACGTTGGAGAATTACGGCGTTGAGATGATCGGCGCGAAGGCTGACGCGATCGACAAGGCAGAAAACCGTCAGCGTTTCCGCGATGCGATGGACTCTATCGGCTTGGAAAGCGCGCGCAGCGGCGTTGCCAACACCCTCGAAGAAGCACGCGCGGTATTGGAGCGCACCGGACTTCCCTCGATCATCCGACCAAGCTTCACCCTAGGCGGGACCGGCGGCGGGATCGCATACAACAAGGCCGAGTTCGACAAGATCGTCACCGACGGGCTCGACGCATCGCCCACCACCGAAGTTCTTATCGAGGAATCACTGCTCGGTTGGAAAGAATATGAGATGGAGGTCGTTCGCGACAAAGCGGACAATGCGATCATCATCTGCTCAATCGAAAACGTCGATCCGATGGGCGTGCATACCGGCGATTCCATCACCGTGGCCCCGGCACTTACCCTAACCGACAAAGAATATCAGATCATGCGCACCGCCAGCATTGATGTGCTGCGCGAGATTGGCGTCGAAACCGGCGGGTCGAATGTGCAATTCGCGGTCAATCCCAAGGATGGCCGCCTGATCGTGATTGAGATGAACCCGCGCGTCTCACGCTCTTCAGCGCTTGCCTCCAAAGCGACCGGCTTCCCAATTGCGCGCGTCGCTGCAAAACTTGCGGTTGGCTATACGCTGGATGAAATCACCAACGAGATAACCGGCGCGACCCCCGCGAGCTTTGAGCCGACAATCGACTATGTCGTGACGAAGATCCCGCGCTTTGCGTTTGAGAAATTCAGAGGCACCGAAGCGAAACTATCGACCGCAATGAAATCGGTCGGCGAAGTCATGGCAATTGGTCGCAATTTTGCGGAGTCGATGCAAAAGGCGCTGCGCGGGCTGGAAACTGAGCTTGATGGCTTTAACCGAGTGATCGAATTGGAAGGCGTGGCGCGCGATGTGATCACCGCCGCGTTGTCGCAGCGGACCCCCGACCGCATCCTCAAGATCGCGCAGGCATTCCGAGAAGGTCTTAGCGTGGAGGAAATCCAGACGATCACCGGCTTTGATCCTTGGTTTCTGCGTCAGATTGAGGCGATTATTGCCGCTGAAGTTGCCGTGCAAGCGGATGGCCTGCCAAACGATGCTCAAGGGCTGAGGCGATTGAAAGCCATGGGCTTTTCCGACCAAAGATTGGCGCGCCTAGCGGTGCGTTCGGTCGGCGTCAAAGACGGGATGGCAGAGACGCAAGCCAGGCATTCCGGATTGCTCCACGATGCCTTGCAAGCAATGGCTGGCGCAACCAGCGCAGCCGAAGTGCGCGAATTGCGCGAACGGCTCGGCGTGCGCCCCGTCTTTAAACGGATCGACAGCTGTGCGGCGGAATTCGAGGCGATTACCCCTTACATGTACTCAACCTATGAAGCGCCCAGCTTTGGCGAAGCGGAATGCGAAGCGGCACCTTCGGAGCGTAAGAAGATTGTCATTCTTGGCGGTGGCCCAAATCGGATCGGGCAGGGGATCGAGTTCGATTATTGCTGTGTCCATGCCTGTTTCGCTCTCGCTGAACAGGGCTATGAAACGATCATGGTCAACTGCAATCCTGAGACTGTTTCGACAGATTACGACACGTCCGACCGGCTGTATTTCGAGCCGTTGACTGATGAAGATGTGCTGGAAATTCTGAAGGTTGAGCAATCGACCGGTGATCTGGTTGGCGTGATCGTGCAGTTTGGTGGGCAGACCCCGCTTAAACTCGCGCAGGCTTTGGAAGATGCAGGCATTCCAATCCTTGGCACTTCGCCCGATGCCATTGACTTGGCCGAAGATCGTGAGCGGTTCGCGAAGCTGGTCGACAAACTCAAGCTGAAACAGCCGGAGAATGGTATTGCTTACAGCCGTGATGAAGCGGCAAGTGTTGCTGCGCGGATCGGCTATCCTGTGTTGCTGCGTCCTTCTTACGTGTTGGGCGGGCGAGCGATGGAGATCGTGGATTCCGAGGCCCAGCTTGATGATTATATCAAGACTGCGGTGAACGTGTCGGGTGATAGTCCGGTGCTGGTCGACCAATATCTGCGCGATGCAATCGAATGCGATGTTGATGCGCTGTGCGATGGTGACGAAGTGCACGTCGCCGGTGTGCTGCAACATATTGAAGAAGCCGGTGTCCATTCTGGCGACAGCGCCTGCACATTGCCGCCTTACTCGCTCGAGCCGGAAATTGTCGCTGAGATGGAGCGGCAGGCCGAAGCGCTTGCAATGGCTCTGGGCGTGCGCGGGCTTATGAATGTGCAATTCGCGGTCAAGGAAGGCGAAGTGTACCTAATCGAGGTCAATCCACGCGCAAGCCGCACCGTGCCGTTTGTAGCGAAAGCAATCGGCCAACCGGTTGCAAAGATCGCTAGCCGTGTAATGGCAGGCGAAAAGCTCTCCGACTTTGAACCGTTCAAGCGTGATCTGCCCTATATGGCGATCAAAGAAGCGGTGTTCCCATGGGGCCGCTTCCCCGGTGCTGACCCGGTCCTAACGCCAGAAATGAAATCGACCGGCGAAGTGATGGGGATCGACACCACGTTCGAAGCTGCCTTCCTCAAATCACAATTGGGGGCAGGGCTTAGCCTGCCTGATGAAGGCACTGTTTTCATATCTGTGAAGGACACTGACAAGTCGGTAATTGTGCCTGCGGTCAAGCACTTGCTCGATCATGGTTTCAAGATTGTCGCAACGGGCGGAACACAAAGCTACCTTTCGGAACAGGGCCTTGCGGTAGAACGCGTGAATAAAGTCGCCGAAGGTCAGCCGCATATTGTCGACAAAATCATCGACGGTGAAATCGCGCTGATCTTCAACACGACAGAGGGTTGGCAGAGTATGCGTGACTCCAAATCGATCCGTGCAACGGCGCTTGAAAAGAAGGTTCCGTACTACACGACAGCCGCCGCTTCGCTCGCTTCAGCAGCAACAATCGCGGCCATAAAACCGCAACAACTTGAAGTCCGGTCACTCCAAGACTATTATAGCTGACAAGACACGCCAAGCTCCCCGACATTTTGTTGCGAAGAGGCCGCCTCTCACGGAGCGGTCGCAAACCAAATGACGCTGTATTTATTGGGGTTTTTGGGAAACACAGGCGCGAAGAAAGAGACGGGTAGCGACGATGGAAAAAGTTCCGATGCTTGCTGAAGGTTATGAGCTGCTGATGGCAGACCTCAAAGCGCTGCGCGAGGAACGCCCTCTTATTGTTGATGCGATTGAAGAAGCACGTGCGCATGGCGACCTCTCCGAAAACGCAGAATATCACGCGGCCAAAGAGCGTCAGGGTCAAGTCGAAGCAATGATCGGCGACATTGAAGGCAAGGTTAGCCGCGCACAAATTATCGACCCTGCGTCCTTAACCGGCGATAAAATTGTGTTCGGCGCGACGGTTACGTTGCTCGACGATAATGACAAACCGATCAAATATCAGATCGTGGGTGAGACAGAAGCGGATGCTGCCGCGGGCCGTATCTCATTCAGTTCGCCTTTGGCACGCGCAATGATCGGCAAACAGGTCGAAGATGAGATCGAAGTGACGGTCCCTGCTGGTGACAAGTTTTACCTCGTCAAAAAAATCCAATTTGTCTAAAGATTTTGCGATAAAGCGCTTATTTAAGAGGCTTTTCCATAGCAAAGTTATAGATGGCAATGCCTTCGATTTCGAAGTCACGGCGCTCCGTCACGCTGTATCCTGCGCGCTCAAACGCGGGTCGAGCCAATTCGCTGGCTTGAGTGTAAAGCATCCCGATTTCCTCTGAGAGCGCGTACGTTTCAGCTTGCTCAAGAAGTCGGTCAGCTAGACCTTTGCGGGTGTGATCTGGATGGCAGTAAAGCATATCAAGATGCCCGCCTGGTTCCATCAATGCATAGGCGACTGCTTGATTGCCCGTCTCACACGCAACCCAAATTGTGTGCCCCGCCTCTGCGCGGGCTAAGAACCGCTCTGGCCCCGGATGTCGCGCCGCCCACGCTGTCACTTGCTCGGGCGTATAGGAAACCGCGCCCACCTGTTTGATGGCGGCAAGGGTCAGTTCGGCTAGCGTTTCAGCGTCACCTGGAGCAAAGGCACGGATGGAGTAGGTCATAGACCAAGACTGCCGACCAGAATTAATCGTCGGGGGTCAGCAGCTTGTGAATATGCACTACGACATATTTCATCTCTGCATCATCGACGGTCCGCTGCGCTTGGCCGCGCCAGGCATCAACTGCGTCGTCAAACGAACTAAAGACGCCCACTACATGGAGACTTTCCGGATCTTTGAACTCGATGCCGCGCGGGTCTTTCACACGCCCACCCATTACGAGGTGGAGCCGCTGTTCGGGGGTTGTTTCTGCCATTGTGACTCGCTTGATTATGATGCGTCTTGCAACGCTTTAGCTCATCGCGCGCGCCGGGCAAGGGACCGCTTACTTACTGGCGTCGGGCTTGTCCGTGTCAACGGCCTTATCAATCATCTTAACACCGTATGCGACCAGAGCATCTGCAAGCAGGGCGGCAAAGGATGCCCCGCGCGATTTGACCGCTTTGCCAGCGCTTTTCGCTGCGCCTTTGGCCGCACCACTGGCAGCGCCCGCCGCGCCACTTGCGGCTTTGCCCGCTCCACTTGCGGCTTTGCCCGCTGCGCGTCGGCCAGGCTTTGTCATCATCCCAATTACCAACCCAGCTGCAATCGCACCGCCGAGAACGATCATCGGGTTTTCTTTCACGTAGGTGGTTGCCACTCCCGCCGCTTCCTTCGCGTTGTCAGTAATGGTACGTTCGGCTACCCGACGTTCGCTCGCCTCGATCTTGGCGCGCAGCTCATCGCGCTTCTCGGAAGGATCACTGCTCATCATCGTCTCCTGTCGGGGGAAGGGCGGGCTCGCCCGTATCCTCTGCGCCGAGCTCGTCTGTCTCTGGGTTGGCTTCGTTTGAACCGCCAAGGCCAAGAACCTCCATAATCGGGCCGCGCGCGAAGAACAGCGCGGCTGCTCCGATCAACAGCGCCAGCAAACCGCGTTTGTCATCGGCGTGTATCTTGGCCACTTCGAACACGTCGTTTGCGCCATCGCCGACCCGTCCACCGACCTTTGTTGCGATGCTTTTTGCAGAGAATGTCCCGCGCGCATGGCCAACATCCGCCATAAGGACTTCGCGCGCTGAATCGCGCAGTGCCTTGTCCTCAACAAATTGTTTGGGGAGCTTGCTCATGCCTGCTCGTCCTCACCCTTCTTGTCTTTATCGCCGGCGAACATCGCAGCAATGCGCAATCCGTTTCGCGCCGCGCCGAAAAGCAGCAGCAGGACCAACAGCAAAAGGCCGCCAAAGACGATGCCTATCGCGCCCCAGATGGTCACGAGAGGTTCAAGCGCGATTACCAGTCCAACGGCAAGTGCGAGAAAAGCAATGTGCAACAAGATGATCGCGATGATCGCAAAAACAGCCGCCTTGGCTGCGCTTTTGCCAGCAATCCCTGCGCGGGTTTTCTGAAATGCTAGTTCGGCTTCGAGATAAGTCTTGCCGTCATCGATCAGAGCTGCGGCTTCTTCCACCAGCGATTCTTGGAAAGCCGTGTCGCTAAGATCATTCGTGCTGGTCCCGGAGGCGCTATCTTCTGCGGGTGTAGCACGAGCATCGGCATGATCTGCGCCAGATCCCGAGCTGTCATCATTCAGCATTGAATATCCCGCTTCCCCCGGCGGCTGCGCCGATTAGAATTGTCAATCAGCGCCAGCCCGTTCAATCGCGTGAACCGCCAATCATGCGCGCGAGCAGGAACCCGGCAACTGCGGCCACGCCAATGGCAACGCCAGGGCTTTTGCGAACGAATTCGCGGGCATCTTCGCCAAGGTCTTCGACGCTCTTTCCATCAAGTTTAGCAGACGCTTCTGCCAGGCCGCGCGAAGCCTTGCGTGCATAATCGCCATATTGCTCGCCAAAGCGCTCATCAATCTGATCAGCAGTATCACCAACGACTTTGCCTAGCGAGGACATTGCGTCACTCGCAGCGGTTTTGCCATCGGTTGCCAACTCGCCAGCTTTTTCTTTCGCTTTGCCGCTATAAACCTTTGCGTCTTGCATCAAATCTCCTCCGCGGCTCAGCGCCTGTTCGCGTGCAGTGCCGGCGTGTTCACCTGCTTGTGCACGCAGTTTTTCTGCACCAGCTTTCGCTTCTTCTAAAGCGGCGTTGAAACGGCTTTTTGCTTCAGTCTTTGGAGCCGCCGCCTTCTTAGCGGCCGCTCTCTTCGCTGGAGCTTTTTTTACTGCCGTTTTGCGAGCTGTCGCAGCCTTTTTCGCGGGAGCTTTCTTTGCAGTCGAAGTGCGGGTGGATTTGGTTGTTTTTGCTTCTGCCATAATTGTGTCTCATGCCCTGCATTGGGTTGGATTTCCAGTGTGAATATGCGTGAATTGCCATTCACAGCCATAACATACGAATTCGCTCGCTTGCGCCTGTAGGGTCCGGCGCATAGAGGATTGTTGCGAAACGACCGCCCAGAATCGCATTCGTCTCTGGGTGTCTTATCTATATAGAACACTTTGCCGCTGGAGCCAACTATGACATCCATTATCGACATCCATGGACGCGAAATTCTCGACAGTCGGGGCAACCCAACCGTCGAAGTGGATGTTTTGCTCGACGACGGCAGTTTTGGCCGCGCGGCCGTCCCCTCAGGAGCGTCTACTGGCGCGCATGAAGCTGTTGAGCTGCGCGATGGTGATGCGGGTCGCTATAAGGGCAAAGGTGTCCTGAAAGCGGTCGCCGCGGTCAATGGTGAGATTGCGGACATGGTGAAAGGCCTTCATGCCGAGGATCAACGCGACATAGATTTGGCGATGATCGCAATGGACGGAACACCGAACAAGGCACGTTTCGGCGCCAACGCTATTCTAGGTACCAGCTTGGCTGTCGCGAAAGCCGCAGCGAATGCGCGCGGCCTCCCGCTTTTTTCTTATCTTGGCGGTGTCTCTGCACATGTCCTACCGGTGCCGATGATGAACATCATCAATGGCGGAGAGCATGCCGACAACCCGATTGATATTCAGGAATTCATGATCATGCCGGTGGGTGCGGAGAGCATTGCCGAAGCCGTGCGCTGGGGTTCAGAGGTGTTCCACACATTGAAGAAAGGTCTTGCAGACAAAGGCCTTGCAACCTCTGTTGGCGATGAGGGTGGGTTCGCACCGGATCTGGCCAGCACGCGTGCGGCGCTCGATTTTATCATGGCTTCTGTTGAGCAAGCAGGTTTCAAACCTGGCAAGGACATCGTGCTCGCGCTCGATTGCGCTGCGACCGAGTTTTACAAAGACGGGAAGTATGAGATTTCGGGTGAGGGCCTAAGCCTCGATGGTGCAGGGATGGCCGATTACCTCGCAAAGCTCTGTGATGATTATCCGATCAAGTCCGTCGAAGACGGTATGGACGAAGATGACTTTGAAGGCTGGGCCGCAGTTACCAAAGCCATTGGTGACAAGGTTCAATTGGTTGGCGATGACTTGTTCGTGACCAACCCAGAACGCCTGAGCGATGGTATTGCTAAAGGGCTGGCGAATTCGCTGTTGGTGAAGGTCAATCAAATTGGCACACTCACCGAAACGCTGGCGGCGGTCGATATGGCCCACCGTGCAAGCTATACATCAGTAATGAGCCACCGTTCTGGCGAGACCGAAGATGCGACTATCGCCGATTTGGCAGTCGCGACCAATTGCGGGCAGATCAAAACCGGCTCGCTTGCGCGGTCTGATCGGCTCGCAAAATACAATCAGTTGATCCGGATCGAAGAAGAACTAGGTGCGAGCGCAATCTATGCTGGGCGGGCGTGTTTTGGGGCGCTGAGCGACTAACAGTCGACATTGCTACTCAAAGCAGTGGGATCCCTAAGATGCTTTGACTTGTGTACACCGCGTGAGGAAAAGTGGTTGCGACCACACTTAGGTGCCGGAAGTGCAGGTGGTCGCTTAACTCCCCGCTGCTTTGGCAAAATAGGTTTCCATCGCTTCCACTCCGCGCTCGGTCAGTCTGACAAGTACGCGGCGCTGATCATCTCGATCCTGCTCGCGAATGATCAGATCATCTTCTGCGAGTACACCCAACCAGCGCAGGGCAGTGGTGGATGGGGAAGCGGAGCCGATACAGGCGCTCGACACTGATACTGGCTTTTGCTCCACGTGAGCGATGTAGAGATCGAGCAGGATATCCCAGGCAGGCTCTCCAAAAAGGTCTGGATTGCCGAAGATGCTGCTGCGACGACGACGGATTGCATAAATGCGTTTCGCCAAAGCGAGGAACTGATCTCGATTGGTCTGCGAGGCCGTTTTCGTCGACTCTTTGTTTGAGGAGATAACTGAGGCTTCAAAAGGCGGAACAAACTCCCCATCGCGCAATTGCCGCGCAATCGCCATCAATTGGTCTGCGAAAGGGCTTAGGTCTGAACCTTTCCCAAAATCTAATTCACCCGCTTCCGTTAGTGAATCGGCCATGCAGCGTTCTGCACTTGGGTCATCCAATTTCATGCGATGCTCCTGCTCCGGCCATGAGCTGCGCAATGTGCCAAAGTGTTTGCCGGGTGTGCACGCGCAATGAACGCTGGCATTCAACCGAGTGTGTTAAGTTGTTCGCCGCTTGGCGAGCTGCGAAGAGATATCCGCCTGTTTGCCCAATCCACAAAGCCCATCCTCCTTAGGGTGCAAGAAGCTGACCACAGCACAATCGCCTGACTGATTGTAACGCTTTGTCGGCCCGAAGCATTCTTATACAATTGCAAGGAGTTCGTGGCTTTACGGATTACTACGGAGTGTCTGATTCAATTTTTGATACAATGCAAACAGCACGTGGGTCCGCATCAAGGCTGCTTAGAGGCGGCCGTGTATTTGCGCCTGATCACGTTTGAGTTGGTGAATGGCAGCATCGAGATGTGCCGCAGCGATGCCAGTGCCAAGCATATCCAACTCGCTCAGACATTGCTCAAGCGAGGCCATGATCGGTGCGAGCTCATCAAGGGAACCTTGCAATTGAATTGTTGGCATTTCAGTTCTCATACGTATGCAATCTTCTCAAAAGGCACGGTTAACCCGGAAGCGAGATGGGAGCGAATTGCCGCCCCCTGCCGCCAACGGGTTTCGTTGAAGCCCTTCAGAAAATCTACATCGGGAAAGTACGTAATATGAGGAAAAACCCCTATCAAAACAGACAAGGGCTTTAAGGCTAAGGGCCGAAACGCTTTGCCAGTTTTAGCAGCGCCAGAGCGGCCTCGGCGGCTTCGCCACCTTTGTTCTTTTGCGCTGGGTCCGCGCGAACAAGCGCTTGATCTTCATTCTCTGTGGTCAGGATACCATTGCCAATCGGAATTCCATCCATTGTCAGAGCCATGATTGCGCGCGCGCTTTCACCCGCAACAATCTCGAAGTGATAGGTTTCGCCACGGATCACGACTCCAATCGCGACAAATCCATCATACTCGCCACTTTCCGCAGCAAGCGCGATGGCACCAGGCACTTCAAGCGCGCCCGGCACAGTGAGCACTTCGGCTTCGTGACCCGCGCCTGTGATAGCAGCCTCCGCCCCTTTGATCAGCATGTCATTCAAATGCGCATAAAACCGCGCTTCGACAATCAGAATGCGAGCCATGAACCTTACTCCGGAATGGGTTTGTGATCGGAAATGGTAAGGCCATAGCCTTCAATCGCCACAAGGTCAGGCCGTGAATTGGACAACAGCACCATATCTTCCACGCCTAAGTCTGCGAGGATCTGTGAACCAATGCCAATATTGCGGATCTCTTCGTCCCTGCTCCATTCCCCCGAGCCAATTCGCTGAGTCAGGATTACGATTACGCCCGATCCATGCTCGCCTATCGCGTGCATCGCTCGTTGCAAAGTTCGCTTTCGCGGCCCTGGTGCGCCCAACACATCGTCAAACACCGAAATAGGGTGAACGCGGGTGAGGGTAGGTGCGTCGGGTGTCACATGTCCTTTTTGCAGGACATATGCTTCTGCATTCGCAATCCGGTCGCGATAGGTGATCATTTGCCATTGCCCACCATAGTCACTTTCAAAACTGCGCTCATCCAACCGCTCGACCAGGTGGTCGTTGCGCATCCGGTAGGCGATAAGGTCGCGGATTGTTCCAATTTTGAGATCATGCTTGCGCGCAAAGGCGACAAGATCATCAAGCCGCGCCATGGTCCCATCTTCGTTCATGATCTCGCAAATCACGCCTGAGGGATTGAGGCCTGCAATGCGTGAGATATCAACAGCGGCTTCGGTATGGCCAGCGCGGACAAGCGTTCCGCCTTCGCGCGCCGTCAATGGAAAGACATGGCCGGGCGTGACGATATCCTCGGGGCCTTTGCTGGAATCGATGGCAACTGCGACGGTGCGCGCACGATCCGCAGCCGAAATTCCAGTGGTGACGCCTTCCTTCGCCTCAATCGAGATTGTGAAAGCGGTTTGCATGCTCTCCTTATTGTTGCGGCTCATCGGCTCCAGGCCGAGGGCATCAACCCGAGCCTTATCCAGTGCCAGACAGATCAGCCCACGGCCATGCGTCGCCATAAAGTTGATCGCGGCAGGGGTCGCCATTTGGGCGGGAATGATGAGGTCGCCTTCGTTTTCCCGGTCCTCATCATCGACAAGGATATACATCCGACCATTGCGCGCTTCGTCGATAATCTCTTCGGCACTCACCAAGACCGGGCGATCATCATTGGCGTCTAGGAATGCCTCAATCTTGCTGAGCGTTTCGGAGGTGGGGTTCCAATCGGGCTCACCGGCATCGCGCAAAGTGTTGGCATGAAGGCCAGCCGCGCGGGCGAGGCCCGCTTTGGTCATTTCACCGGATGTGACGAGATCGCAAACGCGTGTGATTGTAGATGTGCTCATGCAGGACACGTATCACATTCAAATGTGATTGCAAGGGAGCATCACTTCTTTTGGACGAATAAATTCCCGGTCACGCCGTGAAAAGTGCGTACAGTTTCGTCGCCTTCTTTGTTCCCGAAACCTAAAGCGGCCCGCTTCTCTTTTTGGAGCCGGTCGGTGAAGTTATGTTTGATGTACCGTTTGGGCGAACGGCCTGACTGTTTCCAGACATCGGCTCCGATTTTTCGATTCAGTTGACCCGAATCTTTCGCCTGAAGGTAGCTTGCGACAAAGTGCTTCTCAAGACCCCCGGCTTTATCCCGGCTGAGAAGGTAGCTCATGATGTTCTGGGGTGAACGATAGCCCTTCGTTTGCAGATCGTCTTTTCTTGTCCCCGCAAGGACGGTTGCCCCGCCGTCGCGCTTGCCCGGAAAACTGTCAGCGACCCATTGCCAAGCGCTGCACTTGTCGCCTGCCGTGGTCTTCATTAAAAACTCGCCGCTTCGCGCGTACAATTCGGGGATCGCCACCGGCGCGCCGATGTTACCCGCAGAAATGGCAAGCCATTGAAGCGAGTGACTGTGTTCGCCATGCCGTCTATCCATGCTGTCCTTCCAAAACAGCTTGTTGCGCAGGAAAAATCCGAGCTGAGGATCCCCACCGATAAGCTTGAATTTCATCGGGGTTGAATGATCCACGGTTGGGTAATCATGTCGCCGAACTCTAAAGCCGTGGCGTGCGGCGACGACCGAGATTGCCCGCGTAAACTTATTGGATTGGCTCTTATCGCCATTATAGGCGAGCCACAGCTTCAGCGATATCCGTTTGAGCGCCTTTTTGAAGGCTGCATCATCGGTAAGGAAATTGCAGACCATCGCATATCCGCGGATGTATTTCTCGTGATCTTCGCGGGGTATTAGGGTCGATTGAGGGCTGGGCACATGGTGCATATGGTTTTTGGTCAGCGCCGTAAAAGCTGTGTCATAGTCCGCGTAATCGGTCATCATCGCCCCCAGTGTTGCGGCCATTAAAGGTCGCGAATTTGCACGGGGTATTTGTAACGCAAATACTGCAATGTTCAATCTCAGATTTTACATTTATATTTGAGATGAATGAATGTCGCCAATTTTAAATAATTAGCTCAAATAATATCATAAAATCATAGAGCTAGTGCTTGATTGCAAGCTTCCAATACAGTCGTAAAATATTGGCGTTCATTTTCGGAAATGGCTAGAAATACAGGAGCTTGATTGAATACAGAAAGGTTTGATTGAGAAATCGGCAAAACGCGGTCGTGGGTTTTGAAGAACTCAAGATCGCTTCCGCCACAGGACGATCAACACAGCTAACAAATTGTATGCAGCTCAATCCGTGAGGAGCGTCGCGGCTAAGGATCAGAGCCTGACTAGCGAGCCCTCAGGCTGCATCATTGATGCGTTGCAATTTCAGTATTTCGCGCTTTTTCTTACTGAGCACGATGGTCGACTCAAAAGTATCGTGGATGACCTCTTCAACCGTCACTTCGCCGGTGCGTTGCATATACGCGAGAATTCTAAGCGCCGCTGGCTGTGTGATCTGAGTGATTTGGTGGAGTTGCCTAAGCGTGGTGGTTTGACCCGCTTTTTCGCGCGCAAACAGGGTTTGCGCAATAAGGGCGTGGCCTGACAACTTATCGGAAGTTTCAGGCGCAACGACCTTTTTAGGGCGAAGCATATCGCGCAACTGTTTTGCTTTGGATCGCAAGCCCAACATCAATTCCTCCGACAAAAAAAATTGCCTGGCGACAGGTTGGCACAATGGGGGCGTGCATCCGTCGCCAGGACTTTTGCGCTCAACACTTCGCCAGAAGGCGAATGCGACCCGAACGCACGAGCTTTTTAGCCTGCCACTGATGTACGCTTGGCTGACGTGCACGGAAAGTCGCCAAGTTGGGTGACATATGGTAAGAACTTGTAACATGCAGCAGTATTTCGGCCAGATCGAAGCAGTTTGCGACATCGATGAGGTGTTGAACCTGTGTGCTGATCTTTGCGAAGAGCAGGGTGTATTGCGGCAAAGTTATCATTTTACTCCGCTTTTTGATGCGCCCAACTCGAATAGTACGGTAGTCTACCATCGCGGTTTTGATCGCGGGTGGATCACAAAGTATGAGACGGACGGCTATCGTCAGCATGATCCTCTCCCGGCTAGAACCATGCTTCACGGCAAAATATTGGCTTGGAAAGAGGGGATGAAGCGCGGAGAAAACACGCCAGAGATCGAAACGTTTTTCGAAGCGATGCGCAAATTTGGCCTTACGTATGGTTTTGGTATCCCATTGTTCGGCCCGCGGGGGCGCAACGCCTATGCCTCATTTGATTTCGGCATGCCTTTTGATGAAGTTCCTGAAGCTCGATTGGGAACAGTGCGCAGCGTGGCTCAAGCCGGGCATCAACGGCTGAGCATGCTGCTAGATACAACGCAAAACATGCCAGATCTGACAGCGCGCGAGGCCGAAGTCCTTCGATGGATGGTCAATGGGAAGTCTTCTTCGGTGATTGCTGATATTCTTCACATCTCACCAGACACAGTGAAGACCTATACCAAGAGGATTTACGGTAAGCTTGACACCTCAGACCGGGTTGGTGCGGTGGTTAAAGCGTTAAAGCTGGGGCTTGTGACGGTTTAACTTCGTAATCCACGCCGCGGGGCCTTTCGGTTCCATCGGTTTATCATCAAGAGAACGCCGATGCAGATCATGTTGGTCAGCATAGAAGAGCCGCCATGGCTCATGAATGGCAGTGGTATGCCGACAACCGGTGCCATGCCCATCACCATCATCAAGTTGACTGCGATGTAGAAGAAGATCGTAGCGGACATGCCCGCAGCAACAAGGCTGGCGAACCGATCCTGCGATTTGCGCGCAACCTTCATTCCCCAGCGAAGGATGATCACAAACACGCCGATAACGAAGAAGCCTCCGAGCAGACCCCATTCCTCTGCCATGGTTGCGAAGACGAAATCGGTGTGCGGTTCGGGTAAATAGTTGAGATGGCTTTGCGAGCCATTGTTGAACCCTTTGCCAAGTATCCCGCCGGATCCAATCGCAATTTTGGATTGGGTGATGTGGTACCCTGCGCCCAATGCGTCTTCTTCGGGATTGAACATCGTCATAACCCGCTGCTGTTGATAGGACTGAAGAGCGAAAAAGAAGAGCAAAGGGGCTGCGGCTGCGGCTGCAATGCCTACTCCGATAAACCAGCGCAGTGGCAAACCGGCAAGCAACATCACCACTGCGCCGCCAAACATTATCGCAAGCGATGTGCCCAAGTCTGGTTGCATCAGAACGAGCGCGACGGGTGCGCCAACAATCCCAGCTGGCAGGATAAGTGCACGCCACGTTGCGATTAGTCCGACCGGCAGCGTGGAGTAGTATTGTGCCAGCGCGATAACCACGACGGGTTTCATCAGTTCAGAAGGTTGGAGCACCATGAAGCCCAAATCGAGCCAGCGCTGGCTACCACCTCGCAATGCGCCGATGGTTTCCACTGCAATCAGCATCAACAAGACCACGAGATAGGCAGGGTAAATCATCAACCGAACAAAATCGCGAGGCAGCAGTGCTATAATTGAAGCCATGACGAGGAATACGCTGAACCGTATTAAATGTGAGCTCGCAAAGGGCTGCATCGAACCACCCGCCGCAGAATAAAGCACAGCAGCGCCAAACGCGACGAGCAACAGCAAGGGGATCAGCATTTCCCAAGGCTGGCGCGCAATTGGAGTGGGGATGATCGAGTTCATTCACGCGTTCCGGATGGAGCGTTGCGTGGATTGCGCGATGTTTGCGTGGAATTGGTGTCGGCACGCGGAGTGACAAAGTCCTCCGCGATCTCTTGCGTTTGTTCCGCTTCGAGACGCGCTTCAGCAAGCACCCGCTCGAATATTTCCTCTTCACGTTTCGGTGGCAATTCCACAGCTTCGCCGCGTTCCGCCGCATAGGTGGCATAGCGTTTTTGCCACCTCTCCTGAGCTGTCCCGCCCCAACTGGATTCCAGGGAACGCAATTGATTAAGCCCTTTGGCTGGGTCGAACATAAAGGTCATCACGTCGCGTGCGATTGGGTAGGCCGAGCCTGAGCCGCCGCCATGTTCGATCACCACAGCGCCAGCGTAGCGCGGATTGTCGAGCGGTGCGTGGAACACAAATAGGCCATGGTCGCGATACTTCCACGGGCCGCTGCGGCCATCGGAAACGCTCAACGAAACAACCTGCGCGGTGCCTGTTTTTCCGGCCATTTGAATGTCCGGAAAGGGTAGCCTTGCACGCCGCGCGGTGCCGGGGCCGTTGACGACATCGCTCATCGCTTTGTGCACATAGGCCATGTCATCGGGTTTAAAGTTGTAGTTTTTAACCCCTTGCGGCTTTCTGCCGAACACGAGGTTGGGATTGATAGTTTTACCTGTCGCAGTGCGCGCGGCCAAGACCGCGAGTTGCAAAGGACTGGTTAAATAGTAACCTTGCCCAATCGATGCGTTCACAGTGTCATGCGAAACCCATGGTTTGCCAAACTTCTCTTCTTTCCAGCTTGGCGTTGGCACTGTTCCATAAAACTGGCTTAGCACGGGCAAGGGAAATTGTTTGCCGAGGCCAAAACTGCTCGCCATCGCGGCAACTTTATCAAAACCAATTACCTGAGCGTAGTGATAGAAATAGCTGTCGCAGCTTTGATAAATAGCTTTGCTCATATTTACCGTGCCGTGATTGCTGTGGCAGTTGAAAAAGCGATCTCCGATCCGTCGCCCACCGCCGCACACAATGGTTTCCTCCGGCTTGATCCCCGCTTCGAGAAACGCGAGGCAGTGCATCGGCTTAATCGTCGAGCCGGGTGGGTAAAGTCCTTGCAGCACTTTGTTGCGCAGCGGCACGCGCTCATCCTCGCGCAGCATCGCATATTCGACGCTGCCGATCCCGTCGGAAAAACTGTTGGGGTCAAAGCTTGGCATGGAAGCCATGCACAAAATGTCGCCCGACTGGCAGTCCATCATTACAACCGAGCCGCTTTCGAGCCCGATCCGGCGCGAGGCATAATCTTGCAACGGCCCATCAATCGTAAGCCGAACCGCATCGCCTTGCAGGTCAGGGCGTGTCTCAAGATCGCGTACAACCCGGCCCGCTGCGGTCACTTCAACTCGGCGAGCACCGGGAACACCGCGCAATTCCGGCTCGAATTGCTTCTCAAGCCCGTCCTTACCGATCTTGTAGCCCGGCGTGATGAGGAGCGGATTGCGCTCTTCCTCGTCATACTCTTCGGCATTGGCGGGGCCAACATAGCCGACCAAATGGCCAACGCTTAATGCTGCGGGATAGTAGCGTGAGAACCCGCGCTGTGGGATCACACCCTGCATATCGGGCAGGCGCACGCTCAAGGCGGCGAATTGTTCGTATTTTAGCCCGCTTGCAACTTCGACGGGTTGATAGCCGCTGCTGGCTTCGATCTTGGCCTTTAGGTCGGCAACCCGCGCC
Source organism: Erythrobacter sp. (assembly GCA_039985875.1). Classification (GTDB taxonomy): domain Bacteria; phylum Pseudomonadota; class Alphaproteobacteria; order Sphingomonadales; family Sphingomonadaceae; genus Erythrobacter. Next base: position 902,169 of record JBDWRU010000011.1, on the reverse strand, counting down.
GTGTCCAACCCCAACAAGTCGCCGATTTGGTCGATGGTATGTGCAGCGTTGTTGAGCCGTTCGGGCACGACATCAACGCGAAAATCTGCCCGATTTAGGGCCAGCGGTGCACCGTCGCGGTCAAGGATCCATCCGCGGCGTGGCGGAATCAGCGACAAGTTGACTCGGTTGCTTTCGGATTCGAGTCGATACTTTTCATTCTCAGCAATCGCCAGATAGCCCAACCGGCCCGCAAGCAGCACAGCAATCCCGCCTTGGACCGAGCCGATAACAACGCTGCGGCGATCAAATGTGTGCTTCAAAGTGGACGCGTTTACAACGCTTGCGCGCTTCTTGGGCGCGCCGGAAGTCAGCCCACCGCGCTTTTTCTTGAACAACCGCTTCATCGGATCTTCCGAGAGCGCGAAAGGCGAAACCGGTCAAGCCCAGCGACTATGCGAGAAACAGCTGGATACACCATGATCGCAATCGCCACTTGCGGCAGGACTGCAAGCGCGAGAGGGAAAGTCAATTTTGCGCCGGAAACCACCATAGCGGCGAAGATATAGGCGATGATCGCTAGACTGGCGGTGAACCAATCCTGATAAAATCCGCGCCATGGGAAGCGGTTCTCGATTATTTCTAGGAGGATCATTGTGATCGACCACAAGAGCACAGCGCTGCCAAAGGGTTGGCCGCTAAACAGGTCGTCGAAAATGCCCAGCGGCAAGCCTGCCCACAAGGGCAGCAAGCCAGGTCGCATGATGCGCCAAGACAGGAAGAAAAGATATCCCAACGGAGGGAAAATAGGGATCACATCGGCGAGAAATAGAACTGAGAGGAGCGATCCTAGAAGGATCGTAATATAGGGGACTGTACGCGCGCGTAACGGCGAAGTGACGCGATTGATGCGGTTGCCATAACGGTCTGAACGGGCGGCGGGGTTAAGGCGCTCCATCACTCATCCTCTGGTGGTGAGGAACCTGCGGGTTGGTCTTCTTCTGATTGTTCAGTTGTGGAATTGGGCAGCGGTTGGGAAGGGTCCGCTTCGGCTGCCTCTAGGGCAACCGGGACAAAAATCGGTTCAACAGACACAAAATCGGTCGCTGATGGGTCGGCGACCAGTTTGGCGACCCCACCATAGGGTTTTATTTCGCTCAGAACCGCGACGGCTACGCCGGGCCGGTAATACCCGCCAGCGCCGCTGGTTACGAATAAATCGCCTTCCTTGAATGGATTGGTGCCGAGGTTGATGAGTCGGATATTCAAAAAGCCATCGCCGCGCCCTTCAGCGAATGCGACAGTTTCATCGGAAGCCCTACGAACAGGCAGCACACTTTCGCTATCCGTGAGCAGCAAGACGCGGGATGAATTGCGCGAAACCTCTAGTATGCGCCCCACGACGCCGCGCGGTGCGCGAACGGGCATGCCAATTTTGATGCCTTTCGTGCGGCCAACGCCAATCCCGGCAAAGCGGCGGCTGCTGGTCGAGCTGCCTGTTACAAGCCGCGTCACCGCGATCGGTTCTATCTCGCTTTGGGTGAGCGCGAGTATCGACTTTAGTCGCTCATTCTCAGCCTGAATAGCTTCGGCTTCCGCCAAGCGGATGCGCGCAATTTCCACTTCTTCTTGGAGCTTGGCGTTTTTACTGCCCGCGTTGAAATAGCCAGAGATCGAGTCGAACAAACCTGTCGTTTCAGAGCGCGCAATCGCAGTGCCATTGCCAACCGGGGCAGTAACATCATTGGCCGCTCCGCGCAGAGGCGCAAAAGTGGACGGTTGCCACAGCGAAATGGCGAGCAAACCGGCGCCCAGAAGTGCGCCGAGCACCGCGAGCAAATACCCGGTAAAGACCGAGTATTGGGCCTTTTTCGAGTAGCTTGACCGACGCGATTTTGGCGGCGCCATGGCCGAAATTCCCTTTCAGTTTCGCGTCACACGCGCGTTATGCAGTCATCAGCACGCCGCGATAGATCGGGTCTTCCATGGCGCGGCCTGTGCCAATCGCAACGCAAGTGAGCGGGTCTTCTGCAATCGAGACCGGCAGACCCGTTTCTTCGCGCAGATGTTCGTCCAAGCGTCGGATCAGAGCCCCACCACCAGTCAGCACAATGCCTTGATCGACAATATCAGCGGCCAATTCCGGCGCAGTGTTTTCCAGTGCGATCCGCACGCCTTCAACGATGGCTCCAATGGGCTCTGACAACGCTTCGGCAACATGCGCTTGGTTGATAGTGATCTCTTTAGGTACACCATTTACGAGGTCGCGGCCTTTCAGCGTGATCGCTTCGCCAGCGCCATCATCCGGAACCATCGCGATGCCATAATCCTTTTTGATCCGCTCAGCCGTGGCGTCACCGATTAAGAGATTGTGGTGCCGTCGCACATAGGAGACGATGGCTTCGTCCATCTTGTCACCGCCGGTGCGGACAGACGTGGTGTAAGCTAAGCCGCGCAAAGACAGGACAGCAACCTCGGTCGTACCGCCGCCGATATCGACAACCATGCTGCCGACCGGCTCCGTTACTGGCATATCCGCGCCGATAGCAGCGGCCATCGGTTCTAGGATGAGGTGCACTTCAGACGCGCCTGCATTAGACGCAGCATCGCGGATTGCGCGCTTTTCGACCGAGGTTGAACCCGAGGGCACACAAATCACGATCTCAGGATAGCTGAGCAGGTTTCGCTTACCGTTCACCTTGCGGATGAAGTGTTTGATCATCTCCTCCGCAATTTCGATGTCGGCAATCACGCCATCGCGGAGCGGGCGAATCGCCTCGATGGTGTCGGGAGTCTTGCCCATCATCATCTTTGCATCATCGCCTACGGCTTTGACGCGCTTGATCCCATTGATCGTCTCAATCGCCACGACCGATGGCTCGTTCAGGATGATTCCCTGATCCTGTACATAGACCAGCGTGTTCGCGGTTCCCAAGTCGATCGCCATGTTCTTGGAGCCGAACTTAAACAGATTGGAAAAGAAGCTCATTTTAGATTTTTATTCCGTGGATTAGTCATCGGTTCTCACAGACCCCCTGTGAGTTCAACGACACGTAACTGAGGTATGACAAAGCGCCTAGCGAATCCCCACACAAAACACCAAAAAATTGTTGACCGGTTTCGAAATTTTGCACGGCTAACCTCGAATTCGAGCGCAATGGTGGCTAGGATGCGGCAAATGCCCGAAATTCGCCGCCTTCCCAACGACCTGGTCAACCGTATTGCCGCAGGTGAAGTGGTCGAAAGACCCGCTGCTGCGTTGAAAGAGCTGGTTGAGAACGCGGTTGATGCCGGTTCCACGCGAATCGATGTGGCTTTGACCGATGGCGGGCTAACCCGGCTAGAGGTTACCGATGATGGTTGCGGAATGTCGCAAGACCAGATGTCGCTCGCGCTGGAACGCCATGCGACTTCCAAGCTTCCAGATGAAGCGATTGAGCTGGTCACGACCCTCGGCTTCAGGGGCGAGGCTCTCCCATCGATTGCGAGCGTGGCGCGGCTAACGCTGGATAGCCGGGTGCGTGGCACCGACGATGGTTGGCGGCGGGTGGTTGATCATGGTGAGTTGATAGAGGACGCGCCCGCTGCTCTGCCTGCGGGCACCCGTGTCCGTGTTGAGCAACTCTTTGCCAAAGTGCCGGCGCGGCGGAAATTTCTTCGCACAGCGCGCAGCGAGTATATTGCATGTCTCGATGTGGTGCGACGGCTAGCCATGGCGCGGCCAGACATTGCCTTCACCTTGGAAAATGGCGCGCAGGGCAAAGTCCGCAGGGTCTTCGCGACGCAGTCGGGCGAGGAACTCTCCACCCGCGTTGCACAGATTGTCGCGCGCGAGTTGAAAGACAATGCGGTTTCTATCGAAATTGAGCGCGAGGGGCCGCATGGACCGCTGCGTCTTACCGGACTGGCAGGTCTGCCGACCTACAATCGCGGGGTGGCCGACCACCAATATCTGTTCGTCAATGGGCGCCCGGTGAAAGACAAACTGCTGACCGGGGCGGTTCGCGGTGCCTATTCCGATATGCTCGCGCGCGACCGCCACGCGGTTCTGGCGCTGTTCCTTGAGTTGCCCCCCGAAGATGTCGATGTGAATGTCCACCCGGCGAAGACCGAAGTGCGCTTTCGTGATGCAACGGGCGTGCGCGGCTTTATCGTCTCTGGCCTGCGCCAAGCATTGGCGAGTGGGGACCGCCGCAGCGCGCAAGGGCCCGACCGCGCAGCAATGGGCCGCTGGCATGCCGAACCGACTTTGCCCAACTCCGACAATGACGCATTGGGAGAACACACGCGCTCCATATTCGAGTCGCGCGATTGGTCTACGCCGCGCGCAAATGTGAATGAGCCGCACCAAGATTGGACGCAATCCGATCCGCAATCTGTGCAACATGCTATTCCAAATGCACTCCCCCAAGGGCGCGCAGAAGAAGCCGCTCCATTGCCCGAAGATGCAGCAGATTTCCCGCTAGGGATCGCGCGCGGTCAAGTCGCAAACACTTATATCGTTGCCGAAAGCGCCGACGGATTGGTGCTGGTCGATCAACATGCGGCGCATGAGCGGCTTGTGCTTGAACGGCTCAAGGGTGCAGGGGCGGCGGAGGCGACACAGCGTTCGCAAGCATTGCTGGTCCCTGATGTGGTCGAAATGGATGAGGCGGATTGCGACCGGCTCGAAGATGCAGCCGAGGGTCTTGCGCGCTTTGGCCTGACGATTGAGCGTTTTGGCCCGTCGGCGATGTTGGTGCGCGCAGTTCCGGCAGCGATTGCCAAGGCCGATCCGGGCAAGCTCTTGCGCGATCTCGCCGATGACATTGCCAAACACGGCAAGCAAGAGGATTCAGGCGCGCTGCTGCTCGCCGAGCGGCTCGAATATGTGCTGGCGACTATAGCGTGCCATGGATCGGTGCGGGCAGGGCGGGTGCTCAGCGTGGCCGAGATGAACGCCCTGCTGCGCGAGATGGAAGCGACCCCGCGTTCGGGCCAGTGCAACCATGGCCGCCCAACTTGGGTGAAGCTCGACATGGACGATGTCGAAAAGCTCTTTGGGCGGCATTGATCCGCTCGCTGGATCAGAAACCTTGCGCCCTAGAACATTGAGCATTGCTCTATGATTGCGCCGCCGCTGGTTTCAACGGTTACCTGCGCATCGACACGGCCCAATTCACCATCGTTATAGGAGACGTTTGATCCGTTCACCTTGGCTCCAGCTTTGCCCATAAAAGCCAGAGTCAGGCGGTCTTCAAGCGTTTTGTAGGCCGCTGCTTGCTGGCTTGGTGTTAGTTTTTGAAGCTTGTCATCGAAGCACTCGCATTCGCTGCTGGACGCGCTGAAGGGGAGGTGCGGCGCGCTTTGCAAATAGTCGCGGTCACACATCGCATAGAATTCACCGCGCTCGTAGCCGGGGCTGGTGTTAGAGCCACCAAAATCGGCTGACATCAGGAAATAGCCCCCTAGGCCAAGAGCAACTGCCGCTACACCGCCATGCATCAAATTCATCGGAAACTCTCCATGAAAGACAAGTTCTTATGAAGCGGTGTTAGACCCAAAACGTTGAGAAATTGGGTATGAGCGATATGGTAAAGACGAATACTCCTCGTTCTTTTCGACTATTATCACGACCACTTGATCCGAAATGCCGAAAATCGACGCATTAAGAACTGAGAGTGTTGGTGCGGCGTCGATTGAAAAGTTGAGCAATTCAGAGATGCTGAATCTCGATTGGACGGTCCGACAATTCCACTCAATGAATATGCGTAGGTTTCATCAAAAGATCAGGAGGAAATTGTGAGCTTTCAACCTCAACCCGACATACTTCCAATCAAGGAGTACAACACGATTAATTACACGTTTGTTGGACATGGGCGGCGGCGCGAGAGATACCGTATGCATGGGCACCGGTATTGCTTCGGCAATCCATTGAGCGCGACTATGTTCTCATATCTTATCAAAAACGGGGTCAACCATACCAATGCTTCAGGCACCGTGGTCCTGTTTGAAAGTAAACTCTACGCTCGCAAAATCCAGCTCAACATGTGGGACAAAGTCAAAGCCAAGCTGAAAGACAAGGTCATAGGTAAGGTAACGGAGAAAATCCCTTACTGGGGCTATATCGAGAAGGGCGCTGCAGCGATTGCCGCCGTCGGAGCCTATGTTGATCGCGAGCGCATCAACAACAAACACGCCAACCCATACGATCCTGATGTAACTTCACAGTTAACCCTGACCGGAACGACTAGCAAGGCCGAACAATATGCTGACTACGCAATAAGTTACTGGGCCAAATACCCGAGGGAAGGACCGATGTTCACCCTGCAAAGAAGTAGAACTTGACCCAATACGGCAGGGTGCCGTCACAAATGCGATATATGCCCGAGATTTGATCGACTACACGTTAAACTTGAACAGCATCACATCGCCGTCTTGAACGTCGTAATCCTTGCCTTCTTGCCGCAATTTCCCGGCGTCGCGGGCAGGGGCCTCGCCGCCAAGTTCGATGTAATCATCATAGGCAATCGTCTCTGCGCGGATGAAGCCTTTTTCAAAGTCGGTGTGAATTTCGCCCGCCGCTTGCGGGGCTTTCGCGCCGTCGGGGAACGTCCATGCGCGCGATTCCTTGGGACCGGCGGTGAAGAATGTCTTGAGCCCCAGCAGCGTGTATCCTGCGCGGATCACGCGGGCGAGGCCGCTTTCTGACAGGCCCAATTCGGCCAGAAATTCGCCGCGATCCTCTGGCTCCATTCCGATCAATTCAGCCTCGATAGCCGCAGAGACGATCACCGCCTGTGCGCCTTCCTCTTTGGCTTTGGCAAAGACTTTAGCGGACATCTCATTGCCCTGTGCCGCCTCTTCCTCACCGACATTGCAGACATAGAGAACCGGCTTTGCGGTTAGCAGCTGCGCTTGCTCAAACAGGCGCGCTTCCTCGTCATCCTTTGGCTCGGTCAGGCGCGCAGGCTTGCCATCGCGCAAGAGCTCCAGCGCCTGTCCCAGCACGCTTGCTAGGATTTTGGCTTCTTTATCGCCGCCGGTTGCACGCTTCTGCGCTGCTGGCACGCGCTTTTCCAAGCTCTCCATGTCGGACAGCATTAACTCGGTCTCGACCACTTCGGCGTCTGTTAGCGGATCGACAGTGTTGGAGACGTGCTGAATATCGTCGTCTTCAAAGCACCGCAGCACATGCACAATCGCATCAACTTCGCGGATATTGCCAAGGAACTGGTTGCCCAAACCTTCCCCTTGGCTTGCGCCTTTTACAAGCCCAGCAATATCAACAAAGGCGAGCTGGGTCGCGACGACTTTCGCGCTTTCGGCAATCGCGGCGATCTTGTCGAGCCGTGCATCGGGCACAGCGACCTGCCCGACATTGGGCTCAATCGTGCAAAAGGGATAATTGGCCGCCTGCGCAGCTTGCGTCTCTGTCAGCGCATTAAACAACGTGGACTTGCCTACATTGGGCAGTCCCACAATCCCACAACGGAAACCCATGAACCTGTCTTTCTAATTTTTGGCGGCGTAAGCAACGCCGGAATTGGCGCGCTTTAGCCTCGCGCTAGCCGGTTGACCAGTCAGGCGTTGTGCACCGCTTTGATCCATGGACCAAAGGGGCTAGCGCCGAGCCATTCGACCTGAACCTTGGCGGTCAGTGCATTGATCGCCGTTTGTGGTTTGCCACCGGGATGGACCGGGCGACGCAGGGGGCGCATGCCATTGGGCATCGCGATCAAATCTGCCATTGCGCGCGGCACATCCATTGGATCGGTTGAGCCACCGCCGGTCCGCTTACCCAAACGCGCAACAAGCGCGGGATACGCAGCGGTGTGCACTTCGTCCGCGCGTTCGAGCAGGTTCAAACTGTTGGTGTTGGCATTGCTCCATATCTTGGTCGGATAACCACCCGGTTCAATGATCGTCACATCTATACCGTGCGGCACCAACTCATAGGCTAATGCCTCACTCAGCGCTTCGAGCGCGAACTTAGTAGGCGAGTACATTCCATAGGATGGCGCAATAACCCGGCCCAGCTGCGAGGTGATATTGATGATAAGGCCATTCTTGGCCGCGCGCATTGCGGGCAGGGCGGCGCGGATCATCCGCTGTGGCCCAAAGACATTGGTTTCAAATGTGTGCTTGGTCGCCTCAAGATCTTGGATTTCGATCGGCCCACCATAGGAAATGCCGGCATTGTTGATGAGAACATCAAGCGCGCCGCCATTGATTTCGAGCGCCTTCGCGACCCCGGCCTCGACCGAACTGTCCGACAAAACGTCAATCTCGATAATATGGATGTCTAGCTTGTCATCCTTGGCAATCTGCGCGAGTTCACCAGCCTCGGTGCGCGGCAAGTTGCGCATGGTGGCAAACACTTTTGCGCCCTGACGCGCGAAATATTCCGTGGCCAAGCGGCCGAAGCCGGTCGAACAGCCTGTGATCAGCACGCTCTTGCCCGACAGGTTGGGGATGCTCGCAATCGCATCTTGCGAAGCGACGCTGGCACTGGCGGCGAGCGCTGTGGTTGCTGCGGCGCCAGCAAGAAGCGTTCGGCGGGCGATGTTCGGCATGGGTTGTACTCGCTGTGGTTGAGAGGGTTGGATACCACGCGACGGGCGCAGTGTCTTATGGTGCTAGCCTAAGCGATTTCGGAGCGCTCAGGAAGGCAAATCGGTAGGCTTTTCGATTGCGTCGTTGTCGGGCTCAAAAACGCCGAAGCGGTGCATCTCTTCTTGGATGAACCACAGCGCCCAGATGTCATAGACCCAGTGCCCAATCATAACCGCGAGCAAGCTGCCCGTGGACCAGTAGATTACGCCGAACATCATACCGATGCCAAAGATGAAAGCGGCGACTTTGGGCTTGGCGAAGTGGATAATTGTAAAGATGGCTGAGGACGCAATGAGCGCGACGATGAATGGCGTGTATTCCGCGCCAAATACCAACAGTCCGCCACGGAACAGCGCTTCCTCACCAATGCCTGCGCAGGCTGCCAATAGGGTGATTGCGCCGAGCCCTAAGCGCTTTTCAAGGAAAGCGAATTGTTGAGCCTGATCACGGACCAAACCTTCGCCGAATTTGGGAAAGCCACGGAAAAGCACATATCCAGCTGCGATCATTGCGCCCGCAATGCCAAGGCCGATCGCGATCTGGCGCGCATCGACGGTCACAAAGTCGGTTAGCTCGCGGTCAGACAGGAACCAAAGGCCAAGCCCGATGGCGACAAAGACCGTGGCTTGGGTCACAACCAATGAGAGCATTTTACCGAGCGGTATTTCGGCCATATCTTCACCGGGATGGTTGGTCATTGCTGCCTTAGCGCTACGTCGCTCATAAATCGTGGGTCGTCACCATCAGCGAGCCATTGCGCTTCTGCGCCAATGGCGCCGAGCATTTCGGCAAGATTGTCTTGCTCCGGCTTGGAGTAGTTGCCCAAAACATAGCCGTTAACCCGGTCCTTATGCCCCGGATGGCCAATACCAATTCTAACGCGCCTAAAATCGGCGCCCAGATGCTTGTCGATGGACCTTAACCCGTTATGGCCGGCTGTGCCGCCGCCTTGCTTCACTTTGACCTTGAACGGGGCAAGATCGAGTTCATCATGAAATACTGTCAGCGCATCTAGGTCGAGTTTGTAGAAACGCATGGCTTCACCGACGCTGCGCCCGCTTTCATTCATATAGGTTGCTGGCTTCAGCAGAAGCACTTTTTGAGTCCCAATTCGGCCTTCTTGAACCCAGCCATGAAACTTCTTTTGCACCGAGCCAAAGCCATGCATCTCGGCGATAACGTCCAGCGCCATGAATCCCACATTGTGCCGGTGAAACGCATAGGTGGGTCCGGGATTACCAAGGCCAGTCCAGATTTGCATAGACTATCCCCTTAACGCGCGTTCCTGAAAAACAAAACACCGAGCCTCTTGCGAGACCCGGTGCCTTGGTGATTGCTTGGGTTGAACGAAGAAGCTTACTCGCCTTCGCTTCCGCCCTCTTCGCCATCGTCTTTCTGAGCGGTGGCTTCGACTGCATCTGCTGCCACTTCCTCGGTCTCCTCATCTTCGCCTTCGCTGCGTTTGAGCGCAGATGGAGCGACGAGGGTTGCGATGGTGAAGTCGCGATCAGTAATCGCGCTAACGCTGCCTTCGGGCAGGTTGATCTCGCTGATGTGGATAGACTCACCAACATCCTTGCCGGTGACATCAATCTCGATCTCACTTGGGATCTTGTCTGCTTCACAGATAAGGTCAAGTTCGTGACGGACCACGTTGAGAACGCCGCCTTTCTTGAGACCGGGTGATTCTTCTTCATTCGCGAAGACAACCGGGATTTGCACTTCGATTTTTGCGTCTTTCGAAAGCCGCAGGAAATCGACGTGAGTAGGGCGATCCGAAACCGGATGCAGCGCCACATCTTTGGGCAGCGTACGCACGCTCTTGCCAGCAATTTCAACCTGCACAATCGAGTTCATAAAGTGACCGGTCATCAATTGCCGGACCAATTCTTTTTCCTCAACGTGGATTGTCGTTGGTTCTTCTTTCCCGCCATAAATGACTGCGGGAACCCGACCTTCGCGGCGAAGTGCACGGGAGGCTCCCTTGCCTGCCCGTTCGCGCGCTTCAGCGGGCAATGTAAGAGCGTCGCTCATAAGTACTGCCTTTCGAATGCATTGTTAGAGTTGTTTGTTCGCAGCCACGCCTCCAGGGATGACCATAGCTCCGAAGCGCGGGCCGTTACCGTGGGTGTGTGCAAATGGCAAGTAAATTGATCGCGCGAACCCCGTGCATGACTATCGTAGACGGCGCACAGTATAGCCGCGGTCTTTGAGCATCGCCGTCAGCCCATCATCGCCAACCAGATGCGCTGCTCCCACTGCGATGAGCGGGCGCTCAGCCTTAGCCAGCACTGGCTCCAGCTTGGCCATCCAATCTTTGTTGCGCTGAACCAGTAAGGCATCGCGCAACTCAGGATCGGTCATCATCCCCGTAATGGTAGCTGCCTCGATCGTTGTTACATCGCCCGCGATCCATGCGTCGCGCAATTGCGCCGGGTCCTGTGCTTCATTGCCGGAACTTTTGATTGCGCTGCGCAAAAGCACACGCTGATCCTCCTCAGCAAGCTGGTCAAACACCGACAGCTGCGCGCGCGCGCCTTCGAATTCGACGACATTGCGGCCTTCAAACTCGCGGATAACAACCCGGTCTACACCGTAACGCGGGTCGCTTTGCGGATCACCGCTGGCTAGCATCAAAGCCGCGGCCCATGTATCGACCTTTGTCAGTTGTGAGCTGGAAAAGCCTTCACGCTCGATGGTTGCATTCAATGAGGCACGCTGTTCGCGCGGCACTCGCATTTCGATGTTGGGTAAATCGGGGCTTTGGCCAAGCTCGGCAAAGATGTGTGCAAGGTCTTGCTCGTTCTCGAGATCAGCAATTTCGACCATTAGGAAGTCGGCATCGGCGATCGCATCTTCGATAGGCTCGGTGCGCCAATCGACACTTTCGGGCAGAGCATGGATAGTGCCCAGCATCCAGCCTTCAACGTCGCCGTCCGCATTGGAAATTTCGTAAATCAGTGGGCTGGGTAAGGGCGTTTCAACAACTTGCGCTTGGTCGCACGAGATCAGCCCAAGAAGAGACAGACTGAGTACAGACAACGCGGCCTGCAACTTTCGAAAACTAGTGGTCATGTTCTCAAAGATGCGTGCACGCGCGTCTGATAGCAAGGGTCGGTGGTCGCGCAGAGTTTTATTGAACGCGCACCGTTTGGATGCCGCGCGCGCTCAGATAATCCTGCACGCTTTTCTCACCCGCAAGGTGGCCAGCGCCCACAGCCATAAAGACAGTGCCCGGCTCATCAAGCCGCGTGTCGATCCATTCCGACCACGTCTTGTTGCGATCATACAGCAGCGCGTTGGCAAATTCCGGCTCGCCTTCAAGCGCTTCGTTCAAGAGCGTCGCCACGCCTTCAACATCGCCCACAGCCCATTCATCGATGATTGCATTGAGCGAGCTTGCCAGACTATCCACCTCGGTGGCGGTTTCGATCAAATAGCGCAGCTGCGCATCCTGCGGCATGGTGTCAAAGACGGAGAACTGAAACTCGATGGTTTCCAGCGCCACGCGTTTTTTCTCGTCACCAATTAGGCGCTCAAGCACTTCTTCGGTGCCGTTCTCGGTCTTGATCCCAGCTCGGCTGAAGGCGATTTGACCGATTGATAGAGACGCGAGCCACGGCTTTAGCGGGTCGAGATTTTCAACCGGGATGTTCTGGGCGGTGAGCGCAGCTTCATAGGTGGCGCGTTGTTCTTCGCTCATGAGGCTTCTGAGGGAGACGCCTTGGGGCAGAACCCCTTTTGCGCCGATTGATTGTTGCGCGGCTGCAAGCGCTTCGGGTGACATGTCAATCTCGGTCACCAATGTGTCGCTGGCATCAATCGCGCTGGCGAGGCTTTCGGTGTACCAATTCACATCATCGGGCAGGACATGGACCGTGCCGAACATATAGATTGTTGTGTCCTCATCGGAGACTTTCCAAAGCGCTGGACCGGCTGTGCCGGTTTCTTCGACTAGCGCGTCGGTGGCGGCGGTGACAGGCTGGTCATCGGCCAGCGCTGGGCTGCAAGAGATGATCGCCAGTGAAGAGAGCGTGAGTGGGAGAATTGTGTTGAGTTTCATCATCGAAAATGCCTTTTGTCGAAAAGCGGGGTAGGGGATTGGCGTGAATGAATGGTGAGCAGCCGGGCGATTAGAAATAGCGTTTATAGAGCCACCACCCGGTCCAGAATACGCAGACAATGATAAACACAATCATTGGCTCTTGCGGTGGCAGCCATCCGGCGCGTTCCGCGATCCACCATGCGGGCACAAGGAACAAGTAGAGGTGCGCAGCCCAGAACCCGCCCTCGCGGTAAGCTGTGGCTTCGTGCTCATCGACTGACTGCCACCATTTCCAAGATATAACCGGCAGGAACACCAACCATATGGCCAGCATCGCCCCGGCCCAAACCGGCGTTAGTGGACCATTGGAGAATAGCGTTTGGCTGGAATCTGGGTCTGCGAGAGCAGAGATAACGCCCAAGACAAGGCCAATAACGGCCATTTGCAGCAGAATGGTTCGTGATTTGATCGTGCTTTGCGCTTCGCTGTCTGGCCGGGCGCGCGGCCAAACCCTCCAAACGAGATTCAACACAACTGCCAAAGCGGTGAGCATTCCGGCGAGAATCGCGATATCGATTGCTTCAATCTCGCCATGTTTAAGTATGGACTGGGAGAATCCAAAAACCAAACCAATCAAGAACACTGCGGCTATAAATGTCGCTGCAAAAATCAGCGCCTGTTTCGCGCCAGGTGACGCGTCTGTGTCGATATCATCCTTCGTCATGGAAAATCTCCTCAATAGACATGTCGAACAGCCGTGAAATGCGAAAGGCGAGGGGGAGGGAAGGGTCGTGCTTGCCGGTTTCAATGGCGTTCACCGCTTGGCGCGAGACATCGAGCCTCATCGCCAAGTCAGCTTGGCTCCAATCGCGTTCGGCGCGCAGGACTTTTAAGCGGTTTTTCATCGGTAACGGTCTCTAATGAAAGAACTCGATCTGATCCGGTTGAGGGGAGCGATTGTCGATTACATGTCAAGTTACCCTTACTTTATGTAACGAGTGACTGACTATGTCAAGAGTACCTGACAAAGAGTAATGCAGGCATGACTATTGGCGTGCTGGTGAAGCGTGCAAAACTCTCAAAACATGGTGGATAATGCCTTTGTGGCGCCAAGGTGCCCTACTGGATGCGTTCGACCGTGAATCCGCGCTCTTCCAGCATCGGCACGAGCGAATCGGGACCTGCCATATGACCCGCGCCAACCGCCAAAAGCAGGTTGCCGGGCCGCGTCATGCGCTCTTCCACCCACTGTGCCCATTCGCGGTTGCGATCGATCAGCAGCGCGTCGTAAACCGCCTCGCCGAAAGGGTCATCATCCGTTTCCTCAAGGCTAAGCTGTTCAAGCTCACCTTTCGCCCAGCTGTGTTCGCTCGACCAATCAACATCCGCAAGTGAGAAGAACTCGCATCCATCCCAAACGTCGAGTGATTCATCGATCCCTTTGACAAGCTCGCTTTCATCAATCTTGAACAGGCTTTCAAGCACTTGAATTGGGTCTTCAATTGCAGAGATTGGGCGTCCATCGGCGCGATAGTCCGCCTCGAGGACGGACTCCACGCCCAAATCGCCGCGCGACCCTTCCATCTCACTCATGCTGACCGCGATTCCGAACATCGTCATCAAAGGCGGTGCATATTCTGCACGCGACAGTGGAATATTAGCCTGTTCGAGCAGCCTTTTAAGCTTTGGCACATTGCGCGATGCTATCCTCAGAGACAGAGGTACTTCAGCGCGATATTCACTCATCAACTGGAAAAATCGCAGGGTCTCTTCGGATAGGGGATTGTCGCGGCTTTCCTCTTCATCGCGCGACTCAAAAACAACTTCATCCGTATCCCGGACCACTCGATCAAGCAGTGGCGTGCGCCAGCGAAATCCTTCTGGCAGCAAGTGGTAGGTCCCAAAGAGGTAAATTGTCGTGTCTTCGTCAGCAATTTTCCACATAGCCGGGGACGGCTCATAGTCCTGCACGGGCGCTGGAATTTCAGCAGGCTTTTCCGCCTCACGGGCGAGACAAACTTCCGGATCGACCAGATCAACAATTTCGCCCTCCGGATGCGGATGCGCAGCCAGTGGCGGGGAAAACGCAAGAGATAAGGCAGCAATCAGTGATGAGCGGCGCATAGGTCAGGCAAATCCAATTCAAATGGCGACAAGTTGAAACATATGCTCGCCAATGAGCCGCCAAAGTCAAGCACCGTCACTTTTGACTTCCCGCAATTGGGCAATGTGGTGCAGCGCAGCATTGACGCTTTCGGGGGCATCCGCCATGGCGCAAAGCCATGTCTTCCGAGCCGCAAAACCACCCTATTCAAAGAGACCCAACGCGCTCCTTTCAGGACATGATCCTGACGCTGCACGACTTCTGGGCTGCAGCAGGGTGTGTCATCCTGCAACCCTATGACATGCGGATGGGTGCGGGCACGTTCCATACCGCAACCACGCTGCGTGCGCTTGGGCCAGAGCCTTGGAATGCCGCTTTCGTTCAACCATGCCGCCGTCCGACCGACGGCCGCTATGGTGAGAACCCCAACCGGCTCCAGCATTATTATCAATACCAGGTGATCCTCAAACCATCGCCCAGCGAGATTCAAGACCTCTATCTCAACAGCCTCAAGGCTATTGGTATTGACCCGCTTAAGCACGATATCCGCTTTGTCGAAGATGATTGGGAATCGCCGACTTTGGGGGCGTGGGGGCTGGGCTGGGAGGTCTGGTGCGACGGGATGGAAGTCACCCAGTTCACATACTTCCAACAAATGGGCGGCTTTGACTGCAAACCGGTCGCAGGCGAATTGACCTACGGGCTCGAGCGGCTCGCCATGTATATCCAGGGCGTCGACAGCGTCTATGATCTCGACTTCAACGGACGCGGCGTTTCCTACGGCGAGGTGTTTCTCGAAAACGAGAAGCAGATGTCCAAGTGGAATTTTGAAGTCGCTGACACCGATGCACTGCTGGACCTTTTCAACAAGGCTGAGGCTGAGTGCCAAAACGCGCTCGCCAATGCGGTTCCGATTGCCGCTTATGAACAAGCGGTCGAGGCGAGCCACATCTTCAACCTGTTGCAAGCGCGCGGCGTGATCAGTGTTCAAGAGCGAGCAAGCTATATGGCCCGCGTGCGCGATTTGGCGCGCTCATCGTGTGAAACTTATGCCGAACAAATGGCGCCGGAATGGGCGAAGAAGTTCCCAGAGTGGAGCTTGGTGTAATGGCTGATTTTCTGCTCGAACTTTTAACCGAAGAAATTCCCGCGCGGATGCAAAAAGGCGCGCGCGCTGAGCTGGAAAAGCTGTTCCGTCGTGAGCTGAACAGTGCTGGCGTCGCGGTGAGCGATGTGACGGTGTGGTCAACCCCGCGCAGGCTGGCTTTGATTGCACGCGATCTGCCGACCCAAACCGAAGCGGTAAGCGAAGAAGCCAAAGGCCCGCCCGTGGGCGCGCCCGATCAAGCGGTGGATGGGTTCTGCCGCAAAAACGGCGTGACGCGTGATCAGCTTGAGGAGCGCGAGGTCAAGGGCCGCGCAACGTGGTTCGCCGTGATCGAGAAGCCGGGGCAAAAGGTTGCTGACCTGCTGGCCGAGGCGATCCCGACGATTATCCGCGCGTTCAGCTGGCCCAAGTCGATGCGCTGGAGCGATGCTTCGATTAGCAACGAGAGCCTAAAATGGGTGCGCCCTTTGTCAGGAATAGTCGCGCTGCTCGATGGCGAAGTGGTGCCGTGCGAAGTTGATGGTATTGCCAGCGGACGCACAACAATGGGGCATCGGTTCCACTCCGTCGGTGATGTTGAGATCATGGATGCTGAAACCTATGCCGACACATTGAACGACGCTCACGTAATTGTCGATCATGATCTGCGTGCTGGCATCATTCGCGAAGGCGCGCGCAAAGCGGCGAAAGCTGTGGGCCTAAGCGTGGTTGAAGATGAAGGTTTGGTGGTTGAGAACGCTGGCCTCACCGAATGGCCGGTGCCTTTGTTGGGCCGGTTTGAGGATGATTTCCTCGACGTGCCACCAGAGACAATCCAGCTCACCGCGCGCGTGAACCAGAAATATTTCGTTTGCGAAGAGCGTCAGCCGGATGGCTCAACGCAGCTCGCCAACGCATTTATCTGCACGTCCAACATCGCGGCAGAAGACCCCGCCGTAGTGGTTGATGGCAATCGCAAAGTGCTCGCAGCAAGGCTGTCAGATGCGCGGTTCTTTTGGGAGCTGGATCAGAAGAAGACGCTCGAACAACACGCTAAAGGTTTGGAGCGCATTACGTTCCATGAAAAGCTCGGCACGGTTGCGGACAAGGTTGATCGTGTGGCGAGGCTGGCGCGCTGGCTGTGCGAAGAGGGGGTTGTCAAAGGCAATCCCGACTTGGCCGAACAAGCCGCGCGACTGTGTAAAGCGGACCTTGTTACTGAAATGGTCGGGGAATTTCCCGATCTGCAAGGTTTGATGGGCGGTTATTACGCGGCGAAAGAAGGGCTGCCGCGTGAAGTCGCGCACGCAATCCGCGATCACTATAAACCTGTGGGGCAGGGCGATGAAGTGCCCACCGCGCCTGTGACGGTGGCGGTCTCGCTGGCGGATAAGCTGGATACGTTGGTGGGGTTCTTCCAGTATGATGAGAAGCCGACCGGTTCCAAAGATCCCTTTGCTTTGCGACGCGCCGGGATCGGTATCCTTGCGTTGTTGCTGACCAACGAATTGCGCGTGACGATGCGGCAACTGATCACTGTTTCAGCGCACGCTGGCGGCTCGGCAGACGCTGGTCGTGAGATTGCTGGTTTCCTGATTGAGCGATTGAAGGTGCAACAACGTGATGCTGGCATTCGCCATGACATGATTGATGCCATTTTACCGGTTGAAAATGATGCAGACACGGTGCGCGTTGTGAATCGAGTTCATGCGCTCCAAGCCTTCGTCGAAACAGAAGACGGCACCAATCTGCTCGCCGGATACAAGCGCGCCGCCAATATTCTAAAGAAGGAAGAGTGGGAAAGCGGACCAGCTAACCCCGAACCCGAACCCGCCGAAGCTGCTTTGATCGACGCGCTCGAAACCGCCGAACCGCACGCGAGCAAAGCGCTCGACGCCGAAGATTTTGAAGCGTCCATGGCGGCGCTTGCATCTTTGCGCGCGCCTATCGACCAATTCTTCGAAGAGGTCATCGTCAATGCTCAAGAGGCGGATATTCGAAGCGCTCGGCTCGACCTGCTCGCGCGGTTCCGCGATGCCGTGCACAAAGTGGCTGACTTCAGCCGCATAGAAGGATGAGTTTTCCTCCCCAGGACTGTGTCTCATATATTCCCTCGCGCAGGCGGGGCTAGTTTTAAGGATTTCGGTAAGTGAACACTGTCTACCCCTTTGGCGGAAGCGCGCCGCATGATGATCCGCGGCAAAAAGACAAGGTCGTAACCGGCGGGAAGGGCGCAAACCTTGCCGAAATGGCGAGCATTGGTTTGCCGGTGCCGCCCGGGTTTACAATCACAACCGAGGAATGCGTTCGCTATTTGCAGGACGGCGCGGATTTCTCCGATGAACTGCGCAGCCAAGTTATCTCGGCGCTGGCACATATTGAAAGCGCGGTAGGCAAAAACTTTGGCGATCCGGCTGACCCGTTGCTGGTTTCTGTGCGTTCGGGTGCGCGGGTTTCGATGCCGGGCATGATGGATACAGTCCTCAATCTGGGACTCAATGATAAGACCGTTGAAGGACTTGCTGCGACCAGCGGGGACGAGCGTTTCGCATGGGACAGCTACCGACGGTTTATTCAGATGTATTCCGATGTGGTGTTGGGGGTTGACCATGGCTTGTTTGAAGAGGCTTTGGAAATAACCAAAGAAGACAAAGGATTATATGCCGATACTGAACTGACAGCGGATGATTGGCGTGTGCTTGTTGGAGAGTTCAAATCCATTGCGGAAGCCGAGCTTGGGAAACCATTCCCACAGGATGTGTCTCATCAACTTTGGGGCGCAATCGCGGCGGTTTTTGACAGCTGGGATGCTGACCGCGCGAAGGTCTATCGCCGCTTGAATGATATCCCTGCAGAGTGGGGCACTGCGGTCAATGTGCAGGCGATGGTGTTCGGTAATATGGGTGAGACGAGCGCAACCGGCGTTGCCTTTACCCGCGACCCGGCCACCGGTGATCGTGCCTATTACGGCGAGTATCTCATAAATGCTCAGGGCGAGGATGTAGTCGCCGGTATCCGTACTCCGCAATATTTGACTAAGGCAGCGCGAGAGACGGCGGGAGCTAAACCGCTGTCGATGGAAGAGGCGATGCCAGAGGCTTACGGCGAATTGGCGCGCGTGTTCGACCTGCTCGAAAGCCATTATCGTGACATGCAGGATATTGAGTTCACTGTTGAACGCGGCAAGCTTTGGATGCTGCAAACACGGTCGGGCAAACGAACCGCGAAGGCCGCGCTTAAGATGGCTGTCGATATGGTTGCCGAACGGCTGATCGACGAAAATGAGGCGGTGCGCCGAGTTGATCCGATGGCACTTGACCAGTTGCTGCACCCCACATTGGACCCGGAGGCAGAGCGCAATGTTCTGACGAAGGGTCTGCCTGCATCCCCCGGCGCGGCAGCGGGCAAAATTGTGCTCGATGCCGATACCGCAGAACAATGGTCGCAGCGCGGCGAAAAGGTTATCCTTGTGCGTGTTGAAACGTCTCCTGAGGACATTCACGGCATGCACGCGGCGCAAGGCATCTTGACCGCTCGCGGCGGCATGACGTCACACGCTGCTGTTGTGGCGCGCGGGATGGGACGTCCTTGTGTTTCGGGCGCGAGCGCGGTCTCAATAGACCGAGAGAGCCGCACCCTGCGAATTGGTTCGCAAGAGCTAAAAGAAGGTGATGAGATCACGCTCGACGGAGCAAATGGTCAGGTAATGCTGGGCATTGTTGCGACGGTTGAACCCGAATTGGCGGGGGATTTTGGCACTTTGATGGTGTGGGCAGATAAGCTTCGCCGGATGAAGGTTCGCACCAACGCTGAAACCCCGGCGGATTGCAAAATGGCGCGTCAATTTGGCGCCGAAGGTATCGGTCTGTGTCGGACGGAGCATATGTTCTTTGACGCAAGTCGGATCAGTGCGGTGCGCCAGATGATTCTTGCCGAGGACGAGGAGGGACGACGCGCAGCGCTTAAGTTGTTGCTGCCTGAGCAGCGTTCGGACTTTACATCGATATTTGAAGTGATGGCGGGCCTTCCATGTACGATCCGGCTGCTTGACCCGCCGTTGCACGAATTCCTGCCGCATGGTGATGCTGAGTTTGCCGAATTGGCGGATGCGACGGGATTAGGTGTTGATCATCTAAAGCGGCGCGCGGATGAACTGCATGAATTCAACCCAATGCTGGGCCATCGCGGGTGTCGGTTAGGGATCACATTTCCAGAAATCTATGAAATGCAAGCGCGGGCAATTTTCGAAGCGGCTTGCGCCGTACAAAAGTCGAGTGGTGAAGCGCCCCTGCCAGAGATTATGATTCCGTTGGTCGCCACACGCCGAGAGTTGGCGATCCTGCGCGAGTTAGTCGACCGGGTCGCGGTCCAAGTCTTCGAGGAGCTTGGAACACGGGTAGATTATCTCGTGGGAACCATGATTGAGCTGCCCCGCGCTGCTTTGATGGCAGGTGAAATTGCTGAAGAAGGCGAGTTTTTCAGCTTTGGCACAAATGATTTGACGCAGACGACGCTGGGTGTGAGCCGCGATGATTCCGCTCGTTTTCTTGCCCCGTACGTCGATCAGGGGATATTCCCGCGCGATCCGTTTGTCAGCCTCGATATTGATGGCGTCGGACAGCTGGTTGAGATGGCCGCTGAAGGAGGTCGGACAACAAAACCCGGGCTCAAGCTTGGTATTTGCGGAGAGCATGGCGGCGACCCGGCAAGTATTGCGTTCTGCGAGGAAGTCGGATTGGACTATGTGAGCGCTTCGCCTTACCGCGTGCCTATCGCGCGATTGGCAGCAGCACAGTCGGCTTTGAAAAGCTAGTTTTTCCAACCAGTTAAAACGAGAATTTCAAACGTTTCGGAAACTTTGCCGTCGTCCTCGCGGAGGGTTTCAAACAGCTCGCTCGCGCGGCTCCAGCCTGTTCTGGTGAGCGGTGGGGAATTTGTCGTCAATGACGCGGTCAGGCCATGGTCGCGCAAGTCACTGATCATGCGTTCAATCGATGGAAAGCGCACTCGGATGGGGTAGCTGTCTACCACTTGCCGTTTGAACCCGGCGCGCTCAAGCAACCCGGTGGCTGCGCGAATGTCGATCTGTGGATGGATACGCGCAGCGGGGCGATCGCCATCTGCCGCCAATGCTAACTGGCGCAGGTTTGGAAGGCTGCCCGCGCCGGGCAACGCCCCAATGAACAATCCACCCGCCGTTAAAGAACTGCGAGCATGGATAAGAGCACCTGGTAGATCATTGACCATTGCAAGGCCCAGTAAGTGAACAATTAGATCGAACTTTTCGGGCGGGCCGGGTTCTTCCTCGTTCAATTCACCAAGCCGCGCGACGTTGGTCGGCACGCCCTGCGAATTGAAAGCAGACGGCATCAAATTTCCAGCATCGCCAATAATCAGCGGTGCCTTCGGTTCAAATCGCATGAATTCGAGCCGTTCTAACACGTCATTGGCGATCGTATCGTTGAGATATGTCGCACCGCCGAGCTGTGCTTGCCGCGCGCGCGCGCGCGCCCATTTTTTCGCAGCGCGCGAACGGTGAAATATCTGCGGAACGTCAAGAGCAGTCATAATTGACCCATGCCGCGCTTGCCAGTTGGTCGCAAGCCATGCGACACATCTCAGTTCAATGGGGTGGCAGCGCGAAATCTCTGAAGGCTTACGACCAATAATCGATTTGGTCTATCCGCCCCGTTGTGCGCTTTGCGGTGATGCGATTTCTGATCAAGGTGGGCTATGTGTAGCGTGCTTTGATCAGCTTAAATTTCCCGGCGAGCCTGCTTGCACAACGTGTCAGCGTCCGATGGGCACCAATGGCACTGCCAAACCCGCGCAATGCCATGCGTGTGAGCACGAGCGACCTAGCCATGCCGGTATACTTGCCGCTACGATCTATAATGATGCGTCCCGTCAACTCGTCCTGCAGTTCAAGCATGGGGGCAAGATCGCTCCGGCGGCGCTGTTGGGGCGATTGATGGCGAGCAAACTTGATCCGCCAAGCGACGATCCACCTTTGCTCATCCCGGTTCCGCTGCATCGGCTTCGTTTGTGGGAGCGCGGGTTCAACCAATCCGCGCTGCTAGCGCGCGAACTTCAGCGGCAAAAGAAGGGTGAACTGCTCGTCGATGGATTGGTTCGGCGCAAGCGTACGCCGAGCCTTGGTGGATTAGGAAGCGATGAGCGTCGAGCTGTCTTGGAAGGCGCGATCGACATACGGGGGAGCCGTGCGAAGCGAATTGCGACGCGTGATACTATCCTTGTTGATGATGTCCTTACGAGCGGTGCGACCAGCAATGCCTGTATCGAAGCTCTGCTCAATGCGGGCGCGAAGTCTGTAAAGGTTGCTTGTTTTGCCCGTGTTTTGAGCGGTCCGGGGTATGACGATCAGAGTTAGCTCTACGAAGCGCAAACCCTGAAAATCGAAACGCCCGAGGCCATTACAGCCCCGGGCGCCACGTGACGAAACGATTGGGATCCGCTCATAAAGAGCTAAGGCAGCGACCCCCTAACTTCGCTACCAGGTTCCAAACCCTCATCTTGAACCAACCTGCGCTAACCCCCCGCGGTCAGCATGCTGATTGGCTACCCCCTGAACCCGGCGCGTTACCCGCGCCCTTGCTCGGTTGACGAACCCTTGCGGGCTCGTGCGCAATGTGTTCCAAACGTAGTGCGGATCGGAAAGGGCTAACCGTCTCATTCGCAGATTTTCATGCGCGTCTGTTGTCAACATGCAACAAATTGTCGCCGATTAAGCTCACTTCACCGCTCTGCGGGCATTGGGGCGAGCAATAGGAGTTGAACATAATGGATTCCCAATCTTCAAGGTTGGAACGCGAACAGGGTAACGTGCTTCTTCCCAAGTATGATTCACAAGGTTTGATTTGTGCCGTGGCGCTGGATTCGGCGACACGCGATGTGCTTATGGTTGCGTTTATGGATGCAGAAGCGTTGCGCCTGACTCGTGAGACAGGCCAAGCGCACTTTTGGTCGCGGTCGCGCGGTAGGATTTGGATGAAGGGTGAATCCTCAGGCCACGTCTTAAGCGTGCAAGAAATGCTTATCGATTGCGATCAGGATGCGATCGTCTTGGTCGTAGAGCCCGCGGGACCAACCTGTCACACCGGGGTGCGATCATGTTTTTATCGTAAGTTGGATTTAAGCGGTGAGGGAGGGGTTGGTTTCTCTGATGCTCTCGTAAAGGTCAGCACTTGACGCTCACGTAAGGGTAAGCTAGACGATGGCTCATGGCTACCGCACCCACGCATGACTCGCACAAGGTAAAACCCACTTTGGCCAAGCCTCAAAGCTTGAGCGACGGCGCGCACTTAGACCGACCAGACGAACACAGCCGCGAACAATATTCAATTTCCGATCTGACAATAGAGTTTGAATGCACAGCGAGAGCGCTGCGCTTTTACGAGGATGAAGGGTTGATAAGCCCAGCTCGTGTGGGTTTAACTCGTGTTTATTCGAAGCGAGATCGCGCACGGCTCGCGTGGATCATGCGCGCAAAAAACGTCGGCTTTAGCCTAACAGAAATTCGCGAGATGATCGATCTATACGATCTTGATGATGGCCGTGTTGAACAACGCCGCGTTACGATTGAAAAGTGCGACGCCCATATAGCCAAGCTCAAAGGCCAGCGCTCAGATATTGACAGCTCGATCAAAGAGCTCACTGAATTTGTTAAAGAAATAAGGTCGCTCGACCCAAGGTGAATCCGTTTCGCCTAGTCGAACAAAGTCACTGATAGCCGAACCCCACTCCGTTTGAGAGAGATCGTCAAATGCCCACATACACCGCACCAACCCGTGACACTCGCTTTGTGATCAATGAAGTTCTCGACCTTGCGAGCTATGGCAATCTGCCCGGTTTTGAAAATGCTACGCCTGACATGATCGACGCGGTCATTGGCGAGGCGGGCAAGTTTTGTTCGGAAGTTCTCGCACCACTTAACCAGATAGGCGATGAGCAGGGCTGCACCCGCCATGAGGATGGCAGTGTAACGACACCAGATGGCTTCAAAGAGGCGTACAACCAGCTGACTGAAGCAGGGTGGACGACTTTGACGGCGCCAGAGGAGTTTGGTGGTCAGGGTCTTCCACATGTCATGGGCTTCGCGTTTGAAGAGTATATTGGCACAGCCAACCAGGCGTTTGCGATGTATCCCGGCCTAACCGGGGGTGCGGCTGCAGCTCTTCAGGCAGCAGGCTCACAAGAACAAAAAGAGATGTATTTGCCAAAGATGGTATCGGGTGAATGGTCTGGCACGATGAACCTGACCGAACCGCATTGCGGGACCGATCTTGGTTTGATCCGAACTAAAGCAGAGCCGCAAGCGGATGGTTCTTATTCGATCACGGGCACCAAAATTTTCATCTCGGCAGGTGAGCATGACCTCACGAGCAATATCATCCACCTTGTCCTTGCGAAGACTCCGGGTGCTCCAGACAGCTCGAAAGGTATTTCGCTGTTCGTGGTTCCTAAATTTGTACTCGACGAAAACGGTGAACCAGGTGAACGCAATGGCGTTTCTTGCGGTTCGATCGAGAAGAAGATGGGCATCCATGGCAATTCGACCTGCTTACTGAACTACGACGGAGCAAAGGGTTGGATGCTTGGCGAAGAGAACCGCGGTCTTGCAGCGATGTTCGTGATGATGAACGCAGCGCGCCTCGGCGTTGGCCTTCAAGGGCTGGCGCAAGCCGAAGTCGCCTATCAAAACGCCGTGACTTACGCGCTGGATCGCCGGCAGGGCCGCGCGCTCACTGGCCCAAGTGAACCAGACGAGAAAGCAGATCCAATCTTTGTGCACCCCGATGTACGTCGGATGTTGATGGACGCTAAAGTCTTCAATGAAGGCATGCGCACGCTTTGCCTTTGGGGCGCGCTTCAGGTCGACCTAACCCACAAAGCACAAACCGAAGAAGAGCGTGAACTGGCGGATGATCTCATCGGCTTGATGACGCCCGTGATCAAAGGGTATGGCACCGATAAGGGCTATGATGTCGCCAACAACATGCAACAGATTTATGGCGGACACGGATACGTGACCGAATGGGGCATGGAGCAGTTTGTGCGCGATAGCCGAATTGCGATGATCTACGAAGGCACGAATGGGGTTCAAGCGATGGACCTTTGTGGCCGTAAGCTCGCTTCTAAAGGTGGCAAAGCGGTGCAAGCCTATTTCGCGGCGATTGAAGAAGAGATCGCTAAGGCCAAGGCGGTTGATGGCCTCGCTGATATCGCTGAGAAAGTTGAAAAAGCACTAGGCGAACAGAAAGCGGCGACCATGTGGTTCATGCAAAATGCGATGGGCAACCCCAATCATTTGGGTGCAGGCGCGCATCACTACATGCACATTATGGGCATCGTTACGCTTGGCTTCATGTGGTTGAAAATGGCTCAAGTAGCGAAGTCGGCCTTGGAAGGATCGCCCAGTGATGCGGCGTTCTACGAAGCAAAGCTGACTTCTGCTGCGTATTACGCAGAGCGCTTCTTGCCTGATGCAGGCGCGCTGCGACGTAAGCTCGAAGCAGGCAGCGAGAATATGATGGCGCTTTCGGAAGATGCATTTGCCACTGCGGCATAGACGCTTCGGCATCGCGAATTGAAAAAGGGCTCGGACCAAATCGGTTTGAGCCCTTTTTACATTATCAACTACATCGCATCCCGCTCTGCATTAGCACAAGCGGTTTCCCATCGCCTTTAGCCTCGCGAACAAAGTGACTGCGCCGCACATATCGCAGCAAGGCGCCCGCTAAGAAATTGCCCGGCCGAGCCAACGGTAGATATACCTGACACAGCGGCACGATCCTGACTTCATGAGTGTCGTCGAACATAAGCCATTTGGCATGATCCCAACGCACGCGTTGGACAGCACACCAAAACCGTTTGACCAGCCTATATTGTCCTCTTCAAATACAGTTCTCGTGATCAACCATATCTAACACGATTTAAACAATTGGGGGGTGACAATGTCCATTCTGGCCAATGCGCAGATCCACTGGCCACTTTCAGAGGCGGTTAAAAAGCAGACATCAACACCGAGGCCGCCGCTCAAAACTCAGAAATCTGGATGCGATACGAAGCGGCTGCCGATGAATGTGCTAAGTCCGATCACGATGATTGCGGCGGGAAGGAACCACCACGGATAGGTGCCCGTCAAAACTGTTGCGAGGTTAAAGACGCACAGCAATCCGGTTGCCGCATAGGTTGCGGTCATGCCGCCAATTTTTGCTGCGCAAGCGCCGCCAACAATGGCCGCGAAAACGTAAATCGTAAGCGCCTTGTACAGTTGGCCATCACCGTCGAACCAGCCTTGTGTCGGCCATTCGAGCAGAAAGACCAAGATAGCTGCAACAAAGAGGCCAGCGACCCCGCCGCCAATTACTCTAACCCAAAACATCGATCCTCCCCCAGTTCCGATTTGGAATTAGCCTCGCTATCATTCCATTGGCAAGAAGTCTGGCACTGAGAGATAGCGCTCGCCAGTGTCGTAATTGAAGCCGAGAATGCGCGTTCCCTCGTCCATCTCCGGAAGTTTTTTTGCGATTGCGGCTAAGGTCGCGCCGCTCGATATGCCGATCAACATTCCTTCTTCCAAAGCCGCCCGTCGGGCCATTTCTTTGGCGTCTTCCGGATCAACTGTGATCGCGCCGTCAATTGCTGCTGTATGAAGGTTGCCGGGAATAAATCCTGCACCAATTCCTTGGATCGGGTGAGGGCCGGGCTGGCCACCATTGATAACAGGCGAGCCTTCTGGTTCGACACCGTAAGCTTTGAATTCTGGCCAAACCGCTTTGATTGCTTCTGCACAACCAGTGAGGTGGCCGCCAGTGCCTACCCCGGTGATCATCACGTCAACCGGAGCGTCTGCAAAATCAGCAAGGATCTCTTTAGCAGTCGTGTTGGTGTGCACCGCGACATTGGCAGGGTTGTCGAACTGGCTTGGCATCCAAGCGCCCGGTGTTGTCTGGACAATCTCAGTCGCGCGTTCAATCGCTCCTTTCATGCCCTTTTCTTTTGGTGTTAGATCAAAGGTCGCGCCATAAGCTAACATCAGACGGCGGCGTTCGATTGACATCGACTCTGGCATGACGAGGACGAGTTTGTAGCCCTTTACGGCTGCGACCATTGCAAGACCGATGCCGGTGTTGCCGCTTGTCGGTTCAACAATGGTGCCGCCAGGGGAGAGGTCGCCCGCTGCTTCCGCAGCTTCAACCATCGCTAGCGCAATCCGGTCCTTGATCGAACCACCGGGATTAGCGCGTTCGGATTTCAACCACACTTCGTGGCTGGGAAATAGGCGCGATAGGCGGATATGCGGTGTGTTGCCAATCGTCTCGAGGATATTCGCAGCTTTCATATCAGGCCTCCTTCAAATTCTCTGGTTCGGCTTCTTCTAACAGGTCTGGTGACGGATCGAAGCTTTTCGTTGTCCGCAGCACAGGAAAGATGCGGCTCCATAGTCCGACTGTGAGAATAGCGCCTGCACCGCCTGCGACAATAGCCCCTACCGGACCGATGGCATAGGCCAGCGCACCAGAGAACGCATCGCCGCCCTCGTTTGACGCACTAATGGTCATCATACTCACCGAGCTAACGCGGCCGCGTTTGTCATCCGGGGTGTGAAGTTGGATCAACGATTGGCGGACATAGACGCTGAACATGTCGGCCGCACCGATAACAAAAAGCATCGTGAGGCTAAGGATCATGCTGGTGGAGAGGCCGAAGGCGATGGTTGCCAATCCAAACACCGCAACCGCCCACAACATCTTTGGGCCCACCTGAGTTCGCAATGGGCTGAAGGAAAACCATAGCCCCGCTAGAATAGCTCCCGCTGGTGTGGCGGATGCAAGCAGCGCGAGCCCGGTTTCGCCTGTCTGCAAGATATCACGCGCAAAAACAGGGATAAGTGCGTTGGCACCAGCCAAGAAAACCGCAAACAAATCCAAGGTGATCGCGCCCAGCACCATCTTGTTATTGCCGACATATTTTAGTCCGTCGATGATAGCGCCGATGGGTCTTTGGTCTTTCCGCATCGCGGGTTGGGGAACTTTGCCAATCGTTGTGAGCGCAATGAATGAGACCGAGAATAGGCCGGTCGCAATGGCATATGGCAATGTTGACTCAAAAGCATATAGCACCGCGCCAATCGCCGGGCCGACGAGGCGACCGACCTGCCATGATATGGAAGATAGAGCTATCGCGGTGGGTAGGCTCTCTTTAGGCACCAAGTTAGGGGCAAGTGCGGAAAGGGCAGGCCCCGAAAAACAGCGCGCGACGCCCAAGACAACAGCAACACTGAATAAAAATGGAAGCGAAACTGAACCGTTCCAAGTGTTCCATGTCAGAGCGGCTGCGCATGCGAATTGCAGAAGTATGGTGATTTGAGCGAGCCGTTTGCGGTCGAATTTATCCGCCGCGAGACCCGAAAAAGGGGTTAGAATGAACAACGGCACAAATTGCAACAGGCCGATAATCGCCAGTTGTCCTGCACCCTCGGCAATGTTCATCCCGTTATCGCGCGCAAGGTTATAGGCTTGCCATTGGATAATCAGCAGCATCGCATCCTGCGCGAGCGTCATCGTTAGTCGAGAAGACCAGTAGGCGCGGAAATTGTGAACGCGAAAAGGGTGGGGCGGTGCGGTTTCAGTCACCCGCACGCCATGGCAGGCGCAAAGGCGCGTGCCAATCAATCAAATTTCTAGACGGTGATAGTGGCGTTCGTTACCGGCTGCGACGCAAGCGCGGATTGGGCTGAATCTCGTCGATGATCATCACAAAATCATCAAGGCGAATAATCCGTTCGAACTGGAAACCAGCGCGATCCTCGGTCTTCCACATAACGTAGGCTTCAATCCGGCCAACAATCGGCAAACGGATAATCACACGGTCCCCACGCGATAGCTCCGAACCATCATCCACCATGAACCCATGTGCGGACAAGTTGCTGACATGCAGCTTAAGATCACCCCTAGCACTATGCTCTGCGATCACCGGAAAATCGACCGGATGACGCGCTGCACGGCGCAGGTCTGTTACGCTAAGATTTGCACCCGCTGTCACGGTTTACGACCCTCCATGGCATTTCCGAGAACGCCAATTAATGGTCCCAAAAGGCTGATATTTGGTAAAGCCCCAAAAATTGGAGGGGTTGTGCCGTCAGGTGTTCGGTAATTTATCGCCTGATTACAGCGTGTTTCTTCTTACCCAGGCTTAGGCGCAGTTCCTCCCCATCCTGGGGTGCGATCATCCGACCGGCGTCTAAAACTGGCTGATCGTCGATTCTAACAGCCCCTTCAGCGAGCTTTCTTTTGGCTTCTCCATTGGACGCAGTGAAACCCAACTCAGTCAAAATTGCACCGATTCGCATCCCCTCGGCTCCAACATTGAGCGTAGGCAAATCCTCGCCAGCTCCGCTGCCCGCAAAGGTTTCACGAGCGGTCGCTTCTGCGGCGACTGCTGCATCTGCTCCGCGCACTATCTTGGTCACTTCATTGGCCAGCACGACTTTAGCGGCGTTGATCTCCGAGCCTTCTAGCGCTTCAAGTCGGGTGATCTCATCAAGAGGCAGGTCGGTAAACAACCTTAGGAACCTGCCGACATCGCGGTCATCGGTGTTGCGCCAATATTGCCAGAAATCATAAGCGGGAAGCGCATCTTCGTTCAGCCAAATCGCTCCATCGACCGATTTACCCATCTTTGCGCCATCGGAGCGGGTGATCAGCGGCGCGGTAAAGCCATAGACTTCGCGCGCGTCGATACGTCGGTTGAGCTCAATGCCATTGACGATATTACCCCATTGATCCGAACCGCCCAACTGCAACTTGCAATCATAATCGCGCGCCAACACAAGATAGTCGTAGGCCTGCATGATCATGTAGTTGAATTCTAGGAAGCTAAGCGGTTGTTCCCGGTCCAGCCGCAGCTTCACCGAATCAAAGGAAAGCATCCTGTTGATTGTGAAGTGCGGGCCTACATCGCGCAGCATCTCAACATAGCCCAATTCGCTGAGCCAATCGTCATTGTTGATCAGCAGGGCATCGGTGGGGCCATCGCCAAAGCTCAATATCCGCTCAAAACTGCCTTTGATTCCTGCAATATTGTTCGCAAGCCGCTCATCGGTCATCATTTGACGCGTTTCATCGCGCCCGGAAGGATCGCCGACACGCGCTGTGCCGCCGCCCATAATTACAATTGGACGATGCCCTGTTTGTTGAAGTCGCTTTAACAGCATGATCGAGGCCAGATTGCCGATATGCAGCGAAGGCGCGGTGGGGTCGAAACCGACATAGCCGGTGACAATTTCCCTCTTCGCAAGCGCATCAAGTGCACCCGCATCGGTAATTTGGTGAAGGTGGCCGCGCTCTTTCAGCAGGCGCAACAGATCGGATTCGAAAGTCTCAGACATGATCCAGCGCGCTTAACAGCGCAGAACCAACGGGGGAAGTGGCTTGCTCTTCATTGAATGCTTGGCGATAGGGGCGACTATGCAACCGCTAATGCTTCACCAGACCTGCGATCTGGGCCCTATCCGTTCTGTGACTGCTGCAATCAAAGCCACAATGCATGGCTGTGATGCTGAATTTCGGTTTGAAGGAAACATCGCCGCCATTGTGCTTCCGCAACCCACAGAATCCAAACGCACGGACAATCTTTGGAAGACTAGCTGCTTTGAGATTTTTTGGCAGCCGATTGGTGGAACCTATTATCGCGAGTTCAACTTGTCGCCTTCGGGCCAGTGGGCAGCGTATGATTTTGACGAGTTCCGTGAAGGTATGCGCGATGCACCTGTGGAGACAATTTCGCTGAGCTGTTCCCAAAGGAATGTAAATGGCGGAGGCGAACTGGTTTTGAAAACCAGCATCGCCGCGGAATTGCCCGCGCCTGCACAAGTCGCCCTGAATGCGATCGTCGAGCATCCCGATGGCGGCGTGCAATTTTGGGCTTTGGCTTTCCCACCCGGTAAGCCAGAATTTCACTCCGAAGCCTGCCGCCAAATGATTGTGGAGCGCAATTGATGACCGTTTTGTTTGGGATTGATCGATTGTTGGCGGATCAATCCGCGCTTGACGAACTTAAGGGCAGGCGGGTCGCTCTTGTCGCCCATCCTGCCAGTGTTACCGCTGATCTCACCCACAGCCTCGACGCACTCATCGGTGCCGGAGTGAATGTTACCAGCGCCTTTGGACCCCAGCATGGGCTAAAAGGCGACAAGCAAGACAATATGGTCGAGACGCAAGACGAGCTCGACCCCGCCTATCAAATCCCGATCTTCTCGCTCTATGGCGAGGTTCGCCGCCCGACCGGTCAGATGATGTCGAGCGCGGATGTGTTCCTGTTCGATCTGCAAGATCTTGGCTGCCGGATATATACGTTTGTCACCACGCTGCTCTATCTACTCGAAGAAGCGGCGAAGGCAGGCAAAGAGGTGTGGGTGCTCGACCGTCCCAATCCCGCTGGTCGCCCGGTCGAAGGGACAATGTTGGTGCCGGGGCAAGAGAGTTTTGTCGGCGCTGCTCCTATGCCGATGCGCCATGGGCTTACGCTGGGCGAGATGGGCCACTGGTTTATCGCTCATTTTGGTCTCGATGTGAGTTACCGGGTGGTTGCGATGCAGGGCTGGGAACCTGATGCGGGCGACGCAAGCGTGGGCTCGGGATATGGCTGGCCGTCTTCGCGAATTTGGGTCAATCCGAGTCCTAATGCCGCCAGTGTCAATATGGCGCGCTGCTATGCCGGCACGGTCATGATCGAGGGAGCAACCTTGTCCGAAGGGCGTGGGACAACACGACCGTTGGAAGTTCTATTTGGCGCACCCGATGTCGATGCCAAGGCGGTTCTCGCAGAAATGCAAAAGCTCGCCCCGCACTGGCTTGCTGGGACTGCGCTGCGCGATTGCTGGTTCGAACCGACTTTTCACAAACATCAAGGCAAGCTGTGCAATGCGTTGATGTTGCACGCGGAGGGTCCGCACTACAGCCATGATTTGTTCAAGCCGTGGCGCGCGCAAGCTTTGGCATTCAAAGCGATCCGGCGCTTGTACCCTGACTATGATCTGTGGCGCGGTAAGGATTTCAAATACGAGTACACCAATGATGTGCTCGCGATTGATGTGATCAATGGCGGCCCTTCATTGAGAGAATGGGTCGATAGTCCGAACGCCACGCCCGATGATCTTGATGCGCTGGCTGCACACGACGAAGCAGCGTGGATCGTGGACGTTCGCGAGCATTTGCTGTATTGATTTACATTCCCACTCGAGGATGGGGCCTTAGTCACTGACTGAAGCAAATTCGCCGAAATAGATGCCAGCGATCACGGCAAGCGCGCCGAGCAAGGCGAAGAGAAGGACTAGCCAGACTGTCTTACTGCTATCTGGACTATACCCGTATGAGTTCTCTTCGTCCCAGTCTTCGTCCTCATCCCAATATTCCTCACCATCCTCATACTCCGCTTCGCAATCGTATGTCTCGACCTCCTCTTCTTCCTCTACGGAATGAAACTGTGTGGGTTCGACATATTGCTCCTGCGGTTCAGGGGCAGGTTCCGGCTCTGGCTCAGGTTCAGGTGCTAAAGGTGGCTCTGGCAAAGGTGGCGCGGGAGGGGCAGGTGTCTTCAGCGCACGCAGTTCCTCTGCGCTCATCATAACCGTGCGATCAGGGTCAAGCGCTGGTAAGGGTTCCTGCCTGCTCGATGGCAAATTCAGCTGTGTCCGTGACATCTCCTCCGCGCGCATCATCACCGCTTCGGTTGATCTTAGCCGGTTCTCTGGATGCGCTCCCAACATCTCGGTCAGTAGCGGGTGCAGTTTGGGATCAATGTCAGACAAGTCGATTGGCGCCATCCGGCTTCTGATCGCGGCGCCCGGTGTGGAGCCCATATTGAGCTCTTTTCCGCGCGCGAGCCCGGCGAGAACGAGGCCAAGGCTGTAAATATCTGTCCAGGGCCCGATGGGGTATTCCGGTTCACCCAATTGCTCGGGCGCTACGAAGTTCAGCTTACCAGCAAAGCCAGTGCCAATGATGGTGTCGCCTTGGCGAACATCTTTGACGATGCCGAAATCGATAATCTTGGGACGGCCCAAATCACCATCTTCAAGCAAGATATTGTCCGGAGCCAGATCGCGGTGGACCACACCAGTGTTGTGCGCCGCGCGAAGGCCAATGCAAATCTCGGTCAGCAGGGTAAGAATTTCTGAGGCGTCAAAGCGCCGCTGTTTCATCAGCGCTTCTAGGCTTGGCCCTTGGATAAATTCGGTGACGATGAAACTGAGATCAAGCTGAGGATCATGCGCAAAGGTTCGATAGGCCACGATGCGCGGATTGCTTAGGCGCAGCATCGCGCGCACTTCCTTACCAAACATTTCGCGCACCAGTTCATCATGCGCTTGTTCGGTTCGGATCACTTTGATCGCGACCTTGTCTTCTTCAAGGAAGGTGTTGGAGGCGAGATAGACCGCACCCATGCCGCCTTCGCCCAGCTGCTTTTCAATGCGGAACGAATTGTTGAGGATCGTGCCGGGGGGCAGCCCGCCACGCGAATATCCTGTCGTCGAAGCACCTTGCGTCATCTGAACCCACCCATTGCTTTGCCACTATGGCAGGGGGAGGGGACGGGCGCTAGGGTTTAGTCGATGCTTGCTGGAAGAAGAATGGCGCCGTCTTGGGTCACTGAGGGCAAGGGTTGAACTTTGATGAAATCGTCTTTCATCACCATGACCGGGCAGCCACCTTCGCGTCGATCAACAGTATTGATCAAGAGTGGCTTTTGCGGAGACACCAATTTCCGTTCAAGCAAAATATCACCCTGAGTCTGCGCGCTGAAGAAGGTTCGACCGTCGCATTCCGCCTGGCTCTTACCCCATGGCACACGGGATTTTGATCGAAGCGTTAAAACGGTTTCTTGGACTCTTCCGTTCCTGCAACCCAGCACTTTAACCCCGGCAGCGCGCGCAAAGTCTGGGGTGCGCAAGGGGTCTAGGAAGTCGCGCTTAGGCTTGGCTTTTTCGCGCGCCGCGAGAGCTTTGAGCAATTTGTGATAGCAGGCGCGAGCGGTCTCAATTCGAGCTGACGCTTCTTCTTGGATTGCCGCAATTTGGGCTTTGTACTCGGCCTTCAAATCAGCCTTTACCGAGGCGCCACTTTTGTCAGGCGAAGTCTCCTTGCTCTGAACCGGTTGGGCCAAACCGATCAAAAGCACAGGTGATACTAGTAGATATATTCCTTTCATTCGAAATACTCCCTTTGTATTCCAAGTGACTACTTCATTGGAGAAATAAATCAACAATTTGAGCGCAAGGGGTTAGTCTTAGTGCCCCTGCTTACGACTCAATTCACGCATCGCATCATCCAATCCATCCAGCGTCAAAGCATACATGCGGTCATTGACAAGTTCTTTGAACATCTTGGTCGATTGAGAATAGCTCCACTGCTTTTCTGGCACGGGGTTAAGCCACACCGTCGCAGGATAGGTGTTGGTGATGCGCTGCATCCACATCGCGCCCGCTTCCTCGTTCATATGTTCAACCGAGCCACCGGGATGGGTGATTTCATACGGGCTCATTGCAGCGTCACCGACAAACACGACTTTGTAGTCATGGCCGTATTTGTGAAGGATATCCCATGTCTTTGTCCGCTCTGACCAACGGCGTTTGTTGTCCTTCCACACCCCTTCGTAAAGGCAATTGTGGAAGTAGAAGAATTCAAGGTTTTTGAACTCTGCCGTAGCTGCGCTGAACAACTCTTCGACCAGTTTGATGAACGGGTCCATTGAGCCGCCCACATCGAGAAACAGAAGCAATTTCACTGCATTGCGTCGTTCGGGACGCATATGAATGTCGAGCCAACCTTGCTTTGCTGTGCCGTCAATCGTCGCATCCAAATCGAGCTGATCGGGATTGCCCTCGCGCGCGAACCGCCGCAACCGACGCAGAGCCATTTTTATGTTTCGGGTGCCAAGTTCTTTGGTGTTGTCGAGGTTCTTAAACTCGCGTTTTTCCCAAACCTTGATCGCCCGCTTATGCTTACTCTCGCCGCCAATCCGCACGCCTTCGGGATTGTAGCCAGAATTACCAAAGGGTGATGTGCCGCCGGTGCCGATCCATTTATTGCCGCCTTGATGGCGCTTTTCCTGCTCTTCCAAACGCTTCTTGAGCGTGTCCATGATGTCGTCCCAATCGCCGAGCTTTTCGATCTCAGTCATTTCTTCTTCGGACAGAAATTTCTCCGCAACCGCTTTGAGCCAATCTTCCGGGATATCGACTGGGTTCTGACCGTAATCGGACATGATTCCTTTGAAGACTTTCTGGAAAACTTGATCGAAGCGATCAAGCATCCCTTCGTCTTTCACAAAGGTAGCGCGGCTAAGATAATAGAACGCTTCGGGACTTTGATCGATCACATCGCGCTCAAGCGCTTCAAGCAATGTAAGATGTTCTTTGAAGCTCGCACCAATGCCGGCGGCGCGCAATTCGTCTGTAAAGTTGAAAAACATGAGCCGACCTTAGTGCGAAGCTTCACGGTGATCTACCCACTTGGCTATTTTGATAATGTAGGCCGCAGCGGAGCGATCAATTTCGAAAAGTTAACCGCTCAATAACCATCGCAAGCTAGGATTCATGCCAATTATAGAGCTGGGGCCGTAAATGAAACCGATTGCGATTGATGGTCAAGACGCGACCGTTCTGGAGAAAATTCCGGAAAGCTGCGGGGCTGTCACTGTTGGGTGCAGCGAAATAGCGGGCATTGTTGAAGAGGTCATTCGTTCTTCTGAAAGGCTGCGCGCAGAGCACGAGGCGCTTGCGGTAACAGTCGGTGATCTTGAACAAGATCAAGCCAAGGTAGCAGACGCCAGTGATGAAGCTCGATTGCTGTCTGAGCGCGCAATTGTTCGGCTTGGCGAGGGTACCGCCCAAATCCAATCATCATTGTCACAAATCAACGCATTACTCGATTTAGTTGATACTTTAGGCCAACACGTCACAAGTTTTTCCGCTGCAATGGAGCAAGTTCGCCGCAGCGCCAAAGACATCGAGGATATCGCTGAGACTACCAATATTCTCGCCCTGAACGCCACCATCGAAGCTGCGCGCGCCGGTGAAGCAGGTAAGACCTTCGCTGTTGTGGCAAACGAAGTCAAAGGGCTCGCCTATAATACTCGGGCTGCCACGGAAGAGATAGCACATACAATTGATGCACTTGGCGTAGAGGCCAGCACTGTTATTGGCCAGATTGAACAAGGGTCAGGGGCAAGCGAGCAGGCAAAGACGTCCGTTGCACAGATTGAACGAACGATTTCTAGCGTCGGGGAACTTGTGGAAGAGGTTGATCATCAAAATGACGTGATTGCCCGTTCAACCAGCACGATCAGCCAGCATGTTGGTGCAGTACAGTCGGTGCTTAAGAGTTTTGATGATGCCGCAATCGCTAACGAGCATCAGTTGTTGGGCGCCCAGGAGGGCATGGTTGGTTTGGAGCAGACAGCCAACGCCATGTTCGACACAATTGTGCAGGCAGGCCTATCGCCGCAAGACAGCATTTTCGTAGAAAAGAGCCTCGCGTTCCGCAAACAGATCGAGGAAAAAACCGAAGCCGCGGTTGAGGCCGGCGAAGTGAGTATGGCCCAACTTTTCGACACCAATTACGTTGAAATTCCTGGTAGCAATCCGGTTCGTTATCAAACGAGCCTTACGCGTTGGGCTGACAGCGTTTGGCGTCCATTGTTTGACAAAGCCTACGATAGCCACTCGCAGATTATCTCTGTAATTTGCACCAATATGAATGGCTTTCTTCCGACGCATATCTCCCGATATTCGAAAGAACCGAATGGCGATTTGGCCCATGATACCGCCTTTTGCCGCAATGGCCGGATCAATTTCACCCCGGTCGACAAGATTGCCAAGAATAGCACCGAACCTTATATGATGGCGGTGTATCGGCACGAAGGTGATGGCGAGACCTATCAATTGGTCCGCAACATCTTCGTTCCGATTTTCTTTGGAGGCAAGCGTTGGGGCGATTTCGAAATTGCGTATTCGCTAGACTAGGCCAAGCGCTTTCGCGCTAACAACTCAAATCAAACGGCTGTGCAATGGATAATTTGAGCGGTGGCTTTGGCAAGTCATGACTCGTCGCTTGTGCGCGTTAGCTGGGATTGCGACGCGCCATAAAGGCAAGCCGTTCAAACAGCATCACATCCTGTTCGTTCTTGAGCAGCGCGCCATGCAGCGGTGGGACCGCGCTGTTCGGATTGGCATCTTGCAACACTTCGAGCGGCATATCCTCATTTAACAGCAGCTTGAGCCAATCCAGCAGTTCGCTGGTCGATGGCTTTTTCTTCAGGCCCGGCACATCGCGAAGTTCATAGAAGATATCCATCGCCTTCTTGACGAGCGTTTTTTGGATCTCGGGGAAGTGCACATCGATAATCGACTGCATCGTTTCGCGGTCAGGGAATTTGATGTAGTGGAAGAAACACCGCCGCAAAAACGCATCCGGCAGCTCTTTTTCATTGTTCGAAGTGATGACCACAATTGGGCGATCCTTGGCTTCGATCCGTTCCTGCGTTTCGTAAACGTCAAAGCTCATCCGGTCGAGCTCTTGCAGCAAATCGTTCGGAAATTCGATGTCGGCCTTATCGATCTCATCAATCAGCAATACGGGCAGCTGTTCCGAGGTGAACGCTTCCCAGAGCTTTCCTTTTTTGATGTAATTGCGAATGTCATGGACCCGCTCTTCGCCAAGCTGGCCATCGCGCAAACGTGCCACCGCATCATATTCGTACAGGCCTTGCTGCGCTTTGGTGGAGGATTTGATATTCCATTCGATCAGCGGAGCACCGATGGCTTTTGAAATCTCATGCGCGAGCACAGTTTTGCCGGTCCCCGGTTCGCCTTTGACCAAAAGCGGGCGGCGGAGTGTCACAGCGGCGTTGACAGCGACCTTGAGATCATCGGTTGCAATGTAGTTGCTGGTGCCTTCGAAGCGAGTGTTGTCAGCCATGAATGTCCCTGATTGGTCTGTTTTTGAAACGGAGTCTTGTCCGCTCGTTACGTGTGGGCGCTGCGCTTCGCAAGGGGAGAATGGCTATCGCTTTAGCTGGTCTCAACGCGATAGGTTGAGGATGCGTTGGGCCAAGCTTTCTAGTTGTGCCGTGTCGAGATTAGCCTCGTCATTGCGCCAGCTAAGCCACAAAATATGATCATCGCCAGATGCATCGGTGAGCAACCATGTGAGATTTAGCACGCCGGGTTCTGATCCGCCCTTATAGCCAGAATATGCCCAGTCCTTGCGCGAACTCGGCGGCAGATTGGGATCAATCGCCATAATTTCAAAGGCTTTAGGATCGCTCGTCTGTCGCATAAATTGAAACAGCTTCGCCAGATCTTTGCCAGAGGCAAACCATTCCACTTCAAGCGCAATTGGGCCTTTCGCAAACGCTGCGGCAATACCTTCGGGGTCCAGCGGTTCATCCTTTACAGTGTCTAGGATTTGCGCGCGCAGTTCTGCGTTGCCTTTCGCGAATGTCTCCAGCCGATCGGTGTCGCCACCTTTGAGCTGAAACAGATCTCGCGTGGTAATGATCGGGTCGTTCATATCCGGCATGGCGTGACCGCTATCTATCATCGCTTTCAACACCCGCTCACGCCCAAGCTCTGCGATCAATTGGTCGGTTGCGGTGTTGTCGCTGATCGAGATCATCAGGCTAGCAAGGCTCGCAAGCGTAATCGGAGCGCCTTGCGGCCAGTCTTGAAGCATTCCGCTTGGCAAGCTCGCCTCTGAAAGCGGGACAACATCGTCCCACTTGCGCGATCCCGCTTTGATCTCTTGCGCCAACGCCGCCAGCACATAGAGCTTTATCGTCGAGCCAATCGGCATCTGAGCTTCGTCGCCAATCGCGACAATCGCCTCTCCTCCGGAAAGCGGAGCGAAATAGGCGGAGACTTCGCCGGGAAGGTCAGAAATGGACTGTTCAATCTTCTGAGCGCTGTCATCGACCTGCTGGAAATCGGTGAAGCGCAGGCCGTCGATTTTGTCGCCATCTTCCGGGTCAATAACCAGAATGCCCTTGGCAATAGCGCGCTGCATTCGCACATCAAATTGGGCCTGACTAGCACTTGCCGGGCGAATGTCCTGAACGGCAATGGCACGCCCGTACAAGGAAGTGAACTGCTTAGAAAGAGCCGTTATTTGAGCTGGTGAAACGTCTGCCAAAAACTCTTGGGTAAAGACAACCTCCAATGGCACTTTGAGCTCTTCATTGAGCACGTCGACTATCTGATCAGCCCGGAACTGAAGTCCCGATCTTTCTGCGCCGTCAGCCTTTTCTTCCATTGATGGTTCGCCGGAACTTTGAGCCAGGGCCGGCGCGTGCGCTGCAAACGATATCGCCGCAGCAACGATAAATGTAACTGGCTTCTTCAATGGCTCGAGCTCCTGTTGCGTGGAAACGATAGACGCTCGAGTTCTACTGCACCAGAGCCGCTTTGCTTACCTGACAAGGTGTTGCTAACGCCAGCCTGTATCTTTTGACACTCGCGCACCGAATAGCCTTTCACAGGAGGACTACCATGGCAATGCAGGCACTTAAAATCCCGACACCGATGGGCCATACACTTGATGGCGTGATCGAGATGCCAACGGGCCTTTTGCGCGGTGCTGCTGTATTCGCCCATTGCTTCACCTGCACAAAGCAGAGCAAAGCAGCTGTGACAGTTTCGCGCGCGCTGGCCCGTGAAGGCATTGCCTGTTTGCGGTTCGATTTTACTGGTCTTGGCGCCAGTGAGGGCGATTTTGGACGCGCAGGCTTTGCATCCGATATTTCCGATCTGATTGCGGTGGCTGATTATCTGAGTGAGCGCTTTCAAAGCAAATTGCTGCTCGTCGGACATAGTCTAGGCGGCGCTGCAGTGTTGGCTGCGGCAAGCGAGTTGGGCCGGGGTAAGGTGGCGGCAATTGCCACCATCGGGGCGCCTTCGGACGTTCCGCATGTGCTGCACAATGTCAAAGGTGACCACGACGCCATCCGCCGAGATGGTTCGGGGCCAGTAACGATTGGTGGCAAGGAATTTTCTCTGAGCCGAGAATTTCTCGAACGCACTGAAGCCGTTAACCTGCTGGACCTCGTGCGCGAATTGCGGTTGCCGTTTCTCGCCATGCATTCACCCACAGATAACATCGTGGATGTTACGCACGCTGGTGCGCTGTTCGATGCTGCGTTTCATCCAAAGAACTTTGTCAGTTTGGCAGGCGCAGACCACCTCTTGACCGACAGTCGTGATGCCGACTTCGCAGCCAGCGTGATTGCTAATTGGGCCGAACGTTATCTGCCGCCAATGGAGGATGCGGCGCACCCAGAGATCGGCATTTTGGCGCAAACGGGCCACGGAAAATTCGGGACCGAGGTGCACACAACCACCCATCACTTTGTCGCGGATGAACCACGTTCTTACGGCGGCGAAGATTCTGGCCCGACGCCCTATGACCTTCTGAATGCTGCGCTTGGCACCTGCACTGCAATGACCATGAAGATGTACGCTGATCGCAAGGGCTGGCCACTAGAGGGCACACGCGTTCTTGTAACGCATGAACGGGCCCATGCCGTTGACTGCGAGGATTGCGAGGAGGGCCAAACGGTTCAAGCCCTTAAACGCGAGATTGAAGTATTGGGCGACGATCTAACCCAGGATCAACGCGAACGGATCATAGAGATTGCTGACAAGTGCCCGGTCCACAAAACGTTGGAAGGCGAGCTGCACATTGTGACCAGCGCAAAGGGCTAAAGTCGGCTCCATGCGCCCGCGCAGACGAGCAGAAATATAGCAGACATGGCCACAAAGGTGGCCACTTGCCATCCGACACCCGCTTGCTTCATTCCTCGGTCCCAAGTCCAGGCAGCCAACGCTCCTGTGACAATAGCACTAAGGGCAATTGTGAATGCACCGTGTTGGTCGATTAGAGCAACAAAGATTGCGAAGACTGCGATCATCTGAATGACAAAGGCACCGGTAAACCAAACAATTGGTATGGGGCGGTAAGATGTGTCGGGTACTTCCCAATCTGGTACCGAAGCATCTGGGCGCGAGATACGCCGGTCGCCCGCCATTATGTCCTCTTTGCGCGGGTCGGGAT
The DNA here is from genome assembly GCA_039985875.1 of Erythrobacter sp. Taxonomy (GTDB): domain Bacteria; phylum Pseudomonadota; class Alphaproteobacteria; order Sphingomonadales; family Sphingomonadaceae; genus Erythrobacter. The sequence continues at coordinate 861,226 of JBDWRU010000011.1, read as the reverse complement.
ATTTGTTGCCGTCAGGCATCGATCGTATCGCGGTCTACATCGCTCGCATGGTTTTGAATAAAGTTAAACCTGTGTTCGGGGTTGCGCCCCATCAATTGGTCGACCAGCTCTTTGACGCTCGCACGCTCCTCAAACTCAGTGGGGAGGGTGATCCGGATTAGAGAGCGTGACTCCGGGTTCATAGTAGTTTCGCGCAGTTGCTGTGGGTTCATCTCACCAAGGCCTTTGAACCGCCCCACTTCTACCTTCTTCCCTTTGAAAACCGTCGCTTCAATTCGAGCGCGATCCTCATCATCTGCGGCATAGCGGCTCTCTTTGCCTGCAGTGAGGCGGTAAAGTGGTGGCTTGGCTAGGAACAAATGTCCTTTGCGAACCAAGTCAGGCATTTCTTGGAAGAAGAACGTCATTAAGAGCGTAGCGATATGGGCGCCGTCAACGTCCGCATCGGTCATGATGATTACCCGATCATAACGCAGGTTTTCAGCGTCGCACTCTTTGCGCATTCCGCATCCCAGCGCAAGCGACAAGTCCGCGATTTCGGAGTTCGCGTGGATCTTGTCTGCGGTGGCGCTGGCAACGTTGAGTATCTTGCCACGGATTGGCAGGATTGCTTGCGTCTTTCGGTTGCGCGCTTGTTTGGCGCTGCCCCCGGCGCTGTCGCCTTCGACGATAAACAGTTCGGTTTCCGCATCGCCTTCACCCGAGCAATCAGTGAGTTTTCCGGGTAGGCGCAGCTTCTTGGCATTGGTCGCAGTTTTGCGTTTGATCTCGCGCTCTTGCTTGCGCCGGAGACGTTCGTCCATGCGCTCCATGACTTCGCCAAGCAGCGCTTTGCCGCGGTCCATATTGTCAGTGAGGAAATGATCAAAGTGATCGCGCGTCGCATTCTCCACAAGCCGCGCTGCATCGGGTGAAGTTAGTCGATCTTTGGTTTGTGATTGGAACTGAGGGTCACGAATAAAGACGCTCAACATCACTTCCGCACCGGTCATCACATCATCGGCGGAGATGTCCTTAGCCTTCTTCGTGCCGGTCAGCTCACCAAAGGTGCGCAACGCTTTGGTCAATGCCGCTCGCAACCCTTGTTCATGCGTCCCTCCGTCAGGGGTAGGCACTGTGTTGCAGTACCAGCTCGTCGAACCGTCTGAATAAAGCGGCCAGGCAATAGCCCATTCGACCCGGCCCAATGATTGCTCCGTGTCATCAACTGGAAAATCCTGATTGCCGGTAAAGGGTTGAGCGGTGACACATTCACGCGCGCCCACTTGTTCCGCGAGATGGTCTGCAAGGCCGCCGGGAAACTTGAACGTAGCCTCTGCGGGCACATCTTCAGAGGTCAGGCTTTCTGCACAGCGCCAACGGATTTCAACGCCAGCAAACAGATAAGCTTTGGAACGTGCGAGCTTAAACAACCGGTGTGGTTTAAACTGGCGGTCGCCAAATATCTCAGTGTCCGGAGTAAAGGCGACCATGGTCCCGCGCCTGTTTGAAGCTGCGCCAAGCTCTTGAAGCTTGCCCAGCGTTTGACCCTTCGCAAACTCTTGCGCGTAAAGCTGTTTGTCGCGCGCAACTTCTATCCGAGTGTCCGACGACAACGCGTTGACGACGCTGACACCCACGCCATGCAGGCCACCTGAGGTGGCATAAGCCTTACCAGAGAACTTGCCGCCTGAGTGTAGTGTCGACAAAATCACTTCAAGTGTGGACTTGCCCGGAAACTTGGGGTGCTCATCAACTGGGATGCCGCGGCCATTGTCCGAAATGCATAAGCGATTGCCTTCTTCGAGGCGCACTTCGATCCGGTTCGCATGCCCTGCAACCGCCTCATCCATCGAGTTGTCGAGCACTTCTGCTGCTAAATGGTGGAGCGCTCTGTCGTCTGTCCCGCCAATATACATGCCGGGTCGGCGACGCACAGGCTCGAGCCCTTCCAGCACTTCAATAGATGAGGAATCATATTCGCCGCTTGAAGCGGGCGCATTTTCAAAGAGATCGTCGGACATGGTTCCCGGTATAGGGTGCAGCCGCGCTCGCTAACAAGCGCAGCCGTGTCCGTTTTGCTCAGTTCCCGAAGCTGCTGGGTGCTGCGTCCACAGATACAACACGGTTGCCTTGCACTTCGCGCACTTCCAGAGCGCGTTGCACGACGCCATTTTGCGAAAAGCGGAACGCGCCATCCACACCAAGGAAACCGCCGCTGTCATAGAGACGCACTTTCGGGAAGCGATTGCCGACCTGCCAGCTTTGCGCGATCCGCAGCGTTAGCAGCACCGAATCATAGCCGAGTGTAGCAATCCGATAGGGTTTACTGCCAAACCGGCCCTCGTAGCTTTCCGAAAACCGACGGAACCGGCTGTCTGAAACCGCTGCGAAGATCGCTCCGCTAACCGAAGGCGCTCGTGTAACGGCCACTTCACCGCTCCATAATTCGGTGCCGAGTAAGCGAGTGTTGCCACCGCGTTTGAGTTCATCGGCTGCTGGGACGGCCAAGCGCACGCCATCAGCGATCAGGACCGTGTCATAGCCTCCGCGTGAGCGTAGGCGCTGGGCCGCGCTCACAACGGAGGTATTGCTCCGGCTGTAACGCTCGAACGATGCCAATTTGCCGCCATGTTGGTTCACGGCCGAGGTCAGCGCGGAATAGGAACGCTGGCCATAGTCGCCTTCTGGTAGCAACGCACCGAAGTTGCGTGCGCCTTTAGACCGCGCATAGCGCACAGCCCGATCAATCGATTGTTCCGGGATATGACCCATAACAAAGACATCACCGCTTGCTGCGCTGGTGTCGTTTGAGAATGCAATTGCTGGCACGCCAACGGGGGCTGCGGCCGAACGGACAGCCTGAACATTTGCGGACAGCAAAGGCCCAAGGATCAAACGATTGCCATCAGCGATTGCTTGCCGTGCGGCGGAGGCTGCACCGTTGGAGGTATCGTAAGTGGTAATCCGAAGATTGCTCGCATTGGTATCGATAAGAGCCATCGTGGTCGCGTTTGCCAAAGCTTGGCCTACCGCTGCGTTCTGACCCGTTGTCGGGACCAGCAAAGCGATGCGATGCCGTGCTGCATCAGTGGGCAGGGCGGTTGGGCTTGGCAGTGGCGTTGGATCAGGCGTCGCCACTGTCTCTGGAATAGAAGCGGTTGTCGATGGCTCTGCGCCCTTCGGGATAACCGCACAACCACTTAGCAGTGCAGCCGCACCAGCGACCATCCACCCGCGGGCACTGAACACTTTGCCAAAAATGCTTGTGCTCAACTTTGCACCCTCACCGGAATTCAAACGCTTCATTCTTGCCGACCCCTGTCCGCTGCTTCAATAGAAGGGCTGTGAACCCAAATCCGTCTGAAACATCAATGTCTCAAACACTTTCTGCTGGCCTCTATATCGTGGCGACGCCGATTGGCAATCTGAAGGATGTAACCCTGCGGGCAATTGAGACGCTTCAGGGGTGCGCCGTGATCGCATGCGAAGATACGCGCGTGACAGGCAAACTACTCAAGCATTTTGATATCGCCACAAAGATGCAGCGCTATGATGATCATGCCTCGGATGAGGTTCGAGCGCGGCTTTTGGAGCGCGCCCGCAATGAGCCGGTCGTCTTGGTCAGTGACGCGGGTACGCCATTGATTTCTGACCCAGGTTATAGATTGGTAAGAGAAGCTCGAGAGTCCGAAATTCCGGTAGTGACGGTCCCCGGAGCGTGTGCCGCGATTGCGGGAATGAGCATTTCTGGACTACCCAATGATCGTTTTCTCTTTGCCGGTTTTCTGCCTGTGAAGGAGAAAGCGCGCAGCGATATTCTGGCAGAATTGTCCGAGACAAGGACCTCGTTGATCTTCTACGAAACCGGCCCGCGTTTAGTCCGCAGTTTGGAAGCAATTGCTGCAGTGTGGCCCACACGCGAAGTCGCGGTCGCTCGCGAACTGACCAAATTGCATGAGGAATGCCAAACGGGTTCAGCCGAGCAATTGGCGCAGCACTATTCTCAGCATCCACCCAGGGGTGAGATTGTCCTGTTGATCGGCCCGCCGGCGCAGCAGGCATCCGGCGATCCCGACCAATTGCTGCGCGCAGCCTTGGAGCATTCCAGCCCTAGCAAAGCGGCGGGTCAGGTCGCCAAAGCCACTGGCCTTGACCGCCGCGCGCTTTATGCCCGCGCGCTGGAGCTCAAATCGTGAGCGATCCCAAACGCGTTGTCGCCGATCAAAAAGGTCGCGATGCTGAGGCGCAAGCAGCCCAATGGTTGATGCAACAAGGTTGGCAAATCATCGCTCAGCGGGTCAAAACCAAGCTGGGTGAGATAGACCTTATCGCGCGCAAACCGCGCCTAGTGGCATTTGTCGAAGTCAAATGGCGCAAGCGCGCGTCGGACCTTGCCGATGCGATTGACGAACGCCGCCTGTCGCGGGTCGCGGCAGCGGTCGAAGTGGTTGCACACGAATACGCCGAGAATGGCGAAGATATACGCATTGACGTAATCTTGCTTGCACCCGGCAGCAGTCCGCGCCACATCGAAAACGCTTGGATGCCTTAAAGGAATTGGGATGAGCCTGCGTGTTGCGGTCCAGATGGACCCTATTGAAGATATTAATATCAAGGGTGACAGCTCGTTTTCCCTGATGCTGGCGGCGCAAGAACGCGGCCACACTTTGTACGAATATCACGTTGAAAGCCTGACGTTGGATGCCGAAGATCGCCTCTTTGCCGAATGCGCGCCGGTTACGGTCCAACGGGTTGAGGGCGATCATGTGTCCATTGGCGAGCGCCAACGGCTTGATCTTGGCCGTGATATTGACGTTATCCTGATGCGGCAGGATCCGCCTTTCGACATGGGTTATATCACCGCGACCCACCTGCTCGATCGGATCAAACACGAGACGCTGGTGGTCAACGATCCCGCCAATGTCCGCAACGCGCCTGAAAAGGTGATGGTCCTCGATTACCGCCGCTTTATGCCGCCGACTTTGGTCACCCGGTCACCTGATGAAGTGAAACGCTTTATGGCGCAGCATGGCGCTGTGGTGGTAAAGCCAATTCATGGCAATGGCGGTAAAGCGATCTTTCGTATTCCAGAAAATGGCGAAAATCTCACCGCCTTGTTCGAGGTTTTCAACCAGACTTGGCCTGAGCCGCATATGGTGCAGCCTTTTCTCCCTGAGGTGGCCGAGGGTGATAAGCGCATCGTTCTGGTCGATGGCGAGGTTGCAGGCGCAATCAACCGCATTCCGGGCGAGGGCGAGTTCCGCTCAAATCTAGCCATGGGCGGCAGCGCCGAGGCGACGGCTTTGACCGAGCGCGAGGTCGAAATCTGCGAGGCGATGGGGCCGGAATTGAAGCGCCTTGGCCTGACCTTTGTCGGGATTGATGTGATTGGCGGCAAATGGCTGACCGAGATCAACGTGACCTCGCCCACGGGCATCGTTGCGATCTCAAACTTTGACGGCTCAGACGTTGCAGGGTTGATATGGGACGCTATTGAGAGGCGGGCTAGGGCGCCAGCAGCAAGCTAACAGGCACCAACCTTCTCAGCACCGTATTGAGCTTCGCTTTTGGTGTATTTGTCCCCTGCCGAAGAAGAGAGTTGGTCGATCAACCCACTGCAAGAAAATCCCATCATATCGATGTAGTTCTGTGCGCTCTGAGCAGCCTCTTGGTTCCAGTCTATATCGAGACTGTCGACCGCGATTATTGCATCAGCTTGGTCATAACCATCCCCCGCACTTGATGAAAGTTGATCAATTAATCCTGCCCGTGAGAAGCCCATCATATCAACGTAATTCTGCGCGCTTCGAACTGCGTTTCTTTGTGGGCCAGTTAGGCGATCTGCCCCACTTTCTTCAGCTGCATCGGAACCAGTGCTAGTTTCAATATTACTTGAATTCTCGGTCTTCGAAGCAACTGCCTGTTTCGAGCTCTCAGGATCACCAAGCAGTGCGCCCAATGCGCCTATTCCGCAGATAATTCCCAAACTCCACAACAGTACTTTCTTCATTACACGCACCTTTACTTCAATGAATATCCAGTGCGTTTTTAATATAGGTAATGAAAAAATGTGGCAAGTGCATGAATATCAAGCGACGTCTGTTTGGCTAAATGATAAAGTTACTTTAGAAAATCACGATTTGCTTCTTAGCCCTTGGATGCGCGTTCTCGTAGTTTTCGAGTAAATTTGCCGCATCAACCTTTGTGTAAATATGCATCGAGTCAAACGAGGCGTAACCAAGCAAACGGTCACGCCCTCACATAGATATTGGACACGATGGTTCCGGTGCCAGACCCGCCTCGAAAACGTCCATTGTTCCGGTTTTCAGTCACGCGACCGGTCCAAGGGTCAAGAAATGTCACGTGATTGCGCGTGCAGCGGCCAACGACCACAAAATGTAAGATGCCCGGTGCGTTCCCGATTGGTTCCAAATCAACGAGTGAGATAGCTGGCTTATCTGCCGCGATCTTGTTGTGGACGACTTTGCACGGTTTGCTGGTATCGTTGGTGGCGAGTGTCTGTGTCCTTAGCCCTTCATTGCGCAACGCTCTTCCGACTTCGCTATCGGTCAAACCGCCAACGGAGACCAACGTGCTAAAGTCACTTGTGATTTGCTGTTCGGTGGCATTGGGATAAGCGCGCGGATCAACCGTCATCGGTCCGCCCGGCACCGTCTGAGCTGCGGCAAGCGAGGTGTTGACCGCGCCTTGAAAGATGCGAACCGCGAGCTGCCACTCAGTTTCTGCAAAACTCATCTGGCGAGCGATCCCGCGCGCCATCCAACAGCTCGCAACACCGCAAGAGCTGGCTTGTTGCTGCTTCCATATTTGATAGGTCCGGCCCCCTGCGCCGGTTTCGATACTTATCATGTCGCAATCCTCCCATTGAGATAAACGTTTTGTTATCAATGCAATGGACCCGAATGATATCGCTATTGTAGACTGTTATCGTGCTACTGAAGCGCCCTCTTGGTGCGCAGTCGATGTGCACCAGCCTGAACGAGGTGAGACCGCCGTAACACGATTGCGCCCAAATGGCACTTCCACCAACGAAGTTTTTGAAACGTGTGCAATAGGCGGTGTTGTGATCGCCTGTTTGGCTACCGCTTCTTAGCTCTTGGATGCGCGTTCTCGTAGTTTTCAAGCAAAGTTGCCGCATCAACCTTTGTGTAAATCTGCGTTGATCCCAACGAGGCGTGACCAAGCAATTCTTGCAAGCTGCGCAAATCCGCTCCCGCTCCCAACAAGTGCGTTGCAAAACTATGGCGAAGCGCATGCGGTGTCGCCGTATCAGGCAGACCTAAGGCACGCCGTGCTTGTGCCATCGCCTTTTGCACCATGCCGGGCGACAGCGGACCGCCTTTGGCCCCGCGAAAAATCGGCTCGTTGGCCTCTAACGGCCACGGGCATTGCGCCGCATACTCAGCAACAGCGTCACGCGTAATCGGTAGGATTGGCACTACGCGTTGTTTGCCGCCCTTACCGGTCACTTGCAGCGTTTCGCCAAGCGGAGCGTCTTTCCCTTCGAGCGACAGCGCCTCGGCAATCCGCAGACCCGATCCATACATCAATAGCAGCACCGCCCGGTCTCGCGCGCCAATCCAATCATCCGCCGCAGTTCCGTCAACCAAGTCAGCAATATTCACCGCATCATCGGGCGTGACGGGGCGGGGCAGACCCTTCTTGATGCGTGGCCCGCGAAGGCGCGGCGCGGCCGGATCGGGATCCCCGCATTCTGAGCGCGCAAAAGCCACGAAGGCTTTGAGAGCAGATAGTTCGCGCGCTGCGCTGGTATTCGCAAGACCTTCTGCGCGGCGGGCTGCGATATGGCTGCGAAGATGATGCGCTTCGATCGAGGCGATGTCTTGCAGGTTTGTTGCACCCAGTGCGTGGATCAGTCGCTGAGCCGCTGCGATGTAAGCGCGCACGGTATGGGGCGAGCGGCGCAGATTGTCTTCGAGATGGGCGCGCCAGATCGCTAGGATGTCGGCTGCGTTCATGCTTCGACCAGCCCGTCTGCTATGAGCTCGGTGAGTACCCCGTCAAGCAAGCCTGCACCTTGCGGCGTGACACCAATCCGAGATTGATTACGCCAGACAAGGCCATGCGTTTCCAAATGCTTCAACTTGGCCGGATTGATCAGATCATTGCGCACAATGCCAAACCGTTGTTCCAGCGTTTGTAGGTCTATGCCCTCTCCCAAACGCAAGCCCATCATAATGGCTTCGACAGCTTGCTCTTCACTGGGTAGCAATCGCTGCTCTTCAATACCGTGGCTGCGTTCATCCACTGCGCTGAGGAAATTCTCAGGCTTCTTGTGTCGGGTCGTTGCAAAGCCGCCGCGTCGCCCGTGCGCGCCAGGGCCGATGCCCGCGTAATCCAGATACCGCCAATAGGTGAGGTTGTGACGGCTTTCTTCGCCGGACCGAGCGTGATTGCTGGTCTCATAGGCAGGCAGGCCTACCGCACTGGTCAACTCTTGTGTCAACGTGAAGAGCCCAGCAGCCAAATCGGGGTCGAGAGGAGAAAGCACTCCGCGCCTGACATCGGTTTCAAACCGCGTCGAGGGTTCAATCGTGAGCTGGTAAAGCGACAGATGTGATGTGCCAAATCCAAGTGCGCGCGTTAGCTCTTGTGACCATTGATCCGGGGTTTGATCGGGCAGGGCATAGATCAAGTCAAAGCTGACCCGTTGAAAGTGCCGCTGGGCCGTCTCAAGCGCGCCAAGTGCCTCCTCGGCATTGTGCAAACGCCCAAGCCATTGCAGCGTTTCATTGTGCAGAGACTGAATGCCTAGCGAAACCCGATTGACGCCCGCTTGAGCGAGTTCGGCGAAATTGGCGGCTTCGACCGAGGATGGATTGGCTTCGAGTGTTACTTCAATATTTGGGGCGAGACCCCAGAGGTGTTGCGCTTCAGAAAGTAGCCGCCCAGCAAGGGCAGGGGGCATGAGTGAAGGCGTGCCCCCTCCGAAAAAAATGGATGTGAGCGGGCCCGTGTTCGCAACCTGCGCTTCGGCGCGCATATCGTTTATCAGCGCTTTCTCCCACGTGGCCATATCCACGCTTTCGCGCACATGCGAGTTGAAGTCGCAATAAGGGCATTTCTTGGCGCAAAATGGCCAATGGATGTAGAGAGCGTGTGCCACAATATCGTTTCAGCCTTTGTTAGCTCTTCGCTGTCAAGCTGCAAAACATGGTCGCACTTCGCATTTTATCATCCGCCCTTCTAGGTGCCGCTATGTTGGCGGGCCCGATTGCCTTGGCTCAAGACCAAGACCGGGCTGCAGAAGTTGTATGGCTCGATGAGCATAACAAGGCACGCGCTGAATTTGGTGTGGCACCGCTGGTCTGGTCGGATAAGCTGAGCAAGGATGCAGAAGACTGGGCCGCAAAGCTAGCAACACAGGGACGGCTCTATCACTCGTCGCGAGAGAGTCGCGATGGGACGGGAGAAAACCTCTGGATGGGCTCAACCGGGTGGTTCGCGCCGACCCAAATGACCGATGGTTTCATCAACGAGAAACAGTTTTTCAAACCCGGTGTGTTCCCGCAAGTGTCAACAACGGGAAATTGGGCAGATGTTGGGCACTACACCGCGATTGTATGGCCAGAAACCGAGCAAGTGGGTTGCGCATTGTCGAAAGGCGCGCGCATGGATGTGCTGGTTTGCCGGTATTACCCCGCGGGCAATATTGTCGGCACTGAACTCCGACCAAAAACTGCGATTGCAGCGCGCTAATTTCTAACCAAACTGATCCGAGACAAGCTTGCTGAACGCGTCGGCCCGGTGGCTTACAGCGTGTTTTTCAGCCGGATCAATTTCGGCAAAGGTTTGATCGCGGCCTGACGGTATAAAGATCGGGTCGTAACCAAATCCCAGCTTTCCACGCGGAGGCCAAGTGAGCCCACCGGAGCAGCGCCCTTCGTAAACAGCATGCTCGCCGTCGGGCCAAGCAAGCGCTAGCACGCAGTGAAATGCCGCGTCGCGCGATGTGTTCGCTCCACGCTCTTGCAGCATTCCTTCGACCTTACCCATGGCCATAAACCAGTCGCGTCCCGGTTCGCCTTCGAACCACTGCCGCTCAGCCCAATCAGCGGTGTAGACACCGGGCCTGCCGCCAAGGGCAACGACGCTTAGCCCGCTATCATCCGCCAACGCGACAATGCCAGACGCCTCAGCAGCGGCGCGCGCTTTAATTAGGGCGTTTTCAACAAAGGTTTTGCCCGTTTCAGCGGGTTCGGGCAGCCCGAGCGAACCCGCTGACAAGCATTCCAGCCCATGCGGTTCGAGCAAGGCCGAGATTTCCTTCAACTTCCCTGCATTATGGGTCGCAATGACAAGCGAACCCCCGCCGAGCTTGCGTGTCACTTCACCGCGTCCAACTGCGCTGCAAAAATGCCGTCGCACCCAATCCGCGCGAGCCGAAGCAGCCGCAAAAGCCCTTCCTCATCATAGGTCGCGCCTTCGGCGGTTGCTTGCACTTCAGCGATCTGACCGCCTTCGATCAGGACAAAGTTCGCATCGGCATCGGCATTTGAATCTTCATCATAATCAAGATCAAGCACCGGCGACCCTTTAAAAATGCCGCATGAGATTGCCGCAACCTGTGCGGTGATTGGATCGTCTTTAATAAGTCCCGCTTTCATCAATCCATTGACGGCGAGACGCAAAGCAACCCAAGCACCAGAAATTGATGCCGTACGCGTTCCACCATCAGCCTGAATGACATCACAATCGAGCGTGATTTGGCGTTCACCCAGCTTTTCAAGATCAACTACGGCACGCAAAGAGCGGCCAATAAGGCGTTGAATTTCTTGTGTTCTACCCGATTGTTTCCCGCGCGCAGCCTCACGGCTTCCCCGTGTGTGCGTGGCGCGAGGTAGCATAGAGTACTCGCCCGTGACCCAGCCTTCGCCTTTGCCTCGCATCCACGGTGGTACCCGTTCTTCAACGCTAGCGGTGCAAAGCACGCGCGTGTCGCCGAAACTGATCAAGCAAGATCCTTCCGCGTGTTTGGTAAAGGCAGTTTCTACGGTGATAGCGCGCATTTCATCAGGCGCGCGTCCGGATGGGCGCATAGTGTTTTCTCCAATATTGTTAGTGCAATTGGCACCAAGCCCTTGAGGCGGCAAGAGCAAAGCCTAAAATGGTGCTTATGACCTCTCCACCAATCTCCGAATTAACTGAACGTGCGCGCGAAATTTTTCGCCAAGTGGTGGAAGGATATATCGAAAGCGGACAGCCAGTTGGTTCGAAAACCCTCGCAAATGATGCGGGTATCAATTTGTCACCTGCATCGATTCGTTCGGTTCTAGCGGATTTGGAAAGTTTGGGCTTGCTGGCTGCGCCGCACACAAGCGCGGGGAGGCTGCCAACCGATGTCGGCCTTCGGATTTTTGTTGATGGTATGATGCAGGTCGCTGAACCAACTTTGGAAGAGCGCGCTCAGATCGAAGCGAGGCTTGGTGGTAATGGTCCGGTTGAGCGGGCATTGGAGCAAGCAAGCTCTTTACTTTCCGACCTATCCGGCGCTGCGGGTATGGTGATGGTCCCGACTCAAGAGGCGCGGTTGCAACAATTCAGCCTCGTTGACTTAGGGCAAGGCCGTGCACTTGCCGTATTGGTTGGGGAGGATGGTGGTGTTGAAAATCGGGTGGTTGAACTCGGAGGAGCTGCCAGTCAAAGCGCGTTGGAACAGGCGAGCAATTATGTAAGCGCGCGCCTTTCAGGGCGGACTTTGAGCGAAGCGGCGAGCGCGATGAGCGGCGAGATTGCACAAGGGCGCAGCCAGCTTAATGATGCAAGTCGCGATCTGGTTGAGCGGGGGCTCGCGGTTTGGAGCGAAGACGCCATTGAGCGACCGGTTCTGATTGTGCGCGGTGCTGCTAACCTTTTGGACGAGACCGCTCTTGAAGATGTTGAACGCGTGCGCTCTCTGCTCGATGACCTCGAAGACAAACAATCGGTGGCCAGCTTACTCGAAAGAGCGCGCGAGGCCGAGGCCACGCGAATTTTCATTGGCAGTGAGAACCGGCTGTTCGGGCTATCCGGCTCTTCTGTGATCGCGTCTCCCTATCGAGATCGAGAAGGTCGAGTTGTGGGTGTCCTTGGTGTGATTGGCCCGACACGCTTGAATTACGCGCGTGTGGTCCCCATGGTGGATATGACCGCCCGTTCTTTGGGCAAGCTCATATCCTAAATCACAAATTCGAGCTGGATCTCAACTGATGATAGATAATGGTAAGCCGCACGACGAAGCGGTTGAAAATGAATTGAAAGATGTGCCTGAAGAATTCCTCGATGATGGTACTGACGATACAGAAGAGGAAACCGAAGACAGCGTTGCAGAAGCGCTAGAAGGGTTGCGCAATGATCTCGATGCGGCAAAGCAAGATGTGCTTTATGCGCAGGCTGAGACGCAAAATGTGCGTCGCCGTTTAGAGAAAGACGTTGCCGATGCGCGCAATTACGCTGCGACCGGTTTTGCACGGGATGTCTTGAGCGTTTGGGACAATATGTCTCGCGCGGTTGAAGCCATCCCTGAGGAACTGCGCGGCGACGAAAAGATGAGCGGCCTAGTGGTCGGCATTGAGGCGACTCAGCGCGAGCTTGAGAAGGTTTTCAAACAGCACGGAATTGAGCGGATTGCTGCAATTGGCTTGCCACTGGACCCGAACCAGCATCAGGCGATGATCGAAATTCCTTCTGCTGATAAAGAGCCCGGAACAATTGTGCAGGAAATGCAGTCAGGCTGGATGATTAAGGACCGCCTGTTGCGCCCGGCCATGGTTGGTGTCGCGAAAAAGCCGGACTGACCCGCTACTAAAGCGTCGCTCCGGGAAAGCGGACAAGTATGTCGTAAGCTTCCCTGTCTGCGACTCCCGCAACTTTGGCTCCCTTGCGCAGCCAGAATGCGTGTTTGACGATCTCGGCTTGCTGTTCAATCCCATAGGCCTTGAAAGGCTGGCCGGGATTGAGGCTGTAGCCATATTTGCAAAACGGGTGCCGGTGGAGCGGTAGATACCACCGGCCTCGGGTTTGGCTTTGCCAAATATGGGTCATCTCATGGATGAACAGACCTTGGCCGGATAACGGCGCCTGCATAAAATCGTCGCAATAAACCGACCCTTGCGGGTGAAAATGCATATGACCTTGTGGGGCCATTGTGACTTTGCGCGGTTGAAACGGGAACCATTTCCGCCGCTTTATCAGAACGCTTTCATAGTTGATCGCATCGCCAAATATGCCACGCGCTAGCTCAACCTCGCCGGGGGTAAGCGATCGCTCCCCGCCCACTGGGCATGCGGGCAGGGTACTTTGATCAAAGCTGATCTTATCGTGCGTCAGCGTTCATCGCCCGCCGCTACGATATCTGCTTCAAAAGTGTGTTTGTCACCGCCAATTACGACGAGCGAGATTTCAGTTTTTCCGCCGGGTTTGAGGTCCGCGGATGGCTCAAAAACCATGACGTGCTTCCCGCCCGGTTCGAAGGTTTCCTTTGTGCCCTTCGTTAAATTAATCGGGCCGCTCTCGCCCATTTCTATCTTGTTCACCCACTCCATAGTGGCATGCAATTCAGCGCTCTTGGCATTTGCGGCTTCGGCGCCGCGGATCGCAGTTGCTTTATCGCCATCATAAGCAAGTTCGAAATAAACCGCCGCCGGATTGCCAGCGACAGGGGCTAACACCATCCGAGCATCGGTGATCGCAAGGCCGGGTAGGGTGCCTTCAACCTGCCCTTGTGCTGGCGCATCGGCTTCCCCGCCGCACGCCGAGAGGATGCTGGTTGCTGCCAATGCAGCTGCGATAGTAAACTTGTTCATGTGTGACCCCTTGTGTGCCCATTCGGGTGCTATGTCGCATTTTGTGACATAGCTGGGCAAAACTAGGCAAGTCGATCTCTTGTGCCAAGGAAAACCGCACCTATATCCGGCTCACATTCGATCCGCATGAGTGCATTACCTATATCTGTATGGAGATGGGAAGCGCGAATAAGGCGGTGTCCAACATACATCAATGGATGGGGTACAAATGGGTAAAGTTATCGGTATTGACCTTGGCACGACAAATTCGTGTGTCGCTGTCATGGATGGCGCGAAGCCTAAGGTTATTGAAAATTCGGAAGGTGCGCGCACCACGCCTTCAATCGTCGCTTTCACGAAAGAAAGTGAGCGCTTGATCGGTCAACCCGCCAAGCGCCAAGCGGTTACCAACCCCGACAACACTCTGTTCGCGATCAAACGTTTGATCGGCCGCCGGTTCGATGATCCGTTGACCAAGAAAGACTCCAAGATCGTCCCTTACGACATTGTCAAAGGCAAAAACGGCGATGCCTGGGTAGAAGCGGGCGGGGAAGAATATTCGCCTTCGCAAGTCAGCGCCTTCATTTTGCAAAAGATGAAAGAGACCGCCGAGAGCTATCTTGGCGAAACGGTCGACCAGGCGGTTATCACGGTTCCGGCATACTTTAACGATGCTCAACGTCAGGCAACGAAAGACGCCGGCCAGATCGCTGGGCTCGAAGTGCTGCGCATCATTAACGAGCCGACAGCGGCTGCGTTGGCCTATGGCATGGACAAAGAAGACGGCAAGACAATCGCTGTTTATGACCTTGGCGGCGGTACCTTCGATGTCTCGATCCTCGAGATCGGCGACGGTGTCTTCGAAGTGAAGTCCACCAATGGCGATACGTTCCTTGGCGGCGAAGACTTTGACAACACGATTGTCGAATATCTCGCCGATGCCTTCCAGAAAAAAGAAAATATGGACCTGAAGACGGACAAGCTCGCGCTTCAACGTCTGAAGGAGGCAGCCGAGAAGGCGAAGATAGAGCTTTCCAGCTCGGCGACCACAGAGATCAACCTGCCGTTTATCACAGCCCGGATGGAAGGCGGAGCAACTACGCCATTGCATTTGGTTGAGACGATCAGTCGCTCTGACCTTGAAAAGCTTGTGGGTGACCTCATTCAGCGCACACTTGAACCATGCAAGAAAGCACTCAAAGACGCTGGCGTCAGCAAAGATGAAATCGACGAAGTGATTCTTGTCGGCGGGATGACCCGTATGCCGCGCGTTCGCGAAGTCGTTGAGAAGTTCTTCGAAGCCAAGCCGCACACCGGTGTAAACCCTGATGAAGTGGTTGCGATGGGCGCCGCTATCCAAGCAGGGGTTCTGCAAGGCGACGTGAAAGACGTGCTGCTGCTCGATGTGACGCCATTGTCACTCGGCATTGAAACGCTGGGCGGGGTGTTCACTCGGATGATCGACCGCAACACGACAATCCCGACTAAGAAAACCCAAACGTACTCAACAGCCGAAGACAATCAGAACGCCGTGACGATTAAGGTCTTCCAAGGCGAACGTGAAATGGCCGCAGACAACAAGCTGCTCGGTAACTTTGACCTTGTCGGCATTCCTCCGGCTCCGCGCGGTGTTCCACAAATCGAAGTGACCTTTGATATTGATGCCAACGGCATTGTCAGCGTCGCTGCGAAAGACAAAGGCACCGGCAAAGAGCAAACGATCAAGATTCAAGCTTCTGGTGGCCTGTCGGACAACGACATTGATCAGATGGTTCAGGACGCTGAGAAGTTCGCCGAAGAGGACAAGAAGCGCCGTGCGGGGGCTGAGGCACGCAACCAAGCCGACAGCCTTGTCCATGCGACCGAAAAGCAATTGTCTGAGCATGGCGATAAGATCGACGCAGAGACCAAAACTTCGGTTGAAGAAGCGATTGCCGCGACGAAAACTGCGCTTGAAGGCGACGATGCAGAAGAAATCGGTGCTAAAGCGCAGGCATTGACTGAAGTTGCCATGAAAATGGGTCAACAAATCTACGAGCAAGAGCAAGCCAATGCTCCTGAAGGTGGTGATGCAAGCGCTGACACCGCATCGGAAGAAGAGGCTCCGGAAGAAGACGTCGTTGACGCTGAGTTTTCCGAAGTCGATGAAGACAACAAGAGCTAATGCACTGAAACACGGCCGCCCCGCGTCTGTGCTTCTTTGCATGGACGACGGCGCGGCTAATGGGCGATTGGTCTAATGTCTGCCACTCAGGGTGATTATTATCAGACGCTCGGCGTGTCGCGCGAAGTCGATGGCGCTGCGCTAAAGAGTGCTTATCGCAAGCTTGCGATGAAGTTTCACCCGGACCGCAATCCGGGTGATGCAGAAGCTGAGGCAAACTTCAAAGCCTGCAACGAAGCCTATGAAGTGCTCAAAGACCCGCAAAAGCGCGCGGCTTATGATCGTTATGGGCATGAAGCGTTTACCCAAGGGATGAGCGGCGGCGGCGGTGGTCGTGGGCCACAAGGTGACTTTGGCGATATAGGCGATATTTTCGAGACGATCTTCGGCAGCGCCTTTGGCGGCGGCGGAGCGGGACGCCAACAATCGCGACGCGGCGCCGATTTGCGCTACGATATGGAAGTCACGCTTGAAGAAGCGTTTGACGGCAAATCCACTGAGATTGAAATCGAAGTTTCGCAAAGCTGCGAGACCTGCGATGGCTCTGGCGCGACACCGGGTACATCAGAGCGGACCTGCAATATGTGCCGTGGCCAAGGCGCAGTTCGCGCGAAACAAGGGTTGTTTGTTGTCGAACGGCCATGCCCTACTTGCAGTGGTCGCGGCTCTGTTATCGAAGATCCGTGCAACGTTTGCCGGGGCGAGGGACGCGAAGATCGACAACTTACCCTACAGGTCGACATTCCACCGGGCGTTGATACTGGCACGCGCATTCGGCTTTCTGGAAAAGGCGAAGCGGGAGCGCGCGGTGCGCCTCCGGGTGATCTCTACATTTTTATCCATGTGAAGCAGCATTCGTTGTTTGAACGCGAAGGCACCACACTAGCGACCCGCGTCCCGGTAAGTTTCACAGCCGCTGCATTAGGCGGTTGCGTCGATATTCCGGATTTGGATGGCAGCACCAACACGGTCGACATCCCCATCGGTATTCAGTCTGGCAAGCAATTGCGCGTGCGCGGGGCCGGTATGCCGGTTCTTCAAGGGCGTGGGCGCGGCGATCTCGTGGTTGAAATCAAGGTCGAAACTCCAACAAAGCTCAGTCGCAAACAGCGTGAAATTCTCGAAGAGTTTCGGGAGACTGAAACCGGGGAGGAATGCCCGGAAAGCCGCAGCTTCTTTTCAAAGTTGAAAGACACTTTCGGCGCCTGAATTTGTGCGCGTTAAGCCCACTCGACACTTGCATTCGATCGGCTTAAGTCTCCGCACATAGAGGAGATTTGACCATGAAACGCATCGCTGCGATTGCGCTCGCCTTGACAGTTCCCGTTCTCGCTAGCCCGGCCATGGGGCAAAACAGCCTTGCCGATGTCGAAATCCGGACCGAGCAAATTGCTCCGGGTGTAGCGGTATTGTTCGGGCGCGGCGGAAACATTGCGGTTGGATATGGCGATGATGCGACGGTGATAATCGACGATCAATTCGCCCCGCTTTCTGCAAAAATCGAAGCTGCAGTGGCTGAATTGGGGGCAACGCCAGTAAAGTACGTTGTGAACACCCATTGGCATGGCGATCACACCGGCGGGAACGAGAATTTCGGCAAAGCGGGTGCGACAATCTTCGCACATGATAACGTTCGAGTGCGGATGGCGACTCCGCAACAACGCGGCGAACGCGTCATTGGTCCTTCGCCTGACGCGGCTTTGCCCGTTGTGACATTCGCTCAAGGGTTAAAGTTTCACCTGAATGGAGATACCATCAGCCTGAGATATCTGGGTGGTGGCCATACCGATGGTGACAGCGTGGTGTTCTGGGAGGAAAAGAACATCGTCCATATGGGCGATCTTTATTTCAACATCCCCGGCTACCCGTTCATAGATGTCAATTCCGGCGGGAACGTCTTTAATGCAATGCGTTCGCTCGATCTGGTAATAGCCATGGTCGACGACGAGACAAAAGTGATCCCCGGCCATGGTGAAATGTCAAACAAGGCTGAGCTTGTCGCTAACCGCGCGATGATCGGTGAAGCGGTAAGCAGGGTGTCTGCCTTGCATGCAGAAGGGCTGAGCCTCGATGATGCGTTGGCACGCGAACCTTTGAAGGGGATTGATCGAGGAGATGATGGCTTTATCGACGCCAAGGCCTTCACCCGCGCGATCTGGGCGAGCATTGGCTAATCAAACGCCCCCTAGTTGAAGCGCGTGTCGATCTCAGCTCGTATCGACGATATTAAACCGGTTTTACAACGACCTGCTTCAGCTTCCTCATCTAAAACGGCGAGGAATGCGGAACGTTTCGCGTGCTTGATATCATTTGGGTCGACACCGCTTTCAACGGTTGAAGTGAGAAAGTCGATCATCCGTTCTGCGCCGTGCAACCGGCCCCATAGATAATCATTTTCACGGTAAGCTCGGCTAAAGAATGCGCCAAAGCTGTAGAATTCAATTCCTTTGAGACAAGCGCGGGTCCCGCCTTCACGGATGGAACGGGCATCCTCTGGAGAAATGCGGTCAACTTTGACCGGGTTGAATTCACCCAAGCCGTCGCTTTGAAGCAGCGGCAATGTCGCGACATCGAAGAATGGAAAGCCCAAATAGGTCAACAGCATGCGCCGCTTCAGGTTATCGGGCATGTCGCTCAATGCACTTGAGAACATTTCCTCTGCTTTGAGATCGGTCTCCGGCAGCAGCCGCTTAGATGCCAGGTAATCTAGCACAGCGCCTGGGTTACTTAGAGCCCGGCTCGCTATTGGCTTGAACGCGTCACCGAGCAATGCTGCGTCGTCTGCGGCGAAGTAGACGGCGAGAATGTCGTAAATTTTGCCCCGTGCAACATCGAGCGCATCATCGGAAATTTCTGGATCAACCTCCCAGTCACGCGACAGGCGCCGCGCAAGCAACTGCAATCGTCGGATGCGAAAGCCGATATCGTGAGTGCGAAAGAAAGTGATGGCTGCGTCATTTGCTCCGCCGCGATCTGCCCCTAATGCGTCGAGCCCGCGCACTCTTAATTCGACGCGTAAAGCTTGTTCAATTAACCCGCTGGCGTCCGAGTGCACCTCCGCCGAGGCGTTACAAGTGACTACCGCGAGCCGTTCGACAATACCGTTGAGTTTCGTCTGAGCATAGGCGTGGAAGGCAAAACCCGCGCGCTCTGCGGCTGCTTGCTGCGCCTTGGCCCGCCATTTCCCCAGCCTGCGTGGAGTGGGATTGTTTAAGAACAGTGTTCGACCAAACAGTTTTTGGACAGCGCGGTCAATTTCGGGCCGCATACCTTTGACGATTTGCTGCAACCGTTCTGCGTCGCGCGATTGCTGTTCAATACGTTCAAGGTTGTCGCGAATGGGCTGTTCGCGCGGGATGGTCGAGAGTGAGCCAAAGATAGCCCCAAAGAAACTGACCGGGCGTTCGGCCGCATCAGCGATGGCATTTGAGCGGTCCGGGCGAGGGTCGATATAAACAAACCGGCGATCCACTTCGCGCTGTGCCGGACGGCCATTGAGCGCGCGCAAGGCAGCTCCGAAGGGTGCGTTAACCAGCACCGCTCCATCAATCATCGCGACCTGATCGAGTGTGCCATCGCGCGCATGCACGGTCATAACACGGTCAAGAAAACTTGCGCGGGTAACCCAATCGCGGCCTTCATTCTTGGCGAGTTGGTCAATTTCCGAAAGTTCAAGTGGAGGAAAAGCTCCAGGAAAACTGGCGGTTGCGCGCGCCGCCAGCACCAATTCGAGCGGATCACCCAAAGTGCCTTTGCCGTTGTCGCCGATGACATCGGAAAACGAGATCGGCATACGATGCTCGCTTTCCTGCACAATAGGCGGGGAATTGAGCCGCAGCAATTCAATGTGTCCGCGAAAATCTGTCGCGGTCACGAACAGGTCAAGCGGATGGCCCTCAGGAAGCAGGGAAGGTCCACGAGCCCCCTGATCCATGCTGGTCAGCGCTTCAAAAAGCATCGCGGAAAAGCGCGTGCCGGAAAATGGCGGGCTAAACCAACGACCGCGCACCAATTCCGAAACTTTGCGCCGGACTTCCGCTCGGGTTTCGGGGGAGACGCTTTCGCTCACCACGTTACCGGGTCGATTGAGGAACCAGTTCGCAATCGGTTGGGCCCAAAATTTGGCGAACCTCCAACCCGGCCTCGCTTCCGGATCGGTGAGTTGGCTGACATCGGCGTTCTTTAGCCAAAGGTCGGTGAGCGGCTCTAGTGAATGACCAGAATGCAGTGCTTGTGCGAGAAACACCGCGTTGATCCCGCCTGCGCTTGCGCCTGTCAGGATGTCAGGCAGCACTCTGAGACCTAACTTGTGCTTCTCTTCGATATTGGCGATCGTCTCTTGGTAGACTTTGGCAACGCCAGTTAAAGGCTCAGGCTTTGGGGCGTGATAGGCCTGACTGGCGCGCGCCAAATGCCACAGCTCTTTCGTTACACCGTGCATGTATACAGCGAGGCTCACCCCGCCATAGCAAACCAGCGCAATCCTGAGTTCTTTTTGACGCATAATAGCGCCATAGTGGGTAAGCGGTGCTGGATGCAATTGCGTTCCTTATCTGTTCTCGTTAGAGGCTGGGGATATGGCAAAAGCAAAGAAGAAATTTGTGTGTCAGGCTTGCGGCGCAGTTTCGACCCGCTGGCAGGGTCAATGCGCAGACTGCAAAGAGTGGAACACAATTGTCGAAGACACTCCAGCAACGGTGTTTTCGCAAAAGCATGACTTGTCGAGCGGTGGGCGAGGAATTGAATTCGTCCCTCTTAACAAACCGACTGAATTGCCGGTGCGCAAATCCACCGGGCTTGCGGAGTTTGATAGGGCGTTGGGTGGAGGACTTGTTCCCGGTTCTGCAGTTCTGATGGGCGGTGATCCCGGAATTGGAAAGTCAACCCTTCTGCTTCAAACAGCCGCGACAATCGCGCGCGGTGGGAATGATGTAGTCTATGTCAGCGGTGAAGAAGCGGCAGGACAAGTCCGTTTGCGCGCAGCGCGATTGGGGATCGTGGATGCGCCTATCCGTCTAGCATCAGAAACATCAGTTCGCGATATTCTCACGACACTGGGGCAGGGTGAACCTCCCGCATTGTTGGTGATCGACTCGATCCAAACCATGCATTCTGACACGATTGAAGGAGCGCCCGGAACCGTCAGCCAAGTGCGCGGATGCGCCTTGGAGCTTATCCGCTTTGCCAAGCAGCATGGAACCGCCCTGATGCTAGTTGGGCATGTCACCAAAGACGGCAATATCGCTGGTCCACGTGTGCTGGAGCATATGGTCGATGTTGTGATGAGCTTTGAGGGCGATCGCAGCCATCAATACCGCATCCTGCGCGCGATCAAGAACCGGTTTGGCGCTGTCGATGAGATTGGCGTGTTCGCGATGGCGACCGAGGGTTTGGAAGAGGTTTCCAACCCGTCCATGCTGTTTTTGTCAGGCCGGGATCAACCGCTTGCGGGCAGCGCTGTCTTTCCCGCTTTGGAAGGTACGCGCCCGGTATTAGTCGAAATTCAGGCATTAATTGTGAGGCTGCAATCGGGCGCAACCCCGCGTAGGGCTGTCGTGGGCTGGGACAATGGACGGCTTGCCATGCTGCTGGCGGTGCTCGAATCGCGGTGTGGTCTCAACTTCAGCTCAGCCGAAGTCTATCTCAACATTGCGGGGGGTTACCGATTAAGCGATCCTGCCGCAGACCTTGCTGTTGCTGCAGCGTTGATGTCCGCTTTGGCTGATCGCGCATTGCCAGATAAGTCGATTTTCTTCGGCGAAGTTTCCTTGGCCGGCGAAGTTCGCAACGTTGCTCACGGCGATATCCGTTTGAAAGAAGCGGCAAAATTGGGCTTTGCTAGTGGCTATGGCCCGAAAGATACCAAAGTGGACGCTGCCTCAATCGACTATCGCGGCGTTGGACAACTTTCAAACCTCGTTGACCGAGTGATGGGCTCCGCATAATTGTAATCTTGTTATGACCGGTTTCGATTTGATTGTTTTGATAATTGTGGGCGTTGCCGCTGTTGGTGGCTTCTTGCGCGGTTTGGTGCAGGAGGTCTTGTCGCTTGCCTCATGGATACTCGCAGCGTTTGCGATCTACTATTTGCACATTCCGCTAACCTCGGCCTTGCGCCAGTTGTATGATGCGGAGCCGGCCACATCGATTCTTGCGTTCGCGCTGTTGTTGTTGATCCCTTACGCCGCGATGAAGTTGATTGCAGGCAATGTAGGAGCCGCATCGCGCGCTTCGGAACTAGGCCCGATTGACCGAGTGCTTGGGTTTGGATTTGGTGCGGTCAAAGGTTCACTGATAGTGGTGTTTGCATTCTCGTTGTTGGCCCTCGGTTTCGATTCAGTTTGGGGCTATAAAGGGCGTCCGGGATGGATCGTAGACGCACGAACTTACCCGATTGCAGATGCATCCTCACGTCAATTGGTGACGTTGATCGCTCAAAGTCGCGCAGCTTTACGCGACCAGGCCGAAGCTGGAGAAGAAGCGAGCGAAACCAAGGTTGAGGACACAGTCTCGCAATGAGCGATCCGGGCGCAGCCCCTTCAACAAAGCTCTACACCCCGCGTCTTCTTGGCTTGTCCGCAAGTTTGGCCGCTTTTCCTTTGGATGATCGGTTCAGCTACGCCGCCGAAGCGCATTCCCGGACCTGCGGGAGCACAATCAAATTGGGCCTTGATCTTGATGGCTGTGGTCTGGTCGAACGTATTGGGATGCAAGTCACTGCCTGCGCAGTTGGACAAAGCTCGGCGGCAGTTTTGGCACAGGGAATTGAAGGGGTGGATCAAGCCGGTCTGGATCAGCAGATTTCTGCGATTGCAGCTTGGCTTAGCAACGAAGCTGATCTGCCTGATTTTCCTCAGTTTGACGCGCTTGCTTCTGCGCAAGAGCACAAAGGTCGACACGAAGCGCTGTTGCTACCGTGGAAGGCCACAAAAGAGGCGCTTTCGCTAGGTGCGACAAGTCGCTAACGAGCGTAAATTAGCAAAGATAGCCTGCACGAATGCAGCAAAGGGGATGGGAAACATGGCATCGAGCGCGACAGGGGCCACTACCGACGCACAAGCTTTGGCGCAACGCGAGCCAAGCGCGAAAGAACTGCGATTGGTTGTTGGTGCATCGAGCGCCGGCACGATCTTTGAGTGGTACGATTTCTTCATCTACGGCACGCTGGCCTACATCCTGAAAGACGCGTTCTACAACGTTGATGACCCCACATTGCAGCTGTTGCTTGTCTGGTCGACCTTTGCGCTTGGCTTTGCCTTTCGGCCGATCGGCGCGATCCTGTTCGGCTTTTTGGGTGACAGATTGGGACGCAAATACACCTTCCTTGTAACAGTCACCCTAATGGGGATTGCGACCGCAGGGGTCGGGTTGATCCCAACGGTTGACTATCTCGAAGCGAACTATGGACCGGGATATGTAATAATCGCTCCCCTAATTGTCGTGTTCTTGCGCGTGCTCCAAGGGCTTGCGCTGGGCGGTGAATATGGCGGCGCGGCCATTTATGTGGCCGAGCATTCACCCCCAGAGCGACGCGGTTTTTTTACAAGCTTTATCCAGGCGAGCGTAGCAGGTGGTTTCGTTCTTTCCATCATCGTTGTGCTCGCATGCCGCGCGATCATTCCCGAGGATGACTTTAGAGATTGGGGTTGGCGCGTGCCCTTCCTTTTGTCGATCCTGCTGTTGGCGATATCGTTGTGGATGCGGTTCAAGCTTTCAGAAAGCCCTGTTTTTAAAGCAATGAAAGAGGCGGGCGAAACCTCTGGCAACCCGTTTATTGAGAGCTTTACCTACCCTGGAAATCCAAAGCGCATCTTTGTTGCTTTGTTCGGGGTGGCAGGGATCCTGACGACAATTTGGTACACGGCCTTCTTCTCAAGCCTAACTTTCCTCAAAGGTAATATGCGGCTTGAAGAATCGACGGTTGAGATAATCTTGTTGATCGCAGGTGCCATTTCGCTGAGCTTTTATCTTGTGGTTGGCAAATGGTCAGACAAAGTCGGACGCAAGAAGCCGATAATTATCGGCGCGCTTGCTACATTGGTGATGCTGTTCCCTATCTTCTGGTTTATGGGAAGCCTAGCCAATCCCGGCCTTGCTGAAGCGTCCGAACGCAATCCCGTTGTTGTGTCAGGCGAGCAATGCGTCACTGATCCCTTTGCGGAATTGTTCGACCGCGAGCAGACCGATTGCGGCAAAGTTTTAGCGAGCTTGACCACAAGCGGCGTCTCTTACACCGTCACTTCGGGCAGCGAATTGGGCGTAAGCGTCGGTGGAGATCCGGTCACAATCGACCCAGATTGGCTATCCGACCGCGAGGACCGCGAAGCAGGCCTGCAAGCAGCACTGACGCAATCGGGCTTCGACTTCAGCCGACAAGTGCCCTCGCTGCCTCGGATCATTGGCATTATCGCAGCCTTGCTCGCGCTTGGCGTCCTCTCAGCGCTGACCTATGGCTCTGTTGCGGCGCTCTTGTCAGAAATGTTCCCACCCAAAATCCGCTATTCTTCGATGTCGATCCCCTACCATATCGGTGCGGGTTATCTTGGCGGTTTCCTACCACTGATTTCAGGGATCATCGTTGCGACAACCGGCAACGTATATTCCGGGCTTTGGTACACGTGGGGCGTGGTCGCGTTTGGCTTGCTGGTCGCATGGTGGGGCCTTGCGGGGGGACCGCCCAAAGACTTTGAAGACGATGTCACTTGAACCTCCGCCGCCTACATTACGGCTGAAAATTGCTACCGAAGCTTTGGCGCAGAACTGGAGGTCGCTTGATCGCCTTTCGGGTTCTGCCAGAGCCGGCGCCGCGGTCAAAGCGGATTGCTATGGCTTGGGCGTAGAAACATGCGTCCCGGTCCTGCGCGATGCAGGATGCGATCAGTTCTTCGTTGCGCATTGGAGCGAAGTGGCGACTGTTGCCCGGCATGTTCCTGCAGAGCAGATTGCGGTGCTGCACGGTCCGCTCAAAAGCGCTGAAGCAGAATATGCCCGCTCATCAGCTGCGATCCCCGTCATCAATTCACTGTTCCAAGCCGAGCTATGGCGCAAGAGCGGGGGAGGGCGCTGTCACCTAATGGTGGACACAGGCATCAATAGACTCGGAGTATCTAACAACGAGCTTGGTCATGCTGATATTCAAGCGTTGGACGTCGATATTTTGATGTCGCATTTGGCGAGCGCAGACGAAGAAAGCTCGTTCAACGGCAAGCAATTGGCAGCTTTTCGTGAAGCGAGCGGTAAAATTGCACACCAATCGCTAAGCCTTGCGAACAGTGCCGGCATCGCGTGTGGTTACGACTTTGCTTTTGACCTCACGCGGCCGGGCCTATCGCTTTACGGCGGCGTTCCGCGTTCGGAACTCGCAGCAGAGATAACGCAGGTTGCTTTCCCAGAAGCGGCCGTGCTGCAAATCCGTGAACTCAAAGCGGGCGAAAGCGTGGGCTACAACGCCACGTTCACAGCCACCGGGCCGATGCGCATTGGGACCGTTTCGCTGGGATATGCCGATGGATTTCTGCGCAGTTGGGCGGATAGGGGCACGTTACACCACCGCGAAAATACACTGCCACTTCTTGGCCGAATCTCCATGGATATGGTGGCCGTCGATCTGTCCAAAGCGCCCGACATTTCTGCAGGAGACTGGCTTTCAGTCCCATATCATCTCCCCGATGCTGCGCAGCAAAGCCCTCTAACGCAATACGAATTGCTAACTGTTCTTGGTCAAAGACTGCGCCGATGATTCATAAATGTTGCACCGCACATTGTGCGGGTGCTAAGCATTGACCTTCGGAAGGGGCAATTCCCATGGCAAGAAAAACAAAAACGTCGCAGTCGGACCAATCCGACGATGCCATCATTATCAAAAAGTACGCAAATCGGCGGCTCTATAACACCAGTTCATCCAGCTATATCACGCTCGATGACTTGGCTGGCATGGTTCGCGAAAATGTAGAATTTGTCGTGCTTGACGCTAAGTCTGGCGATGACATTACGCATGCGATCCTGACGCAGATCATCATGGATGAAGAATCCAATGGGGAGCAAATGCTGCCTGTGAGTTTTCTTCGCCAGTTGATCGGTATGTATGGCAATTCGATGCAGTCATTGATGCCGAGTTATCTCGAAGCGAGCATGGCAAATTTTCGTAATAATCAATCCAAAATCCGCGAGGCTTTTGAGAGCGGTCTTAGCACAGGTCCACTGGCCGCTATTCACGAAACCAATATGGCAATGATGCGAGCGGCTGCGGATGTACTCATTCCGGGAAGTTCAAACAAAACCACTGCGAAACGGCCGGCAGAAATAAAACCGCAAAGCGAAACCTCACCATCCGAGATTGCGCAATTGCGTGAGCAGATGGCGATGATGCAAAAGAAGCTGGACGAGCTCGGTAAATAAGGCCACGGGCGCGTTTCAAACCCACTGACGCACTGACAGGAATATCCCCGTGTCCAATATTCGCCATGCGCTCCAAACTAAGCGCGAAGACGACTTTGCTGCTTGGTATCAAGAGGTAATTTCCGCCGCTGATTTGGCAGAAGAATCCGGCGTGCGTGGCTGCATGGTCATCAAGCCATGGGGCTATGGGATTTGGGAACGCATCCAACGCCTGCTCGATGACCGGATCAAGGCCGCAGGGGTCCAAAACGCTTACTTCCCGCTCTTCATTCCGCTTAAGAATTTTGAGCGTGAGGCTGAACACGTTGAAGGTTTTGCCAAAGAGATGGCCGTAGTCACCCACCATCGCTTGATCGCGGATGGTGAAGGTGGATTGGTCCCAGACCCCGAAGCCAAGCTTGAAGAACCTTTGGTGGTGCGGCCCACATCTGAAACGATAATCGGCGACGCTATGGCGCGCTGGGTGCAGAGCTGGCGCGACTTGCCACTAATGCTCAACCAGTGGGCCAATGTTGTCCGCTGGGAAATGCGCACGCGCATGTTCCTACGCACGAGCGAGTTTCTTTGGCAGGAAGGGCATACTGCGCACGCCACCGTGAAAGACGCGCAAGATGAAACTCACCGCGCGCTGGAGATGTATCGGGCATGCGCCGAAGAAGACTTGGCGCTTCCGGTAATCGCGGGCGAGAAACCAGAGAACGAGCGTTTTCCCGGCGCGGTCGAGACATGGTCAATCGAAGCGATGATGCAGGACGGCAAAGCCCTGCAAGCGGGCACATCGCATTATCTCGGCACCAATTTCGCGGAAGCGGCGAACATAACCTATCAGGACCGAGAAGGCACTCAGCAGCACGCACACACCACGAGCTGGGGTGTCTCGACCCGGATGGTTGGTGGGGTGATCATGACACATGGCGACGACGATGGCTTGCGCGTTCCACCACGTATCGCTCCCTATCAAGTCGTGATCTTGCCGATGCTACGGGACAAGCCTGAAGATGAGGCCGTGCTGACCTATTGTGAAGAAGTGCGCGAGTCGTTGGTTGGACTTTCTGCGCTTGGCGAACCGCTGCGTATCTTGCTGGATAAGTCACCGGGTAAGGCTTCGGCTAAGCGTTGGGACTGGGTGCGCAAAGGTGCGCCGATTGTCGTTGAAGTTGGCCCGCGGGATATGGAAGGCGGCAAAGTCGCTGTTCTTCGCCGTGACGCGTTGTGGAATGCGGATAACGGCAAGTCGAACTTCGCCTACACACCGCGCGATGACTTCGCGGCCAGCGCGGTTGAGATTTTGGAATCAATCCAAAAAAACCTCTTCAACGAGGCTGCTGCGCGGCGCGATGCGAATATCACCCGGGGTATTACGCAGTGGTCAGAGGTCGAGAAGCACTTCGATGGTTCAACCAACTATCCGGGTTGGATCGAAGTAGAATGGTCAAAGCCAACCGGCGATGCGCTTGAGAAAGTAGTTGAGCAATTGAAGGCTCTCAAGCTGACTTTGCGCAATGTTCCGCGTGAGACAAAACCTGCGAGCGGGACATGCATCTTCACTGGTGAGGTGGCTGTCGAGCGCGTGCTTGTCGCTCGCGCCTATTGATCTGAGGTCAGGCACACGGCACAAGGTGCGCCATGATTAAGCGCCTTGCCCTTTTCGCCAGCCCGCTCGCCGCGCTCCTCGCAACACCAATCGCAGCGGACAATCACAGTCCGACCGAAGACGATCCGGGAACCGAAGTTTCCGAGGAACGCCTGCGTGCGGATATGGACAAAATTGTCAGCTTTGGCACGCGGCATACTTTGTCGAGCCAAACTGATCCCAAACGCGGGGTTGGTGCTGCGGTAAACTGGGCGTTAGATGAATTTCGCAGAATAGGCTCATCCTGCGACAATTGTCTCGAGGTGATGGCGGTCAGCGATACTGTGACGGGACGTCGCATTCCCAACCCGACATTGGTACGCAATGCTGTGGCGATCCAGCGTGGTTCTGAGCGTCCCAATGAAGTCATCATCGTCCAAGGCCATTATGACAGCCGCGTCACCGATCCCTTGAACGGCACCGAAGATGCGCCCGGCGCGAATGATGACGGTTCCGGCAGTGTGATGATCCTCGAAGCGTCACGCATTTTGTCACAACGCCAATACCCCTCGACGATTATCTATGCGTTGCTCACTGGTGAGGAACAGGGGCTTTTTGGCGCCCGTATCCTTGCCAATTGGGTCGAAGCGCAAGGAATGACGGTCAAGGCTGTGCTGAACAACGATATGATCGGCAATTCGTGCGGCTCAGATGGCTATTGTGAGCCTGATGTCGTGCGGGTCTTTTCTGAAGGACTGCGGGCGGATTCCACCCAGCAATTGCGCGCCCAGCAGCGGCGCTTTGGTGGAGAGAACGATTCTCCGGGACGCAACCTTTCGCGCTGGCTTGCCGGTGTCGCTGCGCAATACCCCGAAGGAATGCAGGTTCGGCAAATCTGGCGCACCGACCGGATGGGGCGGGGCGGGGACCAAATCCCATTCCTCGACAAGGGCTACCCTGCGGTTCGCGTGACAGTGGCGGTGGAGGACTATGAGCATCAGCATCAAGACCTGCGCACCGAGGATGGGATCAAATATGGTGACACCGTTGATGAGTTGGATTTCGAATATCTGACCCGCGCCTCACGATTGAACGTCCGCGCACTCCACCGACTTGCGATGGCACCTATGCCGCCCAAGGTGAGCGCGGATGCAGCGGTGCGACTGGACACAGAACTTTCGTGGACCGCGATCGACGGGGCTAATGAATATGCTGTCTTCAAA
This sequence comes from Erythrobacter sp., assembly GCA_039985875.1. Taxonomy (GTDB): domain Bacteria; phylum Pseudomonadota; class Alphaproteobacteria; order Sphingomonadales; family Sphingomonadaceae; genus Erythrobacter. Next base: position 832,081 of record JBDWRU010000011.1, on the reverse strand, counting down.
CGTCGGACCGATCAAGCATATTGGCGCGATTTCGCGATCACTCAGTTTGAGATCATTTCGGAAGACAAGCGTTCAGACATAGTTGCCGCTACGTTGCTCGAGAACGAAAATCCAAGGGGTGAGACCCAGACTGAACTAACGATCAGCGAGGCAGAAGGCTTGGTAAAGGTGGTTGCTCCGCTGCGCGGCGACGATTGGCTTCTCGGTGTAGCAGCGTGCAATGGTAAGTACTGCTCCCCCATCTCTAGCGCGGTTCCGGGTGGAGCCTTCGAACCGGTGGAGCAGCCGCAAGAGGAATAACTTCCCACTACGCCAGTGAGTCTCTAGAGGCCGGGGATGGCAAAACGGTCCCCCCACAATTCGAAATCCTTTAAACCCGGCATGCCCACGCGCGAGCAGGTGCTTGAGTTTGTTCAAAGCTCTGACACTCCCGCTGGTAAGCGCGAGATTGGAAAGGCTTTCGGGCTAAAAGGGCAAGAGAAGATTGCGCTCAAACGGCTACTCAAAGACATGGCAGAAGAAGGCCTGATCGACAGTAAGAAGACGGCCTATCACCGTATGGGCGGGGTGCCCAAAGTCACAGTCTTGCGCGTGGTTGGAACCGATGATGGCGATGTGATCGCGATTCCGGACAATTGGTCAGAGGATGCGCCGGGAAAGCCTCCACGCATCACGATGAAAGAAATGAGCGCTCGCGGTGGCAAGCGCGCACCGGCGCTAAAAACGGGTGACCGCGTTCTGTCTCGCACAGAAGAAAACGACAGCGGGTGGGTGGCCTATCCGATGAAAAAGCTGCCCGCGCGCACCGAAGGTTTGATGGGTGTGGTGGAGCTTGATGGCAGCGGCAAAGCTTGGCTCGCCCCGGTCGATAAACGCATTCGACAATCCAGCCCGATTAAGGACTTGGGCGAAGCAGAAGAGGGCCAATTGGTGTTGGCCGAGCGGATGGGGCGTTCCGAACGCGCTGGTTTAAAAGTTGTCGAAGTTTACGGCGATCCGCTTGCCCCAAAAAGCTTCAGCCTGATTGCTATCGCCAAACACGGCATCCCAAGCGTTTTTCCGCAAGAAACACTCGACGAAGCGCCCATTGCAGCTGACCTAAAACTGTCAGAGGAAAAGCGCGAAGACCTTCGTCATCTTCCAATTGTTGCCATCGACCCTGCGGATGCCCGCGACCACGATGATGCGATCTGGGCTGAACCTGATGGCAAGGGCGGCTTCAACGCGCTGGTCGCGATTGCCGATGTTAGCTTCTATGTGCGTCCCGGGTCTGAGTTAGACAAGGAAGCGCGCAAACGCGGCAATTCGGTTTACTTCCCTGATCGGGTGGTGCCGATGCTGCCCGAGATATTGAGTGCGGATATCTGCTCGCTCAGACAAGATGAGGACCGTGCTGCGATGGCGTGTCACCTGCGGATTAGCGGTGATGGCACAATCACCAGTTTCCGCTTCACCCGCGCGCTGGTTCGGATCCATCACAATATCGCTTACGAAGATGCGCAGAACGCGGTCGATGAAGGCAATCCACCGACACATCTCGCGGATTTGTGGGACGCGTGGCGCGCATTGGCAGGGGCCCGCAAAGCCCGCGATCCACTGGAACTGGAATTGCCCGAACGACGCGTGGTTCTGAACGAAGCGGGTCAGATTGACGAAATTGCTGTTCGTGAGCGGTTAGATGCGCACCGCGTCGTTGAGGACTTTATGATCGCGGCCAACGTCGCCGCGGCGAAGGCTTTGGAAGCCAAAACTGCGCCTGTGGTTTATCGAGTCCATGAAACGCCATCGCGCGAAAAATTGATCGCATTGCGCGACTATATGGCGACCTTAGGCAAGAAGCTCGCACTGGGTCAGGTCATCAAGCCGGGATTGTTCAATGCCATGCTGAAAGATGTGCCCGAGGAATCGGAGCGCGCGCAAGTGATGGAAGCAGTGCTGCGCAGCCAGATGCAAGCTTATTACGGGCCAACTAATGCGGGACATTTCGGGTTGGCGCTTGGATCATACGCGCATTTCACGTCGCCCATCCGCCGGTATGCCGATTTGTTGGTGCACCGCTCGCTAGTCGATGCATACAGGTTGGAGCAGCCCGAACCGTCTGCTTCGATCCCGTCGCAAACTGGGTTAGCGGACCGTGATAAGCAGAACCTTCAAGCGATCACGGATCAAATCAGTCAGACTGAACGGCGAGCAATGGAGGCAGAACGCGACACAACCGACCGCTATGTCGCTGCTTGGCTTTCGGGCCGGGTGGGGGAGACTTTCGACACACGCATCACCGGCGTTCAAGGCTTTGGTTTCTTTGCGACTATCTTGGGGCTTGGCGGTGACGGGCTCGTGCCAATCTCGACATTGGGTGATGAATACTTCCGCCATGACGAAGCAGCTCAATCTCTTGTCGGCGTCGACAGCGGGACCAGCTATTCAGCGGGCGACCGTCTAAAACTCAAGCTGGCTGAAGCCAACGCGCTTACGGGTGCTCTGAAATTTGTGCCGGTGGATGCAGATGGCAATGCGATTGAAACGCGGGGAGGGCGCCCAGAGCATCGCCGACGCAATTCAGGTGGGCCGCGCCCAAATGGTCCGCGCAAAGCCGGGAAATACACAGCAGGCAAAAAAGGGCGACCCGGCAATATCCGGCATCAGGGGCGTCGCCGCAAGTGACCTAGGCCACGTGATCGCTTTTGTTTTCGTCGTAACTTTCAGGGATCACGTAGAGCGGGCAATGCAAAGTTCCGGCAGATGAAGAGAAGTGTGCGACCAGTGGACCGGGATTGCTCCCTTTGGAAGCGCCTAGCACCAATGCTGCCACTTCGAGGTGATCTTTCAAAAATTGGCTGACTATTTTCTGCGCATTTCCGATCTTGACTGAGATTGTCGGCATAATTCCGCTTTCCGCAAGCAAGTTACCGGCCACGCTATGGGCCAACATTTCAGCCCTATCTCGCGCTTCTTGCTCAAGTGTCGCCTGGACCCCACTAAATGCGTTCATGTTCTGCTGCGGGACGAGCGCCAGGATGTGCACCGCGCCATCTACGGCCACCGAGCGACGGGCGGCATAGCGCAGCGCTGCGCGGGCTTCGTCGCTTTCGTCAATGACAACCAGAAATGTGCGCAACCCGCTTTCTCCTTTATGCATAGGTATCCAACCTAAATCCCAGCAATGCAAGGCCTTGCCCCGCAGCGCCGAATTGGGCACAGCAGGCCTTCTATTTGACGCTACGGAGTCTCGTTGAGCAATGGCGATCGAAATCAAAATGCCCGCCCTTTCCCCAACAATGGAAGAAGGAACGTTGGCCAAATGGCTTGTGGCCGTAGGCGATACGGTCAGCTCCGGTGATATAATGGCGGAGATTGAAACCGATAAAGCCACGATGGAATTCGAGGCTGTGGATGAGGGCGTGCTTGCAGCGATTGTAGTCGAAGAGGGGACCGAAAATGTAGCGGTTGGCTCTGTCATCGCGATGCTCGCAGAAGACGGCGAAGATGTTAACGACGTCAGCGCACCGAGCGGTGATACATCACCGGCGCCTGCACCGGCTCCGGAACCAGCCCCGACACCTACTCCTGCTCCAGCGGAGAGCGACGCCCCGGTCGCCTCACCAACGGCGCGCAAATTGGCCGAAGCCAATGGGATTGACCTCAACCAAATCAGCGGCACTGGTCCTAAGGGTAAAATTACCAAGGGTGATGTCGAAGCTGCAATTGCCAGCGGTGGCGGCGCACCCGTCAACGCCTCGCCGGAACCGGCTCCCGCTCCTGCTCCCTCACCATCATCAGGTCGCCGCGTGCTTGCATCGCCATTGGCCAAACGCATGGCAGAGCAAAAGGGCATCGACCTGAGCACAGTGAGCGGCACCGGTCCCAATGGCCGGGTTGTTAAGGCGGATGTGGAAGGCTTTGACCCAGCAAGCGCCAGTTCGCCTGCTGCTGCGACTTCAACCGACTCTGCTCCAGCGGCACAGGCTATGGCAGCACCTGCAAACGAATATGACGCTCCATACGAAGCTGAAAAACTGAACAATGTGCGCAAGGTTATCGCGCGCCGCCTGACTGAGGCTAAACAACAGATCCCGCATATTTATCTGACGGTTGATGTGTGCCTCGACCCATTGCTTACGCTGCGCAAGCAATTGAATGCCTCGCTCGAAGCGGACGGGGCCAAACTTTCCGTCAATGATCTGATTATCAAGGCGCTCGCTCGCGCGCTCCAACGTGAACCACAATGCAATGTCAGCTTCCAAGGCGACGTGATGCATCAATATTCGCGCGAGGACATTTCAGTGGCTGTCGCCGCGCCGAGCGGCCTCATCACGCCAATCATCCGCGATGCTGGGCGTAAAGGTCTGGCCGAAATTTCAAAAGAGATGAAAGAGCTCGCCGGCAAGGCGCGCGATGGTAAACTGCAACCGCACGAATATCAGGGTGGGACAGCTTCCGTTTCCAACCTCGGCATGTTTGGCACCAAGCAGTTCGATGCTGTTATCAATCCACCGCAAGGCATGATCCTCGCCGTCGGAGCAGGGGAGCAACGTCCTTTTGTGGTCGACGGAGCGCTTCAGGTTGCGACTGTGATGAGCGTAACCGGAAGCTTTGATCACCGCGCGATTGATGGAGTCGATGGCGCGAAATTGCTCGATCAGTTCCGCAGCCTAATTGAAAACCCCATGGGTCTGGTGGTTTAAAACGGGGTAGATATAACTTAGGTGACGCTGCTCGACCAAAAGTCAAATGGGGTGATGAAACCGCTGGTTTCATCTCGTTAATGGGGAAAGAAGAATGAAAAAACTCACGGTTCTAGGATTGGCTGCAAGTCTAACCTTGGTTGCGTGCACGGACACTGGCGCTGGCGCTGAAGCTGGCGATAGCTCGGCTGACGCGACGACCACGAGTGAAGAGGATGAAGTGAAAGCCGCTGACGAAGCGGAAGCCGATGCTGAAGCGGCTAAAGAAGAAGCTGAAGCGGGCGGCGAAGAGAACAAAGATCAAGCGTCTGCAGATGGCCCCGTTGCGCGCCCTGTTTGGTACGGCGAGAGCCCCGGGCTTGATGCTTGCAGCGGTGTTGGCGAAGTTTCTGGCTTGAAAGATGGCGGTGACGGATTTTTATCTGTGCGCGCTGAACCTAACTCAAAAAGCTACGAAAGTGACCGTTTGAATATGGGTCAGCAAGTGTTCTTCTGCGATGCGACCGATGATCAAGCTTGGATTGGCATCGTCTATGACAAGTCCGGCGAGAAAGACTGCGGGACGGGTTCACCTATCCCCGAGCATACAACATATGTCGGTCCATGCGATTCTGGTTGGGTAAGTCGCAAGTTTGTGACGCTGATTGCAGGTTGATCGATTGGATCAGAAACATCTGATGATCCGGGCCACGGCCATGCCCACTGACACCAATCCATATGGTGGGGTGTTTGGCGGTTGGCTGATGGCGCAGATGGCGCTTGGCGCAGGCGCGCTGGCCAGTCGCGTTGGCCACAGTAAAGCGGTAGTGGTCTCCGCGACAGATTTCTCGTTCCCCGGCGCAATGGACGTGGGTGATGAACTGAGCGTCTATTGCGAAGTCGCGGCGGTGGGCAAAACGTCTTTGACGATCACTGCCAATGGCTCTGCCCGCGACCGCAATTCAGAGACTGTCTCTGAGGTGTCAAATGGCACGTTCAAATTCGTAATGCTCGACGAGAATGATCGTCCGAGACCCGTTGAAAGCTAGTTCTTAGTCTTCCGTAAGGATTCCGCAAATGTCTCAAAGTTCATACGATGTCGTTGTTCTTGGCTCTGGCCCCGGCGGATACGTCGCAGCAATACGTTGCGCACAGCTTGGTCTTAAAACCGCGATTGTTGAGCGAGAAAATCTCGGAGGAATTTGCCTAAACTGGGGCTGTATTCCGACCAAAGCTTTGCTGCGTTCTGCGGAGATCAAACACTATATGGATCAGGCAGCGTCCTATGGATTGAAAGTCGCGGGTACAATTGAGGCGGATCTAGACGCCATCGTGAAGCGTTCTCGCGGGGTCGCCAAACAGCTTAATCAGGGTATCGGTCACCTGATGAAGAAGAACAAAATTACTGTCCATATGGGCGATGGCACACTTACCGGACCGACTTCACTCAGCGTGAAGACCGATAAGGGTGAGGAAAAATTGAACGCCAAGCATGTTATCGTGGCGACCGGAGCGCGCGCGCGCGATCTTCCTTTTGCACCGGCAGATGGAAAACGCGTTTGGACCTATCGCCATGCGATGGTTCCGCCCGAAATGCCGACCAAGTTGCTGGTGATCGGCTCTGGAGCGATCGGTATCGAATTTGCTAGCTTTTACAATGATATGGGCGTCGATGTTACCGTGGTAGAGATGCTTGACCGGATCGTCCCGGTCGAAGATCACGATATTTCTGCGTTCGTCGAAAAGTCGCTGAAGAAGCAAGGCATCAATGTGATGACCGGGGCTGGTGTCGAAGCACTTAAAGTCGGCGCAAAAGGCGTGAGTGCGTCGATCAAGGACAGCAAAGGGGCCGTGGCGACGACTGAATTCAGCCATGTCATCACCGCTATCGGAATCCAACCTAACACCGAGAATATCGGTCTTGAGAAACTCACCGAAATGGATCGCGGCTTTATCCAGATTGACGATTTTGGTCGTACAAAGAGCAAAGGGCTTTGGGCAATTGGTGACTGCACACCGGGTCCATGGCTCGCGCACAAAGCCAGCCATGAAGGCGTAAGCTGCGCAGAGGCCATCGCGCAAGAGTTGGGCAACAAAGAAGTTCACCCGCACGCGCTCGATCGCAACAATATCCCCGGTTGCACCTACTGCCATCCACAGATTGCCAGCGTTGGAATGACGGAAGCGGCGGCGAAGGACGCTGGGCTAAAGATCAAGGTCGGAAACTTCCCGTTCATCGGTAATGGCAAAGCGATTGCGCTTGGCGAAGCGGAAGGCATGATCAAAACGATCTTTGATGCGGGAACCGGCGAATTGCTCGGCGCGCATATGGTCGGCGCAGAAGTTACCGAATTGATCCAAGGATACACCGTCGGCAAAACGTTGGAGACAACCGAAGCTGAATTGATGCAAACCGTCTTCCCGCACCCGACCTTGTCTGAAATGATGCATGAAAGCGTGCTCGATGCCTATGGCAAAGCGATCCACTTTTGATCCGGTTAAAGCGCTCACGTGAGCGCTTGCGGTCGGTGCCCTAAGCGGCCAAACTTGTTGTTAGTAGAACGCATGGGGCCCTCATGACGGACGACGCAGTCTATAAAAACGACAAGTCAGCGCCGCAGCGCTTGTGGCGCCTAGTGCTGTCGGTGATTGATCCGCGCACATATCTGCACGCTTTCAAAATCCTCAATTACTATCGCTACACCCACGTTGCAGAATGGAAGAAAATCACGCGAGGAAATGGCCTGCGGATCAGTCCAACAGTCAGCTTTTCGAACGGTCACAATATCGAGCTGCGGGACGGTGTGAGGATCGGGGCAAACTGCACGTTGTGGGCCGGGCAGTCTGGTGGGAAAATCACTCTCAAAGAAGATGTACTGCTCGGACCCAATATTATGATCACGGCGACCAATTATCGTTTCAACGAAGGCAGCCCGGTGACAGCACAAAAAATGGATGAAGCCGATGTGATGATCGGGCGCGATGTCTGGATTGGTTATGGCGCGGTAATATTACCCGGCATCACAATCGGCGACGGAGCGATCATAGCCGCAGGCGCTATTGTTACCAAGGACGTAGAGCCCGGTGGTATCGTTGTTGGTGCAGCGGGCCGCATAGTTGGTGAGCGAGACATTACACCGGGCCATTAAGCCTCCGCCTTACGAAGCGGAGCGGCTAACAAAAAGGTGGTGGCGGACAGGGTGGGATTCGAACCCACGAAGGGCTTGCACCCTTGCCGGTTTTCAAGACCGGTGCATTCAACCGCTCTGCCACCTGTCCGCTTGAGCCGCTCGCTAATAACATTATTTCGATTTGTCACGCAAAGACCTAACGACAAGCGAAATTCCTTGCGTACAAAGGCGAGAGGCCCACGAAATTTCCCTGCTGGAATGGCATAGTCCGGCACTGGTACGGGGAAAAACGGGTTTCCTTAAGCGGCTAGCCATTGGGTATTCAGATAAATTGTGAGAAACGCTAATTCATGTTTTTACGCATTATTCCGCTAACCTTGGCAGCGCTACTGCTTGGTATCACCACCTTTGTTCCACTGGATTCTGCACATGCCCAAGTGCGGGCTCGCGATGGAATCGACTTCAATGTCTATATGCAGCAGGTGAAAGCCCGCGCTCGGTCAGAAGGTGTACGCGAATCGACAATTCAGCGAATGACGGCTGGCCTCACGCCAAACCCACGAGTTATCCGGCTTGACCAAGGGCAACCCGGCAGTCCGACTCGTCGCGGCTATCCAGCGTTGGCTCCTTACATTCGCACTCATGTAAACTCCGCGCGGATTGCTGGTGGTCGTTCGGTTTTCCGCGACAACCGTACCAGGTTGAGCGCGGTACAGAACGCTTACGGAGTGCCTGCTGAGATTATCGTCGCGATCTTCGGGCACGAGACGAGCTATGGCCGGATTCGGGGGAACTTTGATCTATCGCGCAGCCTTGCCACGCTCGCTTGGGAAGGGCGACGTCGTAAATTGTTTGAAGGGGAATTTATTGCCCTTCTAAAGGTCGCGGATCGAGGTTTCTCGAGAGAACAGTTGATTGGAAGCTATGCTGGTGCCTTCGGCAATCCGCAATTCTTGCCATCGGTCTACCTTAGATTGGCCGCAGATGGTGATGGCGATGGTCGCGCGAATATCTTTACCAACCGCGCAGACACGTTTGCTTCGATTGCCAACTACTTCAAGGATGCCGGTTGGCGCACAGGTCAACCTTGGGGCGTTCGCGCTAGTGTTCCGAATGGCTTTAACGTGGATGCCTACCGCACCAAGCTCGTCTCACCGGTTTGTAGCCGGGTGCATGAGCGGCATAGCCAATGGAAGACAGTTGCGGAATGGCGTTCATTAGGGGTGACTGCTCAGCGCTTTTTGCCCGACTCCACATTGGTGTCTTTGTTCCAACCTGATGGTCCCGGCACTCGCGCATGGCTCCTCACCGGAAATTATCGGGTGATTCTCGAATATAACTGTTCAAACTATTACGCGATGAGCGTTGGATTGCTCGCTGACGAAATCGTGAACTGATCGCGTAGCTGCCTCGCCAATGTCGCTGCGTGAAGCTATGCCTCAACGCGTGAGACACGCCATTGGCCATATTCGAACCGCTATAGTCGGCTTGGCATTGTCAGGTCAGTTGATCGCGCACACAGCAATCGCGCGCGACAACACAGTTGGGGCGGTTCCAACTAAGCAGCAGGCGCCTATTGCGTTATTGGTCGATATCTCCAGCGGCCAAGTCCTCCATGCACGCAATGCGGACCGCCGCTTCATCCCCGCATCAATGACAAAGACAATGACAGCTTTTGTCGCGTTTGAGTTAATTGAGGACGGCAAATTGTCGCCAACGCGCGCGATTGCTGTCGATCCGAAAACTGCCGAAGAATGGAGCGGCAAGGGATCGACCATGTGGCTCGAAGCGGACAGGCCCATCGCAGTCAGTGACATGCTCACCGGCATTATGACGGTCTCAGCCAACGATGCTTCGATTGCGCTTGCACAAGGTGTCAGCGGATCAGTTCCTGCTTGGACTGAGCTTATGAACAAAAATGCGCGCATGCTGGGTATGACAGATAGCCACTTCGGTACGCCGAATGGATGGCCAGATGACGGGCGCACCTTTACGACTGCGCGGGATTTAGCCACGTTGGCAGAGGCTCTGATCAAACGTCACCCGGTGCAATTTGCGCGATATATCGGGCAGCCCACATTCTCTTGGAATGAGCGCGAACAGATTAACCGCGATCCTCTGCTTGGTCGGATCGAAGGGGCAGACGGCATCAAAACTGGGTTCACCAATGAGGCCGGACACAGCTTTCTGGGCACTGCGAAGCAGGGAGAGCAACGGCTTGTCATTGTGCTGGCCGGGACTCGAAGCGAAGCTGCGCGGGCTCAATTGGCGCGTGACTACATCGCATGGGGTTTTAGTGAATTTGACCGCGAACGCTTGATTGCGAAGAATGTATGCGTTGGCACGGCGCGGGTTCAGGGCGGGACTGCGCGCGAGGTCAATTTGATCACTGACCGGGAAATACTGGTGAATGTTCCGCGAGGCAGAAGAGCTGAGATGCAGGTGTCGATCCGCTATGACGGCCCCGTTCGCGCACCGTTTAAAGCGGGTGAAGAAGTTGCGACGCTTGAAGTTATGGTGCCGGGAATGGAGCCTGCGCGCGTGCCTTTGTTAGCTGGAGAGACTGTCGAAAAAGCAGGACTTTTCAGTCGCATCTGGAACGGTATCGCAGGGTGGTTTTAGTGAGCGAGACAGATCAAGGAAAAGCACGCGGGCGCTTTATCGCTTTTGAAGGCGGCGAGGGTGCGGGCAAATCCACTCAAGCTGGGCTATTGGCGCAAGGGTTGCGAAAACTCGGCTTGGAAGTTGATATGACCCGCGAGCCGGGTGGAACTCCAGGCGCAGAAGCCATCCGCACCCTGCTCTTATATCCACCAGGAAAAGGATGGGGCGCCAAAGCCGAAGCGCTTCTGTTTGCGGCCGCGCGTGCCGACCATGTGGCGCAGCGCATTGTGCCAGCTTTGGACCGAAGCACTTGGGTGATCTGCGACCGCTTCGTCGACTCAAGTCGTGCCTATCAAGGGGGCGCCGGAGGGCTTGGTGATGAAGCAATCACCGCTCTGCACAGCTTTGGGAGTGATAACCTTCGTCCAGACCTAACAATCCTTCTCGAAGTTGATGAGGCGCATTTGGCGCAGCGATTGGCGGCGCGCGACGGTGATGTGAGTGACGCAATTGGCGGGCGCGGTATTGAGTATCACAGCGCGGTCGCGCAGAACTTTCAAGCGCTAGCCAAAGCCGATCCAAAGGGCTTTTGCATCATAAACGGAACCGGTACCCAGGACGCGGTGCACGCCAGCGTAATGGCTTCAGTGGAACCGCTATTGTCCAGCGAGGCAGACACGAATTGATGGATTGGCCCAATCACAATGGACCACAGCGGGAATGGCGCGAGGCTTTGCGCGGCGAGCGCATGCATCATGGCTGGTTGCTCGCGGGTAAAGCTGGCCTTGGAAAGAGCGACTTCGCCAAAGCAGCCGCGCGCGAATTGGTTGCCGAGGAAGGGATCGCGCAACCTGCTGGAGACCACCCAGACATAGTGTTGCTGACCTATCTTCCTAAGGATGAAAAGGAAGAGAAGAAGCGCGACGAAGGCAAGCCGTTTCAGACCAAACGCAATATCTCTGTTTCGCAAATTCGCGCAATGCAGCGGCGTCTGACAACCCGGCCGACGCTTGGGTCGAGGCGAGCGATCATCATCGAACCTGCCGATGATATGGAGAAGGGCGCCTCGAACGCGCTGTTGAAGAGCCTTGAAGAGCCACCGCAAGGCACATTCTTTTTGCTGGTAACGCATCGGCCTGCACGGCTCCTACCTACGATCCGTTCGCGCTGTCGGATACTGCGCTTTCCCTTACTCGATGCAGAGCAACTTGGGGCAATGCTTGACCAAAACGGTGCTGCAAATGATCCGGCTTCGCGCGAAGCGGCTATGCAAGCGGCCAATGGTTCGTTTGGCGCGGCATTGGGTTTTGTTGAGCAGGATTTAGGACCAATTGCGAAGCTGATTTCGGGCCTGCTGATCCAAGGCGACCCGCGTTTTGCCGCCCGTGGAGAATTGGCCCGACTTATCGGGCCGCGCGCTGATAGGGTGCGTTTGCAGGCGGTCATGGAGCTTGCGCAAAACCTTGTTGCAGATGCAGCCCAGCAAGCAGCCGATCCGGATCATAGGACGCGTTGTATCGAGGCGCATGGCGAACTCGTCACCCTTGCAGCGCAGGCCCCGACATACAATTTCGATACAGGGTTGCTGTCATTCGAAATCGGCAGCTTGCTTGTCCGCGCGAGCGGGAGTAGCGAACCGGCCCATGGCTGAGCCTTATTACATCACCACCGCAATCAGTTACCCCAATGGGCGTCCGCATATTGGCCACGCATATGAGGCCATTGCGGCCGACGTGATTGCGCGATTCCAACGATTGCAAGGGCGCGACGTGCGTTTTCAAACGGGCACCGATGAACACGGCCTCAAAATGGCACGCAAAGCCGAAGAGCAAGGGCGCAGCGCGCGTGATCTTGCGGATGAGATGTCCGGCTATTTCGAGGCGATGTGTGAGACGTTGAATATAAGCCATGATCGCTTCATCCGCACAGTGGAAGAGGATCATCACAAAGCCAGCCAAGCAATCTGGCAACGCATGGAAGCCGCCGGAGACCTATACCTTGACCGCTATGAAGGTTGGTATTCGGTCCGCGATGAAGCCTATTACGACGAAAGCGAATTGATTGATGGGGAAGGGGAGGAGAAGCGCTCCCCCCAAGGCACCCCGGTGGAATGGACAGTTGAGGAGAGCTGGTTCTTCCGCCTATCAAAGTATCAAGACCGGTTGCTCGAATTGCTGCGTTCACCCGGGTTCCTGGAGCCCGAAAGCCGCCGCAATGAAATGATCGGCTTTGTTGAACAGGGTTTGCGCGATCTCTCGGTCAGCCGCACGAGCTTCGATTGGGGGGTAAAAGTCCCCGGATCAGACAACCACGTCATGTATGTCTGGGTTGATGCGCTAACCAACTACCTCACCGGTCTCGGCTTTCCGGGCGATACGCCGGACATGGCAAAGTTTTGGCCTGCCGATCTACACCTTATCGGCAAGGACATCGTCCGCTTCCACACAATCTATTGGCCGGCATTCTTGATGAGTGCAGATCTGCCTTTGCCAAAGCAGGTTTTCGGACATGGTTTCTTGCTCGCCCGTGGTGGGGAGAAGATGAGCAAAAGCGCAGGCAATGTCGTAGACCCGCTTGAATTGGCTGAGACATTTGGGGTCGATACCTTGCGCTATTTCCTAATGCGCGAAGTCGCCTTCGGAAAAGATGGCAGCTATTCCGCGAAAGCAATTGTCGAACGCAGCAATGGCGAGTTGGGCAATGCGTTCGGCAATCTGGCGCAGCGTACCCTTGGTTTTATAGCAAAGAACTTGCAAGGTTCGCTGCCTCGGATCAATGGACATTCTCAACCTGACAATGCTCTGTTCGAAGCGGTTGATCGAGCGATAACCACCGACATTCCGAAGGCATTCGAGGCGCTGGAATTGCAGCAAGGTGTCGAGACATGGCTCAAAGCCGTCTTTGCCTGCAACGCCTATATCGACGAACAAGCTCCATGGACTTTGCGCAAGACAGATCCTGAGCGAATGGAAACAGTGCTAGCGACTCTCTACATTTGCATCGCACAATTGGCGGTCTCGATTAGCCCGGTAATCCCGGCGAGCTCTAAGGCCGTGCTAGATGCTATGGGTGTATCAGACGACATTCGCACTATCGCAGGAATTTGCTCACATTGGTATTCGCCGCTTGCCGAAAGTGAATTCGCAATTGAAGCGCCTAAACCTCTGTTTCCGCGCCTAGAACTTCCCGAAGAAGAGGCTGCATAGTGCTCGTCGATAGCCACTGCCATTTGGAATATGAAGGCTTGGTCGAGGATCAGGTTGGCGTTCTCACTCGTGCGCGAGAAGCAGGGGTGGGGGCCTTCCTCAACATTTCTACTAAGCAGCGCGAATGGCAACAAGTGGTCGCAACGGCAAATCGCGAGGCAGATGTCTTTGCCAGCGTAGGGATCCACCCACATGAAGCGGACCCACACGAAGATCTCGGCCGCGCCGAACTTTTCGCGGCGACTGAAGATCCGCGCGTCATCGCGATTGGGGAAACTGGGCTAGACTATTTCTACGAGCATTCGGACCGAACGACGCAGGCGAACCTCTTCCGCATGCATATTGATGTTGCGCGCGAAACTGGATTGCCCGTCATCATCCACACGCGTGACGCCGAGGACGACACGTTCGAAATACTCGCCGACGAAATGGAGAAGGGCACCTTTCCCGCGCTCATTCATTGTTTTACCGCATCAGAAGACTTTGGCCGCAAGGTTCTCGATCTGGGGCTGACGATTTCACTTTCGGGTATTGTGACATTCAAAAACGCGAAGGCTTTGCAGGAAACTGCGAAGAACGTTCCTGACAACAGGCTCTTGGTAGAAACCGACAGTCCGTTTCTTGCGCCGGTACCGCATCGGGGGCGTAAATGTGAGCCTGCTTTTGTAGCGGATACAGCGCGTTTTGTCGCGGCCTTGCGTGAAACTGATCCTGATCGTCTTGCAGCACAAACCACTGAAAACTTTAAAAACCTTTTCCCAAAGGCAACTCTGTGAAAGTCCTTTTGCTCGGTTCAGGAACGTCCACCGGAGTTCCGCGTGTGGGTGGCGAAGATGGAACCGGGGATTGGGGTGATTGCGACCCCAATGAACCGCGAAATCGGCGCAGCAGAGTTTCGATCCTAGTTGAAAGCGATGATGGTGCGCGCCTCTTAATCGACACTTCTTCGGATTGCCGCGCGCAATTGCTCGCGAACCGGATCAATCGAATAGATGGTGTGTTCTGGACTCATGACCACGCGGATCATTGCCACGGTATCGATGATTTGCGCGTGCTTAGATATGGGCGCGGCGGGCCAATTCCGGGCTATGCATCGACGGAAACTGTACGCCGCTTGCGACAGCGTTTCAGCTATGTTTTTGCCGGTCAAGATGGCTATCCGACCATAGTAAGTCTCGACACTTTGGACCGGGTGAAGCTTGTTGCCGGGTTTAGTGTTGAATGGTGTCAGATGGCGCACGGACCCGGTGAAACCACCGGTTACCGCTTTGAATCGGACGGTAGATCAATTGCTTATGCGACTGATTTTAGTGCCATTTCAGATGAGATGGTCGAGCTGTTTGAAGATGTCGATATTCTGGTTAGCGATTGTTTGCGGCGTGATCCGCATCCAACGCATGCTCATTTGGCAATGGCGATTGAATTGGCAGAGCGAACGAATGCAAAGAACCTGGTGCTTAGTCATCTCGATAAGAGTATGGATTACGCGACACTGGTTGCCGAAGTTCCTGAGAATGTGATTGTTGGGTATGATGGATTGGAGTTAGCCGCATGAGTGAGACAGCTTTGATATCAGTAATTGCCATGCTGGGTTGGCTCGTTTTGGCTGGTAGCGCGATGGCTTCGTTCAAACTCGGTTGGAGCAGAATATTGCAGTTGCTTTTGTTGTGGACTGCAATTTTTGGTGGGTTGTTCGTGTTTGCATATGTTTTTGATCTGCAATTGCCTAGCAGGGCTTGAACACTAGAACAGCACCATATCCTGATTTAACATAATATATATTATCATTCTGAAGGATGAGCATGGCTGATAGCGCCCCATCATCGCAAATTGATAGAATTCTCTCCATCATGGAGCAGCTACGCAACCCTAACGGTGGATGCGACTGGGACTTGGCCCAAACCTTTGAAACAATTGCACCGTACACCATTGAAGAAGCTTACGAAGTTGCCGATGCGATCGAGCAAGGTGACATGTCTGAATTGAAGGACGAACTCGGCGATCTCTTGCTGCAAGTCGTCTTTCACGCGCGCATCGCCCAAGAAGCCGGCCACTTCGAATTTGAAGACGTCGCCCGTTCAATCAGCGATAAGATGGAAGCGCGCCACCCACATGTTTTTGGCCAAGCAGGCGGCAACATGGGCGAAACACGTTGGGAAAACCTCAAAGATGCAGAGCGATCGGACAAAGGCGCAACGAGCGCCTTAGACGGTGTTGCATTGGCGTTGCCAGCACTCATGCGAGCTCAAAAGCTCCAGAAGCGAGCGGCTCGAACGGGGTTTGATTGGCCGGACCCCAGTGGTGCTGAGGCGAAAATTGCTGAGGAAATCGCTGAATTTAAAGAGGCAACCTCAGCAGAACATAAGGTCGAAGAAGCCGGCGATATGCTTTTTGCCGTCGTCAACTTCCTTCGTGCTCATGGCATTGCAGCAGAAGACGCATTGCGAGCCGCTAATGGCAAATTTGAGCGGCGGTTTCGCGGAATGGAGACGTTCGCCGAAGGAGGCTTTCCTAACCTTTCGCTCGATCAACAAGAAGCCTTATGGCAGCGGGTCAAATCAGCAGAAAACAAGCACTAAAACAGTGCTATAAACTCGAATATTGACCTAGTCCTTTTGGATTCAATCGTACAGTCAAACGCGTTTGCGGGCCAAGCGCCCCTTCCCCAGCATCCACTTCTTCCAAAACGTCCCCATGCGCATGCAACCAAGCTATCCGTCGACCATCGCTCATTGGTAACGTCACCGTCACCTCTTCAGCGCGCGCCGTCAGCATGTGCGCTATTCGCGTCCCAAAATCGTCGAGGCCAAACCCACTCGCTGCGGATACCAACACCGCATCCTGCCCTTGCACGGCTTCGCCAAGCTCTTCCAGACGAGTATCATCGAGCAAGTCGGCCTTATTCCAAATCTCTAAGATCGGAATATCACCCGCTTCAGTCTCGCGGTCGACAACGTCAAGATCTGCAAGCACTTCAATGACTTGCTTCTTTTGCGCCGCGTGAGCGGGATTAGCCATATCTCGGACATGGCAAATAATATCCGCGCCGGTGACCTCTTCCAAGGTGGCACGGAACGCGGCAACCAATTGCGTCGGCAAGTCGGAAATAAAGCCAACTGTGTCAGACAAAATTGTCTTTTCAACGCCCGGCAGACTAATCGCACGCATCGTTGGATCAAGGGTTGCGAAAAGCAGGTCTTCCGCCATCACTTCAGCCCCGGTTAGTCGGTTGAACAGTGTCGATTTCCCAGCATTGGTATAACCGACCAAAGCGATAACTGGCCAAGGCGCCTTGCCCCGCCGCTCTCGGTGGAGTGCTCGGGTTTTGCGCACTTGCTCCAGTTCTCTGCGCAAACGGCTCATGCGCTGACGGATCATCCGGCGATCGGCTTCAATCTGAGTTTCGCCGGGACCGCCAAGGAAACCAAAACCACCACGCTGGCGTTCCAAGTGAGTCCAACTGCGAACCAACCGACTTTGTTGATAGTCCAGATGGGCAAGTTCAACTTGCAACCGCCCCTCCGCGGTAGCAGCTCGTTCGCCGAAAATTTCCAAGATCAACCCAGTTCGGTCGATCACCTTGCGTTTCAACTTGTCTTCGAGATTGCGTTGCTGGATTGGTGAAAGCGCACCATCAACAATGACCAGCTCTGATTCATGAAGTTCGCACAAAGCCGCAATATTTTGGACCTGACCTGACCCGAACAATGTGTTTGGTTGCATGGCGCGTACGTTGAGAATTTCAGAGTGGGCCAGAACCACGCCAATCGCAAGAGCAAGCCCTTCGGCCTCCTCCAAGCGTTCCTTCGCATCGAGATCGTATGTGATCGATCTGATATCCGGACACAGAACAAGCGCCCGCGCACCGCGGGTCACTTCGTCCATCAGGTTTTCATCAAAGCTCAGTCCTAGTCCTCGTCGTCGAAATTATCATCCCCGGTCTCATCACTGAGATCGACCGGGCTTGCCGGTTGGATGGTCGAGACTGCGTGTTTATAAGCGAGTTGCACGGCGCCATCGCGCTCCAACAGCATACAAAATAGGTCATACGCTGCAATGCGCCCTTGAAGCATGACTCCATTGACGAGGAACATGGTCACTTGAACATGCGCATCGCTGACACGGTTGAGAAACACGTCCTGCAAAAGTCGTTGTTTCTTGCTGCCAGAGCGATTCTGAAACTGCTCTGCATCAACAGATTGGCTCGGCATGATAGTCGAAATCGCATGCTTATAGACAAGTTGTGCCTGTCCATCGCGGCGGAGCAATATCGAGAAATTATCGAACCATGTGACAATACCCTGCAACTTTACGCCCTTGACTAGGAACATCGTTACCGGGATCTTGTTTTTCCGAAGAAGATTGAGAAAGGCATCTTGAAGATTGCCTTGAATAGTGCCTTTACGCGTATCACCACCACCGTCAGAGTCTTCCATAGACGGGGCAGATGAAGGGCGCGGAGAGAGAGTCCGCCCATTCGACATTTTAAATGCTCCTGTTATTGGCGGCCGTCTTTACGGTCCGCAGATCTGGCGCAATCTATAGCCCACCCAGCGTTGCACCATTGCCTATAATGGCCATTGTAGGCCTTCGGGGCAATGCTTGAATCTAGTCGATCAAATTGATTACTTGTTCCAAAAGCATGAATTACCTGTCCAGACCGACAGGCTCACTCCTTACGAGCAACCTCACGGCGGTCCGCCATACCCAGCAGCTTAAGCTTGCGATGCAGTGCTGAGCGCTCCATTCCGATGAATGTTGCGGTTTTTGATATGTTGCCAGAGAACCGTCTAATCTGAATCGTGAGATATTCGCGTTCAAAACTCTCGCGAGCTTCGCGCAATGGCACGCCCATCATCGCAGAAAGCCCTTGACCTGATGCTGCGAGACGCCCTCCAGTAATCTCTCCAGGGAGCATGTCAGGTTCAACAACCTCTAACCGCTCACGCGGTGTCATAATGATCGTCCGCTCCACTACATTGCGCAATTGGCGCACATTCCCGGGCCAATCATAGGCTTGCAATGCCGCCATGGCCTCCTCGACGATCTCTGGAGGAGCCAACCCTTGATCTGACGAATATCGAGTGAAGAAATGCTCTGCGAGCGCCGGAATGTCATCACGTCGATCAGCCAACGATGGAATGCTAACCGGCACGACATTGAGTCGATAAAAAAGGTCTTCGCGAAAACGGTTCGCTTCCATTTCTTGGGCGAGATCACGGGTCGTTGACGAAACAACACGGACGTCCACTCCAATTTGGCGTGTGCCCCCTACCCTGACAAAACTTTGCTCCGTCAAAACGCGGAGGATGCGCGCCTGGGTCGACAAGGGCATATCTGCCACTTCGTCCAGATATAGCGTCCCTCCATCAGCGAGTTCCAAAAGTCCCGGGCGCACCTGCTTGCCATCGGCCTCTTCACCGAACAGTTCTTGTTCAAACCGCTCAGGAGTAATGCGCGCAGAGTTGACCAGCACAAAAGCCTTGTCCGCCCGGCTGCTCCATGCGTGAAGCAGTCGTGCCGCAACTTCCTTGCCTGCGCCTGCAGGCCCTGAAATGAGTACTCGACTTCCCGTGTTTGCGACGCGCTTTAAGGTCGCGCGCACCGTGTTGATCGCAGAGGAATTACCAGTGAATTCGGTGCTTCCCCAACTGCCTTCGCGAAGGCGGCTATTCTCTCTACGCAATCGCTCGGTTTCGGTCGCCCGCTCAACCAGAAGCAACAGTCGTTCTGCTTCAAATGGCTTCTCAATAAAGTCCATAGCACCACGACCCACAGCGGCGACTGCAGTGTCGATATTGCCGTGTCCCGAGAATATAATGACCGGCAAATCAGGCTCGCGCACTTTGATTGCATCTAACAATTCCAGCCCGTCCATCTCGCTGCCATGCAACCACACGTCGAGCAGGACCAAGCTTGGCCGTCGCTCATCAATCGCAGCCAAAGCAGCGGTGCTGTCCGCAGCTGTGCGGCAGGTGTAGCCTTCATCACCAAGCACGCCTGATACGAGATCGCGAATATCGCGTTCGTCGTCGACAATGAGGATCTCAAGCGCCATTCAGGCATTCCTTTTCGATTGTTCTTGCCGAGCAGATTGCATCAAGCACTTTCCGCTTCAGCCATTTGGGGGTCTCGTGCAAAACGCAGCATCACTTTGGTGCCGCCAGTTTTACTATTTGCGAATGTCATATCACCGCCATGCTCATCGACAATCTTGCTGACGATTGCGAGGCCAAGTCCGGTGCCCTTCTCACGCGTGGTGACATAAGGTTCGGTTAGACGATCGCGGTCCGCAGGCAGGCCGATACCGTTATCTTCGACGGTAACTCGCATAAAATGCTCATCACTTGATATCGAAGTTGTAATCTGCCCTGAATACTCTTCGCCCGCTTCCTCAGCGCGGGCTTGCACTGCTTCAACTGCGTTTTTGAGGACGTTGGTCATCGCCTGACCCAATTGATGCCGGTCACACAGCATCATCCTGTTATCGAGAGCTACACTCGAAACAGAATATTTCACCTCAGAATGAGCGACTTCCTGCAAAAACACGGCCTGTCGGACCAGATCGACTGCATCTTCACTGCGGAACATCGGTTTGGGAAGCCGGGCAAACGATGAAAACTCATCGACCATTTTCCGAAGGTCACCAACTTGGCGGACGATGGTGCTCGTGAGTTCGTCAAATAGCTCACCGTCTTCGTCCAGAAGCTTGCGATAGCGCCGCTTAAGCCGTTCGGTGGCAAGTTGGATTGGCGTCAGAGGGTTCTTAATTTCATGCGCAATCCGTCGCGCTACATCGGACCATGCTGCTCTGCGTTGATCTAACAATTGCCGGGTGATGTCCTCAAACGTGATCACATGGCCGCTCGTGCCCGGTGCGACCTTCACGGCGAGTGTCAACAACTCCCCGTCCTTAGCATGGCTGACAATCGCTTGATTCTTGCCATCGCGCAGCATTTGCGAAATCTCTGGCGAAACCTCAGTCAATGCTTGCCCAACAAGATCATCTGGCTTTGCATCAGACAATTCATCATTGGCGAGCAGCCTTTGAGCCGTGCTGTTCATCAGAGCGATATTGCTGTCTTCATCAACTGAGATGATCCCAGCAGTGACCGACTCAAGCACCGCTTCGGTAAACGCTCTCCGGTCATCCAACTGGCGGTTTGCACTTACTAGATCGTCGGTTTGCTTCTCTAGCTGCGAGGTCATGCGGTTGAACGCGCGGTTCAGAAGACCGATCTCATCCGCCCCGGTTCGCCCATCTACACGCATTGCGAAATTGCCCTTGCCCACCGAACGCGCGGCGCCGACGAGGTCGGTTAGCGGCTTTACTTGCCGATCCGCAAAACGCAGCGCAAACCAAACTGCCATACCCACTAGAAGTAAGCTAACTGCGACAAGGGCAATGTTAAAACGCAGCTGCAAAGTTCGAGCGTCGCGAGTGAGCGATTCGTAGGCCGTCGAAATTGCCTGCGCGCGCGTCCATGAATTGAACATGGTTTCTTCGGTTGTACGAGCGTTGTAGAGGTAAATCCCGCTTTCGGCGTCGATTGGAGCAAGCGCAGAAATGCGTTCCGGACTGCCTTCGACGACGATAAGGCTTCCGGCGTCCAATTTTGGAAGAGCTTCTTCACTAAACTTCAACGGTTGATTGTCTTCGGTCAAATTCATGATCGCAGCGGTGCGGAACGACCCATCGTCGAGCCGTTGCAGGATCGCGCTCTCAGAAATCTCACGCGCTTGTGCCTGGTACGCGAACAGGTCTGGGAACCGCTCATCAGAAAGTCCACGCTGCTCAAGCAAGAACCGAATATCGCCTGCCATTGTGATTGTTTGGCGCTCAACGTCACCTTGGTTTTCGTCGTAATAACTGCGCGCCAGTTCATTGGCGTTTTGCATCAGCCCGCGCGAATCGTCGCTGAACCAGAAATCAACGCCTGACTGGAAAAGGAATGCCGCGAAACCCGCTACAAGCAATGTCGGGATTGCTGCGACAAGCGAGAAAAAGAAGACCAATCGGACATGCAAACGCGCCGTGCTGCCCGCTGCGCGCCGCAACGCAAGCCGTCGGCCAATAAGAACCAAAAGTGCCATTGCCGGCACCAATGTTGCCATCAAAAGCAGCGACACCTGCGTTGTTGGCAGCATATCGGTGCCACTCGCGTCACCTGAATAGGCGAGATAGGTCGCTGTGATGGCCGCGAAAACAGCAATGGCACAGGCGGCCTCAAGCCATGCGAAGAGGTTAACGCGCCGCGAAAGGACGATAAATTGTCGCCACCACCGCGGAGTTTGGCGAGGCACTGATTGTGATTCAAGGGGCTGGATAGCTTCCATCGTTGCCTCACTACAACGCCTGTGTTGCATAAATGCAAGCTAGAATAGCTGCAAAATGCGTCAGAGCGGTTTTGCGAAGCGTTCGAGCTGCAAATCAAGTTCGCTGATACGCTTTCGCAAAGTGTTCCGGTTGATACCGAGCAGCCGCGCTGCACGCAGCTGATTGCCTTGCGTTTCGCTCAAGGCGTGCTCGATTAAGGGTTTTTCAAACGCCGCTAGCGCGCTGTGGTATAGCGCACCGGCCGGCGGATTTTCTTCTGATAGCCATTGTGTCAACGCATTTGAGAAGCCGTTTGCAGTTTCGCCGAGACTTTCCGGCGGATCATCTTCTCCAACAATATCGCGCACATTCGCAGCGTCGATTACCTCTTCACGAGACATCAAGGCCAGTCGGTACATCACGTTGCGTAGCTCACGGACATTGCCGGGCCAGCGTCGCTCTTCGAGCAGGGTTATTGCGTCGCGGGCCAGTTGGCGCCGCGGCAAACCATCTTCGCCCGCTTGTCCAAGGAAGTGCTGTGTTAGCACCTCGATATCTTCTGTTCGTTCGCGCAACGGTGGGAGTTCAATCGGAACCACGTTCAACCGGTAGTAGAGGTCTTCGCGGAAGCTCCCTGATGCTATCATCGGCAACAAATCACGATTAGTGGCCGCGATGATCCGAACATTGACTGTAATCTCCTGACGCCCGCCAACCCTTCTGATCCGCCCAGATTGGAGCGCCCTCAAAAGACGGGTTTGTGCCTCTGCGGGCATATCGCCGATCTCATCGAGGAACAGCGAACCACCATTAGCTTGTTCAAACTTACCAATCGTCTGTGCAACTGCCCCGGTGAACGCCCCTTTCTCATGCCCAAACAATTCGCTTTCGACCAAATCGCCGGGAATGGCGGCGGTGTTGACCGCAACAAATGGCCCGGTCCGACGATTGCCGAGTTGATGGATTGCTTCTGCGACCAGTTCTTTACCCGTGCCACTTTCGCCAGTCACAAGGACCGTGAGATCATTGCGCAAGACGCGCGTTATCATCCGATATACGCCTTGCATGGCCGGACTGCGCCCCACGAGGGGCATTCCGTCACCATCAGTCTGTGCCGTGGTATCAACTGCGCTTTGCCGTGCGCCGGTTGCAGCGCGAACAGCTTGAACCAGTTCATCCAGGTCAAAGGGCTTGGGGAAATACTCAAAGGCGTCACTGTCACTTGCGCGCACAGCGGTATCCAATGTGTTTTGCGCCGACAGGACAATTACCGGCATATCAGGCGCAACATCTCGCACCGCGCTCAAAGTGAGCAAACCGTCGCCATCCTCAAGCATTACATCGGTCAACATCACATCGAAAGTGCCGTTTGATAGCGCTCGATCCCTCTGAGCGACGCTTGAACACCGTTCAATTGAGAAGCCTTCATCCTCCAACGCAGCGACAATGACCGTCGCGATGGCGCCGTCATCTTCGATAAGAAGCACTCTGTCGCTCATAGCGCTTTATCCTTCGGCGCCAGCGGCAAGTGTATCCGAAAATGGGTTAGTCCCGCACGAGCATCGCGTTCGTGGCTAATGCTGCCATTCATGTCGCGTACCAGTTTTCTGACTAAGGCTAGTCCCAACCCTTGACCAGATTTTTTTGACGAAACGAAAGGTTCAAAGACGTGATCGCGCATCGCCGCATCAACTCCAGGACCATTGTCCGTAACCGTGATCTCAATCGGCAATCGGACTGTCCGCCCTAGCCGAATTGCATTGAGCACAAGTCCGCTGACAAACCGAGTTTGGACAGACAATTGCGGAGCCATCGTCTCTTTGATGGCGTCACGTGCATTAGAGATAAGGTTGATCAACACTTGCTCGAGCGCATCTCTATTGGCCAAAACAGGCGGCAGCGAAGGATCGAATTCCTCTTGAATAAACACACCCTCAGCATCGCCAGCCCGAACCGTCGCGATCGCTGCACGGATCGATTCATGCGGATTGCATGGTTCAACCGGGTCGGTAGCGGTGCTGCCCAGTTGCTGCATCCTGTCGATTAGCCGCGCAATACGATCCACTTCATCTGTAATCATGCGAGCCAGTGGCTTGTCCTCGTGCTGCAATTTGCGCGCAACCAGTTGTCCCGCGCCCCGAATTGCAGAAAGGGGATTCTTTATCTCATGCGCGAGTATTGACGGCGCGCCCATGGACGTTTCCACGCCCTTACCCAAATCGTTTTCTTCATGTGTGATTTCGGACAGCGTCACGACCCGCCACCCGGGGTGGTTGGAAAGTGGAGACAGGGTGAGGTTTACCCGCGTTTCCAACCCGGACGCCATGATCGTAAGATCCCTGGCAATCAAAGGCACTTCGCGCTGCAACAAACGCGCTTCAACACGCGGTTCTATTGGACCGATAAAATCAAAAAAGTTTTTTCGATGGAGTCTTTTAAGGCTAACTCCTAAGAGGTTTTCTGCAGCGTAATTTGCTTGAGCAATTGTACCCTTCTCATCGATCAGTAGCATCGCAAACACGAGCCCAGCAATCTGGGCATCAGGTGTAGGTTGTTCTGTCATCACGTTGGTCAAGACGATCAAGCTGCGCGGCGATGCAGAAACGGCTCATAGAACCGTTCGATTTCGCCAAGCACCTCGTCCGGATTATCGATAAAATTGGCCTTGTTGCGGAACTCCGCAGAGCCATGCATCCCCTTGGTATACCAACCCAAATGTTTGCGAGCGATCTTCGTGCCGACATCGCGGCCATAATGATCCAGCATCCGGTCATAGTGTTCGATCAGTACCGCGTATTGCTCGTCAAAGCTTGGTGTTGGTGTGCTTTCCCCGTTGCGCCACCAGTTCATCACTTGGCCAAGCAACCAGGGTTTCCCATAGGCCCCTCGCCCAATCATGAGACCATCTGCACCCGATTGCTCCAGTGCCTTAGCCGCATCATCAATCCCACAAATATCGCCATTCACGATAACGGGAATGGATACTGCATCTTTGACTTTGCGGACGAAGGACCAATCCGCGCTGCCTTTGTACATTTGGTTGCGCGTTCGCCCGTGCACGGTGACCATCTTGATTCCAAGATCCTCTGCGATCCGCGCCATTTCTGGGGCGTTTAGGCTTTGATGGTCCCAACCCATCCGCATTTTCACAGTAACTGGCACATCGACCGCTTTGACCGCGGCTTCCATCAACTTGGTCGCGAGTGGCACTTCGCGCATCAACGCGCTACCGGCAAATTGACCCACAATCTTGCGCACCGGACACCCGAAATTGATGTCGATAATCGCTGCGCCATTGCCTTCTTGCAGTTTGGCCGCTTCACTCATGCTGCCCGGGTCACACCCTACCAACTGCATGGACACGGGCTCCTCAATCGGATCCCACGCGGTCTTCTGAAGTGATTGCCGCGTTTCGCGGATCGCCGCTTCACTAGCGACCATTTCCGTCACGTTGAGGCCCGAACCATAACGGCGCACGAGCGTCCGAAACGGCATGTCCGTCACACCGGTCATCGGTGCGAGCAACACAGGTTCGTTGATTGTGACAGGGCCGATCTCGATCGGCTTCATTGCCGGAGGGTTGGGAAGCGTTGTCATGGGGTTTATTGCCTAAAATTTAAGCAGCGCATAGTGGATTGCGCAAAACCCGTCCAGACCCTAAGCGCGACGGCGCATGACCGCTGTTTCTCCCACCAACAATCTTGCCGCAATAGTGGTTGCCGCTGGCAAGGGATTGCGCGTGGGCGGAGACACTCCGAAGCAATTTAAGAATTGGCGCGGCAAACCGGTGCTTCGGCATTCGGTAGAGGCTCTGCTCGAAGCGGGTGCAGCGCCCTTGGTTGTTGTAGTGGGCGATGAAGGCGAGCAGGCCTCACAAGATGCGCTGTCAGGGCTTGAAGGTTTCACTCTCGTACAGGGCGGCGCAACGCGGCAGGATTCGGTGCGAGCGGGGCTAGAAGCGTTGGTATCCAGCGCTCCGACCATGGTCCTGATCCACGATGCCGCGCGGCCCGATTTACCGCGCGCCGTTGTTGAGCGTTTGCTCAGCGCTTTAGAAAGCCATGCAGGCGCCATCCCCACCCTCCCCGTGGTTGATAGTCTTGCCATAGCCAGCGCACGCGAAACTATGGTGGGCAGAGCCGAACGCGAAACTTTGCGCCGTGTTCAAACCCCGCAGGCTTTTCGTTTTGCCGATATCCTGGCTGCGCACCGTGCTTGGACCGGGGAGACCAATGCAGGTGATGATGCGCAGGTGCTTGCCACTAACCCATCGTCCATCAACCGTTCAGTCGCTTTGGTCCAAGGTGATGAACGCTTAAAAAAGATAACATTCGCAGAGGATTTCTTGACCGCAAATCTCGCCCAACCGATCCGTGTCGGCAATGGTTTCGACGTGCATCGTCTTGTGGAAGGTCTGGAGCTGTGGCTGTGCGGGGTTCAGCTCGATCATACGCATGGGCTTTCCGGCCACTCGGATGCCGATGTCGCACTTCATGCGATCACTGACGCTGTTCTTGGTGCAATTGGCGATGGCGATATCGGGACGCATTTCCCACCAAGCGACCCTCAATGGGCGGGCGCTCGATCTGGGCAGTTCTTGGAACATGCCGTAAAGCTTTCAAGGGATGCGGGATATTCACTGGGCAACATTGATCTAACGATCATTTGCGAAGCACCGAAGATTGGGCCGCACCGCGCCGCTATGCGCGAAGAGATAGCGCGACTGACTGCGCTTTCTCAAGACGCGGTGAGCATCAAAGCGACCACTACCGAACGGCTAGGCTTTACCGGACGCGGCGAAGGGATCGCTGCGCAAGCCATAGTCAGCCTTGTCCGTCAGGAGACGTAGACCATGAACAAATTTAACCTTGCAGCGTTCGCCTCTCTAGCCGCTTTGGTTCAAGCACAAGCCGCCACCGCGCAAGCGAGCAAAGCCTGCGTCAAGCAAGCTGATATTGCCGATGCGGTAGTGTATGCCGCGCCGGGCCTAGTTAAGGCAGCGAAGCGGAAATGTGCCAGTGAGCTGAGTAAAAAGAGCTTTTTGATGAGCAAGGGTGACAAATGGGCGGCAAAATTTGTGCCACTAAAGAACGCGTCATGGCCGGGCACCAAGCGGATAATCAAGCAGGTTGGCAGCCAGCAATTGGGTGGTTCATTTTCTCTCGACTCGCTGCCTGACAG
The DNA here is from genome assembly GCA_039985875.1 of Erythrobacter sp. GTDB lineage: Bacteria > Pseudomonadota > Alphaproteobacteria > Sphingomonadales > Sphingomonadaceae > Erythrobacter. Next base: position 804,978 of record JBDWRU010000011.1, on the reverse strand, counting down.
TATGCTTCGCCCAATAGCAGATCAGACCTTCCCCGAATTACTCATGCGCGATTTCAAGAAGAAGGATTGCGCAAAAGTCGATCGGATGTTGGAACTGGCAAGTCCCTTACCCCCTAAGAATGTTGGCGCGCTAGCCGCCGCGGGCCTAGAGCTCACCGGAAGCAAGAAACCCGTCGTTTGTCCTTACACAAAATAGTCTGGCCTCCCTCGATATGAGCCCATCCCTCCTTTCCCCTGATCTCGCCAATTTGGCGGAAAAAGTCGTCGCGGCAAACCGTGAAGCTGGCCGTATGGTGGTAACCGCTGAGAGTTGCACGGGCGGATTGGTCGCCAGCGCCCTGACCGAGATTGCAGGCTCATCAGCAGTGCTCGACCGCAGCTTTGTTACATACTCAAACGAAGCAAAAATGGAGATGCTCGGCGTCCCTAGCGACATTGTCGAAACATTTGGCGCTGTATCAATCGCTTGTGTTTGGGCCATGGCACAAGGCGCTTTGGAGCGCTCCAACGCCGATGTCGCCGTCGCGATCAGCGGTATTGCCGGGCCAGGTGGAGGCACCCAACTAAAGCCTGTTGGCACTGTTGTATTTGCCCGAGCGATCCGCAATTCAACTGGTGAACCCGAAGGTGAGCTCAGGCAGTTTGGAGAAGGAACTCGCGCAGAAATCCGGCGTCAGGCGACAATTTGCGCGCTTGAATTATTGTTGCCGTAAAGCTCATCTGCTCGCGTCTCGAATGCTGCCACCATCTTGCGGAACGCACGGTCGAAATACTGGCCAGCCAATCGCTCAAATATCTTGTTTTTGAACGTAAAATCAACGCAGAAATCTATCTCGCATCCTTCCCCATCCGTAGCGCGGAAGGTCCAGATATTCTCAAGGTCACTCAGTGGTCCGTCGACATATTGCACCTTCAGCGAACTCGGCCGTTCTTTAACCACACGCGAAGTAAAACTCTCGCGGATGGCTTTGAACCCCACGACCATATCTGCGACCATTTCAGTGTCGGTGTTCGAGCGAACGCGGGTGGCGATAACCCAAGGTAGAAACTCGCGGTAGCGCGCTACATCTGCGACCAGATCAAACATCTGTTCGGCGCTGTAAGGCAATCTGCGGGTTTCATGAATTCCCGGCATTATGCGCCTGCTTTCACCTGTGCTTTCGCCAGTTTCTCTTCTCTAGCAGCTTTCATGACGGCAAAATCATCGCCAGCATGATAGCTGGAACGGGTGAGTGGGCTAGAAGCGACTTGCAGGAACCCCTTTGCGCGGGCGATTGATCCGAACGCGTCAAAGGCCTTCGGAGTCACAAATTCCTCTACATTGGCATGCTTAGGCGTGGGTTGGAGGTATTGACCCATCGTGATGAAATCGACCTCCGCGCTGCGCATGTCGTCCATCACCTGATGAACTTCCAACCGCTGTTCGCCAAGACCAAGCATTATTCCAGATTTGGTGAAGATCAGGGGATTGTGCGCCTTCACTTCCTCAAGCAGCCTCAACGATGCGTAATAGCGCGCACCGGGTCGAATTGTAGGATAGAGCCGCGGGACGGTTTCGAGGTTATGGTTGTAAACATCCGGACCTGCTTCGCAGATCGCTTCGACTGCTGGACGCATCTTACCCCTAAAATCAGGCGTTAGGATTTCGATGGTGGTTTTTGGAGTGTTGCGGCGTAAAGCCTCAATCACCTTTACAAACTGCCCTGCCCCGCCATCGGGTAAGTCATCCCGGTCAACGCTCGTAATAACGATATGCTCAAGGCCCATTTTGGCCGCGGCAATCGCAGTGTTCTCTGGCTCAAGCGGGTCAACACTGCGCGGCATGCCAGTCTTCACATTGCAAAACGCACAGGCGCGAGTGCATACATCGCCAAGGATCATCACGGTCGCGTGTTTCTTAGTCCAGCACTCGCCAATATTCGGACACGCGGCCTCTTCGCAAACCGTGTTGAGGTTAAGATCCCGCATCAAACGGCGCGTCTCATGATAGCCCTCACTCACAGGAGCACGCACGCGTATCCAATCCGGTTTGCGCTGACGCTTGGGGCGCTCTTGTTCTGGATCAGGCTGTGGAGTGTTCGCGAGGTCGTTCATATCTGGCCGATGTAGGTTGCTCTAATGCGGAGCGCAATGGCGCTATTCCGGCATGAGCGAAGAATGATGCTCGATAATTTTCCACTCACCCGCTATCTTAGAATAGACATAGGTGAAGCGGCACCGGGCCTCACTTTTCTCGCCATCTGTTTGAAGCTCAAACGTGTAAACACCTGAGTGAATGGCGATGTCGCCTAGATCCCGGATATTGGATTCGTTGATCGTACCGCGCGGCTTCTTCTTGAGAAAATCGACAAAGTAAGCGCGCAACTCAGCGTGATTGTGTCGGACGGCATTGGAAATCGTCGGCAGCAGGATCGCATCTTCGGCGTACAACGCAACAACCTGATCGGGATCAAGCGTTTGCAATGCCGCATTCCACGCATCAAAGAGTGATCCGATAGTTTGCGTCATTGTTGAGTTCCTCACTTATGGCCAGAATTTGCGATTTCGTTTGCTGGTATGTCGTGCCGCCATATCCATATCGTCACAGCATACGATTGCTCAACCACAGTCACATGTTTTTAGTTCCAAGTTCTACGGTGAAATGTATTGCAGCATTCGATTCTTCAAGGATTGAAAAATGACCGAACTGAAAAACATTGCTCTCCTCATCGATGCGGACAACACCACCCCTGATGGCATCGATCCGGTTCTGACGGTTATGGCTGAGTTGGGTCAGGTCAACATTCGACGCGCCTATGGCAATTTTGCCAAGGACAATCTTAAGAACTGGGATAAGATTACGAACAAATTCGGTATTCAGCCTCAACAACAATTTGATGTGGCGAAGGGCAAGAACGCGACCGATATGGCGATGACAATCGACGCGATTGACCTGCTTTATCAGGGCAAAATTGATGGCTTTGGCTTAATGACATCGGACAGTGATTTTACTCCGCTCGTGACACGCCTGCGCCAAGATGGGATCGTGGTTTATGGGTTTGGCGAGTCCAAAACACCCCAGGCGTTCAAGTCAGTCTGCACCCGCTTCATCGACATCAAACAGCTCATGGCGAACAACGATGCCGATAAGAATGGCAATACAAAGTCGGGCAAGTCGCAAAGCGGCGAAGTCGATGAAGATCTGATGGAGCTTATAATCGCGGCATATGGTGAAGCGAAGGCGAATGACGGGTTTGCAAGACTTTCACAGCTTGGTCAGATCGCCGGCAATCGCTCTAGTTTCGACGTCCGGAATTACGGTTTTAAAAATCTGATGGAAATGTTTGAATCATTTGATAATTTCTTGGTTGAAAAAAGAGATGGCAACCATGTTTACGTCAAACGGATGCGTTGAAACGGGCATAGAAAAGGGCGCTAAGTTGATCTTAGCGCCCTTTTCGCATCCGAATTATTGAAGACGATTAGCCACTTACAACTGGCGCTGCTGGTGCGCCTTGTTGAGCTGCATAAGTGCTCCACAACATTGCAATCGGAGCACGTACACCGGCAACTTGGGCTAGCGATGCTTGCGCCGCATCAAATTTCCCAACTCCGATTTGCGCCATTCCGAGACGGGTCAACATTTCGTTGCGATCAGCTCCGGGCATCGCAGCGGCTTTTGCATAGAACGCCTCCGCCTTGGCATAGTCACCATAGCTCAAGAATGCACTCGCAGCAGCGCGCACGATCCGCAAAGGAGCGCCTGGTGCGCTGGCTTCTTTCTCAATAGCCGGCAGATCGGCACGGTCCGCCGCTACTGCGCTGTTGGCAATGGCAAGCGATTCAACGATGAAGTCATTATCACGACTAATCGCGCCGGTTGCATAACCTTGCTCGATCACCGTCTTCACTTCTTGCGGCAGGCGCTGCGGATCGGCGATTTCGACGTACCAAACATAGTCGTTCTCTTCTGAAAGAACCTTCAAATTATTGGAAAGTCTGAGTAAATCGAGCGAGGCCTGGCCGTCGAATTCGTTGAGGTTACGGGTGATGTTGATCGCATCATTCCAGTTCTTGGCCGTTGGATAGTCGGACACCCATTGCTGAACAAGTGGATACAGCTGTGGGCCAAGCTCCGCTTCGTAAGCCACCGAAATGGCCCTACGATACCAGCCTTCTGGAACAGCTCCGCCTTGATTTTTGACGCCGTTTGCTTGACCTCCAATATAGCTCAAAGCTTCTTGCAACTGGCCACCAGACACCTTTGTTTCGAACATCAAAAGCTTCAAATCATAAGCCGTGTATTGCTCACTAGTGAAGCCGTTGTCGATCGCTCCTTGGAGGTACTGCTGTGCGCCAGCAAAGTCCTCTTTCGCATAGCGCAATTGAAACGCGATGAAATTGAAGCGGCCCAAGCGTTCAGGCGCAACCTTTCCGCTTGCCAGCATCATTTCCATGCCTTGCGCTTGCAACGCAGGGTCTTTGATCGAGATGGCCGCGTTATACAGCAGGCCGCCTAGGGCGTTCTTTTCATCGGGGGACTGCGCCAATGGGATAAGCGCATCGATTTGTGGACGTATAAGCGATACATCACGACCAGAATTTACAGCTTCATTAACGGGGGTGTAAGCCTCGACAAACTCCTTGGAGTAGACGGGTTTCTCCGCCTCCTTATCTTTCTTCTTTTTGTCGCGCTGCGCTTGCGCTGGCTCAGCGACAAAGACGCCGCTGGTCACGACGGCGCCGGTTGCCAAAGCGATAGCAAGAGCCATTCCAGATGCGCGCTTGCGCAAAAATTGGGAATTCATCGGTTACCTCCTGAAGTGTTTACGCCAGCATGTAAGAGCCACGCGGCTGGGAACTGTTATGCAGGCGCTTTAGAACGCCCCGCACGATCATTGCAAATATATCTACCCTAACCGGGCTGAACGGGCTTTGAATGACGATTTTACCGCACTTTACGGACTGCGATGTGTCGCATGCTCGTGATGCTTCAAGCAGGTGTGGAAAAAGGCGTGTCTTGCCGCCTTTATGATAGGTCACGAGTGGCCAATTGACCCGGCAAATTCTACAGTCTCTGCATGCAAATTTCACAGGCAATAGCCGTCAATAAGCGATTAGAATTTTGAGCGACGAAACCGAAACTCTCGAACCAACAGCTCCTTCCCCAATGGGGAACTTTGAACGCATCGACATCGTCGATGAAATGAAGACCAGCTATCTCGATTATGCGATGAGCGTGATCGTGGCCAGGGCGCTTCCCGACGTGCGCGATGGCTTAAAACCGGTGCACCGTCGCATCCTTTATGCCAGCCAAGAAGGCGGCTTTGTCGCTGGGCGCCCCTATCGTAAGAGCGCCAAGATCGTCGGCGATGTCATGGGCAACTACCACCCACATGGCGATTCAGCGATTTACGACGCATTGGCACGCATGACTCAGGATTGGTCGATGCGCGTGCCCTTGGTCGACGGCCAAGGCAATTTCGGTTCAATGGATCCGGACCCGCCTGCGTCAATGCGTTACACAGAAGCGCGACTTGCGCGCGTTGCGAACGCACTGCTCGATGATCTGGACAAAGACACCGTTGATTTCGCCGACAACTATGACGGCTCTTTGCGCGAACCTCAGGTTCTGCCCGCGGGTTTTCCTAACCTGCTCGTGAATGGTGCGGGTGGTATTGCAGTCGGCATGGCTACAAATGTGCCGCCGCACAATCTGGGCGAAGTGATCGACGGATGTTTCGCGTTTATGGACAATCCAGCGATCACCACAGAAGAATTGATCGAATACATACCCGGTCCCGATTTCCCGACTGCCCCACTAATTCTTGGGTCAAGCGGTGCGAAGTCCGCTTATACGACGGGTCGTGGCTCTATCCTGATGCGCGCGCGTCACAAAATCGAAGAGAAGCGCGGCGATCGAAAGTCGATTATCCTCACATCTATCCCATTCCAAGTTGGCAAATCGGGACTTGTCGAGAAAATCGCTGAAGCCGCCAAGGATAAGCGGATTGAGGGTATCTCCGACATTCGCGACGAAAGTTCGCGCGAAGGCGTGCGGGTTGTTGTCGACCTCAAACGCGATGCCAGCCCCGAGGTCGTGCTCAACCAGATCTGGCGTTACACTCCGGCGCAATCGAGCTTCCCCGCTAATATGCTTGCTATCCGTGGTGGACGTCCAGAGACCCTCACCCTGCGCGACATCATTCAGAGCTTCATCCAATTCCGCGAACAGGTGATCACGCGCCGTACCAAGTTTGAGTTGAACAAGGCGCGTGAGCGCGCACATGTTTTGCTGGGCCTTGTCGTTGCGGTTTCGAACCTTGACGAGATTGTCGCGATTATCCGCAGCGCGCCTAACCCTGCTGAAGCGCGAGCGCGATTGCTATCGAAAGAGTGGCCAATTGGTGAAATTGCGCAATACATTCAATTGATTGAGGCAATCGAGCCGACAGCAGATCAAGAAGACGGCACTTACCGGCTGTCACAGCGTCAAGTTAAGGCAATTCTAGACCTACGCTTGCATCGCCTAACCGCGCTGGGCCGAGATGAAATCGGCGATGAATTGAAAGAGCTTGCGACCAAGATCGAGGGCTTCCTTGAAATCCTCGCCGACCGCAGCGTTCTGTATGCAATAATGCGGCGCGAGCTTGAAGAAGTCCGCGCGACATACGCGACAGATCGCCTTTCGGAGATCGCTCCTGCGTGGGACGGGCTTGACGATGAAGATCTCATGGAACGCGATGACATGGTCGTCACTGTCACCCATGGCGGCTATATCAAGCGCACTTCACTCGACTCATTCAGAGCACAAGCGCGCGGCGGCAAAGGCCGCTCGGGCATGGCAACAAAAGACGAGGACGCGGTCACTGCGATGTTCGTCACTTCGACGCACAATCCAGTGCTGTTCTTCACCAATACCGGCCGTGTTTATCGGATGAAGGTCTGGAAACTGCCTGAAGGTGGTCCGCAGACCAAAGGTCGTCCGATGGTCAACCTCTTGCCTTTGGGCGAGGACGAGCGCGTTACAAATGTTCTGCCTCTTCCAGAGGACGAGGCGGAATGGGACACGCTGCACATCATTTTCGCCACCGAGCAAGGTATGGTCCGACGCAACTCGATGGATGCCTTCACCAATATCCCAACAAATGGCAAATATGCGATGGGCTTTGTCGAAGGAAGCGGTGACCGCTTGATCGGTGTCGAGTTGCTTTCTGGAGATCAAGAAGTCTTCCTCGCCAGCGACAACGGAAAAGCGATCCGTTTCTCTGCAACCGACGCCCGCGAGACCAAGAGCCGCACGGGCATTGGTGTTCAGGGGATGGGACCTAAGGGCAATATCAAAGTGGTGAGCCTCGCCTCATTGAATGCCACGGGCACTACGGCCGAAGAACGCGAGGCTTATCTCCGTGCCGCCGAATGGAAGAACAACACCACCACGTCAGAACTTTCGCCGGATCGCATGGCGGAAATGGCGGAAAAAGAGCAATTCATCCTAACCATTTGTTCTCGAGGTTACGGAAAGATCAGCTCAAGCTTCGAATACCGCGTAACCGGTCGGGGCGGTAAAGGCGTCGTCAATATCGGCACGCCGGATAGTGATCCGGAGCGAAATGGCCCGGTCGTCGCAAGCTTTACCGTCACACACGGCGATCAGATCATGTTGGTCACCGATCAAGGCAAACTCATCCGACTCGGTATTGACCTGCGCCACCTCCTCGAAGGCGGGTTTGAAGATCACAAAGGCTGGTCCATCTCGGGTCGCGGCTCCTCCGGGGTTCGGCTGTTCAATGTCGCCAAGAACGAACAGATCGTTAGTGTGGCGCGCATTGATGAAACCGCCGAAACCGAGGACGACGACGAGGCTTCTTCGGACGGCGAAGGCAACGAGGCCCCTGAGGCAGCGCAGGCAGTGCCGCCTTCACAAGATGACGCAGGGCAAGAGGCGCTTGAATAGCGCCGCTTGCTAACACCCCCCTCCCCGCTATGTTCAAATCGTAGCCTTGGGAGGGGTAGTATGATCGTTGAACCTAGCAGTGCATCTTGCGGCGCAACTGTTCGAGGGATTGACCTATCGAGCAATCTTTCTGCTTCAGAAATTGCCTCCATCCGCACCGCGTGGCTTGATCACAAAGTGCTAGCCTTCTCAGATCAAAATATGGACGATGATGCGCTTGAACGCTTCACCCAAATCATGGGTGATTTTGGCGATGATCCGTTCTTTGATCCAATTCCCGGTCGCAAAAACATCGCCGCAATTGTCCGCGAAGCCAATGAAACAACCCCACTGTTCGCCGAAAATTGGCACTCGGACTGGAGTTTCTTACCTCAGCCGCCCTCAGGAACTTGCTTGCTCGCTATTGAGCTCCCGCCACACGGTGGTGACACGCTTTTTTCAGATCAAGTCTCCGCTTTTGCTGCCTTACCCGACGCTGAGAAAGACGAACTGCGCGAGCTAAACGCAGTGCATTCGGCGAGCCGGGGCTACGCACCGGACGGGCTTTATGGTGACAATGATGTGGGACGCTCCATGGCTATCCGCCCCAGCAAAGAAGCCCGTGCGCGTCATTCTCATCCCTTAGTAAAGCCGCACCCGGAGACCGGAGAAGAAGTGCTGTTCTGCTCGATAAGCTACACGGTCGGGATTGAGGGGATGGACGACGCGGACGCGTTGCAATTGGTGATGAAGCTTCACCAATGGTGCGAACAGGACCGCTTCGTCTACCGCCACCGCTGGGAACCGGGTATGCTCGTAATGTGGGATAACCGCTGCGTTAATCACAAAGCGACCGGTGGATATGAAGGACACCGAAGGGAATTGCATCGCACAACGATAGCCGCCTAATTGCGTTGGGCTGAACCAGCCTCTAGATGCGGGCGGCAATGACTTACGACGTTCACATTATCGGAGGGGGTCTCGCAGGAAGCGAAGCCGCATGGCAGCTCGCGCAGCGAGGGGCGAAAGTACGCCTTTCCGAGATGCGCGGCTCTGGCGAAATGACCCCTGCGCACCAAACTGATGGTTTGGCTGAACTGGTATGTTCGAACAGTTTTCGCTCCGATAATGATGAAAGCAACGCTGTGGGCTTGCTCCACCATGAAATGCGGGCACTCGACAGCATCATCATGCGCGCAGGCGAAGTTGCGCGGGTTCCTGCGGGCAGCGCAATGGCGGTCGACCGTGACGTGTTCAGCGCAGAGGTTCAAAAGGCGCTTAGCGAACACCCCAATATCACCATCATGCGCGAGCGGGTGGATACCCTGCCCGACGCCGGACTTACCATCGTTTCGACCGGACCGTTAACCGCGCAGTCTTTGGCTGAGAGCATCGTGGGCGCGACCGGCGAAGAACGGCTCGCCTTTTTCGATGCGATTGCTCCAATCATTCACCGCGACAGCATTGATATGAGCAAATGCTGGATCCAATCGCGTTGGAACAAGACCACCGAAGCCTCCAATGAGGACGGCGACTACATAAATTGCCCGATGACCAAAGAGCAGTATGCCGCTTTCCATCAGGGGCTCGTTGAAGGCGAGAAGTCCGAATTCAAAGATTGGGAGCAGGACACGCCCTACTTCGATGGTTGTATGCCAATCGAGGTCATGGCTGAGCGCGGTGTAGAAACTTTGCGCTATGGTCCGATGAAGGGTGTCGGGCTCGACAATCCCTATGACACGAATGAGGAGCATCCGCAGGGCCGTTGGCCTTATGCGGTAGTGCAGTTGCGTCAGGACAATAAGCTAGGCACACTTTGGAACATGGTCGGGTTTCAGACGAAGCTCAAATACGGCGCGCAGGTGGATCTGTTCCGTACAATCCCAGGGCTTGAGAATGCGGAATTTGCTCGGCTTGGCGGATTGCATCGCAACACGTTCCTGAATTCGCCCCAGGTTCTCGACCGGCAATTGCGCCTAAAGGCTTCACCAAACATCCGCTTTGCCGGTCAAGTAACCGGGTGTGAGGGCTATGTCGAAAGCGCGGCGATTGGGCTCGTCGCTGGTATGATGACAGCCGGTGAATTGGCGGGTCGGGATTGGAATAGCCTCCCCGCGACCACAGCGTTGGGCGCTCTATTAAGCCACATTACCGGTGATGCAGACGCCGCAACTTTTCAGCCGATGAACGTAAACTTTGGCCTCTTTCCGCCCTTGCACGAGGTTAAGAAGAAACAGCGCAAGGAAGCCTATACATCGCGCGCGAAAGCCGATCTGGCTGCGTGGATCGCCGAAACCGACGAACGCGTCCCAGCTTAGATCATTAGCACCTGCAAGCGGGCTTCGTTTTGCGCGGTTTGGGAGCAGTCGTGGCAAATTCAGCCGGGGTCAACTTGCCATTACCATTGCGATCTGCACCCTCAAAGCGGTTGACCGTAGTCACAGCCCACTCCTCAAAAGTAAGCAGATTATTCCCGTCCTTGTCGAGTTTTCGAAAGGCATTTGAACGGGTCGAGAGCATTTCTGTGCGGCTGATTATCTGATCGCGGTTCCGGTCATAACGAAAGAAACGCTTTTGCTCTTTCGTCAATGCGCTCGCTACAGGCGGGGCAGGTCCCTGCTTTCCCGCCGTGTCTGCGATAGGAAGCACCTGCTCTTCAATCGCCTCCTCAGCTAAGGGAGCCACTTCGGGTGGCGGCGGAGCGTTTTCATCGACCTGTGCGCGGCCTTGCCACCAAAAAACCCCAACCCCGGCCAGTACCAGACCCACAAATACGCCCAACATTGTTTGCCGCATAGAATCGCCCTTCGTTGTAAATCTGCTTTACCACGAAGAAGCATAGTAAAACCACGTATTCATCTTCCCAGAATTGTAGCTTTCCATGCGGTAAGCGCCGCTCCGCGACCATACATCAAAGGTTTGCCATCATTTTTGAGCGATCGCATTGATAATGCGCTGAGAATCGCCAACCCTTTAAAGGGTCGCTTCAATGGTGCTGGGTTTGGGAGCGCTCTCGCAAGCGCTAGAAACGCACCACGTTCCTCGACATTCTCGATGTGGAGTGCGGCATCAGTCAGAGCCCATCGCTGTCCTGCACCGTTAGTATGCTCCGGTGCTTGCTCAGCATTTCCACCAAGCAATGCGGCAACGAATACGCTCCCTCTGCCGGAACCAAACTCTTGGATATCTGCTTGTGGAAGAGGTGGCTCACCGAGCATTTGCTCCCAAGCGTTTACCAATCCTAATAAGCACGCTGCATCATCTGGCCAATGGTTCGATATCGAATCGAGCACTTCATCGCCGCCTGGACGAGCATGTGCTTCAGTTCGCAACATGTCGCGCCACCACGCGAGCCGCATTTGACCGAGCATGGGTTCATTTGTGCCAGCGACAATCTTAGCCAGCCTGCGGTCAAGTGCGAGGGCTGCGCTTAACCTTTCCCTCAGAGACACAGGGGTATGTGCCAAGGCTAGAACGATTTCTGGCGAGAATGATTCAGTTCGTTTGGTGCTCACAGCACCCGCGGATAGGCGTTTGGTCGAAAGAAATGTCAAGTCAAACGTCCGAATGTGGGACACAAGAGCGCTTTGCGTGCGCTTTGGTCCAACTTTACCTTTTTTTAACCACGCGCCTTCGCAATCCTCTTACTTAAACTTGCTATCGCCCAGACGTTGCAATTGAATTTGCATGATTTTTTTGTGCGCCAGAAGGTTAAGGACGCAAGGACTATGGGTACTTTGTCATTTTTTCGTCGCGTAGCGGCTGATCCGACTGCGAACACGCTAGTTATCTCCGCGGTGGCACTCGTGCCGCTCATTGGAATGGTAGGTGGCGCCGTGGATGCGAGCCGTTATTACATGACGACCACACGCCTTCAGGCCGCTTGTGACGCTGGCGCTCTGGCTGCCCGTCGTCAAATGGGTGATGATAACTTCACAACAGCGGATCGTCAGACTGGGATGAACTTCTTCGATCAAAACTTCGAAGATGGGCAATTTGGTTCTGAAAACCTAACCCGCAACTATGCCGGCGATCAGGATGGCAAGGTTACCGGGACGGCGTCTGCACGGCTCCCAACGAGCCTAATGCACATTTTTGGATACGATGAGTTTGACCTCACCGTTGATTGTACTGCTGACATCAACATCTCCAACACTGACATCATGTTTGTAGTTGACGTGACCGGGTCGATGAACTGTGCCCCTGACAACCCCAACGGTGGGTCATGCGGTAACTCCGAAGATTCAGGCGCGAAGATCAGAGGACTGCGCGATGCGGTCATGACCTTCTATGACACTGTCGACACTTCAACAGCATCGACCGCTCAAGTCCGATACGGAATGGTGCCATATGCAAGCAACGTGAATGTTGGCGCGGAATTGATAGCTGAAAATTCATCGTGGCTCGCGCAAAGCCACACCTATCAGTCGCGCGAAGCGAATGTAACAACGAGCACGTTCTGGGATCAGATTGCAGTAAACGTCACGAATGTGGAACCTGACGGTAACGAATCTTTCATCGGATTATCACGACGTTGGAATCGCACCTTTAGCCAGTCTGCATGCGATGCTCTGCTCCCCGAGGACTTTGAAAATGATGTTCAATCGAGCCTTGGAACGCACCAAGGGCTCATCAATGAGGTCATCAATGGCACCATACGGACGCGCTCCTACCGTGATGACAATGAGACCATTTGGCGCGGCGAAGCCTATACCAGCTACAGCAATGGTAGCGGTTGGTGTCAGTACGGTTGGCGCATCCATGAAGATCGTGGAGATGTTTTCTTCGATATTGTTGAAGAGCAACGCACAGAAGAAACATTCAACAATTGGACTTACAAGCCCGTCACCTACGATCTGACGACGCTCTATGACGATAACGAAATCACTTTGCCGATCGGTACAAATGGCTCTGATTTCGCGGTTGATTGGGATGGCTGTGTCGAAGAAGCCGACACTGTCTCGAACAGCAATTTTGATACTGTTCCTGGCACCGCTTACGACCTCGACATCAATCTTGTGCCGTCGAACGATTCCGAACGCTGGAAGCCTGTGCTGTTCGGCGCAGTTTGGAAACGTGAAACAGGCAGTGGGAATCAACTCGGTAACCTAACTCAGACAGGCAACGAGAACCGGGCAAGCTATCATTGCCCTGCCCCTGCTTTCCGACTGACTGATATTTCGCGCGGTGACCTACAGAGTTACGTTAATGGACTTACTCCACGCAGCAACACGTATCACGACATCGGTATGATCTGGGGCGGTCGCTTCATCTCGCCAAACGGGATTTTCAGTGGCGACAATGCTACTGCTCCCAATGGCGACGCGATCTCACGAAACATCGTGTTTATGACCGATGGGATCCTCGCGCCGAACGTCGAAGTTTACGGTACATACGGCGTAGAATGGTGGGACCGCCGTGTGACCGATAATGGCAGCAGCAACGAAGCGAGTAGTCGACACGCTGAGCGTTTCCAAGCTGCGTGTCGTGCGGCTCGCCAAGAGAACATCTCTGTGTGGGTAGTCGCATTTGGTACGGCTCTGAGCCAGAACTTGATCGATTGTGCAACGCCAGGGCGTGCCTTCACGGCATCAAACTCTGCTGAGTTGGAAGATCGCTTCCAAGAAATTGCGCAGAAAATCGCAGCATTGAGGCTCACAGAATGACCTGCGCACAGTTCTTAGAGCGCCTCGCCCGCGATACGCGCGGGGCAACCCTGACCGAATTCGCGTTTGTTGCACCGGTGTTGATGGTGTTGCTGATGGGCATATTCGATATGGCTCACACGCAATACACCGCTGCGCAGCTGCACGGCGCGATGCAACGGGCGGGCCGTGACTTGACCCTTGAATCTGCTGGCAGCACGCAGGCAGATATCGATGCGCAGGTTATCGCTCGGATCAGAACGGTGGTGCCGAACGATGCTAACATCACTCTTCAGCGCCTTTCGCACTTCGACTTTAGCGACATCGGAGAAGCCGAGGAATTCACTGACGATAATGGTGACGGCATGTGCAACAATGGCGAGATATTCATTGATGCCAACACCAATGGTCAATGGGATAATAACCGTGGCGCGGAAGGTATTGGCGGCGCACGCGATGCCGTTTTGTTTACGGCCACGGTAGAGTTTGAGCGCTTTTTTCCCGTCGCCGGGTTGATTGGCATGAGCGACACGATGAGGCTCACCGCATCGACCGCGCTGCGGAACCAACCTTTTGACCAACAAATGCGTACAGATGCGACGGGGAACTGCCCATGACCTCTATCAACACAAACATGGAAAATGGCAGCCACAGCATTCTGACGGCCATGAAATCCCGCTTAGCCTCCCTCCGCTCGAATTGCTCGGGCATCGCGATGACAGAGTTTGCCTTCGCAGCTCCAATTCTCCTAGGCTTGGGAATGTTGGGCAGCGAGACCGCATACTTCGTTATCTCACACATGCAGGTCAGCCAGGTAGCGATGCAAGTTGCCGATAACGCCTCGCGCGTTGGCGATCAGGATTTGCTAGTTGCTCGGCAAGTTAACGAAGACGACATCATCGAAGTGTTCGTCGGTGCTGATAAGCTTGGTGAGCAAATCGATATTCTCGATCGCGGACGCGTTGTTCTCTCTAGCCTCGAACAGAATTCCGACGGCGGCCAATGGATTCATTGGCAAAGGTGTCGCGGGGCGAAAAACTTCAACTCATCGTTCGGTACAGAAGGAACGGGCGCCAGCGGAACGGGATTCGCCGGAATGGGCGAAAGTGGTCGCGAAATTACCGCAAGTCCCGGAACAGCAGTTATGTTTGTCGAGGTATCCTATACCTACGAAGCATTGACGCCTTTCGATTTTCTCGATGGTGAAGAAATCCGCTACACGGCGGCGTTCAATATCCGCGATGCACGAGATTTGACGCAACTTTATCCGTCAGCAGTCGGGCAAACTCCTGCGAGTTGCTCAACATTCTCTGCCTGAGTTTAACGGTGTTGAGGGGCGGAGAACATTCTCTGCCCCTCACGCTATCAAACGTAGCAGACCTTTTTTACCGCTTCGACGATCCGATCAGAATCGACGAGCGATAGCTTTTCGAGATTGGCCGCATAAGGCATTGGCACATCTTCGTTGCAAACCCGCATGACAGGCGCATCGAGATCATCGAAGCCCTCTTCCATGCAAATTGCCTGAACTTCGCTCGCAATCGAGCAAGTTGGCCAGCCCTCTTCCGCCACCACAAGGCGGTTAGTCTTCGCAAGGCTTGTTAGGATCGCCTGTTTGTCCAGCGGGCGCAGAGTGCGAAGGTTGATGACTTCTGCATCAATGCCCTCACCCGCAAGAGTTTCAGCCGCTTCTAGCGCTAGCGCCACACCAATCGAATACGAAACGATCGTAACATCAGATCCCTCGCGCATCGTGCGCGCCTTTCCGATGGGCAGCACATAGTCATCCATGTCAGGCACATCGAAACTGCGGCCATAGACAAGTTCGTTTTCAAGGAAGACCACCGGATCTTCAGAGCGGATCGCTGCTTTCATCAGGCCTTTGGCATCGGCGCTGTCATACGGAGCGATTACGATAAGGCCGGGCACGCTTGCGTACCATGGACCGTAATTCTGACTGTGTTGCGCGCCAACCCGTGAAGCAGCGCCATTCGGACCGCGAAACACGATAGGACAACGCATTTGGCCGCCTGACATATAGTTTGTCTTCGCAGCAGAATTGATAATATGATCAATCGCTTGCATCGCAAAGTTAAACGTCATGAACTCAACAATGGGGCGCAATCCACCCATTGCAGCGCCGGTTCCAACTCCTGCAAAACCGTATTCTGTGATCGGCGTGTCGATAACGCGCTTGGGACCGAATTCGTCCAGCAGTCCTTGCGTAACTTTGTAAGCCCCCTGATACTCGGCGACTTCTTCACCCATCACAAAGACACGTCTATCGCGGCGCATTTCCTCCGCCATACCGTCGCGCAGAGCCTCGCGAACTTGTGTCGATGTGAGTGTTGTTCCTGCAGGAACGTCCGGGTCTTGCACAGTCACAACCGAAGTTATCTTTTCCGCTGCCGGGGTAGGCGTCGGAGCTGGAGCAGCTTTCTGTTCAGGCGGAGCTACAGCTGGAGCAGCTGCAGGCGCTTCATCCCCTTCCCCGTCTAACATCGCAATCACAGTGCCAACCGCAACATCTTCGGTGCCTTCAGCAACCAAGATCTTGCCGAGCACACCTTCGTCGATGGCTTCAAATTCCATGGTGGCTTTGTCGGTCTCAATCTCAGCGATGATATCGCCCGGCTCAATCGGATCGCCTTCGGATTTCAGCCACTTCGCAAGTGTGCCTTGCTCCATCGTCGGGGACAGCGCCGGCATTTTGATTTCAATACCCATGGATCAATACTCCTCCACGAGAATATCGGTGTACAGTTCACCTGGCGCTGGCTCAGGCGAATTCTCTGCAAAATCAGCCGCTTCTGCGACACGCGCGCGAATCGCTTTGTCCAAGGCTTTCAATTCCTCTTCGGTCTTGCCGCCTTCAACGAGCGTCTTCTTCAAGCCTTCAATCGGGTCATGATGGTCGCGTTGCTCTTGTACTTCGTCACGTGTGCGATATTTTGCCGGGTCAGACATGGAATGCCCGCGGTAACGATAAGTGTTGAGCTCCATCAGCACCGGGCCTTTGCCATCTCGGACATGCTTGAAGGCCACTTCCGCAGCCGCGCGCACTTCGAGCACATCCATACCGTTCACTTCCATGCCCGGGATACGGAAGGATGTGCCACGCCGGTGAAAACGAGTTTCAGCTGAAGATCGCTTCGTAGATGTGCCCATCGCGTACTGATTGTTTTCAATCACAAATACGACAGGCAGGCTCCAAAGTGCGGCCATGTTGAAAGTTTCATAGACCTGCCCTTGGTTTGCTGCGCCATCGCCAAAGTAGGCCAAGCAAATGCCGCCATCTTCGTTATATTGGTGAGCCAGCGCCAAACCACCGCCAAGTGCCACCTGCGCGCCGACAATGCCGTGCCCACCGTAAAACTTATGCTCGGTAGAGAACATGTGCATCGAGCCGCCTTTGCCGCGCGAAATACCTGCTTCACGGCCCGTCAACTCAGCCATGATGACATTGGGATCAATCCCGTAAGCAAGCATGTGGCCGTGGTCGCGGTAACCGGTGATGACCGAGTCTTTGTCACCATCAAGGGCCGATTGCAGGCCAATAGCGACAGCTTCCTGCCCGATATAAAGATGGCAAAAACCACCGATAAGACCAAGGCCATAGAGCTGGCCGGCTCTCTCTTCAAACCGCCGTATCAACAGCATTTGTTCATAGAATTCGAGCATTTGCTCTTCGCTAGCGGCAAACCGCTTAGCGGCTTCAAATTCCTCCTGAAGAGACCCCAAAATAAAGTCAGGATCGTCATTCGGTGCAGCAGCACCAGCCTTAGCCTTCACTTTGGAGGCAGTGGTTTTTGAAGCGCTTTTTGCCTTAATGGGCTGCTTAGCCACGGAGAATTTCCTTTATCGAATTCGCATGGTTGATGCGCTCACCGGGGAGGAGTTTGCGCACAAGCGTATAAGCGCGTCTCAACCAGAAACGCAACGGAAAGCGGCGTATTGAAGGCCTCAACAGCTCTGCATTCGTATGTGAAGCGGTTTGTTTTACGGCTCGTCGATGGTAACTACGAGTTCATCCTCATGGACAACATTCTGATCGCGTAAAAGCTCACCAATCAAATCTGGATCCGCGCCATTGGGATCAAGCAGGTCCACCCGGTTTTTGAGCGCATCACGTTTTTCCGTCAGCCGCTCGACTTCCGCATCACGCTGTTCGAGCGCTTTCGAATTTTCACTCCACGCAAGTAAGCCGGTTGGTCCGGCGATCATCAAAACAGCCAACACCAGCAACACCGCTAAAGCGATGCCTTGCTTAAGATGTTCATTTCCAGACCGCTTCATGACTTTCCTAACCTGCTGGACAGAATCACAGAAGGCAGGGGCTTTCAAGAGCTAATCGCCCGTCCGCCCCAATTCGTCCCCAAGTCGCGTCAATATGAGCGTGGCAAACCCAAAACATGCTCTGCAAGGTAGGATAGGATCAAGTTCGTCGAAATTGGCGCAACGGTGTATAGCCGCGCTTCGCGGAACTTGCGCTCAACATCATACTCTTCAGCAAAGCCGAAACCACCAAAGGTCTGCACACACATATCCGCGGCGGCCCAGCTGGCTTCCGATGCGAGAAGTTTTGCCATATTGGCTTCCTCGCCCGGATTGCCGCCTCCGTCGTAAACCTTTGCCGCGTGGTGCACCATCAACTCGGCTGCGCGCATCTGCGCATAACAGCGCGCGATTGGAAATTGGACGCCTTGATTCTGACCAATTGGTCGCGAAAAAACATTCCGATCACTCGCATAGGTCTTGGCCTGATCGATAAACCACTTCGCATCGCCAATGCATTCGGCTGCGATGAGAACACGTTCAGCATTCATGCCCGAAAGAATGTAGCGAAACCCCTTACCCTCTTCCCCAACCAATGCGCTTGCCGGGATACGCAAATCGTCGAAGAATACCTCGCAGGATGAATGGTTCATCATGGTGCGGATCGGTTTGATCGTCATACCGCCCGGCGCATCCGCTGTACCGACCGCTTTCCGCATATCGACGAGAAACATCGACAGCCCCTCGGTTTTCTTCGCGACTTCTTCGCGCGGTGTGGTGCGCGCAAGCAGGAGCATCAAATCTGAATGCTCTGCGCGGCTAGTCCAAATTTTCTGGCCACTAATTACATATTCATCGCCGTCACGCACCGCTCTGGTTTTCAGGCTGAGAGTGTCGGTTCCACTGGTGGGCTCGGACACACCAAATGCCTGCAAGCGCAGCGTGCCATCCGCAATCTTTGGCAAATATTCCGATTTCTGCGTCTCACTTCCATAGCGCAGCAATGTGTTCATGATGTACATTTGCGCATGAGCCGAACTGCCGTTGCATCCCGAAGCTTGGATCTCTTCCATGATCACGCAGGCCGCATCAAGACTGAGCGCACTCCCGCCATATTCCTCTGGGATGAGCGCGGCGAGAAAACCGGCTTGTGTTAGCGCATCGACGAATTCGCTTGGATATTTGCGAACTGCGTCTTTGGCGCGCCAATATTCTCCGGGAAACCCGTCACAAAGTGCACGAACTGCGCGGCGGATCTCCGCAAGTTCTTCGGATTCGTCATGCATAGTATTTCAGCCTTCAAATTTTTACCTGCCTTATCCATCGTCACTCCCGAAAGTCCACCTGTCGACAATGCTAGCAATGAGGGATTGAATGCGCGCTGGCGCCTTATCTCGTTCCTGATAAACAAGCGATTAGAGGAGAGAATAATGGATATCCTAACGTACGATCCAGCTCGTTTCGCAAAACTGCCCGGCTACGAATTCGTTGAGCACTGGGTCGATATTGAACTTGGCGAGGGACATACTGGCCGAATGCACTATGTCGACGAAGGGCCGAAGGATGCCCCGCCTGTCATGCTGTTTCACGGTGAGCCGAGTTGGAGCTTTCTTTATCGCAAGATGATACCACTTCTTGTCGATGCAGGATTTCGCTGCCTCGCGCCTGATCTTATCGGGTTTGGAAAGAGCGACAAGCCGAGCGACATCGGCTTTTACACCTATGACCGTCACACTAGTTGGCTTGGTCAATGGCGCGATGCAGTGGTGCCCGAGCCCGCCGCATTATTTTGTCAGGATTGGGGTGGGCTTTTGGGGCTACGCATGGTGGGAGAAGCACCCGAGCGTTTCTCCTGCGTGGTCGCTAGCAACACTTTCTTGCCAACCGGTGGGACGCCCTCCCCCGCCTTTCTTGCTTGGCGGGAATTTGCAAAGTCTTCCCCTGAATTTCAAATCGGTGAGCTGCTTCAACGCGCAACCGCAACCGACCGAACACCTGAAGAGATCGCCGCCTATGACGCGCCGTTCCCAGATGAACTTACCAAAGCAGGAGCCCGCGCCTTCCCGCAACTTGTCCCGGTAGGAGATGGGATGGATGGCATCGCTCAGAACAAGGTCGCTTGGGAAGGACTAGCAGAGTTCGACAGGCCGTTCCTAACTCTGTTTGGTGAAGATGACCCTGTCACAGGCGGACTGGCACAGCCCCTGATCGATCGGATTAGAGGGGCAAAAGACATGCCGCACGCGATGCTTTCGACGTGTGGCCACTTCTGTCAGGAGGATCAGCCAACCGAACTTGCCCAAGGTGTGATTGATACCGCGCGTGCTGCAAGCTTCCTCCCCGCATAAGGGGTGCTGAAATTTGTTAACCTTTCTTTAGGGACAATTGTTTAGCCACCTAAGTGAAGGCACTACGGTCTTTACCGAATGGTTGGATTAACGTCTGATCACTCCGGTTCCACCGAATGCCGTTCATCGTATCACCGGCCCTTTGATAGGCCTTGGATAACAGGCGCTCCGGCTATTTCCGAATGACGTTATCGTCACTGCGGATTTGCCGAGCGCCATTTTTTTGATGGTGACCCCGGCGTGACTCGAACACGCGGCCCTCAGATTAGGAATCTGATGCTCTATCCGGCTGAGCTACGGGGCCCCACGACCACTGCAATAGCAGCCACGCACCACCAATCAATCAGTTCAGTTTGTCAGGTGGCGCAATTGGAAATGGAAGCGGAGCGATAGGCACCCCTTCGTCAACCAGTGCCTTGGCTTCTTTTACACTCGCTTGCCCATATATGGGTGCTTCATCACGCTCCCCATAGTGCATTTCACGCGATTGCTCGGTAAACTTATCACCGACATACGTGCTGCTCTGAAGCACCTTTTCCTGTGCCTTGGCGAGTGCCTTGACCGCTTCCTCCATTTCAGGAGGCATAGGGGCGTTTGAGACGGGCTGAGTTGCCATTGCATTGCTCGGCCTCGATTCAGCCTTGCTCGAATTACTCTTAGCTGGAACCGCCGGTGCCATAGGTGCTTTTTCAACCCTTGATGACCCGCATGTTGGGCAGCTTACCAGCGCGCGGGCGTTTTGATCCTCGAAATCACTCGAAGAACCAAACCACCCCTCAAACCGGTGACCAGCCTCGCATTGCAAATCATAAACAATCATGTTGCAGGTGAATTGGGGATTTTGCGACGATTAGCAAGGCTCGGGATTTGCGAACGCACTTCATTGATGCGCGAGAGTTCTATGTCACAATATCCGATACCCGCGCCAACGCCGCCCATATCAAGCAAGACATCCCCCCACGGATCGACGACTAGACTGTGGCCATATGTCTCACGGCCATCTTCATGTTTCCCAAATTGAGCCGCAGCAATCACAAACGCGCTCGCTTCAATCGCGCGGGCACGCAGCAGGACATGCCAATGCGCTTTGCCGGTCGGCACTGTGAAAGCCGCTGGCACAGCGATGGCGTCACAATTGCGGTTGCCCAACTCTTCAAACAAAGCCGGAAAACGCAAATCATAGCACACCGCCAAACCCAATGTGCCCAGCGGTGTGTCCGGCACAGTCACAACATCACGACCTGGCTCATAGGCAGAGCTTTCGCGCCATGTCTCCCCCGTCGCAAGTTCGACATCGAACATGTGGATCTTGTCGTAGGTTACAGGATCAATAGGACCGTTGCTGCGATGGTCGAAATACATCGACCGGTTTGCCCACTTTGTGCCGTCAGTGGGGACAGCCATTGAGCCTAGGGCAACGTCAATTTCACATTCCCTCGAAATGTTGGTCAGTTTTTCTACCAAGTCCCCGGTTAGTTCATTGCTTATCGATCCTGCACCGCGAGAGCGTTTGCGATCCAGCAAGATCGACATCTCAGGCGTGAAAAGAACTTTGGCACCAACTTCTGCCGCCTGTTCCGCAGCCTCTTCGATTGCGAAATAGTTTGCTTGAGCATCTATCCCAGAGCACATTTGAAGGATTGCAATTTTAGGCATAGAGCGCGTTCAGCCCGATAGCAGCGCATCGAGCTTTCCGGTCGCTTCAAGTGCTGCCAAGTCATCTGAGCCCCCGACATGCAGATCACCGATAAATATCTGGGGCACAGTTCTCGCCGCGGGAGCGCGTGACAGCATTTCTTCGCGCTTTTCACCGCCAGCGCTGATGTCAAACTCGTTGAACTCGGCGCCTTTGTTCGAAAGAAGTTGCTTTGCTCTAACGCAAAACGGGCAAGCGAACTTTGTATAAATGTCGATCTTAGGAACAGTCATTTTGAGTTCTCTCAATTGGAAGTTGGCGCGCATTTCGAGGTATGCTTGCGAGGCTTGAATGGCAAGTTGCAACACCTAAATACAGCATGCCGGAGCGCTTCGCCAGATTTGGGGAGCGCGATGCTCGGTAAAACTCCAGAGCGCTGCATCATGCAGGCTCTGTCCAACAACCAAATTGCTCAAAAGAGGATTTGCATATTATGTCACGTTTAGATTTTACCCCCTATCGCCGTAGCACGGTTGGCTTCGACCGACTGTTTGACCTGCTTGAGAGCCAAGCACGCTCCAACACTGGCGATAACTACCCCCCATTCAACATCGCGCGCAGCTGCGAAGATAACTATCGTATCACTTTAGCTGTGGCCGGTTTTCGTCCTCAGGATATTGAGATTACCGCGCAGCAAAACTTGCTCGTTGTGCAAGGTAAAAAGCGCGAAGAATCCGATGATGCAGGCGAATTGCTTCACATTGGCATCGCGAATCGCGGGTTTGAACGTCGATTCGAATTGGCTGATTATGTGCGCGTTGAACGCGCCGACCTCGCTGATGGCTTACTTCACATTGACCTGGTTCGTGAGGTTCCGGATGCCATGAAGCCTAAGAAGATTGCGGTGAACGGGTCATCAACATTAACGGCAGTGCCTGATAGTGAGCGGCCTTCTGGCGAAGATCGCGATACAAACGCGGCCTAAATTTGCCGATCAAACTCAATCGATTGTGTAGCAAGATGTAAAATGGAGGCGGATCGATACGATCCGCCTCCGCGACAATTAAGCCGCCTCTTTCCGTCGCTGGTTATCCGGGTCGCAGTGGATCACCAGTTCCGGTTTGAGCTTTTGAATACGTCGATGCATTTCAGTTTTTATGGCCGCGAGAACGGCACAAATCCGACTGAACCGTTGCCCTCACATTTTAGAAAACTGTAGGCTCGATAGCTGCGTAATGGCCTAGGCGCGTATGACGCAAGGGCTAACATGCTAGATTGTATAAACCCGACACTAATTTCACTGGAAACCGGTTTTTTGGCTAAACCAAGCGGGAATATTCCACAGCTGCTGAAATGAATCCGGCGAAAAGTGGGTGTGGATCAAACGGCCTCGACTTCAATTCGGGGTGAAATTGCACTCCTACAAACCAAGGGTGATCGGGGCGCTCCACAATTTCAGGCAACAACCCATCAGGTGACATTCCGGCAAAGGCGAGGCCGTCCTTTTCTAATGGCTCAATATAGGCGCTGTTCACTTCATACCGGTGCCGGTGACGCTCAGAAATAGTCTGCGCACCGCCATAAATTTGCGACGTATGACTGTTTCCAGCCAGTATGGCTTCATAGGCCCCCAAACGCATCGTCCCGCCAAGATCACCGCCATCTTCACGTTGCTGAATGCCGTCTTCGCTCATCCATTCAGTGATGATACCAATAACGGGCTGTTGAGTTTCGCCGAATTCGGTTGAAGAAGCACTCTCAAATCCCGCAGATCGCGCACCCTCCACGCATGCCATTTGCATCCCTAAGCAGATACCAAAGAACGGAACATTGCGTTCCCTCGCAAAACGGACGCTCTCAATTTTGCCTTCGCTACCGCGTTCCCCGAACCCGCCGGGCACAAGGATACCGTGCAAAGGCTCAAGTTCTGAGACAATTTCGCTGTCTTCGCCTTCAAAAATTTCCGCATCGATCCAACGGATATTCACCTTCACACGATTGGCCATACCGCCATGGATCAGCGCTTCGTTGAGGCTCTTATACGCGTCCTGCAATCCAACATATTTGCCCACCACGCCGATCGTGACTTCGCCTTCAGGGTTGAAATAACGATCGGTGACATCATCCCATGCGCTCAGGTCAGGATCTGAGGCATCTGTTATGCCAAACCCTCGCAACACCTCTGCATCCAATCCTTGCTCGTGATATTGGAGCGGCACCGAGTAGATTGAAGGCGCATCCAACGCCGGGATGACGGCCTCTTTGCGCACGTTACAAAAATTGGCGATCTTTTGACGATCATCATCAGGGATGGGATGTTCCGCGCGACACAGCAGCACGTCAGGCTTAATACCGAGGCTGGCCAATTCCCGAACAGAGTGTTGTGTTGGTTTGGTTTTCAGCTCGCCCGCTGCCGCAATATACGGGACCAGCGTCACATGCACGCTGAGCGTTTGGAGCGGGTCCAATTCGTTTCGAAGCTGCCGGATTGCTTCCATAAATGGCAACGATTCAATATCGCCAACAGTCCCGCCAATTTCACACAGAATGAAGTCGTGATCGCTTTGATCATCGAGCGCAAAAGCCTTGATGGCATCAGTGACATGCGGGATCACTTGGACGGTAGCGCCTAGATAATCCCCGCGCCGTTCACGGGCGATTATGTCCCGGTAAACGCGACCAGAGGTGATGTTGTCGCTTTGCCGCGCTGAAACGCCCGTGAAGCGTTCATAGTGTCCAAGATCAAGGTCGGTTTCAGCCCCGTCATCGGTCACATAGACTTCGCCATGCTGATACGGACTCATCGTTCCCGGATCGACATTGAGATAGGGATCAAATTTGCGAATGCGAACCTTATAGCCACGCGCTTGTAGAAGCGCAGCAAGGCTAGCCGCCATAAGACCTTTTCCGAGCGAGGAGACCACGCCGCCGGTTATAAAAATGTACCGCGCCATGGGAGTCGAGCCTTAAGTGCCAAAAGGGATTCGGCGCAAGGACTTTAGATGGTTGAAAAGCAACCATCCACAGCCGCGATCAAAGAATGCTATAAGCGAGTGTTACTCAGCAAGTGGGTCGTCGCCAGCACTTTCACTGGTTTCAACTTCATCCGCACCGGCATTGCCCTCGCCTTCGCCGCCTGTTTCGCCTTCATTTTCACTTTCGCCGAGTAAGTCAGTTGCACCACCGGTCCCTGAGGAACGTTCAAGCGTCGTGTCAAAATTGCTCGAGCTAGTTTCATTGACAGCCAACGCAGCCAAAGCAATCGACAGCACCACGAACGTCATCGCAAGCCATTTCGTCGAACGCGAAAGAAAATCAGCAGCGCCGCGCGCTCCTAAGGCACCGCCCGGACTTCCACCGATACCAAGGCCGCCGCCTTCAGAGCGCTGCATCAACACAACCCCTACCAGCGCGGCAGCAACAATTGCTTGAATGACGGTTAGGAATAAAAACATGGGCTTTGTCGTCTCAGTCTAATATTTTCGCTGCATGTAAGCGGAGCTAGGCCATACGACAAGCGCCCAGTGCTATTATGTGGGTATTGGGCTCAGTTCTCGCAAACTTCAGCTGCTGCCAAAGCTATGCCCATAAAGCTGTCCGCAGTAAGGCTAGCACCACCAACCAACGCTCCGCCAACTTCAGGTGTAGCGAGTATCTTCGAAGCATTTTCCGGTTTGACCGACCCGCCATATAGTATCCGAATTTGTGCGCCCTGCTCTTCTCCGTAGAAATTCAACAAGAGCTTGCGAATTGCGGCGTGCATCTCTGAAATATCGTCCAAAGTCGCAACCTTGCCAGTCCCGATCGCCCAGATAGGTTCATAGGCAACAGTCAGCATCTCACCCGCTTTACCCAAACTCTTGCCCGGTTTTGGCAGTGAACCCTTGAGTTGGGTCTTGATAAAATCAACTGCGTTGCCTTTTTCGCGCGTTTCAGCGCTTTCTCCGCAACACATGATCACGCGCAAACCCGATGCGATGGCGGCCTTGGCTTTGGCTTTCACAACGGCATCATTTTCGCTGTGACCAACACGGCGTTCGCTATGGCCAAGAATTACAAATTTCCCGCCAGCATCGGCAATCATTGCCGCCGAAATATCGCCGGTATGCGCGCCGTCGGGTTGATCATGGCAGTCCTGGGCACCAACACCAATCTGCTCGGCTTCGCGGTGGACCGGGTGAATAAGCGTGTATGGCGGCGCAATTGCGACTTCGACTTTCATATGCCGCTGCGCCGCGCGATCTATGGCACGCGCCTCAGACAACATGGCCCGAGTGCCATACATCTTCCAATTTCCGACTATGTAAGGCCGCAAGGGCATATCTGCTTCCTGAGAAATAACGAATCTGAAATTCGATCTAGGTGAGTACGGAGCGGTCGGCTAGCGAAGGTTGGTTGTCCAGTCAAAAGGCTATCTGACCTGTTGCGAGGAGGATGCAGGCTCGATATGGGATTAAGGCAGGGCGGTGTGCCGCTTTCTCAACCTCTCTTTAGGCTGAAATGCCAAGTCGAGCTGTCTAGGAATTAAAGAACTATGCTGTCGGGATTTCGCAAACTCTTTCAGTCGAAAATCGGTCTTGCCATAACGTTCCTGTTTATCGCGTTGATCGCTTTGGCCTTCGCAGCGACAGATATCACCGGAAATACGTTCGGCGGTGTGTCAGGTGGTGACCGGGTTGCTCTGGTCGGTGACGAGCGCGTTCCGGTTAACGAGTTGAATACTGCAGCACAGAACGCGCTTGATCAGCTGCGTCAAAGAAACCCAACACTGACCATGCCCGCTTTTGTAGAGCAAGGCGGATTGGACGGAGCGCTTGATACGCTGCTCGATCGTTATGCACTCGCGGTATATGCCGAAGAAAATGGCCTGCGTGCGGGTGACAATCTGGTGAACAGCGAAATTCAGAAATTTCCAGCGTTCCGTAACGCAGATGGTGAAGTGACCGCCGATAGTTTTCGCCAAGCGCTTAGCACTGCGCGCGTTTCAGAAACCGAAGTCCGTCAAAACTTCAAATTCGGACTACTAATCCAACAGTTGCTTAATCCGGCGATCGCCGCACCACAAATGCCAACGAAAGTCGCACAGCAATATGCAGCCCTGGTGACCGAACGTCGCAAGGGTCAGGTGGCATTGCTTCCGAGCGGTGCCTTTGCGCCCGACGGCGATCCATCAAAAGAACAGCTCAACAAGTTCTACACCGATAATAAAGTGCGGTACGTGCGGCCAGAACGCAGAACAATCCGCTATGCCGCTTTTGGCGCCGACAAAATTACCGCCAGCACCGAAGCGACACCCGCGGAGATAAAAGCCCGCTACGAAGAGGAACCGGACCGTTTCAAGGCTGGCGAAACCCGCAGTGTTACGGCTTTCCCAGTGCCAACCAGGGAGGCCGCCGACGCGATTGCGACGAGAATTCGAGGCGGGCTGTCTATCGAAGCGGCGGCGCAAGATGCCGGCTTTAATGTCTCGAAAGTCGAAGACCAAACACGCGAACAATTGGCCTCTTCTTTTAGTTCTGCTGTCGCTGAAGCGATCTTTAATGCGGGTGACGGACAAGTCGCTGTGCCTGCGCGCAGCAACCTTGGCTTCTATGTGGCAAAGGTCGACAATGTTAAACGGATCGGAGCGCGCAGCTTAGCCGAGGCGACGCCCGAGCTGAAAGAGCAACTTGATATTGAAAAGAAAGCCAACGCACTGGCTGATCTCAGCGCGAAGATCGAAAATGAATTTAGCGACGGGACCTCGATTGTCGAAGTAGCCAAGAAGTATGACCTCGATTTGGTGACGAGCAAACCCGTGCTCGCAAATGGTCAGATTTTTGACGAACCGGGTACAACTTTGCCTGAGCAGTTAGCTCCTACGCTCCAAACGGCCTTTCAGATGGACGAAGGCGAACCGCAATTGACGCAACTTGTTCCAGGTGAGCGGTTCTTGGCTTTTGATGTGACAAACATCGTCGAAGCCGCCGCTCCTCCGGTGACTGACATTCGCGACACGGTTGTTGCGGGCTGGAAGAACTTCGAGGGAAGTAAGGAAGCGCGTAAAGCAGCAGATAGGGTAGTTAAGAAGGTAAGCGGGACTATGACGTTGAGCCAGGCACTCGACGGTGAAGATGGTGAATTCCCCGGCATCCAAAAGGTTGACCTTGCGCGTCAGCAATTGATGGCGCAGCAGCAACGCCCTGCCCCACCTTTGGTTTTGATGTTCAGCATGGCTGAGGGTTCAACCAAGGTTTTGGAGGCTTCAAACGATCAGGGATGGTTTATCGTCGATCTCGATGAGATTGTTGCAGAGCCACTTGAGGATGATAACCCGTTGCTGGCGCGCACGACACTAGAACTCGCCCCTGCACTCAGGGCCGAGTATGAGCAGCAGCTAATCACCGCCATCCGCGAGGAGGTGGGTATCGAGCGCAACGAGACGGCGATCGAAGCGGTTCGCAAACGACTCTCAGGTGAGTCCTGAAGCGGATTAAGCTGATTGAGACCCGTCGCAAATCCAAACACCGCACTGCCTCACAATTCTGAGCGTGCCACGTCCGAATTGGCGCTAGGGAAACCGTCGCTGGTTTGGGCTGAAGTCGTTGCGGACAGCGACACTCCGGTTGGCACCGCGCGGCGCCTAATGGAAGATGAGCGCGGAGACTTCCTGCTTGAATCGGTCGAAGGTGGCGAGACACGCGGGCGCTACAGCTTGCTAGGCCTCGACCCCGATCTCGTTTTCCGCGCGCATGAAGGAAAGGCTGAGATCAATCGATCATGGCAGACTGACAAAGCGGCGTTCGACCCCTGCAAAGGCGACGCGCTTAGCGAACTGCGCGCGCTTGCACAGCAATGTCGTATCGACGTACCCGAAGCATTGCCCCCTGCCCTTGCCTGTCTGGTCGGTTATTTCGGCTATGAAACGATTGGGTTAGTTGAGAAATTGCCGCGCGCAAAAGCCAGTGAGCTGGCGTTGCCAGATATGCTGTTCGTGCGACCGACTATAGTACTGGTGTTCGATAGCCTCACCGACACGTTGTTTTGCGTCGCGCCAATTTGGCCGACTGCAAAGGCAAGTGCAGATCCAAAGGCTGCCGTTAGCCAAGCGGGTGAACGCGTAAACGAGACCTTGCGCGCGATGGCACAGCCGCGACCGGCTCCTGCCAAGACTAAGACCCACGGGCCCGTGCCTGAGCTTGAACCGGTCATGGCTGGTGAAGACTACAAAGAGCTGGTTGCGCGGGCGAAGGACTACATTCTGGCAGGAGATATCTTCCAGGTCGTCTTGGCTCAGCGTTTCACATGCCCGTTTGAATTGCCCCCTCTGGAACTCTACCGCTCGTTAAGACGAATCAACCCTTCGCCATTCCTCTATTTTCTCGACCTGCCCGGCTTTGCCATTGTCGGCTCAAGCCCGGAGATCCTTGTTCGTGTGCGCAATGGCGAAGTGACCATCCGGCCAATCGCTGGGACGCGCCCGCGCGGGGAAGCTCCAGCAGAAGACCGGGCAAATGAAGCTAGCCTTTTGGCCGACCCCAAAGAATGCGCTGAACACCTGATGCTACTTGACCTTGGCCGCAACGACGTCGGCCGCGTGGCCACCAGTGGAAGCGTCGAGGTCACTGACAGCTTCACTGTCGAGCGCTACAGCCATGTCATGCATATAGTCAGCAATGTCATCGGTGAGTTGGCGGAAGATCGCGACGCCATTGATGCCCTGTTTGCAGGCTTTCCTGCCGGGACCGTTTCAGGCGCCCCAAAAATTCGCGCATGTGAGATTATCGCTGAATTAGAATCCGAAGCGCGCGGAGCCTATGCTGGTGGTGTAGGCTATTTTTCACCGGATGGATCAGTGGATTCATGCATCGTCCTGCGCACCGCTGTCTTAAAGGACGGGACAATGCACGTCCAAGCAGGCGCGGGAATCGTTGCTGACAGCGATCCGGACTATGAACTGGCGGAATGCCGTGCCAAAGCGAGCGCATTAATTGCTGCGGCGCGCGAAGCAGAGCGCATCGCAAGTGAACCAGGATTTGGCCAATGACACGTAGATTTCTTCCTCTTCTTGCCATCGCGGCGCTTGCCGCTTGCGATCAAGCACCAGAAGGTGAAGCGATTGTGCGATCTGAATTGGGAGGTGACGTTGCGGAGGCAGAGGCGGTTCCAGAGCCAGAGCCCAGTCCGACGCCAACTGAGCCAGCGGTTCCTTCCGCCTGCAAGTCGATTGAGTTTGAAAACATCCCACTAACGCATTGTGTGGCCAACCCGTCCGAACACCGCATCACAATGGCTTATGGCCAAGGGTCAAACGGACGGTTCGGATCGCTTGCGGCATTTGCTGAAACGGTCGACAAGCGAACCATTGCCTTTGCCATCAATGGCGGGCCTTCGGGCGATGATGGCAAACCAAAGGGCTATTTCGTTCAAAACAAGAACCGGATTGCCGAACTCGATCTCGGCAACGGTGATGGCAACTTCTACATTAAGCCTAACGGTGTGTTTTATGGCACGGGCAATGCTTGGCGGTTGCGCACCACCCCATCATTTTATTCCGGCGTGCG
Organism: Erythrobacter sp.; assembly: GCA_039985875.1. Lineage (GTDB taxonomy): Bacteria > Pseudomonadota > Alphaproteobacteria > Sphingomonadales > Sphingomonadaceae > Erythrobacter. The sequence continues at coordinate 774,616 of JBDWRU010000011.1, read as the reverse complement.
CGACAGACCACAATTTGGCACTCAGTCTGGCCCGATGCTGCTGGTTGATGGCAAACTGCCTTCCGAGATCTCCGAAAACGGTCCATCGCGCGCTATCCGCAGCGGTGTGGGAATAGCCGGCGATGGAAAAGCCCACTTCGTCGTCTCGCAAAAACCGCTGAGCTTTGGACAGCTTGCCCGGTATTTCCGCGATAAAGCCAACACCAAAAACGCACTGTTCCTTGCCAGCAACCGCTCGGTTTTGTGGGATCCGGCGACTAAGCGTTTGGACAATGGCTCAGTTGGACCGATCATCGTCGTGACAAAACGCGAAGCGCCTAGCCAATGATCGCATCGAACACGATCCTTGTCATCGACAACTATGACAGCTTCACGTTCAATCTTGTCCATTACTTGATGGAATTGGGCGTTGAGGTGCGAGTGGAACGCAACGATACTTTGAGCGCTAGCGAAGCAATCGCTAGCGGCGCGGCGGGCTTTCTCATCTCACCAGGCCCATGCACTCCGAATGAAGCCGGAATAAGCCTTCAACTGGTTGCTGCATGCGCCGATGCTGGCAAGCCATTGCTTGGCGTATGCTTAGGACATCAATCCATCGGCCAACACTTCGGAGGGAAAGTGGTGCGCGGCGGGTTGATGCACGGAAAAACCTCGCTGGTAACCCATGATGGAACGGGTGTCTTCACCGACTTACCATCGCCCTTCACCGCAACCCGCTATCACAGTTTGGAAGTGGTCGATGTGCCCGAGTGCATGATTGCCAACGCTCATTCTGATACGCCGGGGGAAACCGATCCAAGTATCATGGGTTTCCGCCATTCAGAGCTGCCTATCCACGGGGTGCAATTTCACCCAGAGAGCATCGCAACCGAGCATGGGCACGCCTTGCTTGCCAATTTTCTGAAGCTGTGCGGAATTGAACCCAAATTGCCAGCAAGGATTGCGGCATGAGCGGCCTACCCGATTTAGCCTCTCCGCTTAGCGAGGCCGATGCAGAAGCCGCATTTGGCACTTTACTAGACGGTGAAACAAGCGAAGAAGAAATCGAACATTTTCTTGTCGCTCTGTCAGATCGAGGCGAAAGCTCCGAAGAAATCGCAGGGGCCGCGCGCGCACTTCGCGCGCGATTGACCCCGATCGAAGCACCCGAGGGCGCGATTGATGTCTGCGGAACAGGCGGCGATGGGCATCACACTTTAAATGTTTCTACCGCGGTTAGTTTGGTCGTGGCTGCGTCCGGTGTGCCGGTTGCAAAGCATGGCAACCGAGCAGCTTCGTCAAAGTCCGGGGCAGCAGACACCTTAGAAGCGCTTGGCCTTGATATGGATGCTGCCGGACTCACGGCTGAGAAGACCCTCGCGGAGTTGGGAATTTGCTTCCTATTTGCAAAGAACCACCACCCGGCAATGGGGCGTATTCAACCCATTCGCGTGAAGATTGGCAAGCGGACAATATTCAACTTGATGGGGCCGCTTTCTAACCCAGCCCGCGTGGTGAACCAGTTAATTGGGATCGCCCGCCCTGCTTATGTACCAATCTATGCTGGCGCGCTTGCGAAACTGGGCACTGGCCGCTCGCTTGTTGTGTCGGGCGATGAGGGGCTTGATGAACTAAGCCTAGCAGGTGGCAACGAAGTCGCTGTGGTGACTGGCAATCGCTTTGACATGCATCGGCTGAGCGCACGCGATGCGCAACTCAACTCCGCTCCGATTGAAGCCATTCGCGGCGATGATGCGAGACATAATGCGGCTGCGCTCAAGGCGCTTTTGATGGGCGCTCCTGGGCCTTATCGAGATGCGGTGTTGTTCAATGCTGCCGGTGCTTTGGCAGTCGCGAGAAAAGGCAAGCAATGGCCTGAACGAGTGGCGATCGCGGCGGAGGCCATCGATTCAGGCAGGGCACTCAAACTGCTTGAACGCTGGATCGAAATGGCGGTTTGAGGCGCATGAACAAACTCGAAGAGATATGCGCAAACAAACGCGAAGAAGTGGCTGCTCGCAAAACAGCGACAAACGTCATGACGCTTGAGGAGCAAGCCTCTCAACGGACAGCACCTCGCGGCTTCGAAGCCGCATTGCGCCGCGCAAGTGACGAAGGCTTTGGCCTTATCGCCGAGATCAAACGTGCGAGCCCATCAAAAGGTCTGATCCGCGAAGATTTCGACCCACCAAGTCACGCGCGCGACTATGAAGCGGGCGGCGCTGCCTGCCTGTCTGTACTTACAGACGCGCACTATTTCCACGGACACGAAGACTACCTTGTCGATGCTCGCGCAGCCTGCGATCTGCCAGTATTGCGCAAAGACTTTATGGTCGATCCTTGGCAGTGTTTAGAAGCCCGCTCCATCGGCGCAGATGCGATCCTAGTCATCGTTGCGGCACTTGATGATGGCGTGATGCGAGAGATTGAGAACGCCGCACTGGATCTGGGTATGGATGTGCTGGTCGAGGTGCATGATGAAGTTGAGTTGGAGCGCGCGGTAACGCAGCTCAAATCGCGCCTTATCGGCGTTAACAATCGAAACCTAAAAACCTTCACTACAGATCTTGCAACGACCGAACGGCTTGCTCCAACTACCCCCGAAGGATCGCTTCTGGTGGGAGAAAGCGGTATTTCGACGCATGATGATTGCAAACGCTTGGCACGCGCAGGCGTTCGCACTTTCCTCGTCGGCGAAAGCCTCATGCGCGCTAGCGATATTGCGCTTGCAACCCGCGAGTTGCTTGGCGCACATTCCCCGGTGACATGAGCAAACTCACGCATATTGACGAAGACGGTGCCGCACGCATGGTAAATGTCGGTGGAAAGCAAGCCACGCAGCGCGTTGCGATTGCCTCCGGACATATCTCCATGACCGCAGAGGCTTTGAACGCCATTAAGTCAGGCCACGCACCCAAAGGTGACGTTCTGAGCACTGCAAGGGTCGCCGGGATCATGGCGGCAAAGCGCACGGGCGAGCTAATCCCCCTATGTCATCCGCTAGGCCTTGAGGCGGTGACGCTCGACTTAGAATTTGAACCTAATGGAATTCGCGCTAGCGCTACGGCATCGCTTAACGGCAAAACGGGCGTCGAGATGGAAGCCATGGTTGCGGTTTCGACCGCTCTTTTGACGATCTACGACATGGCTAAGGCAATCGACAAAGGCATGGTTATTTCGGAGGTGCGATTGATCGAGAAACGCGGCGGTAAATCGGGCCATTGGGTAGCGCCTGAATGAGCGCGATGCTGACGCTTGAAGAAGCGCAGCGTGCACTGCTGGCGCTCGCGCCAAAGCGAACTTCTACCTCTTTGGAAATTTCGCCCGAATTCCCCAAACGGTTCTTGGCCGAAGATGTCTGTGCGCAGCGCACACAACCTGCTGTTGATCTGTCTGCGATGGATGGCTATGCAGTCACGGCGGGCTCGGGACCGTGGCAAATGGTGGGTGAGAGCCGTGCAGGAACCCCATTTGTTGACGAACTGCGCTTTGGCGAATGCACCCGCATTTCGACTGGTGGACATGTACCAAACGGTACGAACAGCATCCTCATTCAGGAAAATGCCGATGTAGATGGCGCACTTGTCTCTGCCACTGAAGATGTCGTCCAAGGTCGCCATATTCGTAAAGCCGGATTCGACTTTAGCGAAGGCGATACAGTGTTGCGGAAAGGAACAGAGGTGACGCCGGGCGTTTTGGCCCTCGCCATTTCGTCTGGGTTGGACAGCCTCCCCGTGATCCAACCACCTACCGTAGCAGTGCTCGATAGCGGTGATGAGTTAGTTTCACTGGGACGCCCCGCTGGCCTGAATCAGATCCCCGCCAGCAACGGCGCAATGATAGCGGCGATGCTGAACCCTCATGTGGGCTCGATCCTTCCACTTGGCCCCGTCCCCGATGACCGCGATAAGTTGGCGCATGCTTTGCAGCAATCGGAAAGCAGCGAGGTGCTCATCACAACCGGGGGCGCATCGGTTGGGGACCACGACCTTATCCAGCAAGCTCTCAAGGATTGGGGCGCAGACCTCGCTTTTTGGAAAGTCGCGATCAAACCGGGCAAACCGTTAATGGTCGCGACGCGCGGCAAACAGGTGATTGTCGGCCTTCCCGGCAACCCGGTGTCGAGTTTTGTGACCTGTTTCCTTTTCGTTTTGCCACTGATCCGCGCAAGCATGGGCGATCCCAACCCTTTGCCCAAGCGGTCGGTGTCTACAGCCGGTGAGGCGCTCCCAGCGGTTGGTAAACGGCATGAGTTTTTGCGCGGCCAAAGCGACGGAAACACAGTTAGGTTGATGAGCTCTCAAGACTCCAGCGGGCTTACCGCGTTGGCGAACGCTGACTGTCTTATCGATCGCCCCGCCCAAGCAGGTGAAGTGCGCATGGGCGATCTTGTATCAGTGTATAACCTCCAAAATGGCTGAATTGTAAGCATTTGCCGCTGTTGGCGGCTTGACTTGCTCAAATGAGTTGCCTACTTGTTCCACATTCGTTCACGTAATGGTGGTCGAAACAGCGCAGGCAATGCATCGGATCAATTAGGATCGCTGATGCCTCTTGCTGCGCGTTTATTGGAACTTGTGCCGCACGGGCTGCGAAGCATTCGCTGCCCTCCGGACCCAAGGGAGTTGAATTATGCTGACTGCTAAGCAGCACGAATTGATCCGCTTTATCCAACAACGGTTGGAAGAGACCGGTATTTCCCCGAGCTTTGAAGAGATGAAGGAAGCCCTCGATCTTAAGAGTAAGTCAGGCGTTCACCGCTTGATCTCCGCTCTGGAGGAACGCGGTTTTATCCGACGCTTGCCCAACCGGGCGCGAGCGCTTGAAGTTGTTAAGATACCAGAAGACGCAACCCCTGCCCCGCGCGCGGCTGCCCCTGCAGCTAATGATGCCGTTTCGGCGATCCGGTCAGCTCCTTCTCAGCCTGTTGCTGAACCAGCGAACGACGTGATCGAGCTTCCACTGCATGGCAGAATTGCCGCCGGTGCGCCGATTGAAGCGTTGGAAGGTCAAAGTTCACTTCCGGTGCCAGCTGCGCTGTTAGGCCCAGGTGAGCATTACGCACTCGAAGTATCAGGGGACTCGATGGTCGAGGCTGGGATTTTTGACGGTGATTTTGCGTTAATCAGACGCACCGATTCAGCGCGCGATGGTGAGATTGTCGTCGCGCTGGTGCACGGTGAAGAAGCGACACTCAAATATCTACACAAGGATGGCGGGCTTGTTCGGCTCGATCCGGCTAACGCCGCTTATGATCCGCAAGTATATGGTGCTGGTGAAGTGCAAGTCCAAGGCAAGCTTGCAGGGCTTTTGCGGCGTTATCACTAGGAGCTGATTTCGCAGGTTATAGTGCGCGTGGGCGCGCATGGTAAACAGGCAGGCTGCCGTTAGTCTATCGCGCGCCACGCCACCAACCATGCTCACCTTGTCTGTCCGCGACGCTTACTACGGTCTCTGAATCCAAATACAATGCTAGGCCCCCGCTTCGGTCCAGCATTCGTCTGTCTGCTTTAAGCCATCTGGGCTGGCAGGAGCGCGGAAGATAGCGATCTGCAATAACAATGTCTGCTCGTTCGCACGCCGCTGCAAGCGCGCGCTCCTCGACCAGATCACGGTTGCGTGCCATCAAGAGAGTCCAGGTTCTCCCTCCTCGCTCGATCTCCGCGACGCAGAATTGGGCAGAGCAATTTGCACCCTGCCATTCAGATATCGGAATCGGATCGCTCGTAACACTTGACAGTTCAAGCATATTGTCGCGGGCAAAGTCCGAACGGGTATCGCGCAAAGACAACAGTCGTTTGCTCCCATCGCTAACCTCCATGACAATTCCGACATGGCGCCCTTCGCGCCCGATCAAAATGTCGGGAACTGGCGTCAACCACAACATCGCGCTGGCAATTGCAGCCGGAACAAAACCCAACAATCGCGCTTTGCCATTCCAAAGCGCCAACCACAAACCACCAAACACAAACAGTGCGATAGTGAACATACTCATCTGAGGCATAAGCTTTACCGCCCCGGGTTGAGCCGAGGTGAAATGCGCAATGCCCAAGAGTAAGTTGAGAGTGACCTTCACTAGCCACCACGCCGGGCCTCCGAGCCCAATAGTATCTAGTGCCAGCGCAATGGCTATCAGCGGCATGGAAATAAATGTGACCAGCGGAATCGCAAAGACGTTCGCTGCTGCACCGTACAGTCCCGCTCTGTGAAAATGGAACAACACTATCGGCATCAGGGCGATCTCGATCACCAAGCCTGTTAGGAACAGCATAGCGATGTTACGCCCGCTTCGTTTGAGCCAAGACTCTTCACGTGGCGCAAGGAACGATCTAGCCAACGGGCTTGAGTGCAGTGCGACGATGGCCAGTACCGCCGTAAAACTCATCTGAAAACTTGGACCGACGACACTTTCTGGCCAAAGCAACAGCACGAACATCGCCGCTACCGCCACCATTCGCAGCGACAAAGCATCTCGTCCCATCGCCAGCGCAATCAAAACCAGCATTGCCGCAGCGCAGCTTCGCACCGTCGGAATTTGCGCGCCGGTGAGCAGTGTGTAGCCAATCCCAGCGGCCGCGCCAATCGCCGCCGCAACAATAGGCAATCTAACTCGTAGCGCTAAGGCTGGAAACAAAGCGAGCAATTTGAGCGCTATAAAGTAGGCCCCAGCGATCACAGCGCTAACATGCAAACCGCTGATTGCGAGCAAGTGCGTTAGACCTGCATCGCGCATTGCCTCTTCGTCTGCCTCGCCAATTGCACCGCGGTCACCGCTGGCAAAGGCTGCGGCGATAGTGCCCGCAGAGCCGTCGACCCGTTCGCGGACATGGTTAGACAAAGACCGCTGGATAGCGGCAATGCCGCCCGTGCGGTCTGGAGGTTCGATCACCTCTACATCTCCAATCACCCCGCCGGTGGCTGCAAGCCCTTTAAACCATGCCGCGCGAGCGAAATCATAGCCACCAGGCAACATTGGGCTAGACGGAGGCATCAATCGTGCCCGCAGTCGCAGCACCGCGCCTTCCGTCATCTGAGGTGATACCTTATCGAGCGGGACATTGACCCGGATCTTCTGTGCTTTTCCAGTTTCGACGTTTCGGACAGCCATTGTAATCCGGATCCGATCATCCGCTGGTTGGTTCTGACGTTCAAGAACATAACCCTGCACGCGCTCTACAATCGGCCGTTCGATAGGCTCCGCACCGATCATTTCGGAACGTGCCCAGACCACAGCAATCCCGGCAGCAAATATCAGGCCGCATGCTACAAGTGCCTGTCGCAAGTTCACCCTGCGATCCTCACCTCGCCAAAGAGCCGTCGCAGCAAGCGCAACGAGAATGCCTGTGAGCATTGCTGAACCCCATTGCCACGGGGCTTTCAACGAGAACCAGCTCAGAATACCAAGAGCGAAAACCACTGCGAGCCAAGGCGCGCGATCAAAACCCGATTGCTCGAAGAATCGCTCGGCCCGATCCGCTATTGCGAAGCCGATCCGCGCGTGAGCGCTGGACAATTGGGTATCGCTTTGCCAGACGCGCGCTCGTGCTGCATCTTGCGCTGCTGCGCCATCATGTGCGGCAGTCACGGGGTCATCACCCATCGGTATTAAAAGCGTGTCGCGCATCACCACCCTCATCGCGCTGTGAATAGAATAGGATCAGACAAGTAATGGCAAGCGAAACTGGCAGTAAAAATAATGCGGTCGTAACGCGCTTTGCCCCCTCACCGACTGGTTTTCTGCACATTGGCGGTGCACGTACAGCGCTTTTTAACTGGCTTTATGCTCGCCATCACGGTGGCAAAGCACTGTTGCGGATCGAGGACACCGATAAGAAGCGTTCTACCCAAGAGGCAATTGATGCTATTCTCGACGGACTGAATTGGTTGGGTCTCGACTATGATGAAGAGCCAGTGTTTCAATCGCAACGCGCAGACCGACACGCCGAAGTTGCAAACAAACTTCTAGACGCGGGCCATGCCTATAAGTGTTTTGCGACACCCGAAGAACTCGAATCCATGCGCGCTGAGCAGCGCGAGAAAAAACAGCCGCTGCGTTATGACGGACGCTGGCGCGACCGGGACCCTTCAGAAGCGAAAGAAGACGCGCCCTATGTTGTCCGGGTAAAAACACCGCTCGATGGCGAAGCAACAATTTCGGACGCCGTGCAAGGGAGTGTCTCCGTCAAGAATTCGGAATTGGATGATTATATCATCCTGCGTGCAGACGGCACACCAACATACATGCTCGCCGTAGTCGTCGACGATCACGATATGGGCGTGACGCATGTTGTGCGCGGCGATGACCACTTGAACAACGCGTTTCGCCAGCTGCCAATTTATCATGCAATGGATAAGATCGAAGGTGATTGGCCAGAACCGATCTACGCTCACATTCCGCTGATCCATGGCGCTGATGGCGCGAAGTTGTCGAAACGTCATGGAGCACTGGGTGTGGAGGCCTACCGGGACGACATGGGTATCTTGTCTGACGCACTCTTCAACTACTTGCTGCGACTTGGTTGGGGACACGGTGACAAGGAAGAGGTTAGCCGCGCAGAAGCCATTGAATTGTTCGATCTACCGGGTGTCGGCAAAAGCCCGTCTCGCTTTGATCTAAAGAAGTTAGCGAACATCAACGCGCACTACATTCGAGAAAGTGATGATGCGCAGCTTGCAGCATTGGCCTTGCCGCTATTGCCTGAAGGCGCGGACATCGAGCTTTTGACCCGCGCAATGCCAGCCCTTAAAACACGCGCTAAAAGCGTTGCCGAATTGGCTGAGGGCGCCAGCTTTTTATTCGCGTCAATCCCAATTGAGATGACCGACAAAGCCGCAAAGCTGATTGACGAGGAAGCCAAGCCTCGCCTCGCGCAAGTCTCTCGGGCTCTATCGAGTGAAAATGACTGGACAATCTGCGCTCTCGAAGCCACTACGAAGGCGCTGGCTGAAGAACTTGATTTGGGCTTCGGCAAGCTCGCGCAGCCAATGCGCGCCGCATTAACTGGGACGACAACCTCGCCCGGAATTTTCGATGTTCTGGTCCTTTTAGGGCGGGATGAAGCCCTAGCTCGGCTCAACGTCCATGCGGCGTGAGAGTGAGCATATGAGGCAAGATTAAAGCAGGAGACCAATGGTGGCAGATACAAAAGCGAAACTTGAGCTAAATGGGCAAACGCATGAGTTTCCTGTGCTCGAAGGCAGTACTGGCCCGGATGTCGTCGATATCCGCAAGCTTTATGGTGCAACTGGCGCGTTCACTTTTGACCCTGGATATAAGTCGACCGCGAGTTGTGAAAGCGCGCTGACCTATATTGACGGCAATGAAGGTGTGCTGCTGCACCGTGGTTATCCAATTGGTCAGCTAGCGGAGCATTCGAGCTTCATGGAAGTTAGCTATCTGCTGCTCAATGGCGAACTGCCTAGTGGTAATGAGCTCAGTGACTTCAACGACACGATCACGCGCCACACGATGCTGCACGATCAATTGCGACAGTTTTATCAAGGCTTCCGTCGGGATGCTCACCCTATGGCAATCATGTGCGGCGTGGTTGGCGCTTTGTCTGCGTTCTACCATGACAGCACTGATATCGCTGATCCAGAACACCGCAAGATCAGCTCGCACCGCTTGATCGCTAAGATGCCTACTATCGCTGCAATGGCGTATAAATATGCCGTTGGTCAGCCTTTCCTCCAGCCCGACAACTCATTGAGCTACACTGGAAACTTCCTGCGCATGACATTTGGTGTGCCGGCAGAGGAGTATGAAGTTCACCCCGCGATTGAAAAAGCGATGGACCGGATTTTCATCCTCCATGCTGACCATGAACAGAACGCTTCAACCTCGACCGTTCGCCTAGCGGGCTCATCCGGTGCCAACCCGTTCGCATGTGTTGCAGCGGGCATCGCATGCCTGTGGGGGCCTGCACATGGCGGCGCCAACGAAGCTGCGCTTAACATGTTGCAAGAGATCGGTACTCCGGACCGTATCCCGCACTATATCGAGCGCGCGAAGGACAAGAACGATCCGTTCCGCCTGATGGGTTTTGGTCACAGGGTTTATAAGAATTACGATCCGCGTGCGACTGTCATGCAACAGACCCTGCGTGACGTTTTTGAAGCTTTGAAAACCACCGATCCTGTTTTTGAAGTGGCGCTTCAGTTGGAAGAACTCGCGCTTAACGATGACTACTTCAAAGAGAAGAAGCTCTTCCCGAATGTCGATTTTTATTCGGGTATTATCCTGAGCTCAATCGGTTTCCCAACCACGATGTTCACGGCGCTCTTCGCGCTTGCTCGGACTGTGGGCTGGGTCGCTCAGTGGAACGAAATGATCTCTGATCCAGGCCAGGTCATCGGTCGTCCACGACAGCTCTATACCGGGCCAACCACCCGCGATTATGTGCCGGTCGCTAACCGCTGACCTATCTTGAGCGAGGGAGCGACAGCACGAATGTCGCACCCTCGCCTTCGACGCTTTCAACGCTCAATTCGCCGCCCATGGCGCGCGCGAGCTTGCGCGAGATGTAAAGACCGAGGCCAGAGCCTCCGTCGTTCTCACGACCCAATCGTTCAAACTTGTTGAACACCCGCGCAGCTTGTTCGTTGCTAATTCCGGACCCCTCGTCCGCTACTGAAAGGCAGACGGTGTTAACGTCGGCGCTCGTATATGTCAGCACAGTGACGCAACTTTGCTCTGGCGCATAAGCAATCGCATTTCCGATCAAGTTGATTGCGATCTGTATGATGCGACGCAATTCCCCAATTGCAAACAGGTCGGTTGCGCCAGTTACGTCCAATTCGATCCCGCGATTTTGCGCTCGAACACCTAGAATTTGAGCTGCCTTGTTGGCCGCCTCATTTAAATCAACGACTTCATCAAGCGTTGAAAAGCCATCAGACTCGACCGCTTCCAAGTCGACCAGATCATCCAACATGCCAGCCAGATGCTGCCCCGCAGACGCTACGTTACCAGCATATTCGCTGTATTCCGCCTTCAGCGGCCCCGCGAGGCGCGCGCGCATCGTTTCAGCGTTCGCAATGACACGCGCAACCGGCTTACGCAGCGCCGAGCTCAAGGTCGAACCAATCGACGTTCCACCACTATTAACCGAACCATCTGAGGCAACGCGCTCACTCAACGGTTCAAGGGGAATAAGCAACAACTCAAAACCGCTTGGCGTAGCGCCAAGCTGACCAAGCGGCAGTAGCCGCAAACGCCAAACCCTCTGTGAACCAGGCACCCGGCACTGAACCCCATCGAGCAATCGCCAGTGCAATGGTTGTTGGTGCGAAATTCCAATCAACTCGATATGATCGTCCCACATCGCCTCGCGGTGTTGGTCAATCAAAGCGCTAAACTCGCCTGCATCCTTCGCGGAAACATCCCAGAATTGCGCGCGCTGGCGGCGATCAAGGCGGGCAGTGATTTCTGCGGTGGCTCGATCAATAGAATCGATCATGCGGGCCAATTCGGCCTCGTCGCCAGCTTCGAGCAGGGTTCTACTCATATTCTCAATGACAAGCTCACAGGCTCCATCATTGTCGTCACCTAGAGGTGTGATTCGGACCATTCCCTCGACCCGGTCATCGCCATCAAACGCAGTGAAGTTTCGCGCAATGGCAAGTCCAATTGTCCGGGCATGCCGCACAAGGTCTAACAATTCTGGGACCGCAAGCATTCCCGGTATGGAGCCGCCGCACCTTGCCTGAAGGTCGCTCAAGGACTGGTCAGCGCTCAACAATTGCCCCCTCTCATCGAGGATGCCCCGCGCCGACAACAAGGTAGTTTGGCTCACGTCCATACCTTCCTCGTCTAGCGGCTCTTGCCAGAATCGCGAAGTATCGCCGAAGCATTAGCAATTGAAAGGTTTTGGATATCAGAAGGCGGGCGTTGCAATATGCCGAGAATAGTAAACTGGCGCTCCAACACCTGTGCATCGATACCCGCAGCGCGTAGACCAAGCGCCAATCGCGCGCCTTGATTATCGCTGCAAGAAAGGATCGCTAGTTCGCGAGGTTGCTCAGTCAAGATGCCCAATGCGCTTGCAAAGAAGGCAAAGCCCGAATGGTCCAAATCCAAGGCCGCAATCGCGCCTTGATTCATCGCCTTGACCAATCGCGCAAGCAATCCAAGCCTCGTTTCCCCTTCGTCATAGGTATGTTTGAGCGCTTGAACCCCAGCGAGCGACAATTCGCCGGGTGCTTCCCGGATAAAGACGACAGTTTGGCGCACAACAAGGCTGAACAGCTCCGCTGGCAATTCAGACAAAACAAGCTGCATGCGTCGTTGTGTTTGGACAAAGCGTGATTGCGCAACCATCGTTTTCATCGCCAATTCCGCGAGCTCAGGATGATCGGCAGCGATTAGCTCTTGCAACAGGGGGCTTAATACCGGGTCGATACCTCCCACAGATTCCAACTGCTCGCTGAAATGCCACTCCATAGCCAGCGCATAAAGGTGGCTGAGAATAGCACTTTCTGCACTGAGAAATTGGCGCAATGCATCAATATGAGCACGGGCAGCCTCGTCCGAGCCTGAAATTCCTGCTGCACCAAGCAACTGCGACGCCAAATCTTCCAACATACCGCGAATTCGAGCGCAAGTTTCTTCGCTAACTAGTTGAACACCCGGCGCTGTGAGCATGTGAGAAAGAACAGGCACGATGCCGCTCAGCACACGATCTGCGCGCGCAAGCTCCTCACGCAAGCCCGTTTCGACTTCCAACTTGGTCGTGTGCTCTTGTCCCAAAGTGCCCATGTGACCGCTCTAACGCGTTATAGTTAAATGGGTGTTAGCCTAAAAACTTTGCTGGCTTTAGGGTTTTTGGTGCAAATTTTCATGCTGTTTGCACAGGCCGCCAGCGTTAAGTCGCTAATTTACTGTCCGTTTGAACCAGACAACGTGCTCAGAACGCTTTCAATTTCGCGAACGGCTGCAGGATCGCCTGGCGCGGTGGAAATTGCATTCTCAGCGGCATCCAACAATTCTTGAGCATGGAAGCTCGCAGCCAAGCCCTTCAACCGCATTGCCGCGACATACCAGTTGCCGTCGCACCTAGACCGCTCGAGCAAATCAAGTTGCTTCAGGGCACTTTCGATAAAGACCCCGCGCAATTCACGCAGCAATGCAGGATCATCACCAGCAGCAGCGGCAAGGGTCGCATCAAGAGCTCCAGCATCATAAGCCATGAGCTGCGAGATAGCACCGCTAGGGTTAAAGCGGGGTTTATCCTTTGGAATCTTGTGGTAATGGCAAAATTGAGACGGGAGCATAATTATGCGCGCAGTGGATCAAAGTGCTATTGGAAATTCGGTTAATAATGTCGATCAAGCCACTGATAAACATAAAGAAGAGGCTGACGAAATGTCTCTTCAAATGGACGATATTATCGACGACGAAACTGTGGATAACGATGTATTTGCCGGCGAGAAGGGGCTCCTTGATGGGCGTCTTGCTCCCATTTTTTCGTTTTTTCTCCTCGCTAGTTGGACTGTCTTTTACGTCTGGGCGGTGCTTTCTCAAGGTATTGCCCCCCTCGCCGCGTCACCCTCACAATGGGCTGGCTGGATTGTCGAATGGTCAATCCCGGTTCTTCTTTTGGGTGTCGGGTGGCTCCTAATTATGCGCAATTCGCGCGCTGAATCGCAGCGCTTTGCCAACAGTGCCGCCCTGCTGAGCAATGAGAGCGCCGAACTTGAGACTCGTTTGACGGTTGTGAACCGGGAGCTAAGTCTCGCACGCGAATTTCTCGCCTCTCAATCACTGGAACTTGAATCGTTGGGCCGGATCGCGAGTGAGCGACTGTCCGAACGCGCCAGCGAACTTCAAGCCCTTGTCCAGGACAATGGCGCGCAAGTTGAAGCAATTGGCACTGCCAGTGAAACGGCTTTGGCAAACATGACCCGGCTGAGAGATGACCTGCCAGTTGTTGCCAATTCTGCGCGCGACATGTCCAACCAAATTGGGAATGCCGGCCGCACTGCCAAAGAGCAGCTCGATGAGTTGGAGGCTGGATTTGCTCGGATTGATGAGGCGGGAGGCGCATCCGAAGCTAAAGTCGCGGGTGTCGGCGAACAAGTGGAAGGTGTTTTGACCAACCTTCAATCGCAACTTTCCGCAATCGAGGGCCTGGTAACAGGACGCTATGAAGCGCTTTCACGTCAGGCAGAAGAGTATCGCACCACATTCGCCGAGAGCGAAACCGAGATCCTGTCAGCGATGAAAGACCGCGTCACCGTTCTGCAAAGTGAAACGCGCGCTGTGGCGCAATCCATTGGCGAGGGAGAGAAGTCCGCTGAAACGACATTGCGCGCCACGATTGAACGCTTGCAGGGCGAAATGATCGCCATGATCGGCAAGGTCGATGAGCTCGATAGCAAGGCGGTGGAATCGGCGAAGGAACGCATAACGGCGTTGCATCATGAAGCCAGTGAGTTTGACGACAAGCTGGCTCAGCGAGACGCGAAGTTCATCGAAGAGATGGAGAAACGCCAATCCGCCTTTGAGACGCGCGAGGCACAGGCCAGCGAAACCTTGTCACAGCGCCTGACACAATTGGACGATCTGCTGGCCGAACGACGTGATGCACAGAAAGTGGAAACCGCTAAGTTGGTCGCAGAAGGCGGAGCATTGAACGAAGAAGTTCAGCGGTTCAATGAGCTTGTGGGACAGGTTGGCGCCAATAGCGAAGCCACGCGGGTGACGCTATCAAACAGCATCAACAGCCTTGATGAGCAGCTAGCTAGCAAACAAGCCCTTCTTGTTGAGACCGAGACCCAACTCGCAAAACTGACCGAGGACGGCATTCGCTTGCTCGAAATCATTCAGTCCGGCGCCCAGCATAGCCGCGAAGATTTGCCACAAGCGATTGCGGCCGCCGCGGCTGATCTTAGTTCAGTTGAAGAGCGTGCAGAAGCGTTGACAGGAGTGATGTTCAAGACAAGCCAACACGGCAGCGAACTGACCGACAAGTTGGTCCAAGCTCAATCCGAGATCGAGAAGACCGATACGTCGATTGGCGCGATCCAAAGCAAGCTGGCCGAACAATCCGAAGACACGCTCGCAAAGCTGCAAGGGCTGCGCACCCGCCTTAGCGACCTGTCGAGCGAGAGCGAGGACTTCGCAACCGGTGCCCAAGACAGCCTCCGTGAATCCTTGAAAGAGCTTGAAGCAGCAACGAAAAGTGCGTTCGACACCTTGGAAGAAGGCGCGCGCGAGAAGATCGAAGCGCTTGCGAACTCAGTCAGCGGAGACGCTGTTGAAGCGCTCGAGAATGCCCTGCGCACACAAAGTGCAGAGGCGATTGGCGCTCTTGAACAATCGGCTTCGCATGCGTCTGGTGTTAGCCGCGAGGCAGCAATTCAACTGCGCGATCAGCTTACCAAGGTGAACGAGCTTACCGCTAATCTTGAGCAACGCATTGCGAGGGCCCGCGATCTCTCTGAAGAGCAAGTCAACAATGACTTCTCCAAGCGAATGGCGCTCATCACGGACAACCTCAACTCAAACGCAATCGACATCTCAGCAGCTTTGACTTCCGAGATCAGCGATACCGCATGGGACGATTATCTCAAAGGCGACCGGGGCATCTTTACGCGTCGAGCCGTCAGCCTGATCGATAGTGGGAATGCGCGCGACATTAGCGAACTTTATCAGTCCGACGAGGCATTCAAAGCGAATGTCAGCCGTTACATCCATGACTTTGAAGCCATGCTCCGTTCAATGCTCTCAACACGCGAAGGCAACGCTCTAAGCGTAACGATGCTGGGTTCAAACATGGGCAAGCTCTATGTGCTTCTGGCTCAGGCAATTGAGCGCTTCCGCAACTAGACATCTGGGTTAGTCGCGCGGGCCAATTTGCGTTGGCGGTTCGGGGAGGATGTCGATATCCTCAACTGTGATCCAACCAAATTCAAAGTTCAGGACAAAGATCGTGGTGAGAGCACTCGCGATGATTGTCGCGCGAATTAGCAGCTTTCGCGGTCGAAAGTTGGCCGGCGCACTCTCAGCTTGCCCGGGCACCAATTCTACGCCCTCTTCTTCCGAAGTCCGGATTCCGAATGGCAGCATGATGAAAGCCGTCATGACCAAGAAAAGGAAGTATATCGCCAGTATCGACGTCCATTCCATTAGTTCGATGCTCCAGGCATAATCACCCTGACTTGAGGACTTTTGCCTGCCCAACGTCGCGCTGCCCTCCGAGCAGTGACCCGCGCCGCTTCATGCACTTTGGCCGGATTGCGTCCATCCTCCCCACGCAATTTGCCAATCGCTTTGAGCACATCCTCCTGCGTCTCTGAGATAAAGTCTGGCATATCCTCGTCCAAGGGCAGACCAATCACGTCTATGAACGGACGCTCCCCTTTTGAGAGAACCACCGTAATCACCCCTTCATGGGCAATTCTCCGGCGCATCGTTACCGCATCGCCATCAGCGGCCGCAATAATATCGCCATCCAACACAAGCCGGCCCGCTTCCACCTGAGCGATACGCTGCGGGTGGCCAGGCGCCAGCTTGATTATATCGCCATTTGACTGGACCACATTGGCAGGGATGCCCGCGTCTTTACCCACGCGTGCCTGTTCACGCATGTGCCGCATCTCGCCATGAACTGGCACGAGAATGTCAGGTTTTAACCAGCCATAGAGAGCTTCAAGCTCGGGCCGCCCCGGATGGCCCGACACATGGATAAAGCTCTGGCGGTCAGTGACCATTTCAATCCCTTTGCTCGCAAGCTGGTTCTGCATCTTGCCAATCGGAATCTCGTTTCCGGGGATCTGCCGTGTCGAAAAAAGCACCACATCGCCAGAGACCAGTTCCAGCGGGTGATTATCGTCAGCGATCCGAGCTAGAGCCGCACGCGGTTCTCCTTGCCCGCCGGTCGCAAGGATCATCACTTCACCGCGGGGCAGGCGCATAGCGGAGTCAAAATCAATGGTCTCAGGAAAGTCTGCCAAATATCCATTTGCCTGTGCGACTTCGAGAATCCGGTCAATTGAACGCCCCGCCACGCACACTTGGCGTCCGTGCTCGCGCGCCACTTCACCCAGCGTTTGTAATCGCGCAACATTGCTCGCAAAAGTCGTGACCAAAATCCGCTTGCCTTTGTGCTTGGCGACTTCCTCCATCAAACCACGGTGCACGGCACCTTCGGAACCTGACGGCTCTGGATTGAAAACATTGGTGGAATCGCAAACCAGCGCGAGCACGCCATCCACGCCGATCTCTCGCAATTCTTCTTCCGTCGTTGGTTCGCCAATGATGGGTTCTTCGTCGAGCTTCCAATCACCGGTGTGAAAGACACGGCCATAGGGAGTATCAATCGTTAGCGCGTTCCCTTCGGCAATTGAATGCGCCAGCGGGTGATAGCGCACGGTGAATGGTCCAAGCGCAATCTCACCGCGATCATCCTCGATGATGTTGAGCTCAACCTGATCGGACAGCCCAGCTTCCTGAAGCTTACGCGCAACCAAATCTGCGGTGAACGGCGTGGCATAAAGCGGCACGCCCAACTCACCAGCAAAATACGGGACCGCACCAATATGGTCTTCATGCGCGTGGGTGAGCACGATTCCGACTAAGTCTCTGGTGCGCTCCTCGATAAAGTCGAGATCAGCAAACACTAGGTCCACCCCGGGATATTCACCGCCGGAAAAGGTCATGCCCAAGTCAACCATCAGCCATTTGCCGTCGCAGCCATAGAGATTGACGTTCATGCCAATCTCACCCGATCCACCAAGCGCTAGAAAAAGCAGTTCATTTTCTGGTTTATAGTTCTTTTTCACATGGTCTCTAATGCTGGAGGAAATTGGGATGTGATCATTCGCTTGCCTGGGTCGCAAGTATGCCCAGCCCTTGGATCGTAAGGTCGGCATCAACGTGGTCGAAAATGTCGGTCGCATTGTCGAACAAGATGGCAAGGCCCCCGGTCGCGACGATCTTGGCCGGGCGACCAATTTCTGCGCGCATCCGTTCCACGATGCCTTCCATCATTGCGACATAGCCCCAGAACACTCCAATCAACATCTGATCTTCGGTGTTGCGGCCAATCACACTGGTGCTTTCAGGTGCGCGGATTGCAATGCGCGGAAGCTTCGCGGTTTTGCCAACGAGTGCATCAAGCGAAAGATTGATCCCTGGCGCTATGGAACCGCCTTTGTAAGCACCGTTGAAATCAATCGCTTCAAATTTGGTCGCAGTGCCAAAGTCTACAACGATCAAGTCACCTCCATATTTGTGATGCGCAGCAAGGATATTGAGCGCGCGATCTGCGCCGAGCGAGCTAGGCTGATCAACGTCGATCTCGAACCGCCACGCCGCTTGACCTTCTCCGGCTTTCAAAGGAGTGATGTCGAAGTATTTCTGGCTCAAGACCGTGAGGTTATGGTCCGCGCGCGGAACGACCGATGCAAAGATAATCTGTCTGATATCCTCACGCTTCACGCCCTCAATTTCCAGCAATTGCAGAAGCCAAACCGCGTACTCGTCGCCCGTTCGGCGAGGGTCTGAGGCGATGCGCCAGCGCGCGCGGATGGTATAGCCACCCTCGCCCGGCTCAAACAGAGCAAAAACCACATTGGTGTTTCCGACATCAGCAGCGAGTAGCATGAGCCTTCCTGTCTTAGTGAATCGAGCGCAATTCGCCCTTAGCTGAGCGAAACATCGCCAGCGTGAACCGTCTGCATTGACCCATCGGTCAACCGCATCTGCAAACCGCCTCCGGCATGGAGCCCTTCGAACGTGCCCTCTACCAGGGAGCCATCTTCTTCATGCACGGTAATGGCAGAACCTCTTGGATGCGCGAATGCCAACCATCGCACGCGAGTCGCCTCCTCGCCATGCTTGCGCCAGCGATCAACCTCATTCGCGATATGATGAATCAACCGCGAAGCAAAACGATCGCGGGACGGCGGATCGTCCGAAATGTCGGCCAACGCAATGGTCGCTCGATCGGGTAGGTCAGGTGCAGTGGCGAGATTGACGCCGATGCCTGCGACCACCTGAAACTCAAACAACTCCATCAAAATGCCGGATACTTTCGCTCCTTGGAGAAGAACATCATTGGGCCATTTGAGCATCAACTGCGTCGCATCGGGAATAAACTCGGACAATGTCTCACGCACAGCAAGGCTAATTGGAAAGTTCAGCGTTGCGCCAGGATACTCACCGCTTTGCAATGCAATTATGGTGGAACCCATAAAGTTGCCGGTGCCGTCGTGCCAATAGCGCCCTTGCCGACCGCGTCCATCAGTCTGGCGGTCGGCAATCAACCAATGGCCTTCCTCCAACTTTTGATGCGCATGCAGCGCCATCATCAGATCAGCATTGGTCGATCCGGTCTGCGCTACATATTTGATCATGCGCCCAAGAATAGCGCCGAAGCGGCCTTCTCGGCAAGGTCAGTTAAGGATGGAGTTAGGAAATAGCCCAGCGGCGAGATTATCAGCGTGGTCAGAAACAGCAGAGCCCAATGCGCATTGCCGCTTTTACCGGTGACTACGCCCACCGGTTCATCGAAGAACATGACCTTCACGAACTTGAGATAGTAGAACGCGCCAATCACGCTCGCCGCGATGGCAATGGCGGCGAAAATCACAAGGTCAGCTTCGACGGTTGCCTGGAATATCACAAGCTTTGAATAGAAACCGAGCAACGGTGGAATGCCAGCCAAGCTGAACATCAAACCCAGCAAGCACCATGCGATAACTGGACGTGTAACTGCCAGACCACGGATATCCGAGAAGCTCTCAAACAGCTCGCCATTCTCTCCGCGCAGCATCAATAGGGCGACAAAGCTACCAAGGCTCATCGCGACGTAGACGAACAGATAGATTAACATCGCAGTCGCCCCCGCCTCGTTGGCAACAGCCAGACCAAGCAAGATAAAGCCGACATTGTTGATCGACGAATATGCGAGCAGGCGCTTTAGATTTTCCTGACCGATGGCGCCAAGCGCGCCGAAGATGATTGATGCCAGAGCGGTGAACATAACAATCTGTTGCCACGCAACCACTTGCGCACCGAACACATCGAAAACCACGCGCGCGGTCAGCGCCACAGCGGCAACCTTGGGTGCAGTGGCAAAGAACGCAGTGACAGGCGTTGGCGCGCCTTCGTAAACGTCGGGCGTCCACATATGGAAAGGCACAGCGGCGATCTTAAACGCCAGACCAGCCATCACGAATATCAAGCCGAACAACGCTCCAGTTGCGAGTTCCCCGGTTAGCCCTACCCGTACCGTTGCGAAATCGGTTCCGCCGGTAAAGCCGTAAAGCAAGCTCATACCGTAGAGCAGGATACCCGATGCCAGTGCGCCGAGCACGAAGTACTTAAGGCCAGCCTCAGCAGAGCGTGTGTCACGGCGCAGGATCGATGCAAGAACGTAGGCGGCCAAGCTGTTGAGTTCGAGGCCGAGATAGAGCGTCATAAAGTCGGTTGCGGAGACCATGATGCTCATGCCCAGCGCGGCGAACAGCACCAGCACAGGATATTCAGCACGCATACCGCGCTCTACCCCGGCCGCTTCGCTATCGAAATAAGGTGGTGCAACGATCAGACAGCCAATGGCTGCAAGGTAGATCAGTGCTTTGGCGTAGAGAGCAAAACTATCCGCTTTCAATAATCCACCAAAGGCAATCGTATCAGGACCATCGGTGCCAAAATGCAGATCGGGCACGAGGATAAAGCCCGCCCCAAACAGAACGGTAACAGCGAGAATAGCGATGCCGCGTGCAGCTTTGTCACCGCCCCAAGCTGCAACAAGCAGCAGAACAAGGCCAGCAGCAGTGAGCAAAAGCTCAGGCGCGATTAGCGCGAAGGATGCGGCGAATTCCATTAGTGATCCCCGTCTTGCGAATATTCGCGGTGCTCGGGAAGGTCGCCGCCACGATGTTCAACAGCGTTGGCAGCTTTTGCGCGTGGCTCACCCGCATCCGGTTGGCTGTCACTCGCCGGAGCAGCCGAGGCGATGCGTTCATCAAGTACCGCGATATCTGCACGCATCGGGGCCAAGAAACTCTCTGGGTAAACACCCATCCACAAAACTGCTGCAGTGATTGGAACCATCATCAGCCATTCGCGTGTGGAGATGTCCTCCATCGCTGCTGCGTCGACATTCTTTTGATCCCCAAAAGCGATCCTACGATAAAGGTAAAGCATGTAGCCAGCGCCCAAGATGATCCCCGTGGTGCAGACCAATGCAACCCAGGTTGAAGTCTGATAAATGCCGGCAAGCGCAAGGAACTCACCCACAAACCCGCTCGTCCCCGGCAGGCCAATTGATGCCATCGTAAAGAGCAGGAAGAACACCGCATAATACGGCATATTGATGCTGAGCCCGCCATATCGGTCAATCTCGCGGGTATGCAGTCGGTCATAGATCACGCCTACGCACAGGAATAATGCGCCGGAGACCAGACCGTGGCTGAGCATAATAATCATAGCGCCTTCGAGCCCTTGGACGTTGAAGGCGAACAGGCCGACGGTCACAATCGCCATATGTGCAACCGAGGAATAGGCGATCAGCTTTTTCATATCATGCTGAACCAGCGCGACGAGCGACGTGTAAACAACCGCTACCATCGACAGCACAAAGACGAACCAAGCAAACTGCGCGCTCGCTTCTGGGAACATCGGCAGGCTGAACCTGATAAAACCATACCCACCAAGCTTAAGCAGCACGCCCGCAAGGATTACTGAACCCGCGGTTGGTGCCTGTACGTGTGCATCAGGCAACCATGTATGGAATGGCCACATGGGTACCTTCACCGCGAAACTCGCGAAGAACGCTAACCATAACCATGTCTGCGCGCCCGGTGGGAAGTCATATTGCATCAACGTCGGAATGTCCGAAGTGCCCGCTTGTGCCACCATCCAGAACATCGCGATCAGCATCAAAACCGATCCAAAAAGCGTGTAGAGGAAGAATTTGTAGCTCGCATAGATGCGGTTATCGCCGCCCCACACACCGATGATAAGGTACATCGGGATCAAACTTGCTTCAAAGAAGATGTAGAACAGCAAAATATCCTGCGCTGAGAAGATGCCAATCATCAGCACCTCCATCACCAAGAACGCCGCCATATACTCGCCGACGCGCTTCTTGATCGAATCCCAACTTGCAAGGATACAGATGGGCATCAGGAACACACTAAGCATAATCAGCATCAAGGCGATGCCATCAATTCCCAGAGCGTAAGAGAAACCCGAAAACAATTCCGCGCGTTCTGTAAACTGCCATTGCGCCCCGCCAATTTCGTAGTCGGCCCACAGCGCGCAGCCCAAAAGGAACGTCACCAGCGTCGCGCCAAGCGCGATCCAACGCGCCGATTGCGCGGAGATAAGACAAGCAATTGCTCCGGCAAGCGGAACGAGCATCATCAGCGTAAGGATTGGCAAACCGTCAGTCATCGATCGCCTCCCTAAAGCAGCACGTATGTAACAGCAGCGATCAGGCCAAGCAGCATGATCAATGCGTAGGTGTAGAGATAGCCGGACTGAATAGCCTTGGCAGCGACAGAGCCACGTGCGACCAACCAAGCCACGCCATTCGGGCCAAAGCGGTCAATCGTTCCAATGTCACCAAGTTTCCAGAATTGGCGGCCGAACCAGAATGCTGGCTTCACAAAAATCCGATCATACAGCTCGTCGAAATACCACTTGTTGAAGACAAATTTATGCAACCAACCAAATCGCGCGACGAACTTCGCCGGAACGTCGGGCTTCACCATGTAAGCGTAATATGCGCCGGCAAAGCCAAGTACCATCACAACAAAGGCGGAATACTTCACCCAATACGGTACGGCGTGCATCGCGTGGATGAGGTCTTCGTTATAGAAGATCGCACCATCCCAGAACTCTGCATCATCGAGGAAGCCGGACTGGAACACCTGACCAGCAAAAACAGCACCGATGCTAAGCAAGATAAGTGGCACCAACATCACCCAAGGGCTTTCATGCGGGTGGTATCCACCGGTCGTATCTTCGCCAGCTTCTTCGGGCGTTTTGTGGACGCTGTGTTGAATATGCTCACTCTCGATCCAGCGCGGCTTGCCCCAAAAAGTGAGGAACATCAGACGCCAGCTGTAAAAGCTCGTCATTAGAGCCGCGCCAACACCCAACCAGAATGACATCGCCGAAATCGGAGTCCCACGCGCATAGGCAACTTCAAGAATGGCATCTTTCGACCAGAAACCAGCCATCCCAACGCCGAGGTGATAGACACCGAGTCCGGTAATCGCGAGCGTCCCTATGAGCATTGCCCAGAAAGTGATCGGGATCTCTTTTCGCAGACCGCCATAATAACGCATATCTTGTTCGTGATGCATCGCGTGAATGACCGAGCCTGCACCAAGGAACAGCAGCGCTTTAAAGAAAGCGTGCGTGAACAGGTGGAACATCGCTACGCCGTAGGCGCCAACACCCGCAGCAAAGAACATATAGCCCAATTGCGAACAGGTTGAGTAAGCGATAACCCGCTTAATATCCCACTGCGTCGTCCCGATGGTCGCAGCGAAGAAGCATGTCGCTGCACCGATCACGGTGACGATCATCAAGGCCGTTGGAGCCGTCTCAAACATTGGCGACAAGCGGCACAGCATAAATACGCCCGCCGTCACCATTGTCGCGGCATGGATCAGTGCAGATACTGGCGTTGGCCCTTCCATCGCGTCGGGCAACCATGTGTGCAGGAACAACTGCGCAGATTTACCCATCGCCCCGATGAAGAGCAGGATGCACAGGATATCCATGGTGTAGAGGCGCATACCAAGGAACCCGATGGTCGCGCCGGACATGCCCGGAGCCGCTTCGAGGATCTCTGGAATCGATGTGGTCTGGAAAACCAAGAACGTGCCGAAGATGCCCAGCATAAAGCCAAGGTCGCCCACACGGTTCACCACGAAAGCCTTAATCGCGGCTGCGCTAGCGCTTGGCTTACGGAAATAATATCCGATCAACAGATAGCTCGCGAGGCCCACCCCTTCCCAACCGAAGAACATTTGAACCAGGTTCTCGGCCGTCACCAGCATCAGCATCGCAAAGGTAAAAAGCGAGAGATAGGAGAAGAAGCGCGGTTGATCGGGATCATCCTCCATATAGCCCCAGCTATACAGGTGCACGAGTGCAGAGACGCTGTTGATCACTACCAGCATGACCGCGGTAAGAGCATCAACGCGCAATTCCCAATCAAATGTCAGTGCACCCGATTTCACCCATTGCAGCACCGGCACCACTTCAGGTGCAGCAACACCGTTCAGGTAAGACAGGAAGATTGGCCAGCTTAGACCAGCAGAGATAAACAACGCGCCCGTCGTTATGACTTTCGCAGCGGTGTTCCCGATAATCCGGTTGCCCACCCCTGCGACAATCGCAGCGATCAACGGCAGGAATACGATGATAAGGATCGGTTCCATGTCCGGTGCTTACCCCTTCATCCGGTTCACATCGTCAACCGCGATTGTGCCGCGCCCACGATAATAGATGACAAGGATCGCCAGCCCGATGGCTGCTTCGGCAGCAGCCACGGTCAGAACCAGCATCGCAAAAACTTGACCCACAAGGTCGCCCATATGGGCACTGAACGCGACCAGATTGATGTTCACCGCGAGCAGGATCAGCTCAACCGACATCAAGATCACGATCACGTTCTTGCGATTGATAAAAATACCCAGCACGCCGAGCACGAACAAGATCGCACCAACGACAAGGAAATGCTCAATGCCAATAAACTCGTTCACAGCTCGACCCCCTGACCCACATCAGGGTTCTTCATAACGGTTGCCTCATGTGGTCGGCGGCTAATCTGTTTGCTGATATCCTGACGCCCACGCGCACCCGGCTTGGCCTCACGATGGGTCAGCACTATCGCACCGATCATCGCGACCAACAGGATGATACCAGCCACTTCGAATAAGAAAATATAGCGGCCATAAAGCAAGCGCCCGATCGCCTCGATATTGCTTTCGCCCGGCATTTGCGCCGCCGCGCTGGTCGCCTCGCTAAGTTCCAGCCCGCCGGCATTGTAAGCGCCCACGCCCAGTATCAGCTCCGCCAGCAACACCGCCGCAATCGCCAATCCCAATGGGAAGTTCCTGACAAATCCTGCGCGCATCGCGGCAAAATCAATGTCGAGCATCATCACCACAAACAGGAACAACACCGCGACCGCGCCGACATAGACAATCACCAGTAGCATCGCGATAAACTCTGCACCGACCAGCACCATCAGACCCGCCGCGTTAAAGAACGCGAGGATCAACCACAGCACGCTGTGAACCGGGTTTCGCGACAGGATAACCATGACCGCGCTGGCGATCACAAGACCTGCAAATAGGTAAAAGGCGATAGCTTGAATCATGATACCCTGTTGTCGTTGACGCGGCGGTTAGCGATAGGGCGCGTCGGCTTCAAGGTTCGCAGCGATTGCGCGTTCCCATTTGTCACCATTGCTGAGCAATTTGGCCTTGTCATAGAGCAATTCCTCACGCGTTTCGGTGGCATATTCAAAGTTTGGACCTTCAACCACGGCATCCACCGGACAGGCTTCCTGACAGAAACCGCAGTAAATGCACTTGGTCATGTCGATGTCGTAGCGCGTGGTGCGACGGCTGCCGTCATCACGCGGCTCGCTCTCAATCGTGATCGCTTGCGCGGGGCACACCGCTTCGCACAGCTTACACGCGATGCAGCGTTCTTCGCCATTGGGATAGCGACGCAGCGCATGCTCACCGCGAAAGCGAGGGCTAAGCGGCGATTTCTCGAACGGGTAGTTGATCGTCACCTTAGGCTTGAAGAAATACTTCAAGGTAAGCGCATGCGCTTTGAGGAATTCCCAAAGGGTGAAGCTCTTAAGGAGCTGTGTTGCGGAGGTCATCTCAATACCCAATCAGAAAATTGCGAACTGTTCGCCGAAGCCGCCGGTCGCCATCAAGTAACCGCTGATCAGCGCGACAAACAGCAAGCTCATCGGCAGGAACACTTTCCAGCCCAACCGCATCAGCTGGTCATAGCGATACCGTGGCACCGTCGCCCAAATCCAGCTAAACAGGAAGAAGAAGAAAAACGTCTTGGTCAAAAACCAGATGATGCCCGGCACATAATAAAGCGGTGCCCACTCAACCGGCGGCAACCAGCCACCAAAGAACAGCAGCGTGCACAGCGAGCACATCAACAGGATGTTGGCATACTCACCCAGCCAGAACAGCGCGAAGGCCATGCTCGAATATTCGGTTTGATAACCGGCGACGAGCTCCGATTCCGCTTCGGTCAGGTCAAACGGTGCGCGCGCTGTCTCCGCCAAGGCGCAGATGAAGAACACGACGAAAATCGGGAACAGCAACAAGTTGAAATAGAACCCGTTGATGAAGCCCAAGCCGTGGCCTTTCTGCGCAAGGACGATTTCAGTCATGTTGAACGACTTTGTCCAAAGCACAACACAAACCAGAATGAAGCCAATAGAGACCTCGTAAGAGATCATTTGCGCAGCGGCACGCATCGCGGAAAAGAACGGATACTTGGAGTTAGACGCCCAACCGCTCATCACTACGCCGTAAACACCAAGCGAACTAATCGCGAGGATGTAAAGCAGGCCAAGGTTGATATCGGATACGAGAACGCCTTCATCAAACGGAATCACCGCCCATGCGGCCAAGGCCACGGTGAAGGTGATAATCGGCGCGAGCAGGAAGATGCCCTTGTTCGCCGCGCTAGGGATGATCGTTTCTTGCAGGAAGACCTTGAGGCCGTCGGCGAAACTTTGGAGCAATCCAAACGGCCCAACCACGTTCGGCCCGCGCCGCAGCATGATCGCGCCCAGCACTTTGCGGTCGACATAGATCACCATCGCCACGCTAAGCATCACCAGCAGCGAAATGACAATGATCCCAGCGAATGTCGCGACAGTCCACGCCCATTCATACGGCATGCCGAGAGATACGAAAAAGTCGGTCATTGGTCAGATACACCCTCGCGTTTGCTAAGCACCGAAACCAATGCAGCCCCAGTGAAGGGCCAAACTGCGTTGTTCAATCCCAGAACGACGCCATTGAAAATTATGAAGGCATGAGTGGCAGAATCCGTTTGATCGTTGTCTGATTGTATGATTGACGACGATGAGTAAGCGGCAACCGTAAGAGCAAAAACCGCGAGCGCCGCCCAGAACAATATCGGAGCGGCATACCTCATAGAAACGCGGAAAAAACCTCCGAACACGTTACTGAACAAGGCGTTGGATGACTGGCTCATTCCGCCGCCTCCTTCAACTGATCCGCGTGCAGCAATTCCGCAGAACATTGCTGCATCACATGGCTGGCCCGCGCGACTGGGTTGGTGAGGTAGAAGTCCGCAATCGGATAGGCGCTGATCGTCCCTTCCGCTTTGGCCTTGCTATCCGCCTTGGGAAGCACGCCGTAATCCGCGAGCCCCTCTTCGCCCAGCGCAGGCACTTCGCCAATCATCGCGCTTTGCAATTCGCCAAAGCTGTCAAACCCAACGCTCACGCCAAGTGCATCAGCAAGCGCGCGCAGGATCGTCCAGTCCTCACGCGCATCTCCGGGTGCAAACACAGCCTTTTCAGCGAATTGCACGCGGCCCTCAGTATTGACGTAAGTACCGTCTTTTTCAGCGTAAGAAGCAGCGGGCAGGATCACATCCGCCGCATGCGCGCCAACATCGCCGTGGTGCCCGATATAGACCTTCAGGCTATCTGCGAACGGCTCATAATTCATCTCATCCGCGCCAAGGCTGAGCAGGACTTTCGGCTTAGCTGCCGCAAGGTCGGCCATGCCGCCATCCTGCGCAAAGCCGAGCATCAATGATCCCATCCGTGCCGCTGACATATGCAGCACGTTAAAGCCGTTCCAATCGTCCTTCACGAGGTCAAATTTCTCAACCAGCTTAAGCGCAGCGCCAAGCGCCCCGTTTGCCAGTGCCGCGCCGCCTAGGATGATCGCCGGACGCTCCGCCGCCTTCATCGCATCGCCCAGCGCCTTAGGCACCCGGTTCAACACTTTGAGGTCTTCGCCAAGGAAGGTCGTCGGGTAAGTCGTTTCCCATTCCGGCCCGACCACAAACACTTTCGCGCCCGCCATCGCCGCCTTGCGCAGGCGCGCATTGACCAGAGCCGCTTCCCAACGGACGTGGCTACCCACGATAAGGATCGCGTCGGCCGTCTCAATGCCCGCCAATGTCGAGTTGAAATTGACTGCAGCCAAATTCGACACGTCATAGGTCATGCCGGTTTGGCGGCTTTCGACAAGATCGCTTCCGCATGCTTTGAGCAGTGTCTTGGCCGCAAACATCGTCTCGCAATCGACCATATCGCCAGCAACCGCTGCGATGCTTGATTTGTCTTCGCCAAGCTGCGCAGCAATCGCGCCAAACGCCTCGTCCCAGCTAGTCGCGGTTAGCTTTCCGCCTTTACGAACGAACACTTTGTCGAGGCGGCGTTTAGTCAGCCCATCGACCTGATAGCGGCCTTTGTCCGACAACCACTCTTCGTTCACATCGTCATTGATGCGAGGAAGCGCGCGCATAACTTCGCGGCCTTTCGAATGCAGCGAGATATTCGCGCCCACCGCATCGGATACGTCGATAGACAGCGTGCGCTTCAATTCCCAAGGCCGCGCTTCAAATGCGTAAGGACGCGATGTGAGAGCGCCGACCGGGCAAAGGTCAATCACATTGGCAGACAGCTCATGCGAGGCGGCCTGTTCCAAATATGTCGAGATCTGCATGTCCTCGCCGCGATAAAGCGCGCCGATTTCGTCCACGCCCGCGACCTCTTCGGAAAAGCGCACACAGCGGGTGCAGTGAATGCAGCGGGTCATGATCGTGCTGATCAAAGGACCCATGTTTTTGGCGGTAACGGCGCGTTTGTTTTCCTGCGTGCGCGATGTGCCTTTGCCATAGGTCATGGATTGGTCTTGCAGGTCGCACTCGCCGCCTTGGTCGCAAATCGGGCAATCGAGCGGGTGGTTGATGAGCAGGAACTCCATCACCCCTTCGCGGGCCTTTTTGACCATCGGCGTATCGGTGCGGATTTCCTGACCTTCGCCAGCGGGAAGCGCGCAGGACGCTTGCGGTTTGGGCGGCCCCGGCTTCACTTCGACCAGACACATGCGGCAATTGCCCGCGATGGACAGGCGCTCGTGATAGCAAAAACGCGGGATTTCTTTGCCCGCAAGCTCACAAGCCTGCAGAACAGTCGCGCCCGCTGGAACTTCGATTTCTTCGCCGTCTACGGTGACTTTAGGCATAGCTTACTCCGCAGCCTCCGCGAATTGTGCGTTGTGCTCATGGATGCGCTTTTCAAGCTCAGGGCGGAAATGTCGGATCAAACCTTGGATTGGCCACGCCGCCGCATCGCCGAGAGCGCAGATTGTGTGCCCTTCGACCTGCTTGGTGACCTCATGCAGCATATCGATTTCTTCAATCGCCGCATCGCCCGTGCGCAGCCGCTCCATCATGCGCCACATCCACCCGGTGCCCTCACGGCACGGCGTGCACTGGCCGCAGCTTTCATGCTTGTAGAAGTAAGATAGACGCGAAATCGCACGGACAATATCGGTCGATTTGTCCATCACGATCACCGCCGCCGTGCCAAGACCAGAGCCAAGCTCTTTCAGCCCGTCAAAGTCCATCGGCGCGTCCATGATCTGCTCAGCAGGCACCAAAGGAACCGATGAGCCACCCGGAATAACCGCCAAGAGATTATCCCAGCCCCCTGTAACGCCGCCACAGTGCTTCTCAATCAACTCACGGAACGGAATACTCATCGCCTCTTCGACAACGCAGGGCTGTTCGACATGCCCGCTGATCTGGAACAGCTTGGTTCCGGCATTGCCTTCGCGACCGAACGAGCTGAACCACGAAGCGCCGCGCCGCAGAATTGTCGGCACGACTGCAATGCTCTCAACATTGTTGACCGTCGTTGGGGAGCCATAAAGGCCCGCGCCCGCAGGGAATGGCGGCTTTAAGCGCGGCTGGCCCTTTTTGCCCTCTAAGCTTTCGATCATCGCGGTTTCTTCACCGCAAATATACGCGCCTGCGCCACGATGCATAAAGACATCGAAATCGTATCCGGTTTTGCTGGCGTTCTTGCCGATTAAACCAGCAGCATAAGCCTCGTTGATGGCGGCCTGTAGCGTTTCAGCTTCGCGGATATACTCGCCGCGAATGTAGATATAGGCCGCGCGCGCACGCATCGCGAAGCCTGCGACCAGCGCACCTTCGATCAACTTGTGCGGATCGTGGCGGATGATCTCGCGGTCTTTGCACGAGCCGGGTTCAGACTCGTCGGCGTTGATTACCAGAAAGCTAGGCCGACCATCCTTGCTCTCTTTGGGCATGAATGACCATTTGAGGCCGGTGGGAAAACCTGCCCCGCCCCGCCCGCGCAGACCCGACGCTTTCATCTCATCGATGATGGAGTCTTGTCCGCGCTCAATCAGCGCTTTGGTGCCATCCCAATCGCCGCGTTTTTGCGCGGCTTTTAGGCCCCAGTCCTGGAAGCCGTAAACATTGGTGAAGATGCGGTCCTTATCAGCCAGCATCGCTGGGTTCCTTCTTAATCTGGCGTAGCTGCCGCAAGGTCAAAACTTGAAAAACCAATCCCATACCCATCAAAGCGATGCCCAATGCGCGCTCACCTGTGGCAGCTAAATAAGCGCCTGCAAGAAAGCCCACTAGGCCCGCAATCATCAAGGCAAGAACGCCCCCATTCATCCGAGCATCCCCGAAAGACTGCCATTGGTGAACAGGTAATAGGCGGCGAAAACAATGCCTCCGATCACCGCGAATTTCACGATGCCTTTGATAATTTTCCACACGATCGCAATCGCGACCAGCGCGATAATGATTGTCATCCAATCCATCACCAATCCCCCCTGTAATCGTGATTGGCAACGACCATCTCTTTCAAGGTCGTCGTGCCGCCTTTTGGCTCCGATGTGTGGCGCCCGGGCTCTTGTGTCCCGGTCTTGGGCTGCTCGCCCGTTGCCAGCGCATCAAGCACCGCATCAAGCCGCTCGACCGTCAAGTCTTCGTAATTGTCGTCGTTAATCTGAACCATCGGCGCGGTCGCGCAATTGCCCATGCACTCCACTTCGGTAAGGGTCCAAAGCCCGTCTTTGGAAACGTGGCCGAACTCCATACCGCGCTTCTTACAAGCGGAGATGATATCGTCCGATCCGCGCAGCATACACGGCGTCGTGCCGCAAACCTGCACGTGATACTTCCCGACCGGCTTCATGTTGTACATGAAATAAAAGGTCGCAACTTCGAGCACGCGGATCACCGGCACGTCGATATAGGCGGCGACATATTCAATCACTGGCAGCGGCAGCCAGCCTTGCGTATCGGTTTCTTCGCCTACCTGACGCTGAGCCAGATCGAGTAGCGGCATCACCGCCGACTTTGCCCGGCCATCGGGATATTTGGCGATGTGGTAATCCGCCTTGGCCTTGTTTGCCTTGGTCCAAGCGAACTTGCTCCAGCGCGCGCGAAGTTCCGGCGTATCGGGTGCAGGTGTACGATCAGCCATGTTGCACTTGCCCTTTTGGATGCGGGCCCATTGTGCGGATGATGGTTCTCGTAAATGTGCCCAAACCAAAGCCCACTGAGATTGCGACAATCAAACCGAAGTTAAATTCTCTGGAAAAGAAATAGCCGAGAAAATAGCTCACGGTGAAGGCCATCGAGAAAGCCGCAAATGCCTTGACGCTTGCATCTTGGATGTTCTTCCAGCTCACCGGTCGCACTCCCCAAACACAACATCAATCGCGCCAAGAATTGCGGTCGCGTCGGGCAGCATGTGGCCCTTGCTCATGAATTCCATGGCTTGGAGGTGCGAGAATGCCGTCGGGCGGATCTTGCAACGATATGGCTTGTTTGAGCCATCGCTGACCAAATAGACGCCAAACTCCCCTTTGGGGCTTTCGGTCGCTATATAAACCTCACCCTCAGGCACGTGGAACCCTTCGGTGTAAAGCTTGAAGTGGTGGATTAAGCTTTCCATCGATTGCTTCATCTCGCCGCGCTTGGGCGGAGAGACTTTGCCATCGGTGCTCGCAATCGGACCTTGCGGCATATCGCGAATGCACTGCTTGATGATCTTGGCACTCTCACGAATTTCCTTCACCCGCACCATAAACCGGTCATAGCAATCCGAATTGGTGCCAACCGGAATGTCAAACTCCATCCGGTCGTAGACATCATAGGGCTGCGATTTGCGCAGATCCCAAGGGATACCAGCGGCGCGGATCATCGGACCTGAAAAGCCCCATGCGACCGCGTCTTCTCGACTGACCACAGCGATATCGACATTGCGTTGTTTAAAGATGCGATTGTCGAGCACCAAGCTCATCGCATCGTCAAGCAGTTGGAACAGGCGATTATCAACCCAGTCACCGATATCAACCAGCAATTTCTCGGGTACATCCTGATGAACGCCGCCCGGACGGAACCACGCGCTGTGCATGCGCGCGCCAGAGGCCCGCTCGAAGAAATTCATGCAATCTTCGCGCAGATCCATCATCCAAAGGTTCGGTGTAAACGCCCCAACATCAAGGACATGCGCACCCAAGTTGAGAAAATGGTTACTGATGCGAGTCAACTCGGCAAACAACACACGCAGATATTGGGCACGCTCTGGCACTTCGAGATTGAGCAACTTTTCAATCGCGAGCACATAGGAGTGCTCCTGACACAGCGGCGAAACGTAATCGAGCCGATCAAAATAGGGCAGCGCTTGTAAGTATGTCTTCTGCTCGATCAGCTTCTCAGTGCCGCGATGGAGCAAGCCAACATGCGGATCAATCCGCTCAATCACTTCTCCATCCAGCTCCATCACCATGCGCAAGACACCGTGCGCAGCCGGGTGCTGTGGTCCGAAGTTAATCGTGTAGTTGGAGATTACTTCGCCGTCAGTGGTTGGCGATTCTTCAATCTCAATGGTCATTTCTTCGCCTCCGGCTTTGCACCATCATCGGCCTTTTCATCACCGGGCAGCGCATACTCGCCCCCTTCCCATGGACTGAGGAAGTCGAACGTCCGCATGTCCTGCGCCAGTTCAACCGGTTCATAAACCACGCGTTTTTCCTCTTCGGAGTAACGCAGCTCGGTGTAGCCTGTCATCGGGAAGTCCTTGCGGAAAGGATGCCCTTCAAAGCCATAGTCGGTTAGGATGCGGCGCAGGTCAGGATTGCCCGCAAACGTCACGCCATACATATCGAACACTTCGCGCTCTAACCAACCGGCATTGGGCCAAAGCGTTGTCACGGTTGGAACCGAGGTCGCTTCGTCAGTTGAGCATTTGACCATGATCCGATGGTTCTTGGTGAGCGAAAGCATCATATAGACGACTTCGAACCGCTCTGGGCGATCCGGGTAATCGGCGCCCGCAATTTCCATTAGCTGCTGGTATTCGTGCTTGTCGCGCAGCTTTTCGAGCGCCCATGCGATCCGGTCGCGCTTTACAGTGAGTATGATTTCGCCATGCGCTTCTTGAGCGTCGAGAAGCGACTTACCCATCGCCTTGCTTAAGCGGTTCAAGACGCCCTTGTTCGATGCGTGTTTAGGAGCGGAGTGAAGAACGCTCATTTTGCCAGCAGCTCCAATGAATCGATAAACGCCTCGGCTTTTTCAGCAGCGAGTTCGCGCTCTGCACTGTTTAGAGCGATTTTGCCGTCTTTAGTCTCAAGCACCAAAACTATCCCGATAACATCTTCGGCAAGCTCGACCATCCGAGCGCGACCTACCCGCACGTCGGAGTCTGTCCATGCATCAAACATTCGAAGACCGTTGATCTCACCTTCAAGAACACGTGACGTTTGTGTGTCTTCGCGCGCACCCTTCAAATTGTCTTCGAAACTACCGAATGCTTGACCGCCATCATCAGATGCGACTGTGGGTGCAGTGGCAAGCATAAAGGTAAGACCACCTTGGGTGCATTGCAGCCCACCTTGGCCAGAAGTAGGGCCCTTCGTTGTTGGCTCTGGAGCGCAAGGGAAGTCGGCAGACATCGCCTCGGTTTCCAGCGTATGACGGCCCGGTTGAGCAATTCCGAGCTCATCGACCGCGGTTTTGTCTTGGGCTAATCCAGCGCTTGCCAAAAGCGCCAGCGCCGCGAAGATTGCCTGTTTCATCGTTCGATTGTCCCTACACGGCGGATTTTCCGCTGCAACTGCATCACACCATAAAGCAGCGCTTCAGCCGTCGGTGGGCAACCGGGCACATAGATGTCGACCGGGACAATCCTGTCGCAGCCGCGCACGACGCTGTACGAATAGTGATAATAGCCGCCACCATTGGCGCACGACCCCATGCTGATCACATATTTTGGATCCGACATTTGATCGTAAACCTTGCGCAAAGCAGGCGCCATCTTGTTGCAAAGCGTGCCTGCAACAATCATCAAATCGGACTGACGCGGGGAAGCACGCGGGGCAGCACCAAACCGCTCCATATCATAGCGCGGCATATTCACATGGATCATCTCAACAGCGCAACAAGCAAGGCCGAAGGTCATCCACCAAAGTGAACCTGTGCGCGCCCATTGGAACACGTCTTCGGTTGATGTGACGAGGAAGCCTTTATCGTTCACTTCAGTTTGAAGCGCGCTAAAATAGTCCGCATCAGGCTGTTTGATCTCGCCGCCTTTTGCCGTCGGCATCGAAGCCGCGGCTTCAGCTGTGTTCAAAGGGGCTGTCGGAGGGGTGATGATAGTGTTGCTCATTCCCAGTCCAGAGCTCCCTTCTTCCACTCATAAGTGAGGCCAATCGCGAGGATAAAGAGGAAGGTCATCATCCCTGCCCAACCGACCCAGCCTGTTTCACCCAAGCTCACGGCCCAGGGAAAAAGAAACGCGGCTTCAAGATCGAAAATGATGAAGCTGATCGCGACGAGATAAAAGCGCACATCAAACTGGCTTCGTGCATCCTCGAATGCTGGAAACCCGCACTCATACTCTGACAGTTTTTCCGCATCTGGATTGTGCGAACCAGTAAGGCGCGAAACACCCATTGGTAAGAACACAAACAGCACCGAGAGGCCTAATGCGACAAAGATGAAAAGCAGTATTGGGAGATACTGAGAGAGATCGATCACTGCGTTGTCCAATCCGAGCAATTTTCCTGCGAGGCCCTAGGCTTCTACCAAATCGCACGCAAGAGCGCGACTCGGGTAAAAGCGCGTATGCCTGTTGCGGCAAATCGAACGGAGTTCCAGCCCCTAAAGACTCATTTCATCATTCTCTCAGCAGCTTTTTGAGTTGCCTTGCCGTATGGTGGCTTCAAACCGCCCAATTTCGCAATGTCGATTTTGGGTTGATGATAAACCGAGCGCGCATGGCTGAATTCCCGGAAACCCTCGATTGCATGGTAACTGCCGATCCCAGATGGCCCCACACCGCCAAATGGTAGGTCTTCGATGGAAATGTGAAAAATCACATCGTTGGTGGTGACACCGCCAGAGATTGTGCGCGTCAGGACGCGCTCTTGCTCATCTTTATCCTCACCGAAGTAGTATAGGCCTAGTGGGCGATCATGATCGTTCACATAGTCCACAGCTTGGTCGACGGCCTTGTAGGTCTTGACCGGCAGAACAGGGCCAAAAATCTCTTCCTGCATCGCCGCCATCTCATCGTTCACATTCTTGAGTATTGTGAGAGGCATCTTGCGTTGATTGGCATTGCTAAAATCCTCGTTGCCGGGGTTAATTTCGACAACCTCAGCACCTTTGTTCCGCGCATCTTCGACGAGCCCTTGAAGCCGCTCAAAATGGCGATCGGAAACAATCGAGGCATAATCATCGTTCTCAAGCAAAGTCGGATACATCGCAGACACGCCATTTGCGACGCCAGCCACCGCTTCGTCTTGTTTTTCCTCCGGCACAACCATGTAATCAGGGGCTAAGCAGATTTGGCCAGCATTCATCATCTTGCCCAACGCGATTCGCTCACCAGCTTTAGCAAAATCAGCGCTGCGTCCCATTATAACCGGAGATTTGCCGCCCAGTTCCAATGTAACCGGGACAAGGTTCTTAGCAGCAGCCTGCATAACCAAGCGCCCAGTTGGGGTAGACCCGGTGAATACCAGATGGTCGAACGGCAATGAAGAAAATGCTCCCGCAACTTCCGGACCTCCAGTGACCACGCACACTTCGTCTTCGGAAAAGTACTCGGCTGTCAGCTTCGCCATCAGCTCGCTGGTCTGTTCGGTGAATTCGCTAGGCTTAATCATGGCGCGGTTTCCAGCAGCGAGCACTTGCATCAATGGCCCGAAAGCAAGTTGCACAGGGAAATTCCATGGACTGAGTATTCCAATTACACCTTTGGGTTCATAACGCAGCTCTGCCTTCGCCCCGAGCAATCCGAGAGGGAACTGTACCGGTCGCTTTTCAGCCCTCGCCCACC
The DNA here is from genome assembly GCA_039985875.1 of Erythrobacter sp. Classification (GTDB taxonomy): domain Bacteria; phylum Pseudomonadota; class Alphaproteobacteria; order Sphingomonadales; family Sphingomonadaceae; genus Erythrobacter. Next base: position 738,230 of record JBDWRU010000011.1, on the reverse strand, counting down.
GGTCAATGTTCTTTAACGCATGATGCCCCGCAGCAGCAGTTGCTGCGATATCGGTCAGCATGCTTTGTTCAATCGCTCGGTTTCCGAAATCTGCGCTCATCGCTTTGGCCAAGGCCTCGCCATGCTCTTTCACCAGTGCGTTCGCACGTTTGATGCGATCTTTGCGTACGGAGATATCCTCTGGTCGCGACGCTGTGAACGCATCTCGCTGGCGTTTTAGCAAGGCCTCCAACTCATCTCGCCGATCATCAGCCATCACATCTCTCCCCGATTTAGTTTTAATTTGCGACCAGTGTTGCGCAAACCTAAACGACTAGCAAGAGTTAGCCTGCATGTTTGCCATGACGCGCCTGAATACCTACATGCCTCGCGAACCCAATCATCAAAGAAAGGCCCCTCTCTATGGCTCAATTCTCCGTTGAAGATCCGATCGTAATCCTATCTTATGCGCGCACGCCAATGGGCGGAATGCAAGGGGCGCTTTCCGATGTGTCTGCAACAGAATTGGGCGCGACAGCGGTGAAAGCGGCGGTCGAGCGCTCGGGCTTAGCCGGAGAGGATTTTGACAGAGGCTATATGGGCTGCGTTCTTCCCGCCGGTCTGGGACAAGCGCCTGCACGCCAAGCGATGGTCAAAGCGGGCCTGCCGAAATCTGTCGAAGCGACCACTGTAAATAAAGTGTGCGGTAGCGGGATGCAGACCGTAATTATGGGCGCCGAAGCACTTGCCAGTGGCAGCGTGGATGTCGTCGTGGCTGGCGGTATGGAAAGCATGACCAACGCGCCATACCTTCTTAAAAAGCACCGGTCAGGTGCGCGCATCGGCCATGACGCAGCATACGATCACATGTTCCTCGACGGGTTAGAGGATGCCTATGAGGAAGGCCGTGCGATGGGCACTTTCGCTCAGGACACCGCCGATGATTACCAACTGACACGCGAGGCGATGGACGAGTATTCGATTGAATCGCTGCGCCGTGCGAACGCTGCGATTGAAAGCGGCGCATTTTCAGATGAAGTGGTTCCTGTGACCTTCTCCACTCGCAAAGGCGAAGTGACAGTCCAAACTGACGAACAACCGGGCAAAGGCCGCCCTGACAAGATCCCAGCCCTTCGCCCCGCTTTCGCAAAAGAAGGCACGATTACCGCAGCGACTTCCAGTTCGATCTCGGACGGAGCCGCAGCGGTTGTTATAACCCGCGAAAGCGTGGCCAGGGATAAAGGCGCAAAACCTGTTGCAACCATTACGGCGATGGCAGCTCACGCGCGCGAGCCAAAGGACTTCACTGTCGCACCTGTTGGAGCAATTGAAAAAGTGCTGAAGAAAGCGGGATGGGCTGTCGAAGATGTAGACCTTTGGGAAGTCAACGAAGCCTTCGCTTGCGTCGCCATGTTCGCGATGCGCGACATCGGTATCGAACATGCCAAGGTCAACATCAATGGCGGCGCTACTGCATTGGGTCACCCAATCGGTGCCAGCGGGACGCGCATCATAGTTACCCTGATCAACGCGCTAAAATCGCAAGGTAAGACCAAAGGCGTGGCCAGCTTGTGCATTGGCGGCGGCGAAGCAACTGCGATTGCTGTGGAGTTGGTCTAGCGCTTCGGCTTGATGTCATGTTACTGCTTACGTGGTTTTTTGAATTTTGGGGGAATTTCCATGCGTTTATTTATTGTGTCCGCACTCGCTCTTACAATTGCTGCTTGCTCAGGCGAAGCCACCGCTGACAAAGGTGGCAGCGACGAAGCAAGCGGCGACGAGAGTTCACCTTCTGATGCCGCAGCCGCCGAAGCATTTTCGCCCGGGACGTACACTCTACTGGAAGACTCAGAAAAGGAATCGGGCAATAAGGAAGCTCTGGAGCTCACACTAGGAGCCGATGAGACTTTCGAGGTTAAAGAAGGCGACCGAGTAGAAGCAACGGGGACCTACACTGTCAGTGACATCGAAGGTGGCCGCAAAGCGTGCTTTGTCGAACCTGAAGAAGATCCCGAAGATGAAGGCTTTTGCTTCACAGTTGGTGAGCGACAAGACGATGGAACTTGGACGGCTACCAATCCAGGCGGTGAAACAGCTACAATGACGCTTGTTGGCGAGTAAAGGTAATGCGCCGGTTGGCTTAGGGCTTTCTCACGCCCCAAAGCCGGCTGGCGTTCACCCATCCGGTGCGACCATCAATATCAAGTTCGCACCACGAACCTTCGCACCCAAGTAGGTCGCCGGCCACACCTGGTTCAACGCGCCAGCGCACAGTCGATCCCTTTTTGGGCGAAGCATTCATATTAACAAGGCCTTCGCCCACGACAAGCGCGCTTCTGGTCACGCTAAGCTGGCTGCTCGCAACCCAACCTTGCGTACCATCTGGATCGCGTACCAAGCGCCACCCGTCGAGCAAGCGTACAACTTTGACCGGCAATCCTTTGCGCTTGTATACCCAATCAATCGGATATTCCTGACTAGGGCCAACGCGCATATTCACTTCATCGAATTTGAGCGATGCCCAATATGGTGCTTCACGATCCTGCGCTGTTGCAGGGGCAAACGCGAGCACCGCCGCAAAAGCGAGCGCGATCATAGATTTAGTAAAGAGACGCAGAGATTTCATAGATTAGCCGGATAGCAACGGATCAGCAGGTTTTTCAAGGTGCCTCATGACGTCATTCGCGTCCACTGTTTCAAAGCGGGACGGGTCGGCTTGCGTGAGCTGGGCTTGACCAAGATGGTGGTCTCGCACTAGCCGGACTGTATGGCCCAAACCTCGACCGCCCCACATTTCTCAACTGGCAAACCGCGCGTCATCGTAACCCGGCATTTGATGCCCAGTGTTGAGACACGTTTGGTCGAATTGTTCGATACCACGCTCAACTGCGAAGACGAACCAATGAGCAGCGATCAATTAGTCGCAGCCATGCAAAACTGCGATGTCTTGGTTCCGGCAGTAACGGATAAAATTGACGCTGACATGGTCGCCGCCGCTGGCGAAGATCTACGACTAATTGCGAGCTTCGGAGCGGGGACCGAGCACATTGACCTTGCGGCCGCGGCCAAGCGCAAGATTCTCGTGACGAACACGCCTGGCGTGTTCACCGACGATACCGCTGACATTGCTATGGCAGGCATTATCGGAGTGCCCCGCCGCATCCGTGAAGGCACCGGGTTGGTACGCAGCGGCAAATGGACAGGATGGGCACCATCAGGACTTTTGGGACGTAAACTTGGTGGGAAGGTTCTTGGCATCATCGGCATGGGTCGGATCGGTCAAGCCGTCGCACACCGGGCACGCGCCTTTGGTTTGGAGGTCGCCTATACCAATCGAAAGCGCTTGCCTGAGGCGATCGAAGGGATGCTGAATGTCCGCTTTGTTGAGCATGTCGATGACCTGCTGGCCGAGGCGGATATTCTCACGCTGCATTGTCCGCTGACCGATGAAACTCGCAACCTTCTCGACACAAGGCGCATCGGCTTGATGAAACCGTGGGCGAGCATCATCAACACCGCGCGCGGAGAGTTGATCGATCAAGAAGCATTGATCGCCGCGTTGGAGGAAGGGCGGCTCGTAGGCGCAGGTCTTGATGTCTATCCCAACGAGCCACATGTAGATCGCCGGTTGATCGACCACCCCAACGTAATGACATTGCCCCATATTGGCAGCGCGACCGCAGAGGGGCGAGAGGCCTCTGGCGAAAAGATCATCGCCAATATTCGTTTCTGGGCCGATGGACACCGGCCTCCAGATCAAGTGCTGACAGCACTGATTGGATAAGGCACACTAGCGCGCATGACTGAGGAAGCGCCAGCTCCTGAAAACCTCTGTATTGAGTGCGGATTGTGCTGCAATGGCGCGCTGTTCGACTATGGCCCGCTTGCCGAGGATGAGGTTGAAGGAATACGCGAGGCTGGCCTGACCATCTTAGAGGACAGTAAGAAGTTTGGCTTTGGCCTGCCCTGCCCGCAGCTCGAAGGAGCTGTTTGCCAAGTTTACGACAAGCGACCGCAAACCTGCCGCGCCTTTCTTTGCGAGGTTTTGAAATCAGTTGAAGCGGGCAACATAGCGTATGTGCAAGGCTTGCAGCATGTTGAAAAGGGCCGCGCTGCGCTCGCACAGGTTCACGCACAACTGCCCGAAGGGGCGAGCATCACCGATGCCCGGCGTTGGCGACGCGAAGCGGGACAAGCAGACGCTTCGCAAGCGCTCAACGCTTCGCCAATGCTAATGATTGCGCTGGGTATGCTCGACCTTGTTCTGGATGAGCATTTTAGGAAACCGGGCCAAAGGCAGGTTATGCCAGTGGACCAGGACTGACGCGCTTAGAGATTGTCGTGCTGTGGCATTCCCAGAACGTGAAAACCGCCATCAACCCGGATGATCTCACCCGTGGTACAAGACCCGGCGTCAGAACACAGATAGACTGCTGTGCCGCCAACCGCCTCCAAACTCGCGTTCTTGCGCAGCGGCGCATTGGTTTCAGTGTGCTTCCATGTCTTGCGCGCACCGCCAATCGCAGAACCCGCAAGCGTCTTCATCGGCCCCGGACTAACGGCGTTCACCCGAATACCATCGGGGCCAAGATCATCCGCTAGATAACGCACAGACGCTTCCAAAGCGGCTTTGGCCACCCCCATGACGTTATAATTCGGCGTCACGCGGGTTGATCCCATATAGGTGAGCGTCAGAATTGTGCCGCCATGCTCGCGCATCATCGGATAAGCTCTGCGAGCGATTTCAATAAAACTGTAGGCGGAAATATCCAGCGAGTTCTTAAAATTCTCACGCGAGGTATCGAGAATGCGTCCCGTTAGCTCGGATTTATCGGAAAAGGCGATGGCATGGATGACAAAATCCAACCTGCCCCAACGTTCCTGAAGCAAAGCAAAGGCCGCATCCAGCGAGGCATCATCGGTGACATCGACCTCCACCAAAAGATCAGAGCCCACGCTCTTCGCCAATGGCTTAACCCTCTTGCCGAACGCATCACCCTGATAGGTGAAAGCTAGTTCCGCACCAGCGTCAGCGCAGGCTCTGGCAATGCCCCACGCGATTGAGCGATCGTTTGCCACGCCCATCACGAGGCCACGTTTTCCAGCTAGCTCGAGCATTCCCCCCCCTCACTCAGTTGCAGTAAACCTGCATTGAAAGCCTATTGGTCAAATTTCGAGAGCAGCATCGTCCCATTTGTACCGCCAAAACCAAAGCTGTTGGTCATCACCGTATCAAGCCCCGCATTATCCACGCGTTGCGTCGCGATCTCTTCAGGCTTCAAGGCCGGATCAAGCGTTTCAACATTGATTGACGGGATGATGAAGTCGTTTTCAAGCGCCAACAGACAGTAGATTGCCTCTTGCGCTCCGGTGGCGCCCTGAGAATGGCCGGTCATCGATTTTGTCGAGCTTACCGGCGGCGTACTGCCTTCGCCAAACACCCGGCGAACGGCTTCGATCTCGCCAACATCGCCAACCGGCGTCGATGTGCCGTGAGCGTTGATATAGCTGATCTTGCGATCTTCATTCAGTGTTTTGAGCGCCCCGCGCATCGCGCGTTCGCCGCCCTCACCCGAAGGCGCGACCATGTCTGCACCATCAGAAGTCGCACAGAACCCGGTGACTTCGGCGTAAATCTTCGCGCCGCGTGCTTGGGCATGTTCGAGGCTTTCGAGAACCACCATCCCGCCGCCGCCGCCGATCACAAAACCATCACGGTCGGCATCAAAAGCGCGAGACGCACGCTCTGGGGTGTCGTTATATTTGCTCGACATTGCGCCCATTGCGTCAAACAAGCATGACAAGGTCCAGTCTAGCTCTTCGCCGCCGCCGCCAAACATCAAGTCTTGTACGCCCAGAGCAATTTGCTGAGCCGCCATGCCGATGCAATGCAAGGACGTGGAGCACGCCGAGGTGATCGAGAAGTTCATGCCCTTGATTTGATAGGCCGTCGCAAGGTTCGCGCTGACAGTCGACGACATTGTCTTGGGAACAGCAAATGGCCCAATACGCTTGGTCGCGCCGGTTTTCAGCACGGTTTGATGCGCGGCCAGCAATGCCGAGGTTGAAGGACCGCCCGAGCCTGCGATCAAGCCGGTCCTGGGATTGATTACGTCTTTTTCTTCTAGTCCCGCATCTGCAATCGCCTGTTCCATGGCGATATGCGCGAAAGCAGCTCCCGGCCCCATAAAGCGCAAAGTGCGCTTATCGACGTGATCCTTCACATCAAGGTCAACCGTGCCCGCAATTTGCGAGCGGAACCCATGTTCGGCCATAGCCTCATTAAAGGCGATCCCTGATTGGCCCGCCTTAAGGGCGTTCAACACTTCAGCTGAATTATTGCCAATCGAGGAAACAATCCCCAGTCCAGTTACGACTACGCGACGCATGCTACCCTTTTCACGCCTCGGATAAGGCGACTTTCATATCTTTAACTTGATAAATGACTTCACCATCAGCTTCTACAACACCATCCGCGACACCCATGGTCAAACGGCGGGTTTGCACTGCCTTAGTGAAATCAACATGATAGGTGAGCATCTTACGGTCAGGCCTAACCATGCCGGACAGCTTGATCTCACCTACGCCCAGCGCATAGCCGCGACCCTGCCAACCGCGCCAACCCAGATTAAACCCGGTTAGCTGCCACAGCCCGTCAAGACCAAGACAGCCGGGCATGATCGGATTGCCGGGAAAATGGCAATCAAAGAACCACAGCTCTGGCGTGATATCAAACTCAGCGGTCACATGACCTTTTTCATGATTACCGCCATCGCTGGAGATGTCGGTAATCCGATCCATCATCAGCATAGGCGGTTCTGGCAATTGCGCATTGCCGGGGCCGAACAACTCGCCCCTCGCGCATTTCAACAGATCTTCACGGTCAAAACTGGTTGGGAAATCAGACATCCCCATTGGCACTCCCGCCTGTTTGTCCATTTGCACAACGGCGCGCCTAGCACCGCATATTGATAAGGAAAAGATCTGACATGAATGTCAGTAGAAATACTATTTTTTATGTCAGGTTGCCGAGTTGCTGCACACCCTGATTTCATTCGGTTCAGGGCGCGTTTCTACCCGTCCAAATCGAGCAAAATACCCTTTGATATCAGGGCGTTCAGTAAACTCGATTAACTCAAAACCGACGGCTTCAAACTCGCAAAACAGCAAAGCTGGCGGTATACCGTGTTTCGTCGTTGGACGATCGACATCAACCACAATTATTTCACCTGCATCGGCCAATGCTGGCCAAACCCGCCATAGAAACGCGTAGGGTTCGGTCACCTCGTGATACATGTGCACAAGGAAAATGCGGTCAAAGCTGTCCGAAGGAAGCTGTGGGTCGTCCGGCTCTCCTAGCTTGATAGAGATGTTTTCGAGCCGCTCGCGATCAATCCGCTGTCCCAACCGGTCGAGCACCGCGCGGTCAATGTCCTGCGCGAGCACGCGCCCCTCTTCGCCCACACGTTCGGCCAAGCGAACTGTGTAATAGCCCTCACCTGCACCAATATCAGCAACGGTCATACCATCTTCGATATTGGCCAAATCCATCACAGTCTTCGCTTCGCCGCGTTCGTCGCGCGCATCCTCGTTTGAAAACTGGTTTGAGATGACTTTAGCAACCGGACGATCTGGTTCAGGAAAATCACGCGACGTCGCTAGCCGGTCTGATCCCGCGTCGAAAACGCCGCAGGCTGACAATGCCAAAGTCGCAAACAGAATGGGCGCAACGCGAAAATTCACTCTACGTCCTCCACATCAACCGTCTCTCCGGTAACCTGTTGCGCCAAAGCCGCCGAGATAAAGTCGTCAATTTCCCCGTCGAGCACTTTGTCCGGTGAGCTGGAAGTGACCCCTGTGCGCAGGTCCTTGACCATCTGATAGGGTTGCAGAACATAGGAGCGGATCTGATGACCCCAGCCAATGTCGCTTTTTTCCTGATACTCACCAGAAGCAGCCGCTTCGCGTTCGGCCATTTCGCGTTCAAACAGCCGCGCTTTGAGCATGTTCATCGCGGTTGCGCGGTTCTTGTGCTGGCTGCGATCGTTTTGGCTGGCCACCACGATTCCGGTCGGCTGGTGGGTGATCCGCACCGCAGAATCGGTGGTGTTAACGTGCTGACCGCCGGCGCCCGAAGCCCTGTAAGTGTCGACTTTCAAGTCGCTGGTGTCGATTTCAATATCGATATCGTCGTCGATCACCGGATAGACCCAGACGCTAGAAAAGCTGGTGTGCCGTTTCGCAGCGCTGTCATATGGGCTGATGCGGACGAGCCTGTGCACACCGCTTTCGGTTTTGCTATAACCATAGGCGCCCTCACCCTTGATCAACAAAGTCGCAGACTTGATCCCTGCTTGGTCACCCGCCTGATACTCAACCGTTTCAATTTTGAAACCACGTCGTTCGGCCCAGCGACCATACATGCGGAACAGCATTTCGGCCCAGTCTTGGCTTTCCGTGCCCCCTGCCCCGGCATGGATTTCCAGATAGGTGTCATTACCATCCGCTTCGCCTGACAAGAGCGCCTGCACTTTATCGGCATCAGCACGATCCGCCAGTTTGGCTAAGCTAGACAGCCCTTCATCTACGAGGCTTTCCTCATCTTCAGCCTCGCCCATCTCGATGAACTCGATCGCATCGCCCATCTCTGAGGAAATATCATTGACCGTGTTGATCGCGTTTTCGAGCGTCTTTTGTTCACGGCTGACCGCCTGCGCCTCCTTGGGCTTGTCCCACAAGCTAGGATCCTGCACGCGCGCATTCAGTTCATCCAATCGCCGAAGAGCGCGTTCCCAATCTAAGGACTGTCGCACCAGATCAAGCGCCGCTTCGATGCGGTCAATATGAGATTGTGCCTCGGCCCGCATAGACTATCCTTCAAAAGAAACTTGGCCGCATCGCTTAGCGCGCGGGCTCCGATTGTAAAGCGCACCACCACGGAACGCCCAATCGCTGCCCAGTCGCTGCCTAATAGATGACTAGTAAATTCCGCCTTGATCCTCGACAAAGTCCTCTTGCTGCCTGGATTGCGTTTCACGCTTCTTTTTCGGCTTGGCTTTTCGCTGAGTCGAACGGATCAACGCCAGTATTTCATCGCGCTTGGCGGCGATTTCGTCTTGGCGAGTCGCGCGATCTGGTTCGGTATCGGGCTTGAATGCTTCCCAGATAATTGCCGCTTTCGCATCACCAGAAGGCCAGCCATTGAACACACGTTTCCCGCTGCGCCGGTCGACGCGAACCATCCTGACCCCATCGGGAGCAACCGGTTGATCGTTGCGCCAGCGGTGTCGCGTAGCTTGGATGAAATCTCGCACAATCGGAGCAACAATTGTCCCACCTTGCGCGTAGCCACCCATCGGCTTTGGCGTATCAAACCCGACATATCCGCCCGCGATCAAGCGCTGCGTGCCGCCGATAAACCAAACATCTTTCGATTGGTTGGTCGTGCCCGTCTTTCCGAACAGCGGCAGATCAATCTTGTTGAGAATTGTCGCGGTCCCGCGTTGCACAACCCCTTCGAGCATATGCATTACCTGAAAGGCGGTGCGCGCATCCATCGCTTGCTCACCCATCAAGCCTGCGCGTGGCATTGGTTGGCCATCCCACTCATCCATCGTGCAGCCACGGCACGGACGATCATCGGCGCGCCAAATGACTTGGCCCGTGCGATCCTGAACGTAGTCAATGACGGTAGGCGGGTTAAGGCGTCCGTGATTGGCAAGCGCGCTGTACGCAGCCACCATCTTCACAACCGTCGTTTCCTCAGCGCCCAAAGTTGTCGCCGCATATGGGTCGGGATCTTCGCTGATCCCCATTGTCTTAATCGTCTCGACGACATTGCCCATTCCCGCCTGCATGCCGATCTGAACTGTCATGATGTTTTGCGATTGCTCAAGCCCATAGCGCAGTGGGAATTGGCCACCGCGACCGCCGCGAATGCATTTGCGGCCAAGCGACCCCTGATTGTAGCAATATTGCGAATTGTCGATCTTGGTCGAAGGGGTCATGCCTTGGTCAAGCCCAGTCGCATAAACGAAGGGTTTAATCGTCGAGCCTGGCTGACGATTGGCTTGTGTCGCCCGGTTAAAGTCGGAAACTCCGTAGTCAAAACCACCTTGCATCGCGAGCACCCGGCCGCTTTGCGCGCTTTGCACGACAAACCCGCCTTGCGCATCGGGGATGGTCGCGACCCGGTAGCCGTTACCGCTGGGTCGCACAGCGATTACGTCGCCTGCTTTCAAAGCGTTGGGAAGCCCTGCCAAAGGCGCGGTTTCGCCATCAGAGAAACCGATCGTCGCGCTGCCACCGGCGCGCTCTGTAACAACGCCGGTGCGCCAGTCTTTGTAATTGATCTTGATCGGTGAACCGCGCAGCTGACTTGCCCAATCCCCGTCTTCGAAGTTGATCGACGCGATCGGCCGCGCCCAACCCCGGCTGCCGTGATACTTCAGCAATCCTTTGCGAAGGACATCGCGCGCAGATTCCTGCATTTCCATATCGAGCGAAGTGCGCACCCAAAGGCCGCCAGCATAGACACTGTTGGGACCAGATTCGGCGTCTTCGCCGAACTTTCCGATAAGACGCCTGCGGACCTCTTCGATAAAGTAACCAGCATCAACGCTGCGTTGCGAGCGCTGTTGCACAAGGCCAAGCGGTTGAGCCTTTGCCGAACTTGCTTCTGCCGACGTGACATATCCATTGTCCGCCATCTGGTTGAGAATGAAGTTGCGGCGCGTGATCGCCGCATCCTCTTCCCCCTTGCGGCCATAGCGTTCGGGCGCCTTGGGAAGTGTTGCTAGAAAAGCCACTTGATGCAGTTCTAGCTCGCTTACATCCCTGTCAAAGTAAGCGAGCGAAGCCGCTTGCACGCCAAAACTGCGACGACCCAGCGGGATTTCATTGAGGTAAAGCTCGAGAATCTCTTCCTTGCTCATCACGCCTTCGATGCGGCTCGCAAGAATCATCTCTTTGAGTTTGCGTTCAACCGAATATTCATCGCCAAGCAAACGGATCTTCGCGACCTGCTGTGTGATGGTGGAACCACCAACCGCGCGCTCATTCGAACCATACTTTATGATGTAATCAATTATCGCGTTGAGAGTGCCCGTCACGTCAACGCCGCCATGGCTGAAGAATGTCTTGTCTTCCGCTGAAAGCACCGCACCAACAAGCGTTTCAGGGAAGTCATTGAATTGCAGCTGCACCCGCCGATCGCGAGCATAGGAGTGTATGATGTCACCATCTATACCGCGCACTACCGTGGGAAGCGGCGTTTCATAGTCAACCAAGCTGTCAGCTTCGGGCAAATCGCTTGCCAGCCAATACCACGCAACTGCCCAAATGATCGCAAGCAAGATGATTGAGAATGAGGCGAGTTTGAACAGCCAGCTGTTCTTCCATGATCGCACAAACCATGCACCGGCTGCGCCAAGATCGCGGTTAAGCCGATAGCGGAAATATTGCAGGGTCGAGGCAGTTTCTGCGTCAGTCATGGCGCTCATTATTATCACGGACAGTTCGAAAAGGGCTAGCGGCTAAGCGCTTCAGTGACCACAATTATGACAAGCTGTGGCGGATCGATCAACTCTCTCCACTCCGTGACGACACTCAAGGCTCGGCACGTCGCGCAAAAAAGATGCGGATCGCACGGGCAAGAACCCGCGCGTATTGGGCCTGCCCTTCCTTCGTAGTGAGCCGAATTCGGTCGGATTGATTCGTAACAAAACCACTCTCAAACAAGACGCCCGGAACATCTGGCGCGCGCAAAACTGCAAGTTCCGCCGAACGGCTAGCCTGTGGATGAAATTTCAGCGCTTCTTTGCCTTCGCGTTGGATAAGTTCCGAAAACTCGTTTGCATCTTCCTGTGTTTGCGCTTGGCTAAGCTCCACAAGGATCGCGCTAACCTCTTCGCTTTGCCCCTCAACAGAAGCGCCATTGACCTGATCTGCGTTGTTCTCTCGTGCCGCGAACCGTGCCGCTGCTTCGCTAGAAGCTTGGGCTGACAACGTATAAACGCTCGCTCCGCTCACATCGGCGCGCTCTCCCCCGGAATCTGCATGGATGGAAATGAACAAATCGGCATCCAATAGGCGAGCAATCTCGGGGCGATACGCAAGCTCCACTAGGCGATCATCGTTCCGTGTCATGGCGATCCTCACGCCGCCTTCACGCAACAACTCATCACGCAAAGCCAATGCAAGCGCGAGGACAATCTCCTTTTCCAGAACCTGTTCGCCACCGCTTGTGCGCCCGATAGAACCGGGGTCACGTCCGCCATGCCCCGCATCTATCACTACCAACGGCCGGTTGGGATCGTCGGGGCCTTCAATTTCAGGAAGCTCTAGCGCGACATCTCTTCCATCCAAAGGAAGGCCTACAACATAATCGCGCCCAAGGCTGGGCACAGGAATGGTCAGCCCAAAAGCCTTAGCTCCGCCGATGATCATCGCAGGGACGAGGATAATAATTAGGATGAGTGCGCGTATGCTCATTGCCTTACCGACTTAGAATGTTGCCCGTTTATGGTGCAATAGAGTTGCGAGTAAAAACCCACGGTGCTAGAAACACCAAATCGGGGCTTTAGACGAACGAACGTTAATCTTCAGAGGCTCCTTCCTTTTCGGTCCCATAGGCTATCAGCCAAGGGACCACCATACAGGTTGATGCATTGACGAGACGCTTCCCCTCGCTGACAAGCGCGCCGCTCTTAAAGAGCTGGCGTGGCTATGCGGGCCGATGCGCGGACACTTTCCGAAATCTCTCCACTGCAGACGCGAATCTCTCCGCAATTGCTCAAACAGCATTGGCGGCGAACTTACCGAATCGGGCGATAGGAATTCGCACCGATCATCACACAACAACACGTCAGACTGGCGGGCTATGCCCCGCTCATGCTGGCGTTTGGAGACACATTCATGGCAACGCGCATGTTAATCGATGCGCGCCACTCGGAAGAGACCCGGGTGGCGGTACTCAAAGGCAACCGGATTGAGGAGTTCGACTTTGAATCTGCTGAACACAAGCAGATCAAGGGCAATATTTATCTAGCGAAAGTCACGAGGGTTGAGCCCTCTTTGCAAGCGGCATTCGTCGATTTTGGCGGCAATCGCCATGGCTTCCTCGCCTTTAGCGAAATCCATCCGGATTATTACCAGATCCCACAGTCGGACCGCGAAGCACTGCTAGCGGAAGAAGCAGAGGCGGCTGAAGAAGAAGCGCGCCTGCGCGCGGAGGATGAAGAAGACGGCATCACTCCGGGTGATGAGTATGACGCAGAGGATGAGAGTTCGGAGGCACTTGCAGAAGACCTCGCGGAAGATGGACTCGAAGAGATCGATACGTCCGAAAAAGACAAAGTTGCCACCATTGAAGACGGCGCTTCGGATGATGATACTGACGACGAAGGCGAAGACAGTGCTGAGGCTACCGATGAGGAAGCCGAAGAGAAACCGCGCCGCGGTCGCAGAGGCCGTGGACGTCGCCGCCAAGGTGGCAAATCCGGCAAATCGGGTGGCCGTAGCCGGGCGAAAGAAGTCGATGAAGTGCGCGCCAAGCGCATGGCGCTGCGTCGCCGCTACAAAATTCAAGATGTTATCCAGCGCCGTCAGGTTGTTCTGGTGCAGGTGGTCAAGGAAGAACGCGGCAATAAAGGCGCAGCTCTAACCAGCTATCTCAGCCTTGCAGGCCGCTACACTGTGCTGATGCCGAACAGCTCGCACGGTGGCGGAATTAGCCGCAAGATCAATTCATCGAGCGACCGTAAGCGGTTGAAGCAGGTCGTTTCCGACTTAACGCTGCCAAAGACGATGGGTTTAATCGTGCGCACCGCGGGGCTCAGCCGGACCAAGACCGAAATCAAACGCGATTTTGATTATCTGGCACGACTGTGGGACGAAATCCGCGAAAACACACTTAAATCAACCGCGCCAAACCTCGTCCATTCCGACAGCGATCTTATCAAGCGCGCGATCCGCGACATCTATAATCGAGAGATCGAGGAAGTGATCGTCGAGGGCGAAGATGGCTATAAACTCGCCAAGGGTTTCATGAAGCTGTTGATGCCCAGCCATGCGCGCCGGGTGAAAGCTTATTCAGATCCGGTTCCGTTGTTCCAACGCTACGGCGCTGAAGATCAGCTTCGGGCGATGTATGACCCGATGGTGCAACTCAAATCGGGTGGATATCTGATCATCAACCCGACTGAAGCTCTGGTCTCCATCGACATTAACTCGGGTCGTTCGACCAAAGAGCACGGGATCGAACAAACTGCTCTCCACACCAATTTGGAAGCCGCGCGGGAAATCGCTCGCCAATTGCGCCTGCGAGATATGGCCGGTCTGGTAGTCATCGACTTTATCGACATGGAATACAATTCCAACGTCCGTAAAGTCGAAAAGACGATGAAAGAGGCGTTGAAAACCGACCGTGCCCGCATTCAAGTTGGTCGCATCTCCGGCTTTGGTTTGATGGAAATGAGCCGGCAACGCCTGCGTACGGGCGTGCTTGAAGCGACCACGCGCGAATGCCCGCATTGCGATGGCTCAGGTCTGGTTCGCACAGCATCTTCAGCTGGCCTGTCCGCACTGCGTTTGATCGAAGATGAAGCCGCCAAAGGCAAAGGCACTGTCATCAAACTCGGCGCGAGCACCGAAGCAGCAATCTACATGCTCAACGAAAAGCGTGGCGAGTTGGTTGAGATCGAAGAGCGTTACGGCGTCACCGTTGAAGTGTCGCCCGAAGGCGAAAATGAAGGCGCGAAAATGAGCGTCTCTAGCGCTGGTCCTCGCCCGACATCTGCGCCGAAGTTTGAGCCGATTGTCGACGACGATGATGACGACGATCTGCCAGAAGAGGACTTCGCCGAGGACGAAGAGGACGACGCAAACAGGAAGAAAAAGCGTCGTCGCCGGCGTGGTGGTCGTGGTCGCAACAAAAAGCGCCATGACGAAAATGCTGAAGGCGAAGAAGGTGGTTCGAACGAAGGTGATGATGAGGCACCATCACGTGACGACGCTGCCAACGATGACGAAGAGAAACCCAAGAAGCGCCGCCGCAGAGGTGGACGAGGCCGTCGTCGCAAATCAGCAGAAGACAGCGGCGATGCAGTAGAAGGCAGCGAAGCACCGGCATCAGGATCAGACGAACCGGCGGTTGAAACTGAAAGCAGCGATCAGGCTGAAAGTGAGCCTGAAGCCAACGCAGACGTTGAGCCTAAAGGCGAAGCTGAAGCGAAAGTGGAAGACGCTCCTAAGCCAAAGCGCAAGCGTGCACCGCGCAAGAAAAAGGTTGAAGAGCCCGCAGCGGATTCTAGCGAAACTTCTTTAGAAACAACGCCTGAAAGCGAAGCGAAGTCTGAGCCAGAAGCTGAAGAGGAAGCGCCCAAGCCGAAGCGTAAACGCGCGCCTCGCAAGACCAAAGCGAAAGAGGCGGTCGCTCCTGCGGAAGAAAGTGAGGCCGTAACAAAGCCCGCTAAAGCTCCAAAGGCAAGCAAGGTGGCCAAAGATGAGCCGAAGGTCGAAGCCGAACCAGCCCCTGAGGGCGACGGTGGCAAGCCCCGGCGTGGTTGGTGGCAACGCACTTTCGGGGAATAAGCTGGAAGCCAATATAACAAATAAGAAAGGGCCGCGATCAAATTGCGGCCCTTTTCTTTTCTAGACCCCTGGCTTGCGGGCAATCCCCCACTCATTCCACATCGCAAACTTTGGCGCTTTAGGCAGATAGCCTTGGCCAATCGGCTCAACCTCAAACCCGCCGCCGCGAAAGGCAGAGCCAATCGGCCGAGTCAAATGGCATCCACCAGCTAGCCTTTTCCAGATCGGCTCAATCCGGTCCTGCCACTTGGCGACATTTGCCTCGGGTGAACGGCCATGTTCGAGGAATAGCGCCTGACCACCGGGGCGCAGAATACGGCGCATTTCGCATAGGACTTTGACAGGGTCATCGACCGAGCAAAGCGTGAAGGTGCAAACGACAGTGTCAAAACACCGGTCAGGGAAAGGGATTGCTTCTCCAACCCCTTGCCGCAAATCGGCTGACCAACCCTTTGCCTTGGCTGCTTCCGCCGCTCCATCGAGCAAGCGCGCGTGCGGATCAATGCCTGCGTAGCTAGTCACGGTGTCGGGATCATAAAATTGTTGGTTTAGGCCCCCACCACATCCCAATTCGAAGACATCGCCACGCGCCAGCGGAACCACTGCAGAGCGCCGTTTCATCACCTGCCCTTGCCCACAAGCGCATGTGATCATCCGCGGCATTACATGCGCGTCGTACCAATCACCAAGGTGCCCGATCCCTAAAGCCATTCACGCAATCCCTCTCCATTGCGCAGACCATTCTTGATCTGTGCGAAGAGAATGCCTCTCCAAGTTTAAAACTCAAACCTTTGATGGATGCCCAACGATGAATACAACGCGTCTGTTGCAAAGCTGCCGCAGGCAGAGCGATGCTAGGCCGGAACACGCTCGCCTTTAAAATCGAACACATTACCGCTTTCACTGGGGCCAAGATCATCAAGGACATTGAGCAAGTGTTGCGCGGCCTGATCAGGTGCAGTCAATTGTCCACCCGGTAAGTTCGATTGAAATGGTTCGGACAAGGCGCTGTCAACCGTTCCGGGATGCAAACCAACCACTACGCTTTGCTTATGCGTTCGACTCATTTCCAAGGCGAAGTTCTTAAGCAGCATGTTGAGCGCCGCCTTCGATGCTCGGTAGGAATGCCATCCACCCAAGCCATTGTCGCTGATTGACCCGACGCGCGCACTAAGTGCGGCGAAAACCGCGCGCTCATCGCGCGGCATCAGCGGTTTGATGTGTTTGGCGATTAACGTCGGACCGATCGTGTTGAGCGCCAACACTTCTGCCATCGCGCCAGCGTCAATTCTCGTAAAACTGCGCTCCGGCCCCGTTCCATCCGGCAAAGTCAAAATGCCCGTTGCAACGAAAACCAACTGAGGGGGTGCATAGCGCATTGTTTCCGCGGCACTTGCAATGCTCTCCTCATTGAGCAGATCGAAAGCGAAGGGTTTGAAAACTGCCCCGCTCGGCGCTTCACCATTTCTCGATCCACAGTGTATTGTTTCGCAACCTTGCGCGGCAAGCGCTTGGCACAACGCATTGCCAATCGCTCCGCTGCTTCCAAAGATCGCAGCGGTGCGCGGCCAATTCGATTGTTCAGACATAGCAACCGAACGACTGGTTTCATCCTGGGTTCCCGTAGATATTTCGTCGCGCACAACCCATTTATCAAAGGTCGCAACACCGCCACGCTTGCCTCAGACGGCCAAGCCGCTAGATAGAGAACAACGAAATACGGGGATACTCGAAAATGGCGACGTTCACGCTTCCTAAGAACTCTAAGATCCGCAACGATGGCGCGGTTCACAAAGCCGAAGGCGGCCGCGTGAAAAAGTTCAAAATCTATCGGTATGACCCCGATACAGGCAAAAACCCACGCTATGACAAGTTCGAATTAGATCTGGACCAATGTGGTCCAATGGTGCTGGACGCGCTGTTCAAGATCAAGAACGAGATTGACCCGACGCTTACGTTCCGCCGTTCTTGCCGCGAAGGGATTTGCGGATCATGCGCGATGAACTTGAATGGCAAAAACGGCCTTGCTTGCACCACGTCGATTGAAGATTTGAAAGGCGAAATTCGCATCACGCCTTTGCCGCATATGGAAGTGGTCAAGGATCTGGTTCCTGACTTCACGCATTTCTACGCGCAATACGCATCGATCCGCCCTTGGCTGCAAACGGTGTCGACAACACCATCAGGCAAAGAACGCTTGCAGTCACCCGAGCAGCGCGAGGAGTTGGACGGCCTTTATGAGTGCATCCTATGCGCCTGCTGTTCGACATCATGCCCGAGCTATTGGTGGAACTCAGACAAGTTCCTTGGCCCTGCGATATTGCTGCAAGCTTATCGCTGGCTCGCCGATAGCCGTGATGAAATGACCGGCGAACGGCTTGACCAATTGGAAGACCCATTCCGGCTCTATCGCTGTCACACTATCATGAACTGCGCCAATGTCTGTCCTAAAGGCCTTAGTCCTGCAAAAGCGATTGCAGAGACCAAAAAGATGATGGCCGAACGTCAAATATGACGGGTGCCAGCGCGGCTGAAGCAGTCGGCGCACCGATGGCCGATTCGCGTCTCGACATCCCGCGCATGTCTGTTGCGGATGAGGCGGCGACACGAAAGTACTTTGAAGGTGGTCCTGCCCACCCGGTCATCTACACCGATGCGTTGGACGATTGGCCCGCGTGGAAGAAGTGGTCCATCGACTGGTTCGAACGTGAATATGGCGATGAGTTTGGCCTGATTCCGAAAGACTTCTTCGACGGAGAATCAGGCAAAGCCGTGACCTTGGGTGACTATATCAAGCACCTTAATGGCACCTCAGCTGACACGCCGGGCTTCTGGGTCGATGAAGACAAGGTTCCAGTGGATCAACCGCTCGGCGATCCCGCCGAGAATTGGGCGTTTGGGTGGCGGCCTTTCCATGATTGCCCCGATCTTTTGGATGATCTTGGCCCCTACCCTGCCGGTTGTGAAAATCTGGTCCAGCGCTTGCCGAATGACGTCGAGCAGATGTTTGAATGGATAACCGGCAGAGATTTCTTCTCGATCTATATTAGCCGCAAAGGCACAGTTACGCCGATGCATTATGACTTTCATCATTCCGTCGGATCGCTCGCACAGTTCGAAGGGACCAAGCACGTAATTCTGGCTGAACCCCGCGATGAAGACACGGATGAACTTCGCGGGCTAAACCCGGAAGATGCGAGTTACGCTTTGAACGAACACGCGGCAGGTCGGCTTCACTATTACGGACAGTTAGAGCCGGGCGATCTGCTCATCATTCCGCCGCGTTGGTGGCATTCTGTCCGCAGTGAGAACCATACTCTGACCCTCAGTCACAATTTCTTCTCACCTCAGAACATCGGTGAGTTTCTGCGCGGTGCCTTTGGCAACCTTGGCGCAACGGATCGCGAAATTCTGCAAGCTAAGTTAGGCAAAAGCTTCCCACAAAAGGCCGGAAAAACAGACCGGTGAGCGAGTTAGAAGCGCCTTTTGATTATCGGCCGCTAAGTGCTCAAGAAGCAGGCGGAGAGGATGGCTGGTACAGCTGGAACCTCAAGGATCGCACTCGATATAACACCGCGGTGCTTGGCGAAATGCAGGTCCGACGCGAACGTGATCAATGCCGCTTGCGTATGTTCCCGGAACTTCATCACACAAATTTGGGTGACAACATTCACGGCGCGACTACGCTTGGCCTGATTGACATCGCCTTGTTTGCCACCATGCATGTCGTTGGAAGCGGCAATGCAGGACCATCTGTAACCGTGGAGTTATCGACGCAATTCGTCGGCGCGGGCAATCCAAGCAAGCCATTAGATGCCGTGACCGAGATCGTGCGGGAGACAGGCCGGATGCTGTTCTTGCGCGGGAAGGCTGTTCAAGAAGATGAGGTGGTAGCGAGCTATTCGGGTATTGTCCGCAAAATGAAGTCGCGCGGTTGAACCATGATTGGATTTTTGGCGCGCTATGAAAAGATGATCGATGACGGACAATTGCGCGCTGATCCTGAGCAACGATTAGCAGCGGTGCGGCTCGATAAACTGCAAAAGGAACTGGAGGCGGAGCGCGCTGGAGGCCTTTTGGCTCAACTCTTTAACAAAGGCCCAGTACGCCCTGAGGGCGTATATATGTGGGGCGGAGTTGGTCGCGGGAAATCCATGCTTATGGACCTGTTTCACGAAACGCTTGGCATCACTGAAAAACGACGCGCGCACTTCCATGCCTTCATGCAAGAAGTTCACGCGGCCATGCGTGAAGCACGAAAGAGCCATCCGGGAGACCCCATCCCCCATGTTGCAGAAGAGATTGCCGAAAACGTGCGCTGCCTTGCGTTCGATGAAATGGTTGTAACCAACTCCGCCGACGCCATGATTATGAGCCGGCTGTTCACACAGTTAGTCGAAGAGCAAAATGTGGCCATTGTCACCACGTCAAATCGTCCACCCAAAGATCTCTATAAAGACGGGCTCAACCGCGAGCATTTTCTGCCCTTTATCGACCTGATCCACAACGAACTTGATGTTGTCGGTCTCAATGGCCCTACCGACTATCGTTTGGAGCGAATTGGTGGGCTCGACACCTGGCATACTCCGCTTGGAGACGACGCCACAGCCAATGTTCGCGAGGCATTTTTCCGACTGACTGATTTTGCGCCAGAGGATGCCGCCAATGTGCCGTCAGAGGAACTGCCGGTCAGCGGCAATCGCATTTTGTTTGTCCCCAAATCACTTAAAGGTGTCGGCGTTTTCAGCTTCAAACGCCTTTGCGTCGAAGCACGCGGTGCGCCAGACTACTTGGCGATTGCCCGAGCGTTTCATACAGTGATTATCGTGGGTATTCCGCGGATGGGGCCAGAAAATCGCAACGAAGCATCGCGCTTTGTGACGTTGATCGACGCACTTTACGAAAGCCGAGTAAAGCTCTTCGCGACCGCCGACGCTAAACCAGAGGGGCTCTATTCATCAGGTGATGGCGCGTTTGAATTTGAGCGAACAGTAAGCCGTCTCAATGAAATGCAAAGCGACGATTACATGGCTCTTGGCCATGGAGCAGAAGGTTAGGCCGCGTTCTTGTGTGACAGGCGACCTTGCGCAGCAACCAACCGGCTCATTACCTTAAGATCCTGCTCGCGCAGTTTGAGCGCAGTGTCTGCCCACATTTCAGTGATGCGATTGAGCTCGGCCAATTCAAGTTGCCACACTTCCTTCATGGCGTTCCGCGAGCCAACCAATCCCGCATGGCGGCGTTCCGACTTCCTAATGAAATCGCGCACCGCGCCGACCCCTTCACCAGGCTCAGCGAGGTGGTGAACAATGCCCAGATCGTACATCTGCTCCGCAGTAAATGTCTCATTCGAAACGATTATCCGATCAGCAATGGCGCTGCCCAGTTTACGCGCCAGCAAAGCATGCGCGCCCATTCCGGGGTAAAGCCCGAACATAATCTCTGGCAGGCCAAACGTCGCCTGACGCTCTGCAACGATATAATCAAAAGACAACAGCGCTTCGAACCCGCCACCAAGCGCAGCCCCCTGAACCAATCCGACGGTCAACATTGGGATGTTCAATGTGCGAATGTTGCGTTCGAGAATGGCGCAACAGCGATGGCCATATTCAACCAAACCCCTGCGGTCTTTCTCGCGAATTAGCTTTTGGAAGAGGTGCAAGTCCCCGCCAAAGCAATAGACATCGGGCGACCGACTTCCTAAAATCAGATAGCGTAAAGGTACACGCCCAGGGCCAAACCCGTCGCTGATCAATTTTTGCCAGTTTTCGAAGTCGGTTAGCATAGCCTGAGTAAAACTCGGGCGTCCTGATGGACTCATGTATGTCCAAAGCGTGGCAATTTGATCGTCGTACAGAACATCAAGTTCTTTAAGGTCGAACAAACCAGCAGGAATGGCTTGATGAACCTCGCTTTCAGCGAGAAGCTCTTCGTCAATCGACAATGGTATTGCACTACTGGCACTGCCGTCCATTCGAAAATCTCCGCTGGGGCCACTTGCCCGTGCAGCATTTTGCGACCCACACGAACTGATTACTATTGTTTTCTTGGACGAAATTGTGCCCGCACGCCGTGCGAATAGCAAATACTAATTTTTAGTTAACAACGGTCGAGCGTCTCATAACGAGCCATCATATGCAGAGATTCGAAAATCGATTTGATCTTCAATTAGTTACTGCCAAACCTTGAAGCGAACGATCAAGCATAAGCAGCTGCCACAACAGGCGTGAATTGTCTTCGCGACCGCTAATGTGGCTTTCAGTCAACACTTTGAGAACCGCCGGGTCGAAAAATCCTGATTGCACTAATGTTTCACTTTCGGCGATTGCGCGAGCTTGATCCGCTAAAGGGCCGCGCAGCCATTGAGCTATGGGTGTCACAAAACCCTGTTTAGCCCGATACAGTATATCGCGGGGCAAATGGCGTTCCATCGAACGCTTCAATAGATATTTTCCTGTGCTGCCAGAAACCCGCAAATCTTCCGGTAGTTTGGCTGCGAATTCCACAAGACGATGATCAAGCAGGGGCTCGCGAGCTTCAAGGCTCACCGCCATGCTTGTTCGATCGACTTTAGTAAGGATATCGCCCGGCATCCAGAATGCGAGATCTGCATATTGTGCCCGGTCCAATCCGCCGCGCGCGGGAGCTGATTGCATAAGCGCGATCAATTCATCTTCTGCGCGGCTGCCTGCTAGCTGCTTGCGTAAATCGATGGAATATAGCTTTTGCCGAGCCTCGGAGGTCGTGACAGAAAGTGCACGTGCATAACCTTCCTCCCCGCTTTCAGACAACGCCAACAACGTCGATTTGGCCCGCAACGGGCGCGGAGCCCAAGCAGCTTTGGGCCAGATTCGACCAAGACCGCCAAACATCGTCCGCCGCAACCCCATTGGGATACGGCTGCGAACGCGTTCCTCATTGTGATGGAAAACTTGGCGGCGATACCCAGCGAAGGCTTCATCCGCCCCGTCACCCGACAATGCCACCGTCACATTCTCGCGAGCCAATTGGCACACTCGCCAAGTTGGAAGGGCGGACGCATCTGCGAATGGCTCATCAAACATGCGGGCCAAAAGATCGACAGCATCGAAGTCATCTTGCGCAACAATGCGCTCTTTGTGATCGGTCTTGAATTGCTCCGCGATCCGCTTCGCGTAACTTGTTTCATCCAACCCTTCGACGTCAAAGCCTATCGAACAGGTTTGCACCGCGTCCGCGCTTGCTCCGCTCATGAGCGCAACCACGCTGGAACTGTCCACCCCGCCCGACAGGAATGCGCCAAGCGGTACATCGGCGACCATGCGCGAGCGAACCGCTTCATCCATCAGATAAGCAAGCTCATCCGCGAGTTCGGCTTCACTGCCTTGCACACGGTTCGAGAAATCAATGTCCCACCAACGTTTGGGCGCGCCCAACTCACGGCCATGATCCAACAGCCAGAAATGCCCTGCAGGCAGTTTCTCGACCCCTTTTAGGATCGAATGACTGTCCGGCACATAGCCCCAAGCCAGATAAGCATCGAGCGCGCGCGGATCGACTTCGCGCCGCAGGAGGGGATGCACCAGCAGGCCTTTTAACTCAGAGGCGAAGGCCATGCTGCCATCGGTTAGGCGTGCAAGAAACAGCGGCTTTACGCCAAATCGGTCGCGAGCAAGGAACAATTGCCGCTTATCGAGATCATAGATCGCGATGGTGAACATGCCATCCAATCGCTCAAGACAGTCCGGACCCCAACGCTGCCACGCGGCGAGGATGACTTCGGTGTCACCGTCGGTCTTGAACCTCGCACCTTGATCTTCAAGCTCACGGCGCAATTGCTGGAAGTTGTAAATCTCGCCGTTGAAGACGATCACCGCCCGGCCATCGGCGGAATGCATAGGCTGCGGCGATCCTGCCAAGTCAATAATCGACAAGCGCCTATGGCCAAGCCCAATACCCGGTGAAGTCCAAACGCCCGAACCATCAGGGCCGCGATGTTCCATCGCATTGCCCATGCGCTCGATCAGGCCAGCATCAATCTCAGCCGATCCATCCGTCTGGAAAATTCCCGCAATCCCGCACATAGTGCTCGCCGCCTAACTGAGCGCCGCAGGTGCGGCAATTGCGTTGACCATCACGCTAATGAAAACGAGCGTGCCAATTGCCGCCAAAGCTAACCTGTTGTGAGCCGGATCACCATCCGCCTTTTGCAGCCAAGTCCAGCGCGAAAGGTCATTCGCCGTCCAACCAAACTCTTCAGGATCGCACTCAAAGAACCGCCACGCACCGGCGAGCAACACTGCGACCACCAGCGCAAAGAATATCCAACCGTAGAAAATGTGGTCAAAACCTGCGGCGAATTCAACGCCCTGGCTTTGGGCTATATAGATCGTGCCCCATGCGCGTACGCCATTGGCGAGGATCGGGACAATGATTGCAGCGGCCATAAACGCCGCTCGCCGCATCCAGCTTTGAAAGCGGGTGAAGCTAACCAGCACCGCCAAAGTCACCATAGCGATAAGGAACTTTACGCCTGAACAAGCTTCGGCAACGATGAATAAACCCACCGGTGTGTCGATAAAAATCCCGTCAATGACGGCTTCGATGCCGCTTGCAAGAGTGAGCGCGATTGCGATTTCAGCGGTGACGGATTGCAACGGCGCGATCAACTCATCCCCAAAAGGAACGAGAAATGCCATCATTGCGAGCGGCAATGCGAGCAATAGAGACACGCGCAAGCCCAGCACTGCGACGATGGCGCCCTGCACCGCCCCAACGGCCCCCGCATGGGCGAACAGATTGATATCAGTCAGCCGCCCTATAAGCCACAAACCAAGCCCAGCGGCGACAATTGCTAAGCCCGGTATCCAAGGACGCGGGGTGAGCTTTGCAAGCTCTTCAGCCTTCAGCCAAACCAGCCAGACAACCACAAACGGTATCAGCAGGATGTGCGTGTAAGTGTCGATATTCCACCACTGATGAAACATCTCACCCCATTCGCGCACCGTCGCAAGCATGAGCGCCAATGCGCTGAGCGCTAAAATTGCAAGAGGCGTGCGCCAATGCTCCGGGACGCGCTCAACCAAAGCAGCGATCCGAGACGTTTTAAGGGTCTCTTCAAGCTGCATCGCGCGAATTCCCTTCGCTTTGCCCAATCAGTGACTCAAGCGGTGAGAGCATTGCATCCCACGCATGGTGACTAAGGACGAATTGGCGTGCAGCTTTTGCAATACGTTCTGCATTGTCAGCCTGAGTAAGGACTTCAAAGCGCTCAACCATTTGCTGGGCATTGGCCTCAGCAACCAACCAGTGCTCTGCGTCAATTGCTGCAATACCGGTCGCAGCATGAGGGGTGAGCAGGACCGGACGCGCCATTGCCATCGCTTCGAGCACCTTGTTCTGGACACCGCGCGCGATCAGCAGCGGCGCCAACACACACGTCGCACCAGCAATGAACGGGCGCACATCGGAAACTTCGCCCCAAATACGAATACCCGGAGCGCCATCATGCGCGTTTAGCGCGTCAGTGGGAGAGCGACCAACCACATGGAACATCGCTTCAGGGTGCGCCTTACGAAGTGCTGGCATAAACTCTCTAATTGCCCACAAAGCCGCTTGCTCATTGGGGCGATAATCCATTTGCCCGGTAAAGACGAAATGCGGACCCTTCGTACCGAGGAGTTCTGGGTGCGGTTGCACTTTAGTCGGATCGAAAAGCGAAGAATCGATACCATTGCCAATGGCGTGCACAGAAGCTTGCGAAAGGTCGCTCAAGCGCTCGCGATAAAGCGCGGCTTCCGCTTCGCTAATTAGGATCGTCGCATCTGCGCGGCTTCCAAGCCGTTCCTCTTCGCGTGCCAAGAGTCGCCCTTCCCGGCTATTCAGCCAGACTCGTTCACCCGCAGCTGCGTAATTTTCAAACTTGGCACTATCGACATCGCAAAGGTCGATGATGACGCGCCCTGCAAAGCTGTCGGGGACATATTGCCCCATCTGACCAGAGAAGATGACAATCGTGTCGATTGGCTGCGTGGCCAGTGTTTCGATGACCCATTTTTCGAGCTGAGCGCTGCGAAACGCCGTGAGGCTAACCGGCTTTCCAGAAAGGACAGCTTCAACCCCAGCGATTGCCAAAGGCTTGCCGCGATTGACGATGCAATGGCTTGCTGCGACCTTTTCAAGATCGCGCTTACCCGCTCGGTCTTCATCGCTTTCGGCGAGACTGCCGACGTGGACCCGACCCATTGTTGCCAGCTTTTTGAGCAGATGATGCGAACGGATTTTGTCGCCTCGATTAGGCGGAAACGGCACGCGATGCGCGAGGAACAGGATATCGCCCATGTCGCCAGCGCCTCTTAGGCGAGTCCGCGCGCGATGAACGGACCAATAGCGTTGGCGAGACGCCGTGGCAGCCTTTTCCAAAGTTCGATCTTGCGACTATAGGCTTCGTTTGTCGGGTCAATGTCGCGCGCTTCAGCCCCTGGCACATTCCAACTGCCATAGGTCAAGGGCTGCGGTTCAAAGCCCCAATTCTTTTTGAAACTGAATGGTCCGCTACCCGTCTTTGAACGGCCAAAGTCAAAGCGCTCCATTCCCTTGCGCCGTGCGTGAAGCATCAACTCATAATACATCAACTCATTGGCGCGAGCATTGCGCGCGGCGAAACGTCCACCGCCCCAAAAGGGCAGCACCGCGCCATCATGGTAGAAATTGAGCACGCTCGAAATCGGCGATCCATCTTTCGAGACCGTGAGAATATCGGCATTGTCAGGAAAGGCGTCGAGCATCGCTTTGAAAAGCGATTTTGGAAAAACTGGCGTACCCAGATTGTGCACGCTTTCAGCATACACCGAGTAGTGCGCCGCAAGGTCTTTAGATGAGCGCCCTACCTGCACATCAAGCTCGTTCTTGAGCCCTTTGCGCACCTCGGCGCGCGCTTTGCGCGGGATTGCGAGAAGTTCGGCTTCATCGTCTTCAGCCAGTTCGCGTTCAAAGCCGCAATGCTTGTCGTCCCACCGACTCCAGCCTGCCGGAATTGACCCTCCGCGTAACTCCACACCGCTAAAGCTCTCGCGCACGGCCATATCCTCAACCGTGCGAGCCAAGGCATCAATAGCCCCATCGCCGTCAGCACAAATGCCGCCGCCAACGCCAAAGCCGCTGGAAACAAGCGCAGGGGGAAACAAGAAAGAGCGTACCTGTGTAAGGGGCAACCACCCGGTGATGACGCCCAATTGTTCTACGATCAGACCGCTGGCTTTTTGACCCGTCCCAGCTTCAACGCCCAGCAACCAAGCCGGACGATGAAATACGCTTTCAGAATGTTCCGCAACGAATCCTTCGATCCGGCTTACGAGGCGCGCATCTGTAAGATCAGCTCTGCTGACCTGGTTTGTGAGGTTAATCGGCGCGTTCATGCGGCAAGGTCTTCTCGCTGCGAGGGAGAAGCAAATGGCACCGTGCGCGCCGCTTCGGATTTAGCGACCACATCCATCCGGTCCCATTCAAACTCGCAGGCCAAATCGCGCAGTTTGCCAGCCATCTTTTCAAGGCCAGTATAGTGGCGCAGCTTGGAACGCATGGGCGCATTGGGCACACGCGGTTGATCAGGATCAACTTCCCACGGGTGGAAATAGAAAACTGCAGGGCGCTGTTCCTTGCGATTTACCTGCCGAATGGCCCACCGCGAAAACGCATAAGGCAGGACGCGGAAAAACCCGCCTCCGCCAGCAGCCAGCCTACGACCACCCAAAATCGCTGTGGTCACAGGAATTTCGATCAAGTCGGAGGATGGGACAGGGCGAAAAGCAAAGCGCGGTGCCTCGGGCCAACCATAGTGATCGTGCACAACCGGCGCGACGCTCGACGAATAAACATAACCTTGCTCTGCCAGCTCATCGAACGCCCATGGCGTGCGCTGATCAATTGAAAAGCTGGGTGCGCGATAACCAATGATTTTCGCACCCGAGACGTCTTCAAGGATTTGCTTCGCAAGCTTAATATCCTGCGCAAAACGAGTGCGATCAAAAGTGAAAACGCGCGCATGGTCATAGCCGTGGCTGGCAATTTCATGCCCTGCTTCGGCAATCCGGCGGATCAGCTTAGGGTGACGCTGCGCCACCCAGCCCAACGTAAAGAACGTCGCTTTGACCTCGGCCTCTGCAAACAGATCGAGGATTTGAGCGACATTATTTTCGACACGCGTCGCGATGCCATCCCAGTCTTTGCGCTGGATAACAGTTTCGAACGCGCCAACCTGGAACCAATCCTCCACGTCAACAGAAAGGCCGTTTGTAATCCGAGGATGGCCAGGTTTGTTCATAAGTTAAGCTGCCTCGCGTGAACCTTCGTCTTCAAGCCATTCGATCAGCATGCTGAGCACATGGCGGAAGCTCTGCTCTTGTTCTTCAAGGCGGCGTTCAATCCGCACCAGAGCGTCGTTGAGATCATCGTCAGCACCCACGGACGCACTAGGCACGCCGGTTGGCATTGAAGCGGCGGCGATTGCGGCAGATGAACCTTCTGGCGCTCCGGCAGCTTGCAAGTTGCTGATTGCGGCTTCGAGTTCAGCTGTGCGTGCATCGCGTTCGGCAAGAAGTTCAGCGACTTCGCTCGCTGGAACACTATCCAAATCTTCATCAACCGGCTCAACGGCAGCGTCCGGCTCAATACTGAGCGGGCTCGCTTGTTCGCTCGACCCACGCGATTGATCCGACGACATTTCTTCGAGCACAGCCCGAAGCATTGGCACGGTCAATTCATCTTGCTCTTCGATAGCTCCCAACAGCAGCAAACGGTTCATCACCTGATTGACGCGGCGCGGAATGCCAGCGGTGTTCTTGTAAAGAGCTGGCAACAGCCCTGCACCCAATTGCGGACGTCCATCCCATCCCACATGTGAAAGCCGGTGGTTGATGTAATCTTCAACCTCGTCGGCATCGAGCGCTTCGAGATGGTGCGATGCGATGATGCGTTGACGCAATTGATCAAGGTCCGGGTGGTTCGCCAGCGTGCGGCGGAACTCGGGCTGACCCAGTAACAAGCTTTGCAAAAGCGGGTGCGAACCCAGTTGAAAGTTGGACAGCATCCGCAGCTCTTCAAGCGCGGTGAGGCCAAGGTTTTGGCACTCATCCACGATCAAAAGGCAACGCCGTCCAGCGTGCGCTTCATCTTGCAAGAACTGCTCTATCGCACCCAAAGCTGCCGCTTTGTCGCGACCTTCAAGTTCAAGACCAAAGCTCTGCGCGACGACATGAACGATCTCTTCACCGTCCAATGCGCTGGTAACAATCTGACCGACAGTCAGAGCATCGGGATCGATCCGCTCCATCAGATGCGCAACAAGTGTAGACTTGCCCGCACCGACTTCGCCAGTGATCACGATGAAGCCTTCGCCCTGATTGAGGCCATAGCCGCAATATGACATCGCCTTGCGATGGCTCGCGCTTTCAAAGTAGAATTGAGGGTCTGGCGTCAGTTGGAACGGGCGTCCACGAAAGCCGTAAAATTGATCGTACATAATAAGACAGGCTCCGTAGGTCAGAAGTCGTAGCGCAGGCCAAGCAGCGCAGAGGCAACAGCGAAGTCTTGATCGGTGAATTCGCTATCGATGTAATCCACGCCAAGCGCAGCTCGGGCTGAGAGTTTGCGAGTGATCGAGCGGTTATAGGCTGCCGAAGCACCGTATCCGGTCACATCACCGCCTTCGACGCCGCTCTCAAACAAGTTGAGATAGGCGTTGCCAGCGATGGTCCCGCTTTGGCCAAGCGGGCTGCTTGCACCGGCGGTAACATAGTAGTTCTCGTCCGAGATGCCATCGATTGCTTCCAGAACAGTGCCTTCAGCGCCGATGAATTCGCGGCGGTTATATCCGGCCCCAATTCCTGTCGTGATGCGACCAACACGGCGCTGGTAGCTTGCCGCAACGCCTTGGTTGCGGAAGGCTGCCGAACGGATCGAACCCAGGTTTCCGGTCAAGCCAACACTGTCGTTGTCACCAATCAAACCACCAAGATCACCTGTGAACGGGTTGCGGATGACATCAAAGTCGCTCGAGAGACCCGAAAGCGAGTCCGTCAAAGCGCCACCTAGACCGGTGATGCCGTCATAGACTGAGACATTGAGCGAGCTGCGGCGGTCGGGCTGATACGAGAAACTGCCGTAATAGGTGGTTGAATCGTAGCGACGACCCACTGTTGCGGCGAGCGACGTGCGCGCGCTTGGGCTCCAAGTAACGCCAACATCCCAAATGAGACCGTCAGCTTCGAATGCGATCTGGCGTGGGCTGGCTGAGTCAGTCACAAACCGGCCATTCTCATCCAAGATCGGATCACCGTTCACATCGCGCAGCGCATCGCGGCTCGACACTTCGACATCCTCATAACCAATGCCGCCAACCACTGCGAAATTGTCAGTGATCGGAACAGTCACATCGCCGCGCACGTAAAGGTCACGCACACGCTGATCTAAGTTAGAAATGTCTTCCTGAAACGCGCCCGCGGTAACCCCGATGCCCACCGGCAAAGGATCGCCGGCTTGTGTGCCGGCACGGATTTGACCGCTATAGCTGGTGCTATCGTCAAAGGCGTCGATATTGTCGCCAGCAGGGTTCACCAAGTTCGTATCGGTTTCAAAGCGGGTGTAGCCCACACGAGCTGCGCCGGTAATATCAACCGATCCTGCCCGAGTGGCAAAGCTTGGTCCGACATAGCCACTGTAGATCCGGCTTTCAGCGTCTTCACTAACCAATGGGTTGCCAGATACACCGCCTCCGCCATCAAGGCGCGTGCGGCTAGCAAGCGCACCGGCTTCAAGCGTTACAGCGCGAGGGACAACTGAAAGAGATCCGCGAGCAATGCCGCTGATCGTATCGCTATCGACGGTGTTATCGCCATAACCGATATTGCGCTCGTAACGCAGCGAGACCGAAGCGCCGCTATTGCGTCCTTGCGTGTTGAGATCAACGCCTACGGCAACCTGTGTGAAGGTCACAACCTCATCACCGGGCGTCAACTCGGCGCTGAGCACCTGGTTGACCTCAATGTAAGGCTGAACCGTTGTGGTCGGTCCCTCACTGTCATTGCTCTGAGCATGGGCGGGGACTGCAAATGCAGCTGCCATGATACCAAACACGGATATAGAATTAAGGTGACGCATGATCATTGCTCCCTTTCGCCGTAATCGCCAAATCGGCGACCGGACGGGCTGAACCGCGCAGCGTTGAGCAGCAATTTGATGTCTGGACATGCTGACATCAGTTGTTGCGCGTCATCAAGGCTAGCGCGGCTAGTTTCATCGGCACGAACCACCAACAATGCCTGACCCACATGGGAGGCAAGCTCAGCAGCGGGGGATGCCGCCAAAGCTGGTGGAGTGTCGAAGATTACAAAACGGTTAGGTGCACCTCGCGTAAGCCGATCGAGGACATCAGCGGTGCGGGTGCTGGCGAGATATTCTGAATCACGCGAACTGCTGGTGCCAGCAGGAAGTACAAACAATCCATCAATGTCTGTCGCGAGACACAAGTCTTCTGGACGCAAGCTCTTGTCAGCCAAGCAATCCATGAAACCTTCATCAGTTTCTATACCCAAGCGATTGGGGATCGACGGGTTCATCGTGTCCGCATCGATAAGCAACACTTCAACATCGCGTTCCGCTGCGAGAGCGATTGCAAGGTTGAGCGAACAATAGGTTTTGCCTTCGCCTGGAAGCGGAGAGCTAACCAAAATACGACGCGCGCGTTCATCTTTGCTGGCCCGCGCATCGGCGAGCAATTCACGCTTCACAATGCGGAACTCTTCCAACAGCGTCGTGACGCCGTCTTCGGGCACAAGGATGCCAGCATCGCCCAGCATATCGCGGTCGACAGCCTGCTTCGGGCCCCGCAAGGTAACAGCACGAACTGTTGACTGAACAGTAGCGCCATCGCCCGGTTGCAGAGCGTCCCGAGTTTGATGTTGTCCAGCCTGCGCAGCGCGGCGCACTGCGCCCGGTACGCGCGGCTCAACCTCGCGCAATCCATTAGGCATGACCGCTGGTCCGATCTGGTCCAGACCAAAAGCTGCATCCGCACGCTCCAGCAGCGATCCACGCTTTGCTGGCTTTAGCGGCGATTTGACGCGGTTAATTTTACCCTGTTGTGTCATTGTGTTTTCCGTGTGCCCCCTCACGCAACCGTTCCGACGCTGACCATCTCGATCACGAGAAGGACCACGAGAACGCAGACAAGCCCCGCGCAAGCACCGGCAAATTGTTTGAACCGGCGGCGCTCAATGGCTTTGGCTGCTTCGGAAACTGTGAGCGAGATTGAGCCGATAACCGGCAGGTCAAAAGTGCGCTCAAGCTTGTCTGAAGTCGCAAATGTCGACCTCAGCAGGCTCATACCGAAAGCGACGCCAGCCCCTATAGCCAATCCGGCCAACAACACGCCAAACAGCAACAATGGACGGTTGGGCGCAGCCGGTTTCTGCGGCACGACAGGCGGGTCAATCAGATCAAACCGGAACTGGCTTGAATTGTCGTCCACCTCGCCGCGCGTGCGGATCGCTTCACGGTCTTGGAGAAGCTTTTCATAATTGTCGCGCAGCACGTCATAATCGCGGCTAATCCGGTTCGCTTCAGCGGCAACCGCCGGTTCAGCAGCTTGGCTCGCGATCAACGATGCAGCATTGGACTGGATCGCAGCACGGCGCGCTTGCAACGCTTCGACCGCAGCCTGACGATCAGCTCTGAGCGAAAGCATCGTAGAATAGGCAGGATTTGGCACGCTGGACACAGCGTTGGGTCCCGCAGCGGCAACTTGCCGTTGAAGGATCTGCACTTGTTTCACAGCAGCTCGAACATCGGGATGCCCGTCTTTCAGACCCCGTGCGCGAAGCTCAGCCAGTTGCGTTTGCGCCTGTTGCAGCGCCGCGCGCGGGCCGGTTGGATTGGCCGCAGCCGAGCCAGCGAGCGTTTTGGGTGTGCCAGCCAACTGGCTTTCAATAGCTGCCAATGAACTTTGTGCAGCCGCCAAATCTGCTTCAAGATCGCGCGAGTCGGTGCGCGATTGGCGAACCTGGTTGGACAAAGTTTCAGACCCGCCGACCAGTTCGGGATATTGCGTTTCGAATTCAAGGCGACGCTGTTCAGCCGCTTCGAGTTCTACTTTGCGTTCAGCAAGTTGCTCATCAAGCTCTGAGATCGCTTTGTTGATGTCCGCGCGATTGCCCGAAATGTGCTCTTCGCGGAAAATATCGAGCAGCTTTTGAACGACATTGCGCGCCAGCAACGCGTTCTCTGCATCGCTCAGATTGCTCTTTCCGATAGTCGCGCTGATTTGGAAGAGATTGTCTTCCTCGCTGCTGACTTCAACTTTTTCAGTCAGATCTTCAATGGCCGATTCAAGCTGCGAGCGTTCAGTGATGTTCTCACCCAGCTTCGTAGACGTGATGACCTTTTCAAGGTTCTTCGCGCTCGCCAGTGTTTGACGCACACGCGTAATTTCCTTCTGACCGTCGCCGGCAATATCCAACTGCTCAGACAGTACATCATCCACGTTCACATAGATGCGTGCCTTGGATTCGTAAGAATTGGGGATCATCGCAATCACCAGCCACCCAAGCAGACACACTGCCCAGGCAACCGCCAGCGCCAGCCATCGCCGGTGCCAAATCGCGTAAAGAGCTACGCGCAGTTCGTCGAAGAGTTCGCTCATTAGTCTGTGCGCCCCTTAAAACCGGCTTTCCGGGATCGAAATCGTATCACCGGGTTTCAGGGCAACGTTGGCGCTAGCATCGCCTTTGTTGAGCAAGTCTTTGATCCGCAAGCGATATGTCATCGCTTTTTCCGCCTCAGTATCAAACCGTGTGAGCGTTGAGTTGTTGCCCGCAGCAAACTCGGTGAGGCCGCCAACCAAGATCATGGCGTCCAACAAGGTCATGCCAGCGCGGTAAGCGATGGCGGTCGGCTGAGCGCCAGCACCGGTAATCCGAACTTGCTGTTCAAGAGCACCCGGAGCTTCATTGACGATGACCGAGACAATTGGCTGTTCGATATATTCGCTCAGCTTTTCGGCGATGTCCTTTTCAAGAGCGCTTGGCGTTTTGCCAACAACGACCATGTCGCGCACCAATGGAATGGTGATCCGACCATCAGGACGAACCTGAATGTCTTCAGCTGACAATTCCGGGTTGCGCCAAACGTGGATGGTGATGTTGTCCGTTGGACCCAGCACGAAGTCTTCAAGCGGCGCTTGCGCAGCAACCGTTGGGTTCGCCGCAGCTGGTTCAAGCTGAGGAAGCGATCCAGTTCCGCAAGAAGCAACTGTAGCGCTGGCGATAGCGAGACCTGCAAAGCGGGTGAAGTTCGACGATTTTGACATCTGTTACGTATTCCTTAGCCTGGCCTGACATCTTGCGATCAAAGGCACAGGAGCGACCTGGGCCATCGCAAGACGTCGCGAATGACCCGGTGTTTGTCGCCGGAAATGGTGAACATATTGTTAGTAATACCGCGTCAATTCGGGCGTTATCCCGTTTCGGGACAGGCTGTTTTCAATGCCTTAACCCAAGTAACTAAACTATGAACTCGTCAGCCGGCCCTTGGCCTAGGAAGGCACTGGGACTGGCGCTTGCCCCGTAAGCACCGGCGCAAAAGACAGCCACAAGATCGCCCACTTCGGTACGCGGAAGCTCTGCCAAATCGGCCAAACGATCGAGCGGAGTGCACAAACACCCGACAACATTTGCCACTTCTTCTGGTTCACAATCATAGCGCGTGGCGATTGCCAAAGGGTAATTGCGGCGCACAACGGTGCCAAAATTACCCGATGCTGCAAGCTGATGATGCAATCCGCCGTCGGTGACGAGGTAAGTAATGCCGTGGCTAACCTTACGATCAACGATTCGCGTTAGGTAAACGCCCGCTTCACCAACAAGGTAGCGACCAAGCTCTAAGCAAAGCTGCGTATCAGCAAGCCCTGCGGGCAATTCTTTGACCATCTCGCCCAGAGCAGCGCCAATCGGCGCAAGATCAAGCGCCTTGTCGTTCGGAAAATAGGGTATGCCAAACCCGCCGCCAAGATTGAGTTTCGGTAAGGCGGCACCAATTGCGCCAGACAGTTCATCAGCCAATTTCACAATATTACGCTGAGAATCTACGATCGCTTCTTCACTCAACGCCTGGCTGCCAGTGAAGATATGCAGCCCACGCCATTCAGCACCTTGGGCGATTATATGCTTCGCTAGCTCGGGGACCTGCTCAGCATCGACACCAAAGGGTTTTGCGCCCCCGCCCATCTTCATTCCCGAGCCCTTAAGCTCAAAACTGGGGTTCACCCGAATAGCTATCCGAGGCTGTTTGCCGATCTGGTCCGCAATTTTCAGCGTGCGTTCCGCTTCTCCGTGCGATTCGCAGTTCAGCGTCACGCCCGCATCAATCGCCGCTTCGAGTTCATCATCGCGTTTGCCCGGTCCGGCAAAACTGATCCGCTGTGCATCGATCTGTTGCGCTTGAAGCATCGCCAACTCACCGCCCGAGGCAATGTCAAAACCGTCAACCAATGGAACCATATGCGCGATAACATCGGCATGGGGATTTGCTTTGACAGCATAGTTTAGTCCGACGCGTTCGGGCAATGCGGCTCGCAAATCCGCAACTCGCTTATCCAAATGCGCGCGCGAATAGACAAAACACGGTGTGCGCCCTGCCTGCTCGACCAGTTCACTCGCGGTCAAACCACCTATCGCGAGCTCTCCGTCAAGTGCTTCATAACCAGCAGGAATGGGACCAAGCGGTTTGCTCTTCATGCGCTCAACTCCCGCAAAAGCGCGTTCCGGTCAATCTTGCCATTGGGATTAAGCGGCATCGAATCACGCCAATGAATCATATGTGGCTGCATAAAATTGGGAAGTTCAGCTTTAAGAAGCTTCGCAAGTTGAGTGCGTTCTTCATCATCCTCAACGCCTCGCACCACCAAGTGCACAGAATGCCCAAGTCGCTCGTCCGGAATACCCAAAGCCGCCGCTTCGGTGACCAAATCAGTTGCGACTGCAGCCTCTTCAATTTCTTGAGGGCTAATGCGGTTGCCCGCGCTTTTTATCATCGCATCGCGGCGACCAACGAAATGGAGTAGACCGTCTGATGCGCGTTTCACTCGATCACCTGACCATACTGCGGTGCCGCCATATTCCGATTGCTCAGGCGCAAGTTTGAAACGCTCAGCAGTGCGCTGTGAATCTCGCCAATATCCTTGCGCAACCAACGGCCCACAATGCACCAGCTCGCCTTCAACATCAGGTGCGGCCACGTTGCCGTCGTCATCGATGACAAGGATTTCTGCAAATGGGATCGCCGTGCCCATGCTCGTCGGATTTGCCTCGACCAATGCCGGATCAAGGTAAGTCGAGCGAAACGCCTCGGTTAGGCCATACATTGGATACAGGTCAGCCTGCGGGAACGTAGCACCGAGATCGCGAACAAGATCAGTGGTCAGCGCGCCGCCGCTATTGGTCAAGCGCCGCATCGTAGCGGTTTGTTGGGCGCCCCATTCCATCTCAGTCAATTGGACCCAAAGCGGGGGCACCGCTGCAAGCGTGGTCACGTCATGCTTCTCGCAAGCCTTCGCCACATCGCGCGGGAACAGGAAATCGAGCGGAGACACCGCCCCGCCCGCATACCAAGTCGACAGAAGTTGATTCTGTCCATAGTCGAATGAGAGCGGCAACACGGCGAGCGTCACATCGTCATTCGCAAGCTTGAGGTAATGCGCAACACTGACCGCACCTAGCCACAGATTGGCATGGCTCAGCATCACGCCCTTTGGAAGACCCGTTGATCCGCTGGTGAAGAGGATGGCGGTGAGGTCATCAGGATTGGCGTTCGATGGGCCATGTGAAATCGCAGCATTGCTCGCCTGCGCCAACGCCTCATCCTCCTCAAGCAAAGTGCAGGCCTTCGTCGTATCGTGGTCTTCCAGCGACCGCAGCCTAGCGTTGTTCGCAATCAGCATCACCGCGCCGCTATCGGCAAGGATATGCGAGGCCTGTGCACGTTTGAGCAACGGGTTGATCGGCACATGGACCATCCCAGCCCGCGCCGCTGCCAAAGGCATGAGGCATGTCAGTTCGCCTTTGGCCGCCCATGTCGCCACACGGGCACCCGGCGCATTCACCTCGCGCGCCAACCACCCGGCAAGATGATCAACACGTAAGTTTAACGCCTCGTGCGATATAACCTCATTTCGAAGGATCAGCGCTGGCCGCGCGCCATTGCCCTGTTCACCTGCTAAAACGGCAAGGTGATCAAGCGGGCGCAGGGTTGGGTCAGGGCTGATCGTCATAGGTTTTGGAGCTTTGTTACGTGATTGAAGCGCGGTATCACGATAGCGTTAACGTGTTGCAAGCGCTGTTTGAAGGCGATGGCGCATTGGAAGCGCGCTCGCCCTTTGACAGAGCCGAGTGGTACGCTTTGCTCGCCGAGACGGGTTTGAAGCCGCTGATCGCAATTGCCGGCGACGACGACATGCAAGCCGCTTTGGCTCTCATTGAAGACAATGGCCGAATCGCGACCTTGCGCAATTGGTACAGCTTTGCGTTCCGCCCGCTCGCCCCGGATGGTGAACGAGGCGACCAAATGTTGGTTCAAATCGCAAGCGAACTTCGCACGCGCGGCCACCGCGTAACCCTTGAACCAATCCCAGAGGAAGACGGGTCAGCTACCCGCCTCGTCAACGCTTTTCGCAAGGCAGGATGGCGAATCGAAGTCACTCGTTGCGACACTAACCACGTGCTCCATGTCGAAAACCGCAGTTTCGCAGACTATTGGGCGTCGCGCCCCGGTCCTTTGCGGACAACACTAAAACGCAAAGCCAAGAAGGTCGAAACACGCATTCTAACCTCATTCGATGCCGAGGCTTGGGAGCATTATGAGCGAATCTATGATGCAAGCTGGAAACCCGAAGAAGGTAAGCCCGCCATGCTGCGCAAGTTCGCTCAGCAAGAGGGTGCTGCGGGTCGATTGCGACTTGGATTGGCAATGTTGGACAATGAACCCATCGCTGCGCAATTTTGGACTGTAGAGGGCAGCATTGCCTACATCCACAAGCTCGCGCATCTCGAAGAACACACAAAACTCTCTGCCGGAACAACACTAACCGCCGCATTGTTTGAGCATGCAATTGATCGCGATGTAGTGAAGTCAATTGACTTTGGCACAGGCACCCAGCGCTATAAAAGTGATTGGATGGAGGAGACGCGCTATCGCTACAAGATCGACTGCCTCAATATGCGTCAACCGCGCGCTTGGTTCGATCTTGCCCGTCTCGCCGTGCAACGCCTGCGTCATGACGATTGGCTCGACCTTGCACCCGGACCATTGCCTAGCTAAGGCCGCGCGCGAAAACGATGTGCGAGGCGTCAACGCTATATTGGCGGCCTTTTACAGGAATCCGATCACCATGAACAGCAATCCGGTCAGCCCCAGCGAAAACTCCAAGCCTTCTGGCCTAGCGATGAGCCGCGTTGCGATTGACCGCGAGTTAAAGGCAATCATCGCCGATGTGCTGGGTATTGATGCCGAGCAAGCTGACGCGCTAGGCGACGATTCGGGTCTGTTCGGACACTTGCCTGAGCTTGATTCAATGGCCATCGCTGGACTGCTCACCGAGATCGAAGATCGTCTCGACATTGTCATCGAAGACGATGATGTCGATGGCGAAATGCTTGAAACCTATGGCGGACTTTTGACTTTCACCGAATCCAAGATCATCGAACGCTAAAGCTGACCAGTGATCCCATGAGCATTGGAATTGGAACTTGGGACGCTCCTTTAGGGCAAGGTCAAATTTCCAAAGAGCTGTGCGTGCATTTTGACCAAGCCCGCGAAAACCGCGTACTCATACTGCCTGCATGGTTTGATGAAGCGAACAAGCTGCGTCGCTTCACAATTGAGACTATGCGGCTTCTCAATGAAGCCGGGATCGACACTGTCCTGCCCGACCTGCCCGGTTGCAATGAAAGTCTCGCGCCCCTCGGCGAGCGGACAATCGCATCATGGCGCGATGCCGTCGAAGCCGCTCAAGCAAAATTTGCCCCGACCCATATCCTGTCGATCCGCGCTGGTGCACTGCTAGCGCCCGACGGACTTCCTGGATGGCGCTACGCTCCGCAAACAGGAGCGAAATTGCTACGTGCGATGATGCGAGCAAGGATTGTGGCCGCGCGCGAAGCGGGCCGCGCTGAGACGACCGAAGGATTGTTTGAACAGGCGCGCGCCAAAGGCTTGATCTTAGGGGGGTGGCCGCTTGGTGCAGCCATGATCGCAGAATTGGAAAACGCTGAGCCGCTCCCATCCGCATCACAGCGCGATGTCGCCGCAAGTGAATTGGGCAGTTCCGGCCTTTGGCTTCGCGCAGAACCCGATGAGGATGCGGATCAGTCCCAAGCTCTTACTCAAATCATCGCAGCAGATGTAGGCACCGGCGAATGACCCGTTTGCCGCTTACTTTTGGCTGTGGGAGCCTAACGCTGGCGGGCACGCTCGACACCGCGCCTGCGGAAACCGGCTTACTGATCGTCAGCGGCGGAAATGAAATCCGATCCGGCGCGTTCTCGGGGCAATCTTTATTGGCAGCCCGAATAGCCAAAGCAGGCTTTCCCGTCATGCGCTTTGACCGGCGCGGAGTGGGCGACAGCGAAGGCGAAAATCGCGGCTTTGGTGCCAGCACAGGCGATATTTCAGCCGCCAGAGAAGCCTTCAAGGCAATCGCACCGCAGATTGAGCGGGTTGTGGCATTCGGCAATTGCGATGCAGCGTCCGCTTTGATGCTGGCCAAGGGGGCAGCTTGCGATGGACTGGTCCTGTCCAACCCCTGGACGATCGAAGAAGTTGATACAGTCGAAGAAAGCGAAGCAGCGCAACCCCAAGCAATTCGTGCGCGCTATGCTGAAAAGCTCAAAAACCCCGCAGAAATCGGACGTTTGTTAAGCGGCGGGGTCAATTTGCGCAAACTTGCCGAGGGGTTGATGCGGTCCTTTCGCCCCGCCCCGCCACCGACAAGCCTTGCCGAAGATATGCGCACAGGATTGGCAGCCTTCAAAGGGTCAGTTCGGATCCTGCTGGCGGAACGCGACCGGACCGCGCAGATGTTTGATAGCCATTGGGATCCGAACGACGCCCGTGTTTCCCGCTGCGCGGGTGCTGATCATGCTTTTTCGACCGACGAGCACCAGAAATGGCTGACAGACCAATTGTTGGCTGCTCTGCGCCGATGACATCTTAGTCGTCGCGAACGAAGAGGCTTGTCAGTTCAACATGCGTTGACCACCGAAATTGACCCACAGGGCGCAATTTCTTCAAGACATACCCGCCTTCGATCAATGTCGCGGCATCCCGGGCCCAGCTTGATGGATTACAGCTGATATAGACCACATGCTTGCATTCGCTTTTTGCAAGTTCGGCAACCTGCACTTTGGCCCCGGCCCGCGGCGGGTCAAGCAGCACGCCGTCAAACCGGTTCAATTCGCTGACCTGCAAGGGATTGCGGAACAGATCGCGATGGATCGGGAAAACCGTTCCACCAGCTCTCGCGACGACTGATTTGGTGGCAAGGTGCGCGGCTTGGTCGGCTTCAGCAGCAAGAACCTTGCGTCCTTCCCTTAGCCCGAAAGCAAAGGTGCCCAACCCAGCGAACAAATCCGCGACCATCCGCGTATCTTCAAGCCATTCGCGAGCATCAGCGATCATACGCTCCTCAGCATCGTGCGTGGCTTGCAGGAACGCTCCGGGCGGCATCGGCACTGGCACCCCCGAAAGCGAAATCGTTGCAGGCTCGGGCTCCCACTGTGTCTCTGCACCGAAACGTTGATCCACAGTCAGCCGGGCAAGACCATGTTCGCGCGCAAAGTCCACCATCGCCTCAATCGCCGAAAGCCCCTCAAGCGGGAAATTGCTGAGGCCAAGGTCGATCCCTTGATCGCACACGGTCAATTGCGCATCGACACCGCCTTTGGGCCCATGCTGCGCGATCAGCGCGCGCAACGGGTCAATTTGTTTGGAAATTTCAGGGGCGATCACCGCGCATTCTGCCAAATCGACGATCCGGTGCGCGCTGCCTTCACGAAACCCCAGCACCGCACCTTTGGCGGTCCGCAGCCCATGTAATGTCGCTCGACGGCGGGATTGGGGCGGGGAAAGATGGACAGGAAGAACTTCACGGGCCTCCACGCCCTGCCCTGACGCTGCATTGACCACTCGACTTTGAACAAACTCCACCAACGCCGGATCATCAGCATGTTGCAGCTGGCAGCCGCCACAGCGACCAAAGTGCTGACACGCCGGCTCCCTATGATGTTGGCCGCGCTTGGTAACAGCTCCACCCTCGGCCGTATCGCCAGGTAAAGCGCCCGCAATGTGTTCGCCGTCGCCTGTCACCCCATCGCCTTTGGCGGCGATGCGGGTGATTTTACTCGGGGGCATCGCGCAAGGCTGCGTGGGGTACGCGGTATCGATCATCCGCTATCGAAAACTCAGCAAAGGTCCCGTCTTGCGCAATAATCTCAAGCTCATCCGCGCCATCAACCGCGCCAAACTCGCCAGCTTCCGGATCAAAGCGCAGACGACGAAAACCACCATCGGGCGAGTGGATCAAATAGATCCCTTCTCCCTCATCACGCGCGCGCTCCAATGTGCACACAGCCGCAAAATCTGAGCCCGCGCCAATCGCGCATTCAATTTCAGAGCCCTCAGGCTCAACACTTACGACCTTGCAAGCTGCAAGCAGCCCTGATGCAATGACGAGACTAGATATCCGCAAATACATGAGTTTCTGCCTTCGCTCCCGGATGGGTCAACGCGCCCTGATGCGCGGGACCTACCGTTTGCGAATAGCGCCACAAGGCGCCTGACTGATAGTCATTTGTGCGCGGTGTCCAATTCTTGGCCCGTTCTGCGAGAAGTGTTTCATCGACTCCCAATTCAATCGTGCCCGCTACTGCGTCAATGCTGATGATGTCGCCATCTTCGACCAAGGCAATTGGGCCGCCTTCCGCCGCTTCTGGACCGACATGGCCGATGCAGAAACCGCGCGTTGCGCCAGAGAAACGGCCATCGGTGATGAGCGCAACTTTCTCCCCCATCCCTTGTCCATAAAGAGCGGCAGTTGTCGCGAGCATTTCGCGCATACCGGGGCCGCCTTTGGGACCTTCATATCGGATTACGATCACGCTGCCTTCGGCAATGTCGCGCGCCTCAACGGCAGCAAAGGTGTCTTCCTCGCATTCGAAGACCCGCGCCGGGCCAGTGAATTGCAGGCGTTCCATCCCGGCGACCTTAACGATTGCACCGTTGGGCGCGAGCGAACCTTTCAGGCCAACCACCCCACCCGTGGGCGTGATAGGCGTCTTGACGTCATAAAAGACCTTTTGGTCGGGGTTCCAGGTGATCTCTTCAAGGTTCTCGCCGATGGTCTTGCCGCTCACGGTCATGGGTTCAGGATCGAGGAAACCGCCATCAAGCAGCGTCTTCATCGCCATATAGACGCCGCCCGCCTCGTGCATGTCTTTTGCGACATATTTCCCACCGGGTTTGAGATCGGCGATGTAAGGCGTAGATTTGAAAATTTCTGCGACATCGAACAGATCGAACTCAATCCCGCATTCGCTCGCCATGGCGGGCAGATGAAGCGCTGCATTTGTCGAACCACCCGTTGCAGCAACAACCCGCGCGGCGTTTTCAAACGCGGCCTTGGTGCAGATGTCACGCGGGCGTAGATTGAGCTTGAGCAGCTCCATAACCTGCGCCCCGGCGGCACGAGCAATTTCTTCACGTGAAGTATAAGGTGCTGGCGACATATTACTGTTTGGAAGTGACAATCCAATCGCCTCACCCACACACGCCATAGTGTTAGCGGTGAACTGACCACCGCAGGCGCCATGTCCGGGACAGGCGACTTTTTCGAGCGCAATCAGCTCTTGCAAAGGGCAATTGCCCGCCGCATGCTGTCCCACAGCTTCAAACACATCGACGACGGTTACATCCTTGCCCTTATGCGTGCCCGGCAAGATCGAACCGCCATAGACAAAGATGCTGGGCACGTTGAGCCTGAGCATCGCCATCATCATGCCCGGCAAGCTCTTATCGCATCCAGCAAAGCCGACCAGCGCATCGTAGCAATGGCCACGCACCGACAGCTCCACCGAATCCGCAATCACTTCGCGGCTGACCAGTGAGCTTTTCATGCCCTGATGGCCCATCGCAATGCCATCAGTGACGGTGATCGTGTTGAACCGGCGCGGCGTCCCGCCCCCGGTGATCACACCTTCGCGGCAAATATCAGCCTGAGGATCAAGCGTGGTGTTGCAAGGCGCGCTGTCATTGCCTGCGCTCGCCACAGCGACGAATGGACGCGCGATCTCTTCTTCGCTCATCCCCATGGCATAGTAGTAAGAACGGTGCGGTGCGCGCTCCGGACCAACAGAGACGTGGCGGCTTGGCAATTTGCTCTTGTCGAACGACATTTTGTTTCTCGAAAGCTCCTGTTTGAGAAACAGCCCCTGCCTCTACTCGAGCGCCAGCGCAACCCTTCCCGCAACATCTGCGATCATATCGGCCCAGCGCGATTGATCCGCGCGAGTTGCGATCAGATCCTGACGCACTTCAATCGCGCAATAGGGGCGGCCATGCGCCTCTGCGTGGCGGTTCATCGTCGCGTTGAGTTCGCGGCCCGAATAGGGCTGATTATCGCCGACATTAAGGCCGAACTCACTGAACCTGCCGATTGCATGGCGGGCGGCCCTGTCATCTTCGTTATACAGCAGCGCAACCTCCCACGGGCGCGCCTCATCGCCGCTCGCCAATTGCGGTGTAAAGCTATGAATAGAGAGGATCAAATCAGGCTGCGCCTTGTCCAGCCATGCCTCCAACGCCGTATGATAGGGTCGATAAAACCGCTCCAACCGGCTTTCTACATCCGCACCGATATTACCGGGAACGAGGTGCCCGTCGCTCTCCATAGGCACGAGATTGGGATGATCCTCTTCGCGGTGCAGGTCAATCACAAGGCGGCTAACGGTCGCCAAATGCGCAGGAATTGCATGACGCCGAGCCAATCGGCCAGCGATCCCCTGAACCCCGATGTCCACCGCGATATGCGCCTCCATCAACTCGGCGGCGATGCCAAGTTCGATACCATCGGGCACAGCGTTGGAGGCATGGTCAGCGACGCACACAATGCGCGGCGCACCGGGGCCGCGCGCGCCAAAATCGCCGAGCTGGTGGAAGGGACGCCCGCCGATCATCGAAGCTTACCCGCCAGCGTCCACCAATCGGGATGCGTTTGTGCTACTTCTTGAGCGGCTGCGTCCAGTG
Organism: Erythrobacter sp.; assembly: GCA_039985875.1. Classification (GTDB taxonomy): domain Bacteria; phylum Pseudomonadota; class Alphaproteobacteria; order Sphingomonadales; family Sphingomonadaceae; genus Erythrobacter. The sequence goes on along the minus strand of JBDWRU010000011.1, from coordinate 694,337 downwards.
TTTCCTCGCTGTCATAAAGCGCAAAGCACGTCGCGCCGGAGCCGGACATGCGGGTGAGCCAAGCGTCGCTGGCGTCTAAAACGGCGAGCACGTCCGCGATCGCTGGGCATAGTGAAAGTGCGGGCGCGGTCAAATCATTGCGGCCTGTAAGCGCAATTTTGCGGGCTGAGCCGCTCGGCAGTGGCCCGCGATCCTGTTGATCCCATGCTTTGAAAACGGGCCCGGTTGAAAGCGGAACGCGCGGATTGACGAGCAGCACTGGCGTACCCGCAAGGTCATTCTCCACTGGCTCAAGCTGCGTCCCCGTGCCCCGCCCAATCGCCATTTCGCTGCGCACACATGACGGCACATCCGCACCGAGTTTTGCAGCGCGTGCTTCCCAAGCATCGGGTAGGCCGTAATGTTGCTCAATCAGGCGAAACACCGCCCCTGCATCCGCCGATCCCCCGCCAAGGCCAGCAGCCACTGGCAAGTTCTTCTCCAGAGTGATGTCGAGCCCTTGCGCGCGCGGCAGCGCATTGAGAGCCATTGCCACGAGATTGTCGAACGGATTGTCGATCCCGCCCGCAAATTCGCCGATCGTCGTCACCCGGTCAGCGTCGGCAGGCTTGGCACTCAGTATGTCGCCTGCATCCACAAAAGCGAACAAAGTTTCAAGCTCGTGATAGCCATCATCACGCCGCGCGCGGACATGCAGCGCGAGATTGATCTTGGCGTAGGCGGTTTGTCGCACCTAGTTTTCTTCCGACTCAGCGAGATGTCGAAGCTGCCCTCTGACTTCGAACGTGGCTAAAGCTTCGGCGGCGGCATCGATTAGCTTTTGCCAGACCTGAGTCCCAATCAAGTCGTTGATATTTGGCGGCATGGGGTCAGGGGTCTCATCAGCGACCTGGTTCCACACACTATGGAAGCGGAACATTGCACGCTGCTCTTCATTAGAAAACTCCGGCGCACCGAAATGATCCGCGTCCTCCAACCTGAAGCAATCTTCCCATTGGCAAATCATCTCAGTTGGCACGCAACCAGGTGCGTTGGCGTTGCGGAGCCGCTTCTCAAATGCTCGCTGCTCGGTAGCAGAAGAAGCAGTCTCCAAATACAGCATTATGCCAAGCCGCGCCCCATACTTGATTGCCGACTCAGAAGGATCAATTCTCGCCATTGTGGTAATCACATATTCGGATAGTTCGGCCCGCCGCCGCCTTCGGGCGTGACCCAGTTGATATTCTGGTTCGGGTCTTTGATGTCGCACGTCTTGCAGTGGACGCAGTTTTGCGAATTGATCTGGAACTTGGGCTCTTGCCCCTCCTCTTCGATCCATTCGTAGACCCCAGCCGGGCAATAACGTGAGGACGGGCCAGCAAAGATCTCCAGCTCGCTATCTCGCTGCAAATCGGCGCTGCCCAATTGCAGGTGAACCGGCTGATCCTCGGCGTGGTTGGTGTAGCTGTAAGCGACGTTGGTGAGCCGGTCGAAGCTGATCTCACCATCGGGCTTGGGATAGTCGATCTTCGCATATAGGTCCGCGCGGCCCGTTTGCGTGTAATCCGCATGATGCTTCATCGTGATCGGCAGGCCAATTTTGAGCGTGCGCATCCACATATCAATGCCAGACAAAATCGTCCCGATATCATCGCCATATTTGGCAACCGCAGGCTCTGCGTTCTTCACCTTCTTAAGCTCGGTCGCGATCCAGCTATCACGCACCGCCGCGTCATAATCCATCAGCTCGGTCTTCTCATGACCAGCCGCAATCGCCGCTGCGATACTATCCGCCGCCAGCATCCCGCTCTTCATAGCGGTGTGGCTGCCTTTGATCCGGGGCACGTTCACAAAACCAGCAGAGCACCCAACCAAGGCGCCGCCCGGAAATGCGAGCTTGGGCACCGATTGCCAGCCGCCCTCATTGATGACCCGCGCGCCGTAAGAAACACGTTTGCCGCCTTCGAGATAGGCTTTGATCTCAGGGTGCGTCTTCCACCGTTGAAACTCTTGATAGGGCGAGACCCACGGGTTATTGTAATCAAGCGCGGTGACAAAGCCGAGCGCAACCTGACCATTAGCTTGGTGATAGAAAAAGCCGCCGCCCCACGTGCCGCTTTCATTGAGAGGCCAGCCTTGCGTGTGGATCACCCGGCCCGGCACATGCTTCTTGGGGTCGATATCCCACAGCTCTTTGATGCCAAGACCATAGACTTGTGGCTCACAGTCGGCCTCTAAGTCGTATTTGGCTTTCATCTGTTTGGTCAGGTGCCCGCGCGCACCCTCAGCAAAGAGCGTGTATTTCGCGTGGATTTCCATGCCCGGCTGGTAATCGGGCTTTTGCGAGCCATCTTCGGCAATGCCCATATCTTGAGTGATGACGCCTGCGACCTTGCCGTCATCATCAATCATCACTTCGGATGCCGGGAAGCCGGGGAAGACCATAACGCCCAGCTCTTCGGCTTGCTCACCCAGCCATCGGCATAGGCTGCCCAGCGATCCGGTGTAGCAACCATGATTGCTCATCAAGGGCGGCATGATGATGTGCGGGATCGAGGTCTTACCCTTTTTACCCATGAGCCAATGCCAGTTATCGGTAACCGGCGTTTCAGCCATTGGGCAGTCTTTGTCGCGCCAGTCAGGAATTAGCTCATTCAAGGCCTTGGGATCGACCACCGCTCCTGAGAGAATATGCGCACCGATTTCGGAGCCTTTTTCAAGAACGACCACTTCGAGATCTTCGTTGATCTGTTTTAATCGGATTGCCGCAGCGAGGCCAGCTGGCCCGCCACCCACAATCACAACATCACAAGGCATTGATTCACGTTCGCTCATGCGCTTTGGTATCCTCATGCTTGAGGGCTAACGTCAGCCCCGCACAATTTCTGTGTCTCTCCACTTGAATACCTTGGATGGACAGTCAAGGCTCGCAATTATCAATATGTCTAATGCGCAACCTCAACTGACGGAAGACATCGCCGCTTCGCTGGCGTGGTGGAAGGCGGCTGGAGTGGATTACGATTTCAACGATGACGCTACGGTTTGGTTGTCAGAGGAAACTTCGAACACTGAGCATAACAGTGAGCGCGCCACCAAAGCTCAACCGATCGGGCAAACTGCGGCAGTCGAAAAGCCGCCGGAGGAAATTGACCACTTCGATGGAAAACCTCCCCAGAATTTGGAAGAATTTCGCGAATTTTGGATGAGTGCGCCGGGTCTGGACCCGATTGGTCCGCGTGGTCGCATTGCACCACGCGGCTCCGCCAACCCTAAACTGATGGTGATCGTCTTGGACCCAGAGGTAGGCGACAGCAATTCTCTGCTTAGCGGTCCACAAGGTCGGTTGCTTACCAATATCCTTGCCGCAATGAACCTGAGCGAAGAACAAACCTATTTCGCTTCTGCTCTAACCCGTCACACCCCCATGGCCGATACCGAGGCAGCAGCGAAGGCTGGAATGGCGCAAGTGCTGGCTCATCACGTTAACCTTGTCGCGCCAGAGCGCCTAATTGCCTTTGGCGCCAACATCTCACCGCTTTTGCTGCACGATGCAACAAATCCTTCCACACATTTACGGGAAAATAACCAGAAGCCTTCATCAAGATCGCCGCTTGTGACCGAAGGGCTCGATGCCATGATGGCAATGCCCCGGCTCAAAGCGCGATTTTGGCGGAGATATATTGAATGGTCGGCACAACTATAATGAAAAAATGCTCACGCACCGCATTGGTCGCTATCGGACTTTTCAGTTTTTCCTCTATCCCGACTATCGCCACTGCCCAGGTTTCTGGCAGTTTGGCCGCGAACTATGACAGCCAAGAACAAAGCAGCGAAGCGATAGAGCCTGTTCTCAACGCCAACGAACAACGCCTCTACACCGCCGTTTTTGATGCGATTGAACGCCAGCAATGGCAGCAGGTCGAACAACTGTTAGCCCAGAACCCAGATGGCGTGCTGCACCAAGTCGCGCTGGCTGAGTATTACACGCATGCCAAAAGCCCGAAAGTAAGCCCCGGCCAAATCCATGAATGGTTCGCGATGGGCGTGCACTTGCCGCAAACTGAGCAGTTGGCTCGGATGGGCAAGAAGCGCGGTGTAGAAAACCTACCCGACGCGCCCAAAGCGCAATCGTTTCAGCGCCAGCCATATGCCTCGAAACGCATCCGTCCACGCACCGTAAATGACGGCACCATGCCATCAAGCGCCAAGTCCAAGATCCTGAGCGCGATCAAGGATGACAATCCGCAAGGCGCGTATGAGACGCTGGCGCAAGTTGACAGCGGCCTGAGCTCTGAGGCGCGCGCAGAATGGCGCCAGAAGGTCGCTTGGAGCTTCTACATCGAAAACGACGATGCCAATGCGCTGGCGTTGGCAGAACAGGTGTCTGAAGGCAGTGGCCCATGGGTTGCCGAAGGCGAATGGGTCGCAGGGCTTGCTGCTTGGCGGCTTGGTTATTGCGCACTGTCCGGCGAAGCATTTGCGCGCTCCGCCCAAGGCGCATCGAATGTCGAACTGCGGACCGCCGCGCACTACTGGGCAAACCGCGCGCTGGTGCGCTGCCGTGAACCGGGCCGCGCACAAGAGCATTTGCGCGCCGCCGCTCGCGATCACGAAACGCTCTATGGAATGCTTGCCGCTGACCAATTGGGCATGGACTTGCCCCTTGGCGCAATGGCACAGCCGCTAACCAAATCGGACTGGCGTCAGCTTGAAGGGCTATACAATGTCCGCGTCGCCACAGGTCTTGTCCAAATCGGCCGCACCTCGCTTGCCGATGAAGTGCTGCGCCATCAGGCGCGGGTTGGCGATCCATCGGAGTACCCCGCTCTATCACGTCTCGCGCGTGAGCTTGGCCTTCCATCCACGCAGCTCTTTATGGCGCACAACGCGCCTTATGGTCAGCGAAGCGACATTGCACTGCGTTACCCAGTTGCAAGCTGGAAGCCGGTCACTGGCTGGCGGGTCGACCCTGCGCTTGCATTTGCCCATGCGCTTCAGGAATCGAACTTTCGCGCTGGCGCGGTTAGCCCGGCCAATGCGCGTGGCCTTATGCAAATCATGCCTGGCACCGCGCGCGACCACAATCGCCGCTTGAACCTGGGCGCTAGCTATTCGGACCTGAATGATCCTTCTGTGAACCTCGCCTATGGTCAACAGCACTTGGAAATGCTGCGCGATCATCCTGCGACGCGCGGCCAATTGCCCAAAATCATGGCGGCCTACAATGCGGGCCTGACCCCAATCAGTCGCTGGAACACTGAAATCAACGATCAAGGCGACGCGCTACTCTGGATGGAATCGATCCCTTATTGGGAAACACGCGGTTATGTCGCGATCGTTATGCGCAATTACTGGATGTATGAGCGTGCAGCTGGCGTCACCAATTCGCCAAGCCGCCGTGCGTTAGCGCAAGGGCAGTGGCCACAATTCCCTCGAGCGGCTACAGCGCGTTCCGCAAGGCTCGAACGATAGGGAATAGGCAAGATGGCGATTGACACTGACCGGACCTTCAAACCGATCAACGTCGCCATTTTGACCGTCTCAGACACCCGCACGCCGGATTCGGACACGTCGGGCGACATTCTGGAAGCACGCGCAAGCGAAGCTGGTCACAAAGTCACGCATAGGCTGATTGTCAAAGACAACGCATCGGTGCTTGCCGAGCAAATCAACGCTTGGATCGAAGACTCAAGCATTGATGCGATTGTCAGCACGGGCGGCACTGGCCTGACCGGCCGCGATGTAACACCCGAAGCGCTCGACCGCGTCAAAGCCACTCACAATGGCAAAGACATTCCCGGCTTTGGCGAAGTGTTCCGGTTCTTAAGCTACCAAACCATCGGCACCAGCACCGTCCAATCGCGGGCATGCGCGATAGTTGCGGGCGGCACCTATATCTTTGCGCTGCCCGGATCGAATGGCGCGGTTAAAGATGGCTGGGACGGGATCCTCGCCGAGCAATTGGACAGCCGCAACCGCCCTTGCAACTTTGTCGAGCTAATGCCGCGGTTGAAAGAAGTTTGAATTGACTGAGTGGTAAAATCACTTTTCTTTTTCGTCGTCGCTGCCATCGCATTTTTAAGCGCAAATGGCCTTGGCGGCCATACGTTAGAACTGCACCAACTGGGCAAGGCAAGCGATGATTGGCTGCCCGTCACCGCACAAGTGACGCTGTTCAAAGCGGAGCCCACAGAAAAACACCGCAGACCGCCATCAAACCCTCTTTTTCATGTCGAATATACCTATCAAGTTGACGGTCGATCCTACACCGGCACCCGATTGGCGTTTGGCCCTTATGACCCTGGCGAATTGATCCGACCTGACCGAAAGGGCGAAGCAACCGTCTTTTATGACCCAGCCAACCCATCCAATTCCGCGTATATAAAAGGCGCCACACAGTCCAACTTCTACGCTCTATTGATCGCGTTAGGGGTTGGGGTGTTTGGTGTGATCATGGTTTTGATGGGACTTCGCGCATTGTATCGAAAGTTTCGTTAGTGCGCTGTGTTTGGGCTTAAAATGCGGTTACGTTGAACGTCTGATCGTCATGCTATTATGTACTAAGATCGTCTCGGGGAATTTTATGACCCAAATACAAAAGCTATTTTCTGCGATCCTTCTGTTCGCGCTTACTACCGTTTGCCAGCACTCCAGCGCGTTTGCGCAACCATCGGAATTTGAGCTGTTGGGTGATGTCGTTTATGGCAGCGGAACGATAAATGCATCAAGTCAGGCGGCGGCTCGCGAACTTCTCCTCGACGCTTATGTACCAATAGATCAAAGCGAAGACGCGAGTCCAAAACCGGCAATCATTCTTGCATTTGGTGGCGCGTTCCACCGCGGTGAAAAGGGTGATTTTCAATTCAATGAAGATGGCGCTAGCGACTCCTCAATGGCCGATTATTGCGCGGCGCTCGCTCAGCGCGGCTATGCATGCTTTTCGATAGAATACAGATTGACGCCGGAAGACCCAGCCCTTCCGGCAGGACTGGATGAAAGCATCCTTATGCCCAGGCGCCTGCTCGAAAGCCCCATAGTAACGGGTAGGGTAGAATTGGTCCGCCAAAGAATGAGTTTACCGCCTTTAAACGGTCAGTCTCGCGAACAGCTTTGGAATGCTACGTTTGCCGCCGTTGAGGATATGGAAACCGCGCTCAGTTTCGTTCGAGCAAACGCGAAAGTTTACAATGTTGACCCCGAACGCGTCGCGCTTGGCGGATTTTCTGCTGGCGCGATGACAGCGATCAATCTTGCCTATGGCAAGCAAGCCGACGTTCGGGCTGTAGTTGCCTTATCCGGCACAAGCTGGGGCTATGATCTCAACAAGACAGTTTCAGAGGATGCGCCTCCACTTCTACTTTTCGCTGGGCAATGGGACCTTACTGGCATCAGACATGGCAGCGCTGCCATCGCTAAGCTGTTTCAATCCCGCAATGCACCTGTTTCGGAAGCCTGGGTGCCGGGCTTCGGGCATTTTTACCCTATGGAAGCTCCCAGCCTCTCCGCCCAGTTCGACCAAACTTCGATCATCGATCGACTGACCAGCTTCTTAAATGAAGAGCTGCAAGTTCAGCCCAAATGAAACGTCTTCCCACAAAGGCCACAGAGATAGAATTGCTGATGACCGAGTTTGGGTCGTTTCCAGACACTCCGCTTATAGCTGAAAGACTCTGATAGCTGCCAGTCAACTTTCAGGCATCGGAGCGGGATCAATCTACGTCTGATTAAGGGGTGGAAAGCAGACGTTGGATCAATCGCTCTTTTGGAGGTCCGTTATAAAGCCATAAAGCTCTGCTAATTTCGGATAAGCATTGAGCCGACATGTGTGCCGAGTGATAAACTGACGTCCTGTTTTTGTAAGCCGTTCGACAACAATCCGCGTCCCGTCCATACATACCTTGATCACCCTCTCTCCATCGCCATCATCCTCAAATCGCAATGGATGTTCCATCGGCGTTTCTTCAAGCTGAGCGCTTTCAATGTGTTGAACCAATCCGGCTGCTTCAAGACTAGTTAGTTCCCGCTGGGTTTGTTCGCGGACCTTGCCAGGATCATATCCTCCTGCACCATCCAGATGGGTAAGCGTCAGAGTAAACTTGCCCAATTGCTGCTCATCAATTCGATAAACAGAAGCAGGGTAGAACGAGGGTAAAACTAAGAGCCTGAACCGACTGACTGATCCTGAAAGATTGATCGCTTCGACCAATGGGGGCTCACCAGCAGCAGCTAATTGCTTACCGAACCACTTTTCATAAAATTCAGCTTTACTTTCGCTGCCTTTCCATCCCGTGTCAGGAACAAAATCTGTTGAAGCACAGGCCGCGAGAGTTCCAAGAATGCAGCAAAGTGCAAGATGGTGAGCGCTAAAAACCATAACTGACTTTAGACCGATGTGCTTACGTCCGCAAATGGGTCGTTTCCAGACACTCCGCTTATAGCTGAAAAACTCAGATAGCTGCCAGTCCACTTTCAGGCATCGGAGCGGGATCAATCTACGTCTGATTATGGGGGTGAAGGCGGCCAATCCGGATTCTTACTCCTGACGGCTAGGAACAAACGGTCCGAATGCGAACCCATCTATAACGCCAGCGACCCCGGATTCATAAGACCCTTAGGGTCCACTTGCGCTTTGAGCGCGCGCAGCATTTCCCATGCGGCTGCATCATGGCTCTCCTTCAGCGGAAAAGAGCGCGCAATTTGCAGATGGATCGCGCCCATATCGCGAAATATCGCAATGACTTGGCGTCGCATCTCCATCACAAGCGCATTGGCCTGAGGGTTATCGGCCTGCGCCTTGAGCTTGGCCATATGATCGGGTTCAATCGCATCATGATGCAACGGATTGTGTTCCCCGGGCCAGAACAAGACCGGCTCGATCAAGCAAGATGAGCGCCCGCTCGCCGCAATCAGCGCGCCGATCTCGATACCCAAACTTTCCATCGCCACGGCATTTGCAGCCCATAGGTCCTGCAACCTCTCCCACGCTTCCACCAATTTGGAATGGGGCAGGAACCCATGCACGGGAACCCATCGTTCTCCGTTGGGCCCAAGCATCGAATTGGGCGGTGGGAATGGGTTGACGCGCAGGATTTTGGGGATTGAGTTTTCGACCACGCTGCCGCCATGGGCGCGCACAATTTCTTCGATCCGTTCCATGTCCGCATCGACCGCGTCTCGGTAACGCCCTTCGGCAATGCAGTGCAAACTGAAAGGCACATCGTCAAGGAAGGAGCGCCCCGCCAAAGCGACCTTTGCGCCTTCTCTCATCGCCTTCAACACGCCGCCTGATTTTGCCTGCGCTTTGATCATATTGCCGAGTTGCTTGGCGTCCTTTGCCAATGTTTCGCGTTTCATCCGTTGAGATTGGAGAAAGGGATCAAAAGCAAAGCTCTCAGCAGCCAATTCCTCGCGTGCAATCGCGCTCATAGTGCATAGCAGCGCGTCGTGCTGCTGGAAGCTGAATGAACCATAGGCAAAGGCGCTCGCTTCGCGCACCAATTTGAGCGTCACCCGCGCCTTCACTCCGAAAGCGCCGCAATCGCTGGCAAACAGTCCGGTCAAATCAGGTCCAAAGGGGCGAAAGAAATCAGACCCGGTTGAGATGATTGTGCCATCGGCGAGCACCACATCCATGGATAACGCGCCGTCGGCAGCAGAACCGTTGCGCGCGCCCCAAAACAGGCCGTTCTGGCTCATCCCGCCGCCGATATTGGCGCGAACCCCCGATAAAGTACCCCAGGCAAAAGCCCGCAGACCCATTGGCTGAAGCGTGCGATGAAGCTTGTCCCAACTGCATCCCGCTTCGACTGTTACAGTCAAGTCGGCTTGATTGATGTTCAAAATCGCATCAAGCGCGCTCGTATCAACCAGTACGAAGGCGCCGTGGTCAAACAGATACCCCCCAGTATAGCTCATGCCTCCGCCACGCGGCACGACAGCCAGGCCAGCGTCGGTCACTGCGCCAACGCCCTTGGCAAGTTCCTCAACGTTTGCTGGTCGGAAAACCGCTAAAGGTTCTTTCCCACGAGAGAGGACATCATGACTGAAAAGCGCGAGCGATTTGGCGTCGATGAGCAAGGAGCTTTCGGGCAAAATGAGACGCAGCGCTTCCAACCGGTTTTGGTCAGCAAGAATGGTCATCACTAAAGCTCCGATTGAGAATTGGTGATTTCAGAAACAGGCTCCGGAGAATTGTCTCGGAATTGGCTTCTGATCGAGGCCAAAAGCAGCAATAGCCCCCGACCGATAAGAAAGCCATAGATTCTCACTTTCAGGTACGAAGAAAGACTCCCGTAACTGGCGGATTTTTCGCAGCATAGCTAGCACGGTTTCTCGCTCCAAATCTGAGCAGGTTTTGCAACTCGAGCTGCAGCTTTGATACCCTGTCGAACGACGGCAATTGGGTCGTTAGCAGAATGGCTGCTTTCAGCATCCAAATCAAACTAGCTTACAATCTGCTCTCAGACGAGCCCGACTAACTAGTGTTGGGCTGCTTCGGGGTGGAAAGCTACAATGCGAAAGCGGTCAATGCAGGTTAGCTTCCTGTATACGGTTTTGCTGCTAGATAGTTGAAACATATGAATATGCCAGTTATTGCATATTGGGGTGTATATGATGCGTAAACTATTTTTGATTGCTGCTTTGATATTTGGTTCAACCGGCGCAAATGCGCAAAGTGGACCGCGCGCTTATATTGCCGAAAGCTGTGTTGTTTCAGAAGCGGTGAAATTGTCCAAAGATAATCAAGAAAGTCCTGAAACCTTGGCTGAGGTTGCTGTCACTCAGTGTGAAGAGCATTTACCCGCTGCAAGGCAAGAGATTTTCGAAAGGGCCGTAATTGGCTTTGGCGGAAGATCTGATCAAGCTGAACGGGCTACCTATACCCTGATGAATGATTTCATAGAACAGATGAAATCCATGGCGATTTCGGCAATAGTTATTGACCGACTTTCAAAACCATAACCGCTTCAGACTTATCCGTGATATATCCAATGGCAGCTTCAATTAGGTAGATTGCGCCTCGAGGTTTATGAACGTCCGCAAATGGGTGGCAAGTGCCCCCTCACCCAAAGCCCCCGCCGGCCTCTCCCGGTTTAAATCGCATCAAACGACTATCCAGCAAAGCCGCCGTGCGGTTCACCACGGCGAGTTGGTAGTCCGGGTCTTTGATCATCTCAAAGAACGCGCCTGAATTGGGGTATTGCGCGACAAAGCCATCATGCCACAGCTTATCATCGGGCGTCGGTCCGGTGACCATCGTTTGAAACGCGCCGCGCCACACGATCGTACCGCCGACGCGGCTAAAGATTGGGCCGGAAGTTTTGCCATATTCCTCGTAAGCGCGCTGACCGGTCCAGCCATTGCCATAATGTTCATGGCCATCTGGATATTGCGCAAGATCGCGATACCGCAACAGGTTGAGCATATGGATCGGCTCGTCGCGCGGTAGATTTTTAAACGCCGCGAAGTTCTCTGGCGATGGGTCGATGAAGTATTGGCTCATATTCATGCCTCCAGCGTGTAGTCAGCAAAGCGGTCACGCAGGTCTTTCTTCGAAATCTTACCCGTCGCTGTGTGCGGGATATCATCCACAAATTCGACCGCATCGGGCAGCCACCATTTGGCGATCAGCGGCTTGAGATACTCGATCACATCATCGCCAGTCACATCCGAACCATCGTTCTTAATCACGAACAGCACTGGGCGCTCATCCCATTTGGGGTGATACATGCCCACACAGGCAGCCTCGGCGATATCGGGATGGCCAACGGCGGCGTTTTCCAGCTCGACCGAGCTGATCCACTCACCGCCCGATTTGATTACATCTTTGGTCCGGTCGGTCAGTTGCAGGGTGCCGTCTGGGTGGATGATCCCGACATCCCCAGTGTCAAACCAGCCATCGTTGCCGCAGGCATCTTCCTCAGCTTTGAAATAGCGCTTAATAATCCAAGGCCCGCGAATTTGCAGAGCCCCGGAGGTTTTCCCATCGCGCGCCAGCTCGCTGGTCATATCGTCAAGATCGACAATCCGCAGCTCAACCCCGAAAACCGGGCGTCCCTGCATAGCGGTCTTGTCCACCCGCTCTTCGAACGAAAGCTCCTCCCAATCCCATGTCGGCCCGCCGACGGTGCCGATTGGCGAGGTTTCTGTCATGCCCCAAGCGTGCTGAACGCGGGTGCCGTTTTTCATCAACCGTTCGATCATGAAGCGCGGGCAAGCCGAACCACCGATGGTCGCGGCTTTAAGCGGCGGCAAGTCAAGACCCTCCTTGTCGCAATATTGGAAATGAGCCAGCCAAACGGTCGGCACCCCAGCACTATCGGTCACCTTCTCGCGAAGCATCAGATCATGCAGGACCGCTGGATCATTGACCGCGGAAAAGACGAATTTGATCCCCGCCATCGCGCCAGCATAGGGCAAGCCCCAACTGGCCGCGTGGAACATCGGGACGACCGGGAGCATCACCGATGATCCAGAAAAGTTGAACGCGGCGGGTTGCAGTCCGGACATTGCGTGCATCACGGTGGAGCGGTGTTCGTATTGCACGCCTTTGGGATTGCCGGTTGTGCCGCTGGTGTAACAGATCATACACGGGTCGCGTTCATCGCCGGTCACCCATTCAAAATCGCCGTCTTGCTCGCCAATCCAGTCTTCGAAGGCAGGTGAGTTTTCTCCAGAATCGAAGCAGATATAGTGCTCAACTGTTGTCCAGCGTTCGCGCATCTTGTCGATGATAGGCTGGAACATCGCATCATAGATCATCACACGGTCTTCTGCGTGATTGACGATATATTCGAGTTGGTCTTCGAACAGGCGTGGATTGACGGTGTGGAGCACCCCGCCCATCCCGGCGACACCGTACCAGCTGACCAGATGACGCGAATGGTTCATCGCTAGACTGGCAACGCGATCACCCTTTTTGATGCCAAGCGCTTGAAGAGCCTGCGCCATCTTCAATGCGTCCGTGCGGATGCCCGCCCAATTGGTGCGCGTTTCGCTGCCATCGACCCAGCGTGAAACGATTTCGCGACTGCCGCTTTCACGTGCTGCGTGATCAATGACCGAGGTGACCCGCATCGACCACTCTTGCATCGCGCCCAATTTGCCCGCTGACATATCTCTCTCCTTGTCTGTGCTCTTGAGTACCTTTGTGCCGTCACAAGTTGCGCAATGCAACGCAGATTGAACAAGGTATGGTTTGGAAAGGCGATAGCTTTGCTTGAGCACAGCTTTGATGGCACTGTCTCTCAGATCAGGAGAAGCACGTTTGGAGCGACAAATGAAAACTAGAGGATCGTGGATTGCGCTGTTGGCATTGGCAGCCGCCCCGCTGGCTGCTGAGCAAACGCAAAGCATTGCGCCGCAGCCGATCACCGGCGCGGAGCTCTGCAATGTAGGTCCGTATGTGGTGTTCTTCGATTGGGACAGCAGCGAGATAAATGCGAAGTCATCATTCATCTTAGACAACGTCGTTAGCGCCTTTGGAAACTGCGGCTCTTCTTATGTAACAATGGTTGCCCACACAGACCGTTCGGGTTCTGCATCTTACAACATTGCGTTGGCAAAGCGGCGCAATCAGTCGGTGCTCAGCTATCTCACAACCGCTGGTTTTCCACCTGGCCGGATTACGATGCGGTCAATGGGCGAAAAGCAGCTGCGCTTTGAAACACGGGATGGCGAGCGCGCGTTGGATAACCGCCGAGTTGTGATCACCTTTGGTCCTGCTCAGCCTAACTAAGCGACAAGCTTTAAGTCTGCGCGCCCTCGCCTAAGCGGCGCAAGCTCGACATTCTCAACTCCATCAAGCGCGGCAAGACGTTCAGCCAATTCGCCATCCAGCGCAAAATTGCGCCCGAGCCGGACAAAGACATCCCCTTCTTCCGGAGATTGTAAGCGCAGCACAACCTCGCCCTGCGCCTCATCTGTCGTGGTGAGCTCCAGCTTTAGTTCAGCAATCGCATGCACTGTGAAAACGTCCGCGCGCAGTGCCATCGGTAATCGCCCGGAAACGCTCGCAAGGGGCTTTGCCCCGCGCACCGTAAGCCGGGGTGGCTCACCCGGATTGGGCGAATCTAGCTCGACATTGAGCAGCAGACATGTGCCTTCTGCGGCCCATTTCTCGAAATTGGGAACCAGAGCCTCTTCGAAACAGGCAGCGGAGAATTGCCCAGATGTATCGGAGAAATCCCCACGGATGAACTCAGCCCCGCGTTTGGTGCGCCCCTTGTTCATACCTTCGACCATCGCGGCAATCACCGCCGTGCCGCGGCCACCCGGAGGTGCGCCGCCTTCCATAATGCTCTGATAAGTGCGAGCACCCTGCGCCGATGCTGCTTCGCGATATTGCTGAACTGGATGTGCAGAAAAGTAGAAGCCGAAATTCTCGCGCTCTTTCGCCATTGTCTCGGCGCGCGACCACGGATCGGTCGCCTGCAAGCGCAGTGTTTCCTCAGGCGCGTCCTCGCCGCCAAACAGCCCCGCTTGCCCACTTGAGCGTTCGCGCATTGCTGCGTCAGCCACCGCAAGCAACATGTCTGCATTCTCAAACAGCATCGCGCGGCTAGACTCCAACCCATCGAGCGCTCCTGCGCAAATCAGCCCCTCCAATTGTCTGCGGTTCATCGATCCTTGGGGCAGCCGCTCAAATAGGTCTTTGAGGCTTTCAAAGGCCCCATGCGCTTCTCGCTCAGCGCTAATCGCTTCCATCGCTTTCTCGCCGACATTGCGGATGCCAGCGAGCGCGTAGCGAACCGCATAACCATTATCGGTTTGCTCGACGGTAAAGCGCGCTTCGGAGGCATTGATGTCGGGCGCCAATACTTCGATCCCGCCCGCCTCATTCGGATACCGCCGCGCATCATCGACAAAGATTGTGAGCTTTTCGGATTGGTGCAGGTCGAAACACATCGAGGCTGCGTAAAACTCCTCGGGGTAATGCGCTTTGAGCCAGCCTGTTTGATAGGCAAGCAGCGCATAGGCTGCAGCATGCGATTTATTGAAACCATAGCCTGCGAACTTGTCGATCAAGTCGAACAGTTCATTGGCTTGCTTCGCCTCGATGCCGGACACCTCTTTGCAGCCTGCGACGAAAACGGTGCGCTGCGTGTCCATCTCGGCCTGAACCTTTTTACCCATCGCGCGGCGTAGCAAGTCAGCGTCGCCTAGCGAGTATCCTGCAAGGATTTGCGCCGCCTGCATCACCTGCTCTTGATAGACGAAAATCCCGTAAGTCTCGGCAAGAATACCTTCGAGCTTTGGGTGCGGGTATTCGATCGGCACTTCGCCCGCTTTACGCTGACCAAACAGCGGGATGTTGTCCATCGGACCGGGACGATAGAGCGAGACGAGCGCGATAATATCACCGAAGTTGGACGGCCTGACCGCCTTGAGGGTGCGGCGCATACCTTCAGATTCCAGCTGGAACACGCCAACCGTGTTACCGTCCTGCATGAGGTCATAGACCGCTTTATCATCCAGCGGCAGCGTGCCCAGATCTATCGCGATCCCACGCAATTCGAGCAAGTCCACCGCCTTGCGCAATACCGAAAGCGTTTTCAGGCCAAGAAAGTCGAATTTGACGAGGCCCGAACTTTCGACATGCTTCATATCGAACTGCGTCACCGGCATATCCGAACGCGGATCACGGTAAAGCGGGACCAGTTGCGCCAGTGGCCGGTCACCGATCACAACGCCCGCCGCGTGAGTGGATGAGTTGCGCGGCAACCCTTCCAATTGCAGCGCCAGATCGACAAGCCGTTTTACCTCGTTGTCGTTGGTGTATTCCTTCTTGAAATCGGCGGCTCCGTTCAGCGCGCGCGGCAATGTCCAAGGATCAGTGGGATGGTTCGGCACCATCTTTGTCAGCCGGTCAACCTGACCATAGCTCATTTGCAAAATCCGCCCGCAATCGCGCAGCACAGCGCGCGCCTTGAGCTTACCAAAGGTGATAATCTGAGCGACGTGATCTTCGCCATATTTCTGCTGAACATACCGGATCACTTCGCCGCGTCGGGTCTCGCAAAAGTCGATGTCGAAATCTGGCATTGAGACACGTTCAGGATTGAGGAAGCGCTCGAACAGCAAGCCTAGTTCAATCGGGTCCAAGTCGGTGATCGTGAGCGCCCATGCGACAATTGAACCCGCACCGGAACCACGCCCGGGGCCCACCGGAATGCCCTGTTCCTTGGCCCATTGGATGAAGTCGGCAACAATCAGGAAGTAGCCGGGAAAACCCATATTGACGATAATCTCGATCTCATAGTCGAGCCGGTCAAAATAGGTCTTGCGGGCTTCGGCAGTCATCTCACCATAAGGTTCAAGCCGCGCTTCAAGCCCTTGGCGCGATAGCTCTTCAAGCATCTTGGCTTCGCCCTCAAGATCGCCTGCAAGGCTCGGCAGGATCGGGTCGCGATAGGGCGGCGCATAGGCGCAGCGCTGCGCGATGACGAGGCTGTTCGCGGTTGCCTCTGGCAAGTCGGCAAACAGCTCTTCCATCATGCTTGCCGATTTGACGAAGGCCTCGGATTGCGAGCGCGGGCGGTCCTCGTTCTCGATGTAGGTCGAGTTGGCAATGCACAACATCGCATCATGCGCCCGGTGCATATGCGGCTCGGCGAAATTCGCCGGATTGGTCGCCACCAAAGGCAAATCGCGGGTATAAGCCATATTGATAAGCGACGCTTCTGCACGCTCGCATCCCGCGTCCCCGCCGCGCGCCAATTCGATATAAAGCCGCTGAGGGAACAGCGCCTGCAATTCATCGCAAAGCGCTTGTGCAGCAGGGTGTTGCTGTTCGGCGAGAAGCCGGGTGAGAGCGCCCTCGCCCGCGCCGGACAGCGCGATCAGCCCATCGGAATAGCCGTCTAAGTCGGAAAGCACTACATGGGGCTCAAATTCCAATGGGCGTTCAAGATGCGCTTTCGACACCAGATGGCACAAATTGTCATAGCCCTTTTCATCCTGCGCATAGAGCGGCAGGTAATCGACCTGTTTTCCCTCAGATCCATCGCGCGCCACACCCAGCAATGCGCCAATGATCGGCTGCACACCCTCGCCTTTGCAAGCATTCGCAAACATGACGGCTCCATACAATCCGTTGCGGTCGCACGCCGCTATCGCTGGAAATCCGCGCTCTTTGGCAAGTTTGGCGATGGCTTTGGGGTCCGCCATGCTTTCGAGCATCGAATAGGACGACAAAACGCGCAGCGGAACGAAGGGAGCAAAGGGCATGGAAGCCACTATGGTGAGCGGGCTTACCTTTGCCAAATTCTCAACCTTCGGGCTTGGGGAGAGTTTGGGGAAAAAGCGAGAATTTCGCATTCGAGCCAGACCTGCCTTGTTCCAGCCACGTTTCAAATGCAAATTCCAACGTATTTTAGGGGGATTCTCACATGGTTGATAAAAACGAACTTCAACAACACGCCGACGGCATCATTACACGCGTAAAGAATATTCTGACTAACCCAGGCGGCACATGGGAAGTGGTCGCCAAGGAAACCGATGCTCCGATGCAGGTGTTCCTCAAATATGTCATGCCGCTTGCTGCGATCGGACCGATTGCAGGTTTTATCGGACAACAATTGTTCCCGATAACAATTATGGGTGTCACGGCGAAGATCCCCTTCGCCACAGGCATCGTGCTGGCAATCATTGCCTATATTTTTGGGTTGATCGGTGTTTGGGTGTTGGCCTTCGTTGCCAACTTGATCAGCCAACAATTCGAAGGCCGTGACGATTACCCGGCTGCTTTCCGCTTGGCTGCCTATTCTCTGACTGCTGGCTGGATCGCAGGGATTCTTGGCATTGTCCCACTACTCGGAATCCTCGCGCTGCTCGCCGCTTTTTATGGGATTTATGTCTTTTACAAGGGCGCATCGCCAGTCATGGGCGTTCCAGCTGACAAAGCCGCAACCTATACTGCGGTCGTCATAGTAGTTGCGATTGTGGTGTTCGTGGTAATCGGATTCATCAATGCCGCAATCACTGCACCGATGATGGCTACAACCAGTATCTCAATCAGCGTCTGATTTTGGGCTTTGAGCATGACCGCGATGATCGAAGTCGAGAACGTCAACGCTCCCGGCAAATCATCGCGGGTCAATGCCGCCAAATATAACGATATGCGGGCAGCGTTTGAAAAAGCGCTGCCCAATTCGTCTCCGGGTTTGACGCAATCCGACACGCGTGAAGCGACAAAGCCGCACTTGAGCCAAGACCTGTTCCCAAAAGGCCAGACCTGCGGATGGTGGGCCAAGACTGTTCAGCTTGACCTGGAGGCGAAGGGGCTGCTCACCCGCGAAGCGACAAAGCCGCTGCGCTGGTACTGGAAATAATTACAGCAGCTTCTCAACATCCTTGGCGATCTTGGCAGGCGTGTCGCCTGATCCGTAGCGTTTCACCACCTCGCCCTCGCGGTTGATCAGGAACTTGGTAAAGTTCCATTTGATCGACTTCGTGCCCAGCGCGCCGGGCGCTTCCTTTTTCATCCAGTCAAACAGCGGCGATGCCTCTGACCCATTAACGTCAACCTTCTCCATCAGCGGGAATGTGACGCCAAAATTGACCTTACAGAATTCTGCAATCTCATCCGCATCACCGGGTTCCTGACCACCGAACTGATTGCAAGGGAAGCCGAGGACTTCGAATTCCTTGTCCTTGAATTGCTGATACAGCGCTTCGAGACCATCATATTGCGGAGTGAAACCACATTTGCTCGCGGTGTTGACCACTAGCAAGACCTTGCCCTTCTTCTCGGACAGATCGAGCGGCTCGCCGCGATTGGTTGTCACAGTGAAATCAGCGATGGTGGTCATAGTCGGTCCCTTTGATGCCTGAAAGTTAAGTGGGAACCTAATCGTGCGGACACAAGCCTTAGCTCAGCACCCCATCATGGAGACGCACCACGCGGTCCATCCGCGACGCAAGCCGCTCATTATGGGTCGCGACAAGAGCAGCGCTGCCTTCCCCGCGCACCAGTTCCAAAAACTGACCCAGCACGGCGTCAGCTGTCGCTTCGTCGAGGTTTCCGGTGGGTTCATCCGCCAGCACCAGCGTCGGGCGATTGGCCAGCGCACGCGCAACAGCAACGCGTTGCTGTTCACCGCCGGAAAGCTGGCTTGGTCGGTGCGTCAAACGGTGACCGAGCCCAAGGCTGGTGAGCAGGCTTTCGGAGCGTTCGAGCGCGTCGCTGCGCGCTGTCCCTGCGATCATCTGCGGCATCACGACATTTTCACACGCATCGAAATCCGGCAGCAAATGGTGGAATTGATAGACAAAGCCCAAATGCTCACGCCGAAGCCGTGTGCGCGCATCGGTCGGCATCTTCTCTGCGCGTTCTCCAGCGATCTGGATCGATCCGCCAAATCCACCTTCGAGCAATCCAACCGCTTGCAGCATCGTCGATTTGCCTGAGCCCGACGGACCAAGCAGCGCGACGATCTCACCTGGCATTATGTCCAGATCGACCCCGCGAAGCACATCAATGCGCTGCCCACCTTGCTCAAAACTGCGTTCAAGCTTGCTGAGAGAGACAATCGGATCATTCATAGCGCAGCACCTGGACAGGATCCGTGCTCGACGCCTTCATCGCCGGGTAAAGCGTCGCAAGGAAACTTAGACCGATGCCCAGCACAACAATTCCGCCAATTTCCCACGGATCAACCCTCGCAGGCAACTCGGTCAGGAAACGCACTTGCGGGTCCCAAATTTGCACGCCTGTCGCCCATGCAATCCCATCGACTATCGGGTTGCGGAAATACAAAACGATAAAGCCGAGCAGCAATCCCGCCAGCGTTCCAAGCGCGCCGATAGTGGTTCCGGTGGTCACAAATATCTTCAACAAACTGCGTCGCGTCGCACCCATCGTTCGCATGATCGCAATGTCCCGCGTTTTGGCTCGCACCAACATCACCAAGCTCGAAAGAATATTAAAGGAAGCGACGATCACCATGAAACTTAGGACAAAGGCCATGGCCACGCGTTCAACCTCCAACGCCTCAAACAAGGTCGAGTTAATCGTCTTCCAGTCGGCAATCTGTGCCCGTCCAACCAAGGATTGCTCAACATCGCTAAGGATTTCGCCGACATCGTCAGGATTTTCGACCTTCACTTCGATCAGGCCAACCGTGTCCCCCAACAACAGAAGCGTTTGCGCATCCTGCATCGGCATAATCACAAAGGTCTCATCGAAATCATACAGGCCGATCTCAAAGATCGTTGCGACCTCATAGGGCACTTGTCGGATCGAGGTTCCAAACGGGGTTGAGCGGCCTTGCGGGTTGATGATGGTAATCGTGTCCCCCACCCGCGCGCCGATATTCTGCGCAAGCCGCGCACCAATCGCCACCTTTTGCGCACCGGGTTGGACCTGCGACACATTGCCCATCAACACCTTGTCACCAAGCTCGTTGATGTCCTCTTGGGTGTTGCCGCGCACAAAGATCGGCACGACCCGACCATTAAAGCTTGCGAGCAGCGCCTGCTCGATCAGAGGTGAGGCCTCTGTAACACCCTCTGTCTCGCGCACTTGCTCCAGCACGCCCTCCCAATTGTCGAGTTTGCCGCCGTAGGCTTGCACAATCGCGTGGCCATTGAGTCCTGCGAACTTGTCGAGCATCTCGCTGCGGAAGCCGCCCATCACGCTCATCACAAGTACGAGCATCGCCACAGACAGCATCACAACGAACACAGAAATGCCCGCAACCAGCGCAATGAAAGCCTCCCCCTTGCCGGGCAAGAGGTAGCGGCGCGCTATCATTCGTTCGAAAGGTGTAAGCATAGAGGTCGCAGAAGGGCCTGACGTCAGTAACCTGAATGCGCGCTTTAGGAGGCTTGCCCGCCCGTCGCAATGCACTCAAACACTGTGATTGTGAGTAACATTGATAAGGTGCCAGAGCCGCAGAGCGAGCACTGTCCCAAAATCTCGCGAAAAACCTTGTAAGCTCTCTTGTAATTGATCCGTAACACCGTCATTGACGCGGGCTTCGGGACAGTGCTGCAAAGCGGGTAAAAATGGCGATGTCAAAGACGGCTTACGAAACCCATTTCGGCAATCTTACACACCCGTTACTCAATCAATTTGGCGAAAAGCTTCGCGAAGAATGCGGCATTTTCGGCGCAATTAACGCTGCCGACGCATCCGCTGCGACCGCGTTAGGTCTGCACGCCTTGCAGCATCGCGGGCAAGAAGCGGTAGGCATCACCAGCTTTGATGGCAAAGAATTCTATTCGCGGCGCGGCCAAGGCCACGTCGCTGAGAATTTCTCATCGCAAGAAGCTATTGACGAATTGCCCGGCAATATGGCGTCGGGCCACGTGCGCTATTCGACGACGGGCGGCGCGGGGCTTCGCAATGTCCAGCCGCTCTACGCTGAGCTTGCTAGCGGTGGTTTTGCGGTTGCGCACAATGGCAATATTTCTAACGCGCGGGCGCTGCGTGCTGACTTGGTCCAGAAAGGTTCGATTTTCCAATCGACGTCGGACACCGAAGTCATCATCCACTTGGTTGCAACCTCGCGGTATCCGACGATTGCGGATCGCTTGATCGACGCTCTCCGATTGGTCGAAGGCGCCTATTCGCTCATCGTGACCACGCCGGACGGAATGATCGCATGCCGCGACCCATTGGGTATCCGTCCGCTTGTGATGGGCAAGATGGGCGATGCGGTATTGTTCGCAAGCGAGAGCGTCGCGTTTGACGTTGTCGGTGCAGAGATGATCCGCGAAGTTGAGCCGGGTGAGCTTTTGCAAGTAGGCTTTGATGGTGAGATCAAAAGCCTTCACCCGTTTGGCCAAATCGCACCTCGTCCCTGCATCTTTGAGCATGTCTACTTCAGTCGCCCCGACAGCTACTTTGCCGGTCAAAGCGTCTATGAAGCGCGCAAAGCAATTGGTGCTGAATTGGCTCGGGAGACGCCCTGTGACGCCGACCTGATCGTGCCTGTGCCCGATAGCGGCGTTCCAGCAGCAATTGGCTATGCCCAGCAATCCGGCCTCCCTTTTGAGCTTGGCATTATCCGTTCGCACTATGTCGGGCGCACATTCATACAGCCTTCCGATAGCGCGCGCCATGCCGGCGTAAAACGCAAACACAATGCAAATCGCGAACTTGTCGCCGGGAAACGGATTGTCCTAATCGACGATTCCATCGTGCGCGGCACCACCAGCATGAAGATAGTTGAAATGATGCGCGAAGCGGGCGCTAGCGAAGTGCACTTCCGCGTCGCCAGCCCGCCGACTGTGAACAGCTGTTATTACGGTGTCGATACGCCTGAGCGCTCCAAACTGCTTGCTGCGCGGATGGACTTGGAACCGATGCGTGAACACATAAAAGCCGACAGCCTCGCCTTTATCTCTATTGATGGGCTTTACCGCGCCGTAGGCGAGGAAGCACGCAAGAACGATAGGCCCCAATTTTGCGACGCGTGCTTCACTGGCGACTATCCGACATCGCTGACAGATATTGCGATGAGTGAACAAGACGCCGCGCAACTCTCTTTCGCTGATCCTAAGGCAGCGTAGCCAATGGGCGACCCAAAACCACTTGAAGGGCGCACCGCGCTCTTGACCGGTGCGAGCCAAGGAATTGGCGCTGCGACTGCGGTTGCGCTCGCAGAGGCAGGCGCACATGTCATTCTCGTCTCGCGCAAAGTCAAAGCGCTCGAAGCGGTTGAAGACCAAATCCACGCCTCTGGTGGCACGTCGACGATTGCCCCGATTGACCTGACCGAAGCCGACGGGATTGCGCGCCTAGCAAGCGCAATCGCGGGCCGTTGGGAAGCGCTCGATGTTTTGTGTATTGCGGCGGCTTACCTTCCCGAACTCTCTCCCCTTACCCAGATTGATCCCAAGCAGTTCAACAAGGCGCTGATGACCAATGTTGTCGCGACACAGGCACTGCTCGCAGGGTTTGATCCGCTCTTGCGCAAGGCCAAAGCGGGCCGCGTGATCGGCTTCACTAGCAGCGTGGGTGCCGGTCCGCGCCCTTATTGGAGCGCCTATGGTTCAACCAAAGCTGCCTTTGACAACCTGCTGCACAGCTATGGTCAGGAAGTCGAGAATTTAAGCGAGGTTCGCGTCGCGGTGATAGATCCGGGCGCAACCCGAACTGAGATGCGAGCGCGAGCCTATCCCGGTGAAGACCCTGAAACCGTGAAAGCCCCTGAGGTGGTCGCAAGCCACATTGTAACACTGCTTAGCGAAGACTTTGAAACCGGGCACCGCGAACGCATCGGCTGATTGCATCGCCGCTACGTTTGGACCGAATGCGCCGGACGGGGTGGATCGACTGTCTGAGCTGCTTTTGCGTTGAATCGCATAGTGAATCCCCGGTTAACTTCACCGTTCAATCTATGTGAAAGCCCGTATCGGCACAGTGCTTCGTGCCAGACCAGCACTAAAGACCGCATACCCGACTCAAAGAGACAGCTTTATGCCAATGTCAAATGACACTTACTCAGTTGCCGCCCAGGAAGACCGTTGCGGTGTGCGGACAAAACTCACCATCCCGGCGTCTTTGCGAGCCTCAGGCGGGCGGGCGTTTCAGACGGTGGTGCACGATCTCTCAATCTCGGGCTTCTCTTCCTCATCGATCACCCGGATGCACGAAGGACAGATGGTTTGGCTGACGCTTCCAGGGCTTGAGGCGCTCCAAGGCGAAGTTGTGTGGTGGGACAATTGCATCGTCGGCTGCGCATTTTCGGAGCTGCTAAGCCCGATCGTGCACGACAATATCCTCCAGCGTTACAGCATTGCTGGCGTCGCCCGCAAAGCGATCTAAACGCAACGTCCTCGCGGGATCATTCGCGCGGGGAAAATGCAATCTTGGCTACCAAACCAGCGCCCTTATTGCGCAGCGGCCCGCTTTGAGCGGCGGGCCAATTGCTAATGACGGCCACAACTAGGTCAGCTTGCGGTACAATCGCGATAGATTGCCCGAATATACCCTGCGCGCCGTAATTACCGCCGGGATAGGTCCACCACTGATATCCATAGCCAAAACCATTGCCGAAATCGACGAGCGGCGATCCGGCTTTCGCAAACCAGCCCTGTGGTACAATCGCTTCGCCATCGGGGCCGACCGCGCCCTTGCGCACAAATTCTCCGACGCGCGCATAGTCCGACAGTCTCAGCGACAAGCAGCACCCGCCAATATTGCCGCCGCGCGGGTCCGTCATCCAAAACATTGCGCCTTCAAGCCCGGCCGCACCAACAATCTTCTCTTGCGAATATTCGGCCAATGAAAGCCCAACCACATTCTCAATAAGCAGTCCTAACAGGTTAGTTTCACCGGTTTTATAGACGAATTTCTCACCCGCAGGAGCCTCGCGTTTTAACCGCTTCATCTGCTCGACAATCGCATTGGGTCCAAATTCGACCACAAATTTGTTGAGCTGTGACACATCGCTTTCAGGGTCGGTGTAATTCTCATTCCAAGCGACCCCGCTGGTCATTGTTGCGATTTGCTCAACGGTGACGCCGTCATAGGCGGACCCTTTGAGTTCAGGGATATATTGCGTGATCGGGTCATCAAGGCTGGCGATAAAGCCATCTTTGACCGCCGCACCTAGCAGGGTGGAGGTGAAACTCTTCGCGACCGAAAAGCTCGTCCAGCGGTCGGTCTCGCTCATGCCAAGCCCGTATTCCTCAAAGCGCACCTTGCCGCCTTGCAGGACCATGATACCCGCTGCGTTGCTTTCCTCAATATAGGCGCGCAATTCGCCTTGAAGCGCAGCGCTGAGAGGCGCGCCTTTCTCCAGCGTGGTCGGGTTGGGCGATGCCGGCACTTCGTGACCTGCAAACCAGCTTTCCATGTCGCGGAAGCGGGCATTGCGTTGTTCGTCGTTCCAGAACAATACTTGCAGTTCAGAGGGAGCGCGCGCTGCCGGTTCCACCAGTGTCACTTCGCCAAGCTGTTGCGCACTCGCGCTCTCTTCCACCCCGTAGGAACCCGAACACGCCGCAAGCGCGAGAGACAGACCCGCGCTCAATCCAAAACGTGAAATCCGCATATCCTCAACCCTTTTTATCGTTGCTTTCTTTGACGAGCGTTACCTGGTGCACATCGATATTGCCGGTGCGAAACCCAGCCTCGCAATAGGCGAGATAGAAGCGCCACAACCGGATAAAGCGCGCGTCAAACCCATCGGGCAATCGCTGCTCTTCCACCGCTGCATCGAAACGTTCGCGCCAAATCCGCAAGGTCTGAGCATAGTCGTCGCCAAAGCGCACTTCGTCCTGCCAGCTTAGACCGCGCTCCTCTGCGAGCACACGAAATTCGCTCGATTTGATCAGCATGCCGCCGGGGAAGACATAAGCCTGAATGAAGTCTGCCGTGCTGGCATAGTCTTCGAACAAGTCGTCAGCGATAGAGATGTATTGGATTGCCGCACGTCCACCCGGTTTTAGATTGCGGGCTACCGCCTGCATGAAATTGGGCCAATATTCACGGCCCAAGGCCTCAACCATTTCAACGCTTGCGATAGCATCATACTGCCCGCGCGCATCCCGGTAATCCTGCTTGCGATAGGTGACTTCACCAGCGCTTTCGAAGCGGGCATGGGCAAGCTGTTCAGTCGAAAGGCTGATTGCGGTCACATCTGCCCCCCGTTCGGACAAATGCTCCGCCAAAGCGCCCCATCCGCAGCCAATTTCAAGCACGCTTTCCAGCCCAACTAGGCGTTCAGCGATACTATTCAGCTTTCGTGCCTGCGCGGCTTCAAGCCCATCATCCGCCACGCCCAAAGCGCTGGAATATATCATGGCTTCATCCAGCCACGCCGCATAAAAATCATTGCCGAGGTCGTAATGCGCCGAGACATTGCGCTTGGCACCAGCACGGTCATTGCGGTTCCATTTATGCGCGAGTGCAGCCACCCATTTGAATGGCCCGGAACTGCGCGCAGTCCCCTGCAGCGAACGAACATTGCTAGCCATCAGGGCGAACAGGCTGACGAGATCTTCACTCTCCCACTCGCCAGCTTCATATCCCTGATAAAAGCCGATTACCCCATTCGTGGCGAGCCGCAAAAGGGATCGCCAGTCCTTTAGGTGAATTTGAGCCTCGAACCCATCTGAATGCGCACCCAGCACACGGTTCGTTCCATCGGGGAGAACCGCGCGCAGCGTGCCGCTCTCCAACCCGACATCAATCCGGTCGACCAGTTTTGCAAATGCGGGTGCGACAGTTTGCGCCACCCGCTTTGAAAGCATGCCGGGCTTAGGTGTGAAACGCTCACCCCCGCTCAGCAACGCTTCCCCTCTCATCCCACGCGCTGTCATGACGCCATGTTAGAGCGCATGGGTTGATTAGGGCAACCCACTAGCCATAGGCTCAGCCGCCTTTGATCGCTTTATAGGCGGATAATGCGCGTTCGCGCGCCTCGCGGTGGCCAATGATCTTCGCGGGATAGCTTTTCGGAAGTCGCCCAAACTCCTCTGGATCATGAATGCTAGGCTCATCCAGATCAGCCAATTCGGGCACATAGCAACGGATGTAGTCAGCGCAATCGAACTTCTCCGATTGGGTAAGCGGGGCCATGATCCGCACGAACATATTAGAATCGACGCCCGTGCCAGCGGTCCATTGCCAATTGGTCGCGTTCGATGCGTAATCCGCATCGACCAAAGTATCCCAGAACCATTGCTCGCCGTGCCGCCAGTCAATCAGCAGATGTTTGATAAGAAAGCTCGCGGTGATCATCCGCACCCGATTGTGCATCCACCCGGTCTGCCATAGCTCGCGCATTCCTGCGTCAACCACGGGGTATCCGGTTTTTCCTTGCTGCCACGCTTTCAAATCGCGGGCGGCCTTGGGATCGGTCGCCGGGTTGCGCCATTGCAACCTGTCATAGTCTTCGCGGTAATTGCTGCGCGCATAGAGCGGGAATTGCGCAATGGCGTTCTGCGCATAGTCGCGCCAGATCAACTCGTTTTCATAAATGAAGGCGCCTTTGGATGATTTGCCATTGAGGAAATGCCAAATTTGAACCGGGCTAATCTCACCAAAGTGCAAATGGGGGGAAAGGCGCGAGACCTTCTCAACCGAGGGGAAATTGCGCTTGATCTCATAGTCATCAACATGGTCTTCCCACCACTCAAGCTGACGGTGAGCCGCCTCTTCGCCCACATCCCAGCTTTGCGCGATCCCGCTAGACCAATCGGGCTTTGTTGGGAGCAGGTTCCAAGCGGCCAACTCGTCATTTTGCGGCCAGCTTGCGGGTGCGGTGAGATCAGGCTCCGGCACCAACTCGCGCGGAGGCAATTGTGCTCGCACGGCGCGGCTGAACGGGGTGTATATCTTATATTCGCCCCCTGCCCCGGTTCGGACAGCACCGGGTGGCATCAAGTAATTGCCATCATAACGATGCAGCACCAGCGCCTCGTCCAACGCCTTTTCGGCGTTGCGCCACCACGGCTCATAATGGCGATTGGCGTGGATCGCCTCGGCTCCGGTTTCGCGCGCAAGTGTGATCAGCTCCTCAATCGCATCGCCTTGGCGCAAGATCAGCTTTGACCCGCGCACCTCGAGCCTTTGTGCAAGGTCTGCAAGCGAATGATGCAACCACCAGCGCGACGCACCGCCATAGGCGTGAGACTTAGCGGCGGCGTCATCGAGCACATAGACGGCAATTACCGGGCCTTGATGCGCGGCTGCGAACAGAGCGGGATTGTCAGCAAGCCGAAGATCGCGCCGGAGCCAGACGATTTGGGGTTTGATCATGGTAAGGAGAGCGCCTTACTCAGCCGGAAGTTCCTCACATTTCACGTTGGGAAGATTGAGCGCGAACCGATCAACCACACGCGGATCGGTGAAACGGGCATCACCCAGAGTGACCGAGCCATCTTCTGCGCGAAACGCAAAGGGCGCACGCGACCAGAACAAGAAAGCTTCGAGCTGGGAGTTGTTCTCCCGCACAAGATCGAGTTCTGGCAAGGCACATCGTTGAGACGAGATGGCAACCGGGTGGTCATAACCTGCAAGCTCATCAGTATATCCAATATACCAATCGTTCTCTCGTCCAACGATCAGCTCCCGGCGCCAGGGCACAATCGGAACCGGCGAAGCAATTGCAGTTTCAACTCCCTGAACCTTAATGTCCGCGACCTTATTGTTGATGCCAAACAGCGCCAGCGAGCCGACCGAAATCACCCCATTCACACCAATATAGACCAGCCCCAAAATCATTCCTATCCAAGCAGGCTTCTTCCAGCTCCCCTCGCGCTTCTCGGCGCGCAACGACCACCAAACACTGACGATCAACAGCGCCCACAGCCACACATCAATGATGAACAGCGTATCGCCATAGAACCACTGCGAGGAAAACGGCTCAAGCAAACGGACGCCGTAGACATTGAGCCAATCGAGCGCCGGGTGCGAAAGGCAACCAATAAAGCTTAAGAGATACAGCCACTTGAAATTGACCGGCAGCCGGCCCTCAGGGCGCTTGCCGCGCTTCTCTTGCCAGCGGTCAAACCACCACAGGATCGCTGCGAGCATCAGCGGCAACAGCACCCAAGCGGGCGGACCGTGGGTGATCCCCCGGCGAAAGCCCAAATGTTCGGTCCCTTGCAGCCAAAAGAAACACGCCGCATCTATATCGGGCAGGTTTGCGCCTATGATCAGCGCTGGCATTGCCAGCCCGGTCTTCTTTTTTAGCCCTGCCTGACCCATGATCGCGCCGACGAGGCTGTGCGTGAGATTATCCATTTAATCGCCAGCGCCGCTGACCTTGAGTGCAGGCGATTTCATATCCGTGTTCCCAATTTTCATCCCGGCGGCTTGCCTTGCGCACATGGCCACTGCGGTAAAAGTCACGGATCGAAGCGTCAGCATTTTCGAGGCCTTCATTGCCGACACAAAACTCGCCGTTCTCTTCCTCATAATCCCAGAACCACGCAAAGTGTCCGGTGCGCCCCTCATCCTCAAACGGCACCACGCTCAATACAAAGCGGCGGTCCTTTTTCCAGACCACATAAGCGGAATGGGCGGTAAAACGGATGTTCAATCGGCGTTTGGTCTTTACGCCATCCAAGGTCTTGATGACGCGCGCTGGCGCTTCATAGAGCTCAGCAAGACAGATCATGTCCGATTGATCGTCCTCCGGACTGCTACCCGGACACACTGCGGGAAAACCGATCATCTTGGCGGGTCCAAGCAACTCCACTAGCAACAAGCTTTGCTCGGGCGCAGCCTCTGCCTCGCCTTCAGACAGCGCCGCCGTCTCTTCCGCCAAAGTTGGCTGGCTGGCGGCGCTCACAACTGCGAAAACAACGGCGAGGTTGGCGATGGCTCTGCGTAACATTTGAAAATATGTAACCCAGCCACAGCCCAGCGTCAAAGTCGCTGGCATTCCGCAAACCTCCCCTCTATCGCAGCGCCCACATTGCAGACTGGACACTTTCGATGAGCGATCTTCCCTACCGCCCCTGCGCTGGCTTTATGCTGGTCAATGCCGCTGGCCTCGTTTTCGTGGGCCAACGCATTGAAAAACGCACGCATGGCTTTTGGCAAATGCCGCAAGGCGGGATCGACAAAGGCGAAGATGAAGAAACCGCCGCTTTGCGCGAACTCGCGGAGGAAACCGGGATCACCGCTGACAAGGTCGAAGTGATCGCGAGCGCCTCAAGACCGATGAAGTATGACCTACCGCCCGACCTTTTGGGCGTCGCGTGGAAGGGCAAATATCGCGGGCAGATCCAGCATTGGTTCTTAGGTCGCTTTGCTGGCAGCGACGCAGACATAAACTTGAACGCGCATGAGCCCGCAGAGTTCAACGATTATCGCTGGATCGAACCGGAAAAGCTGCCTGAAATGATCGTACCATTCAAACGCGACGTCTATGCTGCTTTGGTCGAAGAGTTTCGCGATTTGATCTAAGCGGTTTGGGCTTAGTTGCTCGACGGCGCCGTTTCATCGGTTTCCGCTGCAAGGCGCGGTGGCGGCCCTTTGGCAATCGAGCTTTGCAGCGCTTTTGTCTCTGGACAATCCGACCCGCACAAGCTTTCTAGCCGGGACAGATTACGCTTGGCTTTTTCCAAAGCGCCTTTCTCAACCAAAGCGGAACCCTCACCAGACATGGCTGCAAAATTGCTCGGATCGCGCGCCAAAGCTTCGCGGTAATACCGGATCGCCTTGCCTTGCAGCCCATCAGCACGCGCCGCTTCGGCAAGTTCGACGAAGATTGGTGTGTAGCTCGGATCGACCGTCAAGGCCGCTTCAAACGCGTCAATCGCAGCCTGCGTTTCGCCGGCTCTCAAGGAAGCTTGACCTTGCGTAATCAAAGCAGCTGCGCGCGGATCGGCTTCGGGTTCCTCAGCGCTAGAAACGCTCGCCGTGGTGGCGAACAGCAATGAAAGCGCGGCAGCAGCTGGCGCAAAACGCATGAAGAGCTCCTTGATATCAGCAAGCCGTGAAGGTGAAGGCTTAGCCATAATAAAGTAAGCTAACACGCTGAACGTAGGATGGCGATAAAAAACCCGTCCGTTCCGTGGTGGAACGGATCAAGCCGCGTGCCCGTAGCATTTATGTGCCCGTGCGGCTCGCCAAGCGGAAGGTCGGGCTGCTGGGCAGACCAACCGGAATGGCGGGCCAGGAATGCCGCAACCCGGTCTGCGCCTTCTGTGTCGAGCAGCGAGCAAGTTATGAAGGCAATTCGTCCGCCCGGCTTTGTGAGCGCTGCCGCTATATCGAGCAGCCGGTCCTGCAATTGCCCATACTGCTCCAACGCTGCAGGCTTCAGCCGCCATTTGCCCTCGGGTTTGCGGCGCAATGTACCGGTCCCTGAACACGGTGCGTCAACCAGCACCAGATCGGCATTGGCATGGTGGGCTTCGAGCATCGCCAGCTCTTGACCGGGATTGAGCAACTGCTGCTCAATTATGCCAGCGCCCGCACGTTCGGCGCGCGGCTTTAGCTGGCGAAGACGACCAAGGTCTGTGTCACACGCCAACAACACGCCTTGGTTCTCCATCGCTGCGGCAAGGCCAAGCGTTTTGCCCCCTGCCCCCGCGCACAGATCAATGACGCTCTCACCCGGTTTTGCTCCAGCGGCAAGGCAAGCAAGTTGACTGCCATGGTCCTGCACTTCGACGAGTCCCGCCCGGTATGCGTCCCATTGCTCCACCTGCGTACCAGACGGCAAGCGCAAGGCTTGCGGCGCTGTGAGCGGCTCTGCCTCAACCGGTAATTCCACCGTCGAACGGTCAGCTTTCAGTGTATTCACCCGAACATCGAGCGGCGCGCGGTCCAGCATCGCACCAACGGCTTCGCCATCGACACCCGATGCGTTGAGCAACTCCAAAAGCCATTCCGGCGCGATGCCTGCCGCCGCAACCGCTTCGCCAGGCTCAATCGGTACCGGCGCGTGGGTCGATCCATCAAACAGCGACGCGAGCGTTTCGTCACTTTGCGCCAAAGCCAACATTGCTGCGCGCCCATTGGCAGGCACTTCAGAGCAATTGCGCACAGCGCGGTAGACCAACTCACGCACAGCGCGCCGGTCTTTCGATCCGGCATAGCGGCGATCGCGGAAATAGGCGGAGATTAAGCGGTCGGCAGGCGCGCCTTCATTGCGTGCGCCTTCGATGATCTGATCCAGCAATTCTATCGCAGCTTGGACGCGGGGAGCAGGTCTCACGGTATGGGGCGGGCCGGGCGAATGCTGAGATCATAGGGGGGGTTTTTGCATGACCAAGCAAACCCCTCTGACTTCGCCCAGCGGCTGACTTCGGGGTTTTCCACCCGATCTTTTGCGATGCTTTGCCCCGAAGCCTCGCATGCCTCAAGCGAGGGATGCATTCTAAGAAACACCTGCATACTCTCCTGCTCAGCGGCCGGGTCCCACGTCATAATAATCAACAAAAAAGGAATGATTTCGACCACTATCTTCCCCTATCGGGTTGGGTAATTCGGAGCTTCACGTGTGATCGCCACGTCGTGCACATGGCTTTCCGAAAGACCTGCATTGGTGATGCGAACAAATTGCGCGCGCGATTGCAAATCGGCAATCGTTTGCGAGCCAGTATACCCCATCGCTGCTTTCACCCCGCCAACCAACTGGTGAACGACGTCTGCGGCGGGGCCTTTGAAAGGCACTTGGCCTTCAATCCCTTCGGGCACGAGCTTTTGCTGCGAGATATCCTGCTGAAAATAGCGGTCCGCCGATCCACGCGCCATCGCGCCAACGCTGCCCATGCCGCGATAGCTTTTGTAGCTGCGCCCTTGATAAAGGAAAACCTCGCCAGGACTTTCAGCCGTGCCGGCGAGCATTGAGCCGACCATCGCCGAAGATGCACCCGCCGCAAGCGCCTTTGCCATATCGCCGCTGGTGCGAAGACCGCCATCCGCAATGACTGGAACGCCGGATTTAGCCGCCGCTTTTGCGCTTTCCATAACAGCGGTCAGTTGGGGCACGCCTACGCCCGCGACGACGCGAGTGGTGCAGATGGAACCGGGCCCGATACCGACCTTCACCGCATCCGCGCCCGCATCGATCAGCGCGCGCGTTGCTTCCGCAGTCGCTACATTGCCTGCGATGACTTGCACTGAATTGGACAGAGCTTTGACCCGTTCTACCGAGCGAGCGACATCTTTGTTGTGCCCATGCGCGGTGTCGATAATCACAACATCGCATTCGGCATCGATCAGCGCCTCGGTTCGCTCAAAGCCTTTGTCGCCAACGGTGGTGGCTGCGGCGACCCGTAAACGGCCTGCATTGTCCTTGGTCGCATCCGGGGAATTGACCGCTTTTTCCATGTCTTTGACGGTGATCAGGCCAATGCATTTATACGCATCATCAACCACCAACAGCTTTTCAATCCGGCGCTGGTGAAGAAGTCGACGCGCATCCTCTTGGGTTGTCCCAAGTGGAACAGTCGCAAGATCATTCGTCGTCATCAATTCGCGAATGGGCTGCGTTGGATTCTCAGCAAAGCGCACATCGCGATTGGTCAGAATGCCAACCAACTTACCCGCATCATCCGTCACCGGAATACCGCTGATCTTGTTCTGCTCCATGATCGTTTGTGCGTCGCCCAACTCAGCATCGGGGCGAATTGTGATCGGGTTGATCACCATACCACTTTCAAAGCGTTTGACAGCTCTGACGGCCGCGCATTGATCCGGCGTTTCAAGATTGCGGTGCAGCACGCCAATCCCGCCAAGCTGCGCCATGACAATCGCCATGTCGGCTTCGGTCACGGTGTCCATCGCAGCGGAGAGCACCGGGATGTTGAGCGCAATATCACGCGTCAGCTTGGTCCGGGTGTCCGCCATTGATGGTAGAACGTTGCTTTCGGCCGGGCGCAAAAGCACGTCATCAAAGGTTAGGCCGAGGGGGATATCCATGTGCACTAGACTTTCTATGCGAGAAGCGAATCGTGCACGTCCCTGTAGGGCGGGTTGAGCCCGCACGCTAGAGGATCAGCCGCGCTATCCGCCGTCTGCTTGCTCTGGTGCGGGGTATGTATTCCTATTCAAGACCCTTCGCAGCAATTCCTCGTGCAGCAAAAGGTCATCAACTGCCCCGCCCAATTCGATTCCTTCGGCTTCATCGGAAGCGCGGTGATAATCGCCCGACAGGTACGTTTCAGCAATATCGCGTGAACCAAGTGCGCTAGAAAGCATGACCGTCGGAACGCCCGCATCAAGCAACGCCCAACCATCTTGTCTACGCACAAAGCTCTCTGCCAAGTCGCGATCACCAACTTCGCGTTTTGTCTGAGCGATGACGTCCAGTACCAGCGTGTCGAGCGGAGTTCGCCCTTCCCCAATAAAACCGATCGGGGAAGCCGCCGGAGCTAGCGCGACAGTGTCGAAGTTGAACCCAGCAACAAATTGTTCGCGCGGAATTGGCGGCGCTTCGACAAAAGCCTGCGCGCCAAACAGCCCAGATTCCTCTGCCGTTGTCGCAAGCACAAAGACGTCTCGGTCATACGGACCGGTGGCCGCTAACCGCCGGGCGAGTTCAAGCATCACAGAAATGCCGCTCGCATTATCGACCGCGCCATTACAAATACGATCTTCGGCTTCTGGTGGTCCACATTCACCAAGATGATCCCAGTGACCCAACATCAAGACCGCGCCTGCTCCCGGCACTGAACCAGGCAGCCGACCGATCACGTTATGGCTCGTAAATTCGCGACGTTGCGAAGTTGCCTCAATGGTCGCTTTTGCGTTCAAAGTGACCGGAGAAAACTCCTCTTCATCGGCACTCCCACGCAACTGAAGCCAAGTCTCATCGCCAAGGACACGGGCGAGTGCAGCATTCGAGACAAAGCCGCCAAAGAATTCTTGTTCTTCGCTTGCGCGAGAGAGGTTCTCTCGCCCAATCGCACGACGATAGTTGTTGATGCCTGATGCATCATCAAGCGTTGTGAGGATTGCTGCAGGGCGTTTGCTGCCGAGAATTTCACGTCGCTGGGGGCTCTTACCGGGTTCACCCAACATGATAACGACTTTGCCAGCCACCATTTCGTCTGTGATATCCTCGGCCTCATAGCCAACGAAAACAACATCAGCGCCCTCTGCAAAATCGCGCGCCCGGTTCGTAAAGACGACGGCTTCATCAGGCTCCAATTCGAGCGATTTACCCTCAATCTCAAATGTCACAGAGCCTGATTGTGGTCGCACACTGACAAGTTCCACCGGCGCGCGCCACGCATTGCCGGGATCATTGGTGCCCGATTCGAAACCGGCGGCTTGCAGGTTAGAAATGATATAGTCCGTAGTCAGCCGCTCTCCCGCAGTGCCGGGCTTGCGACCACCATACTCGTCGCTCGCCAAGACGCGAATATCGCGCATCAAGCTGGTTTCAAGCGAGGCGCGCTCTGTTGCAGAGATGCTCGCAAGCGGGGCTTTCGCACAGCCAGCCACGACGAGACCGAGCAGCGCCGCACAAATCAAACGTTGGATGATGTTGTTCATTCTGCGGTCCAACCCCCATCAATGCTCCAGTTTGCACCGGTCACATTGCCCGCTTCCGTACGGCACAGGAAAGCGGCAAGCGCGCCCACTTCATGCGGTTGGACAAATTTCTTCGTTGGTTGTTTGGCAAGCAACACGTCGTTGATCACTTCTTCTCGGCTCAACCCGCGCGCTTCCATCGTGTCGGGGATCTGCCCTTCGATGAGCGGGGTCCAGACATAGCCGGGTGAAATGCAATTGGCGGTCACGCCGCTCTGCGCCAGTTCCAGCGCCACTGTCTTTGTGAAACCGGCGACCGCATGTTTACTGGCATTGTATGCGCTTTTAAACGGCGAAGCGGTTAGCGAATGTGCGCTGGCCGTGTTGATGATCCGCCCCCAGCCTTTTTCCTTCATCGCCGGCACCGCGAGCCGCGTTGTGTGAAATACCGCCGAGATATTGAGCGCAATCACCGCATCCCATTTCTCGGTCGGGAAATCTTCGACCGGCGAGACATGCTGCATCCCGGCATTGTTGACGAGAATATCAATCGGCCCAAGCGACTGCATCATGCCTTCGATAGCCTGGGGATCGAGCAGATTTGCGCCGTTAAACTCAGCTCCTAAGTCATCGGTCAGTTTGGAAATCTCATTCGGATCGCCAAGCCCATTGAGGACGATATCTGCGCCTTCTGCGCGCAGCGCCTGCGCAATCGCCAAGCCAATTCCGGATGTCGAACCGGTGACCAGCGCACGCTTACCCTTGAGGTGCATCGCCAACTCCTTCTAATACAACCAAGCTTTTGCCAACTGAGCGCGCTGTGTCCAGCAAATTTGCGCAGCTTGAGGAGCGACAGCACGAATAAAGGGAGGGTTAGTCCGTGCGACTTAAACGGTTCGATACATCAAAAATCAAAGTACGCGGCGCAGATGGACGGCGTATGCCGGGCGGGCGCGCAGGCGGCGTTGGTTGCGGCGGGATTGTCGTTGTTTTGATCGGCGCTTTGGTTTTCGGCGCTGACCCTGCGCAAATGCTGCAATTGGTTGGCGGGGTTGACGGACAAGGCACCACGCAATCTCAGCCCGCAGACAACCTATCAGAAGAGCAACGCTGCACCGCGGGTCCTTTTGCCGAGGAAACCTGCAACGCTCTGGCAAGCCTCAACGAAACTTGGGAGCCAATCTTTGCGAATTCGAACATCCCGTTTGAGCAACCCGAGCTTGTCTTGTATCCGTCCGGTCCGGTCAGCACGCGTGGCTGCGGCAATGCCTCATCGGCTGCAGGTCCGTTCTACTGCCCGGCAGACAAGGGCATCTATATCGACACCACTTTCTTCACCGTGATGGAGCGTCAAATGGGCGCAGGCGGCGATTTCGCGCGCCTCTATGTCATGGCGCACGAATATGGCCATCACATCCAAAACCTTGTCGGCACAAATCGCAAAGTGCGCCAGTTGCAGCAAAGCAATCCGAGCGCCAGCAACCAATTGCAGGTCCGCATGGAACTGCAAGCCGACTGTTATGCGGGCGTATGGGCGGGCAAGAACCGCGACCGGATTGAGTCAGGCGACATGGAAGAAGGTCTGCGCGCCGCCAGCGCGATTGGCGATGACACCATTCAGCGCCGAGCAGGCCAAAGGGTGAAGACCGAAAACTTCACACACGGCTCCAGCGCTCAACGCATGGAAGCGCTGCGCAGTGGCATACAGAGTGCGGATAGCTCGGTTTGCGACGTTTATATGGACTTCTGATCACAGGTTTGAAAAGCGAAGGCCGGAGCGAACTTGAAATGGTTCACCCCGACCCTCTTTTCATCATACAGCTTGATCAGGTGGGAATGCCAACCGCCTCGCTATCGTCGCCCTTAGGCTCATCTGGCTCAACAGGCGCGCTCAAGGTCACTTTTGACCACTCGATCTTGCGCGTCGCATACATCACCCCCGCGAGTGCGACGAACAGCATCAGCGATCCAATCACTAGCGACCATGCTTCAAGGTTGAGCAGGACATAAAGCACCGCGTAAAGCCCAGCGAGCAAAGCAGCGATGAAGCCCGCGCGTCGCCACCCGCCCAACACCGCCGCGCTATAAGTGGTGAGCAATCCGATAATCGCGCCGCTTGCGACAATGTAAGCGAGCGCAAAGCCGATCATTTCTGCAAATGCGAGCAGCATGACGAAGAACAAGATCAACCCTGCCCCGGTCAGCAAATACTCAGCGGTAGCGACCCTTGCTCCAGCCACGATGTCGAACATCAAGAATGCAAGGAACGTAAAGCCGATAAACAAGAACCCGTATTTGATTGAGCGTTCGACTCGTTTGTAAAGGTCGACTGGTTCGATCAATCGGATCGTCGCAATCTCCGCGACAACAACGGGTTCGGCGACTTCACGCGGCAGATAATCGTCATGACTGTCGGACGAGGCGAGCGGAAGGCCTGGCGCTGATTTGCTGACCAAAGATTGGCCCAAAGCAAGGTTGGAGATTGACCACTTGGCCTTGAAACCATTGGCATCCACCTGCTTATCAGCATCGCTGGGCAAAAAACCTCCGGTGAAGCTGGGATGCGGCCAGCTCGAGGTCACGGCAAAGTTTGTTTCCTCGCCGCGCGGCAACATGCTGAACGCGCTGCTCCCGCGCAGCCCGTAAGCAAAATCGAGCGCAATCGGCTCGCCTTCGCTCCAATCGACAAAGGTGTGAACCCCGGTTCCTTCTTGTGAGTTTCCAAGCCCCGGTTTCAGCACCAGCGCGTCCCCTGCTACCGATAAATTGGCATCGGTTTGCAGGCCGCGCGGGTCCGAAATCGGCAATTGGAGAACCGCATCGTCCAGTTGCAATTGCTCTGGCCGCACACCAAGGCGTTCTAAGTCTTCGGGCATAACAAAGCGCGCTTTGCCTTTGATCTGCGCGTCGTAGACTACCGACTTATGGATGATCCCGCGTGAGCGAACTTCCGGATCTATGTCCGTTTCAAGCGATTGCGAACTTGGCGAGATATATAGCATTTCGCGCACTTGAGAGCGGCGGGTTACATTTTTCCCATCCACCACTTCTGTGGTGTCGCGCGTGGCCAGATAAGGGACCACCAAAAGCGGGCCGGATACGGTTTGCGGCCCCGCCCAAGCGGCGGTCACAGATTCCTGCGCAATACGTGCTTGATGCTGTCGGTCCGCGACCAACAGATAGACCATCGCCAATGGAATGATCAGCAAGAAGCCAACCACTCCAACCATA
The DNA here is from genome assembly GCA_039985875.1 of Erythrobacter sp. Taxonomy (GTDB): domain Bacteria; phylum Pseudomonadota; class Alphaproteobacteria; order Sphingomonadales; family Sphingomonadaceae; genus Erythrobacter. The sequence goes on along the minus strand of JBDWRU010000011.1, from coordinate 656,227 downwards.
ATCAGCTTCACTCCAGGACTTCGCTCTTGAGACATCTCATCCTCCTATTTGTGAGATGAAACGTTCTTTGAGAGCGATGAACTGAATTCCACATGAACCCACATAATGAAAAGCGGCAGACCGCCAATGCGCGATCCGCCGCTCTCTTCTCATCCGAACCGGGTCAGTCCGGATGCAAGGTCGATAAAAAGTTCAGGATTCCAACTCAGACCATCGTTCAATTTGTTCATCAAGCGATCTGAGGATGCGTTTGCGGGTCCGTTTCGGGATCTTTGAATTGTTCTCAATCCGAACCCGCGCTTGTTCTAGACCACTCAGCGCGTGCGCAAAAATCTTCGCTTCGCAGACATGGATTTCTTTGACCAACTCTTCGCGTTCAATGATGGTGAGGCCTTCAGCATCGCGCTGGTTGCAATCAACTTTGACAATTGTCGTTTGATCCTCGCCCGGAGACAATTCGATTTGCACCCGCGCTTCTTCGACGATCATTGCATTCTTGATCGCTGGCTCCGCATCTTCGAGGGTTTGTTTGGCCTGACGGATGAGCTCTTCCAATTCTTGTTCGTTAATCCGTTGCCCGCGATTGACCACTTTTACCGTGTGAGTGCGTGTAAGGGTCTTTGCACCCTCTGACCCTTCGTTGACTGCTTCAGCAGCCTCATCATCGCGAATGATGATGACCTTCGTGGTCTGCGCCTTCATCTCTTCATCGAGATCGGGGTCAATCGACTCAATTGCTTGTATCACAGGGGGAGTTGGCGCTTGTGGCACTGCCGGAACAACAGGCACATCGCCACCTGCATGTGCGACAAGCGGAGCATCGGGAACTGATGGAACTGCATCCTTGGCAAAAGTCATCGATGCGGTCAGCGGCAATGCCATCAAACCAACGCCCAGAATGGCGCGTCCAGCGATCTGGCGACGGGGAGAATGGTCAGTCATAGTCAAGCTCCTCAAACGGTGAACAATCGACTTTTCGCCTAACACAGGGCAAGCCATAGGTGCAGCAAGCGCGAGGTTTGGCCCTGTTGCAAAGCCGGCGATAAGGTTGGCATAGGCTGCGCGCTCTTCGGCAGGCTTTGCCGCAACAACACGTGCATCACAGGCAGCCTCTTGATCGCGGCGAAGCGCAAGCCAGCCATAGCGACCCAACGGGTTCCACCAATGCAAGGCGAACAGCGGCTGTGCGATCATATTGATCAGCAAGTCATAGCCACGATGATGCGCCAACTCGTGATCCAGCGCGAGGTCACGCACAATCCGGTCAGGTTGAGCCATAAAGTCGGGCGGCAGTGCAACAACTTTGTCGACCACACCGAAAGCAAGCGGGGCGCGTGTTCCCGGCGTTTCAACGATGCGCACTGCGCCCGACCTTCCAACTTCGCGTGCCCCTTCCAGCAATAGCCCGCGTAGTCGAAAGTAAGATGAAAACCGCATGCCGATGATAATGGCGGCGCCAATGAGCCACACCGCGACGCTGATCTCAAGCCAGGGTACAAGCTCAAGCGAAAGCATCGGGGAAATTGGTGTAGACGCATCAGACGCCGCCTCCATCGAGCCCGAAACCGCCTCTTGTGTCGCAACTGGAGTGACGGGATCGTGGATGAGGTATGTGACGGGATTAGAAGCGTGACCGAGTGGGTCAGAAGGAGACATCCAAGCAGGCAAATGAATGGGCGGCATCACAAGCCGCAGCATCGGCAACGCCCAGAGGGCATACGCAGCTTTCGCGCCAAACCACTGCGCGACTGGACGGCGTATCAATAATACCAACGCAATCAGAGCAGCGGTCCAAACCAGTGTATCAAGGAGCCAGTCGGTCATTGCTTTAGCTCCCTTAAGAGAGCTTCAATTTCGGCCAGATCATCCTCGGTCAGCGCTTCGGTCTCAGCAAGATGCGCAACCAACGATGCCGCGCGGCCACCGAACAGGCGATCGACCAACCGACGCGATTCTCCGCCGACGTAATCAGAGCGCGCGATTGTCGGGCTATAGAGATACCGGCGGCCGTCAGGCTCAGCTTTGATTGCTTGTTTTAGGACGAGGCGGGACAGCAATGTCTTCACCGTCGCAAGGCTCCAACCACGCCGTTCGCAAACAACATCGCAGACATCGGTGGCGCTGGCTGTGCCGCCGTCCCACAACACTTCCATAACAGCGTGTTCTGCGTCGCTAATACGTTCGGGACCATTGCTGGCCGCAATAGGTTTTTCGGAATTGGTCACGAGGCCCTCCTCACCAGCTCACGATTACGTCTGTAGTTGTATCGACTACGTTTGTAAACATGAAGCCCAGATGAACCACCTGCGCCGTTACGGAACCCGTACTATTTTACACGATGAGACGAGCTTATTCGCCGATAGCTGGCCGCCCAACAGGGTCGCTCGCCGTTTGCGGCATGCGCGCTTCGAGCGCTGGCAGCCAATCATTGACCCCATCACCCATCCTCAATTGCGGCAATGAGGCCAGCAGCCTTCGCTGCCCTTCCCAACCCGCAACTGTGCGCGCAGCCTGCCTCGAGGCATCTCCTAAGCTTTGCGGCTGACGCAGGGCCCGGTTTATCAATGCATCGCCGAAATACGTCCAGTCGTTCTCGGCCTCGCAGCCGAACGAAGTCCGGTTATTGGCCGCCGCGGTAAGGATCGCTGTGTCAGCACTTTCCATCGCCGGGACAAACACGCCCGAATAACAAGCGCTGACGATCAGGATGCGGCGTTTAATCCCGACTTCCTTAAACACCGACTGCATCAGCTTGGGGCTCAAAAAACCAAAACCAGTATCGCCGTAGTGATAGGACAGGCCCAAGTTGGAGCCGTGGCTTGTGGTGTAGAGCACAAGAACATCTTCTTCGCCGTCCATCCGCTCTGCAATCGCGGCGAGCCCTTCGATAAAGCTTCGGATTGAACCGCGCGGAAGATTATCTTGCTTTCCATCCGGCCCGGCCAACACAAGCGTGCGCCCGGCCCCATCATACCGCGCGCTTAGCACGCGGCCCGCCTCGCGTGCTTCGCGGGCAAAAACCGGATCACTGTCGAGCGCGATGGTGAGCACATAGGCGTCCACCACGCCGGGACGCTGCGGCGCGAGGGCGTTGACCGCAGCGCTCATGCGGTTTCGCTGTTCGAGAATTTGGGCCGCGCTGAGGCCTCGGTCCAATTGCGGGGCCAACTCAAAGCTCGCCCGCCGACCATCGCGGGTGGTGCCCACCGAAAGATTGGGAAACGGCTTGGTGTGCTCTGGCGGCTGATTGGGATTGCTTGGCGGCGGCGCTTCAACCTCAGGCGGAGGTTCCTCCTGAGATCGCAAAGCCTGAGGGACTGCGAGCAGCAAAGCCAGCATGGAACCGAGAAAAGCGCCTTTTAGCATAGCGCGCGATGCTGCCTGCCAAGCGAGGTCAGGTCAAGGCTCAGGGTGTTTCTTCGAGGAACCCAAACCTTGACCCAGACCTGATCCAATTCAGGTCAATAGACCCGTTTCTTCGGCTTGATATAGGTGGCATCATCGGTCAGTGTGTATTCGTGGACCGGTCGGTAGTCGATCTTCAAATCACCACCATTGCCGCCCCAGCCATCGAACCAAGTGACCGTGTGCTTCATCCATTCTTTATCATTTCGACCATTCGTATCGACGTCGAAATAATCTTCATTGACGTGCGAGCCACGGCTTTCCTTGCGGCTCGCAGCACTAGCGATGGTGACATTGGCCTGCGCCATCAAATTGTCGAGCTCAAGCGTTTCGATCAAGTCACTGTTCCAGATCAACGATTTGTCGCTGACGTGAATGTCATCCATCCGCTTATTCTGATCGGCAAGTTTCTGCACGCCTTCGTCCAACAACGCAGTGTCACGGAACACGGCAGCATGCTGTTGCATCGCCTTCTGCATGTCAGTGCGGATCGCGGCGGTAGGTGAACCACCCTCCGAATAGCGGAAGTGATCGACGCGACTCAGCGCGAAGTCGGCGCTGTCCGAAGCGAGTTCCGGTTGGCTTGCACCGGGCGTCAAATTCTCCTTGAGATGCAAACCAGTCGCGCGGCCAAACACCACCAAATCGATCAGCGAGTTTGAACCGAGCCGGTTAGCGCCATGAACTGACACACATGCCGCTTCACCAACTGCATAAAGGCCTGGGATTACATGATCGGGATTACCATCCGGCCCAATCGTGACGGCCTGACCGTGATAGTTACATGGAATTCCGCCCATATTGTAATGAACTGTCGGAGTGACAGGTAACGCTTCTCGGGTCAGATCGACCCCTGCAAATATTTTGCCGCTTTCGGTGATACCAGGCAAACGTTCGGCAAGAACGTTGGGGTCAATGTGATCGAGATGGAGGTAAATGTGATCACCATCAGGGCCGACGCCCCGGCCTTCACGCATTTCCTTGGCCATCGACTGAGACACAACATCACGCGATGCGAGGTCTTTTGCTGATGGTGCGTAACGCTCCATAAATCGTTCGCCTTCGGAATTGGTGAGGTACCCACCCTCTCCGCGTGCGCCCTCGGTAATCAGCACGCCAGCACCATAAATTCCAGTTGGATGGAACTGCACAAACTCCATGTCTTGCAACGGCAAGCCTGCTCGCAGCGCCATACCTCCGCCATCGCCAGTGCACGTATGTGCAGAGGTAGCGGTGTAATAACAACGTCCATAGCCACCGGTTGCCAGCACTACAGATTGCGCTCGGAACCGGTGAATCGTGCCATCATCAAGGCACATTGCCATCACGCCAACGCATTTTTTCTCGCCGCCGACATCCGACATGATTAGGTCAAGCGCGAAATACTCGATGAAGAAATCCGCGTCATATTTAAGGCTCTGCTGATACAGGGCATGGAGCATTGCATGCCCGGTCCGATCGGCCGCGGCGCAAGTACGCTGCACCGGCGGTCCCGCTCCCATATTTTGCATATGCCCGCCAAACGGCCGTTGATAGATAGTACCGTCTTCGTTGCGCGAGAACGGAACCCCTGCATGCTCCAGCTCATAAACAGCCTGCGGTGCTTCGCGCGCAAGATATTCGATCGCGTCCTGATCGCCCAGCCAGTCTGACCCTTTGACTGTATCATACATATGCCAGGTCCAGTGATCCGGCGTGTTGTTGCCAAGGCTCGCCGCGATCCCGCCTTGCGCCGCAACTGTGTGCGAGCGTGTTGGGAAAACTTTGGAGATATTGGCAGTCTTAAGGCCCGCTTCTGCCGCGCCCATGGTCGCACGCAGACCCGAACCGCCTGCACCCACAACCACCACGTCATAGACGTGGTCGATAATCTTATATGCGCCTTTGAGTTGCGGATCAGCGGCCGCACCGGCGTCTTTTTTCTTCTTCGCGGCCATTATGCGGCACCTCCAAATGCAAGGCTCACAACGCTAAACACTGCGAATGCGCCGCCGCCGATAACAGCCAAATTAAGTGCGGAAAGTACCGCGAATTTTGAACCGCCGTTGTGGACATAGTCTCCGATCAAAATCTCGAGCCCCAATCGAGCATGCCAAAACAGGCTGATGACCAGCAAGATCATCGCTGTGGCCGAGATCGGCTGCGAGAGCCACTTCACCATTGTTCCATAGGAATAATCTTGCAGCATCAGAAACGTGATCAGCAGCCAGCTCATCAATACCAGATTTCCGATCGCGGTGAATCGTTGAACGAGCCAATGATGCGCGCCTTCGTGCGCTGAGCCAAGACCTCGAACTTTGCCAATAGATGTGCCGTCACCCATTATAGCACTCCCAATTTTGCAAGAATGACAGTCCAGAAACCCACCGTCAAAAAGATCGCCACAATTGGCGCAACGATCGACCACATCTTGTTGGTGCCAAGCTCATAGCCTGCTCCAGTATCAAGCACGAAGTGCCGAAGACCGCTCATCATATGGGTGAAAAACGCCCAAGTGAGGCCAACCAAAACCACATAGCCGACCGGCGTCGTCATCAATCCGGTGAATGTCGCATAGGCTGCTTCGCCGCTCGCAAGCGCGCCAAGCCACCAAACCAGCAACGCCAATCCGACCAATGCCAACCCATCACCGGTTGCACGGTGGAGGATCGAAATAAACATATGCGGTCCCCACCGCCATATCTGTAAGTGCGGCGAAAGCGGTCTGTTGCTCATAACTTTTTACCAATTTTCCTTGTTCCCACCCTACCACTTAGCAATCCGCACGCGTGAGGCAAGCGCCAGCATGCTCGACTCTGATGGCAAAGTTTCAGATAGAGGTTTGCATGAGTTTCATTCTAGTCACCGGATCAAGCCGAGGGATCGGCGCTTCGACCCTTACAGCGCTCCGTAAACGCGGCGAAAGAGTGCTCGCTCATGCGACCACTCCGATTGCAGCAAATGTGATAGCAGCGGACTTTTCCAGCCCTGTCGGCGTGCAAATACTGTGGGAAGAAGCGCTTGAACGCAGCGGCGGAGAGATCAGCGCCGTGGTCAGCAATGCTGGCATCTTCGAAGCGAACCGCTTGGACCGTTCCGACATCCAATGGCTCGATGCGTGGGAAGACACCATGCGGATCAATTTAACTGCCGCTGCCCAGCTTAGCCGCTTTGCAGTCAGACATTGGCTGGCTCGCGAACCCCAAGCAGACGGGGTGCGCGGTCGTTTGGTTCATGTTGCCAGCCGCGCGGCCTATCGCGGCGATTCGCCTGAACACTGGCACTACGCGGCGGCCAAAGGCGGGATGGTCGCAATGCACAAAACGATAGCGCGCGCCTATGCGAAGCAAGGCGTGCTGAGCTACGCCGTGACGCCGGGCTTCACTGATACTGCGATGGCCGGGGATTATCTGGAAAGTCGGGGCGGAGATGGATTGCTGGCGGACATACCGCTTGGCCGTGTCGCACAACCCGAAGAGATTGCGCGGATTGTGGCGTTCTGCGCGCTCGATGCCCCGCCCAGCATGACAGGCGCAGTGATCGACGCCAATGGAGCTAGCTATGTTCGGTAGATTTATGGCTTTGACCACTGCTCTGGCTCTTTGTGGATGTTTGGCCGCTGCGCAATCCGCGCCCAAGCTTGAAGGAGCGGTAACTGCTCAAGAGTGGGCCGAAACCTGCGAACCATGGGACGATTGGGACAAGCCTGCCCCCCCCTTCAAAGTGCATGGCAACACCTATTATGTCGGGACATGCGGGATTAGCGCGATTCTGATCTTAGGCGACCAAAACCATGTTCTGATCGATACCGGCACACGCAAAGGCTCTGAAGTTGTTCTTGCGAACATAAGTAAGTTGGGGGCAACCCCAAAGGACATCGGCCTTATCTTTTACAGCCACGAGCATTTCGATCATGTGGCCGGTCTTGCCTTCATTCAACAAGCGAGCGGCGCGCCCATCTTATCCGCACCCGAAGCGGTGGATACTTTTCGAACTGGCAAAGACAATCCAACAGATCCGCAAGCCGGATTGCACGAACCGATGGCTCCAGTTGCGAATGTCATCCCCACCACGCCGGGTACATCAATCACTTTCGGCGGAACGTCCTACACCCCAATCGCAACGCCCGGCCACACGCCCGGCGCGCTCAGCTGGCAATGGGAAAGCTGTAACGGGGATGACTGCAAGAACATTGTCTACGCTGACAGCCTCTCACCTATCAGCCGCGATGATTACAAATTCTCCGACCACCCCGAATATGTCGCCAAGTACCGCGCTGGCCTCGATGCGCTCGACAAACTCAAATGCGACATTCTGCTCACCCCGCACCCTTCGCACAGCCAGATGGTCAAGCGCGCCGCCACCGGCTCCTTTGTCGGCGGAGTGACTTGCGCAGACTACGCCGCCAAAAAACACCGCGACCTCGATGATCGACTTACCAAAGAGAAAGCCGACCAATGAGCGAGAGCAGTTGGAAACTGTCAGGCTATGCAGCAAAGACAGTTGTTCAAGCCGCCTTGTACACACATGATCAGATTGAGGAATGGGACCCGGACTTGGTAATCGCGGGCCGCGAATTGGCGGAAGATCGACCGGAAGAATGGGTGCTCGAAGCGTGGTATCCGCGTGAGCCAGCCGCATTGCAAATCGACGAACTCCAAGCCCTGTTTGAAAGCGACCCTCCGACCATAAAGGTCGAAAAGCTCGCATCGACGGATTGGGTGGCGCTCAGCCAAGAAGGCGCGCAACCAATAAGCGCGGGGCCATTCTATGTGCGCACCCCAAACTTTGACGCCGATCCAAACGCGATCAATTTTGTCATCCCCGCCGCGCTAGCTTTTGGCACTGGGCAGCATCAGACGACGGCGGGATGTTTGGAGATGATCGCACAGCTGCATGACGCGAAGGTTTCCGCCCAAACCATCGCCGATATCGGGACTGGCACCGGATTGCTGGGCTTCGCCGCGCTCGCTTTATGGCCACAAGCGCAAGTGACAGTCTCGGATATTGATCCGGTCTGCGGTCCGGTGGTGGAAGAGAATGCGCAGATCAACGCTATCGCATTGGGTGAAGCGTCGGGCCAAATGGTGATGATCATCGCCGATGGGATGCAGGATGCTCAGCTGCAATCGCGCGGGCCCTATGATATCCTAATTGCCAATATCCTAGCAGGGCCGTTGATTGATCTGGCCCCAGATTTTGCTAGCTCTGTCTCGCCTACGGGCTCAATAATTCTCTCCGGCCTGTTGGCGGGCGAGCAGGAAGCGCAAGTTGCACTGGCTTATGAAGCCCAAGGGTTCGCGCGCAAAGCTCGATTGCAGAATGACGATTGGGCAGTCTTGTGGTTCAAGAGGAACGACCATGCTGGCTAAGACAAAGCGCTTCGGCAAATGGTTTGGGCTTGGCATCCTCGGGGCTGTTTCACTATACTTTGTCGCCATTTGGGTTGGGTCTTCGATCCCGCGAAACTCAGATTGGGTCGAGCCAGAAGAAGGCGTCACAATCTATATCGGCAGCAACGGTGTTCACACAGAAATCGCGATGCCCATTGAAAGCGAGACGGTTGATTGGCGCGAGCACTTTCCATTGAAAGACCTGCGCAATCCCAATCGCGATTATACCCATGTCGCGGTCAGTTGGGGCGAGAAGCGCTTCTTTCTCGAAACGCCGACATGGTCCGAAGTCGACCCGTTTGTTGCAATCGGATCGCTAACCGGCGGGCAAGCTCTGCACCATGCAGCCTTTTATGTGCGCCCTGCCACATCCGATGATTTTCGCGCGATGCGCATCACGCGTGAACAATATACGACTTTGGCCAAAGAGATCATCGCGGATTTCCCAATGGCAGAAGATCGCAATACCTATCCCGGTTACGGCTCTTACGATGTGTTCTACGACGCAAAGGGTTCCTACCACATTGCGAACACTTGCAACCAATGGACCAGCGACAAACTCGCAGCGGCTGGCATCAAAACTGGTTGGTGGAGCCCGCTTCCCGGCGGTGTGATGAAATGGGTCGCTGACGTGCCTCAGCCTTAGCTGCCAGCGCCGCCTTTGCTCTCATGATAACGCACAATTGCGGCGACCACAGCGTGCATCATATCCATTCGCTCTGGCACGGGCGCCCGTGTGCGCCCGATCATAACCGCCACAGCATATTGCCCGCCGTCAGGTGCGGTGAGAATGCCTATATCGTTATATCCAGTCTGATCGCCAATTACGCCCGGCGGGACGATATCTAGCACTTGCCCTGTCCCGGTTTTGTGGGCGATTTGCCAGCCTTCGGGCACACCCCCTTTCAATCGGTTCGCCCCGCTTTTGGCATCGCGCATAAAGGTCAAAAGCGCTTCGGTCGAGCTGCCAGTTAGCAACTCCCCGCGCGTCAAAGCCGTCAGCGCCTTAGCTAAGGCCAGCGTCGTCGCGCCATCGACCGGATCCTCTACATAGGCGTCAAAGATCCGCTCGCGCTTGTCATGATTGACGGTTTTGCGCACCTCGAAAAACGTCTTGCCTAAGGAGTAGGATGGGTCCCAAGTCAGTCCCGCAAGCTCCGACTGCATAATCCGCTCACCCGGACCAAAACGAATATCGGCAAGCCCCTTGTTGTTTAGCATCGCGCGCACCGCACTTGGCCCGCCCACCCGCTTTAACAGCATGTCGTTGGCTGTGTTGTCGCTGCTGACGAGCGCTCGGCTCATAAAGTCAGCATAGGTGGTGGTCACGCTGCCTTGTGCGAGCACTTGTTTGCGGATCGGTTGATGGAAAAGCGTCAAATCCTCGCGCCGAACAGTGCCTTGCTCAGCCAAGTCCAACGTGCCGCTATCAACCTGATCTAATGCGGTCAGCGCAACCCACATTTTGCTCACCGATTGCTGCGGCATCAACTGCTCACCATTGTAGTGAACCGCAACGTCTGCACCGATATCGACAACTGCAATGCCAAGCCGGGAATTGAGGCTTTGCCCAACCTGCGCGAGACCGGTTTCCAATGTTTGCACTGCTTGGGGCCGGGTATCAGGCGCTTCGACAGGCGGCTCATCGGCGGCTTCCGCTGGGGATCCCGCGAACGACAACCCGTTCAATCGGAACGCCACCAGCGCGATGCTCAACACCACTGCTGCAAAGACACTCATGGCGATGAGCGTCTGAGCCGAAACCCGGCGACCACCCCATTTCATTTCGGGTGCGCCTGGTTGGAAAGTCTCTCTTCAAGCAATGCCAGCGCGTTTGCCGTGAACGCCCACATGTTGGCGATGCGATCCTCACTGCCGGTTTCCAGAAGCTTTGTGAAGTTGCCCTCCGGTCCAGCCAATGCGGCGCAACTGGTGCCCGCTGGCGTTCCACTTGGATGCTTACTGGCGCCAACCGATCCACTTTCCGCGAGCCCCCAATCCGCTTCGAAGTTTTCGCAGATCGACCGGGCTTGCAGCAGCGCATAATCCGCGCCCGCGCCGCGCATCCCGCTATAAGCCTCGCGGGGCTGCGCAAACAGCACATCACGCGCGCGCAACGAATAGACCACGCCTCCGCCTACAAAGAAATCGAGCGCACCGGGCACCGCCAAAAGGCTGGCCGCGATCAACCCGCCAGTCGCGCCGTCCGCCACCGCGACCTTTTCACCGCGCTCGCGCAATAGGCCAGCAATGCGGAGTGCTTGCGGATGAAGTTCTTCAAGTGTCACTGTCGATCTTCTTCCCGGTTCGCTTAAGTGGATAGAGGAACTGCCCCCAATAGCTGCGCGGCACATCCTCGGGGATGCCGTAATTCTTCGGCCAGCGACCTTTGGGGAGGTGAAAAGTGCCGAAAAGTTTGTCGATCCATGGGAAGTGAATTGCGAAGTTCACATCGAAAGCTTCGTCTTCAAGTCCATGGTGCCAATGGTGGAAGCGCGGCGTCGCAATCCAATGCCCCACCCGGTTCAAATCGCCGCCGATATTGGCATGGAGCAGCGACGACCACACATACACAAATCCGAGATAGGCCTGCATTACAGTCGGGCCGAACCCCAGCGTAAACAGCGGCAGCGACGTCGTAGCGCGCAGCAGGATTATCTCAATAAAGTGCATTCGTGACCCAGCGAGCCAATCCATCGATTTTGCGCTGTGATGGACCGCGTGAAAGCCCCACAGAAACGGCACTTTATGGAACAGCCTGTGATACCAATATTGCGCTACGTCAGACGCGATCAAGACAATCACAAACTGCACGATCCAAGGCAGGCTAGCCACGCCCGCACGAAACGCATCCCAACTGCTCGTGTTTTCGTTGATGATCGTTGCCGGGGCGAGCGCCAGAAATCCCAGCAACTGCACGAACATCGAGCTAATCAGAAAATAGAACAGGTCTTCGCGCCATTCGGTGCGGAACAGCCGCTGCTTACGCCGATGCGGGATCATGCGCTCAAGCGGTGCAAACATGAACCCGGTGGCGAGCAAATTGACGATAAAGAAGTCGAGCCCAAAAAAGACGCCCCAGCCGCGGGTTTCCTCCGGCTGCACATTCGCACCGCCGATCAACGCAGCACTCAATCCGATGACCAATGCCATCATGCCCAGTGCTTTGCGTGGCCGCAGCAATAGGCTTAGCAAGGCGAGCGCATAACTTGCGATCAAGACTATATGCACTGCCGCTCTAAAGCCGGAGAGGTCTTTGACCGAGCCAAGCTCAGGGGTTGCAAACCAATCGGGAAAGCGCAGCGCCACGACCATCGCAAGCCCGCTAATTGCGAGCAGCAATGCAAAGAAGCCGGAGAGCCAACCGCTGCCAAACCGCCGCACTTCGCGCGGTGATTCAAGGTCTCGCATCAGCTTCTTGAAGAACGCCGGAAGACGCGCGTTCATTTCTTCTTCGAGCTTCATATCACCCCGCTTGCGCCACAATATCTGCCCAGCCCGCCTCATCGATCACTTCGATGCCAAGCTCAGCCGCCTTTTTAAGTTTCGACCCAGCGCCCGGCCCCGCGACCAGCAAATCTGTCTTCGCGCTGACCGAACCGGATGCTTTTGCACCGAGCCTTTCTGCCTGCGCCTTGGCTTCGTCACGGCTCATCGTTTCAAGCTTGCCGGTGAATACCACGGTTTTGCCTGCAACCGGGCTGTCGAGGGTTTCAACTTCATATCGAGGTGGCGTGACTTCGCTCAACAATTCTTCCCAAACGCGCGCATTGTGCGGTTCGTGGAAGAAGTCCGCGAGTGAATGCGCAGCCGCCGCGCCAAAGCCATCTGTAACGCCGAATATATCTTTGGCCGTTTGGTCGATCCGGTTTTTGAACGGTGAGTCTTTCTCGTCTGGTTCGCGCGGGTTTTCTTCGCGATAGGTATAGAACCGTGTGGCCGCACCGCGCAGTTGCGAGAATTCGCCCAGAGATTTCATCAAATCGCGCGCTGTCACTTCGCCGACATGACGAATCCCAAGGCCAAACAACAGCCGCGCGGCATCGGGCTTGGTCTTTTCTTCCACAGCAGCCAACAGATTATCGACAGACTTATCTTGCCACCCCTCCAACGCGAGAATTTCGCTGCGCCGCTTGCGCAAACGATAAATGTCAGCAGGACTTTCGAGCCATCCCAACTCAAAAAACTGCGCGATCGTCTTTGACCCCAGCCCTTCGATATCCAGCGCCTTGCGGCTGACGAAATGTTCCAAACGCTGAGTGCGTTGCGCAGGACAGATCAGCCCGCCCGTGCAGCGAATATCGACCTCGCCCTCTTCAGCGACGGCTTCGCTGTCGCATTCGGGGCATTGAGCAGGGAAAGTGTAGTCCGCGCGCTGCTGATCATGCGTCAGGTTCTTGACCACTTGCGGGATCACATCGCCCGCCCTTTGCACTACCACTCGATCACCGGGCCGCACGCCGAGCCGCGCAATCTCATCTCGGTTGTGCAGGGTCACATTGGTAACAGTAACACCGCCAACAAGGACGGGCGCGAGCCTACCCACGGGGGTGAGTTTTCCGGTCCGGCCAACCTGAATATCAATCGCCTCAAGCGTGGTTTCGGCCTGCTCTGCGGGAAACTTGCGCGCAATTGCCCAACGCGGTGCTTTGCCGACCGAGCCAAGCCGCTCTTGCCAATCGAGCCGGTCTACTTTGTAGACTACACCGTCAATTTCATAGCCAAGATCAGGACGTTCTTTCGCAATTTTCTCGTAATGCGCGATCAGCCCCTCAACACTTTCAAACCGAGCGAACAAGGGCGAAACTGGAAAACCCGCTTCCCGCAAAGTATCGACCACTTCGGCTTGCGTTTGTCCGGGTACAGCACTCGCCGCGCCCCAACCATGCCCCCAGAATCGCAAGGGTCGCTTGGCGGTAACGCTGGCATCTTTTTGCCTAAGCGAACCTGCCGCCGCATTGCGCGGATTGGCGAAAACCTTATCACCCACTTCCGCCTGCGCCGCGTTCAAAGCGGCAAAATCGGACTTTGCCATATAGACCTCGCCGCGCACTTCGAAGACCTTGGGAAAATCGCCCGAGACCGCCTTGGGAATATCATCAATGTGGGCAACATTTGCCGTCACATCTTCGCCGACTTGCCCATCGCCGCGCGTCGCAGCCCGCACAAGCTCACCACCTTCATAGCGCAGCGAACACGACAGCCCGTCTATCTTGTCTTCTGCGGTTAAAGCAATTCCTTCATCCGACGCCAAGTTCAAATAGCGCCGGACCCGATCAACAAATTCGCGCAGCTCCTCATCTGAAAAGGCATTATCCAAGCTCAGCATCCGCACCTCATGCGTCACTTTGCTTAGCGGTGAGGAAGCAATCTGATGCCCAACCTTTTGCGATGGCGAATCGGGTCGGATGAGATGCGGAAACGCTTCTTCCAATTCGCGGTTGCGACGAACCAGAGCATCATATTCCTGATCAGTGATCTCTGGCGTATCTTCGGCGTGATACAACCTGTCATGGCGCACAATCGCTTTGGCCAGTCGCATCAATTCATTTGCGGCTTCAGCTTCGCTCATCACATCACTCATAGCCCCATGTCATAGCCCAAGCAGCGCATTTCGCCAGCCACGCTTACCCCAATTTTTGTCGCCTCTTAACAAGCAATCGCCACGAAACTGCGCTATATGCCATCACACAAACGATAGTTGGGGGACACTATGCTGCGCTTATTCACATTCCTTATTGCCGCAATCGGCCTCAGTCTTGCGTTCGTCCCGCAAGTTCAGGCGCAGTTTGGCGGGATCATTCGCGACCTATCACCGGGTATAAAGCTGCCCAACCTGCTCAAAGGCAAACCGCCGATCACCACCAGCATTCAAGATGCGATCTATTCCGATCCCAATCGCGATGGCTTTGATCCGGGCGTTGCGAACAGTCTTGCAAGCCTGCCGTTGGATAAGAAAAACCGCTATGTGCTCGCGCCGGGCTATTACACCATGACCTCGCAAAGCTATTGCTTGAAAGCGGGCACTTATGGTCCGACCGGAGGCAACGCATACCCGTATGCCCCGCTCAAAGGACCGCAGAAAAAGACCGTTGAAGCGATCCTGCGTAACTCAGTGGACCATCCCGACATTGCCCAGCGCGATATCCAGGTGCTGCTGTGGGCGATTATCGCGCGGGCGAAGTTTGAAAATTTAAACTCCCGCTCCAAAATCGTCGCCGCAAGGTTGCTCACAAGCCGCCAGCTCGCATCGCTTAACCGCAATGCGCTCGATGTTCTCACCAATCGTCAAGTTCAAGGCCTGATCGGCGGCGTGCCACGCCCCGTTGGCGCTGTGCTCGAAGCCGAAGCGGATATGCGCCGCATGCTATCGCGCGGTAGCAGCTACAGCGACCTTGAAACGGTTGCCGTTTTGACCGGCGCTGTGCCCCTTGGCGAAGGCAGTCGCACAGATATTCCCGCCACCCGTTGGGACCGTCACCCCGATGGATATTGGGTGCGCTATGACCCAACCGGCTACAGCCGCACCACGGTGGAAATTTATGTGCCTGAAGACGCCAACGGCGCGAAGTATGACCCAGCAGTATCAGTCGCGGTCCCGGCGAACACGTCGCGGCAACGGATTGGCCAATCCGCGCGGGTTTATGGGCAATAGGTAAGGTTTGCGAGGGGGCTAATCCCCCTCCAACAACCTGTCCGCTTGCGCGCGCGCTTCGCTGGTGATCTCGGCACCAGAGAGCATCCGGGCGATCTCTTCTTGCCGACCCGATGCGTCTAGCAATGCAACGCTGGTCTTAGTCACCGTCCCGCTTGATGCCTTGGCGATAAGGTAATGCTGATCACCGCGCGCCGCGACTTGCGGTGAGTGGGTTACCGCGAGCAATTGCCCTTCATCCGCTGCTAACCGCGCAAGCCGGTCTCCAATTGCCGAAGCCACAGCCCCGCCAACACCGCGATCAATTTCATCAAAGATGATCGTGGCCGCGCCGCCTTTTTCCGCCAGCGCAACTTTCAATGCGAGGATGAATCGCGACAATTCGCCGCCCGATGCAATCTTGTTGAGTGGCGCAAAGTCAGCGCCGGGATTGGTGGCGATCAGAAATTCCGCGCTATCCGTACCAAGCGCGCCCCACTTATCCTCGGGCAGAGTTGTAATGGCCGTCTGGAACCGCGCCGCATCCAGCTTAAGCGGAGCAAGCTCTGCCGCCACCGCTTTATCAAGCTTCTTGGCCGCTTTGACCCGCTCATCATGGACTTTCCCAGCGCACGCCAAATAGGTCCCGCGCGCTTCTTTCGCACCCGCTTCCAGCGCATCCAGCGTTGCTTCACCGCCCTCAATCGCATCAAGCTTGCCGCGCATCTCGCGCATCAATTCGGGCAAGGCATCCACTTCGCAGCGATGTTTGCGAGCCAACGCGCGCAGTTCAAACAAGCGCGTTTCGGCGGCATCCAAGGCTTGCGGATCATGGATCAGAGCCTCTGCGGCGGAGACCAGCTTTTCCTCCGCTTCGCCCGCTTCGATCACAGAACGGTCAAGCGCTGCTAGCGCTTCTTTGAGCAACGGGTGTTCTTCGGCAATCCGGTCAAGCCGGCGCGCGGCTGTTCGGAGCGAAGCCAGCGGCGAATCCGAGCCTTCCCAGATATGGCGCAGCTCTTCGAGATCGCCAGCCAGCTTCTCACCTTTTTGCAAGTCGATGCGGGTTGCGGCGAGCCGCTCCTCCTCACCAGCGTGCGGTTCAAGCGAGATGAGTTCGGCGAGATGCGCGATCAGCAAATCTTGATCCGCCTTGGCTTGCTCAACTTCAGCTCGCGCCTCTGACAATTGCGCCTCGGCCTTAGCCCAAGAGGCAAAGCGCCGCGCCAAAGTCGCAAGATCATTTCCAGCAAACCGGTCGAGCAGAGCCAGATGCCCGCGCGGATTAACGAGCCCACGATCATCATGCTGACCGTGCAATTCAACCAGAGCCGGTGCCAGATCGCGCAGCAGGCGGGCGCTGCATGGCTGGTCGTTGACGAAGGCTTTAGAGCCGCCATCGGCTTTCACTTGGCGGCGGATCAACAGCGGCTCGCCCTGCTCAAGCTCGACCTCGGCTTCATCCAAAGCCTCTTCGATTGCGGAGGGTAGCTGCGCGAATTCAAAGCTTGCCGTGACGCTGGCTTTATCCTCACCCGAGCGGACCAGCGACGTTTCAGCGCGGTCGCCCAGCACCAGTCCCAGCGCGTCGAGCAGGATCGACTTGCCCGCCCCGGTCTCACCCGTAAGCACACCAAGTCCGCGCGTGAATTCTAAATCAAGCGCTTCGATAAGGACGATATTGCGGATCGAAAGCCGAGTGAGCATCAGCTTGCGTTTAGCTTACCCGCACGGCCTCGTCACCTAAGCGCGAGAGCCGTGCCCACAGTCAACTTGGGGTTTTTTCAGACGCGTGCTTGCCAACAAGTTTGAAGGCTCGCTCATACCACTCACTACCGGGATAGTTCGCCCCCAGAACCGCGGCATATTTGACCGCCTCATTGGGAATGCCCAGCGCAAGGTTGCTCTCGGTCAACCGGTAAAGCGCCTCTGCCGTGTGGCTGGTGGTTTCAAAATTCTCAACCACATTGGTGAAACGCAGCGCAGCCGAAAGCCATTGGCCAGAACGTTGATAATGCCGACCAATTTCCATCTCTTTGCCAGCCAAGTGGTCAGACACAAGATCGAGTTTGAGCCGCGCATCGGCCGCATATTCGCTTTGCGGGAACCGGCGGTTCACTTCGCGCAACGCCGTGCGCGCCTGCTCAGTGATTTTCTGATCGCGGTTCACATCGCTGATCTGTTCGTAATAGCTGAGCGCGATGAGATAATAGGCGTAAGGCGCATCCTTGTTGCCCGGGTGGATCGACAAGAAGCGCTGCGAGTTCTGAATCGATTTGTTGTAATCACGCGCAAGGTAATAGCTGAACGCGCTCATCAATTGCGCACGCCGAGCCCATGGCGAATAAGGGTGCTGACGCTCCACCTCGTCAAACAAAGCAGCGGCAACTTGCGTGTTGCCAACGTCCAAGCGTCGCTGAGCCTCAGTGTAGAGCGATTCCACATCGCGCGCGACATAGGCCACATCTTGACCGGCGGATCCACCGCCGCAAGCAGAAGTGACAGCGAGCGTCGCGCCAAGCAGCACAGCGCGGGACAAACGGGAGCGTAGGGTTGTGTTCATATAGCGCGATATAGCCTCGTGTTTTCTGAACGCCAAGTGAAGCCTGCGAAGTTTTCCTACTCGGTGATTTTGTGGTTCACGCTCCGCCATGACCCGTAAGTCAGACCCACGCGCGGCCCGCCTGCCCGTTCCTGCGGGCCAGTTGCCCAAATTCTCCCCCGTTCCGCGCAAATGCGCACGCCATGATGGGTGGACCCCGGCGCGCCAATCCGCCTTTGTCGAAGCGTTGGCAGACACCGGCTCGGTCCATGCAGCATGCAAGGCTGTCAATATGAGCACCGAGGGCGCCTATGTTCTGCGCCGTCAGCCGGGCGCGGAGAGTTTTCGCAAAGCGTGGGAGACCGCGCTCGACCTTGGCGTTCAACGGATAGAGGATGTTGCGATGGACCGCGCGCTCAATGGCGTGGAGGAACCGCTTTATTCCTATGGCAAGCTGATCGGCACCCGCCGCCGCTACAATGATCGATTGTTGATGTTTATGCTGCGCAACCGTGCGCCCGATCGCTTTACCGAAGGGCGTCCCAAGGCGCTGAGTGCGATTGACACCATGCATGACAAGCGCCTTCGCAAAAAACTGACCAAGAAAATCCGCGCCGAGATTGAGGCGGAGATGCGCGCCGAAGCCAAAGCCAAGGCCCCTACCCCGCAACAGGTGCGCGAGAGCATTGATAAGAAAGTCGCGGGGCTGCGCGATGAGCACGAGCGTCAGCGTCAGCGTGAATGGGAGCAATTGTCACCCGAGACGCGCGCGGCATGGGAGCAGTTTGAGACGCTGCGCAACCGCGATCTCGAACGGGTCAAGGCGGATGAGTGTCACCGCCGGCGTATGCGCGAAGCGCCGCGCAAGCTGGTGAACGCCATTCCGCCACCTAAGAAAGTGCCCAAGCCGAAGGTGCGCAAGACCGTGCACTCGCTTAAGGATAGCTCTTGGGATGAGTGGGAGTGAAGGCCCTTAGCTAAGTCAAGCATCGCGAAGCGAGCGCCGGGCAGCGTGTGGGTGATTATCCCCCAAAAGATGATACCCATACAATTGACCCAACAAATTTGATGTGTGATATCAAATGGCGATGGTAGCACAAGTTGTCATATCCAATGATCGGCAGGAGCGTGAAGCACGCTTGCTTCACGAGCAAATTTCAGAGGCCTTAACCTCAGAATCAGCCTTCCGTGCGCTTGCCAACGGAATGCCTCAGGTGTCTCTCGAACCGCTACGAAATTCTCTGAGAGCAGAAAAGGCCGAATTGAAAGCGAGCCTTGAGGCATACGAAGGTGCGAAGAGCGGCGATGTCGAGACCATGACCAAGCGGGCAGGACAGGGCATCGGCGAAAAGCTTATTGCTGCCCGGCTGGCAAGGAAGTGGACACAGAAGGAGCTTGCCCGCAGGCTTTTCCTGCCGGAGCAGCAAATTCAACGATACGAAGCTGAACGTTACCAATCCATCAACCTTGGAGCACTAACGAGGGTCGCGCGAACTTTAGGAGTGGTGCTCGAAGCAAACGTGTCTGATCGAATTGATGAGAGGTGGCTCCCCAGGACGGAAATGAGCCCCAAAGAACTCCAGAAGGTTGTTGCGCATGCCCGCAAACATGGTTGGATCGGTTCAAGGTCTAAGTCGGACGAGGTTAGCGCCAATCAACTAAGGCGTGCAGTCGCAGAGCACGTTGCGGATTATGGTACACCGTCACTTCTTAGGACAGGAATTAATGTCCACGACCTAGCTAACGATTGGCTGCTTCTGAGTTGGAAGGCCCAAGTCGCAAAAAAGGCGAACGTTCTGGCTGAGCAACAGATCGGCAGTTTTAAGCTGACTGAGCTTGGATGGCTAAAACAACTCGTTCAATCCAGCGCGGATCCAAATGGTCCTACTATTGCTCGACAAATTCTTTTTGAGAACGGTATCGCGTTGGTGGTCGAACCAGCGCCTCCAGGCACGAATGTGGATGGAGCCGCTTTCTTACAAGGTGAGATGCCGGTCGTTGGCATGACGCTAAGATACGATCGCGAAGACAACTTTTGGTTCACGTTGCTACACGAGTTGGGTCACATCATTCTTCACCACCGGACTGGCTTGAGTGCGGGATTTTTCGATGATGTGGAGCATCGAGACAAGGATGAGTTCGAAGATCAAGCTGATGAATTTGCCCAAGAGGCGCTTGCTCCGACTGAGGTTTGGGCGCGCTCACCTGCTCGGATATCAAAATCACCAGAGCCAATCGAGGCTTTAGCACGGAAATTGTCAATATCCCCCTCCATCCTATTTGGAAGGGCGCGCCAAGAGCGTAAAAATTATAAGATTTTTGCGAAAAATGTCGGCCAAGGGAGAGTCCGTCGATTATTTGAGGAGTTCAACTAGCACGATGCTTACCCCCAATCTACATCAGCCGATTTATTGCCCAGCGCTTCGTTTCAAGGCTGGCGAACTTGCCGGAACGTCTTTCCTAGCGGACGACGTAGCAAAGTGTGTGTTGCCGCGATGGATTGTTCCTCCCCCAAAAGAGCGAGATGAAGAGGATGGCCTTTTGTTCGCTGCCGAGCGCCTTCCTGATATTTCACAACAGTTGCTCAGCGGGTGGGGCAACCGCGAATGCTTGATCGATGTACGTTGGATAATCGATGAGTTCGGTCGAGAAGCTATTGTTGATTGGTTGCCTGCAATGTTTCGGCGAGCAAGGACAATCGGCTGCGCTCCTATCCCAATCGCTAGTCTCGATGACCTAACCCCCATCGAGTTAACCGCCTTCGGTTCGGCGATAGATAGGAAACGGAGCCTGAAATTCGCCCTCATTGTTTATGCGGGCGAGCTTGAGATAGAGGATTGCGGCCAACGTATTGCATCGGTTCTAGAAACGCTCGGTGTGTTGCCATCCGAATGTGCGCTTATTGCAGACGCGTCGGATTCTGAGTTTGGAAATGAAGAGGTTGCAGCTGTGGTCCTTGAAGGGACGCTCGAAAAGATGCGTGAGCTTGGCCGATGGCGCCACACAGTAATTCAGGGAACCAATTACCCAGACAATAATCCCGCACCAGATGGCGGCACGGTGCGTGTTCCACGTAATGAATGGCATGCATGGAAACGAGCGGTTCGCTTCAATCCAGAAACAAGCGAGCACTTGGTTTTTGGTGATTTCTGCGCCGATTGTTCCAAGATCGTTTTTGGGAAGAGCGGAGCGCCCGCGATCCGCCATATACGTTATGCACTTGATGATGTTTGGATTGTCGAGCGTGGCCGCAAGGCTGGCAAATCCAACGATGAAATGAGGCGTGTTTTTCGAAATCTCGTCGATTTAGACAACTTTGGAGGCGAGAGGATCTCTCAGGCGGATCGATTCATCATGAGGTCGTCAAGAGATGCAAGCTTAGGATGCGGAAATGCGACAACGTGGCGGCAATTGAATACGACGCGTCACATAACACAAACGGTGCGTAGTATCGCGAAGGTGCGTGGTATCGAGATTAAACCTCTGCCCGCTCCGCAAGAGCATGTCCAGTTTTCGCTGTTGGAGTGAGCGCCACCCGCCGTTCCGCGATTGCTGGCGCAATCGCTCCATGCGACGTTTATTTGTTTTGCCTCAAGCACCGGCGTTCGCGTCCGCTCTCTTGGCTTTCCTCGCATAAGCTCGGACGGGCGGTCGCCCTTGCGGCTCACTAGACGTTCGCCGTGCCATTTCTAGCCGCTACCAGAGGCGCGGGGCTTCACTCCTCACCCATCCTAAGCGCAGCAATAAACGCCTCCTGCGGAATACTGACATTCCCATATTCGCGCATCTTGGCTTTGCCCTTCTTCTGCTTTTCCAGAAGCTTCTTCTTACGCGAAATATCGCCGCCATAACATTTCGCGGTCACATCCTTGCGCATCGCGGCGATGGTCTCACGCGCGATAATCTTGCCGCCAATCGCGGCCTGCACCGGAATTTTGAACAGGTGGCGCGGGATAAGGTCTTTCAAACGCTCACACATGCCGCGACCGCGCTCTTCTGCGACGCCTGCGTGCACGATCAGCGACAGCGCATCCACGGCTTCCGCATTGACGAGGATATTCATCTTCACAAGGTCGCCTTCGCGAAGGCCAATCTGCTCGTAATCAAAGCTCGCATAGCCGCGTGAAATCGACTTCAGCCGGTCGTAGAAATCAAACACCACTTCATTAAGCGGCAATTCGTATGTCACCTGAGCCCGCCCGCCAACATAGGTCAGATCGGTCTGGATGCCCCGGCGGTCCTGACACAATTTCAGGATCGAACCGAGATATTCGTCCGGCGTGTAAATCACCGCTTTGATCCAAGGTTCCTCGATCATGTCGATGCGGTTGATATCGGGCCAATCAGACGGATTGTGGAGCATAATCTCCTTGGCCTCTTCGGTCTTCGACTTGCTGAGTTGCAGGCGATAGACGACCGAGGGCGCGGTGGTGATAAGGTCAAGATCGTATTCACGGCTAAGGCGTTCTTGGATAATCTCAAGGTGGAGCAGGCCGAGGAACCCGCAACGAAAACCAAAGCCCAATGCGGCTGAACTTTCCATCTCAAACGAGAAGCTGGCATCGTTAAGCCGCAATTTGGCGATGCTTTCGCGCAGTTTCTCAAAATCAGCCGCATCCACCGGGAACAGGCCGCAGAACACCACGGGCTGCACTTCTTTATATCCGGCCAGCGCCTCGGTCGCCCCGCCCTTCACCGTGGTGATCGTGTCACCAACGCGGGCTTGCTCAACCTCTTTGATTTGCGCGGTGATAAAGCCGATTTCGCCGGGGCCCAGTTCGGGAAGCTGTTCGATCTTGGGGCGCATACAGCCGACCCGGTCGACAAGATGCTGGGTGCCGCCCTGCATGAACTTGATCTGCTGCCCTTTGTTAAGGACGCCCTCAACCACGCGGACAAGGATGACGACGCCAAGGTAAGGGTCGTACCATGAATCGACGAGGGAGGCCTTGAGCGGCACGTCCCGCTCGCCCGTGGGGGGCGGGATTTTGGCGACCACCGCTTCGAGCACTTCTTGGATGCCGATGCCGGTTTTGGCGCTGGACATGACCGCTTCGGATGCGTCGAGCCCGATGACCTCTTCGATCTCGGCCTGCACCCTTTCGGGTTCGGCGGCGGGAAGGTCGACCTTGTTGATGACAGGCACGATTTCGTGGTCGTGTTCTATCGATTGGTAGACATTGGCGAGCGTTTGCGCTTCGACTCCTTGTGCGGCGTCTACGACTAACAAAGCGCCTTCGCAGGCGGCGAGGGAGCGCGAGACTTCGTAAGCGAAATCGACGTGGCCCGGTGTGTCCATCAGGTTGAGCTGATAGGTTTCGCCGTCTTTGGCGGTGTAATTGAGGCGGACGGTCTGGGCTTTGATTGTGATCCCGCGCTCTTGCTCGATGTCCATGTTATCAAGCACTTGCTCGGTCATTTCGCGCGCGGTTAGGCCGCCAGTGAACTGGATCAGCCGGTCGGCGAGCGTCGATTTGCCATGGTCGATATGCGCGATGATCGAGAAGTTGCGGATTTTGGAAAGGTCAGTCATTTCCCCCGCCTCTACCCCCCGAAAACGCCGCTGTCATTCGCGAAAATCGCAAAGGCCGTCTCGCTTAGTGGACAAACCTAAAATGCTCGGAATTGGCAATGCCTCCCAGCGACCAACCAGCGGTTAGCCCGCTTCGTGCCACGCGTTGAGCGAATAGCCAAATTGCGGAACGCCGCTTTGGCCTGTGAGCATTCCGCCTGCCATGCCTTTATAGTCACCTGGAGCAAGCGCGGCTAGCGGCGCACCAGCCGATGCCAAGGCATATGGTGAAACTCGATTGCGTGTGCACAGCCCGCCAGAGCCATCATCGACGAGAGACTGCTCAAACTCCAGACCTTGCGTGTCTTCATTTGTGCGGATCACAGTCGCCACGGCAAGCTGACCGCCACCCAAATCGACGACGAACTGCGTGCCCTTAGGCACATCCATCAAGCCTTCAATCAAAGCACCTGTGCGCGACAAGTTGCGCAACGTCACTTCGTAGGAGTGATCGTCATGGATAACCTGGATTTTGCGGAACACCGTGCGACGGCGCGCGCGCTTTGTCCTATCGGAACTAGGGTCTATTTTCCACGCGTCGCCGATCAATTCGGTTTCCACGGCATCACGCGCCATAGGCTCCGCGAAGATCGGACCTTGGAAATAGCTGACCCCGCAATCCTTTAAGGAATGGAGCAGATCATTGCTTTCGATGCCATTGGCAATCGTCGCCATTTCCAGCGCGCCTGCCAACGCCACAATCGCTCGAATCAAGCCCAAATCAGCAGTGTCGTGTTGTTCCGCTTCTATAACGAGTTTTTCGTCAATCTTGATCGTGTCGAACGGGGCGCGGCGCAAATAGGCTAGCGAAGAATGTCCTGAACCAAACTCATCCAAAGTAAGGCTAACGCCAAGTTTGAATAAAGCCGCAAGCGTGCGGTCAACCGCAGTTGTCTCGCCAAAAAACACCGCTTCGCTAATCTCCAGCACCAACCGGTTCGGCGAAAGCTCGGCCTTTTGTAGCGCATCAATGACGTAGTCGACAAATTCGGTTGAGTTGAACAGTGGCACTGGCACGTTCACAGCGACATTCACCGTGTCCGGCCAATCGGAGGCATGTTGGCACGCTTGTTCGATTGCCCAGCGCCCAACATCGTTGATTTGGCTTGCCCCTTCAAGGATCGACCCGAATTCGATCTCGTCGATCTCTCCACGTTGACTGTGCATCCAACAGATATGCGCTTCGAGCGTTTTTACGCTTTGTGTTTCGGCGTTGATTAGCGGCTCGTATTTGAGGAACAGTTGATTTTCGCGAACTGCCTCGTCGAGATCCTCTTCCAACCGACGGCGGAAAATCGCTTCGTTCTCAAGATCACCAGAATAGAACCGGAATTGCCCGCGCCCACCATTCTTGGCCGCATAAAGCGCAAGATCGGCAGACCGAACGATCTCTTCCGTTGTTACCCCATCATGCGGCGCAATCGCGATGCCGACGGAACAGCCGATCACACTGCGCCCTTCATCAAGCGAGTATGGTTGTTTGAGCATCGAGATGATCTTCATCGCGATCTCACCCAATTCACCGCGATCATCAACGTCAGGGATCATGACTTGAAATTCATCGCCGCCCAACCTGCCAATCTCGCACTCGCGCTCTATCGACCTGTTTAGCCGCTCCGCCACTTGCCTGAGCAATTCGTCGCCTGCTGCATGGCCAAGCGTGTCATTGACAATTTTGAACTTGTCCAAGTCCATCATCAGAATAGCGCAATTGCGTTTCGCCGCCTTGAAGGCAGTCAAAGTGCTATCGATCATGTGCGACATGTGGTGGCGGTTTGATAGGCCCGTCAGCGAATCGAACTTCGCCAATTTCTCGGTTTCCGCCTCGCGGTAGTAATTCTCTGTAATGTCTGTGCCTGTGCCGCGAAAGCCAACAAACTGGTCTTGCTCGAAACACGGCTGACCGGTGAGGCGAAGCACCGCGCCTTGTGGTCGGTTGGCGGCCCGCACCGCAAAGTCGGAAAATGCTTTGCGCGCGCCCATCTTCAGCGAAAGTGACTGCGTGCGGCCTTCCCCTTCCACCGGAGCAAAGACCGTCGTTAGCGTTCCGCCGAGTATATCTTCAAGCGGGATTTCCAAGCGCTCGGCTATCGCCGCGCTGGCGTACGTAATCTTTCCTTCTGCATCGCTAGCCCAGAACCACCCCATCCCCGATTGCTCAAGCTGATCGAGCATTTCCAACTTCTCATTGTCGCTCAAAGCCGACACAGACGCGTTTCCACGTTCACGCGGCTTAGCGGTAGGCTTCGGTGACAAGAATTTCTTGAGCGGCACTGGCGCCGACCCTCCAAATGGTTCGAATGCCGCTCAATGCGGCTCACATCTCGGAGTAAAGCGAGATGGTTATTTTTTAACTAAGAGATTGCCATCCGAATACGCGTTTCAACGTGGTAAACCGAGCAATAGGAGTTCGATGCGAATGAAGAAATCGTCCCTCTCAGCGCCAGTGAAACGGCGCGGCTATCTGCATTTGCTTGAAAAGGCCCAGAATGCGCGGCACAACGCTCAGAGCTGTTTTTGGCCGCGCGCTTATCCCAGAGGCAGCAAAGAACGCTCAACTTTAAAGGGGAATGCATGCCAGACGGAAACGTAAAGCTCGAAAACGAAGCGGCTCAATCCACTAGCGCGCTTGGCCCGTTAGTTGGTGTCGCACGCGAAGACTTTATCAGCGCGGTCGCGTTACTGCTCAGAGAAACCGCCTCAGACCCAAGCCGTGCAATGCGCCATGCTCAAAGCTTTGGCCAAGACATGGTCAAGATAATGACCGGCAAGAGCGAATTAGCCCCCCACCCCAAAGACAAGCGTTTTCAAGACCCTGCGTGGCAGTTCAATCCGTTTTTCCGCGCCGGTGCGCAATATTACCTCGCCGTGCAAAAAGGGATGAGCAATTGGGTGGAAGAGCTTGAGCTTGATGAATTGGAACGCAACCGCGCAAACTTCATCGCAAACATTATTATCGACGGGCTGGCTCCCACCAACACTCTGATCGGGAACCCTGTTGCTCAGAAACAGATCATCAATTCAGGGGGCCTCTCGCTAATCAAGGGGCTGCAAAACGCCTATAATGACCTCACCAAAAACAATGGCATGGTCAGCCAAGTCGACAAGCGCCCGTTCAAGCTCGGCGAGAACATTGCGACCTCAAAAGGTTCGGTGGTGCTGCGCACTGAGATGTTTGAGCTAATCCACTACGCGCCCACGACGGACGAAGTCTATGAAAT
Organism: Erythrobacter sp.; assembly: GCA_039985875.1. Taxonomy (GTDB): domain Bacteria; phylum Pseudomonadota; class Alphaproteobacteria; order Sphingomonadales; family Sphingomonadaceae; genus Erythrobacter. The sequence goes on along the minus strand of JBDWRU010000011.1, from coordinate 629,481 downwards.
CCCACAGCTCACGATTCCGCCGCAAATCAACAAGATGTATATCAATGATCTCTCGCCAGAGAAGTCGATCATTAAGTGGCAGGTCGACAATGGAATGCAGACCTTCGTGATCTCTTGGCGCAATCCGTCGAAAGAGCAAGGCAAGTGGGATATGGCCGATTACATCGCATCTTGCGAAGAAGCCTTGGCCGCTGTCTCCGAAATCACCGGGTCGAAGAAGGTCAATGTTTCGGCGGGTTGCTCAGGCGGACAAACAGCCTCCGTGCTCGCCTCAAAACTTGCAGCGACCAAGAATGACGTGCTCGGTTCGTTGACTTTGATGGTCTGCGTGCTTCATCCCAAACAAACCGATATTGAGGCAGGTTCCTTGGTAAGCGAGAACGGTATGACTCTCGCCCGCCAACGCGCAGCGAAGCAAGGCGTGATCAAAGCCGATGATTTAGCGCGCGGATTTGCGTGGCTTAGACCCAATGATCTCATCTGGAACTATGTGATAAACAATTATCTGCTCGGCATGGACCCGCCAGCCTTTGATGTCCTCTACTGGAACTCCGACGCAACCAATCTTTCCGCCAGCCTGATGGGCGATTTCCTAACCCTTTATGAGAAACTTGCGTTTTCGACGCCCGGGACTGTCGAAATGGCAGATCACACCGTTGATTTGACGAAAGTAACCGCAGATCTGTTTATCCTGGGCGGTGTCACCGATCACATCACACCGTGGAAAGCGACCTATCGGTCAACGCATTTGTTTGGGTCGAAAGATGTCACTTACGTCCTAAGCCAGTCCGGCCATATGCAGGCGATCCTAAACCCACCAACAAATCCCAAGGCCAAGTACTTCACTCAGAAGAAGAAGGGTAAGCTCCCAGCCACTGCAGATGAATGGCTTCAAGGCACCGAAGAAGTAAAAGGCAGTTGGTGGCCGCTATGGATGGAGTGGATCCAGAAACGTTCTGGCAAGAAGAAAACTGCACCAGAAAAGTTGGGCAGCAAAGCATTTGCCCCAACAGATGCGGCCCCCGGACTCTACGTTGTTGAGGAAGTCTGATAAAGACGGATGCACAACACAGACACAACACCTCCTTAGGGTTCGATTGCTAGCATTGTTTGCGACATGGCACATTCGAGCCACCAAAGGACGAAGGGACGCAAAAAAATCATGCCTGATGGTCTTGAAGACGCAGTGGTAACGATGGAGCAGGTTGGCGGTCGGACGCTACGGACTGCGACTTGGCGGCTTGATCAGCCCTCAGACCATTTGCCGATTTTGTTCTTCAACGGGATTGGCGCAAACATCGAGGCGGTAGCGCCACTGACGGAAGCCATGCCGGAGCGTGCTTTCATCATGTTCGACATGCCCGGTATTGGCGAATCGCCCGATCCAGTGATGCCCTATAACCCCTTCACAATGAGCTGGACCGCCTCGCAATTGCTCGAAAAACTCGGCGTTGAAGAGGTCGACGTGATGGGGATCAGTTGGGGTGGAGGCTTGGCGCAGCACTTTGCCATGCAACATCCAGGCAAAACCAACCGGGTGGTTCTGATCGCGACCAGCGCGGGGATGATGATGGTGCCGGGAAGCCCGCAAGCGCTGACCAAGATGGCGAACCCACGCCGCTATATCGACCCCGAATTCATGCAGAAGAACTTTGAGACTTTGTATGGAGAAGGGCTTGGCAAGAGCGAGGGCAAAGGCGGTCACATGTCGCGTTTGAAGCCCCCTTCCCCGCGCGGCTACATGTATCAACTGATGTGCATGCTGGGCTGGACAAGCGCACCTGCGCTGCCGTTTCTGATGAAGAAGCCGGTGCTTATCATGATGGGGGATGATGATGCGATTGTGCCGCTTGCCAATGGCAAGTTCCTCAACATGCTAATCCCGAATAGCGAGTTGGTGGTCATGAAAGGCGGCGGGCACCTGTTCTTGCTCAGCCACCGCGAGGAATGCGTTGAAGCGATGCGCGGATTTCTCGACCAAGCAGACAACGATATAGAACAAGCAGCAGCTTAGTCGCTGCTAAAACTCACTGAGGTCTACGACTGACTCCACAAAACCCCGCTTCGGGTGCGCGCCCTGCCGCAGCTAGCGCGGCGCTCGCATCACGCGGACGATCGGTCGCAATAATATCGACCCCCCCTTCGCTAAGCTCAGTATAGCGCTCATCAGTTCCGAACTTTTCAAAGACATTGTCGAGCGAATTCGGCGAACGCCCTAACGTCCCAAAAATCACTTCGATATCCTCGCCATCCAACTCGTTGTAGAGATCAGGCCGCACTGTACGGGTGCCGGTGAACGCGACCATGCGGTTGTCAGGAATACCAGCAGTGCGAAGCGCCACAACGTCGGCAAAAGAGTCGACGGAAACCGAAATTAGCATGTCGGGCGCAAGCTCATTGAGTCGTGAAGCCTGGCCTACAGAATAGGCGATTAGAATCACGTTGTCAGCCATCTCGGTCTCGCGGATCATCGCGACAACATCGGTGAAATCGGCGGTGCGCTTAAAGTCGATTTGCAGCACCGTCTTGCCCCGCGCCCATTCGAGCGCGCTGCGCAAAGTCGGAACCTTGTAGGGCGTAACCCAACCCGCCTGATCGACCAGCGACAGCTCTTTGATGGTGCTCCACGGAACCTCTTCGACCGAACCCGTTCCAGTGGTGGTGCGATCCAGCGTGCGGTCATGCATCAGATAATGCATCCCATCCGGGCTTTGCGCGACATCAACCTCCATAACCGCCGGTATCGCGGTCAGCACAGCGTCCATCGTCTCAATCGAATTTTCTGGCAGGCCCGGCGAAGGCCCGCCGCGATGTGCAGAAACAAGCGTGCGATCAGCTTCCTCCAAGCAATCGAGCATTCCCGATAGATCACTGGCTGCATTCAACGCCCAAGGTCCATTTTCGTGCTGCGCATGCGCGACGCCAGATGTCTGAAGTGCGATTGCAGCCACAAAACTTGCGAAACCGGATTTCATGTAAGTGTCCTCTTGCCCGTTCGGAGTGCATAGCCATGATTGCGTCCGTGCGACAGATGCTGGACTCACCGTGTTAATTGCGACATCTTCGCTTTCCATAGTGGGAGAGACAATATGGCGCAGTTTGATCTGATCATTCGCGGTGGGACTATCGTCGATGGTACGGGCGCTGAGCGGTTTAGGGGCGACGTAGCGATTGTTGACGGTGTAATTGCACAGGTCGGCACCGTTACTGGCGAGGCGCGCGAAGAAATCGACGCCAGTGGCAAAGTTGTCGCGCCCGGCTTTGTCGACATCCACACGCATTACGATGGCCAAGCAACCTGGGATCAGGAGATGGCTCCATCCAGCTGGCATGGCGTAACTACTGTTGTGATGGGCAATTGCGGCGTCGGCTTTGCGCCAGCCAAGCCTGACCGCCATGAATGGCTAATCGCACTGATGGAAGGCGTCGAAGACATTCCCGGCACCGCTTTGGCCGAAGGGATCACGTGGGATTGGGAGACATTCCCCGAATACCTCGACGCGCTGGAAAAAATGCCGCGCACCGTCGATATTGGAACCCATGTGCCCCACGGGGCCGTGCGCGCTTACGTATTGGGTGACCGCGAACAACCCGGTGCAGTGCCAACCGACGAAGACGTCAAAGCCATGTCGGATATTGTTGAGGAAGGCGTGCGCGCTGGCGCTCTGGGTTTCTCAACTTCACGCACAGTCTTACACAAATCCGTCGACGGAGAGCTCGTCCCCGGTACCACTGCGACGCCAGAAGAATTGGTCGCAATCGGCCACGCGATGGGACGCGGCAAACAAGCGGGCGGCCATGCAGTCTTCGAGATGGCCAGCGACCTACAGCGCGACTGGAATGAGTTTGAATGGATGGGCAAATTGAGCCGCGAGGCTGGTATCCCCGTGACATTCGCCGCGCTTGAATCAATCGCGAAAGAAATGCCGCTCAAAGAGCAGATTGAGACGATGCGCGCGCAGAACGACAATGGCGCAAATATCGTCGCGCAGATCGCTTTGCGCGGAAACGGCATCATCATGGCTTGGCAAGGCACAGTGAACCCGTTTGCATTCCGCCCCAGCTGGCAAACCATCGCGGAGCTGCCTTGGGAAGAGCAGAAAGCCAAGCTGCTCGATCCCGCGTTCAAGACACAATTGCTCTCCGAGGCCAATGATTATTCCGAAGCGCCGATGGACATCATCGGTGTCGTTATGGTCATTACCCAAGGGTGGGCGCTGCAGTATGAGATGGACCCGGATTTCGACTATGAGCCGGACGAAACCGCCAGCGTGAATGCACGCGCGCAGGCTGCCGGTGTTGACCCGCAAGAATACGCTTATGACATGCTGTGCCGCGAGGATGGAACCGGTTTCATCTATCTACCGATCCTCAATTACGCTGACGGTAATCTCGATTTCCTCCATCCGCTTCAGCATGCCGATGACACGGTGAATTCGCTGTCCGATGGCGGTGCACATTGCGGCACGATTTGCGATGCCGCCTCGCCAACTTTCATGCTGGAACACTGGGTCCGGGATCGCAAGCGCGGAGATCGCATCACGCTCGAAAACGCGATTAAGCGTCAGTGCCGCGACACCGCAGTACTCTATGGCTTGGAAGATCGCGGCGTAATTGCTCCTGGCTTTCTCGCCGACATCAATGTCATCGACATGGAGCGCCTGAAGTTAGGCCGCCCGTGGCTCGCCTTTGACCTACCCGCAGGCGGCAAGCGTTTGCTGCAAAAGGCCGATGGCTATGCCTGCACCATCAAGAATGGTGCAGTGACGTTCCGCGATGGCACATGGACGGGTGAAACCCCCGGTGGATTAATCCGAGGGCCACAGCGTGCGGAACTTGCCGAAGCGGCAGAGTGATTACGGCCTAACCACAATCCCTTTAGCCGGATCCACATCGCCGCCAAGCATCGCGAGATAAGTTGAACGCGCGGCATCAAGACCGCTTAGCTCGACCATTTCAACTGTGCCTCCGACCGCACTGAGGAAACCTTGCCACGATCCTGCGACCTGCTTGCCACCTTCGGCCGGCCCGTGTTCCTTGAAGAACGCAACCGCATGATCCGGCGCAAAAAACAGGACCGGTTTTGGTCCGGAGAGTTTGTCTGGTCCGCCAAATGTGCCGCGTTCCTCAATATGGGTCGCGCCGACAAGGCATGAATATTTAAGCGTGTCAGAGAAGTGATCGTGGAGCTTCGCGAGCACCTCTGCATTGCCAGCAAAATCGACGCTTACGCTGCCGGCAATCGGCAAAGTGCCAATCTCATCGTAGGAGATCACCACATCATAGAGCCCAGTGCTTTCCACAAAGTCGCAATTGCTTTCCGAAGTGAGGCCAATGCGCTTAATGTTCGGTGAGGATTGCTTAGCAACGCTCGCCAACCCCATCGCGGTCTTGGACGAAGCGCTGGTCAGGATAACCTGCTCGGCCCCGAACCAGTCATCAGAGCGCATGAAATACTCGATCAGAAATCCGGTCTTGAACAACGGGCCAAAGATCATCCGTTCATTCTCGCGCGCCGGATCGTGTTCCGGATCGCTCGCGAGCCGCGAATATTGGTTGTAAATCGGACTCATCGGCTGGCGATAGTCGGTCAGGTCCGTAAAGCCGCCCGCGCTGATCTTGCCCGGGATCACGTCCAGATGGCTCGCCATGGGCAAATAGCCATAGACCCGCTCGCCTACCGCGATTTCTTCGCTGTTGCTTTCGATCACCTGCGCGTGGCCCCACATCGGCACAATGCCGTGACCATCGGCCGTGGGGAAGAAATTCCAATAGCCAAAGCCATCGCCAACAACCGCATAAGTGATATTGTTCGCAGTGACGGAGAAGCTTTCTACCTTCAGCCGGACCGCGCCTTCGGCCAAGTCGCCCACGGAAACCTCGGCCTTAGTCGCCTCTGTGAGTTGATCTTTGCGAACGTGAATCTGACTGATATTCATGGCGTCTCTCCTCTTGCGGAGACGTTAGCCGATCAGCTTTGCGTTTCCCACTGTGTTTGCGCAATCGAAGGGTGCTCTTCCAATTCTTTCAGCCAAGCGGCGATGTTATCACACTGCGCAATCCCGACTTCACCTTGGGGTGTCATCTGCACGGATTTGAGCATCGGGTAGAGAAACACATCAGCAAGCGTGAAGCCAAGCTGCGTCCATGCCCCGTCTTTTGCGAGTTCCGCTTCGACATAGCCCAATGCGCGGCTGATATTGGGAAGCGCGCGATCGATAGTCTCCCGCTCCAGCGGAAAGCCTGCGACCCGGTGCATGATCCATGGCATCACCAACCCCTCCTCAAACAGCGGGAAGAGGTAATTGTTCGCGACCGCAATCCACTGATCCATCACGGCGCGTTTGGCAGGATCGCTGGGTTGCAGAGCGCAATTGTTGTGTGCGTTGTCGAGATAATGCGCGATGGCGACGCTTTCGATCAACTCAAGCCCATCGACCTCGACCACTGGAAGCTTGCGAAAAGGATGCCGGTTGCGCGGACTTTGCGCGGCGATGGCAATCGTTTCGTGGGTAAGCCCGGCCTCCTCGCATGTGATCTGCACAATGCGAGTATAGGTCGAGATGATCGTGCCATGGATTTGGACACTAGCCGCCATTGGCTATACTCGGCCTAGCTCACACCCGCATTGGCATCAGCACATAGAGCGCCGGGCTTTTGTCATCCTTGCGGATAAGCGTCGGCGCACCAGCATCGGCCAAGTGCAATTCGACGCTGTCGCTGTCGATCTGGTCGAGGATGTCTTTGAGGTAGTTGGCGTTAAAGCCGATCTCGAACCCTTCCGACTTGTAATCCGCAGCCAGTTCTTCTGTCGCGGTGCCATTGTCCGGCGATGTGACCGACAACGTGACCTTGTCTGTGTCCAGCCCCATTTTGACAGCGCGGGTTTTCTCGGTTGCGATTGTTGCAACGCGATCAACGCCTTGGAAGAAGCTCTTCGGATCAACTGTTAGCAGTTTATCGTTGCCCGTCGGGATCACGCGGCTGTAATCGGGGAAGGTTCCGTCGATTAGCTTGCTGGTCAGTACAACCCCTCCCTCACCGCTCAAAGTGAAGCGAATCTTACTGGCCGACAGATCAATCAGGACATTGCCATCCGCCTCTTCCAGAAGCTTGCGTAGCTCGGCTACGGCTTTGCGCGGTACGATCACGTCAGGCATGCCATCCGCGCCATCGGGACGCGCGAGAGTAAAGCGCGCAAGCCGGTGACCATCGGTCGCGGCGGCCTTCAAAACCGGCTCATCCTCATCGCTGACATGTAGGAAGATACCGTTGAGGTAGTAGCGCGTTTCCTCGGTTGAAATCGCAAAACGGGTTCTGTCGATCATTTCCGCAAGCGTCTTTGCGGGCAATTCGAATGATGTAGGAAGATCGCCCTCAACAATCACAGGGAAATCGTCGCGCGGCAAAGTCGGCAATTTGAACCGGCTGCGCCCAGCTTTAACTTCCATGCGGTTTTCCGCGGTTTCCAAGCTCACTTGCGAGCCATCGGGCAATTTGCGCGCAATATCGAAGAGCAAATGCGCGGACACTGTGATCGCCCCGGCGTTCTCAACCGAAGCGGCCGCCATGGTCTCTACAACCTGCAAGTCCAAATCGGTCGCCATCACCTTCACGCTTCCGCCATCGCTCGCGTCGATCAGGACATTGGAAAGGATCGGAATGGTGTTGCGCCGCTCAACCACCGATTGCACGTGTGAGAGACACCGCAGGAGCGTCGCGCGTTCGATCGTAGCCTTCATAGTCTCAGCCTATCGCCTTGTTTAAGGTACACCGGCGCAGCCAGATTCGCCCACCTGTGCCGGATTGGTCGCGAAAACCTTAGCGCGATGACGCGCTTGGGCAAGTTCGGTTGCGCACCGGAACGCGCGCGATTGGGGATAATCACCCAGCAGCGCCGTTAAGCTGTCCAGATATGGTGCGCAAAGCCGATCACACTGAGAAGACACTCAGCGCACCGGCAGCGCATTGGCGGACGCTCACAACATCGCCATGCCGCCATTGACGTGCAGTGTTTCTCCGGTGATGTAGCCAGCTTCGCGGCTTGATAAGAACGCGGCAGCCGCCCCGATATCGTTACCCTCGCCCATTTTGGCCATTGGGATACGCGCATTTATGGCGCCTTGCTGTTTCTCATCGAGCGCAGAGGTCATAGCCGTGCGGATAAAGCCGGGCGCGACGCAATTGGCAGTGATCCCTCGGCTCGCTACTTCTTGAGCGAAACTTTTCGTCATGCCGGTCAGCCCCGCTTTCGCTGCGGCGTAGTTCATTTGACCCGGATTGCCAGTCGCGCCGACCACAGACGTAATGTTGATAATGCGGCCAAACCGCGCCTTCATCATCGGGCGTGCGCTTGCTCGCATCAAACGAAAAGCCGCTTCAAGATTGACGGAGATCACCTGATCCCATTCATCATCCTTCATCCGCATCGCCAAATTGTCTCGCGTAATGCCAGCATTGTTGATGAGAATGTCTACCCCGCCCAGCGTATCAACAGTGGCTGGGATCAGCTCTTCGATCTGCTCGGGATTGGAAAGATCACAGGTGATCTCGACATGCTCCCCGCCTACTTCTGCGATCAATTGTTCGCGAAAGGCGCGCAGTTTGTCGCCGTTTGAGCCCGACAGTGCGACCCGCGCACCCTGCGCCGCGAGCGCGGTGGCAATCGCGGAGCCTATGCCGCCCGAAGCGCCAGTGACCAGCGCGTTCATACCTTCAAGTGAAAACATCAAATGGGTTCCTTACCATTCCAAATAGTAGATGAGCGCCGCCTCGCCCTTCGCCCCCGTGCTCTCATAGAGCCGCCGCGCAGGCAAGTTGTCAGGCTCGGTTCCTAACCAAATCTCATCAATTCCTTCCGCATCGGCGCGCTCGAACACTTCTTCCATAAGCGCTTTTGCGATGCCTTCCTGTCGCCAATCGTCGCCTGTGCCAATCTCGTCAAGGTAGAGCTCGGTCGGTTTGTCAGGATGATCGTGGATGACGCACATCACCATCGCGACCACTAACCCATCAATCAGCGCCAGACACATCAAGTTTCCCGGACTAGAGAGATATTTGGCGAGCCGTTTCGGGTCGATCGCATGGTCAAAGACGCCATCAGCGACATTGCCAAGCAAATCCGCATTCTCGGCGGTGATCCAGCGGGTTTGGAGCGTATCAAGCACATGCTTGGTCACAATGACTTCGCAAATGCCTCAATCTCTTCCATCGCGATCAAGCTAGCCGTTTCAGCTTCGCCAGCGATCTTGCGGATCATCGGCGAGAGCACTTTGCCGCCCAGCTCAACGAATTGCGCCGCACCATCGGCGTGCATTGCTGCAACGCTTTCACGCCAGCGCACCCGGCCCGTTACTTGCTCGACCAGTAAGGATTGTTCTTCAGCAGGGTCAGTGACCTTGCCTGCCGTGATATTGGCATAGAGCGGCACGGACAAAGGGCCGGGAGAAGACTCAGCCAGCGCCTCAGCCATGCGATCCGCGGCAGGCTGCATAAGAGAACAGTGAAACGGTGCGGAGACTGGCAGAAGGACGCCGCGCTTGATCCCATGCTCTTTGACAAGCGCAATCGCGCGCTCGATCGCCGCCTTGTGACCAGAGATAACAACTTGCCCCGGGTCATTGTCGTTCGCGACTTCGCACACCTCGCCACCGGCAGCAGCGGCAGCCAAAGCGCTGGCTTTCTCGATATCAGCGCCGAGCAAGGCCGCCATTGCACCCACGCCGACCGGAACAGCCGCCTGCATCGCTTGCCCGCGCAGTTTCAAAAGCCGCGCCGTGGTCGACAGATCAAACGCACCCACCGCACACAAAGCAGTGTATTCCCCAAGTGAGTGCCCTGCGACACATCCGGCATGATCCGCTAGTTTCGCTCCGAAATCGCGTTCCAACACACGCAAGGTCGCAATTGCGTTCGCCATAATCGCAGGCTGCGCATTTTCAGTTAGCGTAAGTTGATCCTCCGGACCTTCCGCCATGATCGAACTGAGTTTTTGACCGAGCGCTTCATCAATCTCTTCGAACACTTCTCGTGCCGCTGCGCTGGCTTGGGCAAGCTCGGTGCCCATGCCGACTTTTTGACTGCCTTGTCCGGGGAAAACGAATGCGCGCATAGATATCTCTCTAGGTTCCTTAGCCACCGGCTCCCTCCACCCTACCACCCAGATTATCGCACCGGGTTACGATCCGGGTGGTAGGGTGGAGGGAGCAGGTGGCTTGGTCAAAGGCTAAGACGAATGCCTCAGCCGCTCATAATCAACGAACCGCTAAGCAGCGCCAGCTGGTCCCGCAAGTCCAAATGGCACAACCTTGTTGGAAGACGTGTGCCCAATTTCGGCGCGGCCCAAATAGGGGATGCCCGCGCGCGCGCACCAATATTGCGCAATTTCTTCTTCGGTTTGACCAAATTCGACATAGTTCTCAGGCACCGCCGTGATCGCGCCAAGTCTTAAACCAGCGGTGTGGCGCAGGCTGTCTGCCAAATGGAAAAACAGACGATCAATCGCGTAAAGGTGTTCGGAAACTTCTTCGACCATCACGATATGATCTGTCAGGTCAGGCATGATTGGAGTCCGGGCGATCATTGCCAGCGTAATAAGGTTGAAGGCGGCAGTGGGCGTGCTTCCGTCCAAACTTGGCTCCAACCCGCTATTGTCGCCACCAAACCAGCGCAGAACCCGCCGCACAGCTTCGCGCCCAGTTTCTGAACGTGCACTAACCGGCATGGATCCATGCGCGCATTGCCCTATGCCTGCGCGATACAGTGCCGCCAGCAAATAACCGCAATCAGAATAGCCGACATAAGTCTTTGACTTGGCGCTCGTATTCATCTGCGCCACCGCCGCTTCGGCGATGCGATTGGAGCCATAGCCTCCTTTCGCAAACCACACCGAATCGATGTCCGGATCGTTGGCACAATCCAGCAATCCGGTCAGTCGCCGCAAATCATCGCCGGCAAAATGCCCGCGCCGTTCAAAGCATTGATCATGGAACGTTACGCTGTGCGAAGGAAACTCTTCGGCCACGAGAGCTTCCAAAGCTGCCGCATGATCGCGGGTTATTGGTGTTGCCGGTGCACAAATTGCAATTTTCGTCATCATGAAACTCTATGTTGCTTGTCAGCCATCGCGCAAGACAATAACCACGATTCGCATGGGATCAGGCGATAACGCACCCGACATTGAAGGTCGGCCATTCTTTTTTTGTGGGATCGGTGGGTCCGGAATGCTCCCGCTCGCTCAGATTGTGCACGGAATCGGGCATGACGTGGCTGGGTCCGACCGCAGCTACGATCAAGGACGCACGCCCGAGAAGTTCGCTTGGCTGGCGGACAATGGCTTTGGCCTATCCCCTCAAGATGGCAGCGGGATAAAATCGGCTGACCAAATCCTTGTCGCCTCAGCTGCGATCGAAGACACAGTGCCGGAGATTGCGCGCGCCAAAGAACTAGGCCTCACTCGGATGAGCCGCGCTGACTTAAACGCCGCGTTGTTCAACGAAGCGGGCTATTCGCTCGCGATTGGCGGCACGTCGGGCAAATCGACAGTCACGGGAATGATCGCGTGGATCCTTGCCAAAGGCAATTACGATCCCACCGTGATGAACGGCGCGGTGATGAAGAACTTCATCAGCGACAAGAACCCGTTTGCCAGCGCACGCGTGGGCCGCCCGCAGGTTTATGTCAGTGAAGTCGACGAAAGCGATGGCACAATCGCGCTGTATCGTCCGACCATTGGCGTACTGTTGAATGTCAGCCTCGATCACAAAAGCATCGAAGAGCTGCGAGCCTTGTTCGGAGGATTCGTTAAAAGTTCAGGCTGCGCGGTCATTAACTTCGACAATGACGAAGCGCGCTCGCTCGCCTCGCTGTCGCGCCAACTTGTTAGCTTTAGCATCAACAACCCCAAGGCCGACATCACTGTTGAACCCGACTCGATTGAACAAAGCGCGCTCGGCATTCGCGCCGCAGTACTCGACAATCGGAGCCGCGAAGTCTTCCCCTTGATCCTGCCAATGCCGGGTCTGCACAACCTCTCAAACGCGCTCGCCGCCATCGCAGCAGCAAGTGCCGCCGGAATTGATTTGCGCCACGCAGCCTATGCGCTGCGCTCTTTTGAAGGCTTGGCAAGGCGATTTGATGTCGTGGGAACCAGCAAAAGCGGCATTACGGTAGTGGATGACTTTGGCCACAACCCTGAGAAATGCGCGGCGACACTTCGCACATTGAAGGCCACCAAAGGGCGCGTGATCGCATTCTTCCAACCGCATGGCTACGGACCATTGCGGCAAATGGGCGATGAGTTGGCTGAAACCTATGTCCATGAGTTGTCTACCGACGATCATGTCATCATGTGCGACCCGGTCTATTATGGTGGTACGGTTGATCGCTCAGAAGGGACAGAACGGATCATAGACCTGATCCAAGGTGGCACTGACGGCCCGCAAGCCGCGCATATTGCGGAGCGTAAAGATTGCGGCGCGCGCATGGCCGCACTCGCGAAGCCGGGTGATCGCATTGTAATCATGGGCGCGCGCGACGACACGTTGAGCGCTTTTGCCAAGGATGTGTTAGACCGGCTCGCATGACAGCAAGCCTATTTGACCAAGCGCGACACCATGCATGGCGCATGTTTGCAGCCTTGATCCTCGCCATTGCCTTCGTGGTTACAATTGACCAGCTTTACGGTCACTCAATCATAGCGTTTGCTTTGGCTGTATTGGGACTGATCATCGCCAACAGAAAAATGCTCAGCTTCAACTGCCCGCAATGTGACAAGAACCTATTCGTGCGCGGACCGTTTGTGGTCCTGTGGCCGCAACGGATCTGCAGCAAATGCAACGCCGAACTCGACGGATCACAAAATTGTTGATGGCTATTTCGCGACCCACTCGGCAAATTGCTAAGCTGGGAACTGTCTAAAAAACCGGTTGGCCACAATCAATTGAGCTTGTGACCACGCCAAGCGAGGGGAAAAGTTAGTGCCCCTACGCGTTCCCCAGTGTCAGGCGCCCCGCCTCTTCACGATCGAACGCACGCTTATACGCATCGCGCTCAGTCAAGCGAGCTCGATAGGTTTTTAGACTATCAGGTAAGCGATCCTCCAGACCAACCGATTGCGACAGGATAAGCGCATATCCGATGCAAATATCTGCAATTGTGAAGCGATCAGCGCACAAGTATTCGCGACCCTCCAAGCGCCGCTCGATCTTAACCAGGCGCTTCTCAAACCACTTGGCATAGGCTTCCCCAGCTTCCGCGAAACCCTTTCGCTTCTCGAAAATAGCAAAGCGCATATAGACCGTCTGCGGAAAGGTAAGCGTGGCATCTGCATGATAGGTGTAGTCGAGATACTCACCATAATCCGCTTCTCCCGGAGCAATCACCAATTCGTTCGAAACGCCGAGTGTCGCGAGGTAGTGCGCAATCGCGCAGCTTTCGGTCATCTGCGTCTCACCATCGACCAGCAGCGGAACCGTGCCAAGCAGATTGATATCTAGATATTCCGGCGCCAGATATCGCGGCGGAAACGGCAGTAGTCTTAGGTCAATGTCGACGCCTGCCTCTTCCGCTGCCCATGTCGCGCGCAACCCTCGCGATCGCGCGCAAGTGTAGAGAATTGGGATATCATCCATTCTTAGTGGTCGCCTTCATAGCCGATCACTTTGTGCAGCAGCACTGCGATAATCGTGCCGAGCGCAAGACCGATCACCGCGGAAATTGCCGCGTAAGTGAACCATCCTGCAATTCCGGAAAGCGCACCGGTGACACCCTCAACCCAATACTGTGCACCATGGGCAACATCATAGAGCGCGTGAAAGCCCACCTCATGCGTGCCGTGGACTATGATCCCGCCGCCAACCCACAGCATTGCAACGGTCCCGATCACAGTCAGCGCCGTCAAAAGATACGGCACCGAATTGACGAGCAGGTGCCCTAGCTTTTGCGCAAAGCTGTTTTCCTGTTTGGTCAAGTGCAGGCCCATATCGTCGATCTTCACAATAATCGCGACCGCCCCGTACACGGCGACCGTCACAACGACACCGACCAACGCCAGCGCCAACCCGCGCTCCCACCACGTAGGCAAATCCAGTTCATTCAAAGTGATCGCCATAATCTCTGCGGATAAGATCAAGTCCGTGCGGACCGCGCCTGCGATCCGCTGTTTCTCGAACGCTTCGGGGTCTTCGATCACATCTTCGACGGTCTTGCCGTGCTTTGCACCGCCCAGCTTTTCCATCACCTTTTCCGCGCCTTCATAGCAAAGGAAAGCGCCGCCCAGCATCAGGATCCAAATGATCAATGACGGAAGAAATTCGGACAGCAAAATCGCGCCGGGCAGCAGAATGACCAGTTTGTTGAATAGACTGCCTTTGGTGATCGCCCAGATAATCGGCAGTTCGCGCGCGGGACTTAACCCAGTGACATAGCTCGGCGTGACCGCTGCATCGTCAATCACAACGCCAGCAGTCTTTGATCCCGCCCTGCCCGCTGCCACCGCGATATCGTCCACCGACGAGGCAGCAGTGCGGGCAATAATCGCAATATCATCCAACAATGCAGCAAGACCTGAAGGCATGTTCAATCCCCGTTAAAACCAACCCTTCAATCGCCGCCCATGCAACCTTTGGCAAGTCACCAGCCAGCGCATTCCCACTTGTCTTTTGCGCTCATGCCGCTATGTGCGCCGCTCCTGTGCGAAGTTTAGGCTTTGTGGGGGAGCTTAAAGAAAGCCGGAGGGGCCCTGTCATTCGGACAGACAAGCCAGCGATCGGCAGAACATGGAAGGAAGCATAGATGGCTCAGTATGAGCATATCTTCCTCGCGCGCCAAGACCTCTCGCAGGCTCAGGTAGACGCGTTGGCGGCCACGGCGACCGAAATCGTCGAAGCGAATGAGGGTAAAGTCACCAAGACTGAAACTTGGGGTCTTAAATCACTCGCATACAAAATCGAACGCAATCGTAAAGCGCACTTCGTAATGCTCAACATCGACGGCCCTGGTTCAGTTGTTGCTGAGTTGGAGCGTCAAACACGCATCAATGAAGACGTGATCCGTTACATGACCATTCGTGTTGAAGAGCACGAAGAAGGTCCAAGCGTAATGATGCGTAAAAACGAGCGCGACCGTAAGCGTCGCGATACTCGGGAGGAGCGTGACTGATGTCGAAACCGTTTTTCCGCCGCCGCAAATCTTGCCCGTTCTCTGGCAAGGAAGCCCCAAAAATTGACTATAAAGACGTGCGTTTGCTGCAAGGCTTTATGTCTGAGCGTGGCAAGATCGTGCCATCGCGCATCACCGCTGTCTCTGCCAAGAAACAGCGTGAGTTGGCCAAAGCCATCAAACGCGCGCGTCACATCGGCCTTCTGCCGTATATTGTGAAGTAAGGGAGAAAGAGACATGGATATCATTCTCCTCGAACGGATCGAGAAGCTCGGCACAATTGGTGATGTTGTATCCGTCAAAGACGGTTATGCTCGCAACTTCCTGCTTCCGCAGAAGAAGGCTTTGCGCGCCAACGATGCCAACAAAGCCGTTTTCGAAGCGAACCGCGAGCAGCTTGAAAAAGACAACGCTGAGAAGCGCGTTGTTGCCGAAAAGACTGGCGAAAAAGTTGAGGGTGCAGAGGTCGTTCTGATCCGCGCAGCCTCCAACGCTGGCCAGCTTTACGGTTCGGTCAATGTCCGTGACATGATCGCTGGTCTGACTGAACAAGGCCACGAAGTTGACAAGAAACAGGTCATCATGGGCGCGCCGATCAAAACAATTGGCATGCACGACGTGACTGTCGCATTGCACCCTGAGGTGCGCGTGATTGTAAAAGCCAATGTCGCCCGTTCGGACGACGAAGCTGAACTGCAATCGCAAGGCATCGACGTGCTCGCGCAGTTGTTTGAAGAAGACCAGAAGGAAATGGAAGAAGCGGCTGAAGCCAACCGCATCGATCCTACCCTTGAGCCGGGCGAAATCCCTGCTGAAATGCTCGAAGATGGCGCTGCGCCAGCTGAAGAGAATCCAGCGGAAGAAGCTGCGGCTGAAGAAGCAACTGACGGCGAAGAAAACGCTGAAAGTTGATTCTTCGCGCGTTTTAGCGCATATACACATCCAAAGGGCGCGGCGTCGAAAGATTGCCGCGCCCTTTTTGTAACAAGGACATTGCACACAGCTGCAACTTAACCTTGATACCAATAACAAGAACAATAAGGATGACTGTATGACCCCAATCGCAGCAATTATTGAACAATTACAACAGCATTTTGATGATGCGGTCAGCACTTTGCGCGAAGATCTGATGGCCTTTGGCCGGGACGGCACCGTCCCCCCGGCGCGCAAGCGCAAGGATGGCAGCTACGCCTACCCCGAAATCACATTGCGATATGCCGGCAAAGGCGAACCATCTGACCGATGCCGCGCATTTGGACGGCTTGAGCAAGCCGGAACCTACACCACCACCATAACGAAGCCTGATCTGTTCGCGAGCTACCTCAAAGAGCAGCTCTCGATCATCACGACCGAGTTTGAAGTCGATGTCAGCGTAGGCCGCTCGCGCCAAGAAATCCCCTTCCCCTATGTGCTTGACGGCGAAGCAGGCGCGCAAATGGTTGGTATCGCGCCGCAGGACATCGCAAAGCACTTCCCATCCACCGACCTCGCTCTGATCGGTGATGAACTGGCTGACGGGATCGAATTTGACGAAGATGCCGCCATGCCATTGTCGCTGTTTGACGGGCTGCGCACCGATTACTCGCTTGCCCGCCTCGCACACTACACAGGCACGGAAATTGCCGATTTTCAGGACTTTATCCTCTTCACTAACTATCATCGCTATGTCGATGAGTTCGTGAATTGGGGCGCTCAGCAGATTTGCGAAGGCGGTTATATTGGCCTGACCGGGGCTGGCGGGCTCGACATCCGCGAATGCGCAGACAACGCGCAAGAGCAGTTATCTGACACAGCTTGGCGGCGTCACCAAATGCCCGCCTATCACCTGATCCGCGAAGACGGGAAAGGCATCACACTCGTCAATATTGGCGTGGGTCCTTCCAACGCGAAAACGATCTGCGATCATTTGGCAGTTTTGCGCCCGCACGCATGGATGATGATCGGTCACTGCGGCGGCGTACGTTCCAGCCAGAAGATCGGCGATTTCGTGCTCGCACACGCATACCTTCGCGACGACCATGTCCTTGATAGCGTGCTGCCACCAGAAATCCCCATCCCACCAATCGCCGAAGTTCAGCTTGCACTGGCGAGCGCTGCAGAAAAAATCTCTGGCGCCCAAGGCGCAAATATCAAGCAACGCATGCGCACCGGCACGGTTGTCACCACCGATGATCGCAATTGGGAGCTGCTTTATGCCAGCTCGGCCAAGCGCTTCTCGCAAAGCCGCGCGATTGCGGTTGAGATGGAAAGCGCGACCATCGCCGCGCAGGGATACCGTTTCCGCGTGCCCTATGGGACATTGCTATGCGTCTCAGACAAGCCGCTGCATGGCGAGATCAAGCTGCCGGGGCAAGCGAACCAGTTTTACGAAGAAGCCATCGCAGCGCACCTTCAGATTGGTCTGGAGGCGTGCAACCGACTGCGCGATGAAGGTGACCGGCTCCACAGCCGAAAACTGCGCGCCTTCAACGAACCGCCATTCCGCTAAGTCGAGGATTTCCGTTCTATGACCGCTTTCTCACGCTCCATCGCTGGCCGTGTCGCAATCGTCACTGGCGCAGCGAGTGGCATGGGGCGCGCAACCGCTGAATTGTTCGCTCAGGAAGGCGCACATGTTGCATTGGTCGATCTTGAGCAGCAGGCATGCGAAAATGTCGCGAGAAACTGCGGTGAGAAAGCACTCGCATACGCTTTGGACGTGAGTGATGCAGAGCAAATCAAACAGGTTGTCGCACAGATTACCAAGGACTTTGGCAGTATCGACATTCTCATAAACAATGCCGGTGTCTCTAGTTTCTGCGCTCTCGATGCGCCGGAATATGATGATATCTGGACGCGAGCACTCAGCGTCATGCTCACCGGCCATCAACTCATGGTGCGTGCTTGCCTCCCGTTCTTGCGCCGGAGCGATGCCGCAAGGATTGTCAACATCGCTTCAACCGAAGGACTTGGAGCAACGCCCGGTGACACACCTTACGTCGCAGCAAAAACAGGCGTGACAGGCCTTACACGCGGGCTTGCGGTTGATCTTGGTCCTGATGGCATCACCGTCAATTGCGTCTGTCCCGGTCCGATCCGAACAGCGATGACGGACAAGGTTCCTGACGAACAAAAGATCGTCTTTGCCAAGCGGCGGACGGCTTTGAGGCGATATGGAGAGCCCGAGGAAGTGGCGCATGTCACGCTCTCATTGGTGCTACCAGCGGCAAGCTATATCACCGGCGCGGTGATCCCGGTTGATGGCGGATTGATGGCCCGAAATGCGTAAGGCTTACCCCCCTTCGCTAAATTCCGATAGCGCTTGTCGGGCTTTGCCAATTTCACCGCCAAATACCAAGATCTGCGCCTGAGCATTCGCGTAGCTGATCCCTTGAACGGCGTTAATATAGCTTTGAAGTACAACCGTTCCATCGGGCGTGCGGTAGATTTTTGCATTAGAATTCAAGTCGTTGTGGCGGTTGAGAAGCGCGTCGAGTTCGGCAAGACTGCGGCTATCAGAGCGCGTAAAAGTCGCGATTAAAAGCAAGCCGACGCAGCCCGCATTCGCGTTGCAAGAGCGCGGCGAAACGGTGAAATTGGTGTTCTGCCCGGCGCTGGCGCGGAAAATCTTCTCGCCATTGGGCCCGGTTTCGATGTTGAAATTGGCTTGAACGTCGAGAAGCAGGCGCGAGATTGTTGAATCGTTGAACTGAGTCACCACTTGCGGCTGATTTTGCGCCTGCGCTGGCGCCGCAACCAATGCGAAAGCTGCTAACGCTCCCCAAACGCTTTTCGAAATTCTCACAAACTCACTCCAACTTACCGCCTATGGCAATATCGCCAGCCCATCGCCGCCTTTGCCCACGTTGATCCGGCGAAGCACCTTGCCGCTTTCATAGTCCACTTCTGCGATCGTGTCGCTGCCGGTTTCCGCAACATAGATGCGCGTCCCATCTTTGGACCAAAGGATTGTGACTTGTTGCCGCTTTTCCGCTTCTTGAGGCGAAGATACAGCGATGCTTCGTTCGACCTTGGCAGAAGCCACATCGATCACCGTCAATGCACCATCTGCAAGGTCCGACGTGATCGCGACATCGCCTTGCGGTCTCACCAGAAGTCGCAAAGGAAAACGGCCGGTTTTAACCGTCTCGCGCACTCCCATTGTCACAGGATCAAGTGCAAAGGCTTGGTCCGAGCCGCGCGCCGAGATCCACAACGTTTTGCCATCGGGCGATAGGTCGATGCCTTCTGGCTCTTCGCCTACTGTGATAGAGAGTGGCTCTTGCTTGCCCGTGAGATCAATGCGCGTGACCGTTTTAGAACTCAAGTCTGTTGTCCAAGCCGTCTTCTCATCCGGCGCAACCGCGAGCATATGACTGCCCTCTTTGCCGGTTGGAAATTCAGCCAAATTGGGCTCCCAGTCCCCGCTGATTTCAACGCGGAATATGGAGCGGCGCCCCTCGGCAGTCGCGTAGATCGTACCATCCGGCATCCAGACCAGCCCATGCGGCCGGGCGTTCTCGCCAAGCTCAACCGACACCACTTTTCCAAGATCTGCTGCGCTGAATATGTCTATCGTGGTGCCGCCATAACAACCCAGCGCCACGAATTCGCCATCGGGGGACGTCGCCAGTTCATGCGGGTTGGTGCAGCTGTCTTTGCGCAGCACCTCTTCACCGGTCGCAAGGTCAATCTTGGAAAGCGTGTTGCCGCGTTTATTGGCGACGAACAGGGTGCCAGAAACGCTACTTTGGGTGTCACCCTCCCACGCAATTTCTGCAAAATCGTCTGTTACGCTCGAGTATCGACGCAATATCTCCAAGAACAGTGGCGTCGCGATCCCACTATCGTGCGTCAGTATTGCCCATTGGACGACGGAGTCCCCCTCGTCATCTCGCCAAATCGAAACATATTTGTGGTCGCGATTGGCAGCTCGAATTTGCGCATCTGAAATCGGAATATTGCGGGCAAATGCCGAAGACAGCACCAGAGTGTCACAAAATTCTGGCACAGCCTCGTCGCAATCAGAAAAGAGGATTGCGACAATGTCGCCATCGACATCGATTTCGATCTCGATTTCGCCGGTTTCAGCAATCCGCTGAATTTGGGCGTCGTAACCAGCCGATGTCAGCGCTGCGACAAGGCTTGCTGCATCGCGTGCGCTGACAGTTTCCGGAGCGTCATTCGCAAGTGTTTGTGCCGATGACCCCGACGCTAGCAATGCCAACGCCGCGAATATGCCTTTGCCGATAAGCCACTTCACCACCCGGCTTCTTGCCCCTTATTCTGCTCTTCCAGCCATTCGAGCAGCGGCGCGAAATATTCGACCATGGCTGTGCCCGACATTTGCCGCTCACCGGTAAACGCTTCGAGCGCATCAGGCCATGGCTTAGACGCACCCAATTCAAGCATCGCGTTCAAATTCTTGCCCACCTCTTCGTTGCCATAGAACGAGCAGCGGTGCAGCGGTCCTTCCCATCCGGCGGTGTCGCAAGCGGCTTTATAAAATTGGAATTGCAAGATCCGTGCGAGGAAATAGCGGGTGTAAGGCACATTGCCGGGAATGTGATATTTCGCGCCAGCATCGAAGTTGGCTTCAGTCCGTTCAACCGGCGGGACGATGCCTTGGTACTGGGTACGCAACCCTGTCCACGCGGCATTGGCATCTTCCATTGCGATAGAGCCGTCGAACAGGCCCCAGCGATAGCGGTCGACCAACAGGCCAAATGGCAAGAACGCAACCTTGTCCATCGCTTGGCGAAGCAGCAGGCCGATATCCTTATCGGCGCTTGGAACTTGCTCAGGCGTGAGCATGTCGATCTGCACAAGATATTCAGGTGTGATCGACAGTGCGATCATATCACCAATCGCTTCGTGGAACCCATCATTCGCGCCAGTCAGATAGAGGAAATCCTCTTTGTTATAAGCGCGTTGATAGTAGTTGTGGCCCAATTCGTGGTGGATCGTGATGAAGTCATCAGCGTTGGATTTGATGCACATTTTGATCCGCAGATCGTCGATATTATCTACGTTCCAAGCCGATGCGTGACACACCACTTCTCGGTCGCGCGGCTTTACAAATTGGCTGCGATCCCAGAACGTGTCGGGTAGCGGCTCAAACCCCAAGGACGAGAAGAACTGCTCGCCAATCTTAGTCATCTCAACCGCGTCTAGGTCTTTCTCCTCGATCAATTCAGTGAGATCATAGCCAATGTCACCCGACCCAGCCGGTGCGACAAGTGGGTAGATATTGCCCCATTCCTGCGCCCACATATTGCCGAGCAAGTCGGCACGGATTGGCCCGGTCGCCGGTTGCACATCGTCACCGTGCTTTTCGTTAAGTTTGCGTCGGACATAGGTGTGTAGAGCTTCGTATAACGGTTTCACTTCCTGCCACATCCGCTCGGTCTCTGCCGCAAACGCATCAGGGTCCATGTCGTAGTTCGAGCGCCACATTGCGCCAAGATCAGCAAAGCCCAGCTCTTTCGAGCCGTCATTCGCAATGCCAATCATCTTGGCGTAATCTTCGCGCATCGGAGCGCCGACATTGTTATGCCAACTCGCCCACATTTCCGCGAGCTCAGCAGGTGAGCGCTCTAGGTTGCCCATCTCGGCTTCGATGTCGGAACCGTTTATCTCTTCACCATTCAGTGTGCCGCGGCCTTTGCCGTATGATGACCCAAGCTTTGTCGCGATACCTGACAGTTCTTCAGCGGCGCCATCGCGAGTTGGCGCGGGCATTACGATGCCATTGCGCAGCATGTTGAGCTTACGGGCGACTTCAGGATCCAGCCCTTCGATGCGCGCATATTTGGCGGCTTCATTGGCATAGGCGACCGTCTTCAAGGTCCCCTCTGCACCATATTTCGCCGCCAGCGTGTTACTATCATGGTTCAAATTGGTGGCGTTCAACCAAGCGACATGTGCGGATTCTTTCGAGAAAGTTTTGAGATCGGCTTCTACCGCTTCGACCCAATTTTTTGCATCCTGAGGTGTGAGTTCCTCTGTTGCGGCTTCGTCTTCCGAATGATCAACGCTTTGGCCATCGGCCAATGCTGGAACCGGGCTTGTCGCAAGCGCGAGCGCAAGCGCTCCAAGCGATGCTTTCATAGCGATAGAAACGGATTTCATGTCTGCGATCCTTATAATTCAATTTCAATTGATACTGTTTCGACTTTTGGACCTGTGCGCAGGCTTAATCAAGCCGATGGTGAGGAATAGCGGTCAGTTGCGATGCCAAGTGTGATCGCAAGAACGCTTATGACAAACGATGCCGATTTGATCGGTTGCATGGTCGCTGCAAATCCCGCCAGAGCATCTGAGCCACTTCCTCGGTACATCTGAATGATCTGCGCAATGGTCTCCGCATAGTCGGTCAAGCAAAACACCACGCCTGCACCCACGGTAAGCAGCCCTATCGTATTGATGATCGCTTTTTGGTGTGCCCGCATGCTTATCCCTGCTCTGACCGCTCCATATGAGTAAACTCCTATGAAAATCAGATCTCCAAACATGCTGGCTAGCGCCGCAGAGAATACACCGCCTTCGCTCCAGTTCTGCTGGATTTCGTTGACCTTGTTCGCAGAACCGGCGGCTTGATGATCGAGGATGTTAAATTGCGTATCGGCATGAATGATTAAGCCAGAGGCAATCAGCAAAACGAAGATGCCAAGACCAGCTAGCCAATAGCGCAACTCTATTTTCTGCATGTTCAATCCTCAAGAAACCGGATGATCGCCTCGGCCAGCTCGGGTTTGGTCGCGCTGTCGAGATGCCCACCAGGCACTTCTTCATAGGTCGCATTTGGCAATCGTTGGGCAAGATCGGAAGCAGAACCATTGTCTTGATCATCCACGCCGCACACCACATTCGTTGGCACCATAATGTTGGCGAGGCTCTCAACGTCAAAATTGCCCATCGCATCAAGCAGCAGGCGCGCGGCAACGCGGTCCACGCCTTGGGACTTGAGAAACTGGCGCGAAAGGTACGCCGGATCGCCGCGCTCTATCGTGTCAAATTCATCAATCACGCGCTTGAAGAAGCCGGCGCGGTCCTGCCAATTGGTAAGGCCTGCAACGCCCATTCCACAGGCGATGAGCTTGCGTGGGTTTAAGGCTGCGTTTGCTGTCGCATGGATCGCGGTGCGCGCGCCGAGCGAGAACCCGACAAGGTCGTATTCGCCATCCAACAAGCCGCAATGCTCGACCAAAGCCACTGCATCGCGCACCAGAACACCGTCAGGGTAAGCATCAGAGTCTTGCGGAGACGCGCTCTCACCATGCACCCGGAAATCGAGCATGATGGCTTCGAATCCAGCCTCAGAAAAGCGGTCTGAGTGCCCCCATTTAATCCAGTTCATATTGGCGGAGGAGAATAAGCCATGGAGCAGAACCAAAGGCCTGCCCTCGCCTGCGCGGTGCACGGTAAGCTCAGTCCCGTCGAAACTCGCAAAGCGTTCAGAATTCATCGCTTTGACAAGCCATTTTGCTCCATCCGCCATTGCACGGTGGAGATGCGGTCTTGGCCAAAGAATGGCTCGCCATCAAAGACTAAGGTTGGCACACCCCAATGCCCCGCTACTTCAAGCGCGGCTTGGTTCTGCGCAACCTCACCGTCGAGTGCCGATGCATCATTCACAGCTTCCGCTTCCAGCTCAGCAAGGTCTAACCCGGCGCGCTGCGCGGCGCCTGCCAAATGATCACCTTCGTTCCAGCCTTCGACTTCGCCGCCAAAGATCAATTTGGACGCTTCATACGAAAACTCCAAACCCTTGCCGCGCCGTGTTGCGGCCTGCCCCAAACGCACGATGCGATAGATATGCGGTTGGTCCTTCGCAATTTCGCGCGTGGTGAGGTCTTGAACAATAGGGTCAGGCCGCGGCCACCTAAAGGGGATGCCCAACTGCTGCGCGACCCGGAACGAATCCATAAGGATATAGCGCGGCGCAGCCGGGTTGCCGGTGAACAACAAGTCGGGATCTCGGATCGCAATCGGCCAGACGGTTCGCAAAGTGATATCGAGATCAAACTCTTCGACCATCACTTTATACCGCCCAATCGCAAGATAGGAATAGGGTGAGCGAAAACTGAAAAACAGATCGGCTTTAAGCGTCATTCTCGCGCTCTCCGGCTTGATTGCGTTTATCTAAAGAAGCACTGGACCCCGGCATAGAGCATAGAAACCGAGCCCTCTTCAAAAAATCCAGCAAACGACCCGCTCAGCGAAAACTCTTCGCCTAGCGTGCTGTCGGGGATGAGGGAGTAACCGCTCATCGCTTCGACGGTCGATTTCGGCGTGCCCAGCTTTACATCGCCGGTCGCTGCCATCGGTACTTTGGCAGGCGCATCTCCGTCCACGGGTTCACGCCAAAACCAGCCAACCAGTTGGCCTTCCATATAATTGACGGTCAAGCCACCAACATAGTCGGTGGATTCGATCTTGCCCGCACCACATTCATCGTTCTCGGCAGTACCGGTTGCATCGCCAAGCAACGCCGAAAGCGCGGCGTCGGCCTCGGTCCGTCCAGCGTTGAAAAGAAGCTTTTCGGTTCCGACAGTTAGGCCGCCGCCTTCCAGCCTGAGGGCCACTTCCGCTGTTGCGTCATCAGTTTGGCCCTCGCTGCTTTGACTGGCCGCTTTGGTCGGGGCGCGATCAGACCCCTTGTCGGCCTCACCGCCGCACGCCGCCAACGCCAATACCGCTGCACCTATCAAAACTGAACGCATAGACCTCAACCCTTTTTCAGATGTCTCCGACCCAGCAATTCCGCAATCTGGACTGCGTTAAGCGCCGCACCTTTGCGCAAATTGTCCGAAACACACCACAAGGTCAAACCATTCTCAACCGTCGGGTCTTCGCGCACGCGGCTAATGTAAGTCGCGCCATCGCCAGCGCTTTCGACCGGAGTGACATAACCTTCATCTTCGCGCTTATCGACGAGCATGATGCCAGGGGCTTCGCGTAGAACGTCCATCGCGTCTTCCGCGGAAAGCTCGTTTTCAAACTCGATATTGACCGCTTCGGAATGGCCCACAAAGACTGGCACCCGGACACACGTCGCGTTCAATTTAATTTTGGGGTCGAGGATTTTCTTGGTCTCAACCACCATCTTCCATTCTTCCTTGGTCGAGCCATCATCGAGGAAGACATCAATGTGCGGAATGACGTTGAACGCGATCTGCTTGGTGAAGGTAGCCGGCTGCACCGGGTCGCCAACAAAGATTGCACGCGACTGTTCAAACAGCTCGTCCATCCCGGCTTTGCCCGCGCCGGAAACCGATTGATAGGTCGAGACAACGACACGCTTGATTTTCGCCGCCTTGTGCAACGGCGCGAGCGCCACAACCAACTGCGCTGTTGAGCAATTGGGGTTCGCGATGATGTTGCGCTGTATGTAGCCGTCAATCGCATCCGGGTTCACTTCCGGCACGATCAGCGGCACGTCCGGGTCCATCCGATAAAGCGAGGAATTGTCGATCACGACGCAGCCCGCAGCCGCAGCTTTCGGAGCGTATTCCTTAGCCGGGCCCGAGCCGGCGGAGAACAATGCTATGTCCCAACCAGCCCAATCGAAATGCTCTATGTTCTGGCATTTGAGCATCTTCCCAGTGTCGCCGAATTCGACCTCACTGCCTTGGCTGCGGCTGCTTGCCACCGCTGCGATGTCATCGCAGGGGAATTCGCGCTCAGCCAGCACTTGCATCATTTCGCGTCCGACATTGCCGGTCGCACCGACAATCGCCACCCGATAACCCACTTCACATACTCCTAAAGTCTTGTTCGAGCTTGCCATAGCGGGGGAATTGCCGCGTGCAAGCGGCGCGCAGACCTATTCAGTCTTGTGCGTCAACTAGCTCACAGAGGCGGAGTCACTCCGTGACTCTCCAAAAAGCGGAAGATTGTGTTCCACATATGCGGTGAAATGTTCTCGCCTGCCACGCGGTGGGTGTAGCCGGGATAGAGCATCATCTCGAACGGCACATTGCCTTCTTGCAAGACGGCGATGATTTCGGAGGAATGCTCAAACACCACATTGTCATCCGCCATGCCGTGGATCAGCAGGACGGGATCGTTGATCTTGGTCGCATCGGCCATCGCATTTGCGGTCTTGTATGCTTGGGGCACTTTGCGTGGATCGCCCATAAACCGTTCGGTGTAATGGGTGTCATACAGCTCCCATTTCGTCACCGGCGCACCTGCAATTCCGGCGGCAAAGAGGCCGGGATCGGCTTGCAACTGTTTGAGCGTCATATATCCGCCATAGGACCAGCCATAGATTGCGATCTTATCCGCATCGACGAAATCGAGCGTCTTGAGATATTCCGCACCCACTTTCTGATCCCGCACTTCGACCCCGCCCATGGCGCGGTAGAGCGGCTGTTCAAACGCAACTCCGCGATTGGCGCTGCCGCGATTGTCGAGCGCAAAATAGATATAGCCCTTATCGACCACAGCCTGCGCGAGCGCCCCGCCCCAGCCTTTATCGACGATCTGCGGACCCGGTCCGGAATAGTGATAATAGAACACCGGATATTGCTTGCCCGGTTCCATCTCAGGTTTAAGCATCATGTAATGCAAGTCGGTCCCGTCCTCGGCTTTGACCGTGCCGTATTCAGGCGCGACGTGGCTGGCGAGATGATGCGTGTAAGGGTGGTCTGCATCCAGAGCGTTTTCTTCGACCCAGGTGATCCGTTTGCCCGTGCTATCGGCAAGATAGCTTTGCGGCGGCTGATTGGTGTTGGAGCGGGTGACGAGCAGCGTCTTGCCCCTCGGGTCCATTGTCGCGCTGTTGGTAAAGCCAATTTCGGTAACGCGCTTTGGCTCTCCACCTTCGCGCAGGTCGAGCATATAGACATGCTCTTCCAACACACTCTCACGCGTGCCGGAGAAGAAGACCCGGCCTAGCTCTTGATCCACTCCGACCAGTTTGGTGACCACCCAATCGCCGCTTGTGAGCTGCTCCCACTCGCCGCCATCATAGCGGTAGAGATGCGCAAACCCATCGCGTTCGGACAGCCAGATCAATCCATCATCTCGTAGGAATCGATAGTCATAGGACAGGTTGATCCAATAGTCCTGAGTGGCTGCCCCTTCAGAAAAGACAACCTTGCTCTCACCGCTATTTGGATCGACCTTGAGCATATCAAGCTTGGTCTGCTCGCGGTTCTGGCGCTGGACATAGACGCTTCCATCCGGTGCCCAATTCACACGGGCAACATAAATGTCGGTGTCCTTGCCGAGATCGACCTTCACTTGGTTGCCGCCATCCGGGTCCATCACAAACAGCTCAACAATCGCATTGTCCGAGCCTGCAAAAGGATAGCGCTGTTCGAACACCTTGGTCCCGCTTGCCCCGATTGCGGCGCGTTTCACAATCGCAACGCCGCTCTCATCGGTGCGTTGCACGACAAGCCGCGAATTGTCCGGCGCCCACCAATAGCCAGTGAGCCTGCCCATTTCCTCTTGCGCGACAAACTCCGCCTCGCCCCAACGGATTGTGTCCGCTTCCTTAGGCGTGATCGCTTGCGGTTCCTCGCCTACAGCGCCGACCCACAATTGACGATCGCGCACAAAAGAGACTTGCTCAGAGCTGGGCGATAGTTTGGGGTTGAGTTCGCTTTCCTCGGTGTCGGTCAGCCGCGTTACCGTCCCATCGAGCTTCGCGAAATAGAGATCACCGTCGAGAGGCACGAGCACACCCGATCCGTCGCTCGCCCATTGGTAAGAGATGATACCGCTCAAATTGCCGACACGCGCACGCTCGCGCTGCATCAACTCATCTTCGGACAGTTGACGGCCCGACCCAATCGCCTCGCTATCGACCAGCATGCGCCATTCTTGGGTCGCAATATCAAAGCCCCAAAGATCATAGCGCTCGCGGTCATCTTCGCGATTGCGCAGCAAGGTTAGATATTTCCCATCGGGCGATAGCTTCGCCTGACGCGGGCTTGCCCCGTTGAGTGACGGAGAGGCAAAGACGCGCTCGAATGTCAGGTCCGCTGTCTCTTGTTTCATCGCGTCATCATCCGCCAATGCTGGAGTGGAAAGGAGCGCAGCGGCAATGGCCAAAATCGGTAAACGCATTTCAAGGACAACCCCTCGTTCATCGTCATTGCGAGCAGCCGATAAGCTGCACGGCAATCCAGAGTCTCGTGCTGGATTGCTTCGTTACTGCGTTCCTCGCAATGACTCAGAACAAAATCAATAAGCACCAACGAAAAAGGGCAGCCCGCAATGGACCGCCCTTCTCTAATCTCGATGCTGAGACGCCTACGCCTTAGGCGCCCAAACTACTTGGTAACGTCACGACGTTCCGCGATACGCGCACGCTTACCGGTGCGGCCACGCAGATAGTACAGCTTGGCGCGACGCACGACACCGCGACGCACGACAGTGATGCTGTCCACGATCGGTGCGTAGAGCGGGAACACACGTTCCACACCTTCGCCAAAGCTGATTTTGCGAACGGTGAAGTTGGAGTTGATGCTGCGGTTTGAGCGAGCAATCACAACGCCTTCAAAGTTCTGAATACGCTCACGCGTGCCTTCCGTAACCTTAACGCCGACACGAACAGTGTCGCCCGCACGAAAGTCTGGAATCTCTTTTTCGACCTTGCCGATTTCTTCGGCTTCGATTTGCTGGATCAGGTTCACTGGTCCGTATCCTTATCTTTTCGCCGCGCGCTAGAGGCAGACTGGACCCGAACGCTCTCATAGCGTTCCCATAAGTCCGGCCTGCGTAACCGAGTGATCTCTTGCTGCTTAGCTTTACGCCAAGCGGCAACCTTCGCATGATCCCCCGATCGCAGCACTTCAGGGATCGTGCGCCCTTCCCATTCTTGAGGTCGGGTATAGTGGGGATACTCAAGCAGGCCGTCCTCAAACGACTCTTCAGTCCCACTAGAAGCCGCGCCCATTACGCCGGGGAGCAGCCGAATGCAAGCATCAAGTATCGCCAAAGCCGCCGTTTCACCGCCGGACAGAACAATGTCGGCAAGGCTGACCTCTTCGATCTGAGGGCGGGCTTCGAACAGGCGCTCGTCAAACCCCTCAAAACGACCGCAGATCATGGTGACGCCGGGTCCACTGGCAAGCTCGCGAATGCGGGCTTGGGTGATCGGTTGTCCGCGCGGTGTCATGGCGAGGATGGGCGCATTTGGTTGCCGCTCTGCCGCCAGATCAACCGCTTGTGCGAGAATATCGGCTTTCAGCACCAATCCTGCTCCGCCGCCTGCGGGCGTATCGTCAACCTTGCGATGCTTGTCCGTCGCAAAGTCGCGCGGGTTTACGGTGTCGAGCGACCACTTCTCCTCGGCCAACGCCTTGCCCGCCAACGATTGCCCCAGCGGTCCGGGAAACATCTCTGGATAGAGGGTAAGGATGGTGGTGGCGAAGGTCACTAAATCTCAGAAAAACTGCGCGCTTTGGCTCGCAACTTTAGCGCTCGATCATCCCAAAGCGTTACGAATACAATCAGCAAAATGGCTGGGACAAAGGCAAACCAAAAATCAACCGGTGGTCGCGCGCTAAGCATATGGCTCACCCGCTCGATGAGGTTAAGGGGGTTCGGCGTGAGGAAGTATGCGAACCAATGGAAACAGATGAACCAAAACAAGAAAGGGAATATCACCGCAAAAAACGTCCTAATCAAGAGAAGCCAATGCGGAAATTTCCGGTCAAGGACTACGGCTATCGCCAGTCCCGGCAAAACGAATAGAACGGTAAGTATCG
This sequence comes from Erythrobacter sp., assembly GCA_039985875.1. Lineage (GTDB taxonomy): Bacteria > Pseudomonadota > Alphaproteobacteria > Sphingomonadales > Sphingomonadaceae > Erythrobacter. Next base: position 599,614 of record JBDWRU010000011.1, on the reverse strand, counting down.
CCGACTCTAACGGAGCTTCCCAAAAGGGAACGCGCTCAGCCGGATGAGTGACAAACTTGCTCACCGGGACGGTTTGCTCTGTCGCAAGCGCTAAGAACGTAGCGGCTGTCACGTCGGTTTTCCCCAATTCACTCCACCCTTGCTCCGCGTATCTACGCTAAGCTCAAACACGTCAGGCCGTGAATAATGGCCATCTGTGTCAAGGCTTGCGAGCCCTTGTCCGATCTCACTTAGGTCTAGCTCGGCGTGCAAAATCTCTTCGCCTTCGCCAGCCTGCGCGACCACCCGCGCGTCCGGGGCGATGATCATGGAGCCGCCGCGATTGAGCTGATCGCCCTCTATACCCTCGAACAGCTCTTTCGCTTCAGCGGAACCGCCAACCCGCTCCAACCCTTCCAACAAATCCGCTTTATGCTGCACCAGCCCAGCAGCTAACACGAAACAGCGTCCCTCCATCGCATAATGTCGCGATGCTACTGTATATTCCTCGCGCACAGTCGGCCATGCCGCGACATGCACAGCTTCGCCTAAATTGTGCATCGCTGCGCGCGCCAGCGGCATCCAGTGCTCCCAGCAGATAAGGTTGCCCGCCCGGCCCCATTCGGCCTGATGCACGCTGAGGGTCGAACCATCGCCGCGCATCCAGATCAGCCGCTCTCCATGAGTGGGCACCAGCTTACGATGGTCGAGCGGAGCTTCGCCGGGGCGAAACAGCAATTGGTTGTTGTAAAGGCTTTGGCGCACCCGTTCATGCGCGCCCAGCGACACGCACGCGCCGCTCTCATCGCAAAGCTCTTGCAAGGGCAGCAGCCGCTCGTCGCCCGGCACAATCGCATTGTCGAGCATGATTTGGTGGCACGCTTTGGTGCCCGGATGATCCCACAACGCAGCGCCCGGAGATTCATCCAACCACAGCGGATAGCCGCCAAGAAACGTCTCTCCAAAAGCGACGAATTGCGCGCCGCCTTCGATAGCCTCGCGGGCGAGCCGGGTGGCTTTTTCGATGCCGCCAGTAAAATCGAGCGGGATTGGGGCGGCTTGGCAGATTGCAACGTTGAGCGTGGTCATTCGCTAATCGTCGGCGAAATCGGCCGCGATAACAAGCCTTGTTGTGTCCCACTCAAGCACCGCTTGCGGCGTCATCGGGACCATAAAGGTCTTGGTGCCCTTCGCCGGAACGGGGTCTTTCTCAATCTCGACAATGTCAGTCGCGCCGAAATTCTGGACTCCAATGACGCGGCCTAGCGCAACGCCGGTGTCAGTAACGGCCTCAAGCCCGATCAGGTCGGTGTGGTAGAACTCGTCCTCCGCCAGAGCGGGCAGCGTGTCGCGCGAGACGGTCAGAACAGTGCCCCGCAGCTTCTCCGCATCACCACGCCCAGACACTTCAGCAAAGCTCGCAATCGCGCCGCCTTTATTGTCCGAACGCGCCTTTTTTAGGGTGAGCACGCTCCCATCGCTTTGGGCAATGAAGCTTTTGATCTGGGAGAGCGCTTCTAAGCCCTCCCCGAACAATTTAAGGCGAACCTCGCCATTCACACCATGCGCGCCAGTGACGGCGGCAAGTTCCACCGTTCCGGCGCGCGATGTTTCAGGCGAATTCGCCATGGCTCCGATCAGTCTTTCGACTTCTCTTCTTCAGCAGGAGCTTCTTCAGCAGGAGCTTCTTCGGCAGGAGCTTCTTCGGCTGGAGCTTCTTCGGCTGGAGCTTCTTCAGCCGGTGCTTCTTCCGCTTTTGCTTCCTCAGCTGGCGCTTCCTCGGTCGCAGCTTCTTCTGCAGGAGCTGCGTCTTCAGCTGCTGGCTCTTCTACTGGAGTTTCTTCAACAGGAGCGTTCTTCGCTTCTTCTTCAGCTTCCTTAGCAGCCGCAACTTTCTCAGCCTTCTCTTCAGCACGTTCGGTCGCTTTTTCGCCCGGCTTCGCTTTGTTCGGGTTGTTGCGCGCAGTGCGCTCACGGATGCCAGCGGCATCAAGGAAACGGGCGACACGGTCCGAAGGCTGTGCGCCAACGCCGAGCCAGTAATTGATGCGATCTTCGTTCAGCTTGACGCGGCCTTGGTCATCCTTGGCGAGAAGCGGGTTATAGATGCCCACCTGCTCAAGGTATTTTCCGTCACGCGCGCGGCGGCTGTCAGCCGCCACGATGCGGTAATAAGGACGCTTCTTTGCGCCACCGCGCGAGAGCCTCAATGCAATTGCCATAGTTCAGTCACCTTTCGAGATTATCTGTATAAATTACTGTAAGAATTCAAAATTACTTCTTCTTTGGACCGCCTAAACCCGGAAGCCCGGGAGGCAATCCGCCGGGACCACCAAGACCGGGCAAACCGCCGGGCGGCATCGCATCGCCGCCGCCAGCACCGCCCATTCCGCCGCCACCGCCAAACATTGCGGCCAAGCCCTTCAATCCGCCCATCTTCTTGATCTGCTTCATCGCGCGGCTCATCTCCTGATGCATTTTCAGGAGTTTGTTCACCCGCTGCACATCGGTTCCGCTGCCTGCCGCGACGCGCTTCTTGCGCTTCGCATTCATCAAGTTGGGGTTCTTGCGCTCTTTCTCGGTCATGGAAGAGATAATCGCATCCATGTGAAGCAGGACCTTGTCGTCCATATCCGCCGCCGCCATCGCAGCCTTGGCCTTCTTCATCCCCGGCATCATCCCAGCGAGCATGCCAAGCCCGCCCATATTCTGCATTTGCTTCAACTGCATACGCAGATCATTGAGGTCGAACTTGCCCTTTTCAAAGTTGCGGGCGAGCTCTTCAGCTTCCTCTTCCTTGATCGTCGCGGCAGCCTTTTCGACAAGGCTAACAACATCGCCCATGCCAAGGATGCGGTCGGCGACCGAATTGGGACGGAAAGCCTCGATCGCGTCGATCTTTTCCCCGGTTCCCGCAAATTTGATTGGCTTGCCGGTGACCGCACGCATTGAAAGCGCCGCGCCGCCGCGTGCATCACCGTCCATCCGTGTGAGGACCACGCCAGTAAGCGGCACTTCGCCCGAGAAAGACTGCGCGACATTGACCGCGTCCTGACCGGTAAGCGCGTCGACGACCAACAACACCTCGGTCGGGTCAGAAACGGTCGATACCGCTTTCATTTCCGCCATCAGCGCTTCGTCGACGTGCAAACGACCCGCTGTATCGAGAAGCAGCACATCGAAATTCTGCAACCGCGCCGCTTCCATCGCCCGCCGGGCAATATCAACCGGTTGTTGTCCGGCGACAATTGGCAGGGTCGAGACATCAACCTGCTCACCCAGAACCGCGAGCTGCTCTTGCGCGGCCGGGCGATTGACGTCGAGCGAGGCCATCATGGATTTCTTGCCGTATTTATCGCGCAGCAATTTACCGATCTTGGCCGTGGTAGTGGTTTTACCAGAGCCTTGTAGACCCACCATCATTATTACGACCGGCGGCTTGGCTTCGAGCGTCAGCCCTTCAACCTCTTGACCGCCAAGCATATCGACCAATTCGTCATGGACGATCTTGACGACTTGCTGGCCGGGAGTAATTGATTTTAGGACTTCAGACCCGACGGCCTTCTCCGTCACCGCATCGATGAAACGGCGGGCGACCGGCAGCGCAACGTCAGCCTCGAGCAGCGCAATGCGAACTTCGCGCATAGCATCGCGAACGTCCTGCTCTTTCAGCGCACCGCGGCCCTTGAGCTTATCAAAGACGCCGCCAAGGCGGTCGGACAAATTGTCAAACATCGTCTTCAACTCCTCACCAGAACAACGTTCTGGATAAAACGCGAAAAACGCCGGCGGACGAAACCTCGTCGGCCAGCGTTGCGAGTCCCAAAAAAAGGGCGCTCGACTTTGTAAGTTTCGATGGTGGAGCCTAGCGGGATCGAACCGCTGACCTCAACACTGCCAGTGTTGCGCTCTCCCAGCTGAGCTAAGGCCCCGCAACCATCGATTTTCAAGACCTATAAAAAAGGCCTCACTCCTCGCTTTCACAAGGAGCGCGCGCATTAAGGCGGCCCCTCACGAAAGGCAAGGCGTTTTTAAACGCGCAAGCGCGACTGCGCGCCGCCGGCCTATGCCGAGAATGCCAAGCCGTCCGGATGGACCGCGCCCGGCGTTTGATGGCTCATTTAAGAATCATCGCTGTCATCATCTTTGGCAGGTGCGACACCAAGATCGTCATCACCGCCAAGATCAACGTCATTGTCGGGCGAATCGTCATCGTCATCGATGTTCTCGATGCCTTTGAGCTCATCATCAGCGTCACCGCTGAGATCGGAGTCCGCTTCAACTTCCTTTTTCTCTTTGTCCTGCGCCTCAAACGGGATCGGCTGCTTAGACTTGAGAACGGGCTCTGGATCCCACGTTTCGCCGCATTCGATGCAGGTCACCGGGTTATCTTTGCCCAGATCATAGAAACGTTCCCCGCATTTGGGGCAGGAACGCTTGGTGCCCCATTCTGGCTTCGCCATCAAAAAATCCTCAATAATCGGCCAAACATTTTGAGCGCTTAGCCAGCAAGTCGTGTCTGTGTGGGTTCCGGCGCGGCGAATAACAAGCGCCGAATTTCAAATCGCGGCGCGCCTTGCCAGAAGGGGAAGGCGCTGTCAAAGACCGCCGCCGACTAAATATGACAAATCAACTCTTCAAACCCTCCTCGCCGCTGACCGGCCGCATCCGTGTTCCCGGTGACAAATCCATTAGCCATCGCGCGCTGATGTTTGCCAGCCTTGCCGTGGGGAGGAGCCAGATTGAAGGCCTGCTCGAAGGTGAAGATGTCCTCGCGACAGCCGCTGCGATGCGGCAACTCGGCGCGCAAGTTGAGCGATCTGAGGATGGCGTTTGGACGGTGCATGGAGCAGGGCTTGGAAGTCTAATTGAGCCTGCCCAAGCGCTCGATATGGGCAATTCTGGCACCTCCACCCGGCTTTTGATGGGTTTGCTTGCAAGCCACGGCTTGTCCGCGACCTTTACCGGCGATGCGAGCCTGTCTGGTCGTCCCATGAACCGGGTGATTACGCCTCTGTCGCAAATGGGTGCGAGTTTTGAGGCCTCTTCGGGAGGAACGCTCCCCTTGATGCTCCGCGGCGCACTGCCCGCAGTCCCAATCCGCTATCGTCTGCCGGTCGCCAGTGCACAGGTTAAAAGCGCCGTTCTTCTCGCTGGCCTCAACACGCCGGGCATCACCAGCGTGATTGAACCTGTTGCGACCCGCGACCACACCGAACGAATGCTCACCGGTTTTGGCGCGCAATTGGATATTGGCGAAGAGAACGGAGAGAGGGTTATCGCAATCCATGGCGAAGCCGATTTGCGCCCTTGCGATGTGATTGTCCCAGGTGATCCGTCATCGGCTGCCTTTTTCCTTGTAGCTGCGCTCCTCGTGCCCGGCAGTGACCTCGTGATCGAAAATGTCGGGATGAACCCCACTCGATCGGGTATTGTCACGGTGCTCAAGCAAATGGGTGGCTCAATCGAAGAAATGAACCCTCGCGAAGTCGGCGGTGAGCCAGTGGCTGATCTAAGAGTTCAACACTCGGCTTTGAACGGCATAGATGTCGACCCGGCGATTGTGCCGAGCATGGTCGATGAATTCCCGGTTCTGTTTGTCGCCGCGTCTGTTGCGCAAGGCACCACCCGCACCACCGGATTGGAAGAACTGCGTGTCAAGGAAAGCGACCGCATCGCTGCGATGGCGGCGGCGTTGACTTCCGTTGGCGCACGGGTCAGCGAAAACGAAGATGGATTGACAATTGAGGGCACCGGCGGCGAGCCTTTGCGTGGCACCGCCAACGCGCCAGTTGAAACCCATCTCGACCACCGGATTGCGATGAGCATGGCGGTAGCAGGACTTGCAAGCGTCGATGGTGTTGAAGTCGACGATACTGCACCAGTTGCAACCAGCTTTCCGACCTTCTCAGACCTGCTCGCTAGGGCGGCTGCATGATCATCGCCGTCGATGGCCCCACCGCTTCTGGCAAGGGAACTCTAGCCAAACAATTGGCGGACCATTTTGGCGTGCCGCATCTGGACACTGGCTTGCTCTATCGCGCGGTTGGTCAACAAGTGGCGATTGCCGGAGGCGATCCAGACAACGAGGCGGATGCATTGGCCGCCTGCACTTTCCCAGACGTTTTGCTCGAAGACCCCGCTTTACGCAGCGAAGGCAGCGGTTCACTGGCTAGCAAAGTCTCCGTCCATCCAGCAGTGCGCGAAGCTCTCTTCGAGCGCCAACGCGCGTTTGCCACTCAAACAGGCGGCGCGGTGCTTGATGGGCGAGACATCGGCACGGTGATTGCGCCTGATGCCGTGATAAAGCTATTCATCACTGCCAGCATCGAAGAGCGCGCGCGGCGGCGCTTTCTGGAACTGAGCGGGCGTGGAATTGAAACCACTCAGGCAGAAACTGCAGAGGACATTTCCCGCCGCGATGCTCGCGATATGAACCGCACCGATGCACCGCTATTTCCTGCACAAGACGCAATGATTATCGACACTACCGCATTTGACAAAGAACAAGCATTTGAAGCTGTGCTGGATGCAGTCAAAATGCGGCTTTCGCAAAACCCCTAAATTCCTTGCGTTCGCTCAGTAATTCGCTTAGGCGCGCGCCGTTCTCGCAAACCTTCGTTTGAAAGAACCTGTTCGGTTGCATTCGGCTCCGTGCAGATGTCGGCCTCTTGCCCTGCTAGCCTGCGCAATGGTGCGTTGGAGGCAGTTTAAGACCCCGGATGACCGGTGGCCGGTAGCTAACAACACAGAGGAAACTCCCTCACATGGCATCATCAGCCAACCCAACGCGCGACGATTTCGAAGCGCTTCTTAACGAACAACTCGGCGGCGCCGGCGATGGCGGTTTTGAAGGCCGCGTTGTCAAAGGCACAGTGACCGCAATCGAAGCCGGTCACGCTGTCATCGATGTGGGCCTCAAATCCGAAGGCCGCATCAACCTCAAAGAATTCACACGCGGAGAAGACGATCACGGCCTTGCGGTCGGTTCCGAAGTCGAAGTCTATGTCGACCGCGTAGAAAATGCTGACGGCGAAGCCATGCTCAGCCGCGATCGCGCACGCCGCGAAGCTGCTTGGGACAAACTCGAAAACGAGTTTGGCGAAGGCAAACGCGTCGAAGGCCGCATCTTTGGCCGCGTCAAAGGCGGCTTCACTGTCGATCTCGACGGCGCTGTTGCATTCCTTCCCGGCTCACAGGTCGATATCCGCCCTGTGCGCGATGTCACTCCGCTGATGGAAGTACCACAGCCGTTCCAAATCCTCAAAATGGACCGGCGCCGTGGCAACATCGTGGTTTCACGCCGTGCTGTTCTCGAAGAGACACGCGCAGAACAACGCAGCGAACTGATCGACAAACTGGCAGAAGGTCAGGTCATCGAAGGTGTGGTCAAGAACATCACCGACTACGGTGCGTTTGTTGATCTGGGCGGCATTGACGGACTGCTCCACGTGACCGACATGAGCTACAAGCGGGTCAATCACCCCAGCGAAGTTATCGAAATCGGTCAGAGCGTCAAAGTTCAGATCGTGCGCATCAACCCAGAAACTCAGCGTATCAGCCTCGGCATGAAGCAGCTCGAAAGCGATCCTTGGGATGGCGTTGCTGCGAAATATCCGGTTGGCGCGAAGCTTTCTGGCATGGTCACAAACATCACCGAATATGGTGCGTTTGTTGAACTCGAAGCTGGCATCGAAGGTTTGGTCCACGTCTCTGAAATGAGCTGGACTAAGAAAAACGTGCACCCTGGCAAGATCGTTTCAACTTCTCAGGAAGTCGATGTGATGGTGTTGGAAGTCGATAGCGACAAGCGCCGTATCTCGCTTGGCCTCAAGCAAGCTCAGCGCAATCCTTGGGATGAGTTTGCCGAAACTCACCCGGTTGGCAGCGAAGTCAACGGCGAAGTCAAAAACGCAACCGAGTTCGGCCTGTTCATCGGCCTCGAAGGCGACGTCGACGGCATGGTTCACATGTCCGATATCGCTTGGGGCATCTCAGGCGAAGACGCATTGGCGCTTCACCGCAAAGGCGAAGAAGTCAAAGCTATCGTGCTTGACGTCGACGTTGAGAAAGAGCGCATCAGCCTTGGCATGAAGCAGCTCGAAAAAGGTGCTCCGACCGCAGATGGCGCAGCAACCGCAACCTCGCTTCGCAAGAACCAAACCGTCACGGTTACCGTTCTCGAAGTCCGCGATGGCGGCTTGGAAGTGCAAGTTGGCGACGACGGCGCAACCGGCTTTATTAAGCGTTCGGACCTTGGCCGCGACCGCGACGAGCAACGCCCTGACCGATTCCAGGTCGGCAGCAAGCTCGACGCAATGGTCATCGGTTTCGACCGTTCGAAGAAGCCAAACTTCTCCATCAAAGCGCGTCAAATCGCCGAGGAAAAAGAAGCAGTGCAGCAGTTCGGTTCATCCGACAGCGGCGCATCGCTTGGCGATATCTTGGGCGAAGCGCTCAAGGGCAAAGACGAAGAGTAAGCTCTTCGCCTTACCGGCTTTCAGAGGCCCGGTTGCAGCGATGCAGCCGGGCCTTTTTACTTGGATCACCCAAACCGGCGAGGCCCGCAAAGGCGACCGCCCGCCCGCAGAGACGCGACCTTCAGGTCGTAGGAGCGCGGACACCGCAGGTTGGATGGCGTGCAAAACACAATGACTCTGGGCCTTTTCTATTTGCGATTGCGCAGGTATCCTCCAAGATGAGAGGACAACGCCATGCTCACAGTTCACCAATTCCCCTGCCTGTCCGACAATTATGGCTTTCTGCTGCACAATTCGGTCACCGACGAAACCGCCGCAATCGATACTCCCGATGCCAAGGAATATCTGAAGCAAGCGGCCGCCAAGGGTTGGACCATCACACATATTTGGAACACCCATTGGCATCCCGATCATGCCGGCGGGAATGCTGAGATTGTCGAGGCGACAGGCGCGCGGGTTCTTGCTCCCAAAGAGGTCGAGAAACTCTCCAAGATTGACCGAGTTGTCGGTCACGGCGACAGCGTCAATCTGGGTGAGCATCAGGCGCAAGTGATCGATGTATCGGGCCACACCAACGGCCATATCGCCTTTCATATTATCGAAGAAGGCATCGCCTTTGTCGGCGACTCGGTGTTCGCGCTGGGATGCGGACGGATGTTTGAAGGGGAACCCAAACAGTTCTGGACCAGCCTTGAGCGCATCAAACGCATGTCAACCGCGACCAAACTGTATTGCGCGCACGAATACACGCAGGCAAATGCCAAGTTCGCGATCCACGCGGATCCGGAGAACACCGCCTTGCAGGACTATGTGGCCGAGATCGATGCCAAGCGCGAACGCGGAGAGGCAACCGTTCCCACCGTGCTCAAACGTGAGTTGGAGACCAACCCGTTCCTGCGCGCAGATGATCCAGCAATGATGGCAAAATGGGGCGGAAAAGAACCGCATGATACCTTTGCCGCTCTGCGTGCTGCGAAAGATAGTTTCTAAGCCTTATGCGAGCGCTCAAAGTAGAGGCGCTGACTGACGACCTTTCCGGCGTCGCGCTTGTGGATTGCGCAGAACCAAGTCGCGAGCACGGCGAAGTCCTAATCCGCGTGCACGCGGCCTCGCTCAACTTCCCCGACCTGTTAATGACGCGCGGGGAGTATCAATTCAAACCCAAGCTTCCCTTCATCAGCGGCTTGGAATGCGCTGGTGAAGTGATCGAAGCGGCACCCGAAAGCGGCTTTGCGCCCGGCGACCGGGTTATGGGTGGGCAGAAGACCGGAGGCTTTTCGGAGGTTGCCAGCATTCCCGCGAGCGGCTTGTCTCTCATTCCCGAAGCCCTGAATTATGCTGAGGCTGCAGCAATGGGCGCTGCCTATTCCACCGCGTATACCGGACTTGACGAATTGGGTGGCCTAAAACAAGGGCATTGGATTCTCGTCCACGGCGCAAGCGGCGGTGTTGGCCTTGCCGCCGTAGACCTTGCAAAGGCCATGGGCGCCAAAGTGATCGCAGCTACAGGTGTCGCCGCCAAACGCGAACGGATCGAACAATTTTATTCCCCCGACGCGGTTGTAGTCGCCGAAGGTCGGTTTCGCGAACAAATTTCCGAGATTACCGGCGGAGCGCTGTGCGACATCGTCTTCGATCCCGTAGGCGGGGACGTGTTCGACGAATCGACGCGCTGTGTCGCTTTCAACGGCAAGCTGATCGTGGTGGGTTTCACAGGAGGTCGGATCGCGGACATCGCGACCAATATTCCATTGATCAAAGGCTTTTCGGTCGTTGGGCTGCGCGCAGGTGAGTATGCACGCCGTTTTCCGGGGCGTGGGAGAGCGATAAACGCATCCGTGGCTCAGATGGCACAGGAAGGGCAGATAAGGCCCGCAATCGACCGCATCCTGCCGCTCAGCGCATGGCGCAAGGGCTTCGACGCAATGGTTAACCGCGAATTGGTTGGCAAAGTGGTGTTTGAGCCGGGGGACTAAAGACCGTTCCCTTAGCCCGCTGCTTGATTACAGCGAGGCGATAACCTCATCAGCAAGCGATTTGTCTGCCGCTTTGGTGTGCTTCTCAGCAATCAGCTTGCGCGAAGCAGTCGATGCAGCTTCGGCAGCGCGCGCGCGAACATCGTCGAGAGCCTCTCGTTCCGCTGCTGCTATCTTATCTTCAGCCATACGCTTGCGCCGTGCAACCATGGCCGCGCTGTCGTCTTTGGCTTTGGCAAGGATGGCGTCCGCTTCACGCTGAGCACCTTCCATCATCTTTTCGGCGTCTTGCTCAGCGCCAGCGATCTTGGCCGCATATTCATCGCGAAGAGTTTCCGCTTCTGCGCGCAAGGATTTCGCCTCGTCGAGTTGACTCTTGATCTCAGCGATTTTGGCATCAAGCCCACCAGCGATCATGCCGGGAACTTTCTTCCAAAGGAACACAGCGATCAGCACAAGCATCGCAATCGATACCCATTGATAGTCCTGAAGACCCAAAGCAGCCGGAGTCGCTTTGCCATCTTCAGCTGCGCTTGCGAGCAGGGATAGGATATCAGCCATGTGCGAGCGCCTCCTTCACAGCCGCCGTTGCAGCTGCTTCGTCGATCTCAGTGCCAGCAATGCGCGACACGATATCGCGGGTTGCATCGGCTGCGACATTTTCGATCTCTGCCATCGCGCTAGTGCGAGCGGCAGCAATGTCCACCTCAGCATCAGCCAGTTGAGCATCGAGCTTCTTCTGTGCATTGGCGAGCTTCTTCTCAGTGCTCGCCGCCGCTTTCGATTTCGCCTCAACGATCACCGCTTGAGCTTTGATGCGGTTCTCGTTCTCACGTTCGCGCCACGCTTCTTCCTGATCGTCAGCCGCATCGCGAGCCGCTTGCGCAGCAGCGAGGTCGTCCGCGATCTGCTTATCGCGTAGGTCGACCGTACCCATAACCTTAGGCACCATGCCGCGCCCAATGATGAAAAACACCAACCCAAAAAAGATCAGAGCCCAGAAAATCTGGCTCGTCGTGAAGACATCAAGTTGATCTATTTGTGGCATAGACGAAGGTCCGGACGATAGAAGAGGTCAGAATGCGGGGAGGCTCAACGTTCGCCGAACCGCCCCAAATTCAAGAAGTTGCTTAAGCGACGAAGATCAGGATCATCGCGACAACGAACGCCAACAGGCCGAGAAGCTCGGCAGCGGCGAAGCCGATAAACAGGCGGCCTTGCTGACCATCAGCCGCACCAGGATTGCGCAGCGCGCTTTCGAGGAACGAACCGAACACGTTACCCACACCAGTGGCGGCAAGACCCGCACCGATAGCGGCAAGACCTGCACCGATGAGCTTGGCTGCTTCAGGTTCCATTTTTAAAAACTCCTTGAGAAATCAATACTGTTAGTAAGGAAAGGTGAGAAAGTTAGTGAAGGTGTTCTGCATCGTTGATGTAGAGCGAGGTGAGCAGAGCAAAGACATAGGCCTGAATGCCTGCCACCAGAATTTCGAGCGCGCTGATAGCGACCATCAAAGCAAAGCTAGGAATAGCCACCATCAAGCTGGTTCCAACCCCGTAATTGATCCCATCAATAACAAAGCTAGACAGAACTTTCAAAAGCACGTGTCCCGCCATCATCGCAACGAACAGGCGCAAAGCGAGGCTGAAAGGGCGGATGAGGAAGGAAAAGAACTCAATTGCCGCAATCGGTAAGATCATCGGAACCGGCGTTCCATGCGGCACGAACAGGGTGAAAAACTTGATCCCGTGTTTCCAGAACCCAACGATCAGCACAATTGAGAAGCTGATGATCGCCAACACGCCGGTCACGGTAAAGTGACTGGTGAACGTGAACGGGTGCAGCCCGAACACGCCAATCGGCAGTAGGCCAAGCAAGTTCGCGAACAGGATGAACATGAAAAGGCTAAAGATATAAGGCACATATTTGCGCCCTGCTTTGCCGATATTGGCTTCGAGCATATCGTCGATAAAGCCAGTGAATGTCTCAACCGCCATTTGCCAACGGCCCGGGACAAGCTGGCGCTTCATGCCACCTGCTACAAATACCCAAAGCAAGACGACCGTGATGGCCATCCACAAAGCGGAGTTGGTGAATGCGATGTTGAAGCCAGCTACTTCCCAGTTGCCCGAGCCAAACAACGGCTCGATCTGGAACTGCTTCATCGGATCGACTTTGCCTTCTTCGGCTGCCACGATCACTTGAATCCCTGAAACTTCTTGAGCAGCCCTGCCCGCGCGACCTATTTGTCTTGCGGAGGCGTGCTCGCTGCACGAATGATGTTCCTGAAGGCGATGCCTATCCCAAGGAATAGACCAACCAACAGACCCCAAGGCGTGGTCCCGGCCAAAGCATCAACAGCCCAGCCAATTACACTACCACCAAGAATCCCACCTAGTAGATCCGCCAGTACTCGGTTGCCGCTGCGATAGTTCGCATCGACTCCTTGTACCGATGGCCGGTTGCGCTCGTCTTCACGCTCGTGTGCAGCTTTGAGCCGCTCCTCGAGCGCGTCGATCCGCGCATCCTCGGCGATGGGTTCCCGTGCGGGCTTATCGTCGCTCATGCTTGCCTCCTTAACTGTGGGGGTTGCAAGGCACGTGCATTGATGTGCCCGCCGAGGGCGCGCACCCCTTAGAAGGGGGGCAAACTCAAGTCAACATTAGCGCGAATGGAAATCCGGCACTCGTGGTGACGAGCGCCGGATATTTCATTCCATTAATCCGCACTGCGGATGCATAGGGCATTTATGGACATACAGCCAAACGCTCTGGCGGTGCATCTGTACGCGTCTTCCAAGTGCCATCGGGCGCTTCGTATTTTTGCCCGGGTTTAGTCCGAGAAATTGCCTGACAACCAACCGTGACAGCGTACTGCTCAATCGTCGCGCCTTTTTCTTGCGCTTTTTGCGCATACAGCGCTTTGCGGCGAATGTTGATGTCATCAACAAGGCGCTGAAGCGGGGAAGTCGCTTGTCCGACAATCCCGAGATAGCCGTCGGTTTTCTCGCCAATGCTGCCCGAATCCTTTGCAGCACCCAACGCAGATTGCTGCGCAGATACGGGCGAGACAGCGAGCGTTGACGCCGCGGCGGCCAATAATAGTCCCATAAATTGCAAGCGTTTCACGTTACCAATCCTCTTCAACGAGCGACCAAACCTCAAAAATCGAACAGGTCGTCATTCTCTTCAATAGTGTTGTCCGCATCTTCTGCGAGCGCCACCAAAATTTCTTGCTGGATGGTAATATTGAGCTCGATAACAATCGGCTCGGTGGGCGCTTCGACATTGACGCATCCGGTCAACATCATCGCAGCCCCTATCCCTCCAGCGGCCTTCAAAACAGCCTTTGCAATCCTGTCCAAAACGGCTTCCCCTTTATTGGGTTCGCTTTTGGCAGTGACCGAAAGGCTGGTCAATTTCACAGGCTTCATAGCTCGTCTTCGCTTTCTGCAGGTTGAACAGAGGATTCATCAGGCGGTCTGGCTTCGACCACTGGCAGATCATCATCGGGCGTCTGTGGTGCCGGTTCTGGGGTGGCTTGCCCCTCTTGCGCCTTCTTTTTAGCGGCGGCGCGCAGGAATTCCTGAACGCGCGGATCAAGCAATGTTGGATCTTCAAAAGATCGCATCATCGTCGCGAGTTGGAAGAAGTTTTCCGAGCGTACATTCACATTGAAGCGAATCGGTAGCCCGGCGAGTTGTCGAGTGAAGAAATTCTGACTTGCCCCCTCCCCTTGTCGTACACCATCGAACTTCACATTGCTGAGGATTTCGCCTGCAAGGCTACCGTTCAGCTCAAGACTCATTTGTGAAAAGTTTAGCGAGCGTAGTGCTTCAAAAGCGAAATTGCTGATCGCGGAGGTATCCGTATATGTCAGTGCGCCGACATAGGACAGGTTGCCGCCAGGTGGCCGTGAGATCAGCAAGCCTCCTTCGATCCGGCCATTGCCTTCGGCGTCGAAGACCATTGGCAGCGTGCCATCGAAAACTCCGCTCGCCGCGATACTGCTCAGCTCCATTTGCGCGACGAACCGAGCAGCATCCATCCCGACAATCTCAAAAGTGAATGCCTGCGCACCGGGCTCAATGAAATTGATCGCAACGGGTCGCAAGGTCAATTCGCCGCCCATAAATGGCCAGCGCCCTTCTTCAACTCGTAGAACCTCTCCGCCCACGATCTGATAACCTATCCGCCCGTCGAAAACCTCTATGCCAGCATTGATCGCACCGATTCTGATCTCCTGATCAGGTGCGGTGGTGAGACCCAAGAGGTCTGTAAACTCAACCTCAGCATCCAACCCACTCGCCGGACCGAATGCAGCAGAAAGCGCCATCTCGCTGGTTCTAAACTTGCCGGTGCTTTCGAAAATTGTAGGCGACCATTCAAGATCGCCGCTACCGGTAACCACACCGGCGACGTCCGCCACAATACCAAAGGTCAAATAGGTAAGTTGTTCCGGTTGGAGCGCCTCATCAAAGACCAATCCCGGAACGTCAAGCGTCGCATTCCCAGCCCCTGTGCCAAGGTCATGCGAAAGTGAGACCGCCGTGACCAAACGCTGAGCTGCTGGATCGCGCAGGTTGCCCTGCGCCGTGATAGTATTGCCATCAAGTTCAAGCCAAGCGTCTTGTGCAAAGAGCGGGTAGTAGCGCTCCTCCACGCCTTCCTCGGTTTGATCTGACACCCGCAAATCGACATCATCGACACGCAGCACATTGCCCTCGTAGCGCCACTTGCCCGCAATCTGATCCATGTCGATAGGCACACCAGCAATGGTCGCGGTTGCGTCCTCAAATGCACCACTTAGCGCGTCGCCTATTCCTCCGGTAACGCCGCTCGCGGTCAGCATGACGCCATTGCCCGGCTCACCGATTAAGGTTTCGACTGCATCGATGGTGAATGTACCAGGGTAGTTCAGCGCCGCGCCTTGCGCCTTCAATGCAATCGGCCCGCCTCCTAGATCGCCGGTGAGCGCCAAAGGCCCCGTGCGAGCAGCGAATGAGATCTCATCTGTATATGCCAGCAATGGTTTGCCCGCTTGCGGACATAGCTCAACCGTCTGTCCGTCCAAGGCAAAGTCATAATAGACCGCGCGGCGGAATGTGACAGGCGTGCAGCGTTCGCCCAGCGCCAAACGCCCAGAACTAGTCCAAACCCCCTCAACCGGAGCTTCGAACCCTTCAATAGAACCGCCGGGGATCGCGCCGCTTGCCGCGACTTCGCCATCAAACAGCCAATCCCCGCGACCATTCTGGCGCAGGCTCATTTGCGGAAGCGCCAACCTACTGCCGCCCGCACTGTATTCCTCCATCGACAGTTTTAGTGCCAGCGCGCCGTTATTGTCGCGTTCCATCCGCCCCGCGATGCGCGGCAAGCCTTCGCCCGCGGTTGCGAGGTTGCCAACCAGTCTGCCATTGCTCCAGCTTGCTTGCGAAACGGAAAGCAGCGTCTCACCCGACCCTGCGCGCAGTCTTGCTTCGGGGACAATTACGCTCAACGCGCTGTCTGCATGTCGTACACTCAGATCCGCTGCGATCCGACCACCCTTGGTAGCACCCGCCAGATTGCGCTGAAGCTTCACCAAAAGCGGCTCTGCCAAAGTGCCCTTTGAGCCCTCAATGGCTTGGCTCAAGGCGCTGTCGGGATCGAGCGGAAATTCCACCCCATCTGCCTCAACCCGGCCACTCCAATCACTTCGGAAGTTATCAAAGCTCTGCCGTAAAATACCGTTAGCGTTCGCTTGATCTAGATTACCAAAAGGAGAGGAAACACCGGTTGCGGTTAGGTCGTGCTGGAACGCGAGTTTTCCGTCTCCAAATGCGAGATCAGCGGTGCCTTTGATCGTCCGTCCGGCAACGTCAAAACCGCTTAGGCCAAGCGCAGTGATATCAAAATTGCCGTCCAGCTTGGCGAAGTCTTTGTCCGATGAGAGTTTTGCCAAAACAGCAGCGCTTGCAATCTGCGCACCTTGGCATTCGCCACCGCGTAGCCGCACCGGACCTTCAAATGACGGCGCACCGCTCTGCATCGCGATATCGCCATAAACGGTCAGTGTTTGCGCGCTGCACTCTTCGTATGAAAGATTGGGAACAGTTGCCGCGAGCTTACCCGCAAACCCATCATCTAAAACCCCTTCGCCATCCAATTTCAACGCGACAACACCAAAGTCGCTACCGATGCGCCCGCGCGCGTCGCGTATGACTATGGGAAAATCGGGCAGCTCAGCAGGCTCGTCACTCTCTGCGAACAGGAGGTCATCAAGCGCACCCAAGCTGAGTTGCCCATCACGATACGTTCCATAAACGCGCGCGCCATGCACTTCGACTTTCGAGATTCCGGCTGTAAACCAACCATATTCGACCTGCATCACAACCCGCTTAATCGTCAGATCAGGTGTATCCGGATCACCGATTACCAAATTCTCGATGACTTGACGTTCAGGTTCCAATTCGACGAGATCATATTCAGCCGGAACACCGTAGTCGGCCAGCGCTTCATCGACATAATTGCGCGCGATCCGCTCTCGTCCTAGCCAAGCAGCGAGCAGCAACACAGCCACCAGCAAGATTGCGACGAGCGCGCCGCGCCATACCCAGCGCCAACGGCTTGGGCGAGCCTTGGGGTACTCCTCCACTGAAGGTTCAATTGTCTCATGCTCGGCGACCGCCATGCTTCACACTTGCGCGTATCGTTTACCAAAGGCAATGCAGAGACACGGTGTATGGGTATGCATAAGGGGTAAAATTGGCTCAATCAGATGACGGATTTGACTTTGGTCCCACAAAAGGACGTTCTGAGCTGGCCGCCGGCCAAACCTCGGACTCGTCTAAGGCCGCCGGAATCGGACACCGCAGTCGATTGCGCGAACGACTCCTAAAGGGTGGGCAAGAAGCGCTCGCAGACTACGAAGTGCTTGAATACCTCTTATTCGCTGCAATCAAACAGGGCGATACTAAGCCCATTGCGAAAGAGCTCTTGGCACAATTCGGATCGCTTGCAGGGGTGCTCAACGCAGATCCTAAAGCGTTGCAACGGGTCAAAGGTGTGGGTGAGACTTCCGCAGCCGCGCTCAAAAGCGTGGCGGTGGCTGCGCGTCGCATGGCGAAGAGCGAGTTGATCGATAAACCCATCCTAGCCAGTTGGCAGGCACTCATCGACTATCTTGCAATTGATATGGCGCATCTCAATGTCGAACGGGTTCGGGTTCTTTATCTTGATACCAAGAATCGGCTGATCGACGATCATCATCTGGGCGATGGCTCGATCGATGAGGCCAGCATCCATCCGCGTGAAGTTATCCGCCGGGCGATGGACTTAGGCGCAAGCGCGATGATCCTGGTCCACAATCACCCTAGCGGCAATCCGGAGCCCAGCCGTGCAGACATTCAGATCACACAGCGAATTGCCGAAGCTGGACGTTTGCTGAGCATTACCGTCCACGACCATGTGATCGTGGGAAGAGAGGGCCATGTTTCCCTGCGTGCTAAGGGGCTGATTTGAAATCAATGCGCAGCATTGCCGCTGCCAAACCTACAAATTGAAATCCCATTGAGTGAACTTAGCCCTCAGAGATGGATCGCGCGCCAAAGCCTCATCAATATCGGCCTGCCCACCTTTGTCACCCTGCTCCAAACGGATCAGCCCGCGCAGCAGAACGGAGCCAACCTGTTCAGGGTCCAACTCCAATGCCGCATCGACATCGCTCAAAGCCTCGGCATACATCCCGTTGCGCAAGAACATCATCGCGCGGCTATCAATCGCACTGGCGGTATCGTTGCTGTTCTCAACAGCCTTGGTGCAAACCGAAATGCCATCGGCAACGTTCACTTGCCATGTTCCCATGAACCAGCATTGCTGATTAAGAAGATAGGAATCGTTCGGCTTGTCTGCGAGCAGCTCGGCATATCGTTGCAAACCACTCGCCGGATCGCCTTGCTTTGCGTCAAGTTGAGCAAGGTATACCTCTAATTCTTCTCGAACATCCTCATCGCCGTCTTCATATTCGAGGATTTCGCGTGCTTCATCCAGCTTGCCGATCAAGGCTAGCGTGTCGGCAACTTCCATCCCACGCGATGGTGTCGGGTCGAGCGCATAGGCCTCTTGCAAATCAGCCAGTTCAGCCGCTTTGTCGCCCAGCATTGCTTGAACGCCCGAACGCTGCCCGAAATATTCAGCGGTGGGCTCCAGTTCTATGACCTTATTCATATCTTCAAGAGAGCCGGCAAAATCGAACGTGTCGAACCGAAACGAAGCGCGCGTAAGATACGGGGCAACTTCTTCGGGATCATTGGCGATGATCTTCGCATAAGCTTCTTCGAGCGGTGCGAGCGCGCTGCGGTCTTTCTGCATTGCAAAGCGCCAAATTCGCGGCGCATCCTTAGGCGCGACGATCATCGGCTTTTGACGTGCAAAACTAGCCGCTTTGCGGCGTTCTTCGCGGAAGTTCTCTGGCCCGATCTCGACGCCTAGAACTTCCATCGTTTCTGTTGTCGTTAGCCTTCCCGCTTCGAGCGCCACTTTGCGCGAATACCGCTTCCCTGCGATTTCGACTTCAACCGCTTCCGCATCGCGCAGCTCATAGTCGCTGGCATTGCCGGGCAAAACAATTCTTGTCGTCATTGCTCCGCTTTGGGCAGCTCCACCCTGCACCGGAATATCGCGCCATTCGCGCCGTGAACGGTCAGGAGAAAACTGCAAACCGCCTGCCATGACTCCCAAACTTGCCTCGCCGCGTGAACCATCGAAACCGAACAGAGGTTCGGCGAGTCCGGTTATTACCATGGTCACTTCACTGTCATCGTCGCCCTGAACAAACTCCAGGTCAACCAGTTCCATCCCACCGCTCATACTGCGAGCAATCATACGCTTCCGCTCATCGGTTAGCTTTTCCGCCTCGGCGCTCATCTGCGCAGCCGCCGCGCCGAACATTTGCATGCTAAATGTTGCCATCGTCGGCAAGTCGACCCCGGCCGAACCATCAAGCGTCATCCGGCTAACCACGCCAGGCGCGCGCGGGAGAACCTGTTTGATCGGCTCGATATCGGCTCCATCGGCGCGGATCGGCAAAGCGTATTCAAACGCCGGCACGTTGCCGACCGTTTCCGTATTCGCTCCGAGCGAAGTTCCATCGAGATAGTAGAGATTGCCGTTGATCTTCGCTCTAACCAACACATGGTCGAAAGCACCGGGCAATGGCAGCGAAACAGGAACAAAATTGCCCCTGCTAGACGATACAAGAACGGGTTCGGCTTCGATTCCAAGTTCTTGCAACACCGCCAACAAGATCACCGTTTTGGCTTTGCAATCGCCGTATTTTTTTTCCCATGTGGTCGCGACGTCTTGAGGAAGGTAATTGCCACCGTCCAAACCGTTCAAAAGATAGCGCACATCTTCTTGAACCAGCTCAAGCGCGGCCACCGCGCGCTCTAGCTCGCTGTCATATTGTCCGCGAATGCCCTCGACCCGCTCAAGCAAATCGTCGAGTCCATCCAACGTGCCACCCGTTTTGTAATAGGGGGCCATTACGCTCGACACTTCGGACCAGCTGTCAAACGTTCCAAGTTGAAGCATCGTCCAATGCCGGTAACGCAATGGCGCGTCGCGGGGGATATCCTCCGCCTCTTCCAGCGGCAGCGTCACTTCGATGAGTTTAAAACCGCCCTCTGCTTTCACTTCTGGTAGGCCGTAATTTGGCCCAGCCTGATATTGGACATCAAGGTTTTCGGGCCACGAAGCGCGGATACGAGCAAAATCGGCATCGCCCGTTTCCCCGATATTACTCCGTCCAAAGCCGCCATTCTTCTCTTTACGCCATAGGTAGCTTTGGCTTTGCACTTCATTGCCCAGAGCCTGATCGGAATTCGTGACGGAATAGCGCAGCCGCAGCTCATCGCCCACTTGTAGACCAGGAACCGACATGGTTGCCGTTAGCGAACCGTCAATAATCCGTCGTTCCAACATCCGTTCGCGGCGCAAGACTTCCATCTCTTCGCCTTGCTCCAGCACGTCAATCAACACACCATCGCGCAAGATCGATACTTCATGAACAATCAAGTCGCCTTTATCTGGCAGCCATTGCGCCTTGAGAGTTCCGACATTAGAAAGGTCGGATAGACTATTGATCTTATAGACAAAATCTCTGTACTCCCACAGCTGCCCTTCGACAATTCGAAGCTGTGTATCGTTGACGAGCAAGCTGTTCGAAGGATCACGCTCAACCGAGGAAACTTCGACTGGATCGACCCATTCTGGCGCTTCGTCGTAGACTGGCGTGTCACCTGCAAACGCAGCGCATGACCATGCCAAAGCAGCCGTCGAAACAACAGCGTCACGAATTCGAAGAGTCATAGATTCCCTCAAGTAAAACAATCTGCTCTACGAGAGTATAACTCCCTCAATTGGTGTCAAACATTTTGTATAGAATGTGAGTGAGCTTCCACATTTTAGTGCAGTTGTACATCGCGAAGAATACTGCATTGGGAGGCTGGCGGAAGGCAAACACTTGTGATCAGCGATCTTTTGGGCCTCGCAGGTCAGGCACTAGCGACTTTTCCCGGCTGCTTTCGCCTCGCCTTTATTGCTCTATCCAACGAATAGGCCCCTGCCCCGCGCGCCTCGTAGATGCCGAGAAACAGAAGCGGATAGAACGTCACGTTCGGATGCGCGGTCGCGACCATGAAATAGCCGATCGACAAGAACAGAAGATAGTAGACCACACTCGCCCCCAGCCCCAATATCAGCAATGCAGCAATTGGGATTGCCACCCAGGTTGGAAATCCGAAAAACACGCTTGAAGGCAGCCAGGTTGCAAACCCTATCGATGGTTGGAAGATTTCCACATAAGCGAGCATCGCGAGCGCAAGCCAGACCCGTGCCGCAAGCATCAAGTATGGCCCAACTTGGTCTCGCAACCACGCCCCAGCGGCGAAAAGGCTCTGTATCACCGCGTGCGTGCGGTCAGATATCTGGTTGAAGTACCATCTATCCAGCGAAAGTGGTCCGGGTCCGGATATGCAATACCAGATCAGAATTCCTACCAGAAAAATGTTGGTTGTTGTGGGAAGATATTCGATCTGACTTACGATTGTTAACGCCGCCATCGCGAATGCTGCCGGCCGTGCCGCAATCCCGAAGAGGAAAAACACAGGCACGACAAGTTCAATCGCCAATCCCGTGACAGCCGCCGTTTCTGGCGTCATCCAACTCACCGGATACTCGACCCGCGCCAGCATCAATGCCCCTTCCCAGTCATTGGCTTTGACAAAACCAGAGCGAAGGAATGCTAGAGCAACAAAGAACCGCGTTGTGATATCAGTTAGCGGCCAGAAAAATTTGGCGATACGTTGATACCAACCGCCCGCGCGGGCGCGCAGACGCTGAAAAAAGTCTGGTAGAATTCGGCGCTTTGGCCCGCTAGGCCGCCCTGCCTTCGTCATATCATTCACGCAGATTGTCCCCTTCGCGCCTTGTTTCGCACAGAAAGTCGCTCTGTAAAACTAAGTGATGGGGAAGGAAGCCCTTTTGTTTTCCGCACCCCCTTGCCAAGCACACACTCGCACAATAGCCGCGCTAAATTCTCATCTCCGCCAAGGAAGCTCTCAATGGTCCCTCGTTACGCCCGCCCAGAAATGTCCGCCCTATGGGAGCCGGAAGCGAAGTTTCGCATCTGGTTTGAGATTGAAGCGCATGCGACTCAGAAGCTTGGTGAATTGGGCGTCGTCCCGACGTCAGCTGGCAAAGCCTTGTGGGAATGGTGGGCAACTGATCCCAAAATTGATGTCGAAGCGATTGACGCCATTGAAGCAGTGACCAAGCATGACGTGATCGCATTTCTGACTTGGGTGGCAGAGCAAGTCGGCGACGAAGCTCGGTTTATGCACCAAGGCATGACATCCAGCGATGTGCTTGACACGACACTCTCGGTACAACTTGCACGCGCTTCTGACATCTTGCTTACCGACCTCGATGCCTTACTCGCCGCGATCAAGGCGCGCGCCGAGGAGCACAAATACACCCCTACAATCGGGCGCAGTCACGGCATTCACGCCGAGCCGGTGACCTTTGGACTAAAGCTTGCGCAAGCCTATGCCGAGTTTGACCGCTGCCGTGATCGTCTGGTCGCAGCGCGCGCTGAAATCGCAACCTGCGCCGTGTCTGGCGCAGTGGGCACCTTCGCGAATATCGACCCGGAAGTCGAAGCATACGTTGCCAAGCAGCTTGGCCTGTCGCTTGAGCCAGTGAGCACTCAGGTTATCCCGCGTGATCGCCATGCGATGTATTTCGCGACCTTGGCAGTGATCGCCGGATCGATTGAGCGGCTCGCGGTCGAAATCCGGCATTTGCAGCGCACCGAAGTACTCGAAGCCGAGGAATACTTCTCACCGGGTCAAAAAGGCTCCTCGGCGATGCCACACAAGCGCAACCCGATCCTAACCGAGAACCTCACCGGCCAAGCGCGCATGATCCGCAGCTACGCAATGCCCGCGCTTGAGAACGTCGCGCTTTGGCATGAACGTGATATTTCACACTCATCGGTAGAGCGATTCATCGGGCCAGATGCGACCATAACGCTCGATTTCTCGCTCGCGCGGCTAACCGGCGTCGTTGAAAAACTTCTGATTTACCCAGAGCGCATGCAAGCCAATTTGGACTCTATGGGCGGTCTCGTCCATTCACAGCGCGTGCTGCTTGCGCTTACCCAAGCGGGGGTCAGCCGCGAAGACGCCTATCGTCTGGTTCAACGCAACGCGATGAAAGTATGGGAATCTTCCGGCTCGATGTCGCTGCTCGACCTGCTCAAAGCCGATGACGAAGTAACCGCGGCACTGAGCGAGGAAGTGCTCGAAGAGAAGTTCGATCTGGCCTATCACTTCAAGCACGTCGATACGATTTTTGATCGGGTGTTTGGTTAGGCTTACGCCGCCGCGCTAGACTCAGGCGTCAAAAAGCCTAAGTTTTGTTGCCAACGAAAGAGCGAGAAAAGGGGCGAAGCCCATGCAAATCGTGCGCACCTTAGCGCTTATCGTTTTCACCGCGTTCATCGCGATGTTCGTGATGGTCAATTATGGCGAGAAGCAGGATGTTATCATCTGGCCCACGTCGCAGGACGCATTCGTGGTAAATTGGCCGGTTGGCGTTACCGCACTCGTGTTCTGGCTGCTCGGTGTGGTGCCGACATGGATCTATCATCGCAGCGTGAAATGGAGCCAAGAGCGCCGGATCAGGAGCCTTGAGGCTTCGATCAAATCAAGCGCGCTCGCTCATCGTTCTCAAGCGGCTTCTTCCGCAGGCGCGGATTCAAAAGCTGCAAGCGCTGACGAAAAACTATCCAGCTTGGACAAAGACAGCGGCGCGAACACTAGTGAGCCGGCACCATGAGCAACCCAATCTATCTCGCGCTCGATGTGCCACAGGTCGATCCGGCCAAGGCGCTGTTGGAAAAGGTCAAAGACCATATTGGCGGGGTAAAGCTGGGCCTTGAATTCTTCTGCGCGCATGGCGGGCACGGCGTTCACGAGATCGCGCATATGGGCTTGCCGATCTTCCTTGACCTCAAATTTCACGACATTCCCAACACTGTCGCCGCGGCGATGCAGGCAGTGCATGTCTACGAACCTGCGATCGTCACCGTCCATGCCAGCGGCGGGCGCGCGATGATGGAAGACGCCAAGGCCGCCGCCGCCGAAGGCTGCAAAGTCGTAGGTGTAACCACCCTCACCAGCATGGATTCAAGCGATCTTACAGATACCGGGATCAATGGCGGAGCCGAGGCGCAAGTGATCCGACTGGCGGAACTCGCACATTCCTCTGGCCTCGACGGGATCGTTTGCTCGGGCCAAGAAGTCGGCAAAGTGCGGAAGCAATGGAAAGACGGGTTCTTTGTAGTCCCCGGCCTTCGCCCAGCGGGCAGCGGAGCCGGCGACCAAAAGCGCGTCGTCACCCCGCGCGCCGCACGCGATGACGGTGCCAGCGTGCTGGTTATCGGCAGACCTATCAGCCGCGCCGATGATCCTGAGGCGGCCGCACGAGCGATTGAGGCAACGCTTTAGCGAACCCGCCCACACTGGCTCACTCCTCTTCGGCGTCTTCTTTTTCCTTAGCCTCGTCGGCCTCTTTCTTAGCTGCCTCAGCCTGCTCTTTGGTGTCGATCGTATAGCCCGCCAGTTTCAGCACATCATCATCGCGGATGAAATTGAAGTCTTCGACCGCAGAACCTGCATCAAATTCGGTGTTGTGCGTGACCTTTACAGTGGTCACCCCGTTATTGGTGTTGATGCTAAAGCTCTCGCGCTCAGTTGTTTTGACCTTGCCCCAATATTGCGAGAGGCTCGCGAAGGTCGCGTCAAATTGCTCGCGCGTGCCCGAATCCTGCATGGCCTGATGCGAATCGGCCCAAATCCCTTCAAAGTTCTTCGCGCCAAAGTCCTTATGGAACTTCGCCACTTCTTCATCGGCATCGCCCAACTCGGCCATTGGGTTGCAGGCCGCCACACCCAATGCAGCCACACCAAGCGACACACTTCCAAAATTCTTGAACATCTTTGATTCTCCCATTTGCGCGCAGAAATATGTCACTCTTGCGCCTCGGCGACAAGATCGTCAGGGACATCGGCAATGAAGTTTTGGAAAAGAAGTCTTTAGAGAAATGACAATTCAAATCAAAATCTGCGGACTTTCGACGCCAGACATGGTGAACGCAGCCATCGCGGCGGGCGCGACGCATGTGGGGCTCGTCCATTTCCCAAAAAGCCCACGCCACGTCTCGCTTGAGCAGGCCGCTCAGCTGCGTGAATTGGTGGGCTCACGAGCGAAAACGGTGCTGTTGCTGGTCAATGCGGATGTTCCGCAGACCGGCAAAGCGCTTGAAAGCGTCCGACCCGACGTCGTGCAGTTTCACGGGCGCGAAACCCCTGAGTGGGTCAAGCTGGTGCGCGAGAAGACCAAGATCGAGACGTGGAAAGCACGTGGGATTAAGGATGCGGGCACATTGGAGCGCGCACTGGTTTTCGAAGGAGCAGTTGATCGCTTGCTCTATGATGCGCCTGCAAAGGCGTTGCCCGGAGGCAATGGAGAGAGCTTTCGGTGGGACATTCTCTCAGGCTTTGAGCACCGCATCCCGTGGGCGCTGGCAGGCGGCTTAAACCCAGACAATGTTGGTGAAGCCATCCGCCAGACAAACGCACCAATGGTCGACGCCTCTTCGGGGCTTGAAAGCTTGCCCGGCGTCAAGGACGTGGACAAGATCGTCGCCTTCTGCGAAGCGGCGCGCGAGGCACACGCATCCCTATGACCAACCAACCCAATTCCTTCCGCACGCAGCCTGATGAACGTGGCCATTTTGGCGATTTTGGCGGGCGCTATGTCGCTGAAACGCTGATGCCGCTGATCCTTGATCTTGAACGCGAATATCGCGCGGCGCAAACCGATCCAGCGTTTCAGGCCGAGTTTGACGATCTGATGGAGCATTATGTCGGGCGCCCCTCCCCGCTCTATTTTGCTGAGCGTCTGACCGAGAGTATTCGCTTAAGCGCCTCCCCCGGCCACGGTGCGCAGGTTTGGTTCAAGCGCGATGAGTTGAACCACACAGGCGCACACAAGATCAACAATTGCATCGGGCAAATCCTGCTTGCGATCCGTATGGGCAAGACACGGATTATCGCGGAAACTGGCGCGGGTCAGCACGGCGTAGCCACAGCGACTGTATGCGCGCGCTTTGGCCTCCCTTGCGTGATTTATATGGGCGCAGAAGATGTGAAGCGGCAATCACCCAATGTCTTTCGCATGAAGCTGCTGGGCGCAGAGGTTGTTCCCGTCACCAGCGGGGGTGCAACGCTTAAAGACGCCATGAACGAGGGGCTGCGCGACTGGGTCGCGAATGTGCACGACACCTTCTACATCATCGGGACAGCGGCTGGCCCGCATCCTTACCCCGAACTGGTGCGCAATTTTCAGAGTGTTATTGGCACCGAAGCGCGCGCGCAGATGTTGGCGCGCACCGGACGGCTGCCCGATCTGCTGGTGGCCTGCATTGGCGGCGGTTCGAACGCGCTTGGCCTGTTCCACCCGTTCCTGGATGACCCCGAGGTCAAGATGCTGGGCGTTGAAGCGGCTGGCCACGGATTGGACGGGGATGAACACGCGGCTTCGTTGCTTGGCGGCGCACCCGGAGTGCTCCACGGCAACAAGACCTACCTTTTGCAAGATGAGGACGGCCAGATCACCGAGGGCCACTCGATCAGCGCAGGGTTGGACTATCCCGGCATCGGCCCGGAACACGCTTGGTTGAAAGATACGGGCCGGGTCGAATACACCGCCGTCACCGACGAGCAGGCATTGGAGGGGTTCCAACTCCTTTGTCGGACTGAGGGGATTATCCCCGCGTTGGAGCCGTCCCATGCTCTCGCAGCTGTCGCCGACCGCGCCCCGCAGATGCGCGAAGATGAGATCATCTGCATGAACCTGTGCGGACGCGGCGATAAGGACATCTTCACTGTGGCCGAGAAGCTGGGAGTTGAGATTTAATGGGAATTGAAACTCCTTTCTCAACAAAAGGTGCCGAAACCGCTCTCAGTTTTGGTTTGCTTTTTTTCGCATTCTTTGTGTTTATTCTTACGCGCGACATATTCTATGACCCGTGGGGATTCGAAGATATCAATGAGTATCACTTTTGGTCTAGTTTCAATAGCTTATTGGTCATTCTCTTCTTCTTAGTTCCCACTATAATTTGGCACATCTCAGATAAGTCTGCGATGAGTGACAGAGCTGGAGTTGTTTCAAAGATCCTCAACTCATATCCGGTCTTCTTAGCGCTGTTGCTTTGTGGGTTGATCGGCAACGCGTTGATTGAAACTGGATACACCGAATGGCTAGATTGCCTTGATGCTCATATTGAGAACTCCGACGGCGATAACTTCGGTAGCACATGCACACCCACACCCGCTGCGTTATCTGAGTTCTTGGTTCTGCCATTTTTGTGCGCAGCATCCCTTCTAGCATTTGCAAAGGCGGGTGTGGCGATATTGAGACTTCGCAAATGACCCGCCTCTCCGCCGCCTTCTCCAAACCCCATTCCGCCTTCGTCGCCTTTATCACCGCTGGCGATGGGGACACCGCGGCCAATCTGGACGCGTTGGTCGCGGGCGGTGCGGATGTGATTGAGCTGGGGATGCCCTTCACCGATCCGATGGCCGATGGCCCCGCGATCCAGAGCGCCAATTTGCGCTCACTCGGCGCGGGCACGACCACCGCCGACGTGCTGCAAATTGCGACCGACTTTCGCGCGCGCCACCCTGACACACCGCTGATCCTGATGGGATACGCGAACCCGATGATCCGGCGCGGGCCGGAATGGTTTGCCAATCAATGCGGCAAAGCAGGCGTCGATGGCGTCATCTGCGTCGACATTCCTCCGGAAGAAGACGCCGAGCTTGGCCCCGCCCTGCGCGCCAAGGCAATCGCGCCGATCCGCTTGGCAACGCCAACCACCGATGCGGCGCGCTTGCCGCAAGTCCTCGAAGGCTCTGGCGGGTTTCTTTATTATGTTTCTGTCGCCGGAATCACGGGGCTGCAACAGGCCGCACAAGGCTCGATCGAAGACGCGGTTGCGCGACTAAAGGCCGCTACCGACCTACCCGTCGCGGTTGGCTTTGGCGTTCGCACTCCAGAACAAGCGGCCGCTATCGCCAAGGTCGCAGACGGCGTTGTAGTCGGCTCGGCGCTCGTCGATCTTGTTGGCGAATTTGGCATAGAGGCCCCGGCCAAGCTACAAGAGCTCACCGCAAAGCTGGTCGCGGCGATTAAAGATTCTGGGAAAGACGCAACACAATGAGCTGGTTCAACCGCGTTCGCAATTCTCTGGGTTTTGGCCCGGAGAAAAAGAGCAATGAAAAAGACCTCTGGATCAAGTGCAAATCGTGTCAGGAGATGCTGTTTGTCGCCGAGTATGAGGAGAACCTCTCCGTCTGCCCGCGTTGTGAGCACCATGGACGGATTACCGCAGATGAGCGGCTCAACCTTTTGTTGGATGACGGCTTTGATCTCGTAGCCACACCCCAAGTTGAAGAAGATCCGCTCAAATTCAAAGACTCCAAGAAGTACACCGAACGGCTCAAGATCGCGCGCGCGAAAAGCCCGCACGCCGATGCCTTTATTGTCGGCTCTGGCGCTATCGATAACCATCCCGCGGTTGTCGGGGTTCAGGACTTTGGGTTTATGGGCGGATCGATGGGCATGGCCGTTGGCATGGCGTTTTGTGCAGGAGCGGAGCGGGCTCTGACCCGCAAAGCAGCCTTCGTGGTCGTTACAGCCGCGGGCGGCGCGCGGATGCAAGAGGGCATATTGAGCCTTATGCAAATGCCGCGCGCGACCGTTATGACGCGGCGATTAAAGGCCGCAGGTCTGCCCTATATCGTCGTGCTGACCGACCCAACCACTGGCGGCGTAACAGCGAGTTATGCGATGCTCGGCGATGTGCACATTGCAGAGCCCGGGGCGCTCATTGGCTTTGCAGGGCAACGCGTTATCCAAGACACTATTCGCGAGAAATTACCGGAAGGCTTCCAGCGCGCGGAATATCTGCATAAGCACGGCATGGTCGATATGGTCGTCAAACGCCACGATCTCAAAGCCTCGATCGCGCAGGTGCTTGACTATATGCAGCCACAAGCCGCTGCTTAGAACCGATCGCCAGCGTATACCGGCTTCAACGCAAATTCTGGACCCAAAAGAACACGCCCGCATTCGTCCAAGGGCAGAAGTGGTCAGCGTATGTTAGATTTTGGCAACTCAGAGCATCCGGGGGTCCAAGCTCAGCTCAATCGCCTGAGTGCGCTGAGCATTCAACGCGACACGCTCAATCTTGATGCAATAAGCAAGCTCCTTGATCGCCTAGGCAACCCACATAAACTGCTTCCCCCTGTCTTCCATGTGGCTGGCACCAATGGGAAAGGGTCCACCTGCGCTTTTTTGCGCGCGATCTTAGAGGCGCAAGGGCTGCGAGTGCACGTCACAACCAGTCCACATCTGGTGCGGTACAATGAACGCTTTCGCGTCGCTGGCGAGTTGATCGGGGATGATCGGTTGGCTGAACTGCTCGAAGAAGTATTCGACGCGGCAGAAGGGCTAGATTGCAGCTTTTTCGAGATCACAATCGCAGCGGCTTTTACCGAATTTGCGCGCGTGCCTGCGGACGCTTGCGTGGTCGAAGTGGGACTTGGCGGGCGGCTGGATGCAACCAATGTCCTGGAACAGCCAGCCGTGTGCGGAATCGCTGCATTGGGGCTGGACCATGAGAGGTTCTTGCTGGCACCAGAAGCCGGCACGCCTGATGAACCCATGGCTCGCATAGCGTTCGAAAAAGTCGGGATCGTGAAACGGGGCGTGCCGCTGATCGCTTTACGCAGTGGCAAACTTGAGCGCGAGATCATCCGCGAACAGGCGGACAAAGCGAGTGCACCATTTTTCGTCTGCGGCGAGGAATGGAATGTCGCCAGTGAAGCGAAGACTTTGCTCTATAGCGACGGCAATGGCGCGTTGCGATTGCCTATTCCTCAACTTCACGGCCAGCATCAGAGCTATAACGCGGCCCTCGCAGTCGCGATGATCCGCCACCAAACATCAATCCATGTCGATGCAACAGCCATCGAAACGGGGATGCGCAATGTGAGCTGGCCTGCGCGATTGCAGAAGCTAACAAACGGCCCACTAACAGGAACACGCGAATGTTGGCTGGATGGCGGGCACAATCGCAATGCAGGAGAGATGTTGGGGATGCATTTCTCAGGGCAAAAAGTGCATCTGTTGATCGGTATGATCGAAGGCAAAGACCCAAAGTCCCTGATCGAGCCCATGCACGCCGTCCTTGAAAGCATCACAGCAGTGCCGGTGACGGGCCGCCCATCGCATAACGCAAGCGCCTTTGGCAGCAATGCGAGGGATGCCAAGGATTTGCCGACCGCGTTGGCTGGCCTGCCCGATGACGGCTTGCCCACGCTGATCGGCGGCTCGCTCTACCTCGCTGGCGAAGCGCTCAAGCTGAACGAGGAAATGCCGAGCTAGCTACTGAGTGCTTTCCGGATCTGGCGGTGGAGCATTGCCGGTTTGGCCGGACCGGCTGAGCCGAACCCATTCAATTATGCATAAGAATACAGCGAACAAGCCAATCAATGTCGTCAGTATGAAGACATCGTAGTAGCCCTGCTCTTCGATCATCTGGCCCAACGCCGGTCGGCCCAAAGTGCCCACCAACAAGGTTAGCGAGGATAACAGTGCATATTGCACCGCGCTGTAACCCTTTGCGACAATACTGGAGAGATAGGCAACGAACGCCGCGCCCGCGATGCCGACTGCGATATTCTCCATCCCGATAGTCAACATCAGCTTTGAAAGCCGTTCGTCCGCGCCAAAAAGTCCAGTTAACCAAGTGAAACCAATCCCATCACTAACCGCTTGCATACGCTCACCGCCAATCGCGAGGTCAGCATAAAGCAGGTTTGTTAGCGCCGCGATCAACGCGCCCAAAGTCAGCGTGCTCATTCGTCCAATCACGGTTAGTAACATCCCGCCAAGCGCCAAGCCGACTAACAACGCCCCGACACCGAAAAACTTGGACGCAACCGCAACCTCATCCTTGGTATATTCCAGCTCACCCAAGTAGAACGGATAGGCAAAGCTGCCCCAAATCGCGTCGGTAATCCGATAGGTCAACACCAGGGCAATCACGAGTATCGCCGCCCAACGTAGCCGCCCAATAATCTCAGCGAGTGGTAGAATCAGGGCGCGATAACCGTGGTCGAGTGCGGTATCCCAACTGCTTGTCGAGGGCGCCGTTTCGGTCAGTGTATAACGACCCTTTTTGCGCACATATTCCAACCAGCCTGCGATAAGACCAGGAACAACCACCGTCGCGATGACGATTAGCGGCCCCATATTCTTCACAAACTCGGTCGAATCCGGTCGCGCATCGGGGTCTGAATTGAGTGAGCGGACCATAAAGATCAGGACTGTGACCAACGCCCAGAGCCACAATGCGCCTACCCCACCCAGCGCCATTGCGCGCACTTTAGGATTCAACTGACCTGGTTCGCGCAAGGTCAAAAGGTTCGCGCGCTCATCTTCCTTGGCTTGCTCACTGCGTTTTGCATCGGGCGCGAACAGGCCAAGCAAACCAACAAACAACAAGATACCGCCCATTGTCGCATAGACTGCTGGCCATCCCATCCGTTCTGCCATGAACAAAGCCAAAGCGCCGCCCACCAATGCGGCGATGCGATAGCCCATTTGATAGACGGTTGAGAGGATGTCGATGGTCGCTTTCTCATCGGCAACGTCCACACGCCACGCGTCAATCACCACATCCTGTGTTGCGCTGGCGAAAGCACCGATTCCTGCCAGGAGTGAAAACATACCAAGCGACGTCAGCGGGTTAAGCAACGAAAGGACAACCAAGATTGCACCCAGCAGCAATTGCGCGGTCACAATCCATTGCTTGCGTTTCCCCAACCGCTTCAGAAATGGCACATCGACCCGGTCAAGCGCAGGCGACCAAAGGAACTTAAACGCATAGGCCAGACCGATTAGCGAGAAGACGCCCATCGTCTCCACATCAACCTTTGCATCGGTCAACCACGCATAGAGCGTGCCCAAAAGCAGAGCATATGGCAGGCCGCTGGCAAAGCCGAATATCAACATATATCCCGTCTTGGGCTGTCCCAATGAGGTCAAAAGCGTCATCCAGCGCGACATGCGCGTTTGATCGTTTGGTGCAGTTTCGGCCATTGATCCTCCCAGTAAGCCGCGACAGTGCCTTTCAATCGGCACTGAGCCATGCCAGATTAGCGCAGTGGCAAGTTAAAGGAAGAGGACATGAGCCAAACCACGATGCGAAGTGGTGGATTACGCCCCACTTATGGGCAATTGGCGCTCGCAGAAGACATTCGCGGGGGTGGCGGCCGTTCGGCAGACCGGATCGGCTCGGTTCCAGCCATGCACTACACCGATCCCAATCACTTCGAGCGCGAGAAATCCGCGTTGTTCGAACGGCTTCCTCAAGTCCTTGCGCCATCCGCCCTCCTTCCAGAAGCCGGCATGGCTGCGCCGCATAGCGCCACAGGTCGTCCAATGTTGATCACCCGCGATGCCGATGGCACCGCGCATGTGTTCCTGAATGTGTGCCGCCACCGGGGAACGACGCTGGTCGAAGGCGAGGACGTGCAATGCCTCAAGCGGCTGGTGTGCCCCTATCACGCTTGGACATACAAGCTTGATGGCAAGCTGCTAGCCCTGCCCCGTCCAGAAACATTTCCCGGCCTCAACAAAGACTTACACGGTTTGGTTGAACTGCCTTCTCACGAAAGCGGCGGTCTTATCTGGTTCGCCCCGCAAGATGGTGCCGATTTCAGCGATGCGGAAACGCTGGGCGCCGATTTCAGCGCGTTCGGTATGGACCAAGCGCACCTCTTCCGCCGCAAGCTTCACACCGTCAAAGGCAATTGGAAGCTGATCATGGACGCGTTCCTCGAAAGCTACCATGTTACCCGGTTGCACGCGGATACGATTGGACCGTTCTTTAAAGACGGTGTGACTGTCGGCGATCAGATCGGCCCGCATCAACGCTCGCTTGTGGGGCGAGCGGAGGAAATAGACGCTATCGACTTCACCGATATGGCAGCCATGCGCTCGGTCCTAACCTTTGCCTATCAATTGCTACCAGCGACCGTGATTGTGCCCAGCCCCGATTATGTGAATGTGATGGTGCTTATGCCGCAAGCGCATGATCTGACGTTGGTGGAAGATTTCATGCTGATCCCCGAAGAGCCGACAACTGATAAAGCGCGCGATCATTGGGAGCGCAGTTGGAAGCTGCTGGATGGCGGCGTTTTTGCGAGCGAGGATTTCCGCGCCGCAGAGCTTGGTCAGGTCGGTCTGCAAAGCGGCGCGATTTCTGAATTGACGCTGGGAACGCTAGAAGCGGGCATCTCTCGTTTTGCCGAAACGATCGAGGATACCTTGCGGGCTGCCAATTGAGCGCTTAGGCGCGCTCACTATGACTGATGACCCCCGCTCAGACGGCGATCGACCAGAAGGCGACCGAATAGCCAAATTGCTTGCCCGCGCAGGCGTCGCGAGCCGCCGCGAAGTAGAGCGAATGATCGCCGATCAGCGGATCACGCTGAATGGAAAGCCGGTCACGACGCCCGCGACCTTCCTCAAAGGCCTCAACGGTGTGAGCGTCGATGGAAAGCCTGTGGCCGCGCCGGAGCCCACCATGCTTGTCGCGTTTCACAAACCGACCGGGCTAATCACCGCCGAGAGCGATCCTGCGGGCCGCGCGACGATCTATTCCGCGCTGCGCAACGCTTTGCCAAAGGATACACCGCGATTGATGCCGGTGGGACGACTCGATTTGAACACCGAAGGGCTTTTGCTCCTCACCAATGATGGCGGCTTGAAACGTCAGATGGAGTTACCCTCGACAGGAATTCCGCGCGTCTACCGGGCCCGTGCATTTGGCGAAGTGACCCAGGAACAACTCGAAGACCTCAGCGAAGGGGTAGAGATTGACGGCATGCGCTATGGCCCGATTGATGCCAATCTTGAACGCGGCGGAAGCGCATCGGGTAAAGCCAAGAACAACTGGATCGAAATGACGATTACCGAAGGTAAAAACCGTGAAGTCCGTAGGGTGCTCGAATATCTTGAGTTGAAAGTGAACCGGCTTATTCGCACCGCCTATGGGCCTTTTGCTCTGGGTGACCTGCCGCGCGGGCAAGCAATGCGCATTCGCAAGCATGACGTGGGCCGTTTTATCAGCGGCATGAATAAGAACCGCGCATGAGGATTATTGCTGGCGAATGGCGTGGGCGGAATTTGGCAGCGCCCAAAGGCGATGCGACACGACCAACCGCCGACAGGACACGCGAGTCGCTATTTTCGATGCTCACAAGCCGGCTGGGCAGTTTTGAAGATTTGCAAGTCGCAGACTTGTTCGCCGGCTCAGGTGCACTTGGCCTTGAAGCCTTGTCACGCGGTGCTGGCCATTGCCTTTTTGTGGAGCAGGACCGCGCAGCCTGCGACACTATCCGCGCAAATGTTGGAACACTTGGCGCGCAGAGCCGCTGCACATTAGAAACAACATCGGTCATGCACCTTCGCCCAGCGAAAAAGCCGTATGACCTGATGCTACTCGACCCTCCCTATCACACTGGCGCAGGGGCAGTTGCGCTTGACCGACTGCTTAGGCTCGGATGGATCGGGCCTGCAACATGGATGGCAGTTGAGACCAGCGCGAAGGAAGATGTCGTGATTGAAGGCCTCGACATCGACACCGAACGCCGGATCGGCAAAGGTAAGCTGTCGCTTTTGCGCCTTAGTAGCGACCCAAAGGGCACCTAAACCGACCCGGCTACCCCGCTCGCGTGACCACCCAACGCGACAGCGAGGTTGTTCCAGTGTTGCGCTTATCGGCTACTTGACAGGTGGTGCATCGCCGGGTGCATCTGCAGGAGGCTCAGCCTTGGACTTTTTCGAGCTCTCTTCGATCGATTCCCATGCCGCGTCACGTTCTGGCCCGGTCATGGCAGTCACAGCAATCTTGTCTCCATCGCTGAGCCTCCAGAACAGCTCTTGCCTCGTGCTTGATAGCGACCAATAATAGCTCTTCGTCGCACTTGGCCATGAGGTGTAAGCAAACTGCTTATCCGGGGGCCAATTGTCGAACATCGCCTGTTGCTCGGCGGTCAACTCCACCGCTTCACCTGGCATGTCATCTTGCGCAGCAAGCGCAGTCGGGGCGGTTACAATCAGCGCGACAAGACTCGCGCCAAAACATAGCTTCGATAAAATTCGCATGGGTTTCTCCGTTTGCGGTTTCTCCCAAGCGTCAACGAACGCAGATATCGCCTTTTTATGACGGTCTGACCGCGATTTCCCTTCAGCCAGACACAGCCTGTATGGCTCGCGAGATTGGTCTTGCCCAGAGGCGCGCATTGCCTATGGCCTGATCTCAGCACGGTTTGGCGATACGTGTTGCGAAAGCAGGCCGAAACGAAAAAGACATGCAATTGTGGGGGACGAGAGCGGGCGACGGGGTGCGCTTAGCTGTTGGATATGCGACATTGCCTTTCTGATTTTTGTTCTATACTTGTTCTCATATATCAATGTCTAACTCACTCCCCCTTCCCGCCAATTCCGGCACGCCTGACGGTCCAAATGAGGGCTCCGTTCCTGCTTATGCGGAGCGGTTGAACGCGCCTCAACGCGAAGCGGTGCTGACAACGGAAGGCCCGGTTTTGATGCTCGCAGGCGCGGGTACGGGGAAGACCGCAGCGCTCACCTCGCGACTTGCGCATTTGGTGGCTACGCGACGCGCTTGGCCAAGCCAGATTCTGTGTGTGACGTTCACGAACAAGGCCGCGCGCGAAATGCGAGAACGGGTCGCAGGGCATCTTGGGGTCGATAGCGAAGGTATCCCATGGCTTGGTACGTTCCACTCAATCTGCGCAAAGATGCTGCGCCGCCATGCTGAGCTGGTCGATCTGCAATCGAACTACACCATCATAGACACCGATGATCAGCTGCGGCTTTTAAAGCAGTTGATCAATAATGCAGGCGAAGATGAAAAGCGCTGGCCCGCGCGCCAACTTGCTGGGATGCTCGACCGTTGGAAGAATCGCGGGCTAAACCCCGGCGATCTGGATGCGGCCGAAAGCGAGGGCTATGCCAATGGGCGTGGACGCGAATTTTATCAGCTGTATCAGGACCGATTGAAAGCACTGAACGCCTGCGACTTCGGCGATCTGATGCTGCATATGCTGAACATTTTCCGCAAGCATACCGACGTGCTGACCGATTATCAGCAGCGCTTTAAGTACATTCTTGTCGACGAGTATCAGGATACCAACGCGGTCCAGTATCTGTGGCTGAGGCTGCTTGCGCAAAGTCACAAGAACATCTGCGTTGTGGGTGATGATGACCAGTCGATCTATTCCTGGCGCGGGGCAGAAGTCGCCAACATCCTACGGTTTGAAAAGGACTTTCCCGGCGCTCATGTCGTCCGCCTTGAACAAAATTATCGCTCAACCCCGCATATTCTGGGCGCGGCCTCCGGGCTGATCCGCGCGAACTCCGAACGCCACGAAAAGACGCTTTGGACCGATGCCAATGGCGGCGACAAGGTCAGCGTGATCGGCGTGTGGGACGCCCCCGAAGAAGCGCGGCGCGTTGGCGAAGAAATTGAACGCCTCGAAGGCGAAGGCGCGCCTTTGGATAAGGTCGCGATCCTCGTTCGCGCGCAATACCAGACCCGCGAATTTGAAGATCGCTTCATCCAGATAGGCGTGAACTACCGGATCATCGGCGGCTTTCGCTTTTACGAACGCGCCGAAATTCGCGACGCCCTCGCCTATCTGCGAGTTATTGCGCAGCCGCAGGACGATCTTGCGTTTGAGCGCATCTATAATCAGCCAAAGCGCGGGCTTGGCGCAAAGACACTGGAGAAAATGCACCAGCACGCGCGCCGCACCCAGATGCCGCTTGCCGCTGCATCGCTGGAACTGGCCGATAGTGACGAGCTGCCCAAACGCGCGGCCAACACAATTGGCGGGTTGCTTAGGCAATTTATGAGCTGGCGCGAGGCCGCTGACGAAACAACGCCGGCGGATCTCCTGCGCCTTGTGCTCGATGAAAGCGGCTACAACGATATGTTGGCGGCTGATCGTTCCCCGGAAAGCGCGGGCCGCGCCGAAAACCTCTCCGAACTCGCACGAGCGATGGAAGAGTATGAGACGCTCGGCGATTTCCTTGAACATGTCAGTCTGGTCATGGACAATGATCGCGGCGATGATGAAGACACCATCACAATCATGACGATCCATGCCGCCAAGGGCTTGGAATTCGACCATGTGTTCTGTGTTGGCTGGGAAGAAGGCGTGTTCCCATCTCAGCGCGCGATGGATGAAGGTGGTTTGGCCAGCCTAGAAGAGGAACGCCGCCTTGCCTATGTGGCGATCACCCGTGCTCGGCGGCGCTGCATCATCCTGCACGCGGCCAACCGGCGGATCTACGGGCAATGGACCAGCTCGATCCCCTCGCGCTTTATCGAGGATTTACCCGAAGAGCACATCGATCAGGAAACGACGCTGACCGGCGGCGCATCTCTATGGCAGGCCAATTGGTCGGAAAGCGAAGACCCCTTTGCGCATGTCGCGCGCTCGCAACCCAGCCGCTCCGAAGGGCGCGGCCCCGGTTGGCAACGCGCGCTTTCCTCAGGCTACGAAACAAAACAGCGCCGCGTAGCAGAACCTGGCCGCAGCGCAGCAAGCTTTGCGGCGAAACCGCGATCAGATATTATCATTGGCGCGATGGTGGAACACGCCAAGTTTGGTGTCGGCTGTGTGGTCGATCAGGAAGGCAATAAGCTGGAAATCGAGTTTGAAGATCACGGGACGAAACGCGTGATTGATAGCTTTGTGAGTGTGGTGGGTTAAATCCCTCACGCCCCGATAGCGACCCATATCGCAGCGAAGAACGAACTCCCTCCAAGCGTCCCAAAAAAGTGCCAGATCGGATAGCGAAAGCGCATTCCCTTTTTACGGTAAAACAGCGTTCCGACGGTGTAGAAAAATCCACCTACTCCGATGGCTGCGGTTGAGAAGCCGGGTAGGCCGTTCCAAAAGTCTGGCAGCGCAAACAGGCCGAACCATCCCATTCCAAGATACGATATCAGTGACCAGCGCCCGGCAAAATCGCTTGCCAACATTTTAAAGCCCACCCCAATCGCCGCAAATATCCAGATCGCCGCGAGGATGGCATGCGCGCTCCATGTTCCAGCCACGATCATCAAGGGCGAGAAGGTTCCCGCGATCAAAACGTAAATCGCGGCATGGTCCCAGCGGCGCATTGCTGGGCGCAAATCATGGCGCGGCGACAAGTGATAGGCGAAAGAAATACTGACCGAGGATAAGATCGCTGCCGTGTAGAGCGAGACAACAATCAGGACCGTCGGGTCTTCCAACATCGCGGCTTTACGAAGAAGAAACACGCTGGCGATGACTAGACCAATCAGGCTCACCGCATGGACAATAAAGTCCGCTTTGCGCTCGGGGGGTGTCTCGCTGGGATACATTGCGCTGACGCTTTAGCGAACCATG
Organism: Erythrobacter sp.; assembly: GCA_039985875.1. Taxonomy (GTDB): domain Bacteria; phylum Pseudomonadota; class Alphaproteobacteria; order Sphingomonadales; family Sphingomonadaceae; genus Erythrobacter. Next base: position 561,028 of record JBDWRU010000011.1, on the reverse strand, counting down.
CTCATTTAGCCAGAGCCGGGATTTATCTTATTTTGTGCACACGAATTTAGGACTGCCGTCGATCCATCAAGCCGTCATGGACTGTTAATGTTCTGTAGTTCAGGGTTTTTTCTTTGGGACGGGGAGAATAAATTGAAACTAGCAATCTTTGTAGCGGCCATTGCCGCAAGCACCTCGTCACTCGTGCAAGCGCAGGATAACAACAATCAGCTACCTACAGGTTTTAACCCAGAGCATTGGGTGCCAGTCGAGAACGCAGAAGGCGAGCGAACCCTAGCGCACAAGATGAGCGGCGCGCTTTGTCCTCGCGTCGTCGACGATATGGTGATTACCGCACTGACTTCGCATAGCGAAGGAGGCAATGATGTTAGCTGCAATTACGTCGCCGATAGCGGGGCTGAAAAACTGACTGTATACTATTACAAGTACCCCGACCTTACTGGTCCAAAGGCATTTTCTGGTGCCGTCGCTGGGATCAAGCAAGTGGCTCAAACAACTGCGCTTACTGTAACTCCCGAAGCAACAGAATCTCAGCGCTGTGCCAATCTCCTATCATCAGGCCTTTCAAATACGCTCCCCCTAGCAGAGGGGCAATCGGGTTACCCGGTAGGCTATTATGTGTTCGATCAGGAAGGACCGGAAACGGGCGTTGGCTCAGATGTCGATCAAGTTTCTTCGTTGGCCGTATTTGAACATGACAGCTGGATCGTCAAAGTTCGCTACACCAGAAACGATACCCCCGATCAAAATGACTACTACCAAGCTTGTGGCAAGTCAGCTTTCGTACTCATTCAATCCGCCGAAGCGCTCAAACAGAACGCGGGATTGCGAAAATAATAGGAAACGGGCGAAGCTGGACGCTTAACCCTTAAAACCTACATCGAGAAAACCCGGTTTCGGCCCATTCCATTCGCCTGCAGCGACTGGTTCGTTATCTTCATGGTCGCGGCGGCGAGCGGAGCGTGGCTTACGCTCAGGCTTATCGTCCGCGTCACTGCGTTCACGGCGTGGCTTAGACTTGGCCGGACGGTCTTCGCGCGGTTCGTCTTCGCCTTCGGCCTTAGACTTGGGCTTTGAGCGAGACTTTGCCTCAGGCTCAGAACCAGCTTCAGCCAGTTCAACCCGCACATCTTCTTTGCCGAACACTTTGACCTTGGCTCCGGTCAGTTTTTCGACATTGGCAATCGCTTCAGCGTCTTCGTCAGCGACCAAAGTGAATGCGCGACCCTTGGCCCCTGCCCGCCCTGTACGTCCGATGCGGTGTACATAGTCGTCCGGGTGCCAAGGCGTATCGAAATTGAAGACGTGACTAACGCCCTTGATGTCGAGCCCGCGCGCAGCAACGTCCGAAGCCACGAGTATATTCACATCGCCCGACTTGAACCGGTCAAGCTCTTTCAACCGCGAAGGTTGGTCCATATCGCCGTGAATCTCACCAGAGGCATAGCCGTGGCTCTGAAGGCTCTTGTTGAGTTCACGGACAGTGGTTTTGCGATTGGCAAAGATAATCGCTGTTTCAACCTGATCGTTCTGGAGCAGCCAGCGCAAGGTCTCGCGCTTCTTGCGTGCTTGAACGGGAACCTTGAACGCGGTGATGTCTGAGTTCGTAGTCGCCGCCCGCGCCGTTTCGATCCGCTTAGGGTTCGACAGGAATTTCTTCGCCAACTTCTCAATCGGAGGCGGCATCGTCGCTGAAAACAACATCGTCTGACGCGTCTCTGGCAGCTTGTCGCAGACAAATTCGATATCCGGGATGAAGCCCATATCAAGCATACGGTCAGCTTCGTCGATCACCAGCAACTCGCAGCCCGACAGTAGGATTTTACCACGCTCAAAAAGGTCCATCAAACGGCCCGGCGTCGCAATCAATACATCGACGCCTTCGTCAAGCGCCTTCAATTGATCGCCCATCTGAACGCCGCCGATAAGCAAAGCCATCTTCAGATCGTGGTTCTTGCCATACTTTTCGAAATTCTCTGCAACTTGCGCAGCAAGCTCGCGGGTCGGCTCAAGAATGAGCGAGCGCGGCATCAATGCGCGCCTGCGTCCCGAGGCCATCACGTCAATCATTGGAAGCACAAAACTGGCAGTCTTGCCCGTGCCGGTTTGCGCGATCCCGATCAAATCCTTCATCATCAAGACGGCCGGAATAGCCTCAGCTTGGATCGCAGTCGGTTCGCTATAGCCAGCGTCTTCGACGGCTTTGAGCAATTCAGGTGAAAGGCCGAGATCGGCAAAAGTCATAGAGCGTAATGATGTCCGGATATTGAGCGAGAATACCGCTCTGATTGTTGGTTCACCCGAAAGAGGCTTAACCGTCCTGCGCCCCTGCGCATACCAGCGCTAAAAGTCAAGAAATGCGGAGCAAGCTGCGCAATCAAAAGCGTGTTACTTCTTTATAGCAACCAACTGCCGCATCCGCGCCACTTCGCAACTGGCTCCGGTGCGCGATTGCAGTTTGTCCCGGTCAACGCAGAGCTTTCCATCCTTGTTACGCTCAACATAAAAGCCGGAATAAAACTCACGCGCCCGGCAAGAATTCTCAAGATTGACCGATACAATCCGCTTGTCTTTAAGAAACAAGATCAACCTGTTGCCGCTGCCGGTCTGGACACCTGCGATCCGCGAAACGGGCACACATTTTTCCATTTTCTTTTCGACATAGCGCGAGTTCAGTGCATTCTGGGGTAGGTTGTTGAGAAGATTGTCCTGCTTGTTCCGGCGCTGCGGCGAAATTCGGACTACCACCCGTCTTTGAACTCTAAACTGGCGGCGGACGTTGTCCGCACGCATCGCCCCAAGCGGGTCGGAAACTGGCGCTGCTTGCTGCTCGCCGATCGACACATTCTGAGCGCTGCTTTGACAGCTTTCACCCTCAATGGTCGCAGTCTCGCCCATTTTTGCCGAGCTATCCAAACCAACTGGTACAGACGATTGCTGCCCAAGCAAAGGCAGAACAAGCGCTAAAGGCGCTGCGAGGGCATAAAGACTAGACATTCGCGACCGGTGAGCCTCCTACATCGTTTCGTCGGTGTCCGGTGCGTTCGTCACACGCTGCACAAACTAGCCAATGCGCGCTTCCACCACTAACGAGCGAGACGTTCCCTAACCTCATCGATTGAACACTGGCTTAACTGTGTGGCCAACAATCGGTAAAACGCCGGGTGAATCATCGCAAACTGTGGCAAAGACACAACAATGACAACCAATTCCATGGCTAGCTGTACTGAGAAGTTCTGCGACGCAGCCGCTCAATTGCTCGGTCTTAAGGGCTTTACGCGCGATTTTGATGCGATGCAGCCCTGGTTGACGGATTGGCGTAGCCGCTATTCCGGCCGAGCCATCGCCTTGGCATCGCCCGCTTCGACCCAAGAGGTCTCGGATTTGGTCAAGTTGTGCGCCAAACATGGCGTCCCAATTGTACCCCAAGGCGGCAATAGCGGTATGTGCGGCGGTGCAACTCCAGATGACAGCGGCAAAACGATTGTTCTGTCGCTGCGTCGGATGAACGCAATTCATGAGATCGATACAAGCGCCGGTCAAGTGATGTGCGAAGCTGGCGTGATCCTGCAAAATCTGCATGAAGCCGTGGAACCAGCGGATATGCGTTTTCCCCTCACCTTGGGCGGCAAAGGCTCTGCAACAATTGGCGGTTTGATCTCAACCAATGCAGGCGGCACTCAGGTGCTGCGTTATGGAACGATGCGCGCGCAGGTCCTCGGGCTTGAGGCAGTTTTGGCGGATGGAGAGATATTCAGCGCCCTCACCCCTTTGAAAAAAGACAATCGCGGCTTTGATCTCAAGCAGTTGCTGATTGGTTCGGAGGGCACGCTTGGCATTGTTACGGCTGCGATCTTGCGACTGCTGCCCGCCGTCACTGCTAGCGCAACCGCGTGGATTGGAGTTTCTGGGATTGCCGAGGCCCGGTCCTTGCTGCGCCATATCGAACGGGAAATGGGTGATGCGCTCGAAGGGTTTGAAGTGATCCCCGATCATTGCCTAGACAATGTGCTGGCCCATCTCCCAGATACGCGCGCGCCCCTCACAGGACGGCACAACTGGAATGCGCTTATTGAATGCACCTCCAGCAGCGGCGATGACACTCAGTTATACGAAGCATTGGAAGCTGCGCTCGCAAGTGCAATGGAAGCCGGATTGCTCGAAGACGCCGCAATTGCCGCCAACGAGACGCAAGCCGACGCGATGTGGCATTTGCGCGATTCCATCTCTGAGGCGGAACGCGCTTTGGGGCCAGCGATGCAGCACGATGTCTCCGTGCCCGTGGAGCGAATGCCCGAGTTTATCCTTGCTGCTATCCCCGAGATCGAAGCGGCGTTTGCTGGAACGCGCGGAGTCGCTTTTGGGCATTTGGGTGATGGAAATGTGCACTTCCACATTATCGCCCCCAAAGATGCGGTTCCCGGACTTTGGGAAGAAAGCGAGGGCAAGCAGGTTAGCGCGCAAGTGCACGACCTCGTCACCCAATGGGGTGGCTCAATCAGTGCAGAACACGGTATTGGGCAGATGAAAGTCGCCGAATTAGGGCGGTTGGGTGACCCCGTCTCTCTCTCTATAATGCGCGCTGTTAAGCAGGCGCTGGACCCCAATGGGCTGCTCAATCCGGGCAAACTGATACCTGAACCGCTCCAAAGCGCGCCATAAACTTGCACCATTCGCTCGGACAGCCTAAGGCGCTGCGCGTTCGGACACGGCAAGGGAGAAGTGCCCTGATCCGTGTCTGTCACCTTATCCCGATTTGATTTTCCGGAGACTTTCCATGGCCAGCGCGCCGCAGCCGCAACTTCCGCTTTTTTATAAAGACCTGCTTCCACTCAACAGCCGTGACCACGGCGACTTTAAAGTGGGTGCTTTCGACAATGCGTCATTCCTCGCCGATTCGCATGCTATCCCGCTGACAGTGGACGAGTTTGTCGATGCTCAACGCGATTATCCAATCGTGTTCACCGCGGGCGAAAATCCACTGCCAATCGCGCTGTTCGGCCTCAATGAAGGCGTGAACACATTTATGGGCGACGATGGTAAGTTAGTCTCGGACGTTTATGTACCCGCTTATGTGCGCCGTTATCCCTTCATTTTGGCCAAGCTTCAGCAGGACTCTGACGACATGTCGCTGTGCTTTGACCCAAGCTGTGATGTCGTTAAAAAGCAGAAGGACGGGCAAGTCCTGTTCGGTGAAGACGGCAATCCAACTGAATACACTCAGAATGTTCTGGATTTCTGCAAGAAGTTCGAAGAATCTGGCCATCGCACTCGCGCATTCCTCGAAGAGCTTGCGAAACTCGACATCTTGATGGATGGCGAGATTGCAATCACTCGTGGCGACAACCCGGATGCTCCGTTTGTTTATCGCGGCTTCAAAATGGTCGATGAGAAGAAACTACGCGAGCTTCCTGGTGAGACACTGGATGCTTTGAACAAGAATGGCATGTTGATGCTGATCCACTCGCATATGTTCTCTTTGAACCTGATGCGTAAATTGTTCGAACGTCAAAGCGTTCAAGGCAAAGTTCCTCTTCCCGAGCCATCCAATGGCGCGGCGCCGACTGTGAACTAAGCGAAAAATTCGCTCACACTGAACGGAAATTGAGTGCGCAGCTGCTCTTGAAGTAGCTGCGCCTTTTTCCCATATTGGTCAAGCAGACAGCCTCCCCCTCATAGCTGTCTGCAGACTGCGCTATTTGCGCAGCCTCCCTGAACCTTGACCACCTCGTGCAATCTTGCACGGGGTGGCTTTTTCAATGAGTTAGGCATCGAAGTTAACAGCTTTATTCAGCTGCTTGAGCCATATCAGTAGCGCTGCCAAATCGAGCGGTTTCGGCTCCCAACTCTCGGACCAATCCTGCGAGCATTTTTGCAATTATAGCAAGACTTTCAGTTGGCTCAGACAGTTGGTCATCAAGATATTGCGAACGACACACTTCGATCTGCATCGCATGAATGCCTCGCGATGGCGCTGCATGGCGATCCAGCACATACCCACCCGCATAGGGCCGGTTATGAGCGCTCGTGAAAGGCTGATCATCTAGGTAACGAAACGCTCTGGCTACCAATGAACTCGCGCAAGAGGCACCGAAACGATCGCCTAAGACAAGCTGCGGTGCGCGGCGGTTCTCCTCTGGACTGCGCAAGGGCGGCATCGAGTGCAGATCGATTAACAAAGCCGCTCCCCATGAATCGCGGATCGCTTCGAGCTCGCGCGCAAGGAATTGATGATAAGGCCTATGGATCGTCTCGATCCGACGATCCAAAGTGCCGCGCGGCAAAGGTTCGCGCCAAATCTCACCAAAACCTGGCAAACGTCGCGGCACCAAACCCAAGCCGTTTCGCGCTCGCCCGCTCGGGTTAGTGCGATGCGACACACGTTGGCGCCCACCCTCTTGCACCATTCCCCAATCGACATCGGTGTGCGACCGGTTGAGATCAAGCAATGCGCGCGGCGCCTCCGCAAACAACAGCCCGGTCCCGGTCTCTTTCGCAATCGCCACACCCACGTGGTCGACATAGCGATCCTCCAACCTCAATTGGCACAGCTCTTGATCGCGCATTTGATCAAGCACCGATTGCGGATAGGCTCTGCCTGCGTGGGGAACTGCAATCAGGACTGGCACTGGCATGGAAGTCGGTGCGTTGTATTGGAACGCTGGTAGATCCAACCCTTCGCCGATTTGCCCGCCATAATCTGAACCGATCGCAACGGTTTTGCGTGGCTGAGCGGTCGCCGGGTTTCGCGTATCGATTGGTTCTGAGTCGCGCGAGGTCATTGTAACGAAACGCTGCCTTCATTCGGCACCAGAGTCAAAGTGCTAGCAGGCACGCTTAAAGGTAACACCAGCGAGAGATTCACTGGATTTAATATTAACGTCTCAATGCAGGGCACGCAGCAATACGGGAAGGACTTCTTAAGCGCCTCATGTTACAACGTGAGTATGAGCACAAATAATTCCCCGCGAATTCTCCTTGCCGAAGACGAAGAAGCGATGCGCACCTACTTGTCGCGCGCGCTTGAGAAAGCTGGATACCAGGTCGAAACTGTCGACCGCGGCACAGATGCGGTTCCGATGCTGGAGAAGGATCACTACGATCTGCTGCTTTCAGACATTGTTATGCCTGAAATGGACGGAATTGAACTGGCGCAGCGCTGTGCCGAGATCAGCCCGCGTACTAAAGTGATGTTTATCACTGGTTTTGCAGCGGTGAGCCTTCGTGCAAGTCGCGAACAGCCTCACGCCAAAGTGCTCTCAAAGCCGTTTCATCTGCGCGATCTAGTGCTCGAAGTTGAACGCACATTTGAAGAAGCACGCGAAGCTTCACTGTAGGCAACATTGATTCCACGCGAATCGCTTGCGTCTGCGAGCAGGCTTCGCTAACGCGCCGCTTCGCTCCTGCTTGAAGAGAGCGCAAGACCGATGGTGCGGGCGTATAGCTCAGGGGTAGAGCACTATGTTGACATCGTAGGGGTCCCAAGTTCAAATCTTGGTACGCCCACCATCGGCTCCTAATTTGACCGTTTCGCGCCTTGGCAATAGCCCTTTTCCGAGGCCGCCTAGCTTGCAAGCGAGCAAGCCTCTGCTAAAGCGCGTGGCAGGAACCGTCTGTCCCAGACATATTTGACCATTTGAAATCCAACCGAAGGATAAAGCGTTAGCCATGCAGAAAATCAAAGTTGCGAACCCGGTTGTCGAACTCGACGGCGATGAAATGACCAAGATTATCTGGCAGTGGATCCGCGAGCGTTTGATCCTGCCATATCTCGACATTGACCTGAAATATTACGACCTCTCGATTGAAAAACGCGATGAGACCGACGATCAGATTACGATCGACGCAGCGAACGCGATCAAAGAGCATGGCGTTGGCGTTAAATGCGCGACCATCACTCCTGATGAAGCCCGCGTTGAAGAATTTGACCTGAAACAAATGTGGCGCTCGCCGAACGGCACGATCCGCAACATCCTTGGCGGGGTTGTTTTCCGCGAGCCTATCGTGATCGACAATGTGCCACGCCTTGTCCCGGGTTGGACCGATCCGATTGTTGTTGGCCGTCACGCATTTGGTGACCAATATCGCGCCACAGACACCCTTATCCCTGGCGCTGGTAAATTGCGGTTGGTTTTTGAAGGCGAAGATGGCAAGAAAATCGACCTTAACGTGTTCGAATTCCAATCAAGCGGCGTCGCGATGGCGATGTACAATCTTGATGATTCGATCCGCGATTTTGCGCGCGCTTCATTGAATTACGGGCTTGATCGCAAATGGCCTGTCTATCTGTCGACAAAGAACACCATCATGAAGAAATATGATGGCCGCTTTAAAGATCTTTTCGCAGAAGTTTTTGAAGCCGAATTTGCTGACAAGTTCGCTGAAGCAGGCATCCATTACGAGCACCGCCTGATCGACGACATGGTCGCAGCGGCGATGAAATGGAATGGCAAATTCGTGTGGGCTTGTAAGAACTACGACGGCGACGTTCAGTCCGATACCGTCGCACAAGGCTTTGGCTCGCTGGGTTTGATGACCTCAGTTCTGATGACACCAAGCGGCGACTGTGTCGAAGCAGAAGCGGCGCACGGCACCGTCACCCGCCACTATCGCCAGCACCAAGAAGGCAAAGCGACCTCGACCAACCCAATCGCTTCGATTTTCGCATGGACGCGCGGACTGATGTATCGCGGCAAGTTCGACAACACTCCGGAAGTGGTCAAATTTGCCGAAACGCTTGAGCGCGTTTGCATTGAGACGGTTGAAAATGGTCAGATGACCAAAGACTTGGCACTGCTCATCGGTCCAAGCCAGAGCTGGCTGACCACAGAGCAATTCTTTGAGGCGATTGTCACCAACCTAGAAACAACGATGGCTGGCTAAGGCTTTTCGCTTAGCCAATCGTTCAATTCGATAACCTCAAAGGCGGTTGTTCAAAGCGAGCAGCCGCCTTTGTCATAACTAGACGCCGTTTGCAGGCCAAGCAGTGGATGACAGCGCATCGCGAGCGCGTTAGACGCTTGTGTTGTGGCAGGCGAACTCACCTTTTCACCGGTAATGTCAGACGCGCTGGTTATCCTCGGCGCGGCAGGCCTCGTCATACCCGTCTTCGCCCGCTTTCGAATAACGCCAATCATCGGCTTCATCCTGATCGGAGTGCTGGTCGGGCCGTTCGGCCTCGGCAAGCATGTCGAAGAGGTGCCATGGCTAAGCTATGTCACAATCTCGGATCCTGAACGGCTAACCCCCTTCGCAGATTTTGGGATAATCCTACTTCTGTTTGCGATCGGGTTGGAGCTCTCCTTCAACCGGTTATGGCAACTGCGCCGCTTGGTTTTTGGGCTTGGTTCTCTTGAGCTGCTCATTATTGGCAGCGTTTCAGCGGCCTTTTTCAGCTTTGTGAGCGGCATGACTTGGACCGGCGCACTTGCGTTGGGATTTGCGCTCGCCTTCTCGTCCACAGCGATTGTGCTGCCAATTTCCGGGACTAAAACTGCGGTCGGTCGCGCCGCACTTTCAATGTTGCTGTTCGAAGACATCATGATCGTCCCGATCATTTTCGTGCTTGGAGCGCTCGCTCCCAATGCGCAGGCTGAAGGCTGGACTGGGCTAACCGATACGCTTTGGCAAGGCGGTCTGGTCGTGGCCGCTCTGCTCGTCTTTGGCCGCTTCGCCTTGCCCCGTCTGTTCTCTCAAGCAGCTCGGACGAAAAGCCCCGAACTCTTCCTAGCCGCATCCTTGCTGGTTGTGATCGGCTCAAGCCTCGCCACCGCAGTGGTCGGTCTTTCACCAATTGTTGGCGCTCTGATCGCCGGTCTGCTGATCGCGGAGACCGAGTATCACGGCGAAGTTGAAAGCATCATGCTCCCGTTTAAGGGCCTTGCCTTGGGTGTGTTCCTGATCACCATCGGCATGAGCGTTGATGTGGTCGCGATCTGGACCAACATTGGAGAGATCATGGCGGCGGTTATCGGTGTCCTCGTGTTCAAAGCGATCATTACTGGCACTCTCTTGCGTATGATGGGAGCGCGGCGCAGCACTGCAACCGAAACCGGCGTCTTGATGGCAAGCCCAAGCGAGACGACATTGATCGTCCTAGCGGCGGCAACAAGCGCGCTGGTCGTTGACACAGAAACCGCGCAATTCTGGCAGATCGTCACGGCCATCGGCCTGACCATCACGCCACTCCTGGCAAAACTTGGTCGGATGATTGCGCGCAGGGTCGAAGACACGCCTGAATTGCCCGACGAAGACAATGGCGAAGCGCGCACAATCATCATCGGAGCTGGGCGGGTCGGAAGGCTCATTGCGGATATGCTCGCGACGCATGACCAACCCTATGTTGCGCTCGATTCTGATCCGGATTTGATCATGGCTGCGAAGCGCGATGGCTATCGGGCGACCTTTGGCGATGCGGCTCGCGGTGACGCATTGTCGCGGCTTGGAGTCGAAAATGCGTCTGCGGTTGTGCTGACAATGGACGAGCCGGTCTTGGCCCAGCGCCTGGTATCCAAACTGCGCAAGAACTGTCCTGATCTATTGATCGTAGCCCGCGCTCGCGACACCGATCATGCGGCTGCCTTATACCGTGCGGGCGCGAGCCATGCGGTGCCGGAGAACCTGGAAAGCTCGCTCCAGCTATCAGAGGCCGTGCTGGTCGATATTGGCGTCGCAATGGGCCCAGTCATCGCTTCAATCCATGAGAAACGGGATGAGTTTCGCGAACGGCTCGAACGCGACGGAAGGCTGGCTGACCGCCCTAAACTTCGCAATAGCTCTAACGCCGAAGCAGAGATCGAGTCTCCGGCTTAGCCGCCCAGTTTGGATTTCACTGCGACCATTGCCTCTTCGGCTTTGCTGCCATCCGGACCGCCGCCTTGCGCCATATCAGGGCGTCCACCACCACCTTTTCCGCCGAGCGCTTCGACCCCAGCGCGCACCAGATCGACCGCGCTTATATTTTCGGTCAAGTCATCGGTTACCGCCGCAGCGATACTGGCTTTACCGTCATTGACCGCAATGATCGTAGCGACACCGGAGCCAAGGCGTTGTTTTGCCTCGTCTAAAAGGGGGCGCATTTCCTTAGGGTTTAAGCCTTCGAGCACCTGCCCGCTAAAGGTGATCCCGCCAATGTCCTCGTCGGCTTTGGTTGCCCCACCGGCCGCGCCGCCGCCGCCCAGCGCCAGCGCTTTCTTGGCCTCGGCTAATTCTTTCTCGAGTCTTTTACGCTCTTCAAGCAATGCAGCAACGCGCGCAGGCACTTCATCGGGCGCCGCACGGATCGCGCTCGCTGCCGATTTAAGCGCTTCTTCCCGCTCAACAAGCCAGAGCCGCGCAGCATCTCCAGTCAGCGCTTCGATACGCCGGACCCCGGAGGATACCGCGCTCTCGCTGATAATGCGGAAAACCCCGATATCTCCGGTCGCTTTCACATGGGTGCCACCGCAAAGCTCAACCGAGTAATTGCGCCCCTCTTCGCCCGAACGCCCCATTGAGAGCACTCGCACTTCGTCGCCATATTTCTCACCAAACAAGGCCAAAGCGCCAGCGGACACCGCATCATCGGGGCTCATCAACCGCGTAGAAACCGGCTCATTCGCTAGAATCTCTGCGTTCACGTCCGATTCTATAACCGCAACGTCTTCGAGCGAAAGCGGTGCTGGGTTGGAAAAGTCGAAGCGCAGCCGATCCTCTGCAACCAGCGAACCTTTCTGAGTCACATGATCGCCTAAGCGATTGCGCAAAGCGGCATGCACTAAGTGCGTTGCAGAGTGGTTTGAACGAATGCTGGAACGACGCGCGTAATTCACATCAAGCGTGACATTGTCACCAACCGCGATCGCGCCGCTGCTGACCTTTGCGTGATGCGCATGCAATCGACCCAGCGGTTTTGAAGTATCGGTAACATCGGCGTCGAAACCATCAGGCGTGCTTATTGTGCCGGTGTCGCCAGATTGTCCGCCGCTTTCGCCATAAAAAGGCGTCTGGTTGGTCAGAATCACGACTTCATCACCCTCAGCCGCTCGTTCGGTCTCCGCACCATCCTTTACGATAGCAACCACACGGCCCTCGCCCGAGGTAGCCGCATAGCCAGTGAACTCGCTTGCGCCTTCACGCTCAGCAATATCGAACCAAACCTCACCCGACGCCGCTTCGCCAGAACCCTTCCAAGCCGCGCGCGCCGCCTCCTTCTGACGGGTCATCGCCACATCAAAGCCCTCGCGATCAACCGCGATACCGCGTGCGCGCAAGGCGTCTTCGGTCAGGTCATATGGGAAACCGTAAGTGTCATAGAGCTTGAACGCAGTTTCGCCATCCAGCTCGCCGCCCTCCCCCATGCTAACGGTCGCCTCGTCGAGCAGTTTCAAACCTTTATCAAGCGTGCGACGGAACTGCGTCTCTTCGCGCAGCAAGACTTCCTCAATCAGCGCTTGTCCGCGAACAAGTTCAGGGAAGGCCTGACCCATTTCGGTCACGAGGCTTGGCACAAGGCGATGCATCAATGGTTCGCTCGAACCCAAAAGGTGCGCGTGCCGCATGGCCCGGCGCATAATCCGGCGAAGGACATAGCCTCGCCCCTCGTTCGACGGCAAAACGCCGTCGGCCATAAGAAAGCTTGTCGAACGCAAATGATCGGCAATCACTCGGTGGCTAGCGGTCTGCTCACCTTGCGCGGCCACACCGGTCAAACCCTCAGATGCCGCGATCAAAGCCTTAAAGGTGTCAGTATCGTAATTGTCATGGACACCTTGAAGGACCGCTGCGACCCGCTCAATCCCCATACCAGTGTCAATTGACGGCTTAGGCAAGTCCAAACGCGAACCATCGGCCGCCTGATCAAATTGCATAAAGACCAGATTCCAGATTTCAACGAAGCGGTCTCCGTCTTCATCCGGGCTACCGGGAGGACCGCCGGGAATATGCTCTCCGTGATCGTAGAAAATCTCTGAGCATGGCCCGCATGGCCCAGTCGCTCCCATCGACCAAAAGTTGTCATTGGTTGGAATGCGGATGATCCGTTCTTCGGGAAGTCCAGCAATCTTGCGCCACAGATCAAAAGCTTCGTCATCGGTATGGTAAACCGTCGCCGTCAGCTTATCGGCCGGTATGCCCCATTCACGGGTCAGCAGCGTCCAAGCATGGCTGATAGCTTCTTCCTTGAAATAGTCGCCGAAAGAAAAATTTCCGAGCATTTCAAAGAAAGTATGGTGGCGCGCCGTATAGCCAACATTATCAAGATCGTTGTGCTTGCCACCGGCCCGCACACATTTTTGCGAAGAGGTAGCGCGCGAAGCGTTCGGGGTTTCAAGCCCAGTAAAGACATTCTTGAACGGCACCATGCCCGCATTCACGAACATCAAGGTGGGGTCGTTGTAGGGCACCAAAGGTGCGCTCGGCACGGTATCGTGTCCTGAACTCGCAAAATAATCGAGAAAAGAACGGCGCAGATCGTTGGTCGACGTCATGATTTAAGGCAGTTAGGCATTGTCGAGCGAGCGGGCAAGCCAGTGTGTGCGTCGCTGCTCCAGAAATGTTCGATCTGAGTGAGCGATATGCTCAATAAAACACCAAATTTGGGACGCAGACACAGAAAAACCGGCGCTGCCATCGGGGGAAGGCGCACGCCGGTTTTCCGGTCTCTCGGGCTTGAGCACAAACTCAATCACAGCCCGCTTAAGGAAAGATCACTCAGACTCCGCGTCCGGCCCAGTCATCATCTCCTCGGCAACCTCGTCGGTTTTACCGCGAATAGCGGCTTCCAACTGGTCGCAAACTTCTGGATTCTCGGCGAGATAAGTCTTGGCGTTCTCTCGCCCCTGCCCAATCCGCACACTGTCATAAGAATACCAACTTCCCGACTTCTCGACGAGCCCGGCTTTCACCCCAAGATCAAGGATCTCACCCTTTTTCGAGATGCCTTGGCCATACATGATGTCGAACTCGACCTGTTTGAACGGCGGCGCAACTTTGTTCTTCACAACTTTCACACGGGTAGAGTTGCCGACCACTTCATCGCGGTCCTTGATCTGACCCGTCCGGCGAATGTCGAGCCGAACCGACGCATAGAATTTCAGCGCATTGCCGCCAGTCGTCGTCTCAGGATTGCCGTACATCACGCCAATCTTCATCCGCAGCTGGTTGATGAAGATCACCATGCATTTCGAACGGTTGATCGATCCGGTCAGTTTACGCAGGCTTTGGGACATAAGCCGCGCTTGAAGGCCGACATGACTATCGCCCATCTCCCCTTCAATTTCGGCACGAGGAACAAGTGCCGCGACCGAATCGATCACCAACACATCAATCGCGTTCGAGCGCACAAGTGTGTCAGTAATTTCCAACGCCTGCTCACCCGTATCCGGCTGAGAGACGATCAATTCATCAATATCCACGCCCAGCTTCTTGGCATAAACAGGATCGAGCGCGTGTTCAGCATCGACAAACGCCGCAGTACCGCCCGCCTTTTGCGCTTCCGCAATACAGTGAAGCGCCAAAGTGGTTTTACCAGAGCTTTCCGGGCCATAAACCTCAATAACGCGACCCTTTGGAAGCCCTCCAATACCAAGTGCGATGTCGAGACCCAATGAACCGGTCGAAATAGCTTCGATCTCCATTGCCTCTTTAGAGCCCAGCTTCATCGCCGACCCTTTACCAAACGCACGGTCTATTTGTGAGAGTGCAGCATCTAGTGCCTTTTGACGGTCCACGTTACCTTTATCCTTTTCGACGAGTTTAAGTTGCGTAGACATCGCATGACCTCCTGTGCTTGCATAGAGGCGATCAGGAATTATCGACCGCCCCCTTGTTGGAGATCATGTACCGTGTTTGTTCTCAAAGAACAAGAGTGGAACAAAAATTTTTATGAACTTCGGTTCATGGCGCCGTAGAACTGCGGATTTTCCACTTGAATTCGCGGGTGGAATTGGCCGGAATTGTCACTTCGACGCTGTCATAGCCATTCTTCACAGCCACCTTATGGCGCCGAAAACGAATCTGGAAATCGCCGGACCAACCAAGCTTAAGTCGCATTTTGACATCATGCGGATTGGCATTGGTGAGCTTCGTGGTCATCTTCGTCCACTTGCGCGAGTCGTCATCATACTCAGTTTCGTTCGATCGCCCGCATTGCGAGAAGACGTGCGCACTGTTGCCAATAGGCAGCTCAATATCCTGCCCTCTCGCATAGTCGCGCAAATCGGTCGAAGCCGCCAATTGCGGGCCGCGCGAAGTCGGCTCAAACACATTCATCTGCCCTTGCGGAAGTGCAATGCCCAACCCTCTTTTGTCTTCGTTCTTAGTTACCAGCAGCATGTCCGCGGAGCGAGGATCGTCGAGCTCCTCGATCCATTCGTAAGGCTCACATTCGGCAATATACAAAAAGCGGCCCTTCACCGCGTCCTTGTTCAGGAAGGCGACCTGCTTCATCCCCTTGGCAGAAACATCGACGCGTGACGGTACGCGGAACAATTTGAGATCGCCCAGGTTTTCTTCTGTGGCCGTGACCACTGATACCGCTGCTGCAGTTTTTTGCTGGGCATCGCGGCGACGCGAACCCGTTACGGTAATCAAATCAGCTTCCGCAAATGCCACGGGCGCGGGTGGCGGCGGTGGGGGTGCGCCGGCATACCCATAGCTCGGGACAGGCGAGCCCCTCGACGTGCTGCCTATTGGATAGCAACTCAGCCGCAAAGGCCGCGCGACCGGCGGATCGGCCAAATCCTCATAATCGCTGTCGACGTTAAGCTTGCCAGCAATGATTTGCAGATTGGCATTGTCAAAGCTCTGACCATTGTCATTCACCAATGTCAGCCAGCTCAACCAGTTCATCGTAAATTCGTCGCCATCCGCTTTCTCACCAAGCGTCGCGACATAATTGGCTTGCCAGTCAAAACCCCATGACAGGTAGGTCAGCGTCACTTCGTAGGTCCCGCCGCTGTCCGAACGCGTATCCACCGAATAGATCGGTTTGGCAGACAGATTGCTTGGCACACCGTCAAATGTCAGCTTTTCCGGAACGCCGGCACAGCGCACCGCTTCAAATCCTTGGTTCGTTTGCAGAACCAGCCCACCATCGGCGCGCGTGCGGACAATTGCGCGTTCCGATTGCGAGGCGCCAGTCGCACTATTGGTGCGAGTAATTGTCACTCGGTTGCCCAGCGACCCGTTCACAAGCGCAGCGGGAGATAGCAACTCAGCGTTGCGGTTTTTCTCAATCGTTCCGCCAGGCAGTCCCGTCACAATCGCGCTGACCCCGACCATGCCTTCGGACACGCCGACAAAACGAATGGTCGATTCGCCCGCAGGCAGAGTGACCGTGCGGGTCTCGCTGACCATCGCAAAGCCCTCTGGGTTGTTGCGGTTGATATCCTCATCGGGCGCGCGGTCAGGATCGCGGTAGATCGTCACCGCAAGATCGCTTGGCGCAGACGCCTCGACCACGTCGCGCACCTGGGCATGCGCAATACCCGGCAACAACGCCGCCGCTCCGATCGCAAAGAAAGCTAGAAGCCGCATCGGCCCGCCTCCCGCCGCTTACCAGCGTGTATCGTAAGTGACGCGGATTACACGCTTGCCCTCGGCCGGCACGGGAACAGTGTATTTGCGCCGCGCATAATTGATCTGTTCACCCGCAATATCTTCGCTGATGATGCGATAGTCATAGCCCCACCAATAGCGGCCCAACCCTGTCTGGTTGAGCACAACCTCAATCGGCGCATCCTTCGCATTCGTCAGCGTATAGCGCATGGTGGTGCGGTAATAGGTCGTGCGCTTAAGCCGCTCTTCTTCGCCACGCGCAACCTGTCTGTCATTTTCATCGAACACGCGGAAGCGCGCGCTCTTGACCCACTCGCTTTCGGTGATCTTTTCGCGCTTTTCGACCTCGCTTTGAACGGTGATGTCAAAGGCCTCACCCGTGGTTAGCGAAAGCTCGCTGCCCATGGGTGTGTGGCCGATATTGTTCTCACCGATGAATTGCGGAGTGCCTTTGCTGTCGCGCTGGTAAAAGCGGACCGTGCCAGCGGGCAGAGCATCGCCCAGCCCCTGATCGCGCGAAGACGAAAAGCTGATCGAACTGGAAACATTGCGCGGGTTCTCATCGTTTTGCTGCCAGCCGACAGCGATGGCATAGACCTTCTTCGCGGGCACGCCTTGCACATCAAGAAAGCTGACTTGCTTGGTCTGATTGTTAGCAATCGTGGTACGACCGCTAATCGGATAGAGATAGAAATCACCGAGCCGCTCCCGGTCTGCGCTTTCGGTACCTGCGCGCGTCAGGCCGCGATTGCCAAAGCCGCGTCCTCGCGATCCGTTAGGATTGCCAGCCACAAGCAATGTATCTGCACGGTGGAAGGTGGTGCCGGAATTGTTGGTCAGCGTCACCCAACCCTGCATGTCGATGGAATTGTCTTTCTCATTGTAAAGCGCGACATAGTCGGACTTCCATCCCAGCCCGCTGGAGAGATAGCGCAGTGAAACAGGGCGCGTTCCTGCCCGACTGCTATCAAGATTGACCGACAGTGTGGGCCGGGCGCGAAGGTTAGGAGGCACGCGGTCAAAAATCACCCGCACTGGCAGGCCATCATCGCGCAGCACCTCAATCCGGTTGCCGATTTGGATAACCACGCCGCCCGCGGTCGAAAGCACTTTGGCACGCTCACGTGTCTCAGCGCCTGTAGCGGGATTGGTCCGCAACAACGTCACTGTTTGACCGATGGCCTTTTCCATCATCTTGGTCGGGGTCAGCAGGTCATAGTCAAAATTCTGTTCAACAATGGTGGTGTTGGGCGCGTAAAAACTCAACGTTTCGGGGCGAATGCGCGCGCTAACATCGGGAAACTCAACCCGGCTTGACCCTTGCGCGATATTAAGGTCGCGCACGTCTTGAACCAAAGCGAGATTGTTGTTGTAGATAGTGATCGCAACATCGCCTTGCTGCGTCTCATCTGGATCGGGGACCAATTGAGCGGTGGTTGTGCTGCTCATCATTGCCAGCGCCGAAATTGTACTCAGGCCGACCAAACGCTTGAAGCTCTTCATAACACCCTCCCCATTCTGATTGGTACCATGATGCAATGGGCGTCTGTATCCAAGGTGAATGCACCAAACTTAGCTCAGTTTGTTGGGGGAAACCGCACTTTATCTTTGTGATTCAACCGCTTTCGCCGCGCTCATAACCCCTGCCACTTTGTCGCCAATTTCCGCGACGCTGAACGGTTTCGCGATGAAGTGCATGTCGGGTATATCGATATCCTTGCGCAGCTGTTCTTCGGCATAGCCGGACATGAACAGGATCGGCAGGTCAGGACGCTGTTGACGGATGGCGCGCACCATCGCGGGTCCATCCATGCCGGGCATCACGACATCGGTTACGACAAGATCAAACTCATCGCCGCGTGTAATAGTAGCAAGCCCTTCCTCGCCGTCGGCACAGGCGGTGACTTCATACCCTGCCCGCGCAAGAGCGCGTTCTGCGACTGCCCGGACCATATCCTCGTCTTCGACCAGCAGGACCTTGCCTCCACCCGACCAATCAGAGGATTGTACAGGTTCAGGTTTTTCCTTGCGCTTGGGCGCTTCGCCGCGATGAACCGGGAAATAGATAGTAAAACGAGCACCAGTCTGGTGGCCCTTCCCATCAACAATGTTGTCAGCAAACAAGAAGCCGCCCGATTGTTTAACGATCCCGTAGGCTGTGGAAAGCCCAAGCCCCGTGCCTTTGCCTTGCTCTTTTGTGGTGAAGAACGGTTCGAACAGCTTTGGTAAGACTTCTGCCGGAATGCCACCGCCAGTGTCCTGAACGATTAGAACGGTATAATCGGCAGATGGCAGGATTTCGGAGCCGAGCTGGATCACCTCCTTGGCTTGCAGGCGACGGGTGAATACCGAGATCCTGCCAACCCCGCCGCGCGACTTTTCGTTGATCGCATCGCGCGCATTAACCGCAAGGTTCATGATCACTTGCTCAAGCTGCTGGGGGTCCGCGCGTACCGCACCCAGATCGCGGTCATGCTGCACAAAGAATTTAATCTTCTCACCAAGCAACCGCTTAATCAGCGGGCTGACCTCGCTCACAACATCGGGCAGTTGCAAAATTTCGGGCCGCAAAGTTTGCTGCCTAGAGAATGCAAGCAATTGTCTGGTCAGCGCCGCCGCCCGGTTTGAGTTCGCGCGGATCTGTTGAATGTCATCATAGTCGCTGTCACCCGGCGTATGACGCAGCAACATAAAATCGCAGGTGCCGATAATTGCGGTCAGAACATTGTTGAAGTCGTGGGCTACACCGCCAGCAAGCTGACCCACGGCCTGCATCTTAGTGGCTTGCGCGACTTGCCGTTTAAGCTGATTTTCCTCGCTAGAATCTGCAAGGCTGATCAGCACCGCCGCTTCGCCCAAGCCCCGGACACCCGCAAGTCCCATCGAAACCGGTTCTTCGGGCTGAGATGTGAGGCGCACTGGCATATGTCCGCTGCTCGCGGGCCCGCGTCCGTGGCGGCGCACCGTGTCGGACAAAGCCGCTTTATCTTCGAGAACCACCAAATCGGTTGGAAAGGCTGGCAGTCCACGCCCTTCGCGTTCGACCGAGCGTAAAAAGGCGTCATTGCCGAAAAGAAATCGTCCATCGCGGTCCGTCATTGCAAGGCCCAATGGCAATTGGCCAAGCAGCGCATCAAGCTGCGCCACGCCCGCTTGCGAAGAGCCGTCCCAGCCGCTGCCAATTCCAACCCCGCTATCCACTAGCATCATCAGCGATGTGCTTTCATTGGGGCCAACCGGGATGGCCAAATCGGGATCGCTAAGCGCGATGTCAATCAGGGTTTGGGGTGTTCCACCGCGACCTTCGCGGGCAAAGTAGATGCGGTCGCGCTCATCTGAACGCAGCACAGATACAAAATCCTGGCCCGCCAAGGTTGCCGAAGGATCGCCGGAGGCGCGCTCTGCGAAACCGGAACTAACCGAGCGAATTACACCATCCGCGGTGGTGATCGCGGTTTCGATACCGGCGCGGCTCATCATCTGGCCAAAGGCACCGGCAAGGTCGATATCTTCCGACGCCACCGCTCTTGTGTCGATGATCGAAGAGAAGCTCCAAATAAGATGGTCTTCCCCGCGCCCCGCACGATGCGCTGAGACGTTCCATCTTTGGCGATCAGATCCTTCCAGACCATCAATCGTCGCATAACCGTCGCGCCAAGCCTCTCGCGCAACCCTTGTTACCGCTTCAAGCGCACTGCGCTCCAGAGGCAACGATGGCGGCGCGCTGCCTGCGCCAAAGGCGACAATGAAAGCGTCATTCGCACACACCAATCGATTGGCTCGGTCAGTAATTGCAATCGCGGTATCAGGCGCTGCCGCTTCAAGCGCGGCGACTGTCACAGACCAATCTGATGCGGAAACAGCCTCTGACTTGCGTATCGGACGCAAAGCAACCAGCGCAAAGACTGCGACCAACAGCACGACCGTACCAAGCGCAAAGCTTAGCGTAATTACCCAGTCCGATGTGACCAGAAACAGCACCGCCGCGCTCATCAATAGCGCAACAAAAAGCAGCACCAGCATCAACCGGTTTTCTGCAACAGGGGCAGTGTCAAAAGGGCTCGTCAACGTCGGGTCGCTCTCACTTTCGCGCACGTCGGTACCAAATCGCAAAGACGCGGATGCTCAAGCGGGGGTTACTAATTGGCTTTGAGCTGTTGGTCGAGACGGGCTTCCATGCGCGCAAGACGTTTTGCCCGCTTGCGTTTCACAAGTATCCGCCAAACCGCACTCGAAAGCACATAGCCGAGCGCTGCCGAGACAATTGCAAGGACCAGCAAGCCAAAGGCGGTGACATAGGCTAGCTCGAAGAAATCCAAGAACCAACTCCATCGACCGCTGGTAAGCTCTTTTTCAACCGCGCCCGAAGTTGTCACGTTGTCGACCTGCAATAGGATTGTCCCGAGGCGGTTTGCAACCACTGCCCAAAACGGGAATGTGAATGGGTTGGTGATGAACGTAGTGAGCGCAGCCAGCGGCACATTGGCACGAGCTGGCAGAGCAACAAACGCGGCTAAGAAGATCTGACCGACCGGAATGATAAAAGCACTGAAGAGACCCAGAGCCACCCCGCGCGGGACAGAACGGCGGGTGAATCGCCATAATTTTGGTGCCAGAAACCGATGCGCGATTGGAGCGAGATACTTGTTCTTCGCCATCTCGTCGCGTGACGGCATATATTTGTCGGCCTTAAGCGCGATCCAGCCTTTGACGCCTCCCTTGCTCATTGGCGCGCACCGGCCAATGCTGCGCGAACTTTGAGCGCGAGAGCAATTTCATCGGAAACGAGTTGGGCCACCATGACAGCCATATGGGTATTCGATTGCATCTGACCAGTGAGTGAATTGGGTTTGGAGAAAAACAGTGTTCGCTGACGGTTTTAACCGCGTTCGCGCATTAAGCGTGCTTTGTCACGTTTCCAATCGCGGTCTTTGATTGTCGCGCGCTTATCATGCGCTTGCTTACCTTTCGCCAATGCCAATTCAACCTTCGCACGTCCCTGCCCGTTGAAATAGATTGAAAGCGGCACCAGCGTCATACCTTTGCGTTCGACGGCGCCGAACAAACGGTTGATCTCGCGCGAATGCAACAGCAATTTGCGCGGGCGTTTGGGTTCATGGTTCAAGCGATTGCCGTGGCTGTATTCCGGGACATTGGCGTTGATCAGCCACACGGCGCTGTCGCGCACTTCGGCGTAACTCTCTGCGATCGTGGCATGTCCAGCGCGCAAGGCCTTTACCTCCGTCCCCTGCAGCGCAAGACCCGCCTCGAATGTGTCCTCGATATGATAATCAAAACGCGCGCGACGGTTTTCTGCCACGGTCTTCTGCTTATCAAAGGTCTTGGGTTTGGGGCGTGCCATGATGCCTCGAGCCTTTTGCGTAATCGTGCCGTAAAGGCAATGGGTGAAATCATGAGCCAAATCGAAATTGCGTAATTCAAACTCTTGATTTTCATTTCGATCTTGGCATTCTCGCGTTCAAGTAATCACGGATTGTTCAATCACCTATTGGTAAAGGAAAACCCATGCAGTTTCGGTCGTTGATTGCAGCTTCTACACTTGCACTATGCGCAGCCGGACTTGCCGCACCTGTGGCCGCGCAAGAAGAAGCAACTGAGCTTCAA
Organism: Erythrobacter sp.; assembly: GCA_039985875.1. GTDB lineage: Bacteria > Pseudomonadota > Alphaproteobacteria > Sphingomonadales > Sphingomonadaceae > Erythrobacter. Next base: position 538,867 of record JBDWRU010000011.1, on the reverse strand, counting down.
CTGCCTGCACTGTCGGAATATGGGAAACTGCCTGAAATAGAAGAAGTGGCGATCTCGCCTTCGGGTCAACGGATCGCGCTATTGCTCCAGGTCAAGGGCAAACGCTTGCTAGTCGGTTATGAAGGTAAGGACATCGTCCTCAAGCCGATTTCCGTCGGCGATATGAAAGTGCGTTACATCCAATGGATCGGCGAGGATCGCGTGAACCTCGTTGCCAGCCAAACAGAAGACCTCGGTTATGGCTGGACGACTGACAAAGCGGAGTTCTACGTCGGCCGCATCATACCCGTGAACCCCCAAGCGGAAGCGGGTGTCATCTTCGCTAAGCACAAGACCCTTTTGGACACGATCGTTGGCAACTACGGTGTGCGCCAAATTGCTGGTAAATGGTATGGCTTTTACGGCGGGATCCAACTCAAGCGCAGCGGTAATGATCGGCTGAAGTATGAATGGAACCACGGCCGACCGTTTCTTTTCAAAGTCGATATGCAAACGCTGCAAGCCAAGAAAATCGCGAATGCGGCGCAAGATGGCTGGGACAATGACTGGCTGATCGACGCCAATGGCGAAGTTGCTGCGACATTTGCAATCAACGATTCAAGCGGCAAATGGCGTTTGCGAGGCAATTCGAACAAAGTCATCGCTCAAGGCCAGAACGAAACGGGAAGAGTTGGCATTGTTGGCCTTGGTCAGGGCGGGCTGAGCGTCATCATGAGCGAGCGGAGCGCAACCAGTAATGACTGGTATGAAATCTCGCTTGCGGATGGATCGCGCAAACCGTTCCTCGACGAAGTCAATTGGGACCGGCTCTATTTCGACGATATGACCGGCCATCTGATCGGTTATCTCGCGGATCAAGGCGAACCTAAACCGGTCTTCTTTGACAAAGAACTGGAAAGTTCAGCGGGTAGAATCCGCAGAGCCTTTGGTAAGCTTGAAACGCGCATGATCGATTGGACGTCCGACCTCAAAAAAGCCGTTGTGCGAACGAGCGGAAACCAAGATAGCGGAACTATATTTGCTATCGACATTGAACAGGGGCGCGCTGACGCAATAGCTTATGAGCGGGACCTCATCGGTCCGCAGCATGTCGGTCCGATTTCGACCTTCGAATACACTGCCAGCGATGGGACGCAGATGGACGGCATCCTCACCCTTCCACCAGGCAAGGAAGCAAAGAAATTGCCTGTCGTTGTGCTGCCACACGGTGGCCCGCATTCAGCGGATCACCCTGACTTTGACTGGTGGGCACAGGCCTATGCATCAAAAGGGTATGCCGTCTTTCAACCAAATTTCCGCGGTTCGACCAATCGCAATGGAGCTTTTGTGCGCGCTGGCTATGGCGAATGGGGCCGCAAGATGCAGACCGATAAGTCGGATGGTCTGGCTGCACTTGCTGAAGCGGGGATTGTTGATTCCAACCGCGCCTGCATAGTTGGTGCAAGTTATGGCGGTTACGCTGCGCTCGCAGGGGTCACGATTCAGAAAGACATCTACCGCTGCGCCGTAGCGGTCGCTCCTGTGAGCGATATTCGCAACATGTTTCGCGAAGACTACCGTGCAACAAACAATGACCGGACTACGCAGAAAGCGTTACTCGAACAGTTGGGCCCACGAGACAGGTGGGACGCGGTTTCGCCGCTTAAACTCGCTGAAAAAGCCAGCGCCCCGATTATGCTAATCCACGGCAAAGACGATGTTGTCGTACCATACAGTCACTCATCCAAAATGGCGGACAAGTTAAAAGACTATAAGAAGCCGTATGAGATCGTGACGCTTGACGGTGAGGATCATTGGCTATCGCTTTCTAACACGCGCCAATTGATGCTCGAAAAAGCAGTTGGCTTTGTAGAAAAGCATAACCCGGCCGATTAAGCTCTACACCAACCCTGCATGTTCGAGTGCCGCGTCCACCGCTTTGCGTGACGCAACGCTTGCTTCTACAATGGGCAAGCGGACTGTCGGCTCTACGCCTTCGAACACCCGGCTAAGCGCATATTTGCATGGTGCCGGCGACGCATCGGAGAACATCGCATAATGCAGTGGGAAAAGTCGATCGTTTAGCTGCCGCGCCTTCTTTAGCTCGTTCGCTGCAATCGCCGTCTGGAATTCAGAGCAAAGGGCTGGCGCGACATTAGCAGTCACAGAGATCGCTCCACGACCACCTGCGGCGGAATGCGGCAACCACAATTCGTCATTGCCCGACAATTGGCAGAAGTCGCTCGATAGGCCCATTCGGTGGTCCGCGACGCGCGACAAATCACCGCTCGCGTCTTTGATCGCGACGATTTGCTCGGGGTATTTCTTGACCAGTGCAATCACGGTTTGATCTTCGATGTCGGTCACGGTGCGCGCGGGCACATTATACAGCACAATCGGAAGGTCGCTGTTCTCTGCCAAGTAGCTGAAATGCGCAATCAACCCCGCTTGACTTGGGCGATTGTAGTAAGGCGCAACGCAAAGGCCTGCTGCAGCCCCGGCTTTCTTTGCAAAGGCCATATGGAGCAGTGCGTTCTTGGTATCGTTGCTACCGCACCCAGCGATAATCGGAACGCGGCCAGCCGCTTGCTCAATGCATACCTCAACGACGCGATGATGTTCGGCATTTGAGAGCGTAGAGGCTTCTCCAGTGGTCCCACAAGGAACCAAAGCCGCGCTGCCCTGCTCAATCTGCCAATCGACGAGTCGCCGAAAAGTCGGCTCATCAAACGATCCGTCGCGAAAAGGAGTCACCAGAGCGGGAATTGATCCGCTAAACATTGCACTATTCCCCATCTGAGCATTTATCGAAACTGGCGTAGCGCATTAAATTGCGTCACACGGTTTATTCAGCGCCTGATAAGGAGCCTATCGGCATAATGTCCAGCATGCCTTCAAAATTCCCTCGTCTCTCGACCCTTTTTCGCTCCTTTTCTGTTCGGCCTATGGCCGTAGCTGGCATTGCGCTGGCGAGCCTTACCGCCCTGCCGATACCATCGTCAGCGCAGCTGAGCGCACAACCGCAACAGCAAGCGGTCAGTTCGGCGATTGCGCGGTGGGAGTATCTCGAGAAGACACGTGGCCTCAGTTTCTCTCAATATTCGGAGTTCGCGCTCTCTTACCCTAATTTCCCGCGCATGGGCGTTATCCGGGGTCGAGCTGAAAATGCGTTAAAGACAGAAGCTGTCCCTCTAGGGCAGATTATCCGGTATTTCGACCGCCAACCTCCATTGAGTAACTACGCGCGCGGCGCATACGCGCTTGCACTTGCATCCGCGCAGCGCACTGACGCTTTTGAAGTCGCGCGTGAAGCATGGCGCGGCGGCACGATGAGCCCAGAGGCTGAAACCTATTTGCGTAGCTTTTATGGCTCACGTTTTTCAGCCGATGATCACCGCGCGCGCGCCGATGCTTTGATGTGGCAGGGCGATGCCAATGGTGCGACCCGCCAGATGATTTATTTGTCACCGGCAGACAGAGACATCGCGATGGCCCGGCTTGCCTTTTTGCGCGGCTCACGCCCTGGCTCGGTACCAGCAGGTGCAATGAGCGACGCCGGGTACGTCTTCAACTATATCAATTATTTGCGTTCAAAGCGTCTGACCGGGGAAGCGGTTCGGGTGCTTTCCAACCGCTCAGCCTTCAGTGCGCCAGCCTTTGACCCGGAGGATTTTGTTGGCGACATGCTAGCCATAGCGGACGCGGCGAGCTCGTCCGACACGGTCAGGATCGCGAACCGGATTGATGATCTGTTCGAACCGGGCACCGATGTATCAAAAGGCTCATTCAAGCTACGCGACCGCTACACCGACCTAATGTGGAAAGGCGGCACCAACGCACTTTGGCGGATGAGTGACGGGGCCAGTGCTGCTCCTTTGTTTGAGCGTTATGGCAATGCTGCGCGCACGCCGCTGACCAAGTCCAAAGGCTATTATTGGGCTGGACGCGCTGCTCAGCGTGCTGGAATGACCAGCCATGCAACGCGCTTTTATGAGCGCGCGGCGGCTTACCCGCATTATTATTATGGCCAACTTTCACTCGCAGCGCTTGGGCGCCCAATGCCTCAGTTCGCAGCGGTCCCGCAGGCTGATCCATCCATGCGTGCGTCATACAACAACCGACCGCTGACAATGGCGATCCGCTCTATTGCTGCCAATCGCCGCGATTGGCGGACTGAGCGACGCTTTTTCCAAGCGGTCGGCGATGCGGCGAAAACTCCGCAAGAGATGGCGCTCGCGCATGAACTGGCTAGCCAAGTCGGCCTTCCCGAAATGTCGGTCGTGCTTGGCATGAAAGCCGGTGAGAATAAACTGACCGGATTGGAGCGTGTCGGCTTCCCAATCATCGGCACGCCCACGGTCAATGACTGGACAATGACCCACGCCATTGCGCGGCAGGAAAGCGAATTTGACCGCACCCGGCAAAGCCATGCTGGCGCGCGCGGGATTATGCAGCTGATGCCAGGCACAGCACGCGAGCAAGCAGGCAAGCTTGGCCTGTCCTACAGCGCTTCTGCGCTGTTCAACGATCCAAGTTACAACATCCGGCTGGGCGATTCCTATTTCAACCGGATGCTGCGTTACTATAACGGATCCTATCCGCTTGCGATTGCGGCTTATAATGCCGGTCCGGGCAATGTGAACAAATGGCTGCGTGCGCATGGCGATCCGCGCACTGGCGGAGCCGATTGGCAGGTCTGGATTGAACGGATCAAGTTCACCGAAACGCGTTATTATGTGATGCGTGTCCTCGGAAATGCGGTCAGCTATTCGCACATGTACCCACAGCAGGCGGGTGTCCCGCGCGAAGTGAACACGATGTTGCGCTAAGCGAGACGGTGCTTTGGCACAAAAGCCCGGCCCTCCCATCACACCGCAAGGCATGGCCGCGCTAAAGGCGCGTTATGACCATCTGCTAGGCAAAGAACGCCCAGAGATCGTCGAGATCGTTAGTTGGGCGGCGGGCAATGGCGACCGATCCGAGAATGGCGACTATCTTTATGGTCGCAAAAAAATGCGTGAGATCGACCGTGAGCTTGGCTACCTTGCAAGGCGAATGAAAAGCCTTCGCGTGGTCGACCCCGAAAATCAGCCTGACAAATCGAAAGTGTATTTTGGAGCAAACGTTGAGATTGCCGATGAAGACGATGCGCGCAAATCGGTGAGGATTGTCGGAGACGATGAACAGGATGCGGGCGAAGGCCGAATTGGATGGAATTCTCCGATGGCAAAGGCGCTTCGCGGCGCCGCGATTGGGGATCTTCGGCTCGTACACCTTCCGTCAGGGGCAAAAGAATGGGAAGTGACGGCCATCCGCTATGACTAGAAATGCCATCATCTTTGCTCTTCTCGCTAGCCTCGCTGCACCTTTGACGGCAAAGGATGCGCTTGGCGTTTACTCAAACTGGGCCGCGTTCAGGGATACGGAACGCCCGCGCTGCTATGCGATTGCGAAGCCGCGTTCTGGCGGCGGATCGAGCTTCGCCAGCATTGCCAATTGGCCCAAGTCCAAAATCCGTAACCAAGTTCACTTTCGGTTGGCGCGCTCTGCCGGGACCAAGGGTGCAGCGTTAAAGATTGGCAGTCGCTCCTTTGCGCTAGCGACAAATGGCCGCAACGCGTGGGCGCAAGACCGCAAAATGGACACCGCGATTGTCACTGCCCTGCGCTCGGCCAGCGATATGCGAATCACAGCGCGCGACACCAACGGCAAGCGCTTTAGCCAGAGCTACAGCCTATCTGGCGCGGCCAGTGCGATCGACGCAGCGGTGGTTGGCTGTTCGCGGTTATAGACCGCTGGCAAAACCCTAAGGTTGCGCTTATATCGCGCGCTCCCATGGCCGATACACAACTCATGTCCATCCCGGGTCAAACCGACCCTGTACCCGTCGCGCGCAATATTACACCGCGCGAAGATGGCCGCTTGGATTTGATTGGACTTCCCCGCCTGCGCATTCGCGAACTTTTCGAACAAGCAGGTTTGGACACGAAACAGGCCAAATTGCGCTCGAAGCAAGTGTATCATTGGCTCTACCACCGTGGCGTCACCGAATTCGAAGCGATGACCGACATCGCAAAGACGATGCGCCCTTGGTTGACGGAGCGTTTTGTGATCGGGCGGCCCAATGTCGTCGAAGCACAGCACAGCTCTGACGGCACGCGCAAATGGTTATTGAAAACCGATGACGGCCACGATTTTGAAATGGTCTTCATCCCTGATGCAGATCGCGGCACTTTGTGCGTTTCGAGCCAAGTGGGCTGCACTCTCAATTGCACCTTCTGTGCGACGGGCACGATGCGGCTTGTGCGCAATCTGACTCCCGGCGAGATAGTCGGTCAAGTGATGTTGGCCCGCGACGCTCTTGGCGAATGGCCCAAGGGCGTGATGGATGGTCTAGACGATGCTGAGGATGCAGGAAACTACAGCTCTGATGGGCGGCTCCTGACCAATATAGTGATGATGGGCATGGGTGAGCCGCTTTATAATTTCGATCACGTTCGCGACGCACTTAGCCTTGTCATGGACGGTCATGGGCTCGCATTATCGAAGCGCCGGATCACCCTTTCGACCAGCGGCGTTGTCCCGATGATGGAGCGTTGCGGTGAAGAAATTGGCGTCAATCTGGCGGTGAGCTTGCATGCGGTGACAAAACCGGTGCGCGATGAGATCGTCCCGCTCAACCGCAAATACGGGATCGAAGAACTGCTTCAGGCTTGCGCCGATTATCCTGGCGCCTCGAACGCGCGGCGCATCACATTTGAGTATGTGATGCTGAAAGATAAGAATGACAGCGACGATGATGCGCATGAATTGGTGCGTCTGCTCAAGCAGTTTGACCTGCCTGCAAAAGTGAACCTCATCCCCTTTAACCCTTGGCCCGGCGCAGACTATGAATGCTCAACGCCAGAGCGGATCAAGTCGTTTAGCAATATCGTCTTTGAAGGCGGGATCAGTGCCCCTGTGCGCACCCCGCGTGGCCGGGATATTGACGCCGCTTGCGGGCAACTGAAGACCGCGGCCGAGAAACAGAGCCGTGCCCAGCGTGACCGAGAAGCGGAAGCAGCAGCAGAAGCAGAGCAGGACAAAGCCGACACGTGAGCGATCCTGACACTCTTGAATATTACGAGAGCAAAGCGCCCTTCTATACTGCGAGCACCGCGCTCGACCGACACCGCCATCTCGACCCATTCCTCGACCGTCTCATGTCCGGCGCTAGCATTCTCGAATTGGGATGCGGCGGCGGGCGCGACGGAGCTCACATAATGGAGCGCGGCTTTGCTCTCGACGCAACCGACGGTGCGACCGCGATGGCGCGCAAAGCCAATGAGCGCCACGATATCGGCGCACGGGTGATGCGGTTCGACGAGTTGGAAGCCGAATGCGAATATGACGCGGTTTGGGCTCATGCGTGTTTATTGCACCTGCCACGCGCCGACCTCCTGCCTGTCCTGATCCGCATCCACACAGCACTAAAACCGGGCGGATTGCACTTTGCCAATTTCAAGCTTGGCGATGCAGTCCACCGCGATGAAGGTCGCGATCCTCTGGGGCGATGGACCAATCTACCCACGGCGCAATGGCTGGTCGATCAATACCAAGCTGCAGGCTTTGAACTGCTCGGAGAAGAGACGTATCACGGCAATGGCTCTGATGGGGTGCAGCGCGACTGGTTCGCTTTGACGGTGCAGAGGACATGAAACACGCGATCGAGGCAATCTGCACGGGCACTGCGCGCCCCTTCAACGGGACAGAGGTCAGCGCGATTGCGAAACGCCCGCGCGAAGGGTTGGTCCAATTGCTCGATGATGGCTTTGCCCCCGACGAACAGGCCGACCGCCGCGTGCATGGCGGGCCGGAAAAAGCGGTGCATCTCTATCCGCTCGATCATCACGATTTTTGGTACGGATTTCTGGATGGCAAACCCGGTAATGCCGCGCTGCTGGACCAACCTGGCGCGTTTGGATCGAACCTAGCGGTCAGCGGGCTTATTGAAACCGAGGTCCATATTGGCGACCGCTTCCGGCTAGGCAGCGCGGTAATCGAAATAAACCAACCCCGCCAACCTTGCTGGAAAGTGGATCACCGTTTCGAGGCCAAAGGGATGACGGCTGAGATCGTGAAGACCGGGCGTTCAGGGTGGTATTTCAGCGTTCTAGAAATCGGTGAGGTGCAAGCCGGTGATGCGTTGGAGCGCATTGAAACGGGGCACACGGATTGGAGCGTGGCGCGCGTTTTTGCTTGCCTGCTCGCTGGCAAGGCAACGCAAAAGGAACTAGCTAAGTTGGCTGTATTGGACCGGCTCGCTCCGACAATGCAGAAGCGCGCTAACGCAAAGCTGATCTAGTCGAACGCGGTAAGCGCTCCGCCCCGGCTGATCATCCGGCAAACGCCGCCAATCCACACCGCCCCGCCTTCGGCTTGATTGCAACGGACTAAGCCGTTTGCGCCGACTTTCTGCCCTTGCCCAGCTGTAAAAGACCCATCGGCAAGTCCCTCTTCAAACAAGTGCACAGCGACGCCTGCGTTGAAGCTGCCCGTCACGGGGTCTTCGCAAAAACGCTCAAAGGTATCGGCAAAGAAGGCACGCAATTCCCAATCGCGTGCCGCGCCTTTGCTGTGCGGTCCGGCAAGCCCAATATCGGTGCCCAACGGCGCTTTCGCAGAGGGTTCAGCCGCCAACACATCCTGCGCCGAACGCAGCCGCAAAAGCTGCCATTGCGGGCCATTGACGACATGAACCGCTTCGACAAGTGCGTCCTCATCTATGCCGGTCAGGCGCACGGCTTCGGCCCGCTCGGCATCGCTCAAAGGCTCATGCTTGATAAGCTCAGGCGCTTTGAAGGCCAAGCTGCTGCCAGATACGCGCACTTCGACCAATCCTATCCCGCATTCCTGCACGACGGTGCCAGCGGTTTTCGACACGCCACCCGCGGCAAGCCAAGCAAAACACGAACCAAGCGTTGGATGTCCGGCAAAGGGCAGTTCGCCACCGGGGTAGAAGATGCGCGCTCGGTAGTCTGCGCCTGCTTGCGTCGGAGGCAACAAGAAGGTGGTCTCAGAAAAACCGAGCCATTGCGTAAGTGCCAGCATCTGATCCGCTGTTAGATCATCACCGCTATGCACCACCGCAAGTGGATTGCCGCTCAAGGGTCCATCGCAAAACACATCAATCAGATCGCAGGTTATGGCCATAGCGCAGAATTCCTATGATGGGGGGTGTGTGAATTTCGTCGTTCTTAGACTGTGACAGCCATTCATGCGCCAAAGAATTCATCCGCACACTGCAAATTTTTCGTCACAAGCCGCAATCCCCCGCCCACAAAAGCTCGGATAGGTCAGTCTATGTTGAAAAAAAGGAAACCCTCGGTGCACTAAAGCGCTGAAACCTAATGCGGGATTTTCTCGAACTACCTGGTGTCAGGCGCAAAAACGCCACGAAGATCTGGACCAGAAAGGCCCAACCGATGAAAAAACTGATTTTAGCCCTCGCAGCTGCGGCCATCGCCACAACGGCCAGCCCTGCATTCGCCCACCACGATCAAGGTGCAGGCGCGAACCAGACACACGATCATCAAACCGAAACTGCCCGTACCGACCGCTCTGAACGGGACTATGATCGCCGCGACGGCGAATATCGCGATGAACGCGATGGCCGCTACTATGGGCGAGATAGGGTTCTGTCCGGGATTGGCTATGCGATTGGTCATGCAGCGTTTGGCCACCGCTCATACCGATCCAATTCGTATTACGGATCAAGCCATCATTTTGGACGAAGCGGACGAAGAATTGGCCACCGCAGACACGGCATTGGCAATCGTTCGCACAGCTTTCGCCATCGGTCGCGCGCTGGCATCCACCGGTCTCACCGTTCAAGCCGTAGCATTCGCTCATCGCGTCGGGGACGTCGCTAAAACACTGATTTGAATTAATGAGATTGGGCACATCCGAAATCTGATCGGGTGTGCCCTCTTTCCATTGGCAGACAATTGTGCTGCAAAGATTCGGATGACCAAGCCGACTGTTCTGATAACCGGAGGAGCAACCCGCATCGGCGGCGCTTTGTCGCGCGGTTTCGCTAAAGCGGGCTGGCATGTGGTCATTCACTACAAATCGTCCTCTGACCCTGCGGAACAGTTGGCGGCACAACTTCCTTCAGCCGAGATTGTGCAATGCGATCTGTCCGACCCTCAAGCCGCCAAAGCGATGATGGAAGAGCTTACTAAGCGGCTTTCGGATTGGCGCTGTGTCATCAATTCTGCGTCCGTTTTTGACTATGATGATGCGAACAACATCGACACCGCAACATTCGATGCGGCCATAACGATAAACGCGCATAGCCCTGCTTTGATGAGCCAGACCTACTTCGCGAATGCCCAAAGCTCCAACCTGCGCTGTACGATCCAGATTACCGATATGAAGCTGGAAAATTCCAACCCCGATTTCTTCAGCTACACGATGTCAAAGCACGCGCTCGCGGCGACCATTCCCATGCTGGCCAAAGATGTGAGCGGAGCTGGGGACCGCGTTTATGGCATTGCGCCCGGAGCGATCTTGGCCAGTCACGACCAAAAAGAAGAAGAGATCGACGTCTCGCACCTTTTGAATCTGTTAAAGCGCAAAACCGATGCCAGTGAGATTGTCGATGCTGCACTTTTCTTAGCGAGCGGGACACTCAAAAGCGGATCAACCATGTTCATAGACAGTGGCCAGCATTTGCTCAATCAGCCCCGCGATGTCATTTACCTCGCCCGCGAACAGGCCGACTAAGCAGTTCAACTAGTTTGGGTAATGGCGGTTCATCGCGTCCCAGCAAACGCCGATAATCTCTTCCAAAACATCCAAGTCGATATCCGCAAGCTTGTTGACATAGACACAACTCGCGCCAGTTTTGTGCTTACCCATCTTTTCAAGCAAGCTATCGACTTTTTTGCCGGCTTCCTCGTCGCAATATCGGCCCATGAGATACAGTGAGTGCTTCGCTTTGCGCGGGCTGAAGCCGGAACGCGTGGCATTGCCTTCGCGTCCGCTGTCATATTTGTAGTGATAGCTGCCATAACCAATTATCGTCGCCCCCCACATCGCTGGCTCTTCGCCCGTGACCTTGCGGAACAACTGATCAAGCACCTTTGCATCTTCGCGCTTTGACGCAGGTTCAACATTTGCGATGAAGCCTTCGACTGATGCGGAATTCTTCGTGGTTTTTGCCTCTACCATGCCTGCATGTCTATCCAATCGTTGACACAGCGCAAGCCTGTGTCTTTGTGCGAACCAGTAGTGCAGAATTCCAGTAGTGCAGAATTAAAAACGGACAGGATCGCCATGAGTAAGACACTTCTCGACAAATTTATGAAACGCAGCGTGAGCCATGGCCAACTTGGCGTGGTTTTCGCCGACGGTTCGTCGCAAGTTTATGGCAAGGAAACCAAGGGGTTTCCTGAAGTTATCCTGCGCTTTGCCGACAGCAAAGTGCCGCGCGACATTATAATGGACCCGCGCCTTGGCGCAGCAGAAGCGTTTATGGACGGGCGTCTGATCCTTGAAGAAGGTGACATCATGGATTTGGTGACTCTTCTGCGCGCCAACAATGGTTGGGATCAAGGCGGTGATATCGATCCGCCTAGTATTCTGAACCGAATCGGCAATGCCGCAGGCTATGCGTTTGAGAAAGCCAACAACGCGATCAGTTCGAAAAACAATGTCGCGCATCACTATGACATTGGGAACGATTTTTACGCTCTGATGCTCGATGAAGAACATTGGCAATATAGCTGTGGCTATTGGCCCAAAGGCGTTGAGACCCTTGGCCAATCACAGACCGCAAAGCTGGCGCATATCGCCGCCAAGTTGGGGATTAAGAAGGGCCAAAAGGTGCTCGACATTGGTTGCGGCTGGGGCGGCATGTCGATCTTCCTTGCCAAACACTACGACGTCCAAGTCACTGGGATCACTTTGTCGGAAGAGCAGGTTGACCTAGCCCGTCAACGCGTTCGCGATGCAGGCGTCGCAGACCGTGTGAGTATTGAGATCGTCGACTACCGCGCTTTCGCCGCCGCGGGGCGCAAGTTCGACCGGATCGTATCGGTTGGCATGTTTGAGCATGTCGGTCAGCCGCAGTTCGACACCTTCTTCAAATCGTGCGCGAACCTCTTAACCGATGACGGCGTTATGCTGCTTCACACAATCGGACGCTTGGGATCACCGGGTTCGACCGATGCTTTTACTCGCAAATACATCTTCCCCGGCGGCTACATTCCGGCGCTTTCAGAAACGGTCGAATCGAGCGAGAAATTCCGCCTGATCGCGACCGATGTTGAAACGTTGCGGCTGCATTACGGCAAGACTTTGCGCTGCTGGTACGCGAACTGCATGGCGAACAAAGACAAAATGATCGCGATGTATGATGAGCGGTTCTTCCGCATGTGGACCTTCTATCTCGCTGGTGCCGCGACGGTGTTTGAATATGGCAGCATGTGCAATTACCAGATCCAATTTGCCCGCAGCCGCCACGCCCTCCCGATTGAGCGCGGCTATATTGAGCGCGAGGAAAAGCGGCTGATTAAGGCTGCTTCTGCTGGTTAGTACTTGCCGCCTTGGTCTCAGCGCTGGGGCGGTAAATCGGACCAAACCCGAGCAGCGCCGCGCCAACCAAGGGTAAAGCGATAACCCACCAGCGAATGCCTGATATGCTATTGGGGCTAGCGATTGTGACCGCCGCGGTTGCGGCTAGCCCAATGCAGATCATTAGCACCCCAAACACGACCCGCAGCTTTGGCACAGTGCGGCCACCGCGGATCGGATCAAACCGGCGTTCATGGCTTGCGAACATGGCAATCATCGGCAGGAGCACCGCAATATAGATCGCGATCCACATTGGCCGCGACAGCCACCAAGCAGAGCTGCCCGGCACGCTATCCAGCCCCAGCCCGCCAAGGCCAAGCCACGCCACCGTCATCACCAGAACAAACGCCGTAAGGTGCCAAAGATAGACCGTCATAATCATCCCGTTCATCAACACGGTCGCGGTCCATATTCCGATATTTTCGAGCATCTTACGGCCCAATGGCTCCAGCGCCAGCACCAACCCAACTTGCGCTAGCCCAAGGGCAAGTAGCGCCAGCGTCGGCGGCAGCGAATTGGAAAAACCACCCGGCGCAGACACCATCGAGACCGGATAAAAGCCATAAACCGTGATCGATACTAGAATCACAAGCCCTATTACAAACCATCCAATCGCGAAGAAGCGTTTTTCAAACCGCCCATCGCGCCATGCAAAGCCGAGTTGATGGATTGCGAGGAACACCCAAAGGAAATTGGTGAAGTTGATATACTCTACCCCGACGCTGAATGTCAGCCAATCGGTCGCCATCGCTATGGGAATATAGATCGCAAAGCTCAGCCACCCGAATTTCTGCCAAGCCTTCCACGCAAGCGGAGTGAAGGCCGTCACCAGCAGATAGACTGCGAGGAACCACACCGGGATCAGCGCTGCCTCGGTCGCGTTGCGGATTTGCTCGCGATCAATGCCCACCTGCGTGAGGGTAATCGCCAGCCCGGCCCAAAGCAGGAGAAGTGGGAAAGTAGGCGCGATTAGGCGCTGCACTCTAGATGCAAGCCACCCGCGATAAACCCCGGTCTGCCCATCTTGCATTTTCTTGAGCGTAGCGCTCCAACTCACGCCGTTGGAATATCCGCCGACTAGGAAGAAAACCGGCATCACTTGGAAGCCCCAGGTTAGCCAATGCGCCCATTTCTCAACGCTCAGCAAGTCACCGCGCTGCAATTCGCCGGCTTCATCGACATAAAGCCCCGCCATCAACCAATGGCCAAACACCACCGCCAAAATGGAAACTGCTCTTAAAAAATCGACCCAACGATTGCGCTCAGGCGGTGCCATTTGCGCAAGCTCGCGCGCTTTGCTCCACATTCCAAACATGAGCGTCCTCTCCCCAATGTTCACCGACAGATATTGGAGTGCGTTTTTCGGGTTACAAGCAATATCGCCAATCTGTACTTGTATCATTGCCGCTACGCCCTCCCCCTGCTAGCGGCGCAGCGAACAGTTGTACGAAGAGAAAATCATGTCTGACATTAAACGCGTTGTCCTTGCTTACTCAGGGGGTCTCGACACCTCTGTGATCGCCAAATGGCTTAGCGTGGAACGCGGGTTGGAGGTTGTCACCTTCACCGCTGATCTGGGTCAGGGCGAAGAGATTGAACCTGCGCGCGATAAAGCTCGTGCAATGGGCATTCCGGACGAACACATCTTTATCGAAGATTTGCGCGAAGAATTTGTGCGTGACTTTGTTTTTCCAATGATGCGCGCCAATGCCCGCTATGAAGGCGATTATCTGCTTGGCACTTCGATCGCCCGTCCGCTGATCTCCAAGCGATTGGTCGAGATCGCGCACGAAACCGGCGCGGATGCGATTGCCCATGGCGCGACTGGCAAAGGCAATGATCAAGTGCGTTTTGAGCTTTCCGCCTATGCACTCGATCCCAACATCACGGTGATCGCACCATGGCGCGAATGGGATCTGACAAGCCGTACTGCGCTGATCGAATGGGCTGAGAAGCACCAAATCAAGATACCAACGGACAAACGCGGCGAAAGCCCCTTCTCCACCGACGCCAATCTGTTGCACACCTCCTCAGAAGGCAAAGTGCTAGAAGATCCATGGGAAGAGACGCCCGACTATGTCTATTCGCGCACCGAACACCCGGAAAGCGCCCCTGACACGCCAGAATACGTCACCATCGACTTCGAACGCGGCGACGGTGTTGCGCTGAACGGCGAGGCAATGTCGCCAGCGTCGCTTCTGACCGCGCTCAATGATTTGGGCCGAAAGCATGGGATAGGCCGGCTTGATCTGGTCGAAAACCGGTTTGTCGGGATGAAATCGCGCGGAATGTATGAAACGCCAGGGGGCGAAATCTATGCGCGCGCGCATCGCGGCATCGAACAGATCACGCTGGATCGTGGTGCTGCGCATCTCAAAGATGAGTTGATGCCGCGTTATGCTGAGCTGATTTACAACGGCTTCTGGTTCGCGCCTGAGCGCGAAATGCTTCAGGCAGCGATTGATCTGAGCCAGGAAAAAGTCAGCGGAACCGTTCGGCTAAAACTCTACAAGGGCAATGCCTTTGTGGTCGGCCGCAAATCACCGCACTCGCTCTATTCTGAGGCGCATGTGACCTTTGAAGATGATGCGGGCGCCTATGACCAGCACGATGCCGAGGGCTTTATCAAGCTCAACGCCTTGCGGCTGAAACTGCTGGCCAAGCGGGACCGCTAACGCTCGCTTTGCAGGTCGGAAACGAGTCGTTCGCTGAGCGTGCGCTGCACCATTGAAGTGTGCATTGCAGCATCACGGAAAAAACAACCCGCAAAGAGCTTCTGGCTAAGCGAAATGCGATGAGTTGTTGAGTTCTCCACCGCTCTCCACAGGCAATCTTCGCAAAAGTGGAAAAGTCGCGGTTGCAAGCCTTGCCGAAACCCGGATTCGAGCGCAGTCTTTACTTGTCTTCGGAACACAAGACCTTTGAAGAGCTAGCCGCAAGGTTATGTTTTACAAAGATTTTAAGTTTCAAAGATGCGAGGGCTGCTGTCCACGCGCACTTCGAGAAACGGCATGTAAGAGGCTTCGGCTAATTGCAAGTTGGATCGCTTGAGAGGAACGCGAAGCGCAGTTTTCGGATAAGGCCACAAACTGAACAGGTGGTTGCAAATTGAGAAGGTTTCGACCGGAACAACGAGCACCAAGATCATCGGTTCATAAGGTTTGTGGTCTCGGCTCCGCCCAAGGAGCAAATTGAGTGGAAAAGGCTTCGGCCCGGAACGCAAGGTTTGCACTGTCAAGCGAGAGCTGGATGCCGGCGCGAGCGCCGGTGACGATCCCCAAAGTACCCCGGTACTGAGGGAGGAGACATCGGGCGCCAAGTGCGCTCCGGACAAACGGAATGGAAGGTTCGCCGGACATCTCGGGAGAATGGAGCGACCACGCGCAGGTGAGAGTGGGGTCGGCAGCAATGCCGGCCCCATTTGCTTTTTTAGAACGTCAGCACCTGTTCTGACCGACGGTTCACCAAGCTCAAGTGCCTGCTTAGCTTGGAAATTCCGTTACATCTTCGACTCATCCCAGATATGGCTCAACTGACCCTAAGTCGCACCAAAGATGCGACACAACGAGCCCCATTTCATTGTCGTAGTAACCTCTAGCCAGCTATTTGCTCGTGTCATGAAAGTTCGCAAAACAGACTCACGCAGCCTTAAGATTGCAGCCGCAGCGCTCGCTGCCGTCGCGCTCATTCCTTTGGGTGCTTCACAAGCGACTCCCTCCGACGTCGCCGACGAGGTCGCGACGCCACCGCCTGCAGCTGAGATTGTCGAACCAACATTCGCCAATCAGTTCGAACCATACAACAACCCGCCAAAGGCAATTCAGGCACCAGCTGCTGCGGTCGATATCTCAAGCTTTAAGCCAAAGATT
Source organism: Erythrobacter sp. (assembly GCA_039985875.1). GTDB lineage: Bacteria > Pseudomonadota > Alphaproteobacteria > Sphingomonadales > Sphingomonadaceae > Erythrobacter. Next base: position 522,401 of record JBDWRU010000011.1, on the reverse strand, counting down.
GAAGCCCCGCCGCCTCCGCCACCAGAACCTAAAGCCCAAGGGACCGTGCGCAGCCTGGGCAATGGTGTCGCCTCTTATTATGGCAAGCGCTTTCATGGCCGCCTCACTGCGAATGGTGAGCGGTTCAACATGAATGCGATGACTGCGGCGCACAAGACATTGCCATTCGGTACAAAAGTTCGTGTGACGAATCCGCGAAATGGTCGCAGTGTTGTGGTGCGGATCAATGATCGCGGTCCTTTTATCCGTGGCCGGACCATAGATCTATCCAGAGGGGCGGCGCAGAAGATCGGTATGATCAGCACCGGCCATGCACGGGTTAAGCTCGAAATAGTGCGCTAATTTAACGCATCCACTCCGAGCTCTTACCCAATTCCGACAGACTTAATTACTCAGGCGCTGATTGTGACGCGATCAACTCTTTCGCGCAATCTTCACCGATCGTTGTCATTTTCTCTTGATCGAACATGTCCATCGGGCCGAGTTCCTGCTCTTTCACTTTATCGAGCGAGCAATCGCAGAAACCGTCAGCCATCTCAGCTGGACCACCTTCTTCAACAAAGCTGCTGCGGCAAGTTTTTGCAAATTCCTCAAGCATTTCAGGGTTATCAGCGACCTCGCCGCATGCTCCCAAAGCGAGCGCGCCCAGCGTGAGTGTGCCCAAAGCAGATTTTGCAAGTTTCATCTTAGTATTCCCCCTAGCTACGTTGATATGCTCCCGGACACTACACCACTTTGCCAACCATGCAATTCGCGAGTTCTTGCGTGTCTCAGATCGCTCCAACCACGGAAAGTCTTCACATATTTTCAGATGCCTAGCTCGATGCAGCATTGCCAAATGAACGACACTGCGCTCTAGTCTCGCTTGAAGACCAGAGTGCAAACCGGTCAAGAAGAAGCCCCGCAATCGAACTGGGCACTATATGGGGAATTTCCATGTCATCATCATCACAGAAGCCTATTAAGGCCGCCATCATTGTCGCTGCGAGCCTAGTCCTTTCAGCGTGCGGGGGCTCATCTGATGACGGGGCCCAGATCGTCAAGCCCGACATTGCAGAAGTTGACACGTGCCCCACCACTGGCGCGGATCTGCGCGGCACGACCGAAACGCTGCATTGCAAATGCGATGAGTTCAAAGTCGGGACCGGCGTGGTATTCGGCTCTGGCCCTTATCTGGATGATTCAAGCATTTGCCGCGCCGCCGCCCATGCCGGGATCGTCGATGCGAAAGGCGAAGGCGAGGTCGTATCAGTGACCCCAATGCCCGGTGACGGCATCGAATTCACCGAGAGCGAAGCCAATGGCATCAGCGCCAGCCCCTATATCTCCAGCGCACCGGCCAAGGGCGCTTACAAGCTCAACTAACCGCCAAATCGAAGCGGCCGCATAGCGCCCATCACACAGAGGCGCGCGACCAACTGCATTTGCCGTCCTTCGAAAGCCCGGTCAGCGTGTAAGCATACCCCGCCGCAACCTTCGGATTGCAAAGGACTTTGCTGTCTTTCTCACGGCTGATCCGCACTGCGTTCGGAGCGGGTTGCGCAGAACAGAACTTACCGCCTTTGCCAAGCTTCGTTCCGCCGGTCACTTTCCCGGAATACACCGCACGAAAGTAGAGCGCTTGCCCGGTCGCGTTCACAAAGCACACTTTGGCCGGGTTCAGGTTCTGCGATCCCGAAGCCAACGCCGGAGCGCCCGCGCCAGTCCCTGCAACGATCCCTGCGACCATGCCCAACCCGGCGACTTTCGCGAGTAGCTTAGCGTTCATTCTCGTATTCCTTCTGACACATTCATCTATGTTCAAGTCTCTACACTGGCCAAGACCCTACACAGCAATGTCTGAACAAGTGATTGGCGCAGCAGGCGAACTTGCAAAATCTTGTTGCATAAGGATCGCGTCAAAATCACGCGCCATGCACGCCGTGTTGATGCAGGCCCGCCCGCGTGCCCTTGGGCACAATTCGCGTGCCCATCCCCGGCTCATCTCGTCGCAGTTCAGGCTCGTCTGACACACTTGGCACAGTGTCTAGGGGAGAATTCTGCGCCTCCCATTCGCACACACCCTCCCGTGCATCTTCCGGTTCAGGCGCCGCCGTCTCAAACTCAATCTCCGGCTCTTTGACCAAGGCTTCAACTTGCGCAAAGAAATCCGCCGCCAACCCTTCCGCCTTGCCATCACCCGCAATCCGATCAAGCCGCCCCAAATGCGCCAGCAACAACCGCGCATCAAAGCGCGTGCGCACCGCCACCTCCTCACCGTGATAATAGACCGCCTCCGCCACCCCGTTAAGCGCACGGTCGGCCAGCACTTCTTCGACCCGTGGCCGAGCCGCCACCAAGGCCGCATCCCACAGCGCGCGAAAACGCGGACAAGCGCGCCGCATGCGATAGGCAGTTGTACGCGAAACCCGCGTAGCACGCGCCGCCGCCCGGACATTGCCCCAGTCGGAGAGCGCATCGAGGAACGCCGCCTGATCCTCGCGGGTGAACTGCGCGGGTGGTGGCTCGGAGGGAGGGGTTTGAGCGTCGGGGATGATCGCGGGGAGGTGGTTGGTCATATATGAAACTCCGAGAAGAGACTTCCGGCCAAGCGCAATTCCGGCGAGCGACCAGCGGCTTGGTTGCGGAGCACGGTCGGCGACTAGCCGACCGCAAGGGGCAACGCCCCGCCCGCAGCGATGCGCCTGAAAGGCGCATGAGCGAGGACATCGCAGCGCGGATGCGCTGCGGAAATCAAAGGAATTTTCATTTAGGCAGTTCGTGAGGAGTAGGAAAATCCGGCGAGCGACTAGCGGCTTGGTTGCGGAGCACGGTCGGCGACTAGCCGACCGCAAGGGGCAACGCCCCGCCCGCAGCGATGCGCCTGAAAGGCGCATAAGCGAGGAAATCGCACCTGCGGATGCAGGTGTATGAAACAAAAACTGCGCCCGGCGTTTGAGGGTCTAAACAAAAAGACTTGCTTGCGGGCGCTGGCGCGCCCGATGAGACTCTTTCAGTTAGCGGGGTTTGCCGGAGTAGGAAACGACCACAGGGTAATCCGAGAAACACGATCTATTCTGCAGGTTCAACAATACCTGAAAGCCGGTAAACAACCAATGCTGCAGCAATTGTCAGAAATAACGAATAGAAAAACAAAAAGGTCCCAACGATACCCAACGTAAAGTTGAAAATGATGGAAGGGTATTCGATCATCAGAGACTTCCCAAACAGGAATGTCGGTAAGTCACGGAAAAATGAAGCAGTCCGCACAAAAGACAAGCCAATTGCTAGAACCTGAATCAGGATAAAATGAAAAAAAGTTGCATTCATCTCATCTAGGTAAGCAACACCTTCATCATTCTTGATCGCTTTCATCGCTCCCTTGAGACGAGGGCCGATTATCGAGAAGAGTATTGCATATGTGCCGAGACTGAACCCGAGAAGCCCCGGAATGATCTGGCGGCAATGCTCCGTCCATTCAAAATGCCATAGACGAAAGCTCCCGATGGAAAGTAGCACTGCAACCCAGAAGAAGGGCGAGCGCAATACCGCGTTTCGGCCGCCATAGTCTGTGAAGTACTTCCTAAAGCGCTTCCATAGAGTGCGCCATTCCTCGTCGGGGTCCTGTCCCATCAGTCCCTAGCTAGATCGCGAAGCGCTTGTGCTTCAGTCTGGTCATCAGCGTCATACTTCCTTTGTCGAATTTCAGGATGATCGCTTGTCGAGCGCTTTTCCTTGCCTGCTTCACCTTGCCCTTCGACATCAACCTTTCCGTTAGCCAAGGCGGAGTTACTTACCATGCGAATGTCCTCGTTCACATTCACATTTCCGCCTCGTTCTGCAGTGTAAGAGACTTCAAACTGCCGGCTACCAGTCGCTGCCAGATGCTGTTGAATTCGCTCCTCAAAACCGTCGTCAAACACATCCGCATTAGGACGCTCGATTTTGATCGTGACCTTGGAAATCCTTTTGATTGAGAATATTCGCTCAAGCGATTGGCTGCTTTGAACCATAGTCACCTTCACGTCACCAAACTTACTTGAGATCTTAGGATTGGAGAATAGGCGCGAAAACATCTTCGTGGCGTCGCGCACAGAAATCGTGTCACGTCGAGACCAAGTTTGTAAATGCAAGCGATGGGTCTGAATGTTGAATAGAAAGTAGAAGGATTTCGGGTTGGGAAAGAGGTTCTCAGGGATCGAGATTTGAGCAACTTTCTCGCCGCTTGCCTCCTCCAAATTCTCTAGGTCAAACCAGTCTGACCTCTCATCAATGCGAGTAAAGGTAGTCAGAACTCCCTGGACAAATTTGTCATCGACAAGGTCTTTTTGAAGAAGAGAAATAACTGCATAGCGATCTCCACGAAGTTTGTTTGCGACCTTGAGCTTGTAAGCTTGGCGGATCAGCTTTCTGTAGACCTCAGGGGAGTTTGGGTGCGCCCTGACGTTGATAACACCACTACGAATAACAGATTTCTGGCCCATATTTTTTCCTTGCTTCGAAAAACAAGCAATCATGCTAAGCTTTACTTTGGACAATTACAAATTATCTAATTAGGAGTGCTTTACTCTGCAGTTTTTCTCTGACAGCTGAGCATTCCTTTCAAATACCCGCCAGTAAAGCTCCGCGCCTCTTGCGCCACCTCCTCCGGCGTTCCGCTAGCCACAAGCTCGCCTCCGCGCACGCCGCCTTCTGGGCCGAGGTCCAGCACCCAGTCGGCGGTTTTGATCACGTCGAGATTGTGCTCAATCACCACAACAGAGTTCCCCTGCTCCACCAGCCGGTGCAGCACCTCCAAAAGCTTGCGCACATCCTCAAAATGCAAGCCCGTCGTCGGCTCATCCAGAATATACAGCGTCTGCCCGGTTGATCGCTTCGCCAGCTCCTTGGCCAGCTTCACCCGTTGCGCTTCGCCGCCTGACAAGGTCGTCGCTTGTTGGCCGACCTTCACATAGCCCAGCCCGACCTCATTGAGCATCCGCATCTTATCCCGGATCGGCGGCACGGCTTTGAAGAAGCCCTCCGCATCCTCAATCGTCATGTCGAGCACATCGGCGATCGAGAGGCCTTTGAACTTCACCTCCAACGTCTCTCGATTGTAGCGTTTGCCGCCGCATTCCTCGCACGTGACATAGACATCGGGGAGGAAGTGCATCTCAATCTTGATCAGGCCATCGCCGGTGCATTGTTCGCAGCGACCGCCTTTGACGTTGAAGGAGAAGCGGCCCGGCTTGTATCCGCGCGCTTGGGACTCGGGCAGGCCTGCGAACCAGTCACGGATATTGGTGAAGGCGCCAGTGTATGTAGCTGGGTTGGAGCGCGGGGTGCGGCCAATCGGGGACTGGTCGATCTCGATAACCTTGTCGCAATATTCGAGGCCTTTGACGCTATCATGCTTGCCCGCGATCACGCGCGCGCCGTTCAATGTGCGGGCGGCGGCGGCGTAGAGCGTGTCGATGGTGAAGCTCGACTTGCCCGAGCCAGAGACCCCGGTGATGCAGGTAAAGGTGCCCAAGGGGATAGAGGCGGTGACGTTTTTTAGGTTGTTGGCCGCCGCCCCTTTGACGGTGAGCTTGTGGCCATTGCCTTTGCGCCGCTTGGCCGGGACCGCGATTTCGCGCCGTCCGGTCAGATAGTCTGCGGTGAGCGACTTCTTTGCCTTCAATATCTGTTTGAGCGTGCCCTGCGCGACCACTTCGCCGCCGCGCACCCCTGCGCCCGGCCCAAGGTCCACGACATGGTCCGCTTGGCGGATGGCGTCTTCATCATGCTCGACCACGATCACGGTGTTGCCCAGATCGCGCAGGCGTTTGAGCGTTTCGAGTAGCCGATCATTGTCGCGCTGATGCAGGCCGATACTTGGCTCATCGAGCACGTAAAGGACGCCGGACAAGCCGCTGCCGATCTGGCTGGCGAGCCGGATGCGCTGGCTCTCCCCACCCGACAATGTGCCGCTGGTGCGGTCTAGGTTGAGGTAATCGAGCCCGACATTGTCGAGGAAGCCAAGCCGTTCGTTGATCTCTTTCAGGATCGCTTTGGCGATTTGCGATTGCTGATCGGTCAGCTTGTCATCGAGCGCGAGGAACCACTCTTTGGCATCCGAGACGCTCATCACCGTCGGCTCAGCAATGTCGGTGCCCGCGACCTTCACCGCCAGCGACTTTTCATTGAGGCGTTTGCCCCCGCATGTCTCACACGCTTGCGCAGTCTGGAACTTGCCCAGCTCCTCTTGCATCCATGCGCTTTCGGTCTGCATCATCCGGCGGTTGAGATTGCCGATGACCCCCTCGAACGGTTTGTTGACGGTGTAGCTCTTGCGCCCATCCTTAAACGTCAACTGCACCGGCATCCCGCCTGTGCCGTGCAGGATGATCATCCGTTGATCGGGTTCCAGCTCGTTCCAAGGCGTGGTGATGGTGAAGTCATAGGCCTTGGCCAGCGAGGTCAGCACCTGCATGTAGTAAGGCGACGGCGGGTTGGACTTCGCCCACGGCGCAATCGCGCCTTGCTTGAGCGTGAGCGCCTCATTGGGCACCACCAACTGCTCATCAAAGAGCTGTTTTTCGCCGATCCCATCGCAGGTCGGGCAGGCGCCTTGGGGAGAGTTGAACGAGAACAGGCGCGGCTCGATTTCTTCGATGGTGAAGCCAGAGACCGGACAGGCGAACTTCTCAGAAAAGACGATGCGATTGGCGGGGATGCCCGCCCCCTTCATTGCGCCGCCTGAAGTTTCCTCATCCTCGCGCCCGGGCACCACACCATCCGCCAGATCGATATAGGTCAGCCCTTCTGCAAGCTTCAGAGCGGTCTCAAACGAGTCCGCCAGCCGAGTTTCCAGCCCCTTTTTCACAGCCAGCCGGTCAACGACCACTTCGATGTCGTGTTTGAACTTCTTGTCGAGCGCCGGCGCTTCCTCAATCGGATAGAGCTCCCCATCGATCCGCACGCGGGTAAAGCCCGCCTTCTGCCATTCGGCCAGCTCCTTGCGATATTCGCCCTTGCGTCCGCGCACGACCGGCGCGAGCAGATAGGCGCGCGTGCCCTCGGGCAAAGCCATCACCCGGTCGACCATCTGGCTAACCGTTTGCGCCGAGATAGGCTTCCCAGTGGCGGGCGAATAAGGAACCCCCACCCGCGCCCATAACAGCCGCATATAATCGTATATCTCAGTCACCGTCGCGACGGTTGAGCGTGGGTTTCGCGAGGTCGTCTTCTGCTCGATGCTGATCGCCGGGGACAGCCCATCTATGTGCTCCACATCGGGCTTTTGCATCATCTCCAAAAACTGGCGCGCATAGGCGGAAAGGCTCTCAACATAGCGCCGCTGCCCCTCTGCATAGATCGTATCAAAGGCGAGGCTGGATTTGCCGCTGCCCGATAGGCCGGTGACAACGATCAAGCTATCGCGCGGCAGATCAATATCGACGCCTTTAAGATTGTGCTCGCGCGCGCCGCGAACGGAAATTTTGGTCAGCATCCGGCAAACCTATGCTGTGTGATTTTGGTGAGACTCATAATGATAGCCTGTTCCGGAAATGTTCGCGCCAGTCAAGGCGGGGTCAGGAACGCATGGCGCGCGCTGACCACTTGCCCACACCCGATTGGGGCAGGCGACGGGTCATCAACGGATGGGCGCAAGGATGGTTTCGCGGATGGATTAGGATTGCGGCGCGGCGGCGCAGCCATCGCAGCCATGTTCAGCGATCTGCGCTTCGATTACTGTGAGGAGACGGGTGGCCTGGCCGTAATAATACGGCATGGAATCGGGCGTGTAGACGGTTAAAGCCGCCTGCACTGCCGCGCGCGCCGCGCGCAAATGATCACACCGACGCGGGGCATTCGCTGCGGCCAGCGATAGAAAACCAATCGCCATATTTTCCTGCGTCATCGCCCAATCCGCCGGCATCTGATCGCGAGTGTACACCTCCAACGCCGCGCGATAGGCATTTACCGCTTCGCCCAGCAATGCGGCCCCCGCCTCCCCGCTCAGCCGCTCGCCCTGCCTGACGAGGGCACCGGCTAGATTGTTCTGCGTCGTCGCCCATTGCGCCGGCATCTGATCGCGGGTGAACACCTCCAACGCCGCGCGATAGGCCGTTACCGCTTCGCCCAGCAATTGGGTCCCAGCCTCCCCGCCCAGCCACTCGCCCTGCGCTTTCAGGGCATTGCCGAGATTGTTCTGCGTCGTCGCCCATTGCACCGGCATCTGATCGCGGGTGTGCACCTCCAACGCCGCGCGATAGGCCGTTACCGCTTCACCCAGCAATCCGGCCCCCGCCTCTCCGCTCAGCCGCTCGCCTTGCGTTCTAAGGGCATTGCCGAGATTGTTCTGCGTCATCGCCCAATCCACCGGCATCTGATCGCGGGTGTGCACCTCCAACGCCGCGCGATAAGCCGTTACCGCTTCTCCCAACAATCCGGCCCCCGTCTTCCCGCTCAGCCGCTCGCCTTGCGTTTTAAGGGCAGTGCCAAGATTGTTCTGCGTGATCGCCCATTGCACCGGCATATGATCGCTTGTGTGCACCTCCAACGCCGCGCGATAGGCCGTTACCGCTTCGCTCAAGAGCGCCACACCCGCTTGCCCAGCCAGACGTTCACCCTGCACTTTCAAAGCGATCGCAAGATCATTTTGACACATCGCGCGTTCTTGTGGGCCATTGGATTCGGCGATTGAAAGGCGCGCCAGTTCAATCGCAACGCTCATTTCTAAGGCGTTGCCGCCCTTCAACGATCGCTCGTACCAGACGTCTTGAATGCGTCGAAGGTCATTCACACTCAACGCAGACTTGCCCTCGTCTAGCCGAACGCTCTCTGCCTCCCAGAACGCCGCACGCTGCGCATCAACATCAAGGCGCGCGGCGCGAAGGCCAGTTTTTGCCATGCGAATTTTGCGCGCGGCCATTTGCTCGGCCTGTTCGCGTTCTTCCTCGTGAAGGCGACGATACTCCCGCTCCGCCTGCGACACAGCGCCTGCGTAATCCTGCGCATCAATCAGGGTCAGCACTCTTTCAAACGCCGCGTCTGCGGCATCGCCGAGATTGCTGCCGCGTTCCCGATCGACCAGCATATCCAGATAGATGTCGATATTGTCTTCGAGTATCTGCGCCGCTTGCGCGGGGTCCTCGACCTTTTCGACGATTTTGCGCGCAAGCGCGATAATCCGATCATCCGGAACCGGATCGCGTCCCTCGGCGGCCTCGCGCTCTTTCTCTCGCTGCACCAGATACGCAATGCTTGCGCTGTCTTGCTCCTGCTTCATTTTTATTTGCGCCAGCATGGCGTTGGTTTCAGCGATCGCTGCGCCCAATTCGATGGTAATGTTGAGCGTGAGGAGCGTTGCGTAGTCCGGGTCTTCCATGCCTGCCCGCAGCCCGCTTTCCACTGCTTCAAGCGCGAACTCGCGCTCATAATTTTGCGCTGAACCTGCCGGAGCCTGTGCGAAGATCGTATCGTGCAAGGCGAGTTGATCCACAATCTTGCGAGCGGCAAGAATAGGGTAGCGCTCTTTCCGGTCGCTGGTTTCCATCACGAGCGAGGCCAATTCCTCACGCGACAGCATCACTTGCGGAAGCAGGCGGGTCATCGCCTCGTCTGCGCGCTCTGCCGCTTCGCGTTCGGCGTGTTGATCCCAATGATCGAGTTGTTTGAGCAGCCGCGTCTGCACCCGTCCGATCAACTTATCATCGTCGAGCCCGGCCTTGCTCGCGTTCTCTTTAATCCGGGCGAACAGCCCCGCGCCGCCGATCACCGCGCCTGCTGTCAACCCGGCGTCAAGCGGCGCAAGAGCCAAGGCACCAACGCCAATCCCAAGCGCGGTCAAAGATTCGATACAGTTCCACCTGATCCCCATGACCAAAACAATAGGGTTTGCCGGCTCCAGCGCAAGAATTCATCGCCGTTTGATGAGTAAAACTCACACCTGCCCCACACCTGTCACAAAGACACCGGGCAAAAAACTGCTTCGTCAATTTCCCATCGGGTGTTCCCGACTTCCAAAACGATGGATCGGCAACGCATGGCAATGAAAGCTATCTGCGCCTGCATCAGGACATGTATGCAGGTGAGAAGCTGACCAATAGCCGGATGGTGATACTTTCCCGCGCAAAAGACGGCACCTACACCTACAGCAATGCCGGCGCGACACTGCGCATTGAAAGCAACGAATTGGTGAAAGGCGAAGTGCCACAAGTGACCGTGGAATTGGTCAATCAAACAGAGGAAGGCGAAGGGATCGACTTCAATCAGTCGAGGAGGTCATTGCCTTGGGCGCGATAAGTTATGGCAATATATTTTTGCTTTTTTGCGCCCTCCCCCTAGGGAGCCCTACAGAAAAACTTAAGTTTCGCGCCTTAGGCAAACCGCTAGCCTTAGGGGCCTCTTTGCTAGTCCTCTGCAGTGTCCTTTGGGTCGCAACCTTGGGAATTGGAACGACGTGAAGAGCGGCACTCCATTGGCATTCCCCTAGGGTGAATTGCCTTTGGGGTGCATAGAAAACAAAGGCTTTACGAGACCACCAAAGCCCGCGCGCCTTCCTCTCCGATCCATTGACCTTTGACGCCCCAAGCCGTGGCAATCATCTTTTGAGACAGTGCGTCTTGCGGCGCTCCATCCGCAATCAAACGTCCATCCTTCAACACCAGCACGCGGTCCGAATGGTTCATTGCCAGCGCTAGATCATGGAGCACCAACACCACCCCTTGTCCCTTCCGTGCGCAAGCCTTGAAATGCGATGCCAATGCCAATTGATGCGCAAGGTCGAGCGCCGCCAAAGGCTCATCTGCCAATATCCATTGCGGCTCACCGGCCAAAACCCGCGCAAGCAGAACCCGTGCGCGCTCACCGCCGGAAAGATTGCTAACACGGCGATGCCGCAATTCGTCCAGTGATAACGCAGAGATTGCCGCCTCAATTGCATCCCATCCAAGATCCCCATGGGGCAATCGACCAAGCGCAACCAAGGCTTCAACCGCCACATCCCAAGCCACGTCGCCGCTTTGCGGAAGGTAGCCCAGATGCTGCGCTCGCTTTCTCGGCTCAAGGCCAGAGAGTTTTTTGCCTTCCAATGACACTTCGCCCACCGCCGGATTAAGCAATCCGGCCAATCCCAAAAGTAAGCTCGATTTGCCCGCGCCATTCGGTCCGCAGATTGTGGTGATTTGCCCGGGCTCCAACTTTATCGAAACCAGCTCCAAGACCATCTTGTGCCCTCGCATAAGCGCGAGGTTGTCAGCAGCCAGCATCACAGCCTCCCCGCCCGCATCCGCAGCAACAGCCATAGGAAGAACGGCGCACCAATTAGGCTCAGCGCTATGCCAAGCCGAAGCTCGGTGACGAGGGGTAATATACGCACGGCGCTGTCCGCGAAGAGCACAAGGCAGGCGCCCGCAAGCGCGCTGGGCAAGATCAAACTAGCAGGCAAGCGGTCGGTGAAGGGGCGCACCAGATGTGGCACGATTAACCCGACAAACCCGATGATGCCCGCAACAGCGACGCCCGCCCCCACGCAAAGCCCCACTCCCACGACCAACAACCAAAGCAGCCGGGTCGGCGACACACCCAACGAACGCGCGACGTCTTCTCCCAAGGTCAAAGCGTTGAGCGAACGGCCAGCCATGAGCAGTGCGATGATGCCAAGGGCCACAAGCGGCGCAGCGATCCAGACTTCTCGCCATGATCGGTCGGTGAGCGCGCCGTTTAGCCACATAACGATTTCGCTCATCGCAAAAGCATTGGGCGCGGTTGTGATCGCAAACGCGGTGAGCGCGCCCGCTAGGCTGGCGATCATCAATCCAGCAAGCGTGAACAAGGCGATACCGCCGCCTGCACCCCCCGCTCCATCCGATGCGCTGCGCCCAGCAATGAGCGCGAGCAGCGCCATCGCCAAACCCGCGCCGATTAGCGCGAAAGCGGGCAAAGCCCATGCGGCAATCGCGCCCGGCAAAACCGCTGCGAACCAGAAGCTCGCCACGGCTCCCAAAGCGGCCATAGGCGCGATGCCAAACAGGCCGGGGTCGGCCAGTGGGTTGCGCAAATATCCCTGCATCGCGGCACCCGCCGCGCCCAGCCCAGCCCCAACGATAACGGCCAAAACCGCACGCGGCAGCCGCAATTCCATCAAAATGAGCGTCGCATTGGCCGGACCGCCTGAACTTGCGAAAGGATCTATCCAAACACGGCCCGCCAATAGAGAAAGCGGAAGCAGCACCAGCAGCAGCGCGCCAAATACAAACGTTGCCCTGTTGATCATGCGCCCGTGCCTTTGATCTCAGCGCGTATGTCCGCCAGCCGCTCGATCGCAGTGATGATGCTCGGCCCTCCGCAGTAAAATAGCTTGGGATCGAAGGAAGCGATTTTTGTTTCTGGCAAGCGCTCAAGCAGCGTGTGGCGCTGTCCTTTGCTATCGCCTGCGATCAGGATCAGATCCGGCGGATTTGCGACCAGCATTTCTAGCGGTAGATAGTCCGCCTGGCTAAGCCCCAGCGCAGAATTGTGGCTTGCAAATCCGGCGCTTTGCATAAGCTCAGCTACCAATGTCGCGTCGCCCGGCACGATCTGGCCCGGCTGCCACAAGACAGTTGAAATCGGCGTTTGCGATGTGTCCACGCTGTGGTTCTCGATGGCGGCTATGATCCGCGCGTTCAATTTCTCACCCGCGGCTGGGTTGTCGACCGTCGCAGCCAGAAGGGTGACCTGCGCGATAGATTCTTCAACACTCGAAGCAATGCCGACAGTCTCAAGCGCAAACCCCATATCATTCAGAGCATTGCGAGTTGCCGGTGCGACGAAACTCCCGCCGATCACAAGATCAGGCGACAAAGCAGCAACTTCTTCAACGGTTCCACCGGTGACGCCGAATGCGCTCGCGCGAGCGGTTCCGATCGTGGTCGCAGACGGATCGCGGCTGTAATGCGACAAGGCAAGGATTTGGTCAGCCGGCGCAACCTCAACAAGGATCGCATCAACACACGGATTGAGGCTGACAATGCGCGGATTTTCGGATTGTGGGTCCTGCGCTTTCTTTTCCTGACTTGCACATGACCCCAGACAAGCCGCGCAGGCGGCCAGCGCAATTGCCTGCTTAAGCGCGGCGGATCGAGGGAATGAGAAATGCGTCATAGCGCCAATCTTTTTGAGCGTTAGGCGGAGGGGCGCTTTGCCGCAAGCCACATGGGCCGCAAGTGAGCGTCACAACCGTTAACGGTCCAATTTGGGCTGTGTGTTTTCGGGACGGCCCTATTTAGGTGCTCGAAATTGTTTAGGTTTTTCAGCTACGCGCTGATGCGCTGCATGACTGACACAACAATCACCCGTTTGAACCCTGCAAAGTTCGGTAATCCCGAACCATTCCGTTTGCCTGAAAGGGTCAAGCGTAAACCGGTTCTGAGTGAGCCTGTTAATCTTCGCTCGCAAGAAGAAGATCTGCCCACCTCCGACGCAGACTTCGATCCGTTTCGTCGCAACGAAACGCCGGCGACTGAAAAACCGAATAACGATATTGAGCCTGCGAGGTCGCCGTTCAAGCAAGCCCAGCCCGAAGAAGCCGAGTTTGAGGACATTGCCACTGCGCAAGTTCCGGCGCTCTTTGAGCGCGAAGCCTTTCCCAAGGTCGAAACCGAAACAATCGTCGATGAAACAGCCGATCCCGTCGCTAAGGTGGAACCAAGGTTCTCGCTTCGCGCCCGGATCGCCGCTTTGTTCGCGGTCATCGCGCTTCCAGCTATGGCCGCTCCCGGTGATTTTGGCGCAGAGCCAGCGCCCGCACCCACTGCTGAGGAAATGGCGGCTGCATCAGCTTTGTCAACACAGCCAACAATGCCCTTTGAACAGGCTGGTATGAGCTTTCCAGGTTCAGCCTTCTTCTACCTTGCTGACCCACCCAATGAGGCACTCGTCGCATTGCCAAATTCTGATCCGCTAGCGATCGGTGCTCTAGAAGGGTTGGAGCTTGGCGAATATATTGATGCAGGACCTGCTGCGAACGGGTTTTTCCTTGCCGGTGAGAGCCTTAGCAAGGGACGGGCACAACAATGTCTGGCGCAGGCGGTATGGTTTGAAGCGGCCAGCGAAAGCGATGCCGGACAGCGCGCAGTTGCGCAGGTTGTTCTCAACCGCGTCAAGCACCCAAGCTGGCCCAACAGCGTTTGCGGCGTTGTCTATCAAGGTTCCCAGCGCAGAACCGGGTGCCAATTTACCTTTACTTGCGATGGCAGCCTCGCACGCCGCCCAAGCGGTGCCAGCTGGTCACGGGCGCAATTGGTCGCATCCTCGGCACTCGGCGGGAAGGTCTATTCTCCAATTGGAATGGCCACCCACTATCACACGCTTTGGGTGAACCCATATTGGTCCAAATCTCTGGACCATGTGGGTACAATCGGCGCGCATATTTTTTACCGCAATCGCGGAGCGGCGGGCCAGAAAGAAGCCTTTACTGATCGCTACACTGGTTCCGAACCCAGCGTCCGGGGACGCAAAACCGCACCGCCTGCTGGCACGCCGCGCGGATCGGTGACCGCACCCTTGCCTGACTTTTCCAACATTCCAGCACCGCGAACACCGCGTAATGGCGCCCCGGCTGCATCAGACCGCACGTCAGTAACCAACAGCATCTCTGGAAATGCAGCGGATAACGATAACAAGGCGGTAACCGCACCAGACTTTGCTGACCCTGCTTTGCGAACTGCTGGGCAAGTTAAAGAAAAATACTCCAATGCAGGGAAATGGAAAAAACCGCCCGGCGATGAAAAGAATAGCGCGAGCGAAACCAAGGAATAAACCCGCCAAAGCACGCCTATGAAAGCGACATTCTGGCGTCTTGAAAAAGATCAAGGTTAATCCTCGCTAAACCCTGTCCCAACACCAACCCTTAGATAGCTCGGGGTTAGAGGCATTCGAGGTTGCTGAGGTTTGCACGCCCCGATTGTCGGAGTTTGCAGGCCATCCAGCAACTCGAACCATACGCCTGCCGAACAAACAAATTCGAGAGCTACATTGATGACAATTCGCGACGCCACTGTTTCCACTTTGCATGGCACGTCATTGGCTTTGGCCACAGATCCGGCGCCGCGACGGCGGGCGGCGAATGACAACGCGTTTTCAAATTCAGTGGTGCAGCCCAGTGACAAGGTGCTGCACGCTGCTTTGCGTCACTTCGCCGAGGACGGCCTTGGCGCAGCTCGATCCGCGCGTTCAAGAGCCGAAGATGCATTTTTCGCCGGCGACCGGCAAACCTACGATTGGTGGCTCTCGATCACTCGAGTTTTAGACCGGCGCTTAGCCGCGCATGCCATCGTTCAGCGGAGTTTTGAGGCTCCAAGCACCCAAAACCCAGACATCAAGCTGGTGCGCTAAAATAAAAAAACCATTGGTTTTAGGCGTATAACTTCGGTAAGAATTCCGTTAACCTACACTTGACCACTTTGCGTTACAGCCTTCCCACCATGGGAGCGATCACCTCACTCAAAAGGCTACGCGAGCTGATTATTCGCGGCCACCCAGCGGACAAAGCGTCCGAAAGGGTCCAGCGCATTCTGGTCAAAACGCTCTACACTCAACCAGCAAGCCTGGCGTTGGGCGCTTTGACCACAGTCACAGCAGCATTGGTCGCAGCCTGGGTCGCCAACAGTCCGGAAATGTTGATCGCCACCGCGATCCTCGGGCTTATTGCGGCAGGTCGCGTCCTCGCAGCGTTCGGCATGTCGCCCGACGAGCAAGGGACGAGCACCCGCAAGCTCGAACTGATCTATGAAACCGGCGCATTCAGCTATGCATTGGTCTTGGGCATAATCGCCGCAATGGCGATGCTCATGAGGGTCGACGCCGACGCTCAAATCATGATTGTTGCCAATGCGCTTTGCTATGGTGTGGGCGTCGCTGCACGCAACGCGGGGCGACCTAGCATTGCGATAGGCCAATTGGGGCTGGTTAGTATTCCGATCACCGTGGCCTGTTTCCTGATCGGCTCGGCCTCATTGGTTGCCCTAGCGGTGACGATCATGCTGCTTGTCCCGGCGATGATGTCAATTACGCTTACCGTTTTCAAAGTACTGCGCGATTCCATCAATGCAGCTGAAACCAGCGCATTGTTGGCCGACAAAATGCAGGATCTTGCCCGAACCGATGTTGTAACCGGGCTTGCCAACCGCGCTGGTCTCAACCACTCGATGGTTGAAACGATGATGGCGATTGATGACGACACGCAACTGGCGCTGTTCTGGATCGATCTTGACCGATTTAAAGAAGTCAACGATCTGCTCGGCCACCCGGTTGGCGACCGTGTGCTTAGCGAAGTCGCAAAACGCCTCAAGGATGTCTGCCCTGAAGGTTCAACCGTTTCGCGCTTTGGCGGCGATGAATTTGTGATGTTCTGCCCTATCGCAGAACGCAAACAGGCTGAACTGATCGCTAGCGAAATTCACGCAGAGATCATGCGTCCGATACGCATTGATGGAAATCGGCTGGAAGTACGCGCGTCCGTCGGCGTCGCAGTTTTGCCGGATGATGGAGCTGATGCAGACGCACTCATGCAGGGCGCTGACCTTGCATTGTATCACGCGAAAGTGGGCGGCCGTTCGCAAACCTGCTTCTTTGACAAGAGCATGACGCGCGATCTGGTTCGTCGACGGGAAATCGAAGACGAGCTGCGCGCAGCGTTACAGCGTGACGAACTATCGATTTTCTTCCAACCGATTGTGGATTTGGAAACTGGTCGAATTCGATCTTTTGAAGCTTTGGTGCGCTGGTTCCACCCTGAGAAGGGCGAATTGCGACCTGACGAGTTTATCCCGGTGGCAGAAGAAACCGGCGTTATCGTCACCCTTGGCAACTGGATCACCGCTCAGGCTGCACGCACCGCCGCGCAGTGGCCAGAAGATGTGACTGTGGCCGTGAACCTATCGCCGCTACAGATTCGCGCTCCCGGCGCGGCTTTGGGCATTCGCAACGCCTTGCGCGAAGCGGGGCTCGATCCTAGCCGCCTTGAGCTTGAAGTGACTGAAAGTCTGTTTATCGAAGACAACCACGCGACCGCCAGCTTCATTCAGGAGCTGTCAGCGATCGGCGTCAAATTTGCGTTGGATGACTTTGGCACGGGCTACTCCTCGTTGGCCTATATCAACACCTTCCCACTCTCGAAGATTAAGGTGGACCGTAGCTTCGTTTCTGGCCCCAATGTCGGACGCAAGTCTGACGCGATCATCCGCGCCGTGGCAGAAATGGGCTCGACGTTGGAGATGGAAATCGTCGCGGAAGGGCTTGAGACGATTGAACAAGTGCAAACGGTCCGCGATGCAGGTTGCACGCTTGGCCAAGGCTTCTATTTCAGCCGCGCAGTGCCAGATTATCTCGCCTCAATGCTGCTTGCACAGGAACGCGAGACCGAGCTTCGCGCAGTCAATTCCCAGTAACTCCGAGCAAAATCAGTCAAAGTCGATTTTGCTGCACTTAATGCAATTGCGAACTAGTCGCATAAATTCATGGGTCATAAGGTTTTTTCGCGGTTGCAATCCCCTGTGGACAGGCTTAACCCGGATCGCGAACTTATAGCGCATTTTGCCCGCTGGGACGGGGTCTCGCGCTCGAAAAGCTACTCATTTTCGTCCCAGAGGAATAGGGAAGGAAATACCAGTAATGGCCCGCACAAAGATTGCATTGATCGGTTCCGGCATGATTGGCGGGACGCTTGCTCACCTCGCTGCGAAGAAAGAACTGGGCGACATAGTCCTATTCGACATTGCAGAAGGCATGCCGCAAGGCAAAGCGCTAGACCTGAGCCAGTGCGGCCCTATCGAAGGGTTCGACGCCAAAATCACCGGCTCTAGCGATTATGCTGACATTGCTGGCGCTGATGTAGTCATCGTGACCGCAGGCGTGCCGCGCAAACCTGGCATGAGCCGCGACGATCTGCTCGGCATCAACTTGAAAGTGATGAAAGCGGTAGGCGAAGGCATCAAGAACAACTGCCCTGACGCATTTGTGATCTGCATCACCAACCCGCTCGACGCGATGGTTTGGGCCTTGCGCGAATTTTCCGGCCTTCCACATAACAAAGTTGTCGGCATGGCTGGCGTTTTGGACAGCGCACGTTTCGCGACGTTCCTCGCTTGGGAATTTGATTGCTCGGTCAAAGACGTGAACGCATTCGTTCTGGGCGGCCATGGTGATACGATGGTACCTGTTCTCTCCTACTCCACTGTCAACGGCATTCCGGTGAAGGATATGGCGAAGATCAAAGGCGTGCCTGAAAGCCGCCTCGACGAAATCGTAGCGCGCACGCGTGCTGGCGGCGGCGAGATAGTCAAACTGCTGGGCAATGGCTCAGCATACTACGCACCAGCGACCAGTGCGATCAGCATGGCCGAGGCGTATCTGGGCGACCAAAAGCGTATCCTTCCGTCGGCGAGTTTCGTCGAAGGTAAATATGGCCTGGACGGTATGTATGTCGGCGTTCCGACTGTGATCGGCGCAGGCGGCACCGAAGACGTTATTGAGATCGAACTCAGCGACGAAGAGAAAGCCAACCTTAAAGTCAGCACCGACGCGGTCGAAGAATTGCTCGAAGCTTGTAAGGGATTGGACGCGAGTTTGGCTTAAATGGCATCACTAGCCACTCTTTCTACGCTATTTGCGTCCACGTTTGTTTCGGTTGAACCAGCAGTGATCATGGATACCTTCGCGACGGTATGCGTGGCGAATATCGGTCAAGCGAAAGATCAAATCGAGACCGCGAAATCGACCTTCAACGCCAAAGATTCTGATGTTTCAAACAAGGCTCAGACTCATCTAATATCTAGAGATTACGCATTCGATGTCGTTGACGATGAAAGTGCGACCTGCGCCATTACTTCACAGGTTGAAGAAACGATCACCTTCGATAGCTTTGTCGATGACTTAAGTAATAAACTAGGCGGAAACGAGCCCAATGAGATCATTGAACCGAACACTGCCTATTGGCTCATAGAGCCACATGAAGCCGAAGGAAATTTCGCAATCTCTTTGATGGTCGCATCCAAACAAGGACAAAACCTCGCAACTGTCATGATATCCAAATTGGAAGGCCCAATTGAATGAGCATCCTTATAAACAAAGACACCAAGGTCATCACCCAAGGGATGACCGGCAACACCGGCACATTCCACACAGAGCAAGCCGTTGCTTACGGATCGCAAATGGTCGCGGGTGTAACCCCCGGTAAAGGCGGGCAAACCCATATCGGCATCCCGCAGTTCAACACTGTCGCCGAAGCGAAAGCCGCGACTGGCGCAACCGCCTCTTGCATTTACGTCCCCCCACCCTTTGCCGCAGACGCAATTTGCGAAGCGATTGACGCTGAGATTGAGCTGATTATCTGCATCACCGAAGGCATTCCTGTGCTCGACATGGTGCGCGCGAAAGCGGCCCTCACCGGCTCAAAATCGCGCCTGATCGGGCCGAATTGTCCCGGCGTTCTGACTCCGGAAGAGTGCAAAATCGGCATCATGCCCGGCTCTATCTTCAAAAAGGGTTCGGTTGGCGTGGTTAGCCGCTCTGGTACGCTGACTTACGAAGCCGTGCATCAGACAACAATGGTCGGACTTGGCCAAACCACCGCGGTTGGTATCGGCGGTGATCCAGTGAACGGCACCAACTTTATCGACGTGCTTGACCTGTTCCTCGACGATCCTGAAACCACCTCGATGATCATGATCGGCGAAATTGGCGGATCGGCCGAAGAAGAAGCCGCTGAATTCCTCAAGCAAGAAGCTGCCAAGGGCCGCTCCAAGCCAACAGTTGGCTTTATCGCTGGCCGCACAGCACCTCCGGGTCGCCGTATGGGCCACGCTGGCGCGATTGTTTCGGGCGGCAAAGGTGGCGCAGATGACAAGATCGCAGCGATGGAAGATGCCGGTATCCGCGTATCGCCATCCCCCAGCGAACTCGGCACTACCCTCGATGCCATGCTTAAGGAAATGGCCTGACATTTATGGTGAGGCAGAACTCCTGATACGGCCACACTCCCTTCCTTCCCTTGGAACATTGCCATGAATAAAGAAGCGCAAACCTTCGTCCCGGAAAGCTACGATCAAGAAGGCCCGCAGCCCGGACCTTCTTGGGGCAATCCCAAATGGCTTTCCGAGGTCGCCGATGCGGATGCGGACTTCGCCAGCGCGATGGACCCGACACAGATGCGCGTGGCGGTGGGGAAAGCGGCGCAGACAGCCGGTAAAGCGACCGATCCCAAAGCGATTGAATACGCATCGGACCTGTCGAACAAGGCGATGACGTTAGTGCGGCTCTACCGGGTGCGCGGGCATTTAGGCGCGGACCTCGATCCGCTGGGCATTTCCAAGAAACAGGGTGATACCGAAGAGCTTACCCTCGCCTTTCATGGCCTCGAGGGCAAAGAGGCCGAAGAGGTCTATGTCGGCGATGTTCTAGGCTTGGAATGGACGACTGTTGGCGCGCTCTATCAGCGTCTTAAGGAAGTGTATTGCGGCAAAGTTGGCCTTGAATACATGCATATCGCCGACACCGAAGAACGTCGGTTTTTGCAGGACAAGTTTGAAAGTCCCGGTGACACAATCAAGTTCACGCCTGAGGGTAAGAAAGCGATCCTCGCGGCTGTCCTTCGTGGCGAACAATACGAAGAATTCCTCGGCAAGAAATATGTCGGGACCAAGCGCTTTGGCCTGGATGGCGGCGAAAGCATGATCCCCGCCCTCGAGGCGGTGATTAAGCAGGGCGGTCAAGCGGGCGTGCGCGAAATCATCTATGGCATGGCGCATCGCGGCCGGTTGAATGTGCTCGCGAATGTCATGGCCAAACCATACAAAGTGATCTTCCACGAATTCTCTGGCGGCTCTGCCAACCCCGAGGATGTCGGTGGCTCTGGCGATGTGAAGTATCACCTCGGCACCAGCACTGACCGCGAATTTGACGGTATCGAAGTTCACATGAGCCTCGTGCCAAACCCATCGCACTTGGAAACGGTTGATCCTGTGGTGCTGGGTAAGGCGCGCGCTCAGCAAGCGAACCGCGATGATCTGGACAAGAAAGAGCAGGTTCTGCCTGTCCTTATCCACGGCGATTCCGCCTTTGCCGGGCAAGGTGTGGTTTGGGAAAGCCTTAGCCTGTCGGGCGTCAATGGTTATGATACGGGCGGCTGCATCCACTTCATCATCAACAACCAGATCGGCTTTACAACATCGCCGCGATTTGCGCGCTCATCACCGTATCCCAGCGACGTTGCAAAGGGCGTGATGGCGCCGATCTTGCACGTCAATGGCGACGACCCAGAAGCGGTGACTTTTGCGTGCAAGCTTGCGGTTGAATACCGCCAGACATTTGGCCGCGACGTTGTAATCGACATGTGGTGCTATCGCCGCTTTGGCCACAATGAGGGCGATGAGCCCAAATTCACCCAGCCGCTAATGTATGACGAAATTCGCAAGCATCCCAAAGTTTCGGTGCATTACGAGAACCGCCTGATCGCAGAAGGTGTTGTCGAAGAAGGGCACCGCGACGGCGTCGCAGCCGAATTCACCGCGCAGCTTGAAGAGGAATTTCAGGCTTCAAAAAGCTACAGCCCTAACGAAGCCGATTGGTTTGGCGGACGCTGGGCCGGCCTTAACAAGCCGGTCGACCCTGAAACCGCGCGGCGCAATGTCGAAACCGCGATCGAACCCAAAATGTTTGAATCGCTTGGCCGTGTGCTGACCGACGTTCCCGAAGACCTCAATATTCACAAGACGCTTGCCCGGGTGCTCAAGGCCAAACGCGCAATGTTTGACGATGACACAACCCACTTCGACTGGGCCACCGCAGAGGCACTCGCCTTCGGCAGCCTTGTAATGGAAGGGTATGGCGTGCGCTTGTCAGGTCAGGATTCTGGTCGCGGCACTTTCAGCCAGCGCCATGCAGTTTGGGTCGATCAAGAGAGCGAAGACAAGTACATTCCATTGACCACGCTGCCCCACGGCAAGTTCGAGGTCTATGACAGCACGTTGTCCGAATATGGCGTGCTTGGATTTGAATATGGATTTGCGATGGCCGATCCCAAATCGCTGGTCCTCTGGGAGGCGCAGTTTGGTGATTTCGCCAATGGCGCTCAGATCATGATCGACCAGTACATCGCTGCGGGCGAAGCCAAGTGGCTTAGAGCCAACGGTCTGGTGATGCTGCTACCGCATGGTTATGAAGGCCAAGGTCCGGAACACTCGTCTGCGCGGCTAGAGCGGTTCCTGCAACTGTGCGCCACAGACAATATCCAAGTCTGCAACATCACGACGCCAGCCAACTACTTCCACGTGCTTCGTCGTCAGATGCTGCGGCCGTTCCGCAAGCCGATGGTCATCATGACGCCCAAGTCGCTGCTGCGGCATCCGCTGGCAAAAAGCCCCAAGGAAGAATTCCTTGGCGATTGGCAGTTCAAGCGGATCAAATCTGATCTGACCGATATCGCAGACGACAAAGTGAAGCGCCTCGTGCTGTGTTCAGGCAAGGTCTATTACGACCTCTATGAAAAGCGCGAGGAATTGGGCCTGAAGGATGTTTCGATCGTTCGGATCGAACAGCTTTACCCCTTCCCTGGCGATCCACTTGCAGTTCGTTTGGAGCGGATGAAGAACCTTGAAAGCGTTATCTGGTGTCAGGAAGAGTCGAAGAACAATGGTTCATGGTTCTTCGTTCAGAACCAGATCGAAGACGCGCTGACAAAGTCCGGGCATTCGGGCAAACGACCTGCATATGCAGGCCGTGACGCATCGGCATCTCCGGCAACAGGGCTCGCCAGCCGTCACACGGCACAGCAAGAGGCTCTGATCGCAGAAGCTCTTGGAATATAGAAGTAAATTCACCCGGCAATCGAACAGCTGAGAGAACGAGAAAACAATGGCCACTGAAATTACAGTCCCCGCACTAGGCGAATCTGTCACCGAGGGATCTATAGGCGAATGGCTCAAACAGCCCGGCGAAGCGGTTGCAGCCGATGAACCGATTGTCAGTCTTGAGACCGACAAAGTCGCGGTTGACGTGCCATCTCCGGTTGCGGGCATCATGTCCGAGCATAAGGCCGAAGTTGGCGAAACGGTCGAAGTGGGCGCAGTTATCGCGCTGATCGAAGAAGGCGCGAGCGCAAGTGCGGCTCCGGCGGCAAAAGCAGAGACGCCTGCCCCTGCTGCTACGAAAGAAGCGCCATCCGCAGAAGCCGCTGCGGCTGCGAAAACGCTTTCACCCGCAGTGCGCCGTGCGGTGCTCGAACACGGCGTTGATCCGTCGACGATCCAAGGCACCGGCAAAGACGGTCGGTTGACCAAAGAAGACGTGCTCGCCGCTGCCAAATCCAAAGGCGATCCTGCGCCTGCCGCTTCTACTGCACCAGCAGCGGCACCAGCCGCCGTTGCGACGGGTGAACGTCGAGAGGAACGCGTCAAAATGACGCGTATGCGTCAGACCATCGCCAAACGTCTGAAAGGCGCGCAGGACGAAGCCGCGCTGCTCACCACGTTCAACGATGTGGATATGAGCGCGGTGATCGAAGCGCGCTCCAAGTACAAAGACCTGTTCGCGAAGAAGCATGATATTCGTTTGGGCTTCATGGGCTTTTTCGCCAAAGCCGCCTGTCTCGCGCTCAAAGACGTGCCAAGCGTCAACGCCTACATCCAAGGCGACGAGATTGTTTATCACGATTATGTCGACATCTCTGTCGCGGTCTCTGCGCCCAATGGCCTTGTGGTTCCTGTGATCCGCGATTGTCAGGACAAAGGCTTTGCCCGGATCGAAAAGGACATTGCCGACTTTGGCGCGCGCGCCAAGGAAGGCACGCTGACTATGGCCGATATGACCGGCGGCACCTTTACGATCTCCAATGGCGGCGTCTTTGGCAGCCTTATGTCGACCCCGATCATCAATCCCCCGCAAGCCGCGGTGCTGGGTCTCCACCGGATCGAAGACCGCCCTGTTGCAGTGAATGGTGAAGTGGTGATCAAGCCGATGATGTATATCGCGCTGAGCTATGACCACCGCCTGATCGACGGTCGCGAAGCGGTAACAGCGCTCAAAATTATCAAGGATGCCATAGAAGATCCAACCCGGATGTTGATTGACCTTTAAACGATGGACTCAATCTTGGGGAATTGAAATGAAACGCACTTTGTCATCAATCGCTTTGAGCGCCATCGCTTTGGCACTCGCGGCCTGCGGGCCGAGTGAAGAAGAAATTCAAGAGGAAAGAGCTGCCGAGATGCGTGGTTCCATCGTTGTGAGTTGCCTTAAATCCATGAATGCAAGCAACTCGCCATTCGAACCCGCCGTCCAAGGAGAGTTGTGCAATTGCGCTGCATCCGAAGCGGTGAAAGGAATGGGCGTTATCGATGAAAACAGCTCTGCCAACGTTCCGCCAGAAGCGATGAGCAAAATCGTCAAAACCTGTTTGGCCAAGGTCAATCCGACCGCCGCAGGTTCGTGATACTAAGGATACGATAATGGCTGAATACGACTACGATTGTCTCGTTATTGGCGCAGGTCCAGGCGGCTATGTCGCTGCGATCCGTGCCGCGCAATTGGGCCTGAAAACCGCATGCGTGGAAAGCCGCGAGACACTGGGCGGCACCTGCCTCAATGTTGGGTGTATCCCGTCCAAGGCGCTCTTGCACGCCTCCGAACTCTTCGACGAGGCCGAAGGTGGCCATTTTACGACTTGGGGTATTGATGCCAAGGCGTCGTTCGATCTCACCAAGATGATGGATGAGAAGACCAAAGCCGTGGGCGAGTTGACCGGCGGGATCGAGTTTCTGTTCAAGAAAAACAAGGTCACGTGGCTCAAAGGCCAGGCCGCGTTCGAAGACGCTCATTCAGTCAAAGTCGGCGATAAAACCGTCACCGCCAAAGACATCGTAATCGCCACCGGATCAAGCGTCACGCCCCTGCCCGGCGTAGAAGTAGACAACACGGCCAAGCTGATCGTCGATAGCACCGGTGCGCTCGAACTCGAAGAAGTGCCCGAGCACTTGGTTGTCATTGGCGGCGGTGTCATCGGCCTGGAGCTTGGCAGCGTTTGGCGCAGGCTCGGTGCGAAAGTCACCGTGGTCGAATTCCTTGACCAACTGCTTCCCGGAATGGACGGCGAAGTGCGCAAGGAAGCGGGCAAGATATTTAAGAAGCAAGGCATGGAGATGATGCTCGGCCACAAGGTCACCGGGGCCGAGGTCAAAGGCAAAAAAGTCACGCTTTCGATTGAGAAAGCCGCTGGCGGCGACGCGCAGAAGCTCGAAGCAAGCCATGTGCTGGTTGCTATCGGGCGTCGTCCGAATACGGACAGGCTAGCGCTCGATAAAGCGGGCTTGCAAGTCAACAATCGCGGCCAAATTGAAATCAACCACGATTTCCGCACCAAGGTTGAGAGCGTCTGGGCCATTGGCGACGTTGTTCCGGGGCCCATGCTCGCGCACAAGGCCGAGGATGAAGGCGTGGCGGTTGCAGAGAACATCGCTGGCCAAACCGGCATTGTGAATCACGATGTGATCCCCAGCGTGGTCTACACCATGCCCGAGTTTGCAGGTGTCGGCCTCACGCAGGAGGAAGCGATTGAGAAAGCGGGCGGCGACAAAAAAGCCGTAAAAGTCGGGAAATTCCCGATGATGGCGAACAGCCGTGCTAAGGCAAACCGCGACACCGATGGCTTTGTGAAGGTGATCGCTGACGCGCAAACCGACCGCGTAATCGGCGTGTGGATGGTCAATTCCCTCGCCGGGACAATGATCGCACAGGCTGCGCAAGCGATGGAGTTCGGCGCAACGTCGGAAGATATCGCCTACACCTGTCACGCGCACCCAACCCATGCCGAAGCCTTCAAGGAAGCGGCAATGGCAGTGCAAGGCAAGCCGATCCATATGTGAGTTGGTTCAGCGTTTGATCGCGCTCCTCTAAGTCTCTAAGCGGGCTTTAAGGGAGAGATTTAACGCATGGCCTATCCGCAATTGACGAAGGAACCCGGCGCGCTGGAAACGGCGGCGGCGATCCGTTCTGGCAAGCTTTCACCAAGCGAAGCAACCGAGGCCGCAATCGCCCGGATTGAAGCACAAAACGCCGATATCAACGCGGTTGTGGTCACCGACTTTGACCGCGCGCGCGATGCGGCCAAGGCCCTCGATGCGAGCGATCCGCGCGCAGATCAGCCGCTTTTCGGTGTGCCGATGACCGTCAAAGAGAGCTTTGACGTCGCAGGCCTGCAAAGCTGCTGGGGACATGAAAGCTGCACTGACTACATCGCCCCGCGCGACAGCGAATTGGTGCGGCGCATGAAATCAGCGGGAGCAGTGATCCTTGGCAAGACCAACGTGCCGATCGACCTGTCTGATTGGCAAAGCTTCAACGCGGTCTATGGCCGATCGAAGAACCCGCATAACCTTGATCGCTCCCCCGGTGGTTCATCCGGTGGTAGCGCGGCAGCGGTCGCATCGGGCATGGTTGCTTGCGAATATGGGACAGATATTGGCGGATCGGTTCGCGTGCCCGCGCATTTCAGCGGGATTTGGGGTCACAAGACGACGTGGGGTCTGGTTTCAAAGCAAGGGCATGACCACCCACTGATGGCCAAGCAAAAGGGTTTTGTCGCCGCGCATGATAGCGCTTTGTCCATCGCAGGGCCGCTGGCGCGCAATGCAGCGGATTTGGCGGTTTTGACTGAGTTGGGCGGCTCTGTGCCTCTCAGGCGCAATCCCAAACCGCTCAAAGACTGCCGTATCCTTGCGATCACTGCGCATCCGTTGAGCACTCTTGATGCAAGCGTTGCGACACCAACCCAAGCCGCGCTCTCTGCGCTTGAAGCGGCGGGCGTGAAGATTGACCGCAGCTCTGACCTCATCCCAGACCTTGAGAAACAGCAAGCCGATTACTTGCGGAAGCTCAACACTGTGATGGCGCGCGGCGCGCCTGCCCCCGACGGCAAGCGCGCAACCGCGACCGATTGGTTCAGTATGCTGGATACGCAGGCGGCCAACCAATTCCAATGGGAGCGAGTGTTTGAAACCTACGACTTCATCCTCGCCCCACCCGCTCCAGTGCTGGCTATCCCACATAACGAATCTTCCGTCTTCAACGCGACGTTGAGCATCAATGGTGAGGATATGCCTGCAGCCGAGGGGCTGACTTGGTCAGGCTTGGCGACCTATCCCGGACTGCCATCCACCGTGCTGCCAATTGGCGAAGGGGTCAACGATGGCGCGGCATTGCCCTGCGGGATGCAAGTGATCGGGCCGCAATGGGCGGACTTGGATTGCATTGATGCAGCCGACGCGATCGGGAATATCTTGCATAGCTAAGCACGAGCCGCCAAGGCGCGCGGCATGGCGATACAAGATATCATGCGTAGCTTCGCAAAGTGGCATGTCTGGTTGGGATGGTTGGTCGGCGTGCCGATTGTCATCTGGACCGCGACCGGCCTGTTTATGGTCGCACGACCAATCGAAGAAGTGCGCGGCGAGCATTTGCGGATTGAAACCGAAACCCAGCCGCTGATCCTGCCCAACAGTGCTTTGGCAAGTGAAGACGCAATGCTAAAAGAGATGCGCGTCACGATGCAGGATGGACGCGCGGTCGCAATCCTCACAACTCTGGACGGCATCACCAACAGGGTGGACATGGAAAGCGGCGAACCCTTGCCAGCTTTGACCGCGCAAGACGCGCGTGCCTTGGCACAAGCTCGTATCAAGGGAGGAGATGCGGTCAGCTCGGTAACATTCTTCCCGTCAGAGCGGGTGCCCTTTGATTTCCGCCGAAAACAGCCGGTCTGGCAAGTCGCCCTTCAAGACGGGACCAACGTCTATATTGGACGCGACACCGGCGAGGTCGAAGCAGTTCGAACGCGTTGGTGGCGATGGTTCGATTTCGCATGGGGCCTACACATTATGGACATGTCAGAGCGCGAAGATAGTAGCCATCCGATCTTGATCCTGTTTGCCGCTTTGTCGCTCATGGGCGCGCTCATGGGATGTATTCTCATGTTCCGGCGCCGCAAACCCCGCGGTAATGCGCCCAACGAAAAAGGCGCACAGTCAGGGTAGACCGCGCGCCTTTTCGCAATTTTTCACTAAGCTGAGAGCTTATTCCGGAAATTGCTCACCCGGAAGCGGGCCACCGGGATAGGCTGGCAGTTGGTTTGATCCTGCGCTCGCCAGTGGAGGTGTACCGTTCGCAGTGCCGCGATATTCCGCAGCACCGCCCCGCGCGCGTTGCGCGGCCAAATAGGAGCTGTCATCCCATTGCGCATCAACCGAAGCGCGCGAACCTGCATCGCTAGCGGCCGCGCCAAAGCTGCCATATTGCACGTCGCTAATTTGACCATCAGTGCCAATTGAACAACTAAAACCAGAGCCGTTAAAGAGCGTGCCGGTTACAAGCCAGCCATCAGCCGTGCGGTTCACACTGCCAACTTCATCGACACGCACGTCGCGCTCGATCCGGCTTACACATTGATCAACCGCGCCTTCGAGCCCGTTGGCATTTCGGCGCGTTTCACGGCGGTCATCGCGGCGATCATCACGGGTGTCGTAATCGCGATCATCACGGGTGTCATAGTCGCGATCACGGCGCTTGTTGTTCTTGCTCGCAGCGCTTGCCACAGCGGCGATCCCGCCGATGATCAACACGCCTGCCAGCACATCGCCAGCGCGCACACGGCCGCGCCGATAGCGACGGTTGCGATAGCGCCATTCTGAAACGTCGCTCTCTGCATCATACGTGCTGCTATCAAAATCAGCGAACAGAGCGCTGCGCTCTTGCGGCGCGATCAGTCCTTCAGGTGTGTCAGCAGCGAATGCGGGTGTTGAAGCCATTGAAGCAGCTGCCGCGAGGCCAAGTGCCGCTCCCATACGAGTTAAATGAGCCATATGCTCCCTCCTGTTTTTGAGGCGAGCGGCCACCAATCGCTCTATTGATCGCAAATGAATAGGCGGCCCAGGCTTACGCTTGCCTGAACCGCCTATTGCTAAGCAGCCTAGTCCCCCCAACCGGCTACTTGAAATTGTGAGGTGCCTCGGGGACAACGCGAAGGGGCGCGCAGGAGGATCCCCGAGGGCTTACTCAAACGATGGGCTTAGCGAAGGCCGCGCACACCGCTGAAGTCGATTTGCGGCTGACCTCGACCATCCGTGTAGCAGGTGAAACGGCCACGATCAGAGCGGTTGCGGTTATACCCGCGCGAGCCTTGAACTTGGATCCGGCCTTTGACGCGGAAGCCAGAGCGGGTCCGGTCAACGTCGCGGATCTGCGTCACATCGGCATATTGGTAGCCACCAAAGCGGCGAGCCTGACGTTCGGCTGCATTGACACAGCGCTCCACAGCGTTGCGACCATTGTTATAACCGCGATTGTTGTGGCGGTCGTAAGAAACGCGGGTGTTATGGCGGGTGTTACGATAGCGATCATTACGGTCGCCTTTGAACGCACCAGCCAGGGCGGCGATGCCGCCAATAATTACTGCGCCGGCAATCACATCGCCAGCATCAATGCCACGGTCCCGATGGCGGTCTTGCGCCATTGCGGGGGTTGCAGACGCCAGGGCCATCGCGCCAGCCGCGACAGTCCCGAGCGTGCCTTTGGTGATGGTCTTTTTAAGATCAGTCATAGGTTTCATCCTCGGGTTCGCGCCGATGCGGTATTGCCCGGCGTTGATGTCCTTATGGATGATTCGCTATTGAACGAGCCTGAAGGGGGTTAGCAGCCTTTGTTCAGGTTTATCGCTATTTACCTGAACAACCTGAATATGTGTTCAGATTAAGGCGGGTTTGGCCGTCACTCACCTTCTTCGAGAGCAGTTAGTACGTCCCGCGTGAACGCTGCGATATCAAATCGAGTGCCCACCATATCCTCGCCCCGCCGCACGATAACGACATTACGACTAGGCACTACGACAACATATTGTCCGCGATTGCCGCGCGCGGCGAAAGCATCGTCAGGGATACCCTCAAATGCGTTGCCTTCTGGTCGCTTAAAGGTCCACCAGCCCGCGCCATAGCCCCACTGGCGACCAATCGGTTGTGGGCCACTGGGATCGGAGACATATTCGCGCCAATTCTCCGGCAGGAACCGTTCACCATTGGGCAGCACCCCATCGTTGAGATAAAGCTGCCCTAGGGTCGCCAAGTCGCTGGCGGTCGACCACACTTGCGAAGACAGCACATAATTGCCGCGCATATCGGTTTCCGCGACCGTGTTGTTCATGCCCAGCTTCGCGAAAAGCTCAGGCGCGCGGTAATGCTCCAGGTAGAGGTCAATTGCCTTGATCGCCATCAACGTGTCATTGTTGGCGTAGCGGAAGACAGTGCCTGGCTTGTGAACCAGCGGCCACCCGGTCGCATGTTCATCCACCGTTGCCCCGCCCCAATAGAGCGGATCGGTGCGATTGCCCGGCGTATCCGAATAGCGCCCCGACGCCATGCGCAGCATGTGGTCTATCGTGATTGCATTGCGCGGATCGGTCTCGTCCCCGCGCCGCCAGTAATTGAGTTTGACCGAATCGTCGACGGCGTAATGTTCAGACTCAACTGCCCCACCGACAAAGGTTGCTGCAATACTCTTTGCCACCGACCATGTGCGTTGCGGCGTGTTTTCGTCAAAGCCGTCGGTGTATTGGGCCGATTCCGAGAGCAGATTCC
Source organism: Erythrobacter sp. (assembly GCA_039985875.1). Lineage (GTDB taxonomy): Bacteria > Pseudomonadota > Alphaproteobacteria > Sphingomonadales > Sphingomonadaceae > Erythrobacter. The sequence continues at coordinate 491,796 of JBDWRU010000011.1, read as the reverse complement.
CATCTTCATCAAGCCTGCGAACTAACATTGCAGTGGTACGGCTACCTTTGCCATACACACCATCAATGGCCGCGTCGAAGACCGGATCGACAGCACTGGGCGGTGGTGCAGTCGGCTTTGGCAACGCCCTACCAATCAAGCGGATAACCATGTCGTCCGGCACAGGCTCCCTCGGTTCTTCTCCGACCGGTTCCTCCGGCTCGCTCCAATCCTCAGGCGCTCCGATGGGCAGCGCTGAGCATCCCTTGTCCTGAAAGTAGACCGCGACGCGCGGGGGCATATCGTCTGCCCAATCGACCGCGACATGCGCAACTTGACCCGTCGGCCGACGCACAATTTCGTAGATCAGATCCTGAACGATATCGTTAAGCGGTGCCTGAATGCCTTTCAGCTCCCACTCATGTACGCTCTCAGGTGTGCGCGTTGCCCCATTCGCCTCGGCATTGGCAATGGCACTGCACAGCATCAGCGCTTTATATCCGGCGGCCAGCGCACGGTCATAGCGCCCGTCCAAGCGCTCCTGCGCGCTTTGTGCGGCAACTGGAGATGTGAAAGCGAGTGTGGCGGCGGCGGCGGCAAGGAGGAGTTTTTGCATGGAGCCAGAGACTAGCTTGCACAGCGGCGCTGACAAGCACGCAATCGCGGCTGTGTTCGCTCAGCGTCGAGCGCTAACCCCGCTCAAGTCAACGAGAGGCCGCCGGTTCGGCGCGTAGTGACAGGCAAACTTGCCACGATTGAAGCCGCCAAGACGGGCCATACCGCGTGGGCCTTTCAAGCTGACCCGGCCTTCAAAACGGACACCCCAACGCGTGCGTTTAACCTCATTGATTTCCAGCACCTTTGCATAGCGAAAGCCCGCACTTCGCCCGCGACTTTCGACCGCCAAGATACAGCGCGCAGTCGGAGGCGTATCCTTGTGCAGCGCACTGTCCGGGCCGCGAGGGTCGCTGGCCATGGCAGGGGTATTGGTTGCGAAGCCAATCGCGCCGACTGCGACGGTTCCAAGCGTGGCCAAAGCCAAAGCTCTGCTAAACTTTATCATAGATCGCATCCTTGAGCTTGCGCGGCGAACAGGTCGCTATTCACCAAAGGTCCAGTTAACTACGGCGCCAACATCGGCCGGGGTTAGATTATCAAGTCCCAGACCATACGTCATTGATGGTATTTTCAGCTTATTAAACGACACTTTGAACGAATTGCTGTCCTTGCAATAATCGCGCTCAAACAAGCCGGCGCTCTGATCTACCACGTGGCGGAATGAAATGGTCGGGCGATCCATGATGCAAAATTCGTTCTCGCCATCTTCCCCGCCCCACTTCAGGCCGCGGTCGATCGTGATTGCGCCGCCGGCAATTCGGTTCTGAAACGCGTCCTTGGTTTGGCCATAGATATAGGTCGGCGCAGTGAACCTATGCCCGGCGGGATAGCGAGTCTCACTGCGCCAAAACTGCGTCATGTTTTGAATTTGGCATTCGCCCGAGGCCATGACTCGCCACCCACTTGAAGCGTGCCCGCCCCTACCGTCGTTGTATGTCCCCATCGCCATTGCGACATAAACTGTCTGCGACGTGTTGTTGCAAATATTGGCGAGCACTGCGGGTTTGGACATTGAGCGCGGCGCAGCAATGCGCCCTACGAGGTTTTTGACCATCACAGATTTCATCGGGACAGCTTCTTTGCTCCCGTCAGGATAGGTAACAACCAATGCGTAGCCATGCCTCTCGGTCAGAGTGGCTGGTTTATTGCCATCATGTTTTCGAACGAACAGGTTGTCGCCGCGTTGGATAGTGTCACGACGTAACTTGTCGCGTGTTACGGTGGCCGTATCGCCATCCCAGAATTTCACTGTATAACGATTGCCGGACTGGCTCTGAAGAACGCCCGGATACCATTTGCCATCGCTCCATTCGGCAAAGACCGGTTCCTTGGTACTAAAGCGATACTGGGCGCTAGCGGGCGCTGCCCCAACAACCAATAAAGCTGTGATTGCGGCGATTGCGAACCTGAACATCGTGATTTCCCCCACCAACGAGGGTGTGCCTCGCTCTGCATGAAACACGGTGTAACACGAACATGTCGATCCCGTCACTGAACAGCGCGAGCAGCTTTTGTTCATAAAAAAGGGGCTCAAGGTGAATGCCTTGAGCCCCTTTTTAAAGTTCTTTGTTTGGTGCGTTTACGCTGCCGCTTCGGCCTCGGCGTATTCGTCAACCTGGCTCATGTCAGGGCCGCTATCTTGGCCTCTGGCGTCTTCGTCACGGTCGACAAATTCGATAATCGCCAATTGCGCGGAATCGCTGGCGCGATAGCCCGCTTTGATGATGCGGGTGTAGCCGCCTTCACGGTCAGAATAACGCTCAGCCAGCTCGTCAAACAGCTTCTTCAACTGTGTTTCGTCGAGCAGGCGCGATTGTGCCAAACGACGGTTCGAAAGGCCGCCACGCTTTGCCAGCGTAACAAGCTTCTCGACATAAGGACGCAGTTCTTTCGCTTTCGGGAGCGTAGTGAGGATCTGCTCGTGCTTGATCAGCGCGGCTGACATGTTGCGGAACAGGGCCTTGCGGTGGCCCGATTTACGGCTCAGCTTACGCTGTGAAATTCCGTGACGCATTGTAATTTCCCTTGTTTGCCAACCCTTCGCGCGAAGCGATCAGCGGTTTGAAAAAGGCCCGTATGAGGTAGCCCAGTGCTGGCGGCGCTTTCCCGTAACTGGGAGGTGCGCCGCCGAAACCTGTTTAGCCCAACAATTCCTGCTCGAGCTTCTTAGCCATCTCTTCGATGTTCTCAGGCGGCCAGCCCGGAATATCCATGCCCAAACGCAGACCCATGCTGGAAAGCACTTCCTTGATCTCGTTCAAGCTCTTGCGGCCAAAGTTTGGCGTCCGCAACATCTCGGCTTCGGTCTTTTGAACCAAATCGCCGATATAGATGATGTTGTCGTTCTTGAGACAGTTGGCCGAACGCACAGACAGTTCCAACTCGTCGACCTTCTTAAGAAGGTAGCGGTTGAGCTGGTTCGCATCGTCTTCTTGCGGAGTGGCAGCGTGGCCGATCATTGCAGATTGCGGTTGCGGGATGCCGTCTTCGAAGTGGACGAACAAAGTCAGTTGGTCCTGAAGGATGCGTGCAGCGAAAGCCACTGCGTCTTCTGGAGCGACTGTGCCATCGGTCTCAACCGTCAGGCTGAGCTTGTCATAGTCAAGCTCTTGACCAACACGCGCGTTTTCAACTTTGTAGCTGACTTGGCGTACTGGCGAATAGAGCGAGTCCACTGGGATCAGGCCAATCGGCGCATCAGCCGGACGGTTCTGGACCGCAGGCGCATAGCCTTTGCCGACATCAGCGGTCAGCTCCATGTTGAGCGTCGCGCCATCATCCAAATGGCAAAGGACCAAGTCCTTGTTCATCACTTCGATGTCACCGCTAACAGCGATGTCACCGGCTTTGACGGTTGCCGGGCCAGTCACGGAGAGCTGAAGGCGTTTAGCCCCTTCGCCTTCCATTTTGAGCGCGATTTGCTTCACGTTGAGAACGATGTCGGTCACGTCTTCGCGCACGCCAGCAAGCGACGAGAATTCGTGCAGAACGTTTTCAATCTTGATCGAAGTGATCGCAGCGCCCTGAAGTGAGGAAAGCAGGACCCGGCGAAGCGCGTTGCCAAGCGTCAGGCCAAAGCCGCGCTCAAGCGGTTCGGCAACAAAAGTTGCTTTGCGCTGCTTGTCGCCGCCTTCCTTGATTTCCAGAGCGTTGGGTTTCTTGAGTTCCTGCCAGTTCTTCGTGTTGACGGACATGGATTTCCCCTAATTCGCTGTTTCAGCGGTTCAAATTGTGGTGGGCCGTATGCGATCTGTGCTTGCATTGGGCCCTTGCGGAACCCGGCGACACAAACCGCCGGGCCGAAGACGGATCAGACGCGGCGACGCTTAGACGGGCGCACGCCGTTGTGCGGAATAGGCGTAACATCGCGAATTGACGTGATGTTGAAACCAACCGCAGCAAGACCACGAAGTGCGCTTTCACGGCCTGAGCCGGGTCCCTTCACTTCGACTTCCAAAGTGCGAACACCATGCTCGACGGCTTTCTTGCCGGCATCGTCGGCTGCGACCTGCGCAGCGTACGGTGTCGATTTACGACTGCCTTTAAAACCCATCGTGCCCGCGCTGGACCAGCTGATCGCATTGCCTTGCGCGTCAGTGATGGTAATCATGGTGTTGTTAAAGCTGGCGTTGATATGCGCAACGCCGCTGCTGATATTCTTACGGTCGCGGCGTCTAACCTTACTACCGGGTTCGCGTGCCATTGGTTTATTTCCTCGTTAATTCGGATGAAGGGAAAAGCGTTGGGGTTACCCCCTCGCTTACTTCTTCTTCCCAGCGATCGGCTTAGCCTTACCCTTGCGGGTGCGGGCGTTGGTGTGCGTGCGTTGGCCGCGAACAGGTAGGCCATTACGGTGACGAAGCCCACGATAAGTACGCAGGTCCATCAGACGCTTGATGTTCATCGCAGTGTCGCGACGAAGATCGCCTTCAACCTGATGATCGCTGTCAATGGTCTCGCGAATGCGCAGAACTTCTTCATCGGTCAGATCCTGCACACGTGCAGAATGCGCAATGCCAAGTTTGTCTGCGATTTTAACGGCCGTGGTACGGCCAATTCCGTGAATATAGGTCAGCGCGATAATTACGCGCTTGTTTGTAGGGATGTTAACCCCGGCAATACGAGCCACTTATTTCTCCATGCTCCACAGGGATCTCAGGCTAGGCGCCCTACCCCCATCTCAACGCTCAAGATCGAAACGCCGGGTCCAAATGGCAAAAGCCCGAATGGCACGCTAATGGAAGCGTTGCCCGCCGGACTGGGTGCGCCAGATTTGGATTTTGGCGTGTCGAATGAAGCGCGCGCTTAAGGCGAATCGCAACCGACGTCAACCGTTAACGACGCCGAGTCTTTCTGCGCAACGTGAGACACTCGTTTTAGGTCTATACAAACCCTTCGGAACGCTGCCAGTTTATCTGCTGGATTAACCTCGAATAATGGCAGAAATCGTCACCAATTCCTGTGGGTTTTTCAAACTTTGAGCGTTCCCAACTAACAACTCGGTATGGTGCGGATCAACCGTCGATGCCCAGATCGCCAAACGCATCCTCTACACTTTCGCCTGAACCCTCACTGTCGTCATTTTCTTCATCGTCAGCTTCGTCAGCATCGCCTGCACCTACCCGTCCGAGTAACTTAGACAAACCCGCCAATTGCTGGCTCATCACGCCGTCAACCGCTTTGGAAATCTCGTCGATCTCATAGCGCATCGACCCGCCAACATTGTATTCCCACACAATCCGTGTGCCTTCGTCGACTTCGGACAGCACTATCGTCAGAACCCCGTTCACAGGCTCGCTTTGGAGAGGACCAAGACCGCCAGTCAGGCGCAGCGCCTTCTCTGGAAAAGCCTGAACCACGCGCAGATGTTCCACGCTGCCTTCTAGCGTGAAGCGGCCCGGCTCATCGACTTCGGGGATGCGCTCGCAAAAGCACCCGCCCCCTTGCGGAGTGAGCGAGAGATTGGCCGCATCTCCGGACCATGTGTGTGCAGCATTCCACCAGCGCGCAGGGCTGATTAACGCAAGCCAAGTTTCTTTAAGATTAGCGTCCACCACGACTTCATCGCGCGTGATAAATCCACGATCAGATTTCTTGGTAACTTCGGCGTGAACCGGCGCAGCAAAAGTGGCGGCCGCAATCACTGCAAGAGCCATCAAGCGAGTGGTCAATTTCAACACAAACGATCTCCTTCGGACTTCAAGCCCTAAGGGATCAAGCTCCAGTGTGAAAGCCCCGCTGGTCGGAACACTCGGTCAGTTCGACCCGCTGAGCACCGCATCAATCGCAGCTGCAACGGTGTCGATATCGGCCATGCCATCAACCCGTGTCACGATGCCGCGCGCCTCATAGCCGGGAAGGATCGGCGCGGTCTCTGAACGATAAACGCCCATGCGGTTGCGCACGGTTTCCTCATTGTCATCAGGGCGGCGTTTGAATTCCGTCGATCCGCAGACATCGCATACACCCTCTTTTGAAGGGACATTGGCAGTATCGTGGTACAGCGCGCCGCAATTGGCGCAGGAATATCGGCCCGTGATCCGCTCAACCAACGCATCAACATTCACCTCAAGCTCAACCACATGGTCAAGGCTGCGCCCATGTTTTTCTAAAATGCTGTCCAGATCGTCAGCCTGCGCCGCCGTTCGCGGATAGCCGTCAAAAATCGCTCCTGTGCCAGCGTCCATGCTAGCCAGATTATCATCGATCAGCTCTGATACGATTGCGTCCGAAACCAGATCGCCTCGATCCATCACTTCCTTGGCTTTGATCCCCGCAGGGGTCTGCGCCTTCACCGCTGCGCGCAGCATATCACCGGTAGAAAGCTGCTGCATACCGTGCCGTTCAACCAGCCCAGCACTTTGAGTGCCTTTACCAGCGCCCGGAGGCCCCAGAAGGATGATGTTCACGTGACGCTACCCCCAAAATCTGTTCGCACCACCAAACGGTGCGGTTGGTCCAAATCTCGCGCTGTAAGACTAGCGCTTGCGGCCTTTAAGCTTCGCCTTTTTGACAAGATCGCCATATTGGTGCGCGAGCAAATGCGATTGAATCTGGCTCAGCGTATCAACGGTCACATTGACCACAATCAGCAAGCTCGTCCCGCCCAAGAACAACGGAATACCCGTCTGCCCAATCATATATTCCGGGATGACACAGACCAGCGTCAGATAGATCGCACCAACGACCGTGATCCGCGACAACACATATTCGAGATATTCCGCCGTGCGTTTACCCGGACGGATGCCGGGGATAAAGCCGCCATTTTTCTTCAGGTTGTCCGCAGTCTCTTCCGGGTTGAACACAACCGCAGTGTAGAAGAAGCAGAAGAAGATGATCCCAAGTGCATAAAACGCCAAATAGATCGGTTGGCCCGGGGCAAGATATTGGTTCAGCGTCACGATCGCGCCGCCAAACGAGCTGCTCGTGTCAAGCGAATCGCTGGCAAATTGCGAAATTGTCAGAGGCAAAAGCAGCAACGAACTAGCAAAGATCGGCGGGATGACGCCGGCCGTGTTGAGCTTAAGCGGTAAGTGCGAACGGTCCGCTTGCATCATGCCTTGTTGGGTGGCGCGCTTGGGATACTGGATCAGCAATCGTCGCTGCGCCCGCTCCATAAAGGCGATGAACAATATCAGCACCACGACCATCACGATAAAGCCGATGATGATGCCGGCGCTAATCTCACCTGTGCGACCGCCTTCGAACATGTTTCCAGCAAAGGTCGGGAACTGCGCAACAATACCAGCCATAATGATCAGCGAGACACCATTACCAATCCCGCGCGCCGTAATTTGCTCACCCAACCACAGCAGGAACATGGTGCCCCCGATCAAGCTGATGACCGCGCCAACACGGAACATATAGCCCGGATTGACCACCGCAGTGATCCCGTTTTGCGCGCTGAAACTCTCAAGTCCCGAAGCAAGAAAGTAGCCTTGGATCGCGCAAAGGAACACTGTGCCATAGCGCGTGTATTGGTTCAGCTTTTGACGGCCGGTTGCGCCTTCTTTCTTAAGCGCAGCCAATGTCGGGTGCAAAGCCGAAGCCATTTGCACCACAATCGATGCAGTAATGTATGGCATCACACCCAGGGCAATCAGGCTCATCCGTTCAAGCGAACCACCCGAAAATGTGTTGAACAAGTCAAGGATACCGCCCTGAGTAAGGTCAGCGACTTGTTGCAAAGCCGCCGGATTAACCCCCGGAAGCGGAACAAAGCTCAGGAAGCGGAACACAATCAGCGCTCCGATTGTGAACCAGATGCGTTGGCGCAGCTCAGTTGCTTTGGCAAAGTTGCCAAAGTTCATATTGCTTGCAAAGTTATCGGCGCGTGATGCCATGATGTATCGTCGATCCCGTGTGTTTGCCGCTCATTCGCGGCTCAGAGACGATAAGTAGGGATCGAGAGGCCCGTTGTCGAACCCCTCGGCACCCCTTTTGTCACATTATTCCGCAGCTGCCTTTTTAGCAGCTTTGACTTCGGCGTTGATTGGAGCGGTTACTTCGACGCTGCCACCCGCTTTTTCGACCGCGGCGATTGCGCCTTTAGTCGCCCCAGCCACGATGAATTTCGCCTTGGCTTTGATCTCACCCTTACCGAGCAGCCGCACACCGTTTTTGCCGCCACGAATAAGGCCACAAGCGCGCAGAGCATCTTCGGTGATGTCTTTCTTGCCGTCGAGCTTCTTCTCATCGATGAACTTTTGGACCATGCCAATGTTCACTTCAGCGAAGTCTTTGCCAAACGGGTTGTTAAAGCCGCGTTTCGGGATCCGCATGTGAAGCGGCATCTGACCGCCTTCAAACCCCTTGATCGCAACACCAGAGCGCGATTTTTGACCTTTTTGGCCGCGCGCTGCGGTTTTGCCTTTGCCAGAGCCAATGCCTCGGCCCTTGCGCATGCGACCTTTACGGGCGCCGTCATTGTCGCGGATATCTGATAGTTTCATGTTTGCACTCGCTTTCGCTTTTCTGCGCGCTGAAAGGAAATGCCTCGCACAACGGCGAGGCATTTTAACTTAGTCGACGACCTGAACCAGATGCGGGATCTTCGCAATCGCGCCACGCACCTCAGGGGTGTCTTTGCGTTCTACGACTTTGTGCATCTTATTCAGCCCAAGACCGATAAGGATCTTGCGCTGGCTTTCTGGACGACGGATCGGAGAACCGATCTGTTTGATCTTTACAGTAGCCATTGTCGATTACTCCACCACAGCTGCGGCGTCGGCTTCTGCCTCAGCCTTGTCTGCACCGCCGCGACCCAAAAGGTCGGCGACTTTCTTACCGCGACGCTGAGCCACAGACTTCGGCGAAGTCTGATCGGTCAGTGCCTCGAAAGTGGCGCGGATCATGTTGTAAGGGTTTGATGAGCCGACCGACTTGGTCACCACGTCGGCAACGCCGAGGCTTTCGAACACAGCACGCATTGGACCACCAGCGATGATACCGGTTCCCGGAGGAGCCGTGCGGATCGTCACTTTGCCAGCGCCGAAACGCCCATTGGCGTCATGGTGCAACGTGCGGCCTTCTTTCAAAGCCACCCGGATCATCTTCTTGCGAGCCGCAGCGGTTGCCTTGGTGATCGCCTCTGGCACTTCGCGTGCTTTGCCGTGACCAAAGCCAACGCGGCCCTGACCATCGCCAACCACAACCAAGGCAGCAAAACCAAAGCGCTTACCGCCTTTTACGGTCTTGGAAACGCGGTTGATGTGCACGAGCTTCTCGATGATGCCATCATCTTCTTCTTCGCGCTTGTTACGACCATCACGGCCACCACGTCCACGACCACGGCCACCGCCATCACGGTTGCCACCGCGACCGCGGCCACGACCTTTTTGCTCTTGTTGAGGGGCAGCTGCTGCCGGTGCAGCGGGAGCGGCCTCAGCAGCGGGAGCGGCCTCAGCAGGCGCAGCTTCGGGAGCAGGTGTTGCTTCCACAGGTGCTGCGGTTTCTTCTGGTTTGTTCTCGTCGGCCATAATCAGAACTCCAGCCCGCCTTCACGAGCGGCATCGGCCAACGCTTTTACGCGGCCATGAAACAGGAACCCGCCGCGATCAAACACGACAGTCGTTACGCCAGCTTTCTTCGCGGCAGCAGCAATATCTTTGCCAACCTTCGCAGCGGCATCAACATTCGCACCAGACGACTTAACGCCCAGTGTTGAAGCTGCTGCAACAGTGCGGCCTTCGGCATCATTGATGATCTGCGCGTAGATGTGACGGCCAGTGCGATGCACTGACAAACGTGGCTTGTCGCCTGCGCGCGAACGCAGAGCCGTGCGGACACGGCGGCGGCGACGCTCAAAGAGAGAGAGTTTTGCCATCTTACTTCTTCTTCCCTTCCTTGCGGAAGACATATTCGCCGCGATATTTGATACCCTTGCCCTTGTAAGGCTCAGGCTTACGGAATTCGCGGATTTCAGCAGCGAACTGACCAACGGCCTGCTTATCGATGCCGCTGATCTCAACGGTTGTCTGATCCGGGGTCTTAACATCGACGCCTTCTGGAACGTCCAGATTGACATCATGGCTGAAACCTAGCTCCAGCTTCAAGGTCTTGCCTTGCGCCTTCGCACGATAACCAACGCCGGAGATTTCCAGAGTCTTTGAAAAACCCTCTGTTACACCCTCAACCAAATTCGCCACCAAAGTACGCTGCAAACCCCAAAAGGCGCGCGCTTGTTTGCTGTCATTGGCAGGTTTGATGGCGATCTCGTCACCTTCAACTTTGTAATCGATCAGGTCAGACAGGCCCAACGTAAGAGTACCTTTCGGCCCCTTTACGCTCAGCGCGCCATTTTCGATCTTGGCTTCAACACCGCCAGGGATCGCAACAGGCTTCTTACCAATACGGCTCATCAGAACACCTCCGCGAGCACTTCGCCGCCGACCTTGTTTTCGCGCGCTTCATTGTCCGAAAGGACACCGCGCGGGGTCGAAACGATGGTGATGCCAAGGCCATTGCGCACAGTCGGAAGTTCATTCGAACCCGAATAGACACGGCGGCCCGGCTTGGAGACGCGTGCGACATGTTTGATCGCAGGCTCGCCCTCGAAATATTTCAGTTCGATCCGCAGCGCTTTGTGCTTGCCGCTCTCGTCTTCAGAATAGCCACGGATGTAGCCCTCACGCTGAAGCACTTCGAGGACGTTCGCACGCAGTTTTGACGCAGGCGAAAGAACAGAGTCCTTCTTCGCTTGCTGGCCGTTGCGGATGCGGGTGAGCATGTCACCCAATGGATCGGTCATAGGCATAGTATGTCAGTCCCTCACCAGCTCGACTTCGTAAGGCCTGGGATCAGACCTTTGTTGCCGAGGTTGCGAAGTTCAATCCGGTTGATGCCGAACTTGCGATAATAGCCGCGTGGACGGCCGGTGGTGGCGCAGCGATTGCGCACGCGTGTCGGATTACCGTTACGCGGAATCTCAGCCATTTTCAGGCGCGCGATCAGACGTTCGCTTTCTTCAAGCGACTTGTCGTCGGCAATTGCCTTTAGCTTTTCGTACTTCGCTGCGTACTTTTTTACGAGCTTCTTGCGACGCTCGTTTTTGTTCACGGAACTCAGTTTCGCCATTGGACTTAAGCTCTCTTCTCTTCTCGTTGTAACAGCTGGCTCACGCCGCTGCCTTTTCCTGTGCTTCGCCTTCAAAAGGGAAGCCGAAAAGACGCAGCAATTCGCGCGCCTCATCATCGGTTTGCGCAGTGGTGGTCAAGATAATGTCCATCCCACGCACTTTGTCGATCTTGTCGTAGCTGATCTCAGGGAACACGATTTGTTCCTTGAGGCCCATCGCATAATTGCCACGACCATCGAACGACTTGGCGTTCAACCCGCGAAAGTCACGGATGCGAGGCATTGCGATAGTGACCAAACGATCCATGAATTCCAACATACGATCACGGCGCAAAGTCACTTTGCAACCGATTGGCATGCCTTCGCGCAGTTTGAACTGTGCGATCGACTTCTTGGCTCGTGTGATAACCGGCTTTTGGCCGGCGATCAGCGCCATTTCTTCAGCCGCAGTTGCAACTTTCTTCTTGTCCTGGCTGGCTTCACCAACACCCATATTGAGCGTCACTTTTTCCAGTTTGGGCACTTGAAGGCGGTTGGTGTAACCGAACTTCTCGGTCATCGCTTTCACGATTTCGTCTTCGTATTTCGACTTTAGACGAGGAGCATAATCAGCCATCGATCGTTTCCCCACTCTTTACTGCAACGCGCACCTTCTTGCCGTCCTTCTCTTCGAAACGAACGCGGGTGGGCTTGCCATCCTTAGGATCAGCCACGGCAACTTTCGACAGGTGCATTGGAGCCGGGAACCGGTCGATACCGCCTTGCGGGTTTTGCTGGCTTGGCTTGCGGTGACGCGCGACGACATTGATGCCTTCAACGATCACTTTGCCGTCTTTCGGCATAACCTGTTGGACAGTGCCAGTGCGGCCCTTGTCCTTACCTGACAGCACTACAACGCTGTCGCCTTTCTTGATCTTCGCAGCGCCCATCACAGCACCTCCGGAGCAAGCGAGATGATTTTCATAAAGCCACGGCCGCGCAATTCGCGAACCACTGGGCCAAAGATCCGTGTGCCAATTGGCTCATTCGTCTTGTTGACGAGCACAGCAGAATTGCTGTCGAAACGGATCACGCTGCCATCAGGACGACGAACGTCCTTGCGAGTACGAACGATCACAGCGCGGTGAACATCGCCCTTTTTGACTTTAGCGCGCGGCTGAGCCTCTTTGACTGAGACCACGATCACGTCGCCAACGGAAGCAAACCGACGCTTAGACCCGCCCAGCACTTTGATGCACTGGACGCGCTTAGCGCCGCTATTGTCCGCGACGTCGAGATTGGATTGCATCTGGATCATTGATCCGGTTCCTTCTCTTGGCTTTCCGGGACACCCGATTCTGACCGGGGCTCGGCAGTTCCTTGCTCAATAACTGAACGTCTAAATTACTGTCCTGCTGCCTCAACTTCGAGATCAGCTTCAACCGCCTGCACTCCGCCAGACACAACGCGATCTTTCACCGCCCATGTCTTGGTTTTGGAAATTGGCTTGGTCTCTTCGATGCGAACGATATCGCCAACGGTGTATTCGTTGGTTTCATCATGCGCGTGATACTTTTTCGAACGACGGATGATCTTGCCGTAAAGCGGGTGCTTCACCTTGCGCTCGACTCTGACCGTTACGGTCTTATCGGTTTTGTCGGAGGTCACTGTGCCGACTAGAATACGTTTGGGCATTGTCTACTCCTTACGCCTTCTCAGCCGCAGCAACAGCCGCGCGCTCATGTTGAAGCGTCATGATTTGGGCGATGTTACGACGCACTTCTTTGATCCGCGAAGGCTTCTCCAGCTGGTTCGTTGCAGCTTGGAAACGCAGATTGAACTGCTCGCGCTTAAGCTCGGCAAGATCGATCGAAAGCTGATCGTCTGTTTTCAAGCGGAGGTCTGCGATATCGGCCATTATTTGGCTCCTCCCAAGTGCGAGGTGTCGCCAAATCGCGCAACAACCTTGGTTTTGATCGGCAGTTTCATCGCAGCACGCTCAAATGCGAGCGCGGCCACCGGACCAGGAACACCGTCGAGTTCGAACAGGATGCGGCCCGGTTTTACCCGTGCAGCCCAGAACTCAACGGAGCCCTTGCCTTTACCCTGACGCACTTCAGCAGGCTTTTTGGAAACTGGCACGTCTGGGAAGACGCGAATCCAAAGACGACCCTGACGACGCATCGCACGAGTGATCGCACGGCGAGCCGCTTCGATCTGACGCGCGGTCAGCCTTTCAGGCTCAAGCGCTTTCAACCCATAGGAGCCGAAATTCAGCGTAGTGCCTCCTTTGGCTTTGCCATGGATCTTGCCCTTGAAGGCCTTACGATATTTGGTTTTTTTCGGTTGCAGCATTTTATTGACTCACCTCAACGTGCCGGGCGGACGCCGGACGTCTGCGATTCCATCATCAGGCGGTCTTGCGCGGTTGGATCATGTGCCATGATCTCACCTTTAAAGACCCAAACCTTGATGCCGATGATCCCGTAAGCGGTCAGCGCTTCGGTTTCAGCGTAATCGATATTCGCGCGCAGCGTGTGCAATGGCACCCGGCCTTCGCGATATTGCTCAACCCGCGCAATCTCAGCACCGCCCAAACGGCCGCCGCAAACGATCTTGATGCCTTCAGCACCCAATCGCATTGCTGACTGCATCGCGCGTTTCATCGCACGACGGAAAGCCACACGACGGATCAACTGATCAGCGATGCCTTGAGCAACGAGTTTAGCGTCAATTTCCGGCTTGCGGATCTCAACGATATTCAACTTCACTTCGCTGTCAGTCATCGAAGAAAGCTTGCCGCGCAACTTTTCAATGTCTGCGCCTTTCTTACCGATGATCACGCCAGGACGTGCCGCATAGATTGAAACGCGGCACAGCTTAGCTGGGCGCTCAATAACCACTTTAGAGATCGCTGCCTGCGGCAGGTTCTTGGTGATATATTTGCGGATTTCGATGTCTTCAATGAGAAGCCCGGCATAGTCGCGCCCTTCGGCGTACCAGCGGCTGTCCCAAGTGCGGTTGATCTGAAGCCGCAGACCGATCGGATTACTCTTCTGACCCATGTCTTTATGCCTCTTCTTGTTCGCGAACGACGATGCGCAGCTTGCTGAATGGCTTCAGGATGCGCGTCGATTTGCCGCGGCCACGTGTGTGGAAACGCTTCATCGTTATCGACTTGCCAACCGAAGCTTCTGCAACGACGAGCGCGTCAACATCGAGATCGTGGTTGTTTTCAGCATTGGCGATTGCAGAGGCGAGAACTTTACTCGCATCCCTAGCCATCGACTTTTTCGAGAAGGAGAGGATATTCAAAGCCTCTTCAGCCTTCTTGCCGCGGATCAACTCAGCCACGAGGTTCAGCTTTTGCGCAGAGCCACGGATTTGCGTGCCTACAGCCAGCGCCTCGTTTTCAGCCACGCGGCGGGGAGATTTTGCCTTACCCATTAGCGCTTGCCCTTCTTGTCAGCCGCGTGACCCGGGAAACTGCGCGTCGGCGCGAACTCACCAAGTTTGTGGCCAACCATTTCTTCCGAAACCGAAACAGGGATGAATTTTTGACCGTTATAAACGTTGAAAGTCAGCCCAACGAATTGCGGCAAGATTGTCGAACGACGCGACCAAGTCTTGATCGGCTTCGAATTGCCCGCATCCTGAGCGGTTTCGGCCTTCTTAAGAAGGCTGAGCTCAACAAACGGTCCTTTCCATACGGAACGTGCCATTCTCGCTTACCTCTTCTTCTTCGCGTGACGCGAACGGATGATCATTTTGTCCGTCTGCTTGTTCTTACGGGTGCGTGCACCCTTTGTCGGCTTGCCCCATGGCGTCACTGGGTGACGACCACCTGAGGTCCGGCCTTCACCACCGCCATGCGGGTGATCGACCGGGTTCTTCGCAACACCACGTGTGAGAGGGCGACGGCCCTTCCAACGTGTGCGACCGGCTTTGCCGAAGTTTTGGTTCTGGTTGTCAGGGTTCGAAACCGCGCCAACCGTCCCCATGCAATCTGCACGCAGGTAACGCTGCTCGCCTGAGTTCAAGCGCACAATCACCATGCCGCGGTCACGACCAACAATCTGAACGTAAGCACCGGCAGAGCGAGCGATTTGACCACCCTTGCCCGGTTTCATCTCCAGATTGTGGCAAATTGTACCGACCGGCATTTGGCCCAGCAACATCGCGTTGCCCGGCTTGGTATCGGTCTTTTCGCCAGCGTGAACCGTGTCACCCACTGCGAGGCGCTGTGGAGCGATGATGTAAGCAAGTTCGCCATCTTCATATTTCAGAAGCGCGATAAAGGCTGTGCGGTTGGGATCGTATTCTATCCGCTCAACCGTTGCAGGAACACCCCATTTGCGACGTTTGAAGTCGATGTAGCGGTACTTCTGCTTGTGACCGCCTGCGATACCGCGGCTTGTCACGTGACCTTTGTTGTTCCGCCCACCGGTTTTGCGCTTGCCTTCGGTCAGTGACTTAACGGGCCCACCTTTATGAAGGCCAGATTTGTCGACCAATACAAGGCCACGGCGTGCGGGGCTTGTCGGTTTGTAGTTCTTGAGTGCCATGATCCGCCTCAGATACCGCTAGTGATGTCGATCATCTCGCCTTCAGCGAGCTTAACGACAGCTTTTTTGAAGTCGGAACGCTTGTAAGGTTTACCCTTCCAGCGCTTCGTCTTGCCTTTGGTGACGATGGTGTTCACCGAAACGACCTTCTTTTCGTAGATCGCCTCGATGGCTTCCTTGATCTGCGGCTTGGTCGCGTCATTGGCGACTTTGAAGACCACAGCGTTGTTCTCAGAAGCCATTGTCGACTTCTCAGTGATGTGCGGAGCCAAAATCACGTCATAGTGACGCGCATCAATCTCTTGCTTTTTAGCCATTGAAGCGCGCCTCCAGCTTTTCAACCGCATCCTTGGTCAGGATCAGCGTGTCGTGATTGAGAATGTCGTAAACGTTCGCGCCTTGCGCCGGCATCACATTGACACCCGGAAGGTTGCCCGCTGCTTTCGCAAAATCAGCATCAACGTCTTCTCCGCCAATCACCAAGACTTTGCCATTGTGACCGGCTTTTTCAAAGTGACCTTTGAGCGCTTTTGTCTTGGCGTCTTTTAGCTTGAGGCTGTCGACGACCACGAGACCGTCTGCCGCCTTCGTTGAAAGCGCCATCTTCAGACCGAGCGCGCGAATTTTCTTGTTCAGCGATTGGTTGAAGTCACGCTTGCGTGCACCGTGAGCCTTACCACCACCAATAAAGATCGGAGCAGAGCGAGCACCGTGACGCGCGCCACCTGAACCCTTTTGAGCGCCGAACTTCTTACCAGTGCGAGCAACATCCGAACGCTCACGCGTTGGACGAGCGGTGGCACGGCGGTTTTCCAGCTGCCATGTCACCACACGGTGCAAAATGTCAGCGCGCGGGGTCAGACCAAAGACATCATCGTTCAATTCGATGTCGCCTGACGCCTTCCCGTCGATTTTTTGGACCTTCACCTTCATGGATCAGTCCTCCTTCTTTTCTTCGCTGGCGGGAGCATCTGCCGTAGCATCAGCTTCCGGCGCAGGCGCATCAGCCACAGGTGCTTCCGTTGCTGCATCGACCGCTGTTTCATCAACAACCGCTTCAACCGGAGCATCTTCGTTAGCCGGAGCCGAGGTATCGAGAACTGCACCCGGGAACGGAAGACCGTCTGGAGCAGAAACTTTCACAGCGTCACGAACCAGCAACCAGCCATTCTTAGAGCCGGGGACCGAGCCCTTGATGAAGAGCAAGCCGCGATCCGCATCGGTGCGTACCACTTCTAGGTTCATCTGCGTGCGCTGACGGTCGCCCATATGGCCAGCCATCTTCTTACCTTTGAAGACGCGACCAGGATCTTGGCGGTTACCCGTTGAACCGTGCGAACGGTGAGAGATAGAAACGCCGTGCGTCGCGCGAAGGCCACCAAAGCCCCAGCGCTTCATCGCACCAGCAAAGCCCTTACCTTGGGTATGCCCGGTAATGTCGACCTTTTGACCAGCAACGAAGTGCTCAGCGCTAATCATTGCACCAACCGGCACAAGCGCATCTTCGCCCGCTACTGGAAATTCAGCGACGCGCATCTTCAAGCCAACACCGGCTTTGCCGAAATGTTCGCGTTGCGGTTTCGCTACGTTTTTCTGTTTCGCTTCGCCTGCACCAAGCTGAACAGCGAAATAGCCGTCACGCTCTGCAGTGCGATGAGAGACAACCTGGCAATCTTCCAGGGCAAGAACGGTAACCGGCACATGCCGACCGTCCTCATGGAAGAGGCGGGTCATCCCGACTTTCTTTGCGATCACGCCAGTGCGCATCGTCATTACTCCTTACAGAGGCACCCAAGGGACCATCCCCAAGGTGCGTGAAACCAAAATTGGCCAACCCAGTTTTTATGCATCGCCCCGTCCGGGCTGATTGCACCGCTCATATGAGTGGTGCGAGACGGGAGACGCAGCCCGGCCAAAAGACCGGCGGTATCTCTATGTCACTGCTCCGGTTGCCCGAAGCACTCACCCTTAGGCGAGTTTAATCTCTACGTTCACGCCGGCAGCCAGATCGAGCTTCATCAGCGCGTCGACCGTTTGAGCGTTTGGCTGAACAATGTCCAGCAAACGTTTGTAGGTGCGCACCTCGAACTGCTCGCGCGACTTTTTGTCGATATGCGGGCCACGGTTCACGGTGAACTTCTCGATGCGCGTCGGCATAGGAATGGGACCACGGATCAGAGCACCCGTACGACGCGCCGTTTCTGCGATTTCGCCAGTCGCCTGGTCGAGAACGCGGTGGTCGAACGCCTTAAGGCGAATACGGATATTCTGTGCTTCCATTACCTACTACCGATGCGAAAGAGCCAAAGGCAGGTTACCCCACCTCAAAAACAAAAGGCCGGCCCCTTAGCCCTCTTCCCAGTTTCCCAGAAAGATATCTTCGGGCGGCCTTATAAAATTGCGGTGTCACGAACGAATCCATGACTTGAGGCGCGCGTATACGTTTGAGGTAGGATTCTGGCAACCCCTAAACGCCAACGAATCTCACACTAATTTAAGCGGGTCTTCCCCGCCCATTTCTCAGCGCAAAATTGGCCTCACATAAAAATAGGCCCGGCGCGCATTTCTGCGAACCGGGCCTCTTCGAATTTCAGTCCCGTGGGACGATCAGTTTACTTTGTGATTTTAGCAACCACGCCTGAACCAACCGTACGGCCACCTTCGCGGATCGCGAAGCGCAGACCTTCGTCCATAGCGATCGGAGCAATCAACCTAACGTTGATGGTCACGTTGTCGCCAGGCATAACCATCTCAGTGCCTTCAGGAAGGATCACTTCACCGGTCACGTCAGTTGTACGGAAGTAGAACTGAGGACGATAGTTTGCGAAGAATGGCGTGTGACGGCCACCCTCGTCTTTCGACAGAACGTAAACTTCTGCGCTGAACTCAGTGTGCGGCGTAACCGAACCTGGTTTCGCGAGAACCTGACCACGCTCAATCTCTTCACGAGCAACGCCGCGAACAAGAGCGCCGATGTTGTCGCCAGCTTCACCACGATCAAGCAGTTTGCGGAACATTTCAACGCCGGTAACAGTGGTCTTGCCAGTGTCTTTGATGCCAACGATTTCAACTTCGTCGCCAACATTCACAACGCCGGTTTCAACACGGCCCGTCACAACAGTACCGCGACCAGAGATCGAGAACACGTCCTCGATTGGCATCAGGAAGTCCTGATCCACTGGACGATCTGGCTGTGGGATGTGCTCATCAACAGCAGCCATCAGTTCACGGATCGATTTTTCACCGATTTCTTCGTCACGACCTTCAAGAGCGGCCAGAGCCGAACCCTTGACGATTGAAATGTTGTCGCCGTCAAAGTCGTAGCTCGAAAGCAATTCGCGAACTTCCAGTTCAACGAGTTCGAGGATTTCCTCGTCGTCGACCTGGTCAACTTTATTCATGTACACAACCAGAGCCGGAACACCCACCTGACGTGCGAGCAGGATGTGCTCACGAGTCTGTGGCATTGGGCCGTCAGCTGCGTTCACAACCAAAATCGCGCCGTCCATCTGCGCCGCACCAGTGATCATGTTTTTCACATAGTCAGCGTGGCCTGGGCAATCGACGTGCGCATAGTGACGGTTGTCGGTCTCATACTCAACGTGAGCGGTCGAGATAGTGATCCCGCGCTCGCGCTCTTCCGGAGCCTTATCGATGTCAGCGAAATCAACGCCGGCACCCATAACTTTGGTGATGGCCGCAGTCAGCGTCGTCTTGCCATGGTCAACGTGACCGATGGTGCCGATGTTGCAGTGCGGCTTGTTCCGCTCAAACTTTTCCTTCGCCATTTCTCGTAAATACCTTCTGTTTCAAATTTCAATTGCTAGCGGGAGAAAGGGCGATGCCCGCTGAATCAGGCGCCGCCCCTAGCCTTGCTTGCACTTTTAAGCAAGCTTCTCCTTGACCTCTTGCGCCACAGCCTGCGGAACTTCCTCATAGTGAGAGAACTGCATGGTGTATTGCGCACGACCCTGACTGAACGAACGAAGTTCATTCACATAGCCAAACATGTTGGCCAGCGGGACAAAGGCTTCGACAGCTTGGGCGTTACCGCGACTGTCCGTGCCTTGGATTTGCCCACGACGGCTGTTCAAGTCGCCAATTACGTCGCCGAGGTAGTCTTCCGGCGTAACAACTTCAACCTTCATCACTGGCTCAAGCAGCTTGATACCGCCCCGCTCAGCCGCTTCACGCATAGCGCCGCGACCGCAAATTTCAAAGGCCACAGTGCTAGAGTCAACATCGTGATAGGCACCATCGGTCACGTGGATCGTGAAATCGATGATCGGGAAGCCGATGAGGTAGCCACTTTCAGCTTGCTCACGGATACCCTTCTCAAGGCTCGGGATATATTCCTTCGGAATGTTACCGCCTTTGATGCTGTCTTCGAAGATGATGCCTTGACCGCGCTCACCCGGGGTGAAAGTCGCTTTGGCTCGGGCAAACTGCCCAGTACCACCCGATTGTTTCTTGTGGGTGTAGTCGATATCCATCTCGCGACCCAAAGACTCACGATAGGCAACCTGCGGCGCACCAACATTGGCTTCGACTTTGAATTCGCGCTTCATCCGGTCGACCAGAATGTCGAGGTGAAGCTCGCCCATACCCTTAATGATCGTCTGACCGCTTTCATGGTCAGTCGTCACGCGGAAGCTTGGATCTTCAGCAGCCAAGCGATTGAGCGCAACGCCCATTTTCTCTTGGTCAGCTTTGGTTTTCGGCTCAACTGAAAGCTCGATAACCGGATCCGGGAATTCCATCCGTTCAAGAATGATCGGCTTCGACTGATCACAAAGCGTGTCGCCAGTGGTGGTCTCTTTCAGACCGGCAATCGCTACGATATCGCCAGCAAACGCCTCATCAATATCTTCACGCTCGTTGGAGTGCATCAGCAACATACGGCCGATTTTCTCTTTCTTCTCCTTAACCGAGTTCATCACGCTGCCTTTTGAAAGGTGGCCTGAGTAGATGCGGGTAAAGGTCAGAGATCCCACGAACGGATCGTTCATGATCTTAAATGCAAGCGCAGAGAATGGCGCATCATCCGAAGACGGACGCGATTCCTCGGCACCATCTTCGCCAGGCAGAACGCCTTTAATGGCTTCCACATCGAGCGGCGATGGCATGTAATCGATCACCGCGTCGAGCAATGGCTGAACACCTTTGTTTTTAAACGCTGAGCCACACAGAACCGGAACGAAGCTCTGGTTGAGCGTACCTTTACGGATCAGACTCTTGAGCGTTTTCGCATCAGGCTCTTCACCTTCGAGATAGGCTTCCATCACATCGTCATCTTGCTCAACAGCAAGCTCGATGAGCTTCTCGCGATATTCCGCCGCTTCGTCAGCCATATCATCAGGGATCGGGCCAAATGTATATTCCGCACCCAGATCTTCGTTCTTCCAAGTGATCGCGCGCTGGTTGACCAGATCGACGAGACCGGAAAGCGAAGACTCGATGCCGATTGGCAGATAGAGCACAGCAGGTGTCGCACCCAGACGATCAATGATCGACTGAACGCAATATTTGAAGTCAGCGCCGGTGCGGTCGAGCTTATTGATGAAGCACATCCGCGGAACGCTATACTTATCAGCCTGACGCCAAACGGTTTCGGACTGCGGCTCAACGCCAGCAACGCCGTCAAAACATGCAACCGCGCCATCGAGCACGCGAAGCGAACGCTCAACTTCAATCGTGAAGTCAACGTGGCCCGGAGTATCGATGATGTTGATCCGGTGCTTTGGCGTGTTTTCGCGCAAAGCCTTAGGATCGCCCATCACATCCATGTCAGGATCTTCAGGGTTCCAGAAACAGGTTGTCGCAGCCGACGTGATCGTGATCCCGCGCTCTTGCTCTTGCTCCATCCAATCCATCGTCGCAGCGCCATCATGCACTTCGCCGATCTTGTAGGATTTCCCAGTGTAATAAAGGATACGCTCTGTCGTCGTAGTCTTGCCAGCATCAATGTGAGCCATGATGCCGATATTGCGATAGCGCTCCAGCGGATATTCGCGGGCCATTGCTGAGTTCCTTACAGAAAGTGTGGGAGCCGCCTAACGGCATGCGCTCCCATATAGTTACGATTGTGACAGACGAAAGACAGAGCGCCGCCCTGTCCACAGCCCATCACGAGAGGGTTACCAACGGTAGTGCGAGAAGGCGCGGTTCGCATCGGCCATGCGGTGCGTGTCTTCACGCTTCTTCACAGCGTTGCCGCGATTGTTCGCCGCATCCATCAATTCGCCCGACAAACGCGCGGACATAGTGGTTTCAGGACGACCGCGCGCTGCTGAAATCATCCAGCGGATCGCAAGCGCCTGTGCACGCTCAGGGCGCACTTCAACCGGAACCTGATAGGTCGCACCACCAACACGGCGGCTGCGCACTTCAACCTGCGGCTTAATATTGTTCAGCGCATCGTGAAACAGCGCAACCGGATCGGTTTTCGCTTTGGTCTCAACGGTATCGAGCGCCGAATACACGATGCCCTCTGCAACGGCTTTCTTACCGTCAAGCATGAGGTTGTTCATGAATTTCGACAACACCTGATCACCGAATTTGGGATCAGGCAAAATTTCCCGCTTAGGGGGCTGACGACGACGTGACATATTTACTTACTCCTTCGGAGTTTAGGCTGTTCCGGCCCACTCGGCTTCTCTTCTCTTCGGCCCAATCCACCCATGCTAGAGTCGGGAGGTTTGGGCCAAGAGACAAAACGCGAGATGGGCTGGCACCGAGGTCAGCACGGATGTGCTGACCGCACCCACAAAAACTCAAACCGTGCCACAAGCGCCTTGCTCGCGGCACGCACCCATCATTTAGGCCGCTTAGCGCCATATTTCGAACGCGATTGCTTACGGTCCTTGACCCCTTGGGTATCAAGCACACCGCGCAGCACGTGGTAACGAACGCCCGGAAGGTCGCGAACACGCCCGCCACGGATCAGCACAACAGAGTGCTCTTGCAGGTTGTGGCCTTCGCCCGGAATGTAGGAGATCACTTCACGCTGGTTCGTCAGGCGCACTTTGGCAACCTTACGCAAAGCCGAGTTCGGCTTCTTAGGCGTCGTGGTATAAACGCGGGTGCAAACACCGCGCTTCTGCGGGTTTTGCTCCATAGCAGGGACCTTAGACTTGGCCTTCTGCGGAACGCGGCCCTTGCGGACCAGCTGGTTAATCGTTGGCATTCATGCTTCCTTTTCTCACCTCATCCGTAGTGAGGCTTGGCCCTCCCCCCAATGCAAGCGCACCAAGGGTCACACCAGTTTGGCGTTTTGGATGGAATGAAGGGGATCAAGGAAGCGCGCTGTGCAAAAAGGACGCCGCATGTTTGAGCGGGCCTTTAGCCAGTCGCGAACTTGAAACACTCCACCCGATGCCCAAAGCGCCGGATTACTTTGCCGGTTGCTTTCCCAATTAGGAGAGCGTGACCGCCAATGTTCAGTTCAAAATCTTTGTGACAGCCGGGATATGCAGGCACACCCCATCATCAGACCGCGCGCCACTAGCGGGGTTGTGCTGGGGGGTCAAGGGGATTGGCTATTGCAAAATCGTTGTGAATCGCGCCTTCAAATATGGTTCCGCACAAGTTTTTGCATTCATAGCGAGTGCGACCTTCAAACTTTCTCGCGAACCTCGGTAACCAAAGCGCTTTTGAATGGCGCGATGTACAAGCGGTAGTAAGTAAGATTTACCGGAAACCGCTAAAGAGACTGAAAGCAGGTCAGCCCTCGCTCGCACCTGTGTATACCGCTCCCTGACAAGAGCTGCACCATAACGTCGCATCAACTCTCGGAGAAGCCAAAACAGCCTTGTCCGGACGGCCTCCAACTCGACCGCTAAGCCATCATTGACTTCAGTGCAAAACCTTTCAACTTTGTAGTTACAAGTTTGAATTCCTGAACCGAAACTTTCGGAGATTGCATATGCCTCAAAAAGTTTGATGAAGGGCTCAGATACCTCATCAATCAAATCTGACATCATTAACCGATCAAGAACGTCGCCAGGAGCGCACAGTGGATCCGAAGACAGCGCAATCGGCAATAGGGCGTCATTCTCAAACAATAAATTTTCAACGTTAAATGCACGCAACCTGTATAAGTGCTTCAGCCTTTTTTTGCGCTTTCCTAGAAGGTAGTCGAAATCGCCATCTACGATGTAGAGCCGCTTTCTTCCATCGTCAGCCTGATCCGCTTTGCACGCGTTTTCAACGGCTTTTCGACCACCAGCTAACGTTATGCTATCTAGTTTAATATGTTTTGGTACGCACGAACGGATAATGAAATACCAAATATTCCGATTACCACTATCTTCAACTACAATATCAATATCGTTGTAATGTCGTTTTAAAAAATTCTGGGCCCGAATAGACTGCTCATTGTATTGCATTATTTGATCTTCTGGATCGGCTTAACTTCTATGCAATTTTCGATCCTATCCAGTATAATGGAAGGTGAATGAGTTGCCATAATATATTGGACCTTTTCATTTGCTTGTAAGAGACTCTGCACGAAAATCTCTTGCCAACGTATGTGCAGAGAGAGTTCCGGCTCGTCAATTATGAAGACATTTGCCTCTTGTGCATCAGGATGAAATGCAAGGTTTGAGAGCATCACAAATACTTGCGCCTCGCCGGATGAAAGATAGCTAAGTGCCCGAACACCTTTCACACCCTCGATTTCAATACCTAAACCTTCAACATCATCAGCAAAAAGCCGTTTTCCGCTATCATTGAAAAATTTGTCAACCAGCCTTCGATAGACTTCGAAAGGCCTCATAGCAACGCGCTGCCTTTTATTAAAACTTGAAACAAAATCAGAAATTACTTTTAATTTTTTCAGTTGATGTTTGTTTGAGCTCCATAAAAATAAATTGTTTAATACGTCACTTGGAAATTCATCACCTTTACCAATTTGCGCTCCTGCAGGAATAGATTGAGAAATTTCTTTGAGGCGCTTCAAAAATGGATCAATTCGGGCACGAACTTCTTCGGCCGGCAAGTTAGATATCGACTCAAATTCTCGAACATCTTTGATCGCTTGATTCAGATCACGCTTCTCTCGTTCAGTGGGGCCCGTGATCCGAAGAAAATCCTCTTCTGAAAACGTCAACAAATTGAGGATCATCTTCCGCTGCAATTCATCACCGATGTCAGAAGTCTGTACCCGCGATCGGCGATAAGCCTCTTCAGCAACTCGTCGCGCTTCCATCAGACTGGCATGAATTGGTCCTCCGAATAGGTTTCTTCTCGGCCGCGCCTGCGAGCGCAATGACTTTCCTCGAGTCAGATCATCGAATCGAGGGCGTCGATCCAAACCAAGATACATTGGTGTTGGAAGAGAGACGATCTCTTGGATAATTGAGTTCTGGAAGGACGTAGACAGCAATTCGCGAAAGTGCTCGGCTTCGTCTTCGTCGGCCCTATACCGCGGCACAGATGTGGCTTTAACGAATATTGGGAAACGAAACTCATTTCTCGAACCCATTATTTTCAATGTTATTTCGTTCTCAGCCTGCACGGCTCTCAGGCGCCGACTATCTCTCGAATCGTCCTCAATCGTTAACTCGATCAAAGAATATTGGATGCTTTGCAATTCACGTAGATCGGGTGAAATTAGCGCAGCAATTAAGTTAATTATGGTAGTCTTCCCACTACCGTTAATTCCTGTGAGAAATACAATGTCTTTGTCTAAATCGACATCGTAATTGAGATAGCCATGTACCTTTTCAGCACGAAATTTGATCAAGCGCATTTTTCAATGGTTCCTTCTGTTTCGACTTTACCCAAATTCATTGAATACAAAAGCAATTTTCCTACTCCCCAAAAACCGGCTTAATCCCTCGGTCCTTAGCCCTCCTCACAAAAGGACCGCCCGATGCAGAGTCTATTTGTTTGCGCCCTCAAACGCCGGGCGCGGGCCATCCGGCCCGCTTGGCTACGCCGCATAAGCGGCGGCGGGCAGTCGCCCGCTGGCTCGCCTTCGGCTCGCAGCATTCCCGGTCTATCCGCGTCGCGCCAAGAACCTTGGTGCCAGCCATCTGCCTTGCACTGATCCGGCGGCGAAGCCGCCGCAAGGGCGACCGCCCGCCCGCAGGCCTGCGGCCCGTGCTCCGCGACCAAGCCGCTAACTGGCTCCCGGTTCCTTGGTGCGTTGACATCAGGCTTGGAATGGTCGCGAGGCGCAGCCGAGCCAGAGGGCGACTGCCCGACCGCAGGTGCTCAAACCCGGACGAAGCCCGGGTTTGAAACAGCACCGAGGACGCTCGCCCGGATGGGCGAGCGTAACCACAAAAGACTCGGATGCGCTGCGAAAAACAAAAAAACTCAAACCCACACACTTTTCACCCCTAGACACTGCGCCAAGTGTGTCAGCCGCCCTCCACGCGCGACGAAGCGAGCAGTCCATACCAGTACACATCGCACAGCCCGATATGGGTGACGTCGTGCTCGCGCAGATGCGCCTCGCGGGTGAAGCCGAGCCGTTCGAGCAGCGCTATGGAGGCCATATTGCGGGTGTCGACCTCGGCGGTGATCTTGCGCGCGTCCTCAGCAAACAGCCGCTCGATCAGCGCATGGGTGCACTCGCTGGCGATCCCCTCACCCTGTCGGTCGATGCAGGTGATGTATCCGACCTCTTCAATGCCCGCCGCATGCCCCGGCACCGCGACAAAGCGGCCCACGACCGCGCCGGTCGCGTCCTCGGCGATCCAGCTGCGCCCGTTCCAGCCGGGCTCTGCCAGCCAGCCCCACAACTCTTCCTCACTGTCGAAGGCTGGGCGGGTGAGATATTGGCATTGTTCTTCGTCAGAGAGGGTTGGGAACAACGCCGCTGTGTCGCTGCGCTGGAGTGGCCGCATCGTAAAGCGGGCGGTGGTGATGGGAGCAACGTTTCTCATGGTTGCCTTTATCCCGGTTCACGCAGTGAACCGCAAGGGCGACCGCCTGCCCGCAGCGATGCGACCTTTAGGTCGCGTAAGCGAGGAAATCGCAGCGCGGATGCGCTGCGCGACTACGAAGTCAGGAATTCCACAAGTGCCTTGACCTTCTTCTGGCGCCATTGCGGCAGCGGCGCGATCAACCAGTATGCGCGGCGGCCCTCGGTCGGGCCATCGAGCTTTTCAAGCGCCCCGCTCGCAATCGCATCTGCTACCAACGGCAGCGGCAAGACCGTGCGGCCCATCCCCGCCAGCGCCGACGATAGCGCTTGGCCAGGACTGCCAGCTTTGATGCAAGGGCTCACATCCTCAGGCAACGTCGCGCCGGGCCAATCAATCCACGCATCGCGCGCTTTGGGAGCGGCCACCGTCACCCGCTCAGCTGGCGCAAGCTGCACTCCTTTGAGATCGCCCGGCCCATCGACCAGCCGGATCGCGAGATCGAGATTGGCTTCGGTAAAGTCAGCGTTCTCATCCGCGACAATCGAATAGAGCACGCCGGGAGTGTCGGCCTGAAACTCGGCCAGTCGCGGGGCAAGCCATTCAGCGTAGAACTCGCGCGGCGCGGCAATGGTGTAGCGGTCGGATGCTTGCCCGGCTTGCATCGCCTGGACGCTCTCTTCAAACCGCAGGAACCCTTCGCGCAAAGCATCCAAGCCCGCCTCGCCTTCCGGTGTCAGCTCAAGCCCTTTGGGTGTGCGGCGAAACAACACCACGCCCAAATGGTCCTCGAGCGCGCGGATCTGCTGACCAACAGCCGCCGGTGTCACCGCCAGCTCATCCGCAGCGCGCGTAAACGACAAATGCCGTGCGGCTGCATCATAGACGCGCAGCGCATTCAAAGGGAGATGTGTGCGTTTCATAGCGCAAGACTCATAGCGGGCTCGCTTAGTCGCGTGCGCCCTGCCCCGCAAGCAGGTGTTGCTCAGGCGCGCGGATTAGGGGCGCAAATTGTCAGTGTCTGTCAGCGGTTTCTGGCGCAGCGAGCGGAAAGAACGGAATGCGCACTTCGAGCGGCGCGCCATCCGTGCGTAGGAAAGTGTAGAACCCTTCCATCGAGCCATGCGGCGTCGTCAACGGACAGCCCGAGACATAATCGTGACTTTGCCCCGGCTCAAGACGTGGTTGTTCCCCCACCACCCCTTCACCATCGACATGATTGACCATGCCACGCGCGTCCGTGATCCGCCAATGGCGCGTGCGCAGTTGAATGGCCTCGTGTGAACCGTTTTCTATCCGTATGTGATAGACCCAGAACCACTTCCCAGCTTCGGGATGAGATTGCTCCGGCAGGAAGTTCACAGCCACCCGGACGGTGACCCCGTCGGTTGTGGCAGCGTGTTGGAACAGCTCTTTCATAGTGGCCCTAGCGTAACAATTCTTTGCCCCCCCACAAGTGGATAAACGCGGTTAATCCCGCCTGTATCCCCTTTGCATCAGTTTCATTTCGCCTCTGAGGCTGCCGGAAGTTCAATATCGGTGAAAATCGACGGCGGTTCTGGCGAAGCGGGCACGATGAGTTCACCATTGGAATCAACCTGATCCGCGGGATTGTGCTTGGCGAGGAACCGGTCAAGCGCATCGTACCAGCGCTGTTCGTTCTTGGCCGAAGAAAATGAGTGGCCTTCCCCCGCGATAAGGAGAGTTTCCGGTTGCACAGGAGCGCTCTTGGCAGCCTCGAGGAATGCTTCATATTGCGAAACTGGCACGTTGTCGTCTCTCGTCCCATGCGCCAGCAAAGTCGGACGCGACAACTGACCAGCGCGCTGCACTAACGAAACCGAATCAAGATCAAACTCCTCCTTGCCTTCAATCCGCGCCTGCCAAGCTTTGCCTGCCTTTCTCGTCATATATTTGCGATCATATTTCAGCATTTCTTCCCAGTCGGTGACGCCAGCCCAACTTGCCGCGCAGCGATACCTTTCAGGGTTACGCAAAACGCTCCAAAGTGCGGCATAGCCTCCGTACGAGCCTCCCACGACACATATGCGTTTGGGGTCGGCAATGCCTTCGCCGACGGCCCAATCCATCGCATCGTCCAAGTCATCTTGCATCCTGCGTCCGACTTCGCCGGTTCCAGCCTCAAAGAATGCCTCGCCGTAACCGCCTGACCCACGAAAATTGGGTTGGAGAACAGCGTAGCCGCGATTGGCTAGCAACTGCACTTCGTCATTATATCGGAGGCTGTCGCGAACACCATAAGGACCACCATGCGGCATAATGATCAAAGGCAGACCTTTGGCCTCCCGGCCTCTAGGCAAAGTCAGGTAGCCTCTGATTACCAATCCATCGCGCGCGGTGTAGCGCATTGGCTTTGGCTTCACGAGCGAGCGAAAGTCGAGATCCGGGCGATAATTGGCAAATAAATCCAGCCGCTTTTCATCAGGCGTGTAGATATAGAGAGCGCCCGGATCGGCTTCGCTGCCTGCCCAGACCAGCATCCGATCGCTGTCTTCCGACCGGCCAATGATCTGAACATCTTCCATCTTGAGCGCCTTCGTGAGTTGGCGATGCAAGTCCTCACTCTTTTTGTCGAACCAAACAATCTGCTCGCGATCATCGGTATAGATGGCTGCTTGAGGTTGGCCATCTTCATCCAACCAAAGATCATCAACATCCCAGTCTGGGTTTTCGTAAAAGGTGCTAACGGGTTGGCCGGTTGAGTAATCGAACAGACGCACCCCCATCCGTCCATTCTCGCCTTCTTCGATCACATAGCCACGATCCGAACCTGATATGATGCGATAGACACTCCAGTAACGGCTTGCCTGATCGCTTTCCTTCAGTTTGCCGACCAGTTTGAATTTTGAGCCAGCATCGGGTCGATAATAGATGCGAAGGCGCTTCTTTTCCCAACCCATACCCAACCGCACGACGCCATCTTCATCGGCATACCAACTCCATACACCAAACTTGTGTTTTATTACACGCTCAACAGAGCCCCCTTCTTTGAGCTCGTAGCGATAAACCGAAGGATTGGATGTTAAATCCTTTTGAACTGATACCAAAGCGGTGTTGCCATCGTCGGCAATGTGCACGATATCACCGCCCCACAAGACTTCGTCGCTTACTTCGAGTTCGAAAATCTCGTCGCTGTTGATATTGCGGACATAGATCCGGCTAAAGCGCGTTTGGTGACCAAAGAAAAAAGTTGGCCGTGAAAGTGAAACGAGAAGTTTTCCGTTGCCTGCCCACTCCATCCAATCGAGCGAAAGTCGCGGCGCAAGAGAATAGCTCTTTATGACGTCACGGGTATTGGCATCGATCAACAAAATCTGAGTTAGGCTCTCATCTTTGCGTTCGACCGCAAGAATTTTGCCATCGGGCGAAAGATCAAATTCGCGCCAGATGCTATGACCAGCCAAGTTTGCGGTCGGAATAAGGTCGGGAATTTCGGGTTTCTTGGCCGCCGGTTTTGCTACCGGTTCGGCCGCCCGCTCGGTTGAGCCCTCCGGCTCTGGCTCAGTCGCCAGTCCTCCGGACTGCCCCACCTCCGCAATCTGTGGATCAGCGCCGCCGTCCTGCGCATAAACGTTCGGCACCGCGAATGCGCTCGCAATTACCAACAAGCTTGCAGCGATAAGCCGCACCATATGAACGCCCCTATCTCTAATTTGTCTGCATCGTACTAGCCCTTAGACTAAAACGCGCGCAAATAAAGACAAGGGGGTTTGCAGGAATGCGCGATTTCTACTTGTGTATTACTCGTGTGCTATCGCCGTAGGTTCGGCACCGTAGGGACGACTGGTGGTTTATTAGGGTTTTTGATCGGCACATCGCCAGATTGGAACGGAAACCCGGTGTAGTGGCATGTTTCCAGTGTCACACTGCGCGCAACGTTGCGGTTTTGTGGACCTTGGGAATTGAGCTGTGACACCAAACCAACCGGCCCTTGAGCGGGAGCATCTGCCCTTGATAGGTTGAGCTTGGTGACGATGTAGCTGTCAACATCAAACGACACATCAGTGAACGCGGGATAGGTCGCACTATCCCAAGGCGCATAGCCAAGGCTCTGATAGTTCGTCGAATTACCGATTTTATGGAAAGATGTGTAAGCCACATTTCCATATATGACGGCGAAATTCACAGATGATCCGGTTGCCAAATTATCAACGGGCCGCACATTCCAATGGAGCCGGGCAGACATCACAACTTCAGGCCTCAGAACCGCCCCATCGAGCGCAAATTTCCAATAGGGATAGACCGATTGTGTTAGAATTGGAGAGACGGAAACAGCTTGTTTCGTTTGCCAAGCCCCGCAAACAAGCGGGTCCGTTACCGACGCATTTGGCAAAATCGGAGACTTGGATTGGACGCCCGCTGGCTCCTTATCCCAAAGCCGCTCATCCTGTTCGTCGACGACTGTCCCGCGAACCGCATTGATCGTGCATGTTCGCGCGCGCATTTGGCATTGCGCGGCATCATCATTGCAAGAGGAAAACACGGTGTTTTGTTTGCTCACCTCAACTTTGCAAATTGGTGCGGCAAGCGCCGGACTGGCGCCAACAAGGCCAAGTGTGATCGCTGTTGCCCAAACATATCGCATCGAATTCCCCAAATTGACGCACTCACCCGAATGCACCCTCATGCATAGGAACCGAAACCTGAACATAGTTTGCACCGTTGGCTTAAAAATCCTCCAAGCCCAACGGCGCATAAGG
The DNA here is from genome assembly GCA_039985875.1 of Erythrobacter sp. GTDB lineage: Bacteria > Pseudomonadota > Alphaproteobacteria > Sphingomonadales > Sphingomonadaceae > Erythrobacter. Next base: position 460,485 of record JBDWRU010000011.1, on the reverse strand, counting down.
GCCAAGGATAAGTTGTTCGAAAATGCCGACCCCTGTGTCATCGCCGTCAACGCGGCAGATGATCTGGACGTGGCGGTTGTCCATTTGCACAGGGTCGAGCGTCGCCAGATCATACTCCTCGCGCTCAACCTTTGCACCGCCGTGATAAACGCCGTGACCCCAGACGGGATGCGTATAGCCCAGCCCCTTCATCTGGAACCGGCTGATAGGCTCCAGCGTCAAATTGCGCGGCGCACCTGCAAGGTCGAGGTTTAGCGAGGCACCAGAGGGCCAGCGCGTCCCCTCTTCCAATTGGCTTACGAGCATGCCCTCGCCTTCGACAATACCTTCCTGAATTGCCCCATCGACTGCCCAAGCAGCGCGAGTATTCCAGGCATTGCCTTGTGTGTCTGCGTTGATGTGGAAGAACAGCGAGCCGCCTTGCAGGTTCAGCGGCGTCCATTGCCAGAAGAATGTGGGCACCGGGTGGCCCGGCATGGCCTGTTGATCACGCGCACCGATCGGGCGCACTCCCCAACTGCGATCGCGTGTACCAAGCGTGCCCGGCGCCATCTCTTCACGCACCCCATCCAGCGATACCCAACCAGCATAGTGCCCGTTCTGTGTCATGCGCGAATAGTCCATGAAAGCGCGCGGGCCAAAGCGGTGGATGAAGCGCGGCTCTGCGATTGCAGAGGAGCGCGCATCAAAGGTGAACTCGCCGGCGATCCCATCGCTTTCATCTATTGTCACTTTGAGCTTTTGCAGCGGCTCAACCACTTCGATGGCGATCGGCCCAACGCGCAAGGCCATCCGCTCCATATTCAACTCAGTCGACGCGTGGAGCGAATATTGTTTGCCATCACGAATAAAGCTGAAATGCGCATCTGCCACGTCCAGGTGCGGGTAAACGCCAAAAGCAAGTGCGAAGAAACCGCTGCCATCAGGAGAATAGCCGTTGAAGAAGTAGCGGTCGTAAAAATTGCGATCCGTGCCGGAAAACGCGATGGGTTCGGGCGTTTGGTGGATCGGAAAATCGTCCGCGCGGCTCAATACCATATCAGGCTCCTTCTTGGATTGCGCCAAGTGAATCATGCTCCAGTGCGAGCGAACAGGCACCGCGCGCCATGGAAAGGAAGTTGGCGTCACCACGCTCAGTTCGCTCTACAAAAGCGGCACTGAAAACGGCGGTGAAGAGACCGTGCAGCGCCCCAATTCTATACTCGCGCCAGATGTCATCGCGAGTGAGATTGACGCCATGCGTGCCCATTTCGCGGCAATACAGGTCGAGCAATTTGTCTTCATGCGCGCGGCGCAAAGTGTCGCCAATCCCTGTACCCATGAAATAGCCGATGTCGGTCATTGCGCGGCCCGCGACGACCGTCTGCCAATCCAGGACAGCAATTGCTTCAGCCCCGCCTTTCACATCGAACAGCAGATTATCGAGGCGAAAGTCACCATGCACAACGCATTGCGGGGGAGACAACCGCGCTGCGCTCAAATCGGGCAAAGCAGCAAGCGCCTCGCATAGCTGCATATATTCAGGCTGTAACGTGTCGGCATAGCGCTCACGAAAGGTGGCCTGCGCTTGCGGATAAAGCGCATTGATCTGCTGGACGACAGGCTCTGGCGTACGAAGCCAGCCTGAGTCGATTATCTCGCGCTTTTGCCAAGTGCCTCCATGAACAGCAGCGGCTTGTTTAATTGCCTCGCATGCATCCCCAATCTTGCAACCATCCAACTGGTTTCCAATCCGCGCGGGGCCAAGGTCTTCGAACAGCAAGATGTATTGCGTTCCGGTCTCGTCCATTTGCGCATGGTAGGTATGCGGCAAGCGAGCGGAGAGACTGGGAGCGATCTGCTGATAGAACTGCACTTCTTTTGCATAAAGGCCCAGCATTGTAGCAGTCGCGCGGCTTTGCTCGTCTTCCGCGGCAAATTTCGCGGCGAGCGTGCTGCTGTTGCCGTCCGCATGAGTCAGGAAGAAGCGGACGCTATCACCGACTTGGCCGGTTCCAATAGGCTCCCAAGTGACCTGTTCGACCAGGCTTTCAGAATCGTCGAGAATGCCGTTCAACCATTCGGCTGAAACTGCAGCCGGATGTGAAGGAAAACCATCAATGGCCACGCTCAGCCCTTCGCCAGCTCTTCTTCAATCTGACTCAACCGTTCTTTGCCAAAAAACATCTCTTCAGCCACGAACATGGTCGGAATACCAAATGCGCCGCGCGCAACCGCATCATCAGTGCTTTGGACCAACGCTTGTTTAACCTCGTCAGTTTGCGCGCGAGCGAACAGGTCACTGGCGTCAAACCCGCCAGCGGTTAACACCGCACCCAGCGCTTCGGGTGAGGTGATATCGACGCCCTCTTCCCATATTGGCGACAGCAAAGTCTCGACAAATTGCACTGCCCGCCCGTCTTGCCCCGATGCGACAAGCATTCGCTGCAAGGTGATCGAGTTGAATGGAAACTGCGGGTGGAGCCGGTATTTGTTCAGATTGTGTTTCGCGATAAACCGCTGCATTTCCAGCATGGCGTATTCGTTTTTGCCTTTGACCTCGGCATCGCGGATCATCGGCGGCGCATTGCCGGTAAGCTTATGCATCCCACCCAGAAAGACCGGAGTGATATCCAACTGCGCGCCAGTGCGTTTTATCAGTTCACGCAGAGGCCACCAAACCAGATAGGCGTTGGGGCTGACAAAATCGAAAACCAGTTCGACCCGTCCGTTCCCTTGCATCGTGTTCATCGCCGCTCTCCCCTGCGCTTGTCTTTCAGACGTTTTGCATGGGCGCGTCAGCCGGTCAATGCGGGGCTAGACCTGTCTCCAGACCAGTCCGGTCTTCCAAAGCAAACTTGTCGAACAGATCAGCGCTTGCCTCGTTAAGCCCGACAATCCGGGTGTGACGGCCATTGCGACGCATCCGGTCGACCACTTTTTCAAGCGCACCAATCGCGGAAATATCCCAGAAATGCGCGCGGCTCACATCGATCACGACATTGTGGGCTGCGTCTTCATATTGGCTTTCCGGGCCAAGCGCGTTCTGGAACTTGTCGACGCTGGCGAAGAAAATCTCACCCGTGACGACATAGACCGCACTGTTGGGACGACGCATACGTTCAACGGTGAACAACCCGCGCACCTTATTGGCAAAGAAGATGCCGGACAGCAGCACGCCGATTAGCACGCCCATCGCAAGGTCATGCGTCCATACCACAACAACAACGGTCGCGATCATCACAACCGAGCTGCTGGGCGGATGGCGGCGCAGGTTCGGGATCGAATTCCAGCTGAACGTGCCGATTGACACCATAATCATCACCGCGACCAAGGCAGGCATGGGCACTTGGCCAACATAACTGCCCAGCACCGTCAGCAGGAAAAGTAGGAACGCACCAGCGGTAAAGGTCGATAAGCGACCTCGCCCGCCTGAAGCGACATTGATAACCGATTGCCCGATCATCGCGCAGCCACCCATCCCGCCAAAACACGCAGCGACGACGTTGGAGACACCTTGTCCAGCGCTTTCGCGGCGTTTGTTGCTATCGGTGTGCGTCATATCGTCAACTATCTGCGCAGTGAGTAGACTTTCGAGCAGACCCACAGCAGCCATCGTCAGCGAATAAGGCGCGATGATTTGAAGCGTTTCCCACGTTAGCGGAACGTCTGGCAGTGCAAAGTTGGGCAGACCGTTAGGCAACGTGCCCTCGCCCGCGACGTTATTAACCGGCAACCCCCAGAACACTGCCGCTGCGGTGAGCAAAACGATCGCTACCAGTGGACTTGGCACCGCCTTGGTAATCCGCGGGAAGCCGTAGATGATCGCAAGGCCGGCTGCGACCATGGCGAATGTGTACCACGTGACCCCATCGTTATAGGGGTTTAGTTGAGGGATCTGCGCCATAAAAATCAGGATCGCGAGCGCGTTGACGAAGCCGGTGATGACACTGCGCGAGACAAATTGCATCAGCAAGTCGAGGCGCAACAGCGCTGCGATGCCTTGGAAAATGCCCATCAGAATGGTCGCAGCAAACAGGTATTCGACCCCGTGTTGCTTCACCAGCGGGATCACCACGACCGCCACCGCTGCTGTCGCTGCTGAGATCATACCGGGACGCCCACCGGTAAGCGCAATCACCATCGCAATGGCGACCGAGGCATAAAGTCCCACACTAGGGTCCACACCTGCAATCAAGGCAAACCCTATCGCCTCTGGGATCAGCGCAAGCGCCACCACGATCCCTGCGAGAATGTCCGCGCGTGGCTGTGCCAACCAATCGCGCCGAAATGTCGCCGCGAAGCTGCGGTCTTGTGTCATGATATCTGTCCAGACTGGCAAAAGGCGTCAGGTTGGACCGGGGTCCAAAGCTTGCGCGCGGGCCTAGGGACTAATGCTGCGGCGCACAATAGGGGGTCCACGAATTCCCCTTGGTAAACGCGGCGTTTTCCGCGTTGCATAGAAGTTTGTTAGGTTGCTTGCGCGAAAACAAATCCATCAGTGCTTTGGCATCTGATCGTTGTTCCAAAAGGCCCTCCCCCAAGGGGTCATGTGCACGAAGACCGAGGCAGCTCAAAAAGGGCGCTTCGGTCTTTTGCCTTCGGCTGGCAAACAGTGCGATAGGCTTTTGGCTTGGCAAGAGCAGATCACTATGGCCGCTTTTGTGCTCAACCCGAGCCGCGATTGACGTCAGGACTTGGGGTGGAAAGCGGACAGTCTGCGCTAAGATTCTCATCTCACATTAACGGCCTATCATCTAACGTCAGTTCGTTGACGCGTGATCTGCCACTTGCGGGCTATATGCTGGTTTTAACTAGCAGATGAGCGGAGATTTCAATGCGTATGATATCCTTGTAAAAAGCTCCTCATTTGCATCTTGTTAACCAAGACTTGCTAACGCTCCGGGCGTGAACTGAATGTTCTCGGAGCTGCAACACGCCAATGATGAAATGCCCTTTCCTTCTATGGCGTTTCGCTATGGTATGCCTGTTTATTTCGCTGCCAATGACCGCTGTCAAAGCAGAATTGGCGGGCCCCACGAACTTTAGCAGCCGCACTTGCACCTTGGCCGGGCACGCAACGGAACGTCCAGAAAAGATATTGAAACTACGCCCTGCTTTTGATTGCAGTGCTGACAAACTTACCAAAAACACCGATATGTTGTGGTTGATTGCCGATATCGGGGATCTGCAAAATGGCATGGCTGAGCCCGTATTGCGCTTTCGCGCAGCGCGGCAGGGCGCGGTTCGGTTGCACAGCGTGTATCCCGATGGAAGCACACAAACCGAGCAATACGACCAAGCCGACATGACGTCTCGGTGGCGCTCGCCTTATGCGATCGCCCTGCCTTTGATTAGCCGCGACGGCCAACTCCCTCAAACTGTGTTGATAGGCGCAGCCAATCCGTGGGACCCATCGAACTGGAATGACATAGAGTTGATCGAGGCCAAGGCTGATTTGGCTATGCATGAACAAAGCCAGCTGATCGGCGTATTGGTTGCAGGCCTGTTGTTTGCGCCTTTGATTCTAGATCTCATGTTTTTTGTGTTCATGCGGCAGCGATTTATTTTTTATCACAGTCTGATGACGGTGGCCTTTATGGTCAATCATATCTGCTGGTCGGGGTTGATATTTGACTTGTTTCCCTCAGCGACATTGGTGGATCGGTCTTGGGTTGCCTTTATTGCATTAGCGGTTTTGGCCTTTGGCGGATGTATGTTGGTCCGTACGCTTTGCGACCCGGATAAACTGGGCAAATGGGGCGCGTTCTCGCTAAAGTTCATGGCTTGGACGACGCTAATAACCACAACTCTCGTCATGGTTTTTGCGGAGCAATTGTCGCTCACGGGCTCTCTGATCTTCCATGCAGTTTACGGCTTAATGGCGGTGATCGCTCTCGGCAATTTGTTACGTTGCGCGATCAAAGGCGACAGAATGGCGATACTGCAATTGCTGGGCCTTTCAGGCGCCGCATTCATCGCGATTTGCCGTGTAGTCCGAGCGATGGGTTGGATCGGTGATCTGCCGATTTTCGACTTTGGATTTTACATTGCTATCTTGGCTGAAGCGTTGGCAACAAGCATAGTTGTGGGATACCGCGCGATGCAAATGCGGCGCGAACATGAAGAGGCGTTGCTGGTCAAACGCGGGCTTGAGGAAATCGCCTATACTGACGATTTAACCGGCATCCCCAATCGCCGGGCTTTCCAGGCAGAATTTTCCGAATTTTTCGAGAGCGAAGAAAAGCGTGATCAAGCATGTGCAATCGCAATCATCGATATTGATAACTTCAAGAAGGTGAATGACCAATATGGCCATGCCGCTGGCGATATGGTCTTGATGCAAGTAGCGGCCATCATCAAAAGCCAATGCCGCCAAGGCGACTATTTCGCACGCTTTGGTGGTGAAGAATTTGTTCTGCTATTATCTAGCGGGACCAGAGAAGACATCGCGCGTTCGGCACAGAGGTTCGTGGAAAGCTGCGCGGCATATGATTTTAAAAGTTCTGAGCATGACATCGGGCAGGTGACTATCAGCATTGGCCTAAACTTTCTTAGCAACTACGCCGAAGCTGACCTTGAAACGAATTTCCGCCTTGCTGACAAAGCTCTTTACAAAGCCAAGAAATCCGGTCGCAATCAAATTAACTGTGCTTTGCCGGACAATCTGGAATTCGCTGCCGCTTGAATGCCAATTTTCTGCGACGATAAACAGCAAGACAGTTTGCGAAACCCCCATAACTTGCAATGCCTACGCGAATAGACTTGGCAAATGTCTGGAAGGTGAGTTGTCATCGCTAACGACCGCAATTGGGTCGTTTCCAGACAGTCCGCTTATAGCTGAAAACTCAGATAGCTGCCAGTCCACTTTCAGGCATCGGAGCGGGATCAATCTACGTCTGATTATGGGGTGGGAAGCGGACATTAAGAATGCCATTGCTAGAGGCCGCGATACCTCCAAAGCGGAACCAGCGCTAAAGCCCCACCTGTGTTAGTTTTTCCCTTTGAGTTGTCCCGCCTCGCGTCGACACAGGTGCATACGGATGGGCTAACTCTAATCGATAGGTGATTAAAGGAGCGCTGGTTGTTCCGCGAGCGGGCAGGGGCGATTAGCTTTTGATGCCAATAACGGGACATATTTTTTGTGACTGCCTTCGTCTAATTGAATTGGATACAGCTATGCTCCTCAAAAGTCTTTTGCGTTCTACGCTTATTGTAATGGCATTTTTATTTAGTGCGCCGGTCATGTCTCAGGCGCTCGAAGAGACCACTGTTCCGGCCAATCCTGATGAGGATAGCCCAGGATACCTGATGGTTACTGGTTGGTACAAAGATGCTGCTGTTCAATCGGCCTACATAAAAAAAATTGGGCCGGTTATCCGCAAGTTTGGCTATGTTTCGGGAAAGATTGGCGTGCCGGGGGTCAACTTAAAAGTGATCGAAGGTGACTGGACCCCTCGGGGTTTTTCGCTGTTACGGTTCTCGTCAGAAACGGCAGTTAAGAAATTCTGGTATAGCGAAGAATATCAAAATGATGTGAAGCCCATCCGAGAAGGATATTCGGCGTTGGACGTTATGAAAACGGGCGCGGCCTATGGAACCAAGCCAACGATGGACGACAAGTCCGCGTTGCTGATCTTTTTCGTGGATTTGAAGGACAGAAAGCGGCTGATGACGCAATATGTGCCGTATGCACCTGCCATAGTTGCCCGCTACGGAGGAAAATTTCTGATCAGTTCGGCGCAGTGGAATATGGAATTGCTGGAAGGCGAATTTCCAAGCCAAAGTATCGTCATTGTTGAGTTCCCAACGGGTAAGGCGTTGAGAGATTTCTGGAACGACAAAGAATACAAAGCTCTTTCGGAAATCCGCAAGTCGACCGGAAAATGGTCAGTGGTTGAAGTAATGCCGTTTTCGCAGCGAAGCAGGGAGTAAAACCAGCTTGGCAGCAACACAGGCGGTCTGATAGCGATACTTTGTTTGCGCTTTTGCGCTAATTCTAGAGACATTGGATACGACCAACGCCATCGCCGTCTGCAATTGGGTCGTAAGCTGAAAGGCGGCTCTTGGTCGGATATGGCGAATTGGCGACGTAAAACCGCTCGCCCTTAAATCCCAGCCGCGCTGAGCGCCCGGTCCAAGTCTTCCGACAAATCGGCCACATCTTCCAGCCCCACATTGATCCGCAGCAGCCCTTCGGTGACGCCCATCTCATCGCGCGCTTCCTCGCCCATATTGGCGTGGGTGGTGGAGGCCGGGTGACACATGAGCGAGCGCGAATCCCCGATATTGTTCGAAATATCGATCAGCTCCAGCGCATCGAGCACTGCAAAAGCGCGCTCCCGCGTGCTCACATCAAAGGCAAAGATCGGACCCGTCGCATCCATCTGATCGCGCGCCAGAGCATGACGCGGGTGGCTCGGCAATCCGGGATGCAGCATCTGCCCGCCCGCTGCCGCGACGCGCGGCTCCAAAAACTCGCCAAGCGCAACAGCCTGCTCGCTTTGCCGGTGCGCGCGCAGGTCGAGCGTCTCCAGCCCCTTATGCACCACCCACGCGTTAAACGCAGACAAGGTCGGCCCGGTGTTGCGCTGAAACGGCATCAGCGTCTCTTTGATCCATTCCTCGCTGGCGCAGATAGCTCCGGCGAGCACGCGGCCCTGACCGTCCATCAGCTTGGTCGCGCTATAGGCGACCACATCCGCACCAAACTCCATCGGGCGTTGCAAAGCGGGCGAGGCAAAGGCGTTGTCCACCACGCTCGTAATCCCATGCGCGCGGGCGAGGTCACACACGAATTGCAGGTCAACAATGTCGAGCGTCGGGTTCGCCGGGGTCTCAAAGAAAAAGACCTTGGTGTTGGGCTTGATCGCGGCTTCCCATGCGGCATTGTCGGCGCTGTCGATCACCGTTGTTTCAATCCCGAAACGCGGGAGCAAATTGTCGACCAGCCAGCGGCACGAACCAAAGGCGGCGCGCGCGGCGACAACGTGATCTCCGACCGAAAGCTGGCACAAAAGCGATGCGGTCATCGCCGCCATCCCGGTCGCTTGCGCACGGCAGGCCTGCGCCCCCTCTAGCAGCGCAATGCGTTCTTCCAGCATCGCAACGCTGGGGTTTTGAAGCCGCGAGTAGGTCATACCCTCAGCATCGCCCGCAAACCGATCCGCGACCGTTTGCGCATTGTCATAGGTATAGCCCGAGGTGAGAAACAAAGCCTCGCTCGTCTCGCCGTGATCGCTGCGCCATGTCCCGCCGCGCACCGCCTGTGTTGCGGGGCGCCATTTGCGGGTCGTGCCGCGATCCATGCCTGTGGTCTTTTTCATCGTCTAAGGCGCTTAGTCGCCCGCAGGGTTGCCCGCAAGATCGCTTGAAACATCAGCAGCTAGATCACTGGCCAACAGACCTTCGCGCGCGGTCCTCGCATGACCAACCGCGCTCAGCATCAGCGACCCTTCGATCAGCGTCAGCAAGTAGCGCGCACCGCCTTTGGGATCGGGATCACCTTTCGGCATTTGCGTCTCCAACCAAGTCAGAAGCCTCCCCATCATTTCCTCTGCTGCTTCTTTATGACCCGGAAAACCGCGCGCTGCGCCAGCAACAATTTCCCACCACAGAACCATAAAGGGCTGCATCATGGGTTGGCGGCCTAGGGTCAAAATGCGCGCGACGCATTGCTGGCGGGTTGCTGGCCGCTCTTCGCCCATCCCTGCGTCCAATGCGGCGGAATAGATATCGGCGATATGGCTGAGCACTTCGGCAATCAGCGCTTCTTTATTGCCAAAGTGATAGATCAACATCCGGTCCGAAGTTCCCGCAGCCTTGGCAAGCGGACGAAGGCTTGCCCCGCCTAACCCATGTTCAAGCACATGTGCAGCAAGCTTTGGCAGCAAGCTTTCCCGCGTCATTGGCGGCTTTGTGGCTGTGGATTTAGAATTCTGCGCCATTATCTCTCAAAAGCCTCTTGTAGCACTCGCTACATATGCTAGAACCGCGATGTAGCACTTGCTACACGATTCTCAGGAGAATGCATATGGACCTGCTTCAAATCCTCTTTTTTATCGTCCTCGGCATGGCGGGCATTGCAGGGGTCTATATCCTGATCGCCAAACCAACAAGCGGCAACACACTGCTAGCCGCGATGCTGGCCGCGGGTTTCGGAGCCTATACAGCGGTGCAAATCACGCATGAGGGCGTGGTGATGTTTTTCACCAATCATTCCGCCAACCTCACTGGATTGCAGGTGTGGTGGGATTTGGTGATGTGCGTGGTGATCGCGCTGTTCTTTATCGCGCCAAGAGCGCGCACGGTTGGCATGAACGTGCCGCTTTGGACACTTTTTGCCGCATGCACTGCGAGCATCGGCTTACTGGCCATGTGCGCGCGGCTGTTTTGGTTGGAAAACCAGCGCACAGATTAAAAGACTAGCCAATCCATCCACTCCCTCCACCCTTCCACCAGGATTTTCACACCGGGTCATGATCCGGGTGAAAGGGTGGAGGGAGTGGATGGCCATGGCACCATATAGGAGCGCCTAAACCCGCTTGCCCTGCATCAGGTGACCCCTTAACACTCCGACCCGATGTCGCAGATCGTATCGCCCGAAATAGGCGCGCAAGAAGAGCCGAGGCCACCCATACGGCCGCGCGATCCGTGGTTGTGGTGTTTGGCAATTCCGGCGGTCTTTGCGGCAATTGCTGCAATTCGTTTGGCGATCCCGTCCGCGCCGGTATTCGATGAAGTGCACTATCTTCCCGCGGCGCGCGAATGGTTGACGCTGCTTGATGAGCAAGTCGGCGTCTATCGCAATCCAGAGCACCCGCCTCTTGGCAAGCAATTGATCGCGGCGGGCATCCATCTGTTCGGCGACAGTCCGATAGGCTGGCGGGTCATGTCGCTTCTCGCAGGGACAATCGCACTTGCCGCCAGCATGCGGGCGCTCTGGCAAGCCAGCCATGATCGGTTTGCTACAATCGCCTTTGGAATGCTGCTTGCAACTGGGTTTCACCTCTTCATCCATGCCCGCATCGCCATGCTTGATATCTTTATGGCGGCCTTTCTTGCGATTGCCACTTGGCTCTTCGTAGGGGCAATCCGCAAACCGGAAACGGGTCGCTGGCGGTTGGCGTTGTGCGGGATAGCCGTGGGAGCTGCGCTCGCTTCGAAATGGAGCGCGGTGCCGCTTGCAATGGCGTTTGGGCTCACATTTTTTGCTGCGCGTTTGTCAGCCGGGCGTCGTCGTCTGGTCACAAGCACACGCGGTTGGCCTGTCCCGGGTATATCCTTGATCGAAGCGGTTTTATGGCTCGGGCTTGTCCCGCTTGCGGTCTATTCCGCCACCTATACTCCGGCATATTGGTTGGGCGGTCCGCTTCAATCCTCCCCTTTCGGTGAGAATGGGTTGATTGGACAGCATAAGGAGATGCTTGAGCTACAAGGTTCGGTCGTTGCGCCACACAACTACCAAAGCACTTGGCCGCAATGGATGCTGAACACGCGCGGCATCTGGTATTTCTACGAAAAGGTCGATGGGGCGCAGCGCGGCGTGATGCTGATCGGCAATCCGTTGACGATGCTGCTGGGCCTGCCAGCTTTGCTCTGGTGCCTCGCCAGCGGTGTCTGGCGCACGAATTGGGCGCAGCTTGGCGTCGTGATTGGATATGCGGTTACTCTTGGCCTGTGGTTGATCGCGCCAAAGCCAGTTCAGTTCTATTACCACTATTTCCTGCCAAGCTTCTTTCTGCTCGCAGCCTTGGCGCTGACCCTCAGCGATCTAGCAAAGCGCGAAGCAATGGAGAGCCGTCCTTACATCAGCTATAGCGTGATAGTGGCAAGCGTGGCGGTGTTCGCTGTGTTCTTCCCGATCTTATCGGCAGGCACGCTCGAAGGCCAAGATAGCTTTGCGTATTGGGTATGGATTGAAGGCTGGCGTTAGGTTTGCCGGACGCCATCCGGCGCGTGGAAGAATAAGAAAACCTCTAGTACCTGCCCCAGACAAATCGACTGCTGAGCGCGAAATTCCAGACCGAACCGATAAGTATCCCGCACAGCGCCGCGAGCACCCAATGGACCCCGCGCCCCTCGATCAGCGTCGCGACCGCGACATTGGCAAATCCACCCACCGCGCAAGTGAGACAGAACCCGGCCCATCCGCGCAGCACCGCGCCCCAGCCGGTCAAACGTTTGTCCCTGTAAGTCAGCCAGTTGTTGAGCCAGAAGTTGAAGCTCATCGCGCTTAGAACCGCGATCCCTTGCGCGGCAGAGAACGGCCGTGTGAAGCTTTGCTCAAAGACGAATAAAAGGCTCGCCAAAACCGCCATATGCACGATCACGCCAAGCGCGCCGACCGTTCCAAACAGCGCAAAACGAGTCGGGATCACTCGGCCAAGCGTCTTGTCATAAAGCCCCACTAGAAAGTCGAACGCAACTGCGCGATCAAGCTTGCTTGTTCCTTCGCGGCGCGCAGCGAAATTGAGCGGGAACTCCTCAAGCTTCATCGGAGCGCCAACGGATTTCGGCGCGCTCGCCAGCAGATCGAGCAGGACCTTGAACCCGATACCAGAAAGGCGGGGAACCAGTGCGCGCGCAATCGCTGTTGAAAGCATGAAATATCCGCTCATCGGGTCGGTCAGTTCAACCCCAGTCAGCCTGCGCGCTATCGCATTAGCCATTCCTGATAGCTTCTCACGTTCCGGCTCAGCCCAGCCTTCGATGCTAGCCCCATCGGCAAACCGGCTGGCGACGCAGATATCTGCTTCGTCTGCTTTAAGCGTAGCCAGCATCTGGGGTAGCAATTCCGGATCGTGCTGATGATCGGCGTCCATCACCGCGACAAAAGGCGCAGCGGTCGCACAGACCCCTTCAATAGCCGCACTGGCTAAACCGCGCCGCCCAATCCGCTGGATCACCCGGACGCGCGTATCGGCAAGCGCGATTGCTCGCGCTTCATCGGCAGTCCCATCCTTGCTGTCATCATCGACAATCAGGACTTCCCAGCCCGCGTCTCCGATTGCTGGCCCCAGCGCCTGTTCAATCCGCTCTATCAGCGGCGCGAGATTGCCGCGCTCATTGAGTGTGGGAAGTATGATCGCAAGCTCGAGCATTGATTTCGCTTGAGGCTAAAGGCGCTCCAATACCGCTTCACCAATCGCTTTGGTGCCTTGGCTTCCGCCCAAGTCGAAGCCAAGGAAACCATCGGCGAGCGCTTTGGAGACAGCCGCTTCGACACGTTCGGCTTCGGCATCACGGCCAAAGGAATGGCGCAGCATCATTGCCACCGACAATATGGTTGCCATCGGATTGGCTTTGCCCTGCCCGGCAATATCGGGCGCGCTGCCATGGATCGGCTCGTAAAGGCCGAAAATTCCATACTCCGTCTCGTGGTCACCCATCGATGCACTGGGAAGCAAACCAATCGAACCCACCGCAGCGCTCGCCAAGTCAGACAGAATATCGCCGAACAGGTTACCGGTTAGGATCACATCGAACTGCGAGGGATCGGCAATCACCTGCATCGCGGCGTTATCGACATACATATGCGACAGATCAATATCGGGATGTGAGCCGGCCGCATCGATCACCGTTTCGCGCCAAACTTGGCTGCTCTCTAGAACATTGGCTTTGTCGACACTGCACACCCTGCATTCGCTCGAACGCGCGGCCCGGAACGCCACTTGAGCGATCCGATGCGCTTCTTCGGCGCTGTAAGACATCATGTCCCAACCGGTGCGCGCGTCGCCTTCGCCGCGCTGGCCTTTCTCGCCGAAATAGACATCGCCGGTTAGCTCACGCACGATCAGCATATCCAGCTCACCTGCGATTTCAGAGCGCAAAGGTGAAAGGTACTCCAGCCCGTCAAACACCTTCGCCGGACGCAAGTTCGCAAACAGGCTCAACTCTTTGCGCAATCCCAAGATCGCTTGTTCGGGCCGCAAAGCCCGCTCCAATCCGTCGCAATCAGGGTCGCCTACCGCGCCGAACAGAACCGCATCACATGACCGCGCAATCGTAAGCGTCTCGGCAGGTAAAGGCTGGCCATGGCGCTTATAGGCGATCCCGCCGACATCGCCGTCAAACAATGTCAGCCCCGGCAGGCCAAGCGCTTCGAGCACTTTCACCGCTTCGGTTGTGACTTCCGGGCCAATCCCGTCACCGGGTAGAACTGCAATCTTCATTTGCGTCTTCTCACGTCAACATGCGGCCAAGCCGCTCACCCAACTGGACGCGGGCGGACATAACATCGCTTTGCGTATCAGCAAGCAGATAGCGCGCGATCAGCGGGTGGAGCTGGCGGAAGGTTTCGAATTGCTGCGCTAGATCTGCGCCGGGGTCAGGTTTTTGACCGCCATAGCCCAGTTCTCTCAGCAACATGCTTTCATAGGTGACCATCGCGCTGAGCCAGCCACGCGCAGACGGGGCATGACAGATCGCCGTGAGCAGCCCGTCCAACGCTTGATAAAGGCCAGTATAAGGGTTGCGTTCTGGTAGGGTGCTGGCGGTGAGCGCGCAGGCCCAACTAATAGCGGCAGCAGGCAGGGGCTCGGTCATCCAGGGCGCACGGCTTTCTTCAAGTTCAAGCTTGGCAAAGGGCAATTGGTTTTGCGACTTGGCCCTCATATCCAGCGCGACGCGGTTGCCGGGGATCATCACCGGGCGCAATTGCCGCCCGCGACCGCCAGCGACATAACCTGCAACTAGGCCGTGATCTTCCGTGAGCAGCCTCGCAATACTGCCATTCTCACCGTGCGAGCGCGAGGCGAGAAGGAGAGCGGGCGCGCGCAGGTTCATCGCAGCGCGCCGAGGTTACTTTCCGGCCAGCTTTGCTTCCAGCTCATCGACTTTAGCTTCGAGCGCATCGGCCTGTTCGCGCGCCTTCTGCGCCATGGCTTTGACCGTATCGAATTCCTCGCGGCTGACGAAATCGACCCCGCCCAGCGCTTCACGCATGCGTTCACGCGCGCCTTCGCGCGCTTCACGGGTCATGCCCGCCATAGTGCCAGCGGCGCTGTTTGCCAGTTTGACGAAGTCGGCGATGATCGGGTTTTCACTTTGCATAGGGGTCAAATGGGGTGTCCAGTTGAAACAGGCAAGCAAAAATCGGGCAGTTGCGAGACTGGCCGCAAGCGCGACCGCGTGCCCGCAGCGATGCTCATGGAATGCGCGAGAGCGAAGATAGCTAGCGCCCGACAGGCGCGCAAAATCTAAAGTTCCACCTCTACCGCAGCACCGCCATCCTCTGCTTCGCTAGCACCCGGATTATCAGCGATGAAGGCATAGTTGAGCGCGCCTGCAAAGCACACCCAACACAGATAAGGCACTAGCAAGACAGCCGCGAGCTTTCGCACGCGCAAGAATGCGAAGATCACAACCAGCAGGGTTGCGGCGGCAAATCCAAGCAAGATCAGGGCCGCTTCCATATTCTGAAAAGCAAAGAACACCGGCGTCCACGCCAACGTAATCGGGAAATGCACTGCGAAAACGACGATCGCGAAGGCTCTTCCATGCGCGCCCCAAGCGCTAACCACCAAGGCCAACGCAAATCCGATCATCGTGAACAAGATACCCCAAACAATCCCGAACACAGCGGGCGGGGGAAAAATCGAAGGTTTGTTCAAACCAGCAAACCATGTCGTATCCGCACCACCCAATTGCCCAGACATGAAACCAATAAGAACAATTAGCGGAACTAGAAACAACGCCCAGCGCAGGAAGCTAGCCCGCAATTGAGCCTTGGATGCCAGAGTGTTCATCAATCCTCCAAAAAAGGCAGTTCGAGCCCGCCAAAATTGCGATTCGCGTGCCCCAATCTGTTGCTTGGCGATACACACATGGAGTGGCAGCGCCAATTCAAGTGGTCAATTAAACAAGCTCATTGCACTCGCAATTTCGCGAAATTTCGATCTTTATCCGAAGAAAGATAATTAAGAGCATTCGCGTCTGCGCGACATTCTGCTAGCGTTGCCACATTCCTGCCGTGATTCGAGGCGCTGATTCGGCAGGAACTGGTGTCATTTTGCGTCTTGCCCGTTTTATATGGGGCCCAATTAGGGGATCGGATTACATGAAAAAGACAAATTTTGCTTCGATGCTGGCTGTTGCCGGCGGCCTTGCTCTCGCTACTGCAGCTTGCACACCTGAAGGTGACGCAGACGGTACCGACGCAGATACAGAAGCTAACGCTGAAGCTGAGTGTGGTGCATGTGGCGCTGATTGCGGCGCTTGCGAAGCAGCTTGTGGCGCATGTGGCGCTGAATGCGGCGCTTGCGAAGCAGCTTGTGGTGCATGTGAAGCAGCTTGCGGTGCATGTGAAGCAGCATGCGGTGCATGTGAAGCAGCTTGCGGTGCATGTGAAGCAGCTTGCGGCGCTGAGTAAGCAACGCATTTGATCTCAAGATCAAAACATTGCGGCCAGTGGGAACCTTCGGGTAACCGCTGGCCGTTTTGATTCGAAGTTGAAGTGTTATGGAAAAAATAGAAGCCGCTAAGACCGTCATCGAAACCATCACACAGATGGCGCAGGAACAACGCCCATTGATGTTGCGGATCGTGCCCGAAGAAGGCGCGACGTTCTGGACCCATTATCCCAAAGGCGATGCGCGCGATAAGCATTGCCAGTCGCGTTGGTATTATCATGTTCACGCGACCGGAAAGCGCGAGCCGGATGAGCACGGGCATTTCCACCTGTTTCTGCATCGTGACCAATTGCCCGATGGGCTAGAGCCCAAGCGCCTGCCCGCGAAAGGCGAGGACGCCAAGGTTCACGTCACGCATTTGGTCAGCCTCTCAATCAACACACTTGGCATTCCGCGCTCTTGGTTCACGGTGAACCAATACGTCACGGCGGAGTTCTTATTCCCGGCCGAGGTGATGATCGATCACCTGCCTGACTTTAGTGTCGACCACACAAAGCAGGATGATTGCGTCAATCGCTTCGTCACCGCGATGGTTGCGCTCTATCGTGATGAGATCGCAGAATTGCTGCGCGAACGCGATGTCCGCCACGATGAGTTGGTCGCCGAACATGGCCCGGAAATAGCTTTCAAAAAAGCCAGCGGTGCCGAGGTGCTTTCGCAAATCCCAATTGACCTCGACGCGAAGATTAACTCGCTAGATTGGCCAGATGAGTAAAACCCAAACGCTTGGTCGCTTGCTGAGCCCTTGATTTTGCTGCCCATCCGGGCTGCGGCATCCTCGCTCATGCTTCGCGGAGGGCGCGCGGTCGCGCTTGCAGCCAGACGAGCCGAACTAGGCCCGCTTAGCACTCACCAAGAACTCTACATTGCCTTGCGGGCCGGTAATCGGACTTTCGACTATTCCTGAAATATCCCAACCAAGGTCCTCTAACCATTCATGAACTTTGCCGCATACCCGCGCGTGCAAAGCGGTATCGCGGACCACCCCGCCCTTTCCAACTTCCTCGCGTGCAACTTCAAATTGCGGCTTGATCAGCGCGACCAGCTGACACGCAGGCGCCGCCAATTCAAGCGGGCGTTCAAGCACCTTGGCAAGGCTGATAAAGCTCGCATCGCACACCACCCAATTGCAATTCTGGGTGATCTGCTCAGCCGTTAATATGCGTGCGCTGGTCTGTTCATAGACGCTAACACGTTCATCGCGCCGCAGCTTCCACGCCAGCTGATTGGTGCCACTATCGACCGCGAAGACGTGGCGCGCGCCATTCGTCAGCAGCACATCGGTAAAACCCCCAGTCGAAGAGCCAATATCCATCGCCACCGCGCCTGTGGGGTCTAGCGCAAAATGGTCCAGCGCATGGGCGAGCTTGATCCCGCCACGGCTCACCCAAGGATGATCGCGCCCGCGCACCTCCAACGGCGCGTCCGCCGGCAATTGCTGCCCCGGCTTGGCGATCTTAACCTCGCCAGAAAACACTGTACCAGCCATGATGAGAGACTGCGCGCGGGTGCGGCTTTCGGCCAAGGCGCGCTCAACCAACAACTGGTCGGCTCTGGCTTTGGCCGGCTTCATATTTTTCGAGGATGACTGCAATTTCGCCATAGACGCCCAAAGCGTTAGCGCGCATTGAAGCGCTATGAAAGCAACCTTCTTCCATGCCGCAGGCGCAATTATCGTGACGTTCGGGATCGCTGCTTGCGCGCCGAGCATTGTTGAACCGCAACCCAGCGTTACGCCCGCCGCAACGCAAGCCCTACCCCCTGTTCCCGCGCCGCAACCCGCTCCGGTCGCGCCTGTGCGTGAGCAATTCTACGACAACTACCTCGACGCGCCGCAAACGCCGGGCACGTGGGAATATGTCGCGGAACCCACTGAGACGATCGCTGTGTTCGGGATTGACCGTGCGAATCCGGAATTCATCATTCGGTGCAATCGCTCTACCCGTCAGGTGGGTATGGCCCGACGGACAACCGCAGCGGGTTCGCGGCGGATGCGGATCACCACGGAAACAACGCAGCGTGACGTCATGACTGCACAGGTCGGCACTCGCTTGCTCGTTGCCGCCGAACTGACCGCACGCGATCAATTGCTCGACGCTATGGCAATCACGAAAGGCCGCTTCGCTGTGTCGGTTGACGGTGAGCGGACGCTTTACCTTCCTGCATGGACCGAAGTGACCCGTGTGATCGAGGATTGTAGGTAGCTTTGTTCCGTTTTCACACGGCATCCGCCGTGCGGCCTCCTCGGCCCTTTAGCCTTACGGCTGCTTCGCGACAAAGCCGACAGCTTCGACGAGAAGAGCGGGGCGGGTGCGAAACGCAAACAACCAAAGCGATTCTATACGTTAATATCCACAGGATTGCCGACAGGCTGTCCACATGCACCGTCGCGACCATGCCTGAATCAAAAAACGCCCTAGGTTTCCCTCAAGCGCCGCATCGCATCCGACTATGCGAAGGCGAAGAATTATGACGTTGGAAAAGAATAATTCAAGTCTTGCGAAGCCAATGCGCATTATTCACAACTGAGGTTGAGAGTTGCGGCGAACGCGGCTCTCGGCCCGCCAGTGAAACGTACGGGTCTTGGCTTATTAGCGCGAAAGGAGGTGATCCGATGTCTCATGGTTCAGTAGCGAGGTCGGTGAAGATCCCTACGGAGCATATTCGGTAACATTCTCCTTACCGAGTAAGGTTTCGTGAGCGGCTCTTTACGGCCGCTGACCATGAAAGGGCTGCTTCCCCGACGGGCGGAAGCAGCCCTTTTCATTTGTGCGGTGGGTCTAGCCGGAATACCCAACCGCCATCGGCTGGGCATTAAACGTCTACTTCACTGGGAAACCAATGCTCAGCTCGTTGACCAATATATGCGCTTTGTCGACTTCGGGTTCGGTGGAAGACACTTCCCTGTCTCCGATTAGCGAGTTGGGGATCAGAGAGCCGCCTTCAATATCGTAAGCAAGCCGCATGCCAACGCTGCAAGAACCGATTGAATCCAGCGCGCCGCCTCCCAAATCGGTGACGCCCCCTCCATAATCCCACTCAAAGCCATAAAACTTGATGGGTTTGTTGTTTATGTCGATCACTCGTTCGAGAGTGTCGCCCGTTTCCAGCTCCGCGAGCGTCCAATCGGAACCCTCAAAAAACCTAACAAAGCCAAGCTCTGTTCGCGCGTCATCGAAAAAGCCCACTTCGATCACCCGTTTCGGGTCTCCATCCCACAGGACCACTCCGGCGACTTGCGTTCCTTCAGGACCAGAGAGCATCTCGACCTTGGCATCCTTGCCATAGCGCTCAACCAGGGTTTTTCCGGTATCATCTGCTTTGACTGGGTTGCTGCAGGTTAGCTCGGTTGAAACCTTTGTCGGCTTCTCCGCTGCACCCGCGGCTTGCTCAGACTTATTGTCCGTCTTGTCACTGGCCTTAGCCTCATCGGTGGTCGACTCCGTTTCCTCAGCCTTGGAATTCTCATCGACTTCAGCGTCCGGCGCGCCAGAACAAGCAGCAAGAGCGGCGATAGCGGCTGCGGACAAAAGCACTCTGTGGTTCATATTTTACTCCCCCAAGGTCGCGTGGCTTGTAACAGCAAAGCGGATTGCTGCAATCACGTGGACAACACTTGCCCCGGACGCTTCAGCCTATTACCCGCTTTCCCATGAATTTCGCACGCATTCCTCACCCTGCCCCGACGCACGAAAATGTCCGCAAGGCCGCTATCGCTGATCCCGGTTTTGGCACCGTATTCACCGACCACATGGTCACGATTGACTATGACGCAGCTAAAGGCGGCTGGCATACAGCGCAAATCGGCCCGCGCGAAGCGATTGCGCTCGATCCGGCGGCCAGTGTTCTGCATTATGCGCAGGAAATCTTCGAAGGAATGAAAGCCTTCCCGCACGAAGTTGGTGGTCTCGGCCTGTTCCGCCCCGAAGAAAATGCGCGCCGATTCAACGCTTCTGCGCGCCGGATGGCGATGCCGGAGATTCCAGAAAACCTGTTCCTTGATGCAGTGAAGCTCGCGGTGGAAACCGATGCCGCGTGGATGCCGCCGGTCGAAGGCGGCTCGCTCTATGTCCGCCCCTTCATGTTTGCCTCTGAGGCATTTTTAGGCGTGCGCCCGGCAACGCAATACAAATTCGTCGTCATCCTCGTTTCTTCTGGCAATTATTTCAAAGGCGGTGTGAACCCGGTCAAAATCTGGGTCTCTCAAGATTACACGCGGGCAGCCCCCGGCGGCACGGGCGCGGCCAAAACTGGCGGCAATTACGCCGCATCGCTTGTCCCTCAAGCCGAAGCGATTGAACGCGGCTGCGACCAAGTTGTGTTCCTTGATGCCGAGGAGAAAAAGTGGGTTGAGGAATTGGGCGGTATGAACCTGTTCTTCATCCGCAGCGATGGCAGCGTCATCACGCCTCCGTTGACCGGAACCATTTTGCCTGGGATCACCCGTAATTCGCTAATCGCGATGCTACGCGAGGAAGGCTTGGAGGTGCGCGAAGAGCCCTACTCTATCGATCAATGGAAAGCCGAAGCACAATCCGGTGAACTGCTCGAAACGCTGGCCTGCGGAACCGCCGCTGTGGTGACACCAGTTGGCACGGTGGCATCGCCAGACGGAGAGTTCACCATTGGCTCAGGCGGGATCGGGCAAATGGCAAACAAGATGCGTGAGAAGCTGATCGGGCTGCAATATGGCCGGGTCGAGGACAAACACGGCTGGGTTATGCGGATTTAGGAGACGACTATGTTGGGACAGGCACTATTGGCTTTCGCGCTGTTGGCCACGAGCTCTGCGACTGAGTGGCAGGAAGACGGTTCTGCCAAGATCGACATCACCTTTGCGGCAAACGATCCATCCAACCCGTTCCCTCAAGGCGAAAAGCTGCTCAAAACAGCGGCGAAAGAAGCCTGCGAAGACAAAGGCAAACCTAAGCAAGTTGGCGAGACAGTTGTCACCGGCATCTCCTTTGCAGACGGCAAGCCACAGGTGTCAATGAGCGGGACATATGTCTGCAAGTAACTCCGATGCGACACTCCAAGTCGCCGCGCTCTATTGCTTCACGCCGTTTGAAGACCACGCTGCGCTAAAAGAGCCGCTTTTGTCCGTGTGCGAAGAAGCCAGGGTCAAGGGCACCATTCTGCTCGCGAGCGAAGGCATTAACGGCACCATTGCGGGCACTGACAACTCAATTTCGGCGGTGCTTGAGCATATCCGCGCACTGCCCGGCTGCGCGCAGTTTGATGTAAAATACTCGTATGCCGACGCTCCGCCCTTCAACCGGATGAAAGTGCGGCTGAAACGCGAAATTGTGACGATGGGCGAACCCAACATCGATCCGCGCATGAGCGTTGGCCGCTATGTCGATCCACAAGACTGGAACGCGTTGATCTCTGACCCGGACACGATCGTGATCGACACGCGCAACGATTACGAAGTCGCGATCGGCACATTCGAAGGCGCTGTTGATCCCAAAACGCCCAGCTTTCGCGACTTCCCAGTATGGTTCCGCGAGCACCGCGAGAAATTGCTCGACGGAAAGAAGAAAGTCGCAATGTTCTGCACTGGCGGTATTCGCTGCGAGAAATCAACGAGCTTCCTGCGCTCGGAGGGAATTGAGGATGTGTTCCACCTGAAAGGCGGCATCCTCAAATATCTCGAAAACGTGCCTGAGGAAGAGAGCCTCTATGACGGCGAATGCTTCGTCTTTGATCAGCGCGTCTCGGTCAAACACGGGCTGGAGCTGGGATCATACGGCCAATGCTTTGCCTGCCGCATGCCGCTCTCCGCAGAAGATATGGCCTCTCCCGATTACGTGCCGGGGGTTAGCTGCCCTCATTGCATCGAAGCACGAAATGATGAGCAGCGCGCGCGGTATGCCGAGCGACAAAAGCAGCAGCAGCTCGCGAAGACACGCGGCGAAAGCCATGTCGGCGCAGTTGTAGAGCGCGGCGCAACCGAGCAAGTCAACTTGCCCGAAGGCGGCTGGGAAGCGAACTTTCCCGGTGGTTTGACCCCTTCTGGCAATGAGGTCATGAAGGATGGCAGTGCATGAGCGAGTTGCCGGTCCTCTATTCCTTTCGCCGCTGCCCCTATGCGATGCGCGGGCGAATGGGCCTGTGGGTCGCCGGCATCGGAGTGGAGTTGCGCGAAGTAAAGCTGGCGAGCAAGCCGCCGGAATTGGCGCAAGTCTCTCCCAAGGCCACGGTACCTGTGCTGGTTCTTGCCGATGGGACAGTGATTGATGAGAGCTTAGCGGTTATGCGCTGGGCGTTGGCAAAGAATGATCCGCGTGACTGGCTAAACGGCGATGATCAAGCTCTGATTGCAGCCAATGACGGGCCGTTTAAACATCACCTCGATCGCTACAAATACCCCACGCGCTATCCTGATGAAGCAGAAGGTGACCCGGACTCATTCCGATTGCACCATCGAGAAAAAGGACTGGCGATCCTTATCGATTTGAACGCGCAACTTTCGTCGCAGCCTCAACTTACTGGCGAGCGCCCTGCTTTTGCCGATATCGCGCTGTTTCCCTTCATCCGACAATTCGCCAACACGGATCGCGCTTGGTTTGACACGCAGAAATTGCCCCACCTGCAAAGCTGGCTCGAAGAACATCTAGCCTCAGACCTGTTCAAGAGCATCATGCCAAAATTCTCTCCTTGGAAAGAAGGAGATACACCTATTGAGTTCGCTCCTCCGTCAAACCGTTAAGGCGATCAGAATTAGCAAAACCTTAAACCTCCGCGCGTAGTTTTCCGGCATGGCGACTCTTGCCCCTTCCTTTTCCGTAACCAACAATATCGCACGCGGCGAAATCCACTATGCATGCGCTGGGTTCTGGAACATGGACACCATGGTCGATTTTCAGCGTGAGCTGATCGCAGCAGCGCGGCCAATGTTTGAAAATGGACGGCAGATGCGCTCGCTCGCCGATCTGCGCGGCTTCGCGGTTCAAACTAAGGAAATCTCCGAAGCGATCAAAATTGCTGTCAACGCAGCGGTAAAACTGGGCACAGTGCGCAGCGCGATTGTCACAGATTCAATGCTTACCGCGATGCAATATAAGCGTTTGAACGCCATTCATGAGATCGAACTGTTCGAAGACATGGACGAAGCGCTCGCTTGGTTGCGCTGCGACCTTTGATCTTCAATTCATTCTGAGCAACGGTGTTATTGTTGGCTCAAAGGGACCGGGCAAAGTCAGCTTTCAATCCGATAAAACTGAACTAGATCAACGTTAGGGTATCGTTTAACCTCGCTTGCTAGCTGGACCTGATGGAAGGTTTGGCACCGGAATTTTGGGTTAAGCGGCTCGATGAGCATCGCGAAGTGCACTACGCGCTTAGCGGCCTATTCAACGAGGAGGTGCTGCTTAGACTTTTTGAGTCGTTATACGAAACGTCAGCACCCTTTATTGAGGATAGAGGTGGCTTCCGAGTGCTCGGCGATCTTCGCGAATTTGCAGTCCTGCCGAAAGAAATCAGCCCTTACATGCAAAGGTCGCAAGATGACTCGGCTAAGGCAGGCGTGGACCGAATGGCGATCCTTTACACTTCCACGCTGGTAAAAATTCAATTCACTCGGATCAGCTCAGCACTTGAACTGGGCACCTTCACCGACGAGGCCGAAGCCATCGTTTGGCTGCGTAGCGACGCTCAAGGATAACGGACCGCGAGACAACACCAGTTTAATCGAATTCGCCCAACCCTGCAGACGTCAGACGACCGCGCAGCATTTCCACTTCTTGGTCAATCTTCTTTGCAAGCATCTCAAGCTCTTCAGAGCTTTGGTCAATTCTTTCGATCGTGGGCGTTGCCTGAGCAAAATTGTCAGAAACTCGCGCAACTGCGCTGCCGCTCGCTAAGGCTTTATCGCGGGCGCCAGTGATCAGCGCCCCCAATTGTTCGCTGGTTGCCCGTTGATCGCGAACCGATTGCGCTGCTTCAGCGGAGACTTCACGCACGGTTTCCATAGAGCCTTCAATCGCGCGGAACTGCGCAATCGAACTTCCGATCAAATCGGTCACAGAGCCAACGATCTTAGCGATATCTTTCGTCGCGTTTTCGGTCTGGCGAGCCAATTGACCGACTTCCTCAGAAACAACCGAAAATCCCTTGCCCGCCTCCCCTGCGCGCGCAGCCTCGATCTGTGCATTCAATGCGAGCAACGCGGTTTTGTCTGAAATACCTTTGATGAGGGCAACGAGCTTGCCAATTTCGCGCGTCGAACCTTCAAGAGTTTCCGCAATTTCGCTGCCTTTCTCGCTAGCCGCATCGGCGCTGGCGGCGGCTTCATGCGCGCTTTCAACCCGGTGTCCCACTAGTTCGAGCGTTTGAGCAAGAAGTTCAGCACCTTGCGCCATTTGCTCTGCGATTGAGACCGTGCTTTCCGCCTCAGTGCTGGCTTCATCCACCAACTCGCCTGATTGCACGGTTCGATGAGCAAGCGCTTCTGACCCTTCGGACAGTTCGACCGCTTGCGCTTTCAACTGTGCAACGAGGCTGGCAAATTCGAGCTGGAATTCCTGAAGCAAGGCTTCACTTGCATCCGCGCGGCTGCGCTCACGTTGAGCCAAATCTTCTGTTTCGAGCTGTTTGATCCGCAAGCGCTCACTGGCAGCGCGCTCAGATTGCTCTACACGATTGAGAAAAACGTTGAGCGCCTGCGCAATGTCGCCCCCTTCGTCAAACGGATCGACATCAATGCGCGTGCCAAGGTCGGCTACCCCATTGTTTATTTCGCTCAACTTTTCAGCCAGTTCAACGTTGCCCAGCATAGCGTTGTGTTCGGACAGGTTGAGGCCGCGGCGTTCATCTTCGATATCGACACGCAAAGCGCCGCGATTGTTCATAAATCGAGCGACCGTGCCAATTGTCACGAACACAAACCCCCCAATCGCCACAATGCCAAGCGCTTGCACGCCTAACTGGTTGACGAGGCTGTGCTTGAGTAAGGCAGCCGGCACGATCATCGGAACAGCCAGAGTGCCGACAATGCCACCAAAACCGTGAACACTCACTGCATAGACTGCGTCATCGACACCCCGCTTCTTCTCAAGGTAGTCGGCGACCCGCACGGACCCCGCGCCTGCAAACCCGCCCAGAATAATCGCGCCATACGACATCGCAAAGGGCGCACAAGCGGTGATCGAGACCAAGCCTACAAGCAGCCCGTTGATCATCCGATCTGCCCGGAAATACCGTTCGGTCTGAAATCCAACAAAGCCCGCTGCAACCGCACCGGCTGCCCCTGCGAGCAGCGTGTTTGACAAAGCCCGCGCAAATTCGTCGGTGCCCGGCTCCAAGCCGCCAGAGTTGAATCCCAACCAACCGATCAGCAAAATCAACGCCCCACTCCCTGCAAGAATGGGGCTGTGGCCGTGAATTGGTCGCATATCCGCATCATCTGTGAACCGCCCATCGCGCGCGCCCACAACAAGGAGAATGGCGAGCGCCGCTGCCCCACCGGTCAAGTGGACTACGGAAGCGCCGGCAAAATCAATGAACCCCCACGCCTCCAGCCAACCTTGCGCTGTGCCGCCAGGAAGACCGCTCGCCCAAGCCCAATGGCCAACAATCGGATAGATCAGCACCGTCAATGGCAAGGTCAGGTAGATATAGGCGGAAAAGCGGAGCCGCTCAGCCACCGCACCGGAAACAATTGTCGCAGCGGTTCCGCAGAACAGGGCTTGAAACAAAAGATAGAGAGTGACTTCGCCGGACCCCGAAAAGGCCAGCAAGTCAGCGTCAAAGCCAATCGCACCAAAACCACCACCAAACATGATGGCTGCGCCAAGGATGTGGAAACACAGGATCGCAGTGACAAAGTCAGCAAGGTTCTTCATCGATACATTGATGCTGTTCTTGGAGCGGACAAACCCCGCCTCCAGAAACAAGAACCCAATTTGCATCATAGCGACCAGCACACAGGCCATCGCTATCCATAATTGTACCGCCAAAGCGTCGCTCCCCGTTATATTTCAAGGAACTATGCAATCATGGTTAAAAGGGGTTTAACGTTCCACTAATCTTTTGATTTTTCGGGGAGGCTCTCCCGCAGTTCCTCCAGCCAAAGATCAGCCGAAGCGTCGCTGGGGGCGCGCCAATCGCCGCGCGGGGATAGCGCGCCTTGAGAACTGACCTTGGGACCATTGGGAATGGCGCTGCGCTTGAATTGCGAGAAGCCGAAAAAGCGCTTGAGGAAGCTTTCAAGCCATTTGGCGATCTCGTCCAGATCGTAGGCATTTTTGCGGTCCTCAGGGAAGCCAGATGGCCATTGCCCCGCCTTTGCATCGCCCCAAGCATGCGCCGCGAGGAACGCAACCTTGCTAGGCCGCTGTCCGAACCGGGTGATGTGGTGCAAAAAGAAGTCATTGAGCTCAAAAGGCCCGATCATGCTTTCAGTTGACTGGATCACTCCATCTTCAGCCGGGGGCACGAGCTCAGGTGAAATCTCGGTATCATAGACCGCTTGCAAAACATCGTTACAGCCCGCGTCAAACTGTTCCGTCGCAATCGACCAACGAATAAGATAGCGGATCAACGTCTTGGGTACGCCTGAATTGACGCCGTAATGACTCATATGGTCGCCCACGCCATAGGTGCACCAGCCCAGCGCAAGCTCAGACAAATCTCCTGTGCCCACGACAAAGCCCTTGTGCTGGCCCGCCAACCGAAAGAGGTAATCGGTCCGCAACCCTGCCTGCACATTTTCAAAAGTCGCATCGTATTGCGGCTCACCCTTGGCAAAAGGGTGGCCCATATCTTCAAGCATCCGGTTTGCCGCAGGGGTGATGTCGATCTCTTCGGCGGTGATCGCCATCGCTTCCATCAATTTCCAAGCGTTCGACTTGGTGCCTTCTGATGTCGCAAAGCCGGGCATTGTGTATCCACGGATCGTGGTCCGCGGCAGGCCAAGCCTGTCGCAAGCCTTGGCCGCCACGATCAGCGCATGGGTGCTATCAAGGCCGCCGGAAATTCCGATCACCAGCGATTTGACCCCGGTCGCCTGGATGCGGCGCATCAGAGCATCGACCTGAATGTTGAACGCCTCGTAGCAATCTTCATCCAGCGTTTGGGGGTTGTTCGGGACAAATGGGAAGCGACGCACTGGCCGCGTCAGGCCAATATCCCCTTCGGCATAGCCATGTTCGAATTCAATCCGGCGATAGCTGTCTTCGGGGCGTCCTACGGCTTCGGCAGCGTCAGCGAATGTTTGATTGCGCATCCTCTCACCCGCAATCCGGTCAACATCAACATCGACAATGCAAAGCTCTGGTTCAAGATCAAAGCGTTCGCTTTCGGCGAGCAACTGCCCCATCTCGTAGATCACGCCCTGCCCATCCCATGCAAGATCGGTAGTGCTTTCCCCATGCCCGCTGGCGGAATAGACATAGGCGCAGATCAAGCGCGAACTCATGGAACGGCAATGCAAGTGGCGATCATCCGCCCGGCCAATCGTCACCGGCGATGCAGATACGTTGCACAAGATTTGCGCGCCTGCGAGCGCGGCCATTGTTCCAGGCGGGTTAGGCGCCCAAAAGTCCTCGCAAATCTCAACCCCAAAAGTGAAGCCCGGCAAATTTGCCGCAGCAAAGACCATGTCAGTGCCGAACGGCGCTTCTTCGCCATCGACATTGATCCAGAGGTCTTTGCATCCTCGCCCATGCGCGAAATGGCGCTTCTCATAAAACTCACGGTAATTGGGCAAAAAGCTCTTCGGGATAACACCCAACAGCTCGCCCCCGGCAATCACCAGAGCGCAATTGTAGACCTTGCTTGTGCGGCGCAGTGCAGCGCCAATCACCAGCACCGGTGTTAGATCTGCAGACGCTTCCACCACTTCGCTCACCGCGCGCTCGACCCGATCAAGCAAGGCCTGCTGCAAATGCAGATCGTCGATCGCGTAAGAAGACAGCGTCAGCTCAGGATAGACCAGCAGGTCAACATTCGCCTCATGCGCGCGCTTGGCTTCCGCAATCACACTAGCGGTGTTGTAAGCCACGTCAGCGGGACGACACGCAGGAGTCGACGTCGCAACCCGCACAAAGCCGTGCGCGTGGCAGTCATAGAAATCTTGCAATGCGGTCGCCATAAGGCTCTGAGCTCCTACGATTCAGGGTTTCGATAACGCCTTTAGCGCCTTAATCGCCCTCTTCCTAGGGAGGCGAGCATAGCTTGGCTTTTAGCGCCGACAGCGATTGCTTTGCCCGCAGCGCTTGCGAAGCCGCGATCAAAGCGCCAAATCTGCGTTCAAGGGTTAGACAAACGATCAAGACCCACACGACACCAAAGAGAGAGACTTATGGCCGATCCCACCTACACGCCGCCCGAAGTTTGGACTTATGACGCCGAAAATGGCGGCCGCTTTGCCAGCATAAACCGTCCAACCGCTGGCGCGCGCGAAGAAAAAGCGCTGCCGGAAGGCGATCATCCGTTTCAGCTGCACTCGCTTGGAACCCCCAACGGGGTGAAAGTGACCATCATGTTCGAGGAGCTATTGGAGCTTGGCCATACGGGCGCAGAATATGATGCCTACACCGTCAATATTGGCGATGGCGAGCAATTCAGCAGCGGCTTTGTTGGCATCAACCCCAATTCCAAGATCCCCGCTTTGCTCGATAAAAGCGGCGACAAACCATTCCGTATTTTCGAATCGGGTGCGATCCTCGTGCATTTGGCTGAGAAGTTCGGAGAATTTCTACCGACTGACCCTGCGGCGCGCGCTGAAGCGATGAGCTGGGTGTTCTGGCAAGTTGGGACCGGCCCATTTATTGGCGGCGGCTTTGGTCACTTTTATGCCTATGCGCCGGAAAAATACGAATATCCGATCAACCGCTATGCGATGGAAACCAAGCGCATCTTTGATGTCGCGGATAAACGTCTCGCCCAATCACGCTTCCTTGGCGGTGACGATTACACGATCGCCGATATCGCCAATTTCCCTTGGCTCGCTCCGTTTGTCGCAGGCGGCATCTACAACGATGCCCGACGATTCTTGTCGATCGACGAATACACAAATGTCGCGCGCTGGGTTGGTGAGATTGCCGCACGCCCGGCGGTTAAGCGCGGGCGCATCGTCAACAAAGCCTGGGGCGAAGAAGACGAGAGGCTGCTCGAACGCCATTCAGCAGCAGACTTTGATGGTAAAAAACTGGATTAGGGTTTCTCAAACTGACGTGTGAACGGGGCAAAATACGCGATTTTTCACAGGCAATTGTGCGCTGAGGCTCACTTGCGCGTATTCGCCCCTTCACATCCGCGTTTAAGCCGTTATATCGCGCTCTCCTGCTGGGGCGTCGCCAAGTGGTAAGGCACCGCTTTTTGGTAGCGGCATTCGCAGGTTCGATCCCTGCCGCCCCAGCCATTTCCTTTTTGTTGTGTATGCGTCCGCAACCCATCCGGGCCGCGAATTCCTCTCTCATACAGCCTGAAGGCCGCATCGCTACGAACGAGTGGTCGCCCTTTCGGCGCTGCGCGCCGATTTGGCTCCTTTACGGCGATTCCTTCATCAACCAGTCCTAGAGAAATTTCCAAACTATTGAGTTCACGAAAAAAAAGACGTTGTAGATTTGAAAAATCACGAACCAGGCCAAATACACGTTTGAGAACTTGGGAAAGTATGGGAACCATCCCGACGCAATCAAATGCGTCATAACGTTCAGAAATATCGCGCCGAAAAATATGGTGAGCCATGGTGCGAACCAGACATTCAAACTAAAAAAAAGGAGAGCGTTGAGAGAGAATATGGCAAGTTTCTTCATCGCAAAATCCCCTTAGCGGTCGCAAACCTTCTTAACTCACTTCACATTCGTATGATCGAACGGGCAATGCCGACACGCAGACCCGCAGCAAACCCCGCGCTTTTTATGCGCAAGCCTTGTGAAGACCACATAGCCGCTGGCCGGGTCAATATAGCTTAGCTCCCCGCGCTCGCAGGCCGCTTCGTGCAAAGCGTGATAGGCAGGCTCAGTCATGGGCCGTCAGGCTAAACCCGGACGACCACGTCAGTTCAAGCGAAAAACGCAGTTGAGCCTTACGGCTTACCCGACATCGCGATGCTTTGTCCGGTGATCCATTCAGACGCTGGCGCGACCAGATAGAGGACTAGACCCGCAATATCGCGCGGCGTGCCCAGCCGTCCTGCGGGCAGCTGCAATTGCTCCAGCAGCGGACCGAAATCTTCGTCCGACATGTTGAGCGCTTTCTTGACTGTATCGGTCGGCACAAAGCCCGGCATAATCGTGTTCACGCGCGTTTTTGGCCCCAGCTCCATCGACAGCGTCTTGGTCATCATGTTTACGCCAGCCTTCGCTGCGGAGTAATGCGCGCTGCCCGGAAACGGTTCGAGCCCGGCAAGCGAGGAGATGTTCACAATAGCGCTCTTATCGCCAAGATGCGGGACAGCGGCCTGCACGCTGTAAAAGATCGAGGAGAGGTTCACCGCAATCGTCTTGTCCCACTCCGCCGGGTCCAGCTCCGCCATTGGCGCGGAAACAAGTGAGCCGCCCGCATTGTTGACCCAGATATCGAGCTGGCCGAACTCATCCACCGCGCGCTGTGCCAAAGCCAGCATCGCATCGCGGTTGGACACATCGGTTGCTTGGGTGATCGCCCGTCCGGCAGAATTGGACGCGTTGATGTTTTTGGCGGTCTGTTCAATCTGGTCGGTTGAGCGCGCCGCGCACACGACATTTGCGCCTGCTTCAGCGAGCAATGTGGCGATACCCTCGCCAATGCCCCGCCCTGCTCCGGTGACGACGGCGGTTTTTCCGGTAAGGTCGAATAAGTCTTGCATAATCACTCCCCGCAAATGGTTGGAGTGATCTAGGGTTGTCTTAGCAAGGGCGTCCACTAACCCTTCTGATTAGGGCACAATGGCTCTTTCAGGATTGCCGGATTAGGCCGCTTCTGATCGGTCCGCTTTGCCATTGCCTTGTTCAACGTGGGGTTGCGGGCGTCCGAATAGGAAGCCTTGAAGGCAGGTGCAGCCCAGATTGAGCATGGCGTCCATTTGCTCTTCGTGTTCGATACCTTCGGCAGTCACCTCGATATCAAGTTGCTCGGCTAGCGAGACAATAGCTGTGACAACCGCTTGCGAACGAACAGAACCTGCGGCGGCAGCTTGGACGAATTCGCGATCAATCTTGATCATCGCAAACTGCATTTTCTCGATATAATTGAGCGAAGAATAGCCGCGCCCAAAATCATCCAACGCCAGCGAGACGCCTAAGGTTTTGAGACTTTTCAGCAGCTTCTCAAGACCGTCATCCATTTCAACGATCAATGATTCTGTAAGCTCTAGGATCAGTCGTTCAGGAGCCAGACCACTGGATGCCAAGGCGGTCGTAACGGTTTTGAGGAACGACGCGTTTGACAATTGCAATGTCGAAATATTGACCGTCAATTTGATATGTTCTGGCCAGTTCGCGGCCTCTTGGCAGGCCGTTTGCAGCATCCACTCGCCGAGCCGGTCAATCAGCAATGCTTCTTCGGCCGCAGGGATAAATACGTCAGGCGAAACGACACCGCGCTCTGGATGAGTCCAGCGCATCAGTGCTTCATAACCCATCACGCTGCGGTCCGCCCCGGCGATGATTGGCTGATAGGAAACCGAAAGCTGACCGTTTTCAAGCGCCGCGCTCAAGTCATTTTCAAGGCTCGAACGATCTTCGAGCATTTCACGCATAGACTTGGTGTATTCAACGCAAATTCCACGTCCACGCGCTTTGGCTTCATAGAGCGCCAAATCAGCATTGGTCATGTACCAACTAGCCGAAGCGTTTCCGCAAACCTGAGCAACACCTATCGAAGCGCCGATTGAGATGTCAGAATCCTCAATTCTGAAGACTGCGCTCACATCCCGAATAATCGCGTTGGCAATTCCGATGGCATCGTCGAGCTCAGTGCCCGGAGGCAAAAGCAAACCGAACTCGTCACCGCCAAGTCGTCCAATTTTTGCCGAAGAACCCGACGCTTCGCTAAAGCGGGTCGCGACATGGGCCAAAAGCTTGTCACCAATCGCATGGCCATAGACATCGTTGACCTGTTTGAACCGGTCGAGGTCAATGAGCATCAGGAACGATTGCTCGCCGTCGCTTTCGCTAGTTTCGATGGCTTCTTGCAAAAGGTCGCGGAAGTGATCGCGCGAGAACAGACGGGTCAAACTGTCGTGCTGAGTGACATAAGTCAGCTTCTCATTGGCTTCCTTAATCGCTGCGCGGCTGCGGCTGACCGTGCGTAGAATGACTAGAGCGATGCCAAATGCTGCAACGATCAGCGCGACGAGAAGGCTTAGCAGAATCACTTGATTCTGCGCAGAGCTCAAACGCACTTCGTTCGCTTCTTTCTCGGCTGAAAGCTTGGAAATTCGTAGGTCACGATTGGTCGCATCAAAGCGCGCACCCAGCAGCGCTTTATTCGCCGTTGCCGACAATTCGCGTGCTTCATCATCGATACGGTGGAATGCAGAAAGATGCTCACCAGCGAGTTTGTATTCACCGGCCCGCCAATAAACCTTGTATGCGGTTTCATGAAAATCACGGAAGAAAGGCGAGGTCTTGGAAAGATCCTCCTTCTCAAACGTCATCTCAAGATCGGCCCGCGCCTTGCCATAATCGCCGCGTGCAAGCGCAATCTGAGAGCGAACTCCATATAGGAACGGGCGCCATTCCGGGGCACCAGAATAGGCAATACGAAGCCCACGCGTGATTGTCTCTTCGCTTGCCTCTAGCTCACCTTTAACGAACTGAGTGGATGCAATGTTGGTCAAAATCCGCGCTTCGAGCAGCGGGCTTTCCATCAAGCCAGCCACTTCAAGCGCTTTACCGAATTCGGCTTCGGCTTCATTCAGACGCTCAAGCTCCTTGAGCGCATTGCCGGTGTTGTTGTGCGCTGAAAGCGTCAGTGCTTTGTCTTCGGGAAACGCTTCGTTCGCTTCGCGATAATAACGCAGCACGCGATTGTAGTCGCGTGCATCCGAATAGAGCGATCCAATATTCTGCAAAACGATCGCACGGCTGCGATCATCACCCAGAGCTTTGTAGCGATCATGCGCTTTCAAGAAGAAATCGAAGGCTTCGCCAAATCCCCCGGCACCGGCTTCGAAAGCCGCCTTAGATCGAAGCAGGTCAGCGTAGAGTTTGTCGTCGGAGAAACTCTCTTCGGCGGTCGCCAGCGCTTTATCAATAATGCTACCGGCTTCATCAGAGCGGTTAAGGCGCATCAGCGCTTCGGCTTCCAACCATTGCGACGTCAGACGGTTCTTTAGGTCATCATCGGATTGGCCAGTTACCTGGTCCCCGGCTTTGCGAGCAAATTCAAGCGCCGCTGCCGAATCGGCCATCATCAAGGATTTGGCTTGAGCGATTGTCTGCTCAAATTCGGACGGCTGCGGCTCGTTATCAGCCAAGGCTGGTGACGCGACGGCGAGAGAAAGCACAGCAGCCAAATGGCCAAGCCGTTTGTGTCCTCCCGTGTTCATCACCATTCCCCAATTCGTAAGTTGTTCGGCGGATCAATTACCGACCCGCCGACAAAATTTCGTTAACATCAGAACCGGAGACTGAAATTTCCTCCGACCACGATGTTCTCAGCGCCCGTTGCATCTCCAGCGCTGACATACCGGCCAAACATCCCAAGCTCAGACGTCGCGGTGAGAGGCATCGCATAGACCGCCTCGCCAGTGATCTGTTGCTGGTTCTCAATTCCGATGGTTTGCGTGACCAGTCCGGTCTCACCCGTCGCACGGTCAATCACTTGCTCGCTGGTGAACTCAAGCTCACCCTCGACCACTTGCAGCGGCTGAGCGATAGAGACACGCAGCGTGTCAGAGCTTGAAAGCAAGCCGCGCTTGGTTGCTGTGAATTGACCTGCGGTGCTCCAGATATTGCCCGCATTGGCGAACAGTTGGCCTTGAGCGGTTTCAGTCATTGCCCCTGTGGCAGAGACATCAAAGCTCAGACCGTGGCCCACATCGAGCGATGCCGAGACGGTCATAGCGTCTGTGCTCGACCCTTGACCCAGCAATTCGGTTGAAGCGGTTTGCGTGCCGAGCAGAGCGTTCACTTCGCGCAGCTTGGTAAGGTTCAAGCCGACGGAGAAGCGACTGCCAATCTGCTGTTCGATATCAACCGTAACGGCATTGGCAGGACGATCACCCAATTGCTGACGGATCTGCAATTGCGCCTGACTCGCGCCAGCAATCTCGTCCCATTCTTCGCGGTTTTCCGAATAGCCAACTTTAACGCTGGTGTTCGGTGCAACCTTATAAGAAGCGCCGAAGAATGTTTCGCCCGAGGCAAAGCCAAGAACCGGGTTCACACCGCCAGTGTAAGGGTCGTGGTCGCTGACCACGCCAAAGCGATAGCCGCCCAGTGCCATTGCGCCCTGACCGTGACCAACGGTGAAAGACATATTGCCTTCTGGGTTGGTCAGTGTCGCTGCGCCGTGCGTTGCGCTCCATGAGCCATCGTCTGCAAGGTTGGGCTGGATCGCATCGTAGCGCAGCGCCCATTGGCCGTTGATCTCGCCGCCATTTGAGCGAACTTCTGAGAAACCGACTTTACCGTCGCCATTTGAATCTTTGCCGCCAGAATTGATCCAGCGAGTGAAGCGCTCAGAAATGAAGTCCTGAAGCCGTTCGACACCGCGGCCCAATGCTGAAGTGGATCGACCTGTGCGGAAGCTTGAGACGGGGATTGAGAAATCACGCTGAGTGTCGCCAATCTGTTCAAATGCCGTAAAGAACACGTCGTCAGTTTCCCACCAATCAGGGACCCCACCGAGCACTTCGGTCAACGAAGCGTTGCGACCCGATGTGCCGCCATTTTCATTGCGGTAATACAACCGGAACCTAAGATCGTTGAAATCGAGCGGTGATTGCGATGCTCTGACGTCCAGCAGACCATGGCCATAGATCGCATCCACGCCCGGTGCGCCAAGATCGCGCGCAGAGCGGAAGATGATCTCCGCTGTCTCTTCAGGGTGCTCCGCAAGCCACTGCCACCGGTCATGCAGGAGCGAAATTGCCCCAGACACCAATGGCGCGGCAAACGATGTTCCCGAGCGACGAACCACTCCGCCTTGTCCGTCGGACACCAGCAGCAATTCACCCGGCGCGACGATGTAACGGTTGTACAATTCGTTGCCAGAGTGGCACACGCCATTGTCCAACAGGCAGGTGGTTCCAGCTTGGTTTGAGAAGTTCGAAATCTCGCCCAACGGGTTGATCGAACCAACCAGGATCAAGGCAGTGTCGGTGGAATAATCCCACTCAATATCGGCGGTTTGCACCACTCCATCATTGCCGGCTGCAACCACAAAAACAGTGTCGTTCGTAACCGCGGCAATGTCTGGACGCGCAAACAAATCGGCGAGGCCTTGCGACAAAGTCCAACCGCTTTCGCCCAGTGACATATTGATGATGCTGGCGCGGCCATACTGACTGGCGCTCTGAAGCCCGCTGGGTTGAAGCGCCAAAATGCCTTCGGCGACCGCGTCCCAGCTTGATGTGTTGTCATCGCCAAACGGGTTGTAGGTCGCGATGTTCACATCGGGCGCGATACCCAGAATGCCTTTGCCATCATGCGCGCCTGCGATCAGGCTTGCGACAGCTGCGCCGTGTCCACCCACCGCAGCATCGCCGCCGCCTGCGAACACGATGTTGTTAGACAGATCAACGTCATTGGTGAAACCACCATCAATGATCCCGATGATAGTGTCGCGACCCGAACCTTGGATCTGTGTGATCGATGGGGTCCAGTTGATCGCCGCCATCCAATGATCAACTTGATCGACGCCCGAATATTGCAACAGTGAATCGTTGAAATCGAGATAGAACGCGGCGCGCTCAGAAGCCGTCTTGGCCAGCGTCTCTTTCGAAGCTGAATTGTTCGTAAGGTCCAACCCATGGCGCTCAAGCAATTCAGCGACAAAGCCTTCGCGGAAGTCTTTGCCTGTTTCAGCTGTGTAAGCTTCGCCAAACTGTGCTTCGGCGTGCGCAATCAACACCTCAAGCCCAGCGAGGATCCGATTTGGCTCGCCATTATAGGTGATGTCGACCGCACCTGTGTCAGCGATCGAGTATTGCAGTTTCGTCCAACGAAACTCCAGATCACTGATGTTGACCGATGCTTGCTCACCATACTCACCGAGCGATTTCAGATCTTCAGCGTTGAACGCACCGATATTGCCGTAGAACGCATCGATGTCGCCCCAGAACGCATCAATGTCGCCGTAGAACGGGTTGATGTCGCCATAGAAAGGATTGATGTCGCCCCAGAACGCATCAATGTCGCCATAGAACGGGTTGATGTCGCCATAGAACGGATTGATGTTGCCCCAGAACGCATCAATGTCGCCATAGAACGGATTGATGTCGCCGTAGAATGGGCTGATGTCGCGATAAAAGGGGTCGATGCTCTGGGCCGTAACGATACCGGTTGACAAAGGCACGCTGTTGCCAAGGCTTGGTGCGGCTGGCGCAATGATATCGGTCGGGGCGGATCTAAGAGCATCTGTAGTCACGTAACCGCTGTAATTCTCACCAGCAGGCACTGGCGCATGTTGGGCGGTGAGCGAGTTCGACACTGGAAGCGCATCTGAAACGCGAGACACAGTAGCAACCGTATTGGCTTCGCTATTGTCTGCGTCATCAGCACGTTCGTCCGCTATCTGAGTGTAGACAAGCGTTGGGCCCTGCTCTTCTGGGAGCAGCTCCTCAAATTCCATCACCGCCGCTTCTGCGATCTCTTTCGCATTCGCGGTTCCAATAAGGGACGTTGCAATGGCTATGCCTGCCGTGCCGTATGCAAATGTCTTCAACATGATCTCACCTAACTTGTTTGACGACGGTACAAGTCGCCATTTGATGAGACCCCACTAAGGGCTATAACTTGGAAGGCCGTTTCCGCGGTTGCTTAAGTTTTTCCTAACAAAGCGCCGCTCCCCCTTGGAAGGCGAAAAAATCGACTAGCTGACCGTTAAGACATGGAAATTTTTGACGTCACCGAATCACAAATGAATGCGTGACGTCACTTTGCGGCGTCTGAACGCCCGCAGGAGAGGACCTCGTCTTATCCGTTTGACATCAGCACCTTCTCAGCAAGCGCGCTGCCCGCCAACCATGCCCCTTCGACACGGGGGCTGTGGCAGTAATCACCAGCAAGACCGATTTGCGCAGCGGGGTCGTAATGGGCAGCATCACCCCCCACCGTGGACGGCATAGCGTAGAGCCAACGGTGCGCGACAAGGTGCAAAGGCGCAGCCGGCGCGATACCGGTTTGTGCAAAGAAATCCTCCAACAGCAATTTGGAAACCTCTTCCTTAGGTCGATCAAGCACTTCGCGGCTGCGCGATGGCGATGCATGGATCACCCAGCACTCATTACCGAAGCGACCGGGCTTTGCAGAATTGCGCGCAGCCCAGAAAATCGCTGAGTGAGGGTCGCTAAACGCATCACCGTCAATCGGAAGCCGTCCTTCAAATGCCGCCATCACTGCCCAGCACGGGGCAGACTTCACCGCGGCAGGTATTGCTGTCAGTTGAGGCGCGACGTCATTCATCAACGCGCTTGCTTGCTCGGCCGGAACCGTAACGAGCAGAGTTTTTGCTGAGAAAGACTTATCATTTACCAACACATGCCATTGATTATTATCGTATTTGATTAAGTCCGCACCTGCATTCCAAATTACCTCCACCTGCTCAGACATCGCTCGAACCGGCGCGTTCATTCTCGGTGTACCAACCCATGCCTCATCGCCCGCAGCAGGCCACAACGCCACCAAGCCTTGCGCCTCCCATGCCTTGACGGCGCTTCTAAAGCCGGGATCGCGAGCGGTGAAGAATTGAGCGCCATGATCGAACGACACCGTTTCCCCAGCGACCTGGGCGCGGCGTGACGCCATACGCCCACCCGGTCCGCGTCCCTTGTCCAGAAGGCGCACATCGCGCCCGACCTTAGCCAATTGCGTTGCGCAGGTGAGGCCTGCCATGCCGGCACCGATGATCAAAATATCGCTGTGGTTGTTGTTCATGGCACCCCAACGCCCCACTGGCCAATGGGTTTCAAGAGGGGTAGATTACTACGGAGCGCTGCGCGCAGGCTTTGCTTCAGCGAGGATGAGCGAGAAGCGTTCCTTGCTATCCAACCACCTCGCGCTCGGTTCCCAGCCGCCCGCGAGCAGCAACATATTGGAAGTGCGACGGTTGAATTTATGGCTGTTCTCCGTGTGAATGCTCTCGCCAGCCTTAACGGTAAAGATCTGCCCATCGACATCGAAAGATACGTTCTTAGAGGTGGTTAAGTGCATTTCTACACGTGCATTCTCATCATTCCAGCGCGCCTGATGTGCAAAGTCCTCAATTGGAATGGTCCCACCAAGCTCGCGATTGATCCGGCGCAGCAAGTTGCGGTTGAACTCCGCAGTCACACCCGCTTCATCGTCATAGGCCGCGATCAGCACGTCCTCGTCCTTGATCAGATCCATCCCGATCAAGAGCTTTGCCCCAACGCCCAGTGTCTCACGCATCGAGCGCAGCAAGTCGACCGCGGACCGCGCGACCATATTGCCGATGGTTGACCCTGGGAAAAAACCAAGTTTTGGTATATCAATAACTTCGCCCGGTAACTTCACTTGCAGCATGAAGTCTGCTTCGACTGGAAAAACAGGCAATCCGGGAAATTTTGCCGACAATTGAGCCGCCGAAGCACGCAGGAAATCGCCGGATATATCCAATGGCACATAGGCGGCTGGATCAATCGCAGACAGCAGCAACGGCGTTTTCACAGAGGAGCCGGACCCAAATTCAACGATTGCCCGCCCTCGCCCGACTTGCTGCGCAAAATCTTCGCCCTGTGCGGTTAAAATCTCGGTCTCAGCCCGGGTCGGGTAGTATTCTGGCAGTTGCGTGATGTCCTCAAAAAGCTGTGAACCAGCATCGTCGTAAAGCCAACGCGCAGGGATTGCCTTTTGCTCCTGCGAAAGCCCGGCGAGCACATCGCGTCGAAAAGCCGTGTTTACCCCGTTTGCATCGCGCTCAACCAATTGCAGTCCTGCTTCTTCGTTCATGCCTCGTCCCTAGCGAGCCGCAAACCGGTGAATTGCCAGCGTTGATGCGGATAGAAAAAATTTCGGTAAGATGCGCGCGAATGCCCGCGAACGCTGGCGCAGCTCGCCCCCTTCAGAACGCCCTGGCCGCTCATAAATTTGCCATTGTATTCGCCAACAGCGCCCTCAGGGGCTTTGAAACGCGGATAGGGCAAGTACGCCGACCGGGTGAATTGCCAGACATCGCCGAACAAGTCGTTCCCACCTAAGGGTTGCGGAGCGACTGCTCCATCTAACTGGTTGCCAGACTCGCTAGGGTGGGCCGGCGATGCCGCTTCCTCGCCCTGTCCCCGCGCAACCGCCTCCCATTCAAACTCCGTCGGAAGGCGAGCACCCGCCCAAGTGGCAAAAGCATCCGCTTCGTATTGTGAGATGTGCGTTACCGGCGCATTCGGGTCGCGCACTTGCCAACCCTGATGCGTGAAGTGCTCATCGCCGCGCCAATATTGGGGCGCAGCTATTCTGCTTTCGCGCACCCACGCCCAACCATCGGCGAGCCACAATGATGCGGTGTCATACCCTGCATCAGCGATAAAGGCATCCCACTCACCATTGGTCACCAGTCGATCCGCTAGCGCAAAGGGTTCAAGCAGAACCCGGTGGCGCGGCCCTTCATTGTCAAAGGCAAAACCAGCACCCTCATGCCCGATCAGCGCGATACCTCCCGGATGCCTTTGCCAGCCAGGCTCACCCACGGGATCCGCGAGAGTCGGCACACCGTCCCACATGGCCGGTCCGAACGGGTTTTGAAACAGAGCGTGTTTGATATCGGTTAGGAGCAACTCGATGTGCTGCTGCTCATGCGCAATGCCAAGAGCGATGAGATCAGCATGGCGCGGATCATCCAACAGCGGCTCCATCGCCTGATCCACATGAGCACGCCACTCGAGCACTTCAGCAAGGCTTGGGCGCGAGAG
Organism: Erythrobacter sp.; assembly: GCA_039985875.1. Classification (GTDB taxonomy): domain Bacteria; phylum Pseudomonadota; class Alphaproteobacteria; order Sphingomonadales; family Sphingomonadaceae; genus Erythrobacter. Next base: position 420,069 of record JBDWRU010000011.1, on the reverse strand, counting down.
CATCCCGCGCGCATCGCGCGCCATCCGAATGCCTTCAGATTCATAATACGAATTAAAAAGAAACGGGTACTTTTCATTGAAAAGGCGATATTTTGCATCACCGTCTCGGAGTAAGAATGTCTCCCAAAACCACGTGGTGTGCGCCAAGTGCCACTTTGCCGGTGACGCATCTTCCATCGACTGGATAGACGCATCTGCGTCGCTCAAAGGTTCAACCAAGGCTACGCTTAGCGCACGTGTCGCGGCAAACTGAGCACGCGCATCACCCATGTCAGACCGCGTCACTTCGCGCGAAGGTTCTGGCACACGGGCCTCCCAGCATCAGGCAACTTTAAAGGATGCATGAATAATGGATGCCCGATTGGAGCGACAATGGGAAGTCGTATCTACGTAACTTTCCTCGCTTAAATTCACAGTCGCCGGAGCGATTGCAACCCGAGCCAAGAAATTACGCAGCGACGCGCACACGATTGCGACCAGCATTTTTCGCAACATAAAGCGCGGCATCGGCACGTGCGAACAATGAGAGTGCAGAATCTTCGCGGTTCAGTTCGGCAAAGCCCGCGCTGATCGTTACAGGAGGAACGCCAGCCACACCACTGCTTTGCGCGACGCACAAACGCAGACGCTCCGCTATTTCAGCGACGCCGCGTGCGTTGCTGCTGGGTAGAATCCATACGAATTCTTCTCCGCCCACTCGCCCAACAAGGTCAGACGTGCGCGACTGATCAAGTGCGATCTGTGCGACACGTTTTAGTATCTGGTCACCAGCAAGATGCCCATGCCCGTCATTGACGGCTTTGAACCGATCAATATCAAAGACGATTATCGACAAAGGCTGAGCGTATCCGCGTGCCTTCACCAGCTGCTGATCAAGGGTAGCCATAATCCGTCTTCGATTGGCAAGCCCTGTCAGCGGATCAGTTTCCGCGAGAGCCCGCGCTTGGCTAGCTTCTTCGAGCGCCAGTTCGCGCGACCGCTCGAGATCGCGTTCGCGTTCGACCTGTTCGGTCTCATCTCGCACAACCACCACTACCCGGTCGACCTCGCCAACGCGGTTTGTTAGATTGCAGGCCCGCACTGAAACTGCGCGAGATTGATTATTTAAATCATTGATATTAAAGTTAAGTTCATATGGGTCAACGGTATCTAACCTTTGTAAAACTGCACTGGTGAGATCAATGTTGTTTGCCATCAGCAAAGTCTCCGCATCACCCTCAACAAGCACTTCATCTTCGCTGATTCCGAACAAGGCAAGCATTCCATCAGACCATAATTGCTGACCTGTTCTGGGATTGTATTGCCACACACCCATATCCGCGATGCTTTCCGCCATTCGCACAGTGCGCAGCAGTTCATGCATTTTCTCACTTCGCGATCGCGCGACCCGCGCGATTTGTCGCGTGCGCCGCCGCGCTTTAACCACTCCGATGACGGCAATCAAAGCAGCCAGTCCCAATAGGACGCTGAAAGCCAGCAAACCGTCTGTCCCAACCGCTTGGCCGATAGCAATCGTGCCCGATGAATCATCGAGTGCGGTTACCGGTACCAAAGTGCTATCTGGTGCGGACACTGCTGCCTTCCCTCACGTGTTGCGAGAGAAACTAGGACAATGTCCTCAAGATGCTGCGCAAATCCTCCCTAGGTACGGAGCCTAGGGACACCGTCACAAATTCTTTACGCCGCGTCCGCGGCTGCGCTCGATTGGACATGCGCAGCTTCGTCATTGAGCATTTCCGCCAACAAGAACGCAAGCTCAAGCGATTGCTCAGCATTGAGACGCGGATCGCAGTGGGTACGATAACGGTCGCCCAGCGCTTCATCGGTGATCTCAACCGCGCCGCCGGTGCATTCGGTGACGTCCTGCCCGGTCATCTCGATATGGATTCCGCCAGGATGTGTGCCTTCTGCGCGGTGCACAGCGAAAAAGCCCTTCACTTCAGCAAGGATGCGTTCGAACGGCCTTGTCTTAAACCCGCTTTCGGATTTGATGACATTGCCATGCATCGGGTCACAGCTCCACACGACTGGGTGCCCCTCGCGTTCAACCGCACGCACAAGCTTGGGAAGGCCTTCCTCTACTTTGTCATGACCAAACCGACTGATCAGGGTCATCCGCCCTGGTTCACGCGCCGGGTTCAACTCATCGAGCAGCGACAATAGCGCATCCGGCTCAAGGCTCGGTCCGCATTTCATCCCAAGCGGATTGCCAATACCGCGCGCAAATTCGATATGTGCGCTGCCCGGAAAGCGTGTGCGATCGCCGATCCACAACATATGCGCACTGGTCGCATACCATTCATCAGTCAGTGAATCCTGCCGGGTGAGCGCTTGCTCGTATGGCAAAAGCAGCCCTTCATGGCTGGTGTAGAAGCTGGTGCCCTGCAGCTGCGGCACGGTTGCCGGATCAACACCGCACGCTTCCATGAAGTCGAGCGCTTCGCCAATTCGGTCCGCCGTTGCAGAGAACTTGTCCGCCCAAGGCGTGCGCCCCATAAATTCGAGCGTCCATTGGTGGACTTGACGCAAGTTTGCATATCCACCGCCGGCAAAAGCGCGCAGCAAGTTCAAGGTCGCCGCAGCCTGACTGAAGGCGCGCACCATCCGATCAGGATCATTGCGACGTTGAACTGGATCAAAATCAATCCCGTTGATGTTGTCGCCAAGATAGCTTGGCAGTGTCACATCACCTTTGGTCTCCGTTGGTGAGGAGCGTGGTTTGGCAAACTGCCCTGCCATCCGACCAACTTTTATGACCGGACGTTTGCTGGCGAATGTCATCACCACCGCCATCTGCAACAGCACGCGGAAGGTATCGCGAATATTGTTGGGGTGGAACTCGGCAAAGCTCTCCGCACAATCGCCGCCCTGCAACAAAAACGCTTTGCCATTAGCGACTTCGGCGAGATCCGCTTTGAGCGCGCGCGCTTCGCCTGCAAAGACCAATGGCGGCGAATTGCCCAACGTGGCCTCTACCGCCTCCAACTCGCTTTGGTCTTCATAGTTCGGCAAGTGCCGCGCTTCGTGAGCTTTCCAGCTGTCGGGGGTCCAGTTGTGTGCCACAGATCAATCTCGTCTAAATTCGATGGTGCTCGTCAAATAAGCAATAGCCGCGCGCTGTGAGAGAGCGCGCACAATTTGTAAAGCGAGAAGGCTATTTGAAACAGCTTTATTTCGCAGCCTTAGTAATCGTTATAGTCGATCAGCGGCCAATCACTTCGCTTAGCGGGGCCGCCGTTGCAGGTGCTGTCGGCGCAATCGAAGCCCCCGACTGCGAAGCTTGCGCCTGCGAGGCCGCCACCGCCGCTTCGAGACTGCTCAAATCTGCGCCTTCAGGCAGCACCGCCAATTGCAAAGGCTGACGCGAGCCAAAATAGCGGCTTGCGAGGAACTGCATAACGCGCGGAGTGGTTTGCGAGTAATCCTGAAGCAGGCTGCGCAACAGGCCGATACGGCGCGGATCGACGGTTGCGCCCTCTAGGTTGTAGAGCCAGAAGGTGTTCCCGGTCGACGCACGGCGAACCAATTGCGCCAGCGGTTCCGTGACCCGCGTCAACTCATCTGCACCTGGTGGATTGGCGATCAGGTCCGCTGCAATCTTCTCCGCCTCGGCGAAGAAGATTGGCACAAACTCAGGCTCAAGCTGCGCAAGAGCGGTGATGGTGCCTCCGCTTTCAATGTCGGTTGGCCAGTTGGAATAGACTTGCGGAGCGTAGCTCGCCCCTGCCTGCTCACGCAATGCTTCGAGCAAACGATTGTTGAACAGCTGAGTCAAAATTTCGAGCTGCCGGGATTCACGAATATTGGTCACCCCGCCTTTGGTCGGCCAAGAAATGACCGCTGCAGCTTGGTTTGCATCGCCGCGATGGCGCAGCACCGTCGGGGCGACTGTGTTTTGCGCGAATGTCGGAACTTTTGCCGCGACATCAGGCGCAATTGCCTTGCGGGCAGGTAAGGCACCGAACGTCTCAGACAGCTTCTTAATGATCAGGTCCTTGTCGTACTCGCCAAAGACTAGAACTTCGACCGGGCCCTGCGCCAACAGTGGCTCCCACGCGTTACGGAACCCCTCTGGGGTCGCTGACGCCAATTGCTCGGGCGTTGGCGTTGCAAAGCGTGGATCGCCGTTGTTGACGAGGAATTCCAAATCACGGTTGATAATGCCAGCGGGACTGGTTGAGTAGGAGTTATAGGCTAACTCTGCTGCCGCTTTTGCGCGCAGCACAGGGTCCGCATCCCAGCGCGGTTGCGCCAGCTTTGCCGCGAACAGGTAGAGCTGATCGGCGACATCTTCTGACCGGGTTTGCGCGGTCAACGTGAACACGCCATCCTCAATCGCAAAGTCAAACCCAAGCTTTCGACCAACGGCCAACTGGTCAATTTCATTCTGACCAAGCTCGCCGAACCCCGATCCAACTAATGCAAATTCCCCAAGCGCTGCATAAACCGCGTTGTCTACATCGAAAGCACGATAGCCAGCACCAAAGCGCACGCGCACAATGGCACGACCTGGTTCTGCATCGTTCGACCACAGCAATGCGCGCACACCGTTGGCAAAGTCCACGCGTTCAACGTCGAGAATATTGATCGGCCCCTGCGAAACAACCGCACCCGGAGTTCCCAAAGTAGGCAACTCATCAAAGGAGATATTACCCTCTGCCAGCCGCGCTGTGGTGTCGATCACAGCTTCTTTGGCAAGCGCCAGCTTAAGCGCTTCGCTCGTCGCGTCGTCGTCAGGCGTCACATAGACTGAACGAACCACATCACCCTCAAACAGGCCTTTGGTCCGCGCGAACAGTTCCGCAGGCGTGAAGCGATCCTTCATCCCGCGCCACACCAACAGGAATGTCTCTGGCGAAGCCACCGTCTCGCGAATATCAACCGCATTGACGAGTTCATTGGCCAAGTCCGAGCCGGCTTGAACGCTGCTTTGCTCAACTTGGTTGGCGAAGATTACATCAAACTCAGCCGCCTCGCGGTCAATCTCATCCTGAGTCGGCGGCGTCGTCAGCGCATCCGCAATCACGCCGCGCACATCGGCAAGCGCCGTCTGCCAATCAGCGGTTAGTGGAGCGAAAGCGACGAAAGTGGCATCGGCCGAGCGTGAAAGGTCATCCTGCTGCACTTGCGCGTAAAGATAGCTTCCGCCCGCACGAGCGCGTACTTCCAAACGGCGATTTATGATCGCTTGAGCTAGTGAATCGAGCAGCTTGCCCTCGTTATAGACAATCGTATCGTCCACTTGCCGCCAAGGCCGCATAATCCCGTAAGTCAGATTGCGCGGCAGATCTGGTTCGACCATAACCCCGATCTCACCGAGCGGTAGGTTAGAGCCCGCCGCTTTGGGAGCGCCCGGAGGGGCCACCGGGTCGCCAAAATCAGGCGCCGCAACCCGCTCGCCTTTGCCTTTCCAATCGCCAAACCATTGCTCAACAAGGCCAGCGAGCACTTCTGCCGGCGCGTCACCAGCAACGGCGATCACTGTGTTTTCAGGACGGTACCAACGGTCATAAAACGCCTGGACCTTCGCACCCGTCGCGGCATTGAGCGTTTCGACAGTTCCGATAGGATTGCGTACCGCCAGCCTTTGGCCTGCGAAAAAGGTGCGCCGCGTAAAGTCACCCACACGCTCTGACGCGCCGCCGCTTTCGCGCTTTTCCGCAAGCACAATCGGGCGTTCTGCATCAACATTGGCGTCATTGATAACCGGCGCTTTGATCATGCCGGAAAGCAATTTGAAGCTCTCGATCAGCTTTGCGCGGTCAATATCTGGTACATCCAGCTTATATGCGGTGTGGGTCGGGCTGGTTTCAGCATTGGCATCGCTGCCAAAGGTCGCACCCAGCCGCTGCCATGCGGCGATCGCTTCGGCTTGGCCCAAATACTGACTTTCACGGAACAGCATGTGTTCCAACAAGTGGGCATAGCCCTGTTCCTCATCGCGCTCATGCAAAGAACCTGCATCAATGCGAACCCGGATCGAGACCTGACCCGGTGGCACGCCATTGCGCCGCACGGCATAACGCAGGCCATTATCCATTTGCCCAAACAGCCATTCCTCATCGACCGGGACATTGGACCCTTCATAAAGCCACGGCACCTCGCCCTCGCCTTGGATGGCTGTTGGTTCGGGTATCGGCGTTTCCACCGGCGCAGGCTCGGGGATGAGAATCGCGTCATCCTGAGCCGCCAACGGGCTCGCAAGTGACAATGGTGCGGAGAAAAGGGCAAAGACGCAAAGCGCACGAGGAATAAAAGTCATAGGCCGCCATATAGTCGCGGATTGAGTGAAGGGATAGTGAATGGTTCCGACAAATTCTTGGCGGTTGCTCCATCGCTTCACGCTTCCTACATAGCCATCATGTTTATTGAGACAGAAACCACACCCAACCCTTCAAGCCTCAAATTCCTGCCCGGCAAGCAAGTTATGCCGTCTGGAACGCGCGAGTTTTCCTCATTCGAAGCGGCCGAGGCCAGCCCACTTGCACTTGGTATTTTTGATACGGGCGAAGTAATGAATGTTTTTTTCGGCAGCGACTTTGTGACGGTCACCGCAGCCCCCGGAAGCGATTGGAGCGCGCTCAAACCGCAAGTCGTGAGCATCTTGCTCGATCATTTCGTTTCTGAGGCGCCATTGTTCGCTGGCGGTAGCGCAGATGGGATATCAGTTCCCCCTGAAGATGAAGCTATGGCCGTCGAAGATCGGCCCGAAGACGCCGAAACCATTGCAGCTATTCACGAACTGCTCGAAACCCGCATACGACCCGCGGTTGCGGGCGATGGCGGCGACATAGCCTATCGCGGCTTTTCCGACGGCGTCGTCTATTTGACCCTACAAGGCGCCTGTGTTGGGTGTCCGTCGAGCACCGCGACGCTCAAACACGGTATCGAAGGCTTGCTAAAGCACTACGTGCCCGAAGTGATTGAAGTTCGCGCGGCCTAATCCGCCCAGCTTAATTCAAGACGGAGCGACCATGACAAAGCAATTCCACGATGATCCTCTGAGCAGTGCAGCGTTAGACCAGCTTTTTTGCGAAGCGCGCAGCTATAATGGATGGCTCGACAAGGGCATTTCCGACGAACAGCTCCATGCGATCTGGGACTTGGTGAAAATGGCACCAACCTCTGCGAACATGCTGCCCGCGCGGATTGTTTGGGCAAAGTCCGACGAGTCAAAAGCGAAACTTGCCGAGTGCGTCATGGAGGGCAACAAAGACAAAGTTCTTTCTGCGCCTGCAACCGCAATCATCGGCTATGATATCGACTTTCACGAAGAGCTGCCTTGGCTCTTCCCGCATACCGATGCGAAAAGTTGGTTCGAAGGCGATGAAGCAGGCCGCGAAGAAGGCGCGTTTCGCAACTCTTCCATGCAAGGCGGTTATTTTATTCTAGCAGCGCGGGCTTTGGGATTGGACTGTGGCCCAATGTCAGGCTTTGACACAGGTGCCGTTAACGCCGCGTTCTTTAGCGATGAACCGCGCCACCGCGTGAACTTTATTTGCGCTGTTGGATATGGCGATCGGACGAGCATTTTAGACCGCTCTCCGCGTCCCGATTTCGACAAGTTCAACACGATAATTTGAACCCGTTTTCCCTCTGAGATCAAAAGAGTCAGCTTGCGAGCGCAGCCGCTCTCAGGCATCGGGAATCTATGGCATCGGGGCACCAACAACGCACTTTAGCAATCGAAACCGCGAGCGAGGCATGCTCTGTAGCTTTGTTCGAAGGCGACGTGTTGCTCGCGCATGATCACCGCGTGCTTGGGCGCGGTCACGCCGAAGAATTGATCCCGATGATCGCCGCTTTGCCAGACAAAGGACGCGCAAGCCGGATTCTGGTTTCACTTGGCCCCGGCAGCTTCACCGGCGTGCGTATTGGCATCGCAACGGCGCGCGCGCTCGGATTTGCTTGGGGGTCGCCGGTAATCGGTTATCCGACACTGGCATTGATTGCAGCGATGGCTCAGGCTGAACATCCTGCCTGCACGACAGTCTGCATGAATGGCGGGCATGGCGAGTGGTTCGTGCAGAACTTTGGCAGCGACGGCGCTCAGATGAACGATCTTGCGTCGCTAAGCCCCGAGCGGGCGGCAACGCGCGATGTTCAACCTCTTATCGCAGGTAACAAGGCAGATGAACTTGCGAGCTTGACCAATTCCTCCCCCGACACAGCGCTGCGCCTCCTGCCCGATGCTCGCCATGCCCAGCTCATCAACTCCGCTCGGCTCATCGAAGAGATTTCGCCAATCTATGGTAGAGCGCCCGACGCAAAACCTCTAGCAGCAGCCAGCCAAGCGAAATGACCACCAATTCGGACCTTGTTGATTGCATCATGTATGTAATGGAGCGCGCGTTCGATCCTGCATACGGGGAAGCATGGAATCGCCGCCAAATATCCGACGCACTGACCATGCCGAGCACACGCGCTTTGGTAGTGAATTCAAAGGGACAATTGATCGAGTCAGGCAGCGCACAAGCAGCTGGTTTTGTTCTCACTCGCTCTGCCGCCGATGAAGAAGAACTCCTGTTGATCGCGGTCGATCCTCGTCATCGCGACAATGGGTTGGCCAAATTGCTGATCGATTTTCTCTTTGTTTCAGCACGATCTCGCGGGATTACTCGTATATTTCTTGAGATGCGCAAGGGAAATCCTGCCTTATACCTATATAAACGAGTTGGCTTTTATCCAATAGGTGAACGCCCTGAATATTACCGTATGAAAGATGGTACTAAATTGGATGCTATTACATTTGCTCGATCAATATAGGCGCATTTCCACGAAGTATGCGTTCTTGCCAAAATCCCCGCCACTTGCATCCATTGCGGAGGTGGTTCATGACGCAAAAATCGGAAAAATAGCCGATTACAAAAAAAAGACGAATGAGTGAGGAACTCTTATGCAAGACTTGGAAGCCGAGATGAAGGAAACTCTCATCACCTTGACGAGTGACATCGTGGCTGCTCACGTGAGCAATAACGACGTGTCAGTTGATGATGTCCCGACCTTGATAAGCAACGTGTATACGGCCTTGGACGGGCTTGGCGCAGATGATGAAGCTGACGCTGCTCCGCCTGAGCCAGCGGTTTCAATCCGTGCTTCAATAAAACCAGACTACATTGTCTGCCTTGAAGACGGCAAGAAGCTAAAAATGCTCAAACGCTATCTGCGCACCAATTTCGATATGACGCCTGAGGAATATCGCGCGCGCTGGAGCCTGCCAGCTGATTACCCAATGGTTGCTCCAAACTATGCGGAAAAACGCCGCGTCCTTGCGAAGAAAATCGGTCTGGGCCGCAAGCCCGGTTCAGGCAGAGGACGTCGCAAGAAATAAGGCGTCCACACTTCGAGCTCCGCTAACTTGAGCTATAGGCACTAGCCCGTTAAGGGGGATGCCAACAGTTTTGGTTGGCGGAGCGCGCATTGACACAGAAAATCGACCTTGAGCAGCTTTGCGCCGAGAAAGGCTTGCGCATCACTGAGCAAAGGCGCGTGATTGCAAGGGTCATTTCCGAAAGCGAAGATCACCCCGATGTGGAGCTGTTGCACAGCCGAGCATCCGCGATCGATTCCAAGATATCCATCGCGACCGTTTATCGCACGGTCCGGCTTTTCGAAGAGGCAGGCATTCTTGATCGCCATGATTTTGGCGACGGACGCTCGCGCTATGAGCCTGTACCAGAAGCCCACCACGACCATTTGATCGATGTAGAAACCGGCAGAGTTATCGAGTTTGTCGATCCCGAGATTGAAGCGCTGCAACGCCAGATCGCTGAGAAGCTGGGCTATCGCCTCGTCGATCACCGGATGGAGTTATACGGGGTGAGGTTGTCGCGCGAGGATTGATAGGGGGCGTAGTGACGCAAGAAGTGCTGAGCAAAGCAGAACAACGGGCATGGGATCTGCGCATTGGCGCGGCTCGCGGTGACAGCACGCCAATTTCCTTGAGGGGTTTGGCGCGCATGTGGTGCCGGATCGCCGCATTGGTCGTCCTATTGTTGACCTTCGTACCGCTGCATTATGCCTATCGCATATTCGCCTATGGCTCGCCGTTCCCGATGCTATTTCTGCGTTACGCCGCGCGCGTATCAGGAGCCAAAGTTAAAATCCGCGGCACCCATTTGAAGCGCGATGTATTTTACGTCGCCAACCACATTTCGTGGCTCGACATCCTCTCGTTAGCAGGGGCCAGCGGCACCGCCTTTGTCTCCAAAGCCGAACTTGCTCAGGCCCCAGTGGTTGGATGGCTCGCATCGCTCAACCGCACGGTCTTCGTCAAACGCGAGCACCGTATGGGCGTCGCTGAACAGATCAACGCTTTGAAAGAGGCGCTGGCGGACAATTGGTCCGTGACGGTCTTTCCCGAAGGCACCACGACCGACGGGCAATCGCTGCTTCCGTTTAAGACCAGTATGCTCAGCGTCTTAGAGCCGCCCCCTCCCGGCGTTCTCGTTCAGCCGGTTCTGCTCGACTATGGCGATGTGGCAGAATGGATCGGTTGGATCGGCGAGGAAGGCGGCCTCAACAATGCCAAGCGGGTTTTGGCGCGCAAAGGCACGTTCGCGTTAAACTTGCATTTCCTTGAGCCTTTCAGCCCAGAGGATTTTCGCGGCCGCAAGGCGATCGGTGCCGAATCGCGTCGCCGGATCGAGGAGGCATTGTCGGAAAGCCTGGGAAAAGAATTGCGCCCCTTTAGCCATGATGTCGCGCCGATCCGCTATGAAGCGCCGCGCGAAGAGCCTGTGCCCACCGAATTGGACTAATTCACGGGCACGGAAACCATCACCGGGTTAAAGGTCGGCGCGAACCAACCAATCGTGAAACAAACGCACAGGCCGCGATTCAAGCGCAGTCGGCTTGCAAACGAACCAATAACTATACGGGCTTTCGACCTGCTTTTTTGACAAGTCGGTCAAGCGGTTATCCGAGGCTCGGCCCAAGTGATCATCGTGCATAATCGCGATGCCGAGCCCTTGCGCAGCCGCTTCGATCATCAGCTGGCCCGAATCGTAATGATCAATCGCCGCTGGTTCCATATCGGCTAAGTCATGCGCGCTTTTCCATGCGCTAAAACTCTCTTGATATTCATTTTGGACTAGAAAAGTTTGTTTTGCGAAGCGATCGGGGTCATCGCTGTCCCCGACATTGGCCGCCACTTCCTTGCTACAAATCGCATGGACAAAATTGTGGTCAAGCCGAACCGCATGGAGCCCAGAGGCTGGCCCGCGCGACAGCAGGATGGCGGCGTCCAAAGTGTCGCCCACGCGGTCTTCGAGATGCGGGCCCGTGTCGATATCAATATGCAGCAACGGGTGGCGCTTGCGCAGCTCACCCAGTCGTGGAAATAGCCGATTGCTGCCAAACATCGGCAGGACACCCATCCGCAAACGCAATAGCGAGATATTGTCCGATTGCCCTTCAACCGCGCGCGCCAGTGATTCCAGATGCGGGTTCACAGCTTCGTAAAAAGCTTGGCCTTCATCGGTAAGTTGCATGCTTTGCCGCGCTCTTGTGAAGAGCTTTTTGCCGACAAATTCTTCCAAATTGGTGATCCTGCGCGACAGCGCAGAAGGGCTCAAACCAATCTCTTCAGCCGCCGCTCGGGCTGAACCAAGACGAACCGTGCGCATGAACGCTTCGAGCGCACGCAAGGGGGGTAGGCGTCGAGTCACCATAGATTTCTCCTAGATCGCAACAGTAACGCTGCGTCCAGTCGAAAAGATGCAAAAAATTGAATAAAAAATGCAACTAACCGCAATGCGGTGCGATTACTGCAAGCCAGTCGCATCAGTTGGCGCGTGGAGACGAAGCCGGGTTACGTGCTTTTCATTGCCATCGGTAATTTCGATCCGCCAGCCACTCGGGTGTTCGAGAATCGTACCGACAGGAGGAACCTGCTCAGCCAGAACGAATGCAAGGCCACCCAGCGTATCCACTGCCTCTTCGACTTCGGAAAGGCGCGGATCGAGTGTTTCCGCCACATCATCCAACTCAGCGCGCGCATCGCAATCCCACATGCCCTCGCCAATAGGTACAATCAGAGCCTCTGGCGTTTCGTCATGCTCGTCCTCGATCTCGCCGACGATCTCTTCGACCAAATCCTCGATCGTGATCAGACCATCTGTTCCGGAAAACTCATCGAGTACAATCGCCAAATGAACGCGGCGCGCGCGCATATCGGCCAACACATCAAGCGCGCCGCGCACCTGTGGCACATAAAGCGGTTGGCGCATGAGGACGGTCCAATCGCGCGGAGGCTTTGTCCCTTTTGCAAGAAAGGAAAAAACATCTTTGATATGGATCATGCCGATCACATTATCGAGCGTCCCGCGATAGACTGGCATACGAGAATGGCCGTTCTCGCTGAAACTCGCGACAAGTTCGTCCCATGCAACACTCGCGTCCACTGCAACAATCTCGCCGCGCGGGACCGCCACATCATCGGCATCATGTTCGGAAAAGTGCAGCAGGTTGCGCAGCATTTGACGCTCAACCGGCGACAGGTCGCCATTGCCATTATTCTCAGAATCGGGTTCGCAATTGCCGTTCTCTCCTTCGTGCTCGTCGATCTTTTCTTCGAGCTGCGCGCGCAGAGAGCGGTCGCCATCATCGGCGCCAATGATTTTCTTGAATATGGACCCCAGTTTTGACCAGGGCCCGCTGCTACTCTCCGCGTCTCCGGCGGGGGATTGAGATTCGGGCATTTTAGTCTTTTAGGCCCTTTCGGGATTACTCCGCTTGATTGCGATCACCATATGGGTCTGGAATGCCCAGTTTGGCAAGAGCGGTGATTTCCAGAGCCTCCATCGCTTCGGCTTCTGCGTCGGATTGGACATGGTCATGGCCGGCCAAATGCAGCAGGCCATGAACGATAAGATGCGCGGAGTGATGGTCGAGCGGGATCGCTTTTTCCGCCGCCTCGCGCGCGCAGGTCTCATAAGCCAGAGCGATATCGCCGAGCATAACGGGTGGACCTACTGGCTCTAACGCGAGCAGTTCATCGCGAATGAGCATGGGGAAGCTAAGCACATTTGTCGGCTTGTCCCGATCACGCCATTCGCGATTGAGGCGATGCACTTCGGCATCCGAGGTAAAGATCAGGCTGATTTGCAGGCGGTGATTGGCCAGCTCGGGCACGGCGGCACCAGCGGCCACGCCCGCGCGCTCAGCCAGCTCATCCCACGCGCCTGCGGCGTCAGCTTCAGGCCAGCCTTCAATGTCGATGTCTAAGTGCATGGAAGCCGCGCCCTAGCGTTAATTCGTGCAGCAATAAATGCCAAGAGACAAATGCGGGTGATTTTGCGGCTGCTCGGCTGATATAAGGCGTGGGCTTGTGACTACAATCGGGGTTGAAGCTGACTTTTGTCGTTCTAATCGCGTGTTTTTATCGTGATCTTAAGAATGCTAGGCCAAGAATTTTGGAACATGAGCGATGCAATCATCATCTATCTTGTTCCGGTTTTGCCGTTCCTTTCCGCCTGCGCGTTTTTGGAGCTTTGGCGACGCGATACTAGCAGGCTTGAGAACCTGAGCTTTGCTATAGCCTTTGGTATGACTAGCTTAGGATACCTGGTAACGGTTACCTCCGCATCCCTAATTGGCCGAGAAGCCATAACCATATTGCTAAGCATATTCTCAATTGCAGCAGTGGCTTACAATTGGGGTGTCATGAAGCGATTGGGCATTATTCCACCTACAAAATCAATGTTGATCGTTTGCATAATCGGGTGTGTCTGTGCGGGCTTAATACGAGGGGCCGAAGAGAACGTTATCTTCGAAGTTATGATCGCCAATTCCACACTCGGGGTCGTCTTCGTCATTGGCTCTTTGCTGATGAGTCAAATCGCGAAGAGATCAATCTTAGATAATGTTATTCTTGCAATCTGGGTGCTGGTAGCGGCTCAATCCTTCATCCGTCCACCGTTGTCCTTTGTCTTTGACAACCTCCTCTTCACCAACGCAATCGTCGATATTCATTTTCATGCAGTGCTATATTGGGTGCTCGGCTTTGTCGGATTGGGACTGTCAGCTGTCCTGTTCGCTGCATCGTTCAAAGTGTATGTCGCTGATCTGCACGAACACGCGTCGATGGATGGATTGACCAATCTTCCCAATCGCAAAAAGTTTGAATCTTCAGTCAGCGAATTGCTTCGTCCCAATAACCAATCCGATGCCATTTTTTCTCTGGTTGTCTGTGACCTAGACAATTTCAAAGGCATCAATGATCGGTGGGGGCACCAAACTGGGGACCATGTGCTCAGAATTTTCGCCGACTTGCTCAAAAAATCGACAAGGGCCTCCGACATTGTTGGCAGGATTGGCGGAGAAGAATTTTGCGTTCTGGTCAAGAGCCCAGACGCAAACGCTGGATATTCGCTTGCGGAAAGGGTTCGTTCCATTTGCCCCACCCTAGTAGATGAGACCATCCCATCTGGTGTAAGAATTTCAAGCAGCTTTGGCGTATCGATTGTGGCCAACGGAGAGAGCTACGCTAGCGCGTTTGCTCGAGCAGATAGAGCACTTTACGAGGCGAAGCACGCAGGCAGAAATCGCGTGGTTTTGGCTGAAGAAACCTCGTCGACACAAACCCAGAACGAGCATGAATTGCCCAGTATTGTTACCTCTTCACGCGCTGCTTGAGGAACAAGTCTCGGCATTTTGAAGCAATTTACACGAGTGGCATCCTTACTGCCGCGCCGCAATTGCCAATCAAGCACCACCGAACCGCTCAGTCTTGCCCCTCATACGCCTCGACAATGCGACTGCGCGCGCGAACATCCACAAATGGGTCGTTAACGGCCGCCGCGTTCCTTATCTGGAAAGCGGACGCTAGATTTCCTTACAGCGCCCCCAGCGGATGGATAGAAAATTGTCTTCACCTCCAAGCCACTCAAAACCGGAATGATGGAATGACAGTTCTCCGTCAGCACCTGAGTGCACGGTTGGCGCAAGTATGAAAACGCCTTTGGTTTCTGCGTCAGTCGATTGAAAACTCCCGTCGACCCCAGCGTATGGACTGTGCAGAACTGAATTTTGAGTTTGCCATAACGTCGGGTCGCGTCCGGGCCCATCGTAAGGTAGTTCGATAAGTTTCTGCCCGTTCCCCTGGTCATCGTCATGCTCGAAGATGTGTATCCGGAATTTTGTTCCGACATTGCTTTGTGAGACTGCATTGGGTGGCGCAGAACCTTCAAGGTGTAAGCTTTCAATCGATGCTTTCTCCGCAACTGTGCAAAGATAATGTCCGATCATATCGACGCTGTTAGGCCGTCCCATGCCTGCTTCAGCAACGTCTTTTTCGCTGTCAGTGCGTGGCGTAGAACTTCCCTCGCAACCACACAACGCTGCGAGCATGAAAAAGATGATTGCTGATCTCATTGTTTGAGAATTAACAGTGATGCCAGGCGTCCGCAATTGGGTCGAGAGCGGACTGACCGCTATTGGAGGTAGGCAGCGGCAAAGCGGTCGACGATCTTAAGCGCCCCTAACCCTCATACGCCTCGACAATGCGACCCACGATTGGGTGGCGCACGACATCGGCGGCGGTAAAGCGGATTGTGCCAAAGCCATCGACCTGTTCAAGCCGCTCGACCGCATCGGCCAAACCGCTCGATTTAACACCGCCGGGAATATCGACCTGTTTGGGGTCGCCGCAGACCACCATCCGGCTGTTCTGACCAAAGCGGGTGAGGAACATCTTCATCTGCTCGCGTGTCGTATTTTGCGCCTCATCAAGGATCACGAACGCATCGGCTAGCGTGCGCCCGCGCATAAAGGCAATCGGCGCGATTTCGATCTCGCCGCTATCGATCCGACGCTGAACCTGTTCGGGCGGCATACAATCGTTGAGCGCATCATAGAGCGGGCGCAGATAGGGATCGACTTTCTCTTTCTCGGTACCGGGAAGAAAGCCGAGCTTCTCGCCAGCCTCCACCGCCGGGCGCGAGAGGATCAGGCGCTGAACGCTGCCGCTGATAAGCTGGCTGACCGCTTGGGCGACCGCAATATAGGTTTTGCCGGTCCCCGCTGGCCCCAGCGCAAAGATGATATCGTCGCGAGCCAAGCTGCGCATATACTCGATTTGCGCAGCCGAGCGCGGCACAATCGTCTTGCGCCGCGTGCGGATCATAATCGGCGGTTCTTGCTTTTCGCCGCTGATAATGCCCTCCAATGTGGGTTCATTCGACATCGCGATCAGCGCCTCGATTGCGCCTGCGTCTAAGTCCTGCCCCTTGGCCAGCCGGTCATACATGGTGTTGAGCGTTTCACGCGCCCGCGCCACCGCATCCTCAGCCCCTTCGATCAAGATTTTACCACCGCGCGCATGGATAAACACGCCCAGCCGGTTTTCGACCTGCACCAGATTGGCGTCAAATTGTCCAAATAAGGGGCCAAGAAGCGACTGATTTTCAAAGCTGAGCTCCGCTTTCGCGCGCGGTGCGTCATTGGCGTTGATGGCGTCCGGAACCACTGCCGGATCGATGGAGCGAGATGGTTTGCGGCCCATAGGTTCCTTTGCATGAAGGGCGTTGTGTTCGAGTCGCGAGCCTAATTGCTCCGGCGGGCAAAGCAAGTTTGCCGCGTATGTGCAGCGGTGGAAAGTCACACAGCGGTCATGCCCCTGGCCCGATGCGCATAGGCTAGCGCAGCGTACCTTCGATCGAATTCGGCCCAGCTTCAATCATATCCACTTCGACCAGATCGCCGATAGCCGCCTCGCCACCCTTTTCATCGGCGAACCACACGCTGGTCAGCCACGGCGATTTGCCGAGCCATTGACCGGGCAGCTTACCCTTGCGCTCGACGAGCACCTTGCAAGATTGGCCTACGAGTGCGTGATTAAAGGCATGCTGATCGCGGTTGAGGCGCGCTTGAAGGCGCTGCAACCGGTCATCCATCACTTCGCGAGAGAATTGCCCCTCCATCGACGCTGCGGGCGTGCCGGGGCGCGGTGAGTATTTGAAACTAAAGGCCTGAGAATAACGCACTTCGTCAACAAGGCTCAGCGTGTCTTCAAACTCCGCTTCGGTTTCGCCGGGAAAGCCGACGATAAAATCGCCCGACAGCGCGATATCGGGACGCGCTTCGCGGAACCGATCGAGCAGCTTCAAATAGCTCTCCGCAGTGTGCGCGCGGTTCATGGCTTTCAGCACACGATCGTTGCCAGATTGCACCGGCAGATGCAGATACGGCATCAGCTTTTCGACTTCGCCATGGGCCGCGATCAACGCGTCTTCCATGTCATTGGGATGCGAGGTGGTGTAACGGATGCGTTCCAGCCCATCGAGCTTGTCCAAGGCAAGGATCAAACCCGCTAGACCCACTTTGTGCCCCTTTGTGTCCTCTCCAGCCCACGCGTTCACATTCTGCCCAAGCAGCGTGATTTCTCGCGCTCCCGCTTCGATCAATCGCTGCGCTTCGGCAATCAAATCGCCAAATGGCCGCGATATTTCAGCGCCTCGCGTGTAAGGAACCACGCAATAGGTGCAGAACTTGTCGCACCCTTCCTGAACCGTCAAAAACGCCGATGGGGATCGCCGCTTGCGCGCTGGCAAAGCACCGAACTTTGCAATCGCAGGCATGTCGGTATCGGTAGCGCGCTCACCCTGCACCGCTTTGTCGAGCATATCAGGGAGCCGGTGATAGGCTTGCGGTCCAACCACCATCGATACCGCCGGGGCGCGGTTCATAATTTCTTCGCCCTCTGCCTGAGCCACGCAACCTGCAACCGCAATCATCGGTGCTTTTTTCTGCGTTTTACCCTTGGTCAGGCGGCCAATGTCGGAGTAAATCTTCTCCGCCGCTTTCTCGCGGATATGGCAGGTGTTGAGCACCACCAGATCCGCGTCTTCGCCGTCGGGAGCCGCTGCCAACCCCTGCTCATCGAGCAGCTCGCCCATACGTTCGCCATCATAGACGTTCATCTGACAGCCGAAGCTTTTGACGCGATAGGTCTTTGGGGGCTTATCCGGTTTCATAATGGGCGCAGCGCTTAGCGGGAAAGCTAAGCCTATTCAATCGCGCTTCGCTGCGCGCAGTTCTTCTTTGGGGCGCTTAGCGACGTGGCGACACGGCGTGATAAAGATCGCGTTCGGGCCGGGATGCTCCGCATCAAGTGGCCCGCACTCAACCTCCGGCTTGTTGACCGGATACTTGGTGTGCTTGTTGGCTTCGATGAGCGCAAATGCCGCCTTGTCACGGTAGGCCGCGATCCAAATCAGGCAATCGCCGACCGTGCGAATGGAGTGCTTTTTAAAGCGCTTTTTTTGTGGGCGGCAATTGACCTGAAAAATATTGCTGCCGGAGGCGGGCTTGTTTTTGCGGAACCCCTCAAGAATTTCGCCGCGTTCATTGATGACATTGCGCTTCGATGAATTGGCCTCGGCAGTCCCTCGATAGAAGGGCGAGAGGTTAAAGCTCCACGCGGTAACGTCGGGGTTCGCAACAGAGACTTCGGTGGCGAGCGCCCCGCCGAGCGAATGGCCGGTCGCAACCCACGGCAAATTGCTGGGAAAGCGCGCTTTCTCCCGTGCGAAATAGTCTACCGCCAGATTGATCTGAGTGTTCTTGACCGTGCCGTGCCAGATATCATTGAAGGCCGGATCCGTCCCGCGAAAGGCGATTACCATCAACTTGCGAGTGATCGTGCCCTCGGGGCCGCTCGCCACCTTTGTCTGCTCAAAAATCTGATAGTCGAAACCCTTGCCCGCATCCTCGGGAGCAATGTCTAGCCGCTCAAGCGGTTTCAGCCAGTCCTCAGAATTTGGAGGCAAAACATAGACGTCATCATCGCCCGTGTAAGCGTTGGTCGCCGCCACCGCATAGGGATAGGCTTCTTTTGCTGCGGCGCTGATAAAGCTGCACCACCCACCCAGCTCAGCTTCACATGACGAACGCGATTGCTGAATATTTGGATAGGTGACGCAGGCCGAGAGGGTCAGAAGCGCAAGCGTGGCGAGGAAAAAGCGCGATAATTTCAACACTTTGCCCCCGCCCCCGTGATATGGTCCGCCTTAAGCCACAACCGCTTTCACAATCTTGCCCGGGCTCGCAGGTGGTTCGCCTTTGGGCAGTGCGTGGACGTGTTCCATGCCGCTCTGAACTTGGCCCCAAACGGTGTATTGACCGTCGAGGAATTCAGCATCTTCAAAGCAGATAAAGAACTGCGAATTGGCGCTGTCGGGCATTTGTGAACGCGCCATTGAGCAGGTGCCTTCGGTGTGCGGTTCAGCGTTGAACTCAGCTTTCAAATCGGGCTTTTCACTGCCGCCCATGCCGGTGCCGGTCGGGTCGCCGCCTTGCGCCATAAAGCCGGGGATCACGCGGTGGAACACCACGCCATCGTAAAAGCCTTCGCCCGCAAGTTCAGTGATGCGCTCAACATGGCCCGGTGCGAGGTCAGCGCGTAGTTTAATAACAACATCCTTGCCCTCCCCGTCTCCGGTGTCGAGCGTGAATGTGAGCGTATCGGCCATTGTGAAGTCTCCTGTTTTTTGCGCGCGCTATTCGAGCGCGTATTGGCGTGTGGCCTAACCGCTTTCAACCGCTATGTCACCAGCGCGAAAGCGCCATATGCTTGCTTTTCGCGATCCCCTGCCTACACCCTCGCCGGATGGTCGATCCCGCTGCCTTTGACGAGACACAAGCGCTGGCCGATGCGCCGGAAGAAGAAGAAGTGCGCCCGGATGACCGGATTGATGATGAACGCCACGATGAGGAGAACCGGCTGAAGCCCGAATTTCTTGTCGCCGTGCGCGATGGGCTAGAAGCGGGCGACAATCAGACAGTCTATGAGCTGGTCGAACCGCTGCACCCTGCCGATGTTGCCGACTTGATCGAATTGCTGGGCGGCGAAGAGCGCGAGCAATTTGCCGCTGCGATCACGGATTTGATGACCAGTGATGTGGTCGCTGAATTGAACGACCATGTGCGCGAATTGATGATGGAAGCGCTTGCCCCGCAAGACGTCGCAACCATAACCGAACAGCTCGAAACCGATGACGCGGTCCAACTGCTCGAAGATCTGGACGAAGACGATCAGAAGGCCATTATCGCCGAGCTGGAGCCAGAGACGCAAGCCGCGGTTGAAAGCGCGCTGTCTTATCCGGAGGAGACCGCCGGACGGTTGATGAACCGCCATTTTATGGCGGTGCCAGAGCATCTTACGGTTGGCGATCTGATTGATTACCTGCGCGTCGAAGGCGATTTAGAGCACGATTTCTGGGAGGTCTTCATCGTTGACGCCTCGCATCACCCGGTTGGCACCTGCGCGCTCAATTGGATCCTGACGACCCCGCGCTCGTTTGCGCTGATCGATGTGATGAAGCGCGATCAAACGCTGATCCCGGCCGCGATGGATCAGGAAGAAGTCGCGCTGATGTTCCAGAAATACGCATTGATTAGCGCGGCAGTGGTAGACGAAACCGGGCGGCTCGTGGGACAGATGACGGTGGACGATATCGTCCACATCATCTCCGAAGAAGCAGGGGAAGACGCGCTCTTGCTCTCTGGTGCGGGTGATGGCGACATCAACGAGCCAATCCGCGAAGCCTATTCCAGCCGGGTGCGCTGGTTGATCGCAAATTTGGGCACTGCGGTTGTCGCAAGCCTCATCATCGCACTGTTTGGGGCAGCGATTGAGCAATTGGTCGCGCTCGCAGTGTTGATGCCAATCGTAGCCAGTATTGGTGGAAACGCTGGCACACAAACGATGGCGGTAGCGGTGCGCGCGATTGCCACCAATCAGCTGACCCGGTCGAACACATGGCGGATTGTCTGGCGCGAATTGCGTGTCGCTGTCTTGAACGGGGCCACCGTCGCGGTGCTGATCGGGATTGCCGCTGGCCTGTTGTTTAGTCCGATGATGGGCGCGGTGATTGCCGCAGCGATGATTATCAATATCGTGGTCGCAGGGCTTGCCGGGGTGCTGGTGCCGGTCGTGTTTGAACGCATGGGTCAGGACCCTGCGGTCGCATCCAGCGTATTTGTGACGATGATTACCGATTCAATGGGCTTTTTCGCGTTCCTGGGCCTCGCAGTTGTGAGCGGGCTCGTCCCGATGGGTTGAGACTTGGCTCGTCTCACCTAGATTGACCTGATGCCCCTTCACCTAACAAAGATCGCGTTTGGCGCACAAAGCTACGGCGACATTGAAAGCTGGTATGCCGGACGCCGCAGCCCGAACCTGACAACCAAATATCGTCCGACCAAGTGGGAACAGTGCATTGGCGGATCGCTATTCTGGATATTTCAGCACGCCATCGTTGCGCGCTCTGAGATCACTGGCTTTTCGCAAGGTGAGGATGGGCGATGGCTAATCGAGCTTAAACCCGAACTGGTCCGCGTTGCCCCGCGCACCAAACGCGCGCATCAAGGCTGGCGCTACCTCAAAGGTGAACCGCCTCGCGATCTGGCGCCGGACGAAGATATTGGCGATGCTCTGCCCGGAAAGCTGGCGGGCAAGTTAGAGCGGTTGGGCCTGATTTAACCGCCGCTAATCCGGGGTTTTGATTTCCTGGCCCGTCTGCGGATTGCGGCTTGCATTCAAAATGAACATGGTTTCAGAGGGTTAGTCAGGATGCACGCGCCGCCCTCATCCGCCAAATGGCGGCGCTCCGTAAGCGACCCAAATTGATACTCCAACCGCCATTGCCATCCCCGCCAATGTAGTTCCCCAAGCTTCGGGATCATTGCCCTGCGCGGCATCGGACTGACGCTTGCCCGTTATCATTGGGACGATCAGCTTCTTTCGTCTAATCAGTGTGTAGAATGCGATCGCCGCCAGATGCAGCGCGACTAAGCCAAGCACCACCCAATAAAACCACTCATGCGTGTTAGTTAGCCAGTCTGCTGTCTCAACGCCCACCAAGATGTTGAGCGGGCCGGTGGCTCCATCATAGGGGTCGCCTGCGAAGAGCCCCATGCCGACTTGAACAGACATCGCAAGCAACAATGCAACGACGCTCAACGCGCCAATCGGAGTGTGGCCAACGCCGCTTGCGCCGTGTCCACGAAGATAGGCAAGCACTGCTCTGGGGCCTTTAACAAAACTTACAAAACGCGCTGTTCGTGTGCCGAAACAACCGCAGAGGAAACGGAACACAAGCAGACCCAGCAAGACAAGCCCGAAGCGCTTATGCCATCCCCAATGCGAATATTCCGCGGTGTACCACATGGCTGGAACAAGCAGCGCAAAGCCCCAATGGCTGACCCGCACAGGCAAATCCCAAACGCGGACATTGCTTTCAACCTGCGCCACTGCCCGGCAACCTTCAGATCAGTCTTTCTTGACGCGAAATTTCTCGTGACAGGCTTTGCAGGTGCCGCCCAAATCCGCGACATGCGCCGCGACCGCCTCAGCATCGCCGTTATTGGCAAGGTCAACCATCTTCGCGGTTGCAGCTCCAAAATCCTTCGATTTCTGAATAAAGTCGTCTTGCTCTTCCCAAATCACCGCCAGTGCTTCGGTTTCAAACCCGTCATCAACGCTGGTGCCAGCCGGAAACAAATTTCCTTGCGCTTCGCCCTTCGCGGTCATTCTGGACGCTTCGGCTGCGATGATTGAGAGGTCTGGCTCGTCGCTTTCAAGCTGTGTGCGGATGGCTTTGAAACTGTCCCCGATGGCCTCAAAATTGGCCTGACGCGCAGCGATTTCAGAGGGCACATCTTTGTCCGAACCGGAGGCTGATCCGCCCTCTTTGCTGGTTTCGCTTGCGCCTCCGCATGCGGCAAGCACCGTAATCAAAGGCGTGGCAAGCACAATGCGAGTGTAAGTGGCTTGGGACATAAATCGGTCTCCTTGCGCGCGATTCGAAATCAATTGCGCTAAGGGGCGAACATGAATGAGGCTAACGGCGTTTTCAAGCGGCAGCTAATATCCTTAAACGCGTCACACGTTCGTAGAGAGCCAGCGCTTGGATGAGCGGCGCGCCTACCCCTTCGCCGGACGCAAAACCTGCATCCGCAATTGCACGTCATGTTTAGCATCTTCATCGACGGGCAGCGCATGTTCGTCATAACTGGCAGCGAGATTGTCCATCCGCTCGTCAATACGCACTTGGTTGTAGCCATGGCTGACCACGAACCGGCGGCGGCTCAGGATTTGAGGCAAGATGATGTCGATATAGTCTTCGACATCCATTCCAAACTTCATAAATCTCTCTGGACCCAAAGGCGTGAATACCCAACCGGGAATAATCGTCCCGGCATGGACATGAGCGGGCAGATCACCGCGAAAGCTCTCTGTCATGCCGACCACTGCATGTTTGGCAGCGATATAAGCGGCTGTGTGATCGACCGCGCAAAAGAAGCTGTTCTCGCTGCCGGTGTTGTAGATTGCACTGGGCGTGGTTTGGTCGATCAAGCGAGGCGCAAAGGCGCGACATCCGTTCCAAACGCCCCAGAAATTGACATCAAAATGCGCGCGAGCCCTCTCCGGGTCTACTTCCCATAATGGTCCGTGCACCCCGCCCTGCCCCGCATTGTTGAGAACAAGATCGACCGTATCGAAAGCTTCGAATGCTGCGTCGGCGAGCGCTTCGACTTGGACAAGATCAGACACGTCGCAGGAATGCGCCGTAATGCCGTCCAGGGCGCCCGCTGCGTTGAGCGTATCACCCGGCAGGTCTGCCACCATCACTCGACACCCGCTGGCAGACAAACGCTTAGACAATGCCAATCCAATGCCGCTTGCCCCGCCGGTAATCACGGCGGCTTTGGGTGTGAATTGTGACATCGAAGCTCTCCTGCTCGCTCTAAGCCACCTCAGCTAGACCTTTGGCGGCATTGGGATCAAGGCAGGCGTCTTGGCGCGATATTGCTGAAAGGCTGGGTCATCGCCCCATCGCCGTGCCGCTTGCGCATTCTGAAGATTGATGCCGCTCACTTTGGTCAGCAGGAGCGTAACGAACAGCGGCGAAATCACCGCCAGCCATGCCGTGCTCGACAAAACCGGGATCGTCATGATCAGGATCCCTGTCCAAAGCGTGATCTCGCCAAAATAATTGGGATGGCGCGACAACTTCCATAGACCGACATTGATGAATTTGCCTTGGTTCGCAGGGTCATTCTTAAACACTGACTTCTGATTGTCGGCGATCACTTCCCAAACGAAACCCAGCACCCAAACGCCTGCACCAATCCAGAAAAACAGGCCAATCGGCGCACGGTCGTTCGCCGTGATGGCAACGATTGCAGCAGCCGATGTGAAGATCACCCAGACCGCTTGAAGCGTCCAAGCAACAAGGAAGCGCGCAGGGTTCGCGCGGATTTTCTCAAACCGTGAATCCGCTCCGCCCGCTGCGTGAATGCGCATGAAGAGGAAACTGCCAAGGCGCAACGTCCAAATACCCACCATCGCCGCGACTATGATCGCTCGTAGATCAAGTGAAGATGCGAACGCACAGGCAAAGACGACCACCGAGCAATAAGTCAACGCGCCAACGCTGTCATAGAACTTATCGCTTTGCGCCATGGCCGAAGGGATGAACGCCAGCCAATTAACCGCAAAGGCAATCAGCCCGCACAGGAATGTCAAAGGTAGTCCCCAAACGGATGGGCTTTGGCTTCCTAGGAACCACGCAAAGGCAAATCCTATGGCGGTTACGATCGCAGTGATGATGATGCTCTTCATAGTGCCCCCAGATACGCAGCGACCCAGTTATCCGGATGCAATTCCCTTTGATTTTTCCGCGACCCGTCGCAGCACATTCACATAGGTTTCGGGCGGTTGCGCTCCAGGAACCATGAATTTGCCATTCACGATCATTGCCGGAACGCCAGAGATGTTCAAATCCCACGCCTGACGCTCTTCAGCAACAACGCGCGCTTCCAAGTCAGTATCCTCAAGCGCTGTTTTCGCGGCCATACGGTGCAAGCCAACACTGGCCGCAATGTCGAGCAAAACGTCGCGCTCTCCGATACGCTTGCGCTCGTTGAAATGGGCTTTGAACAGCGCGAGCTTCAACTCGGTTTGCACCTGCGGTCCAGCTTGCTCCAACGCCCAACCAAGCAGCTTGTGCGCATCGCGAGTGTTCCACATCATTGCGACCGGAGCCTCAGCGTTGTTTTCCTCAGAACCTTCATAGGAGAGCGACACACCAGCTTGATCCGCTATGGATTTCATCTGTCCGCGAACCTGAGCGCCCTCTTCCGCAGAGCGGCCATATTTGCGCGCGAGATGGGCTTCCTGCTCTTCGCCTTCTGCAGGCATATCTGGGTTAAGTTCAAAGGGGCGCCAGCGAATTTCCGCCTCAATCTCGCCTTCAAGCTGGCCAAGCGCTTTGGTCAACTGTCCATAGCCAATCGCGCACCATGGGCACATCACATCGGAGTAAATATCGATCGTCAATTTGTCGGTCATTTGTCGAGCCACCATGCAATTAAGTGATGCGCAATCGCGAAAGGTTGCGGGAATATCAAATGCTCGTTCCCATCATTGCCCGCCGCCCGTGCATCTTCCAATTCCGCGCGACTAAACCAGCGCGCATCGTCCAATTCAGTCTCATCAATGGTGATCGCTGGGTCGTCAGTTTTGGATGTGCAGCCTATCATCAATTGGCTTGGAAACGGCCATGGCTGGCTGGCGATGTATTCAACGCTATGCGCTTTGACGCCCGCCTCTTCCCATATCTCGCGCGCCACCGCTTCTTCGATGGTTTCGCCCGGTTCGACAAAGCCAGCAAGCGCGGAATACATGCGGGGAGGAAAGCGAGGCTGACGGCCCAGCAGGAGGCTATCTTCATGTTCGACCAGCATGATTGTGACCGGATCGGTCCGCGGAAAATGCTCCGCACCACAATTGGAGCAAGAACGTTGCCAACCGCCTTTGGTCAGTTTGGTTTGCGACCCGCATTTAGCGCAATACTGGTGCCGAGCATGCCAATCGCACAAAGATCGCGCGCCGCCGTAAATGGCCAAGTCTTCTGGCCCGAGCAGCTGCATAATCTGCCAAGAGCGTGGCATTGCAAAGGCAGGTCCGGTTGCTCCGACGTCCGGCACCGGAGCAAAGCACGCTTTGTCGTCCCACATGCCCAGAAACACCAACTCAGCCTCTGGCGGAACATCGGCTAGCGTCCCCCATTCAAGGCAATTTGTATCGCTGACCTCGGGGAGCAAACCGTCAAGCTTCAACACCCGCGCCCGCCAGTCCATTTTCGCGCCAAGCGCTTCTGGGTCGACGCGGATATGGTCCGCCCGATCTATCGGCGAGCCGGCGAAGGCTATTGGCGGGTTAGCAACTGACACGCGCGCATCCATTTACGCTGCCTTCTTGGCTTTGATCATCGACGCAATGTCTTTCTCAAGCGCAGCCAGATACTCATCACGGATCGGGAAGGCCTCGGTCGGCATATATTGCGTCCACAAAGCCGCGCGTAGCCCGACGTTGAAATCGACAGCGCCCAATGTTCCAGCTGCGCCGCCCCAACCAAATTGGCCATTGGCAGAGCGCCCTCCTGCGCCGTGGCCTTGACCTTCAACCCATGAACCTTTGAGGTCGACACCTTCCGGAATCAGGTTCGAAACGCCGACACGGACCGCTTTGTCGCTCATGATCCGCTCATCACCCAGCTTGCCATAGCCCAGCAACATTCGCAGGAAACGGTCATAGTCTTTCGGGCTTGAGACCAGACCACCTCCGCCCGACGGCACCGTGGGCGCATCAAGATAGATCGAGTTACCCGCCGGATCGATAGGCAGTGGAGTGCCGTTCAAAATCCCGTAATTGTCGGTGAAGCGACCCTTTTCGCTTTCAGGCAAAGTCATCCACGTGCTGTCCATGCCCAGCGGCTCGAACATACGGGTCTTTAGGAATGCCTCAAAATCCATGCCAGATGCGACTTCGATCACGCGACCCAAAAGGTCGATGCTGGCGGAGTATATCCACTTGCTGCCCGGCTGAACGGTCAAAGGAATGTCGGCAAGTCGATCCGCCCACACTTCCAAACTGGGTGCAGAGGTGATTTTCGGAATGCCGGGGATCGGGAAGCGGCTAACCCGGCCGCCAGTGATCCCCTGATCCTGAAACGCTTTGAGCTGTGGACCTTTGCTAGTGACGACATAGCCAAGTCCCGCCGTGTGCGTGAGCAGATGGCGAATTGTGATGGCTTTATCGGCCGCGACTGTGTCCTCAAGCGCTCCGCTGGGATCAGTTAGAACTTGCATGTCTTTAAACTTGGGCAGCAGATCATAAACCGGTTGATCGAGGGTAAGCTTGCCCTCATCGATCAGCATCATGATCGCCATACCGGTGATCGGCTTTGTCATCGAATAGATGCGATAGAGCGAATTTTCATCGACATCCTCATCACTGACGAGCGACAATTTGCCGCCGCCAACAGTGTGAGCATGGTCCTCTTGCCCCCAGCCCATCGTCATGAACAAATTGGCGACTTTGCGCTCATCCAGATACTTCTTCGCTATCGCGGCCACATTTGGCCAAGCTTGGCTTACATCATGCGCGAAAGCAGCGCGGCCAAACGGCAATGTCGAAAGTGCAACGCCTGCGCCAAGGTATCCGCCTGCACGAAACAGCGCGCGGCGCGATAGGTCGGCCGAAACAGATGATGCTGGTGCGAAGTCAGATTGGGCATAGCCAGTCTGACCATAACCGAATTGAGCGTAAGAAGTGTCGAATAGGCTTTGAGCCATCTCAGGGGGTCTCCGAATAGATTTCTGTTTGCAACTGTGTGGGGCAGATGCGTCATGCCGTCAATCACCGCAGCGTTTTGAACGAAGCTTGAATAGGCCCACAATCGGACTTGAACTGCCTCAGTGTATTGCCCATATAGTACACATGGCCAATCTTCTCGCACTTCTCATCGGCATCGTGTCGCTCATCATCGTTATCCCAGCCCAAATACCGTTTCTGGGTTGGGCGAATTGGATAGCGCTCCCGCTGATCGTAGTCGGTGTTGTCTTTGGCGCGTTGTCGCGGAGCAATGGCGGGCGAAACTTTTGCCTGATTGTATTTTGTGTGGCTTGCGTGAGGCTGTTTCTGGGCGGCGGCGTCTTTTAATCCGCTTACGATTTTAGTCAGAAGCGAGCGCTAAGCGAGCGGCTTTCGCAAACAATGTTGGCAGGCCAGCTTCGCCCAAACGATCAATCGGCCACCACTCCCCCGGCCCGTTTGGCTCTGCGCTGGCCACCCCGCCCAACACGCTCAGTGTCAGGTGCGCATGAGTGAATGTGTGACGCACCGCACCAAGATTGCGCCAATCAACCGCAAGCGGAGCCTCTCCTGACCCATCGCGCTGCGCGCTCCAGTTATCATCGGGCAAAGCGCGCATCCCGCCAAGCATTCCTGTTCCTTGGCGCGTTACTAGCCACACTTCGCGCCTGCCAGCGTGCTCGCGCTCGATCCAATAGGCCGTTCCGCGCCGTTCTGGCTTAGCCTTCTTGGGAGGTTTGACAGGAAGCCGCTCTGGCTCACCAATTTTGCGCACTTCACAGACTTCTGCGACCGGGCACAGCAAACAACGCGGCGCTTTACTAGTGCAGATGCTGGAGCCCAGATCCATCAAACCTTGCGCAAAATCTCCGGCTCGCTCATCCGGCGTAATTGCCTCAGCCTTAACCCGGATTGCTTTGCGCGCCTGAGGCAAAGGTTCTTCAATCGCAAAGAGCCGCGCAACGACGCGCTCCACATTGGCATCGACGACGACTGCGCGCTGTCCGAAGGCAATCGCCGCGATCGCAGCCGCAGTGTACGCACCCAACCCCGGCAGCTTGCGCAACTCCGCCTCGGTCTCAGGAAAACCGCCATGCGCGGCCACTTGTTTCGCGCATTTCACAAGGTTGCGGGCGCGCGAATAATAGCCAAGCCCTGCCCACGCAGCCATCACCTCATCATCGCCAGCCGCCGCAAGCGCATCAATATCGGGCCATTTGGTCGTGAATTTGGCGAAAAAGGGCTTCACCGCAGCAACGGTCGTTTGTTGCAGCATCACTTCGGACAGCCACACTCTGTAAGGCCAAGCAGGGTCGCTTGGCCGCACACTGCCGGGTGGATTGCGCCACGGCAATTCACGCGCATGGCGGTCATACCAGTGGAGCAGAATGTCAGAGATGGTGGCGGTCACGCGCCGCCTATGGCATGACACTGCGCGTAATGGGAAGCAACAAGACCAACGGCACACGCAAGAAGGCCAAGCGCTATGAGCGCAAGCGCGGTGGCGCAGCCAGACCGATTGGTGAACTGATGCCAGAAATCGGGCGGACAGCCTTTAGGCGCTTTGGCTTTGTGCAAACTTCGGTCGTCACACGCTGGCCCGAAATTGTCGGCCCGACCCATGCGATGGTGTGCAGCCCAGAGGCAATCCGTTTCCCTCCCGGCGAAAAGTCGGAAGGCATTTTGCAGCTTGTTGTCAAACCCGCGCATGCGCCTCTAATCCAGCAGGTGACGCCGGAAATTATCGAGCGGGTGAATCGCTTTTTCGGCTACAAGGCTGTGGCGCGGGTGAAAATCCGGCAAGGCGAGGTTAAGCCGCCCCATGCTGAAGAGCGCGCGAAGCCGCCGCCGTCGCTAAAGTCCATTCCGATGGAATTGGGCGACAGTTTGCGCGATATTGGTGATCCGGAGCTGCGCACCGTGCTGGAATCGCTGGCGCGCAGTATGGGTGATGAAGAAACGAATATTGACTGAGGAATGATGCTGAGGACTTTCAAATCCATTGTGCTGGCTAGCACAGCCTTATTGGTTGCAGGCTCTGTCGGAGCGCAAAATAGCGGGCAAGACCTGTCGAACCCGGACAGCGCCTTTGAGGATACGCTAAAGCCAGGTAATTGGCACACTGTGACCGCTGAGACTGAGCACGGGCACCTGATCGGCAATCCCAAAGCTGAAGCGCGTCTCATCGAGTTTGTTAGCTACACATGCGGCCACTGCGCGAGCTTTGCGCGCGAAGGCGATCCAGTGATGGACCTTACCTTGTTGATGCCCGGCGATATGAGCGTCGAGATTAGGCCTGTGATCCGCAATGCTGTCGACCTGACGATCTCTTTGTTGGTATCTTGCGGCGATCCCAAGAATTTCAAAGCGCTCCACAACGATTTCATGCTGACCCAATCCACTTGGATGGCAAGAATTCAATCCGCGCCGCAATCGCAGCAAGCAATCTGGTTGCGGGGCGACAAGAATGCGCGGTTGAACGCGGCAAGCGCGCTCGATTTCGATGATAAGTTGACGGCAAAGGGCGTGTCGATCGCGGATGTACGCACCTGTCTTTCGGATGATGCGGAGGCGCAAAGGCTGATCGAAAAATCCACTGCAAGTTCGGCTGAATTCAGCATCACTGGTACGCCGAGCTTCGCGTTAGATGGCGAATTGTTGGATGGCGTTCACCAATGGACGACGCTCGAACCGGTTCTTGTCGCTAAGCTTCGGCCTGCACCATCTGACGAAGCAGGCTTTTTCGACGGGCAATGAAGGCTTTTCCCGCGTTACCCACAGGCTTGATGCGAAACTGACTTATTTGTGCACAAGCAATGCTCTTGCACCTTTGCCCATCTACCAACACAAACCTATTCTAATTGACCAATTCAAAGGAATGAGATTGTCATGATCGTTCATCGCATTGCCCCTTCGCGCTGGCTCGCTTTGGCCGCTCCCCTCGCTCTCGCTTTGTCTGCTTGCAGCGGCGATGCCGAAGGTGACGGCGGAGAATTTAGCGGCGAGCCCATCGCGGCAATTCCTGCGCCTGATGGCACAGAATGGATTGATACAGTGTCCGTCACCGAAGATGGCGGTTTCAAAGTCGGCAACCCCGAAGCACCAATCAATTTGGTTGAGTATGCCTCCCACACTTGCGGGGCCTGCGCGAATTTCGCTCAGCAAGCGAAGGAAACGCTCAAGAGCAAATACATCGCCAGTGGTGTCGTTAGCTTTGAGCAGCGCGAGCTGATCCGCAATTTTGAAGATCTCATGATTGCAACAATGGTCCAATGCGGTCCTAAAGAGCGCATGCAACCGCTTTCCGATATTGCATGGCAGGAATTTGATACGGTCTTTGGCGCGCTGCAAGCCAACGCCGCCGCTGTCCAAGCAACCAACTCACTGCCAAATGAGCAGAAGTTTGCTGCTGCTGCCGAAGCAGCTGGTCTGACTGAGTTTTTTGCTTCGCGAGGATTGTCAGCGGATCAGGCCAAGTCATGCCTTGCTGATACCGAAAAAGTTCGCAAGATCGCCGAAACTTCTGATCAGCAAGCTGAGAAGTTTTCGATCAGCGCGACGCCCACCTTTATGATCAATGGCAAGCGGATCGAGGCGGGTAATTGGGTCGATCTTGAACCAATCCTGCAGAGCGCCGGTGCTCGCGACGAAGAGTGAACCGCGACGAGCAATTGCAATCAGGAGACTGACGAAAGATGCAAATCAGCCGCCTCAAGCTCAGTGGTTTTAAGAGCTTTGTAGAGCCGGCTGAATTGCGCATAGAACCCGGTCTAACCGGGGTTGTTGGCCCCAATGGTTGCGGCAAATCCAATCTGCTTGAGGCGATCCGCTGGGTTATGGGCGAAAACTCGCCCAAAAGCATGCGTTCTGGCGGTATGGAAGATGTCATCTTCGCGGGCACCTCTTCGCGGCCCGAACGCGCCTTTGCCGAAGTCGTACTGCATGCCAGCGATGATGAGCACGAGGAATTGGTTGTCACCCGCCGGATCGAACGCGGTGCGGGCAGCGCTTACCGGGTCAATGGACACGATGTCCGTGCGAAAGATGTAGCACTCACCTTTGCCGATGCGGCAACCGGCGCGCATTCGCCCGCTTTGGTGAGCCAAGGCAAGATCGCGCAAGTTATCGCCGCCAAGCCTGCTGAACGTCGTCAAATGCTCGAAGAAGCCGCCGGGATCGCCGGACTGCACGTTCGGCGCAAGGATGCAGAAAGCAAGCTGCGCTCAACCGAAGCGAACCTCGCGCGGCTAGAAGATTTGATGGCTGGTTTGGACTCGCAAATTGCCTCATTGCGGCGGCAAGCAAAACAGGCCGAACGCTACACCAAGCTTACCGACCAAATCCAAATTGCCGAAGCGCGAGTGGTTTTCGCCCGTTGGCGCGATGCCGCCTATGCCGCGAAAGAAGCACGCACCGCTGCGCAAGGGGCCGAAGATCGAGTGGCTGCGGCTCAAATGGCGGTTGATGAAGCTCAGAGAACGCAGGCCGAATGCGCAAGCAAACTCGCCGAAGCGCGCGAAGATCTGACCGATCGGCGCGACGATTCAAGCGCGCATGGCCACCGAATGGCCGCACTTTCGGAAAAACTCGAAGCGGCAGAGACCCGACTCGCCGACCTTGAGCGTCAACGCACACGTTTGGCCGAAGACCGCGATGCAGCCGACCGCATGACGACCGACGCCGCAGAGGCACTAGCACGGCTCGAGAAAGAACTTGTCGCCAGCGAAGAAGCGTTGCGCAGTGCAGAGACCCAGCGTCCCGACCTAGCCCATGCCTCGGAGAAAGCGGAACGGGCCAGCCGCGCAGCCGAACTGGCATTGGCTAATGCTACGGCCGATCATGCCGGTGTGGAAGCCGAATGGCGCGTGGCCGAAGCCGCGATTGGACAGGCCGAGGCCCGCCTTGAAAGAACAATAGGCGAGCGCACCCGGATCGCTCAAGCACGCGAAGAATTGGCGCAAGGCGACGACGTAGAGCAAGCGGTGATAGCAGCGCGCGTGGCCGCGCAAAGCGCCGCCAAAGAAGTCGCAACCTTGCGGGAAAAGCTTGAGAAAGATCAGGCCCGCAAGAGCGAACTTCAAGCTGCACGCGATGAAGCAGCCGCTGCACTCGCGACAGCACGTGCCGAATTGGCTGGTATTGGACGCGAACATTCCGCGCTAGCCCGCGACCGTGATGCGAGAGCGAAGCAAGCCAAGAACCGCGAAGGCCTGCCGGCTGCGCTCGATAGAGTACGCGTCGCCAAAGGGTACGAGCGTGCCTTGGCTGCGGTTTTGGGCCGCGATGCAAAATCGCCTTTAGGTGCGCCCCCAAATTCAACCGCTGGCCGTTATTGGACGGGCAGTGCATCACCGGCGCCTGTCTCCGACAGCCTGCTCGACCATATCAGTGATTGCCCCGCAGAGTTGCGCGCCCGCCTTGCGCTTGTCCATTACGCGGCCGAAGATGACGCACGCAAGCTTGGTCCGGGCGAATGGCTGGTTACCAAGGCCGGAGCGCTCAGGCGTTGGGATGGCTTTATTGCGCGCGGTGAAGGCGCAGCGGAAGCAGCCAAACTCGAAGCGGCTAATCGGCTAAACGAGTTGGAAACCGTTCTGCCCGGCCTGCGCACGGCGGCTGAAAATGCAGCGACAGCTGAAACAAGTGCACGCGCTGAGCTGACCGAACTGCAAACCGGACTGGTCGCGCAAGAGCGCACCATTGCTGTGACGATGGACACTGAGCGACAAGCGCTTCGTAGCCTCGATCAAGCCGAGGCAGCGAAGGAACGCTTGGCTTCGCGTTTGGCTGAGCTGGCCGAAAACACTGAGGGGATCGCCGAACATGTCAGCGCTGCAGAGGCAGAACTGGCCGCCGCTCGTGAGGCTCGCGAAACTTTGCCCTCCCCCGATGCTGGCCGCGCCGCGCTCGAAGCAGTAAAATCTAAACACGAAGCGACCAAAGCTGCCGTGCAGTCGGCAATGGCTGAACTTGCAGCCCATGATCAAGGCCTCGCAGTCACCCGTGAGCGCCACGCCGCACAGCGCGCAGACCGCAACAATTGGCAAGCGCGTTCGGGCGAAGCAGCAAGCAGGGTAGCTGAAGCTGGACGCAGGCTCGAAGAGATCGAAGAAGAACGCGCAGTCATCGCCGCCAAACCAGCCGCTCTGATCGCCGAAATCGAGCAAGGCGACACAGTGCGCGCACGGCTCACGCATGAGCTCGAAACAGCGCAAGCTAAAAAGGACACATGCGAAGGATCGCTAAATGAAGCGCAGCGTGCTTTGGCAGCGGCGGGTGAAATTCTCACTCTGGCCCGCGAAGGGCGCGCAACTTTGGCCGCACGTGCCGAAAATGAAGAAGAGCGCCGGAGCGAAATGGCGCGCATTTCTGGTGAGCGTTTTCAATGTCCTCCACCACTCCTCGCAGAGAAGTTCGAATTTGCTCAAGAGGACATCAAGCCCGCCTCGCAAGAATCGGAGGAAATGGACCGCTTAACCGCCAGCCGCGAGAGGATTGGCCCGGTGAATCTGGTCGCCAGCGAAGAGCTGACGCGGATCGAGGATGAGCATGGCGCAAGCGCGAACGAGCAAGCGGAACTAACCGAAGCAGTCGGGCGCTTGCGTGGCTCCATCGGAAGCCTGAATCGCGAAGGTCGCGAACGCTTGCGAGCCGCCTTCAAAGAGGTCGACGGCCATTTCCAAGTGCTGTTTGCACGGCTTTTTGACGGGGGCAATGCACATCTGGCGCTGATCGACAGTGACGATCCACTCGAAGCAGGCTTAGAGATTTATGCCCAACCTCCAGGTAAGCGCCTGCAATCGCTTTCGCTTCTATCTGGCGGTGAGCAGGCGCTGACCGCGACCGCACTCATCTTCGCCTTGTTCCTCACCAATCCTGCACCGATTTGCGTGCTCGACGAAGTCGATGCACCGCTGGACGATGCCAATGTCGAACGGTTCTGCGACCTGCTTGATTCGATGGTTCGAACCACACAGACTCGCTACCTCATCGTCACACACAACGCTGTTACAATGAGTCGTATGCATCGCTTGTTCGGTGTAACTATGGCTGAAAAAGGTGTGTCGCGGTTGGTTAGCGTTGACCTAGGCGAAGCAGCGTTGATGGCCGCGGAATAACCGTCGAAAGCTTAGGCTTCGATCGCCTTTTTCAAACGCGAACGGATTGCTTTCAATTTCTCGATCGCTTCACTCATATCGCTTTGAGCTATGGCCACAGGCGCATCAATATCATCGGCCAATGGTGCTGTGATAGTCGCGGGTGCTCTATCCATTTCGGCATCGTTGGAAGTTCGGCGATCACCCTCCCTGCGCTCCGTTTTGCGACGGTCGTGTTCGTCACCACCCATTGTTCGCAGAACGGCTTCTGCACCCTTGAGGGTATATCCTTCAGCGTTGACGAGCTGGTCAATTCTTTCAACCATGGCGACGTCTTCAGAGCGATAATAGCGCCGACCGCCGCTGCGCTTAAGCGGGCTGAGCAATGAAAATTGCTGTTCCCAATAACGCAAAACATGCGGCTTTATATCGAGCGCTTCACTCACTTCACCAATTGTGCGAAGCGCCCCCTCATCTTTGCCATCATCAAATTCTGCCATAGAGCCTAGCTGCCTTTTGCGATCTTCTCTTTGAGCAACTGGCTGGCTCGAAAAGTCATCACACGGCGCGGTGTGATTGGAACTTCGACCCCGGTTTTGGGGTTACGGCCAACGCGCTCATTCTTGTCGCGCAGAATGAAACTGCCAAAACCAGAAATTTTGACGTTCTCACCTTTAGCGAGCGCATCGCTCATATTATCCAGAATGGCTTCTACCAGATCGAGCGATTCCGCCCGGCTCAAACCCATCTTACGATTAATTGTTTCTGCCAGATCGGCTCTTGTGAGCGTACCCACCGAACGCATCATGCATCGTCTCCTTTAGCGGTGCGACCCCAAGAAATTACAAGCGAGACTAGTGCTTTTCGTACCGCTTCGCAATCGACCTGTTACCTTTGTGACTAGTTTTGCACATGGGCAGGAATTGGGGGCTACATTCGCAGCAAGCAAGCGCCCCAAGTGAAGCCGCCGCCCATAGCTTCAAGCATCACCAAATCGCCGCTCTTAATGCGTCCATCACGGCGAGCCAAATCGAGCGCAAGCGGGACAGATGCAGCAGATGTATTGGCGTGTTGATCGACCGTTACAACGATTTTTTCCGCCGGAATACCAAGCTTCTTAGCGGTCGCATCAAGGATCCGCGCATTGGCCTGATGCGGTACAATCCAATCCAAGTCACTCGCGGAAACGCCAGCCGCTTCAATCACTTCGCCAAGCACTTGAGCGAGGTTTACGACGGCATGTCGAAACACTTCGCGTCCCTTCATCCGAAGATGCCCGACTGTTTGTGTCGTCGATGGTCCACCATCAACATAAAGCAGGTCATGCTGCGCGCCATCAGCGTGAAGCCTGCTCGCTAACACACCGCCATCGCCTTCGCCTAGGTTCGGCGATTCCAACACAACCGCGCCAGCTCCATCACCAAACAGCACGCAAGTTGTTCGATCACTCCAATCAAGAATCCTGCTGAAAGTTTCTGCACCTATGACCAATGCACGCGTACCGGTGCCGGTTTTAAGCAACGAATCGGCAGTGGTTATCGCGTAGAGAAAGCCTGAACAAACGGCCGCCACGTCGAATGCGACGCCGCCATTGCAGCCCAAAGCGTTCTGAACTTTCGTCGCCGTCGCAGGAAAGGTGTTGTCCGGTGTCGCAGTCGCCAGCACGATCAAATCAATATCCGCTGGCGTCAGACCTGCATCGTCCAATGCGGCTTTCGAAGCAGCGATAGCTAGGCTTGCTGTGGTTTCATCTTCGCCAGCGATATAGCGTTGTCGAATGCCAGTACGCTCGACAATCCATTCATCCGAAGTGTCGATTTGCTCGGCCAGCTCTGCGTTGGAAACCACGCGTTTGGGCAGAGCAGAGCCGGTTCCCAGCAATCTCGAACCTATCACGCTGCCGCCTCACAATCAGGTGCATCAGTAACCGGCTTGGACGATTTGCCATTGCCGTTTTCACGAAGGACATCCTCGCCCAACTCCGCCAAATCCTGAGCGATCCGCTCTGTCAGCTTATTAGAAATCAAGCTAGCGGATACCGCCACCGCATGCGCCACACCTTTGGCAGTCGCACTTCCATGGCTTTTCACAACAAGACCATTGAGGCCTAAAAACACCCCGCCATTGTGATTGTTGGGGTCGAGATGATGGCGCAGCAACTCTGTCGCGGGCCGCGATACAAGAAAGCCGAATTTTGACCGGATCGAACTGGAAAAAGCCTGCTTGAGCAAGTCCGTCACAAACCGCGCAGAACCTTCGATCGCTTTCAAAGCGATATTGCCGGAAAAACCATCGGTCACAACGACATCGGTTTCGCCGCGATTGATCTTGTCGGATTCTACAAACCCATTGAAACGCAAGGCCAGCCCGCCCTCTTCTTTATCGCTAGCGGCCTGCAACAGCGCAGCAGCGTCGCGCAGATCCTCAGTGCCTTTGATATCTTCGGTTCCAATGTTCAAAAGGCTAACGCTTGGCCGTTCAAATCCATTGACGATCCGAGAGTAAGCCGCGCCCATCACCGCATATTGCACAAGGTTACGCGCGTTGGCTTCGGTGTTCGCGCCCAGATCAAGCATAACTACATCATGCGGCTTAAGGGTGGGCATAAGCGCCGCCAATGCTGGACGGTCAATCCCGGGCATCGTGCGCAGCGCAATCTTGCTCATCGCCATAAGAGCACCGGTGTTGCCCGCGCTGATTGCAGCGCCCGCGTCGCCCACCTTCACCGCGTTGACAGCAAGTCCCATCGAAGTGGTCTTGGCACGGCGAATGGCGCGGCTTGGCAGTTCATCGCCCGCCACCACATCATCGCAGTGCAAAATTTCTGAAGCACCGCGCATGTTCGGGTGACTATCTAGTGCGCGTTTAATCCGCGTCTCGTCGCCAACAAGAAGGAATTGGAAATCATCATGCTTGCGGCGCGCCAAAGCGGCGCCTTCAACCATGGTGCGCACTCCCTCATCACCGCCCATCGCGTCAATGGCGATACGCGGCAGAGTCATGCTTCCATTCCTTTTACTAGAAAGGCGATTAGATGCCCTTAGGCACAATCACTTCGCGGCCATTGTAGTAGCCGCAATGAGGGCACAGATTGTGCGGGCGCTTAAGCTCGCCACAATTCTGACATTCGTGAAACGCTTCGACTTTCAGCGAATCATGCGCCCGGCGATTGCCACGACGATGTGGCGATACTTTTCTCTTTGGGACAGCCATGGCGGCACCAATTCCTCAAATAAATACGTGTCTCAGCGCCATTCAGCGCCTCATGTTTGGATCGCCTGTAGGACAAGGGCGCGGTGCACACAAGGATTACCCTTGCAACACCTCCGTACCGTCCATGGCGGGAAGGCGCGGCACATAACAAGTTTTTCGCGCGTTGCAAGCACGCAGCGTTACGTTTAGCAGAGCACGAAGAGAAAAAAGAGGGGCGAACATGACACTTCTACCGGTAACATTGGCAGCAGCAGCAGCAGCGGCGATCCTAAATATCTGGCTTTCGATCCGTATCGGAGCAATCCGGCGCGCCGCTGGAATCGGTGTTGGCGACGGTGGAAATGAGGCATTAGAGCGTCGGATGCGCGCCCAGGCGAACTTCATTGAGAACACGCCCCTTCTGCTAATCCTCGTTGCGGTGATTGAGCTGAGCGGCAAAGGGAGCTGGTGGCTCGCCTATATTGCCGGCTTCTACATTCTGGCGCGGATCGCACACGCCTATGGCATGGATGGCGGCTCGTTCCAGATCGGTCGGATGATCGGAACACTCGTTACCATGCTTGTCTCACTGGGGTTGGCGATCGTGGCGTCGTTGATCGGCGCAGGGGTGATGTAAGGGTTTTGGTTTGCGCCCCCGCATCCACAGGCGCGTCCTCGCTAGACGTGCAGTAAAACTGCACCCGCTGCGGACGGGCAGTCTGCAATACCGGCAAACTCACTCAAGAAAGCGCGTAGTCACTCACAAACGCATTGGTCTTGCGCTCCTGACCAAAGGTGCTGGTCGGGCCGTGACCGGGAATAAAGGTGATGTCCTCGCCCAAGGGCCACAGACGCTGTGTGATCGAGTCGATCAAGTCCTGATGATTGCCGCGCGGGAAATCGGTCCGTCCGATTGACCCTTGGAACAACACGTCGCCGACAATCGCGAACTTGCTTGGTCCGTGCACGAAGACCACATGGCCGGGCGTGTGCCCAGGGCAATGGATCACATCGAGCGTTAATTCGCCGACTGTGACGGTATCACCATGCTCCAGCCACCGGTCCGGCTCAAAGCTCTTCGCTTCCATCCCATAGCGCGCACCATCGCCGTCGAGTTTTTCGATCCAGAACAGGTCATCTTTATGCGGCCCTTCTATCGGCAGTCCTAGCTCTTCGGCGAGCATTCCAGCCTGCCCACAATGATCGAGATGACCGTGCGTGATCAGGATCTTCTCTAGCGTCACGCCCGCCTTCGCCACGCCCTCTTTCAGCTTGTCCAGATCACCGCCCGGATCGGTCAGCGCCGCTTTCATGGTCTTGGTGCACCAGATCAGTGAGCAGTTTTGCTGGAGCGGCGTCACCGGAATAATCGCGGCTTTCATAGGGGGAGTGTTGGTCATGGGAGCCTCAATTAAACCCGCCCGCCTTTCCACACAACCCGGCCAATAATCTCAATATCCGCTTCTTCAACTTGGACGGGAGGGTATGCGAGGTTCTGCGAGAGCAGCGAATAGCGCCCTGCCCCAGCGCTCGCGACCCGCTTTACCATTAATGTCTCGCCAAGCCGAACCACATGCACCCCATCGCGGAAGGTTAGCGGGGAGCGATCCACCAGAATTTCATCGCCATCATTGAGCAACGGCTCCATCGAATCGCCCTCAACTGTGATGGCAGAGAGCTTCGCGTTTTGAAGGCCTTGCTCAGCGAGCCATCGACGCGAGAAGCAAAATGCATCGAAGGCCTGCTCTTCGCCCAGCAATGTTCCAGACCCCGCAGACGCACCGATATCGAGCCGGGGGACTTCGACGAAATTACCCCTTGATTGTGCAGACACTGTAGCAGAATAGGATTTTTCCTTCGCTTCAAGCTCACCTTTACGCAGCTCTCCCTCATGGACCCCAAAGAATTGCGCCAACGCGTGACGGTCACTCTCTTCCAGCTTTCGTGGAGATCCCTTACGTATGAATTGCTGCAAATATGTTGGGTTCCGCCCAAGCAATTCGGAGAGGCTGGCTAGGCTAACCCCGCGCTCTTGCGACAATTCGAGCAGTCGGCGGCGAGGCCCTTCAGGTGGGCTTCCAGAGGCTTTCTTCATTTTTCCTTCCTACACGATGTATTTATCCTAGACAAGTAGGACTTCCGCTGGAACATTTAGAGAACATCAAGCGATTCGCTCCACTCGCACTGTCAGCGAAACGCTTGATGATTTGACCATCTAGGGGAATTCAAATGTTGATCAGAAGCATCGAAAATTTCTTACGTGAACACGAGATGCCGGCGACCAAATTCGGGAGGCTCGCCGCGCATGATCCGCGCTTTGTGCTCGACCTCAGGATGGGTCGCACACCGCGTGCTGCCACCGAGGCACGCACACGCAAATGGATGCGCGACTTTGCGCAAAACCCCGTCGCAAAACCGCAATTTGAAGGGAGCTGAGCCATGTTCATCGACACGCAGTTTGAAACCAAGTCCGCCGATCCAATTGCCAGCCCTGTTCCAACGTCGCGCGCACGCCGCTACCGGCCGAAACGCACAACCGCTGACCGCGTTCGTGAAGCCATACTGACACTCGCAGAGGCGCGCGCGGACTTACTATCCCATGAAGAAAGCGCGTGGTCCTCCATCACCTTTTCAGGCACCCGCCATGAAATGCTGCTGGACTTCAACGGCGCGCAATCAGTTGCTGCGGGCGAGGAATTTATCGCGAACTTGCCTGACCACGAATTTCGCATCCCCGGCCAATTGGTCGCAGACGCGACCGTGCGCAGCGTCGACCACCGTTTTGGCGAGGACGAGCGCATGGTGGTGACAGCGGTGCTGTTGTTGTTGGAGGACGCTTAGGCACGGGTGGGTGCGGCCTATTCGCCGCATTCCAGCCTGATCGTCTCCTTGCGCACGCTTGAGCCGAATTTCGCTTCGATGGTGATTTCACCCATGCACCCAGCATCGTCGATCATAATCGCGCGATGCGTCTTCTCGTCCAAGAGCAAGCCATCAATGCTGCGCTGAGCGACCACTTCGTTGTTCTCGCCAGCCCGCACTGTGATAGAAAGAACTGCCTCAGCGTAAACCTCTTCATCGGCTTCGATTAAGACCATAACCATCACATCATTGACGTTTTCACTAGCTGATCCTTCGCCAATGACGACGTTCCAACCCGTAAAATCGGGCTCGCTGGTGATGTCTTCGGAAATGTCGCCGCTTTGCTCATAGAACATATGCGCGGTGATATCGGTTATGCGCGGATTGCCTTCATTGGCCTGCGCGCTGGCGGCGATCCCGAAGGCGGCAAAGGCCGCAGCTGAGCATTTCCAAAACTTAGTCATGATTCCCCCAATCGAATGTACGCGACGATGCTTGGGGCATTCTGATCTGCGCATCAATATCCGCGTGCCGGGTCAAACACAGGCGCGACCGGCTCGCCGCGCAAAAATTTGTCGAGATTGTCCAGAAAGCGGTCGGCGCTGCGGATGAACATTTTGTCCTGCGCCCGCCCCGAAAGGTGCATCGTGATATGTGCATTGTCGAGCACCCACAGTGGATCATCCGCAGGCAGCGGCTCCGGTGATGTCACATCCAAAAACGCCGCCCCAATGCTCTTCGCGGTAAGCGCCTGAGTAAGCGCCGCCTGATCGACCACTGAGCCACGCGCGATGTTCACAAGAACCGCGTCATTCTTCATCGCGGTCAGCTCTTCTGCTCCGATCATACCGTCGGTTTCTGGCGTCGCAGGGACAGCCAAAATCACCCAATCAAACTCGCCCAACCGGGCGCGCCATTTGTCGGGAGTGAGCACGCCGTCTCCGCCCGACCGGCGCACCACAGTCACATCGACATCAAACGCTTCGAGCCGTGGCTTGATCAGCTTGCCAATCGCGCCGTAACCCAGCAACAGCGCTTTGGAACCAGCCAGCTCGCGCTTGCCCGGACTGTCGAGCAGCCATTCGCGTTTCTCCTGCGCGCGCACAACATCGCGGTATCCCTTGGAGATATTGAGTATGCCCATAACGACATATTCAGCGATTGTGATGGCGTTGATCCCGGCGCCATTGGTGACGGTGATCCCGCGCTCAATCAGCACATCCATCGGCAGGAAATCGAGACCCGCATAGATCGAATTGAGCCATTTGAGATCGGTTGCCGCATTGAGCGATTTGACCATGTCCTGCGGATTGTTGCTGTCGAACCAGCCAATTTCAGCGCCCTTCACAGCTTCCAACGCTTCTTCGTGAGTCATAAACCAGCGCACATCGAGATCGCCGGGAAATTCGGACGCAAGGCGCGGTTCGAGCAGCGGACGGATAAGGCCGGATATTGCGAGAGTTGTAGGGCGCGTAGTCATGCGAGCTTCCACTCCCAGCCCAGCGAATCACCGTCCATCACATCGACGCCCTTAGCGGCGAGTTCATCACGGATCGCATCGGATGCGGTGAAGTCTTTTTCAGCCCGC
This sequence comes from Erythrobacter sp., assembly GCA_039985875.1. Classification (GTDB taxonomy): domain Bacteria; phylum Pseudomonadota; class Alphaproteobacteria; order Sphingomonadales; family Sphingomonadaceae; genus Erythrobacter. The sequence continues at coordinate 377,666 of JBDWRU010000011.1, read as the reverse complement.
GCGGCTTTGCGCCGGGCAAGCGCATCTTCAATCTCTGCTTCGTCGATCTCAGCCGTCTTGGGTCGCACTCGCAATTCCTCGCGGGAGAGGTCGAACAAGCCCAGCCCCAGCACCGCGTCCATATGCTCTACGACTGCCCGCTTAATCCCGGCATCTACCTTCTTCGTGGCCAGCGTATCCTCCAAAGCGGTAAGCGCAATCGCAGTGTTGAGATCATCGCTGATCGCGGCGTCGAACTTTTCCAGCGCAGGCGCGAATTTGGGGTGCTCAGCTTCGGGTTGCGGCTTAGCATCGGCCAAACGCTCGGCCTGCATCACCATCCGCTTAAGCCGAGTCAGCGCCGCTTCCAGCCCGTCCCAGCTAAACTCCAGCTCAGAGCGGTAGTGCGCTTGCAAGCACATCATCCGGTAAGCAAGCGGGTGATAGCCTTTATCGAGCAACAATTGCAGGCGCAGGAACTCTCCGCTCGACTTCGACATCTTACCCGAACGCTCAACCAAGAAGTTGTTGTGCATCCAGATATTCGCGCCAGAATTCTTCGCATCTGAAAGCCCACCACATCCACAAAACGCTTGGTTCTGGGCGATTTCATTGGGGTGGTGGATCTCACGGTGGTCGATCCCGCCGGTGTGAATGTCAAACGGGAAGCCGAGCAATTTCTCACCCATGACCGAGCATTCCAAATGCCAGCCGGGCGCGCCTTTGCCCCAGGGGCTGTCCCATTCCATCTGCCGAGTCTCGCCCGCCGGAGTCTTGCGCCAAATCGCGAAGTCGGCCGCATTGCGCTTGCCCTCGACCGTCTCGATCCGGCCCTCTCCCTCTTCGGTAACAGCACGCGCCAGTCGGCCATAATCCGCAACGGTGGTTGTATCGAAATACAGCCCCGTCTCGCATTCATAGCAGTGCTTATCCGCCATGCTCACGCCCCACGCGATCATCTCTTCGACAAATTCGGTGGCCCGCGGATGCTGCTTTTTCTGGACGTTCAAGCGGCCCAAATCGCGTTCAAAATCCTCCTGGTAGAACTTGGCGATATCCCATGCCGACTTGCCTTGGCTCGCCGCCATTTTCTCCATCTTATCCTCGCCCTCATCGGCGTCCGAGGTCAGATGGCCAACATCGGTGATGTTGATGACGTGGGTAAGCTTATAACCCTTGTGCTGGAGCGTGCGACCCAAAGTGTCCGCAAAGACATAAGCACGCATATTGCCGATATGCTGGTAATTGTAGACCGTGGGGCCGCACGAATAGACACGCGCTTCGCCTTTGTGGACGGGGGCAAATGGCTCGATTTCGCGGGTGAGCGAGTTAAACAGTTTAAGATCGGTCATTGTGCCTTGCGCTTTGCTGCGCAGTGGACGCGCGGTCAAGCGCTCCAGTCGCGCCCAGCAAAGGTTTCTTGCGCGAATTTCAGCGGCACGGCCTCCAACTCGCTGCCAATCGTGTCATTGTAGCGGTTCAGAAAGCCAAACAGGGCGATGACCGCGACGATCTCGACAATCTGTTTGTCCGAATAGTGCTTTTTCAGCTCGTCAAAGTGCGCGTCGGTCGTCGCATTAGGAATTTGGCCGCCTGCCAGCGCCAGATCGAGCGCGGCGCGTTCAGCATCGTCGAACAGGTCGCTGGTTTGGTACTCCCAAACCTTCGCGACCTTGTCCGCATCACCGCCCGCGCGCTGCGCTTGATGGGTGGTGTGCGCCATACAATATTCGCACCCTGCCGCACTGCTCGTAACCGCAGCGATCATGTTTTTGAGCGAGCGCGACAGCTCACCTCCGGCAAGGATGTTAGCGGCAAAGGGGCCAAAGGTCTGCGACAATTCAGGCCAATGCGCCATCGAAATGGCGGAATTGGGCAGGAAGCCCATAAACGCCTCCGACATCGCAAAACCCTGTTTAACCTCTGGGGTCAGAGCGTCATCGGCTGGCGGGTCAATTCGCGCCATTGGCCTTCACTCAAACCCGTGGAACGAGACATGTTCGTCCAAAGGCACACGTTCGCGTTCAAAATTGTTGAGCGGTGCATCCGGGTCGCGATAGCCAATCGCCATCCCGCAAAACAGCATATATCGTTCGTGATCGAGGCCCAGATGATCGCGGATGATGTTGGCGTAAAGCGCCATGAATTCCTGAAAACAGCTATCCAAACCCTCTTCGCGCAGCAGCAGCGCAACCGACTGCAGCCACATGCCTGTGTCCGACCATTGCGGCTCTTTCATCAGGCGCGGGAAATAGACGAACATAACCGCAGGCGCGTCAAAGCTGGTGGCGTTGCGCGCCATCGCCTTCATCCGCCCTTCGCCATCATCGCGGGCGATATTCATCGAGCCAAACATGCCTTTGGAAACGCCGTTTAGCCGCTGCTTATAGGCATCCTCTTGCCCCGGCGCGGTCCAGTCATACTCGGCCTCTTGAGGGGGTGTGGTGGTGATTTTGGCCTGCAAATCCTTGAGCGATTGTCCGCTCACGACTGCCGCTTCCCAAGGTTGAAAATTACAACCCGATGCGGCCCAGCGAGCGGTATCGAGCACGCGGCGAATGGTTTCGAGTTCGACCGGCTGGTCAGTGAACATCCGGACAGAACGGCGCGAGGTGATGGCTTGGGTTACTGTTTTTGAAGCGCTCATCGTCTGTTGGTCCCCTTCTCATCCTCAAACAGCTCGGCAAGCTGTTCCATGATCGTACCGCCCAGCTGTTCGACATCCATGATTGTCACCGCGCGCCGGTAATAGCGCGTCACGTCATGGCCGATACCGATCGCTACCAATTGTACTGGTGAGACCTTCTCGATCCATTCGATCACCCCGCGCAAATGTGCTTCGAGATAGCCTGCGGAGTTCACGCTCAGCGTGCTGTCATCCACCGGTGCGCCGTCCGATATGACCATCAGAATGCGCCGTTCTTCGGGGCGATAGATCAACCGCGAATGCGCCCAAAGCAGCGCTTCGCCGTCGATGTTCTCTTTTAGCAGACCTTCGCGCATCATCAGGCCCAGATTGCGCCGCGCGCGCCGCCACGGCTCATCGGCCTGTTTGTAGATGATGTGGCGCAGATCATTCAGGCGGCCCGGCCCCTGCGGCTTGCCATCGGCCAGCCACGCCTCGCGCGATTGCCCGCCCTTCCATGCCCGCGTCGTAAAGCCAAGAATTTCGGTCTTCACGCCGCAGCGCTCCAAAGTGCGGGCGAGGATATCGGCGCTGATCGCGGCAATGGAAATCGGGCGACCGCGCATTGACCCTGAATTGTCGATCAAGAGCGTGACGATCGTGTCTTTGAATTCGACATCGCGCTCAACCTTGTAAGACAAAGCCGTGCCGGGTGAGACAACCACGCGCGACAAGCGTGCTGCGTCCAGCACGCCTTCTTCCTGATCGAAATCCCAGCTGCGGTTTTGCTGCGCCATCAATCGGCGTTGCAGCCGGTTGGCGAGCCGCGTGACGACGCCTTGCAGGCCAGTAAGCTGGCTGTCGAGATAGGCGCGCAGTCGGTCCAATTCCTCTGCATCGCAAAGCTCATGCGCTTCAATCTCTTCGTCAAAGCGTTCGGTGAAGGCATTGTAGTTGAGACCATCGGGAATGTCGGCTTGCGGGCGGTTCGGACGCACGGGACCGTTTGACGCATCGCCTTCTTCGCCCGGCTCGCCTTCTTGCATCTCATCTTCGGCGGACATTTCGCTGTCGGCATCGCCATCGCCGTCGCCCTCGGCCATATCGCCTGCAACTTCGGCGCCTTGCGGATCGCCTTGACCGTCTTCCTGCTCATCGCCGGATTGCTCGTCATCGGCGCCGTCTTCGTCCTCGCCATCATCATTGTCAGCGTCGTCGGGCGCATCCATCGGACGGGTGAGATCGAGTTCACGCAGCATGTCGAGGGTGAGCTTTTGGAACGCTTCTTGGTCCTCAAGGCTATCGCCAAGAGCGGAGAAATCCTTGCCCAATGCCTCTTCGATCGCGTCGCGCACCAGCGACAGACCTACACGAGCGTTTTCCGGCACGGGCTCCCCGGTCAGCGCTTCGCGCAACATCAGCGAAAGCGCAGTTTCCAGTGGCACTTCGGAGGAGTTTTGCGCGCGCGAAATCCTGTCTGTCGTGGTACGCAGTTCGGTCGCGGCGTCGAGGTTACTCTTGATCCCGACGAACCGGTTCGCGCCCAATGCCTCATAGCGGACCTGCTCAATCGCATCATAACACGCGCGCGCCACTGGCTCTGGCGGAGCGCCCACCGCATGCAGACCTGCATTATGGTGACGCAACTTAAGCGCGAAACTGTCAGCGAAGCCGCGCGCTTCGATCACCTGTTCAGTTGGCAAATCACGGCCCGGCAAGGGAACGCGAAACCGGTTACCCGCAGCGCCGGGTACATCGGCGCTCCACGCGACCTCGACCTCTGGATCATGCGCAATCGCGCGGCTCGCGCCGGTCAATGCCTGTTTGAACAGATCAAGTGGAGATTCTTCAGCCATTGGGTCTCAGTTAGGGACTTATCCCTTGGGCGGCTACCCGATAGTTTGACCAGTTTTCGCCCAATCCGCGAGGAAACCCTCGATACCTTTGTCGGTCAGCACGTGCTTGAACAATGCGTGGATTACTTTGGGCGGCGCGGTCATGACGTCAGCGCCAATTTTGGCGCTTTCCAGAACATGGGTGACATGCCGAACACTGGCGACGAGGATTTCGGTGTCGAAACCGTAATTGTCATAAATCAAGCGGATGTCAGAAATCAGGTCCATCCCGTCAAAGCCATTGTCATCGTGGCGACCAACGAAGGGTGAGATAAATGTCGCCCCAGCCTTTGCTGCGAGCAGCGCCTGATTGGCGGAAAAGCACAAGGTGACATTGACCATGGTGCCATCTTCAGTGAGCGCCTTACAGGTCTTAAGGCCATCCACGGTAAGCGGCACTTTGATGCAGACATTGTCCGCAATTTTGCGCAACACTTCGGCTTCTTTCATCATCGTCGCATGATCGAGCGCCACCACTTCTGCGCTGACCGGACCATCGGTGAGACCACAAATTTCACGCGTCACTTCCATGAAATCGCGGCCTGACTTGGCAATCAGCGAAGGATTAGTCGTAACCCCGTCCAACAAGCCGGTTGCGGCCAAATCCTTGATCTCATCAATCTCGGCAGTGTCGGCGAAGAATTTCATGGCTCGTAGCGCTCCTTAATATGGTTGCGATTCGCTTGATTGTTCTGGTGGCACAGCCCCCCGCACGATGCCAGCCATGCGCTTGATAAGTGTGAATACGGGAACCGGCTCGCGCACCGATGATTATGAGAGACAAGGAGCTATCCGAACCAACCCTCTAATCCTCATGGAAACCGATTCATGCGCACCTACTCTTTCGTCCTTTCATTCCTTGCCGCTCTTCTCGCCGCTCCGGCGATCGCTCAGGACGAGGATTTTAACATCTGGGGTGGCCAATTCATCTTTGTCGATCTGGATGAGGATGGCGAATGGTACGCGCGAGTTGAAGCGCAGGAACGCTTCACTAATGACGCCGACCGGCTGGGACAGTTGCTGCTGCGCTCCTTTGTTGGCTATCGCATCAATGATGATTTAAATGTTGGCGGGGGTTACGCCTACATCCTGACCGACCCCGTTGGCCCGGTCGAAGTGAACGAGCACCGCCTCTATCAAGAAGTAAATGTCACACTGCTCGACAATGGCAACGGATTGAAAGTCACGTCGCGCAACCGGTTGGAACAGCGGATTTTTGAGGAAGATAACGAGGTAGCGCTGCGCTATCGCAACCAAGTGCAATTGCGCGCGCCGATCAGCGATGCAAACAATCTGGTGGTCTACACAGAGCCATTTGTTGCGCTCAACGAAACCCCGCTGCAACGCGATGGAGTAGGCCTTTGGCGCAATTTTGTCGGCGTATCCTTTCCCTTAGGCGAAGGCTTCACGTTCACACCGGGCTATCTCAACCAATACGTGTTCCGCACCGGCGACGACCGGATCGACCATGTCGCGAACTTTGGCGTGACAGCGCGTTTCTAAAGCGCGCTGCCGACCGCGAGTGTGCCGATCAAAAGAGGGTCACCTGTGGATTGCGGATCAGCGCGAATAGCCTGCTCTTCGACGCCAATTTCGCGCCATATGGAATCGTTTACACTGCCCGCCATACGGCTGGCGATACCCCCTGCATCAACGCCCGTAAGTGAAGAAATGAGCTGACCGACTAGCGGCTCATTCGCGATCCGGATCGCTTGACCTAGTTCGGGCACCATCACTTGGACCAGACCACCACCTAATTGCCCCTGAAGAAAATCGCGCGCAGCCGTAGGTCCTCCGCGAAGGATAGCTGATGCGCCAGTGATCCCGGCATTGCGCACAGCTTCAACCACAATCGGCGCGGCGGCTTCTGAACCCTTGATTGCGACATCGGCAAATGCACCGTCCAGCCGCGATTTGAACAGTGTCGAAGTTAGGAAACTGCCAACCGATCCACCGGAAATGCCCAGCAATCGGTCCAAGCCAAGCTGGCCCACTTGATTATCCCAATAGCCGCCATCGGCGGTCAAACGCGCAAAGGCGTTTTCGCTCGACAATAACAACAAACGGCGCACCGCATCGGTGAAGCTAAAACCGGGCAAAGTCGCACAAGCAGGCAGCGTCAAAGCCAACGCCCCACCCGCTCCCAGCTTCAGAATCTGCCTGCGTTGCATTTTTTTCTCGTCTTGAGCGTTCATATCGCGTCCCTTCTCCTTGCCCGTAAGCGGTTGTGCGCGCCATAAGCCCTTTGTCTATGCAACGCGTCCGTCTTCTTGTCCTTAATGCAGCACTTGGCGCGCTTGATTACAAGGTGCCAGAAGGAATGACAATGCAACCGGGAAGCGTTGTCATCGCTCCGCTCGGGCCCCGAAAGGTATCTGGGATTGTCTGGGACGAAGGCCGATTGCCGGGCGACGAGTTTGACGAAAGCAAGCTTCGCCCGCTCCTCGAAGTGCTTGACGTGCCGCCATTATCAGAACCCTTGCGGCGATTGATTGAATGGACCGCCGACTATTACTGCGCCGCTCTCGCCAGCGTCGCGCGCATGGTGTTATCGAGCGGGGGCGCGCTTGGTGGGCCAACAACGACCACGGAATATCGGTTGAGCGGAGGCGCGCCGGAACGCATGACCCCGCAGCGCGCTGCAGCGATTGACGCATTGGCAGGTGAGCAAGCGACCATCCGTGAACTTGCAGCGATTGCAGGCGTGTCAGATGGCGTCTTGCGCGGACTTGTTAATCAAGGGGTGATCGAACCCGTGAGCGTTGCGATTGACCGCCCTTATGCGGCCGCTGACCCAGATTTTCATCAGCCTGCTTTGTCCGCCGATCAAATGGCGGTCGCAAAGCAAATGGTTGCCGCCGTTGAAGCGGAGACGTTCGAACCTTTCCTGCTCGATGGCGTGACGGGTTCCGGCAAGACAGAGACCTATTTCGAACCAATTGCCGCAGCGCTCCGAATAGGCCGACAGGTGCTGGTGCTGCTCCCCGAAATCGCGCTGACGGAGAACTTCCTCACCCGGTTTGAACAACGCTTTGGGACGCTGCCGGTCCTGTGGCATTCCTCGCTTAAATCGACCGAGCGCAGGAGGGCTTGGCGCGCTATCTCGCAAGGCAGTGCGCAAGTCATTGTCGGCGCCCGCTCAGCGCTGTTTTTGCCCTATGTACGGCTGGGATTGATCGTGGTCGATGAAGCCCATGAGGTTAGCTTCAAACAGGATGACGGGGTGCGTTACAACGCTCGTGATGTGTCGGTCATGCGCGCAAGATTCGAAGGTTTTCCAGTTGTACTCGCCAGCGCAACCCCGGCGTTGGAAAGCCTGCACATGGCGAACAGTGGAACTTACACAAAGCTCGAATTGCCCAGCCGGTTTGGCGGGGCGCAGCTACCACAGATCAAGCTCGTCGATCTGACCGTGGAAAAACCGGCCAATGGACGTTGGCTATCAAAGCCGTTGATTGACGGTTTGGAAGAACGCCTGATCGCAGGCGAGCAATCGCTCCTGTTCTTGAACCGACGCGGCTATGCCCCACTCACTTTGTGTCGCACCTGCGGACACCGTTTCCAATGCCCCAATTGCAGCGCTTGGTTGGTCGAGCATCGCCTTTCCGCGCGGCTTGCCTGCCATCATTGCGGTTTAGAGACGCAAGTGCCCGATGCCTGCCCTGAATGCAGCGAAGGCGATTGTCTCGTCGCTTGCGGTCCGGGTGTCGAACGCATTGCCGATGAAGTGGCCGAGCTGTTCCCCGAAGCGCGCGTGGTGGTCGCGACATCTGACACCTTGGGCTCGCCTGACCGCGCGGCGGACTTTATCGCGCAGGCTGAGGCCAAGGCTATCGACGTGATTGTCGGCACACAATTGGTGACGAAAGGCTTCCACTTTCCTGAGCTTACATTGGTGGGTGTAGTGGACGCCGATTTAGGGCTTGAAGGCGGCGATTTGCGAGCAGCCGAACGCACCTATCAACAGATCGCGCAGGTTGCCGGGCGGGCTGGACGCGGCGCAAAGCCGGGCGAAGTCCTGATCCAAACGCGCCACCCTTCTGCGCCCGTTATCGCCGCCATAGCTGATGGAGATCGCGATGCCTTCTACGAGGCGGAAACCAATGCGCGGCGCGATGCGGGTGCCCCGCCATTTGGACGTTGGGCCGCAATAATCCTGTCGAGCGAAGACGACAAAGAAGCGCGAGAGGCCGCGAACCGGCTGGGCGACACTAGACCACAATCTGACGATCTTTATATCCTTGGCCCGGCCCCCGCTCCATTGGCTTTGCTGCGCGGGCGATACCGCTATCGCTTCCTTGTAAACGCGCGTCGCACGGCGAATTTGCAGGCCACGTTGAACGCGTGGGTAAGCACGCAAAACTTTACCCCTGGCGTTCGGGTAGGGGTCGATATTGATCCCTACAGCTTTGTTTAGGCTTGGCGGCAGATGTCGCAAACTCCCAATACAACCGATTTTCGTAACGCTAGACTAGCGCGCAGAACTATACGCAAATGGGGGTAATGATGAAGAAATCTGCATTGATCTTAGGTACATTTGGTCTCACACTGTCGGGCTGTTTCAGTTCAGCTGAGCCGGTAGAAATCCCAGAGGATTGGGAAGAAGCAGCTCAGATCTGCATGGTAGTGCAAGCGCTTGAAATTGGCGGGATCATTGGCCGCGGTGAAGGTGAGTCGATCTCGCTTGAGCAATTCTCTGGAACAATCCAGTATCCGCTTATCGCTTCGACCAAGGGTGATACATTCAACATATCAGAAGTGATGGAAGCCGCCGGAGGGGACATCAATCCGTTGGCCGAGGAATTGAAGAGCAAAGATCACGCGGCCGCCGTGCCAGAATGCCAAAAGAAGTTTGGCATCGCAGGCGAGGATAGCGAACCCGATCTTCCCGAAAGCAAGCTGGACGCCGCCTTTTCTTGCTATGCAATCGCCAGTTTTATTGGAGGCAGCATAGAAGAAAGCGTCGCCGATTTTGGCGATAAGGAAAAGGTCTATACCGACCTACGGGAGCGGCTGGAGGGATCGCTCGAAAGCGATCCCGAGCTATTCGCAGCTTTGAACGCCGGCGATCCTGAGCAAATGGTTCTCGACGGGGCAAAGTCCGCTTTTGCGCAGGGCAATCCAGCTGGGTATCTGGACAAATGCGTGGCACGCTTTCCCGCCGAGTAATTCGCGGAACCGACCATGAGCGCGGGTCGTTAGGGTTGCTATGCAAGCTTCCATCAAACGCCCCGTTCTCGCGCCAAAAGTATACGAACAGTTGTCACACGGGCTGGCAAGCCTACAAGGCTGGCCAAGCCACGTCTTGAGGAGATTCCCCCGCCATGTTGACCATCCACCACCTTCGTATCTCACAAAGCGAACGTATCGTTTGGCTATGCGAAGAATTGGGCCTTGAGTACGACTTAAAGCTCTACAATCGCGATTCTGAAACGCGGCTGGCGCCTCCTGAATTGAAAGCTCTGCACCCGATGGAGATTGCCCCGGTAATTACCGATGGCGATCTTGTGTTGGGTGAGAGCGGCGCGATCATGGATTACATCGTGGGCAAATACGCGCCAGACACTGCGCTGGTTCCTGGCCCTGATCATCCTGATTTTGCGCGGCATTTGTATTGGTATCACTTTGCCAACGCTACCCTGATGACCAATGGCATGATGAGCATTGCGGTGGGTGCCGTAGGCGCAGACATGCCGCCACCTTTGATGAAGCGCGTGACCAATGCTTGGGCGCATATTGAGAGGGCTTTAGGTGAGTCGGATTACTTCGGCGGTTCGGCCTTCACCACGGCGGACATTATGCTGGGCTTCTCACTCACCACCGCCCGCGCTTTCAACGATATGAGCATTGAGCACATGCCTAATTTGCAAGCCTATCTGAAACGCATCGGCGCTCGCGAAGCCTATCAAACCGCGATGGCGAAAGCGGAACCGGGCTTCCCGCCAAAATTGGACTAGCTTGCGCATAGTCTGAACCCCGCGCATCAAGGCTGTTCATGTTTGAGCGTCCTAACATGAACTATGTCGCTCCCCAGCCTATCGGGCTATGTATCGAATTTGCAAATGGGGGAAATATGATGAGTGCTTGGAAAAAGACGTTCGCGGGCTTGGCGACAGGTTCTTTGGCAATGGGCTTGGCTATGGCCGGCCCCAGCGCGCAGGCTCATGACGAAGAAGCCAAAATTCTCAAACCTTGTGATGAGGCCAATGTTGATTTGCGCGACCTTGCAATCGGCGGCGAAGGCAAAGGCGTTAAGAGCTATTACAATGGCAGTGTCCTGATGGTGCAGATCGATCAGGTCGAGCCCGCCGCCGCCTCTTCGGGCCTTGTGATCCTCGCTCATACCCCCGACAGCGAGTTGGGTGAGCGCACATGCCTTGCCGCCACCAATTTCAGCTTTCTCGACCTTGATAAAGCCCAATCATTCTATGATCGCGGCAACGGGCTGAACGTCTCAATCCCGGCAATGGATTATGATGCCGAACAAGGGATCAGCGTTGTGGGCAAGCCGCTTTCGATTAAGATTAACCTTGGCAAAGGCGAGTTTGAGGCGAAGCGCTAGTCACCGCGCTGCTCGCGCTTCAACAACTCGGCCTTGATCTCAGGGCCATAGGCATAACCCCCAACGCCGCCACTGGCCGGAACCACCCTGTGGCACGGGATCAGCACTGCGATATTGTTCGCACCATTAGCGGAGCCGACCGCGCGGCTGGCCTTGGGATTGCCTAACATTGCGGCCTGTTCGCCATAGGAGCGCGTTTCTCCAGCCGGAATTTCGCGCAGAGCCTGCCAACAACGTTGCTGAAAAGCGGTGCCTTTAACGTCGAGCGGGATATGCCCATTGTCGCTGCTCGGCTCTTCGACGGCGGCAACCACTTGCTCAAACAGGCTCTTGAAAGCCTCGCCGCCTTCGATCAATTCTGCCTTGGAAAAGCGCGCGCGCAGTTCCGCTTCTCCCTCGCCAAAAGATAGGCAGCAGACGCCTTGGTCCGTTGCGGCAACCAACATTGTGCCAAGCGAAGTTTCCATCACGCTCCAATGCACCATGCGCCCCGCCCCGCCATTTGACCAATCGCTTGCTTGCATTCCCAATCGTCCTTTCACTTCGGCATAAAAGCGCGATGGCGATGAATACCCCGCATCATAAAGCGCATCGCTGACCAGAGCGCCACTGGCCAGAGCTTCGCGCACCTTTTCCTCGCGCAAAGCTCGTGCGAAACCGCTTGGGGAGAGGCCAACAGTGCGTTTGAAGAGCCGCTGAAAATGCGTCGGCGAGTAACCTGTCAGCTCAGCCAGCTGACCCAAAGTCTGCGCCCCGTCCGCGCGGATCGCAGCGATTGCGGCAAGCACACAGGCCTCCTCGGCACTCTGGGACTTGGGCGAACAGCGCTTGCACGCGCGCAGCCCCGCAGCCTCGGCATCGCCAGCACTCGCATAGAACCGCACATTCTTACGCAAGGGCGCACGCGCAGGACAGCTTGGTCGACAGTAAATCCCGGTCGAATGCACCCCTGTCACAAAAGCGCCGTCAAAGTGTCGATCTTTGGCAAGCGCAATTTCCCAGCGCTGATCATCGGTTAAGGTTGCATTCGGGTCCATGTGCAAAGGGATAGAGCATTGGTCGCAGCTGCGCATCCCGCAGCTTGCGCTCAATGGTGAAAATGTGTGCAGCTTGCAGCGCGCGTCGCGCTCGGCCATGGGAGGGGAATGATGGTGCGGATGATTGCAGCCTTGTGCTTTGCTTTAATGCTGGGCGCGCTCCCAACAAAAGCGAAAGCCGACCCAGGTGATGTGGATGCGGCTGCGCGTGGCGTAGTACGGGTGGTGCTAATCACACAGGAAGGCGAAGAGCTCATCCCGATCAGCCATGGCAGTGGTTTTGCCGTCACCTCAAACCGGATTGTGACCAACGCGCATGTCATCCGCGAGGCTTTGCAGGATGACACGTTGCGCATCGGCATTGTGCCCAACGACGGAGCGGATGCGGTGTTTGCCAAACCTGTTGCCGTCAGCCCGCGCAACGATCTCGCTTTGCTTGAATTGATTGAAGGCGGGCTGCGTCTTTCACCGCTTACCATCGCTGGCGGGGTTAGCGGCGATATGGGCGAAGTTTCTGCGGTAGGTTATCCGATGAACGTCGATCTGGCTCAAGGGCTGGAGATCAGCGATATTTTTAAAGCGCAGCCACCAGTAAAAAGCCGAGGCTTTTTGTCTGGCGAGCGGCCCAGCCGCGATTTTGATACAATCCTGCACACCGCACCGATTGCGCGTGGTAACTCTGGCGGACCGCTGCTCGATGGATGTGGCCGGGTGTTGGGTGTCAATTCGTTCGGTGCGGATTCGGACGGGTCGGATGCAGAATTCTATTTTGCCGTCTCCTTGCGCGAGCTGATGCCATTCCTACGCGAGAACGATGTCGATCCGCGCACCAATGCGCTTCCATGCCGCTCTATCGAAGATTTGAACGCGGCTGAGCTTGATCGCTTCAATGCCGAACGCGCCGAAGCGCAAGCGCGGATTGAGGCGCGCGAGGAGGAACTACGCGACAAGCGCTCAACTGCTAGGTCCCAAGTGCAGTTGGAAGTGATGGAAGAACGCGAAAACGCAATGGCACTCGCGATGGTTTTGATGCTTCTTGCAATCGGTTGTTTCTATGCGGCGCTGCAAATGCGCCATGATCCAGAGACGCGAGCGCGAATGGTCATTTTCGCAGCTTTGTCGGGCGCGGCCGTGATCGGCGCCGTGCTGGCATGGATCACCCGCCCCAGCTTCTCTCAAATCGAAGAGCGCGTTGCAGTTGCGATGGGTGAAAGCGAAGAGGAAGCCACCGATGAAAACACCGGATCAGGCGGCGGCGAAGGCACATTGATCTGCACCTTTGTGTCGGATCGCAGCCGCGTGACCTCTGCCAAGACTGACGATGTTGAATTTGACTGGTCCGGTGATGGCTGCGTCAATGGCCGCACGCAATATGGCCTGCGTAGCGGCGAATGGTCGCGCGTGTTTGTGCCAAACGATGAGGCCACGGTTTCGGTCAACAGCTATGACCCGGAATCGCGCACCTTCCAGACGGAGCGTTACCTGTTGCGCCGCTCTGCGATGCAGGAAGCCCGCGAAGCACGCGGCGAATATCGCCCATCCGCCTGCGGCGTCAGCGATGCTGCTAACACACTCGGCGATCAGCAAAGCAAGGTTTTATCCCTGCTGCCTGATCGCCCGAATGAGCGGCTGGTTTATCAATGCGAGGCGAAAAGCGGAGACTAAAGGCCTCGTGCTGCCCCGCCTCAAGCAGCGAAGCGGTAGGCACACCAATCACGCCTCAAGCAGCGAAGCGGTAGGCACACCAATCACGCCGCGAGCGCTTCTCCGGACAGGGTGATCCGGTGCATTTCGCGATAGTGCCCTTGATAATCGTTCATTGCGTTATGCCAAGTTGTCCGGTTGTCCCAAATCGCAATCGTACCCGGCTTCCATTGCAAGCGACATTGATTGTCATCGGTTAGCGCAGCCGTCAGCAATTGCTGCAACAAAGGCATGCTCTCCTCGCGGGTCTGACCAACAAAATTGATCGTGAAGCCACTGTTCACATACAGCATCTTGTGCCCCGTTCTCGGGTGGCGGATCACAACGGGGTGAACTGCCCCGGTCTTAATGTTCTGACCACGCAAATGCTCGCCCATATCGGTTTGCGCATAAAGGCCGCCCTCTTCGTAGACATGGTCAGCTGTGTGATAGGCCTCCAGCCCTTCGACGGCCGCCTTTAGCTCGTCGGATAGTGCGTCATAGGCCGCGCCCATATGTGCCCACATCGTATCACCGCCTGAAGGCGGAAGTTGCCGAGCAACCAGAACTGATCCCATTGCCGGGATCTGATCATAGGAGTGATCGGTGTGCCAAGCGCCGCCAATATTAGTCTGCTGATCTGGCTCTTTCTTCACCACGGCGATTTCATTGAAGTCGTCCTGCAGCGGGAAATAATTGTTTACATCAATCCCGCCCCAGCGGCGGCCAAAGGTGATGTGGTCCTCTGGAGAAAATTCCTGATCGCGGAAAACGGCAACGCCATGTTCAAAAATTGCGTTCTTAATGTCCTGCATTTCAGCATCGCTACAACCTGCGAGCGACGCGCCTTCAATTTCGACCCCACATTTGGGCGCCATTGGCGTCAATTTCATACATATTCTCCCCGCGGCGTTTTCACCGCTACGCGAACAAGGTGACGCATGTTTTCTTGCCTGTCCAGAGAATCCCATTTCCACCGCTTGCATCACTCGGACCTCAATGCTAGGCGCGCGCCAGCTTTGCCGGGGACCCCCGTTGTAACCGGAACCATCTAAGCTGATGCATCGTTATTCTCTTCGATCCGATAAGGACTAAGAACGCGTGGAAATTTCCGCCGGTATTCAGGCTAGCCTGGCAGGGCGTTACGCTTCGGCTTTGTTCGAGCTTGCCAGTGAAAATGGCAGCGTAACCGCTGTCGAATCCGATCTTGAGACCCTCTCAGAAGCTCTGAGCGAGTCCGATGATCTGGCTGCTGCCACGACCAACCCGCAGCTTTCGCGCGGCGATCAGGCGCAAGCCATCGCTGGCGTCGCGAAGCATTTGAAGCTGTCCGATCTGACAACGAACTTTCTAGGAGTGCTCGCTGGCAATCGTCGGCTGGCCAAACTCCCGGAAATGGTTGCAGCGTTTAAGACTATCGCTGCGGCGCAACGGGGCGAAGTCACCGCGACCGTCACCAGCGCGCATCCACTATCTGATGAGCAGCTCGCAACGCTCAAAACCAAGCTCACCGCCCGCGAAGGCCGCACTGTCATGCTCGACGCGAATGTCGATCCTGATTTGCTCGGCGGCCTCGTGGTCACCATCGGATCGCAGCGCATTGATGCCTCGATCCGCACCCGTCTCAACTCGCTATCCCAGGCCATGAAGGCTTAAAGGACTATAATCATGGAAATTCGCGCAGCAGAAATCTCCAAGGTCATCAAAGACCAGATCGCCAATTTCGGCACTGAAGCTGAAGTCAGCGAAGTTGGCTCCGTTCTCAGCGTGGGCGATGGCATCGCCCGTATCCACGGGCTTGACCAAGTGCAAGCCGGTGAAATGGTTGAATTTGCCAATGGCGTTCAGGGCATGGCGTTGAACCTTGAAAGCGACAATGTCGGCGTCGTGATCTTCGGCTCTGACGCTGAAATTAAAGAAGGCGATACCGTTAAGCGGACTGGCACCATTGTTGACGTTCCGGTTGGCAAAGGCTTGCTTGGCCGCGTGGTTGACGCACTGGGCAATCCTATCGACGGCAAAGGCCCGATCGAAGGCGCTGAGCGCAAGCGCGTCGAAGTGAAAGCGCCGGGCATCATCCCACGCGAATCCGTTTCTGAGCCAGTGCAAACCGGCCTTAAAGCTGTTGACGCTCTGGTTCCTGTTGGCCGTGGTCAGCGCGAATTGATCATTGGTGACCGTCAAACCGGTAAAACCGCAGTGGCCATCGACACCTTCATCAATCAGAAAACCGATAATGCCGGCGATGATGAGGCCAAGAAGCTCTACTGCGTATATGTTGCCGTTGGTCAGAAGCGTTCGACTGTTGCTCAGATCGTGAAGCAATTGGAAGAAAACGGCGCGATGGAATATTCCATCGTGATCGCCGCGACCGCTTCGGAGCCTGCTCCGCTGCAATATCTCGCGCCGTACACCGGCTGTGCGATGGGTGAATTCTTCCGCGACAACGGTATGCACGCTGTGATCGTGTATGACGATCTTTCCAAGCAAGCGGTTGCCTATCGTCAAATGTCGCTGTTGCTGCGTCGTCCTCCGGGCCGTGAAGCCTATCCCGGCGACGTGTTCTATCTCCACTCACGTTTGCTTGAGCGTGCGGCTAAAATGAACCCAGACAATGGCTCTGGTTCGCTGACCGCGCTGCCGATCATTGAAACGCAGGCTGGTGACGTCTCCGCATATATTCCGACCAACGTGATTTCGATCACTGACGGTCAGATCTTCCTTGAAACCGACCTGTTCTACCAAGGCATCCGTCCCGCGATTAACGTGGGTCTGTCGGTGAGCCGGGTTGGCGGCGCTGCGCAAACCAAAGCGATGAAGAAAGTGTCGGGCTCGATGAAGCTTGACCTTGCGCAATACCGCGAAATGGCTGCCTTTGCCCAGTTCGGTTCAGACTTGGACGCCTCAACGCAAAAACTGCTCAATCGCGGCGCGCGTCTCACAGAATTGCTTAAGCAAGCGCAATTCTCACCGATGCCTTTCGAAGAGCAAACCGTGTCAATTTTCGCTGGCACAAACGGCTTCATCGATGATGTCCCGGTTGACCGCGTCAATGATTACGAAGAGCAAATGCTCGCCTTCTTCCGCAGCGAACATTCCGACATCCTCGGCGATATTCGCTCATCCAAGAAGTTCGAAGGCGATGTAAAAGACCGCACCGTCGCGGCGCTCGAAGCCTTCGCCAAGCAGTTCGCATAAGAGGTAACCGCAAGTGCCTTCACTCAAGGAACTGAAAGATCGTATCGGGTCGGTAAAATCGACCCAGAAGATCACCAAGGCCAAACAGATGGTCGCCGCGGCGAAATTGCGCCGTGCGCAAGCGGCTGCGGAATCTGGACGTCCTTACGCTGAGCGTTTGGGCGCCGTCATGGCGTCGCTCGCGGGCAAGGTTTCCGGCGACAGCGCACCAAAGCTGCTTGGCGGAACGGGATCCGATCAACGCCACCTGCTCGTGGTCGTCAACACCGATAAAGGCCTGTGTGGCGGTTTGAATGCGAACGTCGTCAAAGCCGCCAAAGCCAAAGCGCATGAGCTTATGGCGGCTGGCAAAGATGTCAGCTTCTACCTCGTCGGCAAAAAAGGGCGCGCGCCGTTGAAACGCGAATTTGCGGACAAGATTGGCGCTGGTTTCGACACGACAGTGGCAAAGACCCCCGGCTTTGAAGAAGCGGACGCGATTTCGGCCGAGCTAATCGCCATGTTCGGCGAAGACAAGTTTGACATCGCTCATCTGATCTACCCAACCTTCCAATCGGCGCTGGTTCAGAACCCGACCGTCAATCAACTTATCCCCGTGCCTTCCCCCGAACTCTCGGATGATGGCGGCGCAATGGTCGAATATGAGCCGGGCGAAGAGGAAATCCTCGAAGAGCTGCTGCCACGCTACGTCAAAACGCAAGTCTTTGGCTCGCTGCTCGAACGCGAAGCGTGCGAACAAGGCGCGTCGATGACCGCAATGGACAACGCGACGCGCAACGCAGGCGATCTGATCAAAGACCTGAACATCGAATACAACCGCCGCCGTCAGGCCGCGATCACCACCGAACTCATCGAAATTATTGCTGGCGCGGAAGCGCTCTAAATGAAGACACTTGCACCTGCCCTCATACTTTTGACATTGAGCGGGTGCGTAACGAACAAGGAGAACAGCAACTTACCGAAAGAATGGGAATTCATGTGGGCAATGGCTTTTCACGTCGACACCGATCCAGACACAGGGCTTTCTCGAGCCAATTGCTTCAAGATCAGGCGTTACCGTGCCGAACCTACATCAAATGACTATGCATTCATAAGGTATGAGCAGTTCAACGGAGAAGGCTGGTTGCGCAAGTCGGCTACCTTACGTCGAGAAAACGACGAATGGGTTTGGCAGGACGGTGACGAGCCAAGATGCAATATTTATTTTCTAGGCTAAGGAAACACCATGGCTACCGCACCCGTACTAAACCAGACCACCAACGGCTCGATTGCCCAGGTCATCGGCGCTGTCGTTGACGTGCAGTTCGAAGGCGAACTGCCACCGATCTTGTCCGCGCTTGAAACCAAGAATGACGGCAAGACCCTCGTCCTCGAAGTTGCACAGCACCTTGGCGAGAACACCGTTCGCACCATCGCAATGGACGCGACCGAAGGTCTCGTGCGCGGCTCTGAAGTGATCGCAACCGGCGCTCAAATTTCTGTGCCTGTTGGCCCGAAAACGCTGGGTCGGATCATGAACGTCGTTGGCGAAGCGATTGACGAGCGCGGCCCGGTTGGCGCGGATATGTCCGCCCCGATCCATGCTGAGGCACCGGCCTTTATCGACCAATCCACCGAAGCTGCGATCCTTGTGACCGGCATTAAAGTGATCGACCTTCTCGCCCCTTACGCAAAAGGCGGTAAGATCGGCCTGTTCGGCGGCGCTGGCGTTGGTAAAACGGTTCTTATTCAAGAGCTGATCAACAACATCGCCAAAGGTCACGGCGGCGTGTCTGTCTTTGCTGGCGTGGGTGAGCGTACTCGCGAAGGTAACGACCTTTATCACGAATTCCTCGACGCTGGCGTTATCGCCAAAGACGAAGACGGCAACGCAACCAGCGAAGGCTCCAAAGTGGCGCTGGTCTTCGGTCAAATGAACGAGCCTCCCGGCGCGCGTGCCCGTGTGGCTCTGTCGGGTCTGACCATGGCGGAATATTTCCGCGATCAAGAAGGTCAGGACGTGCTGTTCTTCGTCGACAACATCTTCCGCTTTACCCAAGCCGGTTCCGAAGTGTCCGCATTGCTGGGCCGTATTCCATCGGCGGTGGGCTATCAGCCGACACTGTCGACCGACATGGGCAACCTGCAAGAGCGGATTACCTCGACGACCAAAGGTTCGATCACTTCGGTTCAGGCTATCTACGTTCCTGCCGATGACTTGACCGACCCTGCGCCTGCAACGTCGTTCGCTCACTTGGATGCGACCACGACGCTGAACCGCGCGATTTCGGAGCTTGGCATTTATCCTGCGGTTGACCCGCTCGACTCCACCAGCCGCGTTCTCGAACCGCGCGTTGTAGGCCAAGAGCACTACGACACCGCTCGCCGCGTTCAAGAGACGCTGCAAAAGTACAAATCGCTGCAAGACATCATCGCCATCCTCGGCATGGACGAGCTTTCGGAAGAAGATAAGCTGACCGTGGCCCGCGCTCGCAAGATCCAAAAGTTCTTGTCACAGCCGTTCCACGTCGCCGAAGTCTTCACCGGTATCAACGGCATCTTCGTGCAACTCGAAGACACCGTGAAATCGTTCAAAGCGGTTGTGGACGGTGAGTATGACCACCTGCCAGAGCAAGCGTTCTACATGGTCGGCGGTATCGACGACGTGGTGAAGAAAGCTGGCGAATTGGCTGACGAGGCTTAAGGGTTATGCCACTTCACTTTGAACTCGTAACCCCTGCTAAGCAGGTCCGCAGCGAAGATGTCCATATGGTCGTTGTGCCGGGCGCTGAGGGCGAATTTGGTGTTCTTGAGGGCCATGCGCCTTTCATGTCGACCATTCGCGACGGCGCCGTGCAGGTCTATGCCACCGCTGGTGCAGAACCAGAAGTGATCGAAGTGCGCGGCGGCTTTGCCGAAGTCAGCGAGAGTGGACTTACGGTGCTGGCCGAACACGTCGAAGCGTAAGCGCGGCGCAAACTTCTAAAGTTTCCAAGAGGCGGCCCTATCCGGGTCGCCTTTCTTGTATGCTGTTCAATGATTAGCTCAATTGCCCTTGCACCCACTTTGCAATGTCCATCATATGCTCTGGCGTCGCATTCACCGCCGCTTCTTGCATAATTGACGCCAGCGTCTTTGCTGCCAAGGTATCGCGGTATGTTTGTTCTGCTTGGGCAAAGGCCGAAGCGATCTCGCATGGTCGTTTGCAATCCTTGCGTTTCAGCCCGCAAGGCCCGTTTTGACGGATTTCAGTGCAGCGAAATGCTGGAAGCGGTCCCTCAATCGCGGCAACAATATCAAGCAACGTGATTGCATCGACATGCCGCGCGAGCCGGTATCCCCCACCCTTCCCGCGGACTGATTGAACAATCCCGGCACGGCGCAAGAGCTGCATCTGCTTGGACAAATACGCGGCTGGCACTTCAAAGAACTCCGCCAGTGCATCCACGCTCAGCCCGCGTTTTTCAGGCACCAGAGCGAGGATCGTGCAGATATGCGTGGTCCATTCTACACCTTTCCCAAGTTGCATGCTTGACTCCTTAATCGGATATAATTTATCCGGATATGAATTATCCAATTAAGGAGGACTGCCATGCCAATCACCACAAGGCAAGCCAAGCTCGCACACGCAAGAATTGCGATGCTAATCGGATTGTTCTTGGTGGTGCATTTCGCCGCGCATTTCTCAGCCTTGTTTGGCATCGAGGCCCACGCTCAAGCGCTGACAATCGGACGCGCGGGCTATCAATTCCCGCTTATCGAAGTTGCACTTGTGGCGACACTCGGCTTGCAAGTCATTCTTGGCATTGGACTTTTGCGTCAGATCAATGCGCGCAAACACAAAGGATTGTGGCATTGGGTTCAGTTCTTGTCCGGTTGCTATCTCGCCATCTTCATCGTCATGCACACAAGCGCCGCGCTGATCACGCGGTTGGGATTTGGGCTTGATACCAATTTCTATTGGGCAGCGGGCACGGTGACGATTGACCCGATCAGATATGGGTTCGCCCCTTACTACACGCTCGCAATCACTGCTCTGTTTGGCCATTTGATCGCCGCATTGCATTACCGCAGACCTGCCAGATGGCACACGCCCAGCCTCATTCTGGGGCCGGTCACCGGCATACTCATTGTAATGGGCTATAACGGCACATTCCACACATTTGAGCTACCGACAGAACATCTCGAATACTTCGCAGCATTCCCCGGTGTGCGCTGAAAGCCGCTTTACATTTTCTCTTCCTTTTTGCGCAGGCCATGGCACACTTGCGCGCATCCATCTTGGGGGAGAGAGAGCTTGAAATTTGTGTCTAACATCGCTCTGGCAGCGGCCATGACATTCTCTGCAGCAACCGGCGCAAATGCCGATAATCACACCGCTTCGAATGATGGCGTACCGGGACCAGACGAAGATCCTTATATTTGGCTGGAAGAAGCGCGCTCCGACGAAGCGCTGGCTTGGGTCGAAAAAGAAAACGAGCTAACGCTCGCCGCGCTGGAAACCGATCCGCGCTTTGCCGAATTGAAAGGCGAAGCGCTGGCGATCTTCGACAGCGAAGACCGTGTTCCTTTTGTGAGCTTTCGCCCGGATGGCCTATATAATTTCTGGCAGGATAAGACCAATCCCAAAGGCGTGCTGCGGCGCACGACGCTGGAGAGCTACAAGACCGCCAATCCCGAATGGGAGATCATTCTTGATGTCGACGCGCTAGCAAAGGTCGATGGAATGGAGTGGGTCTATAAAGGCTCCACTTGCCTCGCGCCGGACTTGCGTAAATGCATGATCGCGCTGAGCGATGGCGGCGAAGACGCAACCATCATGCGCGAATTTGACATGGTGACCAAACAGTTCGTCGAAGGCGGGTTTGAGCTGCCTGAAAAGAGCCAAGGCGGCGTCGAATGGATGGACGAAGACACACTGCTGGTGGGCCGCAATTTTGGCGAAGGCACTCTCACCGAAAGCGAATATCCCTTCACCACCCGGCTGTGGGAACGGGGCACCAAGCTCGAAGATGCAAAGGAAATCTTCCGCGGCGAAGCAAAAGACGTTTGGGCAGGCGCTGGCTTGCTGCGCGACAAAGACGCAACCTTGCACGGTATGACCGCATTTCGCGGAACCAGCTATCACGAACGCGACTATTTCGTTTTTGCCGAGGCAGCGAAAGAATGGATCAAGCTCGACATTCCCAAAATGGCCGCGCCCTATGGCATTGTCGATGGGCATTTGTTGATGACAACCGATGTCGATTGGACCGTTGATGGCCAAACCTTTCCGGCCGACAGTCTTATTGCGATGGATCTCGAAGAGTGGAAAGCCGATCCCAATGGCGCGAAAAAAACACTGGTTTGGGCACCGGGTGAACGTCAGACTAAACGCGGCGCTGGCCTGACCGCAGGCGCGCTTTATGTCGGCGTGCTCGACAATGTCGTGGGCAAGGTGCTCAAGTTCAACTTTGTCGATGGCCAATGGGTCAGCAGCAAGGTCGATCTGCCCGACAACGCGACGGTCGGCATCGCCGCATCCTCGACTGAAAGTGAGCAAATCATGTTCACGGTCACCGAGTTCTTGAACCCAACGCAGCTTTATTACAGCGACAGCGGCGAAAAACCCGAAGTGCTCAAAACCAGCCCAACGCGTTTTGACGCGACCGGGATGGAGGTTGAACAGCACGAGGCAACAAGCAAGGATGGGACCAAGATCCCCTACTTCATCGTCAAACCAAAAGGCATGGTGCCAGATGGCACCACCCCGACGCTAATGTCGGGTTATGGCGGCTTTCAAATTTCCAACCTGCCTAGCTATCTGGGCCTTGCGGGTAAGATGTGGCTGGAGCGCGGCGGCGCATTTGTGATGACAAACCTTCGCGGTGGCGGTGAATTTGGCCCCGGTTGGCACCAATCTGCGATCCGCGAGAACAAGCAACGCACCTGGGATGATTTCATCGCGATTGGCGATGATTTGGTGGAGCGCGGCTTTACCTCGCCAAAGCATCTGGGCATTCGTGGAGGCTCGCAAGGCGGTTTGTTGGTTGGCACTGCCATCACTCAGCGCCCCGATTTGTTTGGCGGCGCGATTGTTGCCGTGCCGCTGTTTGACATGTTGCGCTATCACCTAATCGGTCGCGGCGCGTCGTGGACGGGTGAATATGGCGATCCGCGCGTGCCCGAAGAACGCGCGTGGCTTGAGGCTTATTCACCCTATCAAAAACTGGTTGAGGGCGTCGATTATCCCACCCCATTCTTGTGGGCTTCGACCGCCGATGATCGCACGCACCCGGCCCATGGTCGCAAAGGCGCAGCCAAGTTGAAAGAACTGGGTCAGCCCTATTTCTACTTTGAGGATACGGTTGGCGGCCATTCTGGCGGGGTCGACAATGAACAACGCGCGAAACTGCAAGCGCTGCAATATGTATATCTCATACAACGCCTGATGGACGCGCCGGAATAAGCCGACTCAGGTCAACTAAGCAAAAAATACAAACACTTCATTTGGCCTCGACATCGCAATGTCGGGGCCGTTTTGCTGTGATTGTAAAGCACTCCGACGGTTTCGGCTCAACTCGCCGCGCTTGCAGAACACAAAACAACGTCAATTGAAAATCAACCATCTCTGGCAAGGTCCAGCTAACCTTTGGAGGCAATTCTCAGCGTCATAACAAAAGCAAGACGGGGGCAAACAGGGGACTACCATAAGGAGCTTTGCTGTGACCTATCCGCAAGACCGATCAATAGCCGAAGTAATAAAGGCCTATGGCCTGCCAAAGTCCCACCGCACCCATTGGTCGCGAGCGCGCAAGGCAAGCGTCGTGAAGGCCGTCCATGAAGACGTATTGAGTTTCACCGAAGCGCGAGACCGCTATCTACTGTCCCGCAGCGAGTTTGAAGAATGGGAACGCGATTACGCCTAGACCGAGTCCAAGCGCACCTCTTCACTCGAAAGCGCTTGAATCGCTCCGCTCACATAGTTTCCCAAGCCGCTGCCGCGTTCCTCTTCCCCCTGAACCCTTCCGCTTAGCAGCGGCTACTTGCCTCCACTCAAGCGGAGATAGCCGCAGGAATTGTCTAGGCGGCCTATTGGTTAAGAGACCCATTGGCTGAGAGATAATGTGTTGCCATCCGGGTCTTTAAACCAGCACACTTGCGCGCCATCGGGCGTGGTCCAGATGTCTCGGCTGTCCTGCTCCATAAATTCGAAGCGCAAAAATTCTGCCCCTCGGCCCGCCAGCTTGTCGCGCTCTGCGGCAATATCATCCACTCGCCAGCCAATTGCGGTGAATGCATGCGGGTCAAATGATTCCACTTTTTGCACCCGCAGCATTGTCCCAAAAGCATCAAATTCAAGCGAGAATGGATTGTCATCCACCAATCCGAAACTCATGACATCGCTAAAGAAAGCTCGCGATGCGTCCGGCTTTACGGTGGCAAGAAACAAAATTGGCGTCATGTCTTTTTCTCTTTCGCCGCCGCCTTTCTCTTCTTCATTGTATCATGGAAACGGTCAGCCCACCCATCTTTTACGAGCTGTTCTGCCCGCACCATCCGCAGCTCTCCTGCGGCCACATCGCGGCTAACCGTTGAGCCAGCAGCAACAATCGAATCCGGACCGATTTTGACGGGCGCTACCAAAGCGCTGTTGGAGCCAATAAAGGCGCGTTCGCCGATCACCGTTTGGTATTTGAAATAGCCATCATAATTACAGGTGATGGTGCCAGCGCCGATATTGGCGTTCGCGCCCACCGTCGCGTCGCCGATATAGGAAAGGTGGCTGGCTTTCGCGCCTGGACCAAGTGTCGCTTTCTTCATTTCGACGAAATTGCCGACAAAACTGCCCTCTTCAAGTATCGCTCCGGGACGCAGCCGTGCAAATGGCCCAACTTGAACGCCAGTTGCGAGAGTTGCGCCCTCAATATGGGTGTAGGCTTTGATGTGCGCGCCATCAGCGATGGTGACGCCGGGGCCAAAGACCACATGCGGATCGACAGTAACATCGCGGCCCAGCACGGTATCGTGGCTAAAGAAGACAGTGTCAGGCGCTTTCAAAGTTGCGCCGCCTTCCATCGCCTGTTGGCGTCGCACTTTTTGCCAGCGTTGTTCTGCATCGGCGAGTTCGGCGCGGCTGTTGATCCCGGCCACTTCGTCAGGATCGCATTCAACCACCACAACTTTGTCACCACGCGCAATCGCGCCAGTGGCCACGTCAGGCAGGTAATATTCGCCTTGCGCATTGTCGTTATCAACTGCGTCCAAGAGCGGCCACATGTCGTCGGAATGCGCAACAATCAGACCAGAATTGCACAGGTCAACCGAACGCTCTGCATCGCTTGCGTCCTTGAATTCGACCATCTTTAGGACAGTGCCATCGTCCTCGGCGATGACACGACCATAAGCAAGCGGGTCAGCAGGTCGGAATCCAAGCACCGCAACCTTTGCCCCTCCATCCAAGGCATCGAGCAACTTGCGAACCGTTTCGGCGGTCACCATCGGTACATCGCCAAAGGTCACAAGGATATTGCCGCTAAAGCCGCTGAGCGCCTCCTTAGCCTGCAAAGCTGCATGAGCAGTGCCGTGCTGTGGATCTTGTAACGCGGTCTTTACGTCGCGGCCCCCAAGCGCGGCATCAACCTGTTCGCGGCGATCACCGACCACAACCACCATCCGTTGCGGTTCAAGCGCGCCGAAACTGTCGAGCAAATGCTCCAACATCGGTTTACCCGCAATCGGGTGAAGCACCTTGTGCAGGTCGCTTTTCATGCGCGTGCCCTTGCCCGCGGCAAGGATAATGGCGGCGAAGTCAGTCATGCTAATCCTTATGCTGATGCAACTCATATAGCTCGCCCCGCTTGACAGCAAATGCTTGCGGTTTGAAGTCGCTTACGCCAACCGCATGCTCGATTGGAGTGATAATGGTGGATTTTCCGTTCGATGCGGTCGGTTTTGACCTCGATGGCACACTGCTTGATACATTTGAGGACCTAGGAACAGCGGTGAACCATGCCTTGGTGCTCGGCGGCTATGACGCAGTGCCCGTGAACACCTCAAAAGATCTGATTGGCGGCGGTGCAAAAGCGATGCTGGCGCAGGCTATAGAGACCCAAGGCGGCATTTCTGGCGGGCTCGAAGGTGATGATTTCCGCGCGCTATATAAGAGCATGCTGGGCTACTACTCAGAGCACAATGCGGTTCACTCAAAGCCCTATCCTCACGCCCGCGAGATGGTTGCTGCTCTAACAGAGCGGGGTGTAAAAATGGCCGTGGTCACCAACAAGTTTGAAGAATTTGCGCGCTCCATTTTGACGCAGCTCGACTTCATTGAACCTTTCGAAACCGTGATCGGCGGAAATTCGATGGGCAAAGGCGCGGATGGAAAATACCTCTCTAAGCCCCACCCCGAACCCGTTTTGGAAGCGCAAAGGCTATGTGGCGGTGACCGCTTCGCGTTTATCGGAGACTCGACTTATGACGTAAAAGCCGCGCGTGCAGCCAATGTCCCAGTGATAGCCGCCGCCTATGGCTATTGCGACAAGCCGCCGCATGAGTTGGGAGCGAATGCGGTAATCGATTCGCTCGACCAGCTCATCGCAGCGCTAGAAAGCCTCTAATTAAGGGCTTACCCCTACGGCATCGTGCTGTCATTCTTGAGAGTGTTGCAACACCGGGCTGAAAGTGCCACGCAGCGCCCCACAGTTTAGTTTACGCCCGCGTCAAGCGGACACCCCCTAAGAGGATTGAAGGAAGGACACTCATATGAGCATCGATTTCAAAGATAAGGTCGCCATCGTCACAGGTGCAGGCGGGGGTCTTGGCAAGGCTTACGCTCTCGAGCTCGCAAAGCGCGGCGCGAAAGTGGTCGTCAACGATCTGGGCGGCGCGCGCGATGGCACAGGCACATCCGACGCAGCGGCACAGGTTGTCGAGGAAATCGAAGCGGCTGGCGGCGAAGCCATGGCCAATGGCGGCTCAGTCACCGAATTTGAGCAAATGGAAAAGATGGTCGCCGACGCCAAACAGAAGTGGGGCGGCGTGCACGTTCTCATCAACAACGCTGGCGTTCTGCGCGACAAGACATTCCATAAGATGAGCCCGGAGGACTTCGATTTTGTTCTCAAAGTCCACCTTTCGGGTTCAGCATTCGTCACCAAAGCATGCTGGGAAACCTTCCGCGAGCAGGCCTATGGCCGCGTTTTGATGACAGCGAGCTCCACCGGCCTGTTCGGTAACTTTGGCCAAGCCAATTATGGCGCGGCAAAACTTGGTTTGGCTGGACTTACAAAGACGCTTCAACTTGAAGGTGCGAAATACAACATTCGCTGCAACTCTCTGTCACCGGTTGCTGGCACGCGCATGACCGAAGACCTCTTCCCCGAAGAAGCCTTCAAACTCTTCTCACCAGAGAACGTGGTTCCTGCCGCGCTGTACCTCGTCAGTGAAGACGCGCCGACCAACGCAATCGTTGGCGCGGGCGCAGGCGGCTTCCACTCCTCTTGGGTGGTGATGAACGACGCGGTTTGGCTCCAAGATGGTGAGCGCACTGTTGAAGGTTTTGCCGACCGTTGGGACGACATCAATTCCTTTACCAATCTGGTCGCCCCGCAATCAGGCAGCGAACAATCCGGTGCGATCCTTAAAGCGATGCAGGCAGTGACCGGAGCCGGTCCATCCAGCACACGCGGATAAATTGGTAACGCCAGTCGGTTACTGGCTGGCTATGGCAATTGGGGCCGGCATCGCTATCGCGCTGCTGGCCCTTTTTGCGCGTACATTTAAAATAGGCGCCGCAAAGTAACTGAGTTTAGCTCTCATCCACCGCCTTCAACAGACGCCGCTCCATCGGGGCGAGGACATTGGCAAGCTCATGCCCGCGTTTGAGCACTTGGCCATGCTCACCATAAAGCGCCCACATGCCTTGCTTGTTGCGCAGGGCCGGGCGTTTTTCCACCCGCGCTTGCGGGCGCTCCGCTGTTCGGCGAAACGCGGAAAAGGTCGCGGCATGCCGGTTAAAATCCATCGCATAATCGCGCCACTGCCCGGCAGCGACCATTCGGCCATAAAGGTCAAGAATGCGCTGTAGCTCCGCGCGATCAAAACCAACTTGGAGCGGTCTTGCGCGCCCGGGAAAGGCAACGATCTCTCCGGGGCTGCCCGCCCCCGGCGATGCAACCATCAGTTACCGGTCCCGCTCTTCTTGTTGAAGTCTATAGCGGGCTCGCTCGTTTGCTCATCGGTCCGCTCAGCACCTTTTTTCATGTCAGTGACTTCAGCGCGCAACGCGGCCAGTTCGGCTTCGAGTTTCTCGATGCAATCCACGCGGTTGCCCTCGGCATCCTCGCAAGGCGTGCCATAGGGGATGAACTCACGCAAATATTCCTCGGCAGGCACAAGGGTGGAACGCGCTTTAAAGCCGACCATGGTTGCGCCCTCTGGCACATCATCGGTCACAACAGCATTCGCGCCAACACGCGCACGTGCACCCACAACTATCGGACCGATTACCTGTGCGCCGGATCCGATAATCGCGTTGTCGCGAATGGTCGGATGACGTTTGCCACCTTGCCCGTTCGTCGGGTTTGTCCCGCCCAATGTAACACATTGGTAGATCGTCACATTGTCACCGATTTCAGCGGTCTCACCGATCACCGTAAAGCCATGATCGATAAAGAATTTTTTGCCGATCTTGGCACCTGGATGGATGTCTATCGCCGTCAAAAAGCGCGAAAAGTGATTTATGAGCCGCGCGAGGAAGTACATCCGTGCTTCAAACAACCAATGTGCAATTCGGTGAAAGAACACCGCCCAAGCGCCGGGATATAAGAGGATTTCCCAACGCGAACGCGGCGCGGGATCGCGCGCCCTGATCGAGTCCAGATAGCTTTTGAGACCACTCAACATGAGCTTTTCCTCCCACCAAATGCGCTCAAACGCAAATCAGACGAACTTTGCTGCCTAAAACAATCGCTGTTGTTCCGGGCCCTGCACCGCTTCCAAAGCCGCTCGCCAAACAGACATGGTGGCGGGCGTTTGGCGTTCAAGGCTTATCCGGTCCATTGCCTCAACCAAACGTTCCAGCGCTGCATAGCTGCGCTGCGCACGCGGTACGAGATAGTGTGCGGCGTCCTCGGAAAGAGCGAGGCCCCGCTCCGCCGCCATCGCCAGAATAAGCTCAGCAGCCAACGCGTCATCAGGCTCATCAATTTCAAGTTGCAGCGATCCGCCAAGCCGCGAGCGCAGATCAGGCAGCTCGATCTCCCAAGGAATGCTGTCTGCTATCAGGAGCAATTTGTGACCCGCCTTGGATCCGCCTTCTTGTCCGGCGTTCCAGCGATGGAATAGCTGTGTTTCATCGAGCCCATCCGCACCGTCAATAACCTCAAGTCCCTCCTCGCTATGCTGCAACTTGGCCCAGCGTCCTAGCAAGGTTTTTCCCGAGCGCGCAGGCCCGGTGAGGATGGCAGTTCCAAATGGCCAATTCGCGGGATCACGCAGCGCGACAATCGCTGCTTCATTTGCAGCGCCAACCACGATCCGCTGCGGAGTGCCTTGACCGGTTGGCCCCAAAGGCAACGCAATTTGCGAGGTCGATTTTCGAGAGGCGGCCATAATGGGCAACGATGCCCTTTAACGGCTGATCGCGAGAGTGTTGCCGCCTTGACTGACATTGAAACCTCGCGCCCGAAGCGCAGAGGCCAATTGATCAATCGACCCGGCGAAGCTCACGCTCATAACTGAAGTGCCGCCCATTGCCGTGCTCGTGACTGCCACACCCCGCACGCCGGGAGCGCCCCGCACTCCGCCAAGCGCCGAATCAAAGCTCGCCGCATCCGGCGTAGTGAACTGGATCGCGATGCTGCGCACGGTAACAGGTGTTGGAGTTGCAGCAGGTGAATCAGCGGTTTGCGCGGATGGCGCAGTCGGCCGCGGGCTCTCGCCGCGCCGTTTCGCCGCTTCGCTTGCCTGAATCTGGCGACCGATTTGGATCAGCCGAATAACCGCTGGATCGGCGGCCGCAGCCCCGCCAAAACGGATCGTTGGATCAGGTCGAAGCTTACCGTCTTCAAGCGCTTTTGAAAATATCCCGTCCATTCGCTCAACCGCTTTATCAAGCATGTCAGGCAACTCTTCTGGAGTGTTAGCTGTGAGCTTGAATGTCTCAAGCAAAGTGTTGTCAGGCCCGTAACGCGCAACAAAGTGCCCGATGACCGGACCACCGGGAAATTGATGTTCGAGCCGCACAATAGGCGTAAGCACGTCCGCTGCACCTTGTTGATCGAGCACGCTACTCCACCATGCACGGCTGCGGCGTTTTGTTTGGCCAAAGTTCAGCAGTATGGAATCACCGCCCGCGCCGCTGGGCCGCACATAATCGATTCGGCTCGTGCCCGGATTGAATTCTGCCCAAGCCCGCTGCCAAGGATTGCGCACTTCAAATGTAGTGTAGGCGCCCGCGCTGACCGTCACCGGCATCAAAAGCATCGGCGCAGAGGCGCGTTTTCTTGCCGCACCGCCCAAAAAGCGCCCCGCACGCTGTCGATCAAACACTACGCCGAGCGTCGCGATGTACCGCTTACCGCCCAAACGTTCGCGCTGAATCACGATCGCCGACACCATCGATTCGAGTTGTCCCGCTGCAATTGCAGGACCGCCTGCTTTGTCCCACGCCTTTCGCTGCGCTTCTTTCCAAGCTTTGCTGCGCGCTTCGAGTCCTGTTTCAGCGGTCACATCGACTTTGATGCCGCGAATCTCAATATCCGCGCTAGACGCCGTCGGCGCGATCCCGCGCTGACCACCAACTTGAGCGAGCACCAAGGCATAAGCTCCGCTTAAGAGCCCGAACACGAGAATTGCCGCCATACCATAGCGCAACCATCGCGAAGAATTCGCTTGTGAAAGGGCTCTGAAATGCATGCCATTATGTGTTTGTGTGTTCGCCATCGGGGAAATCCAGCGCCTTTTGCCTAAAGCCGAGTGGAATTCCAAGCGCGAAAGGGTAAACGGGCAAACATGAGTGACACAAAAACCTCATACACCTACGAGGAAGCGGGCGTTTCGATCGAAGCGGGCAACGCATTGGTCAAAGCGATTGGCCCCTTGGTCAAGGCAACAGCGCGCCCGGGCGCGACCAGCGAATTGGGCGGGTTTGGCGGGTTTTTTGATCCGAAAGCGGCCGGTTATACTGACCCATTACTGGTTGCGGCAAATGATGGTGTTGGCACCAAGCTGAAACTCGCGATTGAGCATGATCGGCATGACAGCGTCGGAATCGATTTGGTCGCAATGTGCGTCAATGATCTGATCGTGCAAGGGGCAGAGCCACTGTTTTTCCTGGACTATTTCGCAACCGGTAAGCTTGAGAACGGCGTGGCTGAGCGAGTCGTTGCTGGAATTGCGGGTGGTTGCAAACAAGCAGGCTGCGCTTTGATCGGCGGAGAAACAGCGGAAATGCCCGGCATGTATGCTCCGGGTGATTACGACCTTGCGGGATTTTGCGTTGGCGCGGTTGAACGCGGCGAACAATTGACCGGTGAACGTGTCACGCCCGGCGATGTGTTGATCGGACTTGCCTCTTCGGGTGTCCACTCAAACGGATATTCTCTGGTGCGACGTCTCGCCGACGACTTTGGCTGGGTGATGGATGCACCCGCACCATTCGATCCTGAACGGCTTTTGATCGACGCGCTGATTGAGCCGACCCGAATCTATGTCGAAAGCCTCCTACCGCTCATTCGAGACGGATTGATCCACGGGCTTGCCCATATCACCGGTGGCGGATTGCTGGAGAACATCCCGCGTATTCTGCCCGATGGCGCGCATGCCGTGGTGGATGCGAGCGCATGGGAGCAACCTGCTTTGATGGCGTTCCTGCAAGCGCAAGGGAACGTTGCAAGCGCAGAAATGGCGCGGACTTTCAATTGCGGCGTCGGTATGGTGCTTTCAGTCGCTCCTCGGGATGTTTCAGCGGTCACTCAGCGGCTCGAAGCGGCAGGTGAAACGGTTGTACCGGTTGGTGCAATCGAATCGGGCGAAAAGGGCTGCACCGTGCGCGGCGATGCTGGCACTTGGTCGAGCGAGGCCGCGTGGGAGGCCACTCACCTTGGCTAGCAAGGCGCGCATCGCAGTCTTCATTTCGGGTTCCGGGACGAATATGGCCGCTTTGCTCTATGCCAGCCGCTTGGAAAGCGCTCCATTTGAAATCGTGCTGGTCGCAAGCAACATAGACGATGCGGGCGGGTTAGAACTCGCCCAGCTCGAAGGCATTGCTACCTTCGTTCACTCGCACAAAGGCCACTCTCGCGAGGAACAAGACGCCGCGATGGAATCCGCGGTAAACAATGCCGGCGCCGATTATATCGTGCTTGCTGGCTATATGCGCATTCTATCAGCTGGCTTCGTTGAACGTTGGGAGGGCCGGATGCTCAATATCCACCCCTCATTGCTTCCGAAATACAAAGGTCTCGACACCCATGCCCGTGCCATTGAAGCTGGCGACAGCCATGCAGGCGCAAGCGTGCATCTGGTCACCGCAGAGCTGGATGCGGGGCAAGTGCTCGCCCAAGCCCGAGTCGCCATTGCGAGCGATGACACGCCAGACACACTAGCTCGACGGATTTTGATCGCAGAGCATCAACTCTACCCCCGCGCGGTTGCGGACTATGTGTCGCGCGGAAATGATCCCGAATTCCTCTACGCCAGAGTGCGTGCGCTTGCGCTCGCTCTTCCCGAAACGCACAGCCGTGACAGCCATGGCTCGCCCGGCTTTCGCGTGGGTAGTGAGAAATCAGGCAAGTTTTTCGCGCATTTCAGCGATCAGCATCACGGCGTTGAGCATATCGCCATTCTGGTCAAAACGAGCGGAATGGACGAGCTTTTAAACCTCGTTGAAAGTCAGCCCGATATCTACTTTAAGCCCGCTTACTACGGCGCGAGTGGTTGGATTGGCGTGATCCTCAACCGGCCCGGCATCGACTGGGATCATGTCACTGGATGGCTTGAGCGTAGCTGGCGCAGCGTCGCCCCAGCGCGGCTCACTAAGCTGCACGATGCAACGGATTTGTTTTGAGCCGTTCCTACCGCTGGTTTCTTGGCCTTGGCTAAGCCCACCCGCGACCATCTTTTGGCCCGCGGAATTTGGGCTGAGCGCGCAAATGCGTTTCTGACCAAGGCATGGGCGAAGGAATGGTTGCCACCGCCTGTGTTGGAGCCCGATGCGCTTTGGGAGGTGGCGAGCAAGCCTTTCGGCGCGCGTGCTGAGGAGGCGGAGCTTGGCGGGCGTTCGGCAGATGACGCGGCGGACTTCCGGCTCCGGCTCGAAAAACTAACAGACGCCATTGACGGAGAGGCGAACCTCAATCCGTTGGGCCGCGCAATGGCCTTTGGTCAGTTGGTTAGGGTGATCCGTAACCGCATGAGGCTCGGCGATTATTGGAAACGCAATCCTTTGACTGCGTCGGGCGCAAAACTGGCCGCACCGATCATTGTAATCGGCCACATGCGCTCTGGCACCACGCGTATTCACAAATTGCTTGCCGCTGACCCCGCGCATTCGCACACCCGCTATTGCGACGCGTGGCGTCCGGCCCCTGGTAATCTGGTCGTGCGCCGAATGAAGGGCACATTCGATCTGAAGATGCTCGAATGGCTCAACCCGTGGTTGCAGAGCATCCACCCGATGCAAAGCGGCGGGGTTGAAGAGGAATTGGCGTGGTTGGCGGGCGCGCTCAACCATTCAATCTACGAAACACAGTGGCGCATTCCGAGCTATTCCGCGTTCAGCGAAGCGCGCGATGCGACACCGGTTTACACCGAATTCAAGCGCATTCTCGCCACTGACGCCGTACATCGCGGGATTGCGGATAGGGCGCGCGTGATAAAGGCGCCGCAATTCTCAGAGGATTTAACGACCTTGCTTAGCGTGTTGCCCAACGCGCGCGTGGTGATTGCTGAGCGCAACTATGACGCCGTTTTGAGCAGCGCGGTGTCACTTGCCGCCAATCAGATGGCGATCCAGTCGGATAGTTGCGATTTGGCGGAAATTGAAAAGCTCTGGCGACACAAGATCGCGCTTCGCGAAGAACGAATCGCAGAAGCACTTACAAGCTGGAACGGCCCCGTTACGCGCCTGCATTTCGATGCACTCAATGCGGATTGGGAAACCGAAATGGCGCGAGCCTATCGCGAACTGGACCTGATACTTAGGCCGGACGCACTCGCCGCAATGCGGGACTCTGTGGCAAAAAGCGTTAGCGGCCACCATCTCAGCCATTCCGAACAATTGGATCGTTTCGAAACTCAGAAATGAAAAAGGCCGCCCACATGGACGGCCTTTCCAAATTCAATTTAGCTCAAATTACCCAACGATTTCATCGTCGTTGAAGAAGAATGCAATCTCAATCGCAGCATTTTCTTCGCTGTCAGAACCGTGGACGGTGTTTTCGCCGATGGAAAGCGCGTGCACCTTGCGGATTGTGCCTTCATCGGCGTCCGCAGGGTTCGTTGCGCCCATGATGTCGCGGTTGCGAGTCACTGCGTCTTCGCCTTCAAGCACCTGCACGACAACCGGCTCACTCATCATAAATTCAACGAGTTCGCCAAAGAACGGACGCTCTGAATGGACCGCGTAAAAGCCTTCGGCCTGCTCGCGGCTCATGTGGATACGCTTTGATGCGGCAACACGGAGGCCAGCTTCTTCAAGCATAGCAGTGACCGCGCCGGTCAAGTTGCGTTTAGTGGCGTCGGGTTTGATGATCGAGAATGTGCGGGTAACCGCCATGGCGTTTTCCTTGAAGTTGTTTGACGCGAAGCTGCCGCGTTTAGGGAATAGATTTCGCCGCGCGCCCTAGCCTTGCACCCGCGCGCGTTCAAGCCCTAGTCGCGAAGGCTGATTTAGCTCTTTGGTCCTTGTACAAGATTTAGCATCACTTCTGTGGCCTCGCTCGCAGGTTCGCGCGTCGCGCTAACCGTCATCTTTGCACCGTCCGAATCTCTATCGCCTCCGACCGTGTGCGAGGTGTCGAGCGCCATATCAATCTTGATCTCCATGCCAGCCTTTTCGGCGAGATCTTTGTAATATGACGCGATCTTCTCAGGGCCATCTGTGCTTTCTAGCATCATCGTCACGCTGCTTTGCCCGCCCGGTTCGGCAACGCTGGTGTTTTCCACCACCTTTGCGCCGGGATAAATGCTGAACCCCTTTGGCAGACTCGAGTCGTTATCTCCGCCGGACTTTGCGATCGCCTCTTCACCCTCCGGACCTTTGATGGAGGACGATTGCTCTTCGCTGGATGAGCTCGCGCCCGTTGGTGCGTATTCAACTTGCGCGCCCTCTTCGCCGGGCATGCCATCATTGGGTTCTTCCCCGCAGGCGCTTAGACAAAGTGCCGCAAAGAGCGGGAGTGAGAGCGAAAGTGCACGCATTCTATGGTCTCCTGTGGGGGTCGGCCCCAATATGAGCCTTACATGCGCGCATTTGGCACACAATTTCTGAGCCTTAGCTTAAGCCACCTTGACCCATTTGCCGCCATCCTGACGAAAAAATGATCGTTCAAGATCGGGCGTTTCGTCGAGCGATTTCCAAATCTTGCGCGCTTCAGCGACGGTGTCATCGTCAAACAAAAGAAAGCTGCGCGCAAAGCCATCCGCCTCGCGATATTCGCCATCAGCAAAGATGACATGGCTCGCCTCATTCACCGTGTCAGCGGTCGGCGAAAGCAAGATCGGTTGCGCTGGTGCTCCCTCCACATCCGCTTGGCCATTGGCCAGAAAGCTCTCCTCGCCCGCGCTCCACAGTCCGCGTGAGATCTCGTCGCGCTGCTTGGGATCGCCGCTGACGACCAACAAGCGCTCGCCTTGAGACACCACACGCTGCGCGATCAAAGCGACCACTTTTTCAACCGGGTCGCGAGACAATTGCCAAAAGTCGATCTTGGACATTTTTATCGCCTACCGCTCCGCTACTTGAGGCCTAAAATCGGCCTACCGTTCCGCTTCCTTAAGCAAGATACTAATACCCCTTACCTCGTTTACAGCGTTCGGAGCAGTAACGCCCATTATCCCAATCGCGCTGTTTTTTCTGCGCATTTTCGGGGTTATACGGCTCCTTTAACTCTCAATCGTGTCTGCTACCAATTGGTTGATCAGCCGCGCTCCAAAACCGGTCGCGCCCTTGTCCCAACTGTGACCGGGCTTGTCGGACCACACCATACCAGCAATGTCCAAATGCGCCCAAGACGTGCCGTCCTTGATGAAGCGATGGAGAAATTGTGCCGCGGTGATCGAACCGGCCGGACGTGGACCAACATTCTTGATGTCCGCAATCGGAGAATCGATCAGCTTGTCATAAGCCGGGCCGATTGGCAGTCTCCACACTTTGTCGCCTACGCTTGCCCCCGCAGCGGAAATATCTGCCGCCAGGGTGTCGTCATTTGAGAACAGCCCGCCATGCTCATGGCCCAGCGCAATGATCATCGCGCCGGTCAAAGTAGCAAAGTCTATAATACGCGCCGGGTTGTACTGTTCCTGAGCCCAATGCAGCGCATCACAAAGCACCAGCCGACCTTCCGCATCAGTGTTCAAGACTTCTACTGTCTGACCGCTCATAGTGGTAACCACATCGCCGGGACGCTGCGCCTTTCCGTCTGGCATATTCTCAACGAGGCCCATGACTGCGACGATATTGGCCTTAGCCTTGCGTTTGACGAGCGAAAGCATCCCGCCTGCGACCGCGCCAGCGCCGCCCATATCCCACTTCATATCTTCCATGCCGGGAGGGGGTTTCAAAGAGATACCGCCCGTATCAAACGTCACGCCTTTGCCGACAAAAACGGTTGGCTTTTCACCTTCTGCACCGCCATTCCACTTGATTGCGAGCAAGCGAGACGGACGCTCCGACCCTTGCCCCACGCCAAGCAATGCCCCCATGCCCAGTTCGGTCATCTCTTTGACGCCAAGCACGGTTATCTCGGCTCCAGTTCCTGCAAAGGCTTCTTCGCAGCGCGCTACAAAGCTCTCTGGGTAGAGAATGTTCGCAGGTTCCACGACGAGTGTCCGGGTAAATTCGACGCCGGTCGCAACCGCGCTGGCGGTTTCCCACGCGGCTTGCGTGCCTTCGGGCGCGCCCACAACAAACACGTTTTCAAGAGAAGGGCGCTTTTCCGCCGCGAGCTTGGTGCGATAAATATCATGTCGCCATGCGCGCAATCGCAGGCCCAAAAGCACAGCGGCCGCCTCTTGGCCGGACAAGTCAGCGGCCCCAAGGTCGAGCACCATCTCTTTTTCACCGGAAGTCAAATACTTAGCCGTCAGAGCAGCCCCTGAACGCTCAACATTCAGCTGCCGGTTCTCCGCTTCGACTTCGCCCGCGCCCGCTAATGCAATGCGGCTCAAGGAGCCATCAACCATGACAAAGCTCTCAAAGACCTGCCCAGTTCGTCCGGTAAACCGCGCCGCATGCGCGCCATCGATAATGGCCGAATCCAGATCGCCGGAAACATCGCCTTGATTAACGATCCGCGCGGAGAGTTGGACCGAACTTGGGGCGTCTTGAGTGAACTGGACTTGCATGTATCCTCCGCAATATGTTGGGCCAATGGCCGCTTGGGAGGCGATCTGCGTTGCAGAATGTCAACGCTTCGGCGCAGCTTTAGCTGCCAACACCTTGCCCCCGGGGAATGGCGATTGCGATTAGGCGCGAGCGATGCAATAGGCAAGTCATGTCGGGTGGTTCCAACTTGGCGCTGGATACAGCTGCCGATCAAGATTTGCAAAATGACTCGCAATCCACCGCGTCGCGGTGGGTGCTTGCGGTAGCATTGATGGCGGGAACAGTGATGTTTTCGCAGCCCGTTGCCGCGCAAGACATTTCTCCAACGCCAGAGCAGATTGCGCTCGATGAAATGGCGATGGCTCAAGCAGGGCTTGGCCATCCGCGCGAACTAGGCCCCCTGCCCGAAGCCACTACTGCTGACGATAGTGTTGACAGCAATGCACCAGCTGAACCTCAGCGCATCGAAAGGATAGAATTCGAAGCCGATCAGCTCGAATATGAGAACGGGACAGAAACCGTTCGCGCGCGCGGCAATGTCATTCTTGAAAGCGAACAGCGCAGCATTCGCGCAGATGAAGTGGTTTGGGATCGAAAAACCGATCAGATAATCGCGCGCGGCAACATCGTGCTGCTCACCGACGAAGGGTCAGTACGCGCCAACGATGTCGTGTGGGATCGCGCCACCAAGAAAGTCGAAGCTAGCGGCGCCATTCGCCTGGTCGATGAAAACGGCAATCAACTGTTCACTGAGCGGGTTGAGCTAACCGACGCGTTTGAAGTGGGCGCCATGGAAAACTTGTTGGTCTCCTTGCGTGCCGGCGGCCGAATGGCCGCGCGAACTGGTGAGCGCGCTGACGATGGGACCATTATCCTTACCGATGCGGCCTACACCGCCTGCGCTGTATCGGGCGACCCAAGCTGCGCTGCCGATCCCAGTTGGCGCATTACAGCGGACCGGGTGCGGTTCAGCCCAAAAGAGAACCGAGTGCGCTTTGACGGCGCAGTTGTGGAGCTTTTTGGCGCGCGGATACTGCCATTGCCGGGCCTTTCCTTGCGCACCGACGGCAAAGCGGAATCCGGCTTTCTGGTGCCCGATATACGCATCACCAATGTAAACGGGATCGAGCTTTCGGGCGAATATTTCTGGCGGCTCGCAGACAATCAGGACTTAACGCTGGGCGCGCGCGTCTATTCCGAGGTCGCACCGCTGATCACTGCGCAATGGCGACACCTCACCGACGAAGGCGCCTATCAGGTTTCCGGTTTCGCGACAGTCAGCAGTAGGATTGCCGATTTCACCGGCGTGCCAACCTCGGAAAGCGATCCGCGCGGCTATTTGTTCGCAAACGGACGCTACCAATTTTCACCTGAATGGAGCGTCACCGGCTCTTTGCGCGTCGCCAGCGATCGCACTTTCTTGCGCCGGTATGACATTAGCCGCGATGACCGTTTGCGCTCAACGTTCAATATCGAACGGATCGATGATAATTCCTACCTGTCGCTGGCCGGATGGGCGACGCAAACGCTCCGGATCAATGCCGATCAAGGCCAGATCCCGATTGCCCTTCCCGCCTTTGATTACCGCCGCATCATCGAAGAAGATGTGGTTGGTGGAAAGATCGAATTGCAAGCCAACACGCTCGCGCTCTTGCGGACCGATGGACAAGATACGCAGCGCGCTTTTGCTGGAGCAAAGTGGGACATCAGCACGCTCACCCCGCTCGGCCAAATTGTAACGCTCACCGGGCTTGTGCGCGGCGATCTTTATCACACACGCGACACGCTTGCGACGCTCACCGAAGTGTATCGCGGCAATGAAGGGTGGACAGCGCGCGGCGTTGCGACCGCCGCTTTGGATGTGGAGTGGCCGTTTGTTGGTGAGGCTTTTGGCGGCACCCAAGTTCTGACCCCTCGCGCTCAGCTCGTCGCCAGCCCGCCTATCCGCAACCTTGCTGTTCCCAACGAAGATGCTCGCGCCATTGATCTCGAAGATTCCAACCTTTTCGCACTCAATCGCTTCTCAGGCTATGATCGGGTTGAAGATGGCGTCAGGCTGACTTTGGGGGTGGATTGGGACTTAAGGATTCCAAGTTGGCGGATCAGCACCACTGTGGGACAATCTTTTCGCGTCGATTCCAATCGCGAAATCTTCCCCGACGGTACCGGCCTTTCGGAGCGTGTCTCTGACTTTGTCGGAAGAACCGAAGTGCAATATCGCGACTTTGTCAGTTTCACGCACCGCTTTCGGCTCGACAAAGACAATCTCGCGGTGCGCCGCAATGAAATTGATGCGACGATTGGTTCACCCCAGACTTATTTAGAATTAGGATATCTCAGGCTCGACCGCGACATTACCACGGTCGAGGATTTGCAAGACCGCGAAGAAATCCGTGCCGCTGGCCGTGTGGCATTTGCCAAGCATTGGTCAATCTTTGGTTCCGGCGTGTTTAACCTGACCAGCGCGGAAGAAGATCCGAC
Source organism: Erythrobacter sp. (assembly GCA_039985875.1). Classification (GTDB taxonomy): domain Bacteria; phylum Pseudomonadota; class Alphaproteobacteria; order Sphingomonadales; family Sphingomonadaceae; genus Erythrobacter. Next base: position 337,696 of record JBDWRU010000011.1, on the reverse strand, counting down.
CTTTTCTCCTGACGGCTTCGAACCGATCCGGACACGCTTAGGCGTGGCCTATGCCGATGACAGCATAGAGTTTGGTCTGACATGGCGGCGTGATTTCATCACAGCTGGCGATGCGGAGCGTGGCAACACGTTCCAACTGTTCTTTGCTGTGCGCAATCTTGGTTTTCGCTAAGGATTGAAAGCCAAGATCAATTGGCAAGGATAAAGAAAGCCGTTAATGAGCGCTACGACAGGGCTCGCACAGTTACTCAGCGGCGGTTAAGCTAAAGCCAAGCTATAAGACAGTCTAGGGGGATGAGCACCCGCGCGAGAAGGGGCCGCGCAACGCTCAGAAATTAAACAGATCGGGATCTACGAAAGTGAAATTCACATTGCTTCCATCACTGCGCTCCGCAATCATTTCAGCCGGATTGACCGCTTGCGCAATCGCAACTTTGCCTGCCGCTGCGCAAACAATTGCGCGGCCGACATCGGACAATCCGCTCGGTATCCCCCAAAACATCACGATCTTTGATGTCGACAACCCGGATCAGCGCGGCGCGACTGCGCTCGTTAATGGATATGTGATCACCGGAACCGATATCAATCAACGCGTTGCTCTTGTTACTTCGGCTTCCCAAACCGAGGTCACGCCGGAAGAAATGCGGCGTCTAAGGCTTCAAGTGCTCAGCAATGTCATTGATGAGACGCTTAAAATTCAAGCTGCTGCTGCCCAAGAAATACCAGCCCAACGCGCGCAAGTTGAACAAACTTACACGCAGCTGGCCGCCCAGAACTTTGGGCAAGAACCGCAAAAGATGGACGAATATCTCATCACCATCGGTTCTTCATCCAACGCTTTAAAGCGTCAGATCGAAGGCGAGCTGGCATGGGAAAATCTCGTCCGCCGCAACATCACGCCGTTCGTCAACGTGTCTGATGAAGAGGTTCAAGAGCGCTTGAAACGTCTTGAAGAGGACAAAGGCAAAGAAGAATTTCGGATCGGCGAAATTTACTTATCCGCGACGAGCGAAAATCGCGAAGCGGTGTCGAACAACGCAAGACAGATTTTGGAACAATTGCAAGCTGGAGGCAGCTTTGTCGCATATGCGCGCCAATTCTCTGAAGCCTCCACAGCGGTCGTTGGCGGCGATCTGGGCTTTGTACGACTTGGTCAATTGCCGCCGCAACTCGCGCAAGTGGCGCAGACCCTGCAAACCGGACAGCTTGCTGGCCCAATTGAGATTCCCGGTGGGTTTTCGATCCTGTATCTGATCGACAAGCGTCAGGTTTTGGTCGCAAATCCGCGCGATGCGGTGCTGAGCCTTATGCAAATTTCAATCGACTTCCCCGCGGATGTCGATCAAGCGGCAGCAGAAACCAAGTTCGCTGAATTTGCGACCTATGTCCAAGGATTGCAAAGCTGCGCTGCGGCTGAAGGAGCGCGAGAAGCCATCGGTGCAAACGTTGTGAGCAATCAGCAAATTCAAGCGCGCCAGCTTCCCGAACAGCTTCAAAACCTGATTTTGAGTTTGCAAGTTGGGCAATCCACTCCGCCATTTGGCTCCCCACAGGAAGGGATCAGGGTGTTCATGCTTTGCGGGCGCGATGATCCTGAAGACGCTGCGCTTCCATCGTCAGACCAAATCCGACGCGAGCTTGAGGAAAAACAAATCGCACAACGCGCTCAACGTTATCTGCGTGATCTGCGCAACGACGCCTATATCGAATACAACTGAGCACGAGTGAGTTCAGCCGCTCGCCCTGTTCCGCTCGCAATTTCACTGGGCGATCCAGCGGGCATCGGGCCGGAAATTATCGCCGAAAGCTGGGCCAATGTCTCAGCAAAATCTCCCGGCAAAGATCAGCCAACGGTGTTTTTCGTGGTGGGTGGCGTCGAGGTGCTGCGAGCTGCCGCGCAAGCGCGCGGGCTCGACTGCCCACTAATCCCGATTGCGCAAGCTCATGAGGCCTTGAATGCGTTTCATGCCGGCCTGCCGGTGCTCGCCGGTCTCGATACGCCCTACACACCGGGCAAGCCGACCGCTGAAGGAGCGCAACTGGCGTTCTCCTCGCTCAAATGGGCAACCGACCTGACGTTGAATGGTGAGGCTGCGGGACTAGTTACAGCTCCGGTCGAGAAAGCCGGTCTGGCGGCGCAAGGCTTTGACTATCCGGGACAAACCGAGTTTCTGGCTGATGTCTGCGGAAAGCCTGCCCGTGATGCGGTTATGATGCTCGCCGGACCCAGCCTGCGAACGGTCCCCCTGACGGTGCATGCCCCGCTTTCCGAGGTGCCCAAAATGCTCACACCCGAGCTGATCATTCACAAGACTGTGATCACAATGGCAGGGCTTATTCGCGACTTTGGGATTGAGCGCCCTCGACTAGCCATCGCAGCGCTCAATCCGCATGCCAGCGAAGGCGGCCAGTTCGGCGATGAGGAAGAGCGCATTATCACACCTGCTATCGAAGCGATGCGGGCCGAGGGGATGGATGTGACTGGCCCGGTGCCCGCAGACGCGCTGTTTATGCCGCGCATGCGCCAAACCTATGACTCGGCGATCTGTATGTATCACGATCAAGCGCTGATCCCGCTGAAAACGCTCGAAGTCGATGAAGGCGTCAACGTAACGCTTGGCCTACCGATTATCCGAACCTCTCCCGATCATGGGACTGCGTTCGATATCGCGGGAACAGGCAAGGCCGATCCCGGCGCGATGATCGCAGCCATTACAATGGCGGGGAATATGGCGCGCGCTCGTGGAGCCTGAACTGCCCCCTTTGCGCGATGTGATCGCCCGGCATGGATTGTCGGCGTCCAAAGCTTTGGGGCAGAACTTTCTTCTCGATGAGCAGTTGTTGGCCCGCATTGCTGCCCAACCCGGAGTTCTGAATGGTGAGCGCGTGCTTGAGGTCGGGCCCGGCCCCGGTGGATTGACCCGGGCTTTGCTCAAAGCTGGTGCGCGCGTGACTGCAATTGAGATGGATGGCCGCTGCCTGCCTGCTTTGGATGAGCTGAGCGATGCCTTTCCCGGGCAACTGACAGTCGTCGAAGGCGACGCGATGAAAATCGACCACGGCGAATTGATGAAGGGGGAGCCGTTTCATGTGCTCTCCAACCTGCCCTACAACGTTGGTACGGCTCTGTTTGTGAAGTGGCTTTCTGGGGAAGAATGGCCGCCGCTTTGGAAGTCGCTCACCCTGATGTTTCAGCGCGAAGTGGCGGACCGCATCGTCTCAAAACACGGCACGTCCGCCTATGGTCGCCTCGCCGTTTTGGCTCAGTGGCGCGCCTCAGCAAGCCTTGCGATGAAGGTGCACCGCAGCGCCTTCACCCCGCCGCCCAAAGTGATGAGCGCGATTGTCCACGTGACCCCCGATGCTGCGCCCCAGGGCGTATCTGCAAGGGTGCTGGAGCGCCTAACCGAGGCCGCCTTTGGTCAGCGGCGCAAAATGCTGCGCCAAAGCCTGAAAGGCGTGCCGGGCGCGTTGGAGGCATTGGAAGCGGTAGGTATTGAACCCACGCGCCGCGCCGAAACTTTGAGCGTGGATGAATTTGTTCAGGTCGCGCGGGCGCTTGCTTAAATCAGTTCCGGACAAGGGCTGCTCTTGTTGGAATAGTCAAAGCCCCAGGTCCGGTAACCCGCTGCATCAATATGAAAGCGACCGGCTTTACCGCGATCCAAGTCTTTTGGGTCAAAATAGGTGCCCAGCCCCATCGCAGTTTCCCAACCGACGCGCTGATGTAGTCTGCAAAGGTCCGCAAACAAGTCGCGACGCTCGGTCATCTGCACAGCAGTGAGATCGAGGGCTGAATATGTCAGATGTCTGCTAGCGCTTGCCCCATTCACACATGCATTGATCTCGCTCGTGCGGAAACCTGAAACTGCCTCAACCGGCCCAGTGACGGGGATCACTTGATCACGCAAAAGCCTTAGCGTTGGCACAATCTCCCGCCAAAGTTGTTCAGGTGGAGCCGTGAAAAACTCTACGCCGCAGCGCGCTGCATAATGCGCGTCGACCCGCCAAAGCTGCCAATTCGGCACAACCCCGGAAACGCCCTGCCGCTCAAGATACAGCCCAAACTCAGCGAATTGTGCGGCGGTTCCATTGTCGTCACGTTGATGGGAGTTTGCCAACCAGCGGTCAAAAGCGGCTGCTGAACTTGGTTCCACTTTGACTGGTACTTTTTGGGGTCTATTTAGGTTAAGCAAGACGACACCAGCCAACGCTGCCAAACTCAAAGTAATGAACGCAAAGCGGCGCATATGGCCTTAGTTTTGACCTAACCCGCCTTCTTGCGCAAGCGCCAAGCGTGCAGGAGCGGTTCGGTGTAGCCACTGGGTTGCTCAACGCCCTTAAAGATCAAATCACGCGCCGCGCTGAACGCCGCGCCATCCTCGTTCCCGATGAGCGGCACATAGGTCGGATCGCCCGCATTCTGGGCATCAACCTTCGCCGCCATGCGCGCAAGGCTCTCCATCACCTGCGTCTCGCTGACGATGCCGTGGAGCAGCCAATTGGCAATATGTTGCGAGGAGATGCGCAAGGTCGCGCGGTCCTCCATCAAGCCAACATCATTGATGTCCGGCACTTTGGAGCAGCCTACCCCTGCATCGATCCAGCGCACGACATAGCCCAGCAATCCTTGGCAATTGTTGTCGAGCTCATCACGCAGCTCATCGGGCGACCAATTGCTGCCCTCGGCAAGCGGGATCGACAAAAGCGACTCCAACCCAGCAGGCTCCAGCAGGCTTTGCTGAAGCGCGAACACATCCTCTTGATGATAGTGCAGCGCATGCAAAGTTGCAGCCGTGGGTGAAGGCACCCAAGCGGTGTTCGCACCGGCGCGCAAATGGCCGATTTTGTCAGTCATCATTTGCGCCATCAAATCGGGCGCTGCCCACATGCCTTTACCAATCTGCGCTTTGCCAGACAGCCCGTGTTTCAAGCCAATGGCAACATTGCGGGCCTCGTAAGCGCTTAGCCAATCTGCACCCTTCATCGCGCCTTTGCGCATCATTGGTCCGGCCTGCATCGAGGTGTGAATTTCGTCGCCGGTGCGATCAAGGAAACCAGTGTTGATAAAGACAATCCGGTCGCGCACTGCATGAATGCACGCCGATAAGTTTGCGCTGGTGCGGCGCTCTTCATCCATCACGCCGACCTTGATCGTGTGCCGGGGTAGGTTCAACAAATCTTCGACCGCATCAAACAGGTCATTGGTGAAAGCGCATTCGTCCGGCCCGTGCATCTTGGGCTTTACGATGTAGATAGAGCCGCGCTTGGAATTGCCGAATTTGGCCTGCTCCTCGACATCCAAAGCGCTGATCGCGGAGGTAAAAACCGCGTCTAAAATGCCCTCAGGGATATTGCTTCCATCGGGAAGCAGGATCGCTGAATTGGTCATCAAATGCCCGACATTGCGCACAAACATCAGGCTACGCCCGGATACGCTGCCTTCTTCCCCCGCAGCATCTTTGTAAGCCTTGTCGCCATTAAGTTGGCGCGTGAGTGTTTTGCCGCCCTTCTCAAAATTCTCCGTCAGATCGCCACGAATAATGCCAAGCCAGTTGGTGTAGGCGATCAGCTTGTCCTCGGCATCGACCGCCGCGACCGAGTCCTCGCAATCGGCAATTGTGGTTAGCGCGGCCTCAATGTTGATGTCCGCTATATCGAGAGGGTCTGTTTTGCCGATTGGGTCTTCGGGGTCGAAGACAATCTCGATATGCAGGCCATTATTTTTGAAGAGGCGACCTTTCTCAGTCTTGCCAACATATTGACCATTGTCGGCGATTGCGATCCATTTACCGGTTCCATCGGACAATGTTTCCAAATCCGACCAGCTGCCCGAAGCAAGCGGTATGGCTTGATCGAGAAATTCGCGCCCGCGCGCAATCACCGCATCGCCGCGCTTCTGGTCATACCCACCCGGTTCAGCGGGTGGAGCATCAAGCGCATCTGTCCCGTAGAACGCGTCATATAAGCTTCCCCAGCGTGCATTGGCCGCGTTCAATAGGAACCGCGCATTGAGGACCGGCACCACCAATTGCGGCCCTGCCATCGTTGCGATTTCGGGATCGACATTCTGCGTGCCAATCGTGAAATCAGCAGGCTCTGGAACAAGATAACCGATAGTGTGCAGGAACGCCGTGTATGCTTCATGGTTGTGCGGCACGCCTTTGCGTTCAGCATGCCAAGCATCAATTGCCATCTGAAGTTGCTCGCGGACATCCAGCAATTGCCGATTGCGAGCCGCAAACTCATTTAAGAGCGCGGCAAATCCGGACCAAAACGCTTCAGCATCGCGCCCTAGAGGGGCTAAAACTTGCGTTTCTAAAAAGGTTGCCAGCGCCGCATCAACGGCCAAACCAGCGCGATCAAGTCTGTCAGTCATCTGTAGTCCTCATGACACCATTTGTGTTGGGTCCCAGGGAGGAGGACTTTTTGTCCTATGAATAATGCGTCGCCCAATTGCAACGGCTTGGAAGGTGCGATTTTGACCGCTACAGGTGGTCCCAGATGAAACCGACAACCCCTGAAGAATTCGACGCTACGGCAATGCTGGAGCAAGTCCAGGCGTGGTGCGCAATCAATACTGGGACAGGAAACCTCGATGGGCTGCAAGCGCAAGCTAGTGCTTTGGCAGAAGCTTTTTCCGCCCTTCCCAGCGAAGTAGAGTTTGTCGATCCCGCTCCTGTCACGGCGATTGCCGCCGATGGGTCAGAATTTCAAAAGGCGAATGGTCAGCATCTCGTTGTGCGTGTTCGTCCGACCGCCAATCGCCGCATTCTGCTGACGGGACATATGGACACGGTATTCCCAAAGGATCACCCTTTCCAAACACAGTGCTGGCTCGAAAAAGATGTTCTGAACGGTCCCGGCGTGGCGGATATGAAAGGCGGGATCGCCGTTATCCTTCATGCGCTGATGGCCTTTGAGAAAACCGCATCGGCAGGCTCGCTTGGCTATGATGTGCTCATCAACTCGGACGAAGAAACAGGATCACTCGGCAGCGCCGATCTGATCTCTGAGATGGCACAAGGAAAGCTCGCCGCGCTGACTTACGAACCGGCGGCACTGCCCGACGGAACGCTGGCCCATGCCCGCGGGGGCACCGGTAATTATTCGATCACTTTGACAGGACGCTCGGCCCATGCGGGGCGCAATCCTGAAGAAGGTCGCAACGCTCTAGTTGCAGCGGCGGACCTGATCCTTCGCCTCAAGCAAATGGAGCAAGAAGATATCACGGTGAACCCTGCAAAACTGGAAGGTGGCGGACCTAACAACGTCGTTCCGGACCATGCGGTGCTGCGCTTTAACATACGTCCAAAATCAACAGAGGCGATGGAAAGATTTGATAGTGATATTAAAACTTTACTGAGCAATATTGAAGCAACACATGACATCACAACTCACCGGCATGGCGGTGTCACTCGCCCGCCCAAACCCGTCGACGACCAGGCGCAAAAACTATTCGATTTAGTCAAACAATGCGGCGCGGAATTGGGTCAGGACATCCGCTGGAAATCGACTGGTGGCGTGTGCGATGGCAACAACATTGCCGCTTGCGGCGTCCCTGTGGTCGATACGATGGGCGTGCGCGGTGGAGCAATCCATTCGGCGGATGAATTCCTGATTGTCTCAAGTCTTGCCGAACGCGCTGCCTTATCTGCCCGAGTGATCCAGCGTCTCGCCGAAGGAGCTATGCAATGAGTTTTCGTCTTCGCGCCGCGCGCACCTCTGATCTTGAGCACCTTTATGAGATGGCGAAGCTCACCGGAGGCGGCTTCACCAACCTGCCAGCCGACCGCAAGGCGCTATTCGAAAAGCTCGAGCGCGCCGAAGCGGCCTTTGCGAATACCGACGACGAGTTGGTTGATGAACAGTTTGTGCTGGTGCTGGAAAACCTCACGACAAAGACCGTGCGCGGCACATGCCAGCTCATGACCAAGGTCGGGCAGCAATGGCCGTTCTATTCCTACCGCTTGAACACGCTAACCCAATACAGCAAGGAATTAGACCGCACTGTGCGCGCCGAATTGCTTAGCCTCACCACCGACCTCGAAGGGATGAGCGAAGTTGGCGGACTGTTCTTGCATCCCAATGAACGCGCTGGAGGGCTTGGCCTGCTGCTCGCACGCTCGCGCTATCTCTTTATCGCGATGCACCGCGCTCGCTTTGCTGAAAAGACCATCGCAGAACTGCGCGGAATTATTGACGAACGCGGTGGCTCGCCTTTTTGGGACGGGGTTGCCGGACGTTTTTTCGGCATGGGCTTTCAAGAAGCAGACTATTTCAACGCGATCAACGGCAATCAATTTATCGCCGATCTGATGCCCAAACATCCGGTCTATGTCGCAATGCTTAGCGAAGCTGCGCGCAGCGTCATCGGTGTCCCTCACCCAACTGGTAGAGCCGCCATGCGGATGCTCGAAAATGAGGGCTTTCGTTATGACGGCTATGTCGACATTTTCGACGGCGGACCCGCGATGATTGCCCGCACCGATGATGTGACTAGCGTCAAGAACAGCGTGCACGCGACTATCACTGATATGGACGTATCCGAAGGCGAGCGCGCGATTTTGGCCACCGGCAATTTGCAGAATTTCCGTGCCTGTTTCGGTGCACGTGTGCTGGATGGAGACGGCGGTATCGCCATTGATGCCGCCGCTGCAGATGCGCTGGATGTGACGACTGGCGACGGCATTTGGAGTGTCGGGCGTTGAGCGCGTTGGTTGAAATAAACTTTGATGGGGTCGTTGGACCTTCGCACAATTACGCCGGTCTCAGCTTAGGCAATATCGCCAGCGCTAACCACAAGGGCGATCCGTCCTACCCACGCGCCGCTGCGCTTCAGGGTGTGACGAAAATGCGCGGCAATCTGGCGCGGCTTGGTGTCCAAGGGATTTTGCTCCCCCTGCCTCGGCCCAACTCCGCCCTCACCGCCTCGCTCGCTCTCAATGGCAGCGAAGCCCCCGCTTTGCGCGCCGCACCTTGGTCAGCATCGAGCATGTGGACCGCCAATGCTGCGACGGTTTCTCCAGCGCCCGACACCGCCGATGGCAAGTGTCACCTGACCCCTGCCAACCTCATCACAATGCTCCACCGCGCGCAGGAATGGCCCGAAACACAGCGTCAACTCGCCGTTGCGTTTGGCGATGGCGACCATTTCACTTTGCACGATGCTGTTCCGCCAACATTTGGAGATGAGGGCGCGGCCAACCATATGCGGTTATGCGAAGGGCATGGCGCGCCCGGCGTCGAAGTGTTCGTCTATGGTCGCCCCGGCGGCAAATTTCCGGCTCGCCAACACGAGCAAGCCAGCCGCCTTGTTGCCCGCGCCCACGGCCTTGATCCCGCGCGCTGTGTCTTTATCGAACAAAACCCGGCCGCTATCGAAGCCGGCGCTTTTCACAATGACGTGGTCGCGGTCGCAAATGAGCGCGTACTCTTCACCCACGCCCAAGCCTTTGCCGACCAAGCGCACGCCTATGACGCGATCCTTGCTGCCTTCCCGGCTTTGGAAGTGGTTGAAGTTCCAAAAGACGCTGTCAGCATTGAAGAAGCGATCCGCACCTACCTGTTCAACGCGCAATTGGTCACACAGGCCGATGGCGCAATGGCGCTGATTGTGCCCGAGGAATGCCGCCACAGCGCTTCGGTATGGGCCTATTGCGAGCAGCTGATGGCTTCAAACGGACCAATTCGGGACGTGATCCCGGTCGATGTGCGCCAAAGCATGGCCAATGGCGGTGGGCCAGCCTGTCTGCGCCTGCGGGTTGTGTGCGATCCTGCTACGGTTGATCCGCGGTTCCTGCTCGATGAGGCCAAAGCCGACCTTTTGGAAAGCGTAATCGCGCAGCATTGGCCCGAGCAGATTGACCCCGCTGACATCGGCAATGAGGCCATGGCACACTCAATAGTGGCCGCTCGATCACACTTGCTGCGCGCGCTGGAGCTTGAGGCCCTGAGTTAACGCGATTGCCAAGCCGTGTCGGGCGTGTTTACAAGTCTGCTTGCCTTAACCATCAAGACAAGCACAAAACCGTCATTGGCATGGTGCTTGCTGTTGAAGTAATTAACGTTTGGAGTGGAAATGCTGCGCAAGATCGGACGTCTGTTCGTAATCAAAAACCGGATTGAGGCGTTTCTCATTATCTATGCGTTGGCGTTAGGCGCGACGTCGCGCGGCGCATCCTACCTTCAGCAATATCCCGGATTTGGCGGGCAGCTGCTATTCCTCGCCGCAACCGGTGCAGTTTTCCTTGCAGGTGCTGCGATTTTGGACGGGTTGAAAGCGAAGCAGGAATTGGCCGAGCTGCGGGCAGAACCCGCCTCTGGCGCTTCGCGAGATTGAGAGATTTTAGACAACCTGAATAGGTGAGGGTTTCTGTTGCTAGCTACCCGCGTCCTTCTTTTCCCGAGGGAGGACCGGCGCGCTGACACGCAAAACCCAGTTCATGTCCGATGCGAGAAAGGTGAGGGTTTCTGTTGCTAGCTACCCTCGGAGCCCCGGAATCCGCTTCTGTTGCCCGGTGGGTCCAACCGCGCTTTAGCTTTGTAAATTCAGGCCGTTAAGCCGTCAAATTACGCTGCAACTGCGAGTGCGTCGTTATCGTTTGCACTTATAAAGATGAACAGTTTTACGGGGTTTTCAGCCCGGGAAAAAACAACGCTTTTCAGCCCACGTCGATCCTAGTTCGGCCCCTTCAATAACAGCGCAAAACCGCCGTTTTTGGTGGAGCCGCCGGGTACTGCCCCCGGGTCCGTTGTGCCTATTGCACGCTGCAATTTATCGCCATAGTCGGACAAGCCGACTTGGCTGATATAGCGTGAATTAGATTAATTGGAAGTGAGCGTGGGGATTGGGTTTTGTTTCGCGCAGCCCATCCGGACCGCGCAAACAAAAAACGCCCGCCCCGCAAGGTTTGCGGAACGGGCGCCTTTGTTAGCGTGAACGCCTTATTTCTTAAGCGCATCCCGGATTTCGGTGAGCAGGTCGATCTCGCTTGGACCTGCATCTTCCTCAGCCTTCGGACCTTCCATCTTGGCTTTAACTTTCTCCGCATAACGGACCAGCATGAAGATGATGAAGGCCAAGATCACGAAGTTGATGATCGCGGTGACAAATGCGCCCCACGCCAGAACATTCGCGCCCGCCGCACGGGCCGCTTCGAGGCTTGCGCCAGCTTCGACTTCGCCAGAAAGGACGATATACTTGTTGCTGAAATCAACATCACCAAAGATCATCCCAACGATTGGCATAATTAGATCAGCGGTGAGCGACGCGACGATAACTGCAAACGCGCCAGCGATGATAACCGCAACGGCGAGTTCCATCACGTTGCCTTTAGCGATGAAGTCCTTGAATTCTGTAAGCATAACGTTCCCCTCTTGTGTGTTACATTTCCTCTTGCAGGTCGAAATCCGATTGCCAAGCAAATGAATGTAACACGACCACTGCTTGAAAGCGAAATGTGGTGTGCTATATCTATAATACGCACACAGTTTGGGCGCGCGCTTTCACCAGCTTTGCGCGCCATTCAGGAGGGAACCATATGAATTTAAAGACAATCACCCGCGCCTTTGCGGCTGCGGCCATTTCACTCAGCCTTGCCGCCTGCGGGATAAACTCGGTTCCGACCGCCGAAGAAGAAGCAAAGGCGAAATGGGCTAATGTTGAGAGCGAATACCAACGTCGCGCCGATCTGATCCCGAACCTCGTTTCGACAGTGCGTGGCGCAGCGGCATCGGAAGGCAAGATACTAAAAGATGTCATGGATGCCCGCGCCAGCGCCAGTTCAATTCAGATTGATGGCGATGACCTCAATGATCCAGAGAAGTTCCAAGCGTTTGAAGAAGCGCAGGGAGAGTTGAGTTCGGTCCTCACCCGGCTGATGGCGGTTACGGAAAACTATCCAGAGCTGCGCAGTCAGGAAGCCTTCTTAGGACTTATGGACCAATTGGAAGGCACCGAAAATCGCATCGGCAATGCCCGCACCAAATACAATGAGGCTGTGCAGGACTATAACACGACGATCCGCACTTTCCCCGATACAATCGGCGCAAACATTATTCACGGTGCGGAGCCAATGCAGGGTTTCAAAGCTAAGAAAGGCGCTGACACCGCACCTGACGTGAATCTGGAAGACCTCGGAGAATCTTGAGGAACCAAGGTCCTTTGACGGTGCTCCGTTCATTTCTTGCGCTTATTGCGATTGCCCTTGCGGCGCTGTCGCTGCCATTGGCAGCGCAGAACTTCCCTGAGCGCCCCGACGGGCCGGTTCTTGATCAGGCTGGAATTGTTCCAGATGCGCAAGAAGCGGCCATCGACCAGAAATTGCGCGACTATACGAGCGCAACTGGCCGTGTGATTGTCGTCGTGACGGTCAACTCGCTCGATGGCGAAGAACCTTCAATCTACGCCCGCGATCTAGCGGAGCGATGGGAGGTAAGCGGCGAAGAAACCGAAGAAGGCGCTTTGCTGCTGATCGCTCCCAATGAACGCGAAATGTGGATCACCACCGCCCGAGGCGTTCAAGGTCGGATGACAGACATCTTCGCCGGACAAATCGTGCGCAACACGCTTAGACCAGCCTTTCGCGCTGGCGATTTTGGCGGTGGCATCAACACGGCTGTGGATCAGATGATCGAGCGTCTCGACACCTCGCCAGCCGATGCAAAAGCGATAGCTGAGGCCGAAACAGCGGCGCAAAACCGCCGGGAAACACAGGGCGGTTTTCCGTTTGGTGTGCTGATCTGGTTTGGATTTGTCTTCTTTTTCTTTGTCCTCCCGTTCTTTCGCAGGACTAAACGAAGTCGCAAGTACCGCGGCAAAGGTCGTGGTCCGTGGGGCAAACGGAGCGGAAAAGGTCACCGCGATGACGACGACGACGATGATGACGATGGTTGGGGCAGAACCGCGCGCGACATCATCTTGTGGGAAGTTGGCAGCGCGATTGTACGCGGCGCAGTGTCTGGCGGCAGAGGAAGCTCTGGCGGCGGTTGGAGCGGCGGCGGTGGCGGCGGCTTTGGTGGTTTCGGCGGCGGCGGAGGCGGCTTCAATGGCGGCGGCGCAGGGGGAGGCTGGTAAGCAATGGCCTATCTGAGCGAAGAACAGCATAAGCTGGTCACTGGTGCCGTAGCCCAAGCGGAGCTCTCTACATCAGGTGAAATCGTAACCGTCCTCGCTGATCGCAGCGATGGATACAGCGACGTCATCCATGTCTACTGCGCGGCGATTGCGTTCACCGCGATGAGCATTTTTGCAGCCCTCCCCGAACCTTTCCTCGACTTTTGGGATTGGTTGAGCGGCGGTTGGGGCCAAAGCTGGACCACGGGCGAACTCGCTAGCATGACTATTGCATTGGGCTTGATCTCCTATGTCACAGGCTTGCTTATTTTCATGTGGGAACCGCTGAAATTCGCGGTGCTGCCAGCGCCGATTAAATCCGCGCGAGTCCATGCCCAAGCAATCAAGCACTTCAAAGTTGGCGCGGAGCGACGCACGACCGGGCATACCGGCGTGCTGATATACCTCTCAATGCGTGAACACCGTGCGGAGATCGTCGCGGATGAAACGATTGCCAGCAAGGTTTCCGCCGATGTCTGGGGCGTCGCGATGGTCGATATGCTTGGCGAGATCAGACGCGGGCGCGTCGCCGAAGGCATGGCTTGCGGCGTGCGCGATGTCGGCATCGTGCTGGCCGAACATTTCCCGCGCAGCGATGATGACGAGAATGAGCTTCCCGATAGGCTAATCGAAGTCTAGGGCTGTGGCCGATGGACACCCCCGATTTGATCCGCGACCGTGACGCTGACCTTCCTGAGCAAGTGCGTTGGGAAGGCAGATTTATCGCGGCCAAAACACGTGGCCGCTGGGAATATGTGGGCCGCGCGCGCGGCATCCGCGCCGCAGCAATCATCGCGATTGATGAAGATCCCGATGGGAAACGCTACGTCATTCTGGTGAGCCAATACCGCGTGCCGCTCTCCCGCTTCTGCCTAGAAATACCCGCTGGCCTTGTTGGTGATGAGGATGGCGGCGAAGGCGAAGATGCAGGCGTCGCCGCCGCGCGCGAACTCGAAGAAGAAACGGGATACCGCGCGGGCAATCTCGTAATGCTTGGCGAATTCTACTCGTCACCCGGCATGGTCTCGGAAAGCTTCACCCTTATGCGCGCCACCCAACTCGAGAAAGTGAGCGAAGGCGGCGGGTTGGAAGATGAAAATATCAATGTTCACCGCGTGCCGCTCGAAAGCGTGGCTGAGTTCGTCGCCAATTGGCGCGAACAGGGCCATGGCGTCGATGTGCGCATCGCGCTGTTTTTAGGCCTTCTAGGCTGATTTTTTTGAACTGACTTGTGGGCTAGAGCCGCGACAACTTTCGGGAGAGAATTGACATGACACAACGCTGCGAAGGCAAACTCGCGCTGGTAACGGGCGGCGCGCAAGGTTTGGGCCGCGCGCATTGCATCCGGCTTGCCCAAGAAGGCGCACGGGTGCTTGCGACTGACATTAACGGCGAAGGCGCTGCGGAAACGGCGGCTCTGATCAATGCTGAATTGGGCGATGGCACCGCGTTTAGCATTGGCCATGATGTTACCGACCCGGACGGGTGGGACAACGCCGTGGATGCTGCGCGCCAGCATCTTGGCGGGCTCAACGTGCTGGTGAACAATGCTGGGATCGGCGTTGCGGGCAATATCGAAACCTGCGACTTTGACGATTGGCAGCGTTGCTTTGACATCAACGTCAATTCGATCTTCCACGGCTGTCAGAAAGCCCTGCCGCTGATGCGCGAGCATGCACCCGGTTCGATCGTGAATATCAGCTCAATCGCAGGGCTTATCGCGAGCGACACGATGCCCGCTTACAACGCTTCAAAAGCGTCGGTGTGGATGCTGTCGAAATCCATCGCGCTGCATTGTGCAAAGAACAATATGCAGATCCGCTGCAACTCCGTGCATCCGACCTTTGTCGACACGCCGATCCTGGATGGAACGGCGGAGCATCACAATATCGAAAAAGAAGTGCTGCTCGATAAGCTCGCACGGCAAATCCCGCTGAGATTTGTGGGTGAGCCGAACGATATCGCCAATGCGGTGGTCTATCTTGCGAGCGATGAGAGCCGCTTTATGACGGGCGCTGAGATTAAGCTGGATGGCGGCATCAGCGCGATGTGATTTGGCCTTACTTCGCGGTTGGCGCGTCCGCTAAGAGCATCGCTGCGGCATCAAGTTTTGACTGAGTTTGGAGGTGGAAGCGGACGTTCATTTTTAGAATGACATCGGCAAGCCATCGAAGTCAGAATCACTCGACTACAAGAAATTTCAAATTTGACCCGTCCGTCCCCGGATTTGGCTGCACCAAAGGCGGCCAACCGTATCTTTGCCAGGCCCGCACCAATCCAATTTGCTCGGCGAACGCGGGGAAGTCTTTGTGCTGCCGGACATTCGCGCATTCTTGGACCGGATCCCAAATGCGTGAGAGCGAATAAGCAACGTATGGGTTGGGCTTTTCGAGAACATTTTTCATCCAGAGCGTCGGATCATCGACAAGCAGAAATCCTCCAATTGACGTTGTCGTTGCTTGTCGCTGAGGATCACTAAACCGGCTCTCCAGCATCTTCTTCACGATCCAGCGATAGCCGCGTTTTTTGCGGAAAAAGGCACCAAACACCAGATGCCGGGTGATGGGCGATGCCAGTGTCGCCTGATCTATCGCATCAAGCCCGCCAAAATACTTCTTGATGAACTCGACACTCTCTCCGGATTGCTCAGTCTGCATCTTCAATGTGGCAACCGCGATGCCTGCTGCGCCGTGCCCCAGATTGAATGCTTGCTGATAGTAGCCGATCGCCCTTTCAACGTCCCCAAGGGCGCGCATGATTCCGCCTAAAAGCACCGGATAAATCGGTGAAAGTGGGTTTTGAGGCATTGTGTTGCGGATGAGCTGCTCAGCCTGCTCATGAAGGCCGATAGCCATAAGAGTGAAGGCAAAATGCACTTCGGTTTCGGCATCACCGGGATGCTCTTTAAGCGCTTGCTCACTTATCATTGCCGCTTCGTCAAACCGCAAATCATGTTCGAAGATGTAGGCCTTTGTCAGCTTTGCAAGAGAGTTTGAATTGTCTAGCTGCTCGACCTTGCTAAGCGCTTCGCGGCTCGCCGTCATGTGATATGCCCAGCGCGCTGTCTTTGAATATTCGGGAAGCACGAAATGCGCCATCGCCAACGCAGCCCACGCATCGGCGAATTCCGGGTCGAGTTCGACTGCCTTTTCGAGATGGCTGATCGCTGTGGGCAGTGTCTGTTGTCCATTGCGCTTGTGATACAATTCGCGCCCTTGGACAAAGGCTGCATAGGCTTTGGGATTGCGCGTCAAATGTTGGGAAACATTTGGCGGCACCTCAATATCTATAAAGCGCGACAGTTCGGTAAGGATTGACTGTGCAATGCGCTCCTGAAGATCAAAGATACCTTCGAGGTTTTCGTCAAATGTTTCCGACCAAAGTTGGAAGCCGTCTTCGGCTTTTATGAGCTGCGCGGTGATGCGCAATTTGCCGTGATCGCAGCGCACAGATCCGTCGATGATATGCGCAACATTAAGAGCCTGCGCCACTTCGCGAATATCGGTATTTTGGCCTTTAAAAGCAAATGAGGAGGTTCGCCCGGTCACTTGCAGTCCTGGCAATTTGGAAAGAGCATTCAAGAGCTCTTCGGTCATACCGTCGGCCAAATGTTCCTGACCCGGGTCAGCGCTCAGATTGGCGAAGGGTAAGACCGCCATTGAAAGCGGGGGCGCGGCAATCTTTGATGGAGGATAAGAGCCAGCGCCTTCAACAAGATCATCAATCGGTGCGATCAGGCGATAGCCGCGTTTGGGTATCGTTTCGATATGCTGGTATTCTCCGCGACGGTCACCCAAAGCTTTGCGTAAGAGCGAGATTGCGCGCGACAAGCGCTCATCTCCACCAAAACCCACACCCCAAACTTTGTCGATCAACTCCTCGCGCGAAACAACCCCACCGTGATTGGCAATAAGAGCCTCAAGCACACCCAGCACTTTGGGTTCGACCGAATAGCTGCCCGCATCGCCTTCAATAATGAGACTGTCAAAGTCGACCTGCGCATTGCCAATGCGGACCTGTTTCATAAGCCCCCAATTTTCGAATGATGCAACACCATCAATAGCACCCCATTTTACATTCTTATACACTGATTTCCCTAAGGGAAAACAGGCCTAAGAAAAACCTAAGAAGTTCCCCAGAATTTCCAAAGGACTTTGTCTGGTATCGGTCCCAATTTGAGCTTCAGCAGCACTTTTGCTGCGATACTTATGGGGAGAATTTTATGTCAAAAATCTTCAAATCAGCCGTGCTGGCAAGTGCGATGGCGGTCACGGCTCTTACTGGAGCAAGCAGCGCTCTGGCACAGCCTTCCGCCGATACATTCACATTCACCTCGCAAGCGAGCAGCAATGTGACTGTTGGCAGCGACGGCACTGGCCTCAATCCTTATTCCGGCAGTTATCTCACCGGAACGAGTGAAACGGCATTTGCCAATGGGACCAACACAGCGGGCAATTACACCTGCGTTTCGATGACTCAGCCTCCAACCGACAGTCTTTTTGACGCGCATATGCTGTGCGATGTGACCGATAGCCAAGGCTCTTATTCTGTCACATTTGGTTGCACCATTATTGATGCGGCGACCGTCAATTGGAGCTGTATTGGCGGGCTTTACGGGAAAAGCGGCGCTTATGAAGGCCGGCGTGGAACCCTAACCAATCACACCGTTGGGGACGCGGCAACAGGGACCGGGCAATGGTACCGCTAAAGAAGCGGGATCATTGATAAACGGTGCTGCTGGGACGTTTGCATGGAAGCCGTCCCGGCACCTACCGACCATCCATTCAGCTTTGGCAGGGGGGACTTATGCCAGCCAATGATGCAAGCAATTGCAGCGAAATCGCAATTCCCAAAACCGCGCGGGACTTTACAGCGCAATGGTTCAACGCCGCGCTCGCACCGTACCTGAATGGCGCTCAGGTGCTTGGCGTTAAAGCCACCCCATTCGCCGAGCCGGGGCAAACGGCTGACATAGTTGAAATCTGGCTAGATTATGACAGCGCAGATTGCCCCTTGCCCGACCGCATGATCGCAAAACTCGCCGCAACCGATCCCACAACTCTCGAATTGTGCAAGGTCTTTGGTCAATATGAAAAAGAGGTGAGCTTTTACCAGAACTTTGCCTCAGGCGATCTTCCTATCCCTCGCTGCTTTCATGCTCAGTTTGAACCGGAGACGTTCGATACCGTAATCCTGCTGGAGCATCTCGCCCCGTCCTATTCCCCCGGTTACGCCATCTCGGTTGAACAGGTCGGCATAGCTTTGCGGGAAGTCGCGACAATCCATGCGCGCTGGTGGAATGATAACGAGGTTAAGCAAAGCCCAGCGATGGTGCAGCTTGATGATATGGAGCGATGGGAGAACGTGGCGACATCTACTTGCGAGGCGATCAATACGGTTCGCGGGTTTGTTGGCTCCCGATGTGAGGAGACAATCGAGGTCGTCACGCTCTATCAAACGCGCCTGAAAGAGATCACTCAGTTCTGGCAGACGCGCCCGTTCACGCTCTCCCACTCCGATTTTCACGGCAAACAAATGTTCTTTCCCAATGAAGCGGGAGAGGGGAAATTCGCACTAATTGACTTTCAGTATCCGCTCGCCGGTCCGGGCGTCTTTGACGTTTCCCGCCTCCTAAACCTTGGATTGTCTTCGGATGCTCGCATGGCTTCACAAACAGGGTTGATAGAGGACTATCTTGCTGCCTTGGCCGCGAATGGCGTTCAAGATTACGGCTATGACGATTTCCTGATTGATCACCGATTAGGGACCATGTTCACACAGCTCATCAACGTCATCGCCGTTGCTCAAACCGACCACGAGCTGATCGCAGAAGAATGCGCACAACATGGCCTCGACTGGGAAGACGTCTGGCTCCTTCGCGGCGAAGCAATGCTGCGTGAGCTGAAAGTCGCAGACTTCCTTCGCGCCATTTGAAGAGCCCCCTTGGTCGACGCGCTTTCAGGGTCGGCGAAGGGTTCTCTCAAGAACTATTCTAATTTATTGAATGTTGGGGGTATACTACGTGAAACACGAAACTCAGGTTGAGATCATCAAGGAATTGATGAGCCAGCTCGACGAAAACCGCAATGTGGACGCAGGCGCGCAATTTCGGTTGCCGACATCGGATTATGTTTGCCCCGAACTTGCCGCGCGCGAATGGCAGGCCTTCTTTCGGGAACATCCTCAATTTGTCGGTTTAAGCGGTGATCTGCCCGAAGAGGGGAGCTTTTTCACAACGGAAGACTTTGGCACCCCTGTCCTTGCAACCCGGTCAAAGGATGGTCAGTTTCGCGCCTTCGTGAACGCGTGCCGCCATCGCGGCGCGAAAGTTGCTCAGGAAGCAAAAGGCAAATCAGCCCGGTTCACTTGCCCCTTTCACAGTTGGACCTATGCGAGCTCCGGTGAACTTCTGGCCGTGCCCGATCAGGACCATTTCGGCCCCATCGACAAACCCTGCATGGGATTGATCGAACTGCCTGCTCAAGAAATCGCGGGCATGTTGTTTGTCCATCCCCAACCGGGCGCTGAGCTTGATGTCGCCTCCTTACTCGGAGAGGAATTGCTCAATGAAATGATGGGCTGGCGCTATGGCGAATTCATTCCGGTTGCCGACCTAGACATTGACATGAAGCTCAATTGGAAGCTGGCAAACGACACGTTTGGTGAAACCTACCATTTCCCAAAATTGCACAAGGACACCCTTGGCAAGCTCTATCACGGCAACAACCTTTCGTTCGAGGAATTTGGGCGGCACCACCGATTTGTGACAGCCAATCTTCGGATTGATGACCTGCGCGACCTTCCCGAAGATCAATGGTCGCTCACGCAGGCCGCTTTTGTCCTCTATTACCTGTTCCCGAACATTCAGATGGTAACCACGTCGACGGGCGCGAATATCGCGCGGGTTTATCCTGACCCCGATAATCCCGGTCGCTCCATCACACGAGTGGTCGGCTATTTTTCGCCCCAAGCACTCGAAAAATATGAGATGGAAAAGGCCAAGGGATCGGACAGTAACAAACTGGTCGAAGGTCAAGATCTGTACGCTAGAGGATACGATCCGGATACTGTTCGAACGCCAGCTTCGACTGTTGAAGCATTCTCAAGCACGATCTCAGCCGAGGACTATGTCATGGGCGAGCATCAGCAACGCGCGGCCGCATCCGGTTTGCTTGAGCACTCGATCTTTGGACGCAACGAGGCGCCTTTGCATCACTTCCACAACAGTTACCGCGAAGCGTTAGGCCGCCCCCCTTTGGAAAGGGTCACTTAGCATTGAGAGAGACCATCCCTTCGAGGGATAGCGTGACACTAGAAGAACTCTATTCAATCAAGGAAGCCAGCAAATGTACGGTCTAACCGAATTTTTGAAATCCAATTCCCGATCCATTCCCAAACAGATTGCCACCAAGTGCGAGGGGCGCGAGCACAGTTGGTCACAGTTTGAAGACCGGGTCTCCAAAATGGCATCAGCGCTCAGAGAATTGGGCATTCAAGATGGGGAGCGCGCAGCGATTCTGGCGCTCAATTCTGATCGCTATCTGGAATATTACTCGGCCGTTTGGTGGGCGGGTGGCGCTGTGGTTCCTTTGAACGTGCGTTGGTCGGTGGGAGAGAATGCCTATTCCCTCAATGATTCAGGAGCAAAGGTCTTGTTCATCGACAAAGCCTTCGCCTCGATGATTGACCCACTTCAAAGAGACCTCGAGGGCCTCGAGACCATCATCTACATGGATGATGACGCGCCTGATGACGTGCTTCGCTATGAAGAGCTCATCGCATCACACCAACCATGCCCCGATGCAGAACGTTCGGGCAAGGATTTGGCAGGCCTGTATTACACCGGCGGCACAACCGGTTTTCCCAAGGGCGTGATGCTGTCGCATGAGGCCATTTGGTACAACAGCATGGCGGCCTCGGGTTTCTTCGATTTCGCAGCCGACGACACTTATCTGCACGCAGCCCCGATGTTCCACCTTGCCGATGGCGGATTTTCAGGTGCAGCGAGCGCCAATGGGCTCTGCCACGTTTTTGTGCCTGCATTTGAGCCGGTCGCTGTGATGAAGGCGCTGGCGCGGCACAATGTCACACATGCCGTTCTGGTGCCAACCATGTGGGACATGATCTTCCAGCATCCGGACTTTGACAAGAACAGTTTCAAGACGGTTCGAAGCGCGATTTACGGCGCCTCTCCTATGCCGGAAGGTTTGCTGCGTCAGATCATGGAGAAGCTTCCCCATGTGGCGCTTGTGCAAGGGTATGGGCAAACCGAAATGGCTCCTGCAATAACCGTTCTAGCTGCATGCGATCACAATCAACAGAACCTGAAGGACGGTTTGTTGGCCTCTGCGGGTCGGGCTGTTCCCGGCGCTGAAGTTCGCATTTGCGATGAAGACGGCAATGATCTGCCCAATGGCGAAGTCGGCGAAATTGTGGCCCGCTCGCCCGGGTCGATGACCGGCTATTGGGGCATGCCCGATGCGACCCAAGCGACGCTATCCAATGGTTGGGTCAAAACCGGCGATGGCGGCTATCGCAATGATAAGGGCTACGTCTTTATCGTCGACCGGATCAAGGACATGATCGTGACCGGCGGAGAGAACGTCTTCTCCTCCGAGGTTGAGAACGTCATTTCCACACATCCCGATGTGGCGGGGGTCGCGGTCATCGGCATCCCCTCAAAACAGTGGGGCGAAGTAGTCCACGCGATCATCATCCCGGCGCAAGGCAAAGAGCCGACTTTGGAAGAGATCACCGCGCATCTCGACGGCCGGATTGCGAATTACAAACGCCCGCGCAGCATTTCGCTTCGCCATGATCCATTCCCGCTTTCAGGGGCTGGCAAAGTCCTGAAACGCGAATTGAGAGCGCCCTTCTGGGAAGGCCAAGATAGGCAAGTGAGTTAGGCTTAGGATGGCTCAAACTATGACCCTCGAAAATTTCTACTTTGTCAGTCAAATCGCGGCGGCGCTCGGCATCATAGCCTCGCTCATTTTTGTCGGTCTTCAAGTTCGGCACGACGCCGAGCAAACGCGGCTTAACACGCGCGCGCTTAAGGCTGCATCCGCCTTTGACGCAGCGCATTCATGGGGCTCATTCAACGAGTCTCTTCTGACTTGGCCGGACGAGCATTTCAGCCTGGTGATCACGACCCATGATCCGGACAAAAACTGGGATGATTTTCCGCCCGAGGCGCGCGGACGAATGACCGCTTTCTACCGGGCGATCTTCCAAAAGCTGGAAGGACAGTTTTACATGCACGAATACGGCTCTCTCGATGATGACATCATCAAAGTGCGGCTGGAATGGGCGGCAAGTGTGATCCAATCGCCATTCTATCAAACGCTCTGGCAGCAGGAAAAGGCCGAGAAGATTTATTCCGAACGCTTCGTGGCCGCGCTCGAGACGGCGCGCGAGCAAGCCTCGCTTGAACCCTTCAAGGCGCTGCAAGCGACCGCGGAGAGCGCGCCTGTTGAGGAGGGTGACAAGGCATGACGCTCGAAGACTTCTATTTCCTCAGCCAGATTGTGGCGGCGGTTGGGATTATGCTCTCGTTGATTTTCGTCGGAATACAGATGCGTCAGAGCACTGAACAGGCCAAGCGCATGGAGGAAGGAAGCCGCGTTGCGGCGATGCGAGAGGCGCACGGAAACCTCGCCAATTGGTATATGCACACCTCGCAGAACCAGCAGTTGGCCAGCCTGATTGACAAAGCGCTCAATGATTTCGACACGCTCTCAGTCGATGAGCTTGGGCAATACGTAACCAGTGCTTCGGCTCTCTTGTGTTACGCACAGAATGCCTTCTTCGATTGGCGCGCCGGAGACTTGCCGGATGAGCAGTGGAGGAGCTGGTATGTGGCTTTGCAGTTCGTCAACACTCCCGGCGGTGCAAGGCTCTGGGCTATGCGCCGCCATATGTTCGCTGATCCTTTTGTCGACTATTTTGAAAATGAGGTGATGAACAGCGAGCGACCCGAAGTTGCCGATGCTTGGTTTCGTAGAAAACACAGCGCGGATGTGACTGACGAGGAGGCAAGCGCATGACCCTCGAAGACTTTTACTTCATCAGCCAGATCGTTGCGGCGGTTGGGATTATGCTTTCGTTGATTTTCGTCGGGATACAGGTCCGGCAAAGCAATGCGCAAGCACGCCAACATGAAGCAGCGCGGCGCGCAGATGCGACGCAGGCGGTGCACGATAACTTTGCCAATATGTATCTGACTTTCGGTTCCAATCTGGAAGTGGCCGAAGTCGCCACGAAAGGGTTGAAAGACCCAAGTGCGCTCTCCGATGGCGAGAATATGGTGCTTCTTTCAGGATTGATGGCAGGCATGTCCTATATGCAAAGCGCCTACTTCAAATGGCGGCAGGGTGATTTGCCGGACGACCTTTGGCGCGCATGGCAAAATTCGAACGTCTCCTACTTCACAACGCCCGGTGGCAAGCGGTTCTGGGAAGGGCGCAAAAGCAACTTCGCGCCCGATTTTGTGGCCTATGTTGAGGAGCACTTGCTCGATCAGACTTTGCCAGAAAACTTCGCGCCGTGGCTCGACAATGCGCCGCCGGTAGAAAGTGAGAACAAGGACGCCGAGTTATGACCGATATCGAATTCACGATCAGCTTTGTCGGAATTTTGCTCGCCCTGCTCGTGGCAAATGTGACCAATAATATGGCCGATGCCCACCGCGCAAGGCGAGACCTGCCTATCGGTTTTGTACCGTGGGCGATCAGCTTTTACCTCGTGGCAGCGGTGGCCAATACCTATGCGCTTTATGATGCCGTGGCCGATGTTATTGTGTTCGACGTGGTCACCATCGTCATCGCTATGGCCACCATATTGCCTTACATATTTCTCAGTCGGTTTCTTTACCCCGAACACCCGAAAAAGTGGGCGTCGGTTGAAGATTACTATCTGAGCAATCGTGTTTTCATATTGGGGTTACTGGCAGTCGCCCCGCTGATCACGTCAGCCAATTGGTTCTACACAACAGCCGTACCGCTAAGCGAAACCCTCTTCAGCGTGTCGGTTCTTTATGTGCCCGTCTTTGCGACTCAGGTTTTGCTTATGCTGACCGCGAAACGCCAATGGCATTGGGCAGGATGGAGTTATCTCATCTTCCATCGCGTTGGGATGTTGGTGTGGCTCGCGGTAGGCACGGCCTAGCCGTTCCGGTGATCGATCGAGCGTGACTTTTTTTATGACCGGGGCAGATCCATGACACTCGAAGCGATATATTTCATCGGCCAAACCGTGGCCGCCTTCGCCATTGTCGGATCGCTGGTTTTTGTCGGCCTCCAATCGCGTCAGGCAAGCAAGGCGAGCGAGCTGGCCACCTTGCAAGTGATGCAGGAGAGGTTTGACGGCTTTCGCCGGCTGGTGGTGGCCGATAAGGAGCTGATCGACATCTACGACCGCGGCCTCCGCGACCCGGTCCAATTGGACGAAGCCGAATTGGTGCGCTTCCGTCTTATGATATTCATCGCTGTTGAGGGCGCGCAGGCGAGCTTTCTGGTCAAAGGCAATTCTGCCGAAGCGCAGGCGCAGTTCGGCGCACTGAACCGATTGTTTGTGCAAACCGTCGGGACACCGGGCGGCCGGGCTTGGTGGAGCATGTTTGGCAGCACAATGCATCCCAAATTTGTAGCCTTTATGGACCAAATGCTCGCCCAAGCACAGATCAACCGCAGCGTGACCAAAGAGGATTGGATCGAGGCGCTCAATGCGCTTGGCGGGCCGGCAAAGAACGAAAGCCCTCGGCTATGAGCTTTGAGACCAGTGCAAAGGTCGCGTTTGGAGTGTTGGGCGTGTTGATTGCTTACTTCGCCCTTTGGCCAACATCGGTTGATCCAGTTGGTTGGGATGCGCCCACTGATCAAGGGTACGCAGGCGCGTTTGCACCCAATGATCGCCTCGCCAGTATGGATATCCTGCCAATCGGCTCGGCGAATGGTCCTGAAGACATTATCGCGCGTGAAGAAGAGGGCCTTTGGGTGCTCTACGCTTCCTCTCAACAAGGCATAATCTGGCGTATCAATACTGAGACAAAGGAAGCCAGCGCGTTCGCAGAGACCGGTGGATTCCCGCTCGGATTGGCGTTCGGATCGGACGCGTCGCTGCTCGTCGCCGATGCGTATCGCGGCTTACTCTCAGTCTCACCCGGCGGACAAGTTCAAGTGCTCACGCAAAGGGTCGAAGGAACGCCAATCGTGTTTGCCGACGATGTGATCGAGGCGGCGAATGGCAATATCTACTTCACCGATGCCTCACAACGATTTGGCGCAGAGGCATCAGGCTCGCCCTTAGCCGCGAGCATTGACGACATTTCTGAGCAAAGCAGGACGGGAAGAGTTCTATCCTTCGATCCGACAACACAGAAGACCTCAGTTCTGGCCGAGGGTCTGAGCTTTGCCAATGGGATTGCTATGAGCTCAGACGGCGCTGCTGTGTTGGTTGCCGAAACGGGAACCTACACCGTTCACCGGATTGCCTTGAACGGCCCAGATAAAGGCAAGCCCGTCCCCATTTTGAGCAATCTTCCCGGTTTCCCAGACAATATCACCAAAGGGCCCATCATACCCGATGGTACCCAAACCTATTTTCTGGGGTTGGTTGGCCCGCGCGTGCCGATGTTAGATGATTTGTCTGCCAGCCCGAAGCTGCGCAAGATCATCTCGAGAATTCCAGACTGGGTTCGACCCGAAGCGATGCCTTACAGCCTTGTTCTCCAATTCACAGAGGAAGGAAAGGTTTTGCAAACATGGCAAGATCCCAAAGGCGGGTTCCCCAATACAACTGGCGCAATCGCGCCCGGCGATGGGTTTCTTTACGTCTCAAGTGTCGATGCAGCAGGCATTGGCCGCGTTCCTTTTCCGCGATCCGGCGAATAACGAAAGATTGTCTAATATGAGCATTCAAGAATTACGCCGTGCAGCAGGGCCTGGGCTCATTTTCGCAGGCTCCGCCATTGGTGTCTCGCACCTTGTGCAATCCACGCGCGCGGGCGCGATGTATGGTCTGGCGCTGGTCGGAGTTATTGTGCTCATCAATGTGCTGAAATATCCCGCTTTCCGATTTGGTGTCGATTACGCTCACTCGACCGGTAAGACGCTCATCGGCGGCTACCGAGAGCTTTCCCCCTGGCTCTTGGTTGTTCTAGCTATTGTGGCGCTTTGCATCATGCCGATTGGCGGGGCCGCCGTCACGGCCACGACGGCGGCGATCCTTGCAGCCGTCACCGGGACTGACTTGCCTCTCATTGCGTTAGTTCTGCTGGTTCTAGGCGCGACTTTGGCCGTGCTCCTGATCGGCGGATATCGGTGGTTAGAACGCCTTAGCGCGATCCTTGTGGTGTTCCTCACATTCGCGACCATTCTGGCGGCTGGTTTGGCACTTCCCAAGGTGGATTGGGCGAGCACGGCAAGCTTTGATTGGGCCTTCGATCCGCTTGCGCTTTTGTTTGTCATTGCCTTGGCCGGCTTTATGCCAACGTCGATTGGACAGTCGAATGATGTGTCGATGTGGACGCTTAAGTCGCAAGAGGGCGTTGAACCGTCAAAGCGTCATTCGATCGGGGCTGCGCGCGGCGGTTTTCTTGCGGCCTATCTGCTGACGGGTTTCCTCGCGATCTGCTTTTGCGTGATGGGCGCAGGAGTGATGCACGCCGGCGGCATACAACCCGAAAGCGGCGCGGCAGAACTCGCAAACCAAATCATCGGACTCTATGCCGAGACGCTTGGGGAAGGGTTCGCGAGCCTCGTAGGGATTGCAGTTTTGTGCGTTATGGCAACCACCATGGCGGCCGCCTTTGATGGCAGTGGGCGCGGGTTTGGCGCAATCTATCAAGAAATAAAGGGGAATGTTGGCGGAATGGCGAGCCGGACCGGCTATGCAGTCTTTGTCATCCTAGCGGCAGCCTTGAGTTTGGCGTTTCTGGTCGTCTTCCTCGACAGCTTTACCGCCTTCATCGATTTGGTGACTTCGATCTTTTTCGTTTTAACGCCCACCACCGCTTTGGTGAACCACCTCGTGGTGACGCGCTGCGAGATGGCGGATGAAGATCGGCCAAACGTGGCCATGAAACTGCTCAGTTGGACCGGGATTGTTGTCATGACGGCGATGTCAATGATATTCTTCGCGCTGAAGGCGGGTTGATCTCATGGCAATTGCAAGCACAACAGACGATGCAAAAGGCCTCGCCAAGGGTTCGATTGACCGCGCTGGCTTTGCCTGGGCCGTCTTTGAGTGGGCTCGCAATCCCTATTATTTGATGGTCGTCATCTACATTTTTGCGCCCTATTTTGCGCGTGACGTGATCGGCGCTGACTTGATAGCGAGCGGCGCATTGGACCACCTCGATCCTGAAACAGCCCGATCCACCGCCAATGCGCAAGGTCAAGCCAGCATTGCGTCGGTCATAAAATGGGCTGGGATCATCGCAGCCTTGACCGCACCAATATTGGGAGCCGCTCTTGATCGCGGCGGGCGATTGAAACCCTTGCTCGGCATATTCTTTGGCCTTATTGCGGCGTGTTCTGCCCTTTTGTGGTTTGCATTGCCTGGGGGCGAAGGGTTACCGGCATGGACCATAATGGCACTGCTGATCATCGCCTATGTCAGCTTCACCTATTCCGAAGTCACGCATAACGCCATGCTTCCCGCCGCCGGCCCACCTCAAGTCCTTTCTTCAATCTCAGGTCTTGGTCTGGGACTTGGCAATCTTGCCGGAGCGATCATTTTCAGTTTCATCACTATGCTCTTCATTTTGCCTGCGATGATCGGCTGGCCATTTACCGAGCCGCAATTTGGGCTCGACATGCAACGGTTCGAGCATTCACGCCTCGTTGGACCCTTATGCGCGATTTGGATTACAGTGTTTTCGATTTATTTTTTTCGTTACGCCCGCGATCCTGGGACCCCTGGCGCAAGCTGGATCACGGCGATGCGCGAAGGCACCAGAGCACTGATCACAACCTTTGGCGAAGCCAAGCGCTATCGCGAATTGCTCAAATTTCTGATTGCACACATGCTCTATGCCGATGGCATGGCAGCCCTGCTGGCCCTTATCGCAGTCTATTATTCGCTGTTTCTTGGATGGGACGTTCTGGAGCTTATCATCTATGCCATTTACGCCAGCATCTTTGCATTTGCTGGTGGGCTAATCGGGGGCTGGCTCGACAACACATTCGGCGTGAAGCGCGCATTGTTGATCGAGATATTCCTTATGGTGGTGGTCTTTGGAATTCAGCTATCGATCACACAGGAAAGTTTGCTTTTTGGGGCCATAGAAAATACCAAAGTCTGGGACAGCATTGTTTTTGAAACCCTTTCGGACCTTACAATGCTCGCACTGGTCAGCCTAGTCGCAATATCTGTGACTGCGAGCATTTCGTCCAGCCGCACGATGCTAGTTGCACTTGCACCAAAGGGACGAAGTGGGGAGTTCTTTGGCCTTTATGCGATTGCTGGAACCATCACGGTGTGGATGGGCCCATTGTTGGTGGAAAGCTCTACCCTTTGGTTCAACGATCAGCGTATCGGCATGGCATCGATAAATTTGCTTTTTGCGATTGGAGTGGCGGTCTTGGTAAGCGTTAAGGTCGAGAGTAAGGACTAAACCAACGAAAAATAGAAAACAGTTATCGTGGTTGACTACCCCGGTAAATATAGCCTTCTTAGCCTTTGCCTGTTTTGCCATGAGTGTGACTGCAGAGCTCCGTCCGACCACGAAGTCTATCCTTGAAGACAGATTCAGGTTAGCTGGAAATTGAGTGCCTTTCTGTGTCGGCTATTGGGTCGTTAGCGGACTGTCGGCTTCGAAAGCTAAGCTGTCGCCCAAAAAAAGAGGGGCCGCAATGGGCCCCTCCCGGTTCAATCAAATTCTGGCGTGGCGCGCCTCAATAGAGGGCCGAAAAACCGGGATCCGCTTTTTCAAGCCACGCTTTAGTCTGCGATCAATGCAATGGCTGCATAGATCAGAGCGGCTGTGCCAAGGCTAACAAATGCGCCGATCACAAACCCAACCCGAACAACCGTAGTGTCGAAATTGGTGTAGTTAGCGATTCCGCTGCAAACACCGGCCATTTTGGCGTTGTTTTGATCGAGGCGAAAGCCGCCACCATTTTTCTTCAAGTTGTTCATGCTACACCTCCGATGAGGATCGACGCGGCTGGAGTTGCGGGGAGGATGGCGGTTGCCATCGCTGCGGAGGTGATGACCAGAGCAGCGGCTGCGGCAAACAGCTTTGAACCCATGTCAGTTGCGAATGTCATTGTTATTGGTCCTTTCGATTTATGCGTATTGGGTTGGGATGCTCAAGCAATCAGGTTCGGGCTGGCCGGGATGATTGTGTATGCGAA
This sequence comes from Erythrobacter sp., assembly GCA_039985875.1. Taxonomy (GTDB): domain Bacteria; phylum Pseudomonadota; class Alphaproteobacteria; order Sphingomonadales; family Sphingomonadaceae; genus Erythrobacter. The sequence continues at coordinate 308,221 of JBDWRU010000011.1, read as the reverse complement.
CATTGCTGCGGTGAAGACCACTGAAAGAGCGGCGGCAGCGAAGCGGTTGGCGGTGTTGGTAGTCATGATTTGGTCTCCTGTTGGGTCTGTTTCGTTTCCCTTTGGGTTATTCCCTGGGGATGCCAACAACTATGCAGGAGCCGTGCCAAACTTGAAAAACCGCAGAATTCCGCCATTTCGTATCAAAATGTAAACTTACCCCTTGTTCATCATTCCGAAAGATTGGGAATTTTCCCCATGTATTAGGATTAGCGTTTTTTGTAGCTCTAGCACAAACGCATGCTAACGCTGAATTGACCCATGGCGCTTTCCAAGATCACTCTTCAGAACTTCCGCAATCATGCCGCAAGTGAGCTTGGCGAAACCGCGCATTTCAACCTGCTTGTCGGCGAGAACGGGGCGGGGAAAACCAATGTGCTCGAAGCGCTTTCTCTACTAAGCCCCGGACGCGGGTTACGGCGCGCGCACTTGTCTGACCTTGCGCGCACTCTGCCGGGGAGCGAAGAGACAGGCGCGTTTGCGATCGGGGCAAGCCTGATTGAGCAAGGACAGGTCTCTGCACGGATCGGCAGCTACACCGAAGCAGAACGCCCCACCCGTCGGCTTGTGCGGATCAATGGTGCAGAAGCGAGCGCGAGCGCCTTGTCCGAATGGCATGCGGTCTCTTGGCTCACTCCTGCGATGGATGGCCTCTTTAACGACAGCGCAGGCGCGCGGCGGCGGTTTGTGGATCGCATGACCCTTGCGGTTGAGCCTATGCACGTCAAAAGCGTGAACGCCCTTGAGAATGCGCTACGGGAACGCAACCGGTTGCTGGAGACGCGCGGAGATGCGCATTGGCTGGACGCTATCGAAGCGCAGGCCGCGCAGCATGGCGCAGTCGTCACCCAGAACCGTGCACGTTTAGTTGATCTGCTGGCCGAGGAATTATCCGCCCTTCCCCCAGAGCCTTTTGCTCGCCCGATCCTCAAGTACTGCGCAGGCGGTCCGTCCGATGTTTCCGATTTGTTGGCAATGTTTGCCCGCGAACGGCCGCGCGATCGAGCCGCTGGGCGAGCGCTTTCCGGTCCGCACCGAGATGAGTTGGAGGTGGTGATCGCTTCCTCTGGTCAATCAGCAACCTCCTGTTCAACCGGCGAGCAAAAGGCGATGTTGATCGCCATCATACTGGCGCATGGTGTCTTGGCGTCATCCGGACGGCCAAGTGTGTTATTGATGGACGAGGTGGCCGCGCATCTTGATCCGGTGCGCCGCGCCGAGCTGTTCAAGCGGCTGCGCGCAGGCAAAGCGCAAATCTGGTTGACAGGAACTGAGCTGGCGCCCTTTGCGGAGATTGAAGCTGAAGCCGCCATCTGGCGGGTCAGCGGCGGGGCATTGGAGCGGCTTTAGCTCCCTGCCCCCTCGACTTCGTCTGCTTCAGGGATCGCCGCTTTCACCGGCTCCAAGGTCGCCGTGACCAGCGCTTCGATCCCTTCTGCTGTTGGGTGAATGCGATCGCCTTGGAAAAGACTTGGGTCCTCGTAAATGCTCTCCAACCAGAACGGGATCAGCTGCGCGCCATAGGTTGCGGCAAGCTCGGGATAGATCGCATCAAATTCGCTCTGATATTCTGGTCCAAGGTTTGGCGGCGCGCGCATTCCCATAATCAGCACAGGAATGTCACGCTTTTTCAGCTCATCCATGATCGCGATGAAATTTGCGCGCGCTTCTTGGGGTTTGACCTGCCGCAAGAAGTCGTTGCCCCCCAGCTCAAGAATAAAAAGGTCCGGAATTTGCTTCTGTGCGTCCAGAACGAAGGCAAGGCGTTGTAGCCCCGCACCAGTGGTGTCTCCTGACACCGCTGCATTGGATATCCGAGCGTTGACCCCTTTCGCGCGTAGCGCTGCTTCGAGCTTTGTCGGATAACTGTCTCCGGCGGAGTCTTTCAGGCCATAACCAGCGAAGAGGCTGTCCCCAAACGCCAGAATGCGCCGCTCTGGTCCCACGACCGGAATTGACGCTTCGAGTACATCGTCAACCCCGCTCACCTCTGGACCATTTCCAGTCGTCGCTTGTTCGCTGTTGCCGCAAGCTGACAAAACAAGCGAAAAAGCAGAAACAACTGAGAGCCTCGCGCGTTTCGACCAAACACCACAATTCATCTGCCAGTTTCCTCAATCCGTACTTGTTTGCAACGTACCCCTATCCCATCTGGTTTCCGTGACAAGCTCAACATCTGCACCGCCTTCGCCCAAAGCCGACTTCGCAGTCAGCGCTCGTGGCCTTACCCTCACCCTTGGTAGCGGTGACGCGCCGGTCGATATCTTGCGCGGTATCGATCTCGACATTGCGCATGGCGAGGTGGTCGCGCTGCTTGGCCCTTCTGGCTCAGGGAAAAGCTCGCTTATGGCGGTTCTATCCGGGCTGGAGCGCGCTAGCGGTGGCAGCCTGATTGTCGCGGGACAGGATTTTGCCAGCCTAGATGAAGACGGATTGGCCGCCGCGCGCCGTGGACGGATCGGCATCGTGCTTCAGGCATTCCATTTGCTGCCTACGATGACCGCTGCGGAAAACGTCGCGACGCCCATGGAGTTAGCAGGGGCAAAGGATGCGCAATCACGCTCTATTGCAGAGCTTGAGGCGGTTGGCCTTGACCATCGCACTGGACATTACCCGACACAGCTTTCGGGCGGCGAGCAACAACGCGTCGCTATCGCCCGCGCAACTGCCCCGCGCGCTGATTTGATTTTCGCGGACGAGCCAACCGGAAACCTCGATGTGACCACAGGCGAAGAGATCGTTGAGCTGCTATTCGCCCGCCGCGCGGAAACCGGCGCCACGTTGCTGATTATAACCCATGATCGCGCTTTGGCCGAAAAATGCGAACGCGTGCTGACAATGGGCGATGGACTTATCGTGTCCGACGATAGATCTGGCACAAGCTCCAGTGAGGCAGCTGAGTGAGCACTGCGCATGGCCTGGGCTGGAGTGGTGCTTGGAAAATAGCCCGCCGCGATCTCAATGCACGCTTTCGCGGGCTGCGCTTGCTGCTGGTCTGCATATTTTTGGGCACGGCCGCGCTCGCCGCGATTGGCACGCTCACCGCCGCTATTGAACGTGAGCTTGAAACCAACGGGCAAGAACTACTTGGCGGCGATCTAGAAGTCGAAGTCTGGCAACGCGACCTTTCTGATGAAGAACGCAAAGCACTGTCCAAGTATGGCGAAATTTCGGGCGGCTTCCGCTTGCAAGCCATGGCAACCACATCAGACAATGCCGCACCGATTGAGTTGAAAGCGGTCGATGCCAAGTGGCCGCTTTATGGTGATTTGACCTTGGTTGATGGGACCAGCACGACCGCGCCGACGGGCAAAGACGCGTGGCTAGCCAAAGGAGCAATGGACCGGCTCGACATAGAGGTTGGCGACACGTTCAAAGTTGGCACTGTTTCACTCAAAGCCGCCGGCATTATCGACAAGGAACCCGACCGTCTTTCTGAAGGCTTTCAGCTTGGCCCGACGATCATCGTCGCAAAGGATGTCCCGCAAGAGGCAGGATTGATCGCGCCGGGATCTCTTTATCAAAGCAAAACTCGGGTCGCCTTTAACGATCCAGAGCGTGACATAGAGGTGGTAGAAGAGGAACTGACCCAGGCCTTCCCTAGCGCCGGGTTCGACTTTCGAGATCGCGACCGCGCTTCACCCGGTGCAGATCGGTTTGTCCGGCAGATGAGCGATTTTCTCACCCTTGTGGGACTGGCGGCTTTGGTAATTGCCGGAATTGGGATCGCGGGCGGTGTCGCATCCTATCTCGACGCGCGGCGCAATGGGATCGCAACGCTTAAGGTTCTTGGCGCGTCCTCGCGCGACATCGTGCGAATTTACGCGCTGCAAATTGCGGTAGCGGCGGTGATAGGCAGCGCTTTAGGCCTTGCAACCGGGGTGCTCGTCACCCCACTACTTGGTATGGCGTTGCAAGGCTTGCTGCCGGTTGAAAGCGGATTTGTTATTGAGCCAGCGCCCCTTCTACTTGCGGCAACTTATGGATTGCTGGTCGCATTTGCTTTTGCCGCAACGCCCCTGCTGCGTGCGCGCAGCTTCCCTGCAATGGCCTTGATGCGCAGCCGGATCGTGCCGCTGGCACAAGATTGGAAGGCGCTCTTGGCAACCGCCATTGGTTTGGTTGCAATTTGCGCCGTCGCGATCCTGACTACCGACCAACCATTGCTGTCTGGTGGCTTCCTTCTTGGCGCGGCTTTAGCGCTTGCCGCCTTGGCTATCCTCGGGCTTGTCATAAAGATCATCGCACGCCGCATTCCTCGCCCCTCCAACCCAGTCTTGCGAAGCGCATTGTCGAACATTCACCGTCCCGGCGCCCCAACTGGCTCGCTTGTCACAGCGCTCGGGTTTGGGCTGGCTGCCTTTGTGCTTCTCGCTGCGGTTCAAAGTGCGCTCGACGGCAATATCCAAAGCCGTGTCCCGCAAGAGGCGCCAGACTATTTCGTACTCGACGTGCCCGTCGATCAAGAAACCCGCTTTTCTGGCCTTGTGCGCGCGCGCTATCCCGATGCGAGCCTGCGCACAGTGCCGACCTTGCGCGGCGCTGTTCTCGCCTATGGGCCAGAAGACAACATGCAACGCGTCGCCGATTTGGAAGAACGACCCGAGGGCGCATGGATCCTTAATGGTGAGCGCGCGCTGACCTATGCCAACGAACTCCCGCAAGGCAATCGCCTTATCGAGGGGGAATGGTGGAGCGCGAACCATACGGGCGAACCGCAGGTTTCGGTGCCAAAGGACTTTGCCGATGCCGTCGATCTGAAAGTGGGTGATATGATCACCTTTGCAGTCCTCGGTACGGAACGCACCGCGCGCATTGCCAACACGCGAGAGATCGATTGGGAGAGCATGGGCTTCAACTTCGCGCTGGTCTTTTCCAAAAACGCAATCGCTGATGCTCCGCACAATTTGGCGGCCACCATCGAATTGCCCGAAGAGGGCGATGACGAAGCGCGCGGCGAATTGCTGCGCGAATTGGTTCGCGAATTCCCATCCAGCTCGGTGATCGAAACCGGCGAAGTGCTGGTCGAAGCGCGCGCCATACTTGAGCAGGTGAGCTTGGCGACCCTCGCTGCCGCCGCTGTGGCGGTGTTGGCGGGGCTGGCGGTGCTGATGGGTGCAATAGCGGCTGCACGTGCTGCTCGGACCTATGATACAGTAGTGCTGCGCGTGCTGGGCGCGAGCAGGCGGCAAATTCTGATGCTGCAATTGGCGGAATATGGGCTGATCGCAGCGACGCTGGCGCTCGTTGCCCTTGGCCTAGGATCAGGGCTGGCTTGGGTAATCATCACTCAGCTGTTTGAATTTGAGTGGTTGCCCAATTGGGGCGAAGTGCTCGCCGTGCTCGGCCTTGGCCTGGCGATGGTGTTGGCATTTGCGCTGGGCGGGTCATTGCCGCTGTTGCGGGCCAAACCTGCGCAAGCTTTGAGAGAACTATAAAAAAGGGGGCAGGCTTTCGCAGCCCACCCCCTTCTCTTAAACCCAATTTCTCCGGGTAAGTTAGTTATTCAAATGTCTTACCCAGATCGACCGTGTCTGCGTCGCTGATCTGCGCGTGCAAGCTAGCGATGAGGCTGGCGCTGAAGATCATGTAGAGCAGATACATGAGGAAGAAGATCAGCATTCCAAAGACAGCTCCACCAATCGCTGAACCTGCATTAAAGTTCGCTGGATCAGCGGTGGCGAACAGCGCCCCAAAGAACAGCATGAACGGAACGCCAATCATTATCGCTGCAATCACAACAGTGATGATAATAACGACCAATATTCCGAGCACATGACCGCGCGTCACTGCCCAGCAGCGTGTGATCGCGGTGATCGGATTGAATATGCGCTCCACCACGATTACCGGGACCAGCACCGCAAACCGGCAAAGCAGATAGATAATCGCTGGCAGGATCAGAATTGCCAGGATCACAGCGGCTGCTTCGCCCAAAAACGACAGGATGAAGCCCAAAATCACCGCGATTATCGCAAACGCGACATACGCGATAAGTAGCAACACCAAGACCCCAAGGAACGTCAGTCCCCCTTTGATTCCGATTCCCAACGCATCGCCAAAACTTATACGTTTCAATGGACTTGCCATCGCGACCATCGAACCTTGCTGACCAAACGCAATTGCGAAATAGCCAATGTAAAATATCACGCCCATAATTATGATACCGATACCCATACTGCCGAGCGACGCCGCGCTTGGGTCGGATATGCCACCCATCATCGCAGTCGCCGCGCCGCCAAGCACAGCAAACGCAATCAAGGCGTAGACAATTAACAGGCCAAAAAACACGGCCCATAGGCCAAGCAGTGCCAACCACCGCTCTTTCATCATATTGAAAGTGTTGGAAAAAACGTTACCAATATCGAGCATTTTCACAGTCCCCCTGTTCTGCGACCCGCGATCTGCGCTTGTTTTCAAGCTTTCGTGTCAAAAACCACTGCACCAGACAGTGCATATCTGTGCGCAAAGGGCAATGGGTAATCATAATTCCGGTCAGGACTGGAACATACGTTGACCGCACAAAAAAAGCCCCGCCGTTTCCGGCGAGGCCCTTTTTGAAAGCTCGATTATGAGCTAAACTGATCGGATCAGAACTTGAAGCGAACAACGCCGCCATAGGTGCGCGGAGCGTTCGGGTAGCCCGAAACCGTTCCAGCCTGCGCAACGCCGTCAAACACTGTGGTGATGAATTCATCATCAAACAGGTTCCGCGCAAAGACGCCGACTTCAACACCGTTTTCCAATTTCAGCGTGCTTGAGACGTTCACCAAGTTCACTTCACGGCTGAAGATTTCGGTGTTGCCCAGCGCCGCGTTGAAAGTCGGCAGACCATTGTTGATGTCGGTGTTGCTCTCATGATTGTAATCAAGCCGAGTGACCAACAAGTTACCTGAACCGCCAAACTCATGCGTGTAAGTCGCCGAGGTTGAGATCGCGATTTCGGGAATACCAGCCGGAACTACACCGGTTAGATCGCCAAGAACGCTTCCGGGGAAGTCGTCGAACAGCGGATCAAGATAAGTCATCGCAAATGTCAGAACCAAACCGTCAGCCGGGAAGATCGAACTATCTAGCTCGAAGCCAGTGACAGATTGCTCACCCGCATTGCGAAGGGCAAAGCCGGTGCCGGTGAAAGCGAAGCTCTGGAAACCTTGGATCGACTGATCGAACACGGCGAGATTGATGGACACACCATCAAACGCCGCCTTCACTCCGAATTCGTAGACCTCGGTTTCTTCAGGACCGGCAAAGCGCGATCCAGAAACCAAGTTCGGCACGGCAAGCCCGGCATTGATAATTGCCGAATCTGGAGCCGCGAAGGTTGAGCCACCTGGTCCAGCAAGGAAGTCAGTATTGGCTGGACGGCTATCACGCGACAGATTGATCGAGCTTGCTTTGAAGCCGGTTGAATAGCTCGCATAGACATTCACTTCAGGCGAAATCTCGTAAGATGCACGCAAGAGATAAGTGAACTGGTCATCATTGGTTCTGCCATCTTCAACCGCGTTCGGTATCGTCAGGAACGGTGGTTGGAATTGGAACCCAGCTAGGCCAAGGAGCGGATTGAGCACGGGATCAGTCGCCGCTGAGAGCAGAGCGTCCTGGTTTGCCTGTGGCAAAGCCTGGAACTGGTCACGTGTAGTCACCGTTCCACCCGTCGCGCCAGTAATAAAGGCGTCGACGAAGTTGACCTGCGCCAGCGGATCAAAGCTGGTCTGAGACAGGCCAAAATCCTTGCTGTCATCGGTGTAGTTGAACCCGCCGGTGAAAACCAATCCAGCGATAGGCTCAAAATCAACGGTGCCGAAGACCGACCACGACGTGTTGTTCATGAAGAAGGTTTCTTCGGTCAGCAGCGGCGAATTGAAGATGCTCTCTTGCGGGAAGCCGAAACTGGCCTCGAGCCCGTTGAACAAAGTCGGCTGGCCGGTCAAAACGGCAACCGGGTTTTCCCCGGCCAAAATCTCGAAGAAATCGCGGATCTGGGTACCATTTTCGATCTCGCTATTCTGCGTGATCGACTCGTCGAAGTAGAAACCACCAAGCAAGAAGTTTATCGGACCGTCAAAGTCGGACGCAATGCGAAGTTCCTGCGTGAACGTCTCAGCTTGCTGATCGCGCCTTTCAAACGCGATGTCTGCGCTGGTGTAGTCAATGTCTGACACGAAGAAGTTGTCGAGTTCGCGATAGGCAGTGACCGACGTGACTGACAGCGTATCGGTCGGGTTCCAGTCAATCTGGATCGAACCACCATAATTTTCGACAGTGTTTGAAGGCACAGCATTGAGGAAAACCTCACGGCTAAAAAAGTCGTTCTGATCCGGCAGTTGGCCGCCTACGGCTACGATGCCGGCTGCGGTTGGACCAGCGAGGACATTGCCAACGGTGCAGCACACTTCGTCGATGTTCGAATAGTCGACAATCGCACGAATTTTAAGGTCTGGGCTTGGTTCGATCAGCAATTGCCCGCGAGCCGACCAACGGTTGCGGTCATTGACGTCTTCGCCAAGGTTGACGATTTCACCAAAGCCGTCGCGGCGGTTGTAACTGCCGTCGATTGAAAACGCGATGTTCTCTGAGATCGGTCCGGTAACATCACCTTTGAGTACAAAGGAATTGAAGTTGCCATAGCTCGCCTCAACCCCGCCTTGAAATTCAAACTGCGGCTCACGTGTAACAACCGAGATGACGCCAGCAGAAGCGTTCTTGCCGAACAGCGTTGATTGCGGACCGTTCAAAACCTCGATGCGTTGAACATTTGTAAGGTCGGAGAGAGCGCCAGCTGAGCGTGAGCGGAAAACGCCGTCAATAAAGACGCCAACCGACGGCTCAATCCCGAAATTGTTATCGCCATTACCAAAGCCACGAATGATAAAGGTCGACGCCGATGCGGTTTGCAACTGGCTAACCCGCAAAGATGGTGTCACCGTTTGCAGGTCAAGAACGTCACGGATTTGCGCATCTTCGAGCGTTTCACCCGTGGTCACAGAAACCGAGATCGGCGTTTCTTGAAGGGTTTGCTCACGCTTTGATGCGGTAACGATGATGCCCTGACTGGTATCAGGCGCCTCCAAACCGTCACCCGCTTCGTCAGCATCCTGAGCGGATGCGACGCTTGGTGCAGTGACAGCAAATGCAGCAGCTCCTGCAAGCAGGGTGAAACGATACGACCCGGCAGAGCCGATTTTGTGAATGCGCATGGAAGTCCTCTCCTCATTTTCTCAAAACCACAAAGCACCTTCAAATGCCGCGACAGTGGTTAGTGGCTCAAAAATGATAGTCGAGTGTAACACGCCCTACAAGCGCGAAACCCGCGGAAACACTGGCCAAAACCGCGGTTGTTGCAGGGTAGTAACAGTTTCAAATTGCAATGTTGCGTTGCCGCATTTTGAAATGGCTCAGCAACAATGCTTGCCGTAGCGATAGGTGTCGGCTAACCGCACTGCCATCGGCAATTGTGGTGCAGTGCAGCAAAGGCAGTTTAAAACCTTCGCACCATGCAATTCATGCAATAGCCCACCATTTAACGCCTTCTGGGTCCTTGTTTCTCGCGGTCACATAAGCCAATGGCGCTGACCCATCGAAAGTTTGCACATGTCCAATTCGCTCCGCAATGTCGCGATCATCGCCCACGTTGACCACGGCAAGACCACTCTGGTCGACCAACTCTTCCGCCAATCCGGCACCTTTCGCGACAACCAGCGTGTCGAAGAACGGGCAATGGACTCTGGCGATCTGGAGAAAGAGCGCGGGATCACCATCCTCGCCAAATGCACGTCGGTTGAATGGGAGCATGACGGCGAAACCACGCGGATCAATATCGTCGATACACCCGGCCATGCCGACTTCGGCGCAGAAGTTGAGCGGATCCTCAGCATGGTCGATGGCGTTATCCTGTTGGTTGATAGCGCAGAAGGCGCGATGCCTCAAACCAAGTTTGTGACTGGCAAAGCGCTGGCGCTGGGCCTGCGCCCAATCGTGGTGGTCAACAAAATCGACCGTCCCGATGGCCGAGCGCTCGAAGTGCTTGATGAAGTGTTCGACTTGTTCACATCGCTCGACGCGAGTGATGAACAGCTCGACTTCCCTTCGCTCTACGCCTCAGGCCGTGATGGCTATGCCAGCGAAGATGAAAATGCGCGCGATGGCTCACTGGACCCTCTGTTCAAGCTGATCACCGATCACGTCCCCTCGCCTGGTCTCGACACTTCGGGACCATTTAGCTTCCTTGCGACCTTGCTGGACCGCGACAACTTTATGGGCCGCGTGCTCACGGGCCGGGTGCAATCGGGCACTTTGAAGGTCAATGATCCGATCCACGCTATCGATATGGACGGCAATGTCGTTGAAGCGGGCCGCGCAACCAAGCTCATGTCATTTGACGGTTTGGAGCGCGTGCCGGTTGAAAGCGCGAAGGCGGGCGACATCATCGCGCTTGCGGGCCTCGAAAAAGCAACCGTGGCCAACACGATTTGCGATCCGAGCGTGACCGAACCAATCGCTGCACAACGGATCGATCCACCGACCTTGGCCATGCGCTTTGCGGTCAACGATTCCCCGCTTGCCGGCCGCGAAGGCGACAAAGTCACCAGCCGTATGATCCGTGACCGGTTGATGCGTGAGGCGGAAACCAATGTCGCCATTCGCATCACCGAAAGCGCCGACAAAGACAGTTTCGAGGTCGCAGGCCGGGGCGAATTGCAACTGGGCGTGCTCATTGAAACCATGCGCCGTGAAGGTTTTGAGCTCGGCATTAGCCGCCCCAAAGTGCTGTTCCGCGAAGAGAATGGTGAGCGGCAAGAGCCCTATGAAACGGTCGTCATTGACGTTGATGATGACCATTCCGGCACCGTTGTTGAGAAGATGCAGCGCCGCAAAGCAGACCTCACCGACATGCGTCCTTCGGGCCAAGGCAAGACCCGTATCACGTTTTCTGCCCCATCACGCGGGCTGATCGGTTATCACGGTGAATTTCTGTCTGACACGCGCGGCACCGGCATTATGAACCGCCTGTTTGAGAAGTACGGCCCCTACAAAGGCCCGATTGAAGGCCGGATCAACGGCGTCCTGATTTCCAATGGAGATGGCGACGCCGTCGCCTATGCGCTGAACATGCTCGAAGAGCGTGGCGAATTGTTCATTGAGCCGCAGATGAAGCTTTATGAAGGCATGGTGATCGGTGAGAACGCCAAGCCCGATGATCTTGAAGTGAACCCGATGAAGGCCAAGCAGCTTTCCAATGTGCGCTCTTCGGGCAAGGATGATGCGATCCGCCTGACCCCGCCGCGCCGTATGACGTTGGAACAATCGATTGCCTATATTGACGACGATGAAATGGTCGAAGTGACCCCGCAGAGCATCCGATTGCGCAAAGCTCTTTTGTGCCCGCATGAGCGGAAAAAGGCGAGGCGTAAGAAAGAGGCGTAAGGCCAAACTAGTTCGCCGCCCAACAAGGCAGCGTTTGCCTGTGCGTTAGCGCCTTTCATCGCGCTTTGGCGACAAGGCACGCGGCGCTCTTTCGCGGGTACCTTCATCATCCTCGCCAGCATTGCTGTTTGATTGCGAGCCGGGGCGCGTCAACGTGCCTCCCGGTGTGATGATGGGTGGTCCGTTACCAGTCCCAGAACCTGTACCCGAGCCTGTCCCGGAACCTGTACCCGATCCGCTGGGACCCGGAGGCGGTCCGCCGCAACCTGGCCCCATCGGCGCAACAGAAAACTTGCGCTGGGTGCTGGTTGTTTGCCCCGTAGAATCTGTTGCGGTGATGGTCGCATTGAATATCCCCCCGCAATTGGGCCCGGAGTAAGAGCCCGTTATCTGCCAACCTTGCGGGTGCAGTTGATGAATTCGCGATGTGTGCCGATCGCTCACAAGGAACGTGCCGGACTGTTGGCGGACAATCCCATCCGCAGCGGAAAACAAAAATGGCGTACCATTGCGTCCGGCAACAGTCCGAACTTCGCCATTTTGAATGATTCTGACCGATTTGGTGTTCGCAACATAGAGCGCGCCATCGGGCGCCAGTGTCATTTGGTTGATTTCATACTGAAACGTAGCGGAGGCGTTTGGTCCATCAATCGTGCCTGTGCTGGACCCACCGCTGCCGAGCCCAGCGAAAACGGAGACTTGGCCGGCCGAGTTCAGGTGGAAAATTTGCCGGCGGTTGGATGATGACAAGTAGAAGCCACCCGCTCCATCACTTTCGATCCCTATAAGAAAGCCCAAACCTCCAGCAATTGCGCTGTCATCTGCCAAAACAGTGGCGCCGCCCGCCCCATCGTAGCTCACCACGCCAGCGCTGTAGGCGACCACAATATCTGCGCCACTCAGCGTTACGTCGTTTGCATAGTAGGTTCCCGGAAACAGGCCGGATGGAGTCGCAAGAGTGCTGACAGTCTGATTGGAAATCATGCGCAAGCCGCCATTATGGTCGGCGAAATATACCGTTCCGTCCGAAGCGCGCTCCAAGCCACTCGCTGAGAATGTACTAGCACCGGAGATCGGCCCATCGACATTGCTACCTCTGGGTACCCACCAACTGCCATCGACCTTACGCAATCCTCCGCCTGTGAAAGCGGCCCGCCAGGTCGAAAAAATCAATTCGCCATTGGCATTGAATTCAAGATCTTGCGGTCTCAATGCGCTTTTTGCGTAGTTCGTGATCGCCCAATATTGCGATGTGAGATCAACCTGAAGGCCCGGCGGCAGTCCTGTCGCCGTCACAACCACCGGATCACCATCGGGATCATGCACGTCGAGGTTGAACGATGCGGGATTGTTTTGATCGACCCAAGTCACAGGGCCAACTGGCGCGAATTCCGGTGGCGCTGCCACAGATGGCTGCGACGCAAGCGCTATCAGCGCGGTCCCAAAAATCAGATGTTTGTTTCGCATTAGTGTCCCCCTTTGCGCAAATGCGCTAAGGTCGGGATTGGTCGACCGCAAGTTAACCGCCTCTGAAGGGAGAATTCATGATGCCAAATGCAAACGGACCAAGAGTTACCGGGTTAGGCGGAGTGTTCTATGTCGCTGCGGACACCGCCGCGACGCGCGAATGGTATCGCGACAAGCTGGGGCTTGATGGCGAATATGGCCCACAGCTCGCTTGGTCACAGGAACCGATGAAAAACCCTTACTCCCTGATCAGCCATTTTAGCGATGATGAGTATATAAAGCCGGGCAAAGGCGGGTTTATGATCAATTTGCGCGTTCATGATCTTGCCGGCTTTTGCGCAGATTTAAAGGATAAAGGCGTCGAAGTGCTCGACATGGTAGATGAGGGATACGGCAGGTTCGCATGGATTCTTGACCCCAATGGCGTGAAAATCGAGCTATGGGAGCAGGTCGAGGACACTGTACCTTAACCAGCAACGCGCCGCCCCACCTAAGTAAAATTGCTCATGGTAAACTGCTGTTAACCGCAATCGTTGCCTCTACTTAAACCGGTTTTGGGCAATAGCCCTTAGCCATGATACGGACACGCACCTTCACTCGATTGCCGATGCTGGCTGGAGCGCTTGCTCTGGCTGGTTGCGGTGGGATTATCCCGGCCGGAAAAGCGCCAAGCTCAGTAAGCAACACATCTGATGCGCGCGATGTGCGCGCCTCTCTGCCCGCGATCAATCGCGGCCCAGTAACCCCTGCCCCCACGAACCGGATCGCTGCCACGCCTCAGCGCGTTGCGACGCAAGCCGAAGACCAAAACTGCATTAGCGAACTGAGTGCGACAGGCGCGCAATTCAATCCGATTCCCGACACTTATGCAGCTCCCGGCTGCAACAAGCTTGGCACGGTCCAGTTGTCTGCTCTATCCGGTGATGGCGGGCGCTTTGGACTAAGCAACGTGGGTCCGCTGAAGTGCAAAACAGCCAGCACATTCAGCAATTGGGTGCGTTTTGGCGTTGACCGAGCTGCTCAACAGATCTTGGGTAGCCCGTTGGAACGGGTTGAAACTATGGGCACCTATGCCTGTCGCAATGTCGCAGGGTCGGAGAAACGTTCAGCCCATGCGCGTGCTGAAGCGATCGACGTGTCTGCTTTTGTGCTCAAAGACGGCCGCCGGATTGTTCTGGAACAAGATTGGGACGGTGGCACCGCGGCCGAGCGCGAATTTCTGCGCGTCGTGCACAAAAGTGCGTGCAAGCGCTTCGGCACGGTTCTCGGCCCGGCATACAACGCGGCGCATAAAGATCACTTCCACTTGGAAGGCACTGGCGCGAAATTCTGCCGCTAAGTCTTAGAGCTTATCGTTCCCTTACATCGGCGCCTGATAACTCGAAAAGAAATGGCCTCGTTGCCTCACCAGGGGTGCGGTGAGAAAACGAGGCCTAAGGCGATATGAGCATACGGCATCGGAGGGCTTCGATACCGAGGTGTGGCGCTATAGGTAGGATTTAGCAGTTCTTGCGCCGCTGGACTCATATTCTGTTATAGAAACCTTTTTCAAATGGCGGTTAAGCTTGGATCTGCGGTTCCAATTTCGCTTCGAGCTTGAGCCGCACCGCTTCAGCGGCGTGACGTGCACCCAATTTGCTCATCATATTGGCGCGGTGAATTTCCACCGTGCGCGGGCTGATCTCGAGCTCGCGTGCAATGACTTTGTTGCTGCTACCCTCTGCTAGCCATTCGAGCACTTCGCGTTCGCGAGCTGAAAGGCTGGCAATCCGGTCGCGGGCTTCGATCATACGGCGCCGCGCCGCGCCGAAAATCTCGGCTTCTTTCGCGATCCGGGTCAGACATCTTCCGAACCGTTCGGGATCGAGCGGTAAAGAAAGGTAATCAAGCGCACCCGCCTTGATCGCGTCGACAATACGGGTTGGGCGAGGTTGCGTATCGACTGCAATTAAGGGCAACCAGATGCCGAGCCGACTGAGACGTTCCAAGCACACGGCCACACCGCCCTCTTCAGGCATATCGCGGGCAATGATGATCCCTTCACGCGGTGGATGTACGGACAATTCCGAGAGGTCGCCGTAGACTTCCGAATGGTGGCCGAGTGAGAACCCGACGCGAGCCAATTCGGCGCGTTGGCGGCTGGAGGAGTCGATGAAGTGGAGCGAGGCTTTGCGTGACATGCTCACTGTACTGGATGCAAATTGGGCGCAATTCACGCGGGGTCGGAACCAATTTCGAGCAATGTTTCATTTACGTTGGACAAATTTGGCAGGATCAACGGATTTATACGCTCCAAAACGGACCTATTTCATTCTGGTACCTAAGGGCGATTCCGTATTGCAGCGCCTTACTTTCGCCGGTCTTCTTCAAATGCATACTCTGGAAGGGCTCGAAAGGCCGATCTCAGAGCTGCACCCCACCCTGATGATATTGAATCAAAGTACGGATCATCATGCGTGATGCGGTGTTCATGCAGCGGTGCGAACTTGTCCTTCTCAATGACCAACAAGTCCAATGGCAGTCCGACAGAGAGGTTAGCCTTCAAGGTTGAGTCGAACGAAACCATCAACAGCTTAGCAGCGTCTTCAAAGCTCATATTTCGATCGTAACCCCGGATCAGGATCGGGCGGCCATATTTTGTTTCACCAATCTGGAAAAACGGCGTGTCCCAGCTAGCCTCGATAAAGTTGCCTTCCGGATAGATCATGAACAAGCGCGGCTGCATCCCAGCAATCTGTCCTGCAACGATCATGGAAGCGGTGAAACGTCCCTTTCCGCGATCGCCATTGGCCTTTTGTCGCTCGTCGATGGTTGCCCTCAGCAATTTGCCGATCTCGGTCACGACGCTGAACATTGTCGGACCGTTCAGCAAAGTCGCTTCGCGCTCCTTTGGTTCCTTGGTGCGCTCTTCAAGCTGACTTACCACCGCTTGTGTTGTCGCCAGATTGCCTGCGGTCATCACCGCAATCATGCGTTCGCCCGGAACTCCCCAGTGGAACATCTTACGAAATACAGAAATGTTATCGACACCGGAATTGGTCCGCGTGTCGCTCATCAGAACCAGACCCTTTTCCAGCACCATGCCAACACAATACGTCATGAACTCTCTCCGCGATCCTTGAACCTGACCTTGTATTTGGCAGCTAACGCAAAAGCGCGCCCGCGCAAGGCAAAAACTTAGCTATTGGTCGCCGCTTTGTTGCGTGACTGCGACGTTGACGCTCAACACTTCTTCTGTCGTCCCATAACGAATGCCCGTGATTGGCGCCGCGTCGCGGTAATCACGGCCAGTCGCAAGTCGGACATAACGCGGATCAGGAATACACCCGTTGGAAATGTCGAAGCCAACCCAGCCAAGCCCCGCGACATGCGCCTCGGCCCAAGCATGGGTCGCCTCTTGTTCAATCCGATCATCCATCATCAGGTAACCGCTGACATAGCGCGCGGGAATATTTGATGCTCGCGCCAATCCTATAAAGATATGTGCGTGATCCTGACACACGCCCGTGCCTGAATCGACCGCTTCCTCTGCGGTGGTGCTGACCATTGTCGATCCCTTGGTGTAGGCAACCTTGTCCGAAATCCGCGCGGACAGGTCATGCAGAAAGGGCAGTACTTCTTCATTGGGGACTGGCCCGACTTCGCGCAACAAATCGCGCAACTTTGGTCCCAGCTTGGTTATCAAGGTTTGCCCAAGGAAGCTCCACACAGGCATGTGCCCGGCATGGCGGCCTATCACACCTAGCTTGTCCTGCGTTTGCACGGTGCCACTGCATGTCACTGTCATTTCCGTGGCGTCTGGTTCGACAGCAAGCAAAGTTACGGTGTTAAAATTCTGATCATCATACTCAAGCTGTGGACTGGCGTTTTCGTATTGCATGTCCCAATGCAGAATTTGCTGACCTTGGGTCTCTTTGGGGGTCAGGCGTAGCCTTTGCAACGCGTGCACAACTGGCTCTGAGAAACTGTATCGCGTGGTGTGGCGGATTGAGAGCTGCATTGCGGAATAGCCTAAGCAAGAAACCGATAATCGTCGGCAATAGCACCAGCGATCGAAGCGTTGCGTGCCATGAAATCGACGAGGAATTCGTGCAGGCCGCGCTCAAAAATGTCGTCCGCGCTAATATCGGAGAAGTCCTCATCAGCCGCGCTCATCAGTTCGTGGCATTGCCCCCTGGCACCGTGCAACCGAGCCAACGCATTCAAGTTCTCACGCAATGCGCTTCGGCAAAAGCCAAGGCTGCGCGGGAAGCGAGCATCAAGCACCAGAAATTCGACGATCCCGCGCGCATCAATCGCGCCAGAGTTGAGCCAATTGTATGCGCTCGCCCCTGCGACAGAACGCAAAACCTGATCCCATTGTCCGGTATCCACGCTTGACCCAACATAGGAGAGCGATGGCAGCAGCAGGTAATATTTGATGTCGAGTATTCGCGCGGTTGAAACGCCTCTTTCCAAGAACATACCCGCGCGCGCAAAGTGATAGCTTTCATTGCGTAGCATCGTTCCATCAAGCGCGCCGTGCACCCGTGTGCTTGCACGGCGGATCAAAGTGACCACATCGCCTACAGCGCTTTGACTCACTGGCCGTGCCAATTTGGCGTCCAGCTCCATCCAGCTATCATTGACCGCTTCCCATACGTCGGAGGAAATGTTGGTCCGCGTAAGTCGAGCATTTTGCCTGACAGCACCAAACATCTCGCGAATATTCGCCGGATTGGCTTTGTCACGCAGGATAAAGTTCCAAACCGCTTGGCCATCATAGCTGTCATAAGCGGCTTCAAACGCCATCTGATTGCCTGACGTGGCAATCACCGAACGCCATTCATCTTCTGCTGTCGCCAAGTCGCGGGTTAGCGCCATTCGCAGACCTGCTTGAAGCAGACGGGCAGTGTTTTCGGCCCGCTCCAAATAGCGGAACATCCAAAACAGTCCGTTGGCAGTCCGGCCTAACATGCGCGATCTCTTGCCATCAGTCTTTCAGGACCCAAGTGTCTTTGGTACCGCCGCCTTGCGAGGAATTGACCACCAGCGATCCTTGCTTAAGCGCAACCCGCGTCAGCCCGCCCGGCGTAATGTCGATCCCCTGAGGGGACATCAAAACAAACGGGCGCAGGTCAACATGGCGCGGCGCGAGGCCTTGGCGAGTGTAAATCGGGCAAGTCGACAGCGAAAGAGTCGGCTGCGCGATATAGTTTTGCGGGTTCGCCTCGAGCTTTTTGCGGAAGGTACGAATTTCCTTTTTCGTCGCGGTTGGCCCGATCAACATGCCATAACCGCCCGAGCCGTGAACCTCTTTCACCACCAGCTCTTCAAGATTGTCGAGAACATAGGCCAAGCTGTCCGCATCGGCGCAGCGCCAAGTCTGAACATTGGGAAGCAGCGGTTTTTCACCGGTGTAGAATTCGACGATCTCCGGCATAAAGCTATAGATCGCCTTATCATCGGCCACGCCGGTGCCCGGAGCGTTAGCAATGGTGATCCCACCCGCGCGATAGACATCCATGATTCCCGGCACACCCAGCACGCTGTCCGGATGAAAGGAAAGCGGGTCGAGATAATCATCATCCACCCGGCGATAAAGCACATCAATCGGTTTATAGCCGCGCGTAGTGCGCATCTGAACGCAACCATCCACGACACGCAAATCACCGCTTTCGACCAATTCTGCGCCCATCTGATCCGCCAGAAAGGCGTGCTCAAAGTAGGCTGAATTATAGATTCCCGGCGTCAGCACGGCGACGGTGGGCTTGCCCTTGGTCGCTGGCGGTGCGCACGCAGCTAGTGAGCGGGCCAAGCGGCGCGGATAATCCGACACAGCCTCCACCCCGATCTTGGCAAACAGGTCAGGGAACATCGACATCATCGTCTCGCGGTTCTCCAACATATAGGAGACCCCCGAGGGCGTGCGGGCATTGTCTTCGAGCACAAAGAATTCATCCGGCCCAGTGCGCACCAGATCTATCCCGACAATATGGGTGTAGATGCCGCCCGGCGGCCTGAACCCGACCATATTCGCCAGCCAAGCGTCGTTCCCGCGCAGCAAGCGCTCTGGCAAACGGCCAGCGCGGATGATTTCTTGGCGATGATAGAGGTCGTTGAGAAAGGCATTGAGCGCTCTCACGCGCTGTTCAATCCCGCGCTTTAGCTTGCGCCATTCTTGCGCCGCAATAATTCGCGGGATCATATCAAATGGGATCAGCCGCTCTTCTTCGCGATCATCGCCATACACATTGAAGGTTATGCCGGTGCGGCGAAAACTCTCATCGGCTTCATTGTCCTTGCGCCTTAGCCAAGCATTATCTTGTTGCTCAAACCAGTCGGAGTAGTCGGAATATGCAGGGCGAGTGCCGCCCGCGCCATCGTGCATTTCATCAAAATTGTCGGGTCGCCCCGAATGATCATCGACCATGAAGTTCCGATCAATCCGCAAAAGGGCACGCGGCCAATCGCGTGCTGCTTGTGCGAAGAGCAGTTTAGCTGCGGCTTTTCAAAAGGGAAGAGGGGAAAATGCGCGCAGTTAAAGGCCGCTTTTGGCCGTTCAAACTCGCTCAAGTTCGCTCAGAACCGCGAAAATGGTCTCCGGCGCGTAGGTGTAGCCGATATGCGTGCAGCGAAGGGCAATCGCACGATCGCGTTCTTCGGGAAGACCTGCGGCACAGCGCGGTGCGATAACCCCGTCATTGGCGCTCCAAAACGCGACCGTTTCCACCGGAGGCTTGGTCGCGATCTCGGCTTCGACCGGCGGCTGATCAACCGGATGTCCGGTGATGAACTGATAGATACGCCAGACATTGTTGGCGCGCGGGCTGCCCGAAAACGGCGATCCCATGGTGATCACTTTTGTGACTGCTTCGGGGTGCCGTTTTGCAAGCTCGCGCCCGAATACTCCACCAAGGCTCCAGCCTAGCAGCACGACCTTTTTGCCGCTGCGCTTATGCAAATCGAGCAATCGCTTTTCCATATGGGCAAATGTCTCTTCGCTCGCGCCCCAATTGCGCCCCAGACCCCAACGCTTTGTACGGTGGCCAGCGCGCTCCAATTGTTGCGCAAAATAGCGCATCCTGCCTGCTCCGGATGCAAAACCGGGCAAGACCAAAACAGTTTGCGGGTTTGTCGCCTTGGGTATGTTGAGCCGCCGCGTAATCCGCCGCGCAGGCTCTTTAAGAACGTCCAGCTCACCCAACAGGCGGCGCGGGGTGGGCTTGCCATATTCCTCTTCATCCTCACGTGCCTGCCGCGCCAAAGCGACCCGACGTGCAAATCCACCTTCAGCTAGGCCAAAGGTTGGAATGCGGGAGAGAAATTCGCGCGTCGTCATCGTGGCGCCAAACTACCCTCTAGGCGTGAATGTTAAATGAAGGGATTGCCTGCGAAAGGTGCAGAAATGAAAAAGCGCCGATGCCCGGTCAATTACGAGCACCAGCGCCTTTCGTAATCCTATCGTTGTCTTATTACTCGTCGCAGTCGCCAATGCGCTCCTGCTTCACCTTCATTGTTACAGCTGCATCGCCCAGAGGCCCCGCATCGCCTTTGGTGGTAACAGTGAGATCTTGGCTGGTAGGAGTGACCTTACCAGAGGCGTTCATTTCCATCTCAACATCGCCATTTTTGTTCTTGCACTGCATGGCCATTTCAAGATCGCCGCCAGACAAAGTGTATTTTTCCATCTTGCATGCATCATCTTCGCCCTCCGGCGGTTGGCCAAACCCTTTTTCGGCTTCTTCAGGCGTCAGGCAACGCTCGATCGACTGGTTTATACCCTTGCCCATAATCGCCTGCATTTCTTCTGGCATGCCTTCGGCGCTCACGAACTCCATCGTGACTTTGTATTTGCCGGGCTGAGGCTTAACCTGCTCCGCGCTTTTCTTGATCGCGGCTACAGATTCTTCCTTAGTGATCTCACCATCGCCGTCAGCGTCCGCATCGACTGTATCCGCTGAGCCGCCACACGCAGCCAACGCCAGCGCAGATGCTACAGCCAAAAATCCGTACTTCATGTATTTCCCTCCTGAGTTCGACTGCGCTAAATCAGCACATCGTCGCGCGGACGCCCAAATCCAAAAGGAAACCATCGAACCGCGTCAGGCATCCTTAGCAGGCTTTGCGGCGATGAAAATTGTCATTTGGCGACAATAATGTGCACCCGAACGAATGCACAAAAGCACATAGCGGGTGTCTAACCCCGCTTCGCACTTCACAATGCCCGCCCAAACTCGCATATCAACGCCATGTCCGAACTCGTCATCCGCCGCGGTCTTGCCGAACCTGAAACTGGTGAGGAGTTCACCCCGCACCGTCCCGATCGTCCGGAAAAGTCGATGCCGGGGCGTCCGTTCAAATTGGTTTCCGAATATGAACCTGCCGGCGATCAGCCAACCGCGATCAAAGAACTGGTTGCTGGGGCAAACGCGTCGGACAAAACGCAAACGCTGTTGGGCGTAACCGGGTCGGGCAAGACCTTTACGATGGCCAAAATGATCGAGGAGTTGCAGCGACCTGCCCTTGTGCTCGCACCCAACAAGATCCTCGCGGCTCAGCTATATGGCGAGTTCAAAAGCTTTTTCCCCAAAAACGCGGTCGAGTATTTCGTCAGCTATTACGACTATTACCAACCCGAGGCCTACGTGCCGCGCTCCGACACCTATATCGAGAAGGAGTCGAGCGTAAATGAAGCGATTGACCGGATGCGCCATTCGGCCACCCGCGCTTTGCTGGAACGCGACGATGTGCTGATCGTAGCCTCGGTTTCATGCCTTTACGGGATCGGCTCGGTTGAGACCTATTCCGCGATGATCTTCGACATCAAGAAGGATAGCACCGTCGATCAACGCGAATTGATCCGCAAGCTGGTCGCGCTGCAATACAAACGCAACGACACCGCCTTTGCGCGCGGATGCTTTCGAGTGCGCGGGGACAATCTGGAGCTGTTCCCCAGCCACTATGAAGACATGGCATGGCGCATCAGCTTTTTCGGCGATGAGATTGAAGAGATTGCTGAATTCGATCCGCTGACAGGTAAGAAAGGCGCGACGCTCGAAACAGTGCGCGTCTACGCCAATTCGCACTATGTGACGCCCGGCCCAACGATGAAGCAAGCGACCGAAGCGATCAAATTTGAACTCAAGCACCGCTTGGAAGAGCTAGAGGCGGAAGGCAAATTGCTGGAGCATCAACGGCTCGAACAACGCACCCATTTCGATCTGGAGATGATTGCTGCGACCGGAAGCTGCAACGGGATCGAGAATTATTCGCGCTTTCTAACCGGCAGACTTCCGGGCGAACCGCCGCCCACCTTGTTTGAGTATCTGCCAGAGAACGCGCTGCTCTTCGTCGATGAGAGCCACCAGACCGTGCCGCAAATTGGCGCGATGGCGCGCGGGGACCATCGACGCAAAATCACCCTCGCCGAATACGGGTTCCGCTTGCCAAGTTGTATCGACAATCGCCCGCTTCGATTCAACGAATGGGATGCGATGCGCCCGCAAACCGTTGCTGTCTCGGCCACTCCGGGCAATTGGGAGATGGAGCAAACAGGCGGTGTCTTTGCCGAACAGGTGATCCGTCCAACGGGCCTTATTGACCCGCCTGTCGAGATTCGCCCGGTCGAAGATCAAGTGCAGGATTGCATTCAAGAGTGCCTTGCAAACGCCCAGAAAGGCTATCGCACGCTGGTCACCACCCTAACCAAACGTATGGCCGAGGATTTGACCGAATTCATGCACGAGGCGGGTGTGCGCGTGCGCTACATGCACTCCGATGTCGAGACACTCGAACGCATTGAGCTGATCCGCGACTTGCGGCTTGGAGTCTACGATGTCCTGATCGGGATTAACTTGCTGCGCGAAGGGCTCGACATCCCCGAATGCGGGTTGGTCGCGATCCTTGATGCCGACAAAGAAGGGTTCCTGCGATCCGAGACCTCGCTGGTCCAGACGATTGGCCGCGCGGCCCGAAACGTCGATGGCCGGGTGATCCTCTATGCCGACCGCATCACCGGCAGTATGGAACGCGCAATGGCCGAAACAGACCGCCGCCGTGAGAAACAACACGCCTTCAACGAAGAACACGGCATAACCCCGCAAACGATCAAGCGCGGCATTGCTGATATTGTTGCCGACACTGCTTCAAAAGATGGCGTGGTAGTCGACACCGGCGATGCAGAGGTCAACAATCTCGTGGGTCACAATCTGCGCGGTTATATTGAGGACCTCGAAAAACGCATGCGCGATGCCGCTGCCGATCTGGAGTTTGAAGAAGCGGGCCGCTTGCGCGATGAAATTCGCAGGCTGGAAGACCATGAACTCGGCATCGGAGATGGCCCTGCCCCGGGGATGGGAACGGAAAGCCAGAAAGCAGCGCCGCGCGTTGGCCGTTCAGACGCCGGGAGACCGGGCACTCGCAAGACGCGCTATGGCAAGAAGCGCACGAAATTTATGGGGGGCAAGCCATGAGAACCCTCGGCCTCATACCCCTCCTGACCCTCGCCGCGTGCAAGCCTCCGCCGACCGATGCAGATATGGATCGCGACATGCCAGTGGAGGAGTTGGAATTTGCCTCCAAACCGCTCGCCTCGCCGGATATTGAGGGTGCCATTTGGGCAGGCTCCGCTACGCCGGGTCGCATCGTCTATGGCGTTCCGGGCAGCCCCGCTTTGATGGCAATGCAGTGCATCGAAGACAGCGATGATCCCGACGCATCAAGCGTTATCATGAGCCGTATCAGCCCAGCCGATGAAGGCGCAGGGGCGCTCATGGCGCTGATCGGCAATGGCGATATTGGCCGGGTTGAAATGAACGCGGTTGAGACCGAACAGGGGATCATCTGGCAAGGCGAATTTCTGGCGAAAGACACTCGTCTAAACGCTTTGTCCGGCCCGCGCGAAGTGACCGCAACCTTGCCAGGTGCAGGAATGGTGACGCTCAACCCCAGCCAAGCGCCAATGCGTTTGCTTGCCGAATGCCGGGGTGAATTTGTTCCTCCACCTGGGCTTGAAGCGGGCGCAAACGATGCGGAGAAAGCGGACGAACTGGACAAAACGCTAGATGCGCTAAGCGAAGAGACGTTTGCTGATGAATTAGACAGCCAACAACCCGAACTGAATTCTACCGAGCCGCCTCAGCCCGTTCGCTAAGCATATCCGGGGTTAGCAGCTGAGGCATAATCTCAGGTTCGCCGCCGCCCGCCGGATACCAAAGGTAAAGCGGTACACCCGCCGCGCCGTGCTCTGTCAGGAACTTCGTGATTTTCTCATCGCGCACCGTCCAATCGCCAACGATTGTGATCACGCCCGCTTTTTCGAATGCCTCGCGCGTGCTCTCGCGCTCAATCGCAACCGCTTCGTTCAATTTACAACTCACGCACCAATCGGCGGTGAACCACACAAAGACCGGCTTGCCGCTGGCGCGCGCCTTGGCCAGCGCATCACGTTCAAACTGCTGCGGGTTGTGAATGGACTGGAGCGCCTCGCGCGCGTGCTGGGCGTAGCTGTAAGGTAGGGCAAAAGCGCCGAAGATGACGAATGGTGCGGCGACCAGACCAAGCGCAGGCCACGCCATTTTGCCTGCGCGCTGCAACCGGCCCACAGCCCAAAAGCCGATTATAATTCCGAACAGCATGACCAGCGCGAACAGCGCAAAGCCACGTCCACCCAGCTGCACTGTAAGCCAGATGAGCGCAAGCGTGGTCAGCCCCATCGGTATCGCCATGATCCGACGGAACCGCTCCATCCACGCGCCCGGCTTTGGCAAGCGATTGCGCAAGGCCGGGACAAAGCCAACGAGCAAAAACGGCAACGCCAAGCCTAAGCCGAGCATCGCGAATAACAACAACGCCTCTGGAACAGGGAGCAGCAAGGCCGCGCCCAAGGCCGCCGCCATAAAAGGTCCGGTGCATGGCGTCGCGGCAAAGGCGGCGAGCAATCCGGTCACAAAGGATCCAGCCGGTTTGCCGCTTTGGGTAAAGCTGAACGATGGCAGTTCGAAAATGCCAGCGAAGTTCGCCGTAATGATCGCGGCCAGCACCAACAGCACAATCACTACGCTGGGCTCTTGCAATTGGAATGCCCAGCCCACTTGCTGACCTGCGGCGCGTAACCCCAGCAACAGCGCGCCTAGCGCCACACAGGCAATCACCACGCCTGCGGTGTAAGCGATGGCGTCGCGCTTGGCGGTTGCCTCATCACCGCCAGCCCGCGCTAGACTGAGCGCTTTCAAAGAGAGGATCGGGAAAACGCATGGCATAATGTTGAGGATCAAACCGCCCAAGAGCGCGCCTGCAATCAGCGTCCAAAGTGGAGGGATTACCTTCTCTTTCGGGCCAGCGATCATAATCCCGTCGCTTGGCACTTCGCCAATGTCGGCTTCGAAGCGCACGCCCACGCCCGCCCCAAATGACACAATGCCGGTCAACCTTCTCGGGTCAGACTCATGGCGATATTCGCTAAGCGGGATTTCAGCGACCAACACATCGCCTGATCGCAGGAAGGTCTGCGCGGCGTTGTATCGCACAAAATTGGTGACCTGCATGAAGACATGCGGGTCGTTGAGCGCCACACTTTCGGGCAGCGGAATACCGATGCGCACTATATCGCCAGCGATTTCGAAGCTCGCCTTTGCATCAAGCAAGGGTGCAAGCTTGGCCTGCCAGCGCGAAAAGTTCCCGCCCAGCCCCAAATCCAGCCACGAATCCTGTGGCACGCACACCCGGTCTGTGCAGGCCAGAAAACTGACATAGGCTTTCACCGGCGGCAGACCGCTCACCAAAGCGCCATCGGGCACTTTGACCGGGATCAGCACCGCATATTCGCCCTTATAGATGTGGTTCATAATCCCAGGCTGTCCGGGAATTTCCTGCAACATTCGCTCAGGCACCGGGTAAAGCGGCTTTCCGGCTTCCCAACCGGGGGGCAAGTTGAGGACCAAGTCCATCCCCTGCCCGGCATCACCCGGATTGGACCAATAGCCATGCCATTCAGGCCCGCTGGGATTAAAGCGCAAAGCGATCATCCATTCCTCGCCCGGCTTGGGCAGGCTTTGGGCGACCAGCTGCACCGAGATATTGTCATCGCCATATGCCGCTTCGTTGGGTGGCGGCGCGGCAGATAGCTGTGCGGGCTGCGCTGCAACAGGCGCGCTAATGCTGATTATCATTGCGGCAAGCGCAATCAGCCATGCGGCAAACCAACGTTTTAGGGTCATGAACATTCTTGCGTGAGCCACAGCGAAACCTCTAGGGCGGACAAATGGTATTCGCAATTCCTGCGAACAAGGTGACAGATGAGCGCAGCTGAAAAAGAATCCCGCGACTTGCTGATTTTGGGCGGCGGCCTTGTGGGCATGACGCTGGCATTGGCGGCGGCGAAGAAGGGGATGTCGAGCCACGTGGTTGACCGCGCGGACCCGGCTGAACTGACGAAAGAAGGCTTTGACGACCGCGCCACTGCCATTTCCACGGCAAGCTGGCACTTGTTTTCCAATATCGGGATTGCTGATGGGCTTGAGCCGTTTGCAGCACCCATTTCCAGCATCGCAGTGACCGATCAGAATCGCCCCGGTCGGCTGGATTTTCAACCTAGCGAAGACGAAGGCACGCTGGGGCGGATGTTCCCAAATCGGCGATTGCGCTTGGCCTTGTTCGAAGCGGCAGCGAAAGAGCCTTTGGTCAATTGGGTGTCAAAAGCGGACGTGACCGAACGTCAACGCGGCGAATATGGCGTTGCGGCGGTGCTTGGCGATGGCCGCAAGCTCAAAGGCCGGTTGATGATTGGCGCAGAAGGTCGTGGCTCCCCTACCCGCGAAGAAGCCGGGATCACTATGGCCAAATGGGATTACAAGCACCGCGCGGTAATCGCCGGTATCACACACGCCAAACCGCACGACCATGTTGCATGGGAAATTTTTTACCCCACAGGCCCCTTTGCGCTGCTGCCCTTGAATGATGATGAAGACGGCACACATCGCTGCTCGCTTGTTTGGACGGTGTCAGAAGAAGACGGAAAAGCGGTCACAAAGCTGGGCGATCGTGCGTTTCTTGCCGAAGTGCAAAAGCGCACGGGCGATGTGCTGGGTGAGATAAAAAGCGCAGGTGCGCGCTCTTCATGGCCGCTTGGTTTTCATCACACCGCAAAGATCACCGACACCCGCCTCGCGCTGGTCGGTGACAGTGCGCACGGCATTCACCCGATTGCCGGACAAGGTCTGAATTTAGGACTGCGCGATGCCGCCGCTCTGGTCGAAGTGCTCGCCGATGGCGCGCGTATCGGGCTGGACCCGGGTGACCACCAATTGCTCAAACGGTATGAGAACTGGCGCGGGCTTGATGCCTTTATGGTGGCCTTAGCGACCGATGGATTGACGCGCCTGTTTGGGGTGCCCGGCCCGACGGCGTCGGCTATTCGACGGTTGGGCATGGCCGGGGTTCAACGATCCGGCATGCTCAAGAACTGGTTTATGGACGAAGCACGGGGTGTTTCGGGCGACTTACCTGAGCTTCTCAAAGCCTAACGCTTAATCATCGCCCTAATCATCGACAGGGCTGGGTTGCGTGACCTTCTTGCCCTCGCCATCGCGCAGGCCACTTTGGTCCAGCACCGCAGCTGTCTCAATATTTTCTAGCGCCGCCATCGCATCGCGAAAACTCTCGGCATCGTCGATCCAGTTTTCGGCCTCTTTCGCGCCCGGCATGCCTTTCACTTCGTCAATCGCATTTTGATAACGCCCTTGTTCAAGCGCGAAGCGGGCGCGCTCCAAACGCCGTTGAGGCTGAGGTGACGGTGTGCTCTTGCGGCGCACAACGAATAAAGAGCGCACTTCACCCATAAATGAGGTCCACGAAGGTCCACCTTCGTTTTCAGTGAGCTGCGGAGCCAAACCTTCAAGCCGCGCAATTAGCGTGTCGAGCCTGACCGGTTGGTCGCTGCGCGAAAAATTGATGATCGTGTTGACCGCATTGGGCCGTTCATCCCCAAATCTCAGCCGCAATTGATCGGCGAGATAACCAAGCTCGGCACCACGTTCAACCGCGCGGCGCGTGGCAAATGCAATCAGCAAACCTTCTGCACGCGCCGCGTTGCCGGCGGCCGCTTGCGCTTGCAAATCAAGTCGCGCGAGCCTTTGTTCAGCCGCTGCGAGACGTTGGTCGATGCCGCCTTGCTGTTCGGCAACGCGGGTAACCGCTTCAACTGTCTCTTCGGGATTTTCCGGGTCAATCTCTTCCAAAGCATCAGCGAGCGGGGTTGGAGAGGCCTCCAATTCCAGCGTTGGCGCAGTTCCATCCTCACCTGTCACAGCATCAACGTCGCTCTCCTCAACCGCTTCATCGCTGGCAAAATTATGCCAAACGACATAGCCAGCGAGCAGACCACCTGCGCCAAAAGAGAAAAGTGCAGCCAGCAAAAACCCTCGCATTGAGGATGGCCTTTTGCGGCTTCCGTATTTTGATTCCATTTCGATCCGTTCTTAGGCCCGGCGATCAATACCGCCATGCACCACTATTAAGCAGGCTTATAGGCATAGCTTTGCGACCATTTCCAGCAAGTCGCAGTCATTGGGAGCGGGTGCAATATGAATCGCAGCCCACCCTTCACCTGCAGGTTCGACAATCCGCTCACCCATCGCTGCCAAAGAAATTGCTTTACGATCCAACTCCAAACGATTGCATTCAGACGCAAATTGCTGTGCGATTGCACCCGAATGAAGGAGCACGATTAGGTCTTTGCCGAGCAGTTCAGAATGGTGATCTAGAAAGCTTCGCGATGTAACAGAGTAGACTTGAAACCGCTCAATCTCCACATCTTGCGGCGGTGTTAGATCGACAAACTCGCTGCCTACCAATCGCATCAACCGACTCGGACCCGGGAGCTGATCCAGTACTTTTTGCAAGCCGCCCGTGCCGCGCATCGACACTTCAAAACCCGCCGCCTCGGCTTCGCGCGCGGTCGCTTCTCCAACGGCAAAGACCGGCAGATTTTTCAGCTTTTGCAAGTTTACGCCGCCCAGCCGGATCGCATTGGCGCTGCCGATCAAAAGGCCATCAAACCGGTTAAGCGAGGGCAGTTCCCATTCGACTTCTGCAACGCGGGCCAGTGCAAAACCATGCATCGCCAACCCCATCTTGCGCCCCGCCGCAAGCGTTGCGGAAAGGCCGGGTTCTGGCCGGATTGCGAGTATAGCGGTTCGCGAATTTGCCATCAGCGGACGTCGAAATGTTCGAGAATTGGAGGACTTGCGCGCTCAAGCAATTGCCGCCCAAGTGTGGTGACCTTTTCGTGATCGCCAACCGCGAGTGTCGCTTCACCATCGACCCGCTCTTTGCCATCTGGGCTAAAAATCGCAGCACGCATTATCAGCGTGTCCCCATCGCTTTCGCAAAGGACAGCAACCGGGCTGTGACAAGAGCCACCAAGGCTTGCCAGCAATGCCCTCTCCGCCTCCAACTCGCGTTGCGAGCGCAGGTGATTAAGCGGTGCAAGCGCGCTCTTTGTCGCAGCGTCACTGTTTCGGCACTCAAGCACTATAGCGCCCTGCCCTGCTGCGGGTAGCCAACTGCCTGCGTCTAACGGAACGCCAACGTCGCTTTGGTCGAGGCGTTCAAGACCCGCTGCGGCAAGAAACGTCACATCCGCCTCGCCCTCTTCAAGTTTTCCCAGCCGGGTTGCGACATTGCCGCGAAACATCACGATTGTGCAATCGGGCCGTAGGTTCAAAAGCTGCGCTGCACGGCGCGGCGCGCTGGTGCCGACAATCGCCCCTATGGCAATATCGGCAATGCTGGCCGCACCGATCAAGCAGTCGCGGCGATCCGCCCGCTCCAAAACGGCGCCAAAGCAAAAGACGTCCGGCCGCATCGTCTCGACATCCTTCGCCGAATGCACAGCTGCGTCTATTTCGCCACTAGCAAGCCACGCGTCCAATTCCTTGGTCCACAGAGCCTTTCCGCCAATTTCCGCTAAAGGACGGTCCTGGATCTTGTCACCGCTGGCGGTAACCGGGACCAGTTCAACATCGTCTTTATCCCAGCCATGCGCAGCGCATAGCCGCCCGCGCGCCTCAACCGCCTGCACCATCGCGAGCGGTGATTTGCGCGTTCCCAAACGCATTTTTGGAGATGAATTAGTCAATCCAACGTGCTTTTCAGATGTTGACGGAAGCCTAGGCACGCTTGCTCTAGCGAGCACAGCCATTAAGTGAAAGCAATATGGGGTCTCAGCCACCTATTGCGAGAAAAGCCCAAATTGTTCTTGGGATAGAGTCGAGCTGCGACGAAACCGCAGTTGCGCTGGTCACAGACGCTCGCGAAGTGTTGGCGGAACGGATAGCAAGTCAGGAAGCCGAACACGCACCCTATGGCGGTGTTGTCCCCGAAATCGCAGCACGGGCACATGCGCAGCGGCTTGCGCCCATGCTACAAGCGGTGATGGCTGACGCTGAACTTGCGCTCTCAGATGTCGATGCAATTGCCGCTACCGCAGGTCCTGGCTTGATCGGCGGCGTGATGGTCGGTCTGGTTAGCGGTAAAGCGCTGGCCATGGCGGCGGACAAGCCATTGTTGGCGATCAATCATCTCGAAGGCCATGCCCTGTCCCCTCGCCTTGCTGATAAGACGTTGGAATTTCCCTATCTGCTCTTGCTGGTTTCAGGCGGGCACTGCCAAATCTTGAGCGTTGAAGGTGTTGGTGACTATCGCAGGCTCGCAACAACGATTGACGATGCGCTGGGCGAAGCGTTTGACAAGACCGCGAAGATTTTGGGCCTAGGTTATCCCGGTGGTCCAGCGGTTGAGAGGCTTGCGTTAGAAGGCGATGCGAGTGCAGTCCCGCTGCCCCGCCCTCTCAAAGGATCGAAGGAGCCGCACTTCTCATTCGCAGGCCTCAAAAGCGCGGTTTTGCGAGCGTTTGAAAGCGGCAAATATGCGCCAGCTGATATTGCGGCTAGTTTTCAGGATGCCGCCGTGGACTGCTTGATTGACCGGCTGGAATTTGCATTGCGAGACGTCGGTTCCATGCCTGCTTTTGTTGTTGCTGGCGGGGTCGCCGCGAACCAGACCATCCGCACCGCGTTGGAAGGGCTTGCGAGCGCGCATGAGATGCGCTTTGTCGCGCCGCCTTTGAAGCTGTGCACCGACAATGCTGCAATGATTGCATGGGCGGGATGCGAGCGTTTGCCGATGGAACAATCAGATCCGTTTGACTTCAAAGCGCGCCCGCGCTGGCCGCTCGATCCTGCCGCTGATACGGTGCGCGGTGCTGGGGTAAAAGCATGAGCGCGCGCGAGGCCATAGGCGTGATCGGCGCTGGGGCATGGGGCACTGCCCTTGCCCAAATGCTTAGCAGCGATGGCCGAAATGTTGTGCTCTGGGCCTATGAGCCAGAGGTCGCAGAGGCGATCAACACCAGCCACACCAATCCGCGCTATTTGCCAAGCGCGACGCTTTCGCCGAACATTCAGGCCACCTGCGACCTTGCAGATTTGGCGGAACTGGACACCCTGCTCGCAGTGACACCTGCCCAGCTTTTGGGTTCAGTCCTGTCCAACCTTTCACGCGACCCACTCGATCTCGTCCTATGCTCCAAGGGCATCGAGGCGGGTAGCGAGCGGTTGATGAATGATGTCGCCCGAGCCGTATGCCCCGATAGCGCCGTAGGCGTCCTGTCCGGTCCGACATTCGCGCATGAAGTCGCCGCAGGGCTGCCCACGGCCGTCACACTCGCTTGCGGTGGAGGCGAAGCGCAATGGGAACGGCTTTCGCCCGCAATCGCGCGGCCCGCTTTTCGCCCATATTTCAGCGATGATATCACTGGCGCGGAGATTGGCGGCGCGGTCAAGAACGTGCTCGCTATCGCTTGCGGTGTGGTTGACGGTTTGAACCTTGGTCAAAACGCGCGGGCGGCCTTGATCGCGCGCGGCTATGCCGAAATGCTGCGGTTTGGTGAGAGTTTGGGCGCGCGGGCAGAAACGCTCGCGGGGCTATGCGGGCTCGGTGATCTAGTTCTGACTTGTTCGTCCACATCAAGCCGCAATTTCTCGCTCGGCAAAGCTCTGGGCGAAGGCGCTTCGGCGGCTGAATTGATGGCTGACCGCACGACCGTAGCCGAAGGCGCATACACCGCGCCAGTGCTCGCGCAGCTCGCGACAAAACGCAGTGTTGCCATGCCATTGGTCGGAGCGGTTGCAGCGATCCTTGATGGTGAAAGCCCCCGCAACGCTGTAGCCGCCTTGCTGGCCCGACCGCTTAAGGCTGAGCAGACCTCGCAAGAGGCCGCCCGCTAATGGCAAAGCAGCCCTCTACCCCTCACGTCCCGCCCCAGGACGACGGCAATGGCGAACACGGCTCCGATATGGAAGTGCTCGCCAAAGGTGGACGGATGAACACAATGGGCTTCTTAGTTAGGCTGATTGCGCGCATCCCATTCCTGATCATTGCGACGCGGCTCTATGGCGAAGATGCATTGGGCCGTTTCGCATCTGCCTTTATCCTGATTGAGATAATCGGTCTGGTCTGCTCGCTCGGGGAAAAGCGCGGCTTGGCGCACCGTTTACGCGAAGGTGGGGATGATGAGCCTCAAGCAGAAACCAATCTGGTCTATGACGGATTGCTGCTTGCGCTGATTTACTCTGCTGCGACAGTGATTGTGCTGCTGATCTTTCCGGCGATCATGTTTCCCAACGGCACCAACAGCCCGTTCGACATGTGGATGCTGGCCGCAATACCTGCCTATGCGATCACCGAAATATTGCTCGCCGCGCAAGCCTATCGCTATGACATTGCGACCACCGTGCGCGCCCGCGCCGTCGTTGAGCCTTGGGCGATAAGCATCGCTGCCGGCGTCTTTTTCTACATTCCAGAGACTCGCGATGCAGGGCTGACTTTTGCCTTCATCCTATCCGTTTATGCCGCCTTGCTCACAGCCGCTTGGCCGTTCCTTCGCACTTTTGGTCTGCCCAAAGGCTGGGCCGCCAACTGGAGAGTTTTGCTCAAGCAGTCGAGCCGCTCATTACCTTTAGTGGGCGCCGACGCCGTTGAGCGCGGCACGCGGCTGCTCGATATCTTTATTCTGGGCTTTTTCGCCGGACCGCCTGCGGTCGCGCTCTATTATGTCGCACAGCAAATCGCGACGCTCCCGCAAAAGCTCAAACAGAGCTTTGAGCCGATCCTATCCCCTGTCATCACCAAGAATCTCAAGACCAAGAACTACGGTGTTATCGCTAGCCAAGTGCGCCAAGTGGGCTTTTGGATCATCGCGGTGCAGTTGGGCATTGCTCTTATCATCGCGCTCCCTGGCGAAGCCGTTATGGGCCTTTGGGGTCCGCAATATGTTGCAGGGACAGCGACGCTAACATTCCTGCTCGCCGCTGAAGTTATTGCGTCGATGGCTGTCGTATCGGAAAGCGTGCTGGTCTACACCGCGAGAAAACGCAATTTGCTTATTTCTTTGTGCGTGCTCGCTCTGCAAGCTGTGTTGACGGTCTCACTCATCCTGCTTGCCCAGACATATTACAAAGGCGAAGGATTTGAAGCGGCTGCTCCTGCGTTCGCGCTGTTCATCGCACTCGGCGTTTCAAGCCTTGTCAAAGCACTGTTGCTGAAATCGCTGCTTGGCGCTCCGGTCAACAATTGGCGTTGGGCACTGATCTATGCGACCGCTCCGGCAGTGGTGGTGGGATGGCTCACCACGTACTTGCCGGAATGGGCTGAGTTGATCATTGGCGTGCCATTGATCGCTGCGACTTATGGCCTTGTGATCTGGAAACGCGGCTTTGGCGAAGAGGACCGCGTGTTGTTCAAGCGCAAACCCGCCGCGCCTAAATCGAACCAAGTTTAGGCCCAGTTTAGGCCCAGTTTAGGCTAAGCTTAGACCGCTAAAACCCCACCACATTTCCCTTCTCTTACTTGCGCATTCAGTTGCGATTAACGGCGCAAGGCAGACATTTCGCATTGGGTTACATCCGTTGCGTTTTGTGGGGAGTCAAACGATGCGTAGAGTCAGGCTAACAGGTGTTTTGGCGTTAAGTGTGGTGATGGCAGGCTGCGCAACGCAGCAGTCAGGCGATCTGACCAGCACAGCGCCGGTAGGGGAAGAACGTCCGACCGATATTGCTGTTGCTCCTCCCCCACCACCTCCTCCTCCGCCGCCACCTCCTGTGGCCAACGAAGCTGGCAGCGCAGCCGCAGACAATACGATTATCGTGACTGGCAAGCGTCTAGCCCAACAAAGCTATGACGCTCCAGCGGCAATTGCAGCCGTGAGTGGTGAAGTCCTCGCTTCTAAACCAGCGACAAGGGGTATCATTGGTATTCCTCCCGTTCGCGTCGCAACCGATCCGGGGCGCGAGCAATATGACGGCGAAGAAGTCTCTCCGGTCAAGCTCACCAGCACAGAGCCTGTTTCAACCTTCTCGGTCGATGTCGACACAGGCGCTTACGCCAATACCCGAAGGTTCCTTAGCCAAGGGCAATTGCCGCCCAAGGCCGCGGTGCGCACAGAGGAAATGATCAATTATTTCCGCTATGACTATGAGCGCCCCAGCGACCGTTCACAGCCATTCACTGTCACTACCGATGTCGCCAAAACCCCTTGGAACGATGACAGCTATCTGATGCGGATCGGCCTTCGCGGCTATGACATTGATGCCAACGAACGCCCGCCAGCCAATCTGGTGTTCCTGCTCGATGTGTCCGGATCGATGGGCCGTCCAGACAAACTTCCGTTGGTCAAAACCGCTCTGTCTGGTCTAGCTGGCGAGCTGACCGGCAAGGACAAGGTTTCTATCGTTGTTTACGCAGGGGCAGCGGGCTTGGTGCTTGAACCCACCAGCAACATCAAAGAGATCCGCCGCGCGCTCGATCAGCTTAATGCTGGCGGTTCGACCGCAGGCGGCGCGGGCATTCAACTCGCTTACAACATCGCCGAAGACAACTTCATCAAAGGCGGCGTCAATCGCGTAATCCTTGCCACCGATGGTGATTTTAATGTCGGCATTCGCAATCGCGATGCGCTGATCGAATTGATCGAGGAAAAGCGCGACACCGGCATCACCTTGACCACGCTGGGCTTTGGTCAAGGCAATTACAACGAAGCGATGATGGAGCAGATCGCTAATAAGGGAAACGGCAATTACGCCTATATCGACAGCGCTCTGGAAGCCAAAAAGGTGCTAACCACAGAGATGTCGTCGACGCTGTTCACCATCGCAAAGGATGTCAAAATCCAGGTTGAATTCAACCCGGCGGTGATCGGGCAATACCGTCTGGTCGGTTATGAAAACCGGGCGTTGCGCGAAGAGGACTTCAACAATGACAAGGTTGATGCAGGCGATATTGGCGCCGGGCATCAGGTGACAGCGATTTACGAAGTTGTGCCCGCTGGCAAATCGGGTTGGATTACACCGCGTCGGTATGAAGATAAGCCAGTTGCTGATGCGGCGAATACTCGATTGTCTGAAGCGGCGCATGTAAAGCTGCGCTACAAAATGCCGGATGGCGATACGTCAAAACTGATCGATTATGTTGTCACCCGCGACCAAATCCGTGCTGCGAAGAAACCGCGCGGTGACTTTGCCTTTGCTGCCTCTGTTGCCGCTTACGGCCAGCTGTTGCGCGGTGATGAGCTGATGAAGGGCTTCACCTTTGATGATGTCGGCACACTCGCCGGGGATCAGAAGAATTTCTGGCGTCAGGAATTCCTGCAATTGAACGCGCTAGCGGCCAGCATGAAGGGCGGTTGATCCCGGTATCGAACGAATCGGCAAAGGCTGTCGCACTTTGTTTGAGCGCGGCGGCCTTTTTGCTTGTGCCCGTAATGCACGTGGAAAGTGCAATTTGAGTAGAGCGCCTTTTCCCTGCTAAGCTCTCCTGCAACAACTATTGCGGTTTAGAGGGGACCCTTCATGTCACTGGAATTCGCTGAATATCTACCGATCATTGTTGGGGCTTTGGTTGGCGCCATTGTTGCAATCCTCGTCATACAGTTTCTGTCCAGACGATCGACTGTCGTTGGCAGTGACACAAAGACGAAAGATGTGCTGGACGAAGGGGCTGCGCCTGCGTCACGCAATCAAGCGCTTATTGATGCGCCGCCGGTTAAGGCGGCTCCGGACCCAGTTGTCACGCCCAGTGCTGAACCGATTGCCGAGCCCGTTGCAGAGCCAGAACCCGCTGTTCCTAAAGCCTCAGTTTCCGCCACCGATGATCTCACTCGCATCAAAGGGTTAGGCCCCAAAATCGCAACGGTGCTCAAAGATCAGGGCATAACCAGCTATGCGCAGATAGCCGCGTGGAGCGAGGACGATATCGAGCGCATAGATGCAAGCCTTGGTAGATTTGCCGGGCGCATCACTCGCGACCAATGGGTCATTCAAGCCAAGCTGCTTTCAGCCGGCGATGAAACAGGTTTCGTATCACAATTTGGCCAAAATGGGTGAACCATGGGGCATAGCTGAGTAAATTGTGTTACACCGATTCGCGTAAGTTTAGGAGGAACAGGCCATTTCACAGAGAATACTCGTTGCGGAAGACGAACTAATCGTAGGCTTCGATCTGTGTGACACTGTTCAAGAAGCTGGTTTTGAAGTCGAAGGGCCGCATACGGCCATCTCTTCAGCCATGCTGGCATTCCAGAAGGCAAAACCTGATCTTGCTATTCTGGACGTCCAGTTGGACGACGGCATGGTCTATCAGCTTGCGGAGAAACTAGCGGAAGAGAATGTGCCGATAATTTTCCATTCTGGTCGCCACTCGCGCGAAGAAGTGGAAGCGCGCTTTCCAACTGCCACAACGCTGGCAAAGCCTTGTCCTCCCGCTCAGATTCTCCAAGCGGTGACCGAGGTTCTCGAAATCCAATAGGTTGGCCGTAAGACAGAGTTCACTGGGCTCGTCTGCGACAATGCTTGCAGCGCACTTAGAACCCTGCGATTGAAACGGGTGAACTCGTTTCAGGAGCAGCAAAGTGCACGCCCTCGCACCGAAGAACGCCTCATCAGAATCCCCATCGGAAGGGATTGTCCCATTCAATTGGGAAGACCCCTTCGACTTAGAAAACCAACTTACCGAAGATGAGCGGATGATCCGCGACGCCGCCCATGGCTTCGCGCAAACCGAACTTCAACCACGCGTGATCGAGGCTTTTCGCAATGAGGTTAGCGCGCCGGAATTGTTTCCCTTGATGGGAAGAGCCGGGCTGCTCGGCGCAACGATCCCGGAGGAATATGGCGGCGCGGGCGCTGGCTATGTCGCTTACGGTTTGATCGCCCGCGAAATTGAGCGAGTGGATAGCGGCTATCGCTCCATGGCGAGCGTTCAATCGAGCCTCGTGATGCACCCGATCTATGCTTACGGTTCAGAGGAGCAGCGCCGCAGATTTCTTCCCGGCCTTGCGAGCGGAGATTTGATCGGCTGCTTCGGCCTAACAGAACCCGATGCAGGATCTGACCCTGCTGGTATGAAGACCGTCGCCCGCAAGGACGGCGATGGCTATGTAATCTCCGGCTCAAAGACGTGGATATCCAACTCGCCCTTTGCCGATGTCTTTGTCGTATGGGCCAAATCTGAAGAGCATGGCGGCGGCATTCGCGGTTTTGTCTTGGAAAAAGGCATGAAGGGCCTGTCAGCGCCAAAGATCGAAGGCAAAATTTCGCTGCGTGCTTCGACCACGGGCATGATCGTATTGGACGAGGTGAAGGTTGGTGCCGACGCGCTCCTGCCCGATGTCCAAGGGTTAAAAGGACCGTTCGGCTGCCTCAACCGCGCACGCTATGGGATTAGCTGGGGCTCGATGGGCGCTGCCGAGTTCTGCCTCCACGCTGCGCGTCAATATGGCTTGGACCGCGAACAGTTCGGCCGCCCACTCGCCGGGACACAGCTTTATCAAAAGAAACTCGCGGATATGATGAGCGATATCGCGTTGGGCTTGCAAGCCTCTTTGCGCGTTGGGCGGTTGATGGACGAACACCGTTTTAGCCCGGATATGATCTCCATCGTTAAACGCAACAATGTCGGCAAGGCTTTGGATATCGCTCGCCAAGCCCGCGATATGCATGGCGGCAATGGTATTTCCGAAGAGTATCAGGTGATCCGCCACGCCGTGAACCTTGAGACGGTCAATACCTATGAAGGCACGCATGATGTCCACGCGCTGATCCTTGGCCGCGCGATCACTGGCATTGCAGCATTTTGATTTCGACGCAGCATCCAAACGGGCCGAACGGCCCGCAACAGCGGCTGCACGCTCGCAGCGATACGCCCCTTGGGTCGCATGGGCGAGGACATCGCACCGTTGATAGGGCGCGGAAAGAAGATAAATGAAACTTCACGGCTATTTCCGCTCTTCAACGTCCTACCGTTTGCGCATAGCACTGGAGCTGAAAGGTCTCGCTTACGACAATGTACCGGTGAACCTGCTGAAGGCCGAGCAAAAGGGGGACGCCTTTGCCAGCCGCAATCCCTTTTCAAGCGTCCCGATGCTCGAAGCCGGTGGCCGCGACCGAGTGCAATCCATGGCTCTGATCGAATGGCTGGAAGAGGCCTATCCAGACAAGCCGTTGCTCCCCAGTGATCCCGAAGACCGCTACACCGCGCGCGAATTGACTTATGCCATCGCGACCGAGCTGCACGCACCACTCAATCTAACGGTGCTCAAATATCTCAAGGACGAATACGGCAAAGCACAAGATGAGATCGACACTTGGTATCGCCACTGGCTGGCCCGCACGCTCACGCCGGTTGAGACGCGTTTGGAGCAACTTGGTTCAGGCGACTTCCTGTTCGACAGACCCGGAATTTTCGAAGTCATTCTGATCCCGCAACTCTACAATGCGCGGCGTTTCAACTATGATCTTGGCGCATCTCCGCGAATGGTGCAGATTGAGAACGCTTGCCTTGCCCTCCCCGGTTTTCAACGCGCACATCCTGACAACCAACCAGACAACCCACAAAGGTCCAAAACATGAAATTAGCCACGCTCAATGACGGTTCTCGCGACGGTAAGCTGGTGGTCGTTTCCAGAGACCTCACACGTTATTGTGCGGCGGATAACATCGCGACGACTATGCAGGCTGCGCTAGACGATTGGGCCCACGTCGCGCCAAAGTTAGAGCTGCTCGCGGTGGATGTGGAGCATGAGGCGGTGCCGTGCGAGCGCTTCCACGAACGCGAGGCACATTCCCCGCTCCCGCGCGCTTACCAATGGGCCGATGGCAGCGCCTATATCAATCATGTCGAGCTGGTGCGCCAAGCACGAGGCGCGACAGTACCAGAGAGCTTTTATTCCGATCCGCTGATGTATCAGGGCGGCTCCGACAGCTTTCTCCCCCCACGCGCAGACATACCTTTGGGCGATCCCAAATGGGGTTGCGATATGGAAGGTGAGGTTGCTGTGATCACCGATGACGTGCCGATGGGCGTGAGCGCTGTGAAGGCTGCCGACCACATCAAGTTGGTCATGCTGGTCAATGACGTATCCTTGCGCGGACTGATCCCCGGCGAACTCGCCAAAGGCTTTGGATTCTTCCAGTCGAAGCCAGCAAGCGCGTTTTCACCGGTCGCGGTGACGCCTGATGAATTGGGCGATGCTTGGAAAGACAACTTGATCCACCTGCCATTGATGGTCGATTACAACGGCGAAGCCTTTGGCCGCGCTGGGGCCGCAATTGATGCGACGTTCAACCTTGCTCAGTTGGTCGCGCATGCAGCGAAGACACGTACTATGACCTCTGGCACGATCATCGGCTCTGGCACTGTGTCGAACAAAGGTGCGGATGGTGGGCCTGGCAAGCCGGTTGCAAAAGGCGGGCTTGGCTATTCGTGTATCGCAGAAATCCGCATGATCGAAACCATAGCCAGCGGCGAAGCGGCAACGCCCTTCATGTCAGCAGGCGATACGGTCAAAATCGAAATGCGCGATGCGGAAAACCACTCTATTTTTGGCAGTATCGAGCAAAAGGTCGTCGCGGTTTAAACCTCAACCGGTTTGAACGCGGTAGCCTCATCACCTGTATTGGGTGTCCCTTTTGGATCGATGATCAGTACTTTGGCTTCACCATGCTCCGTGCGAGTTCGGTGCTCCACACCTTTGGGAACAACCAGCAATTCCCCAGCATTAAGACGCTCAGTACCGTCACGAAAATCAATGCAAAGCTCGCCTTCGATCACGAGAAAGAGCTCGTCATTGTCGTCATGTGAGTGCCATGGAAATTCGCCCTCGGCACGCGCAATGCGGATCTCGTGGCCAGCGTAGCGCGAAATAATGCGAGGTGACCAAACATCGGTAAAGGTCGCAAATTTCTCCGCAAGGGTGACTTTGGAAGGTGTGCTATTCGACATAGTGCCTAGGGTAGCGAATGGGCTCCTTGCACGCCAGTGTGCTTACGCGCATCAAGCGCATCAACAAACCCATGGTTCACATCACGGTGTTCTGCTTCGTCCGCGCGTACAGCGATGATCACATCGCGTAAGCCAGCGTCGGCGGGCAACTGCCAGTACTCAATCGCGATTTGCGGCGCTGGGATATTTTCGTGCCGCCCAGCATCCACCTCTTCTAGATAAGCAGTGTAGCTGATCACCGCTTCCTCTTCGAAATAGCCGATCACTCTGTGCGCCGTGCGCGGTGCCAAGAGGTAGAGAAAGAAATAGAGGTTGTAGAAGACGAACTGAGTGACCGCGATCAGCATCCGTTCAAGCCAGTTCGGCTGCGCAATTTCGATAAAGGTCATCAAATGCATCCGCTCGTTCTCTGCTTCGTCAAGCAGAGTTCGAATCCATCCATCATCGTCACGCATCATGCGAAGCGCTGTGAGGTGCTGCCAAAGGCCGCCGACCATGCCGGGGACGGCAGCAACAGTTTCCAATACAACCGCGCGGTGGCCATAACGCTTGGCGAAGAATGTGTCGGCGAAAAAGCGCAGCAACTTCACAAACCGAAAGGCGATCCTGTCGCTGAATGTGATCGGGGCGACATGTTTATCGAGGTCAATATCCAAGTCCACATGGCGGACTGGAGGGAGGCGGTCGCTCTTTTCCATGGGGCACTCTCAAGTGTCCCGGTCCCTTCTACTCGACCCCGTGTCGAGCGCCCTGACCGGTTCGCTATCGGCACCAATCATATGGCAAATCTAGCGCCAAAACTCCATCAGCTTCGGTGCCACTAGTGTTCGATTTTCTGCAACTATTCGAAGCCCAAGCTCTCGGCGACTGCAGAATTTACAATCTTCCCGCGATGCACATTCAGTCCCAAAGCAAGGTGCGGATCGTCTTCACACGCCGCGATCCCCTTTTTTGCCAGAGCCAATCCAAACGGCAGTGTCGCGTGATTGAGGGCATAGCTCGACGTGTGCGGAACCGCGCCCGGCATATTGGCAACGCAGTAGTGAATAATGTCATCGACCAGATAGGTCGGTTCCTCATGCGTTGTCGGCTTTGAGGTTTCAAAACACCCGCCTTGGTCAATCGCCACATCAACCAGCACCGCACGATGCTGCATCAGCCCCAGCATGTCGCGGGTGATTAGCCGTGGCGCGCTTGCGCCGGGGACCAGCACTGCGCCGATTACAACATCGGCATCGGTGATCGCGTTCTCGATTGTGCCCGCATTGGAGAAACGCGTGGTCGCGCGCCCTTGGAACAGCTCATCCAACTCGCGAATGCGCGGCAGCGAACGGTCAAGGATTTCCACATTCGCCCCCAATCCCACAGCCATCCGCGCCGCATGAGTGCCAACCACGCCGCCGCCAATCACGACAACTTTTGCTGGAAGCACGCCAGGAACGCCGCCCATAAGAATGCCCCGCCCGCCATTGTTGGCGTGGCTGGAATGTGCACTGGCTTCAACTGCAAGTCGCCCTGCCACTTCGCTCATCGGTGCAAGCAGTGGCAGCGAGCCATCGGGCGCAGTCACTGTCTCATAGGCAACCGCACTAACGCCTGATCCCATGAGCCCGCGCGCTTGATCGGGGTCCGGTGCCAAATGCAGATAGGTGAACAAGATCTGCTCTTCGCGCAGTTGCACCCACTCACCGGGCTGCGGCTCTTTGACCTTAACCACCATTTCAGCGCGAGCGAACACTTCCTCAGGCGTGTCGACAATGGCCGCC
This sequence comes from Erythrobacter sp., assembly GCA_039985875.1. Lineage (GTDB taxonomy): Bacteria > Pseudomonadota > Alphaproteobacteria > Sphingomonadales > Sphingomonadaceae > Erythrobacter. The sequence continues at coordinate 266,207 of JBDWRU010000011.1, read as the reverse complement.
CCAACCGCTCTGTAGTGTTCATCGGTTTTGGAGATTCCCAGACCGGCTCCGGTCTCGATGATGACCTGATGACCTGCAGCGACATATTCGCGCGCGGATTCGGGGGTTAGACCAACACGATATTCGTGATTTTTGATTTCTTTGGGGACGCCAACAAGCATAATTAGCTCCTGCGATAGGGGTCCCGCAGGTTTAATCAGCGCGCAACATAATTTCAATGGTGCGCAAGTCCAAAATGAGCGGGTTTGACCCAAACTTGGCTAGAGAAGGAAAAGAATGGCCTTTTGAGAGCCTCCTAGGGCGCCCAGCAAAGCGAGTTTAACCGCGAGTAAAGGCTCGCGTGATGCGCTTGATAAAAGAACTGCTCCGCTTTGGCATTGGCCGGATTCGACCAAAACGAGCGCGGCGAGTCATCTCGTCTCCAAAGCAAACTGTGCGGCCCATAGCATCAGGCCCGCTTGAGACAATTGTTGGTTTTTCCATGCTTGGCGATCCCGATTCGCGACTTATTATTCCACGATAGTATCAGCATCCCTGTGGAAAACTGAGTCTTAAATTTAGACTTTAGCAAAAGTTTGCATTTGCGCTCAATCGGTTCGTTGAACGCCTGCTTGTCGCACCGCCTCCAACGTCGGATAGCCATTGACCGCCATAAGCAGATCAGCCTCAGCAAGTATTGACCGCAAAACCCATTCGGCTCCTTTCGCGCCGCCAATCGCCAGACCGTAAGTGTAAGGCCTACCCACACCCACGGCAGTCGCTCCCAAGGCCAACGCCTTGACCGCATCCGAACCTGAACGAATCCCACTGTCAAACAGGACCGGCGTGTTCCCAGATGCTGTGACCACATCGGACAACAAGTCGATTGTAGCGATGCCGCCATTGGCTTGCCTGCCACCATGATTGGAGCAATAAATCGCATCTGCGCCGTGATCGACCGCTTTGCGTGCGTCATCAGGATGACAAATCCCCTTGAGCACAATCGGCAAGTCCGTGACCGATTTGAACCACTCAACATCTTCCCAAGTCAGCACCTGCCCAAAGGTTGCCGCCCAAATCAGAATGGCGGTTTGCATATCCTCTTCAGGTGGCTTGGGCAGCAGCTTGCGAAACTCAGGATCAGTCATGTAGTTTTGTAGAACCTTGCCCCGCAATTGCGGAAAGTTCGACGCGTTGAGATCACGCGGACGCCAGCCCGTGACCCAAGTATCCAGCGTCACCACCAAAGCAGAATAACCCGCTTTCTCAGCACGCTGAATCATACTTTGCGCCACATCCTTATTGCGCGAAGTGTAGAGTTGAAAAAATGCGGGCGTGTCGCCGCAGGCCGCTTTCACATCCTCCAAAGGATCATTCGACAACGTAGAGGCGCAAAACGGGACTCCTGTTGCCGCCGATGCCTGAGCCGCTGCGATATCACCGTGGCGATCCTGCGAGGCTTCGCCGTTCAGACCAATTGGAGCCATAAACAGTGGGTTGTCGTATTTTTGACCGAACAACTCAATTGAAAGATCGCGCTCCGAACAATCGACCATCATGCGCGGAATCATGCCCCAACGGTGAAACGCCGCCGCGTTTTGATCTTGTGTGTGTTCATCGCCGCAACCACCTGCGACATAATTCGTCATCATCGGCCCAAGCGCTTCGTGCGCGCGCTTCTCCAGCGTCGCGAAATCCACCGGGAAATCTGGCAGGATGCCTCGCAAGCCGGCATTGTAGATCTCATTTTGCATCGCGCCGAAATAGCTCATAGGCCAGCCTCTCTAGTGTTTGTTTGTTGCGCAGAGATTGGACCGAAGAGCAGCCAAGCGGCAAGCGAATTCTTGAACCCAAGGGCATTGGTTCCACCCCGTGCTCAGCCCAACACCCGAGGGTCGCTTCACAATCTGTCAAAATTGAGCGACCTTGCTTGCATTGCAATTCTCGCATCGGCAGCTTTGCGACATTTTCAAAAAGCATGGCGACTTAGTATTGTGCGCCTTTGAATTTGCGAGATATGATGCACTCGTAGAGGAGAGAAGACCTGATGCGCGCGACCCCGGATTTTGACTTCCAGCTTGGCGAAAGTGCGGAGATGATCCGCGAAAGTGTCGGCCGATTTGCGGATGAACAGATCATGCCTCTCGCTGACACAATCGACCGCGAAGACTATTTTCCTCGCGCAGAACTGTGGGCGCAAATGGGTGAGTTGGGCCTGCATGGGATAACCGTTGACGAGGCCGATGGCGGGTTAGGTCTCGGTTATCTTGAACATGTTATCGCGGTTGAAGAAGTAAGCCGCGCGAGCGCATCGCTCGGCCTATCCTATGGCGCTCATTCAAACCTTTGCATCAACCAGATCCGCCGTTGGGGCAATGACGAGCAGAAGGCCAAATATCTGCCCGGCCTAATCTCTGGCGAGCATGTCGGCAGCCTCGCAATGTCCGAAGCAAGTGCGGGCTCGGATGTCGTCTCGATGAAGCTCAAGGCCGAAGAAGTTCAAGGCGGCTATGTCCTCAATGGCACCAAGTTCTGGATCACCAATGCGAGCGAGGCAGACACTCTGGTCGTCTATGCCAAGACCGATGGCCATGCCGGATCGCGCGGGATCACCGCGTTCCTGATTGAAAAGGATGACGAAGGTTTCTCCATCGGTCAGAAGATCGAGAAAGTCGGCATGAAAGGCTCGCCCACCGCTGAGCTGGTGTTTGACGATTGCCATATCCCGGAAGACCGGATCATGGGTCCTGTGAATGGCGGCGTCGGCGTATTGATGAGCGGGCTCGATTATGAGCGCGTTGTGCTCGCGGGCCTTCAGCTTGGCATCATGCAGGCGTGCCTCGACACGGTCATCCCCTATCTGCGTGAGCGCAAACAGTTCGGCAAACCGATCGGCAGCTTCCAATTGATGCAAGCCAAGGTCGCAGACATGTATGTCGCCCTGCAATCCGCGCGCGCCTACACCTATGCGGTGGCCAAGGCGTGTGATGCGGGCCAAACGACGCGCTTTGATGCGGCGGGCGTGATTTTGCTGTCGAGTGAGAACGCCTTCCGCGTCGCAGCCGAAAGCGTGCAAGCGCTGGGCGGCGCGGGCTACACGCTCGATTGGCCGGTGGAGCGCTATATGCGCGATGCCAAGCTGCTTGATATTGGCGCGGGCACGAATGAAATCCGCCGGATGCTGATCGGGCGTGAGCTGATTGGAGCGGCGGGGTGAGTAATATGGGGCGCAATTGGCTCGTTGGCGCTGCCTTGTTAAGCGCCGTCGCATGCTTCATTCACATCGCCACTATTTTCGGTGGCGGAGATTGGTATCGCTTCTTCGGCGCTGGAGAAGAAATGGCCAAGCTGGATGAAGCGGGATCCTGGCGGCCGGCAATCATCACCGTGTTTATCTCTGCCGTGCTTGCAGGCTGGGTCGGTTATGCCCTGTCCGGCGCTGGCGTCATTTTTCGATTGCCGCTCCTACGAACGGCTTTGATCGCGATTAGCGCGGTGCTGTTCATGCGTGCAGCGCTTTACTTCGCTCCTCAATTCTGGCGACCGGAACACGGCTCAGGATTCATTCTATGGTCCTCGTTGGCAGTTCTGGTTTTGGGGCTGGCTTTTGCGATTGGAACCGCGCTTTCATGGCGGCGACTGTCGCGAGCGCCCATGCAATGGCAAAGCCAGGAGAGGTAAATAGAAACATCATGACTGCACCTGTTCTCAACTCCAAGCTCGACCGCGAAACGCCCGATGCCAAGGCGCGCGCTGAGCACAATCGCGCGCTCAATGATGGCCTTCGATCCAAAGTTTCGAAAGCGTCACTCGGCGGTAGCGAGCGCAGCCGTGAGCGGCATGTATCGCGCGGAAAACTGCTGCCAAGAGAACGCGTGGAACGCCTGCTCGACCCCGGCTCACCTTTCCTTGAGATCGGTCAGCTCGCTGCAAACGGCCTCTACGATGCCGATATTCCCGGTGCTGGGATGATCGCAGGGATTGGCCGCGTGTCTGGTCGCCAAGTGATGATCGTATGCAATGATGCGACCGTCAAAGGCGGCACCTACTATCCGATGACGGTCAAAAAGCACCTGCGCGCGCAGGAAATTGCGCAGGAGAACCGCCTGCCCTGCATCTATCTGGTGGACTCTGGTGGCGCGAACCTGCCCCATCAGGCCGAGGTTTTTCCTGATCGCGACCACTTTGGCCGCATCTTCTTCAACCAAGCGAACATGTCCGCTCTTGGCATTCCGCAGATCGCTTGCGTGATGGGCAGCTGCACGGCGGGCGGCGCCTATGTCCCTGCTATGTCCGACGAGACTGTGATCGTCCGCAATCAAGGCACGATTTTCCTTGCTGGACCGCCTTTGGTGAAGGCCGCAACGGGTGAGGAGATAACGGCCGAAGACCTTGGCGGCGGAGACCTCCATGCAAAAAAATCGGGCGTTGTCGATCACTTGGCCGAAAATGACGAACACGCGCTGACGATAGTGCGTGATATTGTCTCACACCTCGGTGAAAACACCGGCGCAGCGAAGAACATCGCGCTCAAAGACCCGCGCCCGCCCAAATTCGACTCCGATGATCTCTATTCGATCATACCCGATGATGTGCGCGCACCGTATGACGTCAAAGAAGTGATCGCACGGCTGGTCGATGGCAGCGAATTCCACGAGTTCAAAGCGCAATATGGCTCGACGCTTGTCTGCGGCTTTGCTCATATCTGGGGAATGCCGGTCGCGATCCTTGCGAACAACGGCGTGCTGTTTTCCGAAAGCGCACAAAAGGGCGCGCACTTTATCGAGCTGGCGTGTCAACGCCGCATCCCCTTGTTGTTCTTACAGAATATCAGCGGGTTTATGGTCGGCGGAAAATACGAAGCGGAAGGGATTGCCAAGCACGGCGCGAAACTCGTCACCGCTGTCGCCACCGCCACAGTGCCCAAGATCACCGTCGTGATCGGCGGCAGCTTTGGCGCGGGCAATTACGGCATGGCTGGCCGCGCATACTCACCGCGCTTCCTGTTCACATGGCCCAACGCCCGGATCAGCGTCATGGGCGGCGAACAAGCCGCATCAGTGCTCGCCACCGTCCACCGCGATGCGGACACATGGAGCGAGGACGAGGCCGAAGCCTTCAAAGCGCCAATCCGCCAGAAATACGAGGACGAAGGCAATCCCTATTTTGCCACCGCGCGATTGTGGGATGATGGGGTGATAGACCCGGCGCAGACCCGCGATGTGCTGGGATTGTCATTGGCGGCCACACTCGAAGCTCCGATTGCGGAACGTCCACAATTCGGCGTGTTCAGGATGTGATGCGATGTTGCCCCTGACCCTCAAAGTCTTTGCAATAGGTTGCGTGGCCGCTGGCCTCATGCATGTCGTATTCGGCTTGGATGCTGACAATATGCTGGGTGCTTCAATCCGAATGGACGTCGTGAATAACGCGTCACTCGATAGTCAGAACCGCTTCTATGGAGCGTGCTTCACTTTGTTCGGGTTTGCGACATGGATCGCCAGCAACAATCTTACAGAACGCCGTCAGCTTTTCCTCACAATCATGGCAGTGTTTTTCTTTGGCGGCATCGCACGACTCATTTCGATTGCAGTGCATGGCGCACCTTCGCCAGCCATTATTGCGCTGCTCGCATTTGAGCTCCTTCTGCCGCCCCTCTTTGTGATGTGGCAAAATACAAGCCTGAGGGATTAAGGTCATGATCCAAAAACTCCTCATAGCCAATCGCGGAGAGATCGCTTGCCGGATTATGCGCACCGCGCGCGAAATGGGCATTGCAACGGTCGCGGTCTATTCCGATGCCGATGCCAAGGCGCTGCACACCCGCAGCGCCGATGAGGCCGTGCATATCGGGCCTTCGCCAGCTGCCGAGAGCTATCTTGTCGGTGAGAAAATCATCGCGGCGGCCAAGCAAACCGGGGCCGAAGCGATCCATCCCGGTTACGGCTTCCTGTCCGAAAACGCGGACTTTGCGCAGGCGGTGATTGACGCAGGGCTGATCTGGGTTGGACCCAAGCCCGCAAGCATCCGCGCGATGGGCCTAAAAGACGCGGCTAAGACGCTGATGATGGAAGCTGGCGTTCCGGTGACGCCCGGCTATCTCGGCGAGGATCAATCGCTCGAACGGCTCGCCAAAGAAGCCGACGCCATCGGCTATCCCGTGCTAATCAAAGCGGTCGCGGGCGGCGGCGGCAAAGGTATGCGCAAAGTCGATGATGCTGCCGACTTTGCGGCTGACCTCGAAAGCTGTCGGCGCGAGGCCAAGGCGAGCTTTGGCAATGACGAGGTCCTGCTGGAAAAGTGGATCACCTCCCCGCGCCATATCGAAGTGCAAGTCTTCGGCGACAGCCACGGCAATGTCGTCCATTTGTTTGAACGCGATTGCTCGCTCCAGCGCCGCCACCAAAAGGTGATCGAGGAAGCCCCCGCCCCCGGCATGGACGAGGCCACCCGCGCGGAAATCTGCGCCGCCGCCGTGCGCGCAGCCAAAGCGGTCGATTATGAGGGCGCGGGCACAATTGAGTTTATCGCCGATGCCAGCGAAGGCCTGCGCGCGGACCGCATCTTCTTTATGGAGATGAACACGCGGCTGCAGGTCGAACACCCCGTCACCGAAGAGATCACTGGCGTTGATCTTGTAGAGTGGCAGCTGCGCGTGGCTTCTGGTGAGCCGATCCCGCTGAAACAGGACGAGCTCGCGATCAACGGCCACGCCATCGAAGCGCGGCTCTATGCGGAGGATGTTGCAACAGGCTTTCTTCCTTCGACCGGGACGCTTGAGCAATGTCATCTTCCTGAAGACTCGGAAGGCGTAAGGATAGAAACTGGCATTGAGCGAGGCTCAGCAGTTTCGCTTTTTTACGATCCAATGATCGCCAAAGTCGTTTCGCATGGTTCGTCACGATATGAGGCAATCTATCAGCTAGGAACCGCGTTGGAAGGTGTGGCCGTGTGGCCAGTTAAGTCAAACGCTAGCTTCCTGTTCGATCTTGTGACCCATCGAGCATTTGCGGCAGCCGACCTCACAACGGCTTTTATTGCTGACCATGAGCATGACCTTAAACCAATGGTGGAACCAAACCCGGAGATGCTTGGTCAGGCTGCACTCCATCTGATCCGTGAATACGAGACTGACGAAGAACTGCGCGGATTGACTGGCTTTCGACTTAACGGTCCTGCCAATCTTATCGTTCGATTGCGATCAGCCAACAACAGCTACGCAGTGGCGGCCGATCAAGAATTCGGCGGCAACACCTATTCTTCGAGCGCGGCACCCGACATTGCTCTTATGAGCTATCGGGCAGACACCTTCCCAATCGAATTGGACCACCCACGAGGCACCGGCCAAGCCTCCGCCGCCGACGGAGCGATCCTCGCGCCGATGCCGGGCAAGGTCATCGCGGTAGATGTGACCGATGGCCAAAAGGTCAAAGCGGGTGACCGTCTTATGGTGCTCGAAGCGATGAAGATGGAGCATGCGCTCACTGCGCCGTTTGACGGGACCGTTACCGAGCTGACCGCTTCAGAAGGCGGACAAGTGCAAGTCGAAGCCGTGCTTTGCGTAATAGAGCCAGGAGAAGAGAATGCCGGGTAAATTCTTCGACGAATGGGAAGTCGGCGAGACGATCACCCACGATATCAGTCGCACGGTGACGGAGACGGACAATGTGCTCTTCACCACCATGACGCACAATCCGCAGCCGCTGCATCTCGATGTCGAGGCGGCGAAGGCAAGCGAGTTTGGTCAGATCCTTGTGAACGGCACTTTCACGTTTTCGCTGATGGTTGGATTGTCGGTGGGGGACACGACACTGGGCACGCTGATCGCGAACCTTGGCTATGACAAGCTGGTGATGCCAAAGCCGGTTGCGATTGGCGACACGCTGCGATGTGAGACTGAGGTAATCGCCCTCAAACCCTCAAAGTCGCGGCCTAATGCCGGGATCATCACCTTCCTGCACAAATGCCTCAATCAGCGCGACGAGATTGTTTGCCAATGCGAACGCGCCGCGCTGATTAAAAAGAGTGATGCAGCCTAGGCCGGGTCAAATAGGTTTCAAACCGAGCCTTGAGCGGTCTGCTTAGCCAGCTCTTCATCATCCCAACCCAGCAGTTCACCAAAAACCTCGGCATTGTGCTGTCCCGGATGCGTTGGAGCGGAATGACGGAAGCCCGATTTCGTTTTTGAAAAGCGCGGGAAGGCATTTTGCATTTTCAACTTACCATGCCCGTCGGTTTCCACCTCGATGATCGCTTCGCGCGCTTTGAAATGCGGATCGTCGATCATGTCTTTCGCGGTGTAAACGCGGCCTGCGGGGATCGAATGTTCGATCATCAAGGCGTCAACTTCGTCAATGGTCAGTGTCCCAGTCCAAACGTTGACCCGCTCGTCAAGCTCGGTTTGATTAACGCCACGCGCAAGGTGGGTGGCATAGCGATCATCTTGTGCGAGCTCTGGCTGTCCCATCGCATCGGCAAGTCGCGCGAAAATCGCATCATTGTTGGCACCGATCATAAATGGGCCATCCTTGCAGCTATAGACGTTGGATGGCGCGATGCCGGGCAGTATGGAGCCGCATCGTTCGCGGATAAAATCGTTATAGTCATATTCGGGAACCAGCCCTTCCATGACCTGCAAAACCGCTTCGTACAAAGCGGTGTCGATAACTTGGCCTTCGCCAGTTTTCTCGCGGTGGTGAAGCGCTGCGAGCACGCCCATCGTTCCGTAAGTCGCGCACAATGTGTCACCGATCGAAACGCCCATGCGCGCAGGTGGTCGGTCAGGATCGCCGACGATATAGCGCCATCCGCCCATCGCTTCGCCAATGCCGCCAAAGCCTGCCCGCGAGGAATAGGGGCCGGTTTGGCCATATCCAGACATGCGGGCGATGATTAGACCCGGATTGATCGCGTGCAGCTCTTCGGGACTAAGACCCCATTTTTCCAACGTGCCGGGTTTGAAATTCTCGACCAGAACATCGGCTTTCGCGATCAGTTGGCGGGCAATATTCTGTCCTTCCGAGATCCGCAGGTTGCAGGTGACAGAGCGCTTGTTGCGCGCGATCACTTCCCATTGGACCTTCTCGTCACCCTGCCCCCAAACACGCATTGGATCGCCCTTGCCGGGCGCCTCGATCTTAATCACGTCAGCGCCCATATCGCCGAGCAATTGACCGCAAAACGGGCCAGCCAAAAGTTGACCCATTTCAACAACCCTTAACCCGTCTAACGCGCCATCATTCTTCATCCGGCTCATTCAGCGGCCTCCGCCATATGATCGTGATGCCATACAGGCTGAACTGGCGCAGGAAGCCCTGTCTCTTCTTCACAATTCGCGCGCAGGTCTTCTATGCTTGGTCCGTAGTCAAACAGCGAGAGCTCACCGCGCTCCGACTTGATTGTACCACGCAACGCATCGGTCGCCGCTGTGTCGATCACGCCTTCTGCATCGGCCACGACGCCGTATGCTTTGGCGCCCTCGGGTGTGACCAATCCTTGCCGGATTTCGAGGCCCACAAGCTCAGGATCACGTTCCAGCGGGTCTCCCCAGCCGCCGCCGCCCCAAGTGATGAAGTGCAGCAAATCGCCAGCCTTCACGGGCACATCCTCGACCTTATTGCCAACGATTTCAGTCGTGCCATCAGGGTGCTCGAGCACTTTCTTGGCGCGCATTCCCGGATGTCCTCCATTCACGCCCCAAGGCGGCACAAACCAACGATCATCATGCACCGCAATCGCACCGTCAGCGAGGAAACGATAGGTCATGTGGATGCCGTTACCCCCACGGTGAAGCCCTGCCCCACCGCTATCGGGTTCGGTTGAGTAGCGTTCGATCCGCAATGGGAAATAGCGCTCCAAGAACTCGTTGGGGACATTTGTGAAGCCCGGCCAGAGCGAGTGCCCATCAGGACCATCGCCCAGCGGCCTGCCGGGGATACCGCCAAAGCCGATCTGGAACAGTTGGAACCAGTCGCGTCCGCCAGCCTCATTCTTGTCCCAACCGGAATAGAACAGATGCGGGCTTGAGCTAAAGCCTGCTGCGTTCAAAAATTCCGGTGTGCCTTGGCCCAGCAATCCGCCAAGAATGTCGAAAATCCGGCCAAGCGCGTGAGTGCGACCTGAAAGCGCTGCGGGGAATTCTGGTTTGAGCAACGAGCCTTCCGGAATGCGGACTTCGATTAAATCATAGAACCCGTCATTGAACAGGATCTGCGGATCGAAGACCATGATCATGTAGATGCCAAAGAACATCTTGAACATGTTTTCATTGAGGAAGAAGTTGATCGAAGCGACCGATTGCGGGTCCGTCCCCTCAAAGTCGAGGATGACTTTATCGCCCTCGCGCCACATCGTGCATTTGATCTTGTAGGGACCATAGCCCTTACCATCATCGCAGATGTAATCCTCAAAGCTCGCCTTTGACTCTGGGATCGCTTGGCCGATCAAAGCCTTCATCGCGCGATGGTTGCGCGCGAGCAGCTCTTTGGTCGCCGACACATAGACATCATCGCCAAAACGCTCCGCCATCTCGACAACGCGGCGCGAAGCGACCCGGCAGCTCGCGATCAGCGCGTTCAAATCGGCCTGACACCAGTCGGGCTTACGCGTCTGGTGCATGACGAGCTTCATTAGGTCGTCATTATACTCGCCCTTCTTCCAGATTTTGACCGGCGGAATGCGCACGCCTTCTTCAAAGATTGAGCTGGCATTGATCGGCATGGAGCCGGGCACGCTGCCACCAATGTCGGATTGGTGGCCAAACATCGCCGTGTAGGCGATCAACCGGCCGTCCTTAAACACCGGCAGCAGGACCAGCCAATCATTGGAGTGGCTCACCGCGCCATCGCACGAATAGGGATCGGACAAGAAGATCATATCGCCATCTTCGAGCGTGCCATCAAACTGCTTCAAGAAGCCGTCAATAAAGCTGCCAAATTGGCCAACGATCATCTCGCCGGTGGGCGCCGCGATCAGAGGAAACGCATCCCCCTGCTCGCGAATACCCGGTGACATGGCAGTCCGCACCAACGTCGCATCCATCTCTATCCGAGCGTTGCGAAGAGCATTTTCAATGATGTCGAGCGTAACCGGATCAATGTCGATCTGCTTAAATGGCTGACTGTTTGTTTGAATGATTTCTGCAGGCATGGCCTTAACCTTCCTCGCTCAAATTGATCATGATATTGCCGACCTTATCGACGGTGGCAGAGCAGCCATTTTCGACCAGAGTGGTTGAGTCCATCTCTGTGATAATGGCTGGCCCGGTGATGACATCGCCCTGTTTCAAGCGCGCTCGGTCATAAATCACCGCCGCCCGCTCTTCGCCGTCCATCCACAACCTATGATCGCGGATTTTGGCATCGGCGGGATCGCCATTGCCCTTCGGCAGCTCTGATGCCGGAAGCGCGGGCGCCTCACCCATGGCAACTGCACGCAGGTTCACAATCTCATGCGGTGTATCCATATTGAACGTGAACAATCGCAAGTGCTCCGCATTGAACCGTGCCAACACCCCTTCGATACCATCTTTGCGCAACAGGTCCGCGTCGATGGTCAGCGGCACTTCAAACGCCTGCCCGGCATAACGAATATCGACCTCAAACTCGCTTGTAATCGCTGCGTCAGGAACACCATCTGCTAGCAATTCTTTGCGGGTTTGCGCTTCCATCTCTTCCAACACCGTGATGAGATCGGACACGTCGGTGTCCTTCGCTAGTTTGCTGAATGAACGCGCGGTTTCTGTGCGCATCCTAGTTGTCGCATCGCCAAGCGCACACAACACTCCGGGCGAAACGGGCGAAACAGCAGGCCAGCTGCCCATCAATTTCGCGACAGCATTCACATGAAGCGGACCAGCTCCGCCAAAACCCATCACCGCGAATTCACGCGGGTCATAGCCTTGTTGAACGCTGATCATGCGAAGAGCGCCAAACATATTCTCATTGACGATGTCGATGATGCCGCGCGCGGCTTCCATCAGGCCAACACCCAGCGCATCCGCCACGGTCTGAACTGCTTTTTTAGCCCCTTCGCGGTCAAGCTGGAACGAACCGCCCAGTAGGTCTTCAGGCAAATATCCCAACACGACATTCGCGTCGGTCACTGTCGGCACTTCGCCGCCTTTGCCGTATGCAACCGGTCCAGGCACTGCGCCTGCGCTCTCCGGACCGACCCGAAGCGCTCTGGTAAGCTCGGGCACGTGTGCGATAGAGCCACCGCCAGCGCCAACTGTTTTCACGTCCAGTGCAGAAGCGCGGACAGACAAATGCCCCACTTCCGTTGTGCGTTGCCTGCGTGGCTCCAACCCTTCGATCAACGCAACATCGGTTGACGTTCCACCCACATCCAAAGTCAGAATGTTCTTAAGTCCAGCGTTTTTGGCAACCCAAAGCGCGCCGGTCACGCCGCCAGCAGGGCCCGACATAAGAATGTTGACCGGATGTTCTTCGGCTTTCTCGCTGCTCATCAACCCGCCATCAGAACGCAGCAACGATAGCCGACCTTTCAGGCCTTCTGCTTCGAGACGGTTGCGCAGATTGGACACATAATTGCCAACGATCGGGCGAACAGCAGCATTCGCCACGGTCGACAAAGTCCGCTCATATTCCTGCATTTCAGGAAGCACTTCGTGGCTCAAGGAAACCGGTAGACCGGGCAGCTCCTCGGCCGCGATTTCGCCAATCCGCTTCTCATGCACACCGTTCACATAGGCGTTGATGAGGCTGACTGTCAGCGCCTCAACGCCTTGGCCTTTGAGCTTGCGCAGGGCAGCTCGCACCGCGTCTTCATCAAGCGGCCGCGCTTCGCTACCATCTGCGTTCATGCGTCCGGGCACGTCAATCGTGTCTTCGAGCGCGGCGAGCGGCTGGGGCTTTGGCCAAACGATCCAAGCTGCCAGACCGCCGGGCACGAAACTGCGCGCAATCTGCATAACGTCACGATAGCCTTCGGTTACGATCAAGCCGACTTTCGCGCCCTTGCCTTCCAGCACAGCGTTGGTCGCCACAGTCGTTCCATGAAGGAAGAACTCGATCTCACTCGCGGCGACATTGGCCTCTTTCGTGATCGCTTCCACACCATTCAGAATTCCTTCCGAACTGTCATGCGGGGTCGATGGCGTCTTGTAACGCCAAAACGACCCAGTCGTATCATCGAACAACAGGAGGTCGGTAAAAGTCCCTCCAACATCAACACCCAAACGATAGCCCATCAGGCAGCCGTCCTTTCTTTCTTAGAAGCCGGTTTTGGAAACCCGCCAGCCTTGCCGACCATCGCCGGCATTTCCTTATCCATGGCAGCACTCAGCCAATGGTTCGTCTCAATCAGCGTATCGAGCGACAGACCTGTTTCAATCCCCGCGCGATCCAGCATGTAATGAACATCTTCGGTAGCCACATTGCCGGCGGCGCCCGGCGCAAACGGACAGCCGCCTAGCCCTCCGATTGCCGCGTCGACGACGCTTGCTCCGGCTCCAATAGCAGCCCAGACATTAGCAAGCCCGGTCCCGCGAGTGTTGTGGAAATGAACGCGCACCGGCAATGGATTAATCGCTTCCTTCACACGCTCAACTAATCGCGCGACATGCGCAGGATTGCCAACGCCAATCGTGTCTGCCAGCGCGATCTCTACTGGCCCTGCCTTCGCCAATTCGTACGCCATCGTGACGACGCGATCTTCATCGACTTCGCCATCGAACGGACAGCCAAAGCTTGCAGCGATGGTCGCCTGCGCGCTCAATCCAGCTTGCTGTGTACGCTCGATAATCTCGCTACACACAACGATGGTCTCATCGCTTGACTGTCCTTGATTGGAGATGCCCAAGCCATCCGTTGCAACCGCAACCGCACCAAGCTGATCGATTTTGCCAGTCGCAATCGCCCGCTCAGCGCCCCGCATGTTCATGACAAGGCCAATATATGTGACGTCATTATGCTGATTGAGGCCTGCACAAACGTCATCCGCATCGGCCATTTGCGGAACCGCTTTGGGATTGACGAAACTTGTCACTTCCAAGCGCTTCGCCCCAGCTGCGATCGCACGGTTGATCAATTCCAGCTTGCTCTCGGTTGAGATCGCCTGCTTTTCATTTTGCAGACCGTCACGAGGGCTAACCTCAACAATTTCGATAGGACTTGTATACATTTTTACTCAGGCCCGCTTTCGCTCATCAGCTTCTTCACTAGCCAACATGGATTGATGTGCATCGGCATAAACGTGGAATGCCCGGCGAATATGACCGGCCATTATTGTTTCTGCCCATCCCGCATCACCGCGTTCAAGTGCTTTTATCAATTCACCATGCTCGTGGTGCGATCGTTTCAATTCATCCGCACTGTAGTGATGACCGGTGCGCCATATAATCGGCTGCTCGATCAGCGATTGAAGCAATATTTCAAGTCGCCGTGATCCAGCCGTCGCCAAAATTTCTGCGTGAAATTCCCGGTTCGCCTCAAGGAATTCCACCACACTGGGAGGAGACGCCTGAATAGCCCTTCCCACCGAGGCATTTATCACTTCTAGGCGCGCTATACCGCTGGCATCGATCCGAGAAGCTGCGCGCCGGGCGGCCACCCCTTCAAGCAAGGCGCGCAGTTCAAACGCGTCTTCAATATCATCCAATGACCAATCCGCGACATAGCTGCGCTGCGATTCGGTGCGCCTCAGCAAAAGCTCCGATTCAAGTTTGCGCATCGCTTCTCTGACGGGCGTGCGGGAAACACCGCATATCTCAGCGAGCGCCTCCTCGCGCAGATTGTCGCCAGGCGCGAGTTCCCCGGAGATTATCTTCTCCCGGATGGTCGCATATGCGATGTCCGACGCTTTCGACATTCTCGCCCCTACAAACTTGGCTTGTTCAATTTGTATACAATATGGCCGCGCTGTCGCAAGGGTCACATATCCGCAGAATGGTTAGATGCGGGTTTTAGGGGAGTTCATTTGAAGCAGAATGATTAGATCTTGTTTTTTGGGGAGTTCACTTGATGAATAATCAATTCAAAACGCTGCTATTGGCTTCAGCCGCCATATTGTCGTCAGCTGCGACGCCCGCTTTGGCGCAGTCCGCCGATCAGGAAGCAACGCAAGACGAGGGCCCGGGCGGCATTGTTGTGACCGCGCGGCGCCAAAATGAATCTCTCGTTGATGTGCCTGCCTCCGTCACGGTTATCTCGGCGGATACTCTGGAGAAAACCGGGATCAGCAAGGCTGACGAGTTTGTCCAGCTGACACCGGGTGTGACAATTGTTTCCGGCACAGCGGAAGCCGGTGATACTCAGATCAACATTCGCGGCATCAACGGTGCGCGCGACGCTGAAAGCTCGGTCGCTCTGGTGGTCGACGGAATTCTCAAGACTAACACCGCACAGCTCAATCAGGATCAAGGCACCTTGCGCCAGATCGAAATCCTCAAAGGTCCGCAAGGCGCCATCTATGGACGCAATGCGGCCGCCGGTGCGATTGTCATCCAAACCGCAAAGCCGGGTGACTTTCTTGAAGGTGGCGCTCGGTTGAGCGTTGCCGAAGACAACACCTACAATGGCAGTGCTTATATCTCGACGCCAATCGGCGAAAGCGCAGGCCTGGTCCTGTCAGGAAGCTATTTCACAACCGATGGTTTTTTCAGAAACGACTTTCTGAATTCCGACACCATTGACAATCAAGAAATTTGGTCTGTCGATGGCCGGTTCGTTGCGCAACTCGGCAGTTCAACCGAACTAGATTTCAAGGCCCGCTATGCCGAACTTAATGGCGCCTCGATCAACTTCAACGCTGCGTTCCATCTACCAAACTTTGCCGGTGCAAATCCGGCGTTCTTTGAGGATGTGAATGATCACCAGTTCAACTTCGCCTCAAACATTCGTCCAACCAACGAACAGCAATCTTTCGAAATATCCGCCAAGTTGGAGCATCAGTTTGACGCAGTCACACTGACCGCATGGGCGCTTTACAGCGACGTCGATCAATTGCTGACAGCGGACGGCACCAGCGCCGACTTCGCGCGCTTCACCTTCCCCGGTGCGACGCCCGATTCAGTGGCCGCGTCCAATTCCTGCTTCCAAACTACGGCAGAGCTAACTGGCTTCCCTGTCAACCCACCTGGTTTTATTGGTGCAACGCCGGTGCCGTTCATTTTTGACCCAGTGAACGGGTCAACTTTCGGCCCCTACAGCCCAACCACTTGTGATGGAACACAGCTGCAGATCCGAAACCAAAGCGATTTGAGCGGTGAGATTCGCTTGGCGTCGGACAATGGCTCTGCGCTCCAATGGCAGCTTGGTGCCTACTATCTGCATATCGACCGCGAGACAGGCGTTAGCCTAGGTGCAGATTTGGGCTTTGGTGTAAGCCGTGACCTTTTCAATCCGGCGGGTTCGAACAACCCCACTACGCTGCTCTACAACGATGATTTCACAACTGACGTCTATGCCGTTTTCGGCTCAGCAGAATGGGAAGCAACCGATGCGCTAACGATCGGATTAGCTCTGCGCTATGACATTGAGGATCGGAGTGTTTCCAACCTGGTTCCTGTCGTGGCTGATCCGATTACCGGCGCGCCGATCAATCCCGGCCAGCAGGCATTTGGTCCGATCCCCGATCAGTCAGAGACATTCCGCCAGTTGCAGCCAAAAATTTCGCTGCGCTACGCTTTGACAGACGACATTAATTTCTACGCGAATTGGGGCATTGGATTTAAGTCTGGCGGCTTCAACAATCAGGGCTCTGCCGCGATTGTCGATCAGAACTTCAACCAGATGATTGGCACCAATGTGTTGGTCGAAGACGTCTTCCGCAAAGAAAAATCAAGCGCTTTTGAAGCGGGCTTTAAAGGCACATTGCTTAACGATGCTGTGAATTTCGACCTCGCAGCCTACCACACCACAATCGACGACATGCAGTTCTTTGAATTCTTCGTTGGCACGTTCGGCCTGCTGCGGGTGGTTTCCAACATTGACGAAGTCGAAGTGTATGGCGCTGAGTTCAATCTCAACGCTGAGCTGATCGACGGCTGGTCAGTGTTCGGTTCGGTCAATGTCACTGAGAGTGAGATCAAGGAGAATTCGTCTCGCCCAATAACAGTTGGCAATGAATCGCCATATACCGCTGACTTTACGATCAATCTCGGGTCGCAGCTGGATTTGCCCATCAACGACCGCGTGAACTTCATTGCCCGTGCTGACTACCGGATAACGGGGCCAACTTGGTTCCATACTGTGCAAGAAAACACTAGCCCAACCCTGTTTAGCGGGTTGTTGCCCGGATCAGCACTAGCGTTGCCTGCATTTGTCGGAGATGCAGATTACTCGATTACCCAACGCGAGACGTTCTCGATCCTCGATGCGCGCATCGGCATTGAATATGACTATGTGACTATCGCTGTCTTCGCTGAGAATTTGACTGATGAACGCTACCTCAATGAAGTCATTCCGGCGATTGAATTTGGTGGGTCATTTATCTCGCCTGGCGGATTGCGCCGTTTTGGTGTAGATGTTGCTTTCAGCTTCTGAGTAGGGTGGCCCCGGTTTTTTTAAGCTAGATCGGGGCCACATTCATGTCACAGTTGGAAGACAATTACGCAAAAGCCTATGGTCAAATGGCCGGCTTTGGGGAAAAGCCCGCTTTGCTTTTGATCGACTTTGTTCAAGGCTATTTTGACCCTGATTGCGATCTGTTTGCCGATGTTGACGACGCGCTAGCATCGGCGCTGCGCGTGCGCGAAGCGGCCCATAGCGCGAACATTCCGGTCATCCTGACAAATGTCGTCTACCACCACTCAGCAATCGATGGCGGGCGTTTTTACGAAAAAGCTCGCCCCTTGAGGTACTTTCTTTCTGGAAGTCCTATGGGCAATTGGCCCGAGGGCTTGGAACCGCGCGAAAACGAGCTAATTATTTCCAAGCAATATCCCAGCGCCTTTTTCGGAACTTCGTTGGCATCAACCCTAACCGCATTGTGCGTCGACAATGTTATCCTCACGGGATTAACAACGAGCGGATGCGTGCGCGCCTCTTGTGTTGATGCAATGTCGCATGGCTTCAAGACGTCGGTCGTACGTGAAGCTGTTGGCGACCGCCATGAAGCACCGCACGAAGCCAACCTTTTCGATATGGACGCCAAATACGCCGATGTGGTGAGCGAAGCAGAAATTACTGCGTTTCTCACCACACTCAATCAGACGTAAGCTCTAAAAAGGCAGCTTGGGCGCAGGTGCGCTCGGGATTTTGCCATCTGCGGGCACAGCCACTGGAGTTTGCTCACGCGCATACCATTCGAGCGAGGACAGCGAAGGATCTTCCCACACATCCGGCGCTTTGAGATATTTGGGGTGCGTTTTCTCAGCGTAATCCAAGGCCACTTGATCGGCGAGATCAAGCGTGTCGCCTGAACCCATGAAGCAATTGTAGACAATATGTCCATCACTTGGCCCCATCAGCATCCAGGGCAGCCAAGGCGTGATGCGCGTCCAAGTGCCGTTGGTTTTGACCGTAGTGCCAGATGGGTTCTGCATTTCGTTCCAGTCAATCTGATACAGGAACATTTCAGTCACGCGATTGAAGCGGCTCCCGCTTTCGCGCGGCCACTTATCCGGCTGGAGTGCAGCAGGGTAGAACAAATTAATCCGCTGATCCAACAACAGCCTGTCATCCTTGCGGCTCCAGTTCAGCTGAAGTGGAATCTTCGGCGGCGCGCCGCCATTTAGGCCGCCATAGTTCGGCGGAAGCGGAACATAATCGGTCAGTTCAAAGTTGAAAGGATCATTCGCGATATGGACAACCTTCACCTCTTCTTCGAGGTAAGGGTTGAACCACGTGTCCATGATTTCGCCGGTTTTCAGATCGGTGTAATAGCCAACTTCACGAAGGACCTTGCGAAAGCCGGGGTCCTTGCCGTCCAATGACGGTAAAAGTTTCGCGCACGAAAACCCTGTAAAGCCCATAAGATCGCGCACCGGTTCGTCTTTGCGCACCCCTTGGACAATACCGGAATACCAGCCGAACTTAGTCGACTCCATATCCACGTCACCCATGATCCGCGCGAGAGCGTCGCGGTTCCCACGCGGAGTGGTAAGATCGAGAAAATCGCCTTTTAAACCTTTGGCCACACCAGCACCGCGCGCACTTGCACGGGCCACTGACGGTTGCGCATTGGCACAACCGGCCGCAAGCATCATTGCTGCTGTTCCAGCTGCGCCAGCGGATAAGAATTCTCTGCGGTCCATTAGTGTCTCCAGAACGTTTGGGAGTTAGAAGTCAAAGCTTACCGTCGCACCAATGCGGCGCTGATTGCCAAGCGTTGGAACATAATCCACTTGGAAAGAATTGGCGATGAAGAATGCGTTCGACACATATTGTTTATCAAACAAATTCTTTGCCCAAACCGATGCTGACCAACGATCACCGCGAACCCCCAAGCGAGCATTTACCAATGTACGCGCTTCAATTGTCGCGGCATTAATCTCTGAGACAAATTGTTCAGATTGGCCGGCAACGTCAACACGGCCAAAGACATCAATATCATCGTACACGGGAACTTCGCCTGAAAGACCGATATTCCACTGCCAATCTGATGTCCGTTGCAAATCATTGCCACCAACATCACCATTAGCGTTACAGACGATGCCATCACACAATACCGGGTTTTCGAACGCAATTGTTGTGAAAGAACCCGCCGAAAGCAGACGGTTTGAAATGGTGCCTTCATCATATGAAGCATCAATATAGGCAACGCCTGCATTGATGGCGAAACCTTCAATGAATTCCCATACTCCTTCAATCTCAATGCCTTTCGAAGATGCGGCGCCAAGATTTTCAGTGATGGATGTCGTCTGAGCGGGTGCATTGACCGGAGAAACCGGCAATTGCAGAGACGACCAGTCAATATAAAATGCAGCGACATTCAATGTGGCGGCACCATCCAAGAAGGTGTTTTTCAAACCGATTTCGTAGGTCCAGTTTGTTTCCGGCCCAAAAAACCGTTCATCAGCAGTCAGACCGGCAAATGTCGAGGTATTGATGCCGCCTGATTTGAAACCACGTGCTGCCGAGGCATAGATCAGATTATCATCGGTAATTTTGTAATCGATACTGGCACGCGCCGTGAAATATGTATCCGGACGCGTAAACGGTGTTGGCAGAGCGGAATCTGTCAACGTGATATCCTCATCGGTGTAGCGAACTTCACCATTTAACGTGAGGCGATCATCAAGCAACGGCACTTCGCCACGAGCAAAAACGGAAATTTTTTCGGTTTCGGTTGTTGAAAGGGTCCCCGTAATATCGGCGCCGCCAAGTCCTACACCTGTAAGTGAAGTAAGAGGGTCCAAGCTGCCAAAAGGCACAAGCCCAAAAGCTACCTCGCTATCATCTGTTCCATCTTGATAGTAACCGCCGAGCAACAGATAAATACCGTTATCCGCTTGATATTCTAACCGTAGTTCATGCGTATCATAGTCAAATCCGCCTGATGGCAAGAATGTGAAAGAGTTACCGAACAAGAGGGGACCAAAAGGAGGAATGAAAAAGGAGGTGCCCGTAAGGGAGTCGCGGTCGCTACTACCTGCTGAGAATACATCACCAGAATAGTTACCATAGAGATAACTCAAAGACACCTGATCGCTAATTTGAAGGTCAACACCAACGCGGTATAGTTCCGAAGTCTGCTCAAGGCCAAATGAACGAGGGTCAACAACGAGCCCTTCTGTACCACTAGGTCCAGGGACGGGTGTCGACGGAATTTCACCACAAAAGAGCTGATTAACCGGGGCGAAAAAGACAGTAGCCGGGCTACAGTTGGTGTCCGTACCGCGAACTAGACGGAATTGAGCGCGAGATTCACTGTCCGTTTCAAACCGATAGTAATCAAAATCAATCTGCAATGCGTCGACTGGCTTGAAGCTAGCACCCACGGTCAACGAGAATTTATCATAACCACCCAAATCTTCATCGGTACCAGGATCAGGCGCGGCTGCGGCAGACGGATGACTATTGGTAAAATCACCATCAAATTCGGAATGCCCAATGGCAAGGCGAAGCGCCAAAACATCTTCAACTAGAGGAGCACTAATTCTGCCGAACAAATCAAATCCGCCATTTTCAGACACCTCTACTTTGCCGGAGATTTGCAACTCACTTAGGTTACGCTCTGACGTGACATAATTGATAGCGCCGGAAAAAGCATTGGCACCATAAAGAGCGCTTTGCGGTCCTTTGACAACTTCAATACGGCTAAAATCGGTCGCGCCAACATCAAAAGCATAGTTACGAGGAATGTTGATGCCGTCGATAAACACGGCAACATTTTGCTCAAGCGCCGAAACATTAAATTGTGTTGCACCGCGAATGGTTGGCGAACCAAAACCGCCATTTGAGAAATCCTCAAAAACAAGGCCTGGTGTGAGCAACGCAATGTCTTCCAATTCCGAAACAGAACGCTCTTCGAGGTCTTCTGCGGAAAAAGCACTGATCGATCCGGGAATGTCCTGAACATTCTCTTCAATCTTACGCGCGGTCACGATGATCCCACCGTCTTCGGTTACACTTGACTCCTCTTGATCCTGAGCCACCGCAGGCATGGCAGGCAAGATGATCGCAGCAGCAAGGCTGGTCGTAGTGAGCGCTTTAATGGTCGTTTTCATGGCTAACCCCCAATTCAAAATGCGGTTTGCAAGATCATTCGAAATTTCGTCACATCCCTTATGGTTGTTGCGGAAATTGGTTTGACATTGAGATTCGTTTTAGTCGGCAAGCGGATACTTTTTCCGCTAACCATATGAAAAATCACGATGCGGGCGGGGTGAAATCGTCCCAACTTTGCCAATCAGAGGTGATGAAAGTCTCGTCGATCAAGGTCCGCATGTAGCACTTGCCGTCACGGAACCATTGCCAAGTGCGCGACTTATGCTTGTTGTCTTTGTCGACTTGGATGAACTCATAAAGGTACACGCCAGGCTCACCCTTGCGCTCCCAATGCAGGCACATGCTCAAGTTGTTGTCGTCAGGCGACATGGCCCCACACCAACCCTTGATATGTTCGTTGTCCCACCAAATTCGGCCATCGGCGTAATTAGCGGGGAAATCGCGCGTCTCATAACGCCCATCAGCCCAGTAGTAGTGGTTTGTTTGATGGTAGTCCGCTGGGGCAGCATCGTCTGGCAACCTGCACAAAAGTCGCGACTTGTGCTCATCAATCTTTTCGCCGGTTTCCGCATCGTAGTAACGGTAAACGCCTTCCCAAACGCCTTCGGCTTTCGCGAGCAGCGGCATGTTCTCACGGATTGGTGTCATTGCGGTCATGAGGGATCCCTTGTTTTAAAACTATGTTGTTAGGTGCTTGATCCCACTTCGAAACCTTTGCTCAAAGGCGCGGATGCGAAGATGAGAATATCGGTCAAAAGCCCGTCTTCGTTAACTTCGAAGAAGTTGCAGTTGGACATGTGCGTCTCTGTTCCATCGTCTTCGGTCAAAGAGATGTTGAAACGCACCGCCAGCCGGTTCTCGACCGGGTCTGCCACAGAAATGAAATCGCGAAAATTGATTACTGGAAAGCTAGATACGAAGTCCTGCAGGTGATCACGCAGCGCCTGCCATCCCGTATAAGTAAAGTTGCTCGATGGTATCCGCATCTCGCACTCTTCAGCGATGCCTTGCATCACGCCGTCGAGATCATGCGCGTTCAACTTCAAGAAGAAATTGTCGACCCCGGCGGCCATCAGTTTGTCGCGGGTTAAAGACATGGTTCTGCCCCCATGGGTTGAGTGACAAGGTCAACGATCCGAGAAAACGGTGTCGACGGATCGCTGGCCTCGACGGCCTCGAAAAAGGCCACCGGATCGCAAGCAAAATGCGCGGCCTTAAAACTCAGTTGCGCTTTGGTGATTTCATTGTCCCGTGAAAGCGGACGCGCTGGAGAACCGAAAGGCGCGTCAACGTCCTGTTCGAATACCCGACCATCCTTCAACTCAACCACGATACGTTGCGGTCCGAGAGCATTGGGGTCCGAGTTGTCATTAAGAACCACATGCACTTTGGAAGCATCTTCGACCGTTTTTGATTTAGAAAAATGGCGCTCTGTGAAACGGGCAGGATCAATCTCTCCGTGTCGGACCATCATGGGGGCAATGCAAGGCAGGCAAAGCCGCGCATACGCCGCTTCCATTTGCGTATCGTAAGGCCGACCAACCAGAAGCATGATGAGCGGCGGCACGTGCGCAGTCAAAGCTACCACATCATCCATCGAGAAAGGATTCTGCGCACGCATATCCATAATCGCGGTCAACGTGGCTTGAGTTGCGCGCCCGGCCGGGAACGGCTTGTGTGCGACCTCTGTGATTTTCCATGGCTTAGCGAACTGATCGAGCTGTGCATCAAAATCGCCGCCCGCTTCGATCAATGCGAAATAGCCAAACTTGCCATCAATGACGTCGCGCGGCCCGGTCAAACCGGCCGCTGCAAGATCAGCCGCAGTCAACGCCGCACGTGCAGCAATTCCTATCTGTACTGGAAGCGCTTCGGAGCCCTCCCAATGCGCCTGCATTGTTCCAGAGACCTGACTGTATGCAAGCCCAATTACCCGCGTCATCGCCTCGTGATCGAACCCGCGCAGCAAACCGATAGCGACAGCAGCCCCCATCAACCCAGCCGCGGATGGGCGAAAGAAACGCGGATGATCCTTCGCCGCTGCACCAAACATAACGGCAACCTCGACCGCCACGATCAGGGCGAACAAACAATCACCAAGCTTAGCTTTGTTTGCTTGGCCTTCACTTAGGATTGCAGCCACCGGCGTGCACAGCGCAATCACCACTGAGGGTTCGTGCAATGCATCCCATTCGAGGCAATGAATCTGGAAGCCATTGACCACTGCGGCCGAATGCGGAGACAGGGAAGTGTCTGGACGACCAAGCACTCGGCAAGGCCCCAATTGTCCCTGGTCCCATTTGCGCGCCGCCGCCAAGACCTTGCGGCTTGCTCGGTTCGATACGCCCCCAACACCGACCACAAGGCTATCAACCAAAAACGTTCGAGCGAATTCAAGCGTCTTTGGATCAATATCAGCCGCAGTCGAGCCCAAGATGCAATCGACCAGTTTTCGCGTGGTTTCGCCGCTTATTCGCGCTTTCAGCTGCTCTGACTTTGGAACGGTCGTCATCGCCCAAAATCTATAGGTTGGCGCAGCATCCGCTTAATCCAAATCTAGTCTTATCGACTAGCGGATAATTCACGTTCGACGAGCGAGCTGCGTCAATTTATCCCGCGCAAAATAGCATTAGGAATTGCGGCATTGTCCCATGTTACACCCTCCGGCGCTCCATTGCCCATGCGGACAATGACAAGGTCTTTCGATGGGATGATGTAGGTCACTTGGTTGCCATTTCCGTCAAATAGGAAAACATCCTCAGCCAGATAGGGTGCGCTGTGATAGACGCCGGTCGGATTGCTTTTTGTGCCGAAAAATCCGCGTTTCTCCAGAAATGGACTGCCGAGCCATAGCGCTAGGCCATAATGCGGATTGTCCAACGACGGCATGCGCATTTGCGCCACATAACCTTCGGGTAAAAGTTGCCTTCGCTCCGCCACGCCATCATTCGAGAGCAAGACACCGAGTTTGAGCCAAGTTTGCGCAGGCAGTTCCATACAGCATCCCGAATGCGCCAGCCCGCCTTCGCGGTTGAGCCATACCCGCCCACCCGGTGCATTGATCGGCTTCAAAAGCTCGTTACCGACAAACTCTTCATATTCTCGCCCAGTCGCGCGCTCGATAATAATCCCGATCAAGTCGCCTGCTGCGTTGGAATAGGCAAACCGCTCACCCGGCTTGTGCGTCAACGGGTACTCATCAACGATGTAGCGGCCATGATAAGGATCAAGATAAGCGCGCGGAAACGGGCTATCCTCGGAGAAATCAAAGCCCTGCTCAAGCAGTCCAGTGTGCATCGTCAAAGCGTGACGAATTGTAATCGCCGCTTTGGGCGTGCCTTGCCATTCTTGTACGAAGTCCGAAACGCTTTGGTCCAGGCTCTCAATATCACCAAGCGCGATAGCGCGCCCAATCGCCAAAGACGAAAGCGCTTTGGGAAACGACTTTGCATTCAGCGGCGTTGTGGCCGAGTTTCCTTGGAAATAGCGCTCCGCAATCAGCTTGCCATCGTGCCAGATGAGCAATGCTGCACTGTCGGTCTGTTGCGCATATTGGATCACTTCTTCGACCGCTTGCGGCGCGACCGATCCCGCATCAATCGCGGGCAATTTGGCCGCGTCTGCTCCCGCTCCGGGAATCTGCGCCAAGACATCATATTCGAACCGAGCGCGCCCTTGGATCAAGCGCAAGCGTTCAAGGTACGAGGCCTCCGAACTGGCAGGCCTTGCCGTCCATGTCTGAGGCTCATTTTGAAGCGCGCCAGTGTTGCAAGCGCCAAGCAGCATTGCCCCTGCGACCAAAGCCGCTGAGCGAACGTTGCAAAACCGTTGGAATGCGCCTTTGGCCCTGCCCGCACGCCCGCTCTTGAATGGCATCGGGCTCACCCTTCAGCGATCTCTTCAAGCGTCGCCATATATCGCTCTTGATTTTGGCCTTTGGCTTGTTCGTCGGCGCGCTTCAAAGCGACATAGTAAAGCGACTGCAAAAACGCATCGCGGCGCTCATCGCGGCGCGCCTGACAAGCGGCATCAGGCGTGAAATTGTCGATTTCCTCCGCTAGGATGATACCCTTTTGCTCTGCAATCTGTTCAATCGTGTCCATCCGGTCGCGCATCGTGCTGAATTCGCCGGCTAAAGTAAGGATCATGGACATTGCCTCGTCCATCCCTTCCTCAGCGTAAAACTGCGGTCGCTTGCCTTTTGAAAAGCGTGGAAGGCGCGGTTCGGGCGTGCCAATGCTCATGCTTGATCCTTTCTCGCGATCAGAACTTCCCATCCGCCCCCGGGCGCAAATTCGCCAGCGGCGAAGTCCTGCTCATCAGGCGCAGGGGGAGGTTGCGGAGCAAATTGCTCGATGATGGCCATTGGAGCGGTATCAAAGCGCACCGTATCGGCAGCAAAGCCCGCATCGCGCGCCATCTGCTCCTGATCAAGATCGCGCATCGCGCCCCAAAACGGCTCGTTATTGTAGTATGTTTCATTGTCGAGAATGAACTGCATGAAAGCCCCCATTTTGAGGAACGGCGGCAGATCAGCGTGGATCATGTAGCCACCCGGCTTGAGCAAGCGATAGCATTCCTTGAACACCTCAGGCATCGCTTTGCCGCTAGTTTCGTGAAGCAGGATGTGACTGACGATGAGGTCAAAACTTTCATCCGCAAAGCCGGTCGCGCTCGCATCGCGCTGCATAAACCCAACTTCAAGCCCCTTCGCAGCTGCGCGCGCATGAGCATACCGAACGCAAGGCCCGCCAACATCAATCCCCGTGACCTCAGCTTCTGGGAAAAGCTCCTTATAGGGAAGCGTCGAATGACCAACAGTGCAGCCCATATCGAGGATTGCGGTGGGTTCAAAACCGTCCAGATTGCGTGTCACATAATTGCAGACCGAACGGCCCATATCGTCATTGTCCGGCCCCATCATTCCCATGGAATAGAGATAGACACCGCGATCATAGAGCGCGCCTGCCGCGACATCGGTGCCGCTTTCCTCGGTCACATATCCGCCCGGCATGCAATGGATGTCGATCGCGCTGACATAACGT
Source organism: Erythrobacter sp. (assembly GCA_039985875.1). Classification (GTDB taxonomy): domain Bacteria; phylum Pseudomonadota; class Alphaproteobacteria; order Sphingomonadales; family Sphingomonadaceae; genus Erythrobacter. Next base: position 239,551 of record JBDWRU010000011.1, on the reverse strand, counting down.
GGAACGTCGAATTCTATGTTGGTTTCAAGCGGCGCGGCATTGGAGCTGGAAAGGTCAGCTGCAGTTTGATTGATCGCGTCCAAGTCTCGCTCAAGTGGGTTTTGCACGGCCGCCCAGAGCATTTCTTGCGCAGTGCGGTTCGTCATAGCGTAGGTCTGGAAATACAGGTCCTTGACCATTGCCGCCCGAATTTGATGGCGGTCGGTTGGCGGTGCGCCATGCTCTTTTTCATACTGGCGCGAAACCCTGCCGCCAAAAACGGGTTCAAGTCCCGGAAGCAGCTTGTCCTGCGTGAAGCGCTTCAAACCCATCGCAAATTCTTGCCGAGCGCGATCATCGTGATCACCCAGAACAAGCACTTCGTGCGATCCTTGACCCATTGGTCCTTGCTCCATCAATTCGATCCTTTTGTAGCCGATCACACCAACATAACCGGCTTTTAATCACATCGCGCGATCCCTCCTAACTTTCGGCCCCATTTGGCACCGTGAAGTTTTGCGATTTTGATCGTAGAGCGACTAAACGGGCGAACCAAACTGGTCGCGCCTTTGCGTATGGTGTGCCTCCCTCTGGGCAGCAAGATTTGCTGGTGGATAGGAGCACGATCAACATGGCCAATGAAGACACGGCCGACAAAGCGGCTACGTCGATCCTTCAAAAAGTCTCAAACGGTTTGTTGGGGACGGCTTGGGTTTTGTCCTATATCGCCTTGAGCATCACAACCGTGTTAATGCCGCGCGAAGACAAAGCGAATGCGATGCGAGAAGTGTACCGCACTTGGCATTACACCATCGGCCTGTTTGTTACGATATTCAGCATTTGGGTGGCCATCCGCCTTTGGAAGAATCGGCATACCTTGTTCAACCCTGCATTGCCAGTCGGCGCCAACCGCTGGGCTTTCGCGCTGACTTTCATAACCGCTTTATTGCTGTGCATCCCTTGGATTTTTGGCCTTTTGAGCGGCTGGGCCAGCGGATACGATCTGTCGTTCTTCGGCTTTATCGACATTCCTGCCTTGCTTGGCGAAGATCGCGCGGTCTGGCTGTTCAATGGCTATTTCCACGCAGCAATTGGGTTTGCGATTTTAGTCCTAACACTTGTCACCTTAGTCACCTCGATAGTGTTTCTTTTCGCCTATGGACAAGGCCTCATAAAGTCTTTCCCAATGGGCTTTGGCCTATTCACTCTTTTCAACGGGGCGCTCACCGCTTTCGCTTCAGCAACCTTCGATGGGTATGAGAAAGGCCCGATGGCTTTGGCCATCTTCTTTGCAATTTGTGCAGGCATCTGGGGTCTTGCGCGATTGTTCAAACGCTATCCGGGGTCCGGCGAGGCGCGCACGACCACCTTCCCTGGTGCCGGAGCGTTCTCACTGACCATCGCCTTCGCGTTCAGCCTGCTTGGTATTTACGGACCCTATGGCATGTTCCGCGTTAGCCCAATCGAAAGCGGCGAAATGGTCAAAGCTCCCGAAGGGGTTACCTCGCACCCTGATCCGGTCATCACCGTTCAGGTGACCCCCGAAACCGAGCTTGAGCGTCAGGTGCGCGAAGAAAACTACAAATGGTGCACATTCTGTCACACAATGAACAAAGGCGGCAAACACCTTGCCGGGCCGAACCTTTACGGCATCTTCGGACGTGAAATCGGCACTGTTCCCAACTTCAATTTCACGCCTAACATGGCCGCGCATGGCAAAGATGGCCGCGTATGGACGGACGAGGAAATGGACGTGTTGATCGCCGATCCGGATGCGTTTGCACCGGGGACCACAATGGTGGTTTCATCAGGCAATGAACAAGACCCGGCTAAGCGCGCTGCGCTAATCAATATACTCAAGAAAGAAACGATGGGCGACGCCGTCGAGGAAGTGCCTGCCCCATGAGTAATTCTGAATTTCGCAAAGGTGGGAAAAGCCTGTTTTCGGGGATGATCGGTGTCGCAACGGGCGCGTCGCCCTTGCCGTTCAATGCGCTACCGATTGTGCTGGGCCCAATTCATGCCACTATGGGATGGTCCTTCTTCGAGATATTGATGGGGATCACGATCTACGGCGTGGTCGGCGCTTTGCTGGCACCGGTTGTAGGCGCGCTGGCAGATAGAGTCGGCACACGGCCCGTTGCAATGGGCGCACTTTTCGCGTTCAGCCTTGCATTTGGCTTGATGTATTTCGTGCCCGATAACCTCTGGGCGTTTTACGCTGTTTGGGCATTGATCGGCGTGCTGGGCATTGGTTCCACCCCGGTTACTTGGAGTCGGACCATCAATTTGTGGTTCAACAAACATCGCGGGCTGGCGCTCGGGATTTTGCTGCTCGGCACCAGTCTTGCTGGATTGATCGTGCCGCAAATCGCCAATGCTGTGATGGAAACAACCAATGACTGGCGCACCGTCTTTCTGGTCTTGGCGGCACTGCCGATGTTTGTTGGGTTGCCGATCGCGTTCTTCATGTTCCGCGATCCGACACCGGAGGAACGGCCTGTATCGCTTTCGCAAGGGACCAGTGATCTGGTCGGTTTGACCTTGTCAGAAACCTTACGCAATTACCGCTTCTGGATCTTGTTTATCTCGATTGTACTGATCGCGCTCGCCTATGGCGGGGCGCATCTGAACATGGTTCAGATCGTGCAATTCCATGGCTTTACTCCAGCAGCAGCGGCAGGCGTAATGAGCGTTGTTGCGGCAGGCATCTTCTCCGGTAGGATAATTGTTGGGCTGTTGTTCGACCGATTTTGGGCGCCAGCAGTGGCAGTACCCGTGCTGCTCTTGCCGGTTGCGGCTTGCTATTTCCTGATGGGGACCAGCACATCGCAAAGCGTCATTTTCATTGCCGGCTATCTGCTCGGCTTTGCCGCGGGCGCGGAAAGCGACATGATCGCCTATCTCGCCAGTCGATATTTCGGGATGAAGGCATATGGCAAGATCTACGGCCTGCTCTACATGCCATTCGGCGTTTTCTCATCCGTCTCGGCTCCGCTCTACGGCTATACGCGCGACGCGACCGGCAACTATGATTTGATCCTTGGTTGGGCGATGGGCCTGTTTGCTGTTGGTGGGCTAATCTTGCTAACACTGGGCAGATACCCAAAGTGGGGCAACGCTGGTCAGGAGACCTCCAAATGAAGCGCGAAAACATCGCCCCACCCTACAATGCTGTCGCTCAACATGCTGTCTTTCCAAAACCGCAGCACGATGACGCGGCGCGGTTCAATTTTCTGGCGAACTTCAATCGCTATATGGCGAGCGAATTGGGTCCGGGAAATAAGCGCGCCTACGACACGCAGGTTCTGCCAGCATTTGTGAAGGAGCAGGGCCGCGAACCGAAAGATCGGTTTGAAATTCGCAAGGCGATGAACCGCAATCCGTGGCATCAATTTTGGTCTGCACTCAAACGCAATTCAATGGAGTACAGACAGCATCACGGGCGAATGTTGGTGCTGCGCCAGCTTGATGATCTGATCGGCAAGGTCGAGGCGCTGAATGAAGGCAGCAATCGGTTGGTGCTCGACGAGACGGTCGCGATACCGCGCTATCAGGCTGCGGTTGATATTCATTGCATGCCGGGCAGCTATCATGGCGAGGAAACCACCAAAGACATCTCCGCCGGAGCAAACTACGATTGCGGTATCTTTGCCACCACCGCGGGCACTATCGGTGCGCTCTCCGATGGCGGCGGACAAGCTTTGGTCAAATGGATCAAACAAGAAAAACCCGGTTGGAGTCCGCGTCGAATTCTCGATATTGGCTGCACAATCGGGCACAATATCGTACCGCTCGCATTGGCATTCCCTGATACCGAGATCATTGCGATTGATACCGCAGCTCCGGTGCTGCGCTATGGCCATGCACGCGCCAAGGCCTTGGGCGCGGAAAACATCACCTTCCTCCAGCACAATGCCGAGGACCTATCGCGTTTCGAAGACGGATATTTCGACTGGGTGCAAACGACAATGTTCTTGCACGAGACCAGCGGTACCGCTCTACCTGCGATTATCAATGAAGGCTATCGAACATTGGCTAAAGGCGGCGTCATGTTCCACCTCGAACAGCCAGCCTACACCGATGAAATGCCTTTGTATGAGCAGTTCATTCGGGATTGGGATGCGTTCAACAATAACGAGCCGTTTTGGTCCTCCATGCATGCGATAGACTTGAACGAAGTGATGGTGGAAGCCGGCTTTGACCGGGATGCGCTGTTTGAAACCCATGTAAAGGCCGAGGTCGACCAAAGCGTTTTCCCGACGACCGCTACCAAAGGCGAGACTGAGGATCATGGCCGAGCGCCCGCATGGCACGCCTTTGGAGGGTGGAAGTAGCGCCCCAACTTAGAGCGTCCGGTATCGTCAAGCCATTGGTCGAAGCAAGCGCAAACTTGCATCACATCATAGACATGATCAATCATGTTAACTGAATTGGCAACGCCAGTTTGACGATTGAAATCAGAGACTTATTCTACTTCGATCGACACCCTTGATCGTACTGCGAACATATTTCAGATGCCCCTGAAATTACGCCTCAATTGCAAATAGTTTGGTCTCCTTGGGATACGATTGGGGTAAGAGGGAATGAATCATCAGAAGACCAAAGTTGTGGTGGCCGGCGCTGGTCCGGTCGGCGCGGTGGCGGCCTTCTTTCTCGCTCAGAGAAATGTTGATGTCGTTCTTCTCGAATGTACGGAAAATAACGCTCAGGATTTGCGAGCCTCGACTTTTCATCCACCAACGCTGGAAATGTTCGATGAGTTGGGAATTGCCGACTCGCTTATCGCAAAGGGGCTGAAAGCTCCGATCTTTCATTTCCGAGAACGGCAAACCGGCGAAGTCATAGACTTCGACCTTAGCGAAATTGCAGACGTCACGAAGTTCCCGTTCCGCATTCAGTGCGAGCAGTACCACCTATCTCGAATGCTGTCGGAAGCTCTCGAAAAGAATGACAAGGCCCAAGTCTTGTTCAATCACCGTGTCGTTGGCTTTCACCAACACCAGGAAGGCGTTCAAGTTTTCGCTGAAACACCCGAAAAGATTGTGCGTATTGATGCGGATTTCTTGATCGGTGCTGACGGATCGAACAGCATCATCCGCAAATGGCTTGAAACCGATTTCACCGGTTTTACCTATCCAGAAAAGTTCCTTTGCTTCAGCACACCAGAACCGCTTGAGCAGAAAATTCCGAACCTCAGCTACGTCAATTACGTGTCTGACCCGAATGAATGGCAAGTGCTCTTGCGCGTCCCTTCTTTATGGCGCGTTTTGGTCCCTGCCGGTGAGGAGCAGACAGACGAGTTTTTGACCTCAGACGGCTACAAAAATGAAGTGTTTGATCGGCTGATCGGCAATGGCGATGCGGTCGAAACCAAGCATCGAACGATCTATCGAGTGCATCAGCGTGTAGCTAAGAAATTCGTCCATGATCGGGTGATTATAATTGGCGATGCCGCACACCTAAACAACCCTATTGGCGGCTTCGGAATGAACAGCGGAATTCACGATGCCATCAATCTGTGCGAGAAGCTCGAGCAGATGTACAAAGGCGGAGACGCCGACGCGTTGCTGGGCAAATTTGAACGTCAAAGGTACAAAACAACCCATGACTTCATTCAAACGCAGACGATGCGAAATATGGAATATCTGGCTCAGGGTGACCGCTCTGAACACGAATTGCGCAAATCCGAAATGCAGCGACAGCGGTCCGACGATACTTTGCGAAGAACTTATCTGCTGCGCCAATCCATGATTGAAAGTTTAGAACAGCAAAAAGCGATTGCCTGAACGCATAGCCATACAGCGTTGAAACGTCCTCACTCATCTAACGCTTGCTCGATTGGTTCACCCTTTATCGAATAAGTCGCGTGCAATTTGGTGCGCCGTCGCTTGTAAATCCGGCAAATATTTCTCAGCAACTTCAGCATTCGACATGGCCGAAGCAAAATAGATGAGCGTCAACGTGCCAACCACTTCGCTATCACTTTGCGACATGATCGGCACGGCAATCGACGACGTCTTTCCTGCGTCCGCGGTGTACGTGTTGCGGTTGTTAACGGCAAAGCCCTTGGATCGGATATCCTTGATGACCGCATCATCGCCGATCATGACCAAACCCACCCGCGACGTGTCATTCTCTGTCATACGCCAGCCTTCAGCGATCGCTTCGCGTTCGGCATCACTGCAATGCGCGATATAGGCTTTGCCTGACGCACATTCGGATATCGGCAAAGTATACCCCGCGTAGTAGTTCGTGAATGTCAGGCTGGTCAGTCCATGTGTTGAATCGCGCACCATCATGCTGGTGCCAACGCGGGTCGCCAGGCTGATTGGCCAATTCACATGCTCGGTCAGTTCGACCAAATGCCCTCTCGCAACGCTCACCAACGCGTCTTCGGCTTGGTATCCTGTCGATAATGTCTGCACCAAAGCCGTCACCCGATAGCGTTTTCGCGAAGGCTCACGCTCTATCATTCCTTCATGGATCAAAGTCTGCACAATCCGGCATGCTGTTGGATAGGGAACTTCAGCCGCGCGAGAGATTTCCATCATGGAAATCGGCCCGATGCGATTGATTGCTTGAATTACAGACAATCCACGGCTGATCGATCGGATGGGAACCCCACGGTCAAATTTCGGATTGGCCATGCATTTCCTCGTCTTCGCTCTTCCGCAAGCAATCGTTTCAACGGGCCGCTTATGGCTGTGGTTGCGCCAGCTCTATCATATTTTGCGGCGCTCTGCTTATACCCGTCTTGCTAGTGCATTTCCTCACCACCAGAGACATTCATCGCCTCGCCAGTGACATAGGCTGCATCATCACTGGCCAACCAAGCGCACGCCGCCGCTATATCAGCTGGAAATCCGGTACGACCCGAAGGATTTCTAGCCCGCATATCAGCGAGATAGTCGTCGACACTGGTAAAGCCCTTGTACTCAGCAAAATACGCGTTCTGCTTCTCCCCCAGTCCAGTTGTCACATGGTTGGGACACACAGCATTCACTGTGATTTTCTGGGCCGCCAATTCTACCGCAGATGCGCGCGTCAATCCGATCATGCCGTGCTTCGAACTGCAATAGGGCACCATATGCGGAAAACCACTTTTCGCCGCTTGGCTGGCGATGTTGATGATCCGTCCGCCGCCACCGCGCTCAACCATATGGGCCGCTGCAGCCTTGGTACAGTGGAATGCGCCGGACAGATTGACGTCGATCACCGCACGCCATTCATCAGCGTTGGTTTCTAGCAGCGGCTTCATGATGTAGCCTATGCCAGCATTGTTGATCATCACATCAACGCTGCCGAATTGGTTTGCGGCAGCATCAACCATCGCCTGACAGCTTTGCTCATCGCGCACATCGCAAGCCAGTGTCATCGCTTGCCCGCCGCGATTTGTCAGCTCATGAGCGACCTCTTCCATCTCCGCGGTCGATCCGATGTGGTCTTCGCCCATATGTTCTGCTGGAGCGCCGATATCGGACACAACGCAATTGGCGCCCTCATCCGCAAAGCGCTGGAGAATGCCCTGCCCTAACCCTTTGTGACGGCCAGAACCCGTTACGATGACTGTTTTTCCCGCAAATCTCGCCATAGTTCAGAGCGCCTCTGTCAGTATGAATTCGGGATTGTCGGCAAATTCACCAAACGCCCCGGCCACCTTTTGGAAGGCTTCGGTTGAGGTCTGGGCTCCGAAGGCCTCCATATCGTTCACGTCGATGATCTCGACGTATTGAAAGCTTGGCGTGCCATCTCTGCCAAGCAGTCCCGTGCTCTTAAAGACACCAAATTGATCAACTGAAGTGAGAGCGTTGACGCCGGGCAGGTCGACTGTTTTTGCCCAATCTTGATAGGCGGCCTCATCAGCGTCCGGCTTGAGGTTGAACAAGACGATAATCTTCATGGGCCACTCCTAACACTGCATTTTAGTCAGCTAACCAGTCCCGAATTCCGCCTCGGCAACATTGCCGATTTTATTCGCACAGCGAATAAATTGAGCGGAACGACAAAAACCTACTGTTCCCATACGATAGCGAAGATAACGGCTTTCAACCGACCCAATAAAGGTCAATAGATGGAGGCGTTTCGTGCATGGAGTGGCTATGAGCGCTGACGAGTTCGACTGGATTTCGCTTTCAGGCAAAAAGGCCAAAGGCAAACGTCCCGCATATTTTGATGCGCCCGAAAATGATCGGATGCTGTCGATCTTAATGGCTTTGGTCGCAGAAGTTTCGGTTGTTCGCGAGCGGCTCGACACGGTGGAACGCTTACTCGATGAAAAAGGCTCGCTCTCGCGCGAAGACATAGAAAACTACACTCCCGACCGCGACGCGGCGTTTGAGCGCGGTCTCAAGACCCGCGAATACATCGCGAGGGTAATGCGCGGCGTCCAACAAAGCATGGAAGCCATGCAGGAGAACGAACCCGACTTGGAAAACGTCAGCAAGGACATTCGCGACAGCTGAAGCTCGTTTGCCGTTGGGAAAGCTCAGCTTGGGTCGGCCTCGCTGTGACAGGTAATCGTAGAGCTGCGGATCACTCCTTCGAGTGCTTAATTGCGCGCCTCAAGCCAATCAATTACCGTCTGCACCGGTTCAACATCAGCATATTTGATTTGAAGGTCGGTGAGGTTCGCGAAGTGATAGCTCTCATGCTTATCCGCGCAGGTCTCAATGGGTACGATGGTTCGGTAGCCATAGCTGAGAGCGTCCACAGCCGTTGCCCGTACACAGCCGGAGGTAGAGCCGCCTGTAACAACAACAGTGTCGACTTTGTGCCAAGTCAGATAGCTGGCCAATTGCGTTTCAAAGAAAGCGCTTGGCATACGCTTGGTGTAGCAAAGATCATCACTGCCGATCTCACAGCGAGGATCAAACTCGTGACGCGGCGAGCCATACCGAATATTTTGAAGCGAATCTTCGGTGTCTGTGCGCGTGCCCCAAACGCCTGCATCGCTCGCATCGTTCTTGAAGGCGACCCGAGACCAGACGACAGGCAAACCTTTGGCTCGCGCCAAAGACGAGATTGTGTTGATGTATTCGATCTGGCGTGGATCGGTTTCATACGCAGTCTTGAACATGTCAGTGCGCGTATAGGCTTGCTGCACATCGACATTGACGATGGCAAGCCGTTCTCCAAAGCCGAATTTATTACGCGCCGGATTGGAGATCAGTGCTTCAAATATCTGGCGCGCGGTCCGGCTATCTTCGACCATTTTCGTGCCTATTTGTGCCATGCTTTTTCTCCCAAATTTGTGCGGTGGCAATGGAGTTTTGAGAGCCATAATCAGAGGTTCAATACACCATTTGATCGCTGTGCGAGGAATATGCGTGGACGGGCATGAAATTCGCCGATGAATCTTGCGAAGGCAACCTATGTTCAAGAGCATGTTTGAGAAGATCTGGGATCGCCATGAGATTGCGACGCTAGCCGGTCACAATGCCTTGATCGCAATCGACCGGATATTTTTGCATGAACGCACTGGCGCGGTGGCACTCAACGCCTTAGCTGCGTCGGGACGCAAGCCGGTCGATCCCTCCCGAACATTCTGTGTGATGGACCATATTGTCGACACGCGGCCCGGACGCGATGACACAACACTGATGCCGGGCGGGCAAGCCTTCATCGCCGAAACCCGCCAAGCGGCTTTGGGCGCAGGAATTCACCTGTTCGACGTCAACGATGCCAATCAGGGTATAACCCATGTTATCTCACCTGAACTTGGGATTGTCCTGCCCGGCTGCACGCTGATCGCACCGGACAGTCACACATGCACGCAAGGTGCCTTTGGGGCGTTAGCGTGGGGCGTGGGCTCTTCAGAAGTCGAACATGCGATGGCGACAGGCGCGCTGAGAGTGGCACGTCCAAAGACAATGCGTGTGACCTTCAAAGGAGAGCTTGGAACCGGGGTTGGCGCGAAGGATATGATCCTCGCTCTGATCGCTGAATATTCTGCCTCTGGCGGCAATGGGTCTGTGATCGAGTTTTGCGGGCCTGCGGTCAAAGCGCTTAACATGGAAGCACGCATGACCTTGTGCAACATGGCGACCGAATTTGGCGCGATGACAGCGATCATTGCCCCGGATGAACAGACCTTCGCCTATCTCGCTCAGCGCCGTTTTGCGCCTACCGGCAAAGCATGGGACGAAGCGTTGAGCGCATGGCGAGCAATGCGCAGTGACGACGATGCCAGCTTTGATGCAGAAATTTCTATCGATGCAGCCGATATCGCCCCGATGATCAGTTGGGGAACGAGCGTTGATGCCAGCGTTCCGATCACGGGCAGCGTTCCGGACGCAGCCAGTGATGAGATGCTCAATTATATGGGACTGACAAGCGGCCAGACGTTGCTCGGCCAGCATATTGATGCAGCCTTTTTAGGCAGCTGCACGAATGCCCGGCTTAGCGATTTGAGGCGCGCAGCCACTGTGTTGAAAGGCAAGCACGTGGCGCCGGGGCTAAAAGCAATCTGCGTTCCCGGTTCTAGCTCCGTCAAACGTGCGGCGGAAGCTGAAGGGTTGGATCGTATCTTCCTAAATGCTGGGTTTGAATGGCGCGAAAGCGGGTGCTCCATGTGCTTTTTTGCAGGTGGCGAGAGTTTCGCCGAGGGAGCCCGCGTTGTCAGTTCCACCAACCGCAATTTTCGGAACCGCCAAGGGCTTAGCGTCAAAACCCATATTGCCAGTCCCGAAGTGGTCGCCGCGAGCGCGATTGCCGGCGCAATTGCCGATCACAGGGAGATCGTGTGATGGCCGAACCGCTCACAACAGTCACCTCCATCGCAGCACCCATGCTGATTGCAAATATCGACACGGATCAAATCATCCCTTCACGCGAAATGCGCAGCACTGGTAAGACAGGACTGGAAAAAGGGCTGTTCGCAGGCTGGCGATATGTCCCCGGTAGCGAGTACGAAGTTGACCCCGAATTTGTGCTCAACCGCCCGGAATTCACCGATGCTCAGGTTATTCTTGCTGGTGAAAATTTCGGCTGCGGGTCAAGCCGAGAGCACGCTGTATGGGCACTCGCCGAATTTGGCATTCGCGCGGTAATCGCACCCAGCTTTGCGTCGATATTCGAGAACAATTGCGCACGAAACGGCGTGCTATGCGTGCGGCTAAATGCAGAAACGATTGGTGCCCTCGCCTCATTAAACAAGCCGATCGCAATCGATCTTCCCGCACAGACCGTCTCGTCTGCCGCTGGCGAAGTGTGGCGGTTTGAATTGGATGAAGAGGCAAAAGCAATGTTGCTCGGCGGTTTGGACGCAATCGCATTGACGCTCCAACATGCAGAGGCGATTGCGCAATGGCAGTCCGCTGACGAAACACAGCGACCATGGATTTACCTATGAAGGCCCGTTATTATCTGAACGCCGAAAAGGAATTGACTTGAAACCGGCCATCACAATTAGTGAAGTCGGCCCGCGCGATGGTCTGCAAAGCATCGACCGGATCATGCCGCTCGAAGCGAAGCAAGCTTGGATCGCAGCAGAGGCAGCGGCCGGTGTGCATGAGATTGAAGTGGGCAGCTTCGTTCCGGCTAAACTCCTGCCGCAAATGGCAGATACAGCCAAGCTCGTGGCCTATGCAAAGACGATCCCGGGATTGGACGTGGCTGTGCTCGTGCCCAACTTGCGCGGGGCAAATGATGCGATTGCTGCGGGCGCTGACAAGATTTCCATTCCCTTCTCTATGTCCGAAACGCACAGTTTAAAAAACGTGCGCAAGTCGCATTCTGAAATGCTAGAAGAGATCGCAGCGATTGCTGATGTTGTGCGCGCTCAACCGGGCGGTTCGCGTCCCTATTTTGAAGTTGGACTATCGACCGCTTTTGGCTGCACTATCGAGGGGCCTATAGCCCCAGACCGCGTTGCCCAACTTGGCGAAGCAGCGGTCAAAGCTGGAGCGCGCGAAGTCTGCCTGTCCGACACGACCGGCTACGCCAATCCTCAGCAGGTCAGGGACTTGGTCAAGCGGGTCAAAGCTGCGGTTGGAGAGGGCAAACTCAATTCCTTGCATCTGCACAACACCCGCGGCCTTGGGCTGGCGAACGTACTGGCTGGTCTTGAAGTCGGTATCACGACGTTTGACGCGTCGCTTTGCGGCATAGGTGGCTGCCCATTTGCACCGGGAGCCTCGGGAAATATTGTTACCGAAGATCTCGTCTTCATGCTGGATGCAATGGGACTGGATTGTGGAATTGACTTGGACAAGCTCCTTAAGGTGCGCGAGATCCTTGCAGAAGCGTTGCCGGGTGAACCGCTCTATGGCTTTACCGCTGATGCGGGTTTGCCACTGGGCTTTGCACCCGCATCGCATAGGGAGGTGAGGCAGTGACACAGGGCACACACCCCACGCCTTTGGCTGGGCTAAAAGTCGTTGAATTCACGCATATGGTCATGGGACCAACAGTGGGTGCGGTCCTCGCATCGCTGGGCGCGGAGGTCACGCGGGTGGAACCGATTGGCGGCGATCGCACTCGAAACTTGCGCGGATCTGGCGCGGGTTATTTCCCGATGTACAACCGCCACAAGTCGAGCATCTGCCTTAACCTCAAAGACGCAGACGGCGTAAAAGTCGCGCAGCAGCTCGTCGAAAAAGCCGACATTCTGATTGAGAATTACCGCCCCGGCGCGATGGACCGGCTGGGCCTTGGCTATGATGCTTGCGCGCAAAGCAACGACCGCCTGATCTATTGCTCGCAGAAGGGCTTTTTGCCCGGTCCTTACGAGGATCGCACTGCGCTTGATGAGGTAGCTCAGATGATGGGAGGGTTGGCCTATATGACTGGCCCGCCGGGCCAGCCCTTGCGCGCGGGTTCAAGCGTCATTGATGTGACGGGCGGCATGTTCGGGGTTATAGGTATCCTTGCCGCGATGGAGGAGCGCCATCGCACTGGCAAAGGCCAGAAAGTGCAGTCTTCGCTGTTTGAAACGACCGCCTATCTAGTGGGTCAGCATATGGCACAATTGGCTGTCACTGGCGCGCCAGCAAGTCCCATGCCTGTGCGAATTTCAGCTTGGGCGATCTATGATGTCTTTGCGACGAAGGACGAACCCGTCTTTATTGGGGTCGTATCGGACTCGCTCTGGGTCACCTTCTGCAAAGTTTTTGGTTTGGATGAGCTGGGCGCGAATGAATCCATCCGCGAAAACAATGCGCGAGTTGCAGCCCGCGATGCAATCCTGCCGCAGATCAAATCCCTGATGGCTACGATGACTCAGGCTGAAATCATCGCGACTGTCGAAGGGACTGGCATTCCGTTTGCGCCAATTGGCAAGCCCGAAGAACTATTCAATGACCCGCATCTTGTCGCATCCGGAGCGTTGGAAGAGGTCACTCTCCCCGACGGGTCAGCAACGAAGCTGCCAACTCTACCGATTGAGATGAATGGACAATTGCTATCCCGCAGCGCCAGCCTCGCTAGTGCAAATGAAGATGCTGCCAACATCCTTTCGGCTCTTGGGTATTCAGAAGATGCGGTTGCAAAACTTGTCGCGAAGGGCGCGGTGGGTCAGGCATGAGCGCTGGACATTACCATGAAAGCAACACGATGTATTTGGGCGCTGCCGCTGACCAACCTGCGTTCATTCTGGGGTGTCGATCAACAACAGCAACGGAGAAGACTTATGAGCGAGCTTTCGGTCCAGCCGATTAAACCCGGAAACGCTGCGCAAGCCTTCCTTGATCGCAGCCCACACAAACTTTTCATCAATGGCGCATGGAGCGATGCCGCAGGGGGCGGTCATTTCACCACGCATGATCCGGCGACCGGCGAAGAGATCAGCAAAATATCACAAGGCGGCGCGCCAGATATCGAAAACGCTGTAACAGCGGCCCGTGCGGCTTTCGAAACTGGCCCTTGGTCCTCGATGACTCCGATGGAGCGCAGTGCGATCCTGCAACGCATTGCTGACTTAATCGAAGCAAACATTGATGAACTCGCGGAACTCGAAACGCTGGACCAAGGTAAAGCTCTTTATGTTGGTCGGTGGGCCGAAATTCCCGGCGCAGCTGCACAGTTTCGCTATTATGCGGGTCTAGCGCCCGCGATCGAAGGCGCTTCGATACCAACTTCGATTAACTACCAACCAGAAGGCAAAGATATCTTCGCCTACACACGCAAGGAAGCGGTGGGCGTAGTCGGCGCGATTGTCCCTTGGAACAGCCCGCTAGTGCTGACCGCGATGAAGCTTGCTCCCGCCCTCGCCGCAGGTTGCACCGTAGTTCTCAAACCCGCAGAAGATACCTCGCTCACAGCAATACGGCTCGTCGAATTGATGAATGAAGCTGGTCTGCCCGAAGGGGCCATCAACCTTGTGACCGGCCTTGGCGCAGAAGCGGGCGCGCATCTTGCCGCGCACAAGAATGTCGACAAGATTGCCTTCACGGGCTCGACTGAGACCGGACGGGCCATTCTCGATGCGTCAAAAAGCAATCTTAAACGCGTGACTCTCGAACTGGGGGGCAAATCTCCGGTGATCATTCTGCCCGATGCCAATCTAGAGGCGGCGATACCGGGCGCAGCGAATGCGATCTTCTTCAATGGCGGACAGGTCTGCATCGCAGGGTCGCGGCTCTATGTGCATTCGAGTGTATACGACAAAGTTGTCGATGGGTTAGTTGAGATTGCCAAGTCGATCAGCCTCGGCCACGGTCTCGATCAGAACACACAGATGGGCCCGCTGGTCTCCAGACAACACGCAGCAAAAGTCGCAAGCTATATCCAAAGCGCGCGCGATGAAGGTGGAACGGTGCGTTGCGGCGGCAATGTTCTTGGCCCCAATGAGAGTTTTGTTGAGCCGACCGTCATCACTGATTTACCCATTGACGCGAAGGCAATGTGCGAAGAGATTTTCGGGCCAGTCTTGGTGGTTCAACGTTTCGATGATGTCGAAGAGGTGATCGCGCAGGCCAATGACAGCGACTATGGATTGGCTGCCGGGATATGGTCGGAAGGCCTCTCCAATGCCACCCGGCTAGCCAACCGGCTAGCGGCAGGAACGGTGTGGATCAACAGCCACGCAATGTACGACGCTTCGCTGCCAATCGGAGGGACCAAGCAATCTGGCTATGGCCGCGATAGTGGAAAGGCTGCCTTGGACAATTACCTCGAACTAAAAACTGTTTGTGCAGTCGTATGAGCAGCTCCATTCTCCAGCATGGAAGTATATTGTGCGTCACTGCAACCGTTCCAAATCTAGGCCTGGCGCTTGAGGATTATTGCGGACGTCTTGGGCTAAAATTGGTTTCCGAGGAAAGTGTCACTCAGGCTGAATCAGCCTCGTGGCAGGCGGAAAAAATTGCTGGGGCCGCACAGGCTGTGCTCCAACACCAATCCGGAGCACCCAGCTTTATCCGGCTCATCGAACAAGCGCTGCCTGCTGATTTTCGAGCAACCAGCAGCTATGGTTGGGCCGCTTTCGAACTGAGCGTTAAAGATGCTTTCTGTTGGCCTGAAGCGTTGAAGGGCAGCGGCTTCGACATCGTAGGACCGCCGGCACAAGTTCCCGGGCTCGAACACCTTATCGCGATGCAAATGGTTGGTACCGGTCAGGAGATGCTCTATCTCAACGAAGTTCGCGATGACACGCCGACAACCGATCTGCCTCGCGCGCAATGTCCCGTTGACGCGACATTTATCTGTATTCTCGCAGCGCAAGATCGGGCCGCTGCATTGCGTTGGTATTGTAACAATTTGAAGTTGGATGAGAACGAGACGCACACCATCCCCTATTCAACGATCAACCTCGCTTTTGGATTGGACAACAACCATATGACCAGCCTCACAATGGTTCATAATGATCGAATGCCTATCATCGAGATTGATGGCTATCCAAAGCAAGCAATCGAGCGTCCAATGGCGCCCGATCACCTTCCGCCGGGCAACGCAATCGTGACGCTAGCGGTTGAAGATCTGGATGCCGTAGCAGTCAAGCCGATTGCCCCTATTCGGCGCGAAGAGCGCGCGCCTTATCATGGCCGAAGAACAGCCACCTATCGCGGACCGGAGGGTGAGTTATTGGAGTTGATCGAGATATCTTAGCCACATTGGCGACCAAGCCCGCTATTTCCCGAGCTTGCGTTTTACCTCTTCAGTATGCTGACCGACTAGCGGCGCGCCTTCCTGTTCAGGCCGCTCCCAATCGGAAAAGCGGCTGGCATCGCTCATCTCGTAAATCGATCCTTCAGTCGGATGTTCGCGCTTTTTGAAGAACTCGATCGCCTTCAGATGCGGGTCCTCAAGAATGTCGTCAATGTCGCGCACTGGCATGCAGGCGATGCGCGCATCCTGCAAAATCTCCAGCCATTGCGCAGTCGTCTTTCTCGGCATGTTTGCCGCAATTCCTTGGTACAGGATCGCAGTGTTCTGTCGTCGGCCAAGCGGCGTATCAACTGGCTGTTTCTCTAGCACATCGGAGGCATCCATTTCCGCAAATATGCGCACCCAGTCCGCATCGGAATACGGCACCACT
This sequence comes from Erythrobacter sp., assembly GCA_039985875.1. Taxonomy (GTDB): domain Bacteria; phylum Pseudomonadota; class Alphaproteobacteria; order Sphingomonadales; family Sphingomonadaceae; genus Erythrobacter. The sequence continues at coordinate 223,095 of JBDWRU010000011.1, read as the reverse complement.
GCGATATAGCCGTCTTTCGTCGCAAAGGGCTGACGATCCGGTTCAACTTGGCGTGCATAGAGCGAAGAACCAACCGGTGGATCAAAAGCTTTGCCAGCCAGATGATCTTTCAAAAGGAAATGCGCGAAAGCCTCAAACATCGGCACTTCGACAAATTGCCCGCGCCCGGTGCGCAGTTTATGAATGACAGCGCCCATGGTCGCATAGGCTGCGTTTAACCCGCCCACTTTGTCAGCGATTAGCGTCGGCATATATCGCGGAGTGGGATCACCATCGACACGGCTGGCTAGACTTGTGGCCCCCGTCGCGACTTGAATGACATCGTCGTAAGCTTGCCGTCCAGCATAGGGGCCATCCGAGCCAAAGCCGACGCAGTGAACATAGATGATGCCTTCATTGAGCGCCTTTACTTCATCATAGCCAAAGCCAAGACGCTTGATCGCTTCATCGCGAACGTTGTGAATGAAAACATCTGCTTCTGCGATCAATTGGCGCATGATCTCGGCATCGTCCGCATCCTTTAGGTTGAGCGCGACCGATTTCTTTCCCCGGTTCAACGTCAAATGCGTTGGGCTCATCCCCTTCGATTTCGCAGACTGGCTCGTGTAGCGTGCAACGTCCCCTGTTGGGGTCTCGATCTTGATAACCTCGGCCCCATAATCGGCCAAGATTTGCGTGGCATAGGGTCCAAAAACCACGCTGGTCAGATCAACAATCTTGACCCCTGATAGCATCGGCAAGGCATCTGTGATCGACAAACCGATCTCTCCTAAACGTGTTTTCGGCGCGCAGTGAACTGGGCCGTTTGGCTCTTACGGGAGCAGCACAGCCTTAAGGCACTTTCCCTCATGCTGTTCGGCGACCGCGCGGTTTATCTCGTGGAACGGATAAGTGGTGACCATATCATCATAGGGTAAGTTTCCAGCAAGATGTTGCTGCATAAGATAAGGCAGAAACTCGTCCGGCTGGCTATCGCCTTCAATAATACCCACCAGGCGAATTCCGTTGCCGCTGAACTGATTGATAGTGATCGGCATGTTCGCATTGGTGCTCGAAAGCCCTACCATGCCCAGCGCTCCCTTGGGCTTGAGGCTGGCGGCTGCGCTTTCGAGCACGCCTTCCAAGCCAGTCGTATCCAAAGCATAGTTGAGACCTTCAGGCACAATCGCACGCACCTCTTTGGCAACATCTCTTTCCCCTCCGGGGTCAATGGCGTGGGTTGCGCCATGGTCGAGCGCAAATTGGCGTCGCTCAGCCATTGGTTCGACCAGAATAATAGGATCGCAGCCGCGCAGTTTCGCAGCCATGACAGCGCTTTGCCCGACAGGTCCACCGCCAGTTATCATCACGCTTGATCCGGCTTCAGCGTCAAGTGAATTGAGGATAGCACCGGCGCCAGTTTGGACCCCGCACCCCAGGGGCCCAGCGATTTCTAGCGGGATGCCATCGGGGACTTTGACTAAATTGCGTTCATAAGTCAGACAATGTGTGGCGAAGGAGGATTGACCGAAGAAATTGCCTTCCAACTCACCCTTAGCCCCATGCAAAGGGCGCGACCCATCCGTCCGAACACCAGACATATTCAAGGCTTGAAAGTTCTCGCAATAGGATGCGGGACCGCGTTCACAATTTCCGCAAGTTCCGCAGGATCTAAACGTGATCGCAACTTTGTCACCAACCGCGACCTTCGTTACATCTGAACCAATAGCAGCAACCGTTCCGGCTCCTTCATGGCCCAACACCGCCGGATTCTTAAACAGGAACGCCGCCATATCGCGCACAAAAATGTCGGTGTGACAAAGGCCTACGCCCGCGATTTTGACAAGGATTTCATCAGCATTGGGCTCCAGCATTTCGACGTCTTCGATCGAAAAATCGGTTTGCCCGGCATGTGCGACTGCCGCGAGGATTTTCATAGAGGGCTCTTTCTTGGGGCGCTAAAAACACAAGATGATTAGCAGGCCTCTTCGCTCCACCGCAAACGCCCTAAATGATAGCTTTCGACGCGGCCCTGCTTGCCAAAAGTGAGCTCAACTGCGGACCAAACGCCCAGGCCTTGCGCCCGTATCGTTGTCGTTGTCCCGGATCATCACACCGTTGCAAAACGTAGCCCTATAGCCGGTTACAGGCTGCATAACGCGCGTGCCACCCGCTGGCAGATCATGGTGCGCAACCGGCGGAGCAGCATCCAACCTTTCGTAGTCAATGACATTTATGTCCGCGCGCTTTCCAACTTCAATCGAACCCCTATCGGTGAATCCATACATGTTCGCGTTGCGCAAAGTTTGCTTGTGCACGACAAATTCAATTGGCAGCCGCTCGCCTTTCTGCCGGTCGCGCGTCCAATAAGACAGCTGCGTCGTTGGCATAGTCGCATCGCAGATCAGGGTAACGTGCGCACCGGCATCGCTAAGCCCTGTCACGGTTTCAGGATGGCGCAGCAATTCGCCAACCACATCGAGGCTTTCCGGCAAGTTCGCGCGGCTGAACGACGCAAAATGGCTACCATCACCTGTGACCGTGAAATCATAGAGATATTCAAGCGGTTTCTGCCCAGCTTGCTCAGCAAGGTATCCAATCGATGCATCCGGATCAGCCTCAAGATTGATCGGATTGGCCATCGGATAAAGGATCGCGGCATCCTTACGGAATAGACCGGCAAGGTTTTCCATCGATCCGGGCGCTTCGTGTGGAACAGGTTTCTCCGCCATCAGAATGCGTTTCATTTCTGGATCACGCATCGCAGCAGCGCGCTCAGCTAGCGGCAGAACGGCCAGCTTTTCCAGATAGGTCGGGTTACGCATGAAAGCGTGATAGGAACTCAGGCCGTGCAAATAGCCGATAATGCGCGAGGGCACTTGCGGGAATAACTGCGCACCATCTGCATTTGCTTCAGTGGTCTTTGCAAGCATGTCGCGCCATAGATCTGGGTAGTAATCGCGCGTTTCAACCAATGTGAAGGTCAACGGACGCCCGCTTTCAACAGAGCATCTCCGCATCAGCTCCAGCTCAGCCTCAGGCGTGTTGCGTTCTCCGCCAAGCGCCGCAAGTTCACCCACAGCACCCGCAGGAATGGCTTCGATCACGCCTTTGCCAAGCTTCTTAAATCGCTTGGCGATCGCCAAAAGCTCTTCATCGGCAGCAAATGTACCCGGCACTGGCTCCCCCCAGAGCGCCCGATGGCCGATGGTGCGCGATGTCGAGAATCCGACAGCGCCAGCATCGACGGCTTGTTCGACTAAGTCGGCAATCTTAGTGATCTCTTCTGAAGTCGCATCTTCATTGGTGCGGCCGCGTTCCCCCATCGCGTAATAACGCACGGCGCCATGCGCGATCTGCGCTCCGACATCAATCGCGTATTCGCGGCTGGCGATGTAATCCATATATTCGGGAAAGCTCTCCCACTTGCCCCATTCGATGCCTTCATAAAGCGCGGTGCCCGGAATATCTTCAACACCTTCCATCAACTCAATCAGCGCTTGCTCTTGGCCCGGTTGCACCGGTGCAAAACCAACTCCGCAATTGCCCATGACAACCGTGGTGGTGCCATTGTGCGACGAAGGGGCAAGCTCGCTGTCCCAGCTGACCTGACCATCATAATGGGTGTGCACATCGACCCAACCGGGCGTCACGATATGGCCGTCTGCCTCAACTTCTTGCGCGGCTTTACCAGACACTTTCTCGCCAATCTCCGCGATCAATCCATCTTTGATCCCGATATCGCCAGTATAGGGCGCGCCGCCCTTCCCGTCATAGATGGTTCCGTTGCGAATAATGGTGTCGATCATGATGTCTCTTCATCGTTAGATTGCTGGGCTTACACATTAGCGCTTGAGGTCGCTTTGCAATTTATCCAAATGGATAAAAAGTCCGCACAAAGCATCAATTGGTGATTTTGACAGCCCGGACATGTTTTAGGTGGCTATCATTGGGTCCCGCGTGCCATTTCGCGCTTCCTTTCTCACGCATTGCGCGGCGCGCCAAAAGTGGAACGCGCTCCAAATGCTGAAGCAGCCGGTGATCCCAATCGCACCAGCAATTGCCTCGGCTTCGCGCGCCGGATCACCGCCTGATATCCAGTCAGAGACCGTTCCAACAAAAACGGGTCCCAAACCGATCCCGAATATGCCAGACACCAAAAGGAAGATCGCAACAGCCATTGCGCGCATTCGGTCGCTCGCCAAGGCCTGCATCATTGAGAATGTCGGTCCGTAATAGAATGTCGAGGCGAAGGTGAGCACGCCCAGAAACACGAATGACAGGTTTGCCGATTCCAAGTTGACGCCAACATAGGTCGCCGGGACGGCCAAAAGAAAAACAAGCGAAGCGGCAATCAGCGAACCGGCCGGTGTCTTCTTATCTAGCCACGAACCAAGACCACCGCCAAGCCATGAACCCAGAACTCCCGCAATGCCGATCATCAGTCCCAGTTTCAGACCAAGTTCCGTATAGCCCAGCCCATAAACCCGCACAAACAAAGCACCATAAAATGCAGCGATACCAAACGCGACGAAAGCAACCACTGTCCCGCCCGCCACAAGGTGCCAATAGGCTGGCTTGCGCGCTAGATCCTTGGACACTTCGGTGAAGGTCGCTTCTCCTTCGCCCCGTTCAAACGCCTTGAGCAATTTGCCGTGGGGACGTCTGTCTTTGACTGTCAACCACATGATTAGACCAACCAAAATGCCGGGTGCGCCAGCGATAACGAACACGGTACGCCAATTGAAATTTTCGACCAGCCACCCTCCTCCGGCAGAGGCCAGAAACGCGCCAATTGGCACCGCTGACCCGTATATGCCAAGCGCAAAAGTGCGGCGTTCTGGTGGGAAATATTCCGCAATAAGCGATTGGGCTGGCGGCGAGTTTGCGCTCTCTCCGATCCCAACGCCTACTCGCGCCAAGAACAATTGCACAAAGTTCTGAGCTGCGCCGCATAGCATAGTCATGATCGACCAGACCGTGATCGCTGCGGCGATGATCCAACTGCGGTTCCAGCGGTCGGCCAAAGCGGCAAGCGGTACAGCAAGCGTAGTGTAGAACAGCGAGAACGCCAGCCCAGTCATCAAGCCGACCTGTTGATCGGTTAGACCCATATCCTGTTTGATCGGCTCGGCGAGGATCGCCAAGACTTGACGGTCAAGAAAGTTGAGCATGATGACGAGAAACAAAACGCCAAGAACGTAATTGGCTCTTGCGGTCGAGACCTCACCTAACGGCTGCTCAGGAATGTCGGGCACATTGGTCACTGAATGCTCCACACTGCCGGCAAAGCTCAAGGGCTCGCGGGCTCCTCAGGATATCAATCACACTCTAGCAGGCCTATGCCAACCTGAACTGTCACTAGTGCTCAAGTGCCGCCAAATAGCAGCTCGTTCCAAAATGCACTCTCATCAAACGATCATGAAGCGGTCCGAACTGTCATTGATCAGCTCAGCGCCATCCTTCGTCATGATAACTAAGTCTTCCAAATGCGCGCTGCCGCCCAACCCGCTATCTAGAAGCGGCATATCAATGCTGAGCACCATATTTTCTTCGAGCGCAATGTCCGCCTTTTGATAGCTTCCGAAACCTGCGACATTCTCGTCATCGGAATGGTTTAGGCCGATTGTGTGCGGGCTCAAGGCGTATCCCACATCAATATTCGTGTCTTTGAAAAGTTTGTTGCCGAGCGCAAGAATCTCGGAAAATTTCATGCCAAGTTTGATCTCTTCACGCAGGCGATCCCAAGTGGTTGAAAGGCCTTTGATGATCTTGGCCATATCGCGATTGGGTTCACCCACGCACACAGTACGGCCAAAATCGCCGTGATAGCCGCGGAACGCGCTGACACAGTCAATCAGGAACGCGCGCCCTTCTTTGATTTCGCCTTGCGACATGCGCGTCATCAGTGTGTCGATCATCATGAAAACGCCAGTATTGCTGCGTTTTGCCGCTTCTTGCCAGAACAGGTCGCGCACATCGTCAAAGGTCGCACCATTGCGCACTTGCAGCGCCGCTGCGCGGCCAGCCGCAGCGTTAGCCGCCGCCGCATAGCGCATCATTTGCAGCTCCATGGGTGACTTTTGGATGCGGATCTTGCGGATCAGCCGCTCCCCATCCACGAACTTCAAGTCCTTCCCGCTTCGCTCCAGCAATTGGCGCATCCGAGGATCATCGACCGCGACCGTTTTGTTGGGCAGCGGGTTGTCGAGCAATTGTTTAAGCAATGCCGCTTCAATTGATCCTCGGATGTCCTTGCTGTCGCGCGCAATCATTGCATGACGATATGCTTCCGAAGCGCTTTCGGGATTGATGGTATTGCGGCGCGGTGCGAACGGTGCTCCGGGTGCGTCAGCAATTTCACGCGGGTCACTCAGTTTAGAAAAACCTTCAAAATCAGCAGGAAAACCCACTACCACGACATTGAGATGGTCCAATTGCTCGCGCGAAGTTCCCGCGAAATACAGGCCGATTTGCGAGGTGATCATCGTTGGCTTCTCATCACCATGCGCTGACAACGTGGCGGCATCGATGCCAGCATCATAGCCTAACAAACCGGCTCCCGTCTCGTGACCGGTAAGGTAGTAATGATTGCGCTTGTCCGTACAGATCAAAAGATCGACTTTTGCCGCTTCCAGCACTGCTCTGGCGCGCGCTTTGTTCAATAGCAGACCGTTCAACGCTTTGGGACGCGGCGCTTCCATCGGCGGATTGAAGCGGTTGCGGTTGGTCGGATCAGTAGCGGCCGGGGTCGCTGTTCCAGATGCGCGAGCTTGCGCGGCTAATCCCAGCGCAGCTCCCGAAGCAGCAATGCCTTGAATGGCTGAGCGACGCGAAACGGGCATAGACTATCCTTTTGTTTCTTCAGGCAAGACAAACAGTTTGATCATTGCGTCAATATGCCGCTCAATCTCTTCCTCGGCGAACATGTCGATGCCCTGTTGCTTTTTTAGTTCGGGAGCGGCGAACAATATCGAACGTGACGCAGCGATGTTCATATAATACAGGTTAAGAGGCGGAATGTCGGCGCGGTACGTGCCCTCTTCCTGTGCGAGAACGACACGATTAACCGCTCTATCGGTGAACGGGCGAAGGTAGTTTTCGCTAAGCCATTCAAACCGATCACTGCGCACCATCGATTCAAACATGACCATTCGCAAAAGCTCAGGATGCGCCGCATTAAATCGGACATAGGTCGAAATGTGATCGACCATCTGCTCGCGCGGGGACATCGATTCCCACTGCTCTTCGTTAGCAAAGACCACCCTTTCCATCTCGCCAAACAGATAGGCGACCCCGGCGCGCCACAATTGGTTCTTGGAGGAATAGTGGTATTTGATCGAGCCGTGATTGACCCCGGCAAGGTCTGCGATTTGCCGCACGGACGCGCCAGCGAAGCCTTCTTTTGCAAACACCTGCACAGCCGATTTCAGCAGCTTTGACCGAGTATCTAGTTGCAGTTCAACTTTCATTTCTTATCCATATGCCAGCAAGCAGAGGAGAGAGTTTCCGCTCGCTGGCATTCCTACACTAAAAGTCGGTCCGCAACCGTACTCCAAATTGCTGTGGCTCACCAACGATCCGATTTACGACGCCGCCGAACAGGCCCAATGCAAGGCCGCTGACAAAATACTCTTCGTCGAACAAGTTGGTGGCATAGACCGCAAGGTTGATCCCGCTCAGGCCAAGCGCACCCTCGATATCGAGGTCGATCTGCGCGTTCACCAGATCATAGGCGGGCACCCGATCTTCGCCCGGGGCCAGAATGGCAGCAACGGCAGGCCCTGCCAAAATCTCTTCACCCACACGGAAATAGTTCACTTGGAAGCCGAGCGTCGCGGTGTCTGACAAATTCGCATCGTACCGCGCGTTCAGGCTAAACTGCCATTCGGGCCCTCCGATAGGGTCTTCGCTGCGGTCGATTACATTGCCAGCGCCATCTGCATCGAGAAACTCGTCAAACTCGGCGTTGGTGTATCCAAGTGTCCCGCCAAAGGAAAAACCCTCCGTCGGTGTGATCTGAAGTTCGGATTCCAAGCCCCAAATCGTCGCTTCTGCCGCATTACGCAGCACCGTAACCGGTATTGGACTGTCCGGATCGAAAGATGTCCGCTGAATGTCCGTGTAGTCGGAGTAGAACACGGCACTGTTGAACCGCACGATATCGTCAAACAGATCGGCTTTGAAACCCACTTCATAGTTGGTGACGAATTCCGGCTGCACGATGGTGGCGATGTTGTCTTGGTCAATCGCTCCGGACCGGAAACCGCGCGACACGCTGGCATAGAGCAACGTATCAGGGGTGGGTTTGAAGTCGATGCTGGCAAGCCAAGAGACCCCATCAAACGATGCCTCATTTTCCTGCCCAAGATTGCCTGGCGCAAGGCCTGCAACACGGCGCTCCTCGTCGGTATAGCGAATGCCGCCGGTCACGTTGAGTTGATCGGTTAGCGCGAAAGTTGCTTGCGCGAAGACAGACACGGTCTGGTTTTCCGCCTCAGTTGTCGTATCCAAGCCGAAGCCTAGCAAACGGTCAACGTCAAAGCCCTGCTCAGTTGAATAGAAACCGCCAGCTTGCCAACTCAGCCTATCGAAGGCCCCCGATAGACGGAGTTCTTGTGCGAAGATGTCTGATTCCTGGCCCAACTCGACCGCGGTCGCCGGGGAGGATTGCACCAAAGTGTTCGATGCCTGATCACGATAAGACGTGATGGATGTCAAATTGACACCACCAAGGTCGATATCAACCGTCGCATTGATGTTGAACTCATCTGAAATAGCAAACGGCGCATCATCGCGGAAATCGTTTCCAACAAAGAAATCAGGGTTGGTCGATTCCAACGCGATAAAACCGCCTGCCGCCGATCGTAGCGAGCGGAAGATCGAGGTGGATTCGTCAACTTCGTGATAGTCGGCATTGATGCGGATGGAGACATTGTCGCTTGGCTCAACCAGCAATGACCCCCGCAAGAAAACTTCGTCATCATCCGCAAGAGGGCGCCCTGTCAGGAAAGTGTCGCCTTGACCACCTTCGCCGAACCCATCGCGCTTCGTTGCCGCCCCGCCAAGCCTTAGCGCCGCGACTTCGCCAAGCGGAACATTGACCACCAGCTCAGTCTCGCGCCGATCAAAGCTACCATAAGTAAACTCAGCGTAACCACCAAGTACGCCTAACTCAGGCGCCTTTGTCGTCACATTGACCACGCCGCCGGTCGTGTTTTTACCGAACAAAGTCCCCTGCGGGCCTTTTAAGACTTCTATTTGTTCAATATCGAACAAGTTCGTAAACAGGCTTGTACCGCGCGTTATCGGCGCGCCATTGATATTGATCCCAACCGCTTGGTCAGCGTTGAGCGTCAAGAAACCGCTAGTTTGCCCGCGGATCGTAAGATTCGCGAACAAGTTGCCGGTGGCGGCGCGCGGTCGCACATCAAAGTTTGGCGTAAGCCGCGCAATGTCAGCAAATTCAGTAAGGCCTGCTTCTTCGAACGTTTCAGCCGTAAAGGCGGTAACCGCGACAGGAACGTCCTGAAGGTCCTCTTCGACTTTACGCGCGGTAACGATGATCACGTTTCCGCCAGCGTCGCCGCTGTCAGCCTCCTCATCAGCCTGAGCCTGGGCGCTTCCAGTTGAAACCGCTGAGAAACTTGCAGCAGCGAGGGCAAGTGCAGATACGCGAACAACACTGCGCGCACGGACAAAGTTCTGGATCATTTTTCTCTCCCATCACCAATTCGCTTTGCCGGGGAAACTGCCTTGTAGCGCCGCCCCGTAGCGAACTTTTTGGTTCAATCCAGCCTAGACAGAGTGCAGCAATCCAAAACTATCACTTTTGATCCATCTGGATTAAAAGTGACGTTGCTTGGATCAATCATTGGTGTTGCTTAGGCATCCCATGCCGCCATTGCCGGAGCGAACTTTCACACAAACGATTTCACGCGAGCCTCGTTCGATTAAGTCCGCTCGCAAAATTGTGGTTGTGCAAGACACTTTGGGGTTATCCCAGTCGAGCTTTTCTCTTACGAACCACTAACAACGCACCCATGCTGTTTCAGACAGCGTTGATGAATTTGGAGTTGAACTATGGCTGACAGCCAAGCACCGGATACCAACCCCGCCGTCAAACCGCGGCCCAATGCGTTCACGCGGTTTCTGGATGGGGTAGAGTGGCTCGGCAATTTGCTACCGCATCCGGTGACATTGTTCGCGCTGCTAGCTCTAGGGATTGTGCTTCTTTCGGGAATGATGGGCTATCTGGACGTCGCCGTTGAAGACCCCCGCCCCGCCGGTGCCAAGGGTGTCGAAGAGGACGGAATGATCCGCGCGGTCAGCCTGATGAATGGCGACGGCTTACGCCGAATTTTTACTAACCTCGTCGACAACTTCACCGGCTTTGCACCGCTTGGCGTGGTGTTAGTCGCGATGCTGGGCGTGGGCGTTGCGGAGAAGTCAGGCCTGCTTTCCGCCGCCGTGCGGTCAATGGTTCTAGGAGCGCCAAAACACTTAGTCACAGTCGCAATCGTGTTTGCCGGGATCATTTCAAACACCGCGTCAGAAGTTGGCTATGTCGTCCTAATCCCGCTCGCGGGCGCTATCTTTTATGCGTTGGGCCGTCACCCGCTTGCAGGTATGGCTGCCGCCTTTGCCGGGGTATCGGGCGGCTACAGCGCGAATTTGCTAATCGGCACAATTGACCCCCTACTCGCCGGGATCACGCAAGAAGCGGCGCGGCTGATCGACCCCGAGTACACCGTGGTCGCCACAGCGAACTGGTACTTCATGTTCGCATCGACCTTCCTGATCACCATTATCGGTTCGCTTGTGACCATCTTTGTCGTCGAGCCAAAACTCGGTGAATATGACGCTTCGCGCGCAGACGAGACAATTCTCGATGATCGGATGATGGCCGAAATCAGTGACAAGGAGCGCAAAGGTCTCCGCTGGGCTGGCATCGCTCTGCTCGGCACATTGGCGTTTATGGCGTTGACGCTGGTTCCTGAGTGGGGGGTTCTGCGCAATCCCGAGAGCGGCGACCGGATCGACAGCCCATTTTTCGACGGGTTCGTCGTGTGGATCCTGATTTTCTTCGTCGCGCTAGGTTATGCCTATGGCCGCGCGGTTGGGACGATAAAAACCGACCGCGATGTTATCAACGCCATGGCGGGCGCGATTTCATCGCTTGGCCTTTATATTGTGTTGGTGTTCTTCGCCGCGCAATTCGTGGCGTTCTTTGGCTGGACAAATCTAGGTGCGATTACCGCCGTGACAGGTGCAAACTTGTTGGTGCAGACCGGCATGACTGGCCCGGCGATCTTCTTCATGTTCATATTGCTGTGCGCCATCATCAACCTCTCGCTGGGTTCTGCCAGCGCGCAATGGGCGGTCACCGCGCCAATCTTTGTGCCTATGCTGATGATTATCGGATACGCGCCAGAAGCGATCCAAGCGGCCTACCGTATTGGCGATTCCACCACCAATATCATCACCCCAATGATGAGCTATTTCGGGCTGATCCTTGCTTGGGCGACTCGCTATGACAAGAACTTGGGAGTGGGCACCATGATCGCAATGATGCTGCCATATTCGATGTGCTTCATCTTTTTCTGGTCGATCTTTTTCTATCTTTGGACCTTTGTTCTTGGCATTCCTGTTGGCCCGGGGTCACCGACCTATTATTCGATTGGATAAGGGAAGCGGGCCACCGCTTTTCGGAAGCCGTGGCCGCTCTCACTTAGGCAGACTTTTTCTGAGGCTCGCCTTCAACGACTGTCCCGTCGCGCTGGTCCAACAATTTAAGCTCTTCCAGCAAGCATGGCGTCACATCGCGATGCGCATTGCGTCCGATGAACAGGTCCATATGCCCGTAATCAGGAACAATCCGCTGGCGATACAGGTCACTGCCATTGTGCTCTGATAACCAAACGCGCGTGCGTTGACCGCTTTCGGGGTAGAAAATCTGGTTGGTCGCACCCGATAGGAATGTGATCGGCAAATCTAATCGGCGCGCGGCATCCTTATCAGTGTAAACCGCTCTGCCATCCGCATTCACCGCCAAACCCTTGTGCATTACGGTTTGCAATTGCTTGAATGGTGACAGCGAAACCCGACTGAACATGCTGCCCAGCGCCAGATAGGTGTCACGGCCCAATTGGCGAAGATCCCAACTTGGGCCGAACACAGCAAAGACGCGCCGCACGGTTGGGCTCTTGCACTCCTGACCCTCAGGCATCGGCACCTGGTATGTGATTGCATCAATCTCATTGTCGGCATCGCTGCCTTGGCTCACAAAGTCGAAATGTCCGTCAAGCAGTGAGATATCTCCCAACATGTCAGCCACACCAAGATCAGCCTTCATGTAATTGAGCCAATCGGTGACCGGATGCAGGGTCAGTTGCGAGCTGATGAGCGATCGCACATGCGTCACCCAGCCCGCGCCAATTCCCATCAGTAGGCTCATCGAACCCACGCAATGCGCGAGCGCTTGGACGCTATCCGCACCTGTCACTTTACGGATTTTGTCAATCGCACTTGGCCAGTCATATCGTGCAATGTCATCGATCGAGAACTCAGGCGGATGCTCTCGATCATTGCCCGAATCCGCGCTGGCACGGTAATCGAACAGCCACACATCATAGCCTTGCGCCACAAGGCTTTCGGTGAGGTTTTCTTCGACCGTTGGCGTCGCAAAACTCGATGCCTTGACCGAAAAGCCCGGAGCCAAAATGATCGGTCCACGCACGCCTCCACGATACCGTGTAAGACCAATATTCACGCCATCATCTGTTGGCACAATATGGCGTTCGGCCGGAGGCAGACGCAGTTCGCGCAGTTTCAGTTTAGCCGCATCCTTGCTCACGAAATCGTTGAGCGTCGCCAGCATCCCGCCATAGGCGCGGAACACTGTCATCGCGAAGAAGCCGGCATATTTCGCCATGAAATAGGTCTCAATGGACTTGCGGGCTTTCGGAATGAGATTGACGACATGGCCGACAAGCGTGTCCGCATCATGCACTGTGATCGTGTTGAGTTGATGCATAAATTCGTCAATGCCCAGCTTCAGAACGCCGCGACCGATCAACTCACCGCCATCGTCTTCGCCATGCCTCAAAGTGACGAACAAGGTCGTCAAATCGGTCCATGGATCGGATTTGGCGTTGCCTAGCCCGCGCTGTTCCAGCGTCTTGAAACCATGGAAGTGGATCGGACCTTCAGGACCGTCGAGCACCATGTCATAGAGCATTTTCCAGCTCTCAGCCTTGTCCGGATCGGCGATCAGCAAACGGAATATCCCTTCGCGAATGGGCAGAGGATCGGGCGCAATCGCCTTGACCAGAACTGCGCCGGTGATGTGAGAGCGATGCTGTGTATCGTCGATCATGCGATGGATATTGTCCGTCGTGACCGTCAGCTTAAAGCTGCACTCGCCATCCTCGCTTTCACCCCAAGCCGCGCCGTTGGAATAGTCGTCGCGAATACGCTCAACATGGCCACACGGGCGATGATGGCAACCGGTCGCGCTGATATGCCCAGCCATAGTCTCGGTGAACGCCATGCCGGGACTCATCGCCTCTGGATGTTCTTTGACCAGATTGCGGATTGCCTCGGCGCCTTTGTCAATGGCCCCGCTTTCAAAATGCTTGCCTGCTTGCATGACTGCATCGGCCACTGGCCCAATCGCATGACCTGCGACCCACTTAGCAATCCTTAGCTTGAGATGATCGTGATTTGGGAGCGCTTGGCCGTCGCTCGCCTGCTCTTTCTCAGCCGGGATCTTCGGCGGCAAAGGTCCTTCTGCGCCGAGCGTATAGTCGATGGTCCACCCCTCGCGTTGAGCCAATTTCTCAACGGCGCGTTCAGCGACCGCCGTGATGGTCAAAAGAGGATTGACGCCAACAGCGCCCGGAATGGCTGAACCATCGCAAACATAGAGACCCGGATGAACATCGGTTCCGCTTGCGCCAGCGAATACTCGGCAAGTGTCGTCAACGACGCCTATGCTGGCATCATCGCCCATGCCGCACCCGCCAATCGGGTGCACTGTAATCAGCTTTTTACCCAGCTGCTCAGACCACAGAGGGTCAGAAAAGTACTGAGCCTGAATAGCCTCCGCAGCTTCACGCATCTTGTCGTCATCGCGTCGGTAAGTCTTCTGCTCACCAGCGTGCGACCAGTTGATCGTAATCCGATCATCTTCAAGCGCGAGATGGCCGCCTGTATCGTCTACGCTCATCACCAAATAAGTTAGCGTGCGCGCCATCGGCCCTTTGTAGGCCCATTCAGCAATGCTGCCCGGATCACTTTGCACCGCTTCGCCCATGGCTTTGGCGTCGAGCAGTCGCGGTTTGACTTGATCAAAACCGAAGCGGGTGAAGCCATCGGCGAGCGCTTCGCCAAAGAAGAATGCTGGACCAAGGCCAGCAGCCAGAATGCCAGGCGCAACGCCCTCTTCAATAACCAATCCCTTGGTAACATCTTCATTATCGCGCATGTCGATTACGCCGGTAATGCACGGACCAGGATAGGCCTCTTCGCTCACATCATTGGTGCCAACGCCCATGGCGTAAAACGGTTTGGCATTGACAGTGTCGCCGTCCTTTTCGGATTTGAAGTAGCTGTCATAAGCAAAACCAAGCGCATCGCCATTCCCTGAGAAATTGTCGCCCAAACGGTTGGAAAGCGACAGACCTTTTTCGCGTGAACGCAAAAGGATTTCGGTTGAACCAATCGCACCTGCGCCCAACACCACGTGGTCCGCACTGATCGTCACAAGCGAGCCAGATGCTCCATCTCCATTGTGCTCAACATGCACGCACCATTGGTCATTTTGCTCGTCGCGTTCGATCCAGAGCACTTTGGCCTGTGTGAACACGTGAGCGCCGTGATTGGCTGCGTCCGGCAGGTAGTTCATCAACGTCGTGTTTTTCGCGCCGATGTTACAGCCCGATGTGCAGTCCCCGCAATTGTTGCAGGCCGGTTGGGGCACGCCAAACTTGTTGGTCTTATCCTCAAAATTGACGTTGATCGGCGTTTTGTAAAAGCGCTCGCCCATCTCGTCCGCTGAATGCTCCAACGCTTCCAGCTTGCCGAGCTTGGGATAGCTATCCGGATAGGCGTTGGGCGAGAGCATTTCACGCGCGCGCTCATAATAGGTGTCGATCGCGTGCGGGTCTTTGCGAAAGGCGGTGGGCCAATGCGCTTGATCCAGCAGCCTTTTATCCAGCTCCAGCGCGACATTCGCATTGATCAGCGATGTGCCACCAAGGCCGCAGCCGACCAATGCATATTGATCGTCATTGACATGGACTTCAAACATCGCATCAGGCGATCCGATCCGTCCGCCTCTGACATTGAATTGCATCGCCCCTTGCGCTTCGGCAAGCTTGTTTGGGTATTCGCCCGGCAGCATTTCCTTGCCGCGCTCTAAAATACAGACATCTTGGCCCGCGCGGGCCAGCCGCGATGCAGCCACCCCAGCGCCATAGCCGGAGCCGATGACGAGGATGGTGTAATGCGATTTCGCCTTTACCAGGCTGCGCGCGATGCGTTTTTGTCCGAAGATATTTTGATAAGTCATTCTGCTGCCTCCCGCAGCTCTGCATCAGAGCGCTCGAGCAATCCACGTGTGCGTTTGTCCGCTTCTGCAACGATCCGAGTGTGGACGATTCGTGAGAAATCAGCCCAATGGTCACTGGCGCGTTCAACGGCTTTCGATGCTTCATCGACCAGTCGGTTTACTCGCCCGCTGCCTTCCACCCGAACCGGCGCAATTGTACCATCGGTCGGGTCATTGAACAGGCGCAGTGACGCGACTTCCAGTTGATCAGAAACCAGCATGGCGGCACAGCCTTGCACCGGCATCAAGGTTGGCTCGTCGAGCACCCAACCGCCCGTATTGAAGACACCGACTGGCACGTCGTAGCCTTCAACTTTCAGCTCATCCTGAAACGGCTTGTGCGTGTGACCAAAAATGAAGGACAGTTCGTGCGGTGTATCGTTCAACTCTTCGTGCATTTGCCTCATCAAAGGCGTGCTAAGATACCAGCCCATATCCTCAATCTCGGCTTCACCCAGCACGTGACCATAGCCCTCGCGCTGCCGCTCAGCCGCGCGGCCAGCGGTCAAGTCAATCGAGGCCCGGATCAGATTGTCGAGCGTGATCCCATATTTGAGTTCCATCTTAGGATTGATGCCAAGTTTCGCACGCAAACCGCCTGTAATTCGGCGCGCCAGGCTCTCTGCAAAATCGTGACTTGCACCGGCACTGAGCATCGTTTCATAGAGTGAGCCGGCCTCATTGCCGATCTCGCCTGCGCTGCCCAAGTCAGACCAAAGAAAATCGATCCACGGGCCGTTTTCTTGTTCCAATTGGCGCATTGTAGCCGGGCGTGGATCGTCCTCTCCCAAAAAGCCGCGCACATTCGACAGCGCACGGTACATGCCGTCAAGGTAGTGACCATGATGCATGACAACGGCGCGATTGGTGTCCGAGTTTGAAAGCCCCCAATTGGGGTATGCGATCCTAACAGAAGCATCACTGAGATGTGGGCGCTGTTGAAACAAAGATTCCATCAAGCGGCAACGGTTCGACGGCGTGCCGAAAATGGCAGACACCGCTTCGAGGTCCTCAGGCACACGGCCGCTTTCCAAGGCGGTGACAAATCCATTGTCCTGAGCCATGCGCCACAGATGGTGATCGTGATTGCCAGCGATATAGATAATTTCGCGCTCAAACAGGTCCGGTCCATTAACCGGAAAGAACGCATCGAGCAGATGCAAAAAACTCTTAGACACATCCCCAAAAGGCGACAGACCAAGGTCCAATGCATCGCCAAGCAGCACCAATTGCGGTTTTCCGCCGCGCAAGGTGTATGCCATCGCATTGGCGAACGCGGTCAGGACATCAGACGGGCCATCAGCGATAGCATCGTCGCAATCGACATGGGTCAGCAGACTATCGCGTGCCCCCAGATGACAATCGGACAAAACAACGTGGCGAATGCTCATGAGTGCTTCTCCAAACAGGTGTAAAAGGCATCTCGAACCATTTTCTCGCGTGGGTCATCCCACTTGCCTGTTCCGAGCTTGTTCGTAATCCATGCGTAAGCGACACCATCTTCGGGATCGCAAAAGGCGAGTGATCCGCCCACGGCAAAGCTGCCAAATGCGCTTTGCGTTCCGGCGTATTTCCACTCGTCGAACGGTTTCTCGAACCCGTGGGAATAATACATGTCAGCAGTCAGGACCTGATCCTTCAGCCCTTCACGCGGGAAAGGATGGCCGCGCATTAGCGTCGCCATAACTTCTTGCGTGACACCCAGTCTCTCACCGCCTTGCGCGAAGACATTGTAGAGTGCTGCTAGGCCGCGAGCCGACGCCATGCCTCCCGCTGCGCCCTGACCAATTCGCCAGAACTCTTCACAATCAAGGGCGCCCGGCCCTTCAAGGATAAGGGGATTGTTGAGCGCGCGAAACGCCAACGTTGTGGGAAGGCACATTTTGAATGTGAGCGCCCACGGCATTGTGGTGTGATGGAAGAACATGTCTTGCATCCTGAAACCATCGATCCGCGCGATCCGGTCACGGGGAAATTGCACAGGCAGGCCGACAAACACGTCTACGCCCAGCGGACCGGCTATCTCGTCAGCAAAAAACTGCGGCAGGCGGCGCCCCTGGGGATCGCGACGATGTATCAACTCACTGGCTATCCAGCCCAGCGTGTAAGCATGGTTGCCGGAATAATCGCCGGGTTTCCAATTGGGTTTCTGATTCGCAATGGCCGCGCAAATGGCTGCCTCATCGAGCATGTTCTCAACGCTGAGCTTATAATCAATCGCAGCGAGACCAGCCTGCTCGGACAAAGCCTCTCCAACGGTGATCGACTCTTTGCCGTGTGCGGCAAACTCAGGCCAGATATCTGCGACCCGTTCGTCATAGCCAAACAATCCGCGCGAGACCGCCACCGCGCCAGCAATTCCGGTTAGGCCCTTGGTCAATGAATAGACCAGCGCAATATCGTCAGCTTCCCAGGTGTTCCCACCTGTTTCGTCTTTCCATCCGCCTTGCAGGTCGACCAACGTCTTTCCGCCATGCATAATTGTGCACGCCGCACCCAGCGCGGCGCCCGAAGCAACTGACGCTTGAAACGCGTGTGCGACCGGCTCGAAGCCTTTGGCAACATAGCCGCCAATGACCGCATCCCGGTTTCCAGTTGGCTTCACCAGCTTCGAAAGCGAGCGATCATAATTGTGCATGTTTGGTCCCCACCTACACATTGGCGGAAATCGCCAAGCGCTGCGCGGTGGAGGACTAGTGGAAAATGGTTAACGCTGAGTTAGGTATAAAACCCGCTCACGTTTACAACGATTCTCGGATCATCGCCTCGTAGTCTTCATCGGATGCACGTCTTGGATTGCTGCGTGCCGAAAGGTCCTTTTGCGCATATTCGATAAGGCCGGGGATGTCGTCTTCGACAATGCCCATCTCGGTTAGTCCGGAGGGAATACCAATCTCGCGGTTCATTGCCGCCACCGCCTCAGCCAAATCAGCACCCGGCTCCAAACCCATCGCCATTCTTAGCCTTACATATTTCTCTTCGCAGACGCTTTGATTGAAGCGCAGAACAGTTGGAAGAAAAACCGCGTTCAAAGTCCCATGATGCAGGTTCAAACGGCGTATGCGACCGGCGGCGTGGCTCATCGCATGGACCGCGCCGAGCCCCTTGATAAAGGCCATAGCCCCTTCGGTCGAACACATCATCATTTGCCACCGCGCGTCGCGGTCGCTTCCGTCACGAACCGCGCGCGGCAGATATTGCCAACCACGCCACAAGCCATCCAGCGCCACACCTTCGGCGGGCGGGTTAACTTGCGGTGTTAGGAACGCCTCAATGCAATGCGTAATCGCATCCATACCCGTTGCTGCCGTCATTGCGGCCGGCAATCCCATGGTAAGTTCTGGATCGCAGATTGCGGCCTTGGGAATGCAGAGCGGACTGGCAAAAGTCATTTTGCGGCCATCTTCGAGGATGATCACAAACCCAATGGACACCTCGCTACCGGTGCCTGATGTGGTGGGCACCGCAATCACCGGAGCAACCGATTTGATGAGCTTAGCGCCTCCGATAAGGGGATCATATTGCTCTAACGGACCACCACTCCCAGCGAGCAGGGCTACCGCTTTGCCCAGATCCATCGAAGAACCGCCGCCTAGCGCGACGACGCCATCACAGCCTTCTGAGGTGTATTGGCCAAAGGCCAGTTTGACCGCTTCTTCCGTGGGATTGCCGGGCGTTTCGTCAAACACGGTGGCCGCAAATTCTCCACCCAGCGCACCCACGACTTGATCGACAAGCCCTGCTGCTATCAACCCCTTGTCAGTCGCGATAAGGGGCTTTGTGACGCCGGCCTTTTTCAATTCTTTGGGCAGCTGCTCCAGCGCTCCATAATCGAAGTGTGTCGTCGTGAGATAGGTCAATATAGCCATGCGCGGGTTCCCCTGAATACGCGATAGAATGCCATTGCTTAGGATCCTCTTCGCAACTTCTCAAACGAATTGCGACCTGATCTTGCCATCACCGCGCGCGCGCTGCACAACCGGTATAGGAAACAAGGGTGGCCACGATGAAGAATGCAATTTTGAGTTTGGCGCTGTCGCTGGTGGCAGGCTACACAGCCCAAACAGGCGACGAAGGAGGCACGGACGAAATGACGACCGAGCGCGCGGAGCCTAAAACAACCGAAGACCGCTTTGCCATTCTGGCGCTCGATTGCGTTCACCGCGAATACCCCAACAAAATCGCCCATGTCCTGCAATCTAAAGACGATGCACGCACGCCAAGCGAGCTTACCCCGGCCTTTTACGGTTGTTATGATTGGCATTCGTCGGTCCACGGGCATTGGCTGCTCAGCCGAGTGCTCGCGACGCAGCCAGATACGGCGTTTGCCGATGCAATTCGCGCAAAGCTTTCGCGCAGCTTCACAGATGAGAACATCGCTGCCGAAGTCGAATATTATGTCGGCAAAGGCCGCGCGTCTTTTGAACGGCCCTATGGCATCGCTTGGTATCTTCAATTGGTTCTGGAATTGGAAGAAAGCGACGACCCGCAGATGAGCGAATGGCGCGAGACGCTGCGCCCGCTTGAAGACAAGATCGTTGAGCAGGTCAAAGACTGGCTGCCTAAGCTATCTTACCCCATCCGCCTTGGCACGCATAACCAATCCGCTTTCGCCTTCGGCTTGATGCTCGATTATGCCCGCGAGGTTGGTGATAAAGAATTGGCAGCCGCGCTTGAAGCCAAAACCCTCGCGTTTCATCGCAATGATGTGAATTGCCCGCTCGCTTATGAGCCATCCGGTGAGGATTTTCTCTCGCCCTGCTTGATGGAGGCGGACCTAATGCGGCGCGTCTTGGCGCAAGACGAATTCGCGGCATGGCTGGGCGAGTTTCTGCCTCAGATTCCGAAAAGCGGCGGCGCTGATTGGCTAGAACCCGGCATTGTGCTCGACGCTTCGGACGGTAAGCTCGTTCATCTTGATGGTGTGAACCTATCGCGTGCTTGGGCGCTCGAAGGGATTGCCTCGGCTCTGCCAGAGGGCGACAACCGACTTGCGGCGTTGCAAGCATCGGCTGAATTGCACAAGGAAGAGGGCATCAAAGCTGTTTCCGATGAACATTATTCGGGCAGTCATTGGCTTGCGAGTTTCGCGACCTACCTCACCACGCGGCGAGGTATACAGTCAGATCAATGACATAGATCAAGCACTGCTGATACCGCTTGCAATCGCCCGAAATCGGCGCGATGACATACTGTAACATTGTGTTGATTGGGTAAGCCTTTGCTGACTATGCTTGCAATGGATGAAACTCAGGGGCGGCTTCGATGAAAATTCTCAAAATCCTCATCAGTAATGCAATTGCGTTCGGCTTGGCGGCGTCAATCGCTCTCGGCATTGGGTTAAGCAGTCCCGCGATCGCGCAGTCGGACGATGCAGAGGAAACCGAAGAACAAGAGCCGCTTTCCAGCAAGACATTCGACGCGTTCAACTTGCGCAATATTGGCCCGGCTTTCATGTCTGGCAGGATTGCTGACATCGCGATTGTGCAAGATGATCCGGCGACTTGGTATGTTGCCGTAGGTTCTGGCGGCGTTTGGAAGACAGAAAACGCTGGCACGACTTGGACCTCGTTGTTCGAAGGCCAAGGCTCATACTCTATCGGCTCGCTTGGTCTTGATCCCTCCGATCCCAACCGCATTTGGGTTGGCACAGGTGAAAATAATGGCGGGCGCCATCTCGGCTTTGGCGATGGCATCTACAAATCCAACGATGGCGGAAAAAGCTGGAACAAAATGGGGCTGGAAGCCTCTGAACGTATTTCCAAAATCATAGTTCATCCCGAAGATCCCGACACCGTCTGGGTCGCAGCGCAAGGCCCGCTTTGGTCTCCGGGCGGCGAGCGCGGCGTCTACAAAACGACTGATGGCGGGGAGACATGGGAAAACGTCCTTGCCTCTGGCGATTATACCGGTGCGACCGACCTACTGATTGATCCGCGCAATCCAGACCGGCTCTATGCCGCCATGTGGCAACGCCACCGCACGGTTGCCGCTTATGTAGGCGGTGGACCTGAAACCGGCCTATGGAAGTCGGAAGATGGCGGCGAGAATTGGGAAGAACTAAAAACAGGATTGCCGTCTGGCAATATGGGCAAGATCGGGATGGCCATCTCGCCGATGCAGCCCGATGTGGTCTATGCAGCAATTGAGCTTGATCGGCGCGAAGGCGGCGTGTGGAAATCGACCAATCGTGGCGCAAGCTGGACGAAGATGTCTAATGCTGTGGGCGCAGGCACAGGGCCGCATTACTACCAAGAACTCTATGCCAGCCCGCATGTCTTCGACCGCATCTATATGGTCTCAAACACCACTCAAATCTCTAATGATGGCGGGACGAGTTGGAGCGACCTCAACAACGAATATAAGCATGTTGATGACCACGCGATTGCATTCCGCCCGGATGATCCGGAATACATTTTGTTCGGCTCTGATGGCGGGCTTTACGAAAGCTATGACCACACAGGGACATGGCGGTTCATCAACAACCTACCGATCACCCAGTTCTATAAGGTTGCGGTTGATGATGCAGAGCCGTTCTACTTCGTTTATGGAGGGACGCAGGACAACAACTCGCAAGGCGGACCCTCGCGGACCGATAACCGCCACGGTATCCGCAATGATGACTGGTTCATCACATTGTTTGCAGATGGGCACCAGTCTGCGACCGAACCGGGCAATCCAAATATTATGTATGCTCAGTGGCAGCAGGGCAACCTTGCCCGTGTCGATCGGATCACAGGCGAAGTTGTGCATATTCAACCACAGCCTGTGCCCGGCGATGACATTCCACGCTTCAACTGGGATGCGCCGATCCTCGTAAGTCAGCACCAACCCAAGCGCATTTATCACGCCTCGCAGAGGCTCTGGCGATCGGATGACCGCGGCGACACATGGCGCGCGATATCCGGTGATCTCACCCGCAATCAAGACCGGCTGCAACTGCCTGTTCAGGGCCGCAAATGGAGCTGGGAAGCAGGATGGGATTTGCGCGCAATGTCGCAATACAACACCATCGCCAATATCGGTGAAAGCCCGCTCAATGAAAACTTGCTTTATGTCGGCACCGACGATGGTCTGGTCCAAGTCACCGAAGATGGTGGAGCGAACTGGCGTCGGATCGAAGCGCGCGCGCTGCCCGGTGTTCCAGCAACCGCATATGTCAATGATATCCGCGCAGATCTGTTCGACGAGAACACCGTCTATGTCGCGCTCGACAATCATAAATATGGCGACTTCAAACCCTATCTTTACAAAAGCACCAATCGCGGGCGTTCGTGGACGAACATCACCGGCAATATCCCGGATCGCCATCTCGTCTGGCGTGTGGTGCAGGATCACAAGAACCCTAACCTGCTGTTCGCCGCGACAGAATTTGCACTGTTCTTCACGTTGGATGGCGGTCGCAAATGGGTGAAGATGACCGGCGATGCGCCAACCATTTCTTTCCGTGATGTCACGATCCAGCGGCGCGAGGATGACCTTGTCGCTGCCAGTTTTGGACGCGGCTTCTTTGTTGTCGATGATATCTCACCCTTGCGCGAATTGAGCGAGGCAAGTCTCGACCAAGAAGCGATGCTGTTCCCGGGCCGCAAAGCGTGGTGGTATATCGAACAACACCCGCTCGCTTTTTCCGAAGGAGGATCGCAAGGCCACGGTTATTTCCGCGCGCCCAACCCACCCTTTGGCGCGAACTTCACCTATTATCTCGCTGATGATGTGAAGTCTTTGAAAGACCTTCGGCAAGAGCGCGAAAAGCCGCTTTCCAAAGATGGCAAGGATACCCCCTTCCCCGGCTTTCCTACGATCACATCAGAATTGAACGAAACCGCGCCAACGGTTTGGCTGACAGTGCGCGATACAAATGGCAATGTGGTGCGGCGGCTCAAAGGCCCAGCCAAGAAAGGCTTCCACCGGGTCAATTGGGACCTCAGATTGCCAGATGGCAGCCTCGCGCGGCCTACCCCTGCGGATGAAGACGAGCCATCGGGCTTTCTCGTCTCGCCGGGTGAATATACGGTTTCACTGTCCAAACGTGTTCGAGGCCAGACCACCCAACTGGTGGGACCTAAGCCATTTGTTGTAGAGCGTTTGCGCGATGGCGCATTGCCTCCCCAGGCGGATGCTGCAGAGTTTTGGGACGAGATCGCGGCGTTTGATCGCTCAGTCACCGCAGCGACTGTTACGCTGGATGAGTTGAAGAAGAAGGTCGGCTTGCTCGCTATCGCAGCGGAGCGAGCGCAGGCCGCTGATCCAACCGCGCTAGACAACAGATTGCAGGCAATCCGCGACGAGGTGAATGCACTCGATGCGCAGCTCAATGGCGACCCTGCCCGCAACGCATTGTTCGAGCGCACCCAGCCAACCGTTCGCAGCCGTTTGGGTTCAATCCAAACGGGCGTGTTTGCATCAACATATGGCCCAACACAGACGCACCGCGATCAGTTCGGCTTTGCGCAATCAGAGTTTGGCGCGATCAAGGATCGGCTGAACGCTCTCACGCAAACCGCAATTCCGGCGTTTGAAACGGAGCTATCAACAGCAGGTGCGCCCTTCGTGCCGGGTGCGCAGATACCTTAAGCGATGAGTTGGAAGAAGCTATGGCGTCAGGTGCACTACTGGCTTTCGCTCGCGGTGTTCGTTCCAGCAGGGATAATGTTTTTCGCCGGCATCTTCCTAATGCTAAAGAAGGACGTTGAGTGGATTCAACCGCCAACTCAACGCGGTGCGGTCGAAGCGCAAATTCCAGAAGCGTCTTTCGAAAAATTGCTCGCTGCCGCACGCCAGCACCCAGAAACCGGGATCGAGCAATGGGCGGACATTGATCGAATTGATCTTCGCGTCGATCGCGGGATTGCCAAACTGCGCGCGAACTCAGGATGGGAAGTCCAAATCGACACGGCGACATCAGAGGTTCTGCATGTTGCGTATCGGCGGTCTGATTTGATTGAGAGCATTCACGATGGATCGTTCTTCACAGACGAAGTGAAGCTCTATATCTTTTTGCCCACCGGTGTTCTTTTGATCCTGATGTGGGGCACAGGCGCGTATCTGTTCGTGCTGCCCCGCTGGACAAAATGGCAAAAGGCCAAGCGCAAGAAACTCTAGTGAGCTATTTTGTCAGGGCATGCCGGGGAAGCTGCTGACATACTTCACTTGGATATCGGGAAAACTGGTCACGAGCTCAATTGTGAAATCCGGGTAGCTATCGACAAATTCCCATTCTCCGCAGGAAGAGGGAAAGCTGCCGACCCTTTTGACATTAAGATCGGGGAAACTGTCAACGACCTCCACTTGGACGTCGGCAAAGCTGGAGACGACCTGAACTTTCCCCTTCAATTCTATGCCATTAAAGCTGCACCCGCTGACCTTTCCGGCCGAAGTCGGTGCAGCGAATGCCAGCGTTCCAGCGACAAATAGCAAAGCGTGTGAAGCTCGCATCGCTTGATTTCTAAGTTTGCCCATTGGTTGTCCCTCCAGTCGTTTCTGCGGTTATGACCGCTTAAACCTGAATGGAGGTTGGATTGCGCTCTTAACCTAAGGCGCGCCATGCTTGTTCTGGAATTCGACCACGTCATCTATTCCAAGAAGCCGCGACATTTCGGTAAAATCGAACATATTGGCTTGCGCCACATTCGGATCATCATTGAGCAACGACCGATAGAAAGCGTTGCTCGCATGGGCAGCGCTGAGCGGTGCGCCAGCGGGATAAATCACCAATTTTACCCCCAATTCCTGATAGCGCGATGGCGCAAGAATTGGCGTAACGCCGCCATGCGCCGCATTGAGCATCAACGGCTTATCAAGCGCTTGTGCAGCCGTGGCAATTTCGCCCTCGTCCTGCGGCGCTTCGAGGAAGAGAATATCAGCGCCTTGCTCGCCATAGGCCTGCAAACGTTCAATCGCGGATGCCAGCCCCTCTGTCCGGCGGGCATCCGTGCGCGCAATTATCAGCATGTCACCATCGCCGCGCGCTTCGACCGCGACCTTCACGCGGCGCACCATTTCCTTGGTCGGTACGGACATCGCCCTGCCCACATGACCGCAGATCTTGGGAAAATCCTGATCCTCGATCTGCATCGCTGCTATGCCTGCGCGTTGATATGCTTTGACCGCTCGATCAAGGTTGGTGAGACTGCCAAAACCAGTATCAGCATCCGCGATGATCGGAACGCCTGCTTTCTGCGCGAACCGGCCAAAAATGCTTAGGAAATCGCTTGCTCCCGCGATCCCCACATCTGGTTCGCCCAAGGCCGAAGCCGACCCCCAATAGCCCGATGCATACAATGCTGTGTGTCCAGCCTCTTTTGCGATAAGTAAGCTCATATGGTCGTAGATACCGGGTGCAACGACAATGGCGTCGCTTGCCATTTGAGCGCGCAAACTTTGCGCCGGAAAGCATGTGTCAAGCATACCGTATTCAAGAGCCTAAGTCGCAGGAATGGTGGACCGACCTATAAGATGCTATCCGTCAGGCGGGGAAATGGCTGTTATTATGGCGCACTGACTGAAACGAACCGTACGAATTTTTAGCCTATGATACGTTCGATGCCATCCTTCATGTGTGCGACCGCGGCTCTTGCTATAGCGGCATGTTCGCCTGCTCAAGCTTACACGCCCTTCACCGTGCAAGGCACCGTTTTCTTTGACGGTTTTGGCGAACAACGGTTCTATGTAGTCCCATCAAAAGGACTAACGATTGTCCGAATTGGGACAATCAATCTTCAATATGACGATGCGATCATTCCAAACGCATTGGCAAACGCGGTTAAATGAAACGCATCGGAGTTGTCTTATGTCTGTCTGGCCCCGCCCCAACCCTGATGTGCAAGGACATCGTCGCCTGTTCGGTGTGCTCGGCCCTTCGACCAACACCATCGTGCAACCCGACTTTGATGACATGCGGGTTCCCGGCGTCACAAACCATTACAGTCGGATTGTAGTGGATGATGCGCAGGCCATATCCGACGAGACCTTTATGGCAGGCACAATGAAGATTTCAGCGAACACGCTTGAGGCTGTGCGCGGCGTTTTGACTTGCAACCCAGACTATCTGGTTATGGGAATGTCAGCCGTCACATTTTACGGAGGTGCCAAAGGAGCGGAGGAATGGCGAGGGAATATTGAGAGAGAATCCGGGCTGCAGCTTTGCACCGGTTCCCAAAGCCTGATCGAAGCCTTCAATGTTTATGGCGGGATCAAGAAAATCGCGGTTCTTTCGCCATACTTCCCCAGCGCCAATGCCCAGGTCGCGCATTTCATGGCCGATCACGGCGTTGAAGTCGTCCGCGATAAATGCCTCCAATGCCCCAGTTGGACAGCGATTGCGCAAGAGACGACGCCAACCTTACGCGAAGAGCTAAAAAAGCTCGACGGTGATGATGTGGACGCCTTGGTTCAGGTCGGAACAAACCTTTCAATGACCCGGCTCGCAGCGGCCGCTGAGATGTATCTGGGCAAGCCAGTGATAGCGATCAACACAGCAACCTATTGGAACGCCTTAAGACAGAACGACATCCGAGACAAAGTCTATGGCTTTGGTCGACTGCTCGAAGAATTTTGAACGCACTTTCCTTTTAGTCAGGACCCTACCCCATGTTTTCATATGACTATGTCCCCATTTCCAAGCGCGCGCCGCTAAGGTGGCCAAATGGCGCGAAAGTCGCGTTGATGTTCACCTTCAATCTTGAAACATGGGACTTGGTCAAAGACACGGACCAGCCCTATTATGCGGGCGGTCCGGCACTGCTTCCCAATGCGTTGGCTGGACGAATTCCCGACTACCCGAACTACTCATGGCGCGAATATGGTCAGCGCGTGGGCGTTTGGCGCATGTTCGACATGTTCGACGAGATGGAAGCGAAGGCCGGTTGCACCACAAATGCTGTGACTTTTGAACGCCGCCGCGAAATGGCGGATGCTTGTTTGGAACGCGGATGGGAATTGATCGCCCACAATTACGAGCAAGGCGAACTTCTCACCGATTTTCATGACGACATTGATGCAGAACGTTCAATCATTCAGCGGTCGGTCGAAATGTATGAAAGCCATGTCGGCTCCAAGCCCAAGGTATGGCTTTCCAGTTCGTTGCGCGGAACATTGAATACGCCAACCATCCTCGTTGAAGAGGGATTTAAGGCGTATTGCGACATCATGAATGATGATCAACCATACATGATCCGCACCGATGCAGGGCCAATCGTTGCCACGCCTTATTCAAATGTAATCAATGACTTCACGATCCTTACCCGTAACAATCGTACCACTGATGAATATCGCGACCTTTTGATCGAAGAGCTTAAAGTGCTTCATCAAGAAGGAGCGAAAACGGGCCGGATAATGAATGTCGGGCTACACCCGCACGTGTCCGGACGCGCTTACACAATTCGGGCACTGCGAGAATTTATTGAATACGCCAAAGGCCTTGATGGAGTCTGGTGGGCCACGCGCGAAGAAATTGCCGATTGGTATGTCGAAAACCACGAAAGCCACTTTCCGGGCCAACTCGAAGGCTAAGTCCGTACGTTTGGCACCAGTGGTTTAATCAGGCGGCTCTGCGCTCTTTGGCCATTCGCTCTTCGTCGGCTGCCGCTTCGCGCACCGATTCAAACATGGTTTGGCGCAAAAGATAGTCTCTCCGCGCGGCATCGTCATCGCGCGTCTTTTCCATTTGCGCCTTACGCATTTCGTGTTCGCTTTGTTCACCAACACTTAAGTACGCCATGTTCCGCTTAGTTTGTGTCTGCACAAAATCATGCGTTTGGCGCTGTCGCGCGAGGCTAAATCGGCTCAACAGGTCTTCTGCGTCTGCGCCGTTCTTGAGAATATCGACGAGCTTCGGGCATAGGCTGAATGCGTCGTGGATACCGCTATTCATACCAAAGCCGCCAAGCGGATTGTTGAGGTGAGCCGCGTCGCCAATAATACACACGCGACCTTTGCGGAATGACTGTGCCACACGCTGATGAACGCTGTAGATCGTGCGGTGTTGAGTTTCGACCTCAGGTTTGCCGATAAGTCCGTCGAACACCGCTTCCTTCTTAACATCAGACAACAGGTATTCTTCGCTTTCTCCGTCTTTCGCTGGCACAAGAACTCGCCATAAGGAAGGCACCCGAAGCAACACAGTCCATTCCTCAGGGTCAGAAACGTAATTGACCAGAGCAAGGTTTTCCAAATGCGCTTCCAAAGGCTCCGTTGTGGTCAAACACAGGAACTTTTCGGGATAGGTGAAGCCGTCAAACTCCACACCCAGCAGCTTGCGCACCACGCTGTTTGCGCCATCGGCCCCGATTAGAAAATCGGCATTCACCTTTTCGATCGCATAGGGACTTTCGAGACTAACTTCGACGCCGTCTTCGTTTTCGATGTAGCTAAGCATTCTGTGATTGAACAAGACTTTCGCATTGTCGGTTTGTTCCAACTCTGCCGCAAGCATTCGAGCAAAATGATACTGTTCGCATTGAATACGGAAGGGAAACTGCGTTTCATCGGCAAGCTCAGCCAGATCAAACGCAATTGCTTCGCCAGTTTCTCGCTCGCGCCAATGGAAGATAGGCGCTTTCAGCCCTTTCTCGATCAACGGCTCAGCCAGACCAAGCGTGTCCAACATCTCTAACGTAGGGGGATGGAACGTTGACGCGCGCAGATCCTGCGCACAATTTGGCCCTTGTTCAGCGAGGATCACGTCGATTCCGTGCTGCGCAAGGTAATAGGCCGCGACACAGCCGACCGGCCCCGCACCAACTATGACAACGCTCGTCTCGTACATGATATGTCCCGTGAAAACCAAAATTTATCAGCACTTTCACGGTGCCAATTCGAGCTTAATGCAGGCGTTAAATGTCAATTGCGCCCATTCTCGCTTGAGAATCCGCCTGTCGGAGAAAACTGGCGGAGCAAGCTATCTGGTTTTGGCCCGTTGAGTTTTCTAACTTTGGACTTCGTATGACAGCGGCGACACTACAGATGACCCGCGCACAACAAGGCGAAACTTTAGCCGCAACCCGCAGATTGAGATTTTGTCGTCTCGTCCTCTTAAGTCACCGCGGCCCGTTCTCGAAATTCCGGACGATCCCATTCGCGTTCGACACAGATGGTCCGCAGGCGCTCGACCGCCTCGGCAATGTCTGCAAAGCTCAGATAAAGCGGAGTGATACCAAAGCGCATGATATTGGGCGCGCGGAAATCGCCGATTACTTCACGAGCTTTGAGCGCTTGCATAATCTCGTAAGCGTGCGGATGCGCGAAAGCGACCTGACTGCCGCGCTCGGCGCCATTGCGGGGGCAGATGAATTCAAAGCCAAACTCGCCGCAGCGCTCTTGGATCAGCTCCACGAACAGCTCTGACAGCGCGATTGATTTTGCGCGGATTGCGGCCATGTCAGCCTCCAGCAACAGTTCCACGCCTTCCTCCAGAGCGCTCATGCCAAGCACAGGGGGGGTGCCGCATTGAAAGCGCTCGATTCCGGGCGCGGCTTCGAATTGTTCGTCGAAGTCAAACGGGCGCGCATGGCCGAACCAGCCGGACAAGACCGGTTGCGCGTTGTGATGCCGCTTGGCGGCAAATAGGAAAGCAGGGGCGCCGGGGCCGCCGTTCAAGAACTTGTAACCGCAACCGACCGCGAAATCAGCGTTTGCGCCGTTCAGATCCACTTCAATAGCACCGGCCGAATGACTGAGATCCCAAACGACAAGCGCGCCCGCTTCGTGCGCCTTGCGGGTGACCTTGGCCATGTCGCGTATGCGCGCGGTCTTGTAGTGAACCTGTGTAAGCATCAGAACAGCGACGCTGTCATCGATAGCATTGAGCACATCTTCTGGCGCGACTTCGCGCGTTTCCAACCCGCCGCCACTAAAGCGCGCAAGGCCCTGCATCATATAATTGTCGGTTGGGAAATTGGTTGTCTCGGTCAGCAGGACATGGCGTCCATCTTGCAAGGAGAGCGCTGCGGTAAGCGCCTTGAAGATGTTGATCGACGTGCTTTCACCGGCGATCACTTCTCCCGGTAAAGCGCCTAAGAGTTTGCCGATTTTATCGCCGATGCGACGGGGCGAGTTTACCCAATCCGCGCCGAGCCAACTGGTGATCAGCCCCTCGCCCCATTCCTGTGTCACAGCGCGGTGCATCCGCGCGACCGTGCGGTTGGGTAGCACACCAAGAGAATTGCCGTCGAGGTAGATAAGCCCTTCGCGGATCGCGAACTCATCGCGGAAAGAGCGGAGTTGATCCGCGGCATCCATCTGCGTAATTTTTTCGCCCCGCGTGGTCATTCTGGCAGGTTTCGCAGCACCGCACGCACGGGGCTCGCATCCGCCCCCTCAATCGCAAGTGGTAACGCGATCAGCTCATATCGACCCGCTGGAACTGCATCGAGCACTAACCCTTCCAGAATCCGCATATCGCCTCGCAAGACTTCATGATGAGCGTCCATTGTCTTGGAAGTTTGAGGGTCCAATGAGGGCGTGTCGGTGCCGATCAAAACTGCGCCGCTATTGCACAGCCGCGCGACCACTTCGGGCGCAATCGCTCTGAAATCCTCGTCCCATTGATCATGCGGGAACGTCTCATAGGTCCTGAACAATACACGTTGGGCGCCATCAAGAACGGTCCAATCGCAATCGCATTCTTCAACACGTGCGCCAGCTCCTCGGACATCCGCCACCACGCACAACCCAATATAAGCGTCGAGCGGACTGTCCGCGCTCGCAACCCCGTCATTGTTGTAATGTAGCGGCGCATCGGCATGTGTTCCGGCGTGCAAGGGGATACTGATCGCGCCGACATTGACCGGACAATCCGGGCCAATCGAGGCATTGCGGGTGAGCACTAGATCAGGCTCTCCGGGCCAAAGTGGCGTGCGGGTGCCCAGTCGCTGAGAGATATCCCAAAACTCAGTCGCCATAGGGACAGTCCTCTCCATGATCGGCATGATTGCCGCCCTCTTTCGGAGCATTTATGCGGGAGCGCATCGACCAAAGCTCGGGGAAAAATTGCAGATCAAGCGCTTTGACCAGATAGGTCACGCCCGATGATCCGCCAGTGCCGGGCTTGTGCCCGATCACCCGACTGACAGTCTTCATATGTTTGAAGCGCCATTCCTGAAAGTAATATTCAAGCGCGGTAACTTTCTCTGCCAAGCGGTAAAGCTCCCAGTTCTTTTCGGCATGGGTGTAGATTTCAAGCCAGGCATCTTCGATGGTATCACATGGCTCATAGGGTTTGGAAAAGTCACGCTTGAGCTTGTCGGCTGGGATGCTGAACTCGCGGCGTGCAAGCAGAGCCAGTAGTTCGTCATAAAGTGACGGAGCAATCAGCGCCGCTTCGAGCCTTGCGCGCTTTTCCTTATTATCATTGTGGATGAGGATTAGGTCGGCCCGTTTCAGTCCGAGGCAAAATTCCAGTTCTCGATATTGGTGCGATTGAAAACCCGATGCCTTGCGCAGGAATCCGCGAAACGTCAGGAAATCATGCGGGCTCAAGGTGGCCAGCACCTCCCATGATTGGATCATATGCCGCAGGACGGTAGCGATCCGGTCAAGCGTTTTGCCTGCCTTGCCCAACTCATCCACCTTGACCTGCTCCATCGCTAGGCGCGTCTCGTGCAAAGCCAGCTTGATCCACAGCTCCATCGTTTGGTGCATAACAATAAAGAGCATTTCATCAGGCTTGTCAGAAACCGGAACCTGACTGCTTAACAACCGATCCGTCTGCAGATGGCTGTCATAGCTTAAACCATGATCCCATTGAATCACTTCACCATCGATCTCCGCCTCGAAAGTCTCAACGCCGTCTTCGATTGTCTTCTTGATGGTCACGCCAAGTGTCTCCCCAAATGCCCTCAGGCCGACGCGATAGCATAGGGCCGATCGTCCGGCGCGCTTTCGCCAATAGGAAAAAGTGGCAAATCAGCCACCTCATTATAGACATTCCTGAGGCTGGTCGTCTCCATTTCCTCAAGCAAAGCCTCAAAACCCTCAATCACGAAGTATGTCGGCTGGAAGGTATCAAAAGGCCACTGCGTCCGCATAATTCGGGGCAGATTAAACCTCAGACGACGTGGCTCCTCGCTGGTCAACGCATGGACACTCTCGGCATAGCTGGACATCAGTCCTGCCCCATAGGCACGAAGCTGCCCGCCTTCGCGGATAAGCCCAAACTCAACCGTGTGTAGATAGAGCCGACCCAGCCAATCAGACATACCGATCTTTTCCGCACGTAACCCGGCCCGGCCATAGGCGCTCATAAACTCGCCAAACGTCGGGTCGATGAACATCGGCATATGCCCAAAGACGTCATGGAACATGTCAGGTTCTTCACTGTATTCGAAGGACGGGCCTTGGCGCAGAAAATTGGCGACAGGAAATTTGCGTTCACTAAGCATTCTGAAGAAGGGTTCGTTGGGAATAACTCCCGGCACGGCGATCACTTCCCAGCCGGTGACAGAACGCAGACGTTCGTTCCATGTGCTGAATTCTGGGACGCCTAATCTATCAAGCTCGAGCGCGCGGACCCCATCGAGAAACGCATCGCAGGTCAGCCCCTCGAGCGCTTTGGTTTGCTTGGCGGCAAACTCGGTCCAACGGTCGTGATCCTTCTGCGTGAATTGCTCCCAATTTTGGGGCACGCTCCAATCTTGCGCCACACCTTCCGGAGGGGTCTCAAAAATATGGCGAGCGCTCACGCAACCCCTCCTCTCTAGCATGTGGTTTAATCGGTGCAGAAATAGCCAAAATTATGCCAACCATTGTTTCGAATTTGCTGAGTTATACGGATTTTACAGAACAGATGAACCATTCTTCGTCAATATAGAGGAATAATGTGCTGTAACATCCCTCGAATTGTACATCGTCAGAGCATTGGGCACATGCTGAGTGTTAATCGTTTGCCTTTTTCAGCACGATCGCGATTGGGGTCGCATTGCCGGGAGCGCGGCGGGCCAGCGGAGTTGATCAGAGCAAGGCGGTTAACGGTCACGATTGTTTCTGCCTGTCCGTGCCGCTTCAGGGTCTTTTTCAAGAACCGCAATGCAGTCCTTTTGTCTCGGTTCTTCGGTCGACTGGATTGACGGTTTAGTCTTTGGACCAATGGCGCTGACGCTCTGCATGTTGGCGGTGGCGTTTGTTGGCTTTGTTATGCTCACCGGGCGGATGCCGGTGCGTCATGGCTTGAGCGTGGCGCTCGGTTGTTTTGTGCTAATCGGTGCGCCGGTGATTGCGAGTGGTTTGATGGAGCTGGGTCAGGAGCGGATTGCGCCAGCGGCTCCGCCCGTCGCTGCAAGTGAGCAGCCCAGGCAAGATTTACCGCCACCCAATGATGATCTGTTCTCCGGGGCTTCGTCTCGGAGGGGTTGAAAAATCTCAGACTGTCACGGCAACGCTCGTGCTAAAGCAAACGTTGATAGTCTGTGACCTTAACGTATCAAGCATGTGCGAATGAGTTTGTCGGAAATTTTATGTAGCAAGTAGGTGAACTCCATACTGACCTCGCCGCAGTCGTTGCACAGCAGTTGGTTTCTACACCTTCAAGATGAAAACGTACTTTTAGGGTTTTCTTGCTGCAGATTGCACAAGTTTGAACCAGTGGTTCTTTCGCGTCGAGTATACAGGCTCGAACGACATTCGACTGTCTGTACCCAGCATAACCAAGTACCTGTACCCCAGGACGAACCTAGGGTTTAGAGGGCAGTGCTCGCCAATCTTGACAATGTCCGTTGTGCCGGTTCCGCCTAGCCAATCTCGTTCAGATATTTCGCGATGTGTGTCCTCGATGTGAAGATAGGACTGGGGAAGGTATTCATAAGGCTTCTGACCATACACCTTGACGCTGTAAGTTGGTCCACCCTTTAATTCTGTCCCGGTTGATTGGATTTCGTAGTAGCCGTCAAAGTTTGAATTTGAACTATCAATTACAAATGTACTCACAGTACCCAGAAATATCTTCTCCGATGCGTCGACAATTTCTTCAACACTCGAATTCTCCCACTCAACATGCCCTGTTTTGCACTTGCTAAGGCTTACGTTCATAGCTTGCACCGACGCACACGAAGCTAAGGACAAAAGCAAAAAAAGAGGTGTCAGAGATTTCATCGATTGCTTCCTCGAGGCTCGTATCTTGATCGCTGATATGGGCTACCAGTGCGCACTCGCCTTTCGTTTGTTCGATTGACCGCGTTTGCTTCTTCGGCACCACCATCTGCAGCAGGAACTATAGCGCCAGACACATCGATTACTCCAGGTCCAACTAGAGCGCCACCATTCAATGAATTGAAGAGGTGCGGTCCGAGCTCGTGAAATACAGCATCGGCAAACGTAAATGGCACCTGCACCTCTCTAGTGGTATCGCCATTGACGAAACCTGGGACAGTATCCGGCTGCATTCCAATTTCCGCGTAACCTGCAATGATCTCACCCGCGCCGTCTCGCTCATCACCTCCCGCCATTTGCCCCCTTTTAGATTACTTACATGGGGGCCAAAATGGCAGTTTTCTGGCGTTTTCGTGAGTTCGGCCTTGGCCATAAACCACCTATTTCGTCGCCAGTGCATTTGCTTTGACAGTACCCTTACCCGATGTGAGTTCAGGTCATGAGGATTTGCCACTCAGCCAGAGCAGCTGAGCGGGAGGTCTTCAACATTGCGCAGTGAGAGCGGAGATCGCACATACATCATTACAACCAAGCGAATAACTACTGGCGATGAGTTGAAATAGCGAAACGGGCTCGCAGGTTTACGGGGGCTGAGCATCACCCCGCCCTACCCGATTAAGTGCATTCTGATAATCGGTGCATTTGCTTTGACAGCGTCACTCAGACTGCTGGATCCACTTTTATGGAGCACAGGAAATTGATTTTCGAGGAACAATCCCGCTTCGTGACTTCTAACGTCATCCTTGGATTCTGCTTGATTGTAATGATATTACAAGCTTGCAAATCGCCCGTGAACTGTAAAAGCACACCAGAGGAAAAAATAGAAAAAATATTAGACAGACATCAAAGTCGAATTGTCAATGGGAATTTGAAGGGCGAGGTAAAAGTGACCAGAAGTTCTTCTAATAATGATTATAAGTACGGAAAATCCGCGATATATGTTAGAACTTTCTCCCATCAATTAGAAAATGAAATGACTGAATTTTCTATAATATTTCATGATAATTGTAATGTTCAGACTCTATTTAGGGAGTTGTGAGCGAAGATCATCAATTCGCTTCGATTTTGCCAGCACTCAAAAGCTAATTATTGTCAATTTTCATTGATAAATCTATTTAAATGCGATTCTACGTAACAGTGCTCTTG
Source organism: Erythrobacter sp. (assembly GCA_039985875.1). GTDB lineage: Bacteria > Pseudomonadota > Alphaproteobacteria > Sphingomonadales > Sphingomonadaceae > Erythrobacter. The sequence continues at coordinate 187,214 of JBDWRU010000011.1, read as the reverse complement.
GTCAATTCTGGTTCGAGCTTCCGCAAACGGATCACATCAGTTTGCTATTTCCCAAAAGTTCTCTCAGTTTTCAAACAAGGAGAGAGACTAGTGCGGGGGGTAGGTGGCGGAGAGACAGGGATTCGAACCCTGGGTACGGTTGCCCGCACAGTAGTTTTCGAGACTACCCCGTTCGACCACTCCGGCATCTCTCCGCAATTCTCCGAATGCGCTATCGCAAGGACATCAACATTTGGTGACTGGTCGTCAGCAAGCGCTGCCGGTTAGCCGAGCGCCTGCAGCTTGCCAAGTCCAAACTACTCACAAAATGCGTGCATATCTATGGCGCTTTAGATCTCGATGCTTGTTTTGCAGATGCGAAGGTCCATATTTGGTGCGTTATGGAACACGCACAGTTCTTTTCTGCACAAGCTGGCCGCACAATCGTCGTACCGCGCCGTTCGCGTAGCCGCTTTGGAATTGGCGAAGTTGTCCGTCACCGCTTGTTCGATTTTCGCGGGGTAGTGTTCGATATTGATCCGGTTTTTGCAAACAGCGAAGAATGGTATGAATCGATCCCAGAAGACATCCGTCCCGACCGGGAGCAGCCGTTCTACCACTTGTTCGCGGAAAGCGACGATTCAAATTACGTCGCGTATGTCAGCCAAGGGAATCTTCTGACCGATTCAAACGGTGGTCCTGTTGATCACCCGACGCTTCCTGAGCTGTTTGAACAGTTCAAAGACGGGCGCTATCAGATGCGGCGTTCCCTCACGCACTAATAATTGCTGAACAGCGGCAAGCAAACGCGGCGTGCTAGCTCTTAAGTTTCCAACCTGATCGCAGCACCAAATACACCACTAGCGCGATCAACGCGTTAAAGACGGCAATTCCAATCGCTGCCATGATCACATCTGCGCTCGCCCCAATGTCACTTTCACCAAGGAAGCCATAACGGAAGCCCGAAATCACATAGAAGAATGGGTTTGCGCGACTCACAGCTTGAAACGCAGGGGCAAGATTGTCGATTACGTAGAAAGTTCCAGAGAGTAGCGACAAAGGCGCGATAACGAAATTCGTAATCGCAGCATTGTGGTCGAATTTCTCCGCCCAGATTGATGTCGCAAGGCCCAAAAGCGCAAGCATCACCGCCCCCATCAATCCGAACCAGATCACCGCCCAAAGATGCGTCATACCCAGCGACACACCTGGCCATAGCGCCATTGCAAGCGCTACTGCGCAACCCACCGCCACCGCACGCGTAACCGCAGCGGCGACGATTCCAGCCATTAACTCGCCCGGCGAAAGTGGCGGCATCAACAAGTCGATGATCGTCCCTTGGATCTTACCCGAGAGCAGCGAAAAGCTCGAATTGGCAAAGGCATTCTGCATCATACCCATCACAATCAGGCCCGGCGCGACGAAATTGGAGAAGGGCACGCCCAACACTTCGCGCCCTCCGCGACCAAGCGCGACCGTGAAAATTACCAAAAACAGCAAGGTTGTGATCGCCGGAGCCCAAATCGTTTGCGTCTGGACCTTGAGAAATCGCCTAACCTCCTTCATATAGAGTGCGAAAAGGCCAATGCGGTTCAATCCGGTAATCACCGGAACACCGCGCGGCGCAAATCGGGCGCTCCCCCCGCTATGATCTTGAATGGGAGCAGCGACTGTTTCTTCAGAGGAATGAGCTTGATCGGCCATGGCAAGAGCGCCTAGGCTTCGGGCGAAGCACTGACAAGTCAGACGCTCGATAAAGACACAATAGGAAAGCACGCAGCAATGAGTTGGACAGACGAGCGGATCGCGACGCTCCAAAAAATGTGGGAAGGCGGTTCGACCGCTAGCCAGATCGCAGAAGAGCTTGGAGGGGTCAGCCGCAATGCCGTTATCGGCAAAGCGCACCGCTTGGGCCTAAAATCGCGACCATCGCCGGTCAAAGCCAATGAGAAAAAGAAAGCGGCTAAGAAAGCTCCTGCCAAAGCGGCAGCGGCCAAGAAGCCCTCTAGTAAGGCAGCAAATCCCGCGGCAAAACCTGCCGCGAAACCGGCTGCTAACGCTCAACCGAGTGCAAATGGCGATGCATCAGTGGCTGGCTCCGCCAATGCAAACACGCATCCTTCGCAGCCACTGCCAAACCCTTCGCCGAATCTGCCCAAGATCGTTTCGGTCGGTCCCGGTGGGTTCTTGCGTCAGGGCCCGGGCGATCAACAGGCTCCTATTCCTCCCGCGCCCCCTCGCCGCCTTGTTCCAGCAAAGCCAAGCCCAGAAATTACTGGCAAGACTAGCTTGCTCGACCTGTCAGACAAGGTGTGCCGTTGGCCGATGGGCCATCCGGGCGAACCCGATTTCCATTTCTGCGGCACACCAGTAAATCCAGGCTTTCCCTATTGCGTCGAGCATTGCGGAAGGGCTTATCAGGCCCAGCTGCCGCGCGGTGCGCGCAGACCCCCTCCACCGCTCCCATTTGGCGGTCCGCGTGTAAGGTGATTCAACCGCTGATTTGAACCATTTCGGCCCGGCCCAGCACTCGCTTAGGCCGGGCCTTTTCTTTGCGAAAGGAACCCGCTGCTATGTCTATGACCTTGTACGATGCTTATATCCCGACCGTTCGCCAAGTGATTGGGGCGATGCATGGCCTGATCAACAAAGGCGAAGCGCATGTTAAAGAGCATGGGCTTACAGATGCGGACCTGATCGAGGCCAAACTGGCCGACGATATGTGGGCGCTCCCACATCATGTGCGCAGCTGTTGGATGCATAGCGCACACGCGCTTGAACAACTTCCAAATGGCGAGTTTTCGCCCGATTTCAACGACATTCCAACAAGCTGGGATGCGATGCGCGTAATGCTCGATGATGCGCTGAGCACAGTCGACAGCGTCAGCGCAGAGACTGTCAACGCCCTATCTGGCACCCATGTTCGCTTTTTGATGGGCGGCAAATGCTATTTCGAAGGCGACGGGCAGGACTTCCTCTTGAGCTTTAGCCAACCCAACCTCTATTTTCACAGCACCACATTTTACGACATATTGCGTCACAAGGGCGTCGCATTGGGTAAACCTGACTTTCTCGGGCCAATGCGGCTCCAACGTAACTGACAAAAACTGTATATAGAGGCTTTTACGCGAGCCCGTCTTACACGATCGAGCATGACACGGCCCCGCCCTTGGCCGCGGTTCAGGCCGGCGCACTTTTGCGCGTGACCCTAGTCTACGACTTTTGAGCGAACCAGATGATGTGATGCGCGCCCTTATTGTTGGGGCGTGATCGCACGCGGCGTTCCTCGACTGTTAGCCCCGCATCAATCAAACGGCGCTTGAATGCATGATCCGGCGCGGCCGACCACACCGATAGGAAGCCGCCCGACTTCAAGGCGTCGCGCGCTTTGCCGATCCCCGTGCGCGAATAAAGGCGATTGTTGTGATCGCGCACCAGCCCGTCTGGGCCATTGTCAACGTCCATCAAGATCGCATCATATTTGTCGCAAGTGCCGTCATTCGCGTCGTCAATCAACGCACCGACATCGCAAATTTTGAGGTCGAGCCGGGGGTCGGACATCGTCGCCCCAGTCAATTCGACCATCGGCCCATTGGCCCATTCGATAATCGCGTGCGAAATCTCAGCCACGACAACGTCGGCTTTTTCGCCCAGCAATGCCAACGCCTTGCGCAAGGTAAAGCCCATGCCATAGCCGCCGATCAGAATGCGCGGGGCATCCTTGCCGAGCCGCTCCAAGGTCAATTGCGACAACTGCTCTTCAGAGAACTGCATGCGGGTGCTCATCAACTCATTGCGGCCAAGCGCGATGATGAAATCGCGCCCGTGGCTGAACAGCTCAAGCGTTTCGCCGTCGTCAATTGTGGTGGAGTCAAGAAGTTCGCGTTTGAGCATTTTTATCCTAGCGCGCTGTAAACACCCGCTCTTTCCGCCCGGAAAGCAAGGAAACCGGTGTGATAATACGGGCAGAAGGGTGGAGGGCGCGGCTGACTTGGTCAATCCCAAAAGAAAGGGCCACCCTTGCGAGCGGCCCCTTCTCAAAATCAGTTCCTACCGGAGCTTAGTCTTTCAGGAAGTCTGGCATTGCTGCAGGGCCGTCACCGCCCCCGCCATTGCCGCCGCCGTCACCACCGCCGCGTGGTCCCCGGCTTCGGCCACCACGACGACGATCATTGCCGCCGCCTTTTTTCTCACCGCGCGGTTCACGCGGCGGACGGGTGTCTTCCAGTTCTTCGCCAGTTTCTTGGTCAACGACACGCATCGACAGCCGGACTTTGCCGCGATTGTCGATTTCGAGGACTTTGACCTTAACTTCCTGACCTTCGGAAACGACGTCGGTGACTTTCTCAACGCGTTCGTTCTTCATTTCGGAAACGTGGACGAGGCCGTCCTTGCCACCCATGAAGTTAACGAATGCGCCGAAATCGACGATGTTCACAACTTTGCCGTTGTAGATTTTGCCCACTTCGGCTTCTTCGACGATGCCTTCGATCCACTTCTTCGCAGCTTCGATTTCTTCGCCATTGGAAGAGCTGATCTTGATTACGCCCTCATCATCAATGTCGACCTTAGCGCCGGTCTCTGCGACGATTTCACGGATAACCTTACCGCCAGTTCCGATGATGTCGCGGATCTTCGATTTATCGATCTGCATCGTTTCGATACGTGGGGCGTGCTTGCTAACTTCCCCACGCGAAGAGCTAAGCGCTTCGGTCATCTTGCCAAGAATGTGCGCACGGCCAGCTTTCGCTTGCTCAAGCGCTTGGGTCATGATTTCCTGCGTGATGCCGGCAACCTTGATGTCCATCTGTAGGCTAGTGATGCCTTCTTCAGAACCGGCCACTTTAAAGTCCATATCGCCTAGGTGATCTTCGTCACCCAAGATGTCAGACAAAACTGTGAAGTCTTCGCCTTCAAGGATCAAACCCATAGCAATGCCCGATACCGGACGCTTCAAAGGAACGCCTGCATCCATCATCGACAATGAGCCACCGCAAACGGTCGCCATAGATGACGAGCCATTGGACTCGGTGATGTCGGAAAGCATACGGATCGTGTACGGGAATTCTTCCGCATCTGGTAGAACCGGACGCAGCGCGCGGAAAGCGAGCTTGCCGTGGCCGGTTTCGCGACGGCTGGTAAAGCCGAAACGACCCACTTCACCGACCGAATAGGGCGGGAAGTTATAGTGCAGCATAAAGTTACTGTAGCTAAGGCCTTCGAGCCCGTCGATCATCTGCTCAGCGTCTTTGGTCCCGAGTGTGGTGGTGCAAATCGCCTGCGTTTCACCGCGGGTGAAGAGCGCCGAGCCGTGCGTACGTGGCAGTAAGCCAACCATAGCTTCGATCGGTCGAACTTCGTCAGTCTTGCGACCGTCAATACGCTGGCCGTCTTTCAAGATTGCGCCGCGAACGATTTCCGCTTCCAGCTTTTTGACGACCTTGCCAGCGGTCATCTGCGTCTGACCATCTTCCTCGGCAAAGGCTTCTTTCGCCTTTGCGCGGGCAGCGTTCAGCGCGTCAGAACGTTCTGATTTGTCGGTCATCTTGTATGCAGCCGCGATATCGCCGCCGATTAAACCATGCAGCTTGTCCTTCATTGCTGATGTGTCAGCAGCCGCCGGGATTTCCCATGGTTCTTTCGCCGCTTGCTCAGCCAGTTCTATGATCGCACCGATAACCTTGCGGCTTTCCTCGTGTGCGAACATTACCGCGCCGAGCATTTGCTCTTCGGTTAGCTCTTTGGCCTCGGATTCGACCATCATCACTGCGTCTTGTGTCGCAGCAACCACGAGGTCGAGATTGCCATCTTCACTCAGCGCATCAGCAACAGTTGGGTTGAGGACATATTCGCCTTCATTGTTGAAACCGACGCGCGCGGCGCCAATCGGCCCCATAAATGGAAGACCAGAAATGGTCAGGGCAGCAGATGCCGCTATCATCGCAAGGATATCTGGTTCGGTTTCACCGTCATATGACAGGACCTGACAAATCACGTTGATTTCGTTGTAGAACCCTTCTGGGAACAGCGGGCGACATGGACGGTCGATCAAACGCGAGGTCAGCGTTTCTTTTTCGGTCGCGCGACCTTCACGCTTGAAGAAACCGCCTGGGATACGGCCAGCGGCTGAGAATTTTTCTTGATAGTGTACCGTGAGCGGGAAGAAGTCTTGCCCCTCGCGCACAGATTTGGCGGCGGTCACAGCGCAAAGCACTACGGTTTCGCCATAAGTGGCCAGCACAGCACCGTCTGCTTGACGTGCAATCTGACCGGTTTCGAGGGTGAGGGTTTTGCCGCCCCACTCCAACGATACAGTTTTCTTATCGAACATTGATTATCCTTTTGAACCCGCCTGCCACATTGCATGCGGGGCCTACTTGTTTCCGGGTGTGCCGTCCCGGTCCGGTGCGGGGCTTTGAAACTATGCCCCAAAGGCTTGCATCGCCGAATTGCAATGCTTGCCCCCTTTACCAAAAGAGCGCCGCAAATGCGAACGCTCCCCTAATGCGAAAAAGGCGGCCCCGAGGGAGCCGCCTTTCACGAAACTCTTACTTACGAAGACCCAGTTTCTGGATCAGCGCGTTGTACCGCTCGACGTCTTTCTTCTTGAGATAGGCGAGCAGGTTACGGCGCTTATTGACCATCATAAGAAGGCCGCGGCGCGAATGGTTGTCTTTGTGGTTGCCCTTGAAGTGGCCTGTGAGGTTGCGGATACGCTCTGTGAGGATCGCAACTTGAACTTCCGGCGAACCGGTATCGCCGTCTGCTTGGGCGTGGTCTTTGATGATTTCAGCTTTACGTTCGGGTGATACCGACATGTCTTTTCTCTCTTACTCAGCGACATCGGGTAGGTTGAAACCCCTGACGACCTTAGCCGTCCCTTCCGAAATCTCCATCAGAGCGACCGGCACGCTGTCCAGCATCGCACAATAAAGCCCGGATGATTGGGGCAGTTCAGACAAGACCCGGCCCTGTCGGACCGCCTGCGCGTCTGTCTGGGTAAGGATAAGGGCCGGGATGTCGTCCAGCCCCGCCTCTAACGGCAGGGTTAAGTCATTAAGTTGCGCGCCATTAGCAATTTCGTTCAACTTGTCCAGCGAAATCGAGTGGCTTTCAGTGAAAGGTCCCGCCTTTGTTCGCCTTAGGTAAGTAACGTGACCTACTGTTCCAAGCGCGCGGGCGATATCGCGCGCGAGCGAGCGGATATAAGTGCCCTTGGAAACATGGGCGGTTAGCGTGACGGCCTCGGCCTTTTCCAGCGGCGCGGTCACTTCGTAAGGGTCCGGCCGTCCAATGGCATCCTCGAACGCTGAGCCTACGTCGTGATCCACGCTCAGATCGCCGGTCAAGCGTAGCGAATGGATCGTTACATTGCGGGATTTGAGCTTTACCTCTTCTCCTGCCCGCGCAAGGTCATAGGCGCGTTTGCCATCAACCTTTAGCGCCGAATATGCTGGCGGTGTCTGCTCAATCTCGCCGGTGAAGTGCTCCAAAATCGCGGCCACCGCGGCCATTGGCGGAAACCGGTCCACACGCGCTACAACTTCGCCTTCGCTATCAAGCGTATCGGTCTCAGCCCCGAACTGGATCGTGAAGTCGTAAATCTTCGACGCATCCAGCATCCGCCCGGCAAGCTTCGTCGCTTCGCCCAGCGCAATCGGCAACACGCCTTCAGCCAACGGATCAAGTGTCCCGCCATGCCCGACCTTGGTTTTGGTATAGCCGCCTTCGCGCAAGTTGCGCTTCACCGCCGCGACCGCTTGCGTCGAGCCAAGCCCACGCGGTTTATCAAGAATAATCCAGCCATTGGGCGGAGGTTTAAGCTCAATCATGCAGGCGCCACTAAGCGGCTTGTGCTTCGGTGTCACCACTTCCAATCGCAAGCTCAGCCCTGCGACCAAAGACTGCGCGGTTCACGAGCAAAGAGGTGAACACCGCAATCAGTAAGGTGCACGCCATCCAATGGATGTAGTGCACGCTCAAAAGCGCCTCCAGTCTCAATGCCGCCATTGCGCCTTCCCGAGCGTTTACCACCCACTCAAGTGGCGCGGCCCAGAAACCGTAGAAAATTACGCCCGTTACCACGCCAATCATCGCCGCACGCGCATCGACGTTGCGGAAGATGAGGGACACGACAAACGCGGATAGGATTGGCATCGACAACAGGCCGTATAACGTCTGCACGGTGTTGATCAGGCTCTCTTGGCTCGCGAAAAACGGCACTAATGTTAGCGCCAGCCCACTCATCACGATCGACACTATAGCCCCAAGCCGTGCGACTTTCTTGGCTTTACCAACATAGGCATCATGCAAATCGCAGACATACAAAGCCGCGCTCGCATTGAGGATAGAATTGAACGAAGTCAGTGCCGCCGCGAACAACGCCGCTGCCAGAGCGCCAGAGAGCCATTCAGGCAGAACCGCATCAACGATCATCCCATAGGCTCCATCCTTGGGCACATCGCCGAACAGTTTGTATGCCACGATACCGGGGATCACGACGATCAGCGGCACGATCAACAACCGGATTCCCGCCGCCGCCAACACGCCCTTTTGCGCCTCGCGGATCGTGGGCGATGCCATTGCCCGCTGAGTAATTGTCTGATTGGTCGACCAGTAGAATGTCTGGATAAAGATCATCCCCGTCAGCAGTGTGTGCCATGGAATATCGGAATCATTGTCACCTACTAGGGTGAGCCTCTCTGCGGGAATGCCGGACAGGTCATAGTCAATCGCGTTGAGCGCCAGCAGCACCACCAGCATAGCCAGCCCAAGTATCAGAAAGCCCGAATAAGTATCTGAAACAGCTACCGCTCTTAGCCCGCCAAAGATCGCGTAAGCTGCGCCGACAGTTGCTAGCACCACCGAGACCAGCAGCAAGTTCTCAATCCCGCCATCAAGGCCCAACAGGGAAAGGAAAAAGCGTGATCCGCCATACAGAATCGCGGGTAGGAAAATGAACAGGTTACCCGCCAGAAACAGTACGGAGATCAGCGCGCGAATATTCTTGTCGCCATACTTCTTTTGCAAAAGTTCGGTCGTCGTGGTGCAATTGTTTCGGTAATAGACGGGCAGAAAAACGAACGCGAGGATGAACAGGCCGACCACAGCCGCCAATTCCCACCATGCGACCAGCAGCATCTGATTGCCGTTCATGCTGACCAATTGATCGGTTGAAAGGTTCGTGAGAGTGATTGAGCCAGCGACGAAGTACCAAGCAAGCCCACCATTGGCGAGGAAATAGTCGCGCTCATCCTGCGCCCCGCGCTTGCCCCGGCAATGCCAATAGGTCGCAAAGGCAATTGCCGCTGTAATCGCTAGAAAAACGGCGACCTGTAGGGTGCTCATTATTGCTCTCTCCCGTTCCCGCGCTGATGGCGGAATTGGGTTGTTCTAATCTAAGGTGTAGCGCATGGCGATTCCCAATGAGTGATAGCCCCAAGGATTTTCCGAGCCATTTCGCCTTGCGCGGCGGCGGCACCCTAGTTGCGCTGTCGGTGCGCATCGGCGAGCGCCCGCTGATCCTCTATGCTGGGCCTGATATTGACGGTGTTGAACCCGCTGAGTTGGAACAGCTTGCCACACGCCAGCATGCACCTGGAACACCGGCTATTCCGCTAGAAGGATCGTTGCTCAATGAAATGGGCACAGGAATGCCCACCAGCCCCGGATTGGTCGCGCATCGCGCTGGTGTCGATTGGGCGATTAAACTTGTTTTAGAGTCGCTTGAGATAGAAAACGAACACGCAGTCTCAATTCACTGCCGCGATGCTATCACCAACATTGCCACGAGCCATCATTTTGCCATTGATGCGGGCACAGGCGTGGTCACATGCAATACACAGATCGAGAATTGCGGAGACACTCCGTTAGAAGTGCAATCATGCGCGGCGTTGTGCCTCCCGCTTGGCCCACGATTTGACCGGGTCATCAACACGGCCGGGCGCTGGTCAGGCGAATTTGCGATGGAGGAAATCGTGCTGTTCCAAGGCGCGATCACCCGTGAAAACCGTTCTGGCCGAACGAGCCACAGCGCATTTCCCGGTGGCTTTGCCCAAACGCCAGAGACGAGCCAAAACTCCGGTTTGGCGTTAGGATATCACCTTGCTTGGAGCGGAAATCACCGCTCGCAGATAGAGTGCACCGCCGATGGTCGTACGTTCCTACAAATGGGAGAATTGCTTTTGCCCGGAGAGATCGAGCTTCACAAAGGCGAATGCTATCAAACGCCGGACATGCTGCTCGCGTGGTCAGAGCAAGGATTGAATGGCGTCTCGCAGGCTCTCCACTCACATCTCTCCGACGTAATTCTCGACCCACGAAGCCGAACGCGTCCTCGCCCGATCCACTACAACACTTGGGAAGCGGTCTATTTTGATCATGACGAAGCGACCTTGATCGACCTTGTTGAGAAGGCTGCCGAGGTCGGCGCAGAGCGCTTTGTGCTCGATGACGGTTGGTTTGGATCGCGCCGAAATGAAACGAGTGGGCTTGGTGATTGGTTCGTTTCTTCAGATATTTATTCCGAAGGTTTAACCAAGCTTGTGAATGTAATCCGCACCCACGGCATGGAGTTCGGGCTTTGGTTCGAACCGGAAATGGTCAATCCCGACAGCGACCTTTACCGAGCACATCCTGACTGGGTGCTTGGCGTGGACGGCGTGGAGCCGATCCCTTCGCGCAATCAGCTTACCCTCGACCTCACCCGGAAAGAGGTTTGCGATTACCTGTTTGAGCGGATCACAGCGCTCGTGAGCGAATATGCGATAGACTACATCAAGTGGGACATGAACCGCGACACGCATTTCCCGGGCAGCGAGGGCCGTGCGGTGATGAATCGCCAAACACATGCGCTTTATGCGCTGTTTGAGCGAATTCGCACGACCCACCCCGACCTCGAAATTGAAAGCTGCGCTTCGGGCGGGGGCCGCGCCGATTTCGGTATCCTTCGCCATGCTGACCGGGTTTGGACCTCCGACAACAACGATGCGCGCGCTCGGCAAAAGATTATCCACGGGGCCAGCCATTTTCTCCCCCTGAGAGTGCTTGGCAATCACGTTGGGCCAGCGACCTGCCATGTGACGGGCCGCACCTTCACAATGGCATTCCGCGTCGCAAGCTCGCTGTTAGGGCATATGGGGCTAGAACTTGACCTGCGTAAGGAAAGCGAGGCGGACCTTGAAACGCTCAAAGCGGGTATAGCCCTGCATAAGCAACATCGCAGTCTAATCCACAATGGCCGTTTTGTTCGACTGACGTGCGATGCATCCATCAACGCAATGGGCTGCGTTGCGGAGGATTGCAGCGAAGCACTGTTCTCCTATGCGAAGCTAGAGGAAGAAACCGCGACCTTGCCGTCACGACTGCGCTTTGCTCATCTTAACCCGGACTCACATTACCGCCTCCGCATAGTGTGGCCGCTAACCAATCCCACGATCAGCAGCCCTTCGATTATCGAGGCTGCAGAACTGTTTAAACAGGGCGCGCTGTTCAACGGTGCAGTGCTGATGCAGCACGGTATTCAGCCACCACTTATCCACCCTGACACCGCGTTGATTTACCACTTGCAAGCAGAGCGCTAAGGTCAAACGCATGAGCGATCCTTACGACCTTCTTATCATCGGCGGCGGCATTAACGGCGCAGGCATTGCCCGCGATGCCGCCGGCCGCGGACTATCCGTTTGTCTCGTGGAAAAGGATGATTTAGCGCAGCACACCTCCAGCGCTTCAACCAAGCTTGTGCACGGGGGTCTGCGCTATCTGGAGCATTACGAATTCCGCCTTGTTCGAGAGAGCCTCATCGAGAGGGAGAGGCTCCTCAGCATCGCTCCACATATTATCTGGCCAATGCGGTTTGTCCTGCCACATGACAAAGGATTGCGACCCAAATGGCTGCTGCGTTTGGGGCTCTTTCTCTATGACAATATTGGGGGACGAAAATTGCTGCCAAAGACGCGGACGGTTGATTTGCGCAAAGGTCTGCATGGTCCGATCCTCGAAGAGCGTTTGACCACAGGTTTTGAATATTCCGATTGTTGGGTCGAGGATGCGCGGCTTGTCGTGCTTAATTGCATGGATGCACGCGAGCGTGGTGCCGACATCCGCACCCGCACTCTTTGCACCGGGCTCGAGCGAAAAGTCGACGGCTGGACCGCAACCTTGCGCAACAAGGATGGCGAAGAGACCATCAAAGCCAGCATGGTGGTCAATGCCGCTGGCCCGTGGGTTGATGAAGTGCTTGGCCGCGCGCTTCCCGGCGCTGAGCACAACAATTTACGGCTGGTCAAAGGCAGCCATCTGATCTTTCACAAACTGTTCGAGGGCGACCACGCTTATATCTTTCAGAACAAGGACAACCGGATCGTCTTTGCAATTCCCTATGAACGCGATTTCACGCTGGTGGGGACAACTGACAAAGGGTTCAAAGGCGACCCGTCTGGCATCACCATTTCTGACGAAGAAGCGCATTATATCTGCGATGCGATAAACGAATATCTACGTCTTGATGTTGTGCCTGATCAAGCTGTGTCGAGCTATGCCGGGGTGCGACCGCTCTATGATGACCGCTCGGCTTCGAACTCGACCGTGACGCGCGATTATGTTTTTGAGCTTGACCAAGGCACCGCCGACACGGCCCCTGCACTGCTCTCAATCTTTGGTGGCAAGATCACCACCTATCGCAAGCTAGCCGAACACGCTTTGGCCAAGATGAAAGCAGGCGGTGAAGCATGGACAGCCGAAGCAGCTTTGCCGGGCGGCGATATTGATCCAATGCTATTTGAAAGCTTCGTGCGGGATAGTGCAATACGCTATGATTGGCTCCCTGCCAGCGCGGTTAAACGCCTGTGCCGTGCCTATGGAACGCGGATCGACATGCTCTTGAGGGACGCTGCAAGCCTTGGTGATATGGGAGAGCATCTTGGCGGCGACCTCTATTCAAGAGAGCTTGATTACCTCGTAGATCAGGAGTTTGTTACCGAAGCCGACGATGTGCTGTGGCGGCGCTCTAAGCTTAAGTTGCACCTTGACGAAACGGCTAGAGCGCGGGTCCACGATTGGTTCGCGCAAAGGCAAATGGCGGCGTGAGCAAACCGCATGAACTGACGCGCAGTCTTGGAGGTCGGTCAACCTATCGCCGCGATCACCGCAAGGCCGATGGGCGAATGCTCCATCTCTATGGTCGCGCCCCACACATCCTGCCGCTGCAAAGCGAGAATAAGGACCCCATAGCCCAAGGTGGTGAGATCCGGCATCACCCGCTGCGCGATGAATGGAACGTCTATGCCGCTCATCGCCAGAGCCGCACATTTAAACCAAGTGCTGCGGATGATCCGTTGGCCCCCACCCTACCCGGTGGTCCTGAAACAGAAATACCATTCAGCGATTTTGAGCTGGCGATATTCGAAAACAAATTCGCCGCCTTCCATCCCGGTGCAAGCCATGCTGGGACTCTCGATGGCGTTGCGAGTAAACCCGCCAAAGGCGCATGCGAAGTTGTTGTCTACGCGCCGGAAGCGAGCGGAAGCCTTAAGACCATCGGACAAGACCGGCGCGAAGTGCTGCTTAGCGCTCTAATAGACCGCTATGATGAGCTATTTGCAGCAGGCTGCGACTACGTGCTCCCGTTTGAAAATCGCGGCGATGAAGTGGGCGTTACGCTCCACCACCCACACAGCCAGATATACGGCTTTGAACGTGTCCCCGCAGTTCAACAGTGTGCGATTGACGCTTTTTCGAACGGCTATGACTTGGGCGCAGAGATCACCGCTGCGCTGCCCGAATATGGGCTCGGCGAAAGTGGCGGGGTGGCTGCATTCGTGCCCCGCTTTGCGCGCTTCCCTTACGAAGTGTGGATCGCCCCGCGCATCGCGCGACAAGGGCCTTGGGATTGCACGGACGATGAACTGGAAGGCTTGGCCACATGGCTTGGCGAAGTGACGCGGCGATTTGACGCTTTGTTCAAGCAGCCCGCTGCCACGATGATGGCGCTTCATGCAGCCCCTCGCGGCGGATCACAGGGCTATCACTTCACCGCACAGTTCTACCCACTGCTGCGTGCGCCAGGCCGCGTCAAATATCTAGCCTCGGTGGAGCAACACACCGGCACCTTCACTGTCGATGTGATGCCGGAAGACGCCATCAAGGCCTTGAGAGAGCTAGCCGATGACTAACACATTCACCGCGCGCGTGCCGGGTCGTGTAAACCTCATTGGGGAACACACCGATTACAATGGGGGCATGGTTCTGCCAGCGGTGCTTTCGGTCGGCCTTGAGGCCACACTTGCTCCGCGCGATGACAGCGCGGTTGCGGTGTCCTCCAACAACTACACCGACCCCGCGATCCGCGATCTGGACGATGATGCAGTGGGCGAATGGGCGGACCCTGTGGTGGGCGCTGTTCGCAAAGCCAACGCACTTGGTCTGCTCATCGGGGGTGCAACGCTCGATATTCACTCCACCATCCCCGAAGGCTCCGGTCTGTCCTCCTCAGCTGCTTTGATCGTCGCCATATTGAAAGCAGCGCGCGAAGCGGCCGGTGGAGATGTTCTGAGCAATATCGAACTGGCAATCACCGCGCGCCAGGTTGAGAACAACTATTTGGGGGTCCCTTGCGGGATCATGGATCAGATGGCTGTCGCACTCGCCCCGCCCGGCAATGCGATGGCGCTCGATACAAAGACGCTAAACTACGATCTAATCGCGCTGCCTGAAGGCATTGAGATGGTGGTGGTGCACTCCGGGCAGACCCGAAAGCTCACCGACGGGCGATACGCTGCGCGTAAGGAAGAATGCGATGCGGCCAAGCGTCATTTTGTGACCGAAGACCTATGTCTGCTGGAGCGCGCAGACGTTGAAGCGGCGACGCTAGATTCCACCCCAAAAGATCGCGCACTGCATTGCGTTACCGAACATGCACGAGTGCGATACGCGATGGCCGCACTTCAAGCAGGGGATGCGCAAAGCTTTGGCGCATTGATGAATGAAAGCCACTGCTCAATGCGTGACCTGTTTGAAATGTCACTGCCCGAAATCGACGCTCTGGTAGAAAGCGCGGTCGACTTGGGAGCGCTAGGCGCGAGGCTAACCGGCGGCGGCTTTGGCGGGTGCATTGTCGCTTGCGTTGAAAAAGGCGAGCGCGAGGATTGGCTTGCGAAGCTTCTAGAGCGCCACCCAAATGCCCGCTTTATCGACGCAATTGGCGGCTGAACTCAGGCGATCATCCCGATCTCATGCAGAGGCAATAATAGGTCCAGCGCATAGATGACCGGTGGCATCACGATGTTTGCTATCCATTGCGTTCCAAACAGCCAGCTAGCCGCAATCACTCCCAACAAAACCACCATCCCGATCCGTTGCAATTTCGCCCAGTGCGCGCGCAGGCCATCGGGCAGCAACCCGCCGACAATATGCGACCCATCAAAGGGCGGGATCGGTAAAAGGTTGAACAAACCAAGGAAGAGGTTGAGCAGCACAAAATAGAACAAGCCAGTTGAAAGCAGCGCCAGATTGCCGAATGCATCGACCAGCACGGCTCCACCAATCGAGTTCTCAGCCGTTGTTAGTCCCGCCGGCATCGTCAACGAGAACAGCACCGCACCAACTATTGCCAGAGCGAAATTTATACCCGGACCGGCCGCAGCGACCGCCATCATCCCAAAGCGCGGATTTTTCAGCCGCGACTGGCGCACCGGAACCGGCTTTGCCCAGCCGAACACTGGTCCGCCGAACAACGCCAAGGCACCGGGCACAAGCAATGTGCCGATTGGATCGACATGCGGGATCGGGTTGAGCGTCAAGCGTCCAAGATCGCTGGCGGTGGAATCGCCTAGCGCTTTTGCGGCATAGCCATGCGCAACCTCGTGAAAGACAATCGCGATCACAAGGCAGGGAATAAGGATCAGTGCGAAGAGAAGAGTATCAGACATTGTTTCTCAGATAGGCATTTGTGACGCTGCGGCTAGTACTAGCATCACAGAAACGCTTTCAGACCGTTTGGCATTCTGATATTCTCTTCCTCGCAAATGGGAAAAAGGACAGCGCCATGTCGCTCGCCAATGCCAAAAGTCGCGCCGCACGCATGATTGCCTCGCATGAGAGCTTCATTCCGCACATGTATCTCGATTCTGTGAGTTATGTGACAGTTGGCTATGGCAAGATGATGCCCAATGCGAATGCGGCTGCCTCGCTCACTTTCGTCAATAAAAGCGTGAGCCCCAATCGCCCCGCAACGCCCGCAGAAAAGCGTGCGGAATGGCAGACGATCCAAGCGCGCTCACCGCAAGGCACCGAAATCAACTATGCAGCCGGGCACTATCGACAATACACGTCGCTGGAGATGACGAGGGCCGAAGGGACGGCACTGCTTGGTGTCGAAGTTAACAATGCGGTGGCGATTTTGGTCGCAAACTATCCGGGTTTCGGACGATTTCCCGAGGATGCGCAGGTCGCGATGATCGACATGGCTTACAATTTGGGCAATCGCATCCATACCGTGTTTCGCAATTTCACCCGCTCTATCAATGGGACGGGCGGGCCGCGTTGGGATGTGGCCGCACGCGAGAGCAATCGCCCGCAGCTCTCAGCTTCGCGCAATCGTGAGATTTACAACCTCTATATGGCCGCGCACAGAGCCAGCCAGCGCACTAGGACTAACCCATGATCCGTTTGTTCCTACTCATCTTCGCCGCCTTTATCATAACCGGATGCCAGCCAAAGCCGTTCAACGCGACTGTAGTCAGCGCAGGCAAGCAAAGCGCGATTGCAGGCGAGTGGCTTCCGCGCTCAACGGGCACGGACACCGATTTTGGCACGATGACTATCACCAAGGACGCCTTAAGCTTTGCTCTGGGCGGGGAGGCAAACCTGTCGATGATCGGCAATGTCGCGGCGCTGGAATGGCGATCAACGTCCAAGGCCTTGATTGATATGTGCGGAAGCAAGCCTCCCAACCTCGCCAGCTTTACCTTAACTGATAAAGACCAGCTGCTGAGCGCAGACACACCGGGCCAATGGCTTGAAGTGCGCTTCTTTCGCGAGGAGGCGGGCTTGGCAATTTATCCCCCATCACCCAATGAAAGGCTATGCCGGATCAGCACTTGGGAACGTTAGAAGCGCCTATCCCGCCAGGGCATCGCTGAAATGTTTGCGGCACAGCGCTACATAACTTTCATTACCGCCAATCTCGGTTTGCGCACCCTCTTTGACTGCCACCCCGGCGCTATCGACCCGTAAATTCATCGTCGCTTTGCGCCCGCAATGGCACACCGCTTTCAGCTCCACCAAAGCATCGGCGATCCCCAACAGCACGGCTGAGCCGGGGAACAGCTCACCCTGAAAATCGGTGCGCAGACCATAGCACAGCACCGGAATGCGCTCTTCATCGGCGAGCCTCGCGAGCTGCCAAACCTGTTCCTTGGTCAAAAACTGCGCTTCATCGATCAGCACGCAATCAAGCGCCTGCTCGGCATTGGCTGCCGTGACATCGGCCCAAAGATCACTCACCGGGGTGTAGAGGTGGGCGTTTGCCTCCAAACCGATGCGGCTGCGCACCATTCCATCAGAACGTGTATCCAATTGCGCGGTCCAAACCATGGTGTGCATCCCGCGCTCACGATAGTTGAAGTCGGCTTGCAAGAGGGAAGACGATTTACCAGCATTCATGCTGGAGAAGTAGAAATAGAGCTTGGCCATTGACCAATCGTAATCACCAAGGCGGATGAGTACCAGTTCGCGCAAATGTACCTGTGGGTTAATCCCTGTGACAGCAGGCCAAAGCAATGCTAGCCAACACGCATTGATAGTTTGAGTTCAGGGATTACTCTATGGCCAGTTCGGCACCGGCAGAACCAAAAACCACAGGCATGACCGGCATTCTTGGCTGGATCGAGCGGACGGGCAACAGGCTTCCTGACCCGGTATTCTTGTTCTTCTATCTGATCATTGCGCTTGTCGTAGTCTCGATCGTTTGCGAGCTTTTGGGAGTCTCCGCGCTTCACCCGGTTGAGGTGGATGAGGCCACAGGCGAGCAAACGCGGATCGCCGCGGTGAGCCTTTTGGCCGCTGACAATATTCAGAAGCTCTGGGTCGAAATGCCCAAGACCTTCACGCATTTCCACCCGCTGGGTTATGTCCTTGTCGTGATGCTGGGTGCGGGCGTGGCGGAGCGCTCCGGTTTCTTCGCAGCTGGCATGGCCAAGGCGGTTAAGAGCGCCCCTAAAGCGCTGCTCACACCGGTAGTGGCGCTGGTCGCGATGCTCGGCAATCACGCCGCCGATGCAGGTTATGTGGTTCTGATCCCACTGGCAGGAATTCTGTTTGCGGCCGCTGGGCGGCATCCGTTGGCAGGGATCGCTGCAGCCTTTGCAGGTGTGTCCGGGGGTTTTTCTGCCAACATCTCACCAGGTCAGCTCGATGCGCTGCTATTCGGGATTACCGAAGAAGCCGTCGCGACGATTGATCCCTCTTGGACCGCGAATATCGCTGGCAATTGGTACTTTATAAGCGCGATGACGTTCCTGTTTCTGCCGATCATCTGGTACGTAACGGACAAGGTTATTGAACCGCGCTTGGGAGCGTGGACCGGTGGTGCGTCAGCGGGTGCAGATGGCGAAAATGCTGAACTTGCAAAAACAGACAGCGGGCTTGAAAGCAAAGGGCTGACCCATGCGGGGCTGGCCGCATTGTTCGTCCTCGTCTTGTGGGTGTTGATGGTGATTGCGCCTGGCACGCCGTTGATTGATGAGGCCGCTTGCCTCGCAGAAGACGGTGGACCGATTGCCGATTGCTCGATCCATACAGAGCTTGGCCCACTTTACCGCTCGCTTGTCGGGGCGTTTTTCCTACTCTTCATCTTGACCGGTTGGGCGTATGGCCGTGCGGTCGGGAAGATCAAAAACCACCGCGACCTTGTCGATATGATGGCAGAGAGCATGAAGGACATGGGCTATTACCTAGTCCTGGCGTTTGCCGCAGCGCATTTCGTCGCAATGTTCAGCTGGTCAAACCTTGGCTTGATTTCGGCTGTCCACGGCGCCGATGCAATCCAATCGACCGGCTTGCCGCTTCCAATTGTGCTTGGCCTGATGGTGATCTTTGCAGCTTTGCTGAACCTGTTCGTTGGCTCTGCCAGCGCCAAATGGGCATTGCTCGCGCCGATCCTTGTGCCGATGCTCATGCTGCTGGGGATCAGCCCGGAAGGCGCAACAGCAGCCTATCGTGTGGGTGACAGCGCGACCAATATCATCACACCGCTGATGGTCTATTTCCCGCTAATCCTCGTCTTCGCGCAGCGTTGGCAAAAGGATTTCGGCCTTGGTAGTTTGACCGCAATGATGATGCCCTATTCGGTATGGCTACTAATCTCGGGCACCGTGTTGATCGTGTTGTGGTTCTATTTGGGCATTCCGCTCGGGCCAGATGCGCCGGTTGGCTACACCTTACCCGGCGGCAGCGGTTAGACGGCTTGCGCACGGCCAACTCAGGCCGAGCGCGATTGACAGGCGAACTAGGGAGGGAGAGAAGCGCTTTAATGCCGCCATTGTTTAACCGGATGTGGCTTGTGCCGCTGATTGCGCTCTTTGCGCTCGCCAATAATTCTGCCCCACTCAATTACCGGTTGGATTCCAGCAACAGCAGCGTCACCGCCAAGGTCGCCTTTCTTGGGCTTGGCAGCAGAACCGCTCGCTTTCCTAAGATGAGCGGCGCTGTCACAATTGTGCCAAACCAACCTGCGCGTGCGAAGATCGATGTGACGTTCGATGCCAATGCGCTCACCTCATCAGACAAATCGACGACCACTCGCCTTCGCGGTGAGAAATTCTTCTGGGTTTCTAAATACCCCAAAGTGCGGTTTGTTGGCAGCTCGCTTGAGATGACGAGCGCAACCAAAGGCACGGTCAGAGGAAAGCTCACCGCGCGCGGTGTCACTCGCAACGAAGCCCTAACGGTTACCTTTGACAGCGACCCAACAAAATTACGCGACAAAGCAGTGAATTTTACCGGAACTATGCGGATCGACCGGCGGCATTATGGGATGAAGAGCTATCAACTGGTCGTGGGTAACAAGGTCAATGTTCAGCTGCGTGCACGGATGGTGCCGCGCTGACGCCTATTGTTCGTCCGGTTCATCGAGGTCGCGTGCCACTTTAGGATCGCGCAGCAAATCCTCGATCCGGTCGGCCTCATCAAAACTTTCGTCCTTGCGGAATTTGAGCTTAGGAGCGAATTTAAGACCCAGTCGCTTGGCCACTTCGCGTTGCAGGAAAGCGGTGTTCTGCCTGAGCGCCGTCACCACGTCATCTTCTTCAGAACCGAGCAAAGGCTTCACATAGGCAGTCGCATTACGCAGGTCCGGCGTCATACGCACTTCTGTCACCGCGATATTCGACGCGCTCACCACTTCATCATGCACTTCCTGGCGCGCCAGCAATTCTGAGAGGATATGGCGCACGCGCTCGCTGACCTTAAGAACACGGACCGAATGCTGCTCAGCGGTGATATCCTGACGATTTGCCATTGTCTAAACGTCCATCTTAGAAAGGATGTTCTTAAGCGAGTTCATGTTGCGCGCTGTGCCTTTGCATTTGAGCCTACGTTCAAGAAATTTGCTCGACAAATCCGACACACCCACACCATGCACATAGTCCAAAAACAGCGCGCGGTCACCCAAGGCAAGCCGCTCGCTGCCTTTGCTGCGATGATCTTCGACCAACGCATCGACCGCACTTTTATCGGGCTGTTGGCTCAAGAAAATCGAATGCACCATCTTGTCTGAACCATGCTGCGGCCCGGTCCCATGAAAAGGGTTTTGGTCAATCGCTGCACGCACTTCATCGCGGGTTCTCACCATTGCGCAAGACTTGAAACCAAACGCTTGGTCGATAACGCTTTCAAGTTGAATTTCGAGCAGAGCGGGATCGCGATCATCGCTGAAAATCACATTGCCACTGGCGGCCACTGTCGCAAGGTCATGGAAACTCGCCTTTTCAAGTGCCGCCTTTAGATCGACCATCTTTACCCGGTTGCCGCCAATATTAATGCTGCCCAACAGCCCGAGATAGCGGGTCATCAAATCATTCCATTCTGATCGCCAGTTGGGCGCGGCGTTGGGATATTTGTCGAGGTTGCACGCGCAAGCACTTCGCCATCTTCGCTTAGCAATTCCCCTTCCAGATAGATCACCCGACGTCCGGCTTTGACCACGCGGCCCTTCCCGATCAGCGGACCTTCTCGAACCGGCTTGAGCAGCGACATCGAAAGCTCCAACGTCAACGGCGCAAGTTCCCCGTCGGTTGAGAGGACATGTGCATATCCCATCACATCGTCGAGATAGCCCGCAACCAAGCCGCCTTGAACGCCCCCACGCGCCGTGATGAGATCACGTTTGACGGTAAAGCGCATTGTCGCGGTCAGCGTTTCCGGATCCCAGCTTTCAAACTCGGAACCGAGCAATTCGGTGTGAGGTGAGATACTTTTGGTATGGATCAGATCGTCATTCATGCATCCGCTCCCGGCACCGGTGTGGGCAAAGCGGTTGAGCGAGCGCGGGCAAGCAGATTTCCCTCTTCATCGTACAATTCGCCTTCGAGGAAAGCGACACGGTTGCCCGCGCGCACGACACGCCCTTTGGCGATGATCGGACTGAGAGGCACCATACGGATAAAGGACAGGCTCATATCGAGATTTAGCGGCAGACGCTGTTCATCGGTCGCAGCAAGCAGCGCTCCACCCATCACTTCGTCGAGGAAGCCTGCGATCAACCCGCCCTGCACTGCCCCGCGGGGAGACGCGAAGGAGGGTGGCGGCGTGAACCGCGTGGTCAGCTCAGCCTTGTCTGCGTCAAATGACACAAATTCGCTGCTCATCAGAGCAGAAGAAGGAGAGCGCTGGCCTTCGTAAATTTTGGTCATTTACGGCTAAGCCCTTGTTACCAAAGCCACCAAGTGGGCAGACCTATGACAATTGCAATCGCGAAAATGTCAATTGAACAACCCGAAGTGCATCCATCAAACATTCGTTTGTGCCAAGGCAGGTTTGCTCGACGACGCGCCTCCAACTCTTCGTTGGTCATGTATCGGCTATCGTCTTGATCTTCCTCGTCGCCTGACAACTACTGCAGTCCTTAATTGACCTCGATCACGCGCTCGCGCTCTTCAACCTCAAAGACCTCCAACTGGTCACCCGGTTGGATGTCATTCGTGTCTTCCAGAACAACACCGCATTCGAGGCCAGAGCGGACCTCGTCCACATCGTCCTTGAACCGACGCAGCGACGCAATGGTCGTGGCCGACACGATAAGGTCTTCGCGGGTGAGGCGCGCGAACAGGCCTTTGCGAATAACGCCTTCTTCGACCAATAGACCGGCGGCTTTGTCCTTTTTGCCGGACTTGAATACCTCTTTGACCTGCGCCCGGCCAACGACCGTCTCAATGCGCTCAGGACCAAGCTCGCCAGCCATTTCTTTGGCGACTTCTTCAGTCAGGTGATAGATCACATCATAATACATCATCCGCACACCATCGCGCTTCACCAACTCGCGCGCTTTGGCGTTCGGTCGCGCGTTAAAGCCGATGATCGGCGCATTCGATGCCGCGGCGAGCGTGACGTCGCTCTCTGTAATGGCACCGACGCCTGCGTGCAGGACGCGAACCTTGATATCGTCGTTCGAGATGTTGTGGAGCGCAGTGACGATCGCTTCGACCGAACCTTGCACATCGGCTTTGACCAGTACCGGCCATTCGATGACGTTCGACTTGAGATTGTTGAACATCGTGTCGAAGCTGGTCGGGGCAAGCGCCGTACGCATTTCGGTCGCTTTTTCCTTACGATATTGCGCAACTTCACGGGCGCGCTGTTCGTTCTCAACAACAGTCAATTGATCGCCAGCCGACGGCACACCGCCAAGGCCAAGAACTTCGACCGGTGTGGACGGACCCGCTTCCTTGATCTGTTTGCCAGCATCGTTGACGACCGCGCGAACACGCCCGCTCTGCGTGCCGACGACAAAGGTATCGCCGCGTTTCAACGTTCCGCGTGTGATAAGCACTGTAGCAACCGGACCTCGGCCCTTATCAAGCTGCGCTTCGATCACAGTTGCTTCCGCATCGCGGTCTGGACGCGCTTTCAATTCAAGCAATTCAGCTTGCAAATTGATCGCGTTTAGCAAGTCATCAAGACCGGTTTTCTTCGTCGCCGAAACCTCAATGTCCTGCACATCACCAGAGAGCTTTTCCACGATCACTTCGTGTTCAAGCAGGCGGTTGCGGATATTGTCCGGATTGGCTTCGGGCTTATCCATCTTGTTGATCGCAACGATCATCGGGACACCGGCAGCCTTGGTGTGTTTGATCGCTTCAATCGTCTGCGGCATGATCCCATCATCGGCAGCGACAACGAGCACCACGATATCGGTGACATTGGCACCACGCGCGCGCATTTCGGAGAATGCAGCGTGGCCCGGTGTATCAAGGAACGTGATCTTCTGCCCCTTATCTTTGCCAGACCCCTTGGTCGTCACCTGATAGCTGCCAATGTGCTGTGTGATCCCGCCGGCTTCGCCTTTGGTCACATCAGTGCCACGCAAAGCATCAAGCAGCGAGGTTTTGCCGTGATCTACATGGCCCATGATCGTGACCACCGGCGGACGCGGTTTCAACGTCTCTTCTGGATCGACGTCCTCTTCGGTTGAGATATCGACATCGGCCTCGGAGACACGTTCAACATTGTGTCCAAACTGTTCAACCAAAAGCTCGGCAGTGTCAGCATCAATCGTCTGATTGACCGTGACCATCATGTCGAGATTGAAAAGCTCTTTGACTAGGTCAGCGCCCTTTTCACCCATGCGTTTGGCGAGTTCACCAACAGTGATCGCTTCAGGAACAACCACATCGCGTACTTGCTTCTCACGCGGTTTGGAGGAACCGCCGCCTTGCATCCGGCGCTCTTTCTCGCGCGCACGTTTGAGAGCGGCGAGACTGCGAGCACGGCGACCTTCGTCTTCATTGAGAGCTTTGGTGACGGTCAGCTTGCCGGAACGGCGTTTGTCTTTGCCACCGCCAGAATTTTGCTGTGAGCCTTTGTCTTCTTTTTTCTTCTTCTTCTCAGGCTTCTTCGATTCAGGCCGCGCCACGGGAGTGAATTTGCGCGCTGCTGGCGAAGGCGTTGCCTCTTCGGGTGCAGGGGCATCCGCTGCATTCGCTTCGGCCTCAGCCTGTGCAGCCGAAGCAGCAGCCTCTTCTGCAACCCGTTTCTCGGCTTCTTCGTCAGCCTTGCGATTGTCTTCGACCCGCTTCTTTTCGTCCGCGGCTTGCTTTTTCGCGCGCTCATCATCGCGCTTGCGGCCTTCCTCGGCCAGACGCAGGCGCTCTTCTTCGGCTTCACGCTGAAGACGCGCAACGCGCTCTTGCGGCGTTTCTTTGGCAGCAGCCGGTTTTTTCGGTGCGGCGGGCGCCTCAGCCACAGGTGGCGGCGGCGGTGGCGGTGGCGGCGGTGGCGCGGCTTCAGGCGCAGGTGTTTCGCCCGGTTTCACGAGCTTGCGGCGGCGCTTCACCTCAACCGCGACCTTGTTCGTGCGGCCGTGGCTAAAGGTCTGCTTGACCTCGCCAGCATCGACCGCCCGTTTAAGGCCCAACGGTTTGCGGGTGCGTTTTTCTGTGTCGTCGCTCATCTAGCTCGTTAATCCTTCAAGTATTCTCAATGTCGTCTTCAATGCGCGACGCGCTAGGCGTCGCTTCGGCCTGAGGCTGGCCCGTTCTTCCGGGGTCAGTCCTGACAAATTCGCTTAAGCGGTTCACCGCTTGCTCGACGCGATGCCCTGCTCTCAGATCGCCCGCATGACCCGAAACGCCCAGATGGACGACATTCTCGCGGCCCAATGCCACAGACAACGCCTCTCGGTCCAGTGGTAAGACCATGCCGCGCGCGCCGGAGCCTTCTGCGTCGGTCCCAACACGCCACGCCTGATCCAAGCGCTTGCGTCCATCTTCACTGCTGTCGCTGGCGTGAAGCAGCAGTGCGATGCGTCCAGTCCGAGCTTGTTCGCCAATACGGCTGGACCCAAGCACAATATTTCCTGCCCGCAGCTCCAGCCCCAGCCGATCCAACAGGTGCTTGCCCAGCGCACGCTCAATCATCTCAACCAAATCGTTCGGAACAGACAATTTCGTTCCTTTGAATGCGCGCGCCAACGCACCTCTCAATTCGCCACTGTCCAGCGCGCCTTCAAGCGCTTTGCCATCAGGCTTAATCCATGCCCCCCGCCCTGGCGCTTTCGCCAATGGGTCAGGCAGAACATCACCATCCGGCGAAATCGCTAGTCGAATAAGCGTTTCGCGAGCGTAACTGTCTCCTGAAAGAACACAGCGCCGCTCGCTCCCGGAAGCCTTATCAGCTTTGCGAGAGCGCGCTTGGTCGGAAGTGTCGGGCGTTACGCGCTCATTGTGTGGAGTCCGCATCAGCGGCCTCCTGTTGCTCAGGAGTAGCCGGGGCTGCTTCCTCTTCGTCATCGAACCAGTGCGCTCGTGCAGCCATGATGATCTCGTTGCCTTGCTCTTCAGAAAGGCCGTATTCACCCAGCACGCCGCCTTTGTCCTGCTCGCGCTGCGGACGGCGCATTGGCGGTCCGTCAGTGTTGTTGCGGCGCTTAGGCGCTTCGCGTTTCTTCGCGATCAATTCGTCGGTGGCAAGATCCGCCAGGTCATCCAGCGTTTTGATCCCGGCCTTGCCCAACACTACCAACATAGATTCGGTGAGGTGCGGCATTTCTGCAATCGCATCTTCGACGCCCAATTCACGGCGAGTGACGCGGTGCCCCTCTTCCTGACGCTCAATCGCTTCGGTGGCGCGGCTTTGCAGCTCTTCGGCCAGTTCATCGTCAAAGCCTTCAATCGAGCCAAGCTCGCTGAGTTCGACGTAAGCGACCTCTTCAAGCATCGCAAAGCCTTCGGCGACAAGCAGCTGTGACAGCGTCTCATCAACATCCAACTCTTCTTCGAACATTTTCGAGCGTTCAGCGAATTCTTTCGAACGTTTCTCCGAAGCTTCTTCTTCGGTCATAATGTCGATCTGGTGCCCGGTCAGCTGGCTTGCCAACCGCACATTCTGACCACGACGGCCAATCGCCAGACTGAGTTGATCGTCAGGGACTACCACCTCGATCCGGCTTTCATCCTCATCAAGCACCACCCGTGCAACAGCAGCCGGTTGCAGCGCGTTCACTACAAATGTCGCGGTGTCCTCTGACCAAGGAATGATGTCGATCTTTTCACCTTGCAACTCTTGAACAACCGCTTGCACACGGCTGCCTTTCATGCCGACGCAGGCACCGACTGGATCAATACTGGAATCCTGACTGATCACGCCGATTTTAGCGCGGCTACCCGGATCGCGGGCGGCGGCCTTAATCTCAATGATGCCATCGTAAATCTCAGGCACTTCCTGCGCGAACAGCTTGCGCATAAAATCAGGCGCAGCGCGCGAAAGGAAAATCTGCGGTCCGCGATTGTTACGCTCAACCTTAGTGATAAGCGCGCGAACACGTTCACCAACTCGCGCAGCTTCGCGTGGGATCTGTTGATCGCGACGGATCACGCCTTCGGCGCGGCCAAGATTGACGATCACATGGCCAAACTCGACCGACTTGATAACGCCGGTGATGATTTCGCCTGCGCGATCCTTGAATTCTTCAAACTGACGCTCACGCTCAGCATCGCGGACCTTCTGAAAGATCACTTGCTTTGCCGACTGCGCATCAATGCGCCCCAGATCTACCGGAGGCAGAGGGTCAACGATAAAGTCACCCAGAGCAGCGCCTTCTTGGAGCTTTTCCGCAGCGACCAAATCAACCTGCTTGAAGTAATCCTCGACCTCTTCGACCACCTCGACAACGCGCCACAAGGTCAGATCGCCGGTTTGCGGGTCGAGCTTGGCACGGATGTCGTTCTCGGCGCCATAACGGTTGCGCGCTGATTTCTGGATCGCTTCTTCCATCGCTTCGATAACGATAGATTTGTCGATCATCTTTTCCGATGCAACCGAGTTAGCAATTGCGATGAGTTCTGCTTTGTTAGCGGAAATGGCGCTGGCCATCAGTTATCTGCCTTTTCTTGAGTGTCTTCTTCAATAGTGTCGGCGCCGCTTGTATCAAGCGGCTTCGTTGCGGCGATTAGCGCATCAGTGAGCACCAGTTTCGCAGCATGAACTTGTTCGCGAGGTAGCTCAACCGGCCCCAGCTTGGCTTCGTTAAGGGCAACCATACCACTTTCGAGCCCAGTAAGATCGCCTTTGAAGACGCGCTGACCGTTTTCATCACCAGACCAACCTTTTTGCATGACGATCCGCGCTTCATGACCCGCCCATTGGGCAAAATCTTTATCACGAGTCAGCGGTCGATCAATGCCCGGCGAGGATACTTCGAGGTGGTATGCACCTTCGATCAGGACATCACCCGCTTCTTCGCACGCATCCATTGCGTCAGAAACGCGGCGCGACAATGCAGCACATTGCTCGATCACCAATTGCCCGGACGCCGGGTCTTCCGCCATGATTTGCAGGGCTTCGCCGCCGTCACCCGCTTCAGAAGCCATCATTTTGACGCGCACCAGCTCAAACCCGAGCGCTTCCGCTTCGGGTTCAATCAGTGCAATCAGTTGCGTCAAATCAGTCATGCGTCGCCGTAATTACCACAATGTTTTGACAAAGCCGATGAATGCCGGCCCCTTGTGGCGCCAGCCCTTCAAAGTTTCGACGATGTCGGGATGCGATGCAGCTAGGCGTCTTTTTCTTCTGGCGCAAGGGGGGAAAGCACGCCTTCTTGGCTATGCCAGTAGATTATCCGCCGCCGCCAACCCAGTTTTTCACCTCTCGCCGAAAGGCCCGTCGCTCATCGAGGCGGACGTCTTCGGAATGATATTTGATTGCGAGGATCTGTTCCTTGGTCAGCGGGACATCAAATCTAAGCCCATTGCATTCAAGATCGCAGCGCAGAACCTCAACATATTCCTCGAGCCTTGCACATTTCAAGATGGCGTATTCATCTACCGCCAATGGGGAATCGAGCGCGACCTTTGCGCCTGTTTGCGAGATATTTAAGAGAACGCAGTCAATCGTTTCGAGCGTAGTTTGTAATTTGGCAGGAACGGACAATCGCAAGCGTGCTGCGCTGCGTCGGCCAATTTTTGAAACTCTGCGGCGCTCTGTATTTGACGCGTTTGATTCATACATAGTCGCGCCAGAATGACCCAATAGGGTGTCCGGCAGGCGAATGGCACGTTCAGTTTGTTTGCGTAATTAACAACTCTTGATCGTTGTGAAAGGTTAGCAGACAGCTAGTTACCCCAACCGTTCAAATCATCTTTGAACTCTTCAGCTTCGCGCTCGTACTCTTGGATTTCCCGCGAATCTTCATGCCCCCAACCTTCCGCGGCAAGAGCGCGATTGCGGCTATGCGCAGCCTCAGCAGCGAGCGCTTTGTCGCCAATCCGTTCAGCGCGTGCCGCGACACTATCGACGGCTTTTGGCGCGATGTAGGATGCTCCGCCGGTGAACAGCAGGCCTAAACCAAAGATACACAGAAAGAACAGGCCGAAAATAAACCGGATCGATCCGAACGCCGACCCAATAACATCTGCAAAAATACGCATGACTTGCCCCAATCACTTGATGAGTTAGAGCGTTTTAGCCCGCGCAGGTAAACAAGGAGTTAGAGCGAGAATTAAAGCAAGATTCTCAATCGGACTCTTCCATCAGGCCGTGTTTCTTAATCGCGTGGCGCAGCTGGTCATAGCTTAGGCCCAATGCTTTGGCCGTTTGCCGCTGGTTCCAACGGTGTTTGCCCAGCGCATGTTCGACTATCATGCGTTCATGCGCATCCACCGCCGCGCGCAGATCATCGACTTGGTCCAAATCAGGATGCGGCACTGGCCCAGCGCTCGAAGGATGCTGCGCGACCGGGGAGGTGCTTGGCGCGGTCTCAGGACGCCGGTGCGAAGGCGTGCTGGGCTTCCACGGGCTATCGAACGGATCAAATTGAACATGGGATATCGGTGCATCGGGATCATCCCAGCGATAGACGGCCCGTTCCACCACATTACGCAGTTCGCGCACATTTCCTGGCCAAGGATATTCATCAAGTTGTGTGTTCACATGCGCTGCGAAGCCGGGCCAATTTTGCCAATCCAACTCTGCGGCCATCCGTCGCGCGAAATACTCTGCGAGCACGCCAACGTCCCCTTCGCGGACGCGCAGGGGCGGCAAAGTGATCACCTCAAAACTCAATCGATCGAGCAGATCAGCACGAAACTCGCCGGAGGATGCGAGCGCGGGTAGATCATCATTGGTCGCTGCAACAATCCGAACATCCACCCGAACAGGGCGCGATGACCCAATCCGCGTGACTTCACCATATTCAACAGCCCTAAGCAGACGCTCCTGAGCTCCCATCGACAATGTGCCCAGTTCGTCGAGAAACAGCGTACCTTTGTCGGCTTCCTCAAACCTTCCCACTCGCGCTTTGGTAGCCCCTGTAAAGGCACCAGCCTCGTGGCCGAACAATTCGGCTTCGATCAGGGTTTCCGGGAGCGCTGCGCAGTTCATTGTGACCAGCGGTTCATCCCAACGCGTAGAAAGGCGATGCAAACGTTCAGCTATCAGTTCTTTGCCGGTTCCACGCTCGCCAATAACAAGCACAGGGCGGCTCATTGGTGCTGCGCGGCTGGCACGCTCCACCGCATCGAGAAAAGCGCCCGACTGGCCGATGAATTGATTTTCGCGCTCCATGACCAATGTCTAGTAAAAAATCCCAATGTTTGGCAAGAAAAACCAACACCAACGATGAGGGAAGATGTAAAATCCGCAGAAAACTCCCGTTTTTCGAGTTTGGCACACCGGTTGCAAAACTGTTGGCAAGGCCCGCCGGGCACAAATTTTTGAAAGACATTGAGAGGATCCACACATGTACAGCCGCCGCTTTTTTGACAGCAAACTGGGATCAGCCGCATTTGCAAGCATCGCTGCAATGGTTGCGATGATCGCAGTCTCAAGCCAACTAAATGCTATCAGCGGCCCAACATCGCCGATCGCTTACGACACCGCTTCGATCGCGATTGCTTGAGCCAGATTGTGAGCAAACGCGACACTCATGACACCAAGGCCACTTTAGGGCCGGAGCGAAAGTCCCCGCTGGCGACCCCCGACGCCATTGCTCCGGCCCAACCCTGCGCCAGTGATGTCTCGCGTGAACTTACTCCGCTTAAGAGTAACAGTGTGCAGCGGGTCTCAAGGCTTGATGCTGAGATTGAGGCCTTGCGCACTAGCCCTACTCCGACGCAAACTCCCACGCGTTACAACGCAACAGAATCGCAACCTGAAACAGACAACCCGTTTTTGAATGGAGTAGCCTTCATGGGCATTTTTAGTCGCACTCGCGACATTATCGCCGCCAACTTCAACGACATGCTGGATAAGGCGGATGACCCGACCAAGATGATCCGCATGATTATCCTCGAAATGGAGGAAACGCTTGTTGAAGTGCGAGCGAGCGCGGCGCGAACGATTGCTGACCAAAAAGAAATGCACCGCCATGTGGTGAAGCTTGACCGGCTCCAAGCTGATTGGGGCGAGAAAGCGCAATTGGCGCTGTCCAAAGATCGCGAAGACCTCGCTCGCGCCGCGTTGGTCGAGAAGAAGAAAGCCGTGGGCATGGGTGATCAACTCAAAGCCGAGATTGCGGTTCTGGATGACGCGTTGCGGGCCTACGAAGAAGACATCGCTAAACTTCAGCATCGCCTGCGCGAAGCACGCAGCCGTCAGACAGCCATCGCCGCGAGGCTCGAAAGCGCAGAGAACCGTGTCAAACTGCGCACGTTGATGAGCACGGAACGCACCGATGAAGCGCTCGCGCGTTTCGACCAACTCGAACGCAAGGTCGACTACGCAGAAGGCCGCGCAGACGCACTCAACATCGCTGAAGAAAAACCTTCACTCTCGGATGAAATTGCCGCGCTCGAAGGTGCCGATGCGATTGATGACGAACTTGCTGAAATGAAAAAGGCGCTGGGCAAAGGCAGCGCGGACAAAAAGGACTAAATCAGGTGGAACCCGAATACATAATTCTCCCCGCAATCTTCCTTGGACTACCCTGGATGATCCTGCACTATGTGACCCGCTGGAAGACCGCTGCGACCATCACTTCCGACGACGAAGTGCTGCTTGAGGAGCTCTACAGCCTAGCGAAACGCTTGGATGAACGGATGGATACTGTTGAGCGGCTGGTGGCCTCTGACGATCCGTCCTTCACTCCGCACCGCCGGATCATGGCAGATCAGGAAGTCGATAACCAACAATTGCGCGAACTCGATCGCATGATGCTCGAAAAGAAAGGAGCCGAAAAGTGAATAGCCCCCGCACCACTCTTTATCGCGATAAATTCAATGGGAAATTGATGGGCGTTTGCGCCGGTATCGCCGATTACACCGGAATCAACGTCGCTTGGGTTCGGCTAGGCGCAATTGCTCTGACGCTTTTCGCTCTTGGGCCGATTGGACCGGCAGCATATTTCCTCGCCGGCTTTCTTCTAAACAAGAAGCCCACGCATCTTTATAGCGACGAAAAAGAGCAAAAGTACTGGCAGCGCGTTCGGCAAAGCCCGCGACGCACAGCGCGAGAAATCCGTGCTCAGTTCCGCGATGTTGACCGCCGTCTGGCCGCAGTTGAAGCGCATTACGTCAGCAGCAATCCGCGCCTCAACGCCGAAATCGAGCGCCTGCGCTAAGACACAAAAGACGACCTCAGAGGGGTAAGGAAATGGGTGAACTAATCGGATTGGTAGCGGTAGCCGCACCCTTCCTGATGGTTGTTGGTATCGTTTGGATCGGCAGTCAAAAAAAGTTGGAAGAAAAGCGGATCGCGGCGACCGCATCACAAAGCGCTGAAAAAGCGGCACAATATGCGTCGCAAGTGCAAAAGCTCGAAGACCGGGTTCAAGTGCTCGAACGCATTGTAACCGACCGTGGTTATGACATCGCAACCCAAATTGAGGCGCTGCGCGACACGCGTGAAGTCGAACAAACCGATAGCGGGGTACCGCTTAATATCGGCAAGAAGGAACAAGTTTGATGAATTGGGGCAGCCCCGAATTTGTAATCGCGATTGTCGCTATCAGCACATTTGGCTGGGTCATCAACAATTGGATCCGTGCCAAGCACGGCTACGACCTGGAAGATGAGTGGGGAGGCAAAACCGAACGCGGCGACAGCGCGGAAACAAAGCGACTGAAAGCTGAAAACACAGAACTAAACGGTAAACTCGATGAGATGCAGGACCGAATGATCGTGCTGGAAAAGATTGTGACTGACCGTGGCTATACACTGTCAGACGAGATCGAGGCTCTGCGCGACACACCCGCCAGAGACAGTGGGGTACCACTCAATATCGGAAACAAGGAACCGCACACATGAATCCTGATGCCGCAGCCATAATCGTACCGCATCTGCCGTGGATCATCGCCGGTGGGTTAGCGATCGGCGCAGCCGGAGTTGCCGGCTGGATCCACACCACACGTCTGCGGATCAAGCATGGTTATCCGCTAGAAGGTGCATGGGGCCAATCGCTGAAACCCACCACTGACCACGAAGCGAAGCAACGCGTCACCTTGCTTACACAAGAGAATGCAGAACTGCGTGCGGAACTAGGATCGGTCAAAGATCGCCTTGTAAATGTCGAACGGATTGTGACCGATAGTGGCTATCAACTCGGCAACGAGATTGATGCGCTTCGTGAAAAGTCGCTCGAACACCGCAAGGATGAGGGCAACGCCTAATGGATAGCGAGCTTCTCATAATCTTCCCCGGGATTATCCTAATGCTGATCATCATTGGTCTCAGCGTAAACGGGATCATCAGCAAAGTCTTGAACCATCGCCGGGAAGTGCGTGCGATTGAACACCCTGCGACGAGCGGCACCAACAGCGCCCTGACTGAACGCACCGCGATGATTGAAGATCGTCTTGCTGTGCTGGAGCGGATTGCAACAGATCGCTCGATCGAGTTGGTCGATGAGATCGAGGCGCTTCGTATTGAAACCAATGCCGAGGAGAAAATAGCATGAGCGGTTGGGGCATCGTAGCGATAGTTGCGATCATCATCTGGGGCATAACCGAGATCGCAAAAGCGCGAGCTGGGATCGTCAAAGACGAAGATGGCAATGAGACCATGGTCCCGCGCGACGACGGCGAGGCCAAGCTTGCTGCCGACGAAGCCCGCCGTGAGGTTCGGCAATTGCGCGAACGCATCGAGGTGCTGGAGCGGATTGCCACCGACAGCAACACTTTGGATGCCCGTCAACGGGCCCAACTGACCGCCGAGATTGACGCCTTGCGTGCGCCTGATCCTATCGCCGACGTGAAGAAGGACACTGTCCCATGATCGACCCAGTATTCGTGATTGCTACAACCGCTCTTGTTGGTTTGTGTGTGGTAGCCTTTGTCCTGCTCAAAGCGTGGCACGGCTGGCTGGAATTGCAGCGCCAGCAACTGGACCGCGGCGGCTCTTGGAACCAAGCTTCCGAGATCGAAGGCGGTGCTGGCACAGGAGCCGCGCGGATCGAGATGGCGGACTTGAAGGAACGCATCAAAAAGCTCGAAGCCATCGCCAGCGGCGTCGAATTGTAGGCCCATCTTATGGCAGCCTAGCCACCCGCGCCCTCCGCCCTTCCACCCGGAGCCTACCGGGACACTGCCCGATTGGAAGGGCGGAGGGCGCGGGTGGCTAGGCAAACGCAAATACTATCCTTAGATACGCGCCATGCGATCCCTTGAAGACATCCTTGAAGAATACGAATTTCTCGAAGGCGATGAGCGCTACACGCTGCTGATCGAGCTTGGCCGTGAATTAGATGACATGCCCGACGCGCTCAAAACCGATGCAACATTGGTGCGCGGATGTTCGGCGGCGGTCTGGGTCTATCCAACCGAAGCTACCGACGCACTGCACTTCCTAGCTGACAGCAACGCAGCCATCACCAAAGGCATCGTCGCGTTGGTTATCGCAGCGGTTCAGGACAAGGCCGCAAGCGAGGTAGCCAAAATGGATGTGACGCAGGCGCTCGAGAAGTTCGATCTCAAAAATCAGCTTTCTAGCAACCGTACCCAAGGCGTTCCGAACATGATAGCGCTGGTACAGGAACACGCCGCGCGATTAGCAGCTGCCTAAAGCTGTGTATCCCGCACCACAGCAACGCCTGCCTCGCGCTGCTCTTTCAACTCGCGTTTTAAGACCTGCGGGTCGCGCGCAAAGACGAAGCCGAAGCTAACCCCACCCTCTTTTCCAACCGTCGCATGGTGGAGCTTGTGCGCTTGCACCAGCCGTTTGGCATAGCCGCGCTTGGGCACCCATTTGAAATAACGTTGATGCACCAGCCCATCATGCACGAGAGTATAGATGACACCGTAAAGTGTGATGCCAAAAGCGGTCCACCAAAGCGCGGCTGAAACGTAAAAGCCGATCAGAAACATGAAGAAGACGATGGTGCCAAAGACGACCGCGAACAGGTCGTTTTTCTCTAGCAGATTTTCATGCGGCTCGTGATGATCGCGGTGCCATGCCCAGCCCCAGCCATGCATGATGTATTTATGCGCCCACCATGCGAAAAGCTCCATGCCAATAAGCGCGGTGATGATGATGGCGATGATCGCAAGCACGCTCATGCGATTGTGGCCTCATTCTTGTCTTGCTCTGCGCCAATCCCTGCCTTCTTGGCTCTGGGCAGCGCCCACCATGGTACGTTTGGAGCACGATGATGCTCCAAATGATAGCCGAAATGGAAACAGCTGACGAGGCTCGCCAAAGTCCCGAAATCATTACTCCGCGCGTTGTGATCGTCGGCAAAAGGTTTTGCCGACGCCTGATGATGCGGGCGATAAGTGCCGAAGTAGAATAGCTGAACCGACGAGAGCAACGCGGGCGATCCATAAAGCACGAGAATTTTCAGGAACGGCACATCGAACACGAACCAGTATAACGCGACGACAGCGTGCACGAATAGTAACGATTGCAGCCCGAAATAGCGTTTGAAAAATGTCCAATACCACCGAGCAAAATGGCTCGGATTGTCCTCGTCAAAGTCAGGATCGCCTGCATGACCGGACAGCTTGTGAT
Source organism: Erythrobacter sp. (assembly GCA_039985875.1). Classification (GTDB taxonomy): domain Bacteria; phylum Pseudomonadota; class Alphaproteobacteria; order Sphingomonadales; family Sphingomonadaceae; genus Erythrobacter. The sequence goes on along the minus strand of JBDWRU010000011.1, from coordinate 152,088 downwards.
GGGTGAAATGCGCATCGCGCATAATGCGCCAATTGAACCCAGCATAGAGCATCAACAGTGTCGCACCGATGGTCGAATTGAGTCTTGTGCGCCCCGGCGCAAGGCTGCCATGCATTGCGTCGTGAGTAATGATGAACACGCCCACCGATAGCCAGCATTGCACCGCCGCCAGCGCAATCGCAACCGGCAGGCTGCCCCATGTCAGCTCAAACACAAACATCCCGTAGAAATGAACGCTAAGCCAAGTGCCCGCAATTAGCGTTGCAAACGTAAGGCCAATCACGGTTTGAAGAGCCGAGTGGGGAAGCTGATAGCGCTTGCTCATAGCCTTGATACGCGCAGGACCTTCATGCAGCTGTATATAGCGGTCCAACTCCTTGCACGTCCAATCAATCCTACTCGGAGAAAAAGAGCTCGCGCATATTCTCGCCGATGCGCGCCGGGCGCAGGGTTTCGGCATCGATGCAGCACCAGCTCGATTGCACTTCAGCCAGCACTTCTTCGCCGCGCTTTATGACGGTGTGATAAAACGCCCGTGCGCCTTTGTAATGCTCAAGCACCGTGCTCGCGATCACATCATCTTCGAGGAAAGCGGGTTTGCGATAGGTAATCTCATGCTTGAGCGCGACCCATGCCTTGCTCGCCACCTCTTCAGCCGGCGCCAATTTCTGCCAATGCGCCAACACCGCGTCCTGCACCCAGTTGAGATACCGGGCATTGTTGACGTGCCCCATGAAATCAATGTCGGCAGGCGACACTGTGATAGGGAATCGAAAGGGCGTTGCTGACATAAATGTAAGTTAGCCGGAAAGTGCTTGCTATTCCATTAGGAAATGCACTGTGAAACGCACTTTTACACCTTGGTGCTCTTTGCCTCCCCCGAGATTGTCCATTTGTACATCTGACAGCCATCTATGTCGCGGATTTGCGACACTTTCTTACGACACGCGGCACACAAGCCAGAATTTCCGTGGCATACCTTGTTCATCGGAATAACCCGATAGATGAACAAAAAGGACTTCGCCATGAAGAAGACACTGTTTGCAACACTCCCGCTTGCGCTCGGCGCAAGCCTGATGGTCGCCGCCCCTGCTAGCGCTGCGAATTGGAACAACCCCAATTCTGTTCGCGCTGAAATCAACCAGCTTGATCGCCAGATCGACCGCACTCGCGGATTGACCAAGCGCCAAGAGGCTCGGCTTGACCGACGCGTAACTTCGCTTCGCTCACTTTATCGCCAGTATAAACGCGGCGGGATCAACCGAGCGGAGCGGCGTACGCTCAACAAGCGGCTTACCTCCATCAGGCATTCGGTGCGCATTCAATCGCGTAGCGGACATCGCCGCTAAAATCCGATAGTCCCATCTTGCCAGCCGGGGTCGGCCAGCCTAGCGACACGCCATGGCTAGTCGACCCCGCACATTATACGAAAAAATCTGGGATGCTCATATGGTTGAGACGCGGGACGATGGGACCGCAATCATCTATATTGACCGTCATCTCGTCCATGAAGTCACCAGTCCGCAGGCTTTCGAAGCCTTGCGGACTTCCGGGCGCTCGGTGCGTCGGCCAGAACTAACGCTAGCCGTTCCCGACCATAACCTGCCGACAACGGCGCGTGTCGATGAGGAAGGTGAACGCTTGCCCATCGCCGACCCACAAAGTGCAGCGCAGCTTGCAGCGCTGGAGAAGAACGCGCCCGATTTCGGGGTTCGTTATATCGACGCGACCGATGCCGAACAGGGCATCGTCCATGTGGTTGGCCCGGAACAGGGCTTTTCTCTGCCCGGAACCACTATCGTCTGCGGCGACTCGCACACTGCGAGCCACGGCGGCTTGGGCGCTTTGGCTTTTGGAATCGGCACCAGCGAAGTTGAGCATGTTCTGGCGACGCAAACCTTGTTGTTGCAACCATCCAAACCAATGGAGGTTCGGGTAGAGGGTTCTCTTGCCCTCGGCGTCGCCGCTAAAGACCTAATACTGCATATTATCGGCGTAATCGGAGCTGCGGGCGGAACCGGCCACGTGATCGAATATCGCGGCGAAGTCTTTGAAAAGATGAGCGTCGAAGAACGCCTGACCGTGTGCAATATGAGCATCGAAGCAGGTGCGCGCGCCGGGCTGATCGCACCTGATGAGACGGTTTTCCGTTATCTCAAAGGTCGACCCATGTCGCCGAAGGGTGAGGCGTGGGACGAAGCGCTCGCCTTTTGGAAGACGTTGCATAGCGATGATGGCGCACAATTCGCCAAGTCTGTCACTATCGACGCAGCAAAGGTCGCGCCGACAGTGACTTGGGGCACAAGCCCGGAGGATGTCGTGTCCATCGCCGGCGAAGTGCCCTTGCCGAAGAGCTTTGCCGACGCATCGAAGCGCGAAGCGGCGCAAAAAAGCTTGGATTACATGGGCCTCAAACCCGGTACCAAAATGACCGAAATCCCGGTTGAGAATATCTTTATCGGCAGCTGCACCAACAGTCGGATCGAAGATTTGCGAGCGGCGGCTAAAGTGCTTGAAGGGCGCACAAAGGCACCTAACGTGCGCTGGGCCATCGTCGTTCCGGGCTCTGGCCTCGTCAAAGTGCAAGCCGAAGAAGAAGGCCTCGATAAGGTCTTTATCGATGCTGGATTTGAATGGCGTGAGCCGGGTTGCTCAGCCTGTCTCGGCATGAACCCTGACAAAGTGCCAGCTGGTGAACGTTGCGCTTCGACTTCGAACCGCAATTTCGTTGGCCGCCAAGGCCCCGGTGCCCGCACGCATCTGCTGTCGCCCGCCATGGCTGCCGCAGCGGCAGTAACCGGCAAACTCACAGATGTCCGCGAACTTTGATGGGTGATGGCTTGCAAAGGCTTCAACCGCACCGCATATTTTACATATGACTGACAAAGACAACAGAGACGCCCCGAAGAAATCCGGTCCCAATAAAGTTGCGATCGGAGCGGCTGCGACAATTGGCTCTGCCGCCATTGCCGCCGCGCTCCTTTACGTTGGCAAACGCAGCAAGAAAGCCCGCGAAGACAAGGCGCTCGGCAGCGATCAAAGCACCACTCCCCCATCGGGCGAGCCGTCCGAAACCGATTAAACCAGGACCGATAATGGAACCCTTTGCACAGATCTCTGGCGGCGCTTACCCGCTTGGCGCGAAAAACATTGATACCGATATTATCATTTCGGCTGAATGGCTCAAGACCATAACCCGCGAAGGGCTCGGACGGGGTGCATTTGAATCGATCCGTCAGGTCGAAGGCAATGTGTTCGACGATCAGGCTTATGCGGGCGCGCCAATACTGATTGCAGGCGATAACTTCGGTTGCGGGTCAAGCCGCGAACACGCCGCTTGGGCGATTGGTGACATGGGCATTCGCGCGGTAATTGCGCCAAGTTATTCGGACATATTCTCAGGCAATGCGGTGAAAAACGGCATCTTGCCAGTGGTCTTGCCACAAGAAGCGGTGGACCGTCTGTTGGAAGTCGCCCGCGCGGGCGATCCTATTCACATTGATCTGGAAAACCAGACAGTCACTACCGAGTTTCAGGATCGTTTCGAGTTTGAGATTGATCCTTTCCGCAAACATTGTTTGCTCGGCGGGCTGGATGAAGTTGCACTCACGCTGGAACGCAGTAACGCTATTGCGCAGTTTGAGAGCATCCGCACAAATCAGCAGGAATGGCTGACGCGCGGCACCAATATCTAATCGGAGAGAGATACATGAAAGCCATCCGCACGCACGAAGTTGGCGGCCCGGAGACCTTGACGCTGGACGAAATCGAGGTTCCCACGCCCGGCAAAGGCGAAGTGTTGGTGGCGGTGAAGGCTTGCGCGATCAACTATCCCGACACGTTGATGATCCGCGACTTGTATCAGTTCAAACCAGAGCGCCCTTACTCGCCCGGTGGCGAATTGGCAGGCGTTGTCGAAGCGGTTGGCGAAGAGGTTGAAAACTTCAAGGTCGGCGAACGGGTTATGGCAGGCATGGGCAATGGAGGCCTGCGCGAAAAGGCGCTTGTGCCTGCAAACAGGATGTTCCCGATCCCCGACGGTGTTCCTTTCGAAAAAGCAGCCTCACTGTTGATGACGTACGGTACTACAATCCACGGTTTGAAGGATCGCGGCCACATCAATGAAGGCGATACGGTCCTGATCCTTGGCGCTGCAGGCGGTGTTGGATTGTCTGCGGTTGAACTTGCAAAGGCGTTTGGCGCAAAAGTCGTCGCGGCGGTTTCAAGCGAAGCGAAGGGCAAAGTTGCAAAAAATGCGGGCGCGGACGAAGTTGTCATCTACCCGCGCGACGAAATGGACAAAGCGGCCTCCAAAGAGCTGGCCAACGCGTTCAAAGCCGCATGCGGACCCAACGGCGCTGACATCGTCTATGACATTGTTGGTGGACAATATTCCGAGCCTGCATTGCGCTCGATCGCTTGGGAAGGCCGTTTCCTTGTGGTCGGGTTCCCAGCGGGTATCGCAAAAATGCCACTCAATCTCACATTGCTCAAGTCTTGCGACATTTGCGGCGTGTTCTGGGGCGCATTCACCGCACGCGAACCGGTCAAGTTCATGGAGCAGGTCAACGAGCTGTTCGCGCTCATGCAAGCTGGCAAGATTGATCCGCTGGTCTCCGAAACCTTCCCGCTGGGACGAGCGGGCGATGCCATCGCAAAGCTTGAGAACCGCGAGGCAGTGGGCAAGCTTGTCGTAACGATGGATTAGACGGCTTTTGCGACGAAAGCGGCTTGCCGCGCTGCGCTGCTGATCCTATCTCTGGGGCAGCGTTAAAAAAAGGGTTCACATGACCGATTTCACCGATCGCCAGCGCGGCGAAGAAGCAAAGTTCGCAATGGACGAAGAAGCCGCGTTCAAAGTCGCAGCGCGTCGCAACCGTCTGTTGGGCGAGTGGGCTGCGGGCCTGATGAATCTCACCGAGGAAGAGACCGACGCCTATAAGAAAGCGGTTGTGCAGGCCGATTTCGAAGAAGCCGGCGATGAGGATGTGATCCGCAAGCTGCTGGGCGATCTGACGGCTGCTGAGAGCGATGTAAGCGAAGCCGACATTCGCGCAAAGCTTGAGGAAATGACGATCGAGGCCAAGCGCCAATTCATGAGCGATCAGTAATCCGATGCCGATGAAAGGCGCGGATATCGAAGCGGCAATCTTAGCGGCTCTCCCCGGTGCGACAGTCGAACTGACAGACCTTGCAGGTGATGACGATCATTGGGCAGCGAAGGTTACCGCGCCTCAATTTGCAGGCAAAAACCGCGTGCAACAACACAAGATGGTCTATGCCGCCTTCGGCGCAAAAATGGGCGGTGAACTGCACGCCTTGCAAGTCACCACTGTGGTCCCCACGTAACCTGCATCGCAAATATACAACCAAGGGCCTCGCAATTATGGCTGACGAAACCCACACTCGCATTCAATCCGTCGTCAAAGACAACGACGTTGTCCTGTTTATGAAGGGCACGCCGCTTTTCCCACAATGCGGTTTTTCCAGTCGTGCGGTCGCTATCCTCGACCATTGTGGCGTCGCGTATGAAAGCGTCGATGTGCTGCAAGACATGGAAGTGCGCCAGGGGATCAAGACCTATTCGGATTGGCCAACCATCCCTCAGCTTTACGTCAAAGGCGAGTTTCTGGGCGGCAGCGACATAATGATGGAAATGTTCGAAGCGGGCGAATTGCAAACAACCCTCGACGAACAAGGTGTCGCCAAAGCCGAAGGCTAGATCCGGCGCTTTCACCACATGTGATACGCACAAAAAGAAACCGCCCCGTTGTACCAGACGGGGCGGTTCTTTTTTCGGGGAGGCTTGACCCAGAGACCAGGAAGGTCGCGCCTCATTCGAAGACCATTATATCTGCAATGTATAATGCATCCACCGTGCCAAACAATTTCGATTCAATAAATTCAGTATTTTAGATGATTAACGCGAGTTAACATTTTTCAAAAATGTAAAAGAAACCGACAGAAACAGGTCACCTGATTGTTCTGTCACTTGGCAAGATGCCTGAAGAGCGGCATCACTCATAACGATGACAAAAGACCCCAAAGCCGCAGCTGCCAAATCCACGCCGGAAGGCATACCCGCCGCCACGATCATAATATTCCGCGACGCTCCCGATGACGGCGCCCCGCAAGTGCTGATGACAGTGCGTTCTAGGTCGATGAGCTTTGCAGGCGGCATGGCGGTGTTCCCCGGTGGTCGCGTGGACCCGGCCGACTTTGAACTGGGCAAGATGATTGCGGCTAAGCAAGATGGCGACATGAGCGCTGGGGAAGCTGCTCACCAGATCGCCGCCATCAGAGAAACCCTCGAAGAAACGGGCCTCGCACTGGGTCTAACCGGTGACATTACCGCTGAGACTGCCGCCGCAGCGCGAACCATGTTGGAAGACAAGCGCGCCCTCGCCCCGGTTCTCGATGCGTTCGATTGGTCTTTAGACCTGTCGCAAATCACGCCCTTTGCTCGATGGTTCCCGAAAAATGAGGACATTCCGCGCGTCTTCGACACGCGCTTTTACCTCGCCAACATTGGGACTGGCGAAGTCGACGTTTCGGTCGATAACTCAGAGAACACACGACTGTTTTGGACAAGCGCACAAGGAGCGCTGGATATGGCGCAGGCGAGCGAGATCAAAGTGATCTTCCCCACCCGCCGCAACCTGGAACGTTTGGCGTTGTTTTCGAGCTACAAAGCAGCGCGCGCGCAAGCAGAAGCAATCCCAGTTAAGCCGATCATTCCGCAAATTGATGACAGCTCAGGCAAGCCCATGCTGACCATTATGGAAGACGCTGGCTATCCAATCACGTCAGAATTGCTCGAAACCGTGGCACGCGGCTAACGCTTTTACAGAGGGTAATCTGCCCGCACCTTCCCCCGGATCATAACTTGGTGTGATAGTCCGGTAGGAAGGGTGGACGGAGCGGAGGCAGCCTTTAACAGCTAGCGCCGAGCAAAACGCCTGCGGTTCTCGCCATAACTGACCACCCGGTACCCGCGCTCGGCCATTTCCTTGCGGTAGTCCTTCTTGGCATCCGCAATTTCATTGCGATATTCGTCCCAAGCATCGCGGCGATCTTCGGCATCGGTCGCGCGGCGCAAATCGCTGCGAAGCTCGCGCTTCGCTTCGCTGATATCCGTGCGGTAGTCGATCCACCACTTGTTGCGGTCATTGTTCGGCGCAATTGGCGCTCGATAGCCGTCGACGATAATTCGATCATGCGAGGCGGCGGGAACGGTGATGAGCGTCGCAGCGGTAGCGAGCGAGGCGAGAATGATACGGTTCATTGGGGGTCTCCTTTCGGCTGCTGATGCAATCGTGTGACCTTCCAAAGCTGAACGAGACTTGTCAGCAATACTGATATCGCAAGAGAATCCTTGAGGTGAGGCAAGGCAGCGATGAGTCGTGGTTCCAGGCCGCAATCCAGCGAAGTGGTTTGGGAAAAGGAAAAATTGGCGCGCCCGGCAGGACTCGAACCTGCTGCCTCAAGATTAGAAGTCTCGCGCTCTATCCAGATGAGCTACGGGCGCGCGCTGGCCATCGCCAATAGCGTGCTTTTCTGAGCAATCAAATGCGGCTAAGCTAAAGGACGATGAATAATTCTGCTGACCCGGCTGCCGCGTTCGACAAAGACCCCGATGATGGCGTCCAAACCACAAGCCACGCGCCGATTACATTCAGATATTATGAGTTCGTGATGGCGGCTTTTGTCGCAATCCTGTTGCTTTCCAATATCATCGGCGCAGCAAAGCTCACCTTTGTCGAAGTGCCATTTTGGCCGGACGGTTGGTGGCCTGCACCCGATGGCACTTTCATCTATGGCGCTGGCATCCTGTTCTTCCCCTTGGGCTATGTCATTGGCGATGTTCTGACCGAGATTTACGGTTTCGCCCGCGCTCGCCGGGTAATTTGGACAGGCTTCGCAGCCATGCTCTTTCTGGCCTTTATGAGCTATGTCGTAGTCAGCCTGCCTGCCTTTGACGGCTGGGCATGCTCGGCCAGCGGATTTGACGGTAATGGTCCATTGGTTGCGCGCGACAATGCCGATGCGCCGACCGGCGCGATCTGTCAGGAAACCTATGTTTCCGTTTTCGGTAATGCATGGCGGATCGTAGTCGCTTCGATCATCGCGTTCTGGGCAGGCGAGTTCGTCAATTCTTATGTCATGGCAAAGATGAAGGTCTGGACCAAAGGCAAAGCACTTTGGACCCGCACAATCGGCTCGACCGTGGTGGGTCAGGGCGTGGACAGCCTCATCTTCTACCCTATCGCTTTTTGGGGCATCTGGACCACCGAAGCGGTCTTCACCGTGATGATCACCAATTGGCTTCTGAAGGTCCTTTGGGAAGCATTTCTAACACCAGTCACCTACGTAGTGGTGGGCAAGCTCAAAAAAGCTGAGGGCGTCGACCTATTCGACACCAACACCGATTTCTCTCCGTTCTCTGCCAAGGAAAACGCTGCGAAAAGCTAGCTAAAGCACGCACCTCCCGGTCGCATGCTCGCGGCAGCTCTTCCTTTGGTCCGGCCTATCCAATCGGGGTTATTGAAGAGCTGCTCTTTTTTGAGCACGGCCTTATTCGTATATCTCGCCACATTCGACGGCTTTTTCGCGCGCGGCCTTAAAGTCAGGATCTATGAAATCCGCTTTTCCCTTAGCAATGAGCGAGCGAATTTCGTCATCGTTTGCTTTGGCGTCTGATTCCACTTTGGCATCGTCGATACCGACTGCAGCGGCAATTTCCTTAATTGCATTGCGCGCATTTGTCGGCCCGTTTTCGTAGGTTTCGGAGCCTGTTTCCTCGCCCAGCGGGTTATAGGCCATCATTGCAACATAGCACTCGTTTGCACCGGCATAGCCAGCTTCGCTCATGTCAAGCTCGGGTGCACCACCGCACGATATCAAAGTTGATGAACCTACCGCCAAAGGAAGACCCGCCTTCAAAAAACTCGCTCGCATATTCTAAATCCCTTTTGCACGTTTCGATCTGTTTGTTGTATTGGTCATCGGCTTCAAACCGAGTTGAGTTAGGCGTTTTCGGCTTCGCTGCCGTGTAAGGCGTCATCGCTAACAATCTGGACGTCCCAATCGAGGTCCAGCCGCCCAGCAAGAAGCTTCATATCCTTTTCAGTGGTGAGGCCGAACAGGTCGCGGTGACTTTCTGCCAGCAGCAGCACCAGCGCACCATCGCTCACTTTTAAGCGGCTAACCCGCAGAGAACGCGGGGAGCGCGCACCCAGTCGCCGCGCAAGCCGTGTTACCAAACCCCATGAAATCGCTTCTTCGAGCGCATCTTCGCTCGCAAGTGCCCGCACAGTCTCGGGCAAATCAAGTTGGTTTCCATTCGCCGCAATTGCGGCGGCGAGCATCGCCCTGCCCTTTCCATCAAGCGCGATCCAACGCTTGTGCAACGCCCAGTCAATCGCCTGAGGAAGTCGGATATTCGGCTCAATCTGCATCGATGCCAGCGCAAGCTGGATCGCTGCCAATCGCAAACGCTCACTACCATGTTTGCGCGCTGGTGCCGCATCGAGAGTCCATGCAGCCATGCGTGCAGCCAAAGTCGGAGGGGCGCCGCGCTGTGCCGCAAACACGGAAACGCCGGCAAGAAGCGGGTCTTGAGCTTTGCTATGCGGTTCGAGATGGTCATAAAGCAGCCCTTCGCGCAGGCCCCAAGACGAAAAGACAATCCGACCCGGCTTGATCCGCGCCAGCATCGCTTCCAGCAGCACCGCCGCATCCGGCAGTTTCTCTGCCCGCATCCACGATATACGCTCACGCGCTTTCAGGGTCTCGGGCGTCTCGTGTGATGAAGCTTTAGCCATCGCAAGCGCTTGTTTCGCGCTGATCGTATAGCCATGCGGGTCAGACAGTGGATTGCCTTCCTCCTGCATCGCGAACACCGCCATCGCGCGCCATGTGCCACCGACTAAGTAGAGCGTTTCGCCCTTCTTGGAATCCGGTGCGTTCTTCTTCAGGATCTTCTCAAGCGCGGCGCGCATATCGCTGCGGCTGTCACCGCGAAATTCGGGTAAACGCAACGTGCCAAGCGGTAATGTCACGGGATCGAGACTTTCCTCACCGCGCAGACGCACCAACTCCAAAGACCCACCGCCCAAATCGGCGACCAGCCCTTGTGCTCCGGGGAAAGCGCCTTTGACGCCGCAAGCACTCAACTCGGCTTCGTCTTCGCCTGACAAGACGCGCGGGCTTAGGCCCAATTCCTTAAGCCTCGCGATAAACTCTTTGCCATTGCTTGCATCACGCACAGCCGCCGTCGCGACTGTCGTCACATCTTGGACGTCGAGGTCATCGAGCAGCAAAACAAACCTTTTCAACCCGCGCATCGCGAGCTCAATCGCTTCGGGAGCCAGCGCGCCGCTCTTCGAAATGTCCCGGCCAAGTTTCGCCGTCACCTTCTCATTTAGTAGCACAGTGGGCGCGCGCATGGTCCCGCCATAAACGACCATGCGGACAGTGTTTGACCCGATATCAATAATCGCGCGCTCGGGCAGATTACCCGAGAATACACCGTCGCGATCTCCGCGCCTCTTACGTGAGTTCATCCAGCACGACCCTTGCGCAATGTGAGTTTCGGCACCCCGTCCGGTTCCAATGCTTCACCGCGTCCCGATAGGGAAGGGTTGGTCATAAAATAGCGGTGACAGTTGAAGGGTTTATCCTCTGCTTCCACGCGTGAATAGCTGCCATCGCCGTGCAACCACCAACTCTGCTCATTATCGAGCATGTTGGCGAGCAAGACCTGCTGAAGCACTTGGTCATGCACGGTGCCTTTCGGGATCGGTATCAACGATTCCACCCGGCGATCAAGGTTACGACCCATCAAGTCGGCGGATGACAGGAACACTTGTGCTTCCGGGCTTGGCATCGCTTGGCCATTTGCGAAGGCATAAATCCTGCTGTGTTCCAGAAACCTCCCGATGATCGATTTGACGCGGATGTTCTCGCTCAAGCCATCAACACCGGGCCGTAAAGAACAAATGCCCCGGCACACCAGTTCAACTGACACCCCGGCTTCGCTTGCGGCATAGAGCCTGTCGATCATACCCTTGTCAGTGATTTGATTGGCTTTCATCCAGATCGCCGCCGGTTCCCCGCTTGCGGCATTGGCGATTTCACTGTCAATCCGTCCATATAGTTCCTCGCGCAGGTTGAGCGGCGCAATAGAAATCTGCTCAAGGCTGTCGGGTTCGACATAACCGGTGACAAAGTTAAACATCTTTGCCGCATCGCGCCCCAGTTTTGGGCTGGCCGTAAAGAAGGATAGATCGGTGTAAACTTTCGCAGTAACCGGGTGGTAATTGCCGGTGCCAAAGTGGCAATAAGTGCGAAAGCCATCGTCCTCGCGCCGCACTATCATCGCGCATTTGGCGTGCGTTTTCCAATCGGTGAAACCGTAAATGACCTGCACCCCGGCGCGCTCCAACTTGGTCGCCCAAGTGAGGTTTTGCTCTTCATCAAAGCGCGCTTTTAGCTCCACGACTGCCGTTACGGTCTTGCCGCGATCCGCTGCATCAATCAGCGCATTGATAACAGCAGACTGAGAGCCTGCACGGTACAGCGTCTGCTTAATCGCGACGACATCAGGGTCTTCGGCGGCCTGTTTGAGAAAGTCGACCACCACTTCGAAGCTCTCATATGGGTGGTGGATGATTATGTCTTTTTCGCGGATGGCGGAGAACGCATCGCAGTCGTGTTCGCGAATACGCTCCGGATAGCGAGGTGAATAGCTGTCGAACTTGAGGTCAGGCCGGTCTTCGCTGACGATCTCGGCCAAGCCATCGATTCCAATCATTCCGTCGGTCTTAATCACCGCAGCTTCGTGCACGCCGAGCTGCTCCATCAAGATCCCTTCGGCTTGCGGATCAAAATCGTCTTCCAACTCGAGCTGTATCACTTGACCGCGCCGCCGCCGCTGAATTGCACTGCGGAAGGTGCGCACAAGGTCTTCGGCTTCTTCTTCAATCTCGATGTCACTATCGCGCAAGACCCGGAAGAGACCATCGCCCTTGATTGCAAAGCCGGGAAACAACTTCTTCGCATAGCGTTGGATCAGGCTGGCGATAGAGATGAAGATCGCCTCGCCGGGATCAGCAACGTTGCTGGGCACGCGCACAAAACGCGGTAGGGCGCCGGGGATGATCACCATCTCTGTGATCTCCTCCCCATCAGCATCACGGGTGAGTGTGAAGAGCAGTCCCCTTCCCTCATTGTGGATGAACGGAAATGGGTGCGCCGGATCGAGCGCTTGAGGGGTGATGACCGGCAGAATTTCTTCAAGAAAGAACGCTTCGAGCCATTCATGCGCGGCGCGACTGACGCGTTGCTCGTCGGCAATGTGAATGTCAGTTTCTGCTAGCCGATCATGCAGATCGCGCCAAATATCCTGTTGCCGGGCTGAGATTTCAACAAGTCTCGCGCGGATCGCCTTCAATTGCTGGCCGGGAGTTCGGCCATCGATCGCTGGCTTGTCGATCCCACGTTGGACTTGCCCCACAAGGCCCGCCACGCGGATCATCATAAACTCGTCGAGATTGCTGCCCGATATGCTTAAGAAACGCAGGCGTTCAAGCAACGGGTATTGCTTGTTGCAAGCTTCGGCGAGCACCCGTTCATTAAAGGATAGCCAAGATAGCTCGCGGTTGAAATAGATTGAACCTTCGAAGCCGCTCTCTGCGTGCCCATCATCATTGCGAGCAAGGGGCGTATCGGAATGGATTGCTGTCGTACTGCTCATTGAATCCCTGCTCGCATCAACACTCGGCGCATCACCTGCGCCTAGTTTGGTATGGTCATTTGCCGGAGTCCTGCGTCGCATGAGCCGCTCTTGTAAATCACGAATGGGTTCCTGTCACATAATTGCTCAGGCCTGAAAACGCTCAGAGCACCGTATCAAAAAAGCGATTCACTTGCCGCAATCTGAGCCATCCCGCGCGTGCCATCGGCGTCACGGCCGCAGTTATAGTGTGAGCTTAGTCCGAGGTCAGAACGCTGACCTTTCCCATGTCCGGCATTGGCATGATGAGGCCGGTGGGCATTTTGGGCTGATAGGGCTCTTCGATCGTAGCCACTTCTTGCGGCGACAGCTCAATATCCAAAGCTGCCCGCGCCGCCTCGATATGCCCTGGCTTAGTCGCACCGATAATCGGTGCCGCCACGCAAGGTTTCGTAAAGTGCCATGCCAACGCTACGCTTGCCATTGCATCACCCCGGGCCTCAGCCACGCTCTGCAGTGCAGTGATGATCGACGCATCAGCTTCATCGGCTGCCTTATAGAGCATCTTGCCGACCCCATCGGTCTGGCTACGCACTGTTTCTTCGCCGACGGGACGCGCCAACTTGCCACGCGCCATCGGGCTCCATGGAATAACCCCCACGCCCTGATCCTCACACAACGGCAGCATCTCGCGCTCTTCTTCGCGGTACAATAGATTCAGTTGGTTCTGCATCGAGATAAAGGTTGTCCAGCCATTCGCCCGCGCCGTTTCCTGCGCCTTGGCGAATTGCCAGGCAAACATAGAAGACGCACCGATGTAACGCGCCTTGCCAGCCTTCACGATATCGTGAAGCGCCTCCATCGTTTCTTCGATTGGTGTTGCATCATCCCAGCGGTGAATTTGGAACAGATCGACATATTCCATGCCCAGCCGCGTTAGGCTGCTATCGATAGCGTGGAACAGGCTCTTGCGTGACAGGCCGCCCGTGTTGGTCGCAGTGCGCCAGGGCATAAAAGCCTTGGTTGCAACGACAATCTCATCGCGCTGGGCCATTTCCCGCAGAAGCTTACCAGTGATTTCTTCCGATGTGCCGCCCGAATAGCCATTTGCGGTGTCAAAGAAGTTGATCCCCGCTTCGAGCGCCTCGCGAAAGAACGGGCGGCTCGCTTCTTCGCCCAGCAGCCAATCACCGTGCCAGCCTTTGCTGGTATCGCCATAGGACATGCATCCCAAGCAGAGCTGCGAAACCATCAGGCCAGACCTGCCAAGCCGGGTGTATTTCATCGGTTTCTTCCCTTTACGATAGCGTCAATCCGCCATCTACGACGAGCGTCTGCCCCGTTATATAGGAGGCAAGCGGCGATGCGAGGAACAAGGCCGCGCCTGCCATATCTTCCGGCGTACCTGCGCGCCGCAAAGGAATTCTGCGCAAATAGCTTTCCATACGTTCAGGGTTTTCAGTGCTGACAGCAGTGAGCTTGGTCGGGACCAGTCCCGGCGCGATCCCGTTCACACGGATGCTATCGCGCGCCCAGGCTTCGCCAAGGGTTTTGACAAGGCTCGCCGCACCAGCCTTCGAAGCAGCATAAGCTGGCGTTCCGATTGTTGATTTGAACGCGGCGACTGAAGACACGACGGTCATTGTCCCCTCTCGCGCGGCTAACCCGCCATGAAAAGCTCGAGCGATATCCATCACCGAATTGAGATTGACGTCGATCACGTCATCCCAGCCCGCTCGTTCGAATTCCGCGCGCTTATATCGCACAATGCCTTGGCTTTGGATCAGTACATTCACCGGTCCGATATGCGCGGCCAAGGCGTCGGCAGCTTCACGGTCACTGACATTGAGTTGATGATAGGTAAGCCCAGCAAAATCGCTGTCTGAGGATTCCAGATAATCACCTTCATCCGGGCGTGTGCCGGTGACAATCACCTCCGCGCCGCGAGCGCGAAAGCTCTGCGCAATGCCATTGCCAATCCCGCTGGAACCACCGGTGACGAGGACGCGCTTACCTGTGAAATTAAGTAGATCGATCACATCGCGAACTCCCTCAAATCGACCGGCTAACCACTTCCTTCATAATCTCCGAAGTGCCGCCATAGATGCGCTGCACACGCGCGTCGCGCCACAGTCGAGCAATCGGATATTCGTTCATATAGCCGGCTCCACCATGCAGTTGCAGGCAGGCATCAACTATCTCCCACTGCATCTCAGTGTGCCACAGCTTTGCCGCTGATGCCTCATCCGTAGTCAGTTCGCCGCGCAAATGCCGCGCGATCGCCCAATCGAGATGCGCCCAGCCCACTTGCAGTTTGGCTTTGAGGTCCGCGAGCGTGAATTTGGTGTTCTGAAATTCGAAAACGGTCCGGCCAAAAGCCTTGCGATCCTTAGTGAAGTTCACCGCTTCATCGAATGCCCGCTGAGCGCCGCCTTGCGCGCTCACCGCAATGCTCAGCCGTTCTTGCGGCAACTCTTCCATCAAGTGGATGAAACCGCGCCCCTCACTGCCAAGGATATTGGTTTTGGGCACACGCACGTCGCTGAAAAACAACTCCGAAGTATCGGCGGAATGCTGGCCGATCTTGTCGAGATTGCGCCCTCTTTCAAAGCCTGGGGTATCCGCATCGACCAGCACCAAGGACGTGCCTTTGGCCCCTTCGTTCGGATCGGTTTTAGCGACCACAATCACGACATCTGCGTTCTGACCGTTGGTAATGTAGGTTTTGGAACCGTTGATGACCAAGTGATTGCCATCTTCGACCGCAGTTGTTCGCACACCTTGCAAATCGCTTCCCGCGCCTGGCTCTGTCATAGCGATCGCCGTGATAACATCGCCCGAAATCATACCGGGGAGGTACTTTTCCTTTTGCTCCGGACTGCCCAAGCGCTCAAAGTAATTGACGGTAATATCGTTTTGCAGAGTGAAGCCAGCCGCTGTTCCCATGTAAGCAAGCTCTTCGGCTAGAACACAGTTGAACCCGAAATCGAGGCCCAGACCGCCATTCTCTTCGGCAACGGTCGGGCATAGCATTCCAGCCTCGCCCAGCGCTTTCCACGCTTCGCGACCGACAATGCCCTCTTCCTCGTGTTGGTCGAGGTAAGGCTCCATATGATCAGCTAGAACTCTACGAACAGTGTCACGAAAGGCTTCGTGGTCTTCGTTATAGGCCGTGCGATGAGTGGCTTCGAGCATTGTAGATTTCTCTCCAGAATCAAGTTGCGAGCCGCAACTGACCGGAGATTGACGTTAAAGTAAACCTAGAAGTTTGTTAGGGCAGCTTAGCCTACAAAGGCGCGTTCGATCACGAATTGGCCCGGCTTGTTGTTTGCGCCTTCTTCGAACCCGCGGCTTTCCAAATCCGCCGCATGATCCTTAATCATCGCCATCGACCCGCACAGCATCACGCGGTCTTCGTCCGGCACAAATTTGTCTGGACCCTTGCTGTCTTTGAACAAGCGGCCATCGTCGATCAGCACTTGAATGCGGTCGGTGGTGTGGAAATCTTCGCGTGTGACGGTGGGCACATAGATGAGCCGCGCACGGTCCTCATCTTCGAGCAGTGGATCGCCTTCAAGCTTGCTTTCGAGCAGCTCGCGATAGGCCAATTCCGAAGCCTGACGGACCGAATGCACCACGATGATCTCATCGAACATGCCGTAGACTTCGGGGTCGCGAGCAAGGCTCATAAACGGCGCAAGGCCCGTGCCAGTGGACAGCATAAACAAGCGTTTGCCCGGAAGCAGCGCATCTGTGACCAGCGTTCCGGTTGGCTTTTTGCCAAGGTAGATTGGGTCGCCGACTTTGATATGTTGGAGCTTGGATGTCAGCGGGCCGTCCTGCACTTTGATCGAAAGGAACTCCAGTTCCTCATCGTAGCTTGGATTGGCGACCGAATAGGCACGCAAAAGCGGTTTACCATTGTCACCGGGCAGACCGATCATCACAAATTCACCTGAGCGAAACCGGAAACTGGCCGGCCGCGTCATTTTCAAGCTGAAAAGGCTATCAGTCCAATGATGGACGTGCGTAATAGTCTCTACGCTAAGCGCTGCGCTTTCGGTAAATTGGTCGCGGTCAATAATCGGCTGGTTCACAATATTTGCCTCAGAATAATCGGTCGCGCAGTCAAAATCTGCGCCATGTTCGCGGCGCAAATGGCGGTTTCGCGGGCCTCCTTCAAGCTAGAATAGTGATAAGCCCTGAAAGCGGGCCTTGGGCGCTGCTTGTCTCCAACACGGTCAGTTCCACCCTGCCCTATCAAATATCTCCACGGCTGCACGTTGATTGCGACCAATTTTAGCGGCGTTCAGCGTGTCAGCTTTAAAGCTGCCCATCTGCTCCACTGCGGAATTGGCCTGAAGTCCCACGACCGCCGGATACTCGTTGTTGCCATCTGCGAAATAGCGCTGCGCTTTTTCGGAGGTGAGATATTCAAGAAACGCAATCGCGTTTTCCCGGTTCGGTGCGGTTTTTACCAGGCCTGCGCCGCTGACATTGATGTGTGTGCCAGTTGTACCCTGATTGGGGAAGATCACACCAAGCTTATCAAATGTCGCTTTCTGCTCGTCATCACCGCCAGCGAACTTTGCAAGGTAATAGGAGTTAACGACCGCGATACGGCATTCGCCTGCTGCCACCGATTCAATTTGCGAAGTATCATTGCCTTCAGGATCGCGCGCGAAGTTTGCGACCACGCCTTTCGCCCAACCTTCTGCCGCGCTCGCATCACCATTCGCGATAATGCTGGAAAGCAGCGAGATGTTGTAGATATTGGACGACGACCGAATGCAAATGTCACCTTTGAATGCGGGGTCAGCGAGGTCGGAATAGTTTGAAAGCCCTGCGGGTTTACCTGCGTTCTTGCTATAGATGACCACCCGCGCACGGGTGGAAAGGCCGAACCACAATCCGTCGGGGTGGCGCAAATGCTCAGGCAAGCGTTCGGTAAGCACTTTTGACTCAACCGGCGCAAACACACCCGCTTCCTCTGCACGCCAAAGCCGCCCGGCATCGACCGTGATCAACAAGTCGGCTTGTGAAAACTCACCTTCGCTTTCTATGCGCTCGATCAAAGCGTCAGCTTCGGCTTCAATACGGTTGACCTTAATCCCGGTTTCCTTGGTGAAATCGGTGTAGAGCGCCAGATCGGTATCGTAATGGCGCGATGAGTAGATATTAACTTCGCCAGTAATCTCGACACCTTCAATCGCATCGCCTTCCGCTTCGCTTGAGCCTGAACACGCAGCGAGCAACGCAGCGCATAAACCGCCGCTGAATGCATTTTTCATGGATAACCTTTCGATTCTTAATTGCGAATGATTTGCAATAGAATTAAGTGCAGAGCAAGTGCTATTTCGCCTCAAAGGCGCGCGCACTGCCTACAGTGGGTTGAATAGTGTATCGCAAGGACGGCTCGACCGCCTTGGCGGTTTCTACCGCCAGCTCTTGACCCGCCCCATCGTCAAACAATACGCGGGCCACATCACCCAGCGGATGCACATCGCGAACTGCAAACCCTGTGTCCGCTTCAACAAGCTCAAGCTCTTTGGCATGCACCAACAGCTCCAAGCGCTCCTCTTCGGGCAGGTCATTGCTCAGACTTGACTGCGGCCATGTCCCAAACGCCGTTACCAATGCGCCCTCCTGCACGGTCGCGGGCACAATCTGAGCACCGCCAAACATCGCGCCCACCGATGGGGTCGCGGGCTCTTTGTAAAGCTCATCCGGGGTGCCAATTTGCACGATCCGCCCAGCCTCCATCACCGCAATTTGGTCTGCGATGTCCAGCGCTTCGTCCGGATCATGCGTCACTAAGATCGCCGTGGTGCCTTGCTCGCGCAAAATCTGGCGGCATTCGCGCCTTAACTTTCGTCGCAGCACAATATCTACACTGGCGAAAGGCTCGTCGAGTAGCAGCACCTCTGGTTTTGGCGCCATCGCGCGGGCAAGAGCTGCGCGCTGTTGCTGACCGCCGGACAATTCATGCGGGTAACGGTCGCCCAGACCTTTCAACCCAACAAGTGCAAGCAACGCCGCAATCTCATCATCGCGATGTGGCGTTTTACCAAGGCCGAACCCCACATTCTTGGCAACGCTCATATGCGGAAACAGCGCGCCATCCTGAAACACCAGCCCAACGGGACGCTGTTCTGGAGGCGGGTTTGTATGAGTATCTGCGAGCAACGCATCGCCAAGCTCTATGCTGCCTTGCTGCACGGGCAACAATCCTGCAGTGAGGTTGAGCAAGGTTGACTTCCCACAGCCCGACGCGCCAAGCAGGCATGTGATTTTCCCGCGCGGCGCTGCAAAGCTAATCGCTTCCAGCGCGCGCACTGAACCGTAAGCATGGGCAATATGGCGAAATTCGAGGCTCAATTGTCCGATCCGGGCCACTTCATATGAGCCGCCTTAGTCAGATAGAGGCTGGCGAAGCAAGCGCTGCGGCAACGCCGGGGGCGCGGCTACCCACTTGGCGCATGGATGGCTGGACACTTGGCGCGCTTGTTATTGCCGCCTTTGCAGCGGTGCCGATCATCGCAATTCTTATCGCAGCGCCGAGCGGTGGATGGGATGCGATCGCGCATCTGGCAAGTACGGTGCTGGCGCAATATGTGCTCAACTCCATAGCGCTAATGGTGCTTGCAGGCGGGCTTGCCTTAGCCATCGGTGTCGGCTGTGCGTGGCTAGTCAGCGCTGCTGAATTTCCCGGCCGTAAGGTGCTGGCTTGGGCTTTGGTTCTACCTCTTGCCGTACCAGCATATATCAATGCCTATATCTATGCAGAGCTGCTCGAGGTGGCTGGCCCAGCGCAAAACACGTTGCGCGCTGCGACCGGGTGGCAGGCTGGAGACTATTGGTTCCCCGACATGCGCTCGCTGCCGGGAGGCGCGTTTGTATTGGGCATTGTCCTGTTCCCATATGTTTACCTGCTTGCCCGCGCGGCATTTGCAGCACAAAGCCCGCATCAGTTCCGCGCTGCCCGTTCGCTTGGTGCGCGCCCTTCCCGCGCATTCTGGCAAGTCGCACTCCCTGCAGCGCGCCCGGCGATTGCTGGCGGCTTAGTGCTGGTCTTGATGGAAGTGCTCGCGGATTTCGGCGTCGCCCAGTACTTCGCCATTCCAACGTTCAGCACCGGAATCTTCCGTAGCTGGCTGGCGATGGGCGATAAACAAGCGGCGCTTAAACTCGCCGCAGTAATGTTGGTCTTCGTGATCGCGCTGATCGCATTCGAGGCTGCAACAAGGCGCGGACGTACGCACAGCAAGGATGGATTGGCGCAAGGCGATACCGGGCCTCTGATTAAGCTGACTCGCAAGGGACAGATCGGGGCGACGATTGCTTGTCTCGTTCCAGTGATGTTGGGCTTTGCTATCCCCGCTGTGCACTTGCTAAGCTTGGCAATCGACCCGCGCGCGCTCGGCGCGATGGGAGAGCTCGGGACATATCTTAGCGGCAGCCTATGGCTCGGATTGGCCACCGCGCTAACCTGCGTGATCGCCTCCTTAATTTTGGGCTTTGCAAAGACCCGCGCGAACAGCCGCGTGACTAAGGCCGCCATCCGTTTGGCAACTTTAGGCTATGCGCTCCCCGGAGCTTTGCTTGCGGTAGGATTGCTCGCGCCCCTAGGCGCGTTCGACGTCACAATCACCAGAACCGCGCGCGATTCGTTAGGATGGAGCGGCGGATTATTGCTGACCGGTACTAGCATCATTTTGATCTACGCACTCTCAGTACGGTTTCTGACCGTCGCATTTAACAGCGTCGACGGCGGCCTTGCGAAAATACCGCCATCGCTCGACGCATCTGCCCGCTCTTTGGGCGCAAAACCAGCGCGCGTACTCACCCGTATCTATGCGCCGCTGCTGCGCCCTAGTCTGCTGGCAGCGGCGGCGTTGGTCTTTATCGACACTTTGCGAGAATTGCCTGCCACCTTGATCTTGCGCCCATTCAACTTGGAAACTCTGGCCACCCGCACATATCGCCTCGCCAGCGATGAAAGGTTGACCGAAGCCTCGATCCCCGCGCTCATTCTCCTCGCCGCCGGACTACTGCCAGTGCTGCTGCTTGCGAAGAGTTTGAAACGATAAGGATCAACGGCGCGCTTTGCAGTCGCGCTCAGCCGGGCTAAGGAGGCTAAATGAAAGCACTTACCTGGACATCTAAGCTCGTTCTTCCGCTCATCATTTTCCTGCCGCTCTATTTCATAGTGGGTGCGCTAGGGACCAAGTTTGGCCTTTGGGGTTATGAGATTGGGCTTGTGGGTTTTGTATTTCAGGCGGGCATGTTTGTGCTGGGGATCGTCGCGATCATTTCTCTGTTGGCGTTGATCGTCGCAGTATTTCGCAAACCGCGTGTCTCGCGTGCAATAGTGATTGCCGCCATTGGAGTCTTGATGCCGATTGGCTTTGTCGCATGGGGCGCATCGGTTGCATCGACAGGAGGAGCCAATCCGATCCACGATGTCGCGACAGACACCGCAGACCCGCCTCAATTCTCGGAAGCGACGATGGCTGCGCGCAGGAAGGCAGGAGCCAACCCGCTCCCGGACTATCAGACACCGCTTGGCCAGTTAGAGCCGTGGAAAAGCAATCCGCGCATCTCGGAAGCCGACAAAGGCCGCTCGCATGCACAGTTTATCACATCGGAATATGCGCAGCTTTCCCCGCTTCCAACCGGTCGCACAAGCCGCGAAGACGCCATCGCCGCGGTCGCAACCGCGATGGAAGAGATGGGGTTGAGCGATATCCGAAAGGATGAAGAGAATGCGCTAGTCGAAGGCGTCGCTGAAACGTTTTGGTATGGCTTTAGAGATGATGTAGTTGCTCGCATCGGCGACAATCAAATTGACTTTCGCTCGGTCAGCCGTGTGGGTCAGTCAGACCTTGGTGCGAATGCGAAACGGATTGAAGAACTGCGCAGCAAAGTCGAAGCGCTGATCGGACAAAGCTAGTCTTTGAGTTGGGCTAGTCTTTGAATTGGGCTAGTCTTTGAATTGGATAGCGGCCAGTGTGCTGCGTTGAAAAACCGTCAGCACGCACAAAGCCGCATATCCATATGCGATCCATATAAAGTACTGCGGGAACAGGCACATTGCGATGAACACCGCGATGGTCTCTGTCCCTTCGGCGAGCCCAGTTGAATAGAAAAAACTCTTCTCGCCATGCGCCTGTGTTGTACTGCCGCGCTCTGCTGCGATCACGGCGAAGGCAAGGAAACTCACACCCGTCAGGACAAAGCTCGCGACCAAGACAAGCGCGGGCAACGTATTGGCTGGATCAAGCACCCCGAAGCCGACCGGGACAGAGACATAGAACGCGAAGTCAGCGACAATGTCCAAATATCCGCCCAGCGGGGTTGGCCCGCGCCAGCGTGCCACCGCTCCATCAAGCCCGTCGAGCAATCGGTTCGCAACAATCAAAGCCAGCCCCAACCAAAGCGCTCCCAATCCAATTGCGACCGCTCCGCCAAGGCCCAGAGCAAGCCCTGCAAATGTGAGCATATTGGCTGTGATGCCTGCGCCTGCGATGGCGCGGCCTAGTGCGTTCAAAGGCCGGTCAATCAGCGGGCGGATCTTCGCGTCAAACATTCGCGTTCTCTATCATGCCCACGTCAAAAGCCCGACCCAAGCACCTGTTATCGCGGTTGCCATATTGCCAGCAATCCAGCTTTTCATTCCCAACCCTGCTGTTTCCGCGCGCCGTTCTGGACACAGTGTTCCAATGGTCGAAACCAACAAACCCACGCTTGCAAGATTGGCGACCCCACACAGAGCATAGGTCACGATCAGCAGACTGCGCGGGGCAAACGTCCCGTCTGGCAGTGCGGCGAGTTCAAGATAGGCGACATATTCATTCAGAACCGCCTTGGTGCCCATCAACCCACCTGCGGCCTGCGCCTCGCTCCAGGGCACTCCAATGAGCCACATCAGCGGTGCGAAAATCCAGCCAAATAATCGCTTCAAGGACAAAGGCTCATCACCCACGAGAGGCAAGAGCGCCAGCATCTGATCTGTCAAAGCCACAAAAGCGAAAACGACAATAATGACCGCAACTACCGCCAGAAAGAGCTGCATTCCATCCATCGTGCCTTTGACGATCGCATCGATGCTGCCTTCATATTTGAGGCCCGGCTCGTCAACGTCCTGCGGCTTGTCTTTCTCCGCTTCAGCGGTGCTCGTTTCGGGCACCATCAGCTTTGCGATTAACAATGCAGCCGGGAGCGAGACCAGTGACGCAGTAATCATATGGCCGACCGCTTGCGGGACTGTATCGCGCAAGGTCGTGGCATAAAGTATCAAGATCGCTCCGCTGATCGTGGCCATTGCGAGCACCATGATCTGAAACAGTTCGGCACGGCTGACCCGTGCGAAGTAAGCGCGCACCACCAAGGGGCTTTCGACAACGCCTAAAAACATGTTGGCCCCGCCCGATAGGCCCACGACGCCACTTACGCCAAGGGTTCGGCGTAGCAAGAACGAAAGTCCATTCACCGCCGCCTTCAACAACCCCCAATGCCACAGCAATGCCGCGAGCGCGGAAAATACAATCACCAATGGTAATATCTGAAAAGCGATCACCAGCGGGGGATCAAGGCCTTCTTTCAACTCAAACGGCAATGGCGCCCCGCCAAGATAACCGAACATGTACGATGAACCTTCAAGCGTCGCTTGCTCAATCGCGCGAACGCCCAGATTGGCAAACTCCATCAAGTCCCACACAAACGGCACGCGAAGGATCACAAACGCCAGCACCCCTTGCAAGGCCAGTGCACCGGCAATCCATTTCCAACTAAGGCGTTGTCGCCGATCCTCGCTTAGCCCCCAAGCGATAGCCAGCAGCACGGCAATGCCGATAATACCGCGCAACTGATCAAATGCTTCCAACCCTATGCCCTCGCTTGGCTTATGACCCAGTCATAGCGATCCAAGGCAAGGTTTGGCTAGCCGCGCTGCCAAGTGTGGTATTTCTCTATAAAGGACAGCAACTTTTCGGGCTTACGGGCTTTCTTCCATTCACCCGCAGCAAACTTGTTGCCTTCCGCCATCGTCGGATAGGGATGGATGGTGCCAAGGATCTTGTTGAGGCCCAGCTTGTGCTTCATCGCCAGCGTGTATTCGGACAGCATCTCACCAGCATTGTGGCCAACGATGGTCGCGCCAAGGATTTTGTCCTTGCCCGGAACGGTGAGCACTTTGACGAAGCCCTTGATCTCATTTTCCGCAATAGCCCGGTCGAGATCATCAAGCCCATATTCGGTCACTTCATAAGCGATATTTTGCTCCTTGGCTTCGGTTTCGTTGATGCCTACGCGAGCAACTTCCGGCTCAAGGAACGTGACCGCCGGGATCACAGAGTAATCCGCTTTGAATTTCTTAAATTGGCCGAACAGCGCATTGACCGATGCGAACCATGCTTGATGCGACGCGGTGTGAGTGAACTGGAATGGACCAGCCACATCGCCGCATGCAAAGATATTGGGGAATTTGGTCGCAAGAAACTCATCTGTCACTACGGTTCGCGCGGTGTCGATGCCAAGCTCTTCCAAGCCATAGCCGGTTAGGCGTGCAGCACGGCCAACTGCGACAATCAATGCATCGTACGGCACCGCCACTTCCTCATCGCCATGCTTGGTGATGACTTTACCACCTTCAACACTCACGGCTTGATGGTCGGTCAAAACGGTGACGCCCGACTCTTCCAGCGACATCTGCGCAAGCTCGGACACTTCAGGGTCCTCGCGGCCCATGATCCGGTCCATCATTTCAATCTGTGTGACGTTCGAACCCAACCGAGCGAGGCTTTGCGAAAGCTCGCAGCCAATCGGGCCACCGCCTAGGATCGCCACGCGCTTGGGCGCTTCGTCCATCTGCGCAAAGGCATCCCACATCGTATCTGAGGTCAGGTAGCCGCTGTCTTCAAGGCCCGGGATGGGCGGGACGAACGGCGCTGCGCCAGCCGCGATGATGATTGAACGGGTAGTAAGCCGTTGTGTTTCGCCATCATGGCGCGCAATTTCAACCGTCCAAGGGTCGATGATCTTGGCGTAACCTTGGACGACATCGACCCCGAGACCTTCGTATCGTTCGACACTGTCATGCGGCTCAATCGCCTTGATCGCCGCCATCACTCGCTCAATAGTTTGCTTGAACGGAACTTTAGGATCATGCGGTTCCAAGCCATATTTGTCGGCATTGCGCATTTTGTTGGCGACTTTCGCGCTTTTGATCAAAGCTTTGGATGGAACGCAGCCAAAGTTGAGGCAGTCGCCGCCCATTTTGTGCGCTTCGACCAAAGTCACTTTGGCTTTGACGGTTGACGCGATCAGCGAAGAGACAAGACCTGCTGAGCCAGCGCCAATGACGACCATATTGCGGTCGAATTTCTTTGGTTTGGTGAAGCCTTTATAGACTTTACGACGCTGGATCGCATTGATGATGAACTTGGCAATGAGGGGCGCGATGCCGAGCAGAACGATTGATGCCAACAGAGCAGGCGAAACTATGCCCGAGAGGTCTTCAAGGTTCGCCAATTGCGTGCCCGCATTCACATAGATCGCGGTGCCAAGCAGCATACCGATTTGGCTAACCCATGCGTAAGTCCACGTTTTGATTCGAGTCAGGCCCATCACAAGGTTGATGACGAAGAACGGCACAGCAGGAACCATACGCAGGGTGAAGAGGTAGAACGCTCCGTCGCGCTCAAGCCCTTCGTTGATACCTTTAAGCTTGCCTCCAAACTTCGCCTCAATGCTGTCGCGCAGGACAAAACGGGAAGCGAGGAAGGCCAGCGTCGCGCCGAGCGTTGACGCAAAGGAGACCACGATTGTGCCGGTATAAAAACCGAACAAAGCACCCGCCGCAAGAGTGAGGAAGGCCGCTCCCGGGAATGAGGCTGCCGTCGCAATAACGTAGATCGCGAAGAAGATGCCGATCACCAAAACCGGGTTATCTTTGTAATAGCCTTGCGCGGCCTCAACCACGGACTTGATACCTTCAAGCGACAGATAACTGCCAAGGTCGAAGATGAAATACGACGCGACGAGCGCTGCCAGCACAGCGAGGATAAGGAGCTTTTTCATGGGTATCTCTAATTAGCCTGATAAGAGTGTATGCTCTGACTTTCGCCACAACCGCGTAGTTGGTTACAAATTGTATCTCCGGTCAAACCTGAAACCGGACAAGGTCGCCGTCAGAAATTCTGTCGCCCTTCAATCAAGCGCTCAACCAAAGACGGGTCCGCCAGCGTCGATGTATCGCCGAGCGAGCCATAGTCATTCTCGGCGATCTTGCGCAAAATTCGGCGCATGATCTTGCCAGACCGGGTCTTTGGAAGGCCATCAGTAAATTGAATGTGATCCGGCGTTGCCACAGGGCCAATCTCTTTACGAACATGCCCACGCAGGACCTTGAGAAGTTCTTCCGAGCCTTCTTCGCCCGCATTCAAAGTGACGTAGCAATAGATGCCTTGGCCTTTGATTTCGTGCGGAGATCCCACCACGGCAGCCTCTGCGACCAACTCGTGCAGCACCAATGCACTTTCGACCTCGGCCGTGCCCATGCGGTGGCCAGAGACGTTGATGACATCATCAACCCGGCCGGTGATCCAGTAATAGCCATCCTCATCTCTCCGGCAGCCATCGCCGGTGAAATATTTACCTGCATAAGTGCTGAAATAAGTCTGCTCAAAGCGCTCGTGATCGCCGTAAACACTGCGGGCTTGCCCCGGCCAGCTATGCGTGATGCACAGATTTCCGCTGGTCGCGCCGTCCAATACCGCGCCGTCATTGTCGACCAATTGCGGGCGAATGCCAAAGAACGGCAGGCCAGCGCTCCCCGGTTTCATATCATGTGCGCCGGGCAAGGTTGTGATCATATGTCCGCCGGTTTCGGTCTGCCACCACGTGTCAATAATCGGGCAACGCCCCTCGCCCACGACGTCATGATACCAGCGCCATGCTTCGGGATTAATCGGTTCGCCGACAGTTCCCAAAAGCCGCAAAGAAGACCGGTCCCGGCTCGTCACAAACTCATCGCCTTCGCGCATCAAAGCTCGGATTGCGGTGGGAGCAGTGTAGATGATGTTGATCTTGTGCTTATCGACGACATCCCAGAACCGTCCATGGTCAGGATAGTTCGGCACGCCTTCGAAAACGACCTGTGTCGCGCCGTTGAACAGCGGCCCATAAGTGACGTAGCTGTGCCCCGTGACCCAGCCGATATCTGCAGTGCACCAGAACACTTCACCGGGTTGATAATCAAACGTGAAATGGAACGTGGCCGCTGCCCAAACGCCGTATCCACCAACCGTGTGCAGCACGCCTTTGGGCTTTCCGGTCGAACCCGAAGTATAGAGGATAAACAGCGGGTCTTCTGCGCCCATCGGCTCGCATAGACAATCCGCTTCAACTTGATCAGCGAGTTCGTGCATCCAATGGTCGCGGCCTTCCACCATGGCCACTTCATTGCCTGTGTGTCGAAGCACAAGGACGCCGTCGACTTGAACCTCAGTGTTTTCAAGCGCGGCATCGACATTGGCTTTCAGAGGGATTGCTTTGCCCCCACGCAACCCTTCGTCTGCGGTGATAACAAAGCGGCTATCGCAATCGACCAGCCGACCAGCCAGTGCTTCGGGTGAAAACCCGCCAAACACCACCGAATGCACCGCGCCAATCCGCGCGCAAGCCAGCATCGCCACCACGCCTTCTGCCACCATCGGCATATAGAGCGTCACCCGGTCACCTTTGGCAACGCCCATAGCTTTCAGTGAGTTAGCCATTTTGCTCACATTGTTGAGCAATTTAGCGTAAGAGATGTGTCGCGCATTGCTATTCGGATCATCCGGCTCGAAGATCAATGCGGTGTTCTCGCCCCGCCCCGCTTCGACATGGCGGTCCACTGCGTTGTGACACAAGTTTAAAACGCCATCAGCAAACCAAGCGATGTTCACCGGGTCATAGGACCACTCGCCGCCTTTGGTCGGGGCGACCGTCCAATCGAGCCGCTGCGCTTGCTCCAGCCAAAAGCCGTCCGGATCGTTGATCGAGCGCGCGTACATCTCAGCATATTGCTCAGCTGAACAATGGGTCGGATGATCCTGTGCTGGACGCGCAACAAAATCAGTCATGGCCGAATCTCCCAAATCTGCCTGCGCTTTAGATGCGCCCTTGCACCGGTGTCTATGATTCTATTGAAGGTCGTTTAGCACTTCTGGTGTGTCAATGTCGGCAAGCCAATCTGGCGGACATTGGACCGCCTCGCCTGACCTAAGCAGATCGCGCGCACCATTATCACCCGACAGTGTAGCCAAGGTTTCGAAGTGGTGCGATCCGAACACAGCGGGTGGCATCGCGGCTTCTTGTGTGGATGAAGCAACCAGCGCAGTGTTCCCATGCGATTGCGCAAGTTCTACCAGTAACTCGTAATGCGACGCCGGGACCAAAGGCATGTCGCCGAGCACGATCAAAAGATGTTCTGAGTTAGCACGCCGTGCAATCCTGGCCGCCTGCGCAACCGAAGTGCCCATGCCATCATCTGCATCGGGATTTACAACCGCTTTAAACCCATGATCGCGCCAGCCCGGCACGCAAGGGTGCTTTGGATTGGTCGTGATAACAATCCGATGCGCGGCTGATCGCACTATCTCAAGTTGTGGAAGCGTCTGGACGACGTGCAGCCCCAACATCAGCCCGCGAAAATTCACCCGCAGCTTGTCCTGCTCACCAAAGCGGCGCGACTGGCCAGCAGCAAGAACAGCAATTGTCAAACTAGCATCTTCAGCCAAAAGCGGCTCCAAAATCAGTGCCTTGATAAGTGCGGATCACTTCGGTGAGGGTCGACAAGGCCAATGTTTGCGGATCGCGCGAAGAATGGAAAACACCAATCGGCGCACGGATCGTTTCGAGCTGTGCCTGAGTAATGCCTTTGGCTTGCAAGCCATCACTGCGCATCGCGTGAGCCTTTCGCCCACCCATCGCGCCGATATAGAAATGCGGCTCTAAGAGTGCCCCTGCGATTAGGTCGATCTCCCAATCATGATCGTGGAATAAGAAGATATTCGCGGTCCACGCGTCGCTTTGAAGCATTTCAATTTGCGTCCGCCGCTTGATCAGGTCAGCCTCGACACCATCCGCTCGTAGCGCTTTGATTATCCGCTCATCCGGGGTCAGAACGCGCGCGTTGCAACCCATTGTGCGACCCAATCGCGCTAGCGCTTCAACACCTGCGCCGTGCCCGATGATCTGCAATCGCGGCGTTGGCCAATGACCGAACACACCCTCGCCGGTCTCTGCATTGAACGCAGTCTTGCACCACTGCGATACTGGCTCAGCGGCTTGCGCCCCCACCCGGATTGAAAATGGGATGCGTCCGCGGATCGCACGAAGGCAACCGCTCGCAAAATCGCTGCGTCCAAGCGGGCAAAAATGCAGGTCCAAGCCGCCGCCGCACGGCAGTTTGATATCAAGATAGGGCGACCCAGCGCCAAACCGCACAACGCGCGGCACTCCCGTTTTCAAAACGTCGAGCGCTTCGGCGACCACCGCTTGCTCAATACATCCCCCCGACAGCGAGCCAGCAAAACTGCCGTCCTGCGCAATGCCCATAATCGTGCCCGGATTGCGCATTGAAGAGCCTTCGACGGCGCAGACCGTGACGAGGACGCTGTCTTGCCCGCGCTCTTGGCACTCGTGTAGAAACAGACAGACGTCGGGGAGGTCCACGGGTGATGAGCCGGATGGATCTATTCGCTCAGGCTTTTGAGGTAGGCGATTACGGCTTTGCGCGTGTCCGCATCGGGAATTGCGCCAGCCACCATCTGTGTGCCTTCGACATTGCCCGCCGGGTCCGCAAGGTACGCATCGAGCGAAGCCTCATCCCAAGTGATCCCAGAGCCAGTCATGGCTTCGGAATAGGAAAAATCATCCAACGAGCCAGCTTTGCGGCCAAACACCCCATAGAGGTTTGGCCCCGCTTGCGATGGCGAACCGTTGTCAGCGGAATGGCAGCCAGAGCAAACCGCGAAAGCTGCTTCGCCCGCCGCCAAAATATCTCCACCTCCACTGGACGATCCACCGTCAGACGCTTGGCCAGGCTCAGCGACGTCGATTTTCTCTTTCACTTCGTAATCGCCTGAACTGCCACAGGCGGCCAAAGCAAGCGTAGTCAAGCTGGCTGCTAGAATAGTCTTGTAATGCATCACTGTTTCCTTCGATCGGTGCATCTTACGCAAATTGTTTGGCAATCGGAAGTTCGCGAAGACGCTTGCCAGTTGCGGCGAAAATTGCATTGGTGAGCGCAGGTGCGGCCGGGGGTAATCCCGGTTCACCCGCTCCGCCCACAGGCACATCGCCGCTATTGATCAGTGCGACTTTGATGTCTGGCACTTCATTCATTCGCAGCATTTTGTAGTCGTGAAAATTGCTTTGAACGATTGCACCATCTTTCAGGTCTAACCCACCATACATCGCAGCGGTTAGTCCAAAGATGATGCCGCCTTCGATCTGGTTGCGGAAACCATCGGGGTTCATCACAAAGCCAGCATCGCACACCGCCCAGCAATTGGTAAGCTTGGGCTTGCCGGACCTCATATCCACTTCGATCACCTCGGCAACAATCGTGCCAAAGCTTTCAACAATCGCCACACCTTTGGCATTGCCTTTTCCGCCTTTATCGCCCCAATTGCTGATCTCGGCGACCTTCTTGAGCGCCGCCGCGTGGCGCGGAGATTTGCCCAGCATGCCAAGCCGGAACTCAACCGGATCAGCGCCAGCCGCATGGGCTGCCTCGTCAATAAAGCTCTCTATAAACCAACCCTGATGCGAGTGATCGACCGAACGCCACGCCTGAAACGGCAAATGCAAATCAGCCTCAGCCACGCGGATCGAAGTGTTGGCAATGTCGTACATCGCCGGGACACAGGCCTGCGCGGGATCGTGGCGTTGCGTAAACAGGCTGTCGAATGCGACCAGTTTGCCGACACCATCAACACCGCCGCGCATCCGGCACGTATCAGCGTTACGATAGAACGCCTTCTGGGTGTCCTCCTCGCGGCTCCAGATCATCTTGACCGGATAGCCCGTCTCTTTTGCTAAGCGCGCCGCCATAGAAACATATTCCGCTGCCAGCCGCCGCCCGAAGGCCCCACCTAAAAAGGGGTGGTGGATGATCACGTCATCGGTCGAAAGGTCCAGCGCGCTTGCCACTTCGCTGCGCGCCATCAACGGCACTTGAGTGCTGGTCCAAATCTCGCACTGGCCGTCTCCAACCGACGCGGTGCAATTCAAGGGCTCCATCGGGGCATGCGCCAGATATGGCACTTTGTATTCGGCATCGAAGGTCTTTGCCGCATCATCCAACACGCTTGGCACATCGCCTTTGCCCGCCGCTTCTAAACCACCGGTATCGCCGGCTTCATCCAGCTTAGCAGCAAACGCGTCAAACTGATCCTGCATGGTCTTGATCGGGCTTTCCGGCTCCGACCATTCAACCTCAATCGTGTTCACTGCTTGCTGTGCATGCCAATAGCTTTCGGCCACAACAGCGATGAAATTCTCCATGTTGAGGATCTTTAGAACGCCGCGCATGGTCTTCGCCTTGGATGCATCCATGGAAAGCGCAGTCGTGCCCGGGACAGGCGGGCGAATGACCGCCGCATAGGTCAGGTTGAGCCCTTCTGGAGCCGCATCAATCCCAAACTCAGCTGTTCCGTTGATCTTCGCCGGAATATCCGTGCGCGGCTTACTCTTGCCCATAAGCCGGAATTCAGACGCTTTCTTCAGCGTCGGCGTTTGGTCCATATCCTGCTCAGCAGCAGCGCTCGCAAATTCAGAGTAAGGCGCGGACTTGCCGGACGCTTTGTGGATCAGCATGCTGTCACGCGTTTCAATCTCTACCGGGTCGACTTCCCAAGACTCAGCCGCTGCGCCTTTCAGCATTTTACGCGCCGCTGCGCCTGCAATCCGCATCGAATATTGCCCGGTGGAACGGATCGAGGACGAACCGCCCGTGATCAACGCATCGGCAGCATGCGCCATCTGTTTGAAAAGGCCGTCATATGTCGGTTCGATCCAATCCGCGGCGTTTAGCGTAAAGGGAGCGATGAACATTCGGGCGGTATCGCTAACCACATAGCTGCCATCTGCAGGCGCCTGCATAACGCGTACTTTGCTCCAGTCCGCATCAAGCTCATCAGCAAGCATTTGGCCAAGGACCGAATGCGCGCCCTGTCCCATCTCACAATGCGGAACGATGGCAGTGACGATATTGTCCGCGTCGATCTTGACCCAACTGTTGATAAGCTCCTCACCATCACCACCAGCAACCTTCGGCGCGAGATCGCCAATCGGATTCCCGGGACGCACACCAATACCGATCAACAATCCTCCGCCAGCGAGCACACCGGCACCAATAAAGCCGCGCCGCGACCATTTGGCCAACCGGCTGCGCTTAGGGTTTTGAGATGCCGTTTCTGGAGTCATATCGTTCATAACTTATGCCTCCTCGTTGCGCGGTTCGGCCTGCCCTGAAGCGACTTTGATCGCTCGGCGAATACGCGTGTATGTGCCACAGCGGCAGATATTGCCTGACATCGCCGAATCAATATCTTCATCGCTCGGGCTAGGGTTGTCGCGCAACAAGGCCGTGGCACTCATTATCTGGCCGGACTGACAATAACCGCATTGCGGCACCTGCTCACTAATCCAGGCTTGTTGAACCTTAGTCAGTTCCCCTTCCGGCCCGGCAATCCCTTCAATCGTCATGACGTCGCGGCCTTCCGCTTCGGAGATTGGCGTAGAGCATGACCGGACCGGTTTACCATCCAAATGAACGGTGCAGGCACCGCATTGCGCGATCCCGCAGCCAAACTTCGTGCCATTCAATCCCAGTGTTTCGCGCACAACCCACAGGATTGGCATTGCCGGATCAACATCGGCGCTGGTTTCTTCGCCATTCAAATTGAAAGTTGCCATGCGTCGAATTCTCCTGGTCGTGCACTTGGTTTCTATATGCAACTTAGCTTGAATGCGCCGGCACGGGAAGGGTTCCTTTAGAGAACGCCTGCTACCGTGAGGATCGATCGCATCCCTAAACCCGCCGCAACCAAGACCACTATCGCGCCAATCGCATTGGCAAGCGCACCATTGGCGTATTGGCCCAACACAGCGCGCTGGTTCATCACATAGAGCAGGAACGCCGCGACTATCGGCAACAGCAAACCATTGGCAAATTGTGCGGAAAGGATGATCGTCAATGGCTTGATACCTGTCAGCGCCAAGATTGCACCGACAAAAATCACGCTCAGCGCGATGAGACGTAGCGCTTTGGGACGGCGATCTTCGCTCACCTGAAACACTTCGCTTACCGCATATCCGGTTGCGAGCGGTGCCGTTATGGAACTGGTCAGGCCAGCGGCGAAAAGCCCCGCGCCCATCAGATATTTCGCACCAGAGCCGAAAAGCGGCTCAAATTGCGCGGCCATATCGCCAGCATTGTCAACGGTCGCTCCGACAGCGAACAGGCTCGCCGCTGCTGTCGAGACGATGAGGATACCGATCAATCCGCCAAAACCTATCGAGATGGTTGTGTCGAGCCGCGCGGCTTTCAAATCCTCGGGCCCAGCCCATTTTGTCCGCGC
Source organism: Erythrobacter sp. (assembly GCA_039985875.1). Lineage (GTDB taxonomy): Bacteria > Pseudomonadota > Alphaproteobacteria > Sphingomonadales > Sphingomonadaceae > Erythrobacter. Next base: position 118,719 of record JBDWRU010000011.1, on the reverse strand, counting down.
TGCACTAGCATGAAGGAACAGGTTATAGGGCACGACGGTGGTCCCGATCAGAGCAACCACTGTCAACAAGGCTCCGTCTGGAATGGTGGGCATGAGCAGCCCGCTAAACAGAGCGCCAAAATCAGGCCGGACGATGGCAAAAGTCACCGCAAAGGAGAGTGCCATAAACGCGACAAGCACTACCAAAGCCGTTTCGATCAATCGATAGCTACCACTCCACAACAGCGCCGCCGCAAGCGCGGAGATCGTCACGATGCTAGCGCGGAATGCAAACTCACTCTCGCCTGCAATCGCCGAAATGCCTAAAGCTGCGCCTGATAGGTTGCCCGCTTCATAAGCCGCATTGCCGAGGTAGAGCGCGACGCAAACCAGCGCGATAAGCGGCCAACGCAACAAAGACCCGCTCAACAATTGCGCGAGCGTATCGCCCAAACCTTTTTGCGTTACGACGCCCAACCGCGCCGACATTTCTTGCAAGGCAATCGTCGCCAACGTCGCGAAGACCAGCGCCCATAACAGCGCGTAGCCAAAATTGACGCCCGCCAACGTGCAGGCTGTGACTGTCCCCGGTCCGATAAAGGCAGCGGTAACAAGCGCACCGGGGCCGCTTTTTCGAAGGCGCTCCGCGACACTCATGCACGCGCTCCAAAGCCGCCGCCGGTGGGTGTCCTAATCACAATCGCGTCTCCCGCTTGCACTTTGGTTTCATCGCATCCCGTCAATTCTTCGCGCGAAGCGCCTGTGCGTTCCACACTATTGAGCCCGAGCCTACCCGCTCCGCCGCCTTGCAATCCGGGTTGAGCGACCTTGCGATGATCCGACAAGATCGAAACCTCCATCGGCTCCAGAAAACGGATCGCCCGCGTCACGCCATCGCCCGCGCAATTTGCTCCCTTCCCGCCTGAGCCGCGATCAATTGCAAACTGGTCAAGCACCACGGGGTAGCGCTGCTCCAAAACCTCCGGATCGGTCATGCGCGTGTTCGTCATATGGGTGTGCACCGCCGCCACTCCATCAAAGCCGGGGCCAGCAGGTCCGCCAGAACAGATTGTCTCGTAGTATTGCCGCAGCGCATCACCAAAGGTGAGGTTGTTCATTGTCCCCTGGCTCGTACCGAGTTTACCCAATGCTGCGAACAACGCATCGGTGATCGCCTGGCTGGTTTCGACATTGCCTGCGACCACCGCGGCATCATCGCTGGGATTGAGCATAGAGCCTTCAGGCAGAATGATTGTGAGCGGCTTCAAACAGCCAGCATTGAGCGGCACATCATCATCAATCAGGCAACGAAAGACATAAAGCACAGCCGCGCGGGTCACCGCTGGTGGGGCGTTAAAGGCGCTGTCTTGCTGCGCGCTGGTGCCTGCGAAGTCGATGGTCGCGGTTTGCGATTTCAGGTCTGGTCGGATGGCAACTTGGACATGGGCACCGGAGTCCAGTTTAAGTCGGAAGTCGCCTGGTTCAAGGCTGGCAATTACACGTCGAACAGCGGCCTCGGCGGCGTCCTGAATATGAGACATATAGGCATGGACGACGTCCAGTCCATATTGCGCGACCAATGCACCAAGCTCTTTAGCGCCGGTCGTATTCGCCGCGACCTGTGCCATCAGATCCGCAATATTCTGAGCAATATTGCGCGCAGGATGTTCGGCTTCGGAGAGAAGACTCTCGATCCGAGCGGTTTGGAATTCGCCTCCTTCAACCAGTTTTACATTGTCGATCAGCACCCCTTCATCGCCAATAGTTCGGCCCAATGGCGACATCGAACCGGGGCTGATCCCGCCAATGTCTTCGTGATGCGCGCGGCTGGCGACGTAGAACAGCACCGTCGCGTCACCCTCATCAAAGACCGGTGACACAACCGTTACATCTGGCAAATGCGAGCCGCCTTTGTGCGGGTTGTTGTGCACGAAAGCATCGCCGGGGGCGATCGACGCACCACTCTCGATAATAGTCTTTACGCTGGCATCCATTGAACCCAGATGCACTGGAACATGCGGCGCGTTTGCGACCAAATCACCCTTTGCGTCAAAGATCGCGCAGGAGAAATCGAGCCGCTCTTTCACATTCACTGATTGCGATGTGTTGCGCAGCACGATTCCCATTTGCTGGGCAATCGACATGAAAAGGTTTGCGAAGATTTCCAGCGTGACCGGATCATAGGCAGTGGCAATTTTAGCAGGCGCCAGTGACCCATCCTGATGCTCAACAATTAAGCAACCTTGTGGATCAACTTTGGCGTTCCATCCCGGTTCGAGCACAATGGTCCCGGTTGCTTCGGCGACGATTGCTGGGCCTTGGATTGTGTTCCCAAAAACCAGCTTGGAGCGTTCAAACAAAGCCGTTTCATGCCACGCACCCCCGGAAAAAACCCTTGTGGTGGTCGAAGGCTTTGGCGTTCCACTCTTTGGAAATATCTCACCGGATGCCGTAGCGCTCACCCGGCCGCTTTCGCTTTCGACAATCACCGTATCGAGTACCACAGGCTTTTCCGGCGCTGCAAAGCCGAATTGCTGGAGGTGCAAACGCTCGAATGTTGCGGCCATTTCATCCGCATCTCTCAGCGGCACTTTGATCGCGGTTTCGGTGCGCGCATATCGCAAAAGCGCACTTGTCCGATGAGCGATCGCCTCTGCGGACACGCCCTGTTCTGCTAGCTTAGCTCTTGTCTCAGCGCGCAATTCATCCGCAGCCGAACAGGCCAATTCAATCGCCTCATGAAGCGGTGCACCGATCACCTTTTGCCGTTCCGCTTCGAGCTTTGACAGACCCATCCCATACGCCGACAGCACGCCAGCATGCGGGTGGATCAGGATGCGCTCAATACCGAGCCGCTCAGCCACTAGACAGGCATGCTGTCCCCCGGCACCGCCAAAGCAATTGAGCACATAATCCGACACATCATGCCCGCGCGCGGTCGAGATTTGCTTGATCGCTTGCGCCATATGCTCGTTCGCAATCGCGAGGAAGCCTTCCGCCACTTCCTCGTTCGAACGGCCATCGCCGAGCTCTTTGGCGATGGCGGCAAAACCTTTGCGCGACGCCTCGACATCGAGTGATTGCGACTGGTCGGCTCCAAAAATCGCGGGGAAATGCTCAGGTGAAATCTTGCCCAGACACGCATTGATATCAGTCACGGCGAGCGGCCCGCCACGCCGATAACACGCCGGCCCCGGATCGGCACCCGCACTAACAGGCCCAACCCGGAAACGCCCATCCTCAAACCTCAGGATCGACCCGCCACCTGCCGCCACAGTGTGAATATCGAGCATCGGCACTCGCATCGCTGCACCAGCGACCTCAGTTTCATACGCCTTTTCCATCGCGCCGGCATAATGCGACACGTCAGTCGAAGTGCCCCCCATATCGAAGCCAATAACCTTGTCGAAGCCTGCCGCGCGCGCAGTCTCGACACAACCAACCACCCCGCCCGCTGGCCCCGACAGGATCGCGTCGCGACCTCGGAACGCATCGGCATCGGTTAGCCCGCCAGAGCTTTGCATAAAGAGCAATTGGCCTGGTACGCGGGCATCGGCAAACCCGTCGGCAATCCGGTCAACATAGCGGCGTAGGATCGGGGTGAGATAGGCATCCACAACGCTTGTCTGACCGCGCGGTACAAGCTTCGTGAGTGGGCTAACCTCGTGGCTGGCGGACACTTGCTCAAACCCAATATCACGCGCGATCTCGGCTAATCGACGCTCATGTTGAGTGTGACGAAAACCATGCATCAGCACGATCGCGATAGCTCGCAAACCGCTTGCATAGGCTTCTTCAAGCGCCGAGCGGGCCTGCGCCTCATCGAGCGGCGCCTCAACCGTCCCATCGGCGCGAACGCGCTCGGTTATTTCAACGGCATAAGCATAGAGTGGCGCAGGCTTTTCAATATTGAGCGCAAACGTGCTTGACCGCGCCTGTGTGCCAATTTCCAACGCATCGCCCAGCCCTTGTGTGATCGCCAGCAGAACCGGCTCACCCTTTCGCTCAAGCAGAGCATTGGTCGCCACGGTTGTGCCCATGCGGATCGAATGGATGGCTTGGAAGGAAAGCTGCGCGTCGCCGGTTAACTCGCGCATTCCGTGCAGAGCCGCATCCTCATAGCTGTCGGGGTTTTCCGAGAGGTATTTGCGCGTGAGAACTTCGCCGTCCGGCGCGCGCGCGGCAATATCGGTAAATGTCCCGCCACGGTCGATCCAAAACTGCCATTGCCCGGTATCGCCCGCGCCGTGCTTTCTTACCATGCTCGACTGCATGAAACAGCGCGCGCGCTTTGGCAAATTATGCGTTAGGCTTGGTCGCCGAGAGCTGCTTTCAAGTCCCCCAACCACGGCTCAAATGGCTTCCACGCCCCTTGCCCTTTGCGGTTGATCGGCTGGCGAACTTGCTCACTCGAAGCGGTGCGAACCGCGCGGTCGGTCTTATGAAAGGCAAGGCATGCCTCTTCAAATGGTACGTCCAAAAATTCGAGCATTCGCCGGGTCTGCCCCTCAAGATCATCAAGCACGTCTTCGTGTTGGACGCGCAAAACCTTTCCGGGAAGAACCGCGTCCCAATGGTCCATCAGATCGACATAGTCGGCGTAGTAACGCCCCACTTCGTTCAGGCCATAGGTGAACTCCTGACCTTGCGCGAAGAGTTGCTTGAAGCCCGAGAAGCAGCAATCGAGCGGGGCGCGGCGCGCATCGATGATCTTGGCATTGGGCAGGATCAGGTGGATCAGCCCGACATGCCGGAAATTGTTCGGCATCTTATCGATAAAGAACGGCGCGCCCTGGCGATGAACATCCGTGCTTTCGATGAAATGCTGACCGAACTTTGCGAAGTCATCTGCCGTCAGATCGTGCAGGTTTGCAGGATACAGTGATTGCCCCGCTTTCCGGCCGCGCAAGCGGTGCGCGAGCGCTAGGATGTCCGGTAGTTCGAGTGTCCCATCAATCTGCGAATGACTCGCCAGGATTTGCTCAAGCAATGTTGAGCCCGCGCGCGGCAGACCTAGGATGAAGATCGGATCGGGCGCCTCATGCCCAACCCCCTCATGCTTCTTAAAAAGATCGGCGGTGCACAATTCTTTTTGCCGCGCCAACTCTTCGCTCATCCCGTCCGCACTGTAGCGGGTTTGTGCGCGTTTGAGTGCGTTGCCTTCCTCGTAATGAGCAAAGCTGGTTTCATAATCGCCGCGATCTTCCAACGCTTTGCCCAGCGCAAAGGCGATATGGACGCGATCCATAAACGCCAGATCTGACCGCGCAGCTTGCGCGCGCATCGCATCGATTTCATCGTCAGTGAAACGATAGGTCTTTAGGTTGGCGAGCGCGTAATAAGCATCACCGTGATCGGGTTTCGCACCAAAGGCTGCGCGATAGTTGGCAACCGCGTCTTCCTGTTGCCCCATGGTTTTAAGCGCATGCCCTTTGCTGGTCAGCGTCGCATGGTCACCGGGCAGTTTGTCCAACACTTGGTCGAACAGTTTGAAGGCACGCGCATATTCGCCCGCCTGCATACATTCGATTGCAAGGCGCGACTGGAACACTGGGCTTGCTGGGTCGCGCCTATAAAGCGATTCGGCTTCTTCGCACGCTTTGGTCGATTTCTGGCGGCGTCGCAGCATGTCGATATAGTCCAAGCGCAGCTGCACGTTGTCAGGTTCAAAAGTCACCGCACTTTCAAGGAGAAATTCGGCATCGTCCAGAACGCCCAACTCTGCGCCGATCCGCGCCAGCAATCGCATTCCTTCGACATCGCGCGGGGTTTTTCTAAGATATTGGCGGCAGATTTCTTCTGCTCGCAGCAAACGCCCTTCGTGAAGGTGATTGGTCACCGCGATCAGTTCACGCGGAAGCGAGCGCAGCCGTTCAAACTGTGCCTTGGCCGTCGTCGCGACTTCTCCCCGTCCCAATTCAGCTGCCAGCCTAGCTTGCTCGCGCCAGCTAGCCTCAAGCGCGGGATTGAACTGCGTCGCCTGCACAAATCCAGCCAATGCCCCCGCAGCATCTCCGCGCGCCAAGGCGAGATGACCTTCTTCTTGCCACGCGCGGCCATATTCAGGCATCGTTCCATGGAGCCGGGTAAGACAGTCTGCAGCATCCTCAAACCGTTTGAGATAACGGCACGCAACCGCCGCCATATACAACGCCTCTCCATCGCCCGGAGCATCCACAAGCACCGCATTAGCCAGCGTCAGACCTTCGTCAAAGCGTCCGGCTTGCATCGCACTCTGCGCGGATTTGAGCTGTTCATCGCGTGTCGCCATATCGGGTTTATGCCTTGCAAAGCAAAACGGCGGAAGCAAGCCTTGTGCTCGCTCCCGCCGCTTCTTTTTCAGTCAGTCTCGATCAGTAGCTGAACGATACTCGCGCACCGACCGTTTGCGGACGGTTGGTGATGATACGTTCACGGTCATTACCGAATACACCGGAAACTTGCGCCCGTTCATCGCTGAGATTTTCGCCGAAAATCTCAAACGTCCAATCGTCCTTCTTGATGCCAACGGCCAAGTCAAACAACGTGTAGCTGTCCAACTCAATCTTGTTGATCTCAATGATGTCGGTGAATTTCGACGCAGAATAACTCACTTGCGGTTGCAAGAAGCCTTCGATGTCGTTGGTGACATCCCATTCATAACGAACACGCAGATTGCCTTGGAACGAAGGAGCAAATGCTAGCTCTTCACCCGCAAGCACATCGTTGGTTGGGGTCAGAACTTCAGTGATCTCGGTGTCCAGGATCGAGAATGCGCCTGCGATCGTTAGCCCCGGGACCGCATAAGGAGCGATGGTAAAGTCGGCTTCAACCCCGTAAATTTCGGCATTCGCAGCATTATCCGAGAAGAACAGGTTCGTGATGCTTGGATCAAAAATCTGCGTTTGCAGATTGGTGATGTCCACGAAGAACGCGCTACCATTGAAGCGGAACTGACCGTCAAAGAGGTCAAGTTTCCAACCCAATTCGTAGTTCTTAACTTCATCAGAATCGATCGCGAACGGAACGCTAAATCCATTCGGACCCTGCGCTCCGCCGGGTCGGTTCAAGAGACCCGGGCGGAAACCTTCCGAATAGGTCGCATAGAACAGCATATCTTCGGTTGGTGTTAGCGTTACCGTGCCTTTGACGATCACACCATCGGTGGAGGCGGTGTCAGGAGCGCGAAGCGATGCAAATACCTGCGCCGCTTGTGCCGGGTTAAGACCAGCCGCTTCGATATCGGCGAGCGTATCGTTCAAATCGAACGTCTGACGCAATGAGGCGTCGCACGATCCGATAAAGTTAAACTGACCATCGCCATCGAACAGGTCGCTGATATCGGTGCCGAATGCGTTCGCATCCTGGGCAGCGCCAGAGTTACAGAACGAACCGTTGGCGCTTCCTTCAAAGTCCACTTCGACGTCAAAATAACGCGCACCAAAGGTCGCTGTCAGCAGGTCCGGTACAATGTCAAAACTGGCTTCGCCAAACAACCCAAGCTGCTCATCCGTGCGACGAATATCGTTACGGAAGATAGTCGTTGCAGGGAAAGGGCCAGGATCCGAGAAGAACCCTGTAGTCTGTGGGAAGTTGGCCGCAAATGGGCCAAAAGGATTCGCAAGAACATTGCCCGGATAGGCAAAATCAACACGCTCTTCTAGAGATAGGTCCGAGTAGAACCCACCAGCGGTGACGCGGAAACGCCAATCTTCAGGTGTGCTGAAGCGCAATTCCTGAGTGAACACCTCGGTTTGACTGAGTGAATTCACAAACAAGTTTGGTGCTTGGCACGTACCGCTAGGCCCACCTGCTCCCGGGTAAGTCACCGACCCATCACAGATGTAATATGGCAGATACTGACCAACGAAAAGGTAGTCGGTGTAATCTGCACGCTGATCGCTCGTGCGCTCAGTGTAGGCGCCTGTGTAGATCACATCGAGGAACGCAAGGCGGCCTTCGATGGTCCAACTGGTGTTAGAGAAATCGTCTTCCAGACGATCTTCCTCATACCGCTCGATCTCAAGGTTGTCCAAACCGCCCAATTCCGGATCGGCAAAGAACACGCCGTCGCTTTCAAGGCTTTGACGCTGATGAGAAACGGTCACTGCCCAGTCGGGAACGGGTTCCCAAAGGGCGCTGACGCGGAAACCGGAATATGTCGTGTCGTTGAAGTCTTCCTGCGCAAGCCCAGCGTTGTCGGCTTGCAAGAATGTGACGCCGCTCAAATCATCGGTCGATTGGAAACCGGCACGGTTCGCAGAAACGGGCACACCATTTTCGCGCACGAAACCTTCTGGGCGGAAGCGCCCGCTTTCAGTCAAGTCAATCGTGCCTGGCACGTTATCGATATAGCCGCCTTGATCGTCGAGATAGACAACGCCGCGCACGGCAAAATTGTCTGTTACGGGAACATTGACGACACCTTCGGCTTGATAGCTGCTTTCGCCGCTGCGCGTGAAGGAAACACCCGCAGAGAACGAAGCGCTAAAACCGCTAAGGTCTGGCTTGTTGGTGATGAGGCGCACAACGCCTGCTTGCGAACTGGCACCAAACAGCGTGCCTTGTGGACCAGAGAGGACTTCGATCCGCTCCAAGTCAGCTGCATAGACGTCAAGGTTGCGGCCCGGCTGGGTTAGCGGTTGATCGTTGAGATAAAGCGCCACGTTGGGAGCAAGGCCAGCAACACCGGCAACGGTGATGTTTGGCGTGGTTGATGCAAGACCGCGAATGTAGATGGTGCTTTGCCCCGGACCATTGCCGCCAGCGGTAACGGTTGGAAGCTGCGCAAGGTAGTCTTCGAACGTATCGATGTTTAGCTCTTCGAGCTGTTGCGATCCGATCGCGGCCACCGAAACCGGCACATCTTGCAGATCTTCGCTACGGCGTTGAGCGGTCACGATAATCGTGCCAACGCCACCTTCGCGTTCCTGTGCGCCCTCTTCAGTATCAGCCTGAGCCTGCGCAACAGTGGGCGCAGCTATAGCAATAGCCAGCGCACTCGCAGAAGCGCGACTTACAAATTTAACCATTCTTTTTGTCCCCTTTAGACAATTTGTGATCGGCTGCGCCAACGAACGGGGCGGCCCTATCAATAATGCGAGCGCGGCGAACTGAAATTCGCGCGGCGCAGGGAGCCACTAACAAGCGCGACACAATACGGCTACAGTGACTATCAAAGTTTTTGGGGATGCAGAATTGCATGTTGCAGAATAACAACATTACCCTAATAGACGTTAATTCTCTTACAATTAGTTTCGATTATTCATCTTGATAAAAATTCTATTTAAATCTATTCATTATCTGATCAAGGATAGTGCAGTCCTATTTCAAGTCTAAATTAGTATACTCGATTTTACTCTTACCGCACCTGCGAAGAGAACAAGTCATTCGGCTGGCGCAACACTTCCGTCCCACGCTTCGCACGCCTCAGCGGTGGTCGGAACGCCATGATGTTTACGGACAACATCAAAGACGACCGCCTTTATGATCGAGAAACACATCGCCACCAGCACAAAGGAAAACGGCAAAGCCCCGATGATCATAGTGATGCGAATGGCTTCGACACCGCCAACGATCAGCATTGACCCCACGATAAACGCCAACGCCATGCCCCAGAAGATGATGTGGTACTTTCGCGCGCCCTCATCTTCGCCTGCACCATTAATGGTGTTTATGATCAAGATCGCGCTATCCGCAGATGTCACGAGATAGGTCATCAACAAGATAACCACGAGCACGGATACAAGCGTCATTACTGCAGGGCTGAGCATGACCTCCAATGTCGCATAAAGCTGATCGGCCATCGCTGCGTTGACAATGGCTCCATCAGCCACCCCGCTTAGCTCAAGGTCTATCGCTGTTCCGCCTGCGAGGGCCATCCAAACAAAGCACATCAGCGACGGCACCAAAGCCACGCCTAAGATGTATTCACGGATCGAACGCCCTTTTGAGATGCGCGCTATGAACATACCAACGAATGGAGCAAACGCGATCCACCATGCCCAGTAGGATACCGACCAACCCAATTGCCAATCGACCAAAGCGTCCGCTGCTTCGCTGCCATCGCGGCTGAACAAAGCGAGCGAGAGCTGCGGCAAATTGACGAAATAGTCCCAGATACCAACGCCAAGCAGCTGCATCGCATAGACCCCCGAACCCACGATCGCGAAAAGCGCGAGCAGCGCAAAGGACAAGGTCATATTGATGTTGGAGAGCCACTTGATCCCTCGGCCCACGCCCGAAAGCGCGCTGAGCGTCGAAGCACCCACTAAGACAACCAAAGCCAAGACGATGGCCATGCTTGACGCGGCACCGTCACCGGCCATCAACCAATCGGCGCCTGAAAGGCGAAACAGACCCGCCACAAACTGCTGAACGCCCAGCGACATTGTGTAAGCGACACCAAGGATCGTTGCGACGACGGCCACGATATCAACGATATGCCCCGCAGTTCCCGACAGGCTCTTGCCAAATAAAGGCGCAAGCGATGATCGGATTGTCAGCGGCAATCCTCGGCGATGGGCAACATAACCAATCCCCAATCCGACAAGCGCGTAAGTGCACCAAGCGCCAAAGCCCCAATGCAAGAATGTATAGATATAGGCTGGGCGAACATTCTCCGCCGACAGTGCGGCCACCTTGCCCGAAATCACATCGGGATTGTTCTGGAAATGGGCCAGCGGTTCGCCGGTCGAAAAGGTCAGCATCCCAATGCCAATCCCCGCCCCGAAGAGCATCGCAAACCAAGAAAAGCGCGAAAATTCGGGTTTTTCCCCGGGCGCGCCCATCTTCAATCGGCCAATTTGCGGGACCAAAGCAAGAGCTAAGGAGACGACAACCAGCATCGCCACCAGATAGACGTACCAACCGCTAAACTGCGCAATAATGGTTTCGTTTGCGACCGCGAGCGTCTGCTCTGCGCTTGCGCCAAACACTTCTTCAGCTGGTCTGCCGAACACCGTTTCTGACGCGGCGGAGAAAAACGCCCACAGAATAATCATGGTCACGATGATCTTTGCCGGGATCGTCACCTCACGGCTGAACCCGTCATAAAATCCTTTGTCGTGCGTTTCGATTGGCAGGTCGATCAAGGGTGGGCTGATCGGCGCCTCTGATTGCGGAGCGTCCGCGTTTAGATTGTCGGCCATGAATTTGTTGAAGATCGTGGTCTGGTGCAGTCAGCTCCCGCTCTCGCGCAGAATCCAGAATGGATGGCCGCGTGGCGGAAAAGTCCTGAAAGCAAACCTATGCCTAGCCCACATGGCCGCCATTGCAACCCCTCACCTGCCCGCGCTTCGCCGCAGAATGTTGAACTTGACGCTATCAAAAATTGGAATTGTCGGTCCCCCGAGCACTTTGCCTTGCAATCAATTAAGTGAGGCACGCGAGCCCTTGCTTTGCTGATTGGCCTCGCGCCAATCGCGCTTCAGCAGTTTTTCAGCGCTGCTTCGAGCGGTTCAATATTGTTGGATTTGTCGATTGACGACAGCTCCACTTGGCTAACAAATTTATCCCAAACGGCGCGCGACCCGCGATATTCGCGACAGGCTGCGTCTCGATCACCAGAGGCATCGAGTGCAATCGCCAGCGCTTGCTGCGCACCCGCCACATCGCGCAAATACCCTGTATTCGAAGAATCTTCGGCCAGCCTTCCACTCCGGACTGACAGCAAATACGAGGCAATATCCACTGCCTCTTGGTGACGGCCAAGGTCAGTCAAAACGAATAACTTTTGTGAATACAGCGTTTCCAGCCGCTCCTTTGCACCCTCATCATCGGCATCGCGCTTTATCAAAAAGTTGGCATATTCCTCGGCGCGCTCAATATCGGCCAAAGCTTCCTGTGATTTGGGCAAATCATAATACACCAAGGCCCGCTTAAACAATGTGCTGATCAGATTTGAGCGAATGACATCGCGATTTTCAGAAGGCCCGTTCTCATACAGATCATCATAAATAACCAGTGCCGCATTTAGGTCGGTTAGCGACTCAAGATATTCGGGCCTATCGCTCGGTATCGTCCATGATCGCGTATAGCCAAGCTCGGTATGCGCCGCAGCCAACGCCTGACGCGCGGCGGGATCGCCAGCGACGGTCTTTGGATCGTTCTTAATCTCGGCAACGATAGCGGTCAGCCGCTCGATCCCTTTCTCCCCTTGATCCATCCAGACATACGGTTTCGCTGCCTGCAACCGAGCTTTGAACCAATTGAAACGATGCTTGTCATTGTCCGGGTCACTGTCGATCAATTGCTTGAACAATTTGGCGGACCGGTCAGCGGAAACAATCGTTGCCTCGCTGTCATCCTCAGCAATGAACTGAAATATGGCTTGCGAATAAAGCGCATCGGCGAGCGCGTCTGTAACATCAGCGTCGTCTGGTTTGCTGGAGTGTAGCTGCTCGAGAATTCCAAGCGCACGGTCCAGAAACAGTTTGGCATCCTCCCGCCTTCCCAGATTTGCCCCTTCAGGATTGCCGGAAATTGTCGAGAGACGGTGATATCCTTTCGCGATTTCAAGCTGCAGTTCTGGCGAAGCATCATCGCCTACGCTCAGTCGCTCAAGATAGGCGCGCGCCTCATCGGCGATTTGGGACAAGGCTTTTGTGTTGCCAGAGATTGGCTCCAACTCGTCATAGAGGTCGAACAGCATGAATGTCGCGATCCCGCGCACTTCGTCGAACCGGGCATTGGAATCGTCGCGCGCTTCGACCGCTTGGCTCCAGAACCAACCGGTGGTGACACTCCCCGCGACCAACGCCACGACCAAAGCGGCCCCTAACCCTGCAAGGGCGCGGTTGCGCGCGAACCATTTACCCCATTGGTAGCGCTTGCTTGATGGCATCGCTCCAACCGGATGATTGGTCAGGACAGCGCGAACGTCACCCGCGAGCTCGTCCATGGAAAGATATCTCGAGTCCGGACTGTCCGCTATCGCCTTGGCAATGATCGCTTCAAGTTCCGGCGAATGCGCAGCAGGAAGCATTGCCTCGAGCATCTTGCCAGCCGAATAAACGTCGCTCAGCACTGTCGCGGCATCACCGTTGATCCGCTCTGGCGCGGCATAGCCGGGCGTCATCGTCACGGCGCGAATTGGTTGAGACGCGTCAGTTTCGCCTAGCGTAGCTGCATATTCTTCGCCCTCAGGCCGAGCGATCCCAAAGTCGATAAGTTTGGCATCACCTGCGCTATCGACCAGCACGTTGGCAGGTGTGAGATCGCGGTGCACAACCAGATTGCGATGTGCGTGACCAGCCGCAGCGCAAACTTGCAAAAACAGATCTAGCCGCGCTTCGAGCGATGGCGATTGCGCCGCGAGCCAATCCAACAATGGAACACCGTCAATCCGCTCCATAACAATGTACGGCTGACCTAGCTCGCTAGTCCCGCCATCGAACAGCCGAGCAATATGCGGGTGGTTTAGGTTTGCCAGAATCTGCCGCTCGCGATTGAAGCGCGCGACCAATTGCTCGGTAAAAATGCCTGGCTTGATTAGCTTGATCGCGACCGAATGTTCAAAATCGCCTTCATCACGCTCAGCGGCAAAAACAGTGCCCATCCCGCCTGAACCGATGGTCTCTGTGATCCGATAGGCTCCAATCCGTTCAGGCGCGGCAATAGGATCGACTGCATCAAGATAAGCGCCCGTCTTAAGGTTAAGCTGTTGCTCTGCGCGCCAAATGGCAGTCACACGACGTTTGAGCGCTACATCCCCGCCGGTCTTGGTCTCAAGCCAGGTTTCTCGCGCGTCTTCTTCGACATCGAGCAGCGCTTCGAATACAGCAAGCGCGCGCCGTTCGAAGGATGGATCAGTCATGGCCTGCCAATGGGTCCGTTATGGCGTCCGAAAGCCATGCCCGGGCTGATCGCCACCGGCGTTTGATGGTCGGTTCCGACCAGCCAGTTACAACCGCGATATCCGCGACCGTCATGCCTCCAAAATACCGCATCTCGACAATATCCGCATAGCCTTCATCGATTGCTCTCAATCGAATAAGCGCAGAATCGAGCGAAAGCAGATCAATTTGCGGAATAGTTCCCTCAAGTTGTGTGCGCAGCTCGACCTTTTGGTGCCGCCTTTTGTTCGACATGCGCGCACGGGCTTGATCGACGAGGACATTGCGCATCACCCGCGATACCAGCGCGAGCAAATGCGCGCGGTCGCCAAATTCGGGGTGTTCGCCGATGATCTTGAGCAGAGCCTCGTTCACAAGGTCATGCGTGGAAAGCGAACTTGAATGTTCTGCTCTAAGCCGCGCTGCGGCAATTTGCTCAAGTTCGGGCATCACATGCGCAATCAAAAGGTCGCGCGATGACATATCGCCACCACGCCACGCGACAATCAAGCGCTTGGTCTTAAGCTCTAACTCCAACGCCACCCCCATTTTCATTTTAGAGAGTATGCACGCTTTCCCTCCCGGACAAGAAAATTGTCAAAGCTTGCCAACATGAAACTTGCGGCAAGCCATTGCCGGACTGGCTTTGACGTGCCGCTTCGACAACGAAGCGCAAGCTTCAATTACGAGAGCGCCGGGATATTGGCACGCGAGTTGCTTTGGCTGTGACGACGTCACCATTCTTGCTGGAGCCTGCCTTTCACGTGCCTTCAAACAAACTCTCAGCCGACGCGTCTGCTCGCATAGTGTTCTACCTACCCGTGGTCACGCCATGGTGGTTCGAGCACATCGTTGTGCCTTTAATCCGGATCATGGCGCGCGCGCATGAAACGCATGTCCTGATCCCTCCGCTTTGGCACAACACGGGGTTGGGCGAAGAACAACTGCACCTCATTCAAGATTTGGACCATGTGCAGTGGCATTTGTTGGATGGTCCCGACCATCCGCTGCTTAGAGAGGACGCGAGTAAGGAAGCGGATCTGATCGAATTTGTCGAAGCCATCGCGCCGGACTTCGTCCTCTGCCGCAGCGCCGATATCAAAACGCCAACGCGCTTCCCTGGAACTGTGCGTTACATCATGGAAGGCGCTGCACCCCCGCTCGTCACCGCACCAAACTGGGCCATCGTGGCACCAACATTGTTCGATTATGGCATGATGCCAGCCCTAACCGGAGATGAGTTTGCGAGGCTACAACCCTTAGCCCAATCACTCACGCCAGCGTTGTCTGTGTCAAGCGTATCGTCGCGCAATGACTGGCTTGCATTGCAGGGCATCGAGGATGGCCAGACAGTGATCGGACTGCCGCTCGAGTATGAGCATGAAGAGAACTTCTTCCGCCAGCACCAGAAGTTTCCAAGCAATGCAGCGATGATCGAAACGCTGTGCTCGGCACTTCCTGACGAAGCAGTCCTTGCCGTTACCAACCACCCCTTGAATGACCTCTATGGTGACAACATAGCGGTCCATGCTGCGATTGTTGCATCAGACGGCAAGGCAATCTTGCTGGATAGCTCTGCTATCGCAGGACAAGCGACGCAGGAGTTGGCTCACCATTGCGACGGCATGATTGTCGGCAATTCGAAGAGTTGGGCAATCTGCGCAGCCACCGGCACGCCACTGTTGCGCCTCTCCGACTTTGCGACCGGGGATTGGAGCTGCGCCTATACTGCGCTTAGTACGTTCCTTGCTGACGTCGTTTCCGGCGAGGCCAAGGCCTGCGACTTGGAGAAGGCGCGACAATGGCTAGCCTATCACTTGGTCAACGCCGTGTTCGATCCCACGGACCCGACACTTAGTGCGCAAGAAATCCTCGACCGCATGAATCATCCATATGACCCAGCGCGCTGGGACGCGGCACTCGTCCGGTACAATGCACAATCTCTGGAGGTAGCCACGTGAGCGCTTTGCCACCCTTTCGCGATCCCGGCTTTGACCTCGGCATTGTCGTGCCAGTGCGACGCGGCAGCTCGCGTATTTCGGAGAAATGCCTGCTCCCTTTCGGAGATCAGCCAAGCCTGATCGAATGGAAGCTGTCACAACTCACGCGCGTGATCGACCCGGCACGCATTTATGTCTCCAGCGAAGACTCCGAATTTCTAGGGTTAGCTGCCAAGTTCGGTGCCACCGGCCACAAACGCTCCGACTACCTATCGGTTGGCCACCAAGCCGACTTCAACGAAGTCATCTCAGGGATCGTGACGGACATTCCCCACGCCCATATCGCGTGGGCAACGGTGGTGTGCCCGCTGATGAGCCCGCAAGAATATCGTGAAAGCTTCGCCGCCTATCGCGAGCAAGTGCTTTGCGGCCCAAATGACTCGCTGCTGGGTGTGAATATGGCGAAGGAGTATTTCTGGTCGCGCGAAGGGGCGCTCAATTACGAAGCGAGCCGCAATCACACGATTTCACAGGAATTGCCCGACTGGTTTCGGGTGACCAACAGCCTCTATATGGCGCCTCGCGATTTGATCCTTGAGCGCGAGTATTTCCTCGGAAATGATCCGGTCTTGCAAGAACTATCGCGTCTGGCTGGCATCGATATTGACTACATTGAGGACTACCGTATCGCCCAAGCGCTTTACGAGGTCTACCGCGAAGCCCAATCGAGCCAGGTAAATGCAGGCAGTGTCGTTTCTACATAACAAGAAAAGCCGACGCACGCGCTGCGCTACCTCGCCCCGGTCATTGACGCTTCTGATTGAGAAACAGCGCTGCATGACCCCACGCCGGTCCGCTCGCACCATGCGGCCACTCATCGCGTTCAAGCGAAATATAGCCCGGCGTAGGACTTTCTAGAAAGCTCAACCAGCCTGACCCGCGTTTCGCAGAGAAATCCGGGTCATATTCAATCCGGCCCGATGATTCGTCGAAACGGAGTATGAAAAAGCCCTGCTCCCCGCCCAACTCAGCTCCTAGAATTAGCCGGTTGCCGCGCGGATCTTTGGACATCCAATGGGGCCTGAAATCCTCGGGCGTATCGAACCGGAAAACCTCGCGCGGCGCCTTTGGGTTAGCAATGTTTAGCACAACCACTTGCTTCAACGCACCGACGGGCTGGACCCAGAAATTACCGATAAGGAGCGGGATTCCGCAAGCACCGCGAATGTCATCAGGATTGTCGGCAGGCGGCGTCACCAGTGAATAGACCAAGTCCAATCGCGGCACATCGCTCGCGATATCAGTCAGATGGTAAAACCCGCAACCATATGAATTGAGGAACACCGACCCATCTGGCAGCACATGTTGGCCAAACGCTGCACCATTGACGCCATCGACCGGATTTCCCTCGTGATCTTCGCCGGTCTTCAGATCAAGCGTATGCAACAGCTCGAAATCAGAAAAACTATAGATTTGAACAACATCAGCCCATGATCGTTCATGCATCGGCGCGCTGGTGACCGTAAACCGGTCAGCATCTGGCAACAACGCAAAGGCATAAGGACGCACCGCCATTTTCGCGTCAGGCACCACAGCCGAGACAGTGCGGATCAGCTCACCACTGGCGCTGTATTCCGCAATCCCTCCATGTCCGCCGGGCTGCATCTTTTCATCAAGATTGGGGCTTTTACCATCGCTGCGGAGGAACCCGACCAGTCGATTACCTTCGGGCGTGCGGGCATAATCATGAGGAAAGCGCAAGCTCTCTGGCGGCTTGAAACTGTGTGCGATGCGCGGCTTGAGCGGATCGTCGATATCTATCGCCAGCGTCAGCTCAGGGTGATGCGCGTTCATAAAGATCGGTTCGCCAATGGGCGGCAGGATATATTCCATATGATGCGGCATCGACATCGCATGGCCGATTGGCAGCGAAGCAATCGGCTCTCCTCGGACTTCGTTGGCCGGATTGGCGTCAAGAACGAGGATAAAATCCTCATCAGCCTTATCCTGATCACCGACAAACATGAGGAGCGCGTCAGAGGCGCCTGTTAGCTCAATCGTGCTTTCAGGCGGAGCAGGGGCACAGCTGCCGATAGCGGTCATAAGGCTACCTAAGAGCAGCCCACGGAAACGGAAACAGGCGATTGTCACTGCGAAACCTTGTAGAATGTCTGCGACTGCGCTCGAAAGCCGTGCCGCTCAAACAAGCGCGCGGAGGCTTCATTGCCGCTCCAAACGGTTGCGCCGAACACACAGTCGCCGCGGCTTTCAGCTTCCGCCAGCATCAACTCTATCAAGGCTGAGGCCGCGCCGCTGGCGCGTTCGTTTTTATCAATGACAATATCCTCGACAAAGCAAGACCATCGTGCCCGCCCGTAAAACACGTCTTCGCGCAATTCGAGCCGATACAAAAGATAACCGCATAAAACGCCGTCGACGAACCAGCCTTTGGCAAATCCCGTCCGTTTACGCAGCGGATTGCGGCCTTTCAGAAAACCTTTGAGATAGGCCTCGATTGCTTCGGTGTTGTCTCCAGGACCAAAGTGTTCCGGGTGGCTTTCGTGATGTGGTCTCTGGCCTTGCGCAAATAAATCTAACATGGATGTCAGATGCGCCGTTCCAAGCTCTGCGATATTGCCGCGCCGCGCGGCTCCGGACGGATGCGTGTCGGTCATGGTGCTGTATTTCCCGCAGAAACTGACCGACGTTTGATCCATGTTATCGCTTCAAATAACATGCGGTAAGCCGGTCCCGATCGTCCAATAAGGAAATCCGTTACTTCTGTTTGGTCAGGCCACAGCTCATTGAGCAAATTGTTATCCGGCGCAGAACAGGAATCAACCAACCGAATGCGGCTTTGGTTGGAATATGTTTTGAGCGCTTCATGCTCCATCAGAACTCCAGGCGAGAACTTGCGATATTGCTCATTATAGGCCGACTTTAAGCAGAATGCTGCATCGCCGAGCCAGATATCCAGAGTGTATGCGATGGGGCGGTCGTCAAGGCACAGCCGAGTGAAGTGCAAGTCACCAGCTTCATGCGCCTTCCCGATAATCTCGGAGTAGAGGTGCACCTCGTGTCTATCCGATAATATTGAAGAGTTGTTTTCGCCCTTCCACCCCGAATTCTCCATCGCCAAAAAGCCATCGATCCAGGCTGATAGGTCACCTCCTTGTTCAAGCCGCTCATGCTGAAGATTTCCTAGCTTAGCCAAACCGTTCCAAGCGCGGCGGATACTCTTGCGCCGACCAGCGCTCAGGTGCGTATTACATTCGCTACTCGCCCCGGATTGCGGAACAATAGCCGCTCTTTGAAACGCGCATAGCTTTAGCAGCGGGCGGTCCTGTCCTTCACAATGCCGGGCAAGCGATGCTACCGTTCTTCCCGATGCCTTTGCCAATTTGAGATTGACGAAACAAAAGCGCAAAGGTGCCTTGTCGAGCCAATTGCACAACCCCTTTGCGAAATCATCCTCGCACCCAGAACGCACCAACAGAGCGCCCAAGTACTGCTCGGGATGGAGCGCAGACTTGGCAAACGGAATTGGCAGCTTGGCATAACCCAAATCACCTCGCAGAACGGTCAAACCGCATAGCAAATCACCGTTATAGACCGCTAAGACATGAGGTTTTTGCTGTTCAAGCAGTGGCAGTGAGTGCGCGATATAGGTTGGCGAGGTAAAAATGTTGGGGTCGCTGGCATTGTCCGCCAAGTCTCCCCAATCCTCGCGCAACTCCGCGAGCGACTGCGCGTCAAGCGGCAGCCATCGCCAGCTAAGCTGCGCGTGTGATTCAGCATTAGGAGAGGCGGACATATCCATTTCGCACGTTCCATCAGCATACGCCGTTTAAGGCGCACGCAGTTACCTCCTTGCCCGAACCTAGCCACTTTGCCACATACGCGGAGCATTAACTGAAACATGTTTCGAATTGGGAAACAGAGGCCCTTGCGCACTAAGATCAAAAAAACCCTTTGGCCCGTCCTGCAAAAACCGTGGCAGTCGCCGGTCATGGAGTCGCGTTTTGGGCTTTGGCAGGGTGTATCTGCGCTCTATTCGGAAAGCGGGCGCCAGCTAGGTGAAGAAAACACCCGCCCCTTTGCGTTAAACCACCACATTCCCGCCGAAACGATCCAATGCAAGTATGAAGGATCGCGAAAAGGGCGAAAGATCAATATGTCTGCATTGCGGATTGCGATGGGCAACTTCGACGCCGCCCTAGCGATAACGAGCGCGGTGCGAGAATTCCATCTCAGCAAGTCCCCTGTTCCGGCGACCGTGGGTATTTGGGATCTTTATGTCATCGCGCGGAGCAGCATTGCTTTGATCGCATACCAATTGCGAAAACGACCGAACCCGAACAGTTCTGGAACCATTGGCGATGCGCTTTCCAGCCAATATCAGTTCATCTCGGGTATTTTCATGATCTGCCGCGATTTGATCGAAAAAGGCGATGACCGGATCGTTGCCAACGCCCCTATGTCCGCGCACGACCTCTACGCCCACGCCGATGAAGCCGGAATCTTCATTTCATTTAACGGCATGGCCTGCGCAGGAAGTGCGGCAAAGATCATGCAGTTCTTGAACTTCTGCAACGATGGCGGATTGGGAAACACGCAGAATCTTATCGGTATCGTAGGAGATGCAGCCGATTGGTATCGCTACGCGATCGCCTCGATTGAAATGGACTGTTTTATCGAAATTGAGCGCTGCAAACGCTCGCGAGATGATCTCAAAAAACGCGCAAAAATTGCTGCTGCCATTTCGCAGTATAGCCGGATACTGTCACCGGACTTGCCGCATTTCAACGGTTCGGCTGATTTTGAAACTGCCCTACTAGAGCGCCAAAACACCATCCTGGCCATTTTGGGCCGCTCCCCAATTGCGGCGCTAAGGCACGCGCACATTGCCGCCCGGCTTGAAGTCTAGACCGAGCTAATGCTTCAGAGCCTGCACCTTGCATCTTGAAACTTAGAAACATTTACGAGGAATTGACGCTTTCTTAAGTAGAATATCCGATAGCTGCTCAAACATGTTGATAGACACTGCGAGCGGAATACGTTGAAGGCCCGTTCGCGATCCCTTGAAGAGATTGATCGGAGCAGCAGGAATTGGCGTTCAGACTGTTAAAACGGACTGAGAATGCTCCGGAAGTTGCTTCCGAAGAGCTGCCGAACTCTATCTCCGGTTCAAGTTCCAAAATTATCGAGCAGATCGAAGAAGTAGGTGTAGGTTTCTTCTGGGCTTCAGACCAATCCGGAAACCTGATCTATCTCTCTAAACAAGCGCAAGAATCCCTTGGGGACGGTGCCGAAAATCTGATTGGCCAGCCTTTGACGTCCGCCTTCGTCTCAACCAGTGTAGACGGTCAATCGTCGTCAGCTCGTTCGTTAAACCTGAAGATCCGTTCCCAATCGAAGATTGACGATCTCATCGTCGAAATTGCGCTAAGCAAAAGCAGCGAAGACCGTGACCCCGCGTTGAATTGGTGGCGGACATCAGCACGTCCATACTTTAACGCGGCAAAAGAATTTTGCGGTTACCGAGGTGTCGCTGCCGACATCACCCGCGACTTTCGTCATCAACAAAGCGTTGCCCGGCACTCGCAATATGATGAGTTAACTGGCCTGGCCAATCGGCGTCGCATTACAAGTCAGTTAGAAAAGACGCTCAACTCTTTCAAAACTATCGGACGAAGCTGCGCTCTGATGATGCTGGACCTCGATCGGTTCAAGCAAGTCAATGATACGATGGGCCACCCCGCTGGCGATGAATTGCTTAAACAAGTCGCAGATCGACTAAAAACAATCGTCCAAGACCGTGGTGAAGTAGGCCGCCTAGGCGGTGATGAATTTCAAATCATCTTGCCGGATATGGATGATCGCGGCGAGCTAAGCGATCTTGCTGGACGCATCATTCAAATGGTTTCGCAGCCTTATTCGATTAGCGGTAGGCGCGCGATTATTGGAACTTCAGTGGGTGTCGCCATCGCTCCATATGACGGCATTGATGCGTCCGAATTGAACAGCGCGGTTGACCTCGCATTGTATGCAGCAAAAGAAAACGGCAAAGGTACTTCGCGCTTCTACAACGCGGATCTCAAAGAAGCGGCCTCTCGCGGGGTAATGATCCAGGAAGAACTTCGCGACGCCTTGGTTAAGGGCGAACTGCGGTTGAATTACCAACCGCTCGTCGACCCGAAGGAAAACAGGCTCAAAGGCTTCGAAGCCTTGATGCGCTGGGAGCACCCCGAACAGGGGTTCATTTCACCGGCACTCTTTATTCCCGTGGCGGAGCAAACCGATCTCATCATCGAGCTCGGCGAATGGGCGCTGCGACAAGCCTGCTCCGACGCCGTGCAATGGACTGGCAGTCCAAGAGTTGCAGTCAATGTATCCGCCAAGCAGTTCATGACACCGGGCTTCTGCAAGGCGGTCGCTTCGGCCTTGACCTCAAGCCAACTCGAACCCAACCGGCTTGAACTAGAGATCACCGAAAGCGTGTTCGTTGGCGATGTTGCGGAGGTCGACAAGACATTCGCTTCGCTCAAACGTCTCGGCGTCAGGTTAGCCATGGATGATTTTGGCACTGGCTATTCGTCGCTAGGCTATCTGAAGCGCGCGCCTTTCGACAAGATCAAAATCGATCAGAGTTTTGTGCGGGGTTGCACCGAATCTGGAGACACAAACCCGGCGATCATCACGGCTATCGTTTCGCTTGCCAAAGCTTTGGACATGGAAACCGTTGCTGAAGGCGTAGAAGCCAAAGACGAGCTTAAGCTGGTGACCGAACGCGGTGCCGATCTTGTCCAGGGTTATATCTACTCCAAACCGCTGGCGCATGAAGACGTCCTCGAACGTTTGGAAGGCGGTGACCTGATCTTTCGCCCTGATGGACCGCCTCGTTTCAGAGCGGACCGGATGACAGTGTATCGCAAAATTGGTCTGATCCACGAAGACCATTACTACAATGTGATGCTGCGCAACTTGTCCAAGACTGGCGCTCGGATCGAAGGTTTGGCCGGGGTGGAAGTGGACGAGAATGTAGTCCTCGACCTTGGGCATGGCCAGCTAGTGGTTAGCACGGTTGTCCATTCGGTTGATGGCAGTCAGGGTCTCAGATTCGAAACCAGCCTGATTAGCGATGGCTATAGTGGCTTGATGACGCGCCACAGAATTTCGCCTTATGCGCTGGCCGAAGCAGGCATGCCACTCACCGCGCTAGGTTCAAACGCATTCCCGATGGCGGAAATGCACGAGGCCACCAAAAAGTCGCCCAAGTTCCTGCAGTTGCAGTTGCACAACAACCCCGAGCAATAAGACCGGCCAGCATCGGCGTGCATCTCTTGGATGGCGAAACTAAAATCAGCAACGCGCACCAAATAGGATACTGCGCAACGCCGCTAATAAGGCAATAGGCAGTTCGCTATTTTTACAATTTGAGTTCGCGCATCCGCAGGCACGCAAGTCCTGCGGAGTTCCGGCAATCGGTTAACGTTGCACGCGACCAGAGCCATCACCGCTCATTAGTTTCTCGACTTCCGGTACCGTTACCCGGTTAAAGTCGCCCAAAATTGTGTGCTTGAGCGCAGAAGCTGCAACAGCAAATTCAAGGCTCTGCTGGCGATCTTCATAAGCGTTAAGGCCATAGATCAACGCCGATGCAAAACTATCACCACCGCCCACGCGATCCACGATGTCGGTCAGCTCGTATTTCTTAGAGAGCAAGAAGCCATCATCGCGGGTCCGCAGGCAAGCAGACCACTTGTTGCGGTCCGCTGAAAGGCTTTCACGAAGTGTGATCGCGATCGTGTGCATGTTGGGATAAATATCTAGCACTTTCTGGCCCAGTGCTTCGTACTTTGTCGTGTCGAGTTCGCCGGATTCCACATCGACATCAACGGAGATGTCGAGCGACTTCTGACAGTCTTCTTCGTTCGCAATGCCCACATCGACATATTTGACCAGTTCGCGCATCACTTCTGGAGCGGTCTTGCCATATTTCCAAAGCTTGCCACGGAAGTTGAAATCGCATGATACTGTAACACCCGCTTCTTTGGCCGCTTTGACGCAAGCCATCGAAAGGTCGGCAGCCGATTGGCTTAGCGCAGGCGTGATGCCTGTGATGTGCAACCACTTTGCGCCTTTGAAAATGGTTGGCCAGTCAAACTCATCAAGCGCCGCATTGCAGATCGACGAATTCGCGCGATCATAAACCACTTTGGAAGGGCGCTGGTTTGAGCCGGTCTCAAGGAAGTAAATCCCTACCCGGTCGCCCGAGCGACTGATATGGGCCGTTTCCACGCCAAATTTGCGCAGCTCCATAATGGCGTTTTCGCCGATGTCATTGTCGGGCAGCGCGCTGACAAAGCCTGCATCAAAGCCGTAGTTCGACAGAGCTACTGCAACATTGGCTTCGCCGCCACCGAAGGTCGCTTCAAACTCAGGCGACTGGAAAAAACGTTGGTGCCCGGGTGTTTTAAGCCGGAGCATGATTTCACCGAAAGAGAGAAATTCAGCCATGGGGAGAGCTTTCGTTCAAGTGTTAAGTGGATCAACGAGCCTGCTGCGCAATAGCGACAGCTTCGCTCGCAAGGTTCGTGATCTGGTCGTAATCGCCCGCAGCGACTGCGTCCTTAGGCGTGAGCCAGCTGCCTCCGCATGCAAGCACGCTCGGCAAAGTTAGGAATTCCGCCAGATTGCCCGCTGACACACCGCCCGTGGGCATGAACCGCATTTCGCGGAAGACAGAGCAAAGCGCCTTGAGCATTGGCACGCCGCCCGCCAAACTTGCGGGGAAGAACTTTACCTCGCGCAGGCCCAAAGCGTAAGCGCGCTGCACTTCGCCAGCGGTCATCGTGCCGGGGTAAATTGGCACGCCTTGCGCGAGGCAATATTCAGCAATCTCATCCACCAGACCCGGCGAAACGATGAATTGTGCGCCGCTATCGAGCACTGACTTACACTGATCCAACGTTAACACGGTGCCAGCACCAACGATCAACCCGTCAGTCTCTGACAGGATCGCTTCCATGCCTTTTTGCGCATCATCGCTGCGCATTACGACTTCGATGACGCTGAGACCGCCCGCCGCAAGCGCATTGGCCGTAGCCACCGCGCGCGCGGCGTCGTTCTCGCCAATCAACGGCACCACAGGTGCTGCCGCCAATCGGTTCGAGAGTTCCTCGATCATATTTCCCCCTAGGGCTTACCGTAATTAAGAGAAGGCTAGGCCGCCGTTGATATCCACATTTGTGCCGGTGATGAAAGAGGATTCATCGGAACATAGGTATGCAACGAGATCGCCGGTCTCTTCGGCTCTGCCCTGGCGCTTCAATGGCGTCGAATTCGCGACATTTTCACGCGCAGCGTCAGGTGTGAAGGTGTCATGGAACGTCGTGGCAATCATGCCGGGGCACAATGCATTGACGCGGATGCCTTTGGGGCCAAGCTCTTTGGCCAGACCGCGCGTCATCGTCATCACAGCGCCTTTAGAGGTTGCATAGGCAATTGCCCCGCCGCCGCCGCCATCGCGGCCCGCAAGGCTTGCGAGGTTCACAATCGCAGCGCCTTGTTTCATGTGCGGCACAGCGGCTTTGCAAGCGAGGAAGGTCGATGTCGCGTTAAGCTGCATGACGAAGTTGAAGAACTCTTCGTCCATTTCCTCAAGCGTCTTGCGCGCAACCAGACCGCCCGCATTGTTGACGAGAATGTGGATCTCATCGCCAAACGCGGCAGCAGCCGCGGCAATCAAGGCGTCGACGTCAGCGGGCTTGGTCACGTCAGCTTTGACTTTGATGGCTTTACCACCCGCCGCTTCAACCGCTGCGACCGTCGCATCGGCATCCGCTTCGTTGCTGTTGTAGTTGACGACAACGCTTGCTCCGCCACTGCCAAGCTTGACGCAAACTGCGCGTCCAATGTCACGGCTGCCACCGGTAACAACTGCGACTTTGCCTGCAAATTTCATATTTCCATGTCCTCGTTAAATGTAAGCGGCATTACGCCGTTTTAAGTGTCTCAGATTTAGGTTTGAGTGGTTTGATTTCGGGGCAGAAAATAAACACCGAAAGAACTGTCATGATCGCAAGGCCAGCGCCAACGATAAATGCCGGCGCATAACTGGTCACTGTAATCACTGGGATAAGGAAGTTCAGTCCAACGACAGCCAACTTAGCCGCTGTCCCAGCATAGCCAGCAAGCGTTCCAACCGACTTACCGCTATAAAAGTCGCTTGGCAGAGTTTGAATGTTGCCAACCGCCGTTTGGAAACCAAACAGGATCGCAGCCATCAACAGAACCGCGAAGAGCGGCGTCGAAGCTTGGGTGGTCGCCAACAGCGAAACCAGCATGATCAATCCGCCTAGCGCGATGACCGATTTGCGTGTCTTATTGACTGTCCAACCCGCCTTGATGCGGTTGCCTGCAAGCAGTCCACCGAACCATGCGCCGAACATAGCGCCGACATACGGAATCCATGCGTAAACGGCGATCTCTTCGACACCAAAGTTATAGGTTTTCGAAAGATAGATCGGTAGCCAGCCCACAAAGAGCCACCAAATCGGATCAAGAAAGAAGCTTGCGAGAATTACCCCCCAGCTTTCCTTGCGGCTCAAAATCTCGCCAGAACTCGGCGCGTAATCAGCAACTTCATTGGTCTCAACATTGCGCTGTCCGGTTAGAATGAACTGGCGTTCTTCTTCGGAAATCCAAGGGTGAGCATCAGGGCCGCTTTTGTAAACGATCAACCAAGGGAGCAACCACAAAAAGCCGAGCGCGCCGATAGCGATAAATGTCGCCTGCCATGACCCCAGCCAAACAAACAGTAGGCCGATGATTGGGGCTGAAACAATACCACCGATTGCAGCGCCCGAATTGAAGATACCTTGTGCCAAGGCTCGCTCGTCAATCGGGAACCATTCCGCGTTCGCTTTGGTGGCTCCAGGCCAGTTCCCCGCTTCAGAAACGCCAAGAATTGCCCGGAAAATCGCAAAACTCACAATTCCCTTTGCAAAGGCGTGCAAGATGGTCGCAGCGGACCAGACAACAATCGAAAGCACGAAGCCAAGTCGCACTCCGATCCAGTCAAAAATCTTGCCGAACAACGTCTGTCCGAAAGCATAGGCGAAGGTGAAGACGTTGAGAATGATCGCGTAATCATACTCGGTCAGCTCAAGTTCCTTGGAGATTTCAGGCCACAAGAAGCCCAAAGCGCCGCGATCAATATAATTGATGATCGTCGCGAGAGCGACCAAACCAACGATCCAAAAGCGCAATTTACCCTTAATCATCGCTTAGTTCCCCTCGCCCAGAAAATCTTCGCGAAGCGGGCTGAACGTGTCGATCAACACGCCCGCTTCGAGACACACCGCGCCGTGATCCAAATGCGGTGCAATATAAAAGCAGTCGCCAGCGCTCAGGACCTTTTTCTGGCCATCAATGAAGACTTCGAACGATCCGCTTTCGACATAGCTTGACTGGCTGTGTGGATGAGAGTGCACTTGTCCCACAGCGCCCTTCTCAAACCACACCCGAACGATCATGATCTCTGGCCCATAGCCAAGGATCTGCCGGGTGATGCCATCGCCAAGGTCTTCCTTTGGCGTTTCGTGTGCGACCACGAAAGGCGCGCTTTGTGCGCTAGCCAGCGTTGCCATTATTCAGTCTCCCTATCCCCAAGCGCGACCACCGCAGCAAACCCTGTCCAAGCAAAAGCGTCGTCACCGATAGTGACCTCGTGCTTTTGATCCGGATCCGCGTTGTGAGAGATCGCAATCGCAAAGCGCTTCCCATTCTTCAAAGTGACGCGCAAAATATCTGATGTGCCTGAACGATTATGCGTCATGTCGGCGATGCGGCTGGCGCTTTGCACTGTGCGCTCATTCGCGCCGTCATAAAATCCATGCGCCTCAAGGATGCTGGCAAAGCTCACGCGCCCTTCCCGCTTGGCGCGCAAAATGATTAGCGGATCTCGTTTCAGGTTGAAGTTGGGATCATTGGCGCCGCTTTCACCCAAGATCGCTTGCGCACCGCCATTTGAAGCAAAACGATAGGTGTAGAAACGCCCGTCCAAAATCCATGTCAGCGCGCCTTTGCCATCGGCCAAGTCGCCAACTGCATCGACCCAGATGTGCTGGTAGCCATTTTTATCACCAAGCACCGGCCGACCCGCAACATTGTTCGCTGCTTCAAAGTCATATTCCATGATGTGGCCGGAATAATGCAGAGGCAAATCATATTGATGCTCTCCATCGCCAGTAGCGCTGACCAGATCGATAATGAAGGGCGCTTCGAGGCCATCGATATCCGTCATGATCAAAGTGCGATTGATCGCAACCCCGGGATAGGCGGTGTCAATCTTCGCACTGCTAACTTGCAGACCATCCGCATCGGAAAAATAGGTTTGCATTGGTGCAAATTGATCGGCGACCTTCACATCACCGTCAAAATGGCTTTTGCCGTCCACGACCAAAGTGTTGTGCGCGATGCTGGTCTTGGCCCAAGTGGTGTTTTCCGGCAGATAGCGGCCACCCTCTTTGGCTTCGATATTGAGGAAGCGCGCTGCTCCATAATCGCGGACAACCTCTTGCCCATTATCGTAAAGCTGCCAACTCAGCTTGTCGAAGTGACCATGGCCAAATCCCTGGCTCGCATTCTTAGCAATCAAAGCGGTGTGATCGAGGCTCTCTTCCTCGCCATCGCGCAGAACCGCGATTGCGCCAGCCTTGCCCTCCGGCCCGTCAGACAAGAGGATCGATCGAAAGGGAAACGGCTTGGCTTTGCCACCGGCGAGCGCCTGTGACATTTCATAGCCCTCCTCCGTCAGGACCGTCCGATCCTGAAAGTCGGCAATGGCGAGCAGCCCCGGATCGCGCGTCTTTGCATATGCAATCGCAACGCCTTCATACAGCTCAGTGGTGTTGAGGCTCTTATCCTTGATCGCGTCATTGAACGGGAAGAACCGCCCGCCATAGGTCAGTTGTATCGTCGTATCGATCGCTTTCAAGAGGATGCTGTCACGATGCTCGAAAATTTTGCGTGCAGGCTCGTTCTTCTCAACCGCACCCGCGAAAACCACGAAAGGCTTCAAAGCGAAGCGCTGATAATAGGGGCCTTCGGTGTAATATCCTTCGGGCGAAAACAGCAATTCACTCTGGCGCAAAAACCCAGTCCTGCCACTCTTGTCCAAGCCTTTGAGCGCAATCTCGACAAATTCAGGTTCTCCAATGACATAGCCTGTCATGCCCACGCCAGCGGTCGCCCATGTGGCGTGATTGTGAATCTTGCTAAATGTCACAGCAGAGCCGGTCGAGAGAAACTCGGCATGCTTGCGGAATAGGTTGTTGTCGATGTTTTCGCGGTCTGCTTCGGACAACGTGTCGCGGATCGCTTCATAGCCGCGGATACTGTCCACCAACCACATCGCATCATTCAAAACCTGCCAGAAAATTCGACCCGCGCTTTGCGTGCCTTTGCGCGCAGGGTGCGGCTCTAATGTTGGATACATCTCTGCGTAGGCCAGCAGCAAATCGCGCACATAATCGCGATATTTCTCTTCCCCGGTCAGGCGGTAAAGCTGCCCGCCATTATAGATAACGCGAAAGTTCTTCTTGTGTTGTTCGTGAGTGTAGCCACCGCCGGGATCTTTTGGCTGTGGGACCACGACGCCCTCTGCAATTGCTTCATCGACAAACGCCCGCGCGATTGCCATTTCCGATGCGAAGAGCGGCGGCATTTCGGCCTTTTCGGCCATTGCTGCGGGGTCCTGCGCTGAAACCGACGCATCAAATGGAAGTACGCTAAAGGCGGCAGCTGCCAGAAGAATACGCAGCTTCATTCGCTTTTTCCTTCTTGGCCCACAAACATATTGCCCGACCGCTCAGCACGATGGTCACCATCATAGTTGAGCTCCTCAAGGACAAACTCCGACGTCGTGAAGAAACGGTTTTCCGACAAGACAGTCTTGGGCGTGCCAACAGTATGGACGACCCGGAACGGAGCCGAAGCGGTCACGTCGTTTCCGCTGACTTCGGCGATTTGAACACCGTGCAAATTGATCGCGGCCTTGCTTGAATTGGTAGGTGCCCTGCCGGCATTCATGAATGTGTTGCGGATGATGCGGACATTGGGGCCAAATGTGCTTTCGTCGCGCCCGCCGCGATAGATATTTGCGACCGGCTCACCAACGTTGACGAAGGTGTTCTGCATCAGGTCGAGGTATTCGACATTGTATTGGCCGTAATCTTCGGTTTCGGCAGAAGCGGAAATGACCGCGCCGGTGATGTCCTCAAAGGTGCTGTTTTTGATTGAGATCCGATCCGCCAAAGTGCTCTTGCCCAGCGTTAGCACGCTGAATGACTTGTTCACCACCAGCCCGCGAACCGTCACCTGATCCATCTCGATAGTCATGTTCGACTTGATCGGAAAAGTTGTTGTTCGGATTGCCGAGTTTCCAACCGAGTCCGGCGCAAGCGCACCGTCAATGGTGATATTGGCAAGCTGCAAGTTGCCGCCTTCACGCAGTTCGATCAGCGTTGGTCGAGCAAACATAATGCGCGGAGGGCTAGCCCCCTCATCAAACGCGCCCTTGATTGTGATTGCCTTGCTCAAAGGAATAGTTCGATCAGCGATGTAATCGCCGCTCGCCAGCATCAGCACATCGCCATCGCCTGCTGCCATTACCGCCTCTACCAAAGTGCCTTCACCCGGCGCCACATTGATCACTTTGCCGGAAGAGCCGAACAGCGTCTTTTCCTCTACCTTGGGATACCAAGGCGCACCGACTTGCTTCAGCGAAACGGGGTTGAGGTCGCGCGATGCGCCGACCTTAGCCAATGCAGGATCCGTTGGATAAAGCAGGCCATTATCCGCCCGCTCCATCGTAGCGCCTTCGCTCGTCACTTTATCAGCAAGAACGGTCTGCACCTTGCCAGCAACGACGCGGTTGCTGGCGAAACTAATCCCGGAAATATCGTCATAGGCTTCAAGGAAGGCCTCCCCTTCCAAACCACCCATCAAATTGTTGGTGAAGGTCGTATCACTGGGAGCCGCAGATCGCTCGGTGTCTGCACCAACATTGAATGCCACTCTGCGGCTATCCACGATAGTGTTGTTGTCGATCCGCGCACCTTCAACTTCAACGTAACGATTGACCGGGGAATTGGGGACGCCATTCATCACAGCAAGCGCGCTGGAAAATGCCTCGCCGCGCAAGCCTTCCATATAATTGCCGCGCACCGTTTGACGCCGATTGATAACACGGATGCCGCCTGTGTAGTCTTTGCCACCACCTAGAAAAACGTTGCCCTCTACGAGATTGTCGTCGCCATGACGAAGTGTCAAAGTACCGCGCGATTTGAGGAAGACGTTCCCGCGAAAAACATTGCCGCCGGCCTTGGAAGAGATGATCTCAACTTCGCCATCTGCGCGATCAAAAATATTATTCTCAACGATCGTTTCTGACCGGAACATCGAATAACGGCTCGTTCCGATCCGCAAGGTCTCCCCACCATTGGATCCAAGCACAGCGCGCGGACCGAAGTAGTTGTGATCGATGCGGTGGCCATTCTCGCGACTTTCCTCAGCATCAAGCCGAACCGCAAGCGTCACACCTTTGTTGGTTTTGCCAACCAAATTGTTGTGATCGAAGCGATTGTTGCTGCCGTAAATGCCGACCCAGTAATCGCTTTCATACCGGTCAGGCTTGCTGAAACCGTCGATTACAACTTCGGTCACGCGCGAATTGCTGGCGAGATCAGATTTCGAGCGACGGAAGGACACCACTTCGCCTCGCGGGCTAAAACCGTCTTTAAAGACCAGCCCTTTAACGAGGATATACTCACCGCCGACACGCAGACTGGATTGGCCGGTCAAGATGACTTTCCCAGCCTCCTGCGAAGTCACTGTGATTGGGTTGCCTGCTTCACCTTGGCCGGTAATAACCATGTCAAAGTCGTGCCATTTGCCGTTGGCAAGAACGATTACATCGCCGGCTTCAACCGCCTTGGCAGCAGCATTGTATTGCGACTGATCCCGGACAAGATACCGCTCCGCCAGAAGCGGCGCAGCACCCATCGATAGAGCAACCAGCGCGAAGCCGAGCCGTACCAACATCCTAATTGTCCTCTCATCCCAAACTTTGGATTCGAACTATAGGCAGCCGAACCGAGCTGTCAATCAATCTGGCATATAAATTCTAGAGCTTTGGTATGCTAGAAAGGCCTAGCCAATCTTGGCAGATGCAGTGAAACGCTCGCGGCTCTTCAGAACCTTTTCCTGCACTTCTTCAAGCGCCATGCGCTCGGTCGCGTCCAGCATAGCCTCCATCAAGCGATGGAAATGATCTCGCATCGCAGCACGGGCACCAGCAGAATCACGATCTCTCAAGGCGAAGAAAATTGCTTCGTGTTCTGCGGTACGTGTTTCTGAATCGTGCACACAAACCGCTTCATAGGTCGCTTTGACTTCAGGAATATCCTCGCGCATCCGCCACAGCGACTGAACAGTGTGAACCATTGCAGCATTGTTTGAGGATTCAGCGATCGTCTTATGGAACTGCATGTCAGCTTTGTTGGCCAATGCGTCATCACCTGTGCGCATTTGCTCAATCAGCTTGCCAAGCAGGCCAATTCTTTCATCACTGATGTTGTGAGCCGCCAAGGCAGCAGCCTCCGATTCAACCAATAACCGCGCTTCAGTAACTTCAAACGCACTGGCACTCGGCAGCGCCGCAGGCTGGTTTGCTGGCTTTTCGCTAACATAGACGCCTGAGCCGGTCTTAATTTCCAACCGGCCGATGGCTTGCAATGCAATTTCCGCTTCACGAATAGTGACCCGGCTAACTCCAAGGCGTTCAGCAAGTTCGCGCTCTCCAGGCAATCGCGTTCCAGCGGGAAAAGCACCCGCATCAATCAGATCAGTGATCTGCTCTGCGACAGATTGGAAAAGACGCTTATTGCTCATGTACCACCCCGGATTCTACACTAGACCATCAGATGCAATCGGACCCCTCTCAAATTCACTCATGCCTGGCCAGTCAAGAGGACGGCCAGCCGTCGCGGCCCACAGGCTGCGACGGCAGCAGTCAACGGATCAGAACTTGACCCGAACACCGGCAAAGTAACGCGGACCGTAGACTAGCACTTGGCCAAGGTCATCTGGTGCGCCACGGAAGTCAGTGCGTGGTTCATTGAAGAGGTTGATACCCTCAGCCGAGAAACGAACGTGATCGTTAAGTTTGAACGTTACGCGCGCTTCGAAGACATTCACATCATCAACAATCCGAATGCGACCCGGGGTCGATACGAACTGCTGGAAGTAGCTGCTACGATACTTGTAAATGCCTTGGAAATCGAACGGACCAATCTCGTAATAGGCCTGCGCAGACAAAACGTGCTCCGAGAAGCCGAAGAGATTTGTCGGCGGGATCAGCCCGTTACTTGTCGATGTTGTACCGTCATCATTCAGAGTTGTGATGGCACCCAACGTGTCATCTTCAAACTCAAAGTCTGAATCTGCGTAGTTGTAGCTGAGTTTGAAGCCAAGCCCATCAAACGGTGCAGGAAGGTAGCTGAAGCGGTGAGCTGCAGTTACTTCGACACCATAGATAGTGCTTGTCTCATCATTTGTCTGAACTTGATTAACAAGCAGATCAACAGATTGACCGCCAACGGTAAACTCTTCGATCTGACCCACAGTCTCAAACCCGCCATCGAAGCTCTTATAGTAAGCGTTGACAGCAAGGATGGTGTCGTTGTTTGGATACCACTCAAGACCCGCATCGATGTTCCACGAAAGCAGTGGTTCGGTCGCCGGGTTACCAGTTGCAGTAACCTGATCGATACCACCGTTGAGCGCTTCGATCTGAGTCGCAAACTCATCGTTGTTGGTGCTGAAGAAACGACCATTGCCGAGCGAAGACGGATCAGGACGAGACAGCGAACGATATGCTGCAAAACGAGCGAGCAGATCAGGCTGAATATCAGCCACCAAGTTAACGCTTGGCAGGAACTCAGTGTACGAATTCTCGAACACTTCCGACACGAGCGTGGCGTTGTCTTGAACCAAGACAAACTCACCCGTATCCGCTGGATCAAGTGGATCACCAGGCGTAAACTCTACATCCAATGCCGCGCGGAAACCGCGAGACCGAACTGACGTGTTCACCACGCGCAGGCCAACATTGCCACGGATCGGCGTGCCACCAAGATCACCATCAAAGTTGGCCTGAAGGTAACCAGCCCAACTACGCTCTGTTACATCGGTGTTCTGGATTGAGTCGAACTCGCCCGTCGGGAAAATTGGAATACCATCTTCGTCGAATTGCAGGCCAGCCGGATCTTCGCGCTCAAGCACACGTGCGATGCAAAGCGCATCAAACGTTGCGAAGGTGTTGGACGTCCCTACCACAGCGCCGGTTGAATCAACTTGCGTGAACAGCGGGTTGCCATTGGTGATTGTAGACAAGAAATTGGACGATGGGAATTCAGTCCGACATTCTTGGTTCGCAATTGCCAACGCGCCAGTCGTCGATGTGTCATCAAAGGTGTTTTCGAAACGGCTTGTGCCGTTTTGCGCACCGGGAACATCGCGATAGATGAGCTCTTGGTAACGCGTACCGAACTGGAGTGAATCGAAGAACCCATCCAATTCGTAGTTGAAATCACCGCGCACGGCCCAAACGCTATTGAAACGATCCTGCTCCAAGTCTGCACGCAAACGTGGATCGTTCGCAAACAGATTGTGATCATTCACATCGAAATCCTGAATGACGAAGTTCAAGCCTTCGGACCCATTCTGGAGAATTTGAATGACGTTCTCAACACGGTCATCTTGCGTGCTGCCGTCATTCTCAATGCTTGGCGTAAAGGCACCGGTGTTGCCAAAGATGTCTTCATCATCTTCGGTCCGGAAACGGATCTGCACCGCCTCTTCAACCCGTTGGGTCTGAGAATAAGACCCGTCAATCGACACAGTCAGACGATCATTCAGACGTGCATCGAGCGAGAGACCACCACCGTAATACTCTTCATCGCGCTCCAAGTACTCACTGGTCGCTTCAATCCGTGCCTCACTGGTGAACTGGCGCAAAGCACCCGATTCCGTAAAGAGGAAATCAAAGCCTGAAATCGAGTTCGGGGCGTCTTGCTCATCGATCCGACGGCCCTCAACAAAACCCAAGTCCGAACGTTGCTCTCGGAAAGTCCGACGCGAATATTGAAAATCAGCGTTGATGTTCACATCAGGGTTCGGCTTGTATTGAAGCGCGCCAAAGACTGCATTGCGTTCATCAGACGTGATGTTGTGACGCACTGAATAGCTGTTACGGGCAATCACAAAATCGTCGGTAACCGTACCATCGCGCAGGCCGTCAATCGTGGCGCTGCTGGTGTCACAGTTGCCGTCGTCGAATACACCATCACTGGAGTTTGTAGGATCTATCACACAAGCGCGGATTGTGTTCGAAACACCAGTTTCTTGCTCTGGGTTGTTCGAATCGCGACGCTCATAACCGAGCGAAATACCAAACTCACCGTCACCTACTTGGAATTGATCGACATAGCTGAGTGAACCGCGATAACCGACATCATTGAAGCGTTGATCTGAATCAATGTCGAAGTTGCCAGGGTTTAGCTCGGCTTTGATCTCACCTTGAATACGGCGCTCACCCAAATCAAGCGGACGAAGCGTCTCCAATACAATCTGACCTGCGACGCCGCCTTCAATGTAACTAGCAGCTTGCGTTTTGTAGATACCGATCTTGTTGAACAGCTCAGCCGGGAACTGGCTAAAGTTCACTGAACGGTCGCCAGAACCATTAGTAGCGATACGCCCATTGATCACTGTTGAACCCAAGAATGGCCCAAGACCACGGATCGAAATCTCGGTCGCGCCACCTTGCTCACGGTGGGAACCAGCACCGGTCAGCGTTTCAAGCGCTTCACCGATAGATAGTGCCGGGATTTCGCCAATCTCATCAGCCGAAAGCGCATCGAAAACCTCAGTAGCGTTCCGTTTCTCCGCAATCGTTCCTTGAACAATGCCGCGAGTGCCCGTCACAACGATGCCCTCATCGGCCCCGTCCTGAGTTACACTTTCTTGCTCTTCATCCTGCTCCTGAGCAAATGCTGGCGAAGCCGCAAAAGCCGTACCGGCCAAAAGAACTGCTGAAATTGAAATGCGCGAGGCGATGCCGCCACGGCGAGCGCGAAAAACCATTAAAACCTCTCCCTAAAGGTATGTTTATTGCCTTTAGGGTATGGCCAGCAGCGACTCTGTCAACCCAAATTGCATGCCTATTCGGAAATTTTGTCATGCCAATTAGGGATAGCACGTACAACACATTGCGTTATCGAGTGTAGACCACCTTTAACCAACGGGTAATGTTCGATTTAAATCGATTGCGACGTAGCTTTAGTTGGCATTTTCGCGACTCAGGAAGTGATGCGCGAATGCTACACATCGAAGTGCATCACGGAACTTTCCACACCGAAAATCAGGCATTGCGAGAGATGTCACACCTCAATAGAATCTCATAAAACCTAGATATTACAAGGGCTTTGAAAACCTGTCATACCAATTGGCATGGGTAATGCGGAAAAATGGTCTGGGCCGCTGGTTGACATAGCCAGCCGCAAATATACTTTTGTTGTACTGAAAAAAGTGAATGTCAGTGGGAGAGAATAATGGGTTATTGGAAAGGCGGCGCAAGCCGCCCTGTTCGTTCGTCGCGTATCTTCGC
The DNA here is from genome assembly GCA_039985875.1 of Erythrobacter sp. Classification (GTDB taxonomy): domain Bacteria; phylum Pseudomonadota; class Alphaproteobacteria; order Sphingomonadales; family Sphingomonadaceae; genus Erythrobacter. The sequence goes on along the minus strand of JBDWRU010000011.1, from coordinate 82,249 downwards.
AACATTGATGACCGGATCTGCAATTGCGCTCTTGCCTAGCGCCGCTCTGGCGCAGGACAGCGACGACAGTGGTGACAGTGTTTCGACCGAAGAGGGCGAAGGCATCATCGTCACCGGCATCCGTAGCTCGCTCCAAAGCGCGCTCAGCGAAAAACGGGATGCAGACAGTTTGATCGAAGTGATCCAAGCAGAAGACATTGGTAAGCTTCCTGACCAAAACCTCGCGGAAGTTCTCGAAAACGTAACCGGTGTTCAAATCACCCGTACAGCTGGTGTTGGTACGAATGTTCAGATTCGTGGTACAGACGACAACCGCACTGAAATCAATGGCGTGGGCACAGTAGGTTCCGGAACAAGCCGGAGCGGCATTGGCTTTGAAGACATCAACGCAGCGATCATCGCAGCAGTTGAAGTGATTAAGTCGCCGACCGCAGCAACCACCGAGGGTTCAGTTGGCGGTACAATCAATCTGCGCACCATCCGCCCTCTCGATCTGACAGAAACGCTTGCTACCTTGCGCGTACAAGGTGAGTACAGCGAACTATCCAGCAACGTTAAGCCACGGATTGCTGGTAGCTTCGGTAAAACCTGGCCAGCTGGCGAGGGTGAATTCGGCATTGTGGTTGCCGGAAGCTACACTGAGCAAGAAGCAACCTCTTTCCGTCCCCGTGTTGACCGCGACCGGGTTCAAGCCGTTGGTGACAGCGTAACCGCAGCAGGGGCTCCTGGTCCTAATTTCGACTTTCTGGGCATTCAGTTCCTCAACCAGGAATTGGAAAACTTCGAGTTTAGAACCATCAACATTGCTGGTTCGATCGAATATGCGCCGAGTGACAACCTGACGTTCTTTTTCGATGGATTCTACAACGATCAAGAGCGCAATCAGGATAGTTCGCGTGTCCAAGGATCCGGGGTCAGCAGCGTTGCTGATGTCAACGTCCCAGACACGTTCGAAACCATAGATTTCGGATCGCTGGGCGGCGTAGACTTAGGCACGATTGAAGCTGCACTAACAGGTGTGCTTGAGCCTAATATCGCCAATGATGATGATGATCCAAACCTTCGTTTTTCGAGCGACACTGGCGCTCGATTGACTGAAAGCACATTGTTTAGGGTTGGCGCTGAGTACGAAACTGGCCGCCTTTCTGTGCGTGCCGAGGCGTCTCGGACAAGCTCTGATACGACAACGCCGCAAATTGATGCGACTTTGAACTTCATCAACCCTAATCCGCTTGCTCTCGACCCGTTTCTTGCAGGTAACGGAAGCAACGATAACCCTGTGCCGTTTGCCTTTGACCTGACAGGTGGATCACTGGCTTTCGGGATCAATTTCGACTCGCCATTTGCCCCAACTGTCGCGGATTTGACCGACCTTAGCGGCCAAAATGTCGTTTTGGACGCGGTCACGGTCAGCAACAACCGGACTGAAAACGACGAAAGAGCCGCTCGTTTGGACTTCAGCGTTGATACTGAAGGCACGATCGACTTTTTGACGTCGGTCGATTTCGGTTATCGGTACAACAATTCAGAATCTGATTTCACTCGGATTCGCTCTACCTTCAGCACCGGCAACCTAGACAATAGCCCGTTTGGCACCGAGTTCGCTTCCCTGCTTGCATTGGGTCCAGACAATTTCGATGACGCTGATGGCAGGGATTTGGCCTTCCGCAACTTCATTGTTGTTGATCCGAACCAAGTTGCTGACAACTTCAACGGCGTGTTCGATACGTTGCAAGCAGCATTGGATGGCACTGTCGGTGGGATAAACGCTATCGCCAACGGTGACCGCTTGCTGGATGACTTGGATCCCAATGAACTAGGGAATGTCGTCGCGTCGTTCAGCGTCGATGAGACAACCCACGCGTTCTATGGACAGGCCAACTTGGATTTTGGTCAAATCCGCGGGAATATCGGTCTGCGCTATGTCGATACGGAAGTGAACTCGCTGGGTAACCAAATCGTCAATGGCGTGGTTTCCCAAGTGACGACAACAGGCAACTACAATGAGCTTTTGCCACGTGTGAACCTTATCGCCGATCTCACTGACAATCTGGCACTTCGTGCCAGCTGGACAGAAGATCTGCGTCGTCCTGACTTCAACGATCTGTCAACATCGACCAGTTTCCCAACCGGACCAAACAACGCTGTGTCTATTGGCAACCCATCGCTGTCGCCAGAAACTGTCACTTCGTTTGATGCATCGCTTGATTGGTATTTTGCGCCTGCTTCGGTCATCAGTGTAGGCTTCTTCCATAAGACACGCACTAATCTGTTCCAAACACTGACAGAAGCTGCGGTTGAAGATGCCAATGGCTTCCGCGACATCACCGACCCTTGTGAAGGTGGCGGTATCTTTAACCCGATCCCGGATCGCAACGTACTGTCAGATATCCCGGGCAACGGGCTGTGTGTGCCGATTGACACCACGGTCAATGACCCAGGTGAGACAACACAGACCGGTATCGAGGTTGCCTTCCAGTACGATCTGGCTCAGTTTGAAGATACGCTTGGCTTTGCATCAGGCTTCGGCATCATTGCCAACTACACTTACCAAGAGTTTGGTGGTGGCGAGATCGAAGATACGTCTGATGCGGATAGCCGCGGCACTGCCATTCTTGAATCGAGCAGTGGCCTAACCGGACCGTTCACTGCGGTGCGTGGTTTGCTGGACTTCTCTCAACACGCTTACAACGTCACTCTTTACTATGAGAAATTCGGCCTATCGGCACGCGCTCGCTACACATGGCGCGACGAGTTCCGGACGCTAGATACGGCGGCGGGTGCGTCTTTGGGTTCGACGATTGGTTTCCCGGTCATCACCGAAGCAAGAGGCCAGCTGAACGGCAGCATCGCATATGATGTGACAGACTTCTTCACGATCGGTGTTGAAGGTGTAAATCTGACTAAGTCTGATATCACACAATCTTGCATCAATTCAGACGCACTGCTCTGCTTCCAAGGTCTTCCAGATCGTCGGATCACCTTTGGTGCAACGCTGCGACTCTAAGTCGCTCGACTAACTACCGGCCCATCAATTTTTTGATATGGCCAACAATTCGAGGCGCCGCGCAGCTCTCCTGCGGCGCCTCGTTTTTGTTTGGGCTGAGTAAGAAAAGGCCAACCGGATCTCTGAGAGAGCTATCCGGCTGGCCAATAGTTAGAATTTGCTTAGGATGTTCAAGAACGGCCCGTGGCTCGAGAAGCTCTGATCAGTCAGATCATCGGAGAAGTCCGAGAGCGAGTAGCCAAGACCAACCTTCACATTGTTGCCAAGGTGGCGATAGACAGCGCCCAACGCGCCAAGGCGCAAATCGTCGGCTTGTGTCACCCACAAAGCGCGGCCTTCTGCCAGAAGATCCCACTTCTTGTTGACGTGGTAATCCGCGCGAAGGACGCCGAGATGCGCGTCAGAGTTGACGAAAATATTGGAGTCGCGAGTGAGCGAAACCTCGCCGAAGCGATAGCCGTATTTCGCACCCAGAGTGAACTTTTCACTCAGGTCATAGTTCGCGTCGATATTGACGATTGCACTCGTTTGTTTTGGACTTTGCGTTTCGCCAGAACCCGTGATCTGACCCACTGGGCCGAGATCTTCGAAATAGGTTAGGCGTACCAAAGCATTGAAACGTTCGTTGTTGACTGGGCGGAACGCCAAGCCAGCGACTGCTTCTGTGAATTCAGCCGCGGCAATCGACGTGCTTGACTGGTCAGCACGCGCCATGTTGAAGCGTGCCAGCGCAGTCCAGCTTGGATCAACCGAAACGCTCAAATCGTTGCGCAACAGCCATACCGTTTGGTCAACATTTGCGCCGTTTTCGACACGCACTTCAACCGAACTACCATAGCGAAAGCCATCATCGACATAGCCGATGCCGATGCTACCGGCGGTGCGTTCAAACACGCCCGTTGTCACATCATCAATCCGGCCGTTCTCAAAGCTGCCGTTAAAAGACAATTTCTCGGTCGGCTCGAATGTGAGGCCAAAGCTCCGCGTCAATGAAGGAGCGCTCCCGCCAATGCCGATGCGATTTTCACCGTAGACCGACAAGCTTTGGCTAAAGCGTTGCCGAGCGCCCACAGTCAGAGTGCCACGGTTCGAGCGTGTGAAGACATTCTGGCTATCAAAGCCGGTGTCCGTCCGATCCGCAAAGATCGAATATCCGACATAGGCTTCCGAACCATCGCTCAAACGATGGTTAAGCTGAATATCGCCGCCCAATCCTCCGTCGCCGCCAGACAATTCGCCGGCAACCGAAATTCGCTCTGACAGCTGGGCTTTGATGCCACCGCCATAACGATTGTTGCGTTGACGCGATGCGTCTCGGTCAAGCGTCGCCTGACCAAAAGCGTGGAGCGCTACATTGCGCGTCGGCGCATATTCAATCTCTGCAGCCACATCGGTGCGACTGCCATCCTGAACGCTGTTAAACAGCGTGCCAGGAGCGCGATCTTCATAACGCAGACCAAGTTTAGTCGTCACCGTACCGGTGCCCGCTGCAAACTTGCCGGCCACATCGACAGTACCGGTTTGGTTGGTGCCGGTGTTGTCGGAAGTCAGCTCGTCATACTTGGCAGCGATCGAAACCGCATCACCGATTGGCAAGTCCACGCCAACACCCCAACGGGTCGTGTCTGACGGCGTCAGATTGCCCGATGAAGCAAATCCAGCTGCATAATCTTCGTAATAGCCAAAGGCTTTGCCGAGGTCGCTCGCTTTACCAGCCAGCTCACCAAAGTTGACGGCCGCTTCCGTACGCCAAGCTTGCGCTTTGACGTTTGCCCCCGGATTGGCAATCTGCGTAAAGGTCAAGCCGCCATCAACAGAATTGGACTGACCAAAGCCGGGTCCATCGGTCTGAGCGATTTCACCGCGCAAATAGGTGCCCGGTGTCAGGCGAACGGTGACGTCTGAGCCGATGAGCGTTTGCGATGCTTCTTCGACAGTGTCGCGCTGTGCGGTGACGCCCAGCTTGACTTTGTCGCCCAGCCACGCGCTCGCCCGGCCACCAACGGTGTAGCCTTCGAGATCGCCGACCAGCGGCGAGTATTCGTAGCGAACAACCAGAACCGGAACGTCGCCAGCTGAGCTGCCTTCTCGCACAGTACGGCCATTCGCCACGGTCGATGCAAGCGGGGTCAGAAGCGTGATCCGGCCCTGATAGGGGTCGAAATCGTAATCCTGGTTTGGATAGAGTTCGCGAACTTCTTTCACGATACCAGTGTTGCGATCACGCACTTCGATACGCACACGCTCAGACCCGATAGAGATGTCCTGACGCTCGAGGAAGTAAAGCGAACCGCCAGTACCACGGAATTCTTCGCGCGCTGGCAAAGTGCCCGGATCAGACGCAAAAGCGGTGATCTGAACTTCGCGCTCACCAAAGCTGGTGAGGCTCTCGCTGTTATAGTCAACAAGCGCTCCAAATAGGCCGCGATCAAGCTGCGCCAATTCAGCGCCATTCACACTAGTTGTGAAGTTCCCGACTACGAGCTGGCTGTCATCCTTCGCGACCCGAAGGTAGAAACGACCTTGCGTCGGTGCGTCTTCGACCAAAGTCGAATTGTCACCATAAGTCGGATAAAACTGATCGCGATTGAGGCGTCGCAGCAATTGCGTCGGATCTTTCCGATCAAGATTGCTGAAGATGTCCTCAAGCAAGGTTTCGCCGGTATCAAGCGATGCGGTGATACGAATATCATCGTTGTCATCGCCATCATCATCACCGATAACGCCTTTGGCATAGAACGCACCGCGACCAATCGCATAGGTGCCTTCTGTGGTCGAGTCGCCAGTTACAGCAACAGCGGGGCCAACGCCGAAGGATTCGCCAATGGTAACTTCGCCTTGGCCGACGATGAACCAGTCATCTTTTGGCGTTGCAAAGCTTTGTTCGACTTCATGAATTTTGCGGCCATTGCGCTCGATCACGATGCCCAATTTCGAGGCTGGACCGCGACGCGCAACGATTTGCTGAGCGGCGAAGCGACCATCAAGATCAACCGGAACAGGCTGACCTGCGACAAAGACAAGATCGGTGTTAGGGTCAGCGAAACCGGTAACGCTCGCCATCATGCCGCCAAGATTGATATTGCGACGCTCAGCCTCGTCGACGGTGCCGAAATTCGGGCGATCGACGGTCTTTTCTTTGGCCAAGCTCGCGACATTCTTATCAACGATGGTCAGCTCTTGTGCAAAGGTCTCGTCAAACACTCCATCCCGGCCATAAACGCGCAGGATATAAGAGAGCGCGGATGGCGCGGTTTCAGGAACCTGCCAGCGTCCAGCGCCCAAACGGTCTACTTCAACAACAGCCAGCGGCTCTGCATCGGGCGCTTGCGAAGCGCGCAAAATGCGGATCTCGCTTTTCTCAACGAAAGCTGGATAATTGTTGTAAGCCATGAAGCTGATAGTTTCGCCAGCCGCAGCCGTGCGGACAGATTCCACCAGACCAACATTCAAAACCGGACTCACGACCAGCGTGTCTGCACGGAAACGAATTTCATGGTCATCGCCAGTGGTCGAGATGCCCTCTTCTTCGGAGCGCTCATTTTCGCGATCATTTACCGGCGCGCGTTTAAGCGTGTTGTGCTTGTCTTCATTGACCTGCACTCCAGCCGGAGCCAAGTTCGCGACCCCTTGGATCTGTTTTTCAGCTGAGAGGGGATTAGCCTCTTCAACGGCAGTGTATTTGGTCGCCGCAACGGTTTGCTCTACTTTGTGCTCTTCGCGCCCGACATGCTGCTTAGGCTGCGCGATAGGCTGCTTAGGCTGCGCGATAGCCACGCCAATTGCGGCCGTTGACGCGGCGTTTTTAACCTGACCTTGGATGACGGGGTAGGAAACATAGCGGATTTTTGATGCCGTCGGCTTCTCAACTTGAACGCTAGCAACGATATGGCTGCCAGCAGCGCTCTGAAGAGATGAGGTCTCAACGTTGTTGGCTGCTACGGGTGTAGACACCGTTGCGACTGCCAATAGCGAAGTGCGCATGGCCCAGTTGCTTTTGATCGTAAGACCACGAGCAGGAGCCGTGCTTGCGGGCGAGAGTATTTTGCTCTTTTCCATGGTTCTTACTCCCCTCCCTCGGTTCGGTTGGCGGAGTCGTCTTCAATCGGTGCGACGCCGAAGTTCAGTTCGCCGAACTTACCTCGGGTGAGGCGGATCGAGCGTGGATTGTCAGTGGTTGGTTCCCAGCCCAGTGGCAGGGTGCGCGTGTCGAGCTTCAGCACAAAGTTCGAGCCAATTTGCGCGTTCGGAACCGCTGCACAGGCGATGTGATAACGGCCAAATTCATCGGTCGTGATCAGTTGACCATTGACCGTTGCAAGGCGAACGCCGGGTACACCCGGCTCGTTTTCGTCCTGATAGCCATCGCGGTCAGCATCTTCGAAGACTTTGCCGATCAGCTCTGAGCAATCGAACACGCTACTCGGTGTGATTGTGACCACAGCCGTACCGCGATTCGAAATGTCTGCACCATCAGTGTTGTTTTGAGCAAGGCCAGTATTGACCTTCTCGCCACCGGTCACGCCTGCGCCGATTACCAGCGCGAGATTGTATGTAACGGTGCCGTTCGCAGGGATAACCTGGTTCGTCCAAGTCAACATACGACCGTTGCTTTCTGGCTCTTGAGCTTCGCCGTTCACCAGCGAAGTGCCCGGTACATATTTCAGACCCGAAGGCAGGATATCGACCACATTCACGCCGGCACGCTGAGCGTTTTCGGCGTTGCGAACGGTGATCTCGTAAGGAACGATATCGCCAACATTCGCGGTGCGTTTCGGGCTGGTCTTGCTAACGATCAGCTCGCCGCGCGTCAGGAATGGATCGAGCGGGATGTGATTGAAGATGATATCCGGATCGCCTGATTCCAGCTCGAAATCGAGATAGTATGGCGGCAAGGAGACCGTCGGAACCGAATTGTCCGGATTGATCAGAACTGGCGCAGCCAGACCTGTCGGATCTAACGGACCATCAAGCGGTGGAATGACCGTAGATGGACCTGAGAAACCGGCCGGTGGCTCAACAGAAATACGATAATCGGTCTCACCCAGTGGGCACTGAGATGCCGCCCCTGGAACGATGTCAAAGCGGTATTCGCCCGACGCGCCAGTGGTTTGGTTCGCTTGGCTTGCGTTCACATAACAGGCGTCTGGAAGCGGGTTGCCGTTGGCATCGACCAGATTGAGAGTAGCCCCAGCAATCGGCGTGCGATCCACGGAATCGTAGACGATACCTGATGGATCAATCGGTGCGTTGACGTCTGATGTCGTAACATTAGGCGCGAGCGTCAAATCTTCGATTACTTCAAAGACAACACCGCTCTCAGGATGACTGAATTCGATCGAATAGCCTCCCCCACTGGGGAGACCTTCGAAAGAGTAGTTTCCGTCTGCGTCCGCGACCGTTTCGCCGACCAATTCACCGTCTGGACCAAAAATGCGCACGGCAAAACCAGGCGCGCCGTTCTCGTTCGTGCCAAGGGTCGCGTCGGCATTATCGTCGTAGAACACGGTACCTTCAAGCGCGCTAACCGGTGCTTCGACCACAATTGTGATAGTGCTCTCAGAGCAGTTGTCAGGGTTCAGCGTCTCGCAGATTTCGTATTGGATCGTATATGTGCCCGCAGGTACGTCAGGACCGACAGAAACCAGACCGGATTCCGGATCAAGCACGACGCCCGGATCAGAAGCAGGCACCAATACGGTTGTTGTAATGTCTGCCGGATCAACCGGTTCACCGTTCAAGGTGTCGTTGGCAAAGGCGTTGATGATGTCATTGCCGCCGAAACCAGACCGCACAGGCTCAGGGGCGTCGTCTGCCGATTCAATGACAGAAGCCAAAACTTCAATCGTGATTGTCGCTTCGGCGCAGTTGTCTGGGTTCAGATCTTCGCAGATCTCATAGACAATTGTGTAAATGCCTGCTGGCGTGCCCGCAGGGACATCGACCAGACCTGTTTGTGGATCGAGTTCTGGAACAAGCGCGCCAGGTGTCAGCGGCTCCGCCGGTGTAAGAACCGTGGCAGTGACCAGGTCAGGATCGATCGCTTCCCCATCAAGCTCATCATTGTCGAAAGCGTTGATTGCATCGTCTTCGCCGGTCGCACCGATGATGCCGCCGATTACGTCATCTTCAGCTTCTATAAGAGGCGCAGCGACTGTGACAGTGACCGTCGCGGTGCGGCAGTTATCCGGATTTGCCGTTTCGCAAATCAGGTATTCAAACTCGTAAGTGCCAACTGGTGTACCCGGCGCAATGCCCACAGCACCGGTCGCCGGATCAAATGTCAGTTCATCAGGAACCACCGATCCAGATGCTAGGGTGACAAACGTATTCGCAGGTGTGGCAGGCGCCCCGTCCAGCGTATCGTTGTCAAAGATGTTCAAAACGTTAGGCGCACCTTCGGCCCCGTTGATTGAGCTTGCACTGTCATTGACAGGGCCAATTGGGATTGCGACGCCAACTGTTTCGGTTGCAGTCGCATTGGCCAACACCCCGTCATCGGGCGTACCGGTTGCTACCGCCGTATTCACGATTTGCGAAAGAGCAGGATGGGCCACCAGCCCAACGCAAATCGGAAGCGCTGCGATCGAGGCAAGGGCTCTTGCTTTGGGCGTGAGGCGCGTCTTGCGCTCGCCGTTTGTGCGTGCCTGAGGCATAATAAAGCTCACATCAAAATTCAAAATCAAGCGCGCTGCAGCTGACCGGTACTACCGGCCAGCTGCGCGCTTGCGGATCACTGCAGGTTGTCGATGTCGGCCTGCTGGACCGTGTAGGTGCCGGTGAAGCGGATCACGTCACCCGGTGCGAGAACATCCCACTCATCGTCGCCCGAATTGCCATCCGAGGAATCACCCAATGTGCCGTTGTCGGTTTCGAGCTGTGGGTTGGTCGGGGTTGGTGCCGCGCCAGCCGCATTGTGCGTATCCGAGACAGAGACGCCGCGGATTGTGACGTTACCATTGTTGGTCACGGTGTAGGTGTAGGTGATAACCTGACCGACAGTGACAAACTCGGTGTCGTCGGCTTCCTTCTCCATCAAGAGGCTCGGTGCCGCAGCAACGATAACTGTGGCAGTCGCCACGTCACAATTGGCGGTGTTCAGAGCTTCACAGATTTCATAGTCGAAGCTGTAAGTGCCAGCCAATGTACCTGGTACCACATCGATCGAACCATCGGCAGGATTGAAGTCCAGACTGCTTGGAACCGAGTTCGGGTTGCCTCCTGCATCAAGTGCTGGAACAGACAGGACCGCATTGGTAGCAGTTGCTGCTGCACCATTGACCGTGTCGCCGTCAAAGACGTTGAGGACATCGTCTACGCCAGCAATCGCGTCGGCGGCCGGAACAGTCGTCAAATCATCAGTTGGAACAATTGGACTCGGATCAACCGTGACGGTCGCAACAGCAGTCGTACAATTGCCCGGGTTCAGAGTCTCACAGATCTGATACTCGAAGCTGTATGTGCCAGCCGGAGTGCCAGGATCAACGTCCACTGTACCATTCGGATTGAGTGTCAGACCCGCCGGAACCGAATTCGGTTGACCGCCAGTAGTGGTGGCTGGAACCGTGAGGATCACATTGGTTGCATCAGCATCGACGCTGTTCACGGTGTCTCCGTCAAACAGGTCAAGAACGCCAGTCGCGCCAGTCGAACCATTCACACCGGTTACGGTGTCGTCGGTTGCAACAATTGGGCTCGGATCAACCGTGACGGTCGCAACAGCAGTCGTACAATTGCCCGGGTTCAGAGTCTCACAGATCTGATACTCGAAGCTGTATGTGCCAGCCGGAGTGCCAGGATCAACGTCCACTGTGCCGTCTGGATTGAGTGTCAGACCCGCTGGAACCGAATTCGGTTGACCGCCAGTAGTGGTCGCTGGAACAGTTAGCGTTACATTGGTTGCATCAGCGTCTAGGCCGTCCAAAGTATCGCCATCAAACAGGTCGAGAACGCCAGTCGCGCCAGTCGCACCATTCACACCGGTTATTGTGTCATCAGTCGCGATAATCGGGCTCGGATCAACCGTGACAGTAGCAACTGCGGTGGCGCAGTTATTCGGGTTTGCAGTTTCACAGATCTGGTACTCGAAGCTGTATGTGCCGGCCGGAGTGCCAGGATCAACGTCCACTGTGCCGTCTGGATTGAGTGTCAGACCCGCTGGAACCGAATTCGGTTGACCGCCAGTAGTGGTCGCTGGAACAGTTAGCGTTACATTGGTTGTATCAGCGTCTAGGCCGTCCAAAGTATCGCCATCAAACAGGTCGAGAACGCCAGTCGCGCCAGTCGCACCATTCACACCGGTTATTGTGTCATCAGTCGCGATAATCGGCACGGCAACCGTGACAGACTCCATCGCTTCGACCGGAGCAAGCGTGCCGGAATCCGGCGTACCTGTAACCGTAGCGGTGTTCACAATCTGCGCATGCGCGGTTGTTGGTGCCAGGGCCATAAACAATGGCGTAGCGGCCACAGATGCCAACGCAGCTTTTCTGATTGCAAGTGAAAAGTTCTTTGATGTCATAGTCATTGTAACGACCCCTTTTAGACATTAATGTCCGTTACTTTCGTTAAATAAAATTATTACCAATTTTCTATTTTAGATTAGGTAAATTGCCTGTGTGATTTATTATAAATTATCGATATCTGCTTGTTGTACGATGTAAGTGCCAGTGAACGTCACAACATCGCCAGGTGCGAGGACACTCCACACACCGTCATCGGCTGTGACGTCGGTAGAATCGCCGGTCGTGCCGCTATCTGTTGTGAGCGTTTCGCCGGCGGGCGTCGGAGCAGGTCCAGCGCCGTTGTGAACGTCGCCAATCGTGACATTGTTGACGGTTTCGTTGCCTGTATTTGTAACTGTGTAGCTGTAAGTCACGGTCTCCCCGACTGTGACAAATTCAGGGCTTCCATCGGCCACTTTGATCAATTCCAGCACTGGGTTAGAGGCAACCGTCACTTCCTCTTCCAGATCATCGCCCGCCGTAATGTTGTCGGTTTGATCGCCTTGCGCCGCAGTGGTGATGTTTTGGATCGTGGCTTGAGCCACCTGATCATCGTTGACGGTGCCTTCGATGGTCAGCGTGACACTCGCATTGGGCGCAATCGGCCCAATGGTCCAAAGGCCCGAACCATCGTTGTAAGAGCCGGTCGATACTTGACCATTGTTGCTTGTCGCTGTCAGGCCGGCTGGAATAAGATCGGTTAGGACGACATTGGAGGCAGTGGCAGGGCCATTATTGGTCACTTCGATTTGAAATGTGACAAGTTCGCCATTTGTAGGCGTCGCGTTGCCGCTTGTTCGTGTTTTGACTGTCACCAGATCGGAGACATTGTTCACGGTCGTCACGGGATTGGTAAAAGAAGGGCAATCAAACGAAAGCGAAGTTAAACGCGTCGTCGCCCCAGCATCGAGAGTTCCTAGAGCGAATTCAAAGCTGGTGTTGTTGGTGTAAACCGCGCGAACGGCGTTGCCGACAGCGGTTGGATCAATTCCTGGTGCCACTGTGGAGGTCCGCGCTTCAAAACGCCGACGATCGGGTTGGGACGGTGTGGTGGCATTCACATCCAAATTTGTCGGATTGTTGAGTGTGAATTCAACAAATCGGTCCTCGAAGTCGACGAATTCACGCAAAGTTACGTTGTCGCCGTCGACATCAATCTGCGTCGCCGTCAAATCCAAAGCGATCGGAGTGGCTGTGCCAGCTTGGAAAAACGAAACGCGGAACGTTACAAACCCACCGCCGGCAGAATTTGGAATAAGTTCTGGCTGAAGGTTACGACTAAGCCCTGCGTCATTGTCGAAAGCGGCAAGCGAGGCACCATTTGTGAATGATACAACCTCTAGCCGCGCATCAACGCCAGCCGTCACATTCTGGTAGGAATATGTCGAACCCGGCTGCAGGTTATTGCCGCCAGTCAACGTGCCACCAGAAAAATCAAGACTCTGGACCGTCCGGCCATCGCAGATGATTTGCTGAGCCTGTGCGGCGGTCGCAGTAAACCCGAGTCCTGCCGCGACACAGATCGCCGAAACACAGCGAACCGACGCATTCTTCAGGCCCTTTCGGTCATCTGATCTTTTACCACTAAGCCAATGCATAAGCATTCAAAGAACCTCTAATTCTGTCCCGTTCGGAGACATCGGAATTAAAGGAGCGTGGTAAACAAACCCTAAATTTATGGCTTGAGGTTACAACAGGATACAAATTTTTATCGTTGTTTTTCAGAACCTAGTAAGGTTAAGGTCGTTCTAACATCTTGGAAGTTCACGTTCACCAATCGAGATCGCTCAATTGAGATAAAGCGAGAGGCCAAGCGTCAACACGCTTCGCTCACCCAACACGCATTAGGTGACTTTTCAAAGCGACAAAAGCTAGACGAGGAGTTGCGGCTCATAGAGCCCGTGGCAAATGACCAGCCGATCAGGCGGAACAGCTCGCCCCGCCCAGCACACAGAAACGCGCGCAATGCGGATGATTAAGCTGCACGGCACGGCTGGCTTCTGAAAGCGTCTCACCCATGTCGAAATCTGAGTGGTAGGGAAGCAATGTACATGCGGCCACACGTGGCGTGGCCTCGCCCTTGCGTTTCACGACCATACGGCTGGAGGAGCACATCGCGCTGCTTGGTCTGACATCCAGGATGTCCCAGCACCCGGTTGATATCTCGGGCACGTCCGCCTGCTCGTCCATTTCGGGAAACACTACCATCTGCGCGGGGTCTTGCGCGTTCAACGCCAAGCCCAACTGAACGAACAAGTCACCAAAGCCTTGCCTTGCATCCGCTTCGCTTTCAGTTTCCAACTGGCGTCCCGCGATCGCGATATTGAAATCGTTTTCGCTCAGCCAGACCAAACCATCGATGGCCTTGTCCCAGCTAGGCCCGCGCTCCGCCTCGTGAATATCCTTGGTATAGTGATCAAGGCTCACCCGGATGGTCAGCCGCTCGCGATGCTCCAAAGCCAGCAATTGATCCTCAAAACGCCGCATCGGGCGCATCGCATTGGAGAGCACAAGAACTTCGAAACCGCGCGCCAGACACAGCTCGATGATCGGGATCATATCCGGGTTCATAAACGGCTCACCGCCGGTAAAGGCAATCTCAGCAGTGGAGAGCGACAGATCAGCTATCTCGTCAAGATAGCCACGCACTTCATCAAGCGTGATGTAAACCAGCGCGTCATTGCGCGGCGAGCTCTCAATATAACAGCCCTTGCATTCAAGATTGCACAAAGTCCCGGTGTTGAACCAAAGCGTCTCGAGCCCGTCCAGCTTTACGAAGGCGCGCTCACTGCCATCAGCGGTTTTGAGCGGATGCGTGAATTTCTCAGGTTTGATAGGTGCGGCATCACGGAGTGCGAAAGGCGAGCTGGCTGCATTCATACTTTTGTTTCGCATCTACCTTTGAATCGGTTACACTCGTTGTTCGCGCAGGCTGTAACAAATCCTCGCGAATTTTCGAACATTTATGCAGTAACGAACGAATGAGGATCGCGGCAATGAACGTCGAGAACAGTCAGGAATATTACGGTCAGGTTCTGCAGGGGACGCAGGATCTTCGTACCGATGCTTGCACCATGGCAGAGGCCCCTCCCCCGCATATCCTCACAGCACTTTCGAATGTCCACGAAGAAGTTAAGTCGCGATATTACGGCTGCGGCCTTGTCGCCCCTGGCGCTATTGAAGGCGCACGCATCCTCGATCTTGGTTCAGGCTCTGGGCAAGACGCCTATGTGCTGGCTCAGTTGGTCGGGCCTGAGGGCGAAGTTGTCGGAGTGGACGTAACCCCGGAACAACTCAAAGTCGCGCGCGAGCATGAAGAATGGCACCGCGAACGGTTCGGCTATGAGACGAGCAATGTCCGTTTCATCGAAGGCGATATTGAGCAATTGGACACGCTTGGTCTTCAGCCGGGCAGCTTTGACATTATCATATCAAACTGCGTCATCAACCTTGCATCTGACAAAGCGCGGATTTTTCGCGCGGCCTATGACCTTCTCAAGCCCGGTGGGGAGATGTACTTCTCCGATGTCTACTCAGATCGCCGTGTTCCCGAAGCGCTAAAACAAGACCCTGTGCTGCACGGGGAGTGCTTGTCCGGCGCGCTGTATTGGGGTGATTACCTGATGCATGCAAAGCAGGCCGGATTTGAGGACCCTCGCCTTGTCTTCAGTCGCCCGCTTGGGATCAATGATTCGAAGATCGCCAAAATGCTGGATGGCATTCGCTTTCAGTCGGCCACAAACCGTCTGTTCAAACTCGACGGGTTGGAGCCTGAATGCGAGGATTACGGTCAAGCGGTGGTATATCGCGGCAGCGTAGTTGGCGAAGAACGCGTCTTCACTCTGGATGGCGGACACGTGATCGAGAAAGGCCGCGTCTTCCCAGTTTGCGGGAACACTTGGAAAATGCTCGCGGACACCCGCTTTACGCCACATTTCGATTTTATCGGCGATTTTAGCCAGCACTTCGGTATTTTCGAAGACTGTGGCGGGAGCCTCCCGTTCGATGATGAAACCGGCATCGAAGCTGAAGCTGCTTGCTGCTAATTTGTGCAAGCCCGGCCAATGAAAGTTCTTGTCACTGGCGCGGCGGGCCTGCTTGGCGGAGCGGTTGTTGACGCGCTTGTTCAACGCGGCGTTGGGGTTATCGCGATGGTGCACCGCGAACCGATCATCAGAGCGAACAGCGGACGGGTCTTGTCGGTTAGCGAATTTGACGGAAGTGTTCCTGAACGCGGCGAGATCAGAACGCTCGAAGGCGACGTGACTCAACCTAATTTGGGATTACGACATCCTGTTCTTAAACGGCTACAGGAAGCGGTTACTTGCGTCATTCACTGCGCGGCTCTGGTCCGGTTCGAGGCAGATTTTAGAGAGCTGAAAGCCGTCAACGTCGACGGGACATGCCAGGTCGCCCAGTGTTTTCCCAAGGCACGTATTGTCCATGTCAGCACAGCCTATGCTTGTGGGCTGCAAGATGGCGCAATTACTGAGACCGTGCATTCATCCGACGGACCATTTTCCAATGGCTATGAACGCTCAAAAGCAGTGGCCGAAATCGCGCTTCGGGACCGTCGACCTGATGCAATCATCGCGCGCCCCAGCATCATCGTTGGCGAGCAGTCTACGGGACAAATTCGCAGCTTTGACGCCATTTATCAGGCGTTCAAGATGATTGCTGAGGGACGGATTGCGGCCCTCCCGGTTGCCAGCAGTGCGACTTTGAACTTCGTCCCGATCGATCATGTCGTCGAAGGTGTAATCGCGCTCGCGACTAGACCAGATCAAGCCACGACCATCGTGCATTTGACAGCCCGCGAAGCGATAGGGGCAGTGCAATTCCTGAACCTTATCGGAAAAATTCAAGGCTTGCATCGCCCGAAGACGGCCTCAGTTCAAGCTCATGACCCATCAAAAAGACGGTTGGAGGCCATCCTTCAGCCCTATTTTTCCTATTTCACACGCTCACCTCAATTTCGCACGGAGGCGCTTGAACTTGCGACGGATCTGTCATCGCCGGTCATGGACGAAACTGCCTTGCTCCAGCAAATTCAATATTGTGTGGATATGGGCTTTATTCGAACGAGCGCCGCTGCCGAATAGGGCATTGAGTTTGGAAGGTTAGCGGATGTCGGGATAGTGTTTGGCCAGCCCTTCGCGCACACCAACAGACCACATCAGGCCGACTTTGAGATAGGTGTAATTGGCCCGGATACTGCCCAGTTCAGCGATCCGTCGGTCTGATGTTCTCACCCACCTGCGCACAATCCGCGTTCTTCCAAGCTTCGCAAAATTGATGCACATTCCGGCCTCCTCCATCACGATGAGCCGCTCGTCACACCCTCCAAGTGCAATGAAATCCTTCCGCCGAAAGAACATTGCGTGATCGCCAAAGAGCAGCCTGACACCACGCAAAAAAAGATGTGGCCGCGTGATCAAAGGCGCGTACCAGGTTTTGATAAAATTATGGATGGTTGAGCCCCAGCGCGTGCCTTTTTTTCCGACTAATCTTGGAAGAAAACTTGCAAGGGCGGTACGGTCATCAGCCATGGTCTCGCGGATAAGCAATACTGCATCAACTGGCAGATGTGTGTCGGCATGAAGTACACACACGACATCGCTGCTCACCTCTTCGAACACCCCAACATTGATCTGAGCCCCCCTGCCCTTTCGCGGAGAGCAAATGGTGCGAAGACCAGCAGCCTTTGCGATCTTTAGTGTGGCATCTTCGCTGCCGCCATCGACGACCAAAATCTCATCGGGTTGCGGATCTAGCGATTGCAGTGAGCGAATGGTTTCGGGAAGCGCTTGCTCCTCATTGAAGGTCGGGATCAAAATGGTGACACTCGTCACTCGACAAGCTCCGGCCAACGCTCAAGGTCTTCAGGGGTATCACAATCGCTGAGCGCTTCTAGTAGCAAAGGCTCAATACCTAACTGCCTAAGACGCTTGAGTGTCTCGGGCAAGACCCGGTTCGTGCTCCAAGGCATTTCGGTCAACAACTCAGGCAAAGGTTCGCGCATTCCAATAAGGTAGTAGCCCCCATCGAGCGCCGGACCAATCACCACATCATTGGTTTTCAAAGCTTCAATCGCGGCTTTGACATGAGTTTCCGCAAGATCAGGCGTGTCCGAACCGAAGAAAATCACTGGAGCACGCTCTACAAAGGCAAGCAATCGCTCGCCTAGCCCCCCTTCGACCTGCGGTTCAAACTCAAGTCCATCGCCAAGCCAATCTTCAAAGGCTTGACTACCCGCACCCGTGGTCGCGATTGTTACCGGCGCGCCAGACTGGTTCAGTACATCGGTCGTGCGTTCGGTCAATTTGCGGTGGATCGTCGCCGCTCCGTCCGCTCCAACCATCCGGATCAGCCGGGTTTTACATTCTCCGGGGACTGGAAAGCGCGCAAACAATACCAAGTGGGGTAAAACGGTCATAATGCCTTCATAGAGGCAACAGGGCCCGTGTCACTGCGATTTAAGCGCGCCGCCTCATGCGAGATTGAGGTTCCAATCATAATCGTAACCGGCAATCTCGTCGGCGCCATCCAACAGCTTTGCGGTCGGGCCTTCGGCATATTTACGCGCGTGTTTCAGAACATCCTGTGCCGTGCCCCAATCATCCTGATACCAATCAAAGATGCTCGATGCGACTACGTTGCCAGGCTCCCCGCCAAAGCCACGCGGATGATTAACGAAGGCCTTGCTCGCCGCCTCTAGCATGTCCTCCAGCCTTGCGCCCGTATAGGCTTCTGTCGCGAGGTTGGGGCATCCAATTGACGCGCAATTGACAGCGTAGTGGATGCGCACATCCTTCCACTCTGGGCGAAGAATATCGTGCTCGATATTGTCGAGGCTAAGCGTCCGGCCCGCGACAGTGACTGCGTCATCTTTCCATGGTCCAGTGCCAAGCAATCCGATGTCCCGGATCGAATCCAACGGGAGGTTTTTCAAGATCACGTCGACCGTCGCCGCGTTATAGAGATTCACCCAGAAAGCGAATTGCTCGTCAGCGCCAAAATCCTCGATGGCGACGGCTTGCATCGCCTCAATATAGGCCGCGAGTTCGTCAGAAGCGTCTTTCTTCATCGCATTGTATTTGACGAGGTTCACACCAGCATCGCCTTCGACCACATATTCTTGAAGTAAGGCATTCCAAGCCGAATGATCAATTGCGTCCTCCGAAGTCTCATTCGCGGCAAAACTATCTTCGCCTAGTCCGCCGGGTCCCGATGGACCACATGCGGCCAGAACAGCGGTCGCGGGAACTGCGCTTAGGATGGTTCTGCGCGACAGTGTCGTTGCGCTCAGGATTGATTGATCAGTGTCTTGGGTCATTTGCTTTTCTCCGGTATCCGGTGTCTTGATCAGACATTCGCGGCAAACGTTGGGATTGTTACAGAAGTGCTGGTTGTTTTCGACTTGATCGATGCCGGGCCTGATCGAATTCGCCAAACGCCTCGCGCGCGATCACGAACAAGATTTTCCAACCAGCCGCGAACACGCCCCGAAGTGTACCCGATATTTTCGAGACTCCAACGCGCTTGCGATAATTGACCGGCCGTTCGGTGGTCCGAAGGCCCAACTTTGCCGCGCGCACTTGCATTTCGATAGTCCAGCCAAAGTCTCGATCCGCCATTGAAAGCCGTTCGAGCGCGCTGCGCTCTATCGCCCGGAATGGGCCGAGGTCAGTGTAGCGAACGCCCCAGATCAAACGGACTAGTGTTGGCGCAAGCCAATTGCCGAACCGCTGCGGCATGCTCATCGCACCACTCTCAACCTGCCCTTTTGCGCGCGATCCGATCACCAGATCGGCATCGCCAGCGATGATCGGAGCAAGCAGTCGCTCTGCTTCTTCTGGGACGTCAGAAAGGTCGGCATCCATAAACAAGATGATGTTGGTTTTTGGGTCGACCACCTTAAGCGCCGCGAGGCACGCCGCGCCATAGCCACGCTCTGGTTGCGCAGTGACTTTCGCGCCTGCCGTCTTGGCCTCACTGGCAGTTTCATCGGTCGAGCCATTATCCGCGACAATCACTTCGTAAAGCCCTGAAGGATTGGCCGCAACGATACCTCGGACAGTCTGACCTACGGACCCTGCTTCATTGAGGGCTGGGATCACCACAGACACTTTCGGCGTGGCGATAGGTGTTGCCGCCGCATCAGTGGCCCGCTTGCCCTTCCAATGCCGCACAATGTCGAAAAGCATTGCTGAGCCAATCAACAGCCATTCGGCACGGTGCGCGATTGGGTGGACCTCGAAATCTTCAAACTCATACAGCTCTAAGTTCAAGCCGGTCAGATAAGACAATGGTAAAGCGGCGCTGGCGACATAGGGCCATATCTCGCGCCGCCCGACAGCAAAGGGTAAGAGCCACATCAAGTACCAGACGTTCACCGCAGGAGCGAAGAGCAGGATGATGCCGAAAATCGCGGCTAAAGGCACACTTGCAAATTCTTTTGATGAAGCATGCAGCCAGACCACGATCAGCCCAGCAATCGCCAACGTGATCAATCGCCCCCATGTTGGCCCGAACAGCGAGAACAGCAATTGATAGGCTTGCGGGTTAAAGTGCCATTGCTTGGCAAAGGTTTCAGTTGAATCGAGCCCCACACCCAGCCCTTGCAACGCAAAGAAGCCGTAGAGTACAGCCAAGGTCGCTACTGCACTTATCAAGGCCGCTGGTGCGAGCCGCAAAAGGATCGGCCAGGCCGCAAAAGCCACCACTTTCACGCCCGTTGCAACGCCGATCAATATTCCTGCAAGAATTGGTCGATCACGTCCGGCCAAAACGCCAGCGAACAGGAACAACGCGAGCAATATGTCCGGATGCAGATGCAGAGTGCTTTCCGCAACAACCACCGGGTTCCAAGCGAACAAAGTAGCCTTGCCCGGCGAATAACGACGCATGATTAGCGCGCTTAGGATTAACGTGCCAACCGCAAACAACAACCTTAACCCAAGCTCATTACTTCCGAAAACCGCATAGGTTGCCGCGAACAAGACCTGCAAGGTCGGCCCGTAAATCGTCGGGTAGTATGGGTAATTGATCCACTCCAGCACGCCTTGCATGTCGGGCGACACATTAGGATCATCGAGAAAATCTTGCGGAGGGATACCGTAAGGAGTGCCGTTCTCTAAAACACGCCACCCATCCCAAATGAAGCGATAGTAATCGTCTTCAAAAATCGTCTGTCCGAACAGAGCGATTGCGTGACCGACCACGGCCACAAACAATACCGTTCGCGTCGAAATTTCCGGCGTGCGCCAAAGGGTCAATGAAACCAGAGCGCTTCCGCCTGCCAGCGCCGCCACATACAGTGCAATCGAAGGCGCCACCTGCCGCGTCAGCAGGACAAGCGCGGACATGCTCGCAAGAAAAAATAATGCGGCCGCTGAAGCGCGCCAGAATGGCTTCAACGGCCGCAACTCAGAATTCATAAGATCAACGCCTCTTTGCGCCGATCATTAGCGCTTTAAACGCCGTAACGCGAACGCAAATAATACAGGACTGCAGTCCGGTCACGGCTCTTGAGTTCAAACTTGCCGTCGCGAACACCGCGAGCAACTTCGGCCGCTGTACCTTTGTTGAGCTTCTTGTTGTATTCGCACTTCTTGCAGGTAATCCGTTTGCGAACCTGCGACTTACCGCGACGGATAAGGCGATCTTCCTCGGAAATCCGCGATGCACCAGCGCCGCCGCCGCCGCCAAAGCCGCCGCCTCCGCCGCCGCCGCCGCCAGAACCAGAAGCCAATGCCGGCACTGCCGTTACAGACATCGCCAATAGTGCAGCAGACAAGATTGCATTTCTCATGACAAAAATCCCTCTTTCAATACTCAGCCTAAATTCAAAGGGTCATTCGCAGGGAATTCGCAAAAGGTTACAGCTCGTTTGAAAAAAGGAATTTCGCGCGCAATCGCGCCGATTAAATCGCGACTTCACCCTTCTCTTGTGAAGGGGCGAACCAGATAATCGCGCCAGCCCGATAGCGGACGATAGCCATCGATACCAGTGGGATGGAAGACCTCATCTTCGGGCATATGCTGTGTTCCGAATACTCGGTCATAGAACGAGAAGAATGAGCAGTAATTGCGCCCCCAATGCTCAACGCTGCGCGAATGGTGGTAGTGGTGATAGACGTTATCCGCGAGCAAATGACGCATTACCGGCGGGAACGCCATCGCCGGATTGTCGGTGTGCATGTAGTAATTCGACACCAGATAAAACGTCGTCAAAACTGCTATGTGATGTTGCGGGCTTTCGATCAGGAAGACCAGCGGAACGGTAATCACTGCTAGATATACTGCATCCTGCGCCCAGTGCGAATAGCTACGCGCTGCATTCATCTCTTCGATCTGATGATGGATCGCATGAAGCCTCCACAAAATCGGAATGTCATGAAGTGCACGGTGAAGCCAATATTCAAAGAAGCCAATCACCACCATGTAGACCACCGGAAAAGCGATCAGCGCAGGCCCTAGATCATCCCTGCTAAACAGCGGCTCAAACTCGAAGCGATAGACCCATGAATAAGCGAACGTCTGGAGGATGGTCGCTATAATTAGCGCGGTCGCGCCATAGAGAAGCCCCTCAGCATATCGGCTACGAAAGTTGGCAAAGCCCAGTTGGCGCCACTCAAAGAACGCAAACAAAGCGACAAGGGCAACCAACGAGAAAATTGCATTGGCAATCGCCGCGGAAAAGCCCGCAAGCTCAAACGAAGCTCCAGCATCGACCAGCAGCCAACCGATCTCTTCTTGCACGAATGCGATACCTCGCAAAATGCCTTCAGCTACAAGCAGCAATATCCCAAAAGTGAAAACAAACCGAACAAAGGATCGCGGAGCGGGTCTCTCGGCCTTCTTACCCGTTTGCACTGGCGACGGTAATGTTGACAATTCCTATTGAACTCCCAAAAATCACTGTGAACTCGCCTAGCAAATTCGGAGCAAAGCAACGATCCGTTACAGGCAAATTCGGTTATTGGCGACGAAAAGCAGCCCGCGACGGTTGGGACGCTTTTCTCAAGGCAATGCAGCAGCCTGCCCCTGCAGTGGGGCTTGCTCCCCTGAACTCTGCTGGCCACCAAGCGGTTCCGGTTTCCAGCAAACGGCTTTTTCCCGAAGGAGTTCGGTTTCGCGTGACCGATGAATATCAAGATGCCGATGACCTTGACCAAACGATATTCTATCGGCTGAACAACTTCCGTTGATCGCCACGGAGCTTCGCGCCCTTACGAATAGGTATGCGTAACGTTACGGTTGCTAATGTAACAACTTGTGTCATGCTCCCCCCGGGGGCTCTCCGACATCGGCTGAGTCAAAAAAATGCCAAAAGGCAACGTTTTCAACTGGAGATTTTGGATGCCATTAAAGACTTCTGCACTCGCTTCTGATTTGGGGAAAGCACAGCGCAAGAACCGTTTGTCACGGCTTTTTAATGGAGCATCAGTTTCCTGCTTGGCATGGGCTGGGCTGTTGGCTGCACCAGCCTCTGCGCAGATTGCAATCGTTGATGACACGCCGGTTGACAACCCCGGGCCTGACGGCGTGACCTCGGCAGATGGTGTTACTCAAACCGTTAATAGCGGTGATAACATCCGTCTTGAAAATCAATCCAGCGATGGAGCAGTCATAACTTTAGGCGGAACGCATATCAATAACGATGGCGACGACGAAGACGTCGTGATCGAAATTGATAACTCCGAGGACGATATTACCGTCAACGTCCTCTCAACTGGCGTACTTCAGGGTTTTGATGGAGTTATCTTCTTCGAGGGTGACAATCAGATCCTGAACAATGCAGGCCTGATCGAAGGCACGGGCGAGGCAACTGAAGCGGTTGTCTATTTCGACCGTGATGCAGACGGCTTGGTAAACACGATTATCAACAGTGGCACGATCACCAGCGTTGGCGGGGCCACTATTGGCGTGGATTCACTGCTTGGCGATGACCCTTCATCCGGCACAGTTGGCGATGAAGAAGGCATTGCGCGCTTCCGTCTGGTAAACACTGGCACCATTTCGAACACCGGCACCGATAGCGATGCCGATGCGCTGCACTTCAACGGCGACCCGGGCAGCACTGGTGGTGAAGACCGTGGCTGTCTTGAGGGCGCGCAGGTCAATTGTGTGATCGAAGTCGACATCACGAATAGCGGTACGATCTCAGCCAATAGGAACAACGCATCCAACGCGGCGATCCGATCTGAGAGCGACGCGGTGCTTCGCGGAACGATTGTGAACGAAGCAGGCGGTATGATCACCGCTGCGGCCAATGCAATTCGTATCAACGGCGCGCATGCCGATCACAGTGTGACCATCACCAATGCGGGTACAATCAATGGTCAGGCCGAGGCTGGTATTCTGATTGGCGGCACTGGCGTCGCTGTTGTCAACGAAGCGGGCGGCATGATCATTGGCGATGACGAAGGCATCCGAATTGATGGCGATTCGATTTCAATCAGAATTTTAGGCGGGTCCGACGTGGCCGCCGATACCGTCCCTGAGAACACTGTCATCACCAACTCCGGGACGATAAGCGGCACCGCGGACGGTATTTTGACCGCCAGCGATACGCTGGGCGCGACAATCACAAACAACGCGACCGGTTCGATCACCGGCGAAGAGGGGATTGATTTGGCGACCGGCGGCACGGTCACCAATAATGGCTCAATCTTCGGCTCAGTTGGCGACGCGATCAATATCGAAGGCACTCAAGACGCGACAGTCACTTTGGGCGCGGGCAGCAGCACCAACGGCACCGATGATGCAGTGCAATTTGCTGGAACGGGCACCAACACCCTGACCGTAAATTCAGGCGCTTCGATTAACGGCGATCTGCAAGCCAGCACCGAAGCGGGCGCAACGAATATTCTCAACCTCGTCGGATCGGACACGACCTTAAACTTCATCAGAGCGTTCGACTTTGGCGAAGTGAATGTCGATGGCGGCGTGTTCTCGCTTTCATCCTTTGCGACCGGCAATGGTGACATTAACATCAACTCGGGCACGTTGCTGATCAATTCTGGCGGGACAACCGGCTTAGTCACGGTTGCTGCTGGAGGCGTTCTGGGCGGCAATGGCTCCGCCGGTGATACAGTCGTTGAAGCAGGCGGGATCATCAATCCCGGCAATCTGGGCGATGCGGATGTGCTTAACCTCAATTCATTGGTGCTTTCCAACGGCTCAATCCTAGCCTTCGATCTGGGGGATCCAAACGATCCAAACTCAAGCGATAGGATTAACGTCGGAGGTGATTTGACGCTAGATGGCACAATCAACACGACCGATGTTGGCCAGTTCGGCACCGGGGTTTATCGTTTGATCGACTATGGCGGTTCGCTGACCGACAATGGGTTGGACGTCGGCACTTTGCCAATGGGCTTCACACCTGATCAAGCGGTGATCCAGACGTCGGTTGGCGGACAGATCAATCTCGTGATTTCACCAGCTGCTCCAATTGGCGACATTCAGTTCTTCGATGGTGTGGACATCGCGCAAGATGGCACGGTTGATGGCGGCTCGGGTGTATGGGATCTGACCACGCTCAACTGGACCAGCGTTGATGGTGGCCAGAACAATGCCTGGAACGATCTGTTCGCAATTTTCCAGGGCGCAGCAGGCACAGTCACGGTCAATGGCGATGTCACCTTCACAGGCCTTCAGTTCGTTACCGACGGCTATGTCTTGAATGATGGCACAGGCTCGCTCACCATCACGGAAGAAACGACCAATGTCCGTGTTGATGCAGGAAACACAGCCACAATCAATTCGGCCATTGGCGGAACCGGTGGTATCAGCCAGCTCGATACGGGCACGTTGATCCTCGCAGGGGACAACACATTCACTGGTGGGATCGTCGTTGATAGCGGCGGTACATTGCAGCTCGATGGTTCACTCGTTAGCAGCGCTGCGATCAACAACGGCTCTACTCTGACCGGCACAGGTGCGGCAGACAATGTGACCATTTTCAACGGCGCGACCATTGCTCCAGGCGAAGATGGTACGGCCGGTGTTCTTACAACCGGGGACCTCTTCCTTTTCGGTGAAGCGATACTTGAATATGATTTGGGCGCCCCAGATGATCTGGCCGCAAGTGACCGTATCCAAGTCAATGGTAATCTCACACTCGATGGCACGGTCAATGCCAATGATCTTGGCGGTTTTGGCCTCGGCGTCTATCGCTTGATCGATTACACTGGCGCGCTGACCGATAACGGGCTCGATGTTGGAACGCTGCCAACAGGTTTCGATGCATCGCAAGGCACAATCCAGACCACAGTGGACGGCCAAGTTAACCTGATCATCGACCTCGCTATTCCAGAAATTCAATTCTGGGATGGCTCGGATGCAACCGGCGACAACACTATCGATGGCGGCAGCGGCAGTTGGAACCTTACCGACACCAATTGGACCGGTGCCACTGGCGAATTTAATGCCGCGTGGAATGAAAACTTTGCAGTCTTCGCCGGTGCTTCAGGGACAGTAACCGTTGACGATGCAATCACCTTTACCGGATTGCAGTTCGTCACTGATGGTTATGAAATCGCATCTGGCACTGGCGCATTGACCATCACCGAAGCGGCGACAGCTGTTCGCGTCGATCCCGGTGTTACCGCAACGATCTCTGCGCCAATTGGTGGCACAGGCGGTATCCAGAAACTCGACAGCGGCACGCTAATCTTGGCGGGTGACCATACCTATACAGGCGATACGATTGTTGATGGAGGCATCTTGGATGTCGCTGGCACCATCGCGTCGGTTGTGACGGTCAATGCAGGTGCGTCGCTTGTCGGCATTGGCACAACTGGTGGCATCAACGTTACGGGCACAATTAGCCCGGGTAACAGCATCGGCGTTCTGAATGTCGCTGGTGATGTGAACTTCGCCGCAGGTTCGTTCTATGATGTCGAGATTGATCCTGATGGAAGCTCGGACATGATCCTTGCAACCGGCGCAGTCACTATTGACGGCGGCACTGTCAACGTCTTGGCAAGCAGCACAAACTTCAACGTATCGACCGATTACACCATCATCACTGCAGATGGCGGCGTTACCGGTACGTTTGATACTGTGACCAGCAATCTGGCGTTCTTGACACCTGAGTTGAGCTATGACGCAAACAACGTATTCCTCAACGTAACACGCAATGATGTTGAGTTCTCCGATATTGCTCAAACAGCTAATCAAGCTGCGGTAGGCGGCGCGCTGGAAGTTCAAGGCAATGCCAACGTGGTCAACGCCATTATCAACCTTGACGAAGCGACGGCACTCGATTCCTTCGAACAGCTTTCCGGTGAGTTGCACCCAACACTGCGCTCAGCGATGCTGGAAGAAAACCGGCTGGTCCGAAATGCGCTTGCTGGCCACCTCTTCGAAAGCGCTGGCGAAAGCAGCATTTGGGGTGAGGCATGGGGCTTCTCAGGTGACTCAGACAGCGATGGCAATGCAGTAGGTGCCTCGCGTGATGGCTTTGGCTTCTTGGTCGGTGCCGATGTCGCGGTTGGTGAAGGTGCTAGCCTCGGCATCGCAGTAAACTACAACCAGTCTGATATTGAGCTTGATGGTACCACCCTCAACCCAAGTCTCGGCGATGGATCAACAGATTCGTTCGGCATCTCGGGCTATTTCGGAGTCGAAGCAGGCGGGTTGAACCTTCGCACAGGCGGTGGCTTTAGCTGGTCGGATATCGAGACCAGTCGCTCGGTGACCTTCGGCACCTTTGCCGACACGCTCACGGCGACCTATGATGGTTCGGTACTCTTCGGCTTCGTCGAGGCTGGCTACCCGATCGCCATGGGTAGCGGTAAGATCGAACCCTATGTTGGCCTCGCCTTTACCGAAGTGGAGACACGCGACTTCAACGAAATCGGCGGAGATGCAGCGCTCCGGTTCGAAGAAGCCATCGAGAACTCAAGCATCGGTCAGTTGGGTGTTCGGTTTGCAACATCTCAGACCAGTACGTTCCGTATTCTCGGGAACGCTGGGTATCAGGTGACATTCAACGAGTTGGAACCTGCCTCCGAGGCAGCTTTCGGTCTTGGTTCTCGTTTCACGGTTGCGGGCGCACCGCAGTCGCGCAACGCTGGTTTCCTCCAGCTTGAAGGGAGCTTTGGGCTTTCTGAGAACGCTTCGATCGGCCTTTCATACGATGGGATCTATGGCGACAACTCGCAAGATCACGCCGGGGTCGTACGTTTGCGGATTGGCTTCTAATCATAACGGATCGAGCATCTGCTGATCCCATCCGCTAGTGAGCAAAACCTTTGGCTAGCAATCACACCCTCTCGCTTCGCGCGAGAGGGTGTCGCTGTTTGCGCAAGCACCTATAGCGAAATCACCATCCATCCAGATCGAGCATTTCGCCTAGAAATTGGTCAACGTGATCATCGGTGAGCAAGGGATTGTCATCTTTTGGCGGCACCGTTGATGACATCGACATAGGATTGCATGCTGATTTTCCAGCAGGGTTCTTGTGAGCTCTAGCCGTGCCCAGCCAATTCGATTGCAACGGCGGTGTGCCCCTGTTCAGAA
The DNA here is from genome assembly GCA_039985875.1 of Erythrobacter sp. Taxonomy (GTDB): domain Bacteria; phylum Pseudomonadota; class Alphaproteobacteria; order Sphingomonadales; family Sphingomonadaceae; genus Erythrobacter. The sequence continues at coordinate 54,202 of JBDWRU010000011.1, read as the reverse complement.
AGGGTGCTATCAGTTCGAAGACACTGGAACATTGTTGGGTGCCGCGGTCGTTGAACAACGATTTTGGTCCATCCCTGCCTGCGCTCTTACCGATCGAGTTTTGGCGATAGGCTGGGCTTCTGGCACATCGCCAGTCGCTAGGAAAACTGACATCAGTGCGTGCTTGGGTCGCTGCGTGAGCGTGAAGAGGACGTCTAACAAATTTTACCAATCCAAACGCAATTGACCTTAGACGCAGATTAGTCCCATTTTAGCTCTCTTCAGCGATCTGCCCTATTGACCGGTGACTTGCCGGCTAAAAGGCGTGTAAGGTTGGTTTGAAACATGGATCGAAGGCAATTCATTCTGTCATCTTTGGCAACTTCACTTGCTGTGCAATCTTCGGCGTCTGGCCGCGTGCTCGCATCAGAGCAGCGGCGGCTAGGAGTGAATTTGATTGAGGATACGAACGCCCCATTTGGTTCGGATCAGGCTCGTGAATCTTTGCGTCAGATCAAGATGGCTGGGATTCAATCAGTCGCGATTGTTCCGTTCTTTTGGCAATCCCACGGCGCGGACCCTCAACTGGTATTTGGCTCTGCTTTGCCGCTCTCGCGGCTAAAGCAAGGTATCTCAGACCTGCGCGAACTGGGCTTGCGCGTGTTGGTAAAGCCGCATGTTTGGGTCCCAGATCGTTGGGCTGGCTCAGTGCTGATGCAATCACGCTCAGATTGGGATTATTGGTTCGAAAACTATCGTAAAGCACTTGTCGAAGTTGCGCAGGCTGCCGAGGATGAGGGCGCCAATGCGCTTTGCGTCGGCACCGAACTTCGCGAAACCACATATCAAGACAATTGGTTCGATGTGATTGAGGCGGCACGTTCCGCATTCACCGGTGAGCTAACCTATGTTGCTCACAATTCGCAGGAAGCCTTGCGGGTGCCCTTTTGGGATCAACTCAATTTTGTTTCTGCGTCCCTTTACCCAGAATTGGGACGGGCCGATTCACAAGCTGATTGGCGTGCTGCGATGAGGCTTCAGTTGGACCGGTGCACTCGGTTGGCAAAGCGGCACAGAAAGCCGTTTTGTATTGGCGAGATTGGGCTTCGATCTGCAACAGATGCAACGAGTAAGCCGTGGGAAAGCGCCGAGGAGAGGGCGGCTGAAGCCGATCCTCAATTGCAATATGATGTGTTGAGCGAGTGGCTGCAGTTGGCCGAAGCTTATCAGGTCAATGAGACTTTGATTTGGCGTTGGATCTCTGACCCCAATGCAGGTGGTACCAAAGACACCGACTTCACGATCCAAAACAAGCCAGCGCAAAAGCTGTTCAACGAGATGCAAACGGCCCGTTAGAAGTCGATCCAGATTCCGCCGAACGCGCCTCTTTCACGCAAGGCATTGCGACCCGAAACGGTCCCCACCAGTCCGAATTGCAGGCTAACGCCGTCGGCAATGCTCTTTACCGCGCTGAACTGAACATTGTGATAGCTATATTCGTCAAAAATGCCCTGCCCGCTGCCATCGCTTATTGTCGCAAAGGATTGGGCCATCAGCAGCCAGTCAGACGAAGGCCTAATGCCAACCGTCAAGTCAGCATGGAATTCATTGGGGGGATCGCCGTCACGCAAGCGGTAGCCGCCTTGTGCATCAATAAAACCCGGAACCTGACCCAGCTTGATATTTCGGAATGCGCGGGCGCGCACATCGTATTCCATATCAGTGCTACCGACTTGAGCCAGATTGTCGGCGCGTTCAACTCCGGGAATCCGAACCGTGCCCTCCAAGGCGACCCAGCCATTTTCATCCTCAAGCACATCGTGCCTGGCACCAATTGCTGTATAGCCTAATCCAGTGCTGTTATCGCCGCCTTCGACCGAGACATCACGAAAGCTGGGGTTGAAGATCAGGGTCAGATCATCGTTGACCGCGTATTCCGCGAGGAGGAAGACCTCAAATTTGTTGTAGTCATTGATGTCAGCAACATCGCCACTGTCATTAAAGCCCTGATCTGACTGTGAATAATATACTGTCACGATCGCCTGACCATTGCGGGTGTCTGAATCCACGGCAAGAGGCTCGACGTTTTGGGCGCAAAGTGCTGCTGGTGCACAAAAGAGCGCCGCAGCTACGATGCTTGAGGGAGAGAATTTACGTGTCATGGCGCCATTCCAGAAGTTGAGTGCGAGCCCCTTCTAAGAGCTGCCCAGTTAACGAGACCAATTCAGCACCTTTGCCCCAGGTACAGCTTGTATGAAGCACCACTTTGGGTTCGGATAGCGAATTGCCGTGTTCGATCTGCTCATCGGCAACCTTTTGACTGACCGCATCCATCATCGCTTCCAACGCATCTTTGGATTTGGAACCCGGCTGCACCACCATGAAAGTCCCAGGGCCATAAACGCAAAGCACAGCCGACATTGGCCCGGATGATGTGCTGATCAATTCACCCACTTGCCTTTTCAAACTGTTGGCGGCTGTTTCTCCGTGCAGTTCCCCATACAAGTCAAAATCGCCGATCTGCATCAAACCCAAGGCAGCCGGTTGCCGTTCCTCGCGGCAAGAATTGAGTATCAATTCTACCAAACCATCTCTCGGAATACCCGTCACAGGCTCGATCAAAGCGGCTTCAAGCTTGCCTTGCTTGAGGTTGAGATTCTGCAGTCGCAAATCGGCTTCGCGCATAGTTTTGCGTTTTTGTTCGCGCTGTATCCGTAGCAACGTGCGAACGCGTGCGTAGAGACGCACAGCGTTGATTGGGGAGATCACAAAGTCGTCTGCCCCCGCCATGTATGCTTGGTTGAGATCCTCGACTTCAGTCGCGCTCGTCACAACCAGTATTGGCATATTGCGGGTTGCATTGTTGATCCGCAGTTTGGCGCAAAGCTCCAAACCATCCATGTCATCAATATCCAGATCAAGCAGCAGCAGATCAAACGGCTCAGTTGCTAGCTCAGTGGGTGCATCGTCAGCCAATTTACAGCACAGTTCAAATCCCGCTTTGCCTGATCTCTCAGTCACGATATCGTGAAAGCCACCTTGCTCAAGCAAATCCTTGATCATCTTCGCGGTCTTTTTGACGCGATGCACGATGAGAATTCGATCACTCTTCTGAGGAGTATTCATCGCGTTTGACCTCCTTCTGGTTGGTCACCTCTTGAATACGCTCGCCAGTTCTCGCCTTCAAAAATAGTCTCATATCCGGCGAACCCTTGTTCGAAGCCTTCGGGAAAGATTCGGCCAACCTTGTCGCTGCCAAATATCGAACCACGACTGCGCACAACGATCACATTAGCGCTGGTCCGGCCTCGCAGCTCAGCCATCCGAAACTCTTCGGTGGAGCGCGCCAAAATGCCATTGGCAGTTCCTATTTGCGCCACAACAGCTGGCGCGATGTCAGCATCAAACAATATGCTATCTTTTCCTCGAAGCGCTTTGGCGAGCTGTGCTTCTTCGCTATTGGGGATGGATATTTCTTGGTTCAGCATCGCGCTGCGCCAACGCGCAGTTTCAATCGTCGGGTCGGCCATACTTACGACCAGACCTCCTATAAAACCCGCGCCAATCAGAATAGGTTCTGGCCTATGAACATGCTCGGCTGGCCATCGCGCGACACATGCAGCCGCGATCGTGATACTCAAACTAACAACCAACGAGGAAGAGGGCAGCAAGCCATAAAGACCTGCTAAAATTGCGGAGGCCAGCAGGGATACGAAAAGGCAGGCAATTGAGAAATGGAGCGGGGCGAGACGTCGCGTGCGCAAGAACATGCTAACACCAATCGGACAGACTGCCAGCACACCGATAAGGACGATCGCCCATGTGCGGAAATCATCGGCACGCGCGATGGAACTTTCTGAGACCGGACCAAGGCTTGCAGTAGCTCGGCTAATGCGCTCGACAAAGGTCAGCGGCCCTTCTGCGAAAACCCAATTGACATAAATGAAAGACAGAACCGCGAATATGAGAGGGAACAGCATCACGACAAACATAGAACTTGGCGCATCACGCAAACGACTGGGCGGGATGACCAACGCCAAGAATGGCAAAAACGAGAATACCGATACAATCCCGAACGGGTGCGAGAAGACCATGAAACACAGCCCAAGCGACACCAGAATAATATCATTGACGTGCTTCCCACGGCGAAGACCGAACACCCCAATGGCAGTAAGCCATAACCCGACATGCAGCAGGACAAATCCCGCACCTTCATAAACCGTTCGGAGCATCAAGGGGTTGAGCGCCAGCAGAGCGGCGACCAACAATGCTGTCCAGACTTTCATCCCGTTGCGGCGGAATGCGGCGAACCAAGCCCCTACTAAGAATGCTGCGATGATTGCGGCAATTGTTGTGGGGCCAAGCCAACCAGCAATTGGGAAAAGGCGATCGACGGCGATAGAAAGAACATGCGGGATCGGAGGAAACGTGCTGACGACGGTGTCGAACGTGGTCAGTCCAGAATTGGCCATCATCGCATGGCCGCGCAATTCCATATTGCTTGCCGACGTATAACCGCGCGCCGCCAACATGAGAGCAATTGCGCAATAGGCCAAGGTCGCAAAGGCAACGACAAAGTATGTTTGGTATCGCTGCTGCATCAGGCTGACAGTTGATCTTGCTGAGCTTTTGAAACCTCTTCAGCCGTCTGAGCAGAGAGCCCGTGCGTCGTCTTCTCCCAATAGAACGGTTTGGTGATAAGCTGCCATGCGCCTTTCCAAGCTGCGATCGACATTAGCACCCAATACCAAAATATCGTCAGGCTATACGGCACCAGTTCCAACCAGTTGCGGCGGAACGGGGCGAGCATCGTGATGAACATGAACATCCCATTCCCTGCGAGCAGGTTGAAAAGGGATAGGTACAATAACACTGGCGGGAAGACGGCGTCGAACATGTCCGTCATGGTGAGCAGCCAGAAGATGAAAATGCCCCAAAAAATCGGGTTCAAAAGACCCGAGAGCATCGTTCCACCAATAAAGAAGACAAAGCCTAAAGCCCCCAGGGGGCCAATTGTTTTTAGCAGGTGGATCGGGCGGCGCGTGTGCACCAGAAAGGTCTGCATGTAACCTTTGATCCAACGCGAGCGTTGGCGGATCCAGTTGGTCTGTGAGACATTGGCTTCCTCAAACGTTGTTGAGGCAACGAGCCGCACTTTATAGCCCTTTTGGATCAAGCGAATGCCGAGGTCGGCATCTTCGGTGACGTTGAATGGATCCCATGCGTAAAGCTCGCGCAGGACATCCATCCGGAAGTGGTTTGAAGTCCCTCCCAATGGGATAGGGACGCCGAGTTTTTCCAAGCCCGGCAACATCAGGTCAAACCACAAGGAATAGTCGAGAGTAAACATACGCGTCAGCCAGTTTTCGTCGCGATTGAAATAGTTCAGGCGACATTGAACACAGGCGACATTGCTTGGCGCGCGGTTAAAAGCGACCAGAACTTTCTTCAGCTGATCTGGCTCAGGTTTGTCCTCGGCGTCATAGATGACGAGATATTCGCCGCGTGCAAATTTGAGCGCATAATTGCAAGCCTTTGGCTTTGTCTGAGGTTGTGACGCAGGCACTCGGATGATCTCGAAAATGCCTTCTAGACCTAAGTTGAGAGCGGCCTGATACGTCTCGTCATCGCCTTCTTCGAGGACGATTTTGATATCGAGTTTGCTTGTGGGGTAATCCAATCGACGCAACGCGCCAGCAAGGATTGGCAAAACATCCGGCTCGCGGAACATCGGGACCAACACAGTATAGACAGGCAAGTCTTGATCGCGCAGCAACCGCACGGCCGATTCAATTTTCTGCTCGCGACGATTTTGATGGGACCCCCCTGCCCAGATCAGTACCGATTTGAAGAGGAAATTGCCGAGATAAAAACCCGTCATCAGAACATTCACGACAATCAACGTGGTGACAAAATCAAACGCAAGACCAATCGCAAGCGCAGTCACAAGGCCCCATCCGATTAGAACCTGCGTAGCAGTGAACACGGTTTGCGCCGACATAACCGGGTCTTGTTCAGCCAGATCGTAAACCGCTGAGTGCGAAAACTGCTCCGAAAAAACATCCTGTACGGCTTTCTGCAAACCGGCTTTCGAAACAATCGCCAACCGGATCGATTTGCCCCACTTGGCTCGTGCGAAGACCATGGCTTCTGGGCCGGGTCGCGCTGTCGCTACGACAATTGTTCCATCTTCGTCTCGGATTGGAATCGTCAGCGCCTGCATATAGCCGGGAACGTCTTCTTCTTTGAAAAGCGATGGGTCCGGTGGAGATTGATCAAGATCGAGCAAATCGACATTGAAGCGCAAGGCCAAGGCTTCGTAGAAATCGTTCTCTCCAACCCATTTCCGGGCCATCAGAACATCAGCCAAGTCCGCGCCCCATTCAACCGCGAGATCGCTGGCTTCATTTAGCTGCTCGAGCGAAATCAGCCCGGTCTCAGCCAGGAAATCGCCGGTCCAAACATCAGATGCGGTGAGGGCCTGCACGCTTAGCCTTTTTGCTGACGGCTGGCGTAGACTTTGCGCAGAATGTAGATGAAGCCAATGCTGAGTAGCAGCCAGCCAAGGCCAATGAACCAAAGCCTATACTCAGATAGAAACGCACCAAAGCTGAACGTCTCAGGGTAGCGAATGTCGATTAGACGATCGCGCGTTGTTGAAAAGCTCAGGTCAATTTGCTCGCTGCCAATCAGCGCCACGTTCCCATAGCTCAACGTCACATCGCCGGGGTCAGCCTGCGCCAAACTGGCAAAGTTGCTCCCGGGGCGAAGCCACAAAACTGGCGACGCATCTGATCCCACGATCTGTGCGATTGTCGCTTCACCCAACGAATCGCTCGACAGCATGCTTGCGCCTTGAGCATTGCGAAGTTCAACAGGTCCATCATCAAATCGGATCGATGGATCACTGCCCACAGGTTCGGTGTCAGAGATGACAACGGACGGGCCGCTGGCTGGAGCGTCCCCGTAGGAAACGCTGACTTTCGTCTCTCCGCTTGCCAGAGCTGTGAGCAGCGGTGCGGCTGCGGCGACTTGCGCGGCATTCTTAGCCACTACCGTAAATCCGCCATTGAACCGCGAGGGCAAATCGGAGAAATCAACGACGTCCCCGGCATCGCCAAGTTTAAGATGGCTGGAGGGAAGCAGTTGCGCAGGATACCCCTGAGGCTCGAACCGGCAGTCCCCGGAGGCAACTTGCCGTGTAACACTCACTTCCAGATCGTTGATCGACGCAAGGCTGCCTTCAGGGAAATCAACATCGAGCCGCGTTAGTTCGTCCAGGTTGGCTTCCGCGCTGTTGAGCAACAGGCCATTGAGCAATACATTTATGACAGGGGCGGTGTCACCACTATCCGCACCAACGAGGGTCTCGATCACCGCTCCATCCGGCTTCACGTTTGCCGGAAGCGCAGCCAAGGGAATTATAGAGTTCCATGCTCCACGTTCCGAAATACTTTGCACACCTGTATCATTGCCGAGATCACCTAGTGTAACAGACGCATTTGGCGCACTCCGATCCGATATCGCCGTGCCAGCCGCTGGCGCGCTAATCGCCGCGCGCCACTGAGTGCGAAGAAGCCTTGCTGCACCTGCAGGGTCTTCTCCGCCGATGACCAGCTTTGGCTGCCCACCCGCCCAATTGGCTGAGATCGCGGCGTTCTGGCGTGCCGCGAAAGAAATCTTAGCCGTATTCCAAAGGTCTGAGCCACCCGCTGTCGGTGCGTTAACGATGCGTGCACCGGGTTGACTCAGCGCCAAGGTAAGCGCCGCTGCAGCTTGGGCCTCGCTGGCGTTCGCTGGCAGTACAATCTCTGCTCGAGAAGGCATGATAGCAGCGACTTTATTTACATGATTAACCGCTGCGCCATTCAACCGTGCCGTTAAACCGCCTGACTTGTCGAGCAGCAGAAATGCGCCAGAGATGCGTTGATCGATGCACCGGTCCTCAGTGATCGCGCCAGCGTAGCGCAAACGGATCTTGAGGAAGCCGTTCTCAACCAAAGCCGGATCAATCGGCAGATCAATCACGTCCTCGAACGCACCGTTCGGCAGTGAACGCGAAACGAGTGGGGTGTCACCAACCTCGATGGTCAGGCTGCGGCGGCTGTCAAATGCACTGTCTGAACGGAAAGGCAGGCGTAGATTTAGAGACTCAATTGCGGAGGAAGACGGAACTCTAAAAAACAGATCATACGACCCGGTCAGCCCTGAAAGTTCTAACCCGTTCTCAAAGCCAAGCTCATCCAAGTCGATGAAACGCGTCACCGCCGCCGCACCTTCAGAAGTATTAGCGAACACGGCAGGATCACCATTACTTGATGAAAGACTCGGATTTTGCGCCCCCACACCGTTTAGGGCGAAGGCCACTATTCCGACCATAACAAATGGGCGACAAAATGCCATAATTACAATTACTCTTGATCTAAGGGATGCAATTTCTTGATCGCAAATTACTTGCTCAAGAACATTGTTACAACGTACTTCTGTTAACCATGTAACACAAGATGGCTTTGCCCGATGTAAAATCTGTTTTCCATCATGCATGCCAAAGGCGGAAAAACGGGTCATTTGGACGGTCCAGGGTGCCCGACGCGTGCAGCAAGACTTTCAGGTATTGGGACATTCTGCTTGCCTGACCAATCGGCAATTGCGCGGCTATCAGCGCATTAAATCGATTGTTATGTTTGCACGAATGGTGCCACAAGGTGAGCTGATCGTAATTGCTAGGAGAGGCTTCACATTGACCTATACGCTGTACGGAATGGCCGGATCGCTCTACACCGCCCGAGCGCGGTCTTACATGCGCATGAATGCCGTCCCCTTTACTGAGATCAAAGCGGGCAGCGAAGAGTTTATCGGCCAAATCGTTCCGCAGATAGGCCGTTGGATCATTCCAGTGATCAAAACTCCTGAGGGGTCAATCATCCAGGATGGCGCAGACATTCTCGATCACTTTGACGCGGCAGGCTTCAGCAAGAATCCAATCTATCCCGGCGACCCGAAACTGCTCGTTATCGCGCACCTATTTGAATTGTTCGGTTCACACGGGCTGCTGCGACCCGCGATGCATTACCGCTGGAACTTCGATGATGTGAACCTGCCCTTCCTAAGAGAGACGTTCCGCGATGTCCTCCCTACGGGCCTGCCCAAAGATGCCGAAGATGCAGCCTTTCTTCACGCCAGTGGGCGCTTGAGAAAAGTTGCTGAGGTGTTTGGTGTAAACCCCGACACTTACAAACTGGTCGAAGAAAGCTATTCTCAGTTTTTAGAACTGATGGAGCAACATCTGTGTGTGCATCCGTTCATTTTGGGTGGCCACGCCACCATTGCCGACTTCGGTTTGATCGGGGCCATGTATGCCCACCTCGGCCGTGACCCTGCCCCACTCCACCTTATGCAAGTGAGCGCACCCAACGTATACCGCTGGGTCGAGCGAATGAATATGGCTGAGACGTTTGTTGATGGACCCATGGCCAGCTTGGAAGGCCAATTGGTCGATAGCGAAAACCTACCTGAGAGCATTCTGATGATCATGCGGTTCATCGCAGACGACTACCTCTCAGAAATCAGCGCGCATATCGAACACGCCAATAGTTGGCTGGAGCGTCATCCGGAAATTGAGAATGGATCATTGGCCAACAACAAGTCGATGAAGAACGGCATGGGGCTGACGCCATTCATCTGGAGAGACAAGACAATCGAAACGGTCGTGGCCCCTTATCGCTTCTACCTTCTGCAACGGCTGCAAAGCGCGTTTGATCGACAGTCAACAAACGACAAAAGCGAGATCCGCGCCTTGTTTGATAGCAACGGTCTTGCGAGTATGTTTGATCAGCGAACCAACCGCACGTTGGGGCGCCGTGACAATCAAGAGGTTTGGGGCGAACTCACCTGAAGCGAAGCCGCCAGTGTATTCGCCTGATGCCGTCAGAAAAATCGGGCTGGGCCAACCAACCTTGTTCGCTTGTCTTGATCCGTTGGGCTGACCGTATCCAACCACTATGCAAATCAACAGCAGCCCGACCGCTACCCAGCGTACATCCGAAAGCCACCCTACACTCCTCTTTGGATGCTGCATGCCGTTGCAAAGCCGATCTAGGAATACGATAAGTGCGCCTAGACTACCGCCATGAGGCTGGCATTTCCGCCCGCCGCAGTTGTGTCGATGGATATGACGCTTTCCTCAAGCAATCGATCCAGTCGAAATACGCCATCTGCCGAACCGATTTGAGGCAGAACGATCCTGCCATTTAGCATCGAGGCTTCTTCCAAGATTTGTTTTGTTTTGGGATGCCCGTACTGCACCAAAATAGCATCGACGGTGTCACCGTTGGTGAGGCCATCAATCCAATTTAGACGAGTTGCAACCGCATCCGGCAAACTCTCGGTCAGGCGCTGATTGGTATCATTGCGAAGCAAAACGGCTTGATTGCCAGTAGCCAAAACAGCGATCAATTGGTCAAGCAAACCGGATTGATCGCAAGGGTTCAAAAGCGCCTTTCCACGCGCGCGCAGCGAATACAAATTGTCTTCGCCGACAGGGCTGGCAAGCGTCTTTCTCTGAGACAGCAATGGGCTCGCGGATTGATAAGCTGTCACGCGCGCCGACTGCGCTTCTGAACCGTTCGCCCTCGTATATTGACCCAAGGCGTCAAGAACGTCGTTCTCATTTACACCAAATTGCGTTGAAGTTTGTATATCTGAGCCTTGGACAAGGCGATGAAGGTAGAGCGGCCCGCCCGCTTTGGGCCCAGTGCCCGATAGGCCGTTCCCGCCAAATGGCTGCACGCCAACAATAGCGCCAACCACATTGCGGTTCACATAAATGTTGCCGGCATTGACGCTTTTGCAAACACCTTCGATTGTCTCATCGATCCGCGAATGAATCCCGAACGTAAGACCGTAGCCAGTCGCGTTGATAGCTTGGACCAACTCCGAAAGTTCCTCCTGTTTAAAACGCAACACATGCAAAACCGGGCCAAAGACTTCTCTGCCTAGCTCCGAGATATCGTCGATTTCAATAATCGTGGGCGTTACAAATGTACCTTGCGCGCACGTATCTGGCAGATCGGTTTGAAAAACCGGCTTACCCAATTGCTCCATCTTAGCGACGTGTTTTGCAATTGTTTGCCTTGCGCCTTCCGTAATAACCGGGCCAACATCCACACAAAGGCGATCAGGATGACCGACCCGCAATTCAGTCACCGCGCTCTTCAACATAGCCAGTGTTGTCTCGGCAATATCATCTTGCAGGCATAGTATCCTGAGCGCCGAACAACGTTGGCCGGCGCTGTCGAAAGCGGAACTGAGCACGTCTTTGACCGCTTGTTCCGGCAACGCAGAGGAATCCACGATCATCGCATTTTGACCACCGGTTTCCGCAACAAACGGGAGCGGTGACCCATCATCAAGCTGCCGCATACCAATCGTTTTTTGGATTAGCTTGGCGACTTCGGTGGAGCCGGTGAACATTACGCCACACGTCTGATCACCTTCGACCAAGGCCGCGCCAAGGGCACCGCCACCGGGCAGCAATTGCAAGACATCTTTCGGGATGCCTGCTTCGTGTAAGATCGCCACAGCCTCAGCCGCAATCAGCGCTGTTTCTTCAGCTGGCTTTGCCAGAACCGTGTTGCCGACGGACAAGGCAGCGGCGACCTGGCCGGTAAAAATGGCAAGCGGAAAATTCCACGGGCTGATGCAGACAATCGGGCCAATTGGGGCCGCATCTTTGTCCATTATTTCCACGGCGCGCGCACTGTAATAACGCAAAAAATCGATCGCCTCACGGATCTCATTGATCGCATTCGCCGCAGTCTTTCCCGCTTCTCGGATTAGCAGTCCGATCAATTCCGGCATGCGACCTTGCATAGCATCAGCAGCGTTATTCAAGATCGCTGCGCGCTCACTGGCACCTGTGGAAGACCATTGTGCAAAAGCGGCCTTGCTTCGCAGGAGAGATTTGGCCGCATCCTGTGCATTTGCAGGAATGACAGTTCCGACCTTGCTGCCGTTATTGGCAGGATCGACCACGTCGTGTTTTTCGCGCAATTGCGCATCATCGCAAAAGCTGGGTTGAGCATGCCACGAATTTTGCCGAGATCGCGCAATGGCGGCACTCAGCTGCGTTAGCGCGCCTTCATGTGAGAGATTTATGCCGGCTGAGTTCAACCGATCTGGATAGAGCTTTGACGGCGACGCGATCAGTGTGTGAGGAACACCGAGCTTTGATCCAGTTGGCCTCTCTTTTGCCGGATCACTCAGCAGCGCATCTATATCTAGGTCTTCGTCCCAGACCTGATTCACAAAGGATGAATTAGCGCCATTCTCGAGCAGGCGGCGCACGAGATAGGCTAGCAAAGTCTCATGCGAGCCCACTGGCGCATAAATCCGACACGGTCGCGCCAAGCCGGTACTGCCAACCACCCGCGAATACAGCGCCTCCCCCATTCCATGTAGGCATTGGAATTCATAGTCTCCCGAAGAGAATTCCGCGCCTGCCATATGGTATATAGATGCCAAAGTTTGCGCATTATGCGTTGCAAACTGCGGGAATACATACGCCTTTGCATCCAGTAGTTTGCGCGCCGATGCCAGATAGCAAATATCGGTGTGGACCTTGCGCGTAAAAACCGGAAAATCGCTATAGCCCTCGACTTGGGCGTGTTTGATCTCACTGTCCCAATAGGCCCCTTTGACAAGCCGCACCATGATGCGCCGATCTGCGCGCTGCGCAAGGTCGATCACCCAATCGATGGTTTGCGGGCAACGTTTGCCATAGGCTTGAACAACGAACCCTAAACCATCCCAATTACTTAGGTCAGGGTCGAGCGCTAGGGCCTTCAACAGATCGAGCGACAGTTCCAAGCGATCCGCTTCTTCTGCGTCAATATTGAAACCTATCTTGTAGCTGCAAGCCAGCCGGGCAAGCTTTTTCAATCGCGGCAACAACTCCGCAACAACCCGTTCTGACTGAGCGCGTTCATAGCGCGGATGCAAGGCTGATAATTTAATCGAGATGCCCGGCCCTGAAATCGGCCCGCGCCCCTTCGATACAGCGCCAATCGCATGGATAGCGGATTCATAATCCTGCATATAGCAGTTGGCATCCTGCATCGTTACCGCCGCCTCACCAAGCATGTCATAACTGTAAGAGAAACCGGATGTTTCGGTTTTCTTGGCCCGCTTGAGGGCCGCTTTGATCGTTTCCCCTAAGACGAATTCCTCGCCCATCAGTTCCATTGCAACTTTGATACTAGCGCGGATGACAGGTTCACCAACGCGGCCGATCAAATTCACCAAGGCGGCACCCAGGCTTGGGTCTTCTGCTGGCTGCACCAACCGGCCTGACACCACCAATGCCCATGTCGATGCATTCACAAAGAGCGAGCGCTCTTGCCCCAAATGTTCATTCCACTGTCCATCGGAAAGTTTGTCTCGGATCAGAGCATCTCGGGTAGCATTGTCTGGAATTCTAAGCAGCGCCTCAGCAAGGCACATCAATGCAATGCCTTCTTCGGATGAAAGCGAATATTCCTGAACCAGTGCGGCAATCCCACTTGGCTGACCATCGGCGCGCATCGACTCTATCAATTGGCGTGCTGTCGCTGCAATTTCCTCACTGAGCGCGGCAGTCTGTCTGGCTAAAGGAACCAAAGACGACACAACCGCTTCTTCGGATGAATCATAAGCAGCCGTGATTGCTTCACGAAGGTCAGTTGCCTCACTGATCGGCGGAGCAAACAGTTTGGCCGACTGAAACAGGGCTTGTTGCGGCATTTGGTAGTCCTTTAAGCGCAGACAGGCATTGAACGTTCAACTCAGCTGCGCTGCCACTCAATGCCGCCTAACATTACGTTACGTATCGGTTCAATTTATCGTTTTGCCTACAAGTTTCTGGTCTGTCAGTTGCTATTTCAAAGCACCCCGCTGCCGCACATTCCAATGAGGACTGTCGAAGCCCAGTCGATTACGGACCGCCGGCTTTTTAGGGCACGCAAACCAGTATCGTCTCGCGCTCGCCTTTACTTGGCAGGCCAGAAATTCGACCTACTGACTGGAAGCATCAAGTAGGTTTCCTCATGCCTGCCAATTGGCGGGTGTAGAACCAGCCTATCCCAATGAGGCTCAGGCCGAGTGCAATAAAGGACGCTACCCTCAGCAAACCATCCAGTGCGCTCGCGTCAAAGATGAACACCTTAAGCACCGCTGCGAGCATCAGGACAAGCGACCCTACTCGCCAGCTGCGGCTATCAGCGCGGGCGCCCCACATCAAAAAGCCGATAGCAAGCACGATACCGAGGACAGATCGAAGCAGGTCTTCTGTCGAGCCAACCGGGCTAGCTATGAAGATTGAGCCCGCAAATAGGTGACGCAATTCTGACAAGGCCAGTAGCGAAATCAGGCCCATAAGTATTAATTTATAAAGCCAGCTTGGAGCCACATCCAACCCACCAAGCAAACGTCTTAGCATGATGGTCGCACAAATCGCGATGCCATATGCAGGCAAGAGCAGATTGATGAGAGGGATGCTTCCCACCGTCTGTTCATCCCAGAGCGGGTTATGCCAAATCACAGTGAAGAGAACGAAGTGCGCCAGCGCACTTCCGAACAAAGCGACACGGGCAGGCTTCGACCAGCCCGGTTCTGTGACAAATTTTGCCAAGTATAAGCCCGCTGCGAACAGTAGGCCTTGCCAGATAGTGCGTTCGGCCAAGCCAAGCTCTATAAATTGCTGTGAGGTCACCAGCGCAAAGACATGCTTGAAAGTCATATGCGCGGCGATCAGGCCTATCACGCCTGCGGGTACGACAATGCCCGCAAGCTTGCCTCGTAAAGTGGCTGCCGGTCGCCGGATCAATGACAGCGCAACAACAAGCACAGGCAGCATGCGAAGGCCAACTTGGCTCAAGCCAATCTCATCAGCAATCAGCATTGGCTGCGCTCCAGTAGCGGCACCCACCGCACCTAGGATCCAAATCAGTAATGGCTCTAGGGACCATGCAATTGCGACAAAGCCGAACGTGAACCTAGCACTGGATGCATTGAGGGCGATGAAACCAATGAGGATCGAAAGACCTGCGGCAGTCCAAGCAAGCGCATTGTCCGGCACGATTTGCGCTGCGATACCGTAGACCAGTAACGAGGCGAAAACTTGCGCACCGATGCTTTGTGTTGCGTTGGTTTTTTTAATGGCCAGTGCGATGAATGGCAGGGCAGTGGCGGTCCAGCGCAGCAAAGCACAAGCGACATCCACTTCCCCATCTGTGCCGATTAAAAGACCAAGCTCATCAACAAATGCGCCGAGAGCTGCCATAGCCAAAATGGCGGTGACGGAGGTGATCCAAGCGAGAGCTGTCAGACCCTTTTGATTGCGGTGCCAACCAAGGGCAATCACGCCCAATGCCACACCGCCGATGACAAGCGGGGACGCCCACAATGGCGTTGCGACCAGTCCGGCAATTATGATGCCGACCACAGCGGATGTTAGGGTCACCAATGTGGAAGTCGCGAGAGAGTTCTCACGCGATGGCCACTGCTTCCAGCTCGCCAAAATTGGCAACATAGTGATCGCCAAAGCAATACCAGCAAGCGCCAAGTCAGTTGCCGCCCAATGCAGCTTGTCAGAGGTGATGGCGATCAGTCCCAAAGCAAAAACCGCGAGTTGATAGGCGTCCAGATCCCGATGCGCGCCGCGCCAGATATTTGCTAAAGGTACGGCACCGAAGATCGTGAGTAAGGCCACGCCGACAATGGTGAAGTTCTGAATCGATGGATCCGGCCAAATGCCAAGCATCGCTAGACCAAGGGCCGACGCAAATGCGCTCGCTTCGCGCAAGCGGGGTTCGCTCCAGGCAAAGAATGCCAAGGCCGCTGCAAGCAGGGCATAAAGACCCCAGGCGAGCAGACTGAATCCAACCTGTCCAACCATCGAGCCCATCTGTATCGCTGCAAGTGCAGCCGCACTGAGGCGCACGAAACGTGAAGCTGCGATGCCTTCATCATCACCGGCTTTGGCAAATGCTGGGAGGATCGCGCCCAGAACCACGATATAACCACCAAAGGCGAGGATATCAGTGTAGCCGGTCAATCCTGAAAACAGCATGAGCATGCCCCAACCAAGGCCGCCTGCGAGAGCAGCAAGCACCAGCCAGCTGCGTCCCTGTCGATTGCCTGCATAGGTCAGGCCGCCTGTTACGAGGGCGAGGTAGAGTGCAAGGATCGGCAGATTGGGGTTTTCGCTAGCGACAAGCATCGGTGCGGCAAACCCGCCGACAAGCCCGAGTATTGCGCTCGGCAATCCAAATCGGAACGATAGCAGAATCGCCGCACCTGTGACGCCTGCCAAGCCTAGGAATGCAATTGCACTTCCGATCAGACCATATTGGCTGCCAGCGAGATAGAAGCTGGCATAAAGCGTGGCGAGGCCAGCGCCGGCCAGCGCCTGAGGCACGCGCGGGTCAGAGATGCGGTGCTCTTGCCGATAGGCAATTTCCGCTCCGCCAAGCAGGATTCCACCAAAGAGGAAACCAAGCGCAACCCGAACCTGAGGGCCAAGCAAGCCCTGCTCAATCGAATAACGGACGAGGAAAAAGCCCGCGACCGCAAGCGCTATACCGCCCGCCCATATGGGCAGCAATCGGCCAAAGAAGTCTTCAAAGTCGAATTGAAAGCGGGGTCGTGCTGGCTCTTCGATATGAGCTTCAGCTTCGGGGGCTTCGGGGGCTTCGGGCATCTCGGGTGTTTCCACCGGCTCAGATGCCATCACTTCCAAGGGTTCTTTGCGCTTTGCTGGAATGGCTGCGGACGTTGGGAGAACCCCTGCCCCCTCTTCGATGGGTTCGTCGTCAAGAAGGGGGGATTCTGGCTGCGTTGGTTGGGCACTACGTTCCTGCGCAGTGACAACCCTTTTGACTGGAGTCGCAGTCCCGATGGCATTCCGAGATAGCTGGAGGTGCAACGAATCTACATATTGATCGAGACGTTGAACCTGCGCCTCTAGTGCATCGAATTTGCGCCACAGATATATCAACGCACCGGCGAAAACGACCGACAATAGGAAACCCATCTGCAACCCTCCTCAATCTCAATGGAGGGCGCTCTAGCGTTTAATTAAACACTGTTCAATATAAAAAATAGACAGCGTTCAATTATTTTGCCAGAGAATGAAGTGATGGGACGACGGTCAGATCATACCCCCGCTCAATTGCGCGAATTGTTGGTTCAACAAGGCCATGAATTGATGGCGGAAGTTGGCTACCCGCAGTTCTCAGGGCGTGAAGTTGCCAGACGCGCGGGCTATTCGGTCGGCACTATCTACAACGTCTTCGGTTCGCTCGATGGATTGCTGGCGGCTATCAATACGCGAACATTTGTCCTGTGGGCGCAAGAGTTGCGGCGTCGGCTTGATCAGAGTGGAGAGGACCGTATCGCAAGCCTCGTCGAAGGATACTTCGCCTTCGCATTGGAAAATCCGCTGACTTGGTCTGCAATCTACGAACATAGAGTCGCCGAAGAGCAAGAACTGCCGGAGACCGATATTGAAGGCCGCGCAACATTGACGCTGATCGTTGAAGAGGAGGTGGTCAGAGCGCTTCCGGAAAACACCGATCTTGATGTGGCTCGCTATGCACGTTCGCTGATCGCGACGGTGCACGGACATTGCAGCTACGTGGTTAGCGGGAGCTTTGCTTTGTTAGAAGAAACAGACCCAGTTGGTAGCGCTTTGGACAGGGTGCGAGAATCGCTAAGGCTGCATCAGTTGCAAGCCTGACTGGCGCTAGCATGAGCCGAACTTCAATCAGATAGTTTTATCTGCCAAGACTGTGACGCGCGATGATAACCTTGCATTCGCCTCGCATGGTAGGCCAATACGCATCCACGATAATCTGCTTGGGCGACGAATCGCGTTAGCAAACATGGGAGTGAGCCAGCGATGCTCAAGCGTATACTAATCGGTTTGGGCATCCTTGGGGCCGTGACTTTAGTGACAATTTTCTCAATGCAATCTTCAGAAGAGTGGAGCAAAGGAGAAGTTGTCCGAACCCCAGATAGCCAGTTTGAAAATCTGCCCGACTATGATTTTGAACCTAATTTTGTTGATGTAGAAGGATACAGAATCCACTACGTCGACGAAGGACCCCGCGATGGCCAAGTGGTTCTGCTAATGCATGGCCAACCATCGTGGAGTTATCTCTATCGCCACATGATCCCGTTGCTTAGCGATGCGGGTTATCGGGTTATTGCCCCTGACAATGTAGGATTTGGCAAGTCGGATAAACCGATAGACTGGTCTGATCATTCTTATCAGATGCATGTTGATGTGATGGCCGGATTTGTCGATGCACTTGAGATCAAAAATGCAACTCTGTTTGCGCAAGATTGGGGTGGCTTGATTGGGCTTCGCGTCGTGGAGCAACGCCCAGATCGATTTGCTCGAATAATGTTGTCCAACACAACATTACCCGCCGCGGGCGGTGTGCAGGGCTGGCTTGGCTATCCCATGTTCAGGGCATCAGTGTGGATGGAAGGCGACGTTCAGGAGCTGGACTTTGGCGGCGAAGATTTTTCGTTCACGACTTGGGTTGCCTATGCGAGGACGAGTGACAAATTCGACTTCTCAGTGCTTTTCCAAGGCGGGACCACCCGCGAACTCTCAGATGCTGAATTGGCAGCCTATGCCGCACCATACCCAACCGAGGAAACCATGGCCGGCGTCAGGATGTTTCCGACACTGGTTGCAAGCCAGCTGAGGCAGAATCAGGCGGTCCTCGACGATTTTTACGCCAATTGGGACAAGCCGCTAATCACCGCATTTGGCACGGATGACGCGCTCATGGCCGGTCAAGACAAAGACTGGCAGGAGAATGTGCCCGGAGCTAAGGGGCAGGCTCACACGCTAGTCGAAGGCGGCGCTCACTTTATCCAGGAAGACAAGCCAGACGAGTTGGTGGAGCTCTTGGATCAATTCATTCGAGCAAACTAGAGCGCAGTCGCACGCAGTCATAGGGTTTTCTGGCGTGCCTTGTCAGCGCAACTGCAACTTGTCTCTGCCTCAAGTTGGCGCAGCGAGTCCAAGCCATATACCCAAGTCCACGGCAGCGGTGCTTACTTCCCTCCTCGCAAGCGGTCCGCAAAACCCTTCTTCGCTGCGTCTAGCCGGCCTTCGATGTCGCCCCGCAGTTGCTGCCCCAAACCGTCGGTCGCCCCAGAGCGCTCGACGGGCGCGGCGAAGCTTGCCGCCGTCTCCTCAACTCCAGCTCCCATCAGCCTGAGACCCGGCGCGCGCTCAATCGCACCAATCGTCCAAAATTGGTCAGGATGCGCATATTTGTGCATCACGTCGAAGGGGATCAGGATGTAACCATCTTTGCCATAGCCTGATCCCCAACTGTTGCGAGCAATGAAGAGCTTCTCATTGAGATCGTACCCAACCAGCAGCATCGCATGGCCGCTTGGTGGGCTTGTTACTGGCAAAGTTTCAGGCGGTGGGACAATTCCAGTGGCATTCGCAACCTTGTAGCACTCAGAAGGCAGCACAATGCCAAACGCTACGGGAAGTTCTTGCGCTAGCGCCATGATGGCCGACGCCCCTGGCGTTCTGGCAAACTGGATCGCCTCGTAATGAGTCGCATTGGTGAAGCATGCTTGAGTGGGCATCTGATTGACTGCGACCGGCTGAAACGGCCACATTCGTTCTTCGCAAACACCATGCGCCAACAAGGCCGCCATCCCGTGATGAATCCAAGTGCCCTTGTCGCGATCTTCCCGGCCACCAAGCTTTCGTGCATTGTAATAGAGGAACAGCCGAGACAGATCTTGCGCGCCGCGCCGTTCCTTGTTCTGCAACAGTTCGACAGCACCCACTATGGCATTGGCCACACAGCTATTGGTCTTCCCCTGGTTTTCGACTGGCGAGCAATAGGGTCTGAGATCAATCTGGGCAGGCAATTGTGCGGTCGAGGTGTTGGTTGCTTCAAGGCTTGGCCCACCGGCGGGACTGCCTTCGAACAGGCAGCCATCGAGCGGGTGGCCTTCGAATTGTGTGTCAGTCATGTCGTTGTGTTCCTCCACGATTGAATCAAAAAATTCATTGAATTCACATCACTATTCCTCATGGACAGCCTTGCTTCGCCGGGTGATTGACGTGGTAGCAATCAGTTACTTTGCTCCCATCCGGCAAGCTCACTGTCAGCAAGACGTGGCTTTCATCAGTTATATTGAAGTCGATCCTGGCGGTACCGGTGGGGGTATCGGCGTTGATGAGGGCCCGTGTGCCCGCAAATTCCCCGAACATTGTAATGGCGCCCCATTCAGCCAGCACCGGGCCCTCAATTTCATACGACCGATCGGGATTGATCGTAGCGGCAAGCTGTTGTCCGGTGGCGTGGCTGGTCCATGTGCCGTTATAGGCCGAATAGTCTAATGTCGGAGGTGGCGGAGGATCGTCATCAAACGTCCCACCACTCGAACTGAGATAAGTTGAATCATCGTCATAGTCGTCGTCCCAATTGCTACCACCCGAACAATCTTCAAGCGTTGCGACAAGTAGGATCAAAACAATCAACCCAAGACAACCCAAGCCGAGTGGCTTGGCCGCCGGCCCATCCATGAAATTCTGAACCTCGCTTTTGCCGGATTGTGAATGACCACCGCCCGGGTCAACTGGATCGGGCTTGGGCTCGGGTCTGGGTCCGGGCTTTCCAGAGTTCATCGCATCGACCAACAGATTGCGGTATTCGACGGCCGATTGCGGGCGCCCCCGTCGATTCACTGAAACGCCCGCTAAGATTAGTTCATCGACACCGCCTGGCACATCTTGTCGGCTGGCTGATGGTGGCTGCCACATCCCGTCCGGCAAAGCGTCCATGAGCAGTTTGTAGAAGATCTTCGACAACGCAAACAGGTCTGCGGAACTATCAGCCAGATCGGGATCCGTTCGTTGTTCCGGAGCCATATAGCCTGGTGTGCCCAGCGCCGTGCCACTTTTCGTCTCTTCGCGGCTTGCCGCACGTGCGATCCCAAAATCGAGAATTTTGAGTGGCGCATTGTCCTCATTCGGTTCCGCAGTGAGTATGATGTTTTGCGGCTTAAGATCGCGGTGAATGATCCCCGCATCATGCGCTGCCCCTAGCCCGGCGAGCAACTCCATGACGATCCGCGCCGCGACTATGGTTGGCACTTGTTCACGCTCGGACATGAGGTTCCGATGCCATTCCGCCAGAGTGGGGCCCTCGACGAATTCCATGGCGACATAGGGGACATTGTCCACCTCATCTACATTGTAGACGCGCACGATGTTGGGATGAGATAATTCCTGGGTCGTGACCCCTTCGGCGATCAATCGCTTTACCGCAGCTTCACCGGCAAGCAGTTCCGGTCGGATCAATTTAAGCGCGGCATCACGCTCGCCATGGCGATCAACTGCTTTGTAGACGACCCCCATTCCGCCGCGCCCTAAGAGCGAAGCAATCGTGTAGCGCCCGGCAAAGACATCGCCCTCAGCAAACTCCAATTGCTTGTCGATTTCCTGATTGCGCCGGCCCAGCGTTTCGAACATCCCAATAGTTTGCTCGGACGCGACATCGACATCTTTCAACGTGTCCTCAAGTCTTTCGATTTTTGTACCGCATTCGCCGCAGAACTTTGCTTCCGCTGTGTTTTCCGCTTCACATTTGCTGCATTTGATCATTGCGAAACACTCTCCAGCGCCGGTTCACGAACAAATTTGACACCCGTCACGCGGTTGTGTTCGCGACTGAAACGCACTTTCAGCGCAATCAACTCGCCGTGATCGACCAAAGGTTCGATCCTATCCCCGTCATTGAGCGTGGCGCGGGCTTCGTTTGGCAGTGCCTTGCCATTGAGCCGCAATCCGTTGCGGCCGCGCGCGCGGATGATTAGACAATCATTCTCCAAGAAAACGTCGAAGTGGCGGCGTGATATTTGTTTGGAAATTTCGCGATCGAGCTTTCCATTCGCATCAGTTGCAAGAATTCTGACATCGCTTGTTCCGCCATTTTGACGCGACTTTTCACGACCAAAGATCAGCAACCCGTCCGGCGTGACTGGGGGTAATCCTGAGGGGATATGATGATCGCCTGGAAAGCCGGTGAACTCGAAAGCAGCGGAACGGCGCACACTTGATCCGTCGTCCATCCCACGTAGCCCGAGCGTCCGCTCTTCGAGATCCAATCGTACTAGCTTCATGTCGATTGCATCGATCACCTTACCGGTGGAAACGTCGCTGCCGGAATTGTTGTCGTGAATCTGGATGACGTTGCCGTTCATCTCGTTTTCGCTGGATATCTGGATCGTTGGACCAACCGAACTGCTTTCACCCTGAATGGTGAGCAAGACGCGCGTCGAAAAAGCAAAGCGTTCTTCGCGTTGCTTAAATCGTGTGGCAACCGCGAACATGATCTCAATCTCATGTGTGCCCGGCTTGGAGATATCCCTCGCAACGACCGAAGCCGAAGCGCGATGCTTAGGCCCCAATTCTTCCCAGCCTAGCCGCTCCTCGCGCCACTCGCTACCTTCACGGCTCCAAAGCCCGGTGATGAATAGCGGTCGATCTTTGTCGGACGCGTTCATCAGGTCAAACGGAAGTGTGACCGAACCGCCAACTGGAGCATGCATCGTAGCGCCTGGTACGATGATTAGGTGCGGCGCGACGCAGGCTCGACACAACCCATCAGCACCCACCAGACCGCTGCATTGATCAAAGGCCATGCAACGCGCCAAAGGTTGGCCGCATTCACCGCAGCACACTGAATCAGGTTCGGCCCCAATTGCAGAACGACAACAGTTCTTAGGTGTGCTCAACCGCCGCATCAGGTGCGCATCTGATGGCCACAACCAGTGCAAAAGCGGGTCTTCGCACTCAAGGTAGTTCCGCATTTGGGACAATCGACGGTGTCGGGTGTTCCGTCTGGATCGCCCGGATATCCTGCCGCACCCTTTCCACCAGCTCCCGCAGCGACGCCGCTTGCTCCCTTCATCCCCGTTTCGAGCATCCGGTGCTCATGCTCCCGGCTTTCTGCTGTCATATCGCGAACGATCTCGACCATTTTTTCACCGGATGCGGCGCGCGCCTGCGCCTGCGCGATTGCCGCCTGCGCGGCTTCTGGGCTGAAGCTAGCTGTGATTGCACCGATCTGCTCGGCGGTCATCCCTGAGGCAGCGGCCATTTGTGCAACCCGGTTTTGAGCCTCGGATTCGCTCTCTCGGATCTTTCGGTCTGTTTCGCCTTCGGCCTTCTTGGACTCGATATCATTGAGCTTCGCGAGGTTTTCTTGCGCGATCTCATTCCAGCCTCTGGTTTGATCCTGCTTAGACCCGACTTGAGCATCATCAATCTTGATTTCGGAGAACGCAGTTGCTTCCTTCGTTTCAATCCCGGCTTCAGTGCGCAGCTTGTTCAGCGTGATCAGGTGCTTGGTCTCAAGCAATTCAGTGTCACGCAGAAAAGCGCGGGTGCGCTCCTGTGCTTTCGCAACGTCAAAGCCGTGATCTTGATCCTCCAACGCAATCGCAAATTTTGCAGCGCGCTCTTTGCCTAGAATAAAAATCTGATGCTCCAACGCCTCGGCTTCCTGCCGCCGAGCCGCAGCCTCACGGGCATCCACGAAAGTCACTTCGCTGTTAAGCACCATCAGATTGAGCTCATCTTCGCTCGCGCGCTCAAGCATGAGGGTTTCTTTGGTGGACTTGATCTTTACTTCAGTGGCTTGTCCCTGCCGATCGACATCGCGTCTAAGCAACTCGAGTTGGTGGTCCATCGCCGCCTGTTCGCGTTCGATCCGTGCTTTCTCAAACTCTTGCCGCTCTGCATCATTCATTGCGAACGTGATTGAGCCATTGCGAACCATCAAACCAAGGTCACCGGTAATCCGCTCCGCCTCGGTCATCATGTCGGCTTGCATCTGATCTTGCATTCCGCGATTGCCGCGCACCTCATCAGCGTTATGCCGACCGATCACATGTTCGAAAATTCGGTCTTGAAACTGTGGTTCGAGCCGCTCCATTACATCATAAACCGACAGCGCCTTGCGACCGGTCGCAGACGTTTCGCCTGTTTCGGGGTCAGAATTCCCGCGGCTAACACCGCGCATCAGGCCAAGAATATTGCCGCCCTTGTCAGGGTTCAACTGCAATTCGACCGTGGCAACCCCGGAAATTTCGACTTTGTCTTTGGAAATGCCCCGGATCGGAAATTGCAGCTGGAATGGCTTAAGATCAGCCAGCATGATCGCATAGTGGTGCGACCCCCCAACCACTCCCTTAATGTTCTCCCACAAGCCACCAACCGTGAACTGTGTGCCTTTGAACGCGTCGATAAGCGCGCCATCGCGAAACAACAGTGCCGCAAGATCCGGTGGCGAACTGAAGCGCTTTTCAAAGAAGGTTTTGAATTGATCTTCGCGCGCGAATTCGGCGAGAAGGTTCGGATCGGACAGGACCAGAGGATTACTTTCCATGGCTCAAGCCTCCCATTTTTTCTTGGTGAAATAGAAATAGATGTGAATGGCAACGATCAGCAGAGCTACGGCCACGCCGATCGGGTGTTCTTGCAACACATATTGTATGCGGCTGACTGAAGTGCCTTCTTTTAGAATATCGCCCATCCGGCCAATATTCAGAACAACACCACTGATCGCTGTCCCGAGCGTGAAGACCGACATAATGAGAGAAGCGGCAGAGGCCATTCGCTGCGCAAACGTTACTGGACCTTTCGCGGCTTTCAGAGCTGCCAACTCCTCTTCCGCCTCGCGCTGATCCAGCATTTCCTCATGCGCTTTACCTCGATCGATCGCTTTGGCGCGGGCCTTCTCATCAACCTTGAGGAAGTCTGGCTGCGCCTTTTTATTGCGCTTCGCGGTGGAGGCGATCGTGAGGTTATAGGCGCGCCTACGCCACCATCCGATAATCGAAAGCACAAACCATATAATCGCCAAGCCGATCGTGATGCGGAACGCGATATCAATCATCGGCCAAGCATCAGGGGGGATTCTATCGATTGCTGCCTGCGCGGTTTCGCGCGTGACTTGCAATACTTCTTCAGCTGTACTCATATTACCCTCAATAGTTGCAGCATTAAGTATTCGTCACATATTCTATTGAATACATGGCTCTATTGTAATAGCAAAATGTTATATACTTGCATTTTTAATTAAACTCGTCGATAGAACGATTCGAGCGTGGCTCTGGCCATTCAATCGTCGAGGTTTGAATTATGAACACCCCCTTCAGTTCAGAGGACGTTCGAGCCCTCACTAATCAGAAGCGGAAGAAGTCGATGAACCGGATCAAGATTTTTTCAGATGTGTTCCCATATCTCTCGATCCCAGTGCTGATTTACAGCCTGGTCGCGGCATTTTCAGGCCCCTCAACGGCAGGGGATCCGCCGGCAATTGGCTCAATCATTGAGACAACCGCGATGACGTTACCGATGCTTTCAGGCGTCCGCTTAGAGCTAGCTTGGGGCGACCTATTGGTCGTCCTCGCGATAGTCTTTCTGTTCGTGGAAGTGCTCAAGGCAACCAGCACGGCGTCCACCGGGATCATCAATCATATGCTGTCGATGCTCTTGTTCATCGTCTGCCTGATGCAATTTTTGATTGTAGAAAGTTGCGCGACCGCCTCGTTCTTTATCATCACGATGATCGTTTTGGTCGATGCATTGGCTGGCATGGTTGTCTCGATCGTATCCGCTCGCCGCGACTTTGGTGTCGAAGGGATTGGCGCTTGAATGGCAATCGCCCTACCCTGCGATTCGCTGCGGCAATCGCAGGGGCTTTGCTCCTACAAGGGTGCGCATTTGCTCCCCAACTGAAACGGGTAGCCCTTGATCAGAACCAAATGGTCGCGGAAATTGAAGATGAGCTGACCTTGCTCAACATTGTGCGAGCCAGCCATCGCTTCCCGTTGCACTTCACCGCAGTCAGCGAAGTAAATGGCAATGCCTCGCTTAGTGGTGGCGTAAGCCTTGATGCTACGTTCGAAAGCGGCCCTAACAGTTTCGGGCCCGGAGGCCAGATTGGAGCAAGTACCTCTCCAAATTTCAGAGCGATTGTGCTCGCCACGGAAGATTTCCAACGCGGAATACAACAGCCGATAACCCCTGAAACAGTGGCATACTACCTCGACGCAGGATGGCCAGATCACCTTATAATGGCGCTGTTTGTCGAACGGCTTGATGTCTACGATCAGGGCAACCTTAACGATCCCACCCTTTCAATCAGCAATGAACCCGAGCAAGGCGCTGGCTTTGGCGCTCTCTTGTGCAAATTCGGACTCGCGGCCAAAGCTCCGGTATCATCTCGCCCACTTGCAGCATTTTCAGAACTGATTGATCTCGATACCCTTTCAAAAGAAGGGGCGAACGCAGCTGGCCGGCGCGAGGAGATCAGCGCGTTCTTGAAGTTGGTCGAGCAAGACGGCGTGACCCTTTCGGGCGATACGCTGTTCCTCACCGGATCGAGCAACTCTGTGGTCGTCAAACGTCTGGTTGAACCGCGATGCGACAGCTCTGGCGCGAGCCATTTGGAAGTGGAAGGTGCAGTGATAATACCGCGCTTTCGATCGACACAAGGCGTCATTTACTTCCTCGGCGAGTATGTTCGCGCCCAGCGTGGCAACGGAGCCTATCTGCTGCCTTTCGCAAATGATGAATGTCAGACTGTCGATGCACCCGTGCGCCAAGTGCGCCCTATATTAGCCGTCGAGCAAGGCAATGGGCCAGCTCATGTGGCGACAAAGTTCAATGGCACCCGCTATTTTGTTCCCTCAACTTCAGTTTCGAACTGTGAAAATGGAGCCTTGGCTGAGAGCCGATCCATGCAAGTGGTGGCGATCGTGCAGCAGTTGATCAACCTTCACAAAAGCTCTGACACGCTGCCAGCATCGATAAGCGTAACCGGGGTCAATTAGCAGGGCTGTCCAAACTGACTGCTCAACGTACTGCCTGTCAGAGCATTAATGCTCAGGCGAAGGTGCTGTCAGACTAGCTGCAACCTATCTCTGATTGGTCCGGCTAGCCCTTACCCAAGCTCATGTCAGGCCATAAGGTTCGCCTTCCACACTCATAGACATAACGTCGATTTGTTCGCTGACCACGCAGGTGCCAAACTGGCGGTTCGCGATTGGGTCACATAACCCATACATGCTTGCAGCCTTTTGGATGCGCGATAGGACTATCACTATGACAAACGCCACAATTGCCGCCCTCCAGATTGGATCTGATCTTACAGGGAAAGCAGCCACACTTGACAAGATAATGTCTCACCAAGCCAATATACGTGGCGCAAACATTGATCTGCTTGTGATGCCGGAGGCTTTGCTCGGCGGGTATCCAAAGGGCGCAACTTTCGGCACTCAGCTAGGCTTTCGGCTGCCAGAAGGGCGCACGGCATTTGCGAGCTACTATTCTAATGCAGTATCGCTAGATGGCCCCGAGATAAAAACACTTTGCGATCTATCCCGAGTGACTGGGACCATATTGGTCATGGGCGTGATCGAACGAGGGGGCAACTCGCTCTATTGCACCGCCATCTTCATCACGCCTGAGGACGGGTTAGTAGCCAAGCATCGCAAACTGATGCCCACTGGTAGCGAGAGGCTGATCTGGGGAATGGGCGATGGTTCGACTATGCCGGTAGTTGAAACCAAATTAGGCCGACTGGGCGCAGCGATTTGCTGGGAAAATCACATGCCACTGTTCCGCACCGCGATGTATGCCAAGGGAGTAGATATATGGTGTGCGCCCACAGTCGATCACCGTGACGTGTGGCGCAGCTCCATGCGTCATATCGCTCATGAAGGACGATGCTTCCTTGTCAGCTCATGCCAATACTTGCCAAGCCCAGATGTCTTGAAGACCTCAATTAAGGGGTGGGACAGTTCATGCGAGCTCATAGCGGGCGGGAGCATGATCGCAGGGCCACTTGGTGATGTGCTTGCCGGTCCTCTTGAAGGCGGCGAAGGGCTGATTTCAGTTGAGATCAATACCGATGACTTGGCAAAAGCGCGATACGATTTCGATGTGGTAGGTCATTATGCTCGGCCGGATATTTTTGAGCTTGCAGTCGATGAAACACCAAAGCCTGGTGTTACTTTCTCCTCTCATCACGATGAAAAGTGAGCTACTCCAATAATCAAGATGGCTACCGCCTAAGAGCCACACATGACTCTGAAACTTGGGCCGAAAGCAGTCCGGCTCTTTACGACCCACTTGCGGAAACGCGCCCAAGCCGTATCGCCGGTTCGAATTTTCCCCGCTCCGCCACAGAGGAACTGCGGCCACAGAAACCAGCGCCAGCCGTTTGATGGAAGCCCATGATGCGCGGTTCACGGCCCGCGTAATTTATTGTAAATTGTCGATATCGGCCTGAGTTATAGTGTACGTGCCGGTGAAGGTCACCACATCGCCGGGTGCTAGCACATCCCAAATGCCGTCATTTGTCGTTCCATCCGTGGAATCGCCCGCTGTGCCATTGTCGACAAGTGTTTCACCGGCTGGCGTTGGAGCCGGTCCAAAACCATTATGGGTATCGTTGACGGTCACCCCGCTCACATTCACGTTACCATTATTGGTGACTGTGTATGTGTATGTGACAAGCTGGCCGACTGTGACCAATTCATCATCATCGGCGATTTTGGTCATTTCCAGAAGGGGTTCGCTAAGAACATTGACCGTCTCCACAGCGGAAGAGCAATTGGCTGTGTTCACATTGTCGCAAACTTCATAAGCAACTGTATATGTTCCTGCAGGTGTACCAGCTGGGATGGTAATCGTACCATTACTGCCTAGCGCAATCGCTGAACTGGGGTTGCCATTAGGCCCGCTAATCGTCCCAGGGGTCACGGAGACATCAGCTGGATCAATTATGGCGCCATTGAGAGTGTCAGAAGTTAAGATGGAGCCCGTGACACCCCCAGTTCTCCCGAAATCCGTAAAGGTTTCTGCGACTGCTTCAATAATTGAAACGCACTTTGTGCCAATCGCTACACCAGCACCAATCCGGCCATTTGTGACTGCCATATTACCGGATAAAACTGTTACACCATTAATATTTTCATATTGAGCGAAAGCGGACCGATCCGATTGATTGTCGGTGTTTCCGCCCGCGCCCACTATGGAGCGCGCCACCGGGTCGATCGTTACCAAGGCGCCGGGATGAGGGGACAAAGAATTGGCGACATAATCGGCAGCGCCAAAGGTAAATTGTTCATCATCCTCAATATCGTGGGCGTAGAGTTCAACGGCAGTAAGAAAGCCGCCCGAGATTGTTACCTCAAAGTCAACATTAGCAGTCACGTTACCAACACGGCCCAATAACTGCAGTCCACCATCAGTTGCGCCGCCACCAGCTTGGTTGTGAGCGCTTCCAGCAATTGGTGCGTTAAGGCGCCGGTTAAACTGCGTTGTATTGTCAGTGACCGTGAAATCGTATGTTAGGCCGTTTTGGACCGACTGAGCCTCGAAAACCTGACTGTTGGGCGCTGTTTCGGTAAAGGTGATCGCCGCACTGTTATTAAATTCAATGACCTCACCATGGGTGCAAGAGACGATCTGAGCCTGTGCCGATGACGCGCAGCCCATTGCAACGCCCAGCGCGGCAAATAATCCCAACGTCCGCACTAATACGTTATGTCGTTTATGTCCTGTCGGGAAGGCGTTCATATCTACTCAATCTCTTTAGAGACCCATTTTCGGGCTGTTCTGTGGATGTGAGTATATTTTATATGGTTAAAACACCTTTAACGGCTCGATGAGTGTACAACCTTAAGCAAGTCGTTGCAGCTTGATAGCAAGCGCAAATGGCAAAAAAGTTCGCGCGCTCATTGCAGGGCACTGTCAGAGCAAATACACTGGTTAGCGCAACGCGATTGATAGAGTTGGGCATGCCCAGACCTCGCAAATCAGCCAGCCCTTTCCGCTATTTCAATTCTTTGCCGACAATCATCCGCCTTGTCGTGATGGTGTTTGTCCGCTTCCCACCCGAACAGGAGACGTAGATTGATCCGGCTCCGAATACTGAAAGTGGACCGGCGACTATCTTAACTTAGCAGACAAAAGCAGCCCTTTTGTTTACAACACCATTGCGGACATTCAGTTTGTGCCTCATGTGCTGCCATCGAGGAGCGTTTCTGTGGTATAAGAAGGTGGGTTCGCGACCGCATCGTTTCGAGGTCTTGGGGGGGGATAAGAAATGGCTATTGAGATTGTTAGCGACCGCGACGGTCATCCATGGGCGATAGACTGGGGCCTGATCGACAAGATAATATCAGGCTGGGCGACCCATACCGCAATGGTCGAGAGTGGCCAATTTACAGAGACCAGCGAGAGTGACTGGTACAATCCATTCAGTTGGCAAATGCCAACAGTCGTCCAATTCGAGACTAGTTTTAGGGCTACAATCGACAAGGTGCCAAAATATGTAAACAAGATGAAGGAAGTTAGAAAGCTGGTCGACGACGATCCCTCACAATTGCCGCCTCTGCTCTTTAAACTCGTCTCCGAAAAAGAGAAAGCGGTCGAGACACTTAAGATGAAGTCGCGCGAGGCCTCTCGCAAGACCATGAAGAATATCGCTAAGTCGGTTGATTCTTACGAGACTTCGATCAAGGTTTCCAAAACCGTGCGCGATGTTTCTGGTGATGTAATCATCGTGGGTGCCGGTATTGCCACAGGAGGGACAGCGACCGCGCTTGCTGCCGGGGGCAGCTTATTCAAGGCCAGCGCAAAGTATCAAGATACAGGCAGTGCTCGAGCTGCGGTAGCGGAAGGAAGCATCAGCCTATTCACATCGTTTGTACCGGTTCGCTTTGCGGGCGCGAGTAAATACGGCACGATGATAATCGTTGAAGCCGGCCTCGAGACCGCCAACGCCTATGCAGATGGGAAGGACATCAAGGAATCACTACTGCGCGGCGGCGGAAAGTTGATCATGGGCGGATTGGGCAAGGGCATTGAAAAAAGCATCGGGAATTTCTTCAACGGCAGCCTTGGTCAGCAGCTACTCCAAAGAACCAGTGTTCCCATGACGGTCAAGATTGTTGAGCAGCAGGGTAAGACCATCGAGAAGCCGATGCAGGAACTCGTTTCGGAAGGCGTAAAGCTGTTCAACACTCATGTTATCGCAGGCCCGATTATCGCGCATCAGATCGATCAGGCAGTTGCCCCCCCAAAGAAAGACGCGATCAGAAACAAATTGGCGGCACAAAAGCCAGGGCAGTTGCCCAGTGCTCTGAATAAAGCGACTATTGCCCGACAGATAGTGCTGCAAGCTGCGGAACGCCTCGTGTCGTTGCCACAGGGATATTAAATCTAGGGATGGCATCGATCAACTAACGATGCCGCAAAGTCCCCTGCCTCTTTGAGGCCAAAACGCGCCAAAAAGCCTGCCCCCCCATATTCAAGGGGAGCGAAGATTCCCTTCCTCTTCGATCAGGCACCGGTCAGCACAAAAAAAAGGGAAGCCGAAATGAGAAACAAGTTAGCGGCCTGCGTTATCGCCGCAGCAGCCGGAGCCATGTTTGCAGGAGGAGCGGCTGCCCAATTTGGTGGGATTGGCTCAGCGATCAAGCGTGAAGCCAATAAGAAAAAAGACCAAGCCGAAGAAGAGCTTGAGGCGGTAGTCAGAGGCCAATCAAACAGCAGTTCTACCAAGTCTTCGAAAAGCACGGCCAATCTGGGAACCCCCTCAAAATCGCTTACCGATTTGACCAAATGTGCTGGTATACCGCTTGAGAAAGTCACTGTGGGGCGCTTGGGAGAATACACTTTCCAGCAAGGCTTCTCTAAAGAGAAACGCACAGGCTTTATCAATCGCCGCGCGGGCAATGTGATCCGTGATTGCATCACACCCTCGTTGCAGGCTGGAGAAATTGTCTATTTCGAAGTCGACACCCCAAAATATAAGCAGTTGAGCAAAGGAAATGGGCTCAAATGGCAATGCGTGAAGTCGAACAATCCAGGAGGCGGCACGGTAGATCTGAATGCTTGGAACGGGACCAGCGACAGGTATTTGGGCACCAGCGCCATGAAGCTGCACTGCGGCAATGACCAAGGCGTCACCGATTGTGCGACGGGCACAAACTCCGACCGGGCTGGGGCCTATACAAAGGAAATGTCCAGTCGCGGCAAGACCGGGATCAGCTTCCTTGCGCGCTATCTGGATCGCGGAAACGAGAGCCGTGGCGGGAAGCTCTATTGTCAGTTCTATGCCCCAGATAGCGGCAAGAGCTTGGTTGGTTTCGAAATGATGTTCCAACCACGCTGACAATTGGTCATTTCGGGCAGTTTGGGGCAGCGACATAGGTTTGGTTGCCTTCGCGTCGTCCCAACTTGCCGCGACAATCCGATTTACAAACAAACTTCAAAACACACTCAGGAGATGAAAATGCGTACCACAATTTTTGCCCTTACCGCGGCTGCGGCCTTTGCAACTATGCCCCAAATGGCTCTTGCACAATCAAGCGGAAAAACCATTTCAAAGACTGGAAGCTCTTGCCCATCAGGGTTTAACTCCTCTGGCTCGAAATGTGTTTCGCGCGGAGATGCTGTGGCTGTTCATAAAGTTGGTAGCTCTTGCCCATCAGGCTTCAAGACCTCGAACAACAACTATTGCGTGTCCACGAACAGCGGAGCTCAAGCGGTTATTAAGAGCGGCAGCTCTTGCCCGTCTGGCTTCAAGACCTCGAACAACAACTATTGCGTTAAATAGAGCTCAATAGGGATTGGGGCGACCATAAGTTTGCGACCCGCGTTTTGGACGCCCGAATTCTGCATACAGTGAAGCGACTGAACGCTATCGAGAAGAGCACGATATCTACCGCATTGCAAAGCCAAGGTGGTTCACTAAAGGTTTGATAGCGGCAGAGATATGAGGAGGCGCGGCTAAGCACATGGCTGAGATCGGCATCTCCTCTACCAAACTGGCAGCAATCCTGCTCGTTGGCATCCTAACCAGCACAGTTTTGAGTGTCACGGCCATCAGATGGCTCGACCGCGAGGCACCCGCAAATGGCAGTGCCGAGGTTCAAGAGCCCCAAGACGACATAACTTGGAATTCAGGGATGGAAGCATTGGACACATACCAGTGCCGAAAAGCCGAAACTAAGCAGATCATTCTCGGCGGGATCGAAGACAACTACACCTCCGACGGAGAAGCCGCTGTCGCGATCTCAGCCAAACACAGTTTTGTTGCAAAACGAATTGGCCCCAAAGGCGCGTTGACCGTCGATCGCAATTACGACGAAAGTGGCTTTGATCGGTTCTTTCTCGACTCCGTCGAAGTCCCAACAAAGGCCACATCAGGGCTTTTTGTTCTTGGTGCTCGCTCCTTAACCAAAACCAGCAATGATTCCCTGAATGTCGGCGATATCGAAAGCATGTGGGAAGCCACTCACAACGCCTCCTACCTGTTTGGAAGGCCTGAGGAATTTCCAGCTTGGACCGCAAGCCGGAACGTGTTTGCGGCACGATTGTCTGACATGACCTTTGGCAAAGGTCGATTTCACGACAACGGCGAACCATTTAAGCGAGACTACGAAAATCTTCTCGACTTTATTACTTCAAGCCCCAACGAAATGCGGCTTGTGGATGTGCTTTTGGGCGATGATCACATCGTCGACTTTTTCGGCATCGCAGTTTGCCTTCCGCCAGAAAAAGAGATGGGGCTGACGCTTCGGGCAGTGACGCACCAGATTGACCCCAACTATGTAAACTTGGGCTGTAAGGATGCCAATGGGGAGAATTCCTGCGATCCGCACGCTGGCGATACACTGTGCAGCGCTGCACTCCCGCTAGCCTGCTTCAAACCGGGCGATGAGCCAATCAAAGAACCCTTTGCGCGGGCCAATATGCAATCAAAATGGACCGGAGGGCAGGTCAAATTCACCGCCCCCATTGTCGGAGCCTCGTTGACCAATGGCGCGCAGGTCCATGCCGTTTGCCGCAAGGAATTTGGTGATGGCTTTCGAGCAGCAACACACCAAGAACGTGCCAATTCGATCCAATTCTTCGCCAAAGGCGCTCCGCCGCCAGTCAAGAAAGCTTGGATCCATGCAAAGACAGAACCCTATGGCAATTGCTGGGCCATCGACACTGAGTACAAGGCGGCCAAGCCATGAGTGGCGGAGTTGTGAGAATTGGCATCCTCGAAGATGATGACGATATGCGCGACTACCTCGTCTCAGTCATCGAAGCGCAGCCCGATATGCAGCTCGCATTTTGCTGTGCATCCTTACATGGAGCGATTGGCCAATTGCGTTCCGGCAAAACCCCTGATTTGTGCTTGGTTGATCTCGACTTGCCAGACGGGCGCGGCTCTGATTTCGTAGCAAAGCTCACCCAAACATCCCAAGCCAAGGCGCTCATCCTGACAGTTTTGGGCGACCGGGAAAGCGTGATGACCGGCTTTTCTGCAGGAGCGCACGGCTACTTGCTAAAAGACACAGAGCCCCCGCAAGTTGTCCAGCACATGCAAGACACAATCGCCGGTGCCAGCCCCATTAGCGCTCAGGTTTCGACCTATCTGCTAGATCACTATTTGAAAAATCAATCCAAAACGTCCGATGCAACCGATCCGATTGATGCGCTGACCAAACGCGAAGTTGATGTGCTGACACTATTTGCAAAAGGGTTAAGCTATCGCGAGACCGCCGAAGCGCTCGGCATTTCGGCCCATACAGTCAATGACTACGTCAAATCGGTCTATAGCAAACTGTCGGTCAATTCGCGCAATGAAGCGGTTTACGAAGCGATGCAATTGGGGTGGATTACCATTTAGCCCCAGTACAGGTATTTGCGCAGGTTTAGCGCGGGTCTAAAGACAGTTTCACGAGCGTCCCTGAGCCTTGCGCCGCGTGGCCAAGCGAATGCTCTGCCTTCAATCGCCGCGCTCGCTCAGCCAAATTGGCTAGCCCTTTGCCAGCGTGATTTTCCAAATCATTGGGCAGACCGCAGCCATCATCTTGGATCTCAACAACCAAGCGTTCTTGCGCTTCTTGATACACAATTTGCACATGGGCTGCTGATGCATTGGAGTGCCGCACAATGTTCGTCACGGCCTCTTGCATAAACCGATACAGTTCGAGCGTCTTGCTGGTCGATTGGAAGCGGCCCGAAAGATCATCGGTGAAACGCCATTCGAGCTTGATGCCAGCCGCCGCCAATTGCTGCTGAGCGCGCGAGCGAAAGGTCGAAAGCGCAGACATCAAATCCCCGCCAAGGTGATCGGCAGAATCCACCACCAACCTCAAATCAGACAGACTTTGTTTGATCCCCCTCGCCGTTTCGTCTGAATTCAGATTGCCAGACCGAACCCGCAGCATAAGCGACAACAGTTGCCCCCCAATCCCATCATGAATGTCGCGCATCATGCGTTGACGTTCTTCCAAAACGGCATTGTGTTGCATTTTTTGAGCCACCAATTGCGACTTTTCATCAAGCTTCTCGGCCTGCCAGTCAATCGTGCTTTCCAACGCTCGAAGTTTTGAGCGAAAAGCAACCATGTCCAAGCAAAAAAGCCGGGTGACTCGCAAAACGGCAAAGACCAGCGCGGCGCCAGCGCCAACGCAAAATATGTAAAGCGTTGAGACGACATAGACACCTGTGACATAGGCAAAGACACTCAGGCCCAGCCAGATCACCATGACGACAAATCCAGCAAGTTCTGCTGAGTTAAATGGCTCCTTTTGCGCCCCTTTTTCGAGCAAGATTGCTATGGATAGAGCGCTGTATCCGATGAGAAATGCTGCCCCAATAGGAATGCGCTCTTCTAACGCTTGCAAGAGACCGGATTGAATGGCCAGCGTGCCCGCAAGGGCTAACATGACCGCCAAGAGCAGCAACGGCAGATAGCCGCGAACCTGCATCCCCAAAAGTAGCCCGCCCAAGCACAACACACCTGTCAGGCCGCCTATGCCAAGCAGGAGAATCGGGAAAATTACGCCCCAATATCTCAATTGCTCCAGAGCGCTTGCGGCATGTTGATTGTCCAACATCCGAACAGAAACAATCGCTGGCGGCAATCCATCAGCAACCGGCAGCACATCAATCGTGTTGCGCCCCGGCAAGAGGTAATTGCGCGGCACTTCGAAAACGGTTCCATGAAGCGTCCCGTGCACCGCCAAGGCCATTGTTTGTTCATCGCGAAGGTTGGGCAATTGCGATGCATTCAAATTGATGCCGCGCACGGGTTGATCGCTGAAAACCAACAGCTCAATTGCCGTTTGCGGATCGTCATCGAGCTCGAACGCGAAAGAGTTTGGTGCTGCGTATTCGCCAGGCGCGCTTGGCGCCGCTTCCGACTGGTTGGGAGCGGTATTCGCGCTCAATGCAAATACGCTTCGAGGGATATGAAAAAGCCACAGGCTCGCAGCGATCAAACCCAATGTTATCAGCGCAGCGAAGAGCTTAGCTTTCTTGCCATTTTTTCTGGGCGTGACTGCTGCACAAATCATCGTTGTGTCATACCGCGGAAAAGACCATGGCGAAAGTCCGCTATTGGCGCTGTCAGACTAACCGCACCTTGCCCTTGATTGGCGCAGCTATGGCAAGGTGGAGCTGGGTTTAGGCAGCGAGAAGCCGCCTCATCTCCATCGGCGAGCACTATAATTGGCCCTTATGCGGTGCTGTCAGCCTAATCGCAACTAGTCTCTGATTGGCGCAAGTGACCCTTCCCCAACATGTATCAGGCCATAAGGTTTTGCCACTCAGCCGGTGCTGTCAGACTAACTGCAACTTGTCTCTGATTGGCGAAGCTACGGCTAGGTCGTGCTGGGCTTAGGCAGCAAGAAACTGCCACTCAGCCAAGGCAGCTGAGCGGCAAGTCTTGTAAGTTTGGCGGTCGACGAGATAACGTTGAGAGTTGAAGTGGTTGTGGATGTTGGCGTGAACGGAGGCGAACTTTTGTAATGATTTCATCCGACGGAAGCGCTGCATAACTCGCTCTTTTCGTCGGAACGGAAGGTGGCTGTTTTCCACCCGGTTGTTCTTCCAACGCCCCATCTCACGGCGGTTCTCGTTGCCCAGTTCGCGCATCGCTGCGGGGTAGGATTTGAGACCATCAGTGACGATCGCTTCAGCCTTTCCGTGATGCTTGAGCGTCTTCTTGAAGAACCGCAAAGCCGCTGATTTATCTCGCTTCTTCGTGACATAGCTTTCTAAGATTTCCCCTTCGTGATCGACTGCTCGCCAAAGGTAGTGCGTCTCGCCGTTGATCTTTACGAACACCTCGTCGACGTGCCAGCGCCAGTTTCTAAAGCCGCGCAACCTACTGATCCGCTGGTGTTTGATGTCGGCAGCAAACAGAGGACCAAACCTATTCCACGGTGCTAGGCGTATTCGAAACTTCACAACAGTTCTGGTTGCCTCAACTTATCACACGATATCAGCGGCAACGTGTTTCGAACTGGACAATAACTCAGGGCTGAAATTGGGCCGATTCCAGACGGTCGGCTTCGGTCGAACCAGAAGCGAAAAGCATACCTGCGGCTTACGACCCATTTGCTGACGTTTCAGAAACCCGCTTGCGCAATTTTTGCTGCGGTGCAACATAAGTGTATATGAGAATCGCTATCATCGATGAAAGCGCTGCACGTGCCTCGATAATCGAGGAGGGGCTCGGCGCGCTGGATGATTGCGAAATACACACCGTCACAAGCCGCGATGGTTTGCTCGCGCGTATCGCAGAGATCAGACCAGACATCGTATTCATGGATTTGGGAAACCCATCGCGTGATGTTTTGGAAGAGTATTTTTCCGTCAGCCGTGCGCTTGACCGGCCTATTGCAATGTTTGTTGATGAGAGCGATGACGATTCCATCGCCGCCTCAATTGATGCTGGCGTAACAGCCTATGTCGTCGATGGATTGGCGGCCAATCGCATCCGGCCTTTATTGGAGACAACATTGCGCCGGTTCAATGCATTTTCGCGGCTGCAAGCAGATCTAGCCGAAGCGCAAGGAAAACTGGCGGCCATTGATACGATCGGCAATGCCAAACGCATTTTGATGGACAGTAAAGGATTGACCGAGCCGCAAGCCTACGCCGAATTGCGCGCCAAGGCGATGTCGTCCAATCGCCGGATTGTGACGATTGCAGAAGCGGTGGTCACAGCGCATGAACTGCTGGGAGATGGGGCATGACACACACGCTAAAAATCGGCTTTCTGCCGCTGGTTGATGCTTGCCTACCAATTCTGGCGCAAGAGCATGGCTTTGCAGAGGAAGAGGGTCTCTCGCTGAGTTTTGTGCGGGATATGTCATGGGCCACGGTTCTGGACCGGCTGCTATTTGGGCATAGCGATGCAGCCCATTTGCTCGCCCCGCTGGCGATTGCGACAGCATTGGGGATTAGCCGCCCAGCGACGCCCTTGGTCGCGCCCTTTGTGCTGGGATTGAATGGCAATGCTATCACTCTATCGCCTGATTTGGCCTCCAGAGTTTTGCAGGGCAGCGAGCAGGACCGTTTGGGTGATCCGCATGATGTGGGCAAGCGGCTAAAGGCCGAGGCACTGGCTGCCAAAGCCGCTGGTAAGCCTTTGCGCTTTGGCGTTGTCCACCGGCAATCCAGCCACAATTACATGCTGCGCTACTGGCTTGCGGAATGCGGGGTTGGCCCAGACACAGATGTTGAA
The DNA here is from genome assembly GCA_039985875.1 of Erythrobacter sp. Classification (GTDB taxonomy): domain Bacteria; phylum Pseudomonadota; class Alphaproteobacteria; order Sphingomonadales; family Sphingomonadaceae; genus Erythrobacter. Next base: position 15,575 of record JBDWRU010000011.1, on the reverse strand, counting down.
ATTGCGACCGTTGCACCGCCCTTTACCGCCGATTCTCTCATGGCGGGCGAGATTGATGGAACATGTGTTGGCGAGCCGTGGAACTCTATCGCCGTGGACCGCGGCGCGGGGCAAATTGCTCTTGCTACCGCACAAATTTGGCGCCGCGGCGTGGAGAAAGTTCTGGCCCTGCGAGAAGATCGCCTGGATGATCAACGCCCGCAAATCGAGGCGCTTATTCGTGCAATGCGTAAGGCCGGGGCGCATTTTATTGATCCGGCCAATTGGGAAGTGAACGCCCGTATTCTTTCACGGACAGAATATTGCGACGCGTCTCATGATATCGTTCTACGTGCCATCTCTGACAAGTTGGTTTTGCGCCAAGGCGGCGCGGCGCATTCCTTTCCTGATTTCATGTTCCAGCACCGCGAGGCGGCCAATTTCCCATGGGTCAGCCAGGCGGAATGGCTCTATAGCCAATTGGTACGCTGGGAAGCGATGGATTACGATTCGCATCAGGCTGATTCTGCGGCTCGAGTCTTTCGTCCAGACGTATACCGCAGTGCACTAAAAGGCACAGGAGACGAGCTCCCAGGTGCAAGTTCAAAGGTTGAAGGCAGCTTGTCCACACCCCTAGCCGCAACCGCACAACAGGGATCTATAACACTGAACAAAAACAGTTTTTTTGATGGCTCCAGCTTTGATCCAGACCAGTTGGAGCACTATATTTTGTCACAAAAGTGATGCTGCACTGCAAAAAAGGGGTTTACGAGCGCTAATCGATTCGCTTACATAAATGGCGGTCGAGAGGAGATCCAAAGAAGGCGTCTCAACTATCTCTCGGCTCAAAATTCAACATTGCGTGGCAACGTCGCCGCCCGAAACAGTGTCTCTGAAAAGAGGGTCTGTATCGAGGCGGTTTTTTGTTGTGCGCTAAATGCAAGGAACGGTAAATGACGGTATTTGGGGTCAATCGGTTCAAAGGCGGATTTAACCGCCGCGGTGTGATGGCTGCGATGTTGGCTAGCGTTGCACTGGCAGGCTGCGGCGGCGGCTCGTCGGAGGGTTCGGGCGATAACGTTGTTGCTGCCAATCTCGATGGCGAGATCGAAAAGCCAAACCTAAAACTCGGCTTCATCAAGCTCACCGACATGGCCCCGCTGGCGATCGCGAAAGAAAAAGGCTTCTTCGCCGAAGAGGGTTTGAACGTCACGCTTGAGCCGCAAGCTAACTGGAAAGTTCTTTTGGATGGGGTGATCGGTGGTCAACTCGACGGGGCGCATATGCTGGCGGGTCAACCGATCGCCGCAACGATTGGCTACGGCACCAAAGCCGATCTAGTCGCTCCGTTGAGCCTCGACCTTAACGGCAACGCGATCACCCTTTCGAACAAGGTTTGGGGTATGATCAAGGATGATCTGCCCAAAAATGCCGATGGCAAACCAAAGCATCCAATTTCAGCTGAGCATCTCATCCCGGTGGTTGAGCAATTCGAGTCTGAAGGCAAGCCATTCAATATGGGCATGGTCTTCCCGGTCAGCACCCACAATTACGAGCTGCGTTATTGGCTCGCAGCGGGCGGTCTTAAGCCGGGCTATTATGGCGATGGCGATGTCCAAGGCGTGATTGATGCCGACGTCAAACTGTCGGTGACGCCGCCTCCGCAAATGCCAGCGACGCTCGAAGCGGGCACAATCGAGGGTTATTGCGTGGGTGAGCCGTGGAACCAAGCCGCGGTGTTCAAAAAAATCGGCGTTCCCGTCATCACTGATGACCAGATTTGGAACGACAATCCTGAGAAGGTCTTTGGCCTTCGCGAAGATTTTGCCGAGAAGTACCCGGCAACCACCGCAGCCATGTTGCGCGCGATCATCAAGGCGCAAAAGTGGCTTGACGAAGACGGTGGTGCAAACCGCAAAGAAGCGGTGAAAATCCTCTCTCAACCCAATTATGTTGGCGCGGACGAAGAGGTCATCGCTGCTTCGATGACAGGCAAGTTCACATTCGAGCCGGGCGACACCCGCGATGCAGAAGGCTTCAACATCTTCTTCGATAAGTTCGCTGGTTATCCCTATTATTCGGACGCGATTTGGTATCTCACGCAAATGCGTCGCTGGGGTCAGATCTCCGAAGATAAGAGCGATGATTGGTACTTCGAAACGGCGAAAGCGGTTTATCGTCCTGACCTCTATCTCGGCGCGACCAAGAAGTTGATCGAAGACGGCGCCATCTCAGCAGACGATGTGCCTGAAACCGACGGTTTCCGTGGTGAGCAGTCGGGCTTTATCGACGGCGTGACCTATGATGGTTCGAAACCAAACGACTATCTTGGCAAGTTCACGATTGGTCTCAAAAAAGGTCAGACCGTGACGGCAGCTGGAGTGAGCGGCAGCTGATCGACTGCCGCCACACTCAAGTACACGACCCACGAGGAGACAGGCGCCATGGCGACTGCTTACGTAGACGATAAAGAAACGGTTGAACCGATGAACACCACCACGGCCCCAACATTGGACAAAGCAGATGTGGGCGCGCCGCCTGCATCTGTGTCCGAAACATCTTCGCCAGCCAGCGAGGAGGGGATTGAGGCAGCGCCTCACCCTGTGGTGGCCAAGGCCAAGTCCATGGCGCAAGGTCTGATCTGGCCGATCATCGGGATCGTGTCTTTCCTCGCTTTGTGGGCCGTTCTTGCCCCACAAGTTGATACCTCGCTTGGCACTCTTCCCGGACCTCTTGAAGTCGCTGAAGCAGGCGGAGCGCTGTATGATGAATACACGCAAGCCAAAGTGGTTGAGGCAGATTTCTACGCTCAACAAGATGTGTCCAATGAAGCGGCGATGGCGGCAGGCAACGAAGGTGGGGTCCGCAACTTTGACTATGCCGGCCCGCCGACCTTCCTCGACCAGATCATCACCTCGCTGCAAACGGTTGCGCTTGGCTTTATCCTCGCGACGATCTTTGCGGTGCCGATCGGCTTGATGGCGGGTTTGTCGACACGGTTCAACGCAGCGATCAACCCGCTGGTTCAGATCATGAAGCCGGTGAGCCCGCTTGCTTGGTTGCCGATTGTAACGATGGTCATTTCGGCGATGATCACGAGCGCGGACCCGCTCTTGCCTAAAGCTTTCGTGATTTCAGCGCTGGTGGTGATGCTGTGTTCGCTTTGGCCGACCCTCATCAACACCGCCGTTGGCACAAGTTCAATCGACAAGGATTTGCTCAATGTGGGTAAGGTGCTGCGACTGGGTTGGTTCCAAAAGCTGACCAAGCTCGTTCTGCCGGCTTCATTGCCATACATTTTCACCGGTATGCGTCTGTCGTTAGGCGTTGGCTGGATGGTTCTGATCGCAGCAGAAATGCTCGCGCAGAACCCGGGGCTTGGCAAATTTGTGTGGGATGAGTTCCAGAACGGTAGCTCGCAAAGCCTTGCACGGATCATGTTCGCGGTGATCGTTATTGGTCTGATCGGCTTTATGCTCGACCGGATCATGATGGGCGCGCAATCGCTCGTATCCAAGAACCGCACGGTTTGAAGGGGACAGGCATGAGCAATACACCATTCCTTTCTCTTAAAGGCGTCAGCAAAGCCTATAAGAGCAAAACCGGTGACACGACCGAAGTGCTCGACGGGATTGATCTGGAGATGCGCGAAGGCGAATTCGTTGCGGTCTTGGGCTTTTCGGGAGCTGGAAAAACGACGCTGATTTCCAGCATTGCTGGGCTGGTAGAGCCCGATAGCGGTTCGATCACTTTGCGCGGCAAGCAAATTGATGGCCCGGACCGCGAGCGCGGACTTGTATTCCAGTCCTATTCGCTGTTCCCATGGCTCAGCGTTGGACAAAACGTCTCGCTAGCGGTCGAAGCAGTCCACAAGGATCGTAGCAAAAAAGAGCGTGCCGCTTTGGTTGAGCAAAAGGTCAGACTGGTTGGGCTTGACCATGCGATGGATCGCAAACCGGCTCAGCTGTCGGGCGGTATGCGGCAACGTGTCGCAGTTGCGCGCGCCCTGGCGATGGAGCCAGAAATTCTTCTGCTCGATGAGCCACTTTCGGCGCTTGATGCACTGACCCGCGCCAAATTGCAGGATGAGATCGAACGCATTCGCAAGGAAGAAGGTCGCACGATCTTGCTCGTGACCAATGATGTGGATGAGGCCTTGCTGCTCGCTGACCGGGTTGCGGTGCTCACCCCAGCTCCCGCAGCGAAAATCGGGCAGATTTGGGACGTGAATGTTCAGCGTCCGCGCGACCGAGAAGCCGTAAACGACGATGTTGCCTATCAAAAACTGCGCAAGCAAATCGTCGGGTATCTCGGATCGTTGAACGCAGAAAGTGGCACGGTCGGCGAAAGCGCGATTGATTTGCCGCAAGTCACCCCGCTTGACCTTGCACCCGACGAAGCGAACCCGCTGCCTAAAGCCTACAAAGACGCGGCGAAGTCAGCGGTGGAGACGCGCTATTTGGAGTTCTTCAAGCTCGACAAGGTCTATCCGACGCCCAATGGGCCGCTCAAAGTTGTCGAGAATTTCAACCTCTTGATGGACAAAGGCGAGTTTATCTCGCTGATCGGTCACTCGGGTTGCGGCAAGTCAACCGTGCTGACCATGGCGGCCGGTCTCAATGAAATCAGTGGCGGCGGCATTGTGCTGGACAACCGCGAGATTTCCGATGCCGGTCCTGACAAAGCAGTGGTCTTTCAGGCACCAAGCCTGATGCCGTGGCTGACCGCGCGCCAGAACGTCGCGCTGGGTGTTGACCGGGTCTACCCGCACTCAGGCAAAGCGGAGCGCGTCGATATCGTTGACTATTATCTCGACCGGGTTGGTCTGACCGATGCCAAGAACAAACTCGCCGCAGAAATGTCGAACGGTATGCGCCAGCGGGTTGGTATTGCGCGAGCATTTGCGCTTTCCCCGCGCCTGCTGCTTTTGGATGAGCCATTTGGGATGCTCGACAGCCTGACGCGCTGGGATTTGCAAGATGTGTTGGTGGAGACATGGAATCGCACCAAAGTCACCGCGATTATGGTCACTCATGATGTCGATGAAGCCATCCTATTGGCCGACCGGGTGGTGATGATGACCAATGGTCCACGCGCGACAATTGGCAAAGTGCTGCAGGTCGATCTGCCCCGTCCTCGCGACCGCAAGGCCTTGCTCGAAGATCCGAAATTTTACGAATACCGGCAGGAAGTTTTGCGCTTCTTGGCGGAATATGACCACGGTCCGACGGCGAAAGCTGCCTGATCGAAACTACGTGGCGAAGGCAATGGCAAAGGCGCCGCTTTCACCGCCACCTCTCCATAGCGATCCGATCGGGTCGCGCTTCGCGGACAACGGCGTCCGTCTTCCACTTGGGTCCATGAAATACGGTTCGCAATTCGAACCAGCATAGGGAGGCAAAATGCGCCGCACACTTACATCATTTCTCGCTCTTTCCACCGCCGCTCTCAGCGCGCCAGCACTGGCTGAGGAGCCGCTCGGCCCGCAAGAGATCGGGGACGAGGTCTTTATCGACCCGATCCTTGATATTCGCGTGCGCGTTGAAACGGCGGACCAACCCACTTTTCCCGAAGCTGCGTCTTCGGTCACTGTGCGCACACGGGCAGGCGCGGACCTGAAATGGAGCAACTTTTCCATCCTCGTCGAGGGCGAGGGCACGTTCCACATCGACGATAGCTTCAACGACACCAACCCTGTTGATGGGGTTGAGCCTTTCCCGGTTATCGCCGACCCGGAAAGCTTGGATCTCAACCGGCTGCAATTCTCCTACAAGAAGAACGGCAATGGGGTGACGATTGGCCGTCAGCGCTTGATCATGGGTAACGCACGATTTGTCGGCAATGTTGGTTGGCGCCAGAACGAGCAGACCTTTGACGCGGTTCGCGGGCAAGCCAAGTTTGGCCCCGTTTCACTCGATGCAGCTTACGCGATCTCACAGCGCACGATCTTTGGCAGCGACAGCCCCAACAAGGCCTTTGACGGTGACTTCATCTTCTTGAACGGCAAAGTTGATCTTGGCCCGGTCAGAGCCACCGCCTATTCCTATACAATCGATTATGACACGCGGGTCGCCTTCTCCAGCCAGACCTTTGGCGGCGAAGTGTCCGGCTCTATCCCAGCGGGCCCTGTCAAAATTGGCCTACGCGCGGGTTTTGCCACGCAGTCAGATATTGGCCTCAACCCGGTCGCCTACGATGCCGACTATATCGTAGCAGAAGGCACGCTTGGCATCGCAGGTTTCGCTTTGCGCGCGCAATATGAAGAGCTTGGCAGCGATGGCGGGTTCGCCGCGTTTCAGACCCCGTTGGCCACCGCCCACAAATTCAACGGCTTTGCCGACCTGTTTTTGGTGACGCCTGCAACCGGGCTTCGCGACAGCAATATTGGCCTTGCGAAGAAGTTCAAAATCCCCGGTTTCACGACCTTCAATGCGCTTGTTCGCTATCACCAATTCGACAGCGATTTTGGCGACATCGACTACGGCACAGAGATTGATGCGGTGCTAAGCTTTAAAGTCGGGCCGGTCGGGATTTTGGCAAAATATGCAAACTATCAAGCAGATGCGTTCGCGGTCGATACGACCCGCTTCACTCTGCAAGCAGGCGTCAGCTTTTGATGCCGACCAGCGGGATGACACCGGAGAGTGAGTGAAATGAACGCGCAAACATGCTTTGAAGGCGGCGCAGAAATGCAAGTCAAAGAACGGCTGGTCGTGATCGGCAATGGGATGGCGGGGTGCCGCGCGGTCGAGGAAATCCTCAGCGCTACGCCTGAGAGATTTGCGATCACCATTTTCGGTGCTGAACCGCGGGTCAATTACAATCGCATTATGCTTTCCCCCGTCCTGGCGGGCGAGAAGACTTTCGATGAAATCATCATCAATGGTGAGGATTGGTACGCAGACAATGGCATCACTCTCGTATCTGGCGATCCGGTTGTGCATATCGATCGCACCGCAAAGCAGGTGGTGTCTCGTTCTGGCCGGGTAGAAGGGTATGACCAGCTATTGCTGGCAACCGGTTCTGATCCTTTTGTGATTCCTGTGCCAGGATCAGACCTGCCCGGAGTGGTCACCTTCCGCGATTTGGATGATGTCGACAAGATGATTGCAGCAGCTGATGGCGGCGGAAATGCAGTTGTGATTGGCGGCGGGCTGCTGGGTCTAGAGGCTGCGCATGGATTGTCGCTGCGCGGTATGAATGTCACCGTTTTGCATCTCATGCCCACATTGATGGAACGGCAGCTGGATGAAGCAGCGGGCTATTTGCTTAAGACCGAGTTGGAAAGCCGCGGGATGACCATCATGACCGGCGCAGATACGGCGGAAATCGTCGACAAAGATGGCCGGGTTGGCGGGGTCCGACTGAAAGATGACACCGAGATCGCTGCTAATCTTGTTGTCATGGCGGTTGGCATTCGGCCCAATGGGACATTGGCCAAAGCCTCTGGCATCGAAGTTGAACGCGGTATCGTTGTTGATGACCATATGGTCACCTCCGACCCCAATATACTCGCGGTGGGAGAATGCATTCAACATCGCGGCGCGTGTTATGGCTTGGTCGCGCCGATCTGGGATATGTGCCGCTCGCTCGCAGCGGGCCTGAACCAAGGGCCCAAGGGCTATGAAGGCTCGGTCACATCGACAAAACTCAAAGTGTCCGGCGTGGATCTGTTCTCCGCTGGCGATTTTAGCGGCGGCGAGGATTGCGAAGACATCGTGATGCGCGATGCTGCGCGCGGCATTTACAAGCGTGTTATCGTCAAAGACAATACAATCATTGGCGCGGTTCTGTACGGCGATACAGCCGACGGCAATTGGTATTTCGACCTCCTGAAAACCGAAGAGGATATCTCTGAGATTAGGGAGGCGCTGATATTCGGCCAAACCTTCGCGCTAGGGGGTGCGCTTGCAAACCCTGAGGACGCCGTTGCGGCCCTCTCTGATACGTCAGAGATTTGCGGCTGCAACGGCGTTTCCAAGGGCGATGTTGTCGCCTGTATCAATGATGGCGCAAACAGTCTCAGCGCGGTTCGATCACAATGCAAAGCCAGCGCTAGCTGCGGATCATGCACCGGGCTGGTTGAAAGCCTGCTGAAAATCACTTTGGGTGATGAAGTTGAGACGGGCGCGAAAACTCTGTGCGGCTGCACCAGTTTTGGTCATGATCATGTCCGTGCAATGATCCTTGAAAAAGAGCTCAAAGCAATCCCTGAAATTATGCAGGAATTGCATTGGACCACGCCCGATGGCTGTTCCGGCTGCCGGCCTGCGCTCAACTATTATCTGCTATGCGCGTGGCCGGGGGAGTATGAAGATGATCAAAAGAGCCGCTTCGTCAATGAACGTCTGCATGCGAACATCCAAAAAGATGGAACCTATTCGGTGGTGCCGCGCATGTGGGGCGGGATTACCAATCCTAAAGAATTGCGCGCAATTGCTGATGTGACCGAAAAATTCGGCGCGCGCATGGTCAAAGTAACCGGCGGCCAACGGCTTGATATCTTCGGCATCAAGAAAGAAGATTTGCCCGCGGTATGGGCCGATTTGAATGCGGCTGGGATGGTGTCTGGGCACGCTTACGGTAAATCCTTGCGAACCGTAAAAACCTGTGTTGGCAGCGAATGGTGCCGGTTCGGTACGCAAGATTCCACAGGTCTTGGCGTGAAACTGGAACAGATGAGTTGGGGCAGCTGGATGCCGCACAAATTCAAAATGGCGGTCAGCGGATGCCCGCGCAATTGCGCAGAGGCGACGATCAAAGACTTCGGTGTTATCTGTGTGGATAGCGGTTATGAAATTCACATTGGCGGCAATGGCGGGATCACTCTCCGCGGCACCGATTTGCTATGCCGCGTTGCAACCGAAGAGGAGGCGCTCGACTATTCCGCAGCCTTCATCCAGCTCTACCGCGAGGATGCGCATTACCTAGAGCGCACCGCGCCTTGGGTGGAGCGCAAGGGGTTGGAATGGGTAAAAGGCCAACTGCTGGATGACCCTGAGACGATCGGCAGACTGGCCGAGAAGTTCCGTTATTCGCAAAGCTTCTGCCAAGATGATCCATGGGCCAAGCGGGTGGCTGGCGAGCGTGCTGATCTGCACAATCATCTGGCGGAAATTCGCCCTTCGCAGCTAGCTGAGCCCAAATCTGAGCCAGCGACGGAGAACGCATGATGGATCCCCTATGGCTCGATATTGGCCCCACCACGCAAATTGAACCGGGCAACGCGCGCACTTTGCCAGTTGAAGGCGGAGAGGAGCTGGCCGTGTTCCACACTTTGCGCGGGGAGTTTTATGCTCTGGTCAATGCTTGCCCGCATAAGAAGGGCCCACTTTCTCAAGGGATTGTTCACGGCGACAGCGTGTCTTGTCCGCTGCACAATTGGCGCATTTCGTTAAAGTCTGGCGAGGCTTTGGGCGATGATAAGGGCTGCACTCCGACAATTCCTCTAAAGGTGGATACCGGTCGCATCTACCTCAACCGCGCAGCGGTTTTGGGGGAGAGGGCGGCGTAAAGCTATGACCCTGCGCCCCGTATCAACTATCCGTACAACCTGCGCCTATTGCGGGGTCGGCTGCGGTATTTCCGCCACAGTGACCGGCGAACGCACGGTGGAGATTTCCGGTGACACCGCGCATCCTTCCAATGCCGGATCGCTGTGTTCCAAGGGCACGCATTTGAGCGAAACCATCGGGTTAGAAGGACGCTTACTCCACCCTATGATTGGCGAAGCGGAGGTAAGCTGGGACCGCGCAACTGCTGAGGTGGCTGGCCGAATGCAGGCATGCATTGATGAGCATGGGCCAGACAGCGTCGCTTTTTATGTCTCGGGTCAATTGCTAACCGAGGATTATTACATCGCCAATAAGCTTATGAAGGGTTTCATCGGCAGCGGGAATATCGACACAAATTCACGGCTTTGCATGGCGAGCGCAGTCGCAGCGCATAATCGCGCCTTTGGCGAAGACATTGTCCCTTGCACCTATGACGATCTGGATGCCGCCGATGTGATCCTACTGGTCGGCTCCAACACGGCCTGGTGTCACCCTGTCATATGGCAGAGAATTGAGCGCGCACGCGCTACCAATGGCACAAGATTGGTCGTTATCGATCCGCGTAAAACAGAAACGGCAGAGGGCGCCGATCTGCACATCCCGATTGCGCCAGATGGGGATGTGGCACTGTTCAATGCTTTGCTCGCAGACATGTTTAGACGCGGCGAAATTGACGATGATTTCCTTGCAGAGCATTGCGATGTCCCTACCAGATTTTGGGGAGATCTTAGCGATGATCCGCAAGTGGATGCTGGGCTTTTTGCTGAATTGGCCAATCTGGTCGTTGGCTCAAAACGTCTAATAAGCTTGTTCAGCCAAGGTGCCAACCAATCGCGTAGCGGCACGGACAAAGGCAATGCGATCATCAATCTGCATTTGGCGAGCGGCCAGATAAATCGCGCGGGTGCGGGGCCTTTGTCAATCACAGGCCAGCCCAATGCCATGGGCGGACGCGAAGTTGGCGGTCTGGCCAATATGCTCGCTTGTCACCTGGGTTTTGATGAAGACGCGTTGGCGGCTGCTTCCACTTTTTGGGATGCGCCCAATATGTGCAGCGGCCCGGGCAAAAAGGCCGTCGAAATGTTCGATGCCGTGCATGAGGGGCGCATCAAATTCATCTGGGTCATGGCGACCAATCCCGCCGTCTCCATGCCCAATGCTGGCAAGGTGCACGCTGCTTTGGAGAGGTGCCCGACAGTGGTTGTCTCCGACGTTATGAAGGACACTGACACAGGCAGTTTCGCGCATATTCGATTGCCGGCTCTTGGCTGGGGCGAGAAGGATGGCACGGTTACCAATTCAGAGCGGGTCATCAGCCGTCAGCGCTCTCTGATGCGCACACCAGGTGATGCTCTGGCCGATTGGCAAATCATAGCCAATGTTGCCGGAGCCATGGGGTTTACGCAAGCGTTCGATTATTCCAGACCTGCTGACTTATTCCGAGAATACGCTGCGATGACAGCCCTTTCCACAGCGCGCGGGCGCAAGCTTGATCTGACCCAATGGGCGCAGTGCAGCGATGAGGCCTACGATAATATGGAACCGTTCAGATGGGGCGGTAACTATCCTCTGAAAGACGGCTTTCCAACCACCAATGGCCGCGCGAAATTGGTTGCGGTCAGCTCGCCTGCTCCTCGCGCTTTCGCCAGCGCGTTTCCATTGCGCTTGAACACTGGGCGTTACCGCGATCAGTGGCATACAATGACACGCACAGGGCTTGCCCCCACGCTTGCGCATCACCGGCGCGAACCTCTGCTCGAAGTGCACCCCGATGACGCGGCTTGTTACGATCTGGCAGAAGGCGGCCTTGCTAGGGTCACTACCGAATTCGGCAGCGCGATCTTCCGTGTGCAATGCACCGAAAATCAAGCCAAGGGCACGATATTCACGCCCATTCATTGGACTGATAACCAAGGCAGCGCCGGGCGCACTGGCAGGTTGATCTCGCAGGATACAGACCCAATTTCCGGGCAGCCAGGTTTTAAAGATAGTGCCGCCAGCATTAAACCTTTCGCGCCTGATTGGCGCGCCTTTCTGGTGTCTCGTCAGTCACTCAAACCCGACTCTTCCTATTCTGCAATCAGCCGAATTAAAGGCGGCTGGCTTACCGAGTTTGCAGGTCTTGGCGATGTGGATGCAGAGGCTGTTCTACCAGCAGGCCAGCGCAGCGAAGTCGCCGATATGAGCCGTGGCATGAGGCGCATAACGATGCTCACAGAAGATGGCGATCTGGAGGCTGCGCTTTATATCACCCGCAGCGGAGAGCTTCCACTGCGTGAATGGGTGGCAGAGCAATTAATTGCAGAAAAGCCTGAGGGGCTGGCGCTTCTCGCTGGCCGTCCAAGCACGCCTCAATCCGATCGCGGCCCGATGGTCTGTGTGTGCCACGGTGTTGGCCAAAACCAGATTGCACAAGACATTGAAGATGGGGCCGCTGATGTTGAAGCGGTTGGTGCATGCAGCCGTGCGGGCACCAATTGCGGCAGTTGCCGGCCAGAAATTGCACGGATGATTGCTGAGCTCAGCAATCCCATAGCGGAGGCAGCCGAATGAATGATTTTCCAAAAGGTTCGGTCTGGCTCGTTGGCGCCGGGCCAGGTGATCCAGAGCTGCTGACACGCAAAGCACAGCGCTTGATCCTGACCGCTGACATCATTTTCTATGATGCTTTAGTGGGGCCAGAGGTGTTAGCGCTTGCACCGCAGAACCTGCGCCTAATGCCGGTCGGCAAACGTTCCGGCCGCCATTCAAAAGACCAGAAAACCATTGATCAAATGATCGTTGATGCGGCTTTGGCGGGGCAGCGCGTGGTGCGCTTAAAAGGAGGTGATCCCACGATATTTGGCCGCGCTACCGAAGAGTTGGAGGCATGCCGCAAGGCTGGCATTACCGTTCAAATTTGCCCCGGCGTTACCGCGGCCAGCGGCGCGGCGGCAAGCTTGGGCGCGTCGCTGACTTTGCGCGGAATGGCCCGCAAGCTCACCCTTATTACCGCCCATGCAAAGCGGGGTGAAGCGCTTGATTTGGATTGGGATGCTCTCGCTGACGCGCAGGCCACTCTTGCAGTTTATATGGGAAAGGCAGCGGCTGGTGCCGTGTCTCGTCAATTGATGGCCGTCGGAAGGCGCTCCGATACGCCGGTTGCGCTCGTTGAAAATGCTACGCTGCCCAATGAACGCCAATTTTTCACGACGCTTGGCTTGCTGCCGTTAGCGAGCAAGACGGCGCTGGGCGATGGTCCAGCGCTTTTGCTGATCGGCGAAGCAATGCGCCAACGAACTGCCTCAAACAGCGATGTGCTTGGCGCCAACAACACTCAGTCCACTGGCAGGTAAAAGTGCCGCGGCTTGATAGAAGATGGCCCACTTTGCGCGTTGACGGCAGCGGCGTTGGCTATATGCCTTGGCGATATGGATGGAATGTCTAGGCCCCAACAGCCGCCCTCACTATCCGCATTTATGCGCTATGAGGGTGATGTCAGACTAATCGCAACTTGTCTCCGATTGGCGCAAGTGACCCTTCCCCAACATGTGTCAGGCCATGAGGTTTTGCCACTCAGCCAGAGCAGCTGAGCGGGCGGTCTCGTAAGTCTGCCGATCGGTGAGGTGGCGTTGCGAGTTGAAGTGGTTTTGGACGTTGGCGTGGACGGATACGAATTTTTGCAATGATTTCATTCTACAAAAACGTTGCGTAACACGCTCTTTTCGTCGGAACGGAAGGTGGCTATTCTCGGCCCGCTTGTTCTTCCATCGCCCTACTACCTGGCGCCCTGCGTTTCCAAGTTCGCGCATCGCTGCGGGGTAGGATTTGAGACCATCAGTGACGATCGCTTCAGCCTTTCCGTGCCGCTTCAGGGTCTTTTTCAAGAACCGCAATGCAGTCCTTTTGTCTCGCTTCTTCGGTCTGGGCATAGGTCTTGCCCTACTCGTCCAGCCTCAGTTTTCAATCCGGTACATTTAGTCTGACAAGACCCTCTAAATAAACCCTTCACTCTAAATCGAACAAAGCCGATTCCGCAGACGACAAGGCTCCTTCTATCCAAGGCAAAGTAAAATAGTCTCCGCAAAAACGGACCGGCAGTTTTGCGTACCTTTGTGCCTTTTGAGCAAGGACGGCACGCTGATATTGGCCGGGAGTTTGCATTGGGATTGCTTCCAACCTTCTGGAAAGATGGAACGGCTGTGCCCTCTCAGGTAGAAAATCGACGAATTCCCGGGCCATTCTCCAAGCCTCTTCAAAGCAGTCTGCTTCGCTAAGCTCCATCATCTTTCGCGATTGAAGGTCGGTAAGGGATACAGAGCACAGTTCTTCGCCATCCGGTTCGTTCCCGGTGCGTTTATCTCTATGGAATGAAACGTCTCCAATCAGCCGATCGCCGCTATGACATGGTATGACAGAACGGGCATCAGTGAACGCAGTGGCTATCGGAATTCTAAATGTAGCATGCAGATTAGCTGAATATTCTTGCGTGCGAATAAAATCCACCAATGGCCTAGGATAAAGCCCTTCCGCATCGGCGTCGATTAATTTTTGGGCTTGGCTGGCAGTTGTTGCGATAATGACCTTGTCATAACGCTCTGTTTCTCCGTCGAAGCTTAAACTCACGGTTTCGCCGTCAATTGTGACGCTGCTAACTTCTGCGTTCAGCTTAACATTTAATCCGCTGAGCAAACGGATGCAAATCTGATCTATACCGCCTTTCAAAACATAGAGGCTTGACCCTGCTGCATGCGCAGACAACGCCTTTGTCAAAGCGATAGAGGTGTCACTCGAACGGAAAAACCAAAAGGGTTCTACCGCAGATCTTAGGATCACTTCAGTGGTTTCATTCCCTAAAACCCTGTTGCCATAAGCAACGACGTCTTCGACATCGTCTTTCACAAGTGTTTCTGGATCACTTAAATCATATTGCGATCGGTTCAGCGTGTTCCCAGCAACCCAAAAGCTTAAGCGCAGCTTGTCCATAAACGACAGAAAAGGAAATCGAACGAACGACCCGATGGAGGTCAAATCCAGCTTCGCAATCTCACCACCTCGGGACAAAGCGTTCACTGATTTTAACTGAAAAAACGAATCTCCAAGGCGGAGTTCTGGTGCCAATTTAAAAACGCGTTTGTAGAAATTTGTCAGGAAGGCCGCGCCGGTATCATGGGTAAAACCATCTTTGCGATATGATAGCGTTCGCCCGCCAATATGCGTAGCTTTTTCATAGACATCAACGCTATGGCCCTTTTGTTGAGCTAGATAAGCCGCATAGCTGCCAGCTGGCCCGGCCCCAATTACTGCTAGTCGCAAATCTTCTTCCCCTTAAACCTTCACACATCATGCAGTTATGCTTCGAACAAACGACACGGTCGACGATATATCTGTGAATGAGTCGTTGCCAGAGCAATCGCGATAAGGGACAGAATGGGGTGCTGCCAGTCTAATCGCAACTTGTCTCCGATTGGCGCAGCCATCCTTTACCCAAGCGCATGTCAGGCCATAAGGTTTTGCCACTCAGCCAGTGCGGCTGAGCGGGCGTTCTTGTAAGTCTGTCTGTCGATTAGATGGCGTTGGAAGTTGAAGTGATTGTGGACGTTGGCGTGGACGGAAGCGAACTTCTGTAGCGACTTCATTTGCCGAAATCTGAGCATCACTCGTTCTCGTCGTCTGAACGGAAGGTGGCTATTCTCCACCCGATTGTTCTTCCATCTCCCCACTTCCTGACGATCGAGGTTGCCAAGGTCACGCATCGCGGCCGGGTATGATTTGAGCCCGTCGGTGACGATCCTTTCCGCCTGACCATGCCGCTTTAGTGCCTTCTTCAAGAACCGTAGAGCTGCCTTTCTATCGCGCTTTTTCGTGACATAGCTTTCCAGGATCTCGCCTTCGTGGTCTACCGCACGCCAAAGGTAATGCGTCTCACCGTTGATCTTTACGAACACCTCATCAAGGTGCCAGCGCCAATGACGAAAACCCTTCATCCTGCTCACTCGCTGACGCCGGATATCCGCAGCGAACATCGGTCCAAAACGGTTCCACCAAAGCCGCACCGTTTCG
>JBDWRU010000010.1:0-72114 GCA_039985875.1 Erythrobacter sp. | reverse complement strand
TCAGCGTGCCAACAGCAGTGGCGTTGACCCCTGCCGCCTGCGCATCGGCCCCGAATGCAGAGGCGCGGTCAGCGGTTGCCTGTGCACCCAAATCATCAGGATCGGTTCCATCACCGCCAATGGCGATGGAGCCTGCGCCGGTGGAGTTTGTACCTGAACCAAGCGCAATTGCATTCAAAGCAGTCGCTCTTGCACCGTCAGCCGTTGAAGTTTCACCACCAATCGCGATGGCACCTTCTGCGCCCGCCGATGCGGCGGCAATATTTCCACCGCCCAATGCAATCGAACCACTACCTGTAGCATTTGTGTTTGCACCAATTGCAGTGGCACGATCCTCGCTTGTAGCAGCGCCGCCGCCCAAAGCAGTAGACTGGGATCCGCTTGCCTGAGCAAAAGCGCCAACGGCGGTGGCGACGAAATCGTCTGCTAATGCAACTCGACCAATTGCAACCGCTCCGTTTAAGCCCTCGGCACTCGAGTCTAGGCCAATCGCAACGCCACCGCTGGCTTCCGATGACGAACCTTCGCCCAGAGCAATTGAGCTTTCGCCGCTGGATGTGCTTGAATTGCCGATTGCAATTGCACCGTCAGTATCAGCCAATGCTCCTGCCGATCCACTTTCTCCACCGCCGATTGCGATGGACCGGTCACCAGTGGCGCGCGCAGCAGTTGATCCGTTGTTCGAGCCGCCTAACGCGACGGAATTCTCACCGCTTGCGGTTGAAGAGCCGCCAACTGCGGTGGCGAAGGACCCCGATGCGTTCGCAGCGGCACCAAGCGCGCTCGAGACAGGGCCCGTCGCTAGGCTTGCATTACCAATGGCGGTAGCGGATCCCATTGTTGCCTGGGAGCCGTTTCCGATTGCAGTTGAACTGTTGCCCGCAGCCGACGCTCCAGTGCCAAACGCCGCGGCGTTGAAATTTGTCGAAGAGCTGCCGTTGCCCACGGCGATTCCATTTGAGCCGGATGAACTGGCATCTTGTCCGACCGCGATTGAAGAAGAGCCGGTCGCTTGGGCCGCTGTACCCAAGGCAATCGCGTTGCCGCCATTGGCCGTAGTTCGGGTGTTTGTAGTAGTCGCCGTTATGCCGTCTGCGGTCGTGCTCACCGAAGAGAAAGAAGTTCCACCAATCGCAATATTGCCACCGGTGATTGACCCACCACCCGTCGTGGCGAATGCACCGACCACTGTGTCTCGGGAATTCTGCGCGACGCTGCCAGCACCGATTGCTGTTGCATTGCTGGCCGAAGCGGAGCTGGCTGCGCCCACCGCGGTGGAAATGGTGCCAGACGTGGTTGAACTACCGCCAACGGCAACACTGCCATCGCCGGAGTTGGTCAGACTGGCATTGCCCAGTGCAACAGAATTACTGCTCACTGTGTTGGCATTGTGTCCAAGCGCGACTGAGGCAAGGCCCGCTGCGTTGGAATCTGCCCCAATGGCTGTCGCAGAGATGCCGCCAACATCAGCGCCATGCCCTACAGCAGTGGTTTCAAGCAAGTCGGCGCGCGCTTCTTGGCCAAGCGCGGTGGCGTCATTGGCAGTGGCGAATGAGTTCTCGCCTAAAGCAGTGGAGCGGTCACCGGTGGCGTTCGCTTGTTGTCCAATGGCGGTGGAATCGAGACCACTCGCATTCGCGATATTACCCACGGCGGTGGACTCGTTGCCGGTGGCGTCGGAATCATCGCCAACCGCGGTTGCATCGCTAGCCGTGCCGGTATTCGAGTTTGTGCCGCACTCGGTGCTATCACTGCCCGCCCCGTCGTTACAAGGCGCCGTGCCATCGGCCCAAGCTGGACTGGAAGCCAAGATCGCAGCAGTGATCGCGCTCATCGCGCTCGCAGTTTTGAAAATTATACGCATCGGTTTTTCTCCTCAATTTTTGTTATTGTGAGAGGAGGCCAGATGCGACCCTATGTTTTTATTGTTATCGTGGCGGCGCGTCCTAGACGCCGCGATCTTTGGCCCCATTCAAAAAGATTAGTGTTTTCTATGACATGCCCGTTAGCGCGCAACTCATCTAAGTAATTGTCGTTTTGCGACATTTCGCAAGTTTGTATCAGATCCCGTCAGATTATGACACAATGACCGCTTGCATTTTTCGCTCGGCAAACGGTAACCATTTGGCTGGCGAGCGCGAACAAACGAAATGAGTTATTACATTACAGGGGAAGCACACATGGATTTTACGCAACAACGCACCGTTCAAATCGTTGCGATATTGCTACTGCTAGCAGCCGCTACGCAGGCGCTTTATACGGGGTTGTATATCGCCGAAGTTTCGGTGCCGCGCGAAATTCTATGGGGCGGTGAAGGGCTGCTGTTTGTGATCCTCGCAGCCTTTGCGGGTTCTGCTCTTGCCACGACCAAGCGGTACTCGCTGGGGTTCTCTGCGATCGCGTTCGCCGCGGTTTTGAACGTCGTCCAAGTCGGCATTGGCCTGACGCAGTTTGGCCCATTTAGAGAAGCATCTGGAAACCTTGAGGCTTTGGAGCCAGTAGCAGCATCGGTCGTTGCCCTGTCTTTCTTCATCTACAATGCAGCCAAGATACTGCTTGGGCTGGCGGCATTGGTCTTTGGCCTTGGCTGCTTGAGCAGAGGCGGGAAAATTATTGGCCCGCTGACCGTTCTTGTTGGGGTCATCGCGATGATCACAAACACCTTTGTGATGAGCTATGGTCTCAGCATGTCGATCACCGGTGGCGGTATTATGCCGTCAGGCGCGAGCGGCGTTCTGGCAACAATCTTGCTCGGCATCTGTGTTCTGGGTCTGTCGAAAGACGACTAAGCGCTGGATTTCGCCGGCACGCCGCGTTAATGATGCGGCCATCCCCGGGGAGCGAGCTTTTCGCTGAGAGGGGCGGGGTAAGCGCCGCCCGACCCGTTGAACCTGAACCGACTAACATCGGCGGAGGGAGCGGGCTGGCCTATACAAACGCCAGAAGTCCGTGCTCCGCCTCTTGGAGAGAAAAAGCATGGCCGACATCAATTCCCCCGTAGAAATCGGCGTAACCACTGGCCCTATCCGAGGCAGCCGCAAGGTGCATGTGGGCGCTCGCACTGGTTCAGGCGTGCGTGTCGCGATGCGCGAGATTGACCTTGAAGGCGGCGAAGATCCTGTTCGCGTCTATGACACTTCTGGCCCCTACACCGATCCAGAGGTTGCGATTGATATTCACGCGGGTCTTGCTGGTAAGCGCTCTGAATGGATCAAGGCACGCGGCGATGTCGAAGAATATGACGCGCGTGAGGTGAAGCCAGAGGATAACGGCCAGCTTGGACCGGATCGCTCAGGCGGCGTCCCGCAATTCCCCAACACGATAGAACGCCCGTTGCGCGCCAAAGCCGGCATGAACGTTTCGCAGATGCACTATGCCCGCCAAGGCATCATTACGCCTGAGATGGAATATGTTGCAGAGCGCGAAAATCTGGGCCGCGAACTGGCTAAGGATTTTGTCCGCGATGGCGAGAGCTGGGGCGCGGAAATTCCCGATATCATCACACCCGAATTTGTTCGCGATGAGGTCGCACGGGGGCGGGCTATTATCCCCTCAAACATCAATCACCCCGAGTCAGAGCCAATGGCAATCGGGCGCAATTTCTTGGTTAAGATCAATGCCAATATTGGCAATTCCGCCGTCGCCTCCGATGTCGCGGCAGAGGTCGACAAGATGGTCTGGGCGACCCGTTGGGGTGCGGACACGATCATGGACCTTTCGACGGGTCGCAACATTCACGACACGCGCGAATGGATCATCCGCAATTCCGCCGTACCCGTTGGGACGGTGCCAATTTACCAAGCGCTCGAGAAGGTTGGCGGGGTCGCAGAAGACCTCACGTGGGAAATCTTCCGCGACACCTTGATTGAGCAAGCTGAGCAGGGCGTCGACTATTTCACCATCCACGCAGGCGTGCGTCTCGCCTATGTGCCGATGGCGGCCAAACGTGTGACGGGCATTGTATCACGCGGCGGATCGATCATGGCGAAATGGTGCCTCGCGCATCACAAAGAGAGCTTCCTATACGAACATTTTGACGACATCACCGAGATCATGAAAGCATATGACATTGCCTATTCATTGGGTGATGGACTGCGTCCCGGCTCCATCGCGGATGCCAATGACGAAGCGCAATTCTCCGAACTCTACACCCTTGGTGAGCTGACGCACCGCGCTTGGGCGCATGACGTTCAGGTTATGATCGAAGGGCCGGGCCACGTGCCGATGCACAAGATCAAGGAGAATATGGAAAAGCAGCTTCAGGTTTGCGGCGAAGCGCCTTTCTATACGCTCGGCCCGCTTGTCACTGACATCGCACCGGGATATGACCACATCACCAGCGGTATCGGAGCGGCGCAGATCGGTTGGTATGGCACCGCAATGCTTTGCTACGTCACGCCAAAAGAACATCTTGGCCTGCCTGACCGTGACGATGTGAAGGTTGGCGTTGTGACATACAAACTCGCCGCCCACGCAGCCGATCTCGCAAAAGGCCATCCCGCAGCACAGGTCCGCGACGATGCCCTGTCAAAAGCGCGTTTCGAGTTTCGGTGGCGCGATCAGTTCAACCTGTCGTTGGACCCGGATACGGCTGAAGAATTCCATGACCAGACATTGCCGGCAGAGGGTGCGAAGACCGCTCACTTCTGTTCGATGTGCGGCCCGAAATTCTGCTCAATGCAGATTAGCCAAGAGGTCCGCGATTTTGCGGCCAAACAGAATGAAAGCCCTGAGACCTTCCTCGCCGCTGAAAAGCTGGGCGCGGACACAGCAGAGGCGAGTAAGGTCGCTGCTCTGAAAGGAATGGAAGAGATGAGCGAGAAGTATAAGGATATGGGCCAGAAGCTCTACCTACCGGAAGATTGAGAGCCAAGTTGAAGAAACAAACGGCCGATAGAACCGAGCAGAGGAAACTACGATTAAGACCATAACCAAAGCCGCCATGCGTGCGCTCACAGCAGGGTTAGCGATGCTGGCCGTCGGATTCGCTGCCGGGCCAGCCCTTGCGACCAAGCAGAAGGTCAACGTCGTTGGCGTTCCGGCAGATGCTGAACGGATTGAGGGCACCAAATGCGTCTTTGCTGGGGTTTGCTTCAGCAAAAAGCGCGACGCCTACACCTATGATCCGGGCGTATGGGGTATGGCCAAGTTCTATCAAGGCGAAGTGACCTTACGCGATGGCACAACGCTGAATGGACGCGTTGCAGCTTTAGGAACGGCACGTGACTGGAACTTTATCAAGCGTATACTTCTGGTCATTCCAGAAGGCGAAGTGGATGCGATCTATCTTAGTTCTACAGATGCTCTGCTTATTACCCAGCAGACCAAGAAAGAGCTGCGGACCTATGACCGTTATGATGGCGCCTATTTGCGGCGGCTGGTGTCGGGCAAAATGCGCCTTTCCTATAATCCATCGGCTGGTACATCGCGACCATTGTCAGATTTCCTTCCGGCCGGAACCATCGCCAGCCTGTCTGGTGCAGTAGGACGGCAAGGGGTGATTGACGCGATCAAAAGCGGCCGCACCGTTGAAGAGAGTTTGACCGAGGGAACGTCCGCAGGCCGCGCGTTGGGCCAAGCGCTCAGCTCGATCGAAATCACAGAGAAGGAATACCTGCTCTATGACGAAAGCGCCGACACTCTGACGGCGATCACCAAAGCCAATTACGAAAGCGCCCTGAACAACCTGTTTGCACGGTGCACAGCAGCCGACGCCAAGACGCGCAAAGGCTTCCGCAAGTACAAGAAGATTGTCGAGGCAGTGGAATTCTTCAACGCAAGCTGTTGAAGCCGGCGGCGTTGTAAGCCGGACCTAAATAGAGGCCCAAACAGAGAAGGAGCCAGCCTGCCATTTCGGCAAGCCAGCTCCTTTGTGTCTCAACTCAGTGCTTCAATGCCATTGGCGAGCGCGCCAAGTGGCTGCATCAAAGACCGCTGTAATAGCCGTATTTGTTGTGCATTTTGCCATCTCTAAACGTGACCCGGACCAAGATTTTGGTGCCGCGCTTGAAGTGGTAGCTTTCAATATTGCCAGCCTTCATCTCCACCGTTTGGTGGTGGCTGCCGTGACATCCAAAGAGCTTTTCAATGGCATCAAGCGACATGCCCTTGCGGGCTTTGCCCCATGTCCATGAATCAATTGCCTTGCACTCATTGGGCGCCTTCACATCATCGTTAGGGTGCGCAAAAGCGGTTGCCGGACCCATCGTTGCCATTCCGGCGATCGCGGCTGCTGTCAGTATCTTCTTCATTTCGGTTGTCCTCCCTTAGAGACGAATTTTCAAGCCTAACGTCTCTAATGACTATGTAAGCTATTGAGGTGTTGCTGTATTTTCGATGAACATTCGATTTTCACTGGGGTAAGGTGAGGTGCTTTTGGGATCGAATGCGAGTCGATGGCGCAAAAAGGAACTCGTTTTTCGAACGTTCGAACGGATGCGTGGTGGGCGCACAAGCGGGCCTTCTGGCGTGCGCGTTTTCATGTGAAAACGGCGGCGGGCCGTCGCTTACACCGTCAAAACACCGTTATTGGGTGCAATCAGATCGTCGGTCGCGCCGCGGCCTCTGCCGCCTGCTGTGCTTGCAGCCCCTGCTCAAGGATCACCCGCTCTTCCTCAGTGATCGCCAGCGGGATGCCCTTGGTCCAGCCAAAGGTGAAGATCGCATCGAGTTTCGTCTCAAGCTGATAGAGCCGGAAATAGCGCGCGCCGGAAAAGTGCGGTGCAAGCTCGGCGAGATAGGATTGTTTTGCCGATTGCTCCTCGCCTTCGAGAGCGAGCGCGGAGGACATGATCCCGCTTGCTGTCTGAGCATTCATCCCCACTGTGTTCTGAGCGAGCATCTGGATCATCCGAAGGCGGCGCAATTGATGGCTTTTCGCCACCAGCCGATATTGATCATAGACCGGCCAGAATGCGGCGGCCTCCTCATCGTTAAAGGCCATGGTGCGCGAGATGGTCGCGCGGCGCTGGGCTTCTCGCGATTGAAATGCCACTTCGAACTGGTCTTGGGCTGATTGCGCGTGCGCAGTTGCTGGCAAAGCAAAGGGCGCGGAAACTGCCAAAGAAGCACTCAAAAGAATGGAAGAAATACGCATGGTTGCTCCAAAATTCATCGATGTATTTGAGCCCAGATTGAGCCTGGTGGGCTCATGCGATCAAGCACAATTTGCACACTGCGAGGCATAGCACAATGCGCCGTTTCGCTGAACATCGAAATTCCGCGCCGTTGTGAAGGGTGGTCTAAAGGTTGCTAGTTTGAGGATTGCTGACGCGCCAATGCACCCATCGCCCGGTCAAGCGCTTGCAAGAACCGTGAACGGTCCGCTTTGCTGAACGGGGGCGGGCCGCCGCCTATGCCGTCCATGCCTGCTCGCAGATCTTCCATAATCGCACGGGTCGCAATTGCATTACCAATGCTGGCCGCATCAAACGGCTTGCCATTGTGCGCCATCACCTGCGCTCCTGCATTAAGGCATCTGTCCGCCAAAAGAATATCGGCAGTGATCACTACGCTACACGCCGTGGCATTGTCCGCGATCCAATCATCGGCGGCATCAAATTTCGGGCCATCGACGCCGCCTTCCAAGACGATGCGCTTGACCCGTTCATTTGTGGGCACGCGGAAGTAGCTGTTGCTGACCACGCGCACCTGCGCTTTGTAACGGTCGGCCACGCGATAGACTTCCTCTTTGACCGGGCAGGCATCGGCGTCGATCAGGATTGTGATTGGGTCGCTCAAGGGGATGGCTGCTGAGTAATGCGCACCAGTTCCCAATCATAGCCTAGTTCGTGCACACGGCCCTCTAGAAGAGCGCGCAATTCTGCATTTGGTTTGGCGTCACGGGTTAGCATCCACAAATACCGCCCCGAAGGCTCGCCAACTATGGACCAAGCATATTGCCCGTCCGCGTCAGGTTCAGATCGGTCGAGCACCCAATAGTCGCCATAGAATGGGCCGAAAAAGCTGACTTTGAGCTTCGCGCCGTCCGACCCTTCGACGATTTTGGCGCGGCCTTTGGCCTCAGAAAACTTGCCATCCAAAGCGCCCTTAAAGCACGCATTCACCACTTGGATTTTGCCGTCGTCGCGCAGCGAATAGTCCGCCGTGACGCCTTCGCAGCCTGCCTGAAACGGGGCTTCGTAGCGGGCATATTCGTACCACTTGCCAAGATAAGCCGACAGCTCAACCGGCTTAGCGGGATCAGGCACAGCGGCATTGCCGACCGGGCCGGGGGCGCCGAAACAGGCTGTGAGAGCTAGCGACAAACTAGGCAGCAGCGGCAGGCTTAGTTGCAAGCGCGCTATCAATACTTCCAACGCTCAGTCAGCATCTGTGCTTTCCCGTCTTTGACAGCAATTTCAGCGGAAGGTGCATCGGGCTTTCCGTCCGCAAAGAGCTCGTAAATCACCGTGCCATCGTTCTGAATGCTCTCGATAACACGAACGGGTTCAAACATGTCTTTTACCCCTTGGGTCGCGGCGCGAGCATTTTCAGGCACGTCTGACCATGCGAGGTCTCTCTGGACTTCAACGACGGTGAACGAGCCGTCTTCCTCTTGCAGCATGTCTAGCTCAACCTCGCTGCCATCGGGGCGCGCGCCTTCGACGTCGAAGAAGGTTTGTCCTTCGCGCTCTTTGCGTTCAACCTCGGCAATGGTCATGCCGGGTATTTGGGCTTCGGCGGCGGCGCGGATCGCGTCCGGCACATCGTCGGATGCGACAGTGGTGCTTTGCGTTTCGGGTGCGTCGCCAAGGATCGCATCGTCCCGCGTTTCCGGGGCGCATGCGGTGAGCAAGCCTGCAAAAGCTGCAATTGAAGGAAACAAGATAACGCGCATCAAAGATGACCTCAGAAAAATTGTTAGGGCATAAGTCTGTGATCCTAGAGAGCCGCCCGCAGCCCCGCAAGCCCGATGGGAGGGATTGCCTTGGAGCAAAGGCGCGCGGTTTGTTACGCAGTCATTCCGCACCGTAATTGATCCGCCAAACTAAAAAGAACTGTTTGTCTTCTTTCTTGACAAGAATCGCTCATTTGATTTGGATAGCTGTCGTTCGAGTCCGAGGGCGTATTGATGAAAAAGGTGTATTCAGCAGGTCTGTGCGCAGCGTTGTTGATGGTTTCGGCATGTGATGGGTCGCTGTTTGGTGGCGGTGCGGATTGCGGCAGCGATGATGCGCAGCGCGTGCTGGACGAGCTGCTGAAAGAAGAGTTGGAATTCGCTGTGCAAGCGACGCTGGATTCGCAAAAGGAGTTGGGCTCCTACGATGCGACTGAGCTTGAAAATGCGGTTGACCGGATCAGGCTGCGGCTGAGCGATGTACGCACCTCGCAAGATAGTTCGGGCAGTGCGCGGCTTTCGTGCGGCGCGACGCTTAGCATTGATTTCCCCACCGCGATTGAGAAGAAGGCCAATGAAGCGCGCTCATATGCCGAAATGGGCAGCGTGCGCGATCTTGCTAACCGGTTTAAGTTGAAACGGCGCAGCGGCAATTACACAAGCGACTTTGATTATTTCGTCCAGCCCACCGATGATGGGTCAAAGCTGTTCGCTGAGTTCGACGATGATTCCGCCTCATTGGAATTTATGAGCGAGGTTTTGGGGTCGTATCTGCTGGCCGATGAAATCCGCGCGGAGCGGGTCGAAGTGGACCGCGAAGAAGCCGAGGAACGGCGTGAGGAGCTGGAGGCGAAGCGCGCTGAGGACGCGGCTGAACGTGAAGAGAAGGACGCCTTTGAGGCGGAAGGTGCAGCAGCGCTAACCGCGGCGAAGGTTGAGCGCGATCTGGCGTCCCAAGAGATTCAAGGCGTTTGGAAGGCGATGGGCAAAGTTCACCAGGACGCGATTGACGAATTGCACAGCGCTTGGGTGAAGCAAATGAAAGCACGCTGCGCGGCGAATGCTGCGGGAACCGATACGCGCGCTTCGATGCGGCAGGCGAGCGCGTTGAAATGTCAGACGCAGTTGGTGAAGAGCTGCGCGCGAACGCTGAGGAGCAATGTCAACAGTCGGTCAACACGGACAAATTACTGTCGGCTGTAGACGCCTAAGTTTGCTTGCGGCCGAATACTTTGGCGCGCAATCCTTGGCCTGAAATGGTTGGTAGGCCCGGCTGGCTCGGCGTTGGCGCGATAATCGCGGGAGGTGCTGATGATGGCGGCGATCCCTGTGGTGCTTCGTCAATATCACTCGCTGCGCTAGATTCATTTGTTGCCCCATTGTCGAGCGAGCCGCCAAAGGCCTCGACCATTTTGCGGGTATCACGAAATCCTGCTTCGAGCATAGCTGGCCCGATGTGATCTTTAGCCAAGGAAACGGCCGAAGTTATCGCATCGTTCACGGGATTGGCCGGCGATGAGTAGTCGGCGGCGACAAAACCATATGCGTCATGTTTAAGAGGGGTCAGCTCGTAGGATGCAGAGGTATCCTTTTCCAAGCTTGCGCCACCTTCGTTAGCACCGGCATCGCGATAAGAAACGCGGGTTGAAGCGCTGCCATCTTCCGGTCCGAATGTATCGCCATCTGGGATAAGATAGCCATTGGGCAAGGAGGCGAGCCGCAAGAAGGCAAGTATGGTCTCAAAATTTGCAGTCCACGGTAGAATGTTGGGATCGACAACCACTTCCCGACCCAGCCAGTGGCGTGCGCCAAAGGTGCGAATGCCGACATGTTTTGGTTCGTCGGACTTGGCTGACGGGCCAAACAGGAAAGGATGGATGTGGAGCGGGCCGGGCGCGTCGATGGCCGCAAGTTCATCAAACTTTTCAGATGTCAGTAGCATATCGGATTGCGTCCAATGCACTGCCAACGGCTTTGCATGATCGGTCACAATGCGACTGAAGAGTGCAAGTAGGTCAAGCCGCCGATGAAATTGGTCCTGTGCATCGCTCTCGGGTGATTTGGCTTCGTCATCGGGATCACGAGCGGCCTCATCATTGGTCTCGTTTTCGCCTTGCGCGGTTTGCGAGACTTCAAGGATGATGTGACTTCGGGTCTTTGTGATGCGGTCGCGAATGTCGGGGGTGAGTAAACCCGTGATTGCTGATCCCAGAGCGTTCTTGAACGTGGCTGTGTTGGCTGGCCCGTGCACATATTCTGCGGTTAGCATCAGCTGTGCATCGGCATTGGCCAAGCGGTAAAATCGTCCCGGTCTGGTCTCCGGTACGCCAAATATAGCGCCCGTTTTCATCTCCTCGACACGCGCAAAATCGCGCACCGCCGCTTCGAGGATGTCAATCGGTGCATCGAAAAGCAGAACACTTTGAAGGAGATTGGGGAATTGCATGGCGCCAACTCTGATTGCTCAGGATCCTAATTTAGCGCCAAGCCGTAAGCGCTTGGTTAATCCGGCCTCTTCCATTGCTTCTTGCGTCGCCAAGCTTGGCTGTGCAACTTGGCAGAGCAAATGACAGTGGCTGCAGTTTTGATGGCGCGTTCAATAAAAAGGTTGATGCCTATGCGAAATGCTCTTCTCCTTGCCGTTTTCGCGGCGCTTGGGGCCTGCGCGCCAAGCGACAGTATCAGCCGCGACACTGAGCCCTATGCAGGCATTGCCGAGGATGAAAAACTCACTTTGCTCGGCACAGAACCATTTTGGAGCATTGAGATTTCGGGCAGTTCTGCCGACTATTCATCGCCCGAAACGCCTGATGGTACGCCATTTGAGGTGGAGCGGTTCGCCGGCAATAACGGCCTTGGCTATTCGGGTGAGCTGAGCGGCCGCGCGATGCAAATCGCGGTTACTCCGGGTGAGTGCAGCGATGGGATGAGCGATAGATCCTATCCGTTCACTGTCACTGTCACGTGGGGTGATGACACGCTTTATGGCTGCGGGTTCACCAATAATCAGAGGTTTACAGGAGACGAGGCACCCTGAATGATGCGTTAGGGCCGACGGGAGAGAGCCAATGACGATGACCGGTGGATGCCTGTGCGGGGCAGTGCGGTACACAGTCGATGCAGAGCCAGCGATGTGCGTGACGTGCCATTGCAAGAATTGCCAACGCCAAGCTGGAACAGCGCTGTCTGTGATTGTCGGAGTTCCAGAGGTCGCGGTCTCGCTTGAAGGCGAATTGAAGACCTACAACGATACAGGCGATAGCGGCGCGACAGTGCGGCGGCAGTTTTGCGGCGAATGCGGATCACCGGTCTTTACCCGGATCGACAGGCCCGGAGGCATGATGTTTATCAAGGCGGGAACGCTCGATGATACGTCGGGGCTCAACCCGTCATTCCATTGCTACACAAAAAGCAAACAAGACTGGGTCGAACTGGGTGAGATTCCCGGATTTGAAACAGTTCCTGAAGGCCTTTGAGCGCGGGCAGGCAAAAGTGAGGTTTGCGGACTTCGAACGCACTGAGCAGAGCGCCGTTGTGAGGTTAAGAAATACGATGCCGCAGTCGCAATTTCCCTATAACCTCCTTTGCGGAATGTGCTGCGTAAAAGTAGGTTCACCATGAACGCTGATGATGAAAGCGAACGGTCGCGCAGCGGTTCGGTCTCGCTAAGATTTGATGATGCGCCTGACCGGTTTAGAGCTGGGCAACAACGCGACCATTTCTCTGGGGCGTCAGGAGTGTTGTTTGAACAGGCGATGGCGCAAACCCGCATGGCGATTTGCCTCAGCGATCCCACCGACCCGGAGCTGCCAATCGTCTTCGCGAACAGAGCATTTCGCAGGCTAACGGGCTATTCTGAAGACGAAATCATCGGACGCAATTGCCGGTTTTTGCAAGGCCCTGCCACCGATCCTGACTCTGTGGGCCGTATTCGCAAGGCGATCTCCAATGAAGATGTGCTCGTGGTAGAATTGCTCAACTATCGCAAGAATGGCACGACCTTTTGGAACGCTCTTCACCTTGGCCCGATCTATAATGATGCTGGAGATCTGGTGTATTTCTTCGGCAGCCAGTGGGACGTTTCCGATGTGCGCGCAGCCAGGGCGGAAGAGCGCCAAGCAAAAGAGATCGCGTTTGAGTTGTCGCACCGGATGAAAAACATGTTTGCGGTCATTTCGGGGATCGTGAATGTCACCGGACGCACGCGCGGCGTTAAAGCGGAAGCGGCGGAGATCAATGCGCGTATTCAATCGTTGGGACGTGCCTACGAAACGACCATGGATGATGCTTCGATAAACCATGTCGATATTGCCGAAGCAATCAAGGCGGTCTTGTTGCCCTATAACACGGTTAGCGGACGTCTAATATGCATCGGCAATGGAGTTAGGATGCCGTTCTCCGCCATTTCAGTTGTCGGATTGATCCTGCACGAATTGGCTGCGAATGCGACGAAGTATGGCGCTTGGTCGGTTGAAGACGGCACCGTCGAGGTGGACTGGCGATTATCTGACGATAACAAAACTCTCGAGATCACTTGGCGCGAAGATGGCGGTCCATCCGTCGAGCAGGCCGAAATCCATCCCGGTACGGGCAGCGCTATTGTTGACCGCATGTTGGCAGCGGGTGCTGGCACAATTGTTCGCGATTGGAAGCCTACGGGGCTAACCGCCACTATCCGTCTTTTGATCGGCCTATCAGGCCCATTGGCTAGCTAGTATCGACGCAGCGCGCCTTTCTCAGCGCATTTTTCCATCGGTTAGAACAATCCGGGGCAATTTGTATTGCGTTGGATTTGGAGCTCGATTGCTCTCTAGCGGCGGCGACGCGTGCGTCGAGACGCGAATGGCCCGTGGAGAACCCGGCTTGCGCTACTGTGGTTGGGGAGGGCTTGATGAATCTCCTCAGCATGCGGCCAAAGCAAGTGCATGTCTGACTGGAACAGCGGTGTGAGCGACTTTATGTCAGTCGCGACTCCGGCAATTCACCCCAAAAAACGCGTCCCTCGAAGGACGAGCATTTCCGAACGATCGACCGCTGGGCAAGAAATTAGGGGGTGTTACACGTCAAAATTAGCATCGAGGGGCTGCATTCTGTCGAAATTTATGAAGTTTTCCGCAGAATCCGATGCATTTTACAAGTGTATCCCTCGTCTCAGGGCGCGGGAGGCCCTAGAATCCCCTGACGATGACAAGGTTGAAGAATGACTGAAGTTCCTGATTGGTTGGCATCAAAGCTTCCGGCGACCGCGCGCCATGCGGGCCTGGCGATTGCCAGCCTTGGTGATGCGCGCACGCTTGGTCGCGGGGGCTTTGCATTGTCGAGCCCCGCCTTTGGTGACGGTGATGAGCTTGATCCTTGTTTCAGTGCAAAAGAAGAAGACGCGGTTGCACCGCCTTTGGAATGGTCAGCGCCGCCGGCTGGATCGCAAGAGCTGATTGTGATCGTCGAAGATGCAACAAGCGCTGGTGATGATCCTGGCTGCCATTGGCTTGTCTGGGGATTGCCTGGACAAAAGGGTAAGATTCTTGAAGGCGAGGCTCCGCCCCGCACCGGCAAAAACGCGCAAGGCAACTCAGAGTGGCTTTTGCCTGATCCGACCGAAGGTGAAACGCGCCAATATGTGTTTCAGATCTTCGCTACTGAGCTTCCGCTCACGCTAATGCCCGGTGCAAGCCGGGATGACCTCATCGCGTCAATCAAAGGGTTCATTACGGGCTGTGCGGTTCTAACCGCACCGTTCACCGGGCCTGAGGATGACGAGGAAGAATGGGATGAGGAAGAATGAATGACCTGCCAGATTAAAAAGGGAGACTTACAATGGCTGGAAAAACCAACGCACTGCAAAAGCCGGTGCAACTTTCGGGTGCACTCGAAGAGGTGATTGGCAAAGGTCCAAAGACCCGCGCTGAAGTGACCTCTGAAATTTGGAAGTACATCAAGGCTAACAACCTGCAAAAGCCAACCGACAAGCGCACGATTGTGCCCGATGCGAAGCTTAGCGGTGTTATCGGGAAAGACGAAATCTCGATGTTCCAAATGACCGCTGCGGTGTCAAAGCACCTCACCTAATTGGGTTAGTAGCTTGAATGAACGGCGTGCGTTCCGAAAGGAGCGCGCGCCGTTTGTTGTTTGTGGCGTATGAGCAGCCGCTGTCGCTAGATTCAGTCCGCGTCGTCTTGCGAAGCGATGCGACTTTGCAGATCCGGTGCGAGTTCCAATTGTTCGATGAGCGCGACCACGCTATCTGTGCCAATAACAATAATGCAAATAGAGGCGCTTCATACCGCGCCGCTCTACCGGGAGTTCCCATGCTGATGCAACGATTTGCCCTTCCGTTGACTGCTTTGGCAGTTGTTTTTGCAACGCCAGCCCATGCGCAAGATGCCGCAGTAGATGCCGTTGCCGAAGACGTTTCAGCACCGGAGCCGATCGATCCCAATCTTGAAACAGCGCTCGCAGCGCTTGCGGCGGCGCCAGTGTTCGACGGACACAATGATGTGCCGATCCAACTGCGCGCTCGCTTCGACAATCAAATCAACGAGTTCGACTTTGCAGACACGACCGGGACTGGGGAAACGCATCCTGATGGCCGGGTGATGCATACCGATCTTGCGCGACTTGCGTTGGGCAAAGTCGGCGCTCAATACTGGTCGGTCTATGTGCCCGTAAGCCTATCTGAACCCGAAGCGGTGCAGATGACGATTGAACAGATCGACGTGACGAAGCGTTTGATCGCGCGTTATCCTGACAGCCTCGCTTATGTGGAGACCGCCGATGAGGTTGACCGCGCGGTTGCGGATGGAAAGATTGCCTCGATGCTTGGCATGGAAGGCGGCCATTCCATCGGGTCTAGCCTTGCTGTGCTGCGCCAGATGTATGCGCTTGGCGCGCGCTATATGACTATCACCCATAGCCGCAACACGCCTTGGGCAGACAGCGCGACGGATGATCCTGAGCATGATGGGCTCACCGAATTTGGCAAAGACGTGATCCGCGAAATGAACCGGATCGGGATGCTGGTTGATCTCAGCCATGTTAGCGAAGCGGCGATGATGGATGCGTTGGATGTGGCAAAAGCACCGGTTATCTTCAGCCATTCGGGCGTGCGTAAGGTCAATGGCCATGCGCGTAACGTTCCAGACAGCGTGCTGCAGCGTTTACCCGAAAATGGTGGCATTGTGATGGTAGTCGGATTGCCCGGCTTCCTCAACAATGAGCGCCGCGAATGGTTTGCCGAATGGCAAGCCGAAGAAGCGCGCCAGAAATCACTTTTCCTAGGCCAACCCGATGTGGTCAAAGCGGCGATGGATGCTTGGGAAGAAGTGAACCCGGAGCCGCCTACCATGATAAGCCATATGGCGGATCACATTGACCATATCCGCGATCTGATCGGAGTTGAATATATCGGTATTGGCGGCGATTTTGACGGAATGCCAAGCGGCCCGGTGGGGTTCGAGGATGTAAGCGGCTATCCCGCGCTCTTTGCAGAGCTAGCCAAGCGCGGCTATTCGCAGGTCGAGCTTGAGCTGATCTCTAGCCGCAATGCCATGCGCGTATTGCGCGAAGCAGAGCGATATGCGGCGAGCGTTTCCGATCAACCGCCAATTGAGACGCTGATCCCAGAGGTTGAATGATTAGGCTTGAAGTACCGGCAACACGTATGTGAGGCCAAGCTGACCTATTGTCAGGACGAGGCTAATCGCGAACACGGTCACGATTTTCTCAGCATTGCGTTCTGCGTTAGCGGTAACGTGAGAGGCGCAGGAGCGGGTTTCTTGGGGGTTCATATCGGCGTTCCTTTCTATGCAAGGGTGTTCGCCGAATTTTGTTAATTCGTTACTGAATGGCGTCGCGCAACCACTTAAGCTGTGTTGGAATCGCGTTAATTCGTTGCCGAATTAGTCGCGCAAAAGCTCGTTAATCCCGGTTTTGGCGCGGGTTTGTGCATCCACCGTCTTAACAATCACAGCGCAGGCGAGAGAAGGTCCACCGTTTGGATCAGGCAAAGTGCCGGGTACAACAACAGAATAGGGCGGAATGTGCCCTTTGATGATCTCGCCCGTGTCGCGATAAACGATCTTGGTCGATTGCGTGATGAAGACTCCCATTGCCACAACGCAGCCTTCGCCAACGATTACGCCTTCGACAATTTCTGAGCGCGCTCCGATAAAGCAATTGTCACCAATAATCGTGGGATTGGCCTGCATCGGTTCGAGCACGCCGCCAATTCCAGTTCCAGCCGAGATATGACAATTCATGCCAATCTGAGCGCAGGATCCAATTGAGCCCCAGGTATCGACCATCGTGCCTTCACCAACATAGGCGCCGATATTGACGAAACTTGGCATCAAGACGCAGCCCGGCGCGATGTAAGAAGCTCGGCGCGCAATTGCTCCGGGTACGACGCGGATACCGGCTTCGGCAAAGCGCGCTTCATCCCATCCATCAAACTTGCTTGGCACCTTATCGAAAGCAGGCGCGCCAGCGGAACCCGCATCCATCACCACATTGTCATTGAGCCGGAATGACAAAAGCACTGCCTTTTTGAGCCATTGATTGACGGTCCAGCCGCCTTGTCCATCAGGCTGCGCCACGCGCGCTTCGCCGCTGTCCAGTAGGCCAAGTGCTTCGTTCACTGCGTCTGAAACTTCGTGCCCGGGGCCAACATCTGCGCGGTTGTCCCAAGCGGTTTCGATTTGGGTGACTAAGGCGTTTGTCATAAGTGCTCCGGTCTGAGCCTCAACCTGACGCGCATCGCAGCGTCTAGTGCTCGTTTGAATTTGCAGCGCTGCTAGCGATCCGTCCACGTTACGGCAAGGTTTGCTGAGTATATTGTCCCTTGTCATGCTGGTAGTCTTCCGCCTAGACTTTACGCGCTAGGGGGAGCTCGCAAAGGAAAGTCGCTGTGCCTAAATCCCCTGTTCCCATTATTGTGACCCAATCACCTGTTGCATTGCGATCCTGCGCATCTGCTAAACCGTCCGTGCCGTGGAAAGCGGTTGCCGGAGCGGTTGCTTGTGCCGCCTTGGCCGCGTGCAGCGGGGCAGGGGGCGTAGGTGCTGGGCCAGTAACAACCGCGCCGCCACCACCACCTCCGCCGCCGCCACCTCCCCCTCCTCCACCGCCACCACCTCCACCGCCGCCACCGACCAATTTCAACACTACGGAGTTTCGCCAATCGGATGGCCCTGGCTTTCACGGCGCGGACGCTGCGTGGCAGGATGGTTTCACAGGTGCAGGCGAGATTATCGCGATTGTTGATACCGGAATTGATAGCGACAGTCCCGAATTTGCGGGTCGAGTGCACTCAGCTTCAGTTGATATCGTAGCCAATCGCGGCGTTGATCCAGAAGACGATCACGGAACCAATGTCGCGCTTGTCGCCGCCGGCGCGCGCGACAATACAGGCGTGGTGGGCATCGCTTTTGACGCCGAAGTTCTGGCGATCAGAGGGGATATGGTGGGATCGTGTGGGCAAGACACGCCGCAAGACTCAACTTTGGGCTGCCTTTTCTCGGATCGATCAATTGCGGCAGGGATTGATGTCGCAGTCGCGAATGGTGCGGCCGTCGTTAATCTGAGCTTAGGCGGAGGCGGAGCTTCGCAATTTTTGTTAAATGCAATCACGCGCGCGGCCAATGCGGGCGTGGTGGTTGTCGTTGCGGCTGGCAATGGCGGCGATGGTTCAGAGCCGGGGATCGATCCGGATCAGCCCGATCCCTTCGCATCC
Organism: Erythrobacter sp.; assembly: GCA_039985875.1. Lineage (GTDB taxonomy): Bacteria > Pseudomonadota > Alphaproteobacteria > Sphingomonadales > Sphingomonadaceae > Erythrobacter. The sequence continues at coordinate 53,545 of JBDWRU010000010.1, read as the reverse complement.
AGCATTCAGCAAGCGGGCAATGGGAACGTCATCATTGTCGGGTCTGTCGATGACAATGGCGATCTATCCGGCTTCAGCAACCGCGCAGGAAACTTCGCCGGCTCTTTCTTGAGCGCTCGTGGCGAACGCATTTGCTGTGTCTATGAAGACGGCGAACTCTTTGTCGAGACCATCGATGGCAGCCAGTTCATCACCTTGTTCTCGGGCACCAGTTTTGCCGCTCCGCAAGTCTCTGGGGCGGTCGCGTTACTCGCGCAGGCTTTTCCCAATCTCACCGGTCAGGAAATTGTAGAAATCTTGCTCGACAGCGCGCGGGACGCGGGCGCAGCTGGCAATGATGCGATTTTCGGGACGGGAATTCTCGACATTGCTGCCGCTTTCAGTCCGCAAGGGACAACTACGCTAGCTGGCAGCACGTCGCGACTTGCTCTAACTGATGATTTCGTCGTGGGTTCTGCGGCAACTGGCGATGCGCTTAGCAATTTGTCGTTGAGCACGATCATTACGGACCGTTTTGATCGCGCGTACGATATCGAATTGGGTCAACGAGCGCGCAATGCCGCGCAGGTCCAGAGGTTGCGCGGCGCAGTACAACACAATGGCCAATCGCGCTCAGCCGGCAATAGCGATTTCTCATTGGCGGTTACGGTCGGCGAAGGCGAACGAGCAGGGGGGCTAGACTGGACACAATCCTTGCAACTCACTCCGGAAGAGGCCGATGCTGCACGCGTGCTTGCGGCACGGGTCGCAGCGCGGGTTGCACCCGACTTGCAGATCGGTGTTGGGATTGCGCAAGGTTCGAAAGGTCTTGTTGGGCAACTGCAAGGCGCTGACCGTGCGGCATTTGCAATTGCTCCGCAGGCAGGCTCCGACAATGGTTTTATCGACCGCAGCGAAATTTCATTCGCTGCGCGCCGGACACTCGGCAAATGGGGGCTGACGCTTTCAGCTGAACGTGGTCAAGCGTGGTTAGGCAATAACCGGCAAGCTGATGATGTTGTTGCGGGTCAGCGCGAACAGCGTCCCACAACCACTATTGGTCTTGCTGCGGATCGTCGTTTCGGTGGTCTCCAAACCTCTATTTCGGGATCGTGGCTGGCCGAGCAAGACACCCTTTTGGGCGCACATTTCAATTCCGCAGTTGGGATCAATGGCGCAGACACTCTCTTCCTCGATGCCCAAGCAACCTATCCTTTGTCTAACAATTGGCGACTTGGGGCCGCCGCTCGGGCTGGCGTGACGCGCCCACGCGGCGGTTCGTTGATTGGTGAAGGCTCGCAATTGTTCAGCGATGCATGGTCACTCGATCTCACGCGCTATGGCACGTTCACGCGGCGCGATAGTTTTGGGTTCCGTGTAAGTCAGCCTTTGCGGGTAAGCGGCGGCGGGCTTGCGCTCGATTTGCCGGTGGCATTCGATCAAGCCAATGAAACGCCAGTTTTCGGACGGCAAACCCTGTCGCTTTCGCCAGAAGGGCGAGAAGTTATGGGCGAACTTGCATGGGGATCGCAGCTCGACTTTGGCTATATCAATGCCAGCGCGTTTTACCGCTATCAGCCCGGCCATTTCGCCAACGCACCCAGCGATGTGGGCGCAATCATCAGCTATAATGCCGCGTTCTAGCGTTTAGCCGGGCATTCCGGCGGCTTTGGCAAAGTTGTAGGCGCTCTCCATCAAGGGAGCGACCCGCTCACTCATCTGCTTGGCATGCGAGGAGGAGGCGGTGCCATCGATAACCCGCTTCTTGATCCCTTGCATGATCCCAGCCAGTCGGAACAGGTTGTAAGCAAAGTACCACTCCATCGGCGGAACGGGATAGCCAGTGCGAGTGACATATCGCTCGACCGCTTCCTGAACGCTTGGAATGCCAAGCGCATTGAGATCAAGCCCCGATAGCCCTGCGCGACCATCAGCTGGATTGAACCAGTTGAGCATCAAATAGCTGAAATCTGCAATCGGGTCGCCAAGCGTGGACAGTTCCCAATCGAGCACCGCGATGACGCGGTTCTCGGTTGCATGAAAGATGGTATTGTCGAGGCGATAATCGCCGTGAACAATAGAGCTTTCATGTTGTGGCGGGATTGTGTCCGGCAGCCATTCGATCAACGCTTCCATCTTGGGCTGATGTTCTGTTTCGGAGAGCTTGTATTGCTTGGACCAGCGGCTGATCTGGCGTGCGCAATAATCGTTGGGCTTCCCGTAGTCACCCATTCCGATTTGATCTGGCTTTTGCAGATGCAAATCGGCCATCGTATCGATCATGGAATGGTAGATTTCGCGGCGTTGATCCGGCTCGACACCGGGCAAAGCGCCGTTCCAGAGCGAACGCCCTTCGGCCATGCTCATCACAAAGAACTTGGAGCCTAACACGCCCGGGTCTTCGCACAGGCCGTAGGTTTTTGGCACGGGGAATCCGGTCGGGTGCAGCCCAGTCATGGCTTTGTATTCGCGGTCCACCGCATGGGCGCTGGGCAGCAGCTTTCCAAAAGGTTGCCGCCGCAAGACATATTTCGCGCCCGGCGTGTCGATTTTGTAAGTCGGGTTCGACTGGCCACCTTTGAACTTGGTGTAGGTGATCGGCCCCTCATAGCCTTCGACATTGGTCTCAAACCAAGTGGTTAGAGCACCCAAGTCTAGCTTATCAGCCTCTGGCACTTCGATAGTGCCAACCATCTCTTTGTCATAGTCGATATCAGACATTGCCGGTCCCGCTTTGATTTAAGTGTCAAACATCACAATTGCCCGGAGAAAGGGGCCTTGGGGGCTAGCGCGTAGCCCCCATATCCCCCGAGCTTATCCCGCCATCATTGACAGCCCGGCCTCCGCCATCGCGCAACGCGTTGGCTGTGGGACCGTTTTCTGGAATATGCTTGCCAATCTCCATGCGGGCGATTGAGCGAGCATGCACTTCATCGGGACCATCGGCCAATCGCAAGGTGCGTTGATGGGCGAAGGCTGACGCGAGCCCGTAATCGTCCGAGACACCGCCGCCGCCATGCGCTTGGATCGCGTCATCAATGATGCGCAACGCCATGTTAGGCGCTTGCACTTTGATCATGGCAATCTCTTGCTTGGCAGACTTGTTGCCGACCTTGTCCATCATGTCCGCGGCTTTGAGGCACAGCAGGCGCGTCATATCGATGTCGATACGGGCACGCGCGATGCGTTCTTCCCAGACCGAATGCTTATAGATCGGTTTGCCGAACGCTTCGCGCTCTTGCAGGCGTTTGCACATCTTAGAAAGCGCTTCTTCAGCGACGCCGATGGTGCGCATACAGTGGTGGATACGGCCTGGCCCAAGGCGGCCTTGCGCGATTTCAAACCCACGACCTTCGCCCAGCAGCACGTTGCTGACGGGAACACGGACGTCCTTCATTTCGACTTCCATGTGGCCGTGCGGCGCATCGTCATAACCGAAGACTGGCAGGTGACGGATGATGTTTACGCCGGGCGAGTTGATCGGCATCAGCACCTGGCTCTGCTGAGCGTGGCGTTTCGCGCCGAAATCAGTCTTGCCCATCACGATGGCAATTTTGCAACGCGGATCGCCTAGACCTGAAGACCACCATTTGCGGCCATTTATGACGTATTCGTCGCCATCGCGTTCAATGCGGGTTTCGATGTTGGTCGCGTCCGAAGAAGCGGTGTTAGGCTCGGTCATAAGGAAGGCGGAACGGATCTCGCCGTTCATGAGCGGGGTCAACCACTCGTCCTTATGTTCGCGCGAACCATAGCGGTGGAACACTTCCATATTGCCGGTGTCCGGTGCGGAGCAATTGAAGACCTCGCTGGCCCATGTGATCCGACCCATTTCTTCGGCGCACAACGCGTATTCGAGGTTGGTGAGGCCGGGGCCTTCGAATTCAAACGTGTCGTCAACATGGTGGTGGCTGTCGTTGCGCGGCGGCATGAAGAGGTTCCAAAGACCGGCTTCTTTAGCGATCTTTTTCTTGTCTTCGATGATCTGGATGACTTTCCAGCGTTCGCCTTCTGCATCTTGCGCTTTGTACGTCCCCATTTCCGGACGAACATGCGTTTCAATGAAATCGCGGACGCGGCCAGCCCAATAGGCCTGACGTTCAGTGGGTTCAAAATCCATGGGGGAAGTCCTCTCTAATTCTTATAACGAAGTGTGCTGATGAGTGTGAGCCGTGGCACGGTCAGCTGTCCGCGCCAAGCTGTGATTTTGTGAGTTCATTGCGCCTTACCTGTTGACGCTGAACGAGCAGCAAGCGCAGCAACGCGCGCTTCGTGGTCTTCACGATTGATTGGAAACCGACCAAGCCAAAACGCACAAGCAAGGCCCAGAACGATGGAGGCAATGCCAAAGGCGATGATCATTGTGCTCAGAACCGACGAGGCGACACTTGCGGGATCGGCTCCTTGTTCAAGCTGCGAAAACGCCACGATCTGGCCGGTTAGCGCAGCGCCAACACCTGTCGCACATTTCTGCACTAGCCAATTGCCTGAATAAAATGAGCCCTCTGCACGGCGCCCAGTGCGTTCTTCAAAAGCTTCAACAATTTCAGCGATCATGGACGAAGCGGAGATCATGATGACCACTCCGAACATATTGGCAAAGATCGTGAAGCCGTAAAACAAAACGGTAGACGGCAAACCTGCAACCTGTGGCCATAACCCGGCCAGGAACAAAGCGTAGGGTGTCAAGCCAATGGCGAGAGCAAGTAAGGCGGCAATCGCCGCGCTTTTAGGTTTGCCGAGCCTTTCATGCATCGGGCCAACGATGAAGAACATGAAGACCACGGAGACTGCCAAAGCAAAGGGATATGCCGTCAAGCCATTGAGCCAAGCTGGAGCCCAATCGAAATTTACGCGATCCAATTGCCAGACATAGATGTTGAGATAATTTGAGATCGAAAATGACATTCCCTGACTGATATAGGCCGCTAAACCGCCTGCCGCGAAGATCAGGAATGCCTTTTCGCTAAACGCTTCTTTGATTTCCGAAAACGCGTCGCGCAGGCTGAAAGGTGGAGGCTTAGTCTCTGGCAATTTTGCAACGACGTGATGCTGTCCAATTGCCGAGCCCAATACAGCGATCACCATCAAGATCGCGCCAAACGTTCCGTAAGCGGGGTAACCTTCTTGGACCAACAGACCGTTTTCGCCCGGCAGAAACACCGTGTAAGCCAGCACCATCATTAAGATGCCGCCCATCCAGCCGGACAGGTAACGGTATCGGAACAAAGTGGTACGTTCATTATAGTCCGAAGTCAGCTCAGGAATGAGACTGGTCGAAGGCACTTCGCAAGCGGATAACAGCAAGCGCACCGCCACCATGGTTCCAAGCAAGCCCATAGTGCTTGGCGCTTCGCCACCGGGCGGTGACCACAACATCACCCATGCAAAAGCCAAGGGGATTGGTGCTGCGTATAGCCAAGGCAGTCTTCTTCCCCAGCGCGTGTAAGTGCGGTCCGACATATATCCTATGATTGGGTCCACAAATGCATCAAGCAACAACGCGCCAAGCAGGACCAATCCAACAAGCCCAGCATCCATGCCGAGCACTTGGCTGTAATAGAACAGCAGGAAGAACAAGAACCCGCCATCCTTTACGCCAAAAGCGACCGCGCCAAAGCCATGGATCAGTTTGAGCCGGACAGGCAATTTCCCTTTAACTAGGCCCAAATGTCACCGCTCTCACTTGCGTGATTGGTTGCGAATCTATGCACATCACTCTCCAAAATTTGTGACGCTAAGCCTAGGCTTCCGGCTCGTCGCGTCAATCCATCGCAGGATGCAACTGACCTGACGTTACGGCATCGCAGAATGCGGTTTTTCCTGCTTGCCCCGAGCGCACGAATGCCCATAACGTTAGCGTCAAGTGAGAGCTTATTGAGAGAGGAGTCGGCTTATGTCCGATCTGGAATCGTTCCGTCAGGAAACTCGTGAATGGCTTGAAGCCAATTGCCCGGCAGAAATGCGCGAGCCGGTGCATGATGAAGATGATGTGTGTTGGGGAGGGCGCAATTGGACCTTCAAAAGCGACGCACAGAAGGTGTGGTTCGATGCTTGCGTGGCGAAAGGCTATACCGTTCCAGCTTGGCCGAAAAAATATGGCGGTGCGGGTCTGGACCCAGCAGAAGCCAAAGTTCTGCGGCAGGAAATGAGCCGCATCAATGCGCGTCCTCCATTGTCGAGCTTCGGTATCTGGATGCTCGGCCCAGCACTTTTGCACTTCGGTACTGAAGAGCAGAAAAAGCACTTCCTTGGTCAGATTGCCCGCGGCGAAATCCGCTGGTGTCAGGGCTATTCAGAGCCCGGCTCAGGCAGCGACCTTGTCTCCTTGCAGACCTTTGGCGAAGACAAAGGCGATCACTGGGTGGTCAACGGCCAGAAGGTGTGGACCTCTTACGCCGACAAATGCGATTGGATTTTCTGCCTCGTTCGCACGGACAAAGAGAACAAATATCAAGGCATCACCTTCATGCTGTTCGACACGGCGAATGAAGGTTGCTCGACAAAACCGATCAAACTGATCAGCGGCAATTCACCTTTCTGCGAAACCTTTATGGAAGACGTGAAAGTGCCCAAGTCTTATGGCGAGGGACTACCTGCCTATGTGGGTGAGATCAATCGCGGCTGGGATGTGGCGAAGTATCTGTTGGGCCATGAGCGTGAGATGATTTCGGGTGCAGGTGGCGGTGATCGCACTTCTGCGATTGGTGCTGCGATGACGCGCCATGCGGCGAAAAACGGCGATGAGCTTGATCCTCTCCTGCGCGCCGAATTGGCGATGTTTGATGTCGATGCGCTGGCTTATGGGGCGATGGGGGAGAAATTCCTTGATGAGATCAAAGTCGGCAAAGCGCATCCTGCACAGCCCAATATGATGAAATATGCAGGGACTGAGCTGAATAAACGGCGTCACGAATTGATGATGGCTACTGGCGGATCGCGCAGCCTTGAATGGGAAAGCGAAGAGACCCGCGGTGGTGCACCTTCGCGGGAATGGTTGCGGACGAAAGCCAACTCAATCGAAGGCGGCACATCGGAAGTGATGCTCAATGTGATTTCCAAACGTATTCTCGACCTGCCGGGATCATAACGCGCAACACGTTCAAATACGGGCTGTCCCAGACTTTCAGGGGTTGGCTCGATCAAAGCGAATTCCGAGAGAGGATGGGATAAATGCCCCTTTATCACAATGAAGATCAGGCAATGCTTGCCGACAGCGCCAGCGGCTTCATGGCCGAAGAAGGCAATATTGCGAAACAACTGCGCCATTATCGTGACCGCGATTGCCCCGATGGGTTTGGCCATGCGTTTTGGAAGCAGATGGCCGAAATGGGCTTTACCGGAATGCTCGTTTCTGAAGATGATGGCGGGCTTGGCATGGGCCATGTCGAAGCGGGCATCGTACTCGAAGAGATTGGGCGCAATCTGACCCCGTCGCCTTTCCTGACCTCGTCAGTGCTCGCGGCTACGGCTCTGGGACATGGATCGGCTGATCTGAAAGGCCGCTATTTGCCCGGTCTGATTGAAGGTGAAAGCGTTTTTGCTGTGGCGATTGATGAGACTGCGAAACACCGTCCAAGCCGCATCACAACCAAGGCCGAGAAATCGGGCAATGGCTTCAAGCTTACCGGTTCGAAGAGTTTTGTCATTCAAGGCAACAGCGCCGACATGCTGGTCGTAGCAGCGCGTACTAGCGGCGCGGATGATGACAATGATGGCATCACGCTGTTCGCAGTGCCCAAAGACGCCGCCAATATGAGCCACGATGCCGTGCGTTTGGTTGACAGTTCGGTCGCGACACACACTAAGTTTGAAGGCGTCGAGCTTGATGGCGACGCTGTGATTGGCGAGGTTGATGGCGGACGTGAGATATTGAACGCAATGCTGACCGCAGGCCGGATCGGCGCGGCGGCGGAGGGCGTCGGGGTCGCAAGCGGGGCGATGGACATGACCATCGATTACCTCAAACAGCGCAAGCAGTTCGGCAAACTAATCGGCGAGTTTCAGTCGCTTCAACACCGTGCCAGCCACCTTTATTCCGAAGTTGAGATCGCGCGCGCAGTTACCATTAAATCGCAGCAACTGCTCGATGGTGGTAGCGAACAGGCTGATTTGATGGCGTCGGTTGCGAAAGCCAAAGTCGCAAGAGCCGCTGGTCTTGCGGTCAAAGAAGGCGTGCAGATGCATGGCGGCATCGGCATGACTGACGAATACGACATAGGACTTTATATGAAACGCGACCGGGCCTTGCAGGAGTTTCTTGGCGATGCCTATTTCCACGCCAACCGGGTCGCTGAAATGAGTGGGTATTGATAATGGACCTTAATTCTCTTTTTGGCCTTGAAGGCCGCATCGCGCTTGTTACTGGCGGCTCTCGTGGGATCGGCAAAATGTTCGTCGAAGGCCTGCTCGCAGCAGGCTGCGCACGCGTCTATATTTCCGCACGCAAAATTGACCAAATGCAAGAAACCATTGCTGAATTTGGCGAAGACAAAGTCGTCGGCATCCCCGCTGACCTGTCGCAGATGGATGGCATTCGATCGCTCGCAGATGAGATGGCCAAGCGCGAAAATAAGCTCGACATCCTTATCAACAATGCGGGCGCTGCTTGGGGCCAGCCATACCTCGAATTCAGCGAAGCGGGCTGGCACCGCACAATGGATTTGAACGTCAAAACACCGTTCTTCCTGACCCAGAAACTGCACGATCTGTTGGTCGCAGGCGGCAAAGGCGATCACCCAGCCAAGGTCATCCATGTTTCGTCGATTGACGGGCAGAAGATCAATCCGTGGGAAACCTACGCCTACCAAGCTTCCAAAGCAGGCGTAATCCAGCTGACCCGGCGCATGGCCGCCCGGCTGATCCAGGATAATATCATCGTCACCTCAATCGCTCCGGGCGCTTTTGCCAGCGAGATGAACAAAGCGGCAAAGAACGCACCTGATGCAAGCGCTTCGATAATCCCGGCAAAGCGTATCGGCACCAAGGAAGACATGGCCGCGGCTGCCATCTATCTGTGCAGTCGAGCAGGCGACTATGTCGTGGGTGACACCGTCACAGTCGATGGCGGGATCGTGAACGCGAGCTTACCCAATATGTTCAACGATCCGGCGGGGTAAAGCTCTCGTTGCAGGTGTAACATTGGGCGGCTAATCTGCGAATAGCGTGTGTACCCGCGCGTTTTGTGAAGGAGCCGCCACTATGTCCACTGTCCGCCTCATACGTCCTGGATTGAGCGCACTTCCGATACCGCTCGCTTTGCTGCTTTCGGCCTCTGCTCTAGCGCAGGACGAAGGCGCTGAAGGAACGGCTGTGCAAGCGCTCGATGATTTCTCCGATCTTGCTGAAGAAGAGCCCGATGCGCCCGAAACGCCGCAGGCAAACGACGCAGCTCCGAGCGAGGCACCTGAGACAGATCCAGAAATTGAAGCCGTGCTTGAGGAAATGAACGCGGTCATCACGACGCTTGATGAAGACGCGACGCGTCGCGGCAATATGTGGGAGTTTAGCGTCGATGGAACGCGGCTGCTCGCAGTGACCGACACGTCGGCCAAACGCATGCGGGTTATTTCTCCGATCGCCGAGGTGGAGAACCTGCCCGAAGATGCGATGACGCGGCTGATGCAGGCGAATTTCGATACCGCATTGGATGCTCGCTATGCGGTCGGACAAGGGCTGGTTTGGGCAGCGTTTATCAACCCGCTTGATACACTTGAACCGCGCGATTTTGCGAGCGGGGTCCTGCAAGTGAAGTCGTTGGCCGATACCTTTGGTACGACCTTTTCAAGCGGCGCGCTCAATTATGGCGGCGGGGATAGCGGCGCGATCATTGAAGATCAGCTCAAAGAATTGCTGGAAGAGCTAGAAGACCAAGCGACGACTTAGGCCGGGTTTCTTATCCCATCAATTCGCGGACAAATGGGATTAGACCTGTCTGCCGGGTGCGGCGCATCCGTTCGGCATCAAGCACTTCGCACACCCGGTCAAAGCACTCATCGACATCGTCATTGATGACGACATAATCATACTCAGCCCAATGGCTGATCTCGGCGCGGGCGCGCTCCATTCGGTCATCAATCACCGCTGAGGTGTCTTGCGCGCGCGCTTCCAATCGGCGGCGCAGTTCATCAAGGCTTGGCGGTAGGATAAAGACGCTCACCACGTCCTGCGCGTCCTTTTGGTACAATTGCTGGGTGCCTTGCCAGTCAATGTCGAACAGGAAATCCTCGCCATCTTTCAGTGCGTTGCGGATCGCGCCTTTGGGCGTGCCATAGCGGTGACCAAACACCTGCGCCCATTCGTAGAAATCATCGTCTGCGACCATCGCGTCGAACTTTTCATCCGAGACAAACTGATAATGCACACCGTCTTCCTCGCCCGGACGCGGCGGGCGTGTGGTGGCGGAGACGGAGAGCTTGATCGACGGGTCGGACTTTAGCAGCATGCGCGACAATGTCGTTTTGCCCGCTCCGGAAGGTGAGGAGAGAATAAACAGCAGCCCGCGCCGTTTCAGCGCGTTCAATTGCATCGGACTTTTGGTCGAAGTTTGCGTTGGGTCGCCCATGGATCAGCGTTGCCGCAAAGCGCAGTATAAAATCAAGTGCCGTTCTTTCGCGGCTTCAGCTTTCCAGCTCATCGTCGAGCTCAGCCAATTCTTTGGCTTTGCCGCGTTCATAGAGCGCTTTGAGGATTAAGCCGCCGGCGACCAATGCCAATCCGGCGCTCCCGCGCGCGGCAAGTTTGCTCGCGCCATAGACCGCAATTGCGGACAAAGCCGCACGACCATCGGAATATTCGCGCGGCGCGTCCGGGTCATAGGGCGCGATGGCAGAGCGTTGTTGCAGGACCTGACGCGCGAGTTTTCCTGCGCCATCGACGAGCACATCTGCGATCAAGCTGTTGGTGCTAGGCGGGGCAGAAGCAGTTTCTTCAGAGCTTGCCGATGGCAGCTCTTCACCTGAAGCATCGGCCTTAGCCATGTTTACTTCTTGCGACCAAAATCAACGGTAACGACGTTTGATCCATCGTCTTCACCATCCGATTGCACGGCCTCTTCGGGCGCTTCACCATCGGCTGCATCGTTTTCTGCGACCTCATGCTCTTCCGGTGCCATTTCATCGGTTGAAGCCTGAAATTGCAGACCGAAATCGACAGCGGGGTCGACAAATGCTGTGATCGCAGCAAACGGGATCGAAAGTTTTGCTGGGATGCCATTGAAAGATAGCCCGACGCCAAAACCAGCATCGCCGACTTCGAGCTCCCAAAACTTGTTTTGCAGCACAATTGTCATCTCATCTGGGAAACGTTCAGTCAGGTGCTGCGGGATCGAAACCCCCGGCGCTCCAGTTTTAAACGTGATGTAGAAATGGTGCGTGCCCGGCAATTCGCCGCCGCCATCCTGAATTTCGCCGAGCACACGCCCAACCACAGCGCGCAGCGCTTCTTGAACGATCTCGTCATACGGGATCAGGCTATCTGGGGTTTCATCGCTCATACTTACTGAATCGTGGCGAGGCGCGAAGCGCGGGTCAAGCACTTCGTGCGTGGTTTTGCCGAATTGCTTGCAATACCAATTGTCTCTGGCGCTTGCACTGGTGGCGATCCGGCGTATAGCGCGCCCTATGTCGAACGTCTGCGCAACCACCCCTAGAACCGGGTCCGTAGCCCGTAAAACCGCCGAAACCGAGATCGCGATCAGCGTCAATCTTGATGGCACGGGCACCTATGATGTGTCGACCGGGATCGGCTTTCTCGATCATATGGTTGAGCAGTTTTCTAAGCACTCATTGATTGATGTGACGATGAAGGTGTCCGGCGATCTGTATGTTGATCAGCACCACACGACCGAGGATTCGGCGATTGCGCTGGGTCAGGCGCTTGGGGACGCATTGAGCGATAAGGCCGGGATCGGGCGATACGGATCAGCATATTCGCCGATGGATGAAACACTAAGCCGGGTTGCGCTGGACATCTCGGGGCGACCATTTCTGGTGTGGAACGCTAAGTTTACTCAGGAAAAGCTGGGCGAATGGGACACCGAACTGATCGAGCACTGGTTCCAATCGGTCGCGCAGACCGCAGGGCTGACGCTGCATATTGAGCTGCTTTACGGGACCAACAACCACCACATTTGCGAAAGCATCTACAAGGGCTTTGCCCGCGCCATGCGGATTGCGGTTGAACGTGACCCGCGCAAAGGCGACGCTGTACCCAGCACTAAGGGGCAGCTTGGTGGCTAACGTTTTCATTGCTCGATTGACCTACACCGTGCCGATTGAGCAGGTGGATAGTTTGCTTGAGTCACACCTTGCCTTCCTCAAGGAAGGGCATCGAGCTGGGCATTTCTTGGCTTGGGGACCGTGCGAGCCGCGTGAAGGCGGATTAGTTTTTATCCGTGCAGAAAACCGCGAACATGCTGAGCAATTGACCAATGCCGACCCGTTTCTGATCGAACAGGTAGCAAACCGCGAAATAATCGAATGGGCTCCGCGCTTCACCGGATCGGGGCTTGAGGCGTTCGATGGGTGAAGTCGTTGCTCTGGTCGATTACGGCGCGGGCAATCTGCATTCGGTTCATAACGCTTTGCGGGCCGTCGGAGCGGATGTCACCATCACAGCCGATGCCAATGTAGTCCGTGCTGCTGATCGGATTGTGCTTCCGGGTGTTGGGTCATTTATGGCTTGTGCTGCAGGTTTGCGCGCTATTCCAGGCATGGTCGAAGCAATGGCAGAGCGCGTCCAAGCTGGCGGTGCACCGTTCCTTGGTATTTGTGTTGGAATGCAATTGCTTGCGACGCGCGGGCTGGAGCATGGCGAAACGCCGGGGCTTGGTTGGATTGAGGGAGAGGTTCGTTTGATCGAGCCATCGGACCCGGCGATCAAAGTGCCGCATATGGGCTGGAACGACGTGGAGATACTACCCCATGCGCGCGATCATGTGGTGCTTGATGAGGGGGAGGGCTACTTCCTGCATTCCTATCACTTTGCAGCGCAGGATCCGGCGGATGTGGCGGCTTTGACCGATCACGGCGAAGGTCTGGTCGCGGCGGTCGCTAAGGATAATGTGCTAGGTGTGCAATTTCACCCTGAAAAGAGCCAGAAATTCGGGCTAGAATTGCTGGATCGGTTTTTGAATTGGGACCCCAAATGATCATATTTCCCGCCATTGATTTGAAAGCTGGTGAAGTCGTGCGGCTGGCCGAAGGCGATATGGACCGCGCAACCACCTATGGTGATGATCCGGCAGCGCAGGCGAAGATCTTTGCCGAGGCGGGCGCGCAGCACCTGCATGTTGTCGATCTGGACGGCAGCTTTGCCGGTGAAGGGCGTAATGTTGAGGCTGTCGAAGCGGTTCTTGAAGCGTTTCCCGGCCATGTGCAGCTGGGCGGCGGTATCCGCGATGCGGCGGGCGTTGAAGGCTGGTTCAAGCTGGGCGTGGCGCGCGTGGTGATGGGATCAGCGGCGCTCAAAGACCCCGAATTCGTGAAAGATATGGCGCGCGAATGGGAAAGCGGTATTGTCGTGGCGGTGGATGCCAAAGACGGCATGGTCGCGACCGAGGGGTGGGCCGAAGTGTCAGATGTGCCCGTAGTGGACCTTGCGCGCCGGTTCGAAGATGCAGGCGTCGCTTCCCTGCTGTTCACCGATATTGGCCGCGATGGTTTGCTGAAAGGCGTGAACATCGACGCGACGTTGGAGCTGGCTCAACAGGTCGATATTCCAGTGATCGCAAGCGGCGGTGTGAAGGGCTTGGACGACATTCACGTCCTGTCACTGAACGCGCATTTTGGCATCGAAGGCGTGATTACTGGACGGGCGCTCTACGAAGGCAAGCTGGACTTGGGGACCGCGATTGCGATGGGTGATCGGGGGTGACGTTCTCCGACATTGCTTTGATCGCCAGTTTGGTGATCTTGATCGTCGCGATCATTGACTTCCGCCGTGGGAAGACGGGACTGCTGCATTTTCGACTGACCAAAGAGAAATCGCCGCAGCGCTATTGGGCGACAGTTGTGCTCTATTTCAATATGGCTTTTGGTATGTTTTGGTTGTCTGGACAGGTGCCGTCAGAAACCGTTGTGGCAGGCTGTAAACCGGCAGATCAAGAATGCACCGTCACCGTAACTGAAGCAGTGCTCTTGGAAGATAATTCATGACCGTTCGCATCCGCGTCATCCCCTGCCTTGATGTTGCCGATGGCCGCGTGGTCAAGGGCGTCAACTTCGTCGATCTGAAAGACGCAGGCGACCCGGTTGAACAAGCGCGCGCCTATGACGCAGCGGGCGCGGATGAGCTGTGCTTTTTGGATATTTCCGCCAGCCATGAAGGGCGCGGGACCCTGCTCGATATCGTTAAGCGGACTGCAGAAGTGTGCTTCATGCCGCTGACCGTGGGGGGCGGGGTGCGCAGCGTCGAAGATGCGCGCGCACTTTTGCTTGCTGGGGCGGACAAGGTCGCGATCAATTCTGCCGCTGTGGCGCGGCCTGAATTGGTGGCCGAGATTGCGCAGCAATTTGGCAGCCAATGCGTTGTTGCCAGTGTCGATGCGCGGCGCACGGGCGAGGGCAAATGGGAAATCTTCACCCATGGTGGCCGCAAGCCCACTGGTATTGATGCGGTCGAATACGCTCGGAAAGTCACCAGGCTTGGCGCGGGCGAGTTGTTGGTTACGTCAATGGATGGCGACGGCACGCAGGCGGGTTATGATCTGGAACTGACCCGCACTATCGCCGACGCCGTGAGCATTCCGGTGATCGCCAGCGGCGGCGTCGGCAATCTCGATCACTTGGTCGAAGGCGTGCGTGAGGGCCATGCGAGCGCGGTCTTGGCTGCGTCGATCTTCCATTTCGGCACCCATTCCATCGCCGAGGCGCATGCGGCCCTCCTAGCGGCGGGCTTGCCAGCGCGCGGAGTATAAGCGAAACGGCATTTTATGAGCACTTTGGAACGCCTTGAAGCCACAATTGCGCAGCGCGCTAGCGCGTCGCCCGATGCCAGCTATGTTGCGAAATTGAACGCCAAAGGTCTGCCCAAGATCGCGCAGAAAGTGGGCGAGGAAGCGGTCGAAGCGGTTATTGCAGCGGTCTCTGGCAGCGATGAAGATCTGGTCGGGGAGAGCGCCGATCTGTTGTTCCACTTGCTCGTGCTACTCCAAGCCAAAGGTGTCACATTTGCTGATGTGCTTGGCGAGCTAGACCGGCGCGAGGGGTTATCCGGGCTGGAAGAAAAAGCGAGCAGGAGCGAGTAGTCATGCCGATTGATCCGATTCTGCCTTATGATGATGACAACATCTTCGCGAAGATATTGCGCGGGGAAATTCCCTCGAACAAAGTCTATGAAGATGAATGGGCGTTCGCGTTTGAGGACATCAACCCACAGGCCGAGGTGCACACTTTGGTGATCCCCAAGGGTAAGTATGTCAGCTGGGATGATTTTTCGGCGAAAGCCTCAGCTGAAGAGATCGCAGGTTTTGTACGCGCGGTTGGCGAAGTGGCGCGGGCCAAGGGATTGGTGGAGCCCGGTTACCGCTTAGTGGCCAATATCGGCGCGCATGGCGGGCAAGAGGTCCCGCATTTGCATGTCCATATTTTCGGCGGTGAGCCGCTGGGGCCGATGATCTGGAAGCGCCCTTAAACTTGGGCAAGTTTACCTCAATCTTCCTTGTCTCATTGGTTTTGTCGATGTTGATGGCAAGCTTGGGGGGCGGGCTTCTCGACTACGGGTTTTTCGGATTTTATCAGGCTGCGATCACCCACTTTGCTTGGTCTGATCCCTCGTCCTACGTTTTCTTTGCAATTCTATTTTCACCGCTGGCGATCGTTCTGATTGGGTTGTTTGTTTGGGCCAGAGATGTCTTTGACGAAACTGATGGCTAAGTGATAGCGTTGATTTTCAACTCATCGCGCTTCAGATTCATTCCACCGCCATTCATACGTCACACGCATAACCACCGCTATGCAGAGATTCCTCGCTACGCTAAGGCGCGTGAAGCATGGTTAACCCAACTCCACCCGGCGGCGTATTCGACGGCGCGCAACATCTTTATGCAGTGCGTGTCTATTATGAAGACACCGACCTGTCGGGTATCACCTATCACGCCAACTATTTGCGCTGGTTCGAACGCGCTCGATCGGACCTGTTACGGATGCTGAAGATTGATCAGCGTGAGGCGATTGAAGCTGGCGAAGGTGCATATGCGGTGACAGAGCTTGCGATCAAATATCTGGTTCCAGCAAAGCTTGACGATGACATCGTCATCACCACCACCTGTCATGAGCTTCGCGCAGCGAGCGTACGCATGACGCAGGTTGCGAGCCGTGCTGGCGATCCCGCAGAAGTATTCGCCCGTGCCGAAGTGCGCGCCGCGTTTTTAACCCCCGATGGCCGTCCGCGCCGTCAACCCGCGCCTTGGCGCGAGGCTTTTCAGACATTCATGGACCAAGAGGCCGCATGACTTTGCTTGACCAACTCACTGCCGTCACCACTCAAGCCGCTGGAGCTGCAAGCGACGCACCCCAGCGATTGAACCCGCTCGAATTGTTTCTCGACGCAGATATCGTCGTCCAGATTGTGATGATCGGTTTGATCCTCGCCAGCGTCTGGGTCTGGGCGATTGTGGTTTCGTTCAGCCTCAAGATCGGCGGATTGAACAGAAGCTCGCGCGAATATGAGGAAGAGTTCTGGCTCACTAAAGAGCGCGATGCGATGCTGTCGAAGCAGATGCGCCGCGATATCCCTTCGGCGCGGGTCGCCGGGGCTGGGCTGGATGAGTGGAAGCGTTCAAAAGCTGGCCCATCAATTGACCGGTCCGCCGCGCGCGAACGGATTAGCGCCGCGATGGAGAGCCAAGTTGGGCATGAAGCAGATGAATTGGCCGGGCGATTGGGCTTTCTGGCGACCACTGGTTCGGTTGCGCCCTTTGTCGGCCTGTTCGGTACCGTTTGGGGCATCATGAACAGCTTCTTCCAAATTGGCGCGCAGGAAAGCTCTTCACTGGCGGTGGTTGCACCGGGCATTTCAGAGGCTTTGTTCGCAACCGCTATTGGCCTGTTCGCCGCTATTCCAGCGGTGATTGCCTATAACCGCTTTTCCAACCGGGTGGACCGTTATGAAGCGAAATTGCAGCGTTTTGCCGACAAGGTCCAAGCCGGGCTTAGCCGCGAGCTCGATAAAGCCTGATGGGTATGAGTGTGTCCTCCAAACGCTCAGGCCGGCGTTCACGCCGCGCGCCCATGGCTGAGATAAATGTCACACCGTTTGTCGACGTGATGCTGGTGCTGCTCATTATTTTCATGGTCACCGCGCCGCTGCTCGCGGTGGGCGTACCGATTGAGCTGCCTGACAGTCGCGCGAACCCGATTGAGCAGCAGCCCGATCAAATCACTGTGTCGGTGAATTCGGAAGGAGGCATCTTCATAGATGGGGATGCGGTGCCTGAAGGCGAATTTTCCGCCGCTCTGGCAAAATTTGACTGTGCAGGTAGCGAAAATCAGCCGCTGATCACCTTCCGGGGCGACAGGGAGATCAACTACGGCAGGACGATGGCTGTTCTCGGTGAAATGAACCGCGCCGGGTGCAACACAATCTCGATGGTCACCAATGGTTCAGTTTCCGAGCCATAGCCTGAGGCATTGAATGGGAGATATCCGCGCCATAAGTGCCTCTGATCAGGCTGGTATTGCGACAGCGATTGTGCTGCACGCGGCGCTGGGTGCCATGCTGGTGTATTTCGCGAGTTTGCCAATACCCATCAAAGAAGAAGAGCTTGTGCTGCCCCAAGGCCTGACTGTGAGTTTGGCGACCGATGTTGGGCTCGAGACGGCCGGGCCCGAAGTGGTTTTGGAAAGCCGCGCATCTGTTGCGCCGGAATTGGGTGAACCCAGCGCGCCTTCACCTGATTTGGCGCCCCTGCCAGAGGTGCTGGATGCACCGCCTGTCGAACCTAGCCCAGCGCCCACGACGCCCGCGAGTACGCCAACGCGCCGCACGACAACCCCAACCCGTAACACGTCTTCGCGTAACACGTCGCGGAGCAACAGTTCGCGGAGCAGCACGTCGCGGAACAACAATTCGCGCTCCTCTTCGAGTTCATCTTCGTCGACGACCCGCCGCAATTCTGGCGGAAGCCGTGTTGGTGACGACTTTTTGCCGGGCGGCGGGACTTCGCGAACAAGCAATGACACTCGTCTGCCTGCCTCACAGATAGGTGCGAGTGCTCAAGCGTCTTTGCGGTCTGCAATCACCCGGCAACTTCGCCCGCATTGGACTGCACCGCAGGGCGTGGATGCCGAGAAACTGATCTCAGTGGCCTCTTGGCGGCTCAATCCAGATGGCACTTTGAAAGGTCGGCCCAAGTGCAATACTACCGCAAGCAGCATCACGCCTTCCAATCGACCGCAAGCAAAACTGCATTGTGAACGCGTGATAAGAGCAATTCAGCTTGCTGCCCCTTTCGATCTTCCTGATCAGTTCTACAATGGCTGGAAGACTATCTCCGCATGGCGTTTCGACAGAAGGCTTTAATGATTATGAGATCGTTTCTCGCACTTTGCTTGGCTCTTATAGCAGCCCCGCTTGCCGCCCAAAATCAAGATTTGGGCGAGCAGGTGGATGAGGGCGGAAATATTGAAACCGCGTTTGAGGAAACTGCTTCTGATGAAGGCGGGCTTACCGGTTCTGTCACTGACGACAGCGATTGGGACGATCTTGGCATTGCCATTCCCGCTTTTGCGACGGACCGCAACGCGCCAACCCCTGCCAACTCCAATGGAACGGCGGCCTTGGGGCGCGAAGTGGCTCGCGTCATCACCGCAAACCTTCAGAACAATGGTCTGTTCAAGCCAACCGGGCCTGACAGCCTGCCCAGCCCATCCTTTCCGCAGATAACCGCGCCAGCCTATGGCACTTGGAACGGGCGCGGCGCAGAGATGCTGGTGCATGGCTATGTCCGTGCACGCAGCGATGGCCGATTGGTGGTGGGCTGTTACCTCTACGATGTCGCCCTTCAAACGCAGTTGATCCGTGAAGGGTGGGTGGTGCAGCCCAAAGACTGGCGACGCTCTGCGCACAAATGCTCTGACCTCATCTATGCGCGCCTGACCGGGGAAGACCCGTTCTTTGACAGTCGTATCGCCTATATCGCGGAGACCGGTCCAAAAAATAAGCGGGTTAAGCGCCTCGCAATTATGGATAGCGACGGTGCCAACCACCGCTTTATCACATTGGGCAGTTCAACCGCGCTCACCCCGCGCTATTCGCCCGACTATTCCAAGATTCTGTATCTGTCCTATGTCGATGGGAACCCGCGCATCTATGTCTATGACATTGATAGCGGGAAACAGACTTTGGTGACGGAGAACCGCAATCCCACGCTTGCTCCGCGTTGGTCGCCCGACGGTCGTTCGATCCTTTATTCCATGTCCGTTGCGGGCAATACCGATGTTTATCGCGTGTCAGTTGGTGGCGGATCGTCGACGCGACTGACCACGACACCGGGAATTGATATTGCCGGATCTTACTCGCCGGATGGGACAAAGATCGTATTTGAAAGCGACCGCTCAGGCTCGCAGCAATGCTATGTCATGAATGCCGATGGCTCTGGGCAAAAGCGTATTTCATTCTTCGGAGGACGCTGTGCGACCCCGGAATGGAGCCCTCGCGGAGACCAAATCGCGTTTACGCGCATAGCTGGTGATTTCAACGTCGCGGTGATGACGCCGGGTGGTGGCAGTATGCGCGTGCTGACCAATGGCTGGCAAGACGAAGCGCCCACTTGGTCGCCCAATGGACGGATTGTTCAATTCTTCCGCACCGCGCGCAACTCAGGGCGGTCGAGTCTGTGGCAAGTCGACTTGACCGGCCGCAATGAACGTCGGCTGCCTACCCCGGTGGATGCCTCGGATCCTGCATGGGGGCCAATTCGGGAATAACCCAATCTCGAGAGTAACCTTTGTGTCGCTGATCGCCTAATATGTGTTAAAGGATGATGTCATGAACAAACCAATAGCCACAATCGCTCTGCTTGTTTCGGTTTCAGCGCTAGCCGCTTGCTCGAAAGAGGCGCCCGACATTTTGCCGCCCGCACCTACTGATACGAACACACAGGGGACACAAGGCACGAACACTGGCGGGACGACGGACTCCACACCGCAGCCCGGCTCTCAACGCCATTTCGAAGCCGCTGTTGGCGGATCGACGACGATCTACTTCGGCACGGATCGCTTTAACATCGACAGTTCCGATGCTGCTGCATTGCAAGCGCAAGCGCAGTACTTTGCACGCTATCCGCAACTGACCTTCACTGTTGAAGGCCATGCCGACGAGCGTGGCACTCGAGAATACAACCTTGCGCTGGGTGAGCGCCGCGCCAACGCAGCGAAGAATTATCTCGTTAGTCTGGGTGTTTCGTCCAACCGAGTTCGCACGGTCAGCTTTGGCAAAGAGCGCCCTGTCGCGCTCGGCTCGAATGAGCAGGCTTGGGCGCAAAACCGCCGTGCCGCCAGTGTCATGATCAATCCATAGGGCGCATCGCGGCTCCGCGGTTTAAGCGGGGCCGTGGGCACGCGTTTAAGGTCTAAAGGCCGGGGCTTGTTTCGGCTTGCAGTTGGATGAGCGGCTGAGAGGATCCGGCGCCGATGCCCGCTATTTCGCTGAGAGAGACAACGGCACACAGAACCGCCAAAGCGAGGACACAAAATAGGCTGGATATGGTGAGTTGTTGGCTCATCTGATCTTTCTTTGCGAGGCACTTACTAGGTAATTATAAACAATCTACTGCAATGCAACATTTCAGATTGAAACTTGTTCCCATCTCTTTCCAATTTAATCGAGGACGCGTAGATTAAACGCTCTATGCAATCGACAAACGCCCATTCACCGAAGCGGCAACTGAGTCTTGTCCGATGAGCCGCGCTCGACGCTCTGACGATTGGGGCTTCCCGCGCTGGCGGCCCTACGAGTCCTCGCGTGAGACAGTGGCTCAACGTGAGTGCGACCGGCATGGCTGCGGAGAGCCGGGGCTTTGTCCCGCTCCCAAATCGCCGAACAGCCCGGACAGGTGGTATTTCTGTCAAAAGCATGCTGCCGAGTACAACAAAGGTTGGGACTACTTCGAAGGACTCGACAAGGAACAGAAGGCCGAGCGCGCCAAAGCCGAACGGCAGGAAAGCGAAGGCTATGCCGAGGCGTCGCATTATGGATGGAGCGGCGGGACTGGCGACGGTTCGCGCAGCGCCGATGAAATGCGCGCGTTGGAAGTGTTGGACCTTGAAGCGGATGCTGACTTCGATGCGATCAAGAAAGCCTATCGCGCGAAAGCCAAAGAGGTTCATCCCGATGTGAAACCCGGCGATGAGGAAGCAGCCAAGGAATTTCAGAAAATTCAGGTTAGCTACGAAGTGCTGCGGATGGCGGAGGAACGGCGCGCTTGGAAAGGATAAGCGTCCGAGCCATTTACTCTTTCTTTGGGACCAGCCCTTACCCTTTTGATTGGATGCGCTTCGATAATTCGCGCAAGAGAGGGTGTTGGTATGGTAAAACTCAAACGACGTTTTCTGGCTGTCGCCGCAATCGCGACGGCATTGTCGAGCTTTTCGCTAGCATCTGCAGATCAGAGCGCTAGCGCATCTGTAGTCCCAGTGGCCATATCACAGCAGTCCATCTCCATCGCCAATGGCAGCAATCGCAGTCCCGAAGCCGCGCGAACCTTCCTCGCCATCCGGCAAAAGCTTGCGCGCGGTGACATTGCCGGAGCTGCGGCGATGACGACCGAGCCGCAGGCTTATGCAGCGCAGATGGAAGCCTACTTTGAACGAAAAGGTGCGTCCGCCGCAAAAGCTCTCTTTGGTAACTCCAAGTCTATCCCGCTAAGGTTGACCATGTCTCACGGTGCCTATGCGATGGTTATTATTGAGCTAGGTAACAACAGGTTCTCTCCCGTTGCTGCTGAGTTTTACAAGCGCGGCCGCAATGGGAAACTCAAGGAGATAGTTTCTCCGTCACCCAGCATACCCTGCGCCTTGGTCCACCGCTTCTATGCGGAAAAGGGCGAACCCGACGCGAAAGTGTCCTGCGCCTAATTGGTTTGAGGCCCCGAAAATCCCGGCTTGGCTGCGGTCGAATTGATCGTGGGGTTAGGGTTGTCGTTCCACCAAGCCACATCTTTCCAAGGCCGCGCGTCTATCTCGTGGGTCCAACAATTCCTGGGCTGCTGCGCCAAGTGCCAATAGGTATCGGCCAAGTCGGCAGGATTGATCACGCCTTCCTTACCTTTGGAGGCCTTGTAGTCTTCCCATTTATCACCGAGCAGCTTGCCCAAAGTGTCCGGCGCATCGACCGAGCCATCGACGACAATATGCGCCACATGAATACCCTTGGGGCCAAACTCGGCGTTGAGCGTTTGGCACAGCATCCGGCGACCACCCATCGCAGCGGCGTGGCTGTGTTGCCCGGCATTTCCGCGCATCGCAGAGGTCGCAGATGTGACCAATAACGAGCCCTTGCCGCGCTCCACCATTGCCGGGAAAGCGGCATGGGCAAGACGGAACACACCATAACACCCTAGTCGCCAGCCCAATTCAAATGTGCGGTGCGGCGTGTCATGCAATGCGCGGTTCCCGATCTGCGCACCCAGATTGTAGAGCGCTGTATCAATAGGACCGATATCGGTTTCTACTCGCGCCACGAGCTCTTCAATCGCGCCATCTTCCGCGGCGTTTAAGAGAGTGCCCGTCGCGCTGCCACCGGCACTCTCGATTTGGTCGATCAAGTTGGCAAGGCTTTCCTCATCGGAGCGCCTTGCTAGCACCGCATGATAACCGCCGGCGGCAAAACGCATAGCGGTATGTCCGCCAATACCGGCGCCCGCGCCAATTACGAGGATAACGGGTTTCTTACTCACGTTGAACTCTCCCTCTTACGAAGGAATGCTAGTCTGAAATCTAGACATGTTCCAGCGCTTGTTCAAAGTCCGCAATTAGATCGTCCGGATCTTCGATCCCGATGCTGATCCGCACAAGATTGTCCGTGATTCCCAGAGCGTCTTTGCGCTCTTGTGGAACCGACAAATGTGTCATTGCCGCAGGATGGCTGGCAAGCGTCTCTGTCCCGCCAAGGCTTACGGCAAGCTTCGCGATTTGCAAGTGATCGAGGAAGGCGAAGCTCTCCGCCTCTCCGCCTTTCAGAAATACGCTGAAGGTTGAACCTGCGCCTTTGCAATGCCGGTCATAAATGTCTTGCTGGCGCGGATCAGTGATGTGGCCGAGATAGCCTAGCCCTTCGACTTTGGGATGTTGGCTCAAAAAATCACACACCTTCGCGGCGTTCTCACCCGCCCGTTGCATCCGTAATTCAACCGTCTCGAGCGAGCGCAGCAGCATCCATGCGGTGTTGGGATCGACAATTCCGCCCATTGTGTTGCGCAGCGCACGCACCGGGTCCATCCACTTTTTCGCACCCGCAATGGAGCCAGCAACGAGGTCGGAATGGCCGCCCACATATTTGGTTAGCGAATAGGCTACGATGTCCGCGCCGTGGTCCAACGGGCGCTGCCACAAGGGACCAAGGAATGTGTTGTCGATAGCGATAGGGCAATCCCATTTGAGATTGGCATCGCGTGCTTCCTTCACCGCTTCGATATCAACCAGAGCATTGGTGGGGTTGGCCGGGCTTTCGA
Organism: Erythrobacter sp.; assembly: GCA_039985875.1. Taxonomy (GTDB): domain Bacteria; phylum Pseudomonadota; class Alphaproteobacteria; order Sphingomonadales; family Sphingomonadaceae; genus Erythrobacter. Next base: position 29,895 of record JBDWRU010000010.1, on the reverse strand, counting down.
GATAGATCATCGCGACCTTGCCGCCATTTTCGCCCGCCTGACACTTCGCTTTCTTCAGCACTTCGTCGAGCTCTTCGTGGCTCGCCCCGGCTGGAAAATCGACATAGGTGACGCCAAACTTGGAGAGCACTTTGGCAACGAAGCCTTCGGATGCCGCGTAGAGCGGCCCGGAATGGACGATCACATCGCCTTGGCCGACATAGGCCATCATCAGGATGCAAATTGCGGTCATCCCGCTAGAGAAAGTCAGAGCGTCTTCGGCGCCGTCCCAAATGGCCAACCTGTCTTCGAGAATTTCCTGATTTGGTCCGTTGAAACGCGAATAGACCAGTCCTTCTGCGCCGCCTTCGCGTTTGCCGGTGATGCCTTCGAAATGGCGTTTACCATCGGCCGCACTTGGGAATGCAAAAGTGGAGGTCAAAAAGATCGGGGCTTTCAGCGATCCTTCGGAAAGAACCGGGTCATAGCCATGCCCCATCATCATCGTAGCCGGGCTCAGCTTGCGCCCGCCAATACTGGTCTTTTCGGACTTCGGTTTGCGGCGCGGAGTAGGCGTGTTTGTGGGGTCGATTGCGTCCGTCATGAGCGGATACCTTCCTATTAATCGCTCCCAGGAAGGCAGGAGCTATTCGCAGGCTCAGGGGCTCCCGCTTCTAACCTCCGCAGAAGCGCCTCTCCACCACAAGACCTGTTCAATGCGCTTCAGATACTTCCAACTGATTTCATGTGCAACCGCTTGGTGTGGATGCAAACGACAGTTAGGAACGCGAAGGCTTGAAATGGAGCAGGGATGGGACTCCAATATGTTGTTAATTCAAGCCCTATAGAAAAAAGTACCTTACCCTTCGTACGACTTTCTGCTGAGTTCACTGCGCAAAATGACCTTTAGTCAGGGGGAGGGTTAAGTGTTGAATGATCCATTTCAGATGCAGCGCGAGCTGCGTTATGGGGCGCCGGTGTGCGACCAGATTCTAACGGGCCGACATTTCACTATCGGTTATTCATGGTATTTCCGCCAAGCTAAATGGACGCTGGAGATCATCAATCGCGAGCGCGAATTGGTAAACGATCTTGCAGGTGTGGAACGTGCAGAGAATTTTCGCGCTGACACAAGGATACCCAAACGGTTCCGAGCGGGTTTGAAAGCGTACCAAGGCAGCGGATTTGATCGTGGGCATTTGGTCGCCAGCGCAAACCAAGATTTGCAGGATATCCAGAACTCGGAAACGTTTCTACTCTCGAACATGTCACCGCAGCGGCCACGATTTAATCGGGGCATTTGGAAAAAGCTCGAAGAGGAAATTCGGGTTCTTGATGAACGGGACAGCACAGCTGAGACTTACGTTCTGACTTGTCCAGTGTTCTACTTTGGAGAGAAGGTGGAGCGGATCGGCAAAGAACAGGAGGCCTTTGGGATCAGCGTTCCGGTGCCCCATGCCTTTATCAAGAGCGTTCTCGTCGAGAATAAAAGGGGCCGGTTCCGGCTATGGACGTTTGAAATTCCGAACAAGAAACAGACTGCTGATTTGGAGAGCTTCTTGGTTAAAACCTACGATGCCGAACAGATGGTCGGCGGGCAGTTCTGGGATCGCATTTCGGGCGGGGACTTGCATTCTTACAAGCGAAAGCCGGGCAAGATGTGGTGATGAGTTGAGCGGGCGCGCCGTTGCGGCGCCCGCTTTCGCCAGCGCGCACCTATTGCGCGTCACGCCAATTGCGTTTGATCTTTTTCGCAAGGCTCCATTTGTGCACTTCGGTGGGGCCATCATAAATGCGGAACGCGCGCACTTCGCGGAACAATTGTTCGACAATCGTATCGCCCGTCACGCCAGTGCCGCCCATCGATTGTACGCAGCGATCGGCAATTTGGAACAGCGTTTCGGCCACGAAGGTCTTGGCCATAGAGCTTTCGGTTGTGCCCAAACCGCCTGTGTCCAATACCTTGGCGCACCAATCGATCATCAGCCCGCAAGCCTGCAAGTCGATCATGTTCTGCGCTAGCATAAAGCCAACGCCCTCATGGTCGATCAATTGCTTGCCAAACGCGGTGCGTTTGCAGACATAGTCCGAGGCGATTTCCTGTGCGCGGTCCGCAAGGCCCAGCCAGCGCATGCAATGGGTTAGCCGCGCCGGGGCAAGACGAATTTGTGCATATTTGAAACCTTCGCCAGCATCGCCCAACATCTGATCCGCGGGCACACGCAAATCGTCGAGCGTGATGACAGCATGACCGCCGGGCATTGAGCTGTCGATCGTATCGAGCACGCGTTCGGTCTGGATCGCCGGGTCGGGCAAATCAACCAAGAACAGGCACGCGCCGCCTTCGCTGTCGGGTTCAACGGACTTCGCCATCACAATTCCGACCTTTGCGCCCTCGGCCCCCGTGATAAACGCTTTGCGTCCTTTGATGACCCAGTGATTGCCGTCGCGTTTACAGGTGGTCTGCATCAGCGAGGGATCGGAGCCCGCGCCACCATCTTCTGCAGGCTCTGTCATAAAGAAAGCCGAGCGTGCCTTCCCTTCGACCAATGGCGCTAGGAAACGTTCTTTGATCGCGGGGCTGCCTACCTTGCCAAGCAAGTACATATTACCCTCATCAGGAGCCATGACATGCAGCGCGATGGGCCCAAGCGGTGACAGGCCGCTTTTGCGAAAAATCAATGCCGTTTCCAAGTGGCTGAAATGCGAGCCATCCTCTCTGATATGCGGAGTCAGCAATCCAGCAGAACGCGCCAATTCGCGCAGTTCGCTTGCTAGCTCGTCCGAGGGGCCATGGCTGTCGCGGCGAGGATCGGTTTCAAACGGCGCGATTGTCTCGCGAACAAAGCTCTCAACGCGCTCGGCAATTTCAATCGCTTCAGGCGACAATTCAGGCATGGGGTAAGGCGTCCTTTCTATCGACTTGGCATGTTCGATAGATCGTATCGTTAGGTACGGCGAGGCTCACTATTGATAGAGAGCACGTTTGGCTTAGTTGAGGCTAGCAACCGCCCAGACCACGCCAATCATCATCATGATGCCGATGAGATCGAGCAAAATTCCGGCGCGCACCAGTCTCCCGATTGTTAGCCGCCCCGTCGCCCAAGCAATCGCATTGGGGCCTGTTCCCGCTGGCAGGATAAAGCCCCAGCTTGCCGCAAGTGCTGCAGGCATTGCGATCAGGATCGCGTCTTCGCCTAGGCCCAGAGCAGCGGCCAAACTGGCCACGACTGGAATGATTGCGCTTGCCGTGGCGACGTTGCTGGCAAATTCTGTGACCAGCACCACCATTGCGACAATCGCAAAGACCATCAGAATAAGCGGCACCGCTTCGAGCGGCAACAAAGCATTGCCTAACCATTGGGCCAGCCCGCTTTCCTTCATCCCCGCCGCCAATGCCAAACCGCCGCCGAACATCAAGATCACTCCCCAAGGCGCGCGATCGGCTTCCTTCCAGACTAACAGCGGCCTGCCAGTCCCATCGGGTGTCAAAAACAATGCAACGCTCGCCAAGACTGCGATTGTACCATCGGTCCAGCTTTTGTCTGGCAGATAGGGAGCAACCCATTGGCGCGACATCCAAAAAAGGAATGTCACCGCAATGATAGGGACGAGGCGTTTCTCCGCGCTCGACCAGCTGCGCTGCTCATCAATTGCGGCGCGCGCGGCGGGCAAATCGAATGGGTGGGCGGAGACCCGTTGAACCTTTGAAATGATTAGCGCCGCCAAAGGGATGCCGATCAATACAACAGGTAAGCCGTATGCCATCCAAGTCGCAAAACTGATTTCAAGCCCGATCATGTCATCAAGCAATTGCACAGCGATCCCATTGGTAGGGGAGCCGACAATTGTGCCGAGGCCACCAATACTTGCGGCAAAGGCGATCCCCATCGGGAGAGCGCCCGCAAGACCATCCGTGTTAATCGGCGCGCCATCACCTGTTTCCTTGGCGGCGGCTCCTCCAGCGATAACCGCAAGCGCCATTGGCATCATAATCAGCGCGGTTGAGGTGTTTGAAATCAACATCGATAAAATCGCGGCTGAAATCATGAAGGCCAATAGCAAGCGCTCTTGCCCGCCGTTGGTCCCAATTGTTCTTAGGATCGCAAGGCTCAAACGTTTGTGCAGGCCCGTACGCTCAATCGTGAGCGCAATAAATGCCCCGCCTAAAAGTAGGAAAAGGATCGGGGCGTAATATGCGCTGGCTGCGTCGGGGGCAGGCATAACCCCGCCCAAGGGAAGACAGATAAAAGGAAGGAGAGCCGTCACCGAAAGCGGCACCGCTTCGGTCATCCACCAGCTTGCCATCCAGACAACCAGTCCAGCGACCAGCCATGCCTCCGCGCCCATCCCGCCCGGCGGTGATGTGAACGCGGTTATGGCAAAAACCAGCGGGCCTAGGAAAAGGCCAATCCGGCGCGCGGTCATGTGATTGTTTCTCCCGTCAATGCGACAGGTGAAGACTAACAGGGCTTATGTGCGGGCTACAAGGGGTGGCAGCGTGCCGCTCCACCGACCTCTATTTCCCTCAGCCTTTATTCGACGTCGTCTTCTTTTTCTTCCTCGCCCGGCGCGACGAAATCGCTGAACGTGACGGTACCGGTGCGGACCCCTTCACGAGCAAGATAGTCAAGCTTGCCTTGGCGTTCACGAAGCAAGGCAATCGCAGCCGCATCTAGGCGACCATTTGTATAGGCCGGGTTTGTGCGCCGCCCGCCAACCAGATCAGCGATGTCATACTCGCGAATGCTTGCTTTAACTGTGCTCGTACCCTCGTAGCGCGCCTTCATCTCTTCATTGGCGAAGCGATTGATGTGATTGCGCACATCCTCGGCGAAATTTGGGAAGTAGTGGGGCGCTGCTTCTTCGTACAAGGTCGACACGTGCAAGGTCGAGCCGCGATTTTCGACACCACGCCGCGAATTGGCAAATTCACGCGCCGCGCGGTCTAGCAGGTAGGAGATAGTGCTGGCTTCGAATGCCTCGCGCTGCATCGCTGGGCCGCCAATTTCACCGCGCCAAAAGCCGTAAATGACCCGCGGGTCTTTCCAGTGCTTAAAAACGATCTTGGTGCGAATGTCCTTGGGGCTCATCGCAATGCCATTGACCGTAATAAAGCGCGCTTCATCCAAAGGAACGCCTTCAATCAAGATTTCGCGCGGCTGCCGCACGGGCCAATTGAGCGCAATTTGTTCCACCATCGCGACATTGTGGAGGTTAAACCAGTACGCCAATTGCTCATCACGCGGGAGAGAAGCGATTTCCAAACCATCAGCGACACGCTCAAGGTCGTGGCGGTACTCGGAAAAACTCTCAATCACTTCGTTGGTCATGAATGAAAAGCCGACCATTGATCCGTCAAGACGGTAGATGGAATTGTGACCGACGCGTTGGCGCGTTCCGATGATTTGCTGCGAACCGGTCGGCTTCTTGCGCAGCGGCGGGCCCATCGACACGACGAAGTTGGAAAGCGCTTCGGTCCAAATTGAATAGTCTATGCGATGATCGATCCGGTCGGCGCGCGGGGCAAAGGCAGCGAAACTTGGGTCCGATGTGGCTTGTGCCATAGCGGGCGCAGTAAGCGCATAAGCACTTGCCGCCATAAATGTGGCGGTGAGAATCCGGCGTGCGGGGGACATCGTCATGACCTCATTTCCTCCTATTTGTGCGGCACGCATTCTATCAAACCTATCGCAATCGGGTAAGAGTAGAATGCGCAGCTGCACATTGTATTTTCGTCATCGTGGCGCCGTTTGGCGTGAGTTCGCGGCGGGTCGACGGGGTCGCAATTCGGGGAATGCCGACCTCGCCGCGTTTTATTCTTATAGCACACAAAACTATACGATTGAGACCGCCAATCGGTTTCATTTTACTGTTTGTCGATTGCGATTGCAGTTGGTCGGATGCGATTCAAAATTAAGAAAAGCGGGCCACCATCGCTGGTGCCCGCTCAACCTTTACCATTCTGGCCGAACTATTTCGGCGCGAGCACCATCAGCATCTGACGGCCTTCGAGCCTTGGGAAAGCTTCGACCTTAGCGGTTTCCTCAACATCTTCCTGAACCCGCTTGAGCAAGTCCATACCCAGATGTTGGTGCGCCATTTCGCGCCCGCGAAAACGCAAAGTCACTTTCACCTTGTCGCCATTGTCGATGAACTTGTTCACGTTGCGCATCTTCACGTCATAATCATGCGTGTCGATATTGGGACGCATTTTGACCTCTTTAATGTCCTGCGTCTTTTGCGTTTTGCGCGCTGCGTTGGCTTTCTTCTGCGCTTCGTAACGATATTTGCCGACATCAAGGAACTTGCACACAGGCGGATCGGCATTGGGCGATACCTCGACCAAATTCAGACCCTTTTCTTGGGCCTGCTCAACCGCTTCGTTGGTGAACATTACACCAAGGTTCTCGCCTTCGTCATCGATAACGCGGACCTTGGGAACTTGAATAAACTGATCGTAGCGAGGGCCGCTTTTAGTTGGCGGGGCCATCGAACGCCGGGGTGGACGGGCTATGTGGTTTCTCCTGATTCAGCCTGTTTGATGGGCGCTATGTAGGGAATATCGGGTAAAAATACCAGTGAAGAGTCTTATGCGGCTTCCCGATAAAGAGGGAATGTGACCAATTTGCCTTTTGCGGGCAGAACCGCGTCGATTTCACCCGCAGGTCCGAGTGCATGCAGGATCTCTGGTGCCGCTGCATCCATCCCGCCCGTGTAGGCGCCGAAAGCCGGGGCAATCATCCTGTCACCGCGCCCCGTTTGTCGACTCACTACGCCGCATGGCCGGGCGATATGGCGGTTCCTGACCCGCAGGCGCATCTTGGGGTGATAGTGCCCGGAAACCTCCGCGCGCGTCTCCCCTCGCTTGGCTTCGTGGCGCAGCACGATCCCGTTGATCTCAATTTCATCCATAACATTCGCGCCAAAACCGCGATGCATATGCTCATCATGGTTGCCGGAGATCCAAACCCAATCGAGCGTACGGATCAGCGATTCGAGCATGCCGCACGCATAATCATCCAGCCGATACGTGCCCGCATCATCATGGAAGTTGTCGCCCAAAGTGATGACCCGACGCGCGCCTGTCGCCTTCACGGCATCTGCCAACCGCTCCAATGTTTCGCGGCTATCATAGGGCGGGAGCATCTGACCCATTTGGGCATACCAACTTCCCTTTTCCAAATGCAGGTCCGCCACCAATAGCGCGCGTTCACGCGGCCAATAAAGCGCGTTGTTCTTGAGTAGAACAAGCTCTTCGCCAGCGAATTCCAAGGGTGCGAACGAAACAGGAACCATTGCTTTTGCTTGCCCTCAATCGGCTTGGTTGGCAAGGCTGCTTGGTATGAGTGATTGGGACAAGCAAACAGACAAAGCGCGCGGTTGGTTCGAAGCGTTGCGCGATCAGATTTGCGCCGCGTTTGAAGAAATTGAACGCGAAGGCGGATCCGATGCGATGTTCCAATACACTCCATGGACCCGCGAAGAGGACGGCAATGACGAGCCGGGCGGGGGCGTCCAAGGACTGATGAAGGGGCAGGTGTTCGAGAAGGTCGGGGTCAATGTCTCAACCGTGCGAGGCAATTTCTCGCCGGAGTTTGCGAACCAAGTGAATGGAGCGGACCCGGACAATCCCGGCTTTGCTGCGACTGGAATTTCACTGGTGGCGCATATGGCGAACCCGCATGCGCCCGCCGTGCATATGAACACGCGCTTCCTAACCACCGGAAAAGCGTGGTTTGGTGGCGGGGCAGACCTCAATCCGGCGATCCCCAAAGAGGAGGACACCGAAGAATTCCACGCCTGCCTGCGCGCGGCCTGCGCGGGCCATAACCCAACCTATTATGATCGCTACAAGAAATGGGCAGATGACTATTTCTACATCCCACATCGCGGAGTTCATCGCGGGGTAGGAGGCATCTTTTACGACCATTTGGAATGTGAGGATGATGCAAGTTTTGAGCGCAACTTCGCGTTCACTCAGGATGTCGGCAAAGCCTTTCTCGATATCTTCCCAAAGCTGGTCCGAAAGCGGATGGGGGCGAAATTTACGCCAGAGGATGAGACCCTTCAGCTCGAATATCGGGGGCGCTATGCCGAATTTAACCTGGTGTATGATCGAGGCACTTTGTTCGGTTTAAAGACCGGCGGCAATATTGATGCGATCTTGATGAGCTTACCTCCAAGGGCGGTTTGGAGTTGAACCTCTTGTTACCGCCAGGCTAACGCGTTAGCGTGATGCTCGCAAATGGGAGGCTGTAGGTGCACGTCGTCTCTGATCAATTGATGGACGCCTATGAGGCGGACAACGCAGCCGGTTTTCCGGCGCGCTTCCACGCGTGGTGGAAGCAGGCGATTTCCTCTGATGCCGACAAAGCGGTGACGGAGCGATTGGTCTTTGCGCATCGAGACGAGTTTGAGGTCGCCGGTGTTCAAGAAGATGAGGAACAGTTTCTGTTTCTCTACGCCCGCGCGCTGATGCCGGAATTGGGCGACCTTGATTATCTGGAAACGATGGATGCAATCTTTGCGCCCGTAGAAGAGCCAGATCGGCTGAAGCTGTTAAACGACATTGCTCGAAAGTATGGTCATCGTGGGTAGCGGCGCGGTTCAACCTTGCATGGCGGGATGCGAGCCGATTTGCGCTGAGATCGCCAAAGTCGAGATGTTTCAGGAAGAGGCGGAATTGGCCGGCGCAGTGTATCAACCATTTGGTGAGCGCAACGTTGCTGGATACACGGAAGTTACTGATCCAGATGAGCTCGCAAAACTCGACTTGACGGTCGAAGACTTGAACCCGGAAGACAGCGAGTTCAGGGCAGGTGTGTTCAAGAAGAACGGTACAAACGACTACAAAGTGTCATTCAAGGGGACGGAGTCCGGCGCTGACTGGGTTCAGAACTTTTCGCAAGGTACGACTAGCCGCTCCGACTACTATTCCAGAGCGAAGTTGATCGGTCGAGACGCTGCATCGAATGCCGGCACAGGCGAAGTGGGCGATGTGAAATTCGTTGGTCATTCGTTGGGGGGAGGCTTGGCCAGTGCCGCCGCTCATGCAAGCGGCACTCATGCTACAACGTTCAACTCAGCTGGACTCCATTGGGCCAATCGCTCTTGGTTTGATGCTCCGCCTATTGATGCGGTGCAGGTGAAAGGAGAATTGCTGACGTCAGTGCAGAGCGCATTGCCAGTTGCTCCAAGCGGTGTAGGGACCCCATATAGTATCGCTCCTCCAACGAACGTTGCGAGCACCTTGGAGCGGGCTGACCTTGGCATTTGGGATGGATTGATTCCAATCAAGGGCGCTTACAAATATACTAAAGCTGCCGCTGCGCGGGCCGTCGAGTTGCACAAAATGCCAGCGGTCAACGGTGCGCTTGAACAGCAACATGGCGCGCTTAAGGCTAAAGCTGCTGCGTCGGGTTGCTCATGCTAAGGCGGGCGCTTATCGCAATCGCAGGAATATTAGGGAGCTGTTCCATGTCAGGCAAAAGCGAGAACCTTGTCGACGCAGTGATGATGGAAGATTCATCTAGCGTGGAGCAATTGATCGCCGAAGGTGCAATTCTCGAAGAGGCCGACAAGAAGGGCCAAACTCCATTGATAATTGCTGCCAAGACCGATCAGTTCACGATCGCCGAAAAACTCCTGAAGGCTGGCGCCGATCCATTTGCGGTGTCGCAATTTGGCTGGACGGCAGGCTACGCAGTCCAGACGAGCAAGCTTCAGCGTGGTCCAGAATTTGACGCGAGAGAACGGGTGACAGCGCTACTGGAAGAGCGGGGCTATCCAATGCCAGGACCAGACAAACCCGACATCAAGCGAATGGTTGATGAAGGCAATTGGCCGCCAAGGCGTGCGGAGCAATAACCCTCAATGTCGAATGCTGAGACCGCCCGGGAGCCTCACCGTGAGCTGTACGCGAGGCGAAGCAAGACGATCGATTATGCCGCTCTGAATTCGCTTCACTACCTTGGCAACTATGTGCGCCCTTTGCCCGCCAACCTAACGCGGATGATGGAAAACGCGTTCGATTGGGAGCATCTGCCTTTCATTCACCAAAGCTCTTTCGCTTCGATCCGGCTAGTTGAAGAAGGCGCATGGGGCTGGCGTTGTATGGTCGATCTGCCGAATGGTGGCGGTGAACAAGCGATTGAGCTGTTGGTCGATCTTGAGCAGCATTATTGGGCAACGACGGTTGTGTCCGGATTTGGCCAAGGTGCGCAAATCCACACAAAGGCGCGCGAACGTGATGCTGGCGGGATTGAAGTGGATGTGCGTTTTTATGCTGAGTTTGAGCCACCAACAAAGGAATTTGCGCAAGCGGTTCTTGCCGGACTACAGGCCCAGTACACCCAGCTTTACGACGAAGACGAAGCCTTGATGACGGCGCGGCAAAGCGCGCTCGACCTGCAAAAGGATTTGCGCGAGACGCTTCTAGCTAAGCGGGTGGCCAAGGCCAATCTGGGTAAGGCCAGCGGGCTTGATCCATCGCAAAGCCACTCGGTTGAATTGGAGCGTCAGCGGTTCTGCGTGCGGCAGGTCGACGGCGAATGGACAGCCCATGCGGCGCAATGCCCCCATATGCTCGCGCCGCTTGCCGATGCCAACATTGATGCGGGGCAGTTGACGTGTCCGTGGCATGGCTATCGCTTCGATTTGGTCAGCGGAACTGAATCGCAAGAGCGTTGTGGTGCGCTCAAATTCGCGCAGTGCGACGTAAATCAAAATGGCGATTTGATCGTTTCCTTTGCCTAATCGCGCTTTTAAGCTTGCGGCGCGCGACACTCCGCCGCACATTCACATCCAATGCTGCGCCAATACGAACTTGTTGAACGGGTCCTAGAATACGATCCAGACGCTGATGAAGCGGCGCTCAACCGCGCCTATGTCTACACAGTTCAAAAGCACGGCACGCAAAAGCGCGCGAGCGGAGACCCATACTTCTCGCACCCGGTTGAAGTCGCAGGGCTGATGACGGACCTGCAACTCGATCAAGAAACGATCATCACCGCACTGCTCCACGATACCGTTGAAGACACGCTGGCGACGATTGACGATATTGAACAGCATTTTGGGACCGAAGTCGCGCGGTTGGTTGATGGCGTGACCAAGCTTTCCAAAATCGAGGCGATGCCGGAAAATGAACGCGCCGCGGAGAACCTGCGCAAGTTCTTGCTGGCGATGTCCGAAGATATTCGGGTGCTGCTCGTTAAGCTTGCCGACCGGCTACACAATATGCGCACGCTGCACTTCATCAAAAAGCCAGAGAAGCGACAACGTATCGCGCGCGAGACGATGGATATCTACGCTCCTCTCGCCGAACGGGTGGGCATGTATGAATATATGCGTGAGATGCAGGCGCTCGCGTTCAAAGAGCTTGAGCCAGAGGCGTTTACAACCATCACCAAACGGCTGGAAAGTCTGCGCGGTCAAGATGGAGGGCAGGTGGATGCGATTGCGCTGGCGATCAAGCAAGCGCTCGCCGAAGCGGGCTTGAATGTCGAGGTGTCAGGGCGCGAAAAGCATCCTTTTTCAATCTGGAAGAAGATGGCCGAACGCCATGTCAGTTTTGAGCAGGTCACTGACATTATGGCCTTCCGTGTTCTGACCGATAGCGATGCGGATTGTTACCGCGCGATGGGTGTATTGCACACGACGTGGCAGTTTCTACCGGGCAAGTTCAAAGACTATATCTCGACACCGAAAACCAACGGCTATCGTTCTCTGCACACGTCATTGATGTATGAGAATTCGATGCGGGTTGAAGTGCAAATCCGCACACGCAATATGCATCGCCGCAATGAATTTGGGTTGGCTTCGCACTGGGCATATAAGCAAGGCGACAAGCACGATGGACAAGTGGGCTGGCTGCGCGATCTGATCGAGATTGTCGATGTCAGCCACGATGCCGAGGAGCTGCTCGAACACACGCGCATGGCGATTTATCAGGATCGCATCTTTGCCTTCACACCCAAGGGCGCGCTGTTTCAACTGCCCAAGGGCGCAACCTCGGTCGACTTTGCCTTTGCCGTTCACACGGACCTTGGCCTTGCGACGGTGGGTGCGAAGATCAATGGGCGCCACATGCCGCTTCGCACGCCGCTCAACAATGGCGATGTGGTTGAGATTATCAAAGGCAAGAAGGCCGAGCCGCAACTTGCGTGGTTGGGTTTTGTGGTGACTGGCAAAGCGCGCGCTTCTGTGCGGCGTGCCGTGCGTTTAAAAGAGCGCGAGGAAGTCGCCTCGATTGGCTCCAAACTGTTTGATGAAATCTCCGCACGCGTCCCTGCGCGGATTGGCAAGAAGGCGATCCGTGCTGCGGTGGAGCGGCTTGGCTTGGAAGAGCCCGAGGATCTGATGTTTGCGATTGGCTCGGCAAAGCTGACCGACCGCGAAGTAATGGAATCGCTGGTGCCCGGCTGCACGTCTGACTTTGAAGAAGACAATGAGTGGCAAGCGCGTGATCGTGCGATCTCGATCAGGGGCCTAACCCCAGATGTTGGCTACACTCTTGCGGATTGCTGCCACCCGGTTCCGGGCGACCGGATAGTAGGCCTCAGGCGTAAAGGCGAAAATGTGCTTGTCCACTCGATTGATTGCCCCAATTTGGCGGACGGGGTGGACGCGGATTGGTTAGACTTGAGTTGGGGCAAAAGATCGCATGGTGCGGTCGGGCGACTCTCCGTCACGATCTATGACCGTCCCGGTGCATTGGCGGAAATGGCGGGCGTATTTGCACAGAATAAGACCAATGTGACGAACCTTTCGCAGACGCAGGTCGATAACCCCTTCGTGACATATGCGATCGAAGCCGACGTTCAGGACTTGGCTCATCTCAATCGAATTATCAGCGCGCTCCGCGCCAGCGATGCGGTGGCGCAGGCCGAGCGGATTTGATGGCAATCATGGCAAGAAGGATTGCGAATATGAAGTCAATTAAGGTGGTAGTGTATTGGTTGGCCACCGCAGTTGTACTGGCTCTGTTGGGCTTTGCGGCCTTTATGTATTTGAGCAATTATGGCGCGGCCGCGGGCTTTTTTGAACGGTTCGGCTATCCGACTTACGTTGTTTATCCGCTCGCCGGATTGAAAATCATCGCCGCAATTGTGATCTTGACCCATCGCTACAATGATCTGCGCGACATGGCCTATGCCGCGTATTTCATTAATATGGTTATGGCATTGGCGGCTCATCGCCTTGCAGGAGATGGTGCAGAACATGCCATTGTTGGATCGGTCTGCTTGGTGATTTCATACCTGCTTGGCAATCAGGTTCGTGGGCGACCAAAGCGCAATTTCTTCGGTCGTTGGGTTGATCCGGAAATCCAGCGTTAGGGCCAGCTAGAGCAATTCGAGCTCGACATTGACCGCATCTCCCTCAGCCAAATCCTCGACCCGCATGACTTTTTTGTTAACGAGCAGAGTCCAGTTCTTGGTGCGCTTCGCCATGTCATCGACATTCATTGGAAACACGCTCGTCTTCCAGCGCGTGTCGCCAATCGTCGCATAGCATTTCACCGAGCCAAAGCCGCGTTGTTTGCCGAATTCCAAGCGGTGAAGCGTCGCGTGGGTGGAAATGGTTCCCGCGTGCTCGCCGTCGAATTCGACCAGATGATAGGTGCCGCGATCCCCGTTCCATCGGCGCAAGGGAAGGGTGGCGGAAAACCTTTCAGTCAAGGGGCCTCCAGTTCCACATCGCGAATGGGCACTGGGATATTGCAGATATCTGCACCGCTTGCGGGCTGGATGAAGAACGGATCGCGGCGGTTCGCACGGGATTTAGCATATTCACCGAATGAGTGGCTTTCGGTTGAAAGGTATTCGAACCGTGGTTGCTCTGCTCCGGGCAAATCACTGGCGACGCGCACTGACAGAATTGGTGTTCGAAGCTCCTTTTCATCGTCGGTGTAGAAACCCAGCGCGCCTGAACCGCGCGGCAATGAAGACAGATGCTCAATCCCGCTAATGATCCGCCCGGCGAGCGCGATATTGCGATCCAAGTGACGCGGGGCGTGGCCGATCACGGTATAAAGCTCTGCGCCGGAGCCCGTGTCAGGCGAATAGCTCCTACCAACACCGACCATACCATAGCAGTGAACTGGCCAAACCTCTCCAGGCTTTCCAGCAAATGCCCAGCCTCGTGAATAGCTTGTTACCCCAGAATATCTGTCAGCTAATGCTGCTTTCCGAGCGTCCGCTTGAGCCATTGGCGGAAGAGTTTCGATAACATCATCATCTGTCCCCGAAGCCCATAGGCCGACGAGCAAAGCGCGCCAATACAAGTATTCTTTGTCCGTAGCGCCTTCCATTACAAACGTTTCTTCGACGTAGTCATCCTCGCCCATCACCTTAAGCCCTTCAGGCAAAGGCTTGGTCTCAGTCTCGCCGCTTTCGGGGTTGTCGTGGCCGGCATCGCCCCATTGCACGACGTAATTGTCTTGCACGCGGTTGACGGTGATCCCGTCATACCATTTGGCGCGGGCGAGGGTGCGGATATTCTCAACCCACCCTTGCGAAAAGGGCGCGGGCATCAATTGGATTATGACTTCGCGTTCCTTGCCCGCCGCATCCGGCGCGAGTGTCATCACCAGCAAGTCTTCCGCTGGGATCGTCAACCATTCCTCAGGCGCAGCCAAAGCGACGATTTCATTGGGTGAGGGCGCGCCTACGGGCTCAGTTGGGGCTTCGGTCTGCGCTTGGACAGGCAAGGTAAGTGCGGCGGCGCAAGCGGCAGTGAGGAGGAGTTTTTTCATGAGTCACAGTGTGACATTCTCAAGCCGCTTGCGAAAGGGTTCTTGTCAGTCTATCCGCGCCGTTCCTGCTGCCCGCCGCGTTCAAGCAGCTTAGCGGTAACGCAGCGTAGCGGTAACGCAGATAGGAACGCGGAGACGTGGCCGAGTGGTCGAAGGCGCACGCCTGGAAAGTGTGTAAAGGGGCAACTCTTTCGTGGGTTCGAATCCCACCGTCTCCGCCACCTACCCCCAGCACTAGTCTCAGCTTACAGGCCGCCTGCGCAAAGCTGCGGTGTGCGCAGGCTTCAGCAGACCAAACCGCCGTTGGCGTGAGCTTCTGCATCAGTCTCATCGGATTACAGGCCAGTTTTGCGGTCACAGTCTCTTGGCAGATCGTGATCAGAAGAGTTTCCCTGTTTAACAGGGAAAGAACAGGGAATTTTGTCTGTTTCGAGCCAAAAACAGGCTTAAACGCCTGATTTTGAGCAAGGTGCAGTGCGTTAAATGCCCTAATAACAGTGGCTTGTGCGGTGGAAATCGGGGTTTCCCTGTTATTCGGCATAACAGGGTATTTATTCGGCCGTAACAGGGAGTGAATTCAAATTAACAGGCCTGTTATTCAGCGGAACAGGCTAGTTGAAGCTTGGCCAATTCAACACTTTTCGTTGCTCAGTCCAGCATAGCGGGATGTCCATTTTGACGAGCTGTTGGAGATTGAGAAAAGATGGTTGGCGCCCTTTGAGAATATCGCGCTGAATGTCTGGTGCCAGGAATGCGAGCCGGATGAGATTGCGGTTGTAGGCTTGTGTTGGTGATACTTCGAGAAAAGGCATGCCTTGCCGGTCGCGCTTAAGCAAAGAATGGGCTCGGCGCAGAGCTGCAATCAAGGCTGGATCAGGACGGATGTCGGGTTTGTTTTTAGCAATGATGAGCCGCTGGCCTCCTCGTAGCGGAAGGCTGATGGGCACGTGGATGCGGCAGAGCTTTGCCGAGGAATAGACGATTTGTTCGCTGTCTTGGAGATGCCGAGTAATGCCGTCGGCAAGCTTTCCATCGGCTTCGAAGACTAGCCCATTTTCTGTAATGCGCACTGCTATCAAGGAAGCGAGCGGAACCCTTTCGTGCGGTAGCCAGCGGCCCGCGGTTTCATTGACGAGCGTTTCGATAGCGGATGCTGGAAGGCGGCGGACAGTCCCGTCGTCATGATTGGCTCCGCCTTGCTGGAGCGAGGCTGATACATAATAACGGTAGGTCTGACCTGATCGCCCGCGCGAGAATGATGGGCTCATCGCCTCGCCATTTGCATCAAAAAGCTTGCCGGTTAGCAGGGCTTTGGTGACACGGTTTTCTCCAGCAGCGCGGTGGCGTTGAGAATTTGCATTGAGTTTGGTCTGCACGGGCTCGAACAGATCTGGATCAACAATCGCGTCATGCTCGCCTTCGAACAGCTTATCCTTGTGCACGATCTTGCCAAGATAAATTGGATTGCGCAGCAGATGGAATAGTGCCCCGCGGCTAAACGGGATGCCGCCCGTTGTTCTGCCGGTAGAATAGGTCCGCAGTTTGGAGACAATGCCTGCAGCTGTCAGCTCGCGCTCCAAAGCATGAACTGAGCCAAGCTTGAGGTAGCGGCTGTATATGTGCCTTACAGTTTCAGCTTCGTCCTCATTGACTAGCAATTTGTGAGTGCCTTCTTTGGGCCGGTCATATCCAAGCGGCGGATTACCGCCCATCCACATTCCCTTGGCTTTGGAGGCCGCGATCTTGTCGCGGATGCGTTCGCCGGTCACTTCGCGCTCAAACTGCGCGAATGACAAAAGCACATTGAGCATCAGTCGGCCCATTGAGTCCTTGGTGTTGAACGATTGAGTGACCGAGACAAAGCTGGTCTCGCTCTTATCGAAGGTCTCAATGATGCACGAGAAGTCTGTGAGTGACCGAGTAAGCCGGTCGATCTTATAGACAACCACTACATCGATCCGCTTGGCCTCGATGTCGCTGAGCAACGCCTGCAAGCCAGGACGCTCCATCGTCCCGCCAGAATAACCACCGTCATCATAAAGTGTTGGAATGACGACCCAGCGTTCGCTTGCCTGACTGGTGACGTATGCTTCGCCCGCTGCGCGCTGAGCATCGAGGCTGTTGAACTCTTGCTCAAGACCTTCATCCGAGCTTTTGCGGGTGTAGATCGCGCAGCGAACCACTGCTTTTTTCTTGGTCATGCGGTGCCCCTGAGTCCAAAGAACCTTGGCCCGTTCCACCGGCTCCCAGCGATTGCAGAGGCTGCAGCGGAGAGGCTGGGGTAAAGATCGCCTTCCCAGCGAAAGCCCTTGTCCTCGACTACAACTTGCACCTCACGGCCTTTCCAGTTGCGGGTTAGGATCGCGCCAATGCCAAGTTGACGTCCTTCGGGTTGGGCTGCACCGGTTCGGGTAAGAGCTTTGCGCGTTTCGGTATCAAGTCCGCAAAAAGCCTCGCACTGCACGCGCCACGCAAGCTGCATTCGCATGAGGGGGGCGGAGCGCAAGGATGGAGGGATGCCGAAACTCTGCCTCCACAATGAGCGCACGGCTTCTAGCTCCATTGTCTCGATTGCCTTGACGAGCTGTGTGGCTTCGCTGTCCTTATCTATCATGCCGACTTCTCGGCAAAGTAACGGCGCACCGCGTCCACCTTCTGGGATGTGATAATAACGCCGCGCTTCTTGAGCGTGCCTGCCATCGCGCCTCGAACTGAGTGCTGTTGCCAGCCTGTGGCTTTCATCAATTCGGTGATCGACGCGCCATTCTTTCGCTTCAGCAGCTTTTCAATTGCGTCGAGCTTGGTTGGCGTTTTGGTCTTTTTGGGGTCTGTCATGCGTGTTCTCCGGTTGATGCAGTCGCCCGAAATGGCGACCGCTACCGGCACGAGCCCGGCTCGCCGGGCACACACAGCAATGCTCGAGAGTTGCGCGAAGTCCAGCGAGTTCTGATTATAAACGGTTTTTCCCCAAATATTGACCCACCCACTTTTGGGTTTAGTTTGGTTGTTCCTGTATTGTTCAAATATGACTACTGAACCCCCTCAGGCAATCCAGACTGCCAATCGCCCACTCGCCGTCGCCTATAAGATGGTCTCGAGCCTTGTTCCTGATCCCCGCAATGCGCGTACGCATTCCAAGAGGCAGATCGAACAGATCATCGCTTCAATAAATGAGTTTGGTTTTACCAACCCGATCCTTACCGACCCGGACGGTAATCTCATTGCAGGCCATGGCCGATTGCGCGCTTCCAAAGAGATGGGGCTTGCTGAGGTTCCGGTGATCGAACTGACAGGTTTATCTGAAGCGCAGAAGAGAGCGCTTCGGATCGCCGATAACAAAATTGCGCTAAACGCAGGTTGGGACACCGAGATACTCAAGCTCGAACTGGCCGAACTCTCGCTTCCCGAAATTGACATCGACCTAGGACTCACAGGGTTCAGCCCCGGCGAGATCGACGTCGTTCTCTCTGAAGCCGAGGACCCGGCCGACGAGGTGATACCGGCTGTGCCGGAAAGTCCTCGCGTGCAGGTCGGCGATATCTGGCAGCTTGGCGAACACCGCGTGGCCTGCGGCGATGGGCGCGATATCGAATTCCTCAAACTCCTTGTCGGTGAAGGCGACACAATCGACTGCGGCTTCCTCGATCCACCCTACAATGTGAAGATCAACGGCCACGCCAACGCCAAAGGTCGGCACCGTGAGTTTGCGATGGCGTCGGGCGAAATGAGCGACATTGAGTTCCGCAGGTTCCTCACTGATACGCTGGGCGCTTGCGCGAAAGTATCGCGCGACGGAGCGGTGCACTTTGTGTGCATGGACTGGCGACACATGGACGATGTTACTGCATCAGTTGAGGGCGTCTATGACGACCTTCTCAACATATGCGTGTGGAACAAGAGCAATGCCGGGATGGGCTCGCTCTATCGATCTAAGCACGAGATGGTGTTCGTCTACCGAGTGGGCAGCCAGTCACACACAAACAATGTGGAACTCGGTAAGCACGGACGCAACCGCACCAATGTCTGGGATTATCCGAGCGTGAACTCGATGATGGGCTCGCGCCGCGAGGACCTTGCGCTGCATCCAACGGTCAAACCGGTAGCAATGGTAGCTGACGCTTATTGCGATGTGACCAAGCAAGGCGAGCTGGTGCTCGATATATTCTTGGGCTCAGGAACGAGCTTGATCGCTGCTGAGCGCGTGGGAAGAAGGTTCCGCGGGCTCGATCTTGATCCGGCCTATGTTGATCTTGCCATGCAGCGCTGGAGTGACCTGACTGGCAAGGAGCCTGAGCTGTTCCATCGCGAGGACGTTGCATGAGCAAGGATACGAGGTTCAAGCCTGGCCAGTCAGGCAATCCCAAGGGACGCCCACTCAAGCCGCGTCGTCCGAACGTGTCGGCGTTCGAAATCGTGCTCGATAAACGCGTCACCGCTACAGTGGGAGGCAAGGAGCGGGAACTAACGGTTGAAGAAGTACTGCAGCAGCAGACGCTCAAAGGCGCGCTCGCAGGCAAGCGCATGGCGATCCGCAAGGTTCTCAAGATGATCGAGAAACGCGAAGCTGCGTTGGCAAAGAAGAATGGACTTGGACCAAGGCCCATCGCGATCGAAAGAGCTCACTCATCTAACAATGCCAATGAAGCCATGCGGATCCTAGGCATTGCTGCCCCTGATCCTGGGCACCCCAATCGTTGGAAGGTCAACGCATGGGCAACGCAAGCGGCGCTCAGCAGGCCGGGCCGAAGCAAGTTCAGTCAGATGGACGTCGAGCAGATCAAGTTCTTTACCAACGCTTCGGACACTCTGGGCTGGCCGCGAGGGCGGATTGAATGAGTGACCCAGAGCCCATCGGCTACAAGCAACCACCAACGGGCACCCGGTTCCGCAAAGGTAAGTCGGGCAATCCGCGGGGGCGTCCGAAGAACCGCAAGCGCGAGATCCCCTATGATACTGTACTCGGTCAAATGGTCACGATCCGCGAAGATGGCCGCAAACGGCGCGTCACGGCAGCCGAGGCGTTTTTGCTCCAACTCACTCAAAAAGGGCTGGCGGGGGACAGCGCTGCTTCGCGGGCTTCGCTCGAAGCAATCGAACGCGCACGGGCAGTCCGTGGTGATGATGTCGAACAGATAACCAAGCTAGTCTTGCAACCGATAAGCTCTGGCGCAGATAGCATTCTAGAACCGCTGCGTATCGCGAAGTTAAAGTACCCTGCTGATAAAGCGCGCGCCAAATGGGAGCTCAATCCTTGGATCGTCGAAGCTGCACTCGCTCGACTTGATGATCGACAGCTCCAGCCAGATGAGCAGCGCGTGGTTTGGAGCGCAACGCGGACACCGCACAAAGCATCATGGCCGCAATGGTGGAGCTACTTCGGCGAATGACCGCAATGCGCCCCAATCCAAGACATAGCCATCCAGAATCTAAATTCCCGAAAGCAGACACAAACTAGTGTCCCTTCAACAGCTGCTTGAGAGGACCAAGGGGACCGTCCGACTGTCCGAAGCGAAAAAGAGTGCGCAGAGGGGTTTGCTCCAAAGCCCGCACCAAGGATTGAGGCTGTATAGCCGAAACCGCACTTGCGGGTTGGGTTCACTCAAGGCGGACCCAAGGGTAAGCACCACGATCGACTAGCCTTCGTATTCCGCGCATTGAAAGCAAGTTATCCCGTTGCGCCGCCACATATTCACTACCGATTGGCGGTCATCGACTGTAAATGCTATGTCAGCGCCTTCGCTCAGAAGCTGTTTTAGGATTTCCTCCTTCACTATCGCATCTTTACGGTTGTCTTTGGCGCGGCGCATAAGCAATCGATTAAATGGTATCTCATTCCAAGTCAGCCATTGCTCGGTAACAGGCCGGTACTCTTCAGGACGACCAGAGACGAGCACACATTCGAAGGAGGTTGACGACCAAAGTGCGAGATAAAGCTCTGCAACTGGCAGGTTCACTGAATCCGACCCCATAAGGTCAAAGAACTTGGCCCAGTCAGGATTGTCGCCTTCGACCAAATGCCTGCGATGTTCGATATCCGCTAATGTTCCATCGATGTCGAACAGTACAGTCTTCACTTCAGGCTTTCTCGCAACGAAATCACATTGTCAGTATGTTTGTGGGCTTCGCGCCGAATGTGAGTGCAATGATCATCGTTGTGGTTGGCAGCTAATTGAACTGCTGTTTGATGGGCATATTTGTTTCTAATCTCATTCAAGCATTCAGGAGCGCCCTCGTTCGTTGCTATAAACGCGCTAAGAGTGTCTCCCGCATCTTTAATTTCGGGAATCTTCTTCGCCAGCTCTCGAAGCAGCTTGGTTTTAACAAAGGTTGAGACGTTCTTTGGATCGTCCAAGACATATTCACGAACTTCATCGTAGCTCATGCCTTTGACATGCTCGTGCTGCTTCTCAGCCTTCTTCCGCTGTGAGTCGATCAAACTCTTAAATTTCTTCAGGGCGGCCTCGCGAGAGGTCTCGGGCACCTGATCCCAAACCTCTCCACTCGTCATCACATCGATAATCTGAGCATCAATTTCACTGACGCAGTCCATGAGCGTTCCACGAACCTGATTTATCTGATGCTCGTTCTCATGCATCTCTCCGACAATATCAGAGAGCATGTTGGACAATCGGTCCTTGGGAGAGATGAAAATGCTCTTGCCAAAGACACCCTTTTCTTCAGCGCGCTCATTTAGCTGCTCAGTGGCGGTTGCTTGAAGCGACTGATCTCCTCCTGAATGAAAGACGATTGGGCGAAATATCTTCTGCGTATCACGAATGAACTGGATGATATCAGGACCATCAAATCCCCCGTTCTTTCCCGTCATATGAAGATCGACAACAATCAGCTCGAACACCTGATCAGATAGAGCCTTCTCAATGTCCTTGCTCACTCGGGCTTGATGCTCGTCAGGGTTCTCTCGAGCGCCCATCCTTACCGGCACATCAACATGTTTCGTGCGGATGCCGATTTGATCATTCTTTTCCTCCAAGGCCTTCTTGTAGGCCCTTAAGGAGTCAATATTGTCGTCGATCCAAAGGACATTGTAGTTGAGTCTCATTTACCCCACCAGATTCTGACACACGCCCCTTTGGGCTTCACGTTGATGATCTCCACGTTGCCTTCGAGCCGCTGCACAATATCCAAAACATTGCTGAGGCCAGTGCCAGAGCCTCTTCTGGTCGTGCTGATCCCGGCGGAGAAGAGTTCCTCTGGTTTGTATTTTTTTGTCAGTCCATCACCGTCATCGGCAAACATCAATTCGTAAGCTTCATCTGTTTCAGCAACCGAGATGGTAACGTTCTTTGATTTGGCTTTGACCGAGTTGCTCAAGATATTGTCGACTAGAATAGCCTGCTCAATCGCGCTGAAATTCAGAATCAGTTCTACACCACGCGGGTTGTGGAACTCGATGTTCATGTTCCAACCGCCATTTATCTCGCCCATCAATTTCAGATAGCCTGAGATTGCATCAAAGAAATCATGACGGGACTCATCGGTCATCATGTCGAAGTCCGATTTCGTTATGATCTGAGATAACGTCATCATCTTTTGGCTTTGGAAACGCGCAGCCCGCACGTGGTCCATAACGTCTCCCAATTTGATTGAATTGTCCTTCTGATAGCGCTCATCGATCTCATCGAGTTCGCCAGAGACAATGTCAGTCAAAATCTTGATGTGATGGTGAATTTCTTGAAAGCGTTTGTCGTCGCTTTTGAGGTGCGCCTCAGCATAGTAGCGCTTTTTCTTTTCAGTCCTTAGTTGCTGCGTGAGGCCCGTATTTTCACTTTCGAGAGCCGTAGTTTTTTGCTGATATTCTTTGATCGAACGATTCCGAGCTTCAATCTCTTTGGATTGTGCCTCGATGAATCTGGAGAGGTCTCTCTTTTGTGCCGGGTTAAGGTCCGGTATTCCCACGTCCTTGAACTTGGTCTTTAAGACGTCGATCATTTCGGCATACGCATCGACGCGGTCAGCGGCCAAATCGTAGAGATAATCTTGGTTGAGGGAGATGTTCCTGATGTAGGGTTTGGGGCTTCTCAACGCGATGATCGAGTCTAGCGTGTCCATTAGCGTTTCGCTATGATCGGCAAACGAATACCCCTCGCCCGAGATCAATTCTTCATCGGTGTATTGATCTTGATCGCCAACAATCCGGTCCCAATCGAGCCCCTTAACAACAAACTTCTGTAGTTTCGCAATTAGCCTCTGGATGAGGCCGTAAAATTTCTCTTTGCCTTTGTTGGCAACAATCTTGGCTTCGTCACTGGCGAGTTCATCGAACGCCGTATTCTGGACGAGTCCTTCTCGGCTTGAAACCGCTTCGAAGTTCCCATCTTCATCTTCGATCTCGACAAAGCCCACAAGCTCACGGGTTCCAAGATTTCGGCTATAACCTTGTTGCTTCCGCCGATCGATTGCGAGCCAGTCATTTCCCTCGTCACCGTAGGGGAACACACGAAAGCCGTTCAAAAAGAGGAAGATCGAACCAAACTCGACAGAACGATATCCCGTTGTTTTCGTAAAAAATGCTTTCGCTGGCGTATTGAGATAATAGATCGAAGCCTTGAGCGCCTTGAGATGAGCGTATGGGTTCTTCTCGATTACCGAGAAGATATTCTGCCCGTCATGCCGCAAAGAGATTTTGATCTCCGCACCTTCGCGCTGGGTGGAGGCGTGAATGGAACTGGTGCGAAAATCGAGCTTCTCGAAAATCCGGTTCTGGATCTTGCCGGACAATTTGTCAGGATCGGGTTCGACCTTCAGGTTTACCGCGAAGGTTTCCTCAGGTTCGATTACGAACCGTTCCAACTCCTTCTTCAGGCCGACAAGTTTGTCTTTCGTCCATTGATTACGCAGATTGGTGATCTTCAAGACCGTTCCACTGGCAGGTGAAGGAAGAGAGGTGTCCTCTTTGAACTGCTCGACGGAGATATCTTCAACGGAGATTTTGATCTTCGCGATCTCCTGATCTCGTTCATCCACTTCGAACTTCGACCAGTCGATCTCTGCCTTGATCCAGTCCTGCCCCTTCTTGCGCGTGTATAGGTAAAGTTTGGCGCCTAGACGGTCGCACGAGAAGCGCCCAATTCCTTTATTTCCCGCATACGCTTTTCCTGACGGTGCTGACGTATGCTTTTTCTCAGAATAGGCGATATTGAGCCATTTATACTGAATGTCTTCCCATGACATCCCTTGACCTTTGTCGGCGATGACGATGCGGCCGGCCTCGCGATCCAACGGCTTCCTGAACTGAATATCGACACTCTTCGACTGCGCATCTTTCGAGTTCTTAATAAGCTCGATAATGGCGATGTTGTCGTTATTGATGAGGCCGCGACCAACGACGTCCTTGGTTCGAGCGTGGGTGATGAAGTTCAGGGATTCTTTACGCATGATCTCTTTCTATTTTCTGGATCATGCCGCCAAGAGCCTCAGCCATGAGTGGAGGAACTGCGTTGCCAACTTGAGTATAACGAGGGCACTCCTCGCGCCGACGATTGCCCCCTGTAGTGTACTTACCGAGAAATTCGAAAGAGTCGGGGAACGACTGAATTCTTGCATTTTCTCTCACAGTCAGAATTCGCGGCTCGCTGTAATGGAGGAGATCGTCGGGCAGCGTCGTGATGGTCCTCGAAAGTTGCTCTGGGTGCAATGGCGTAAAGCACTGCTTCTTTAGCCCGAACCTTTCGCGATCCTCCTTGGAGAGAGACTTCCCCTTCGCACACGTCCGAAGCACGTCTTTAAATCTCGATATAGTTTTAGGGTTGTGCCTCGCGAGCCTGAGGCTGTTCGGCTTGTGGCCAGAGGGCACTTCCAACCGCATCAATTTCTGAAACGGTGTCAGATTGGCGGGCTCGTTGTAGTCCACTTCTTTGAAGCCCTTAGTGTCGGCACTCTCCGCTAGCCCTTGTCGTTTGGTTTCCAAATCGGAAATCGCATCCATCACAGTTATCGTTTGGGCACTCAACTGCTTTTCTTCAAGAAACTCGTCTGTGATCTGGGAGATATGATCGAAAGGATTATTGGGCTTTTCGGAGACAAGGTCCGAACGGATAGCGACCATGATGAACCGAGCGCGGGGCTGAGGAACACCAAAGCTCGAAGCGTTCAGCATCGATGAGAAAACCGTGTACCCACCCCACCTCAGACCTGCGAGGGTTTCCTGCACAATTTCCGAGTAAGGAGGCTTTTTCGCGTCCTTGAAGGCGGTCTTGAACCCTTTCACATTCTCAAGAAGCAAATATTTCGGGCGAATGATATCGACGAGTTTAATGTACTCTTCCGTAAGACGATTTCTTGGGTCCGCATGGTTGCGACGACCAGCAAACGAAAATCCCTGACAAGGAGGCCCACCGGCGATGAGATCAACCTTGCTGCGGAGCGCTATCATTTCGTCTTTGTAGCTCTCCAATAACTCGGCTGTGGTCATCGCCTCCTGTGGCAACCATTCGGGCCAATAGTAGCCGCCCTGATCACCGCATAGATTATGTTGAAGCGTTTGAAAGGCATCAGGTGATTTCTCTACCGCGAAAATGCCATGCCACCCAGCTCGGATCAATCCAAGCGACAATCCTCCGCAACCCGCGAACAAATCGATAAAAGACGGTCCGGACATTGCAGATTGGTTTGTTACTTTTTTGGCACGTGATTTTTGCGACAAGCTGCCCCCTTTGAGTCATATTAGAATAATTCGACGTAACTATCAACGCGGGATCTTCTGCCATAACACTCTATAATATAGTGAGAATGCTCTCAGACCTACTCGAGAATTGGACCGTTGAAGGGATATAGCGGGAGAACGCATCGCCGCATTGCCAGACATCAACGATCTAACAAACACTTCTGATTACTGAATGCTTCATGCAGCGCAGACCTGACGGCCCTCGAGATCTGCCAGCACTGGCCCAATGAGATTGACTACCTGAAAGAACGATCGGCTCGGACTGTTTGCAACCAGCTTGCGAACGATGGATTTCTAAGTAGCGTTGCGCAAATGCTTTTGAGATTGTGCGGCTGCCTTCGCGGTCTCGGCTTCCAGAAGCGGAAGTTCGGCAATCGGCCCAATTTCAGCCCTGAGTTATTGTCCAGTTCGAAACACGTTGCCGCTGATATCGTGTGGTAAGTTGAGGCAACCAGAACTGTAGTGAGGTTTCGAATACGCCTAGCGCCTACAAGAAAGATCTCGCGATGAATTTGGTCATGGCTTGCATTTTGGGCTGATTGATTGAGAATGTGGGGGCGACAGGGGAGGGCCATCGGGCGACTATGCGTTTAGGATTGGCGGCAGGTTTTTTCGGATTGATGGCACTGGTGGGACAGACGCCAGCGGCTATTGCAAGTGAGGCGGTTCTCGTAACAGGAGCCTTAGAGGCGCAGCCCCAAACGCCACAAGATGATGATGCTTCGCCACAAACTTCTGAATTATCGAATGAAATCACAGAGACGCGTAGACGAGCAGCGGCACTGTATGCAGAAGGCAAGGAGGCTGAGGCGACCACGGCCTATGGGGAACTGCTTGGCTATTTGAAGGAAGACCCGGATACACCGCCGGTGGCGCTGTTGGTTGGATACGTCAATTATGGACGTTTGCTGATCAATGCGGACCGACTGTCAGACGCTGAGGCACTGTTTCAGGAGGCCCGACAACACAGCGAAAAGCACTTCAAGGAATTCCAAGCCGATTATTGGCTGGCAACGGTCGAGTTGGCGCGCGTCTACAATGTCGGTGAGCGGCACGCCGACGTGATTGCCTTGCTGGAACCTGTGATCGACTCGATCAAATTGCGCACCGGCTTTTCCGAAACACGAACGGACGCGCTGTATTTGCTCGCGACCGCATATGAGGAAAAGGATCGCTTGGCAGAGGCTGCGCCGCTCCACGCCGACGCCCTTCGAGTGTCAAGAAAATTCTTGCAACTGGAGGGAGAGGAGCTGCTCGAGACGATGGAACAGCAAGCATTGCTCTATGAGTACTCTCTGGAATGGAAACCCGAGGCCGGAGTCCTTTATCGCGACATTTGGAAATTGGCCGGTGCTGCCAAGGAAACTCTTGACGCGCAGGGCGCCACGCAAGCTGGCTCAAGTACATCCAAAGAAAGCGCGGAACTGAAATATTGGATAGATGATGCCGCTGAAGAAGCGGCGAATGCTTTTGCTGGAGCAGGAAACCTTGGTGAAGCCAAACGCATTTGGGCGACACTTAAGAGAGATGCTGATTTTGAAATACCGGGCGATGCTCAGACTTTTGAGGAAGGATTTCCGCGCATTTATGCGGAGTTGATCGATGGCGTGGATTGCGCGGGGGTCGATATCGGTGATGCGGGTACGATGGACCTAGTCGAGAGCGATTATCGCTTTGCGATGCTCGATGCGAAAAAGGCGAAGGACGTTGCAAGGATGCGATGCCTGGCAGCAGATTTTCTGGCCACGGCGTCGGCGGAAGAAGGGCGTGGGGCCGAACGCCTGTTCGAACAACTGTTCTGGCTGAAGGGCTATTTTGAAGAGATTGAACAACCAGCTCTGGCAAATAAAACAAAAGGCTGGGCAGCCGATATGGCCCAATCTGGCGATCTTGCGCGTTTTGGCAGCCTAAACCTGGAATGGCTGTCCGACTTGCAAATCGAGCTGGGCAGGCCTGCACAAGCTCTCACTACGCTTGAATATGTGATCCCCAGAGAAGAGGCGAAAGGCGAGGGAAATGTAAGTGCCAGCCTTTACAACAAGGCGGGCTTGGCGGCGAAAGAGCTGGGTCAAATTGATAAGGCCGAGCGTTATCTTTCCGAGCTGGTCAAAGCAGCCCAAGAATATCCGACTTTGAACGATTTTAACGCAGACGGTATTGTCGCTTATTCCGAGATCATCGCTAAAAGAGGGCGAAAGGACGAGGCCGGAAAGGTCCTGCTCGATTACATCAATTCCCAGACAGAATTCAAAGAACCCGAGCGACCCAATCGCGCTGCGATCAAAGCGATGGCAGGGTATGCTTCCCTGATTGGCAACAAAAAACGCAATCGCAAGCTGGCCGAATTCTACACCTTACCGTCACAAATTCTTGCCGCCTATCTCGCCGAAGATGACGATATTGCCAAATCCAAGGCAGGTCGGATCTATGATCTGGCACAGCAACTGTTTCAGCCAGATGACATGAACTTCAAACGCGCTGTTCAATTCTATGCGGCGTTCAATTCACCAGTCGCTGATTATGTTTTGCCAGAACAATGGCGGATTTGCGAATATCCAATCCCACCGCCGCCAGCTCCGGATCCAAACGCCGAACCCTTGCCCCAGGTCGCTTACAGCGGGCCGCCAATGGCCTTACCGGAAAAACCGAACCGCTACACCATCCAATGGAGCAGCCGACGCATTGTGGCTGGCGATCCGACCGGCAATTTCCGACTCAGCTGGTTTGATCTGATCGAATATGCGAAGAACTGCCATCGCAATCAGGCCACCGACGATGCAGTTCGTTTGCTTAGGGCGATGGCGGCGAAAGCCCGCGATGCCGGATATGATGCGGGTGACTATCAGCCGTTTAACCGAGCGATTGCGCAGATGTTGATCGATACCAATGATTTTGAGGGGGCAGAACGCGCCTATCTGGCCACGGTAGGCGATTTTCTGGATCGGGAGATTGCCCCGTCGACCTTCGATATGGATGGATTGTTTGGTGGAGCATTCAGCAGTGATGGTGTTTTTCAAGATCTCGTAAATCTGTACCGCTCGTTCGGTCGCTATGACCGGCTCGAAGCGATCTTTCTTCGTCTTCTTGAAAATGACGCTGGGAGTGATCAGCAAATCATGCGGTTCGCTCAGGCCAATCTGATCGATATTTACACTCAACAGGGTAAGTACGAGAAGGCACGCCTATCCATGATATTGGCCTCGCCCGGCAGACCCCCGACGATTGAGCAGTTGCAAAGCTATGGTGAAATTGGCCATTCGGCTGATGGAGTCGATCAATACTGGCTATGGAATGACTGGTCTGCGCGTTACTTGGATACAATTCTCAGGGAAGGAAAGCCCGATGGTATCGCCGCAGAAGCGACAAAGCTTATCGAAGAGACCAAGACTCACTTTGAAAATTTGAGAGCGGTGGGCCACGAGCCTTTTGGCTTTATGCTCGGTAGAGTTTTGAAGAACCTGCGCGGGGTCAAAGCACGCGCCCTGTGGCAGACGGGCGACTATGAGGGAGCCCATGAGGCTTACACTGATTACGCCGAATCCGGCTTCGAAATGCTCCTTAATTTGGCTGGAAAGGCAACAATAGCCCAAGAGCTGGTCATCAACACCGAGTACATAATCGACACGATTCTGCGTGTTGGTAGGCCTTTGACAGTTGGTGACCGCACTTTCTCGGCAACCGACTTTTTCCGAATGTTGGTGGAAATGCGCAAGCTTAGCGGAGAGACGAGCGACGACATCGAGCGTGCATTTCATGCGACATCCATGCGACTCGGCGCATCCGGCACACTGCCAATGGATGAAGCGATCGGCCAAGGGCGCGAACTGGTCAAATGGCTGGATGACCAGTGGGCGCTGAGCCTAGGCAGCTCGATTGATGCTGGTTGGCAAGAGCAACGCCTCAGGGATGTCCCAAAACTCTACGCGCTTCATTCTGACCTGCTGTGGCAATCGCAAGACAGCGTAAGGGATCAAGCTCCTGATTTGGCTGAGCCCTTCTATGCGTTGCAAAGGGCAAATATGACGCTTGCCGATCTGGCGCTCACATCATCTTTTGTCGAAGACGTTGTCGCGCGCCGCGATCCTGCGCTCAAGGATCTGCTTGACCGCAGGGAAACGATCACGCGCCGCTATTTGACGCAAACCAATGCCGTTCAGACTGACCAATTTGAAGTCCGCTATTCGTGGCAAGAAAATTCCAGGACGCAATTTGCCCCTCTGCTCGACGAACTTGAATCGATCGACAAGAAAATTGAGCAAGCCATTCCCGATTATGCCGAACTGACGTCGCTGACCCCACTTGCAATTTCCTCGGCGCAATCGCTGTTTGGTGAAGGCGAGGCTGGGTTGTTGTGGGTTCCCAGTGAGTTTGGGACGCATGTAGTGGTTGTGAGTTCTGATGGGGTTCGCTGGCACCGTTCGGATATGACCGCAGATGAGATGGCTGAAGCGGTGGACGCTCTTCGTGCTGGCCTGGA
>JBDWRU010000009.1:0-5881 GCA_039985875.1 Erythrobacter sp. | reverse complement strand
TCCAGGCCAGCACGAAGAGCGTCCACCGCTTCAGCCATCTCATCTGCGGTCATATCCGAACGGTGCCAGCGAACCCCATCAGAACTCACAACCACTACATGCGTCCCAAACTCACTGGGAACCCACAACAACCCAGCCTCGTTCGACGCGAAAAGTGATTGAGCAGCAGATATTGACAAGGGCTGAGGACGGATGAAGCCATAATAGGTGGGAAACTGCTCTTTCAACTGGGCTTCTATCTCTTGCAGGCGTGCTTCGATCCCCGATCGTGACGCCCGCAACTCTCCGGCATCAACTTGGTTTTGTCCAAAACCCGAGAGCGAATTGGTCAATTGCGTATCAACCGCGCTCCACGCATCGATCAGTCCCAACCGCTCTTGGACGAGTTCGCCAAGATTTGCGCTTTGCGCCGCGCGAACGCTCGCAGTTTTCGCAATCGCGAGAGTTGCTTGGTCGAGGGACGATTGTTGAAGTGCCTCAAAACCCAGCGGGAACGTATTGTCTGCAATCTCAGCGTTCTGGGCTGAGTAAGCTGCGTCGGCGATCACAGTGGTTGAAGCAGCACGAAGATCTTTTTCCCAAGACCGTTCGTTCAAAACCCTTGGATCGAGGCCGATTGCGTCCGCACTCTCCCGGCGCAGGCGCGCCAAAACTTGAGCAGACTCCCAGGCCGCTGCCTCACGCCCTTCCTGATGCAAGCGCGCTAGAGTAAGCGCGCTCTTAATGCCGATATCGAAACTTTTGTTGACTGAAGCATCAAAAGCGACATCCGATAAAACACGATCCGCTTCGATCCAACGCTCTTGCTCACCCAGCACCAGGCCTTCCAACGCCTTAGGAACGTTGTCCATCCACTCTTCCAGCAATCCGACCGCCACAAGCCGCCGTGCTAAAGGTCTGGCCTTGCGGGCGGCATCCAGAGCCTCTTGCGGCTTCCCATCTTGAGCCAAAGTTATCGCTAATCCGGTTAGCGCGCCGTAGCGAAAGACCTGATCCAGCAAATCGTCCCTATTGCTGAGGCCTTCTTCAACGAACGAGAACGAATATGCCGCTTCAGGAAGATAGCCGGCCTGAACTTCGAAATTCCCTCGCAAAAGAACGGCGAACAAATAGTCGCGATCACTCGTCCCTTTGTCTTCCGCAATTTCAGTTATGTGATCATTGATGATGACGAGAGCTTGAGGGAGGTTACCAGTTGCCGCGATTGCTTGAGCATAGCTCATCAATGCAAACCGGGTGCTATAATGCGTTGACCCAAACGTATCTCTGCTGAGCTGATAATTCTCTGCAGCAATTGGCTCGGCAGCGACGGCATCTCCCATCTGGATCAACAAATTGGTTCGATCACTTAAGACCGAGAACAAAACTCTGTTTTTTTCGGAGAAGTTTTCACGCGCCAAACTTAGAGCTTTTTCGCTCACTTCCAGCGCTTTCTCTTGGTCGCCCACTCCCAACAGATCTGAGGCGTAATGGTTCAAAGTTTGGATGTAGTAGGGGTTCGCTTCATCGCCGTCCTCCTCAAACAGCGCCAAAATCCGCTGCGACATGGCAAACATTTTGGCCCGGTTGCCTTCGCGCATATAGACGGTGCGAGCGACCGAGGCGGCGAAGGGCGTATAGATGTTATTGTGCCCTAAATGCTCCAAAGCATTTTCGAAGGTTGCCTCTGCCAGCTCTTTCGCTTCCGATAGGCGGCTCACTTCCTCATACGCGGAAGCGAGACGAAGCTTAGCGTTTATCGTTGCGGCATTCCGAAAACTCAAAAATCGTTCGTAGACCGGAATGGTCTCTTCCATGATTTCGATCGCGCGCGCGTGACGGCCTGATGCAGAATGAGCATCCGCCAGCTTCATTTTTGCTTCCGCCGTCGCAAGTGTCTCTTCGCCAAAACGATTACGCCGAATTTTTAGATTCTCTTCGACCAACTCGATTGCAGGTTCGTACTCGCGCCGCTCAAGCAAAAGGTCAGCCAACGCCTGTCTCGCTGGATAAGACTGTTCGGGTGGACTGCCATTGCGCTCCCATCCCTCTAAGGTGGAACGAGCTATCGCGATGGCTTCGTCTGAACGGCCCAACTGCTTATAGATCATTACGCCCCAAGCCCGCGCGGCTAGGATTGCCGGGTGGTTTTGCTGATAAAATTCACCGAGAAACTCGATCTGTCGCTCATGTGCATCCAAAGCCTTTTGATCAAGACCTCGCTCGCTCAGCCATACTGACTGCGAGGCGAGAAGGAAGTTCACAATGCCAATGTTATCCTCGGGCCGTTCGAGACGCGCAGATACCTCTTCAGTATAGAACTGCTCTGTTATCTTTGGATCGGTAGATTTCTGAAGTGCGCCCGTTTCGACATTTAGTGCGAACAAAAGCATCTGATGTGACCAGGGGGCATTTTCTGGAATGAGTTCTTTTTGCTCCCGAACAATCTGAAGGGCCTCATTCTCAAATCCTTGCTGCAACCGCAACGCTGCAAATCGGAGCTTAGCATCAATCAGCGAAGGGTTGGCCGACGCAAGTCGAATTTCAAGGGCAGTCAGCGCTTCGCGATAAAGAACCTCGGCGCGATTGAGCTCCCCCAAAGCGGCCAATGACTGACCATGCATCCATCGCAATTGTTGGGTTGTTGGATGCGCCAAACCGACATTCTGTTCTGCGATGTACGCCGCTTCGCAGGTTGCTTGAACCGCGACCCTATTGCGCTGCGCCTGAAACAGCAGATTGGCATAAGTCACTAAATGGGAGGAATACTGATCCGACAGGCCATATCGTGCTCGGCTCTCGGGTAGGATTTCCGCGGCAATCTCTATCGCACGATCGAGCTCGCCAGAATTTACAGCTTTGTCCGCTTCAGCAGCAAGCTCACGCAGTTCCGGCAATGTCATCGTCGGTTGACCATGATCCGATGAAATGCCGTCAGGACAGGATAGGCGCTCGTCAATCTCACCGCTAAAATCAACAGGCACAACGGGTGCATCGGCTGGAGCTAAATCGGGTTGATCCTGAGGTGTGTCAGCTGTTTGCGCGGCAAGTGGTGCCGCCATTGTCTGCAAAACAACTGCCGCAAAACCGCAAAAAACCAACCGCACCATTCAGACACCCCCAATTGCAGCTCAGAGTCAAAAAATCTCTGCCGAAGGTGATCGCATCATCGACATTGACAGGCCATGACCCGTGTCCGCCATCACAGAATTTACTGTCCGTTCATGACACAGTCAAACACGTTCGGCTATAAGACTTTAACGAATTCAAACAGGTGGGGCTGTCACATATGTTTCGCATGTTCACATTGTTTTTTGCCGGGTTGATTGCCGGTGCGCTTGCCTTCCCAACGCCGACCTTTGCGCAAAGCGGCAGTCCTGATGGCTATGTTGAACGAACGCGCGGCGGCAGCGGCCAAGTGACCATTGTTCGCAATGGTCGTCAGATTGCCGCTAAAGCCAATACCCGGCTCTATGCCGGTGACAAAATCCGCGTCACGTCAGCCAATGCCTATGCGACCGTGCTTTATTCGGGTCAGAAAGGCCGGGTGAGAATTACTTCGAGGAAATCACCCTTCACCATTCCCAAGGCGAAGAAACCGACATGGGGCGATCGTTTTTCGAACTTGGTCAGAAATGTGGGAGGTGCGTTGGGCTTCACAGATCGCAGTTCAGGACGCAGCGCATTCACCCGGTCTGGCCGTGCCGATGACGGTGAGCAGCAGACGGCGCAGCCCTTGTCTCGCCTCAGCCACTTTGACACGTCTGTCCTGCTCGCTTCACGCGAACTGGATGTGTTTGCCATTCGTTGGTGCGGCGATGCCGCCCGAGTTGAGCTCATCAAAAGCAATGGATTGCCCATTCTGGGCGCCACAGGACAGGATGAGGCCTTTGGCGCTTGGGAAGCGACCAATTTCATCGAGAGAGAAGGCGATGTCGAACGCTTGCCCACTCGAGTGAGGGTCCGCAAACTTGCCTCTGGGACACAAGATCTGAACTATGCGTTGGAATGGATATCTCTCGACAATGTGCCAAGGCCTGCCGCTCTTGAAGATAAAGCCGAGCTAAGCGCCGCTGACAGACTGGAGTGGGGGGTGTGGTTGTTGGCCAATGAAGACGGGAAGATTGGCAATTCCTTTAGCCTCATAGCCTTTAGCTTGATGGCGCAGGCAAAAGAGCAAGAGGATCTGTGGGTCGCGGCACATGCCATGGATTTGGCCAGTTATTGTCCGGAAAATGTCGATCTCACCGTTGAGAAGGAAAGCAACACCCCTGATGCGTTCGTGCGTTAATTGCGCTACCCGTCCTGCGCCTCGTTGGAACTGTCTGGAGAAACCCTCCTTGCGATCAGATCGACGATCCGCCCGGCAATCCACTCCAACTTCGATTGCACTTCGCTTGAAAAGCCTATCAGCGCGCTGGCCGTAACCCCAAGGATTGGCCAAAGCACATCAACCGATTGAGCTGACGTCACCAGACCAGACATTTGATCCACTATCTCCCAACACGCGATGAGCAACTCGGCACTGAATGCGAAGACCATCGCTAGGAATATCCATACCGACCATTTGTCGAACAATCTGCCGCCTTCAACTGTTTGCGCGCCGTCAGCCGCTGCCCGCGCGCGGCTTACAGACAGATAAGCGAGCGCAAACTCAGTCAAGGCAATCACAATGAGCGCTTTTAAGACCGCGCTGATCTTGATCAAAAACGCTTCCAAATGGCTAACCGATTGTTCCGGCGCGGCGAGTTGAAACGACCTAATCGCATTTGCCAACACTTCCATGCCACCCATTGGGCCAAGCGGTGTGTTGTGGATATCCTGTCCGCTCGCTGCAGTAGAACCAATGATCACAATTGATCCGGGCGGAGGAGGAGTAAAATCGATCACACCTTTTTCTGGCATGGCTGAGGACAATTTGAGGTGCTCGACATTTCCGCGAAATTTGTTGAAGAGATTGCTATAACGTTCCTGATCAATCGGCTCGCCACCCGCTTGAAAAACGAAAGATGGAAACGTGTAGCCAATTTCATCGGCATTTTGCAGATTGTGAAGCGGTTGCTCTGACCGCGCCAATTTCGCCGCGCGAAACGGTAAAGATTCAAAACTCGTGGCAGTCGTTTTGGAAACCTCAAGGTCAGCAACCACATCTACTTCCAGCTCCCGGGAGAAGTATCGCGATTTGCCGCTTTCCGTTCTGACCCAGGACGGGTGGTAGGAGAGATTGCCACAAGAGGTGTCCTTGCAAATACTCTTTGATAGGACGAAGCCGTGCCGAAGGGCACCATCATTGCCAGTCTCAAATTCCAGCAACTCCATGGGAGCGAGAACCGGTGTTTCGAGTCTGCCCAGTTTCTCTTGAATGTCGCCTGCCAATTCCGGCACGATTAGGCCATCGATGATCGCAACCTTAGGGTTGGATTGCTCGACCACCTCGACAACGGCATCCAAAACTTCGGGTTGCATGATACGGTCAAAGTCGCACCGCGTTGAAGACGCCAAAGCCCGGCAAGCTTCGGCATCAATGTCGATCAAAAAGATCTGACTGGTTCCGACGGGCAACTCCGTTGATCCAAGCGATTGGTCAAAAATTGCACTCGCCAACCGAAGTCCAAGGTCGGCGCTTTCGCGTTCAAGTTTGACTAACGGTCCGAATTTGATTGCCGATGCAAATGCAAAAATGATGGACAGGATTAGGCCAAAGCAAAACGCAACGAAGGTACGCTTTGCGGTCGAAATGACCAATTCACTTTGTCCGACTTTCTCTTTCACTTATCACCGATGAGTACGAAGGGCGCCCATGCGGCTGGGTGGGCGTAATTGGGGTTGTTTTCATCCTGTCGTACTTTGTCGATGGCGCGTCTGAATGCCTGCGCGCGCGTCAGGCCCGTCACTGGTACAT
>JBDWRU010000008.1:0-6960 GCA_039985875.1 Erythrobacter sp. | reverse complement strand
AAGGTGCCAGCGCCAATGACGAAAACCCTTCATCCTGCTCACTCGCTGACGCCGGATATCCGCAGCGAACATCGGTCCAAAACGGTTCCACCAAAGCCGCACCGTTTCGTGACAAACATCGATCCCGCGTTCGAACAGAAGATCTTCAACGTTCCGCAAACTCAGCGGGAAACGCACGTACATCATCACGACCAGACGGATAATCTCCGGCGAAGAGTTGAAATAGCGGAACGGATTGGCAGGTTTTCTGGGTCTGGGCTTCACCCTGCTCTACCAGTTCAACCTGCATTCTCAATTAGGTGCATTTGCTTTGACAGCACCCTGCGTGAAAGCTAGCCAATGC
Source organism: Erythrobacter sp. (assembly GCA_039985875.1). Classification (GTDB taxonomy): domain Bacteria; phylum Pseudomonadota; class Alphaproteobacteria; order Sphingomonadales; family Sphingomonadaceae; genus Erythrobacter. Next base: position 6,617 of record JBDWRU010000008.1, on the reverse strand, counting down.
GGCTGGATCCGGCCATATCCTTTTCGTACGTCTTGCCCGACAAGAAGAACAATAAACCTGCGAGTACGAAAACCGAGGATGCTGCAACGCTGGCCCATTTAACGCCATAAGCTTTTGCTGCGCGGCAAACCTCTCGCAATTCGGGCTGCAAGGCAGCATCGCTGGGGTTGCAGCTCAAATCGATCAAACCGCTTCCTCCGAGCAACTGGATGTGCTGCTGTGTCAGTACGTCGGCGACAAAGCCCACAATCGGAGGGCCAAAACCATACCCGATCAAATTGATAATGAAGAGCAGAATCGCAATGGCAGTGGCCCTAACACGCAGGCTGACTACGGATTGTGTGATGTTATATTGCGCGCCGAGATAGAAATATTGGAACACGGCCTGAAACATAAAGGCGGCTAGCATTAGAGGCACATTGTTCACCCAAAATGCCATAACCATGAAAGGCGCGCTGATTGCGAGGCCGGCTGCGGGAACCCAAATTGGGGCCATCGCATTCTTCTTGGATAGATACTGAGTTAGGAACCCAGCCAAGGGCGCGCCAACGGCTCCTGCCATGGCAATCGGGGCGAGAAACTGAATGGCGGCGTCCCCCGGGCTATATCCATACTCATATTGGATGAATAGAGATTTGAAGCTGGTAATTCCATAGCCGCCAAAAGTTGCCATCGAGGCCCCAGCTGACATCACCCAAAACGTTCGTTTGCGCGCGAGCTCAGCCAAAACGGAGCGCAGGTCTGGACGCGCAGGCTGCTCTTGCGTCGGAGGATCTGAATAGCCGCGAGGCGATTCCTTTATCGTCAAAAGCACCAGGATGCCGATGAAAACTCCTGGCGCCCCGACATAGATAAACGCTTCGCGCCAAGTGAAGTTGTTGATGAGGTAACCGCCAGCCAATTGAGCCATAACAGTGCCCAGGACTACACCCGACGCATAAATGCTAAGCGCAGCAGGGCGGGTCGCACGCTGGAAATAATCATTGATCAGGGAATTCGCTGGCGGTGTGCAACCCGCTTCACCCACACCCACGGCCAGCCGCGCCAGCAGAAGCGTAAGGAAACCAATCGTAAAGCCGCATAATATCGTCGCGATCGACCAAAGGATCACGCATACGCCTATGATCTTGACCCTGCTGACACGTTCGGAAAGACGCGCGATCGGTATACCCAGAATTGTGTAGAACAGTGCAAAGCCAAGCCCAGACAGTAAGCCGAACTGGAAATTACTGAGACCAAACTCGTCAATGATTGGCCGCCCGATGACGCCGATCAGTATCCGATCTACAAAGTTAAGCGTGTAAACCAACGTAAGGGTACCCAACACATAGGCTCGATATGCAGGCGTGCCAAAACTGATTCCGGCGTTCGAATTTTCAGCTGTCGCCGATACGCTCACGCGATCTCTCCCAAATTTCTCTTTGCCCCAAGAACCGGGCTAGCATCTCGTCGTCTCGTTAACGGCTCTAACTTGCCCGCCCGTTGTCTTGTTGAGCCAGTCCTAGCTCTCTTAAAACCGCATCAGTATCTTGGCCGATTTCGCGTGCGGGAGAAACTTCTTCCTCCGGAACATCGACGAATTTTACCGGAGGCTGCATTTCCCAATACGCTCCTTCAGTTGGATGCTCGCGAGGTTGAAAAAATTGGCTTCCTGCTAAGTTCGGATCATTCCGCAAATCCTCAAGGCGATTGGCCCGTCCTGCCGGCACATCATTGTCATTGAACAGCTTGAGCAATTCATCTGTCGTGAACCTTCGGGCATGTTCTGCCAAGCGCAGTTGGAGAAGCGAGCGATTGGAGCGCCGTGATTCAATATCTGAAATGCGGGGGTCCTCAAGCTCTTTGGCTGCCCCCAAAATCGAAAAGGCCTCGACCCAGCGATCATCTGAGTAGGGTGCAACGACCATCCAGCCGTCGGATGTCTGGATTGGCTGACGTGTGGGATCCAATTGGCGTTCATAACCAAAATTGCCGGTCGGCGGATTCATAGTCTCTTCGTCGAAGTGTTCGGTGAGGAGAAAATGGGTCGTACATTGAAGCATAGGAACTTCAACTTTAACGGCTGTGCCGGTCCTATCTCGATGGTGCAAGGCCCCAAGCGCGCCATACACAGCGTGCAACCCTGAAACCTTGTCAGCCAAAGCGCTTGGCAAAAAACGCATCTGATCTGTGCCATCTACACGAGACTGAAGGCTGGTCATCCCTGAGATGCCTTGAATAATATCATCATAGGCCGGCTTTTCAGGATCTGGCCCAGTCGACGCAAAGCCGCGACAATGAACGTAGACGATGTCGGGCTTGATTGCCTTTACCTCTTCAAAGGTGAGTCCCAGCCTTCTGATCCCGGAATCGCGAACATTGTGAATGAAAATGTCGCTCTTGGCGATCAAGCGACGCGTTGCTTCTTTCCCAAGCTCGGTTTTGGGATCCCAATCAACGCAACGTTTCCCGCGATTCAGCGTAAGGTGGGTCGGACTCATCTTTGGAGTTACTGATGGCTTGGAAACCAGTCTTATGATGTCTCCAAAGCTAGGCTCAATTTTGATGACTTCTGCCCCCATATCTGCGAGCGTTTGCGTGCAGTAAGGGCCCATCAGAACTGTCGTCATATCGACTATTCTGATGTCTTCGAGTAGATTGGACTTGGGAATCGCTTGTCTCTCAGAATGATTGGAGTTGCCTCCAGTGTTACGCTCAAAGAGCCACTAAATTCAATATACAAAAAGACTATTCAATATATTGAACGATTATGCCAATAGCGCTAGTGAGTGGTAATGGCACCAAGAGTAAACGCAGTTCGCAATGCACATTTGATACTGAAGTTCCTTGCGGATCAGCAGGGTCCGGCAGGCGTTGCGTCGATTGCTAGGGCAACCGGAATAAGCCCAAGTTCGTGCTTTAATATTCTTAAGACCTTGGTCGAATTGAAACTCGTCAACTTTTATGACGAGACCAAAGCATACACTTTGGGAACTGGGCTCTTTGAATTGGCGAACGGTAGAGCCGCCAACCAAGCTTTGTTTGCTGCCGCACAGCCGATGTTGACAGAATTGGCGATTGCTTATTCCTGCCAAACGGGCCTCTGGGAAAGTTCCAACGAGACAAGGACGTTGATTGCAATGGGTGAAAGCCAATCCATTGCAAGCCTCAACATTCGCATTGGTCAAACAATGCAGGAAGGTTCCGGTTCGAGCGGCAAAGCGCTGATAGGCAAACACCTCCATGATAAGAAGCATCTATTGGCGGCTTACGAGGCAGTGCAGTGGCAAGGCGAGATGACCTTTGACAAATATCACCGGCAAGTTAGCGCCGCTGTTCGCGATGGATATGCCATAGATCGCGACGCCTATTATTCAGGTGTTACAACGATCTCCTGCGCATTTGACGTTTCGTTTTTGCAGCGACAATTTTGTGTATCGCTCTTCCTGCTCTCAAGCTGGTATGCGCAAAGCGACCTTAAAGATATGGGCCTCGATCTCAAAGCAAGGGTAAAGCAGCTGGCTGAAACCGTCCAAACATCGAGCTAGTTCCAGTTAGCACGTCCGGAACGTTATTCGCTGGCGCTCGGGCAGCTTATTTCAATCAACCTAGGGTCTGACGGTCAGTTCCTCCGGCATTTCCTTAATCGGCATGCGCTGCATTCTGCTTCCTCGTCGCAGCGGTGATCAGGCTACGCTCATCAAGAGCGCTCTACTTTGAGTGAAGGGCATTCACTATGCTGAATTATCAGTTTGGATAATGAATAGTGCAGCGCAAGCGTGTTATGTCTTCCTACATTGAGAGTCCGCAAAGGGCCTTAATTTGGGGAGAAGGTAAGATGCGTCATTTCAAACGTAGCGGTAAGATTTCGCGCGCAGGCTTGCTTGCGTCAGCTGGGGCTTTTGCTTCTTTAGCGGTAGGTCATTCATCACTTAGTGCGCAAGAGATTGATTCTGAAGTTGCATCTGATAACCCCGAGCAGAATGAGATCGTTGTTACTGGCTCGTTTATCAGGCGCGATGCAGGCGACTCAGCCTCACCAATAAGTATTGTTGGTCGCGATGCTCTCGAAGATGTCGGGATCGTCAACACCGTTGACTTTATTCGATCCGCAACGATCAATACAGGAAGCGAAGTGAACGCCGATATTTTCAGTTCCGGCGGCGTTACAGGAACTGCTCAATATAATTTGCGCGGCCTCGGATTAGCTTCAACTTTGGTGCTTGTGAACGGACGGCGCGCCCCGCTCTCTTCTGTTACAGCAGCGAACAGCCTACAATTTGTAGACATCAATACACTGCTGCCGCAGATCGCAATAGATCGTGTCGAAATCCTCAAGGATGGCGCAGCGAGCCTGTATGGTTCCGATGCCGTTGCTGGGGTGGTGAACAATATCACGCGTGACAAATTCGTGGGCGGCGAAGTCTTCTTCGACTATCGTGATGGTCAAGCCGATCAGCGCAACATCCAAGTGGACGGGATTTACGGTTTTGAGATTGGCGATTCGACCAATATTGTCGTCAGTGCCAGCTATTTCGACCAAACTGAATTGCTGGCCAGTGAGCGGCCATTTGCCACAGTTTCTTCCGGAGTGGGTAGCCCGGGTGCATTCTTCCCATTGGCAGCAGACGGTTCGCCTGTGGGTGGACCGCAATCCGATCCTCTGTGCGGGGTCGTCGACGGCACACCTTCGAGCTTTCCCGGCGGACCAGGAGTTTGCAGTTTCGATCTTTCGCCGTTTACCGATCTGATCAGCGAAGATGAGCGGTTTATTGCCATGGTGACCCTTCGTCATGCATTTGCTGGAGGGCATGAGTTATCTGTCGATGTAAATTATGCGCATCGCGAAACTTTGAGGACTGGCGCGCCAAGCTTCCCTGGCTTGAGGCCGATTTTGGTGCCGTTGACCCATCCCCGGATTGCAGATGCACCTGTCTTTGCAGTGCCGTCACCGCCACTTGCACAATTGCAGTTTTTTGGCCGTCCGTTCGGCAGTGGCTTTGACCCAATCGACAGTCTATTTGAAGATGATGTCTTTAGAATTTCTGCAGGGCTAAGCGGGCCGATCAGCGACAATTGGGATTATGATTTTGCTGTCACATACGGATCCATTAGCGGGCTAAACTCAACCCGTAACGACGTTCTTTTTGAAGAACTGCAAAATGCTATCAATGACGGGACATTCAATCCGTTTGCCACAGCCTTAAATGGCACCGCTCCCAACAGCCAAGATGTGATCGACGACATCAGAGTGGAGGCCAATTCATTTACGGACACTGAGCTGTTTGTCGCGGAAGGCTATGTTACAGGAGATTTGTTCGAGCTTCCCGGCGGGACCGCCGGCTTGGCTATTGGCGCTCAGTTTAGGCGCAATGAGCGAACAGTGGATGCGGATGAAAACTTCAACAATGAAGCGCTATTTTTCCTGGTTGGGATCGCAGATTCGCAAGGCAGTCAAAACGCCTTCTCAGTCTTTGCTGAAACCATTTTGCCTGTCACTGATTGGTTGGAAGTTCAGGCTGCGCTGCGGTATGAGGAATACAATATCGACTCGGTCGGAAGTAGTCTCGATCCCAAGATCGCCGTGCTGATTAAGCCCATCGATGCCATTTCATTGCGCGCGTCTTTCTCGACTGCATTCCGGGCGCCGCAAGTGTCACAGCTCGTTGGTGAAGCCGTTGCTGTTGGAGGGGTTTTTGACCCAATTGCAGGGGCCGTTGTGTTCCCGCCCATTCGATCGAGTGGCAATCCAAACTTGCTTCCCGAAGAAGCTGACACATTCAATGCAGGCATCACTTTTAAGCCCATTGGCGGCCTAACATTCGAAGTGGATTATTGGCGCTTCGAATATGAAAACCTAATCTCGGCAGAAAATGCAACCGGCTTGGTTTTGGCAGATCCATTCGGCCCAAATGTTATCCGTTCACCAAGCGGAGCCTTGCAGGAAGTGCAGATTGATCTGATCAACGCGCCAAGCTTGCAAACCGACGGGCTAGATTTCAATATCGCTTATCAAACGAATATTGGCGAGACAGACAACACATTTGGCATCCTGTTCGGGGCAACGCATATCCTGAGCTATGATTTGGTGACAGGTCCGGGCAGTGATCCAATCAACCTTGCGGGCTTCCGCAACACCGCCAACATCGGGAATGCCTCACCAGAATGGCGCGCCAATGGCACGGTCTTTCTTGGCATAGGCGGTTTCAATTTGTCTGCGACTGGCCGCTTTATTGACTCATTCACTAACGACTCACCTGGATTTGAAGGCGAAACCATCAACAGCCAACTCACCGTCGATACTCAGGTTTCTTTTAACCTCAATGAACTCCGCTTGGTTGAAGGTAGATTTGAACCTACTTTGACATTGGGAGCTATCAATTTATTCAATGATGATCCTCCGCTGGCAAACACATCGAACGCGTTCCCAATTGCGACAAGGGTCCACGATCCTCGAGGACGCATTGTATACTTACGAGCAGGAATAGCGTTTTAGGGGTGCTGTCAGTCTAATCGCAACTCGTCTCTGATTGGCGCAAGTGCCCCTTCCCCGCTTGGTTCTCAAGCCATGAGATTTTGCCACTCAGCCAGTGCGGCTGAGCGGGCGTTCTTGTAAGTTTGTCGATCAATTAGATGGC
>JBDWRU010000007.1:0-3964 GCA_039985875.1 Erythrobacter sp. | reverse complement strand
AAGGTGCCAGCGCCAATGACGAAAACCCTTCATCCTGCTCACTCGCTGACGCCGGATATCCGCAGCGAACATCGGTCCAAAACGGTTCCACCAAAGCCGCACCGTTTCGTGACAAACATCGATCCCGCGTTCGAACAGAAGGTCTTCAACGTTCCGCAAACTCAGCGGAAAACGTACGTACATCATCACAACTAGGCGGATGATCTCTGGTGATGAGTTGAAATAGCGGAATGGATTGGCAGGTTTTCTGGGTCTGGGCTTCACCCTGCTCTACCAGTTCAACCTGCATTCTCAATTAGGTGCATTTGCTTTGACAGTGCCTTGGCCGATTGAGATCTGCTTTCTCATCCTTCAGGAACACGGTCACAATGGAGTTTGCGAATTGTTCGATCTGCTCTTCTTCAAAGACGTCGATGCCGAACGCTTCTTTGATATGCGGAGCGAGCAGGAATATCGAGCTCGAGGCATGAGTAGCGATGAAGTGCAAATGAAGCGCGGAGACGTCACTTGTGTACACGCCTTCTTGCTGTGCGAGGGAAACCCCGTCGAGAGATTTTTGAGAAAATAGAGTGAGCTTTTGTCGTTTGAGCCAATCTAGCATTTCACCGCCATGAATGGTCTCAAACAGAGTTATTCGATGCAGTTCAGGGTGCCGCGCGCAAAATCGGACATAGTTCTTTGTGGTGTTCGTGACCCGCTCGTAAGCGGTCATTTGGGCCCATTGACTTTGATCTTTTAAGATTGCCTCGATCATCTGATCTTGAAGATGGACAAAGGCTGTCTGCCAAAGCTGCTTTTTCGATTTGTAGTGATAGGTGACGGCGGCGGCATTGGTCCCCGCAAGCTGGGCAATTTGGCGAACTGAGCCGCCTGCATAACCGTCATTGCTAAAAACGGTGATTGCCGATTTTAGCAACTTTGACTTTGTGCTGAGCTCAAATCCGTCGGTCATTTTGTCTTTATAGCCATTCGTTGTCAGGGGTGGCGGACCTCAAACTCATGAGGCCCGCCCAAACCCTCTGACAGCTAAGTCTACTTCAACAAACACCTGACGCCCACGGTTCAACGGAACCAATTGGTCATCAGAGCCTCCTCCAAATGGAGCAGGAGCCGATGTGTTTGCAAAAATCTCATTGGTTAGATTGTTGCCATCACCGACAATGTCTATTTCCCATCAGGATCCCCGATCTGTCCCGTTGGCAGCCCTAGAAGCTGAATCGAGAGTCGTGAAGCGCAACTCTCGATTCCACTCCCGTTTAGAGCTTTCGATTAGAATTCGACGCCGAATTCTACGCCATAAGTTGTAGTCGGATTTCCAACTGCGAAGAAGAACACTCCCACGTCTAGCGCGGATGCAATCCTACCATCACGGTTGTCTGTCACATCATTCGCAAAAGCGTTGATGCTCCAATTCAATCCGGTTGGGTTGTTGCTGCTGAGGCCAATAGCCAAATCCAAGCTGGATTCCGGTTGGATCAGATCACGATCCAAACCGCTTTGGTCAGGCACGAGATCGACAGCTTGTTCGTCCTGAAGGCTGAAATCAATCCCTGCGAATAGATCCAAATTGCTTGTGATCGGACGGTCATATGACAATCCAGCAGACAAGGTCCAGTCAGGTGCCCTGCGGATCTGACGCTGATCTGAAATGTCTATGTCCGGCCCGCCGGGGTTAGCCAAATCGGGGATGAAGAACTCATCGAATTGCGCATCCAAATAACCAACCGCTAACCGGAAATCGAGATCATCTGTGATCTGGGCAAAGGCTTCCAGCTCGACGCCCCAGATCGTGGAACTCGCGGCGTTTTGCACGAGTGTTTCAGGAATACCACCTGGGGATGGACCAGAAACTTCAACCTGCTGATCATCGTATTGCGTATAGAAAACGGTCGGATTGATCCGGATGCGTTTGTCTGCGAATTCCATCCGCAAACCGCCCTCGAAGTTGTCGACGGTTTCTGAATCATACGGTCCAGCAGAATTGATGCTGGCAGCGCGACCATTGAACCCACCACTGCGGAAGCCACGTGACCATCCGCCAAACGCCATGATGTCATCAGTAAACTGATATTGAAGGATCAGTCGACCTGTAACCGCATCGAAATCCGCTGACGGGGTTGTGGCAGTACCCGCCGATGCACCCTGGAAGAAGGCCAGACGGAAATCCTTTTCCTCGTAACTGTAGCGAATGCCAGCTGATATTGTGAATTTATCAGTGACGCTGAAGGAGCCATCGGCGAATGCAGCAACTGCAGTTGTGTCTTGACCTGCAGTGAACTCGCCTGCTGAACCGCCAAGAATAAAAATAGTACCAAAACCGGTAACACCGTCTGGTCCTGGTCCGCCTACCAAGTCATACGTTGAATCAAGATAGAAAAGCCCGGTAACGAAATCGAGCCGATCACCGATGGTGCCAGACAGCCGAAGCTCTTGACTGAATTGTTCTTGCTCGACTGTTCGCGTCGCAAAAAACAAAGGCACCTGTACTGGCGCCGCCGCCAAGGTAACCAGAGGCCCACCCTGATTGTCGGTGTTCAGAGTTTCGTCGGAACTACGATAGCCCGTGACCGAAGTCAGCGTCAGGGTATCCGAAACATCCCAATCGATATTGCTCGTTACAGAAAAGCCGTCGGTCTCGTTAACGACAGGAAATGCCTGAATATGGGTCGAAAAACCGGATTCTTGTGCCGGAGTGAATGAGGCATCAATACAACCGGCCCCAAATGACTCAGGTGCAACAATTCCAAACGCTGGTGACGTGAAATCACAAAACAATGCGCCGGGCAGTGACAATGTGTAGTTGGGCTGCTGCCCTGAATTGTCGTCAAAAATATCCAATGAGATAACGGCGCTAATATCTGCGCTCGGCTCAATTGAAAGAGCGCCGCCAAAGGACCAGTTATCATCCAGTGGGTCCGGACTACCCGTTACCACATTGGTCGAAAATGTCTCGCTGTTAGTATTGAAAGCATAGGCCTTCAAAGCAAAAGGTCCAAACCTGCCGGTGTTTAAGACAACGCGGTAATCTTCACGGCCATTGTTCCCAAAACGCGCTTTGGCGCGAACGCCAAATTCCTCTGTCGGAGCGGTGCGGCGAACATTGATAACGCCGCCCACCGTGTTGCGCCCAAACAACGTCCCTTGCGGACCGCGCAGAACCTCAACCGATGCGATATCAAAGGCGTCGATTGATGCGCCGCCGCTTGTGCCCAAAAACACCCCGTCAATCGAAAAACCGACTGCCGGTTCAAAACTCTTTTCAACATCGGCAAAACCAACGCCGCGGATTGTCGCATTCAACTGCCGGCCACCGAATGAATTGTCTGCCAATTCAATGTTGGGGACGAGCTGCTCAATCTCAGAAACGGTTTGAAAGAACTGACGCTCAAGGTCTTCTTCGCTGATAGCGGTAACCGCCAATGGTACATCCTGAAGCGATTCTTCGCGCTTACGCGCCGTCACCACGATAGTATTTTCATCAGCTCCGCTGTCGGCGGCTTGCTCATCTGACTGAGCCATTGCGGGGCTTGCGATGCCCGTTGCCAGCAACGCCCCAGTGATTGCCGTTGCAGTTTGAAGGCGCAATTTGGCCTTGTGCGAATTCAATTTCATTTGCCTCTCCCAAGGTGACGAATCGCGATATTGAACGACGTTATCGATGCCTCGACACACCAAATTCAATTCGGCTTTTAGTCCGAATCATCGGATATATTCCAACTCATCCATACACTACTGTTACATTTGTTATCTCTGTAACAATTTCATTTTTATCGTTTGATATGTGTGAAAGTTGGAGTGGATTAAGCCGATCATCGGGTTGAAAGGTGCTGTCAGTCTAATCGCAACTCGTCTCTGATTGGCGCAAGTGCCCCTTCCCCGCTTGGTTCTCAAGCCATGAGATTTTGCCACTCAGCCAGTGCGGCTGAGCGGGCGTTCTTGTAAGTTTGTCGATCAATTAGATGGC
>JBDWRU010000006.1:0-3725 GCA_039985875.1 Erythrobacter sp. | reverse complement strand
GCTCAGAAAGGCCGCCGCGAGAACCGTTGACGAATTGTGGTCAGTTGTCGCCGATTGCCTCTCCGCCTTCACCGCCGAGGAATGCCGGCACTATTTCGAGGCAGCCGGATATGACCCGGATTAAGTCGAATCTGCTCTAGTGCCGCCGGCCTTGTGAATTGCCGATGCGGCTGCACCTTCCTTTACAACTGCGCAGATGCAACGCGCTCCGCCCGGCAAATAGCTCACTGCAATCTGGCAGGAGGCACCGGCCCAGAAGGCTCATGAAAATCGACGACCTAGCGGCCAATTGCAGGTCGCCGGCCTTGCCGCGGAAAATGATCTAGTTTATCTTGTTGCTAGCAACAAGATGGTATTCGACTTCGTGACAGTACTCTATACCCCAGGCCAATTGCGAAGCGCTGTGTCTATCGCGCCGGAAACTTATCGGCATTGGAAAAAGGCGCTGGGGCCGCTGCGCCGCGCGCGTGGTCATAGCCCCTGCTTCAGATCTGGGGACCTTGTCGCTCTGGCCGTTATCAGGCTCCTCACACTGGATATGGGAATTCGAGTGGGTGCGCTGACGCCGATCGGGGAGGCTTTGTTCGATCTCTGTAATCGGTCGCCCTGGCCGGTGCTGGAGCGCTCTAAGCTGATCATTGATTTGCCGAACGCCGCGCTGCTGCTTCGCAGCGAATTGACGGAAACGCCGACTGACAAACCCTCTATTGTGATTCCGTTAGCACCGGTGATCTCTCAGCTTCGCGAGCAATTGCTGGCCGCTGGTAGCGAAGATGAGCAGCCTTCTCTGCGCTTCCCGCCGGTCGAAATTTCCCACGCTGTCGTCTCTCGTGGAGGTCGGCCGTGAACGCAATCGATCATATCGCCAAAGCGGCTCGCGACACCGGATATCGTTCCGAAGCTATCGTCATAGATTACTCTTTCGCTGACGTCCTGGCCGAGAACAATCCCACTCGAACCGTTCAACTTGCAGCCTTTACCCGCACGCCCCCCTCTTACCGGTCCGCAGCGCTAGCGGTCGTGCACGGCGAGGGGCGCAAAGCGATCGAGGTGGTCAGTCAGCATCGCGCTCTGGGCGCTCCCCTGCTGTTCGTCGTCAATCAAGATGACGTCACGGTATGGGAAGTTAGAAGCAAGGTTCCCCCACGCGCGATCGAAACCGTCGAACTCGCGGGTATCGAAGAGCTGTTCAAGCGCCACCGTGCGACTTGGCATCCAGACGCAATCCATCGCGCAAAGTCGGTTGGCCCCTCCGAAGATGGTTACCAGCTCGACTTCGTTGATTTGGGCCTGCTACCTGCGATCGAGGGTGAAATTCACATCAAACTGAGCCGTCTCCTCGTCGAGACGCTCGAACTGTCGCGAAAGGCATCTGAAGGTGAACCACTGGATGCGCGCACGCTTTTCCGTGTCGTCTTCCGGCTTCTCGCTGCCAAGGTTCTGGAAGACCGTTGCCATCCCTACGCGGCCGCGTGGAGCGCCGATGACCTTTCGTCGGTCCTCGCAGGAATTGAGACCTATTACTCGCTGGGACATATCGAGGGCCGCTGGGCGAACGAGTTGCCTGTTGTTTTTGATGCGGCATGGCGCCATTTGCGGGCCGGAATCAGCTTCTCCAATATCTCATCGGATGACCTGGCATTCGTTTACGAGAACACACTCATCACACCCGAGACCCGCAAGGTTTTCGGCACACATAGTACACCGCGGCAGGTTGCCGAGTATGTCGTTCAGAAGCTTCAACTCCACAATCACAAGCCCGAAGATCTAAAGATCTACGAGCCTTTCGCTGGTGCCGGCGTTTTCCTCGTTTCAGCTTTGCGCCACTTGCGCGACTTGCTTCCGGTTGAATGGTCGGACCAGCAGCGTCATGACTTTTTGATCAAGCACATTTCCGGGGATGAGGTCGACGCATTCGCATGCGAAGTCGCCACGCTTTCCCTTATCCTGGCCGACTACCCCAATCATAACGGCTGGCATGTCAAAGAAGCTGACCTGTTGGCCGGCACCACGCTCGCAGACCGGATCAGCGCTAATAACGTGATCCTATGCAACCCCCCCTTCGAAGCGTTCACCGAAGCGGAAAAGGCCCGGTATGAAATTGCGGGGACGACGCATTCGAAGGCCATTGCAGCGCTGAGCGCAGCATTGGACGCTAAGCCTCTCGCTTTAGGTTTTGTCCTGCCGCGCTCATTTATCCTGGAACGACAGTTCGCAGAGCAACGGCGACGGATCGAAAGTCTGTATAGCTCAGTGGAGGTACTCAAACTTCCTGATGGCATCTTCGGCGCATCAGATGTCGAAACGGCCGCAGTCATCGCCCGTGACCTGCGGCTCGCTCCGGCCGTGTCCATCTCCTTGCGGTCTACGGAGGTGGCAGAAAGGGACCGTTCGGCTTTCCTCAAGACCGGTCAGACAACGGTACATCGTGACCTCATCCGAGATGTTGCCGAAAAGCCTGACGGGTGCCTCTGGATTCCTCCACTCAACGCCCTCTGGGACTATCTGCGAGATGGTCCACGGCTTGGAACCCTCCTGAAGCCAAGCCTGGGCCTGCAATGGTATGACCAAGATCAGGGGCGTAGCGAGAACCCGAAACCTGGATACGAGCTAGGCTTTGCCAACGCCCGCCACCTTCAGCAATATAAGCTGCCCAAGCCGATGTGGTTGGACTTCCGGGAAGACCACATTCGTCGGGCTTTCGACCATGACTGGTCGAAGCCTAAGCTGATCGCTAGTGCAACGCGCCTGAGCCGTGGCGCTTGGTGCATTGGTGCTTTCGTTGATCTCGAAGGCGTTCTCTGTTCGCAACAATTTTTCGGCCTCTGGCCTGTCGAGCCGCTTACCAACAGTCAACTGTATGCGCTCTCAGCCGTTCTCAACGGGCCGATTGCGAATGCCTTCCTCGCTATGAATTCTCCAAAAGACCGGTTCCGGGTGTCAGTCGTCCGAGACATTCCAATTCCTGCCTTACTCCCTACAAAGCTCGCGGAACTCGCTGAAGAGTACATCACAAGAGTAAACGCCGCCTCGATCTTCGATCACACCGATGACGACTTAGCCGGGCAGCTCGCGCAGATCGATGCTGAAATCATGAGGGCCTACGATCTGCCACTAAAGCTAGAGCGGCAGCTCCTAGCCTATTTTGAAGGGTTTGACCGTCCCGTCGCGCATGCGTGGAAGCACTGGAATGATAGCTATCCAATTCCTGGCTTGAGTTTGGCGGAACGGCTGTCCGGACGTTTCAACGCCGGGGGTGACTGGGTCAAGAAGGTATTCCAGCCGCTACCCCAAAGTGAGATCGACTTGCTCCGCGATTATGTGGCGTAATCGAGATGGACGCATATCTCCTCGACACAACGGTCTTGTCCATTTATCTTGATCCGAACCATCTGCATCACGTTGCCAAAAGCCAGTCATTGGCCGCGCTACCGACAGACAGTCCTCGGTTCGTCTCTGCGGTCGCCTTGGCGGAGCTTGGCTTCGGAACAAACCTGGCAGCGCTGCTTGGAAAAGGAAATCTGACGACGCTGGACGCCATGCTCGTTCAGGCGAGGGCGTATGCGGTTCTCGACATCACGCACTGCTCTGAGACCGAACTTTGGAGCGCCGGTGGCTGGAGTTTTCCGGCTTTTGCTCTGAGACCGAACTTTGGAGCGCCGGTGGCTGGAGTTTTCCGGCTTTCTTCACGGTGACGGGCTGGCTTCGCCACCGGGATTTTGTAA
>JBDWRU010000005.1:0-5319 GCA_039985875.1 Erythrobacter sp. | reverse complement strand
GATGCCGCGCTCTGCCAACAGATCTTCGACATTCCGTAGACTGAGCGGAAACCGAACATACATCATCACAACTAGGCGGATGATCTCTGGTGATGAGTTGAAATAGCGGAACGGACTGGCGGGTTTGCGAGGTCTGGGCATCGCACCGCTCTACCCGATCATACGCATCCCGCTAACGGTGCATTTGCTCTGACAGTGCCAGAATGACGTGTCCATGGACGCACCCGACGAAGAGAATCTCGGAAATCAAGCGCATTCCATAATATATCGGAACGTTTACGGGAAACTTGTCGCTTTAGCGGGCGAAAAAGACAGATTTACAGACGAAAGCCAAAGGCTCTACCTCGATGAGATTAAGATGTACTCCGAGTTGACTACGGAGTGATTGCATTAGCACCCACGTGGTCGCTCGTTGAGATTAAATGCCAGCTCCAAGGCCATTTGAGTGATGCAAATATTCGGATATTCAGTCAGCTTTGGGTGTCGATGGCACTCTGTCCAATGACTTATATTGGGGCGCAAGACAGACCTTCGATTCGAGAATCTAAATCGCTGATGCGGGGCAAGTCGCACCCCATGAAAACACCTTGATTTCATCAAGGCGTCCCTTAAGCAAATGGGTGGGGAATCTTTGGGGGATGTATTGAAAAAGATAAGAGATGTTTGGAACACGGAGTTTTCGGGGTTCAGCCAAGAGGACCTGTATATTGAATGGGAGGCCACGGAATTACGGGCCCCTCAACAAAGTCAAATACAGCAGCGGAGTTTGAATGCAGAAGCGCTGGAGGCGAAGGACGACCCCTTTGTTTCGGACCTAGACATCTTAACCCGGAAGTTTTCCTACGGTCGAACTCCGATCACGAAGTGGCAAAGACTCTACAAGTTTGCCGAATCGGAAAAGCCTGTTGAGACGCGTGATGTAGATAAACCTGATCCGGGGTCAGCTGGGCTCGGTCACGTCAATGGCAGTTCTGACGATATCGATAAATGGGTGAAGGGGATTCTCACGCAATTCATAGATTTGAATGATGCAGTGAATCCGTTTCTCGTGCTTTTGGGAGAAGTTGGGTCGGGAAAGACAACGTTCAACAAATACGTATCGACGATGTATTTCGAGTACTTCCGGGATAGCAATATAATCATATCGCGGATCGAGTACTCAAAGCTTCGCGATTATATTACCAGTTACCAGAAGGGCGAAGAGTCGATCCGAGATGTCGCGGAACGTTATATTACGGCCTGCTTGATTAGAGATTTTTTTACACAGCAACTTTTGGATTTAAACGAGGGAATTGACGCAAATGACACATTTACACCTCGGAATGAATTCTTTGATGTATCGAAAAACCCCACGACCTCTGTTTCCAACAATGACAGTTACTTCGCATTTTGCCAACGCGAATATGACGGCTTTTGTACTGAAGACCAACAGCGTGCCAAAAAGCTTCTACGCCGAGCTCAGGAGGCTTTTTCAAACCCTGGATCGATCAATCGCAATCGCTGGTTTGATGCCCTGCGAATTCATGCAGATCAGATCAATCTTCTGGCGCCGCTACTCTTGTGGCTAGAACGAAAGAAGAGTCAGAATTTTTTCGTTATCATTGATGGTCTCGACCTTCTTGATCCATCGGATTTCATTGGCGGAACCGAGAATAGGAAGATTGTCTTTGCATTATCAGATTGGCTGATCAAGGAAAAGCAATGCGTTAAGATCCCCAACGTAGGCGAACTTATATGGCCGAAATTTCAGGTCACTTCCCGCAATGCCACTTGGTCAATCCTAAGAGAGCAATTCAACGCGGCCTTGAGCCATAACAAGGCCTTGGAGTATTCAATAAGGCCGGCTCACTTCGGAAGTATCGCTGCGTCTCTTGATGACCTGCTCCTAGAGCAGGGCAACCTTGAAAATATCACGAGGTCTCGGTTCTTTGACTTCGACAGACTTGAAATCGCCCTTGCTAGACGACTCCGTGTTCCTAAGAGTGAGATTACAAGTATCTTTCAGAAGAACTTGCGTCACAGGCTGAATTTTTTGAGAAATGTCATTGAAGAATGTTTGCAGAACTATCGCGCGCGTGATCTCAATGAGCATCCGCATGTTGCGAATTTCTTCTTAAAGAATTTTGATGAGCTCTGCCATACGAAATCATACCGGTTGGTTGAAATGTTGCTTCATGCGCGAAACGATGTTTTCGAGAATTTCGTGCAATTCAAGGATCGTGTGATCGTTCAGGATCTGGCGATCAGTGATGTCGATTTAGACCAGCTTTTTCAGAACAATGATGCTCACTCTGGCTACATCGGCAACATATTTGCACATCACATTCCATATTCTAGCTATGATGAGATCGATTTCATCCTTGAAAAACTGCGCCTTCTAGACAGCCTAGCCGGACAAGCGGAGAAAGTGGGACGGGTGAAGTCGGAGATTGAGAAGTCCTTCGAAAAGAATGGCTGGAGACGGTCTAAGCTCTTCGACGCCTCCTTGGCCATGTGCATTCGCGAAGGCTTTATTCAAACATCCTTCGCCCCCTCGAGGGGACTGGTCTACGAGATATCGCCGCTCGGCAAACTCACACTCAACAGACTGATCTACAACCTGAGCTATCTTGAAAACGTGTTCTTCGGCTGCCTTTTGCCCCGTGGGATCGCGAGAAATATCGAAACATATCGGAGAGGTGATGTCAGGCCTGAAGAATGGTCCGCGACTTCCCTCTACCATGTGTATTTGCTTTTCATGCTCCTTGAGGCAGCGGAGAAACGAGCACTAAAGCGCTTCATACCAAAAATGCGGGCGAGCGTCGGGAAGCAGATGCAGGCAATCATCGAAGCTGACTCTGCATCGCAACAACATGCGGCCTCGACGGGCGACACTGCAAGCATCGAGAGGTCATGCAACAAAAAGATTGAAGCTTTCTGGAGACAGTTCGAATGAACATCGAGCTATGCACAACGCCACCAAGTTTGGATTTAACAACTCAAATCATCACTTCGCTCGTAACGCTAGGAACAGCATTGATCGCTGTATTTCTTGCATTTTACCTAAATCAAAAGGCTGCTCGGGCTGCGGCAGCGTTCGCGTGGAGGCAAAAGTATGAGTTCAATCTTCGCCATTTTGAGTTATGCGGAGATACCATGCTGCTAATCCCGCCGGAAATCCCTCGGGTCTCCGGTCGCGAACTGGAAAAGCTGTCGCGAACGGCTAATTCGATCGTTGATGCAATCGGAGAGGACTTTCATTCGAACACTGCTGTCTCTGAACGATCAGCCGTAACACAGCGGGTCCGCGCACTAATGCCTGGTGCGGTGAGGCAAGACTAGGAAAATATGCAATGACTTCGCCAAATCAGTTTCGGGCTACATAAGTAGTATTACACGTTCGCATCTGCTTTTGGCGCTCGCTTTTTTGGTTTGAACATCGCCGTGATTAGCCGTTTCAGCGAGTTTCCGGTACCAGCGTGTCGGTTTGCTTCTGGGAGCTTTATTACTCTTTCCCATGCACTGACAATGTCTGCTTTCAGGAACTAGGATCTCGGATGCCTACGTCTTGGATGGGGCGCAAAGCGGACCTTACGTCGCCTCAACCTAGCCGAAGTTGCTGTCAGAGCACTTCTAGGCCTCAAGAGCCCTTGAGACTGTCATTGGGTGCCATTGGCCACCCGGAGCCGTTTGAACGGCATTCTCGTCGAGTTGCGAGGCTATTTGGGTGAAGAGCAGGCAGCCATCTGTGACCTCTTCAATTTTTGGGCAAACTTTCAGCGCTTGGTCCAGAGCTGCATCGCGATTCTTCGCTCCATCCTATTCCCATGCCTTGCGGCAATTCTCCCACTAGATTGACCCGCTTTCTCACATTCTGACGCTAACCAAGGTATCAGATATTCATCTCTTGAAAGACTGGCCAATAGAAAGATTATTGATGACCCAAGTGGACAGCAAATTGCACCGAGAAACAATAGAGCTTGGCACGAAATTTGATCAACACGCGAATGCCCTAAAGGCAAAGAGCGACCACAGGTGCTTCTTCACGTGGTCTCATGGTTATATAACGAAGAAAATTGGTCAGCACATAAGTTTGTTCAATAAACCCAATGACCTCATGAGGTTAAACAAGTTGTTCGCAAACGACTTCCTCCGAACGCTACCTGACAGCCCGCATGGCGATTGGGTTAAGGCTTATAAGGTCTGCAAGGGTGTGATGACTGCCAGAGAGGCAGGGTTTGTCCATAACATGATCCATGCGCAGTATGGTTTTGAACTTTGCGCTGGGTGCATGGCGAAGGTACATATCAACCAAGACCTAAAGAACGCCCTGAAAAAAGAACAGAACGTGGACGCACAGGACTATGGCAACGTTCTTATCCTCGTTAATGAAGGTCACTTTTACGCAGAGAAGCAGCTTCGCGGTAAATTGGGCGCGACATTCGCAGTCATGGGCCAGGTGCCCGTGATGAAGTTTCTCAAAACAAGTGCAGAGCGCTGGCGCAATGATGCTTGGACGCAAGTGATGAAAACCTCTGTGCCGAAGCCAACTAAAGACTTCGCAACGCGGTACATGCGTGCTGACGGCAGAGGTTGATCAGTTTGAGGTTGAGTGGATTTGATCCGCCAAACAAAAAGCGATGTTCCCAAGCAAATGAGAATGAGTCTAGTGGGTGCTTGGCGTATTCGAAACTTCGCTACAGTTCTGGTTGCCTCAACTTATCACACGATATCAGCGGCAACATGTTTCGAACTGGACAATAACTCAGGGCTGACATTGGGTCGATAGCTGAACGGCCGCTTTGTAGCCTTGGGCGGATAAAAGC
This sequence comes from Erythrobacter sp., assembly GCA_039985875.1. Lineage (GTDB taxonomy): Bacteria > Pseudomonadota > Alphaproteobacteria > Sphingomonadales > Sphingomonadaceae > Erythrobacter. The sequence goes on along the minus strand of JBDWRU010000005.1, from coordinate 514 downwards.
CGACAGCCCCCCAATCGACCCAGCTCCTGCCATTCCGACCCAAACCAATTTGGAGTTTCTCCGATGGTAGCGTAAATCTAAGCGACCATCTTAAGCTGCGTTAGGGCTTCGGACACGTCCGTCCCCAAAACGTTTCAAGACGTTCTGTGGTTACAACACGATTGAATATTTAGTCATTGGCATCTTCTTCACTAAGCTCATTCATGACCTCAAGTGTCACAACGTCTTCAACGATTTGATCTGATTTAACATTCTCTTGTTCTTGCACGACCTTGTCGCTCGGAGCTGCATGTTCATCTGCTGCACAGGAGCTCATTACGGACGCCAGAAAGCCAGCTACGATTGCCTTACTCATTCTTCTTTCTCCAAAAGCTTCTCTTTCACTTATCACCGATGAGTACGAAGGGCGCCCATGCGGCTGGGTGGGCGTAATTGGGGTTGTTTTCATCCTGTCGTACTTTGTCGATGGCGCGTCTGAATGCCTGCGCGCGCGTCAGGCCCGTCACTGGTACAT
>JBDWRU010000004.1:0-36675 GCA_039985875.1 Erythrobacter sp. | reverse complement strand
GATGCCGCGCTCTGCCAACAGATCTTCGACATTCCGTAGACTGAGCGGAAACCGAACATACATCATCACAACTAGGCGGATGATCTCTGGTGATGAGTTGAAATAGCGGAACGGACTGGCGGGTTTGCGAGGTCTGGGCATGCGCCCTGCCCTAACCCAATTGCCTCAATTCTCAATTAGGTGCATTTGCTCTGACAGTGCCCTCGATACAAATTTCTGAAAGCATGGAGATAGTGCATGGAAAGGTTTGACCGGATAGTTCGGAATAGGCTGGTTTGGCTTGGGCTTGGCATTGCAGCTCTTATGATAGCGGTGATGTGGTGGCGTGGCTGGTTCATCGAGCATGCATTTGACGCTGAGCGCAATCAGGAGGAGGCAACTCCTCTTAATCCCAACGGCTTTGGAAACGGCAATTTTGATAATTTTCGAAGCATCGAAAGCCAAGCTCGGATTAATATTGCCGCAGGGGATCTGCGGCCGCTCGTTTCGCACGGTTTTAATGAACCGATTCCGGCTGGATTTTCTTGCGAATATGATTTCTACGATGATTCTCACAGTCTCGGAGTCTTTTCAGATATCGAGGGTGAGTTCGATACAGAACCTGCCATACCTTGGACCGATGCGGAGACTTATAACCTCATTCTGTCTAAGGAACCGACGTTCAAGGAGATCACCAATTGCGTGCCATATTCCTTCAACCGATGACTTTGTTCGGTAGTGATTCTTCCGTTTTAGTGATCACGGAGCCTAAAGCGAACCGTCCGCTTCCACCCTCAATCTAACACATTTAGCGATGGCTCAACGTGGGCCGGTTGCGACCACCGCTGTACCAGTTGCTTCCTCTTTGCAGGCAGCACATTTACCTTGCTGAAATCGCCGCCTGCCCAGTCCATCACCTTCGGGTCCATGACCTTGAAGAACAGCGGCGGGAAGGCGGCCAGAGCGAACATGCCGGGATAGCCTGACGGAAGGCGCGGCAGATCGGGAAAGTCTCTCAGGGTCTGATAGGGACGCATGGGGTTGCTGTGATGATCTGAATGGCGTTGCAAGTGGAACGTGATCAAGTTCGAGAACGTATGATTGGTGTTCCACGAATGGTGCGGACGGCAAGGTTCATAGCGGCCATTCTCGCGCTTTTCCCGCAGCAGGCCATAGTGCTCGACATAATTGGCCTGCGTCAGCCCATACCAACCAAACATATGGTGAACGAGGATGAAGGGCGCGACCATCCAGCCCAGCAAAGCGACCAGGATTGCCGCAGCAGTAAGAGTGATCGCCCAACCTTGCAGCAGCTCATTGTCTGGCGAGAACACCGATTTGCCCTTCTTGCGCAGACGGTTCGCCTCAAAAGACCAGCCATTCTTCAGCGCGCCGGGGATTTCCCGCAACACGAAGCTGTAGATCGTCTCGCCCATTTGTGAACTGGCGGGATCTTCCGGGGTTGAGACCAGAACATGGTGCCCGTGATTATGCTCCACGCGGAAATGGGCATAGCCGACGACCGCATTCGCCCACATCGCAAAGCGCTGATCAGTGTTGTTGTTCTTATGGCCAAGCTCATGTCCGATAGTGATAGAATTTCCGCTCACGGAACCAGCCCCCACGACCAGCGCAAGGATTGACCACCACGGCAAATCCTGTGTGCCGATTAGCAAGACAGTGGCGACAAAACTGATCCACAGCATTGGCACGGCAGCTCTGACCATCCAGTTATAAAATCGATCTGATGCCATGGCGGGCATGACTTCGTCTGGCGGATTGTGGGTGTCCTCGCCTATGATCGCATCCACGATGGGCGCGAACATGTAGAGATAGGCAAAAGGTATGAGCGTCGCCCAAACACCGATTGAGGTGAAATAGAGCAGGACTGATAGAGTCGGAATCACGGGGAAGAAAACGGCGCTAAGATACAGGAAGCGCTTGCCATCCCGATAGTGAATTTCCGTGCCATCTTTTGCCGTCGCAACAAACATAGTCGTTCTCGCTCTTCTGGAAATCTGATGCTTCCGGACTACGGGCGACGTGGAAACGAAAATAGTTCCTCTCCAGCCAGTTTTGTGGCATTTTACGCCAATCATGTCTGAGCCCAATGATCTGCGCGTGTCTGCGACTTACACCAACGCATTGGTGCGTGAGTTCGGTGATCTGTTGCGCGATCACGGCGGCACTTTTGATATGGCAGCGTTAGAAGCACAAGCCGCCACTGGTCAGACGCAGCTCGAACCGTTGTTCATGCTGATCAAGGCGCTAAATGAAACGGTTGGGCCAGAATGGCCGGTCAAAGCTTCGTCCGCTTGGCGTAATCAAATGCACGGGGCTCTCGATGTTGCAGCCCGCAGTGCTAAGACCTTCGGAGATGCGATTGATGTCCTTGTTCGCTTTGGCCGGGTCAGAGCCCCCTTTGTCGACGCCCAAAAACACGAAATGCGCGGCGAAATCGAGCTGACATATGCGACGGCTGTCGCGATTGAAGATGACATTTGGCAGGCGCTGGCGGAATTCATCATGCTCGGGACCTTGGCAATCGTCCGCCAGATCACCGACAATTGCCTTACCGGCGTCAAAGTGGCGGTGCCTGACCGATCATTCGAGCATCGCCAATTGCTCGAGGACGCTTTGGGCATACCTGTTTCCTTTGGCGGAAACGCATTCACGATTAGCTTCACTCAAGAAACATGCGCGCTGCAATTGCCCTTCTGCGATCCACTCTTGTTCAAAAACACCATTGAACAATTGCAGGCCGAGGCCAGCCAATTGGCCAGCCACACTTGGATCGTTGAAGACGTGAAGCGCATTCTCGCTCGTCAATCCGGTATAAGGCCCAGCGCCCAGTCTATCGCAGACGAGCTCGGGCTTTCAGAACGCTCATTGGTGCGGAAACTCGCGGCGCACGATACCTCGTTCCGCAAGCTGCTGGATGAATACTGCAAAGGACGCGCGCTCGCGCTGATGCAGCAAGGCGACATGTCGCATGAAGAGATCGCTGAGGAACTGGGTTATAGCGATCGAACCAGTTATAGCAGAGCCCGGCGGCGCTGGTTTGGAAAGGCGTATTAGAGCCAATTGAGGCAGCCTTTTTTTCGAGCTAGCACGAATGTTAGCTTTCACCCCCAATCTAAGACATTTAGCGATGGCTCAACGTGGGCCGATTGCAGAAAGTCCGGTTTCGGCCGAAAACTTAGACAATCCGAACTAAATTCCCTTTATCGCCTGCTTCTTCGAAGTGGATGCTTCGCTCAGTGAACAGCGCAATGATGTCTGCAGCTGTTCGCGTGTGCTGACTGACCTTGACGCTTGTGAACGCGCCGCCTCCAGCTACCGCCATTGGCAGCAGGAGCTGGTCCTGCAGGTATGGGCCTGCGAAAGCCCCAGAGGCTTCGTACCCTGCCATTCGCTTGCCAGCTGTCTCACCGATGCGTTCTGCCGAAAGTCCGAGCTTTCCGAAGCCGGATACGATTTCAGTCACATTCTCGAACCTGGATTCGAGTATCAGAGCGATACCGGGGCCTCGGTCAGCGGGAAGTTCACGCAGGATAATCTCATCGTGCTCCCAATCTGGGAGGTTCTTGTATGCAGCTTTGCGAAAACGCGCAGCGATCTTGTCATCAAGCGACGCATATAGAACTGATCCTGACTGCCCTGTTGGCGCGCCTCGGTCTATACATTCGATCCGGCGAAAAGGAGCAGGCTCGATATCAATCTCGATCCGACCACCGCCCCGCGGAAAGAATCCATGCCGCTTAATCCGCATGGCGACCTGAGGCCCCATCCGTGCAAAGATGGGCAGGAAGCACTTTTCGATGAAGTCGAACGGTGGTGCCATAGAGGCATGCGTTCCGCCTTCGATGACGATATGCGAAGGTTGACCGGCGAGCGCCAAAGGCACCAACACAGTTTGCAACACAAGCGCAGTTGAGCCTGCCGTCCCGACAGCAAAATTGTAGTCACCGCCCGTAACACTGCTCGGACGGAAGACGATACGGTCGGAACCGAGCGCGAGCCCCTCGCACTCAGCGTCCCCGATCTTGCAAGCGGCCTCAATCGCGGTCAGATGCTGGCGCATAAGACCGGGCTGATCGCGTTCCCCGCGAATTTTTTCGATGGTGAATGGTTCCCCGGTGACAAGCGACAGCGCGCACGCATTGCGCAAGACCTGTCCTCCGCCTTCACCTTCGGAACCGTCGATCGTAATCATTTTCTATTCCAATTTTCTTGGCTGATAGCAGCTTGAAGAGGCCCTAGCCCTTCACGCATACCACCTGTTTGAGCGTGTGCACGATTTCGACAAGGTCGGCCTGTGCGGCCATGACTTTCTCAATCGGCTTATAGGCCTTGGGCGTTTCATCAATCACGCCTTCATCCTTCCGGCACTCCACTCCTTTCGTATCGGCGATGTGCTCTTCGAGCGACACCTCCTTCTTGGCTTGGGTCCGGCTCATGATCCGGCCAGCGCCATGCGAGCAGCTATCGAAGCTGTCCGCATTGCCCAGCCCGCGCACGATGAAGCTTTTTGCCCCCATCGAGCCAGGAATGATCCCAAGCGTTCCCTTGGCCGCACGCACCGCACCCTTGCGGGTGACAAGCACGTTTTCACCGAAGTGGTTCTCACGCGTCACATAGTTGTGATGACAGTTTACCGCTTCCATTTCAGCTTGAAATGGCTTTGCAATCTGGCCCCGAAGCGCGGCGATGACATGGGTCATCATCACGTGACGGTTGAGTTTGGCAAAGTCCTGCGCCCATTCGACCGCTTCGACATAGTCGTCGAAATGATCGGTCCCTTCCGGGAAATAGGCAAGATCCTCATCGGGCAGGTTGATGTGCCATTTGCGCATGTCTTGTTTGGCCAATTCGATGAATGAGCGCCCAATTGCATTGCCGATACCCCGGCTGCCAGAATGAAGCATCACCCAAACCCGCTGGTCCTGATCCAAGCACAGTTCGATAAAGTGGTTTCCCGTGCCAAGCGTGCCGAGATGAACGAGATGGTTCGCGCGTTCGAGCTTGGGATACTTCGCTGTGATCCGGTCGAATCGGTGGACAAGAGTAGCCCAAGCTTCGATCGCCTTAGAAGGTGGATCACCCCATGCCCCTTTGTCGCGTCCACCGCGCCCGGAAGAACGGCCATGTGGTACAGCCTTTTCGATTGCGGAGCGGATAGATTCCAGATTGTCTGGCAGGTCGCTCGCCATTAGCGAGGTGCGCGCAGCCATCATTCCGCAGCCGATATCGACACCGACAGCAGCCGGGATCACTGCGCCCTTTGTCGGGATGACAGAGCCAACGGTTGCGCCGATGCCGACGTGCACATCTGGCATTGCTGCGACATGTTTGAAGATGAACGGCATTTTCGCTGCGCGGCTCAGCTGATCGCGCGCCTTGTCGTCCACGGGCACGCCCCGCGTCCACATTTTGATTGGCGATCCGTCTTTCACGTCGAGTGTTTCGTATCCGGTCTGTGTCATTTACTAATTCCCTTGCGAGCCCTTTGGGGGTGGCCGGCCAATTCCGACCACCCCGGCCTCGACGATGCCGAGCGTTCGACTACCCGGCCCAAACATCAGTGCAGCTAGCGTGCCAATTCGATTGATTGGCATGATTGTGATCTACAGCCTGTTGATATTAATGGTTTTTACCGATTCTGACGGGCATATTCTGAGGAGGTCAGCTTTGAAAGAAAATTATCGCACCATATCGTAATTTATCCTATAGGATAGCAATGAACAAGACGACCGTCATCGGATTTCTGGGATCCACGCTCGACGCGAGCAGGCGCGATGCCTCTAGATGGAACCGATGGCGGCCAACGGTGGGACTGTGCATGCAGCCCGATCTGCGCGTAGATCGGCTCGTCTTGCTCCATGGCTCCCAACACGCAGATCTCGTCCAGTACATTGCCGAAGATATCGCCGCCGTATCGCCAGAGACAGTGGTTGAACCGCATACGATCAGTTTTGACGATGCCTGGGATTTTGAGGAGGTTTATTCCGAGCTGCTCGATTTTGCTCAGGCGTTCAAATTTCAGCTAGATAGCGAAGACTATCTCGTTCACATTACAACAGGTACCCATGTGGCGCAGATATGCCTATTTCTACTAACCGAAGCGCGCTTCATTCCCGGCAAGCTGCTGCAAACGCAGCCAAAGCGCGGTAGTCCGGAACCGTCCGGGGTGTGGAACTCGATCAATCTGGACCTCTCGCGCTACGATAGCATCGCTCAACGGTTCGCTGAGGGCAGTCGCACAAACACATCGTTTCTCAAAGGCGGGATCGACACCCGCAATCTGCGCTTCAACGCCATGATTGACGAAATAGAGCAGGTAGCCTCGCGCACCTCTGCGCCGCTCTTGTTGTTGGGGCCGACAGGCGCGGGCAAAAGCCTGCTCGCGCGCCGCATCTACGAATTGAAAGTGGATCGGCATAGGCTTTCAGGTCCCTTCGTCGAAGTGAACTGCGCGACGCTGACAGGTGATAGCGCGATGTCGGCGTTGTTTGGGCACCGCAAAGGGGCCTTCACAGGTGCATTGGCAGAGCGCGATGGCCTGTTGCGCAAGGCTGACGGCGGGATGCTGTTTCTGGACGAGATCGGAGAACTAGGTTTGGACGAGCAGGCGATGATCCTGCGCGCGGTGGAAGAGGGGCGCTTTCTACCTGTCGGTTCTGACAAAGAGGCCTCAAGCAAGTTTCAGCTGATCGCAGGAACCAACCGCGATCTTGTGACAGCCGTCGCTGAAGGCAAGTTCCGCGATGATCTGTTCGCTCGGCTTAATCTGTGGACCTTCGATTTGCCAAGCTTGGCTGAGCGTCCGGAGGATATCGAGCCGAATATCGACTACGAGCTCGATCGTTTCGCATCCGATGAGGACATGCGCGTGACCTTCAACAAAGAAGCGCGAGACCGGTATTTGGCCTTCGCTACCAGCGCGGGGGCAACGTGGAGCGGCAATTTCCGCGACCTCAGCGCCAGCATTACCCGTATGGCAACTCTCAGCCCTGATGGTCGCATCGACCAACGGACAGTCGATGCCGAAATCTCCCGGTTGGAAAAGCTATGGAGCGGCGGGGCAATGACATCGCTTGCAGATGGGCTTTCGCAAGTCATGTCGCCAGACCAGATCCACGAACTCGATCCTTTCGACAAGGCTCAACTGACCGAAGTCATTGCCGCCTGCAGCCGGAACCCGTCGCTTTCCGCTGCTGGCCGCGAACTGTTCGCCGCGTCAAGACTGCGACGCAAGTCAACCAACGACGCTGACCGGCTGCGTAAATACCTCGCACGGTTTGATTTATCATGGGATGACGTGGCGTAATTTGGGCCGATTGCCGAACTTCCGCTTCGAGCACTCCGGCTGCAGAAACCAGACAGACCGCAATCGACCCATTTGCTGGCGTACTGCAGAGTTTCAGGCCAGTGAGGCTTGGCGCTCTGTACGTTTGCAACCCGCAGCTATGTTTCGCTGGATCCGATGCCCCTTTGTCTGCCAAATTCACGGCTATGAAGTGGCACTAAACCTGAGCTAAGACTTCCAATCGCTCGCTGAGCGTAAGCCACTCGGCCTCTGCTCCTTCAAGTTTTTCGGTCAGATGGGAGCGCTGCGCCATAAGTTCGCTTATCGGCTTGCTTGCCGCTTCAGTGGATGCATTGGCGGGCTCGCAAATTGAGCGGTCAACCTCGCGGCGCTCGGATTCCAATTCCACCATCACTTTGTCCAACCGGCTCACCTGCATTCTTACAGCCTTTAACTCGGCTCGCTCTTTGGCGGATTTGCCGCGTTTGGTCTTTGTTGTGTTGGCCTCGCGTCCTTTCTTCGGCTGGTTTAACCCCAACACAAAGTCGATGTAATCCCGCATGCTTCCAGAGAATTCTTTTGCCGTGCCCTGATCGACGAGCACTAGGCGGTCAGCGGTCAATTCGACCATATGCCTGTCGTGGCTGATCAGGATTACGGCGCCAGAATAGTCGTTCAGCGCCTGCACCAAAGCTTCGCGCGCATCGACATCCAGGTGGTTTGTCGGCTCATCCAGAATCAGCAGATGTGGAGCATCCCGAGTGACCAAGGCCAGCGCCAGACGCGCCCGTTCGCCGCCTGAAAGCTTGCCCACCTTGTTCGTCGCGCGATTGCCTGAAAAGCCAAAGCGGCCCAGATGCTCGCGTATGGCCGATTGCGGTCGGCCTTCCATCGCACGGTTCATATGTTCGAGCGGCGTTTCATCAACCGCTAATTCTTCTACCTGATATTGCGTAAAATACCCGACCTTCATTTTACCAGGAGCGTTGATCTCCCCTTCCATCAAAGGAAGCTGAGCGGCCAGCAGACGCGCCAAAGTGGTCTTGCCATTGCCATTGCGCCCAAGCAGAGCGATCCGGTCATCCGGCTCGATACGCATGCTTACCCGCTTGAGCACTGGCTTGTCCGCTGCGTAACCGACGGCGGCCATGTCCATCGTGATCATGGGCGGTTTTAGCGCAGCGGGATTGGGGAAATCGAAGCTAAGCGTGGGGTCCTCCATCAAAGCCGCGATAGGTTGCATCTTTGAGAGCATTTTGGCCCGCGATTGCGCCTGTTTGGCGGTAGAGGCACGGGCGCTGTTGCGAGCGACATAGTCCTCTAACCTTGCGCGCTGTGCGTCTTGCGACGCTTTGGCCGATGCGAGCTGTGCAGCGCGTTCGGCTCGCTGCCTCTCAAAGCTGTCATATCCGCCCGGATAGAGGGTCAATCTCCCCCCTTGCAAATGCAGAATGTGGTCCGCAACTTTATTGAGAAGGTCGCGTTCGTGGCTGATCACCAGCAACGTGGCAGGGTAACTTTTCAGAAAATTCTCAAGCCAAAGCGTCGCCTCCAGATCAAGGTGGTTCGAAGGCTCATCCAAAAGCAGAATATCAGGCTCGGAAAACAACAGCGCGCCCAGTGCCACTCGCATCTTCCAGCCGCCCGAAAAACTGTCGAGTGGCTGGCGCTGCATATCTTCGTCGAAACCAAGTCCAGTCAGAATGCGCGCCGCGCGTGAAGGCGCGCTATAGGCATCGATGGCCAGCAACCGATCATGCACATCGCCCAGCCGATCCATGTCCGAGCAGTTTTCAGATTCCTCGAGCAACTGGGCGCGCTCCACATCGGCGGCAAGTACGATCTCTTCGGGCGTTACCGACCCACTGGGTGCATCTTGCGCGATATAGCCGAGCCGTAGCTTCGATGACCTTGAAATCGTCCCTTCGTCTGGCTCGATTTCGCCGATCAAGGTTTTCATCAAAGTTGATTTACCAGCGCCATTGCGACCGATCAGCCCAACGCGTGCCCCCTGCGGAATGGCCGCACCGGCGCGTTCGAGGATAGGGCGGCCGCCCAGCCGTACAGTGACATCATCGATGGTAAGCATGACCGCGCCTCTAGCAACACACGGCGCAAGGCCCAATGGCTTTGTTGATGCAACAGCCACGATTTGACTGGCTACTTGTATCCTTGCGCGGGAGGTCTAGCTTCGAATGATGGATATGGAAAACCTGCTGAAACGCTATTTCGGCACCATCGACTTAGATCAGGTGCAAGTTAACGCGATCCCGGCGGCAACCGAAAGGATGCTCGTCGACCTTGGACTTGAAGAGGATCGCGCAAAGCGATTTGCACTTTGGAGTCTGCTACACATTCTGGAAGCGGCACCCGATCTGGACATAGCGTTCGAAGAGGAAGATGATCGAGAAGCGGCGCGCAACTTAATGGATATGATCTTGGTTGCAGGCTAGATTTTTAACGCCAAGACAATGCCATAACTGCTGGTGAATCTACCGTCGTTGCCGGGGTGCTGTCAGTCTAATCGCAACTTGTCTCTGGTTGGCGCAGCTATCCCTTACCCGATGTGAGTTCAGGTCATGAGGTTTTGCCACTCAGCCAGTGCGGCTGAGCGGGAGGTCTTGTAAGTCTGTCTATCTACGAGATGCCTTTGAGCGTTGAAGTGATTGTGGACGTTGGCGTGGACCGAAGCGAACTTTTGTAAGCTCTTCATCTGTCGAAAACGCAGCATCGCTCGTTCTCTTCGTCGGAACGGCAGATGGCTGTTCTCCACTCGGTTGTTGGCCCAGGCACTGTCAGAGCAAATCCACCGGCTAGCGGAATCTCGTCGATAGGTTAGGCGAGTGTCATATCAAGGCCCAAGAAACGAGCCAGTCCGTCTTGTTATTTCAACTCGTAGCCAGAGATTGTCTGGCTCGCAGTAATGATGTATGTGCGTTTCCCGCTGAGTTTGCGGAACGTTGAAGATCTACTGTTCGAGCGCGGGATTGACGTTTGCCACGAGACCGTATGGCTGTGGTGGAACCGTTTTGGACCGATGTTTGCAACCGATGTTTGCAACCGATGTATAGCGCCAGCGAGTGAGCAAAGTTTCTGGCAGTTTCGTGCTGCGTTCTTGACTCAATTCGTGTCTTCACATTAATGGCGCCCTCCTATCCGTGCCCAGATGGCGGAATTGGTAGACGCGCGTGCTTCAGGTGCACGTATTCGCAAGGATGTGGAGGTTCGAGTCCTCTTCTGGGCACCAGCACATTTCAAGTGTTTGAAAGTGCAACAAATATTTGAAAATTATTGGAATTTTTCCAGCTGGCTGTTACATTTGTAATAGGAGCATGGACGTGAGCAATCATCTGCAAAATCGGAATGGGACGTACTACTTCAGGCGAGTCGTGCCCGATGACGTCCGAGGGCATTTTCTTACCGCGAATGGAAAACCTCGCACCGAATGGACGTGGTCACTGCGGGTCAAAGATCGCGAAGCGGCGAAGCGGTTGCTTCCTGAATGCCTCGCCAAAACGAACGAGCTGATTGATAGCGCTAGGAAAGCTTCTCCCCCCTCCAAGCGCGTAGTTCAGGATAATTCAGAAGCGTCCGAATTGGAGAGCGCTCTACTGGCAGACTCATTTGAAGCGTCGGAGTTCTTCGCTGCTCAAGAGGCGGAAGACGAAGAGCGAGCCGCCCGTGACCCGGCTTTTGCTGCTGAGAAGAGACTACTGGCTTTGCGCGCAGAAGAAGCGAACGAAATTAGAACACGGCTCGAAAACAAGAAGCTATTGGAGGAGCTGAATGTTGAAAAGGGTCACAGTATCACTGGATTGTTTGAGAAGTGGGCTGGAGTGTCTGGCAGACATCCCAAAACTGTGCGGCAATGGCGACCATACATTCGTAAGCTGACGATGTTCTTGGGCCATGACAATGCGCTCAGTGTTAAAGAGGCCGACCTTGTGGCTTGGCGAAACGAGTTGCGTGATGGCGATGGCAAGCGTGCTACGCCACTAGCTCCTAAGACTATCAATGGAAGTTATTTGGGTGCCGTAGGTGCGCTCTTTGCTTGGGCCAAGAATGACGGTCTGATCCCAACCAACCCAGCCAAAGATGTTGCGAAAGTGCAGGTCATCCGCAGGCCATCTCTTCGAACTAATGAGTTCACTATGGATGAAGCACAGCTAATCCTGAGAGCATCGCTAGTTGCGCATCAAACAGCGACCCGCGAATGCGAAGAACTGCGCAACGCGAAGCGATGGGTGCCTTGGCTGATGGCCTATTCTGGCGCACGGGTGAACGAGATAACTCAGCTTCGGAAACAAGACGTAGTCGTACAGGACGGTATCAGCATCATTCGACTTACTCCTGATGCTGGGTCAATTAAGGCGAAACAAGCGCGAGTAGTGCCCTTGCACAGTCACATTGTGGACATGAGTTTTCTCGATTTTGTGGGAGATCGAGAGGCAGGACCTCTATTTTTCGATCCCAAAAGACGGCGAAGCGAAGATGCAATCAATCGGCAGGCCAGCCGCCTTGGCTCAAAACTCGCAAGTTGGGTAAGATCATTGGGGCTAACCGACCGTGAATTGAAGCCCAATCATGCTTGGCGTCACCTGTTCAATACGCTGGCATTGCAACATGGTATTGAAGGGCGGGTAGCCCGTGCAATCCTTGGCCATGCTGCTGGAAATGTGAACGAAAGCTATGGAAGTGTGCCGGTTGGCGTGATGGCTGAACAGATCGAGCGACTGCCGAGATTCCTGTAGTTCTCTTCAAAGCCCCGCTGAAGACATCAGAGACGCGATGGAGACCCCTAATGCTTCTGCCACCCGTGCAACGTTCAGAACGCTCACGTTACGTTCTCCGCGTTCTATCTTGCCCATATGGCTGCGGTCCAAACCTGCTGCATCTGCCAGCGCTTCTTGAGACAGGTCGCATTCTCTGCGCGCTGCACGAATTGCCTCACCTAATTGCCTTAGGCGTCCGTCACTGTCGGTCTTGATGGATTGCCGCGGCACCCGTTCTAGATTGCCCTTTGTGCCCATATAGGCCACGGTATTTACGACCCATAAAGTTCTTAAGGAGAAAATTGTGTTTGGAACAATAGTGACCTCCCTGCGTCTCTGTCAGGCCGCCGTGGTCGTGCAAGACCTGTTGTCTCATTTCAGTGCTCACACTGAAATTCAGGGCTATGAAGCAGAAGTGGCAAATAGGCTCATCCAAAGGGCACACGATGACCAGCCGCTCCTATTTCAAGGAAAGCTTGGGAAGCGGCCTCATAAGGTTTCAATGGCAGCGACCGCGCTTGGGCTAGGGGTGACAAGGATGACGCATCGTCCAGACAGTCACCGAGTTTTCACGCTTGCTCTGGGCTCGCTGCTGCTTGAGGTCACCGGCAAGCCGGGGGTTTATGCTCTCACCTTGCAAGACCACTCCTTGCTGGAGCTTGCAGAAGGAGCATATCTGAGAAGTGTAGAAAATGAGACAGATGTCTCAGTCGGATAGTGACGCTGTTCGCAGTCAAATGTTTCGCTGAGTCCTAGTCTGTCCCTCGGGTTACCTTAGTGCACCCTATGGTTATCCGTGTCCCTGATTGGATTTACTCATTTGATCTTTCTGTTTATCTCCATTCTTCCTTACCTAGGATATCCTCTGAGTATCTGACCTAGTCATCCTTTCAGTTCCTCCTACAGGCTCGTTCCTCGCTAACCCTGTAGGGTTTCCCTATCAAAGACAGATATGCCTCTCTCCGTGCGTTCACTGTTTCTCCTCAGTGGTATCAAAATAGATTTGCTCGAACTTTCCAGAGGCAATCCTCAAGAGCTCTTTTGTTTTCCCGATGGCTTCGCTCCGCAGTCCCTAGCGTTCCTTCGCTGTTACCAAGGAAAACATAATCGGGCTCCTAACTATATCTTGGGAGTTCCATTCCGTTAGGTGTTGCCATGCACTGAGGCTGCCTTCAGGAAGCTACCTATGCCTACTTTGCAATGGTTGACTAGAGACGAAGATGTAACGGCGGCTGATGCCGTTACCTATAAGCTGCTTGAAGAAGTGCCTGAACTTGGCGCGGGCGATCCTGATACGGGCAATATGCTTATTCAGGGAGACAACCTTGAGGCACTCAAAGCATTACTGCCCTTCTATGCTGGGCGTGTTCGGTGCGTGTTTATTGATCCGCCTTACAACACGAGGTCAGCATTTGAGCATTACGATGACAATCTAGAGCACTCAAAGTGGCTCGCACTCATGTATCCAAGGTTGGCCTTACTTCGCGACTTTCTTTCTACCAACGGAAGTATCTGGATAACCCTAGATGACCATGAAGTGCACTATGCCAAGGTCATACTCGACGAGATTTTCGGACGGAAAAATTTTGTGGCTTCGATTGCTTGGCAAAAGGTATTTGCGAAGAAGAACAAGGCAATGATTTCGGGCAGTCATGATCACATGCTCGTCTACTGCCGCGACGTGAGTAAGTGGGAGCGAAACCTGCTCCCTCGCAATGATGACCAAATGGCTGCTTTCGGAAACAAGGACAACGACGAACGGGGCCCCTGGCAGAGTGTCGCATATTCAGTGCAGTCAGAGGACTCCGAGCGCAGGCTCGCTTATCGCTACAATATCAAGCTACCGTCCGGGCGTGAGGTCGGTCCGCCTGCAGGAAGACATTGGAACGGTCTGCCTGACAGAACAGAAGCATTAAGAGCGGACAATCGCCTTTGGTTTGGACAGGATGGTGATCGTCTCCCTCGTTTGAAGGTGTTTTTATCTGAGGTCCAAACCGGAGTTGTCCCCGACACGTGGTGGGATCACAAAAGTAGCGGCTCCAACCAAGATTCAAAGAAAGAACAAGTAGCACTTTTCCCGGAAGAAGAACCGTTTGGAACGCCTAAACCTGAAGAGTTGATCAGGCGTGTTATGTCAATTGCGAGCAACCCACAGGACCTGATTATGGACTCTTTTTTGGGTTCTGGAACAACCGCTGCTGTCGCTCAAAAGATGGGTCGGCAGTATATTGGTATTGAATATGGTGAGCATGCGCGAACCTACTGTCAGCCGCGTTTGCGCAAGGTCACTGAGGGCGAACAAGGTGGCATATCTAAGACAGTTGAATGGAGAGGTGGGAGCGGCTTCCGTTTCTACAGACTCGGACCTAGCGTCTTCGATGACCAAGGACAGATACGCGAGGACATAGAATTTGAGACCCTCGCCGCCCACATCTGGTTCTCCGAGCTTGAAGCCCCTTGGAACGCGGGAGCTCGCAACGGGACCGTCTTAGGAGCCAACGACAAGACGGCCCTTGCCCTGCTCTACAACGGGGTCCTGCGAGATCGTTCAGTAAACGGGGGCAATGTGCTCACCCGTTCAACGCTGCGCATCATCCGCGAGGACTTGCCAGCCGGTTTTGATGGAACACTAACTGTCTACGGCGAGCGCTGCATCCTCTCTGATGCCACGCTGGAGCGTGAGAATATCATCTTCAAACAAACCCCCTATGATGTGAAGGCCCGCGCGTGATGGAGCTTAAGCAATACCAGAAAGGCACGCTCGCCACTCTTCGCGAGTTCCTTACAGAAGCGCGCATCGAAGGCCCCATAGAAGCCTTTAGGACGGTCACTGGTGAGCCTGAGCAAGCCGAGCGCATGGAGGGGCTATTGTCGCCCTACAGGCCCCTGAATGGGCTTGCTGACACTCCCTATGTTTGCCTTCGCCTGCCAACTGGGGGAGGCAAGACAATCCTAGCCTCTCACAGTGTCTCAGTCGCGAGCGAGAGCTGGATGGAGAAGGACTATCCTTTAGTCCTTTGGCTTGTCCCTACTACCACGATCCGCAAGCAAACAGTCGAAGCGCTCAAGAACCCCAAGCACCCCTATCGGGCCGTGCTTGATGATGAGTTTGAGGGGCGCGTTCGTGTTCTTGATATTGCAGACTTTGGGCAGCTCACTCCTCACGATATCAAAAGCAATTGCTGTATCATTGTCGGCACCATTCAGACCCTGCGAACCTCAAGCACAGATGGCCGCAAGGTTTACGCTCACAGCGAAGACCTTGAACCGCACTTCAGCGCGCTGCCTCGTAAGATAGAAGGTTTGGAGACGATTGAAGGAGGGCGCAAAGACGGAACGATTAAGTTCTCCTTCGCCAACCTGATGCACTTGCACCGCCCTCTGATGATTGTGGACGAGGCGCACAAGGCCGTTACGGGCCTATCGCAAGAGATGCAGCGCCGCGTGAACCCGAGCGCGATCATTGAGTTTACGGCAACGCCGCATTCTAATTCCAACCTTTTGCACTCAGTGTCCGCACAAGAGCTGAAAGACGAGGAGATGATTAAGCTCCCTGTCATGCTGGCAGAGCACCCCACTTGGCAGCAAGCGGTTGATGGCGCTGTTGCGAAGCGCAAGGAGCTACATGACATTGCGGAGAGGGACGAAAAGTACATCCGGCCCATCGTGCTGTTCCAAGCACAAGACCGCAATCAAGAGGCGAACGTTGAGGTTCTCAAGGGGTATCTGGTTGAGACCGGGATCGAGCCCAACCGGATAGCAATCGCGACGGGCGAGCAAAGGGAGTTGGATGATGTCAATCTCTTCGACCCTAACTGCAAAATCGATTTCGTCATCACGGTTGAGGCTCTGAAGGAAGGCTGGGACTGCTCCTTCGCTTACGTCTTCTGCTCTCTTGCGAATATCGCCAGCTCCACCGATGCCGAGCAGCTTCTTGGGCGCGTATTGCGTATGCCCTATGCGAAAGAGCGAGAAGACAAGCGATTGAACCGTGCCTATGCGCACCTTGCTTCTAAGACGTTCTCTGCTGCTGCTGAGGCTTTGAAGGATAAGCTCGTTGCGATGGGCTTTAGCGAGATCGAAGCCGAGAAGAGTATTCAGTCGCAGCAACCCGGCTTGGACGACGGCCTTTTTGGGCGGCAAGCAAGGCCCCGTCCTTCTGTTTCAGTCCCGGTGAAGCTGAAGAATGAGGACGTTGAACGAGTTGAGGGCATAGCCCCTGAGAAGGTGCAGATTGTCACTACGGCTGGAAAGCAGTCGATCAAAGTGACCCGCACCCTAACGCCGCAAGAACGCGAACGGTTAAGCACCGATTTACCTGAGGACGTGGCCGATAAAGTACGCGAGGCGGTTGCTCGGTATGAGGCTGAGCATGAAGCCCGCATATCACCAGCCGAGCGGGGGGATGCCTTTGTACTGCCCGCATTGATGGCAAACGTTCAAGGCGAGCTGGAGCTGGCAGAAACTGAGCTATTGATGGAGCATAGCGATTGGTCGCTTCTAGACCATTCGCATCAACTCCAGCCCAGTGATTTCAATCTCACGGCTACGGCTGACGCGTTTGAGATCGACTTGGACGGGCGATCCCTCACAATCAGAAGTCGCGATCCTTCCACGCAGTTATCGTTTGATGTGGAAGTCGAAGGATGGAGCGAGCAGGGCTTGGTACTCTTCCTAGCAAAGCAGGTGCGTGAACCGGACTTGAGCCCTTCACAGCTAGTTGAGTGGCTAACAAAGACGGTATCGCATTTGCATGTTTCAAGAGACCTGCCTTTGGCAGGATTGATGCAGTCCAAGTACATTCTCGCTCGCAAGATACGAGAGCGGATTGCTACAATCCGAAACGACGAGCGGGGCAAGGTATATCAAGCGTCGCTATTTGCCCCAGAAGCCAAGCCTGAGATTAGCTTCGATGATGGGTTCGAGTTCAGGGATGGCATGTTCGCGGGTGTAAGAGCCTATGAAGGTGACTTCATATTCCAGAAGCACTTTCTAGGCCCTGACTTCGTCCCTGCCTTTGACGGTAAGGCAGGGGGTGCTGAGGAAATGTGTGGGCGGGCGCTTGATGGTCTTCCCAGCGAGGTTCTAAAGCACTGGGCTCGCAATGTGTCACAGCATGGGGATGCCTTTTGGCTGCCGCTTGAAGGCGGCAAGTTCTTCCCTGATTTTGTAGCTGAGCTTTCCGATGGGCGCTTCGCAGTGATCGAATACAAGGGCGAGCCCTATGCTACCAATGACGATAGCAAGGCTAAGGTTGCAATTGGCGAACTGTGGGAGAGGACCTCACAAGGCAGAGGGCTCTTCTTGATGGTGGAGAAGGAAGTCGATGGACTGCAACCGCGCGACCAACTCCTGAAGAAGTTTGGGGCTTAGAGCTCAAGGCGCTTGAGAGCACGGTGTAGATTGGCTGGGTGCCATTGCCCCCCGGCTGGAGATGAGATGCCTTGCTCATTCAAATGTTCGACAATCTTGCGAATGCTTAGCCCCTTACCCTTGAGCTCCTCCAGTCGTCCTTTTAGCGGTTTAAGGCGGGCAAGCGCCTCTTTCTGATTGCGCTTCGCAAGAACAGCCCCATTCTTGCCTAGCTTTACCCCTCTAGCTTTAGCTGCTGCGAGCGCGGCCTTCGTTCGCTCCGAGATTAGCTCGGCTTCTTTTTCTGCCAGTGCCGCAAATAGGTGCAGCTGGAAGCGGTCCGCGTTGGGCATATCCGCGACTGCAAAGTCCACCCCCGTTTCCATAAGGCCTGAGACGAAGTGAACGTTGCGCGCCAGTCGGTCGAGCTTGGCCATAACCAGCTTCGCTTTCTGCTTCTTGGCTTCACTCAAAGCAGCCAAGAGCTGGGGGCGCTTGGCGAGGGCCATCGTGCCTTTACCAGTTTCTACTTCAACAAACTCTTCGAGTAGCTCCAGCCCAGCCGTCTTTGCATACCGCGCCACGGCTTCACGCTGAGCTTCAAGTCCTAAGCCACTCTTGCCCTGCCTATCCGTAGAGACCCGCAGGTACGCTACAGCCTTGCCTTGATCGTTCATTGCACTGCCTCCATTGTTCACAAGTAAATCAACGTTTATCTGTGAACATGATGATGAGCAATTAGTATTTCGGTTTGCACTGGCTTTGGCACGGGAGGGTAGGGGGCAATCGTTGCTATCTTGATCTAAGGAGACGGCTCGCATAAGAATTTTCATATCAGGCCGTGGAATGCGGGTACCCCCTTTGGCAATACCCCGTCACCGTGAGCACCTCATCACCAGCTCCACCACATCACCGCTCCACCATGAGCACCGGGCCAGCGCCTTCAAAGGTTTGAAAGATATAAATTAATGCAGAATTTTCTGCGTGTTTTATGCATACTCAATTATTCATTTGCCATATATATGCGCTCTCATGCATATGAGCTAGCAATATTCTGACTTCTTCAATCTAAATTTTCTATAAGTAAGCAGTTGAGTTTTTGGCTGCCTTCTCCTATATATGCAACATCACGAAGTCCAAGTGACGAGCACAGACCCCAAATCTGTAGCCGTATCACTAAAGCGCGATGCTGGAGCGATCAGCGTGAGGATGCGTAGTGAAGGGGTGAGCTTCCAAACCTTACCCCCGGGGCTGATCATATGATCAGCCTCGCCTCCCATGGGGCAAGAAATTGGCGAGAAGCAGGACAATCCTCGAAAGGCAGTTGGAGGCACGGGCTAAAATTTGGCCTGAAGTGACGAACCACATGCTGTGGGATCGTACCGAAAGAGATGGCTTTGCTACTATTCCTCGAACGATGCCCCTCATCCTTAACATCATGGATGACATGTCGGGAAAAGGTTTCCCGGTAGGAAATACATATTTCGAGATGTGGTGTCGGCTCTACGATGAGCTATTCCTGACGCTAAATAGACCAGAAGAAATGGCCTTCTATGCAGGTTTCTCGGGCCAAAGGGCTCTCAGAACATGGAAGGATCGAGTAAAGCGCCTAGAGAAATTAGGGTTTGTCGACATCAAGTCCGGACCGTTGGGCGAATTGTCATTCGCCGTCTTCTTTAATCCTTATCACGTCATCAAACGTGCGCACCTCAAAGGGGAAGTCATCGAAGACAAGTACCGCGCGCTGGTGATCCGCGCGAACGAAATCGGAGCATTCGACTTGGATGACATTGACGATAACGGCAATCTCATTCCTCCGCCCGCGCCCAAATCTGGCGCAAAGGCCACAGGGCGCAAACGTGGGATAAAGAAGAAGGCTGTCTCGGGAAATTGAACGATTGCGAGTCCTTGTTTAGGACTCGAACCCTCGCAGCATAGGTCAGATGGGGGCCAAATTGGGGGCGCGCTTGCGCAAACTGTTACAGTTGTGTATTACAGATGTTACAGCAGCGATATGAAAAGTATCATCTTTTCAGATATTTGAGGTCAAAGGGTTCGAGTCCTCTTCTGGCACCAGTGGATTTTGCAGCACGGAAGATGAGTTCATGTGTTCCGAGCGCTTTGTTAGCGTGGTTGCGGTTGCAAATTTGCCAATGGAAACAGCAGATTTGAACTTGGTTTAACAAAAGACCACTAGGCATCCCGCTCGAAGGATTCCAATACTACCGGTCATGTACAGACATGACTTTTTTCTCGCCCTCCCCCGGACGTTATCGCGTTTGCGTGGTCCGCTCCTTTACGCGATCTTGCCGCGAAAATCGGCATCAGTGATGTCGGCCTCAAGAAGCTCCTTGGAAAGCACGGCATTGCCACACCGCCCCACGGGTATTGGGCGAAACAAAAGGTCTGTAAAAAGGTTTCGGCAATGCCGCAGCCCCGCCCTCGTAGACCTGGCGAAAACGGCCGGGTCAGGCTCGACGGGAGGTTCCGCGGCCATGTCAAGGAAGCCACACGCATGGCGGTCGAGGGGCCTTTCGGCTCGAAGAACGTGCCGGAGGATCTGGAAGAGCTTCTCGCACTTGAGCTGAAGGCGATTGGCAAGGTGACTGTACCGCGCGAACTCGGGCGCCCGCCTCGCGGTTTACAAAGGCTCCTCAAAAAGGACGAAAAGCGACGTCTGAAATTTGCAGAAACCGGATGGGACTGGAACCGGCCCGAACACGACACCCCTTTTGCGTTGCGCCAGCTGCGGATCGCCAATGCCATTCTCAAGGCGCTCTCCGCCCGAGGTCATGGTGGCGAGCTGTCGGCCACGGAAGATGGATATGCGCTCTGGGCAGAGATCGGTGACACCGGCATCGAAGTCTCCATCGCCCGCGAGGACAAGGTTCATCTTACGTCGCAAGAACTGCGCGAGCTTCCACCAGGGACGTCTATTGCTTTGAACCTGCAAACCAGAAAAGGTGACGAGCCAACGGTATGGGCCGATGAAAAGGGCAGCCGTATCGAGAAGCAGGTCGAGCAGATTGTTGCTGAAGTGATTGTGGCGGGTGAGGCGCGGTTCCGCCAAAGCTTTGTCGATGCCGCGAGGTTCGAGGAACAGCAGAGAAAGTGGAAGGAAGAGGCGCAGCGAGAGAAGCTCGAGAAGGCCGAGCAGCAAAGGCTCGCAGATCTTAGGCAAAGCGGTGAGTTGCTGCGACAGGCAGCCGAGATCAGGGAATTGGTCGAACAGGTGTCGGCGGCTGTTGAAAGCGGGGTTGTGGAGGTTTCTGGCGAAGAGCTGGCTGATTGGAAGGGGTGGGCAAATGGCTACGTCAACCGAATAGACCCTGTGCTTTCGGGACAAGTCTTGAGCCATTTGCAAGTTCATAGACTAGCTGAAGAATAGGACGGGATAGGAATCTTATTGATTTGAGCGATAGCTACCAACATTCGTTCACTTGACGCTATCTGCCACTCTCTTGAGAAGCTGGTTTGAGTCCAATAAACATCATTGAAATACCAATCTCGTTTCTCTGATTCTCAGGCTAGGCTGTTGTTTTTAGGGTGTTTTACAGCTTATCCCCCCGCTTTTCAGCACGTAGCTTTCGCATATGGGTACATTGAGCTGGACGTGAATTGTCCATTGGTATCGTTTGCCATCCATCGCTAGCACTGAGTTTTAGGAACTCCTTCTAATTTGCCCCCGACTGGCTGCGCCGTATCAGGAAGCGCAACGCCGATCGGCTTGGAAGGAAGAAGTATCCGCCACCTTTGACTTCAACATAAGATTGCAATGCGCCCTGTGTTTCTGGAATTCTAACCGGACCGGCTGAAGTAGGAATCGTAAAGCCAGGTCGTTTTTGCGACGGATCATTGCGGTCCCCACCAAGAAGCGGGTCAACTTCCTCTACCAAACCATGAAAGCTGGTCGTGTTGAGCCAAGATCTCTGCACGAACTCGAATTGGCGTTCGAGGTCGGCGCAGATTGCCATGAACAGTAAGCCCTTAGCTTCTCCACCATCAGCTTCGTAGGTGTATGCGCGCCCGCGTCTAAGTAGTCGGTGGCGATTAGTGATGTCCTGTTCCTCTGGATCGCCTGCCTCTTTGCTATCGCGTGGGTTGGCGCGCCGGATGTGTGAGCCGAGCGGACATTCCAGACCCCGCGGATCATCTCGGCCATAAGTGAAATCGTTATCGACCCTCTCGTTGGGTGATGACGTGCCATCTGGTCGGGAGTGCCCAACCAATGGGGTCCCATCCTGCCATCGGCCCATGATTTTTGCGGCCACCCACCTGTCGTCGATCGGGCCTCCAATCAACTCAGACAGTTCCTTGCGCTTACGCTCGATTTTTCGAAGTCTATGTGCGATACGTTTCATACCCTTATCAAAGCCCGGTTTGTCCTGATCGAGCTGGCGTACGGCGATAAAGGTGCCATTGCGCCCAAAGTCTCGCCATTCCGTTTCTGTGGGGCGAGGGCCGAACCAAGGGAAGCGGTTGGTTCGCGATGCGCGTGCGGCTGGCAGATCAGCCGACACATCATTTTCCGTCCCAACTGATATCGGCGGAGAAGTGAAACCTTGCCCGTTAGGATAGCCCAGGATAAATTCTCCCGCCGCGATTAAATCTCGTTCCGGGATTTCCTGAGATGCGCGTGACGTGCCCTTTATGACAGGTTGAGAGATCCCATCTCTGAAGCCGAAATGCTCTGTATCAAGTCGATTATCTCGCGCAGCGTTACAGGGCACCGTATGAACAACTTTACCGCCCAGATGACGCAGCAGGTTTGAGTGATTCTCGACTGTTTCCGCGTGGTTACGCCCGCCCTCAGATCCGTACACCACCAACATCGCTTGAGCGCCATGCTCGTGATCCGAGTGATCCGCAATGCGCCACTCGTGCAGCTTCGTTGTGTCGTCGCCCAGAAGATCGCTTCGGCGCGCCATCGTCATCCGGAAAACCTCGGGTAGAGACTGAAAACCGCAGCGGTCGTTCAGTCCCAATGCCTGAAGCGCGGAACCAGTCAGGCCGAGCGTCGTACCACCATCACCTGAAGGGTATTCGCCAAAGCGCACTCTAGCGTCTAAGGGTACTTCGATCGCAACGCCTCGCTCAGTTTGTTCAAACCATTCGGAAGGCAGAGGCTGATCGCTTGACGCTTCGCCGGTCAGAGCCCTTTGACCAGAAACGGCTGATATCCATTCGCCGGCCCGTCGTTTGTCAGAAGGAAGGCGGATGAACATTGCGGTTGCTTTTTTGTGCTTTGGGAAGCCGGAGAAGACCAGAGTTTGAACCTCTTGGACCTCCAGCTCTTCGGTGGGCCGTTGTGCGGAACCAAATAGCGACATCCAGCGCCGCGCATCCGTGTCCGTCGTTGCGCGGTTCAAGCCATCGGCGATCATCGCATTGGTGCGGATGCGTTCGGCAGTTAGGTTGGGAAAGCGCGTGTACCAGAAAGGGGTCTCGCGCTGTTGTTTGCGAACCCAGCGCTTGAACCGGTCCCCATCCTTTGCGCCGTCACCAATCAAGTATTTGGTCGGGGGAAATCCCACACCGTGGCTCCATGCGGCGCTTTGCCCCTCATGCGCACGGGTTATGAAATCCTCTAAATAGCTTTCCCAGCTGCCATCATAATTGGAGAAGAACACAAACTGATTTGTGTTCGGCACACGAAACCAGCGGGCTTTGTGGATAGTGCCCATGGTTAAGACAAAACCGGGGCGGAACCAGTGAGTTACGCTTTGCGCGATACCCCACATCGAGAATGCGAAACTCAGTCGTCGCAATATGCCTGTCTTAAACGGCATAACCGCAGTGATATGATTGTGTGCGTATCCGGGATGGTCTTCACGTGCGACCAATGCCTCGACTTGCTCTAAGCTGGCTTGCCCGGTGTCGCTAGGATCACGCAATTCTTTCCAGCGGATCGCTGCCATGAAGATTGCAAAAGCGCCTGCAATTGTGATCAAAAGAGCAAGAAAACTGCCAATCAGCAGTGGGATAGGGGCAACAATCCACCATTCCCAAAAAGGCGCTGTGCGATCGGGGCCAAGCCATATGGTCAAAGCGGTTAACGCCGCGATCCAACCAACAGTCAAACTGCCAAGTAGGAGCCGATTGCCTCGATCAATGATCATACCTGGCACAGGCCCAAAGATGCTGCGATGTGGTCGCCAGTCAGCAATTCTCAGACGTTTACGGCTAGGGCGAAGGACGGCGTTACGTTCGAGTCGCGACGCATTGCGGATTTTTCTGTTTCCCTTGCGTAGCATCAAAAAGCTATCGCGACGCACAAGGCGCCTAGTGCGTTGCAAGACATCCATGGCACGCGCGCTTAGGTTGGTGCCACGCTTGACAAATGTGTTGACTACAGCGGCCGCAAAGTCTGCGAGCTCTTCCTGATGTTTTATGTCCTCTACCGACAGTTCTGGCAAACCATCGAAATGAAGTCCGGTCGACCCCCAGGGCCTAAAACTCACGTGGATCAGTCCACGCTCAAACCTACGAAGCAGTACCTTGTAGTGCTCAGGCGCATGCTGCCGAGGGTGGCAAAATGCGAGTATTGGCGCGAGCCAAGAATACGACGCCTTCGCGAAACTTTTGAGGAGTTCATAATCCTCGCCGTCTCCGCTTAGCTCAAGCAGAATGACCGACTCTGTGGACTCTTCATCCTTTTCGATCACATTTAGCGATGCGAATTGAATTGCAGTGTCTTTTAGGGACGCGCGGATGAAATCCTCAGCCGGATTGCCTAGTCTACGGATTTTTTTGTCTACGGTTTCGCGTGAAATTTTCGGGTCAACCGGGAACCGCAGAACCATGAGGGCACGCCTTGAGCCGATATGCTTGTAGCGCATGTCCATCCGGACGGGGAAAGGGCCTATGCGTTCCATTCGGCCCTCTTTGCCGCAAACGCGCTCTAGATCTTCGCGCGACAAGAGTGCGGCGAATACGCTTGTGAGATGGTCCAGCGCGATCTGCGCGCCAAAGCAAACATGCGGACCGTGGCCAAACATCAGCCAAGCATCGCTTCGGATATCGGACCGGTTTTGCCGCAGGGCAGAGGGGATGCATGCCAGGATCAAGTCGCCAGGTTGGATCATGCGGCTGCCCCTCTTGCCTCTGCCGATCTCGATGGGTTCGGCCTCTTCAGGGCGATGACGCCACAGCCCCGGTGATAGAGCGGGATTGCGAGCGCCTGCTTCAAGCAAAATGGCCTCTAGAGCTGCGCGATCGTCAAGCTTTGCGGCTGCTTTGGCATGCCGCATCAAACGCGGTTTTTCCAAAAGCACTTCCATAATGTTGCCCGCTGCCAGAGAGTTGGTTGGCATGAAGGCAGTGATCAGTCCGAGAATGCTGGCCCGGACTTCACCGCGAGGAACTTTCTCGTCGGTAATCAGGCGGTCAATAAGAGTTTCGCGTTTGCGCCTACTTGCAGGATTCAGCCGATTGTTTGCTTCAACGCGGTCGATCGCATCATCAATAACGGCGCGAAGATGGGCGGCCGCTGTCTGCGATTGCTGGCGAATATTTGCATCACCAAAGAAGTCGCCAAACAACTGGTTCGAGACAGCCATCGTCCATTGCGCAAACTGGTCTCGGTCCAACGGGTCCAGGCCAAACAATCGACAGGATGTCTCTGATGCCGTGCGCGTAAAGAGATCGCGGAAGATATCGATCTGTCCACCAGCCCGTTCCAAGAGTGCGTGCGCGTCCTCGCTGACCCACTTACCAACGTTGCCAAGATGCTGGTCCGATAGGGTTTTTCGCAGTAGAGCATGAAGGCGATCGTGGTCTGGTCCATCTTCACCAAGGACGTTGTTGAACCCGCTGCCAAGCTCCTTCATTTCGGGTTCGTATACGACTTTGAAATTGGCCGGGTCGCCGAGCACCTCTTCAACATCAGCACGGCGGGTCACGAAGACTACGTTCTTGTACTTGGGATTGGGCCACACAAGTCTCAGTATGGCCGCAACGAAGGGCAACAGCCGACGCAGTGCAAAGCGAGTTGCCCAGCGCTTTAATCGACTCTTGGTCCTGAGACTCTCAAAATCAAACTGCGGCAGCGGGCCAGGTGGCAGCGCCTTTTGCGCTGCTTGATCCTGTTCGATTCTGTCGAAGTACTTTAGCTTCGCCATGGTGCACCCCCGTCTTGCTATGGTTAAATTTTTGCGGCTTCCTCCACCGCTGCCTTCAGGCGCTCTGGCCACGACCGGTCAGCGTAAGGGATCCAATTCAAGAAAGAGGGATTGGCAAAGTGCTTTGACTGAGTAAGCGTCGTGTAGGCTTCGCGGATAGCCGTCGGCTCACCGATCTGTATCAAAGCCGCGATCTTAAGCACCTGCGCATAGGCATATCCTGACTTGAGCGCGAGGGCTCGGTCAGCACTGGCCAATGCCTCCTCGAATTCATCCAAAGCAAGGTGAGCAAATGCTAGTTCGCCATGCTGATGGAAGTTTTCTGTGTCGAGCGGGTTCAGTCGCAGAGCAGTTTCGAGGATGGGTACTGCGATGGCTGGCCTATTATCAAGGTTGTGACAACTGCCGAGCTGGCCATAGGCGTTAGACATGCTGGGATTGAGTTCGATCGCCTGTTCCAAGTTGGCTGCGGCCTGCCCGTGTTTGCAAAGCCACATGTCAAACACACCGCACAGGAAGTGCGCGCGACAGTCATACGGGGCAAAATCCTTTCGCCCAATCGCCTCTCTTCGCAGTGCTTCTATGTGATCGGGGTCTGCGCGTCTGTTCCAGGCTGCAAGGGCGTGTAGATACAGCTTTTCAACTAGGATTTCGTGCTCATCGCCGCCTTCAGCCAATGCCGCCTCAAACAACGCCTCAGCAATCTGCGCGTCTTCGCGTTTGTAGCGGCGCATGTGCCAGCGCGCTTTCCAAAGCAGTTTGTTGGTAGAGACAGGGCCGAAGGAGTGCCTCATCGCATCCATCTTCTGATCGGACTCGATTTTAGAGCTGAGCACAGCAACAACTCGGGCTAGCACTGTCTCAAGCGTGTCCTGCGTTAAACTTTGAGGAAAATATGAGTGGTCGCTCCAGAGGATTTGACCAGTGCCCGCTTTGCAGAGAGTCAAAGCAAGCCGATCTTGCGTAGCCATTTCGACCAAGAGTAGATATTCCACCTGCAACCTGTTTGCCATCATGTCGAGTTGCTCGGGATCCGCATCATTCAGCGGAGCCCGCGGCCCCATGACAACGGTCATCCAGCGCAGTCTCGATACCCGATCGATCAGCGCATGGGTGATCCCTTCGTGGATCGCGGCATGGGTATCGTTTGGTTGATCACCAATTGTAAGGACGGTGATGGATGGAAACGAAGCTTGTGCGGAATTGGCCGGAGCTTTGCGAAGCTGGCCTAACGCGCTTCTTGGATTATGGGAGACGAACTCGTCTAGCGCTCGAAGTTCTCTCAGCCAATCCTCGAAGCCTTCTTCTCCTGGGATTTCGAGGCCTTCTAGCAGATCGTCGTTATGTCGCCGGCTCGCATGGTCATGGATGTCGAGCTCAATTCTCTTGAGATCAAGGATTACGCGATCATGATCAGCGCGCAGCAGCGGCGGGTCCTGAGTATTCAGGATTGGACGCAAATTCGAAAGTTCGCGCCTCAAGCTGGCTTTGGCTTGAGCTTCCGCCCGCGAGCCCCACAATTGGGCTTGTAACCAGGTGCGTGTGCGCTCGCCATTTCTTGCTGTTGCCAACATCGCGATCAACGCTTTTGACCTTCGACTGGTAACGCGCACACGCGTTCCAGTCGCGTCTTCCAAACGAAAAACGCCGCGCAAATACAAGCGATACGGTTTATTTGATTTAAGCAACACACCACCTCTGCAGAGCAAAAACTAACAAGGTTTACCAGTACATCCATCTTTTTCACGATGTATTGGACGTATTTTTCACGCTGGTCGGACTCATCTTCCTCACATTTGTCAAATCGCAGACAGATGAGGTCGAGAATGCAGAGAAAAATAGGACACGGAACGATCGTTTGTTCGGCTGAAGGTTATGGTGAGACCGGGACCGACGGACAATTCTCATGGGTTAAGATGGAGGGAACGAAGTCGTTTGAGACGCTTTCCGCCCACGGTGCGTTTGAAGCGAGCAGGCGCGGGCCCAGCTTTGGCTATTTCTTCAACGGGGATGGTCAAAGTGAGGATCCCGATGCGTTTGCGAAGCTGGGTCGCCTTGGCGAAGCGATGGTTACCGATGCTGGGATCATCGGACCCAAAGGCCAGCCCGCTATTCTGACCTATTTCGGTCAGTTCATTGATCACGATATTACGCTTAATACAGACTCTGATCCTGACAATCTTCCCGCATTTTCGATCGCCAATGAAGACGGCTCGCTAACGCGGAACTCGCGCGAAGCGGTTTTGGAGACGATCAAGAACGGTCGGATAGCCAGCCTTCGCCTCGACAGCTTGTATGGCGACGATGAAGCAATAGAGCCGTTCTTACGCGATGGCGCGAAGATGAAGATTGGGCGCACGACATCGAACCGGCCCAATGATTTGCCGCGCATGGCCGACTTGCCGGCGGGCAACGAGTTCGATGATGATCCGAATGCCCCTATTATTGGTGACGCGCGCAATGATGAGAACCTTATTGTTGCTCAGTTGCACCTTGCATTTCTGCGGTTTCACAATGCTATTGTCGATCAACTGGATCCGACGTTGAGTGATGAGGAACGTTTCCAAGCAGCCAAACGTCAGACAATTCTTACGTATCAGTGGCTGGTCCTGAATGACTATTGCGCTGCCTTGTGTGACGCCGGCGTGCTTGCAGACGCGCTGAACGCGCCGGCTGCCGAGAGCTATAGGGGCTTCTCTCAAGGCGCCCAAATCATGCCCTTAGAGTTTAGTGTAGCTGCGTTCCGCTTTGGCCATTCAATGATCCGTCCGGAATATCACTTCAATAGGAATTTTGGACCGAACGGCGAATTGGGCCGCGCGCCCCTTAGCGAACTTTTCCGGTTCACCGGAAGCGGGGGGTTAGCCGGCGCTTCGCGCTTAAGCGATTTGTGGGTTATCGACTGGAACAACTTTCTGCCTGCCGGAGACGAGGAACGCGCCGCACGTGGGATCGATTCGACCATTGCAGAGGGCCTCGACCAGTTGGTCTTACAGAAGCCCGAACTGCTGCCCGTTCCTGTGCGCGAGGCGCTTAGGCATTTACCAGCACGCAATTTGCGGCGGTCATACGTGCTAGCGATCCCGACGGCGCAGCAAGTCCTTGCTGATCTAAGCGACGATGCGGCTTTCGAGCCGTTGACGGATGAGGAATTGTTGAGCTTTGCCAATGGGATCATTGGCGATGAGGGCTATCTCAATGAGACTCCCTTGTGGCTCTACATTCTGCTTGAGGCTGAGCTGCGAACGGGGGGCAAACAGCTCGGCAAACTCGGCAGTTTTATCGTCGCTCAGGTGCTTGTTGGCTTGTTGATTGAAGACCCCAATTCGATCCTTCATCTGGGTCGTGAGGACCAAACGCCTTGGCATCCCGGTGATGAACCAATTGGCGGAGAGGCTATCGATAGCCTTTCCAAGATGCTGCGTTTCGCTGGGGTTTTGTGAGCGCAATTCCAGCCTGTTCAGAAGGCAATCCAAGACATTCAGGGGAGAACGCAGTCATGCGGAAAATCAATCAATTCGTAAGCTCAATTGCAATTGTAGCTCTATTAGCAGGGGGAAATATCGCCATGGCTCAAGACCAAAACGCGCAGACGCCGGAAGAGGAAGTGGATCCGGTTGTTGAAGCATACACTCAAATGAAAGCGCGGAGCGAAGCTGGGGCGGCTGCTTACAATGAACAAAAGGCTCAGATCGAAGCTCAGACCGCTGCAGTGCTCGCGCGCTTTCCAAGTTCAGATACGACAGGTGCCGATGGCACCGCCTCAGCCGAAGGCGGGGGGTACTACGCGAACCACCTCGCGCATAAGGCCATGAATGCCGCAGCCAGCCAGATGGCAGCCAGAATTGGTAGTGTTAGCGGCATCGGGAAGTACGATGTGTTTTTGGTCAACGGTATCGATTTGCCAGCCGCGACTGCACAGTGGCGTCAGATCAATAGCCAGCTCGATAATCTTCAAAAAGCGATTGATGCTCTGCTTGGGATCGCACCTGATGCCGGTGGTGTTTCGGCATTGTCCAATGATGAATCCCCGGGTGCTCTCGCCTTTGCCTCTGCAGCACCGCAGATACTTGGCGGTTTAGTGGATATCGCGGCGTTCTTCAGAAGCAACGTTACGTCTGAAGGTGTTACGGTTTCTCTCGCTGAAGAAGAGCTCGTGGCCTCGCTCATCGCTCACATGCCTCCCGGAGTATCCGTCAGCTATCCGACAATATCGCTGCGTGGCAAGACTGGGTTAACTGAAAGGATGACCAGGCTGATCCGAACGGACGCGCTTTTGCGGGAAAGGAAAGAGGCGATAATTCGGGCTGCGGCGGCTGCAATCAAACCAACTGAAGACAAACGAGATGACACTATTCGGAAGATCGCAAAGGAGGAGGCGAAAGACCCTAAAGACACACCAAAAATTGCCGGCCTTAAAAACCAATTAGAACGGTTCAACGCGTTGATTGCTCTTACTAAGGAGCTCACTGCGAGCGAAGGTGAGGCGATCGATACCTTGCGGACTAATGTCGCTGAAGTGATTAAGGCTCTCAACACTCCGAACGAGGCTGGTGTCACGCCACTGCAAGCGACTGATGCAGTCGCGATCATGGTCGCGTCAGGAAATGCAGCACTGCTCGAAGTCAATGTCGCTAGCAGCGGTGGTGAACGACAAATCAAGACAAGTCCATTTGGATCGGGCCGGGTCTCTTATCTTGGCGGGGTGAATGCCAGCTTCAGGCTAACCGATGAACTGGGGCGAGTGCTCGCGACCGGTTCTTGGTCGGCGCTTGAACAGGAATCCATGAGCCGTGGCAACTTCTTTGGGCGCAACACAAGCTCAGTTTCCTTGGTGCCGGCACCAACGGTTCCCGCGGAAGAGGGGGCAGGTCAATGAGCACTGAGCGCATAATCTTAGGCGATGAGTTTGAAGAGCAACTCCAATCCGAATTGGTACAGTGGTTGGTCATCACGGCGCATTCTGAAGATATCGGAAGTGGCGCTAGGGCCGCATGGAGTGCCGCAGGCGAGGCGCTAGAAACTGCCAGAGATCCACAAAGTAGAAACCGAATGATTGAAGAGGTGGTGCCTGAGTCCATTGTTTGGCTCTTCCGGCGTCCCTCAATCGTAATCCGGAATGACAATTTTACGATCCCAGAAAGTCCGACTTGGTCTGAACTCTTGGCGTCAAATCGCGAAGCACTTTTGCCGAGCTTGCCGGCAATTGGCCGAGTGGAAGTCGACAATCACCCGAGGTTTCATCCCGTGGGGACAGCCTTCCTTGTTGCGGATGGGATCGTGGTCACTAATCGCCATATCGCAGAGCATTTCGCCAAGCGTGATGGTGACGGTTATCGCTTTGCGCTGTGCTCTCGTAATCGGCGTATCTCGGCATCGGTTGACTTCAAGGAAGAGAACACTGCACCGGTTCAAGAAGATGAGCATCAGGTCACAGATATTCTCTACATGGCGAATGCTGGTGAGCCTGACTTGGCCTTCCTCGCCTGTCCGTCGGCAGCGGGTCGACCCACATTGTCTTTGAGCGATGATCTCATCGCAGAAGAAGCGGTCGCAGCCGTCGGCTATCCCCTAGAGGATGGGCGGCTACGCGGTGATCTTAAAGAAGCAGCGGCGCGGATCTTTGGGAATATATACGAGGTCAAACGCCTTTCTCCAGGCAAAGTCGAAAGTGTGGATGCGCTGTCTGTGGCTCACGACTGTTCTACGCTCCATGGCAATTCCGGCTCCGCATTGCTGAAGCTGAGTACAGGTGAAGCGGTTGGTGTGCACCACGGCGGAGGCATCACTGCAAATTATGCAGTTGCGGCTGGAGAGGTTCTTAGAAAACTCGATCGCGTTACTGGATAGAGTTCTCGAATGTTTAAAATTGTGTCTCTATTTCTCGTGAGAAAAAACGAATTCGATTGAGTTGAATTGTAAAGCCAATCGAAACTGTGGCGAAGTTGCGGTAGATATCTAATTGGGTCTGCGCCCTTCATTGGTTCGCAGGATACTGGGGGAGGGTTCATTGCTTAATCAAAATTCTACTGAAACCGATGTTATTCGTGCCTTAGTGAACGGGCGGGATATGCATGGGCTCAGAGAGATCTTCCGGGCTGAAGATATCCGGGAGATGCAAGCCGATCTTCGGGACATAGGCGCGGCGCGACGCCGCGAAATGGTTCTAGAGGGCCGTGGGCGTGGAGAGCCAGTTTACATTGTTCCCGGTATTCTTGGATCGGAGCTGTCGCATTTTGAGGATGGTGATCCAGAAAAGGTTTGGCTGAATTTGCTCGGCATTCCCTTTGGGAGGCTTAAGAAGCTCATCTATGGCCCTAATGACCAGATCGAAGCAACGGATGCGTCAAGATCGACTTATCTGCCTCTGAAACTCAAGCTGACAAAGGCGGGATATAGCGCTGAATATCTGCCTTACGATTGGCGTGATCCGGTGCAAATGAGCGCGCAGCGGCTTTTCGAAATGCTCAGCGAGAAACACAGCAACCCAGTGACCCTTGTATGTCACAGCATGGGCGGTTTGGTCGCGCGCGCCATAGCCGGCCTTGATCCAGACAGACAGGTTGTAAAGCAGGTGATCACGTTGGGCACGCCAAACCTAGGCTCATACGCGCCCTTCAGCCTAATCCGCGGGACGAACAAACTCCTGCAGTGGCTTGCCTTGGCTGATCCCACGCAATCGGCAGAGGAAATTGTTGCTGACATCATTCGTCATTGGCCGGGTTTGGTTGAGATGTTGCCACGGCCATTGGATGACCAAGTGGACTTGTTCGACCGCGGTTCTTGGCCAGCTAGACGGCAAGCGCCCCTCCAAAGGTTGCTGACTCAAGCCAACACTAATCAAGCACAACTTCCTGCACCCGATAGCAGGTTTGTGCAGGTAATTGGATTTGGGCACTCGACGATCCAATCGGTTCAAATCAATGGGACGGAGGTCTCCCACCAGCGAAGCAACTTTGGTGATGGGACGGTGTCGATCGCTCAGGCTACCTATGGGGCCCCTGCAAAGACCTATTTTGTCGAAAGTCCTCATGGGAGCTTTCCTAACACGCCCATCGTTAAGAGCGGTATTATTGACATTCTCCAAGAAGGAGCAACTGAACTATGGTTGACACGGCCGCCAGAGAGTGTGGCCTTTGAGAGCGTCGACAAGACGGAAGAACAAGATCTTGGAGATGTACATAGTGCCTACTCCGCACTCTCCGACTTTATCGCGGTTCCAGGCGAGCCCGGCATCCGCGCCGATGGAATGGTTGATGGATACCCTGTCCCGGTTATTGAACGCGCTGCAAGGGTCTATGAAGAACACGCAGAGACTCGCGCCAAAGCACATAGCGCTGCGATAAAGGGCGATATCTTCGCATCCGAAACCGAAGAGCGTGTAAGACTTTACGCCAAGCGAATGCTCAAGCTTTCGAAGAAAGTGGTTGAGGCTGAGGGTGCGGAGACGCGGGATCGCCAACCCAATATGACAAAAGCAATGGAGCGGATGGCATTTGAGCAGGCCCCCGATGTGGATTTGGCAGCAGATGGTGGGACATCAGCGGATAAGGCGATGGAAGGCCTCCAACTCGAGGCCGTTTTGAGGGAAACTGAAGACTTCCTTTCAGTCTTTTACTTCAAGCGCGCACAAGTCGCGGTGCGGTCAATCGGGCGTGTGCGTGAACGTGATAGCGACTTCGGATTTGGCACAGGCTTCATGATCGCTCCCGGCCTATTCATGACCAACAACCATGTCCTGCAATCATCGCGTGATGCATCAAGAGCTGTTGTTGAGTTTGACTATGAGCTGGACGTGAATAACCGCACGGTGACAGCGCAAGAATTTCGCTTTCGCCCAAGTGAATGCTTCGTCACCAATAGCTCGCTCGATTTCACGATTGTTGCAGTAGAACCGGTCTCTCGACGAGGGGTTCGGCTGGAGGAGTATCTCTACCTTCCATTGAACGGAACTGAGGGTAAGATTCGCGCATTTGCGCCTGTAAACATCGTCCAGCATCCTGACGGTCGGAGGAAGGAAGTTGTGTTCCGCGACAGCATGCTGCAATCGCTCCCAGCTGATCCGGATGCCGCGACCCACTTTGACGGGTCACATGCAGATTCTGTTTTGCACCATACTGGTGACACGCTGCCAGGTTCTTCAGGGGCCCCTTGCTTAAACGATTGGTGGGAGGTCATTGGCTTGCACAACAGCGCCATCCCTGAACGCGACGAAAACGGTTTCTGGGTCATGACGGATGGTACGTCCAAACCATATGTCTCGGTCACTTCTCAGGACAGCGTAAAGTGGATTTCGAACCAGGCCATCAGAATATCTCGGATTGTCCATAACCTTCGCATATCGCTTCAAGAGAAGCTGATCCCTGAGGCATTTGTGCCGCATATTGAATGTGTGTTGAAAGTCGGCTTGGACGCTGAGCGCGATGGCTTAGCATATAGACATTTTGGCGGGCAATTGCCCGGCACCGTCAACGCTCCCAATGATACGAGGAGCTCGCCAGAAGCTAATTTAGACCGAGCAGCGCAGCCAGCTCCCCAATCTACGACAGTTTCTGAACAGGGCACGATCCGCGCTCAAGCTGAGTTTGCAAATCCAGCTGATATCAACATCCGGATCGGTGTCGACATTTCTGCAAATGGCACGGTGGCTTCGATCCGTGATTTGAATTCTACGGCCGCGCACGACTTTTCCGAGGTGTTCGAGCGCCGTAGGCGGGCTAGCGATTATGTCGATCGTGTTGGTTACAATCCGGATTTCCTTAAAGTGGCACTGCCTCTGCCTACACTGTCAGCTCGCATCGCAGATCAAGCAGCGGTGTTGAAAGATGGGAGTGGTACTCAGCTACGTTACTCCAACTTCAGTGTCGTGATGAATGGTCCGCGCAAGCTCGCATTCTATTCAATCGGGAATTTTGATCCTCAGGCTCCCCATCAGGTGACGCGAGGCAAGGACCCTTGGGCGCTTGATCCAAGGCTCGGGCGCGAACATCAAGCGACAAATTTCTACTACAGATCCAACGATCTGGATCGCGGGCATTTGTTTAGACGACTGGATGGTGCGTGGGGTGAAACCAGAGCGGTAGCGCTCAAAGCCGATCACGACACATATCATTGGACCAACATCGCCCCACAGCATGAAGTTTTCAATCAAAGCAAACTCAAACCCACGCTCGATCTTTGGGGCCAGTTAGAGAATGAAGTGACGCGCGTTGCGAAGCAGCGGAACACCCGAGCAACAATCATCAATGGACCAATCTTTGATGACGACAACGACCCGATGTATCGTGGCCTTCAAGTGCCTCTAAACTACTGGAAGATCATTGCGCACAATGACGATGATGGGATCAAAGTCTATGCTTTTGTCCTTGAGCAAAGTGAATTTGTCGCGGATATCCGCGCTGAATCTCGCGCATTTGAAGACTTCGAGGTCAATCAGCTTTCGGTTCGCGCTCTGGGTGAGCAGACTGGTATTGATTTCGGAGAGTTCGCCTTGTTCGATGTCCTGTCAAGAAAGGCAGCGCTAGAAAAGAGATCTGTACGTGGTCAGAAGATTAAGATCACTAGCGCTCAAGAGATCCTTATTTAACGGCGATGACCTTCTACAGGTAAGGGAGCATTACAGAATGGTTCGACGCGAAAATCTGGGTTGCCGGTGACCTGTCCCCAAGCAAGTGGTCTGTTTTGAGAGTTGGGGGTTTCGGCGGCACTGTCAGGGGCACTGTCAGAGCAAATGCACCGATTAGCAGAATGCGCTTAATCGGGTAGGGCAGGGTAATGCCCAGACCCAATTGCCTCAATTCTCAATTAGGTGCATTTGCTCTGACAGTGCCCTAAAAACAAACTCGACATTCGTCCTGACCCGGCCTTGATTGCTGCTCTGCGCCGAGCCCATTCTTTGCTGCAGCGCGACCGGCAAGGCATGCCTTTTCTCGAAGTATCACCAACACAAGCCTACAACCGCAATCTCATCCGGCTCGCATTCCTGGCACCAGACATTCAGAGCGATATTCTCAAAGGGCGCCAACCTTCTTTTCTCAATCTCCAACAGCTCGTCAAAATGGACATCCCGCTGTGCTGGACTGAGCAACGAAAAGTGTTGAATTGGCCAAGCTTCAACTAGCCTGTTCTGGCAATTAACAGGCCTGTTAAATTGAATTCACTCCCTGTTACGGCCGAATAAATACCCTGTTATGCCGAATAGCAGGGAAACCCCGATTTCCACCACACAAGCCACTGTTATTAGGGCATTTAACACACTGCATCTCGCTCAAAATCAGGCGTTTAAGCCTGTTTTTGGCTCGAAACAGACAAAATTCCCTGTTCTTTCCCTGATAAACAGGGAAACTCTTCTGATCGCGATCTGCCAAGAGACTGTCAGCGCTAAACGCGCCTGTTATCCGATGAGACTGATGCAGAAGCTCTCGCCAACGGCGCTTTGGTCTGCTGAAGCCTGCGCACACCGCGGCTTTGCGCAGGCGGCCTGTAAGCTGAGACTAGTGCTGGGGGTAGGTGGCGGTGCTGCCAGTCTAATCGCAACTTGTCTCCGATTGGCGCAGCCATCCTTTACCCAAGCGCATGTCAGGCCATAAGGTTTTGCCACTCAGCCAATGCGGCTGAGCGGGAGGTCTTGTAAGTCTGTCTGTCGATTAGATGGCGTTGGGAATTGAAATGATTGTGGACGTTGGCATGGACAGAGGCGAACTTCTGTAGCGCTTTCATCTGTCGAAATCTGATCATCGCTCGCTCTCGCCTTCGGAAGGGTAGGTGCGAATTTTCCGCGCGATTGTTCTTCCATCTGCCCATCTCCCGACGGTCGAGATTGCCAAGTTCGCGCATAGCGGCAGGATAGGATTTAAGGCCATCGGTCACGATCTTTTCTGCCTGGCCATGCCGTTTCAACGCCTTGCGTAGGAACTTCAACGCTGCCTTTTTGTCCCGCTTTTTGGTTACAAAGCTCTCGAGAATTTCACCTTCGTGATCGACAGCACGCCAAAGGTAATAAGTCTCACCGTTGATCTTTACGAACACCTCATCAAGGTGCCAGCGCCAATGACGAAAACCCTTCATCCTGCTCACTCGCTGACGCCGGATATCCGCAGCGAACATCGGTCCAAAACGGTTCCACCAAAGCCGCACCGTTTCG
>JBDWRU010000003.1:0-1128569 GCA_039985875.1 Erythrobacter sp. | reverse complement strand
CGCGCCTCTGCATTCGGGGCCGATGCGCAGGCGGCAGGGGTCAACGCCACTGCTGTTGGCACGCTGACAACGGCATTGGGCAATAACTCGGCAGCGTTCGGACTTTCAGCAAATGCTGGCGCTTCGGCGACGGCTGTTGGCGGTGGTGCTGATGCAAGCGGTAACAACTCAGCAGCTGTTGGTCGCTTTGCCGCGAGCGCAGGAAACCAAGGGACATCCGTTGGCTTCCAAGCGTCTGCTGCGCGCAATTTCAGCACCGCTGTTGGTTCCAATGCATTGGCAGATGCCAATGACGCTGTCGCTGTCGGCTCTGGAGCCAGCGTGACGCACACAGCCTCAACAGCGATTGGCGCAAACGCAACGTCAACTACTGTCAATCAAGTCACCCTTGGCGGGGCGGGTTCCTCTGTCCGGGTTGGCGATATTGCGGCATCCACCGATGCACAGGTTGGCCCTGTCGATGTCGTGACCGTGGACGCCGCTGGCACATTGGGGGTTCAACAAGCCGCTAGCGCTGCCTCAGTCGATAATGTGCGTGTGTCTCTCAACGCGCTCTCGGAAGTGTCCGAAGCGCAGTTCACCGGGCTTTCCAACAGCGTGCTTGCGCTTGATGGGCGGGTCTCGGGCCTTGAGTTCCAGCTTCAAGATGTCGAAGAGCGCCTAACCGGCGGGATCGCAGCAGCCATGGCTCTTGGTGGTCAAATGATTGTGCCCGACAGCACCGTCTCGTTCAGCTTGAACGCATCGACCTTCCAAGGCGAACAAGGCTTTGCCGGTTCGGTTTCGGCGAGATTGGCAGAGAAAGTCTACATCTCTGCAGGCGTTGCTGGTTCGACTGCATCCGACAGCACAGGCGGTCGCGTAGGCGTCGCATTCGGGTTTTAATTGAATTGCTGCCGGGGTTTTTCGCACATCGCGACTGACCCCGGCCTATTCACAAGAATTTAGCGCGTGGTGGGAACGTCCGCTCTCTGACCTTCTGTGGTAAAATGCGAATGGTCGCTCTCGCCAAGCCATGCCGGGGTCTTTTGTGGGACATGGATCCCCGTCGCACTTTCCGCATTTAAGACCGATCCAATCAGAGCGTCTTTGCCCTCTTCGCGAAAGAACCAGAACGGGACCAAAGCCAGCCCGGTGCGCTTGCTTTCCAGAAACCGCCTATGCGGCGCGAAGAATTCCGCACCCGGATCGGCGTCGCCCAAATGCATCACGCGTTGCGCTCCGCCTGAAGCGGTTGAAACGCTCACCCGAAAGGTGAGGTTGTGGACTGTCTTATGGCGTTCTGGCCAGCCGCTATGAGGGGACCGGAAGGCCTCGACTGTTGCGCCTGCGATGGTGAGACTTTCAGCCGCTTCGCCATTTCCCAAGGTGATCGCACGAACACGGTCGGCGAACCCATCCTGCCATTCCGGCACCTTGCGCATCGCTGCAATCGCAGGCTCAGGCGCGACCAAAATTACTTCCGGTTGAGCGGCGAGCAACCGACTGAGATGCCGCGCGGAGAAGTGATCGCCATGCGCGTGGCTGACAAACACAGCGGAAACTTCGTCATAAGGCGCTTCGCCCAATACAATTTTCTCAATCAGAACATCATCCAACTCGGCAAGCGAGCCAAAGTGATTGTCGTAAAGCGGGTCGAACAGCACTTTGATCGCATCTTCGCCCTCGCCAAGTTCCGCAATCGCTCCGGCGTTTCGGATTGATGTTACTGTCCCGGTTTCAGCGGTGCTGACGGTACCTGCATCAGCAGGAGCCCGTGTTTCTGGCGCGCTGCATCCGGTTATCCCGAGCGCGAAGATTATGACAGCAAGAGAAGCGTTGGAAGCGAGTTTCATTGGTGTTCCTTTTTCAATTGCGAGCGCATTGCATCGGCTCCGGCTACACGGCTATTCGGACAGACACACCCGGTCCCCGCGCCGGGCAACCTTGAAACCGCGTTCGATCACCTCATGGCTTTGCGCGCTGTCGGGATCGCGGATCGGATTGGTGTGGTTAAAGTGGATGAAGTGTACCCTTGCGCGGTGCTCAGCAGGCAGGCCTGAAAGCCGCTCCATCGTCGCTTTGACGCGCGGATGTGGGATCGCGCTCATATCGCGCCCCTTGAGCTCATTGTCGTCCCAAAAACTCGCATCTATAAACAGGTAATCGAAGCCTTCGACCAACTTCTCGAGGCTCCGGCCACCGGCTTTCTCAAATTCGTCCCAGCTATCGAGATCGGGCAGGTAGAGCGCTGACTTATCAGGCGTCATGAGGAAGAACCCAACTGTTTCAGAATATTCATCGCGGTGCGGCACCATTATTGGAATCACCCCGAACTCATCGTCAAGCGCCACGAAAGTATGCTTGGTAAGCGGAGCGGCGAGCGTGATATTGTTCAGTTCAACCAACTGACTCCACGGACCGTTTTCGCGCAGGAACGCGGCCATGCGCGGCATCGCGTAGACGGGAATCCCGCTTGCGCCAGCCGCTTCGAGGCCCAGATACGCAAGCCCTAGATAGTGCCCGATATGCGCGTGCGTCAGGAAGATGCCATCAATCCCAAGCCCAGATTTCGGCGGCTCAATCGCGTCGAGCAGCGCAACTTGCTGTGTGATCGCAGGTGTCGCATCGAACAGGTATCGCCGCCCATTTTCGCGATCAATCACCGCTACCGACGAGGGGTAAAGGACAGGCCCTTTGTCATCAGCATTGCCGATCTGGGGAGCGCCTGCATCTTGCCCAACGCCCAGGACCACCAATTCGCGAGTGCATTGCGACGCAGGCGTGGCCGCCAGCACTGCGGCACTTAGGAGCCCAAGACCGCTCACTCAATCACGCGCCCGCGCACCATCACGAATTTCACATCTTCGAGCACGCGCACATTCTCCAACGGATTGCCATCCACCGCGATGAGGTCCGCTGAGAACCCGGGCGCGATACGACCAATCTCATTTTCCATCCCGATAATCTCCGCCGCCACCGTAGTTGCGGAGGCCAAAGCTTCGCGGTTCGACATTCCGCCATTGACCATCAACGCGAACTCGCCAGCATTCTCGCCATGCGGAAAGACGCCAGCATCTGTGCCGAACGCGATTGTGACGCCGTAACCACGCGAACGTTCGACGATGGTGCCCGCGATCTTGGCCACTTCACGAATCTTCGCTTCGACAACAGGGGTGTAGAAGCCTTTGCCAAGGTTCTTCTTTATCCCTTCAAACGCCATCAAAGTAGGGACAAGCGTGGTGCCATTGGCGCTCATCGCCTTGGCTGCTTGCTCATCAATATAAGTTCCATGTTCAATCGTATGAACACCCGCATTGGCTGCCGCTTCAATCCCACGTGCTCCGTGGGCGTGCGCTGCGACTTTCAGCCCAAGCAACTCCGCGGTCTCGACAATCGCGCGCATCTCTTCATCGGTGAAATGCGCCTCTAACCCACGCCCTTGTTGGCTAAGCACGCCGCCCGTTGCGGTGATTTTGATAAGGTCAGCGCCATACTTGGACGCCTCACGCACTTTTTCAGAGCATTCGACCGGGCCAGTGCAAGTGAAGCCAGAATCAAGCACATCGTTCACATGTTTGTGAAAGCCGTTGGTGTCACCATGCCCGCCCACGATGCTGATCGTGCGAGCGCTGGTGATGACGCGAGGACCGGGCATGATCCCCTCGGCGGTCGCGCGGCGCAGCATTTGCGTGACTTGGTCGGTGCGTGATCCCAAATCGCGCACAGTGGTAAAGCCAGCGAGCGCGGTGATCCGCGCATTCTTGGCTGCGATCAAAGTAAAATACTCCGGCGGCGTGGTCGCAGCGCGCCAGAACTCACCCGAAGGATCACCGGACAAATGCGTGTGCAGGTCGATGAGCCCCGGAAGCACGGTCTTGTCGGAAAGGTCGATGAACGTCACACCGTCGGGGCGAGCATAGATCACCTTTGGATCTTTCACTGTCACGCGCACGACTTTGCCATCTTCGACGACAATAATGGCTGGGCCGGTCGGCTCACTGTCCGCATCGACGATCACGCTGCCAGCATCCACCAAGATCATTTCCGCGGTCGCGGGCGAGCTCACGCCCAAGACACCAGCGGCGAATCCCGCCACCCAATTCCTCAAAGATTTCATGCCAACTCTCCTACTCACAAATGCGTGATGCCGCGCTGCGTCGTGCGGAGCAAGCGTTAAACCGTTTACCCGGCGCGCGCGCTCCGTTATGCTCGCGCGCAACAAATC
The DNA here is from genome assembly GCA_039985875.1 of Erythrobacter sp. GTDB lineage: Bacteria > Pseudomonadota > Alphaproteobacteria > Sphingomonadales > Sphingomonadaceae > Erythrobacter. The sequence goes on along the minus strand of JBDWRU010000003.1, from coordinate 1,124,362 downwards.
TTCAGACAGGGACAATTTTCAACATGACCCGCATTTCTTTTGCGACCGTAGCGCTGCTAGGCGCGGCTTCGATCACCGCCACCGCGCATGCCCGTCCAATGACGCCAGAAGACGTTGCGAAGTTGGAAAGCGTTGGAACTATGGTGGTTTCTCCCGATGGTGTACGGGTGGCTTTCACCACATCGAGCTTGCCCGATGTCACCGAAGGCGAGGACAATGGCGGATTCCAATCTGAGCTGAAAGTGGCAACGGGTCCAAATGTCGCCCGCAATTACCTGCCAGACGATATCAGCCCGCGCGGTGTGCGCTTCAGCCCTGACGGTCGAATGATCACATTCCTATGGGCCAATGACGATGAAGATCGCGCGGTCTGGGGCGTGCCGGTCGATGGCGGCACCTATGTGAAACTGGCACACATCGAGGACGCCGATGTCGCATCCTACCGCTTCAGCCCCGATGGCTCGACTATCTACATGCTCGCCGGCGCAGAAGAGGACAAACAGCGCACCAAGCAGCGCAAAGCGGGCTTCAACTCGCGGGTTTATGAGGAAGAGTTCAAGCCTACGCGTATGTTCGCGGCCAATGCTGGCGGCGAAGTGGATGAAGAACCAACTCAGATCAGCGTGCCCGGCTTTGTCACCTATATGGATGTCGGCCCGATGGGCAAAATCGGCATTATTGAGACCGCACCGACACCGCTGGTCGATGACAGCTACACATCCAAACGTGTGAACCTTATCAACCTTGCATCGGGCGAAGTGACCGCCGAGGTTAAGACTCCTGGCAAGATCGGCGACGTAGAAATTTCGCCCGATGGTAAGCAATTATCGCTGATCGCTGGGGTCGACAAGAACGACCCTGCGGCGACCACCATGCACCTGGTCAACACGGCAACAGGCGCGTTTCGCGCTCTGAACGCAGGCGCGGCGGAAGCAGCGGTGGATGGCAAGTGGTTGCCCGATGGCCGCCTCGCAACGATCATCCATAAAGGAGTGCAATCGCTTCTGCGGATATACAACGCCGATGGCTCTATCGCTCAGGAAATTGACCCGGGCGATCTGATCCTGACCGGTATTGATGCGAACAATGGCCTTATCGCCGTCGCCGCCAATACGCCCAAGCACCCATCCGAAATGTTTGTGTTGAAGGACGGGAAGTTCGTGCGTTGGACCTCGCACAATCCGTGGTTGGCGGACATCGATTTCGGCACTCAGCGTGCCTACTCCTACACTGCACGCGATGGGCAACAGGTGGAAGGCGTTTTGATCGAGCCTGTGGGCGGCGCTCCCGCTGGTGGCGCACCGACGATTATGAACGTTCATGGTGGACCCGAAGCGCATGAAAGCAATGGCTGGCAAACCGCTTATTCCAAACCCGGTCAAGTCGGAGCGGGTCAAGGCTATGCGGTATTCCTGCCCAATTATCGCGGTTCAACCGGATACGGGACGGCGTTTTCAAAACAGCACCAGAATGACTATGCGGGCAAGGAATTCAACGACATCGTTGATGCCAAGCGCGCGCTGGTCGCCGATGGCATTGCCGATGCAGACCGCACCGGCATCACCGGCGGTTCCTATGGCGGCTATGCCAGCGCATGGGGTGCAACCGCGCTGTCCGCCGAATATGCAGCCAGCGTGATGTTCGTTGGCATCTCCAACCAAGTCAGCAAGTTCGGCACCGGCGATATCCCGTATGAGATGTACAATGTGCACAGCCTTAAATGGCCCTGGGATGATTGGCAGAACATGCTTGAGGTATCGCCAGTGTTCCATGTCGACAAAGCTGAAACGCCGATCCTTATCATGCACGGCGAAGAAGACACCCGCGTTGATCCGGGTCAGTCCTATGAGCTCTATCGCTCACTCAAAATCCGCAAGCCCAACACACCGGCCCGCTTTGTGCTCTATCCGGGTGAAGGCCACGGCAACCGCCAGGCTGGTAGCCGCTATGACTACAATCTGCGGATGATGGAGTGGTTCGAAACCTACCTCAAAACCGGCGACCGCAAGGCCGAAATGCCCGGCCCGCGCCCTACCTTGGCGGAAGGCGCAAAGGGGTCTCGTGCAAAAGACGATGATGATAGCGGAGAGGATTGATTCGTAACGTAGTCAAACACGCCATTGGGCTGGCGACGGGTCTGCTGCTCGTCGCTGGTTCGCCGGTTCTTGCTGAGGAGGCCGATGCAAAAGACGGCTACATCCAGCTTGCCAATGCGGTCGCGTCCGATCAGGTCGCAAATTTGGTGTTCGAAAAAGACATGATTGACGGCTTTGAAGCGGTCTTGAAAGAGGACACTGATGTCGCTGCGCTCGACACCGATTGCCCCGGCTTCATTGCCGGCTTTACCAAGGCCGCACGACCGATCCTCTATAAGAGCCACATGCAAGATTACGCTTGGTATCGCGGCGAATTGAGCGGGTTGTTCCGCAAGACATTGAGCAAAGAAGATGCAGCGGGTGCGGCGATGTTTTTCACATCTGAGTTCGGGCAAAAGTTCCTCGCTCAAACCATTGCGAACCAAACATTCGACAATTCCATCGCCGAAGTGCTCTCAAGCGACACTGGCGAAATTTCTGAAGAGACTTACGCGGATGACAAAACCGAAAGTGTCAAAAATATTCTGTCGAAGCTGAGCGAAAGCGAGCTTCAGGATCTAGACGCCACCTTTCGACTTGCCTCGTGGTTTCCCGCTTTTTTCGCGATCCAACCGCAAATTCAAGCGCTGAGCTTAGAGCTGACTAACAAGGACTTTAACGAGGAGGATGGCGCAGAATTTGATGCTGTCACCGACTCATTTATTGACCAGCACTTGGAGACTTGCGACGCCGAGTAGTTGTTGCCGTTAAACCGCTGCGAAGCGGAAGCGTGCCAGAGTCGGCTTAAGAGGCGCAGCGATAGCGCAGGCTAAAACGTATGGCCTAGCCCAATCCCCCCGATAAACTGATCTGCGCTGCCACGCTGCGATGTGAACGGCGTATCAGCTGCATCTCCGACCAGCCGTGAATAGCCTGCGATGGCGTAGATATTGAACCCGCCGTTCAAGGCGTTGCCGTCCAGATCAATCGTGAAGATGCCCGTCGCGCCGACGCTGTTGAGCCCGCCATCGGCGGTGAATTCGGCCAGCCCGCTATTGGCGGCTTGGGTGGGTGAAACCGAGTAATAATAGTCCGCAAAGCTATCATCGACGAAACTTGCGCTGGCCGACAATTGCACCACTGCACCCCGGCTGAGCGGTGAGAAATAGCCAATGCTCGGCTCAATCAGCATCCCATCATGCGCGCCAAGAATATCCCAGCGAACCTGCGTTCCAAGGGTCAATGAATCGTTGCCGTTTAGCATAGCGGGAAAGCTAACGCTGCCTTGGACGCCCACTTCGATAGATGTCTCCAAATCCCCAGCAAGCGCAACAACATCATCACCTATCGAGCCGTCGCGGTCGTTGCGAAACCGGAAAGATGGCCCAAACGAAACGCTTGTCTTCGGCGCGCGCGGTGGACCTGCTTCGGGGGCTTTGGAAAGAAGATCGAGTGATAGGCCCGGTCCATTGGGGCTGATCCCCACGCCGCCAACTCGTCCAACGATCAATGGCAGCGGGAAGAGGCGGTAGTCATCAGAACCCGAATAACTTGGCACGATACCCGCGCCGATGCCAACCGTAACCCACGTATCGTCAAAGACAGGCTTAAAGCCGGGAGGGCCGCCAGGCCGTCCTTGAGGTACGCCAGTGGGTGGCCCTGTTGGACGGCCTTGCTGGGCCACCGCAAGGTCGCCTTCTGGGCCTGAGATGGCGAGGCTATTACTCTCTACTGCATCCAGGCTTTCACCTTCATCCTCGCTCGTCTCGGCCGACAAAGGTGCTGCGATCATAGCCGTGCTCGCCAGCGCGATACGGAAACATCTTAGAGAGAGAGAATTTGTCATGAAATCTCCATGGGCGCCAACAATCAACTACGCCTTAACAACTCGCGGGAGCGTGTTCGTTTCCCGGCAAACTGTGCGCAGTTGCATACATTTATCGCAGCATTGCCCAGAGCCGCCGCGTAGCTTAGAGCCTTAGCCAGATGATAGAGACGAACGGAGATGCTGAGGCCGATATAGCCCCAACCGTCATGGCAGACATCGTCATTGTCGGCGGCGGCCTTGCCGGAGGACTAATTGCACTTGCGATCGATCAAGCGCGCCCAGAGCTGCGGATTGCTTTGATCGAAGCGGGCAAGACGCTGGGCGGCAATCACCGGTGGAGTTGGTTTGAAAGCGATCTCGATGAGGCCGGGCACGCTCTGCTTGAACCCTTTCGCAAAACCGAATGGGAAAACGGCTATGATGTGCGCTTTCCGGAATTTCGACGGAAGCTGAGTACGCCATATCATTCAATGACATCAGGCGATTTTCACGGCGGACTTGCACGTTTACTGGCTCCTGACGTGCTGCACTTAGGCAGCGCGGCTCATCACATTGATGCGCGCGGGGTGACATTGGAAAATGGCGAACGGATCGGCGCGAGGACCGTAATCGACTGCCGCAATTTTGAACCAAGCGAACATCTCGAAGGCGGCTGGCAGGTGTTCATGGGTCGAACAATGAAGCTCGATCAACCCCACGGTCTTGAACGCCCAGTAATTATGGATGCGACCGTCGATCAGGTCGCCCCCCATGGCAATGGCGGGGCCTATCGCTTTGTCTATCTCCTGCCGCTCGCGGCGCATGAAGTTTTTGTCGAAGACACCTACTACGCGGATGAGGCTCAGTTAGATCGTGGTGCTTTATCGTCTCGAATCGACCAATATTGCACGGAACAAGGTTGGAAACAGGGGACGCCTGCGGGCCATGAGACCGGCCTTCTCCCGGTGCTGACGGGCGGCAATTTTCGCGCCTATCAGAACGACACTCGGATAGACGGCGTTGTGACTGCGAGCGCGCGTGGCGGGTTCACCCACCCGCTCACAAGTTATACAATCCCTATTGCGGTAGAGAACGCGCTTATGATTGCACAGGAAGCGGATTTACCCGGCCCGCAGCTCGCCGCCATTTTTGAGGCACGTGCTCGGCGACATTGGAAAAGCACTAGCTACTACAGAATGCTGGCGCGGATGATGTTTCTCGCCGCGAAACCAAACCGCAGGGTCGCAATCTTCCAGCGTTTTTACCGCCTCAATCCTCAGCTAATCGAACGGTTCTATTCAGCGCGCTCAACATTTGGTGACAAAATTCGCGTCTTGTCGGGCAAGCCGCCCGTATCTATTGCAGGCGCCATTGGTGCGATCTTTCAACGCGGCAAATCGCTCAAGACCACCAAGCAATCGGAGACCACGGCATGAATGCCGATCCCACTTTTGATCTTGGAAATAAGACCGCTGGCACACGCGACGTCAACGCGGCGCAGGCAGAGCTTTATGCGGGCCGAAAAGCCTGCGTGATTGGCTCAGGCTTTGGCGGATTGGCGCTTGCCATCAGGCTGCAATCCGCTGGGATCGCGACGACGATTGTTGAAGCCCGAGATAAGCCGGGCGGGCGCGCCTATTACTGGGATAAAGAAGGCTTTACCTTTGATGGCGGGCCGACGGTTATCACCGACCCTCCCTGCTTGAAAGAGCTTTGGCAGCTTACCGGCCATGACATCGCCGAAGATGTTGAGCTGATCAAAGTGATGCCGTTCTACCGGCTCAATTGGCCCGACGGGACCAACTTTGATTATTCCAACGATGAAAATGAACTGAATGCAGAAATTGCAAAGCTCAATCCGGACGATGTGATCGGTTATCAGCGCTTCCTCGAATATTCCGAACGCGTTCACGAAGAAGGCTATGTGAAGCTGGGTCACAAGCCGTTTCTTGATTTCAAAAGCATGTTGAAAGCCGCTCCTGCTCTGGTCAAAGAACAAGCATGGCGCAGCGTTTACTCAATGGTGTCGAAGTATATCGAACACCCCAAATTGCGCGAGGCCTTCAGCTTCCACTCGCTGCTCGTCGGCGGGAATCCGATGAAGACTTCAAGCATCTATGCGCTGATCCACAAGCTGGAAAAAGACGGAGGCGTGTGGTGGGCACGCGGAGGAACCAATCGCTTGATCGCAGGGATGGTGCGCCATTTTGAGCGGCTCGGCGGGACCATGCGCTTGAATGACAAGGTGGTGCAGGTTCACACAATCGGGACCAGCGCGAGCGAAGTCGAGACGGAGTCGGGTTGGAAAGAACGCTTTGATGCGGTCGCCTCGAACGGCGATATCATGCATTCCTATCGTGATCTCCTGTCAGGGTCGAAACGCGGCAAGACCATGGCAAAGAGCCTGAAGCGTAAGAGCTTTTCGCCATCACTTTTCGTTGTCCATTTTGGCCTCGAAGGCGCATGGCAGGGCATTCCACATCACATGATCCTGTTCGCGAACCGCTATAAGGAGCTGCTCGACGACATCTTCACCAATGGCGTTTTGCCAGAGGATTTCGCGATCTATCTCCACCACCCTAGCGTCTCGGATCAAACAATGGCGCCGCCGGGCAAAAGCACGTTCTATGCGCTCGTCCCCGTCGCTCACATGGGTAAGATGCCAGTCAATTGGGACGAGGTAGGACCGAAGCTGGAAAAGATGGTGCTGGACGAAATTGGCCGCCGCCTGATCCCCGACATTCACGACCGGATCGTCACCAAATTCAGCTACGCACCAAAGGATTTTCAGCAGGATCTCTCCGCCTATATGGGCAGTGCGTTCAGCCTCGAGCCAGTCCTGTGGCAAAGTGCTTATTTGCGCGGGCACAACCGTGATGATGTGATCAAGAATTTCTACCTCGTGGGCGCTGGCACGCATCCGGGCGCGGGAATACCGGGGGTTGTCGGCAGCGCGAAAGCGACGGCGGGACTGATGCTCGAAGATTTGAAGGTGAAGGAGGAAGCCTGATGAGAAAGATCGCAATCGCGGCCCTATTGGCCTTTGCGCCCTCGGCTGCTTTATCGAACGACACGCCCCTTCCGGTGCCACCGAACTATGCCCTCATCGAAGGGACCAAACAGCCTGTCTTTGTCAACACAAAGACAATACGATCCAACCTCATTAGCGCGGAAAAGACCACCAGCGCTTACATCATGTTGTTTGCAAAAGCCGATGATGGCGCTGATTTGTATGTCATTATGGATATGGTTGCCTGGTGCCAATCTGGCAAGCTCATGAGAATGAAAGCAAACTACGTTTCAGCAAACGAAAAGCTGCTGGGAACAGACGAGAAGTCTCAAACGGTAGAAGTTACCGAAGATTCAAGCTCAAAAGCCATTTTCCAACGCCTTTGTAGCGATTGGGACCAATACGACTAAGGCCCCGATATCCAGCCATGACACGCCCTATGCAAAGACTCGCCATTTATTGCGGCTCCGCGACACCTGATGATCCGCGGTTTGTCGACCTGGCGCGCGAAGTTGGCGCGGCGCTCGCCAATCGAGGCATTGGCGTCGTTTATGGCGGCGGGCGGCTTGGCCTGATGGGCGCTGTCGCGAATGGCGCGAAAGAGGCTGGCGGCGAAGTGATAGGTGTTATCCCTGAAGCGCTGATCAAATCCGAAGTGGCCAACCACGATTGCGACGAATTGATCGCGGTGACCGGTATGCATGAACGCAAGCAACGCTTTACCGATTTGTCCGATGGCTTTGTCACCCTGCCCGGAGGGGTCGGCACAATGGACGAACTCTGGGAAGCGATGAGCTGGGCGCAATTGGGTTATCATTCAGACCCGGTGGGCCTGCTCAACGCCTTTGGGTTTTACAACGACCTGCTAAGCTTCAACGCCAAAATGGCCGAAGTCGGCTTTGTTCGCGAGGCGCATCAAAACATTCTGATCGCGAGCGAAACAATCGAAGGCTTGCTCGACAAAATGGTAGCTTACAAACCCCACACCCCAATCTTTCAAATGAAGGCGTCTGAGCTTTAATCATGCCTTGCCAGCCCACGCCCTCCACCCTTCCATCCGGAGCCTACCGGGAGACAATCCGGGTGGGAGGCAAACCGGGGGAAGCAGTACCCCGGACTCCTTCCTCTTCTGGTCGCAGGGCGCGGGCTGGCAGGGTCCGCAAACAATGAATCGCGCCGCTCTCGTCGATCACGCTCGACTTGCGATCAAACACGGTTCGCAGAGCTTTTCTGCGGCTGCTCGGCTCTTCGACAAGGAAACCCGAGAACGAGCTTGGCTGCTCTATGCGTGGTGCCGCCAATGCGACGACATCGCCGACAACCAAGTGAAAGGCGGGCCTTTGGGTGATCAATCCGATCTGGAAGAAAGATTGGAATTGATCCGCGACCTGACCGCTAAGGCTTTTCGGGGCGAGCCCACTGAGGACCCGGCATTCGATGCGCTTGGCGTGGTCGCAGAAGAATGCGGTCTGACTCTGGCGATGGCCGAAGATGTTATTGCTGGTTTTGCGCTCGATGCTGAAGATTGGCGACCACGCAGCGAAGCCGACATGATGCAGTATTGCTATCACGTTGCGGGCGCTGTGGGCGTGATGATGTCAGTGGTCATGGGTGTGGACCCTCACGATCAGGACACGCTCGACCGCGCGAACGATCTCGGCCTCGCATTTCAGCTATCCAACATCGCGCGCGACATAGTCGAGGACGATGCCGCTGGGCGCTGTTACCTGCCACTCGAATGGTTGGTCGAACAAGATATTGAACCGGGCCAACACACAAAGCCGCATCATCGCGAAGAGCTCGCTGAAATGACCGCGCGACTTGTGGCGTTGGTCGAAAAACACGAAGCCGCCGCTCGGGTTGGCGCAGAGCGGCTACCTTTTCGCAGTCGCTGGGCCGTGCTCTCTGCCGCGCGCATTTATGGCGCAATCGGACGCAAGGTCCGCGCGCGCGGGACTGAGGCTTGGAACAGCCGCACCTATGTCCCCCGCGCCGAAAAAGCACTCTATGGCGTGCGCGCATTTCTCTCCGCGATCATCAACCGCGAAAAACACCCCGACGGTCCGATCACTTGGGGCATTGCAGATTTCCGACCTGATTCCGCTTGATGGGAGCATTGGGTCCGCTTAGCCTGCGCGACATGAGAGGGATCCTGACATCATCGCGCTGGCTGAATGCGGCGCGCTTGGCGCGCCGAAAGTTGGTGGCGACTGACCACTTATGACTTGGGCAAAAAAACTAGAAGAACTGCGAGCCCGTGAGGCATTCGCAGAACAAATGGGCGGTGAGGACAAAGTCGCACGTCAACATTCGCGCGGCAAAATGGATGCGCGTGAGCGGTTGGAGGCAATCTGCGATGAAGGATCGTTCCGCGAGATTGGCAAGACCGCCGGCAAAGGACATTACGACGAAAACGGTGACCTAAAAGGCGTCACTCCTGCCCCGTTCCTTTTCGGCAAGGCGCTGGTCAATGGTCGTCCTGTTGTCGCGACCGCGGACGACTTCACAATCCGCGGCGGCGCGGCGGATGCCGGGATCGCCCGCAAGATGGTGCAGGCCGAGCAATTTGCACACGAATACAAGCTGCCGCTGATCCGGATGATTGATGGAACCGGAGGAGGCGGATCAGTCAAAACCCTAGAGCAAATCGGCGCGACCTATATCCCGGCGGTTCCCGGTTGGGGCGATGTCGTCACAAATCTCGACACCGTTCCTGTCGTTGCGCTCGCTTTAGGGCCGACAGCTGGGCTAGGCGCTGCCCGAACGGTGGCGAGCCACTATTCGATTATGGTGCGCGGGCTTAGCCAACTTTTCGCCGCCGGCCCCGCAGTCGTCGATGGGTTGGGCGAAAACTACAAAGGTTCAGACAACCACAGCCAAGCCAAAGAAGAGCTTGGCGGAACCGATATTCACACTCGCAACGGCGTGGTCGATGATGAAGTTGCGAGTGAAGCGGAGGCCTTTGCTAGAGCGCGCCACTTCTTGAGCTTTATGCCGGAGCATGTCGGGCAACTCGCGCGCCGAGCGGAGCCGACGGACCCGGTCGACCGGCGCGAGGAAGCGCTGCTTAGCCTTGTTCCGCATGATCCCAAGCAGGTTTATTCCATGCGCCAATGTCTGGACCATGTGTTCGACAAGGGCACCTTGTTTGAGATCGGGCGGATGTGGGGCCGTGCCGCGATCACGGCGTTTGCGCGGCTTGATGGCTGGCCGGTCGCGGTGGTAGCCTCTGACCCAAGCTTCCTTGGCGGATCATGGGAGGCCAAAACCTCCGAAAAGGTCGAGCGTTTCGTCAAGCTAGCGGACAAGTTTCGCTTGCCGATTGTGCATCTGGTCGACAATCCGGGCTTTATGATCGGACGCGAAGCCGAAATGGCGGGCACAATCCGATATGGCGTTGAAGCGATGAACGCGATTTACAAAGCGACCGTGCCGCTTGCCAGTATTGTCCTGCGCCGTGCTTACGGCATCGCCGGGAGCGCAATGTCGAACGCAGAGCTTTACCAATATCGTTTCTGCTGGCCGTCGGGTGATTGGGGCAGCCTGCCTATCGCGGGCGGGTTGGAGGTTGCCTACAAATCTGAGCTGGAGGCGGCTGATGATCCCGAGGCTGAGCTGCAAGCGATAAGGGCGCGGCTTGATAAGGTCACGTCACCGTTTCGGTCGGCGGAGCGTTTCAATGTTGAGGACATTATCGACCCGCGCGACACCCGGCCTTTGCTGTGTGAATTTGCCGAGTTGGCTTGGCGCAAATTGAGTGCGACCATGACTTCGGGCGTCTAGTCCTTCTCGTTGGCGTTGAAGGCGGCATCCGCGCTCCAACTGGCATCCCCACCACCTTCTTTGGAGTTTAAGTGGTCGGCATAAAGTTCGCGTGCACTTTCCTCGTTCCCAGAACCGACAGGCTTATGACCAAATTGCGATTGGCTTTTTAGAACCAGCACCTCTTCCTTAGTCAGTTCGCTCAGGTCGAGCTTGGCGAGACGAAAACGGTGGCATCGAAAGCAGGCTATGATGGCGCATTGGGTCGTGTGAACAACTTGCCTTTCTCACTATACAACACCAGTCCAAGAGCGATCAATCCACAAACCAGCATGGACAAGGCAAGCGGCTGAGCCGTGCCATTGTACAGCGAGCCAATATACGCACCCAGCAGTGATCCGGAGCCCAACCGAACGACTGAATGCGCGCTGCTCGCTGCGCCTGCAATTGACGCATAAGGCTGCATGGCAATCGAAGAAAAATTCGCGCCGATAAAGCCCATCATCGCATTGGCCGCGCAGATGAGGATTACGAATTCGATCAAGGTTTGATCCGCCCTGCCCGACGACCAGACCATAACGGTTGAGATCGCCAGAAAACCCAACAAGGCCGTTTGGCTCAACCGACGCGCGCCGAAACGTTCAACGATTCTGGAATTCAAGAAGCTCGCTGCAACCATCCCCAACACTGCGGCACCAAAGATCAGCGCGAAATAGTCCCCCATGCCAAACGCTTCGCCTATCAATTGCTGTGAAGAATTGAGAAAACCGAATAGGCTGCCAAACACCAGTCCGCTGCCGATGACATAGCCAATCGACCCGCGCACGCTGAGAGCGCGGCCCATATTGGCAAGGATGACTTTGGGAATGATATCTTGCTGGTTCTCTGGTTTTAAGCTCTCGGGCAGGCGCAGCCAAACCCATCCACCAACCAAGACACCCATCACAACCATCATCCCAAAGATCGCGCGCCAACTAAAGAACCACAAAACGACCTGCCCGATAGCGGGGGCAATGATCGGCACGATCAAGAAGATCATAATAATTAGGCTCATCATCCGAGCCATCTTGTCGCCGCCAACCCGGTCGCGCACGATCGCCGCAGGAACAACTGACAACCCCGCACATGCGACACCTTGAATAAAACGCAGAGCCAGAAGGACAGAAAAGTCGCTGACCAGAGTGCAAGCTATTGAAAGCAAGATATAGGACAGTAGACCCACGGCGAGCACTGGCCGGCGACCAAAGCGGTCCGCGAAGGCTCCGGGAAAGAACGCCCCAATCCCTGACCCAAAGAAGTAGGCACCGATCACCAACTGACGCTCATTGCCGAGCGCACCCAACTCGCTGCCAATATCACCCAAAGCAGGCAACATTGCATCAATCCCAAAGGCTTGAAGGCTCATTAACAACGCCATCAGTACGATCAATTCGCGCTCGCCAAGCGTTCGGCTCTCTGCGCTTTGTGATTGGTTATCGGTGGAGGTCATAAAGGACTCTTTGGACCTCAGCGTTTAGAAAAGCCACCCAGCAAAAAACCGAGCTTTCATACAATAGGGAATGGGCAAACGCGCAGATACGGTTCCAACGCAGCGCGGATGCGCATAGTGTCAGCGCTATGGCACCGGCTTCACCTGAAATGGATACGCACGATCCGGATGCCCGCGAGAATGCTGAGCAAGGGCTTAGAAAGATCATCCATGTCGATATGGATGCATTTTTTGCCAGCGTTGAACAACGCGATCACCCTGAACTGCTCGGGAAACCTGTCGCTGTGGGCGGGGCGAGCGGGCGTGGAGTGGTTGCAGCTGCGAGCTATGAAGCGCGCAAATTTGGCGTCAAAAGCGCGATGCCATCCATGATAGCCAAGCGGCTATGCCCCGACCTCATTTTTGTAAGGCACCGATTTGATGCTTACAGGGAAGCCAGCCGCCAAATCCGCGCCGTGTTTGAGCATCACACACCGCATGTCGAACCACTTAGCCTCGACGAAGCCTATCTGGATGTGACCGAAGACCGGTTGGGAATAGGCTCGGCAACGCGGATCGCAGAACTGATCCGGCAAGAGATCAAAGCTAAGACGAAACTGACCGCAAGTGCGGGAGTCTCTTACAACAAATTCCTCGCAAAGATCGCCAGCGACCAGAACAAGCCCGACGGGATTTGCGTGATCCGTCCGGGTCAAGGCGCAGACTTCGTGGCCGGCTTGCCAATCCGTCGCTTCCACGGGGTTGGGCCCAAAGCCGAAGAGAAAATGAAGCGCTTTGGTATTGAAACGGGCGCTGACCTAGCGCTCAAAGATATCGAATTTCTGCGCGACAATTTTGGCAGCTTTGCCGACTACCTCTATCGCGCCGCGCGCGGCATCGACCTTCGTCCGGTCCGCGCGCATCGTATCCGCAAGTCGGTTGGCGGGGAGCGGACCTTCTCCGAAGACATTGGCGGCGGAGAGGCGCTGCGCGAAACGCTGGAGAACATTATAGAGATCGTTTGGGACCGGATCGAAGGGGCCAAAGCGCGCGGGCGTACGGTCACGCTAAAAATGAAATTCACCGACTTTCAAGCCATGACGAGATCCAGGTCGATGCCGCAATGGGTCAAAGACAAAGATGAGTTCGCGCAAATGGCTAGGGAGTTGTTGGAAGACGAATTGCCGCTGCCCATGCCAATCCGGTTGATGGGGCTGACGCTTTCAAACTTGGATCATGGCGAGGCAAAGGAACCTGCCAGAGACGATGCGCAATTGTCGCTGCTTTAACTAACGGTGCCTCGCCGTTCTCGCCACACAGAAAGGCGGCATTCGGTCAACTCGCCCAGAGGCGCAGGCAAAGCATTTTCGGCAAAGAAGTGTGCTTCGATAATCTCGCGGCCATCAGGCTTGGGCTCGACCTCGCAAGGCGCAGCGAAGAGGTACGCGGTGTGCGGTGATCCGGAGATTGTTTCTTCTATCGTTCCCAAATTCACCATATCGCTGATCATCACTCCCAGCTCTTCGCGCACTTCACGCCGCGCGGCATCTGCGGGGTTCTCGCCTCGATCCAAGCCGCCGCCCGGCAATGCCCAGACCGGCGGACCATAGGAATGACGCAGCAACAGCACGCTACCTGTCGCATTTGTCAACACCACGCTCACCCCCGCAATCGGCACACCGCGCCACCGACGAATACGATGCCGCATGTTATGCGCAAGCGGCAGAAGCGCCCGGTGGACGCCCGCCGGCAGCAACCGTTCGATCAGGTGAAGCATGTAATCTGCGGCGCTTCATCGCCATACGCCTGAGCCTCAGCCAACAAGCGCGCAATCGGCAAGTCATGCTCTGCGGCCATTGCCGCTTTGAACACTGCACCCTTCTCGTCCCCTCGCATCACAAAGATCAACAGCGCAGTGTTCAACAGCGCTGGGATGGTGAGAGTGATACGGTCAAACGGAGCCTCTGGCGGCAACGGGTCTGGTATCAGAGTGCGTACCGCGCGGGCATCTTCCACTTGCGGGTCCGTGTTGGGAAACAGCGAGGCAATATGCCCATCCGCACCCATGCCCAGCCACACAAACGCGAATTCTGGTGCTTCTGCTTCCTCGTGCAAGGCAACCACCTGAGCGCCCACAGGTTCAAAGATAGCGCGCACTTTGCCAGTGTTGGAAGCGGGGTGGTCTTCGGGCACAATCCGATCATCGGTTAGCCAAACATGCAACCTTGCGAAATCAAGATCATGCGTAACCAGTTCTTCAAATATCGGAAACGGCGTCGACCCGCCGGGCACAGCGATTGTGAGATCGGTCGGACTGGTCTGAAATGCCCAGTCGAGATAGGCCGCAATCCTGTCAGCGATGTCTACAGCATCAAGCCCTTCGAGAAATTCAATATTGTCCATACACCCCCCATACCAAAAGGGGCACTCCCGGACACCCGGAAACGACCCCTTGGCTGTGCGATATGTACGAGTTAGCCAAGCGTTGATGTAAGGAACCACACACGCTCTTCGGCCATGTCGGTCCAATCATCGATCAGCCCGTCTGTGGCGTTGTCACCTGCGGCATCTGCGGTTTCTTTCATCGCCTTGAGTTTTTTGACCATCGCAAAGTTGTCATCGCGCAGCTCTGCCAACATCAGATCAGCCGAAAGATCAGTGCTGTTCTGGTCTTTAACCTGCGTAGATTCGGCAATCGCGCCAACCGAGGTCAAAGTGGTCCCGCCAATCTTGCGAGCACGTTCACCGATAGCGTCGATCTGGTCACTCAGTTCTATTGCTTGCTCGTCAAACAGCATGTGCAAATCGCGGAAGCGCGGCCCCTTGACATGCCAATGGAAATTCTTGGTCTTTACATAAAGTGCAAAGTGATCTGCGAGCAGGCCGTTGATTTCCTCAATCATTTGGGTTTGGGCGTTGTTGATGGGGTCAAGCATGCATTCCTCCTGGATTGTGTGTACCGAACGCAAGTCGGGGCGCCGGGCGCCTCGGTTGGGTTCATCTATTTAACCTGGAACGTCGCTTCTGTTTCAGAAAATTCATATTCACAATAATCGTTCAAGGCGATTACAGGATGGCGAATCGTGCATTTAAACCGATCACTACTGCTGCAATAATCAAACAAAGTGCAAACACGCGCCGGAGTATGAGTAGCGGCAGTTTGTCTAGCGCGTCACGCCCCAACATCCATCCCAACGCCACGCCAGCCACTCCACCAACGCTCCCACCGATCATAGCGGTCAATGGGTAGGTCGCGGCGGCGGCAAAGGCGAAAACCACAAAGCGCGCTGCATCGCCAAATTGACGAAATAGCAACACGGCTCCAATCGCGCCTAGTGACCGTGTGGGCTCATCAATCTTCCTAAGCTTTACCGGCCAAGCCAACTCAAAAGCGGCGATCGCGAGCGCAAAAGCTACCAGCATATTTTGCGCTCGCGATGGAAGGATCGCGGCCATCGCAGCTCCAAGATAGGCCATCGCGGCGGCCACTGTGACAGATGTCACGACTGCGACAATCATCAATGCCAGGGATTGCCCAAGTGCGTCGGATAGCCGTGCCACAACCAGCTGATCGCGCCCACCCAACGCGATTGCAAACACCAAGATCATGCAGAAAAGAAAGCTGTCCATTGCCGCTCCTGTACAAAGCGCGATGGTGCAAATCCAGTTCATCCCTCTTATTTTTGCAGCTTGCTCAGGGAACGGCGCAACGCCAAACACAATGATGAAGGGAAAAACGATGAAACTTGAAAAAGGTATGGCAGCCGTCGTCACTGGCGGAGCATCAGGATTAGGCCGCGCAAGCGCCCAAGCGCTCGCCAATCAAGGGTGTAAGGTGGCCATTTTCGACATCAATGATGAAGAAGGCCAAACGCATGCCGAGGCGATTGGCGGCACGTTCCATCATGTCGATATTCTCGATGAGCAATCAGTCGAAGCAGGCTTTGCCGCGGCCCGGACCGCTCATGGTCAGGAGCGCGTGACAGTCCATTGCGCAATGGCAACTAAGCGGGGCAAGACCTTGGGCTTTGACAAAGAGACCGGCTCTTACAAGCGCCTCTCAACCGAAGACTACGCTTTTGGCGCGCAGGGCATTCTGGTCGCGAGCTACAGGGTGGCGAGCCTCTCTGCGCTGGGCATGGCGAACGCTGAACCGATCAATGAAGATGGCGAGCGCGGTTCTATAATCCTAACCGCCAGCGTCGCAGCCGAGGACGGGCAGATCGGTCAAGTCACCTATGGCAGCTGCAAAGCAGGTGTGAACGGCTTAGTGCTGCCAATGGCTCGCGATTTGATGAATTTGGGCATCCGAGTGAACTCAATCATGCCAGGAATTTTTGACACACCTCTGTTTAAGGGCATGAAGGAGCGCAACCGGGCCGTTTGGGATCAACTCAACGCCTCTGTCCCCTTCCCCAAGCGGCTTGGTCATGCTGATGAGTTTGGCTCTCTGGTGTGCGAAATTGCCCGCAACACCTACATTAACGGGCACCAATTCCGGCTCGACGGAGCGATCCGAATGGCGCCTAAATAGCGGGTGGGAGCTCGGCGCAAAGTGGCTCATAAGAAGGGCTAGAGACATTCCCAGATGCTTATGCGCTGCGAGCCCAGCGCATCAATTGTTGCCTACGGGCGCGCAAATCGGCGCCAAGTACATCGCGTAAGATTAGGAGTTCAAGGTTTTGCCTGACTCGCCAAATGTCACCCCGGCGCCCTCCGCCATAGCCAGCATTAAGCATCATCTCTTGGCAAAATTGTTTGGAGTAGTGAGCTCCCGAAGTTGGTCGCACAGAATCAATGTTGTCGAACATTCTACGCGCCGCTTCGTATCCGCTCATAAAGTGTCGACGCATTGATGGTAGAGCGCGGTATTGCCCGGTTAAATCAGCGTAGTGAGGTATCGCTGGTTGCGGCATGCGAATATATGGTAGGTTGGCATACATAGTATCTACAGCCACGCGGCTAATTGACAAAACGTAAGCAGTGGTGCCGCTAAGATAGTTCGCCATTTCGTCTGATCGTTCAATCTCCTGCATGGCGCCGCGGAACAAGGCGATGACCCCTCCCACTGCACCGCCCGCGGCTTCACCAGCAAAGGCTGTCACCGCTTCTCCTGCTGCTGAATCCACGAAGCTGTCGACCACATCGCCAACACTGTTTGCGGTTGCAACCGTAACAAGGTTGCCAGCGGCGCTTGATAGACCCAAGTCTAGCTCGCCAAGAAAAGTATCAAGGAGACCGATCGAGCGCCCGGAGTTTGAGCGATCACGCTGCGCGCGGGTTACGCCGATGTTAGGAAATGCCGGGGCATTGCTTTTGATAAGGCCAATACAGCGGTTCCATTGGGCCTGCGTGATAATCATAGCTACTCTCCCATTTGCAGAGAGGAAACTATCAGAACTTCGAGAGCCGGAATTGTAGGAACGCGCCGTAGCAACGCCTGTTAAAACGTTTCCGTGGAGCGGGTGAAGGGAATCGAACCCTCGTCGTCAGCTTGGGAAGCTGCTGCTCTACCATTGAGCTACACCCGCATGCTGGCGCGCTGATAAGTGTAATCTGCCTGCCGCACAAGCCGTTCAGGTGGCGGGTTTGTCGCTGATCGCGGTGCTGTCGTCGATCAAGCGTCCCCAATAGGTGTCATAGGGGTGAATTGCGCGCGTTTCGCCGCCTTTGGGCGTTACCATTGTGCGACCCTCATTGCTCCATTGGAATGCCCCGCCGATCAGGTTCATCGGCGCGGCTCCGGTCGATTGTTCAACAAGGCCCGCAACCCGCTCGGCCAAGATTGAAGAGCGCACGCCGACTGAGCAATAGAAGATCGCAGTCTTGCCTTTGAGCTCCTTGCCAAATCGCTCTTCGAACTCAGCGGCCCCGATGTCAGGGCTAACTTGAATAGCACCAGTTAAGTGACTGACCTCAAACTCTTCGGTTTCGCGCACATCGAAAAGGATCACATCGCTACGACTAAGCTGCGCAAAATCATCCGCAGCAATATGCGCAACACCCTCATGACTTGCTTCGATGCCAGCTTGAATTCGTTCGAGATCGGAAGTTTGCCAGAAAACCGTTCCGCCAATTCCAACAATGGCTGCAAGCGCGACAGCGCCGCCTATAAGGAGATGTTTCTTCACAACGCGCTCTTTGCCTTCTTAGTTGTAGACGGGTTTGCGTCAGGTGATTTGAACGGCAGCATCAACGAGAACAAAAGCGAGCTTGGCGCATTGTCCTGATGCTCAGCAAGGCCGATTGTCACCCCTTCATGGCCGTGCGCTGGCTGGCTTTGATAGGTACCAAACAATCGATCCCACAAAGACACGCAGAAGCCGTAATTGCTGTCGGTCTCGCGGTGGATAATCGAATGATGGACCCGGTGCATATCCGGCGTCACGATCAGCGCACGCATCCCTTTGTCCAACCAAAGTGGCAGTTTGACGTTGGAATGGTTGAACATTGCCGATGCGTTGAGGGTCACTTCGAACAGAAAGACCGCCAACGCCGCGGGCCCGAGTAAAACCACAATCGCCAGCTTGTATGCCATCGACAGAACAATCTCGATCGGGTGAAAACGCGCGCCTGTCGTCACGTCGATATCGCGGTCAACGTGATGGACCTTGTGAACGCGCCACAGGATCGGAATTTTGTGCGAAGCAACGTGCTGCGCGTAAACCGCCATATCGAGCAGCATGATTGCCAGCACGATCTCCAGCCAGACAGGCAGGTCAATCAGATTGAAGAGCCCCCAACCGCGCGCTTCTGCCCATAGGGCCACACCGACGGCAAGGATCGGGAAGACCAAGCGCAGCACAATCGTGTCGATCACCACAAGCGCGCCATTGGTGAACCAGCGCTGGGAGCGGGCTTGTGTGCGATGTTTGCGCGGAAAGAGCGTTTCGGCAAGCGCCATGGCAAGCAGCACCGCCGCAAATACGGTGAGCCTTATAGCCCCTTCGCTAAATCCAAAAAATTCCATCTAGAGATTGCTTCCCTTGCACCGCTTTGCCAGTTTGCCGGTTTAATCGCACACAATCGAGTTCGTGCCGCACCATACCGAGGTTACGCGCCTCGCGTCCAGAGATCATCGGGACCTACAGTTCTCATACGCTTCGGCTCCAAACCCGTCCTTATAGCTTGTCACTTTTAGCAGGCCTTCTTCCCTTGCCAGTTTGGCACTTCCCCGGCAATTGGAGGCGCAATTCCAATGGAGAATCCCGCAATGCGCCAAGTTGACCATTTTCTCGGAGGCAGCTCGCCTGCTCCGGCTCGCAAGCACCAGATCTGGAACCCTTCGACCGGCGAAGTGCAAGCCGAGGTAGGGCTTGGCGATGCGGCTTTGCTTGAGCAAGCAATTGCGACAGCCAAAGAAGTCCAGCCCGCATGGGCCGCAGCCAACCCACAAAAGCGCGCGCGAGTGATGTTCAAGTTCAAAGAACTCGTCGAAGCCAATATGCAATCGCTGGCAGAACTGCTTTCGAGCGAACACGGTAAAGTCGTCGACGATGCCAAAGGCGATGTGCAACGCGGGCTTGAAGTGATCGAATACGCCTGTGGTATCCCGCAAGTGTTAAAAGGCGAATACACCCAAGGCGCCGGTCCCGGCATTGATGTTTATTCGGTTCGTCAACCACTTGGGATTGGCGCCGGAATTACACCGTTTAACTTTCCAGCGATGATCCCGATGTGGATGTTCGGCATGGCCATCGCGGCCGGCAACGCGTTCATCCTCAAGCCGTCTGAGCGGGATCCATCTGTGCCTATTCGCTTGGCCGAATTGTTTGTCGAAGCGGGAGCGCCCGAAGGGCTGCTTCAGGTAATTCACGGCGACAAGGAAATGGTCGACGCGATCCTCGACCACCCCGATATCCCTGCGATCAGCTTTGTCGGATCTTCGGATATCGCGCACTATATCTATCGGCGCGGAGCGGATAATGGCAAGCGAGTGCAGGCCTTTGGCGGCGCGAAAAACCACGGAATTGTGATGCCTGATGCTGATCTGGATCAAGTGGTCGGCGATCTTGCAGGCGCGGCCTTTGGCTCTGCGGGTGAGCGGTGCATGGCCCTCCCCGTCGTAGTGCCAGTGGGCGAAGACACGGCGGACCGGCTTCGTGAAAAGCTGATCCCGGCAATCAACGCGCTGCGCATTGGCGTCTCAACCGATCCCGATGCGCATTACGGCCCCGTCGTTACCCCTGAGCACAAAGCACGGATCGAAAGCTGGATCGACACCGCCGAAGAAGAAGGCGCAGAGATTGTCGTGGATGGGCGCGGCTACACGTTGCAAGGTCACGAAAAAGGCTTCTTCGTCGGCCCGACTTTGATCGACAATGTGACGCCTACAATGTCGAGCTATCAGGAAGAGATTTTCGGACCTGTGCTTCAAATCGTGCGGGCAAAAGACTTCGAAGACGCGGTGCGCCTGCCCAGCGAACACCAATATGGCAATGGCGTCGCGATCTTCACTCGCAACGGTCACGCCGCGCGCGAGTTTGCGAGCCGCGTTAATGTCGGCATGGTGGGCATCAATGTGCCAATCCCGGTGCCGGTCGCCTATCACAGCTTTGGCGGATGGAAGCGTTCTGGCTTTGGCGACATCGACCAGTATGGCACTGAGGGCTTGGCCTTCTGGACCAAACGCAAGAAGATCACACAGCGCTGGCCAGATGGCGGCGGCGATGGCTCGAACGCGTTTGTGATTCCCACCTTCGGGTGACCCCGCATCTCAGTCGCGTGACCTCAAACGCTTGGTTGCCCCTCTTGCGAGCATGGCCGCTCTGTGCTCGAAAGCTACCGATTTTGAACCGGGGGACTACTCAATGAGAACGCACTTCTTGATCGTATTGTTGTTTGCGCTGGCCGCGTGTGGTGGGGCAGAAAAAACCGACGATGCCGCTACAGATGGCGAGGCGGCGGATGATACTGCGTTGGCGAACGATGCAGACGAAACCGTTAAGGATGAGGACGACGCCACTTCAAGCGAAGAGGCTTCGACCAAGGCCGCTGAGGCCAAAGAGCAAGGCGCCGAACCGTTGCCAGCCGATCAAAAGAAGCTAGCCGGTGAGATCCCTGTTGTTTTCCACGGTGTCTGGGATGCCACGTCTGGTTCGTGCTCACCCGAATCTGATGCACGCATTCAGGTCAGCGCAAAGGAAGTCCGTTTCTATGAGTCTATTGGAACCGTCACATCGGTCGCTGCCAATGGTGATAAGGTCAACGTGGCATTCGATATGGAAGGCGAAGGCGAAACTTGGACAGAAACCTATGAATTTATCATCATAGATGGACTGCTTAAGAACTTAGCGCTGGACACAGAATTCGGCATTTTTGACCGCAAACGCTGTCCTAACTAAGCAAGGCGAGCCGTCCATGACCCGCCAACGCACCACATCCGGCTCTCCATTCGAAAAGCAGTTCGGCTTTTGCCGGGCGGTTCGCGAGGGCAATCGCATCGTTGTTGCGGGCACCGGCCCGGTTGAGCCCGATGGCTCGACTTCGCCCGGCGGTGTAGCCCAACAAGCCGAACGGTGCTTCACTATTATCGTGGCAGCGATTGAAGAGCTAGGCGGCTCCGCTCATGACGTGGTGCGCACACGGATGCTGCTCACGGACCCCGCCGATCAAGCCGCGGTCGGCGACGTGCATGTGAAATTTTTTGGCGTTGCACCACCCGCTGCAACAATGGTGGGCGTCGCATGGCTGTGTCGCCCCGAATGGAAAGTCGAGATCGAAGCCGAAGCGGTGATCGAATGAGGGTTTTCCGCGCGTTGATCACATTTGCCTGTTTGGCAATCAGCCTTCCGACCTCGGCTGAACAAAAGCGAATTGCGATCACTTTTGATGACATTCCTCGCCAAGCTGGTGCTTTCTTTTCTCCGGATGAACGTGCTGAAAAGCTGATCGACACATTGCGAGAAGCGCGGGTCGAGCAAGCGGCCTTTTTCGTCAATCCGGGAAGCCTTACCCGGCCTGCAGGGAAGGGTGGCGAAGACCGAATCGCGAACTATGTGAAAGCAGGCCACGTAATCGCCAATCATTCTTTTAGTCATCCGCATCTCAGCAAAAGCACGGCGCAGGACTATCTGGCGGACATCGATAAAGCGGCGTCTTGGCTGAAAGATCGACCGGGAAACCGCCCTTGGTTTCGCTTTCCCTATCTCGACGAAGGCGCAAGGGACAAAGCGAAACGTGACGCTGTGCGAGAGGGGCTAGCCGCGCGAGGCCTGCTCAACGGTTATGTGACGGCTGACGGCTCAGACTGGCACTTGGAAGCGTTAACCGTTCAAGCCCAAAGGGACGGCCGCGAGATGGATATAAAGGCGCTTCGCAGACTCTATCTGCGGTCTCAGATGAGCGGCGTAGCCTACCATGATTCACTTGCTCGCAGGACGTTGGGGCGATCGCCTTCACATATCCTTTTGCTTCATGAAACCGACATCGCCGCCCTGTTTCTGGTCGATTTAGTCACTGAGCTTCGCGAGGATGGCTGGACGATCATCACAGTCGATGAAGCCTATCGTGATCCACTCCGCGAAGCGTTGCCAGACGTGCCCTATGCTTGGGGCACCTTGATCGGTTCGATGGCTTGGGAAAAAGACATCCAGCCTCCGCACAGCCCGATTTGGATGAACACTGCGATGATATCGTGGGAGTTTGAGCGCTATGTGCTCAAACCTGCAAAGCCCAAAGACTAAGGGGTTGCTACCCTTGTTGCATCATCGCCGCAGCACCCTATCGCGGACTAAGTCAATCAGCTCAAAAACATCCGCCATGGCATTCATCTCCTCGGCGCTGACGATGACGCTTGGTTCCGCGCCTACTCGGGCGAAAAGGACTGAAGGCAAGTTCACTTCATTGTCCCCACCCATCCCCAAGTGAGGATAAGCATCGCTGAAATCATCGCGGTGACAAAATACGACATCGACATCGAGAGTGTTGAGAAACGACTTCCAATCGCGCCGCATCGCGACATGACCATGAGTCAGCGCACATAGCGAACAAGGATAGGTCGAGGGTAAAAAGAAACGATGGATTGTGTGTGCAATCGCTCCTAGCAATCCGGCGTCGGCGTTGTAGACCAAGAACAATTGAGGCCGAAGCGCAATCATAGAAAGTGGTTCGTGCGTTTAGATGAAACAGATACCGGAATTAGATGGGTCACAAAATTTTGCTCTTTTTCGATATCCTGCAACTTTGTTATCCCAGCGCTTCTCTGCTCGTTTGATGCCGCAATTCATGGCAAAATTCTAAACCGCATGAGCTTTCGCAATGCGTTGTTGGGTAAGGCCGATCAACTCGGAAAGATCATTGATCGCATTCAATTCATCACTACCAATAAGCAACGTTTGCATCTTGTCTGAATCCTCAAGGACCAAGGCAGGTAGATCATAACGCCCTTCAATCCCGAACTTGGCGGCTTCATCGCGATGGATGAATTCCTTATCCATCGGCAGCGAACCCAAGAACTTTCGCCATTCATGGCGCATCGAAACCAAGCCGTGTGTCACAGCGCAAAGCGAGCATTGATAATCAACAGGGGACAGAGTTTTTTTGATCGAATCTGAGACTGCGTTGAACACGCCGGTGTCGGCATTGTAAATCAGTATCAGCTTCATGCTCGCTCTCCCTCAGTAAGCTTTACGGCATGGATTAACTATGGGTTACAGCGAAAAATAGTCCTGACAAAAATCACAAGTAGCGCACCCTTCCAACTGCAAGGCGGAAGGGCTAATGCGCCCTCTTATGACAGGACAATTCTCCCTTACCGAAGACCAGCTTGCGATTCAGGAGCTGGCCCAGCGTTTTACAGCTGATAACATTACTCCGCATGCCGGCGAATGGGATGAGAAGCACATTTTCCCAATCGACACGATCAAGCAATCCGCTCAGCTTGGCTTTGGCTCAATCTATGTGTCCGAAGAATCGGGTGGTATCGGCCTCGGTCGATTGGAGGCGGCGTTAATTATGGAAGCGATGGCCTATGGCTGTCCTTCGACCTCGGCGTTTATCTCGATCCACAATATGGCCGCATGGATGATCGACCGCTTTGGCGCGCAGGCAGTGAAGGACAAATACCTTCCCGATCTGGTCACGATGGATAAGATCGCCAGCTATTGCCTAACGGAGCCGAGCTCAGGTTCGGACGCGGCCGCGCTCAAAACCACCGCCAAGAAAGACGGCGATCATTACATCCTCAACGGATCAAAGCAGTTCATCTCCGGCGCGGGCTCAAACGAGATCTATGTCGCGATGGTGCGCACTGGCGAAGATGGTCCCAAGGGCATAACCTGCATGGTTATCGAAAAGGACATGCCCGGCGTGTCCTTTGGCGCGAATGAGAAGAAGCTAGGCTGGCATTCGCAACCCACCGCGCAGCTCATTTTGGAAGATGTGCGGGTACCCGTTGAGAATGTGGTTGGCGGCGAAGGCGAAGGCTTTCGGATTGCGATGATGGGGCTGGACGGTGGCCGCTTGAATATCGGCGCGTGTTCGCTTGGCGGGGCGCAAAGATGTTTGGACGAAGCGATCACCTACACCAAAGAGCGCACCCAGTTCGGGCAAGCGATCTCCGATTTTCAGAACACGCAGTTTACGCTGGCCGACATGGCAACCGATTTGGAAGCCGCACGCGCACTGTTGTATATGGCGGCAGTCAAAGTCACCGAAAATGCACCTGACAAAACCCGTTTCTCCGCTATGGCGAAACGGCTCGCCACCGATAACGGCTCAAGCGTGGTTGACCGCGCGCTGCAATTGCATGGCGGGTATGGCTATTTACAGGACTATCCGATCGAGCGGTTTTGGCGAGATTTGCGCGTTCATTCGATCCTTGAAGGGACCAATCAGATCATGCGAATGGTGGTAGGCCGGGATTTGCTGCGGCAATAAGGTGCATTCATGAATCAAGACGTTCTCACCCGCATCACCGGACGCGTCGGTCACATCACGCTCAACCGGCCTAAAGCGCTCCACGCGCTAACGCTGGATATGTGTCACGCCATGTCCAACGCGCTAACCGTTTGGGCCGAAGACGACGCCGTCGAAGCGGTGATTATCGACCATGCCGAGGGCAGCCGTGGTTTCTGCGCAGGGGGCGATATCGCATTCCTTCGCGACTCAGCAATAAACGATGGCGGTGTTTCGGGCAGTCAGTTCTTCCATGACGAATACCAACTCAACCACCAGATGTTCACCTATAAGAAGCCGATTGTGGCGTTCATGGATGGGATCACAATGGGCGGCGGTGTTGGTATTTCTCAGCCCGCCAAATTCCGTGTCGCAACCGAAAATACGCGGTTCGCTATGCCAGAGACGGGCATTGGCCTGTTCCCCGATGTTGGCGGCGGCTGGTATCTTTCGCGCCTCGGCGGGCGGATCGGCCAATTCCTCGCGCTGACCGGTGCACGGCTGGATGGCGCAGAATGCGTATGGACCGGCCTTGCCACCCATTACGTGCCGAGCGACCAGATCGACGATCTCAAAGCGCGTATTGCTGAGCGCCCCGGTCGCATTGCGGGCATATTGTCAGAACCCGTTGGCACAACACCCGACGCACGGATCGAAGCCAATTCATTGAAGATCGCCAAGCACTTTGCCAGTGACAACTATGAAGAGATCCTTGCCGGCCTTGAAGCGGCAATCGAAGAGGGCGACGAATGGGCGGTGAAAGAGCGCGACACGCTCGGCACTAAGTCACCGCAGACATGCAAAGTCGCGCTGCGCCAGCTTTTCGACAGCAAGAAGTTGACCGACTTTGCCGACAATATGCGCATGGAATATCGCATCGCCAGCCGCGTCCTGACCCGACCCGATTTCGCCGAAGGGGTGCGCGCAGTCATCACGGACAAAACCAACGATCCCAAATGGAACCCTGCAACCCCGTCAGAGGTGAGCGAAGAGCTGATCGACAGTATCTTTGCTCCGCTCCCCGATGCCGAAGAATGGAAACCGCTATAATGTCCTACGAAACCATCACGGTCGAAACCGATGCACAAGGGACCACAGGCGTTACACTGATAACGCTGAATCGCCCCAAAGCCTTAAACGCGCTGAACAGTCAGGTCCTCAGCGACTTGATCGACGCCTTTGCCGCCTATCAATCCGATGACAGCCAACTTTGTGCGGTGCTTACCGGCTCTGGCGAAAAGGCGTTTGCGGCGGGCGCGGACATTAAGGAAATGAGCGACAAGGCTGCTGCGGATTTCTATCTTGATGATTTCTTTTCACCTTGGACGAGCGAAATCGTCAAAAAGACCCGCAAGCCGTGGATCGCGGCGGTCAATGGCTTTGCACTTGGGGGCGGATGCGAGTTGGCGATGATGGCCGATTTCATCATCGCTTCGGACAATGCCAAATTTGGCCAGCCAGAGATCAAGCTCGGCGTGGCTCCAGGCATGGGCGGTTCTCAGCGCCTGACCCGCGCTATTGGCAAATCAAAATCGATGGAGATGTGTCTCACGGGACGCATGATGAGCGCCGAGGAGGCCGAACGCGCGAATTTGATCGTGCGCGTCGTGCCGCAAGCGGATTTGCTGGCGGAGGTCTTGAAAACCGCAAAGACGATTGCGGGAATGCCGCCAATGGCCACCATCGCGAACAAGGAAATGGTCAATTCCGCGTTTGAAATGACGCTGGACCAAGGCTTGATCGTGGAACGCCGCATCTTCCAAATCCTCACTGCAAGCGAGGACAAGGCCGAGGGAATGGCCGCCTTTATCGAGAAGCGTGAGGGGACCTGGAAAGGGCGCTAAAGTCCTAACTGGGCATCGCCAACCAGCAGTCAGAAGGAAAAACACATGAAAATCGCATTTATCGGGCTTGGCAATATGGGCGGCGGGATGGCCGCAAATCTTGTGAAAGCAGGCCACGAGGTGCGTGCCTTTGATCTCAGCACGCCCGCACGCGAAGCGGCTGAGGCCGCGGGATGTTCTTCCCTTCACAACGCCAAAGAAGCCTGCGAGGGCGCTGAGGCTGTCGTATCCATGTTGCCCAACGGTGCCATCGTCAAAGCGGTTTATGAAAATGAGGTTTTTGGCCATGCCCCCGAAGGCGCGGTGCTGCTCGATTGTTCGACCATTGATGTCGCCACCGCGCGCGAAGTTATCGCAGAGGCGAGCGCCAAGGGGTATGACATGGTCGATGCGCCGGTCTCTGGCGGGATCGCGGCGGCGAATGGCGGCACGCTCACCTTTATGGTCGGCGGCAGCGGGGAGGCGTTTGCGCGCGCCGAGCCAATACTTTCAGCCATGGGCAAAGCGGTGATTCATGCAGGCGATGCGGGCAATGGCCAAGCCGCCAAAATCTGCAACAACATGTTGCTGGCCGTCCATATGATCGGCACCTGCGAAGCGTTTCAAATGGCCGATAAGCTCGGTCTCGATGCGCAAACTTTCTACGACATCTCCAGCGTTTCCAGCGGTCAGAACTGGTCAATGACCAGCTATTGCCCGGTGCCCGGCGTCGGGCCGCAAAGCCCGTCTGACAATGAGTATGCCGGCGGCTTTGCATCGGGCCTGATGCTGAAAGACTTAAGGCTGGCAATGGAAGCGGCGGGCGGTGTTGATGCCGCCACACCGCTCGGAAAACACGCAGCTGAGATTTACGAGAGCTTTTCTAAAGATAATGGCGCGCTCGATTTCTCGGCGATTATCAAGACGCTTTGATTTCGGCGAGAATACACTCCAACCATTCACGCGGCGCTTTGCGTCGCCCAATATTAGCGACAAACTCCTGACCGCGCGCAACCGAGCGCAAACGCTTTTGCCCCTTGGAACCTCGCATCCAACGGTCTTCGCGGTCGTGATAGGATAGGCCGCCACGTTTGAGCCATTCGGGCCGCTGCCATAAGCTTGGCGGGCCGCCCGGCACAGTTAGCCGTAAAGCCTCGCTCGCCCGGTGGGCCGTCACCCCTTCACCGCGCCAAACACAATCATTGCGCGAGTGCATTTCCAAAGCGTGAGGATGGCTTACCGCGACCAATTCATCGGGCACACCATCCGACAAATGGACAATCTCTTCGACCCGCAGGTACCCAAAGATGCGGTGATGCGGCTCACCCGTTTCCTCTTCGGCAAAAAGGCCAAAGAAGACGAACACATCGCCCAAGCTAACACCTTGCCGTTCCAAATGGGTTTGCGCCGCACTGTGTTGGCCAAAGGCGCAGGTTTGGTCGTCCAAAAACATTGGGTCGTGATGACACAGATCGCCCGCGCCCAACCTACCCCGGCTCGCCTTTGCCGCAAGATCGCCCAGCCCCAGATCGCCGTAGGTCGTGCGCGACGCGGCGCCATTTTCGCCTTGGGCCGGGATCGGCAGGCTTAACGGCTTGCCACTCACAATCGGGGAAGGCCCGCCCCCGGCGCTCGTATCAAACCCTTTGCGGCTGAAAATAATGCGCATCAGCGGGCGTGCATCATTCTTCCGGATCGCTCCATGCCAGCTTTGGTTTACGTGCTGCTGCCGTCTCATCGAGCCGCCGACGCGGCGCAAAATACGGCGCTTGCTTCAAGCTCTCATCGCCAGCTAGCGCGCGCTCAGTTACTGAGCGGAAAGCAGTGATGAACTGATCGAGCGTGGCTTTGCTCTCGGTCTCGGTTGGCTCAACCAGCATCGCGCCATGCACCACCAGCGGGAAGTAAACCGTCATCGGGTGGAACCCTTCGTCGATCAACCCCTTGGCAAGATCGAGTGTCGACAGCCCACCGCCAAAATCCTTATCGCCAAACAGCGCCTCGTGCATGCACGGGCCACTATCCGCGAACGGCGCGTGGAGAATGTCCTCAAGGCTGCGCAATATATAATTGGCGTTGAGCACTGCGTCTTCGGCCACTTGCTTTAGGCCATCGGCGCCGTGGCTGAGCATGTAAGTCAGCGCGCGGGTGAACATCCCCATTTGCCCATGGAATGCTGTCATCCGACCAAAGCTCTGCCCGCGCGATGACTCACGCTCTTCTTTCTCGATCAGGGCGAGTTCACCATCGACTCCCTTGCGCACAAAAGGAAGCGGGGCAAATGCGGAGAGCGCTTCGGACAACACAACCGGGCCAGAACCCGGACCGCCGCCGCCATGTGGAGTGGAGAAGGTCTTGTGCAGGTTGATATGCATGGCATCGACGCCAAGATCGCCAGGGCGGACCTTGCCCACGATCGCGTTGAAGTTCGCTCCGTCGCAATAGACGAAGGCGCCCGCTTCGTGGACGGCATCGCTGATCGCGCGCATGTCCGGTTCGAACAAGCCGCACGTGTTGGGGTTGGTGATCATGACCGCTGCCACATCAGGGCCAAGCCGCGCTTTCAACGCTTCCAGATCAACCCGGCCTTCGGGTGTCGACGGGATGCCTTCGACCCGGTAATTGGCGAAGGCGGCAGTGGCAGGATTGGTGCCATGCGCGCTTTCAGGAACCAGCACGACTTCGCGGGCATCACCGCGCGCTTCCAAGGCTGCACGGATACACAATATGCCACAAAGCTCGCCATGCGCTCCCGCCTTGGGGCTCATAGCCACGCTGTGCATGCCGGTGAGCTTGATCAGCCAATGCGCCAATTCGTTGACCACTTCGAGCGCGCCCTGGACCGTTGCAACAGGTTGCAGCGGGTGAACATCGGCAAAGCCGGGCAGCCGTGCCATCTTCTCATTCAACCGCGGATTGTGCTTCATTGTGCAGGAACCGAGCGGGAAGAAGCCCAGATCTATGCCGTAATTCTGACGGGAGAGGCGCGTGTAGTGGCGCACCGCTTCAGGTTCAGTCAGACCGACTAGGCCAATCGGGCCTGTGCGTTCAAAACCGCCAAGGCGCGTCGCCGCGTTGGCATCCACTTCCGGCAAATCGACGCCGGTCGTGTCCGCATGGCCGATTTCGAACAGCAGCGGCTCTTCGAGCATAAGCGCGCGGTTGCCGGTGGTGGTAGGGCTGTCGATGGTTCCATCGGCGGCTTCCCCAAGAACAGGTGATGTAGGTTTCCAGCCGGATTTGTTGGGCGCGTTCATTGGGCTGTCTCCTTGGCAAGGACGGCTTCTAGCTCGCCCGCCAATGTCTCAATATCCTCAGGCGTCGTCAGCTCCGTCGCAGTCACCAGCAGAGCATTTTCAAGCGCCTTCGCACCGCCATACAACCGCCCAAGCGCGACCCCGCCCATCACGCCACGCTCTGCCAAGATGTTGACCACATCATTGGCGTTGCGCCCTTCGAGCATCACGGTGAACTCGTTGAAGAAGGCAGTGTTGAGCAAGCTCACACCCGGCACTTGAGCCAGCCTATCGGCTGTCGCGCAGGCGATCCGATGGTTCTCTGCCGCCAATTGGCGCAGGCCCTTCTCACCCAGCAAAGTCATATGCGCGGTGAAGGCCAAAGCGCACAGCCCTGAATTGGTGCAAATGTTGGAGGTCGCTTTCTCCCGCCGAATGTGTTGCTCGCGCGTGGAGAGCGTCAGCACGAAGCCGCGCTTGCCCCCTGCATCCACGGTTTCGCCGCAGAGCCGCCCGGGCATCTGGCGCACATGTTTGGGGTTGCGCACGGCGAATAGGCCCAGATACGGCCCGCCAAATTGCAAGCCAACGCCCAGCGCTTGGCCCTCACCCACGACGATATCCGCGCCCAGCTCTCCGGGGGATTTGATCGCGCCCAGTGCCACTGGCTCTGTGTTGACCGCGATCAGCAACGCGCCTTTCGCATGGGCTGCATCGGCGACTTCTTGCAAGTTGCCGATCCGGCCCAGAATGTCGGGATATTGCACCACGACACAGGCCGTGTCCTCATCAATCCGCGCGATCAGCCCGGATTGATCCGGTTCCGCTTGGATCGCAGGCGCGCTGTCCGCGATTTCATCGCCGGTGAACTTGGCCATGGTTTTCACAACCTCGGCATAATGCGGGTGGAGCGCGCCAGAGAGAACCGCGCGTTTGCGCTTGGTCACGCGGGTTGCCATCGCGACCGCTTCCCAGCATGCTGTCGATCCATCGTAAAGCGAGGCATTCGCCACCGCGCAGCCATAAAGGCGCGCGACCTGCGTTTGAAATTCAAACAGCATTTGCAGGGTACCCTGAGCGATTTCCGGCTGATACGGCGTGTACGCGGTCAGGAATTCACCGCGACTGATGACAGTGTCGACACTGGCCGGCACATGGTGGCGGTAAGCCCCCGCGCCCAAGAAAAACGGTGCGTCCCCAGCGGCCACATTTTTGCGCGCCAAAGCGCCCATATGCCGCTCAACCGCCATTTCGCTGGCGTGCATTGGCAGATCGTGGATCGGCCCATCAAGCCGCGCGATTTCTGGCACATCGACAAACAGTTCGCCGATATTCGACGCGCCGACCCTGGCAAGCATATCGCCGCGATCGACGTCAGTGAGAGGGAGGTAACGCATTGTTTTTCCTAATTAAGTATAAGCCTGATTGATCGCGGTTTGATATCGTCGCAACGATCAAGGCAGCCATATTTGGTGCCGTTCTCGTCCGGTGGTTTTCTCCAACTGTCATTGACTTCACCATAAACGACCACTTCGCTGAACTGCATCGGCCCAGCAATCAGATCAAATTCAATCTCACCGCCGATCGCAAGGCCCCGATCCATAGCAGCATACCATTCATCAGTGTCGGGGCCGCCAGCAACCAAGCGAGCGTCTTCTAAGGATGGGTAAATTGCGCAATTCAATCCTCCACATTCTCCAAGCCAACCATGAATTGCGACGACTTTGCCATCGAGTCGGCTATCGCCAGAGGAAATATCAGCCACGACTTCTTCAACTGAGTATGAGTCGTCAGGCGCCGCAAGAGCGCAGCCTGCTGCAGCGAAAATCGTAGTCATCAAGGCCAATGCGCGTCGATTCACAGACCCTCAACAAACGCCTTGTAAGCCTTGCCGTCCATCAGGCCTTCCAACTCGGTCTTGTCGCCGACGGTCATGCGGAAGAACCACCCTTCTTCCTCGGGTGAGGAATTGACGAGCGCAGGCTCATCTTCGAGCGCGCCATTGGCTTCGAGCACGTCGCCGCTGATCGGGGCGTAGACATCGCTGGCAGCTTTGACGCTTTCGACCACGGCTGCATCGCCGCCTTTGTCGAGCGCTTGGCCCACCGCTGGCAGTTCAACAAAGACGATATCGCCGAGTTGTTCTTGCGCATAGTCGGTGATGCCGACCGTGGCGCTGTCATCTTCGAGATCGATCCATTCGTGTTCGTCAGTAAAGTATCGTGGCATAAGTCAATTTCCCCTAAAGTAACGGTGCGGGACAAACGGCATGGGTGAAACGCTTGCGGGCAAGCGCTTGCCGCGAACCTCGCATTCAAGCGCAGTGCCTTCGGCGGTGTGAGCTGCGTCGACATAGGCCATCGCGATTGGCCGACCCAGCGTGGGAGAAAATCCGCCGCTGGTGACGCGCCCGATTTTGGTGTCGCCCACATAGACATCGGCGCCTTCGCGCGCGGGCATCCGGCCATCGAGCAGCAAGCCGACGCGGACCTGTTTGGGGCCGTCGTCCAGAACCTTCATCGCCGGGCCGTGGCCCATATATCCGCCCGCCTCGCGCCGCTTCTTCGACAGTGCGAAAGTAAGATCTGCGCTAACCGGATCGGTTTCAGTCGTTATGTCATGGCCATAAAGCGGCAAGCCCGCCTCAAGCCTAAGCGAGTCCCGCGCGCCCAGTCCGGCTGGCTTCACGCGCTCATCATCGCAAAGCGCCTCGGCCAGAGCGACGACGAAATCTTCATGCACAGTGATCTCAAACCCATCCTCACCAGTATAACCAGCGCGGCTGATCCAAAGATGCGTCCCGTTCCATTCAAACAGCTCGGCATGCATAAATGTCAGCTCGGCAGCGGCAGGAATGAGCTCAGCCATAACCTCGCCCGCCTTTGGGCCTTGAAGCGCCAGCAGCGCGCAATCACCGAAATGATGGACATTCACATCATCAGGCAGATGTTCGCGCAGGTGGGCAATATCGTCCCACTTGACCGCGCCATTGACGACAACACCGATGCGAGGTCCTTGGTTGGTGACCATCAGATCATCGAGAATACCGCCCTCTTCATTGAGGAACATCGAATAACGCATCTTGCCCGGCTTAAGCGACGAGATGAGGCCGGGGACTAACGCTTCTAGCGCTTCGGCCGCGCGCCCGGCGGCTTCGGTGCCTTTGTCAGATGGACCGTCGAGGCCGACCTGCCCCATATGCGACACATCAAACAGGCTGGCGCTTTCCCGCGTCCAATTGTGTTCGGCGACGATGCCTTCATATTGGATCGGCATGTGATAGCCCGCGAACGGGACCATCCGACCACCACGCGCGCGGTGCCACAAATCCAGTGGGAGCCGCTCTAACTCAGGAGCAGCTTCGCGATGGTCATCTGTTTGATCTTCGCTCAAATTCGTATCCCTCGTGACAGCAGCGCGATGCTCCGTCGCGAAGCATCGTTTCTGCCCCCTCTGTCGGGAAACCTGAGAGCTTCAGCAGCGGCGACCTTTCGGCCCAATTCGCTGCCTCCCCTTCGGTGGTCGCGGGTTCGAAACCGCAACGCTTTCCAGAGTGCCTATGCCTTTTCGCGGTCCGTTTGCCTGAGAGTTTCCGGGGCGGTTGCTCCTTCGGCGCCATGCTCATTTGACCGAGCTAGTCTCTCCCGCGAAAGACGCCAGAATCGCTTCTGGCAGGCGGTGATGGTGTTGCGCATGCGAGAGATTGCGTCAATCGCCTGCGCGCAAAATTCAGTCCTCGAATGCAATTATGGTGCGGATAAGCCGCGCAGTTAATCCAGATTGGGCCGCAGCCAGCGCTCTGCCGTCGCCAGATCGACTCCGCGCCGTGTCGCATAATCTTCAAGCTGATCGCGGCCCACGCGCGCTACGCCGAAATACTCGCTTTCCGGATGGCCGAAATAGAAGCCCGAAACCGCCGCCGTCGGCCACATCGCAAAACTCTCGGTAAGGGTCAGGCCAACATTCTTTTCCGCGTCGAGCAGCTCAAACAAGATCGGCTTCAAAGAATGGTCTGGGCACGCCGGGTATCCAGGCGCCGGGCGTATGCCGCGATATTCCTCTTTGATAAGCGCCTTATTGGTCAACTGTTCACCGGGCGCATAGCCCCACAAATCGGTGCGGGTATGCTTGTGCAAACGCTCGGCAAAGGCTTCTGCAAAGCGGTCCGCGAGCGCTTTCAAGAGGATATCCGAGTAATCGTCTTTGTCGGCTTGGAACCGTTCGGAGTGCGATTCAATCCCATGAATGCCCACGGCAAAGCCGCCGATCCAATCTCCGTCTGGATCAATGAAATCGGCTAGACACATATTGGCGCGGTCGCGCGACTTTTTCACCTGTTGGCGCAGGAACGGCAGCTGCACATTCTCTTCGCGACGGACGCGGTGAATGATCACATCATCCGGGCAATCTTTGTCGCGCGCGCAAGGCCATAACCCAGCAACGCCGCGTGCGGTCAGCCATTTCTCGGCAATGATCTGGTCGAGCATTGCATTGGCATCGTCGAACAATTGGCTCGCGGTTTCGCCAACCACTTCGTCGGTCAGGATAGCGGGATAATTGCCATGCAGCTCCCATGCTCGGAAGAACGGCGTCCAGTCGATATATTCGCGCAGATCTGCCAGATCCCAATCATCGAATGTGTGGACACCAGGTTGCAAAGGCGGCGCTGGCTTGTCCGAAAGAAATGCATCGTAGAAATTCGCGCGCGCTTCTTCGATGCTGAGCAGCACAGATGGCGCCTTACCCGAACGCGCTTCGCGAACTTTGACATACTCATCCGAAGTGTCGCTGACAAAGCCGTCACGCTGAGTGTCGGACAGTAGTTTTGAAGCGACGCCAACCGCGCGGCTTGCATCGAGCACATGGATCACAGGGCCATCGTAATTGGTGTCAATTTTGAGTGCGGTATGCACCTTTGATGTGGTCGCCCCGCCGATCAGTAGCGGCATCGTCATTTCGCTGCGCTGCATCTCTTCAGCGACGGTCACCATCTCATCGAGCGAGGGCGTAATAAGGCCTGACAGACCGATCATATCTGCGCCATTGTCGTTCGCGGATTTGAGAATGTCCTGCCACGGCACCATGACGCCCATATCGATCACTTCATAACCGTTGCACTGCAAGACCACACCGACGATGTTCTTGCCGATATCGTGCACATCGCCTTTGACGGTCGCCATGATGATCGTGCCTTTGGAGGCTCTTTCAGATGCAGGCAGCCGCTCTTTTTCTTCTTCGATAAAGGGGATGAGATGCGCGACCGCTTTCTTCATGACGCGGGCCGACTTGACCACTTGCGGTAAGAACATTTTGCCTGACCCGAACAGGTCACCCACGACATTCATGCCGTCCATCAAGGGGCCTTCGATGACCTCAATTGGGCGACCACCGGCCTCGAAGGTTGCGGAACGCATAATTTCGGTATCGTCGACAATATGCGCGTCGATGCCTTTGACAAGCGCATGTTCAAGCCGCTTTTCAACCGGCCAGCCGCGCCATTCGGCGGCTTGTTTTTCGTCTTCTTTGGATTTGCCTTTGAAGCTTTCTGCAAGGTTGATCAGACGCTCGGTTGCGGTTTCCTCGCCGTCCACCGGCCGCATCAAGATCACGTCTTCGCATGCATCGCGCAGCACTGGGTCAATCGTGTCATAAACGTCGAGCTGTCCGGCATTGACGATCGCCATGTCCAGCCCCGCTGGGATCGCATGATAGAGGAACACGGAGTGCATTGCGCGGCGCACCGTCTCATTCCCGCGAAAGCTGAAAGAGAGGTTGGATAGCCCGCCGCTGGTCTTGGCATGCGGGCATTGCGCTTTGATTTCTGCCACCGCTTCAATGAAGTCGAGGCCATAACGGTCATGTTCTTCAATCCCGGTCGCAACCGCGAAGACATTAGCGTCGAAAATGATATCTTCGGGCGCAAAGCCAATCCCTGTCAGCAAGTCATAGGCGCGTTTGCAAATCTCAATCTTGCGCTCTTTGGTGTCGGCTTGCCCGACCGTATCGAACGCCATCACCACAACCGCTGCGCCATACGCCATGCACAGCCGCGCTTGCTCCAAGAACGCCTCTTCGCCTTCTTTCATGCTGATCGAATTCACAATCGGCTTGCCCGAAACGCATTTCAAACCCGCTTCGATCACATCCCATTTTGAGCTGTCGATCATCACAGGGACGCGGGCAATATCGGGCTCTGCCGCGATCAGTTTGAGGAAGGTTGTCATCGCCGCTTCGGCGTCAAGCAGGCCTTCATCCATATTGACATCGATCACCTGCGCGCCGTTTTCAACCTGCTGGCGAGCGACCTCAACAGCGGTCGCGTAATCATCCGCCATGATAAGCTTTTTGAACCGGGCGGAGCCGGTGACATTGGTGCGTTCACCGACATTGATGAAGCGCGCGGAGGAATTCTGCTGAGTCATCACGCTGCCACCACAAATGGCTCAAGACCGGCAAGCCGCATATCATTGCCGCCTTCTGGCACCGCGCGTGGCTCCAAACCCGCAACCGCATCCGCAATCGCTTTGATATGGGCTGGCGAAGATCCACAACAGCCGCCCAGAATGTTCACTTGGCCATTATCCGCCCATTGCTTGACCAGACCCGCCGTCGTTTCTGGCATCTCGTCATATTCGCCCAGCTCATTGGGCAGCCCGGCATTGGGGTACGCCATCAACAACGTGTCCGCGATCCCCGACAACGATTGCACATGCGGGCGCAATTGGTCGGCGCCAAAGCTGCAATTGAGACCGATTGTGACAGGGTTTGCGTGACGCACAGCGAACCAGAACGCCTCGACCGTGTGGCCTGAAAGGTTGCGGCCTGACAAATCGGTCAGCGTCATCGAGATCATCAAAGGCACTTCGCGCCCCAGATCGGTTTCAAGCTGTTTGACCGCCATCACTCCGGCTTTGGCGTTTAGTGTATCAAACACCGTTTCGATGAGGATTAAATCGCATCCCCCTTCGACCAACGCGCTCGCCTGTTCCTTGTAAACGGCAGTCAGCTCGTCGAAGTCGATTTCACGGTAACCGGGATCTTCGACATCTGGGCTGAGTGAGAGGGTCTTGTTCGTCGGGCCAATTGCGCCTGCAACAAAGCGTGGTTTCCCATCCTTCGCTTCGTATTCATCGGCGAGTTCGCGCGCGATTTTGCCAGAAGCGACGTTGATCGCGCTAACCTGGTCTTCGGCGGCATAGTCGGCTTGGCTGATCCGGTTGGCCGAGAATGTGTTCGTCGAGATCACATCCGATCCCGCATCGAGATAGGCCCGAGTTATATCGCGAATGACATCAGGTCGGGTCAGCGCAAGGATATCATTGTTGCCCTTCTGATCGGCGTTGAGGCCAAGGCTGCCTGCGTAATCCTCTTCGGTGAGCTTGCGCTCCTGAATTTGTGTGCCGAACGCACCGTCAAAGATCAGGACACGCTCAGCGGCAGCGGCGTGAAGTCTTTCACGCGCGGTTGGAACGGCGGTCATGCTGCGTCTCCCAAGGGTCGTTTGCCGAGCATATGGCAGATCGCATAGCTCAGCTCAGCTCGGTTCAAAGTGTAGAAGTGGAATTTGCGTTCACCGCCTGCATACAGCTTACGGCAAAGCTCAGCGGCGATGGTGGCAGAGACCAATTGCCGCGCTGCCGGGCGCGCATCAAGGCCATCAAACAGCCCTTCCATCCATGCGGGAATATCCGTGCCACACATGCCCGACATGCGCTGGACTGCGGCAAAGCTCATCACCGGCATAACTCCCGGTACGATTTCCGCGTCGATCCCCGCAGCAGCGGCCTTGTCGCGGAAGCGAAAGAAGCATTCTGGATCGAAGAAGAACTGCGTAATCGCGCGGTCTGCGCCAGCGTCAAACTTGGCTTTGAGGTTCGCAATATCGGTCTGCGCATCGGGCGAGTCCGGGTGCACTTCAGGGTAAGCCGCCACAGAGATTTCAAAGTCGGCGATTTCTTTTAGCCCCGCAATCAACTCGATCGCATTGGCATAGCCACCGGGATGCGGGGTGTAGTGTCCTGCCCCCTCCGGCGCATCTCCCCGCAGTGCAACGATATGGCGAATGCCCTCGTCCCAATAATGCTGCGCAACCTCGTTCACTTCTTCCTTCGTCGCGTTGACACACGTAAGATGCGCGGCGGCCGGAATATTCATCTCGTTCTGAATTCGCACCACTTGTTCATGCGTGCGCTCGCGCGTCGTGCCACCCGCGCCATAAGTCACAGAGACAAAGCGCGGTCCCAAAGGCGACAGTGTTTCAACACTGTTGCGAAGAGTTTCCGCCATCTTTTCTGTCTTTGGAGGGAAGAATTCGAAACTGGCCTCAATATCGCCGGGAAGGTCAGAAAAGAGCGGCGCGCCCAGCGCCGTCTTGGCGTCCGGCAAGTTGTCTAAAGTCAAAGTCATGCAGATTTTTCTTTGGTAAGAGAGGAATGGGAATTGTCGGCGGCAACCGCTTGGCGGCGCTGTCCGATCCAAATTTTCACGACAAGCTCGCCTTCATCAAGAGCGATGGGTGCGCGCGCAGTAAAGCCAGCGGCTCGCAATAGGTCGCGCATTTGATGATCGGAAAAGCCAAGGCGCGCATGTTGATGCCGGCTGCGCAATTCCTCGCGATCATGCGCGGCAAAATCGACAATCGCAATGCGACCACCGGGCCGCGTTACCCTTGCCGCTTCGGCGAGTGGCACGGCGGGGTCCTGCGCAAAATGCAGCACTTGATGCAGCAGCACCGTGTCATGGCTGGCCGCAGCAAACGGTAAATCGTTGAAGTCACCTTGCACCAGTTCAATCTGCGCGGTGGGCAGGTGTTGAAGCTTGGCACGCGCAACTTTGAGCATTTCAAGGCTCTTGTCGAGAGCAACCACATGCTCGGCGGATTGCGCGAACAACTCAGCGATCCGGCCTGTGCCCGTCCCAATATCTAGAACAGCTCCAAGCTCGGCATTGCTCAGCGCCTTTGCCAGCCGCTCCTCTACTAGATTATCGGGACTATGAAGCGCGCGAAGTTCATCCCATTCGCTCGCATGGAACGCAAAGTAGTCTTCCGCCGATGTTTGGCGAGCATCTCGAATTGCCGCAAGCTTGCGCCGATCGTCTTCACAGATTTGCGCAAATTGGGGGTTCTCTCGCTCAGCAGTGGCCAGCAAACGCTCGACCGCAACCACAATTGGGTCAGGGTCTTCGCCGCCACTAACCGGTCGAAGGAACACCCAGCTTCCTTCGCGACGCCGTTCAGCCAATCCCGCATCGCATAGGATGCCGACATGACGCGAGACGCGCGGTTGGCTTTGGCCCAGAACCTGCGCCAATTCCCCCACCGCCAGCTCCATAGCCGACAACAGTCGCGCAATTCGCAACCGCGTGGGGTCAGCCAAAGCCTTGAAGATCGTCTCGATCACCATCGAAGATGACATATAAAGATATTTTTATATGTGTAAATGCTGTCTAAGCTGGTGATGTTGCGAAAGTCAGAATAAGGCAATGCGAAACTTTTGCAAAGGTGTCGCGCTTGAAGCTTGGCTGCTGTTACTTCCCTGAGCATTGGCCCGAAGAGATTTGGGGCGATGACGCAAAGCGCATGTGTGACATGGGCCTGTCGCTGGTGCGGGTTGGCGAGTTCGCGTGGAGCAGGATTGAACCGGTACCGGGGCGCTTTGACTGGGCATGGCTTGATCGCGTGATAGAAACGCTGGCCGATGCGGGCCTCGAGATCATGCTGTGCACACCGAGCGCGACTCCGCCCAAATGGCTCGTCGATCAAATGCCCGACATGGTCGCTATTGATGAACGGGGCCGCCCGCGCGGATTTGGATCGCGCCGGCACTATGATTTCAGCCATGAGGGCTTTCGCGCGCAAAGCCGACGGATCACGGCGGCTGTGGCTAAGCGATACGGCAAACACCCGGCGATCACAGCGTGGCAGACCGACAATGAGTATGGTTGCCACGACACCGTCCTCAGCTTTTCCGAAGCGGCGGCTCACTGCTTTCGTGATTGGCTGACTCAACGATATGACGGCATCACCGCGCTCAACACCGCATGGGGCAACGGATTTTGGTCGATGGAATATCGCAGCTTTGACGAAGTTGACCCGCCCAATCTGACTGTGACCGAGGCGAACCCTGCGCATTGGCTCGACTACCGCCGCTTTGCATCAGAGCAAGTGGTGAGTTTTAACCGCGAGCAAGTCGATATATTGCGTCAGTTTTCACCGGGCCGGGACATCACCCACAACTTCATGGGGTTCTTTTCCGAATTCGACCATCATGATGTCGGCCGCGACTTGGATATCGCCACATGGGACTCCTATCCGCTCGGCTTCCTTGAACAGTTCTGGTTCTCGGACGCGGAAAAGCAGGATTATCTGCGACAAGGACATCCCGATATCGCGGCGTTCCACCATGATCTTTATCGCGGCTGTTCTAATGGGCGCTGGGGCATCATTGAGCAGCAGCCTGGCCCGGTTAATTGGGCGCGTTTCAACCCTGCACCGCTGCCGGGAATGGTGGCGCTGTGGACGCTTGAAGCGATGGCGCACGGGGCCGAGTTCACAAGCTACTTCCGGTGGAGACAGGCTCCCTTTGCGCAAGAGCAAATGCATGCTGGGCTACTCAGGCCGGACAGCAGCGACGCCGAAGCGGCAAGCGAAGCGCGCTTTGCTGCGGATATTATCGAGCAGATCGGAAAACAGAATTGCACGCAGGCACCGGCAGCGCTGGTGTTCTCTTACGAAGCAGCATGGGTCTGCGGGATACAACCGCAGGGCAAAAGCTTCCGCTATCTTGAGCTGGCTTTCGAATGGTATTCAACACTGCGGCGCGCGGGGTTAGATATTGACATAGTGAGCGCAGACGCGGACCTGTCAGGTTACAAAGCGGTGTTTGTCCCGACACTTCCCATCCTAACTGACGGCTTTGTCGAGAAACTTTCCCTCCTCAGCTGCCCGGTACTGATTGGCCCACGTACGGGCAGCAAGACCGACAGCTTTTGCATTCCTGAAAACCTCGCTCCGGGAAAGCTCACGAACCTGATCCCTCTCACAGTAACGCGGGTAGAAAGCCTGCGCGATGGGATCATCGAGGCTGGCGATTGCTGGAGCATCAGTCGTTGGCGCGAAGACATCCAATCCGATCTGACGCCTGAATTTGCTTTGAATGACAGTCGTGGGGTCGTCTTTGCCAAAGACAATCTGCGATATTGTGCTGGTTGGCCAGACCGCTCTTTGCTCGCTTTGTTGCTGCAACGGATCGCAACCGAAGCAGGGCTTGAAACGCTCGCTTTGCCAAAAGGACTGCGCATCCGCCGCAGCGCCAAACAAATATTCGCCTTCAATTACAGCGACGGCCCCATCGACGCGGCCGAACTAGACCTTGGCGAGCCGATAGTGGGCAACACAACTCTTCCACCCGCTGGTGTTGCCGTGTGGAACCGTACCTGACACCTTGCCATTCAATCCGCGCACGCACATGTGCTTGGCAATGAGCGAGAAGCGGACTTACGCAATTATCGGATGCGGAATGATGGGCCGCGAACATATGCGCAATCTCGCGCTGGTGTCTGGCGCTGAGCTGGTCGCCATTGCGGACCCTGACTCTGGATCGCGACAGACTTCGCTGAGGCAAGCC
This sequence comes from Erythrobacter sp., assembly GCA_039985875.1. GTDB lineage: Bacteria > Pseudomonadota > Alphaproteobacteria > Sphingomonadales > Sphingomonadaceae > Erythrobacter. The sequence goes on along the minus strand of JBDWRU010000003.1, from coordinate 1,082,657 downwards.
GACGAGCTCGGACAAAACATCAGTCTGTTCGACGATTACGCAAAGATGCTGAACGAGGTCAAGCCTGACGCGGTGATTATCGCCACCCCAAACTTCACCCATTTCGACATCGTTCAATCAGCAATGCAAAGCGGCTCGGCGATCCTGCTGGAAAAGCCGATGTGCACCACTGTTGAAGATGCGCAAGCCCTTGCAAAGGCCGTCTCAAACTATCCCAACCTGTTCTGGGTTGGTCTCGAATATCGGTACATGCCGCCGGTCATGCGTTTTATTGAACGGGTGCATTCGGGCGACGCTGGGGACATTAAAATGCTAGCGATCCGCGAGCACCGCTTCCCCTTCCTCGTCAAAGTCGGCGATTGGAACCGGTTTAACGCAAACACAGGCGGAACTCTGGTCGAGAAATGCTGCCACTTCTTCGATCTAATGCGCCATATTCTACTGGACGAACCCGTGCGTGTCTTCGCCAGCGGTGGGCAAAATGTGAACCACCTTGAAGAATGCTATGACGGTGCAATTCCTGATGTCATCGACAACGCCTTTGTGTTGGTGGATTTTAAACACGGAGCGCGGGCGTTACTCGACCTTTGCATGTTTGCCGAAGGGTCTGAGCAGCAAGAGGAAATCAGCGCGGTTGGGCCCATTGGAAAGCTCGAAGTAAAGCTGCCGAAGGGCGAAGTTGCATGGTCGGCGCGTGCCGGTCAAATCAACGATGAAGGCCAACGGATCGAAGGCTGCCCGGGCACCACCATCGAGACGGTCGAGACCCCTCCTGACGCGCTCAGCGCCGGATCACATCATGGCGCAACATTCTTTCAGCAGCGCGACTTTCATTCAGCGCTTGTGAACGGCACCAACCCGCTTATTTCAGCTCGTGACGGCTATCGCTCGGTCATGATGGGCGCTGCAGCACAACAGAGCATAGCGACTGGTAAACCGGTTGAAATTGTATTTGAGGATGAAGGTTAGAAATGTTGGAAACCATGCCTCTGGTCGGCTTTGGCCTCTGGAAAATCCCGCAGGCTGACACCGCCTTGACAGTGGTAGAAGCGGTGCGCGCAGGCTATCGCCATTTCGACAGCGCGGCGGACTACGGCAATGAAGCGCAGACTGGCCAAGGGCTGAATCAGGCTATGGCAGAAGGACATGTGGCCCGCGAAGAGCTTTGGATCACATCCAAGCTCTGGAACACTTTTCACGCACCTGAGCATGTCGAAATGGCCTGTCGCAAAAGCCTTGAAGATTTACAGCTCGACCAGCTCGATCTGTATCTTATTCACTTCCCCATCGCGCTTGAATTTGTTCCGATTGAAGAACGTTATCCACCCGAGTGGCTGTTCGACCCGTCCGGCGCAGAACCGTGCATGCGCCGCGCGCCTGTGCCGCTGCATGAAACTTGGGCTGCGATGGAGGCTTTGGTCGACAAAGGCCTCGTGCGGCAGATCGGCATTTGCAATTACAACACTGCGCTGATCCACGATCTGATGAGCTATGCACGCATCAAACCTGCTATGCTCCAAATCGAAGCACATCCATATTTGGCTCAAGAACGGTTGATCCGGCTGGCAAGCGATTATGAAATCAACGTCACCGCTTTTTCGCCACTTGGGGCGCAAAGCTATTTTGAACTTAACATGGCGGAAGCAGGCGAAAGTCTGCTTGGCGCGGCTCCGGTAATGGTGGCTGCGCAAGCGCATGGTAAAACGCCTGCACAAGTGCTGCTGAAATGGGGTCTGCAACGTGGCACTGCGGTAATCCCGAAGACCTCCAGACCTGAAAGGATGCGTGAGAACATCGCCATCAATGATTTTGAATTGAGCGCGGTTGAGATGGCTGCAATCTCGTCGCTCAATCAAAATCGACGGTTCAATGATCCGGGCACTTTTGCCGAGGCCGCATTCAACACATTCCACCCAATCTATGACTGACATAGGCTTTCCAGCGATTATCACAGGCGGCGGCGATTTGGCCGCTTTCCTAGGTACCAACAAGGCCGCGGTTGATGCCGCTTTAACGGACAGTGGCGCGTTGCTGTTCCGCGAGTTCGATGTGCCAAATGCAATGACTTTTGATGCTGCGGTAGAAGGGTATGGTGAACCAGGCTTCACCTACGAGGACTCGCTTTCAAACGCCGTACGCACCAATGTCACGCCGCGCGTCTTCACCGCAAACGAAGCTCCACCAACTACCGAGATATTCCTGCACCACGAAATGGCGCAGACGCCACTCTTTCCCTCGAAGCTGTTCTTCTATTGCGAGATTGCGCCCGAGACAGGAGGCGCGACGCCACTGTGCCGATCCGATTGGGTGCTGGAACAGCTGATCAAGGAGGTGCCAGAGTTCGTCGCACGCGTCGAAGCCGAAGGCGTGCGCTACACCAACGCCATGCCCGGTGATGACGATGCAGGCTCTGGCCAAGGGCGCTCTTGGCGCAGCACGTTAAGCGCAGCTAACCGCAGTGAAGCCGAAGCGCGGCTCGCCCAGCTAGGCTACACTTGGGAATGGCAGGCCGATGGGTCGCTGCGCGCAACAACGCCTGTCTTGCCAGCGGTGTGCGAAATGAGTGACGGGCGAAAAAGCTTCTTCAACCAGTTGATCGCCGCATTCCGCGGATGGACTGACAGTCGCAACGATCCCAACCGCGCGATCACCTTCGGTGGCGGCGAACCAATTACCTCGGGCGACATGGCCCCTTCGATCGCGATTGCAGATGAGCTGACCGCAGATTGTGCATGGCAAACGGGCGATGTCGCGCTGATCGACAATTACCTAGTAATGCATGGTCGGCGCCCATTTGCAGGTAAACGCCGGGTTCTCGCCTCACTGGTGGCTTAGCTGAGGCCGTTTCGCCGCAAGGCCCCAGACCACAGCGTTCCCAGCGATCAAAGTGCCGATCAACGCTGCAAAGACAATGCCCGGCCCAGCCTGCGAAGCAACGCCTATAGGCGAGAACAGCAGATAGGTCGCCACCACACAGCTAAACAATGTCACCGCCAAAGGTTTGGCGAAAGGCCACGGCGTCATATCGACCTGCTCGTTGCGCGTGAACCGCCAAGCTTTTTGGCGTGGGCGCAACGCGCCGCAGGCGAGCATAATGCTCACTTCGATTACGAACAAAACAGCGTATTGATGGATGAAGTGTAGCGTGAATTGCTCGTTCAAAACGAAGGTCAAAAGCGCGTAGGCTGTGATGTGGAAAATAACGACAATCTTCGCGCCGAGAGCCGGGACCCGGGACGTGAAGAGACCCACGATCACAATCACGATTGTCGGGATGTTGTAGAATCCGGTGAACTTTCGGATCAGCTGAAACAGACCTTCGGGAGCCTGCGACAAATACGGCGCAACCACGAAGGAGAACAGCGCAATCACAACGCTTGCAATCTTGGCAACACGCACGAGGTCAGCATCGCTTACCTTGCCTTTGCGAGCGGGAGCATAGACATCCAGCGCGAACAAAGTCGCCGCTGAATTCAGCAAAGAATTGAATGAACTGAGCACCGCACCAAGGAGAACCGCCAAGAAAAACCCACTCATCCAGAGCGGTAGCACATCGCGGATCAAGCGCGGATAGGCTTCGTCAATGCCGCCCAGATTGGGGCCGTACATATGAAATGCGATCACACCCGGTATCATCATCATAAAGGGCACAAGGATTTTGAAGAAACCCGACAGCAGCACGCCCTTTTGCCCTTCGGCGAGGCTTTTCGCGCCCAGAGTCCGTTGGATCACATATTGGTTGGTGCACCAATAAAATAGGTTCGCAAAAACCATTCCGGTAAAGATGGTCCCGAACGGCGTCGGATCATCTGCACCGCCAATCGCGTTGAGCTTTTCTGGGTGATCATTACCCAGCTGTGCAAGGCCCGCTGCAAAGTCACCTTGCCCTAGTGCGATCAGGCCAAAGACGGGCACCAGAATGCCAATGATAAGCAGCCCGACCCCGTTGAGCGTGTCGGATATTGCAACCGCTCTTAGCCCGCCAAACACCGCATAGACCGACCCGATAACCCCGATGACGACCACCATCATAACAAGCGACGTGAACTCACCCAGCCCGGTCAGCGAAGGCACGTCGAAGAACGCAATTACTGCCAACGAACCCGAATAAAGGACGCTTGGTATCGTCACCAGGCCATATCCCAGCATAAACAACAAAACTGACATGCGCCGCACCGTCGGGTCGAACCGGTCGTTCAAGAATTGCGGCAGTGTGGTGAATGCGCCCGCGAGATATTTCGGCAGGAAAATCAACGCCATTGCGATGGTTGCCACCGCAGCTGTAACTTCCCAACCCATGCTCGACATGTTGAATCCGTAGGCCGAACCATTGAGCCCGATTAGCTGTTCAGCCGACAGGTTTGTCAAAAGCAGTGATCCCGCGATGAAGGTCGCACCCAACCCCCGGCCTGCAAGGAAATAACCGTCTTTCGTTTCGGCAGTTCCGCGCGTTCTGAGCCAACTGATCCACCCAACCAGCGCCATAAAAAACACACAGCTTAGCGCGGTAGAAACGAGGGTAGCAGACGTCACAAGGCACGTGCTTTACTGTTTGTCATGTGCTTCCCTCTCATTCGCATAACCCTATTTTTTGGCTATTGAACAGCGCGATCGTACGCTTCCTTTTCAACGCTTGAAAAGCTGCTACGCTTGGCGTCAAAGCGCAAGGATTCTCTGCATGAAAACCCCACTATTCGCATTCGCTGCTGCTCTGTGTGCGACCACAGCGGCACAAGCTGATACCATCATCCTGACCGCCGATGCGATGGTTGATGTCGAGCGCGGGCGGTTGGTGGAATACCCAGTGATTGAGATAGAAGACGGGGTCATCGTCGCGGTAAGCACCGGCGTCCCCCGGGTAGATGAGGACGCCGATTATATTAAGTTAGAAGGCAAAACGATCCTGCCCGGCTTAATCGACATGCATGTCCATTTGACCAGCGACGCCGATGAGCATGGCTATCGAAGCCTCGCCATTTCGGACGAACGCGCAGCGATCACCGGTGTTGTCAACGCGCGGACCACCTTGATGGCGGGCTTCACAACGGTCCGGAATGTGGGTGCAGGCTCGTATGGCGATGTTGCGTTACGTGATGCGATCAATGAAGGCGACATTTCCGGCCCGCGCTTGTTCGTCTCTGGCCCACCCATCGGCATTACCGGCGGCCACTGCTCCGATAACAATCTGCTCCCACCAGAATATGAAGCAAGCGGCGACAATGTTGCCGATGGCCCATGGGCCGCGCGGGCGGCCGTTCGTAAGAACCGCAAGTTTGGTGTGGACCTTATCAAGACCTGTTCAACCGGTGGGGTTTTATCCAAAGGCACCAAGGTGGGCGCTCCGCAATACACCGTCGAAGAGCTGACCGCATTGGTCGAGGAAGCACATAGCCACGGACTAAAGGTCGCCAGTCACGCGCATGGCTCAGAAGGGATTATCAACGCTCTGAAAGCCGGGGTCGACACAATCGAGCATGCCAGCTTCATCGATGATGAAGGCATCAAGCTAGCGCGCGAGAATGGCGCCTATCTCTCAATGGATATCTATGTGACCGAGTTCATCCTTGGCGAAGGCGAAGCGGCTGGCATCCTACCCGAAAGCCTCGAAAAAGAGCGCCGCGTGGGCCAGACCCAGCGTGACAATTTCAAGAAGGCGCATGAGGCCGGCGTCAAAATGGTGTTCGGAACCGATGCCGGGGTCTACCCCCATGGAGACAACGCTAAACAGCTTTCGCGTATGGTCCGCTTTGGCATGACGAGCGCCGAAGCCTTGCGCGCTGCCACCGCCAACTCAGCTGAAGCGCTAGGGCAAAAAGGGCAGTTCGGCGTGATCGCCGTTGGCGCATCAGCCGACATCATCGCGGTCGAAGGCAATCCGCTCGATCACATTGCACTTTTGGAAAGTGTCGCCTTCGTGATGAAACAAGGCAATGTCTATAAGAGCGAGTGAGTGCCTACGCTCAAGTCAAGCATTGCCTAAAGAATGAGCATGCGACCTTAGCAAATTTCGCCAGCATGGTAATTTTGCAACATTAGTGCGCAAAACAGTATCAATCGGCGAACGATCAAATGTAACTCACTTGACACATTCCAGTCGGATCGGGATCATGCTGCCTTGCAACAAATCATGCTGCATTGCAACAAAAAGGTATGGCCTCCATGCAACGCCTCACATTTTCCAAACAAGCCGCCCTCCTTGCCGCTGTCAGCGCGATGCCTTTTGCCGCGCAAGCGCAAGACCTTCCTGACCAAGGCGAAACCGCCGAAGAAGAGCAAGCCATCGTCGTTGTTGGCTCGCGGATCGCACGCGACCCCAATATCGGCTCGCCTGCGCCTGTCATTTCGCTTGATTCAGAGGCGCTGACGCAAGCAGGCACCTCTGATGTGGTCGAAGTACTGCGCGACATTCCAGCTCTGTCGACATCGACCACCTCCGATGGGTCAATCGACGGCGTTTTCTCCGGTGACCTAGCGGCAGGGCAATCTGTCCTTAACTTGCGTGGGCTTGGCGCCAACCGAACGCTGGTGCTGGTCAATGGCCGCCGCCACGTCGCAGGTGTTGCTGGCCAACAGGCAGTCGATATCAACTCCATCCCGACCGCACTGATTGAGCGGGTCGAAACGCTGACCGGCGGCGCATCATCGATCTATGGTGCGGACGCGGTAACAGGTGTTGTCAACTTCGTGCTGCGCGACGACTTCGAAGGGCTTCAGGGCAATGTCCAAGCCGGTCTTTCATCGGAAGGCGACGCATTCCGCATCAATGGCGACCTCACGTGGGGTACAAATTTCGCAGATGGGCGCGGCAACTTCACTATCTCAGGCGAATACGCCTATGGCGAAGAATTGCAGTTCGGCGATCGCGACTTTTCGCGCAACAATGGCCTGTTCGATGACCAAGCCAACCCCGCCCTGCGGCTCCAAACTGGTGAACTCAACGCGACCGACACGCCCAACTTCATCGCAGCAGGCGCTGTGCTCGGCGGGCTAATCCCCATTGACCTGACGGGAGTTACCCTGACTCCAACCGAACAGGCGCTAGTTGACCGTTCAGTCAACGCACCACGGCGCTTTATCGCAGGCGATCCGCGCTTCTCATTGTCATCGGCTGGCGGCATCGTTGCTCCGGGCGATATTGGCCTTAGTGATGGGCCGGACATCAACGGCAATGGAACAGCGGATTGCTTGGAATCCTCGGTGGGCTTCAACTCGACGTTCCAACCCGGTGCATTTGGCCTTGCTGGCGGCTGCGCGGTAATCAACGCTGATGGCAGTGTGTCGGTCTTTGAAGACGGTCTGATCACCGGCCTCTTCAACCAGTTTGGCGGCGATGGCATTCAGAACAACTTCGATGTCAACTCGCTGATTCCAGAGACAGAGCGTTACTCGATCAATGCCAATCTCACTTATGAGATTTCTCCTGCAGCGACCTTGTTCTTCGAAGGCAAATACGTTTCGACCAACGCTGAGTTTCAGGCTCAGCCGAACACATTCTATGACCTTCTGACAATCCGGGCAGACAACCCTTACATCACCCCGGAATTGCAGCCTTTCGTAGCGCCGTTGTTCTTCGGCGATGGCGTAGAGGAAGGGCTTTACCTGACGCGCGACCCCATCGATCTGGGTCCAAACCGCAACCGCAACGAAACCGAGACATGGCGTTTTGTTGGCGGCGTTCGCGGCGCCATCACCGATCACTTAAACTATGAGTTCAGCGTCAATTATGGCAGCTTCGACTTGACGGTGAATGACGCGAACCGTGTGATTACAGACCGCTTCTTTGCTGCGATCGACGCAACGACGGACCCTGTGTCAGGCGCTATCATTTGTCGTTCTGACATTGACCCGACACCCCCTGCGACCACGCCATTTGGCATCCCAGCGGGTGACCCGGGCTTCTTGACCTTCAATCCCGGCGATGGATCTTGCCGTCCAGCCAACGTGCTTGGCGGGATTGGTGCGATCAGTCAGGAAGCCATCGACTTCATCACAACGACGACGGTCAATACCTTTTCGCAAGAGCAATTTGTTGTGAATGCGACCTTCACCGGTGACACTGGCAACTTCTTAGAGCTTCCTGGTGGCCCGGTTGGCTTCGCCGCAGGCTTTGAACTGCGCGAAGAGCAAAGCACATCAACTTTTGATCCGCTGATCCTCGGCACCCTTCCGGTAACAGGTCCTTTGGGCAATGCTGGTGATTTCGTGGGCGATGTGACTGGCGGCGTGCAAAACTCTCTGGTCTTCGATCCGGCGACGCAAACCGCGAATGCAGGCGGCGAATTCACCGTCTATGAATTGTTTGGCGAATTGCGCTTGCCAATTCTCGCCGGTCTGCCTTTTGCAGAAACTCTTGAGCTGAGCGCAGCGGGCCGTTTCGCAAACTACACGACCGCAGGCAGCAACTTCACATGGAACGTCAGCGGCCTGTACGCGCCAACGCCGGACATCTTGTTCCGCGCAACCTACGCGCAAGCGGTTCGTGCGCCGAACATCAATGAGCTGTTTGACCCAGCTCAGGGCGCGTTCTTCCGTCCGGTTGATCCATGCGATGTTGGCAACCTGGTGTCTGGTCCAGATGCAGCTTTACGCGAAGCCAACTGCACGGCCTTCTTTAACGGCATTGGCTTCGATCCGACCTTTGGCACCGGCACGTACAGCTTTGTCGACCCGCTCACTGCACGCTTCTCTGGAACGCAATCGGGCAACCCGAACCTTAGTGTAGAAACCGCAACCACATGGACCGTCGGCACACAGATTACGCCGACCTTCCTTCCAGGCTTGATCGTCAGCGTCGATTACTACAACATCGAAATCGAAGACGCGATCAACAACGTTTCCGCACAGGATATCGTCGACAACTGCGTGGATAGTTCCAGCATCACAAACCAATTCTGCGACCTAATTTCGCGGAACCCACTAACAGGCGGCTTCACCGGGCTGGAACAGGTTCTTTTGAACTTCGCGCGCAGTGAGACATCTGGCGTCGAGTTTGCAGCGCAATATCGCTTTGACATTGGCGATCACGGCTTCACGCTTAACGGCAGCGGCACATGGGTTGAGAAGCTCAACAACTTCTTCGATCCAAGTGATCTGACATTTGTCGATCCTGAGCTGGGTGAGTTGCAACGTCCGGAATGGGCTGGGCGAGCGTCGTTGACTTGGGATTGGGACAGGCTTAGCGTGACATGGGGCACCACCTATCTCGACAGCCAAGCTCTGCGCGCAGTTGAAATTGAGTCTGTTGGTGACACGGGAACAGACACATTCTCATTCGCCAATGGTCTGACGGATGAGACGTTCATTCACGACATCTCATTCACTTTCGATTTCAGCGACAATTTCGACATCTATGGCGGTGTGAACAACATCTTCAACGAAGAGCCATTCGTGACAGAGCAAGCGTTCCCGGTCAGCCCGGTTGGCACATTGTTCTTCTTGGGTGTCCGCGCTTCGCTGTAATCACTCAGCAGCTTTGAAACGCGAAGGGGCGGGGTAGCGAACGCGCTGCTCCGCCCTTTTTCTTTGGGAGCAAAGAGGCTGATTTGAAGTAGGTTCTTCGACAAAGCCGGACTCGGTGCGCAGTAAACATTTGTAAAATTTGAGTAGAATCTGGCCGATAGACCTTTCCGACCATGGATTTTCGCGTAGGAACTAAAATGTAAAATCCGGAAAATCGGGATCGTATAAGAGGAACGTTGGATGAGAATTGCAATTGCGGATGATGATCCAGAGCTGTTGTCGCAACTCAGCGCAGCACTCGACGGCACGCAACATCAGTATGAAAAGTTCCGCGGCGGCACAGACCTGCAAACGTCTTTGATGCGCGAGACCTATGATGTGGTTCTTGTCGATTGGAACATGCCGGGCAAAACCGGCGTTGAGATCATCGAATGGGCGACCGATACGCTTGAAAACCCGCCTGCCTTCATCCTCTTGACGAGCCGCGCCGACAAAAGCGACATTGTACGCGGACTTCAAGCTGGCGCTGTCGACTATGTTGTAAAGCCAGAAAGCAAAGACGTTATCTTTGCACGGATCGAAGCCGCCAATCGCCGGATTAAACCGCCCGAGGTGGATCGCCATGCCACCTTTGGTGACTATGAGATTGACCGTTTGCTGCGTAAAATCAAATGGCACGGCGAAGAAGTAAAACTCACCGCAAAAGAAACTGAACTGGCGACTTTGTTCTTCGACAATCTAAATCGCCCGCTTTCGCGTGCTTACATCTTTGGACAAATCTGGGGTGGTGTACCTGATATTGAGAGCCGGACGCTCGATATTCACGTCTCGCGCGTGCGCTCAAAACTAGAATTGCGACCAAGGCACGGATTTGCAATTCAAACTGTGTTCGGTTTCGGCTATCGTATGGACCGCTGTTCGGATAATGAGGAAGCAGCGTAACCCAAGCGAGGCTTTGCCTGACGAGTGAAATGTAGTGCAGGTGTCATAAATTTAGCTCTGGCGAGCATGCTAAGCGCATGCGCGGTGAGTACCCCTGTGCAAATTCGCTCGACCGGCGATGGTTCAACTGCCCGAGCCGGCGTCACGATAAGTTTGCCAGAAGAGGACACGTTAAGCGATCGCGGTCGTTTAGCCACTGCGCTTGAGCAAGCATTCGCAAACCGGTCCGTTGCCAACCAACCGCAAGCTGAATTGATCGCCGACTATGCGCTCTCAACCAATGCTGCGGGTAGTGGTATCGCGACGAATTCTGAAGAGACGCCGTCACAAGAACCCAATTGGATCATCTTACCCAGAGACAAGAAGCGGTTTGATAGATGCGGCGCCAAACGGATGCTCGCGACCCTCATACTGTTTAATCGGACCAGCGGAGCTATGGTCTATCGCGGACAAACCGCGAAGATAGAGTGCGATTTCGAGGATGCAGATATTGCGGAAATGGCCGACAATCTTGTCGAAGATGCGCTCAAAGCGCATACGAACTAGATCATTTCCCCAGGCAACGTGATAACGAACTTCGCACCCGCGCCCGGGGCGGAATGCACATCAATTGTGCCGTTATGCGTGTCGATAACCTTCTTGACCAGAGCGAGCCCCAAGCCTGCGGAAGGACCAGCATGGGTCGCGTGAGCGCCAAACCTCGCAAACGGATTTGCCAGCCGCGCTTGCGACAGCCCCGGACCATCGTCGGCGATGATTATTCCCAATGTGCCGTCAGAACCAGGCTCCAAGGTCACTGATACATTGCCCCCATCATCGGAATACTTGATCGCATTGCCGATAAGATTGTCGAGCATTCGGGCGATTAAAGATGCATCTACCGTTGCGAAACATGGCTCTTCCGGAACGCTTTGATCCAGCGTGATTTCCTTGGCTTCTGCTTGCGTATAGGCCCGGTCCACCGCTTCTTCGACCAAGGCGCTGATATCGCTGTCTTCCATTTGCAGAATGGTGCTTTGAAGTCGTGCCAATTGGACAAAGTCATCAGCGAGTTTGAGCGTGCGCTCCGCCTGCAATCGAATACGGCGGATCGTGTCTGAACTCGGCTTTTCTTCAGGAGTGGCAGCTTTCTGAGTGAGGCCTACAATCGCAACTTGCGGCGTGCGCATATCGTGCGACAGAAATTCAAGCATTTGTTGGCGCTCATTGTCCAACTCGCGTAGCTCAGTCACGTCGCGCAACGCAATAATGCTGCCCGCCTCTCTTAACTCTGTTGTTTGATCAAGCTCAGCTCGCGCAATAAGGAATGATCTGCCATCCTCGGTTTGCAACTCGCTGCCTTCACGCACCATCTGAGCCCGCGCGTAAATCAAGAACTCCGGGAACGTAGCCTGATCGAGCGCCTCAGCATCGGGAAACAGCTGGCTTGCTTTTCCGTTGAGCATTTGCACCGCACCTTTGCGGTCAAGCACCAGAATTGCATCGGGGGCCGCCTCGATAATGTTGCGCATGAAGCTCAGCGAATCGTTCACCGTACGAATGATGCCGCGCAGTCGGAAGATTTGGCGTGTCATGTAGTCGAGCCCATCTTGCGCGCCAGGAAGCGTACCGTCCCCCGCCAAACGCCGCGCTTCACGCTCCAGGTACCGGCTCGCATGACTCAACCTTCGCCAGCTCCAAATCGGATAGATCAGCATGGTCGTGATGATAATTGCACTGGGTGCAAACCAGATTGAGGCGGAACCCAAGAGGGCCGCTGACACAAGAAGTGCGGTCACGGTTACGCCAATTGCGGCAATTAGAACAAAGCGCGGCGGCGCGTACCAGAAAGACAAGAACAAGAACAGCATCGCCAAAGCCGCAAGGCCATCTTGCCAGACTTTGCCAACCGGATGGATCAACGCATCTTGCATCAAGGCGTTCAGGAGGTTCGCTTGCGTCTCCAGCCCTGTCATCAAGCTGACTGATCCTGACGCGACGGAATACCGATCACCCATCCCAGGCGCGGTAGCTCCGACAAGGACAATCTTGTCTGTAAAAAAACCGTCAATCGTTGCGCGGCTCAATACATTTGCTGCTGATTCGGAAACGAATTCGCCGCTAGGGTGGAATGGCACAACCGCATCATACTCGTGCGTGGCTTCGGGAACCGGCAATCCCAATGCTTCCAGAACTTTGACTGACAAGTGGGGATAGGACTGGGAACCCAATTCATAAATCAGATCAAAACGACGCAAGACGCCATCGGAATCTGGCTCGGCCACAACATGCCCCACGTCGCGCGAAACACCACGGAATTTTCCCAACGGAAAAATCGGTTCGGCTTCGTCAAACGTATTGATCTTTGGGCCAAATGTGTGCGGCAACAGCACCATCCCGTTAGCTGCAATGGCTCTGGATAAATCGTCATCAGCTTCCGCTTCGCTGGGATCAATAAACAGAATATCCATCACCACCAGCCGGGCGCCAGCGTCGCTTAATCGGTCAATCAGTTTGGCGTGAGTACTTCGCGACCATGGCCATTGGCCCACTTCTTCGAGGCTTTCGCCGTCAATCGTTACAACGACGATGTCAGATGACACTGCCGGGCGAGCGAAGGCCACCCCATAATCCATTATCTGATTGTCAATCCGGCTGGTCGACCCGCTCGAATGAAGCCAGGACGCGCCAATGATGGCGAGGACGAGTAAAATCGCCCATTCCAGCATCAATCGCGCTGAAGTCATCGAAGCGCTCTGCTTCGACTAGTCAGAAACTACAAGACTTTTTGTCTCGCCCCAAACTTTCAACAATCCTTCAGCCTCCGCCTGCATCACCGCAACGCGCCAATTATAAGTCCCGTTTGCCAAGTCAGTAAGCACAATCGATGTTTCGTTCAGTCCGGTCTCATCCACTAGCAACGTCTCTAGCTCGCCTTTGCGCCAAAGTTGGAAGGCATAAGCGCTTGTACCTTCGCCTTCTGGCACCCAGTCGAACCGGAACCCGTCAAGCAATGGGGATTTGGCCGCAGTTCCGCTTACACCTGCGCGTTTGCGGCGGAAAGAATACGCTACTTCCTGTGATAAACCTTCGATCCCCGATGCAGCAATTCCCCGCGCGCGCACATTGTAACGGCCATCATTCAGGCCTTCCAATTGCGCCACATTGCCCTCCACCACTTTCTCACTCACGATATCGAGGAAGCCGGGATCCTTGGCGATTTGCAAGCGATAAGCGGTTGCTCCTGCAACCGGCATTAGCTCGAATGATAGGTCCTTGCCTGTCTGAATTCGACCCGCCTCAACAAGTTCTGGAGCAGGAAGCAATTCTTCGGTTGGACCGATCCCTGTTGTGCTAAGCGGAACGCCAAAACCTTGGGGGGTCGCGCGCTCTTCGCCGCCAGCTGCAACTCCGACTTCGCCCTCAACAACTTCAGTCAAGCTAGCATCAGCGGCTTCGTCATGAGCAACACGGAACTCTGTTCCACGAACCGCCGTCACCGCGACGTTGGTGCGCATACGAAGGCTGTCTTGGCCTTTCAATGTTGGCGAACTGGCAGATCCACGACCGCGAAGAACTTTGAAGTCTACGTCCAGAATCCTGTCCAACTTATAGCGCCGCGCTTTCAACAATCGCGCGCTTGAATTGGAAGGCAGCGATATCTTGCCGCCGAACTTGGCTTGCAATGTCACAAAGCCATTGGCCTGAGTGGTAATCACCGAGTCTTCACGCAACACCTGCTTCAGAGACACTGGTTTGCCGTCGATAAGAACGCGTCCGGAGAATTTGAAAACTTCTAAGCGTACCGGCGTCGAACTCAATAGATTGCGGGGGATACGCAGCCGCATATTCACCGGTATGCGACGTGGGTTAGCAATTCGGTTGAAACGCTGAACTCGCTGAGCGTCTGAGGGGCGCTTGAGATAGCGCTTTGCGATCGCATTCAAGTTGTCGCCTTGTTTCATGCGATAAACGACCGGGCCAGCTTCCTTAGCCGCCAGACCGGTTGTCGGCATCGCCAACACAGCACACAACAGCGCAATCAATCGCGACTTCGCCAAGATTGGCATGAGCTTACCCTTCCACAATTCACGCAATGTATCGCACATGTTGACTTAAACAGCCACTTAACAGCGGAGGGAAGTTACAAGAGTTTGCTTGCAAACCAAAGGTTGGATTTATGTCATAGACTCTCAGGGCGGAAACCCCCGCCAATTTCTGGCGTAGCTCAATAAATCTCAAACTGGGGATTCAGCGTTCTCAACACGGGAAAGTTTGACCGTCAATCCGCGAAACAGAAACACATCTTGGATGTCGATGTCTCTCACTTATGTTGGATGCTTCAAATGGTGGCTAGCACACTAGCTCATGGCTAACGTGTTGAAGACGAGAATTGGCTCGGCACAGTTCACCTTCTTAGATCAACGCTGTTCAACGATGCAGAACTAAACGACTTAGCACGATCCAGATCTCGTCTTCTCGAGAGCACCACCTAGAGGGTGCTAGTTTCGAACAACCCAGTGCTTGAAGCTCGTATCTAACTCATTGCAGGGAGCAGCGATCAGGTCGCGCGATTGATAGGGTCCTGCTTCAACAATGGTTTCCGCAACGGTCACGCATTGAGAAGGATTTTCGCCAACCCGCATTTCCATATTGTCGGCATCATAGGCGAATTGCTGTTTGGGGTCACCATCGACACAATCAACCAGCCCAAACGGATTAACCGCATTCTCAGGGTCATTTAAAGACATGCACTGATTGTCATAGTTCACACTTCTGATCGTGCTGGTCGCCGTGTCATAGGAATACTGAGTATCATCGCCAGCAGGTTTGCAAGAATGCGCCTGCAACTGGTCGCCCTGCCCTTTACCCTCTGTATCTATGCACCAACCCAGCTTCTCTTTTTCATTGAGATTATCAGCCAGATATATGACCGGACCCGTCATCTGAATTTCCGGTTCGACAGGAGATTCAGCCGATGGCTTTGCTACTTCCTCTTGAGCTGAATCCTCGGTCGATTCCGTCGTACAACCTGCCATAAGAGCAGCTGAGCAGGTCGCGGCTACTACGAATCGGATGCTTCCATTTTTTTGTGTCGTCATATCTCACCCGTTATTCTTGCCTGTAACGGTATCATCTCAATTTTGGTGTTAGCTTGCTTTTCGATTGGGAGGTTCCATCCCTAACAATGCATCATCCTCTCGCACAAAATTGCTCCCCGTCAGCGCCTATGGCACAGAACAAAAAGCTATCCAGCTTCGGCGCTTGCAACACCGCAAGCTAGACGCCAAATATCGCGCAACAAAACGAGGCTGATGCTCTGCTAGACTATGCAGCAATCTGTGTCATCGGTGTTGGCGACGGAAAGCTAGCGCAAACGCAAAGGCCCGATCGACAATTGAGCACTAATCTCAATCAAATAATTTAAGTCACACATTGCTGTGTGGTTATTAGGTCTACGAGATATTGCCAATGGCCGCTCATTGCAGTGCAGATCTCAACACTTCGGCCTCATAAAATGATCGTGGTTCGGATTTCTGCAACGATTGGCTCAAAATCAACGACGCCTCACTCAACTCCGCGTAAGTCCTGTTCCATTCGTCTGCCTTGATGGGCAATTGCAACGCTTCGAGGCGAGCGCCAAGCCTTTCTAGGTCCTTGCGCAGTTTGCGGTGCTCTTCATTCGCAAAACGCTCATGAATAAGTCCATACGTGTCTCTGGCGGTGCCAATCATGATCGCCGCAGTTTTTTGATCGCCATTGTCATAAAGTTCCTTAGCGAAACGCATAGCATTTCGGGCGATCACGATATGCTTATCAAGCGCCACGGGCCTGCTTGGTTCGACTTCATCGCAAGTGGCTAGTTCGCGCGTAAAGGCGGCCAAGGATTTGAGAACGGCCTTGGTTGGCGTATCTCCAGCAAACTCATTGACTATCAACACCTCCAAAAACGACTCCAGCACCATCGGTTCAGTCCGAGATACTTTCCCTGATTTTGACAGATCAGGAATTGGAACCGGATCAAAGGCCCCATTACTGCCGGAAGCGCTAAAGAAGCTATTGGAAACATCAGCAGTGCCGGCCGCGCCCGATATACTCGGGAAATGGAAGTAAGGGTTATCTCCGCCATCGACGTGACAGCTGTGGCAAGTGAGACGTGCTTTGGCTGCTTGTCCGTTGAACAGGTTGGGTGAACGAAAGAGGATTTCACCCATTTGCGCCTGTTGACTTGCATCGTCCCCCAAGCACGCACCCGATCGGTAGTTTACCGCCGTGACCATCTCTTCTGCAGTGCCATCTGTTTGAAGCCATTGCATAGATCGTAGCGGCAAGAGGTTTCCTGCCGCGACAAACAGCGTGGCCGATGCGCTTAACAGCAGAGCCGGAGCTAAACGGATGGCGTTTTCCGTCTAGCCTTGTGATCCTGAGCAACTTTGTCTGCCTCAGAAATCCATCGACTCAATTCGTCAGCTTCATAGCAACCAAAACTGCACAGAGTTTTTAGCAGGGCGAGATGCTGTTTTGCACCGGCTACATCGCCGCGCTCGAGTTTCAGTTCTCCGTAATACTCCAAAGCGCCCAGATGGTCGGGGGCAATTGCCAGCGCGTCATTATAGTAACTTTCAGCCACGTCGTAACGCCTCATCTTGCGATTGGCGAAGCCTTGATAGGTTAGGACATCTGGGTGCGGGCCAAATGCAAATGCTGCCTTATCGAGGCTAACCAAAGCCAATTCATATCGGCCTTCATTGATCAAACCGACGGCATCTGAATAGAGGGCATCACCCGCAGATGCATCGAAAAATGTCCGCGTATCCGGACCGAACTGGTTTTGCGCGAGACCGCCGATCGCTGCTTTGGCAGCTCCAATAGCCTCTGCAATCGCATCCTTCTCTGGGCACGTGCCACCGCAGTCTGCTTGCATCATTATCAAGCTGTCTAGGGTTTCCTGTGCCTTTGGCATTTTGTCGATCTTGGCATAGGTGATGGCCAAATCGCGCCGTGCCAAAACCATGTCGGGAGAGTGCTTAACCGCCGACTGCAACGGTTTGCGGGCTTTTTTGAAATTGCCCGCTCGCATGTAAGACACACCCAAAAGGTAATGCGTATTTGCATCTTTTGGGGCAACGCGAAGGACGCGCTTAAAGGCACGTTGGGCGTCGCTGTATTCTTCAGCTTCCAGAGCGGTCAAACCTTTCCGATATTCTTCGGCTGGGTCATAGCTCGGCGCGCTTTGACTTGGGGAGCTGCCGCCTCCACCCCCGCCACCGGCCGCCAATGAAATTGAAGCTGGCGCCATCGTCAATCCCACGGCAAACGCGGCTGACAACAGTACAATTTTCTTTGGCGATTTTTGAGCCATGGAAGACTTCCTTCGTTTGCAAAACCGAATCCGTCGGTCGAACGCACTTGGTTTTATGACACTCGGTCCAGAAACCAGCAATTGGCTCGGACTCTATTTTATACGTTGATACGGGCGGAGACGTTACATGGTGCTTTCAGAAAAACACGTCCACGCTTCCGGGTGGGACTTCGATGCGGACCCGCGCAGCGACGTGGCTCTGGCAGGCTATGAACCGCGAATGGAGAACCAAGTCTTTTGCCAAAGTTCGAGCGGTAAAAGGGCGAGAAAGACCGGCTGATTTTGCAAAACCGCGTTAGCCTGAAAGGTCCATCGGCACCACAATCAACCAACAATTGCGTTGCCCATGTACCCGCAAGAACCCCTTTAAATTCCGCCCAATTTTGATCCGATGACGCAGAGAGCGGTTGTGGTAGCACATACTTTGGTATATTATTATACCAATAGCTTTATGATGATCAGCATCCCAATTGCTAACGCTGTAGTGAATTCACAGGCCCTTCCGAGGAAAAGCACACCGATGGCACAGGCTCTGAACTCCCAATTGACTCTAACTCAGAAAATAATCGCCAAGGCTTGCGGCAGAGACACGGTTGCGCCCGGTGAAATTGTTACTGTCTCTGTCGATCTATTGATGGGCCAAGATGCCTCGGGACCTCGCAAATGGGGTCCGCGATTGAAAGAGCTCGGCTGCAAATTGTGGGATCCAGACAAAGTTGTTGTGGTATCAGATCACTACGTCCCCGCAGTAGACACGCAATCAGCGGAAATTCTCGCAATCTCACGCCAATTTGCCCGTGAATATGGGGTTAAAAAGTTCTTTGATATGCAAGGCATTTCCCATGCCATCATGCCCGAACGCGGGTTGTTGACGCCTGGTATGTTTGTCGCAGGCGGCGACAGTCATACGCCGACAGCGGGTGCGTTCGGCTGTTACGCTGCTGGCTTTGGCGCAACCGACACAACTGCGATCGCCATCACGGGCGAGACTTGGACAACGGTACCTGAAACGATCAATGTGCAGATTGAAGGCGAGCTTGCGGAGCATGTTACAGCTAAGGATATAATGCTGTGGCTGTGCCGCGAACTTGGCATGGAAAACAGCTTCAAAACTGTCGAATTTACCGGGTCCACCGTGGGGGCCATGTCAATGTCGGAACGTTTGGTTCTGTCAAATATGGCGGCTGAACTTGGCGCAGAAGCCGGTATTATCGGCGTCGACGAGGTTACCATTGAGGCGTTGAAACAAACCGGAGGACAATGGGAAGGCGCGGAGCAATGGATCGCAGATGAAGGGGCGACTTACCTTAAGACAGTAACCCTTGACGTGAACCAGCTTGGCCCCCAGGTCGCTGCGCCTCATGCGCCTGAGAACACGAAATGCGCCAAGGAATTTGCCGGAGTCGCAGTTGATCAATGTTATATCGGTGCCTGTGTTGGCGCCAAATTGGAAGATTTGCAAATGGCGGCATCGGTCTTGCGAGGCCGTAAAGTTTCATCAAGCACCCGCCTCTTGGTTGCACCAGCGACTGTGCGCGTTACCGAAAAAGCCGCCGCCGATGGAACCTTGGCCGCATTGACAGCAGCTGGCGCTATCTTGCTGCCATCAGGCTGTGGGGCCTGTGCTGGAATGGGCGCAGGGATTGTCGCGAAGGGCGAAGTCTGCATTTCCACCACCAATCGCAATTTTCAGGGCCGGATGGGTCATAAGGATGCATCGGTATACCTTGCTTCCCCCTATACGGTCGCCGCTTCGGCTATTACCGGCCTGATCACTGATCCAGACGAGCTGCAAACCCCTCCCCCTGCACAGGCTCACCAAACTCAGGCCCGATCACCAGAAGGGATTCGTACATGATCGTTGAGGGTGCGGCATGGGTATTTGGTGATGGGATCGACACAGACGTGCTCGCCCCTGGATATGCGATGAAAAAATCGCCCGAGGGGCTGGCACAGCATTGCCTTGAGGCGATCAATCCCGATTTTGCGAAACAGGTGAAGCCTGGCGACATTGTCGTAGCCGGCGCAAATTTTGGCCTCGGGTCAAGCCGCGAACAAGCTGCTATGGCGCTTGCCACATTGGGCGTCGGCGCTGTTTTAGCAAAATCCTTTGCGCGAATTTTCTACCGCAATGCAATCAATATCGGTCTGCCCGTTGTCAAGATTGATTTGACGGACAAAGTGGCCGCAGGAGAATTGCTGCGACTGGATCTTGCAAAGGGTATCATCGCCCAGCAAACGGACGGGTCCGAACATGAATTGCAGCCTATGCCATCCCATATCATCGAGATTTTAACCGCGGGCGGCTTGATGGCTCAACTAAAGCAAAAGATGGGCCGGTAAATGTCATTAAAGCAAGCTCTATTAGGCACTGATGCGGTGGTTGCACCGGGCGTTTATGATGCGCTTACCGCTCTGATGGCACAGGACGCGGGCTTCTCAGCTGCTTATATCTCAGGCGCTTCGATCTCTTACACTCTGCTGGGCCGCCCTGACTTGGGTTTTGTCACACTATCGCAATTGGCAGACGCGGTTGAACGTATGCGACAGAGGGTCGAGATTGATCTGATTGTGGATGCTGACACCGGGTTTGGAAATGCCCTGAATGTCGCACACAGCGTTAAAGTGCTTGAACGAGCCGGAGCTAACGCGATCCAGCTTGAAGACCAAAAAATGCCCAAACGATGCGGTCATCTGGCTGGCAAACAGCTGGTCAGCAAAGAAGAAATGGTCGGCAAGGTAAAAGCGGCGATTGAGGCAAGATCCAGCGAAGACACGCAGATTATCGCGCGGACCGATGGCATAGCAGTCGAAGGGTTGGATGCGGCGATCGAGCGAGCCTACGCCTACAAAGAAGCTGGCGCCGACATCTTGTTTATCGAGGCCCCTAAAACCGGCGAAGACTTGACCAAGATTGGTAAGCATTTCGCCGGTTCAATCCCGCTCTTGGCCAATATGGTGGATGGCGGTGATCCGGCGGTGCACAATGTCACTGCTCTGCATCAGGCGGGATTTTCGCTGATAATTACCGCTGGCAGCTTGGCCCGTGCGACCAGTTTCGCCGCAGAGCAACTACTGCAGACCTTAAAAGAAGACGGATCGACCGCAGCCTGCATTGATCAAATGCTTAGCTTTGCCGGTCTTAATCAGCGGATCGGCTTACCTCAGATGTTGGAGCAAAGCGAAACTTATGGACCTTCGGGTTCTAGTGAAGAAGAATAGGTTTAGGAACGACAATGAAAGATCCAAAACTCTATGGACACTGGCCATATCGCGGCCGTCCCAAAGTCACGTGGCCAGACGGCAAGAAAATGGCATTTTGGGTTGCGCCCAACATTGAATTTTACGAGCTGAACCCTCCAAAAAATCCGCATCGCAGCCCGTGGCCGCGTCCCAATCCTGATATTGTCAATTACGCATACCGCGACCACGGCAACCGTGTGGGAAATTGGCGCTTGATCGAGGCGATGGAGAAATACAGCATTCCCGGCACTGTCAGCCTATCTGTGGCGATGTGCGATCATTTCCCCGAGATGATCGAGCAGGTGAACGCGCTGGGTTGGGAGTTTTTCTCGCACGGCGCATACAACACTCGGTATATCTACGGGATGGACAAAGAGCAGGAGCGCGAGACGCTCCAACATGCCATCGACACCGTTAAGGCGGCTACCGGCCAGCGGGTGCGCGGCTATCTTGCCCCTGCTTTAACCCATAGCGTGCATACGATTGAGCTGCTGGCGGAGCTTGGCTTCACCTATTCCTGTGATCTGTTTCAAGATGACCAGCCCCAACCACTTAACGTGCCCGGTAACCCGCTGGTATCAATGCCATATTCGTTAGAAGTGAATGATCATTATGCTTACAATGTGTTTGGTCAGTCTCCCCAACAATACACCGATGTGCTGAAACGTCAGTTTGATACTTTGCTCGAAGAAGGCGGCACCTCTGGCACGGTCATGTGCATCCCAATTCACGCCTATTTGGTTGGACGGTCGCACCGGATGGGACCGTTTGAAGAGATCTTACGTTATGCCGAACAGCATAAGGATGACATTTGGATCACTCGCGCGGGCGATATCGCCGACCATTATTTAGAAAATCACTACGATGATGCGAAAGCCCATATCGCATCCTTTGGAGGTTCAGATGACGCTTGATCCTGAATTCCTAGAATACCCCATGCGCCGCAAGGGTATGGACCACGATCTGTATCCAGCAGCGAACCTGTTTAAGCAGCCCAAGATCACTTGGCCGCAAGGCAAAAGCATCGCGCTATGGGTCACTGTTGCAGCAGAGTTTTTCCCGCTTACGCCCAATGAAAGCGGTTTTCGCGCTGCGGGGCATATGGCAACGCCTTTTCCGGATTACCGCACTTTCACGACCCGCGACTACGGCAACCGAGTGGCGATTTACCGGCTGATGGATGCCTTGGCGCAGGCCGGTGTCAGTGTCACTGCCTTTACCAACAGCGCGCTGATTGGTCGCACGCCAGCTTTGATCGATGATATTCAAGCGGCAGGATGGGAAATCGCGGCGCTGGGCGAAGATATGAACGCCGTTCACTATGGCGGGATGAACCCTACGCTTGAACAACAGCAAATCACGACTTGCCTATCGGCTTGGGCTGATCGCGGTGTGACCCCAAAAGGATGGATGTCACCTGGTAGAGGCCAAAGCGATGCAACCCTTAGCCTACTAAAACAGGCGGGGGTGGAATGGACTGCGGATTGGGGCAATGATGATATGCCCTACCTGATGAACGATGGTCCGATTGCCATGCCCTATACTGACGAGATGGAAGACCGAAAATGCTTAACCGCACTCGGTCAAGATGAGAGTATTTGGTCACAGCAGATAATCGGAGCGGCTGATTTATTATCCAAAGAAGCAAGCATTTATGGCGGCCGCATTTTGCACTTGGCACTGACGCCTTATGTTATAGGCCAGCCATTTAGGATCAAGTTCCTATCCGACTTGCTGAAACAGCTGATGACCCGCGATGATATCTGGAGCGCGACCGGATCGCAGATTTGCAGCGCATGGCAGGAAAACGTGAAGGCCTAATTTCGAGTCCGTGTCTCGCCCTTAATTGCTTCGCCAAGCAAGCAGCGGTTGTCTGCATTCACACCTCGCTCAAGGAATTCTAGCGACACCGCTAAGGCTTGGTCGAAAAGGCGCTGAGAGGAGGGGACTGAAGGCTTCTCTCTGCCAAATACGCCGCCAAAATAATGATCGATGCCCTCACCCACCCAAAGCGCGCCAAGGCCGCTCGGAGCATTTTCGAAAGTGGCCGTATGAACCTGCCAAGGATCGGCAGAACCGGGAAATACGTCCGTTGTGCCGGTGATGGTAAGCGTAGGCACTGCAAGCGATTTCCAGCCCTCCGCAGCGATCAAGCCAGGTAATGGACCGGGCGGCGACCACCCTACAACCACATCCACCGCCGGATTGCGACGGTCGGGCGATGACCCGTTGGATTCGACCGCCTGTGCGCCTGCCGTCAATTGCGCGATCAAAGCTCCGTAACTGTGGCCGAAGGCGGCGGTGCGCTCTGGGTCAAGCGTAAGATCGCGACTGCTCAATTCGGCAATAATCGATCTTGGAGGGGACAAGGCCAAGGCCATGTCCGCATTCCGCGTTAGCCAGGTCTCGCTTTGCGAAGGAGGCACTTCATGCTCAAATTCTTCGGAATCGACATGCATGGGTGCAATCACCACAAATCCAGCCGCCGCAATCGGCCCAAGCAAAGCGCGGTAGCGATCTGGCGCCGCAAAAGCACCATGCGAAAACGCTGCCAGCGGATACATGCCGCCCTTCGCTGGGGCAAAGACCGTAATTGGAACCTGCCGCTTATCTGCGGTTTCGACCATCAGACTAAATTCTTGCGCCTTGCCGGCCAACCGCATCTTGCATGCCTGCGGCGGCGATGGTGCGATTGCAGATGAGGCGGACCGCCCATTGGCAAGGGGGTTCGGCTGCGCTGCGGGCATAGTGCATCCTCCAAGACAAGCCGCAAGAAGAGTCAGACTAAATGAAAGTGAATTGCTCATCACATATGCCTGACACAGAACATCATGGATCGCTCGCCGTTTTTTGAATCTAATCACCTATCGAAGATTGGAACCGTTCCTAGTGGATAAGGGATGTTCGACCTTCTCGGAGCCCGCTCTGCGCGCAGGGAAGCGATCCCGAAGCCCTTGACGTCGAAGCAGGCACTCCGCCTCGCTGGAGTATCGCTGCACCAGAGCGATTAGAGCGGTAATGGACACCGTTCGAGCCAATTGGGTCTGAGATGCATCTATCCAATTTCGTGGCGGGCGAGCGGAGACCTACCTTTTCAATGCGGTGAATTTCGAATCCGTGCCAAGCACATTGCTTCAGCGAAAAGCGGAAGCGGCAAAGTCTGCAACAAGCTCTTTAGTTTTCAGGCGAGGTTCTCTGGGCCAGCCCCTCTAGTGCTAAATTGACCAACACTCCCTCATCCCAAGTGAAGTTAACTTCGCCGGAACGGACAATCACCAATCCAGCGGATTTGACAATATAAACACGCTGTCCGCCAAACCCATCGAAGAATATCACATCATCTGCGAGAAATGGTTCTGCCTGAGCAACCCCCAGTTCGCCCTCGGGGTTATATTTGCGCATTGGCACATAAGGTGAGCCGATCCATGTCTGCAAACCATATTTAGGGTTGTTGGCAGACGGTGTCTGAGTTGCTTCAATCCATGCGCTTGGGACAACTTGTTTGCCGGCAAACTCTCCATCCTGCATTATCATAAGGCCGACGCGCGCCCAATCACGCAGGCTGGCATCAAGATACGCATAAAATCTTGGGTCGCCGCCTTCTTTTTCCACCCAAAGCGACGCATCTTTGGCGCCGATGGGACACCAAATTTTTTCCGATAGATAGGCATCATAATCTTTTCCACCCTTGGCTTTTAAAGCCCTGTGCAAGGCCGCGCCTGCCAATTGGCTGTCGGTGTTTTTATAATGGAATTGCGTGAATGGCTCTCGCGTTTTTTCAAGAGTCAGTGCAGTCTGCGTAACAGCGTCAGTGAAATTAAATTTCATCGCACGCCATTCTGTTTGGCCCATCGCCTCAAGCCCGCTCGACATTGTTAAGAAAGCGCGTAGCGGGATTTTACCGCGCGGATCATCCGCCCATTCTTCAATATATTTACCGATGGGATCATCAATCGATTGAATATAGCCATCTTCTATTGCCGCACCATAGACCAGTGCCAAGACAGATTTATGCATTGAGAATGAAAATGTACGCGTATCTTTATCGACCCCTTCGCGGTAATTCTCACCTGCGATTTTACCATCGACAAGCACCATTAATCCCACACCATCCTGGCTATCGGAATAGGCCTGCATCTCTTTGAAAACAGTATCGGATAATGGATTGTCATCTGCAAATCGGGGAAGCTCACCGGCCGCGCATCCCTTCACAATTTGGCGTGGCTGGAATTTGTCGATCTCCGTGATCGATCCTCCATCCATTGTAACCGCTAGGCCGCGGACAATCGACCAGTTCCATATGACCAATATGGCGGCCAATAAGAGCAGCAATAGAAAACCAAGACCTACAAATCTAATCGCGCGCCGCATACGAGCCTCCTAATATCCTAAAGCCAGCGTCGCCGACTGTTTTGGTTTCCGTTGCTTGATCTCTGCCACGAAACCAAAACATCGCGATTGCACGGGCGGTGTTAAGCGCAGCCAAGCGACATTCAACAGTTGAGCTGGCGCAAGTGGTTTCGTGCCTTGATCAGTTTTCCTTACTTATGCTGAGCAAGCAGATTGCCAGAAGGAAAGTCACCAACACAACGAATATCAGTCCTTCCAATCCCCTTGCACGGTGAGGCGCGCCACGAACATCTTATTGGCAAGCATCGCCGACGCATAAAATCGCGCGTCTAATTGCCTAACAAACCAACCTTCTATCGGTATCGAGTTAGAATTCACCCGCTGTGCGGATAAACCAAGATCGCGACCAAGGGGCGGTTCCGTTACACCGGGCAGGCATGGCTCCCTGAGCTGGAGATGTATTACTACAAGGCCCGCATCTACTCACCCAAGCTCGGCCGGTTCCTCCAAACCGACCCCATCGGATAAGAAGATCAGTTCAATCTCTACGCATATGTCGGAAACGATCCGATAAATGGAACCGACTTCTCTGGGATGCGAGAGGATGAGGATGCGGAGGAAAGAACAAATGAATCAGACAAACGCAACAAGGACGACATATTAGAACAAGCCAGCGCAACTCTTAAGGAGGCAGCAAATACAGTCAGCGAGGGGCTCAATTCTGCAGCCAATAGCACTAGGAGAGCCTATTCGAACGCAGCTTTGGCAGTAGTAAACGCGTACACCGATGTTGCGGATTCAGTCGTTCCAGACAGCGTCTGGTGGAGTGAGCGAAACAAATCTGGAAATTCAAATAACTATAGACATCATGATTACAATGCTGCCTGGAGAGTCGCTTCCAAGTGGTTAGAGTAAAGGGGCTTTAAGGCTGAACTAGTGAACATTGGCAAATTTGGAGATAGCAAAGGAAAGGGGTACGGAATGACTACTGCCGACCGCCGAATTGGCTTCAGGGTTGAGTGGGACTCAAGAAACGGAGCTCACATCAATGTATTTGCAGGAAAGGAGAAGGGACCGCATATATTGTTTACTGGTGACAAGGACTACGTGAACAAAATTAATCGCCGTTTTCAGAGGAGGTAGTCAATTTCATATTTTGACAATGAGCTACGATCGTATTTTCAGAGCGAGTCCATTGACTTTGCTTCGGGCGGGCACAGAGAATTTCAATGGCTTGTTGACAGGTTAGATCACGAACTAAAACGGGTATCTAACATAAATCCTGAGCCTGAAGTTTGGAAGGAAACTTGCTTCGATAGCGCAGCATCGACCAAGGCTGATGGATTATGTCAATTACCAAGAGAGAACGGTCTCCTTTCTGTCTATCTTGGTGATTCGATCACGGACGATGTATATATTTTTTCAAATGCTGACTCTAGAGTCATTAAGGAACTGTCTGATTTGCCCGAGATAGGATATTTGATTTATTTGAATAGACCTTCACTGATTAAATTCGATTTCGACGGGAAAGTTTTTTATGGAGCTATCCAGATATAGTAATCCTTAATCATGTTACCTAGAACCGGACGGACAGCTGGAGCGCTTCAAAACACAGCTCGTTATCATTCATCCCTTTTTTTTGGCCCTGGTGTTTGACATGAATCATCTTCGACCCAGTAGTTCGATGCATCCGACAACCTCAAGCCCCCGCAAACGGATCATAGTTCGCAGGCGGTAGTTCCTCCCGCGCGGGCTCCGGCGGCACTGACGGAAGCGGTTCTACACGTGCCTGCTGACCCAGCTCCATCAACCCACTCGCAATCACCGGCGCGCGTTCTTGTCTGCGCTAACGCTTCGCTGCTTGAGCGCAGGCTACACAAAGCACTCCAGCACCACGCTAAGGCCGCGCCACACAGGCATCAACCGCCTATTCTAAAGCGCTACTTGCAAGGTTGCCTCATACAAACAAAGTGATTGCAATTGAGCGACAATTCGACAGACTAACCCACACGTATTTAGGGTCGAATCGCTGGCGCTAGGGGGGTAAATGGAAAACGAACTGCGCCGTGACACCCTATTTGTTGCATTGGCGCGGCCACAAATGTCTGCGGGTGTCACCTACACTTTCTTCGTTATCAATGCGATTATTGCGGTTGAGCTGTTCCTCATCTTTCAGGCTTGGTGGGTTTTGCTCGTCGCAATTGGTTTGCACGGTATCGGAATGCTTGCTCGCCTGCGCGATTCACGCATCTTCGATCTATGGCTGACGCGGGTCCGCAATTGCCCAGAGCCTGTATTACACTTGGTCCGAGGAGTGTGTGGTGCCGCTTAGCAGACTCGAACTGCTGACCCCATCATTACGAATGATGTGCTCTACCAACTGAGCTAAAGCGGCATTTCTCTCGCTTAGGCTTATCTGCCTGCGCGAGTATAGGTGGTGGAGGCCCGAGCCGGAATCGAACCGGCGTACACGGATTTGCAATCCGCTGCGTCACCACTCCGCCATCGGGCCGAGCCACTTGGAACCCCAAGCGCAGCGCGTGCCACTAGCGAACACTCAGCACAAAGGCAATCGCGCATTCGCGCTCGTTTTTCAAACCGTGCCCCCCTATCGAAAGGGTCAGCTATCGCTACGTCAGGACTAGACCGCTTTGCGATCACGAGGCACACGGATCTCATGACGATTTCTAGCTTGCTCAAACCGATCACCGGGCACCCCGGCAAAGTTCGCCTCAATCATGCTGCGGACTGGATGCAAGGCCGCACCCTGTATGGCGGTGCCTCAGCACTTGTCGCCTATACAATGGCGAACCGTATGTTCCCCGATCTCCCACCCCTGCGCGCAGCACAAATCGGATTTGTCGCGCCGGTCGGTGAAGATATCGAGCTGTCGGCCAGTTTGGTTCGACAAGGCAGAAATGTAACGCAAATCCGAAGCGAAATACACTCCGATGGCAAACTTGCGTTGACAGCGTTCTGGCTGTTCGGCGCAGCGCGCGAACCCAACGCTGTAAAGGAGTCTACAAGACCAGAAAACTGGCCAGGCCTTCCCGATGACAACGCGCCCGCTATGCAGGGGCAGGGACCCTCTTTCATTCAGAACAATTTTGATTTGCGATTTGGTCAACTGAAAGAAGAAGATCACGGCGCAACCATCCGACGCTGGGCACGGCTAACCGAAGATCACGAACTCGATCCGGTCAGCAAGCTTGTGTTGATGGGTGATGTTATGCCGCCCGGTGCCATGCGGATCATGCAAAGGGTCGGACAGATCAGTTCGATCAACTGGTCCTTTAACGTGCTTGACCCCGAAACACAGTCCGAAGGCGGATGGTACTTGGCCGAGAATGCGAGCCAACATGCCAATGCGGGGTATTCTTCGGAGCGTTTGCGGATGTGGGACGTTGAAGGACGTCAAGTGCTTGACGGCCTCCAAAACGTGGCGGTGTTTGGATAAGCGCTCAAATCAATGAGGCGTATTCACCTACCAAGCCTCCAGCGCCCATCAGACATCTTCAAAAGTTGGCGCCCGTTTCTGCATGCCAGCCATGACCGCTTCGACCTGGTTCTTGGTGCGCATGATCGCGTGTTGCTCGATGCTTTCTTCCAACAGGATCGCGTCAGTTCCGCGCTCGACCATTCCGGCCTGAAGCCGTTTGGCCGCACGGATCGCATGCGGATTTCGATTGGCGATCTCGCTGGCAATGGCTGTCGCGCGGGCGAGAGGGTCGTCATCTACATAGGTCGCAAGGCCGAGACTTTGTGCTTCTGCTCCGGAAAATTCGCGGTTGGTGTATACAAGCTCACGCAGCACATCGTCGCGCACCAGCCCGCGCCACAAAGCGTAGCCGCCCATGTCAGGAACTAGGCCCCACTTCATTTCCATGATCGACATCCGCGTTTCAGGGTGAGCAACGCGAATGTCGGCACCGCTCGCAATCTGCAAACCGCCGCCAAAACAAACGCCATGCAACACCGCGATCACTGGCACAGGTAGCTTGCGCCATGTCATCGCCACCTGCTGAAATTTGTTCGAGTTGCCATAGGTCCGCTCGGTCAGCTCAGGCTCATCGGGGCTCGGCGTGCGGGTGAAATTGGAAGTATCAAGCCCTGCACAAAATGCGCGCCCTTCGCCGGAGAGCACTACCGCGCGAACTCCGTCTAGCTTGTGCAAAACACTGCCCGCTTCGATGATCCGTTCGAACATTTCCGCGTCTAGGGCATTCATCTTGTCGCTGCGGGTCAAACGCACCTGCGCGACACCATCATCGCCTAGTTCAATCGACACTCTATCATTGGCAGACATGGGCATTTGGAGACCTTTCAATCGCTTCGCGGGCTAGATGCTGGATTGGCCCAAGCGTGAAGCTAAGTCCAGATAGAAGGCTTAACCAAAAAGCCAGCATGGGAGCCGGATCAAGATGCACTTACTGGACCGGCTTATGTCCAAAAGCGAACGCGCTTGGCCCCGGAGGGGTATCGAGAAAATAGCCGCCTTGAGGGTCTGTCACGAGCAAATGTGCAAGGCCGAACGCAGAGAGTTTTGCTCTGACGCGCGCGACATGAACAGCGACCCGATTGGTCTCGGGCTCAAAGTCGACCCGCCACACATCAGTCAGCAATTGGCGCTGTGTCATGGTCTGGCCAGGATGTTGCGCCAGATGCCACAGCAGCGCAAATTCGCGCGGATGCAGCCCCAGCCAGCGATCTTCGACGCGGCCATCCCGGTGAAAGAGATCAAGCGTCACATCCCCCGCCTCGCAAAACCGAGGGATAAGGGTGTCATCATCGGGAAAGAGCGGCTGAACCGGGGAATAGGTCAAATGTCACCTCCAGCCCGCATGGAATACGCCGCTCGGGTCGTAAAAATCAGGTGATCGAGCAATTCGATGTCCAGAGCGCGCGCGACCGCGCTCAAGCGATGGGTTGCTTCTATATCGCACGTACTGGGCCTACAGTCGCCGGATGGATGATTGTGCGCGACTATCAAACCGCTTGCGCCTGCTGATAGAGCGCGACTAAAAAGATCGCGCATCCTCAGCGTCAAACTCGCCGCTTCTCCATCTCCTAGCGAAGCGTCTCCAATATATTGCTTCTGCACGCCGACAAAGATCGCGTGAAATCTTTCACGATTTGTTGGCGGTGCGAGCACCATTCCCTGGAGGAAGTCGAACATCGAAGTGAGACGCGCCTCGACCACAACATCTTTCTTGGGCCGCATGGCGTGCCGCATAAAGTTCATCGATCATGCTCCTTCTGTGCACCGGTGCGACCCACAAAGCTCGGTAAGCATCGGCCACCTTTGGTCAAAGAGCACCAAAACATAATAATAGCCAACAGTACCAATATCAAAAAATCTTGAATCATAATTCGCACCCAAGGCACTTGAATTGACATACCCACCTATTAGCTTATCAAAGCCGCAGATGATTGAAAGCCTGTTTCAAATTAGTCATCCGACCTAACTTCTACTGACATCGGAGTTTCATTTTCTTTTGAGTACGGCGTCCCATCAGAGAAATTGTTGGATTCGTCAGACATGCGTTTCTGATTGATCGCCATCGACATGGCTTGCCCTTTTGTTTGCCTCAAACGAAGCAAGGCGCGTTGATCAGTGTCAACTTCAACAATGGGATTTGGCAGCGCGGCCGGCATTGACTGTTTGAGTCGAGCGAAGGCGACTGTAGATTCATCAACCAGAGCTTCGGTCTCACGAATGAGCTCTTTCAAGTTATGCTCGTCGGACCTATTATGATCTATCATACAATATCTCTGGGCTACTTTTCTGCTCCTATATTGTAGCCGTCTTCATCCACAGGGACGTCGACACGACCGTCCAAAGCTTCAGTGATTGTATTTGCCGCTGTTAAAGTGAGCACGAGCGCACCAAGCAATCCGAATCCAATCGCGACAACCGCCGCCAAGCGAAGCAGGACAGCGTGCTCGCCGTCGAGCACCCTGGGAACAACCTGCGGCTCGCCGGGCCGAAGCCATGGCGCCTGATCTAGCAAAGCGCCGGCATCGTTCATCACCAGCTCGCCTTGGTCGTCCCGTTGCGCATATTGTCCAAGAGTGTCCCATGAAGGGAGCTGACTTTTTATGTATGCAGCTTCAGGTAAGCCCTTATGGTTTCTTTCAATCTCTTGATTCTCAGTGCTTTTTTTACCTTTGAACGCATCAATTTGAAGGGATTTTTCCTCGCCACTTTCTTTTTTCTGTAGGGGCTTGGTTGCACGATAAAACTCAACCAATTCCCCAAGACTGTCAGCCCCAAAAATGTTTTTGAGCGCGCGAATATGCTGATTGATTCGCGTATCGGAAACCTTGAGTTCCTGCGCGATCACCTTGATTGGAACACGTCGATCAACGCGCTCCATCACAGCGCGCTGACGCTCTGTCAGCTTTCTTTGCGCTGCAGACATCGTTTCCTCCCAGGTCTAAGCGCGTCGCTCATAGTTAACGTGCAATCACCCAAATAGATCCAGATCCCAACCAAGAACCATTTGTCAGAATAAGAAAGCTAGGCAGAAGAAAGGAACCTCTTTATGTTTCTTGCCGCCTGCCGAAGTCTCTGCTCGTTCTCTACCATCGCAATTCGGACGAAGCCTTCGCCCTCTTCCCCATACCCGACACCCGGTGCCACCGCGACTTGCGCCTCGGTCAACAACTGTTTGGAAAACTCAAGACTTCCCATATCGGCCAAAGCTGGGGGAAGCGGTGCCCATGCGAACATCGAAGCAGCCGGTGCCGGTATATCCCACCCCGCCCTGCCGAACGCTTCAACCATGACATCACGGCGTTTACGATACAGCGTTCGGTTCGTCTCAACGATATCCTGTGGTCCATTCAACGCCGCGCACGCTGCCGCTTGGATTGGCGTAAAAGCACCATAATCGAGATAAGACTTCACGCGCGTCAACGCTGCGATCAACTCGCGATTACCCACGGCGAATCCCATGCGCCAGCCAGCCATCGAATAGGTCTTGCTCATGCTCGTGAATTCGACCGCTACATCTTTGGCGCCTGGTACCTGCATGATCGAAGGAGTTGGTTCGTCATCATAATACAGCTCTGAATATGCCAGATCTGACAACAGCCAGACCTTGTTTTCTTTCGCCCAAGCGACAAGCCGTTCGTAAAACGCAAGATCGACAACTTCAGCAGTGGGGTTGGATGGGTAGCTCACAACCAACACACTTGGCCGAGGTACCGTGAAATTCATCGCGCTTTCGAGCGACTGCCAATAGCGCTCGTCGGGGGTCGTTGGGACCGCGCGGATGGTTGCACCCGCGATAATGAAACCAAACGTATGGATAGGATAGGAAGGGTTGGGCGCCAGAATCACATCACCCGGCGCGGTAATGGCATTCGCGAGGCTAGCAAGGCCTTCCTTGGATCCCATCGTGACCACCACTTCGGTCTCTGGGTCCAGATCTACACCGAATCGACGCTCATAATAATTGGCCTGCGCGCGGCGCAAACCGGGAATTCCGCGCGACTGCGAATAGCCATGCGCGGTCGGCTTCGCCGCAACTTCGCATAGCTTGTCGATCACATGCTGCGGAGGCGGTTGATCGGGATTGCCCATGCCCAAATCAATAATGTCCTGACCGGCTTGGCGCGCCGCGTGCCGCATCGCATTAACTTCTGCGATAACGTACGGAGGCAAACGTTTCATCCGGTAGAATTGATTGTTCATTGCGACCTGACCCCTTATTCACGCAATCAAAATGATCGCAGGCGCAACGATTAGTCTAATCCATTAACAGTCGATGTGGGAAGGCGTATTCGATAGAATGTCGGTAGATTCGCGAATTAAGGGACCTTTATAAGATGGCTCGCAACGATGACACAGTTGGTCTTGGAGGGCTTGGTGGAGATGCTGCCAAGCAAATGCAGGCCATGTTTGAGATGCAAGGAGAAGCTTTGCGAGACATGTTTTCCAAGTTTGCCTCAGGGAACGAATCAGGAGACGATCCAGATGAGAGCGGCGGAGATTCTATTTTGGCCGGCTTTGGACCCAGCGATTTGGTAGAATGGACCAAAGCCAGCACTCAACTTCAGCAGATGTGGCTCGAATTTGCCTCGCATCAAGCCAAACACGCAACGGAAAAAGCCACCAATGGCAGCAACATGCTCGATCCTGCGCAATGGCTGATTATCTCGCAAAGTATGCTCAAACAGGCGCCGACCAGCGCTATCGAAGCTCCAGCCAAGCTCGCGCGGGAATCAATGGCACTGTGGACCGGCGTCATGGAACAGTTTGCTGCTGGCGCCGCGGGAGGCCCGACAGCTGAACCGACGGTTGAGTTACCCCGCAAGGATCGCCGCTTCTCAGATGAGGCTTGGCGTGAACATCCAGCCTTTGCACTTTTGCATCAAACTTATCTGATGTTGGCTGACTATTTCCAGCAATCGGTCAAGCAAATGGACGGGCTGGACAATGAAAAGCGCCGGCAATTACAGTTTGCTGTGAGCGCGCTTGCAGAAGCGATGAGCCCGGACAATTTCCTTTTAACCAATCCCGTGGTGCTTAAACGCACGGTCGAAACGCGCGGACAAAATCTAGTCAATGGCATGCGCCATCTGATTACTGACTTAAAGCGCGGTCAACTCACTCACACCGACCCCAATGCCTTCACCTTGGGCGAGAATCTTGCTGCAACTCCTGGCAAGGTGGTGTTTGAAACCAATCTCTATCAACTGATCCAATATTCGCCATCGACCAAAGATGTTCTCGAAGTTCCGCTGGTGATCTTCCCGCCATGGATCAACCGCTTTTATATCCTCGACCTGACGCTCAAGAAGAGCTTCATCAAATGGGCAGTCGATCAGGGACTGACAGTGTTTGTGGTGAGCTGGAAGTCCGCCGACGACAGCATGGGCGAAATTGTCTGGGACGATTATATTCGCGGGCAGATCGGCGCGATCGAACATGTGCGCGAACGATTAAGCGTGCCCAATGTGCACGCGATTGGCTATTGCGTCGCGGGGACCACCCTTGCGGCGAGCCTTGCCGTTCTGGCCCGCCGAGACCGAGCTGGCATCGTCAAATCAGCAACTTTCTTCACCGCGCAGGTGGATTTTGAGAAAAGTGGCGATCTCAAACACTTCATCACCGATAACCAGCTGGATATGATCGATCAGCTATCCCCGAATGGCTATCTTGATGGGCGCTATCTCGCCGCCGCCTTCAACGCTCTGCGCGGCAAGGATCTGATCTGGAACTATGTTGTAAACAATTACCTGTTGGGCGAAGACTACCCCGCATTTGATCTGCTGCATTGGAACGGTGATGTGACCAATCTGCCCTCCAAGTGGCACAACGACTATCTGCGTGATCTCTATCGCGACAACAAACTGGTGGTGCCCGATGCGCTCGAAGCTGACGGAACACCGCTTGATTTGACACAGGTCGAAACTCCAAGCTTTGTGCAGGCCGGACGCGAAGACCACATCGCACCCGCTGAAAGCGTATGGCGGATCACTGAGCACTTTGAGGGTCCGCTTGAATTCCTGCTCGCTGGCTCTGGGCATATTGCTGGCGTGGTCAATCCCCCGGCCGCAGGCAAATACCAATACTGGCTCGGCGATAGCTCAGCGGAATCGCTAGATGCCTATATCGACAGCGCAACCGAACATCCCGGTTCGTGGTGGCCGCATTGGTTGGAATGGCTTGAAGGTCACGACGATACCCGCGTTACTACCCAAGGAAAGCGCAAGCCAGGCGGGAGCGGCGACAGCGTGATAGAGGATGCGCCGGGCCGTTATGTGAAGACTCGCTAGCGATTCAAACGCATTACCAACATGTAAACGGTGCGCCGCAACAGTTATTGGGTCGCCATCCTTTATTATTTATATCAAACACTTAAGTGACTTATTGTGCAGCGCACAAAAAACCTTGACTTCGCAGTTGCAATCGCTATTTTGTGCAACGCAACATAAAGCGAGGAAATTATGGCAGACGCCAACCCACAGTCGAAAATCGATGCCGCTGCAGAAAAGGCTTACGCTGATGCTGCCACTAAGACGGCCGTTCCTGCGAAAGCAGATGAAGCGGCTAAGGTGGCTCCTGCTGCCAAAGTGACGCCAGCGAATAAGGCTCCTGCAAAGAAGCCTGCAGCAAAGCCAGTGGCAAAGAAAGTTCCTGTAGCCGCAAAGAAGGCTTCCAAACCTGCCGCGAAGAAAGCACCTGCGAAAGCCGCGGTGAAAAAGACCGCAGCTAAGAAAACACCCGCAAAGAAGCGGGTAGCGAGAAAAGCACCGGCCAAAAAAGCTGCTCCGAAAGCGGCTCCAAAAACCGAAACAACCAATCCCGTTACGAAATTGAAGGACACGATCATGGCAAAAGCTGAAAAAACCGATTTCGCCGCAACCGCAAAAGAAATGGCTGCTGATGTGCAAGAGCGTGTGAAGACCGCCGCTGCAAAAACCGGTGTGCTCGCAACCGACGTCAACGACTTCAACAAAGCCAATATGGAAGCGGTTGTCGAAAGCGGCAAAATCTTCTTTGCTGGCGCGCAAGAACTCGTTCGCGACAATGTTGAAACCGGCAAAACCGTTGTCGGAACCGTCACCGAAGATGCGAAAAAAATCGCTTCGATCAAATCACCCACCGAGCTGATGCAGCTTCAAGGTGAGCTGGCACGTCGCAACTTCGACGCTGTTGTTTCTTTCGGCTCACAACGCACCGAAGCTTGGGTGAAGCTTTACAACGAAGCCTTCGCTCCGATCTCTAACCGCGTAAGCGTAGCGACCGAGAAATTCTCGAAAGCTGCCTAACCTCAAGAAATTTCTGAACCGGGCCTCTCCTCTCTCTCCCCCAATCCCGGTTTATGAAAGCGCGCCGATACAGGCGCAGGGCTGGAAGGACCATAGCGGTTCTTCCGGCCCTTTTCTTTGCCTGCCTCATGCGACGCAGCACGCCGCTTCAACCAAGTTCTAACACCTGCTTCTGTAACGCATGTTGATGAACCTTGCGTACCGGCAAACGAATCCCATAATGGACACATCAATGCACAAGCGCTTCTCCTCCATGCCTGATCGGCAATTGCTAACTGTCATCGCTGCGGATGACAGCGATGGCGACGATGGCAGCGAGAGCGAAACCGGTGTCGCGACCAAAACGCGCACCAAGCCCAAAAAGCCGAGCCAATATAAAGTTCTGCTCTTGAATGACGATTACACGCCGATGGAATTCGTAGTGATGGTGCTTAAGCGGTTTTTCTCGATGGATATCGAGCAAGCCACACGGGTGATGCTGCACGTCCACCAAAAGGGCGTCGGCGTCTGCGGTATCTTCACATATGAAGTGGCAGAGACCAAAGTTAATCAAGTGATGGACTTCGCAAAGCAAAACCAGCACCCGCTGCAATGCACCCTTGAAAAAGCTTAGGGCTACGCCAGGCCGATCTACACCTCACATACATCTCAACCGGGGAAACACGGTGAGAAGAGGTAACTAACCCCATGGCCTTAAGAGCGTTTGTCGCTATGATCGTTCCATAGCCGCTCCAGCAAGATCGCCAACCAAATCACAGTGTTGAACTTCATACCCAAGATTGACCGCTATATTTTTCGGCTCACCATTGTGCCGATGCTGGGCGTGTTCGCGCTCGCCGCATCACTCTTGCTGCTCGACAAGATGCTGAGACTGTTCGATTTTGTCGCGGTTGAAGGTGGTCCGATTGGGGTAGTTTTTTCAATGCTGGCGGCGCTGTTACCTGAATATGCCAGCCTTGCGATCCCACTTGGCTTGCTATTGGGCGTACTTTTTGCATTCCGCAAGCTGGCCACTTCCAGCGAACTCGACACAATGCGTGCTGTTGGGCTGAGCTACAATCGCTTGCTGCGCGTTCCCTATATCCTGACCGCTATCCTGATGGCTATGAATGTCGCGCTGGTTTTCTATGTCCAACCGCTCAGCCAATATTGGTACAAGCAGATGGATTATGAGCTCCGATCTGGCGCGCTGGGTGCCTCGATCAAAGTGGGCGAATTCACCAGCCTAGCCGATCGAATGGCGCTCTTGGTCGAAGAAAGCGAAGATGAAGGGCGGCGCCTAAAAGGTATTTTTGCACGCGTTGCCAATGAGAAAGATCAAGTGCTTTCTATCAGTGCGCGCGAAGGTGGTTTTCTCGCAACCAGCGATAGCCCTGATACGATCATCTTGCGCCTGACCGATGGCACGATCATTCAAGACACCGGAAGCGAAACCCCGCGCGTCCTCTCCTTCAGTCGCCATGATCTCCCTATCGATTTACCGTCTATCGAGGAGTTTCGGGCTCGCGGTGATGCGACACGCGAATACATCTTGCCTGAATTGCTCAAGATCGGCTGGAGCCGCGAAAGCAATGAGGAATTGCGCGTCGCGACCCAAGCCTCGTTCAATTTCCGGCTGGTTGAGATTGTGATGATGCTTTTGATGCCGCTGCTCGCGGTGGCACTGGCAATCCCGCCTAAACGATCGACAAGCGCGCTCGGCGTCTTTGTCTCGATCATCATGGTGGTGTCCTATCACAAGATCAATCAATACGGCGAAGATGTCGCCAGCTTGGGTCGCATTGACCCGGTTCTCGCCTTATGGGGACCGTTCGCGATCTTCGCTGCGCTGATCCTGTGGATGTATTTCCGCGTGGCCTATGTGCCAGGAGGTCAGGCAATCGGTGCCCTCGAAGGCTGGTTCTCGAAGATCAGCAAGTTCGTCGGCAAGCTGTTCAAACGACGACAACCCAATCGCTACGTTACAGACGATCCTGACGACCCCGGCAAGGACGAGCCGCACATGGCTCCGGCTGAATAGGCAAAGCGCGAAACCACACACAATGCAGCTCGACTTTTTCCCTTCGCGCACTTTGACGCTTTATCTGGCGAAGATGTTTATCGTCCGCATCTTTGCGGTGTTGGTGATGCTCGTGCTCGTCCTTATGATGCTCGACCTGTTGTCGCGTACCGGCGATATCTTGACGCCTGAAGGCAATGGGCAGGCTGAGATATTGAAGTATGTGAGCCTGCGATTACCGCAATTGGTCTCGCGGTTTCTGCCCTATTCGGTGCTGCTCGCAACGCTGATTACGCTAGTGACGCTCAACCAAAATAGCGAGGTGGTGGCGATGAAGGCCGCCGGGCTTTCCGCGCATCAGGTGCTGGCGCCTTTGTTGCTGACCGCCGGCATTATCGCCGCGATCAGTTTTGCCTTTAACGAGCGCGTCGTCACAAAGGCCAATGGAACGCTCAAAGCATGGGAAGCAACCGAATATGGGGCATTGCCCGAAGACAGCGGGACGCGGCCCAATGTCATCCTGACAGATGGCGAGAACATCCTGTTTGCATCTTCGCTATCGGGCGAGGACGAGGCAATCACGCTCGCCAATGTGACATGGTATGAACGCACTCCGACAGGGGCCATTCGCCAGCAAATCCGCGCAAGCCGCGCAACCTATGCAGGTCCGGGATGGCGGTTGGAAGAAGCAGAGCGCTACGATGTCGGACGCTCTGAATTGCAGACCATCAAGCCTATTGTGGTGGGCGTGCAATTGAGCCCGGACCAGATCGATCTTGAATCGATTGATCCCGACGCGCAGCCTTTTTGGGAGCTGACCGAAACCATCGAAGCGTTTCAAGCGATTGGCCGCCGCACATCAGAGATGGAAGCGAAGTGGTGGCACCGCCTGTCTGGGCCGCTCTCGGCGTTCTTGATGCCGCTTTTGGGTTCGATAGCAGCCTTCGGATTGGCCCGGTCGGGACAGGTGTTTGTGCGCGCGACCATCGGCATGGCATTGGGATTTGCTTATTTCGTGGTCGATAATGCGGCGCTCGCAATGGGATCATTCGGAGGCTACCCGCCGTTTTTGGCGGCTTGGGCGCCGTTTATGTTGTTCTTTTTGGTCGGTGAGACGGTTCTGATCCGGACTGAAGAGTGATCGATTTTTCGATCCGGCTGGCACGCCTAGATGATGCAGAAGCGATGCCAGAGATTGAACGAGCGGCGGCCGATTTGTTTCTGGGCGACCCCGACCTTGCTGATTTCGATCCCAACGACACTTGGAGCCCGGATGAGCTGCGCCGGTTCATTCGCAAGGGGCATTGCCTTGTTAGCTATGTCGGCGATGAACTGGCTGGTTTCCTGGTCAGTGAACCGTTCCAGCGAGAGCTGCATTTGTGGGAAATGGATGTTCATCCGCGTTATCAAAAGCGCGGCATTGGCGCTTGCTTGCTGCGCGCGGCACAAATTGATGCGCGCAATTCCGGCTTTAAGGCGCTGACCCTGACAACCTTTCGTGATCTCGCGTGGAATGCGCCGTTCTATGAAAAGCTGGGTTTCGTCGAACTGACCGCGCTCGATGCCCATCCCCGTCTTGCCGGTGAATTGGCCAACGAAGCCGATGATGGACTACCCATAGATAGGCGCTGCGCCATGATCCATTTTCTCGACTGATTTGGCTCAACCGCGAGGCAGCATCGTGCTGCGCGCGATCCGGGCAACCAATCCCCACATCCCGGAGTGATTGCCGCTTTCATAGGTTGATCCGGTGCCCAATTCCTTCGCTAAGCGGCGGTGCGCTTCGGGCAGATCGTGATACGGCATCGACGGCATCAAATGGTGCAGCGCGTGATAGCGCAGGCCCACGGGTGCCCAAATCTCCGCCGCC
This sequence comes from Erythrobacter sp., assembly GCA_039985875.1. Taxonomy (GTDB): domain Bacteria; phylum Pseudomonadota; class Alphaproteobacteria; order Sphingomonadales; family Sphingomonadaceae; genus Erythrobacter. The sequence continues at coordinate 1,042,670 of JBDWRU010000003.1, read as the reverse complement.
ACACCGGGGGGCGGGACATTCACACTGTCGAGATATTGGGCGGTCACGGTCATCGGCTCGCCCTCATTCTCCCACAAATGCGCGACCAATGTGCGCAATTGGTTGAGCGTTGCGGTAAGCGAGACAATCGCCAGACCGATTACCAAAGGCTGCCAGCCGATCACAAAAATGCTCGCAATGAGTGTGATCGCCCAGATGCTCGCGCCCACTTGCTGCCAGACATAACGCTTGGCGATTTTACCGTTTGCTGGTTTGCGGACAAAGTCTGGGTTGATCGAAAGCGCCGAGGCGCGCTGCCAAACCAGTTTACCTAAAGGTGGAATGATCAACCCAAGCGGCACCAGCACCGCAGAGCGCAACAACAGAGCCACCGGGGCCAGCAGTGCAACCATCACAAAGGCGGGCAAGCTCCACGGCTTCATCAACGCTAAAGCAAGATATTCGGGATCTTCGATTGTGCCATATTGCGTGCGCTTATGGTGGATCACATGCACGCCTTCATACATGAAGCTTGGCGTCAAAAGCGGGATGCCAACCAGCAGGTTCCAGCCCAATCGATAGCCGGGCAGCGCGTCTTCTTTGATATGGGTCAGCTCATGAATGAACATCAACGCACGATAGAGCGCTAGCGAAGCGACCAACCCCGCAACGACGGAGACCATGACATTGCCAGACAAGATAGCAACCGCGATCCCGCCATAACCAAGAGCCGCCGAAATTAGAGTATCTGGCCAATAAATACCGGGCTTGGCTGCCCCCAAATCCTTGGTCAGTTCGCGCGCAGCGCGCAGCATATCCTTGTCATCCTCTGACTGAAAATCAGCGCGCGTTGCTGTCGCGCACGGCGCTGCGTCTGAGGCAGTATCAAGGCGGGGTTGGACGTTCATTGCGAGTTCTCTTTAAAGCCCTTAACGCAAACCGGGGTTAAGCAGCAAACGCGATGTGCCCATAAGTGTGATCGACTGACTTGCACCAACGCGCCAATCACGACAGATATTTGAGCAAAGAGCATTATGGGATCGAGTTTGTGACAGACGCAAAGATATGTATCGAGGCAATCAACGACAAGCGCGGAAGGGCGCGCTTCGTTGATCTTGGACGAAAATTTGCCGCGAGAACGGCGAACTCTGTCCCGCAACTGCGTGGAGAACAACTTGAGCTAATTGATCCGAACAAGAACCCGTTCTTTGGGCATGGTAAGGCGCAATTCTTCATCGCGCATAAGGACGGAAAACCCGTCGGTCGCATCTCGGCACATATCGACACGCTGGCTTTGACGATGCCCGCCGACAACGGGTTTGGCCCCGGTGTCGGCATGTTTGGTTACTTTGATGCGGAAGACGAAACTACATCGGAGGCGCTTCTGCAGCGCGCAGAGCATTGGCTCAAAGAGGAAGGGATGAACCGAGTACTCGGACCAATCTCTCTGGCAATGTGGGAGGAGCCTGGCCTTTTGGTGCAGGGCCATGACCATCCCCCCACGATCATGATGGGCCATCATCCGGCACACTATGAAGGGTGGATTGAGACCGCTGGTTATTCCGTAGCGAAGCGGTTGCGCACATACGATTTGGACATCAGTTATGACTTTCCACCGCTTGTCCAACGCATCGTGAAATCGGGCCACCGCAACAGCCGTATCAATGTCCGACGAGTGGATAAGTCGCGCTGGGACTCAGAAGTTGCAGACGTTCTTTCGATCCTCAACGATGCGTGGTCGGACAATTGGGGCTTTGTTCCCTTCACCTCGGAAGAGGTCGCGTATGCAGGCAAGAAACTGCGGCCGATCATCCACGAAGGGCTGAACATGATCGCCGAAGTTGATGGCAAGCCGGTAGCTTTCATGTTGACATTTCCCGACGTCAATGACGTGCTGACAAAGATCGACGGAAAGCTGTTCCCTTTCGGCTGGTTTCATATGTTGCGCTGGCTCCGCAAACCGCGCGGATCCGATGTGCGGGTCCCCTTAATGGGCGTACTCAAAGAGTTTCAGAACTCGAGAATGGCAAGCCAGCTCGCCTTCATGATGATCAACGCCATTCGTAATGAATCTTACGAGACATTTAAGTCCATGCGCGCCGAAATAGGTTGGATACTCGATGATAATAAGGGGATGGTCGCAATCGCCGATACAATCGGAAGCAAGATCAACCGTGAGTATGCGATTTTCTCCAAAGCACTTTGATAAGATCAACGAAAGAAGGCCTCCACACGGGTAAAGCGGAGGCCTTCGGGATCGTATCACCAACCGCTTGGACGGGAGGGTGTCTCGGTGGTGATATAGAATTAATGTGTAGCCCGAAAAACGGTTCCCAAGCCTAAGAATTTCTTTCTCGATTGAATTATCCAATTGTGCATACAAATTGGTTTCGGCGAACCAGCCGAAGGGGCGACGGCAAGGCCTTAAGGCGCAAACGGACAGGTTCGCTAGCGGATCGGGTGCGCTATCCGGGGTTTGTCGCACTATAAGGAGCGGAATATGTCAATTAGTGAACAGGTTTCAAAGCACCTGCCATTTCTACGGCGTTATGCTCGCGCCCTAAGTGGTTCACAGGCCAGCGGCGATGCAATCGTGCGCGCGACTTTGGAAGCTGCATTGTCTGATACTGCGCTGAAAGAATCCCTCGAAGAAGGCCGCATTCCGCTTTACCGGGCCTTCAATAAGGTCTGGTCAAACGCGTATCTGGACACCAGCAACGACATTACAGAGCAAAGCGAGCACGAAACCGGTGCGCAAGTCCGCTTAGGTGCGATTACCCTGATGAACCGGCAGGCGCTCTTGCTCACTACACTCGAAGACTTCACTCCAGCCCAGGCTGCCGAGATCCTCGAAATCGAAGCCTCTGAGGTTAACGCACTGGTTGATCAAGCTGTGTCGGATATCGACCATGAGCAAGCAACTACTGTCCTGATTATCGAGGATGAACCGCTTATTTCCATGCAGTTGGAAGACTTAGTTTCCGGTCTGGGTCACGAAATTTGCGGTACAGCGGCGACCCGAACACAGGCAATCAAACTAGCTGAAGAGAAACCCCCAGGGCTAGTGCTGGCTGACATCCAACTGGCCGACGGCTCTTCAGGGCTCGACGCTGTCGACGATATTCTTGCAATGGAAAGCGTCCCGGCGATCTTCATCACGGCCTATCCCGAACGCCTTCTAACCGGCAATCGGCCAGAACCCACTTACCTCATCACCAAACCGTTTGAAGAACGCACTGTGCGAGCTGCGATCAGCCAAGCGCTGTTTTTCGGCTCAAGCAAACCGCTTTGACAGACGGCGCGGTTGGAGCATTCGCTCCCGGACTATGCTTCGCGAATCTGGAATTCGCCCCGCTCACGAAGCGGCACCTGTAAGACACAACGCACGCCGCCTTCGGCGAATACAAGCTCCACTGGCAGGTCGAGTTCATGGGCGACAACGCGTTCAATCAAATCGATGCCAAAACCCCGCTTTCGCTGAGTCGGAACAGGTGGACCGTCATGCTCAAGCCATTCAACTTGTGCGAGCGATTCCGATAGCGCTGCCCATTTCACAGAAACGCCGCCGCCGGGCGCGCTTAGTGCGCCATATTTTGCCGCATTGGTCGCAAGTTCATGCACCGCAAGCCCAAACGACAGAGCATCGCTTGGTGCAAGTTCAACGTCGGGCCCATCCAATGTAATCGGGAATTCGCGAGCTTGCCGCACATGCCGCAGTTCAGCTTCGATGATATCTGCAAGCTTAATCGAGCCCCACTCGGAAAGGGTCAACAGATCGTGGGTCGCGGAAAGAGCGCGAATCCGACCATCAAGACTATCAGCAAATTCATCAATGCTACTCGCTCTGCGGCGAGTAAGCGCGAGGATAGAAAGGACGTTGGCGAGCGTGTTCTTCACTCTGTGATTGAGCTCGCGCGATAGAGATTCTCGGATTGAATGCTGTTCTTCGAAAAACTCCAACCGGGCTTGATTTTCAATCGCTTGCTTCGTTGCCAGCCGTGCCAACATCGTGAGAAGCACAGCAACAGAAATTCCAAACATCAATGTGATCATCGACAACGGGTCAAGCGTCGGACTGGAAGTGGTTTGCGCTACCAACAAGAAGTCGCGGCTGGCAATTGTGATCCGTTGCTGCGAACTGACACTTAGGCCAATTTTCCGTCTGTTAGTGGCTAGCAATTGGCGATTGTCACCCAAACCGTCATAGAGTGAGACGTTGACATTCTGCGCCGCATCCTCTGCCAATGCGGCGATGAGAAATTCGTCAGCATCGAACCAGCTAAAAGCAAAACCAGCCAAGTCGCGGTTTTCGCCACGGCCCGAATATGACGGTGCGAAGATCGCGAACCCGGCAACCGAATCTCCGGTTTTTGGTGCTATATCGAGTTTTGCAGAAGCCACGGGTTGAGCCTGCGCTTGCGCGGTTTGCATAGCGGCGATTGTTGTCGGATCAGACGCAAAATCGAGGCTCGTTGGAACTGGAGACCCTTCTGTGGAAGGTGCGAAATATGTGGCTTGAGCTTGTAACTGCGCATCAGGCTGAGGAGGAAGTGCGTCTGAGGCGATCCAACCCATACCTATTGCGCCGCGATAATTCGTATCCAGATTGAGGTTGGCGGCAAATTCCTCAATAACCTTGGCTCCGTCGCGCCTCTCACCCGAAAGAAGCAGCCCACTAGCTTTAAGGTATGAGGATATCCCTTTTCCTCGCAAATCTAGATTGCCCGCAATTGTTTGCGCGACCTTATTGATCTGTGCCTGCTCAAGCTCTCGCGCGTTTCGCTCAATCGCATAGACGCCCAAGGCAGTCACCGCGGCAACCGCAAGAAATATTCCAACCTGAATCGCCCGGGGATTGGCAATCCACCACCGGCCCGCAATGTTCAGGCGCGGCTTTTCGGTTGGAGAAGTTCGTTCTGAGGTCATAGTCTTTCTGAGTTGTGTTTGATGCAAGGAACCAAAGACAGGACCGTTCGTTCCTGAAATGCACAATATGTGCAATTGGTGAACTCTAGCGAAACCTTCGCTATGCGCTGGAGCCACGTTTCAGATCGTAGGATGATCAACAAAACTTATGGCCAGTCGCAACCAATCTGAGGAAGGCTCTTCCTCCTCGCGTGAGAAGCCCGCGAGACAAGGCTCACCAGACTGGGCCGACGGATTGCGTCAATTCTACGATTCTGTCGTTGATGAGCCATTGCCAGACTCATTCAAGGATCTGCTCGACAAGCTTGACGAAGGTCAGGAGAACTCCACAACCCACAACAGCAACGCGGATGACGGTTCGTCATATCTGGCGGGCAAGGCTTAATGGTTGATCCCGAGCCTCCGAAACGGACCACAGCGCAAGCCGCCGATTTCAAGAGAGAATTAACCGAAGTCATCCCACATTTGCGGGCTTTTGCACGTGGGCTTTGCGGACGGCCTGATATGGCAGATGACTTAGTGCAGGAAGCCTTGCTGAAAGCATGGGCAGCACAAGAGCGGTTTGAGCCGGGCACTTCGATGCGTGCTTGGACCTTTGTTATCCTACGCAACGCCTATCTCACCGATATGCGGCGCAATCGCTTTCGCGGCGAGTATGACGAAGGGGTGGCAGAGCGAATTTTGGTGGCGCCTGCTGGCCAAGAAGAACCATTGCACCTGTCGGATATGCACCGCGCGCTCTTGACGCTGCCGCCAGAGCGACGCGAAGCGCTGTTGTTGGTGGGCGCGGGCGGATTCTCGTACGAAGAAGCGGCGCAAATCTGCGATTGCGCGGTTGGGACGATCAAAAGCCGGGTTGGCCGCGCGCGTGCTACGCTCAATGCAATGCTTGCCGAGGGCAATATCCCTGACCGTTCAAGCGATGACCCAATCGCCCATACCGCCATATTGGAAGAGCTCGAAAGCGTCGCTGGACCGCGAACCAGCGACTAATCCGCTTTCCGGTCCACCGCGCTCGTCACTGCCACGTTCATCGTCACATTCGCCAGAGTCCGCATTATGTCGGGCAACATTTCAACAGCTACCAACAGTGCCAGCGGCTCAATTGGAACGTTCATGGCCAGCGCGATTGGACCGATAGAGACGATAAAGCTGATCGAGCCGGGCAAGCTGACCGAACCGATGCTGATAATCACTGCGACGGCTATCCCAACGGCCAGAAGCGGGATCGACACATCCGAACCCGCCAATGCCGCGACATAAAGGACTACGGCTAGGTTCATCGCGACACTGGTTGATCTGAAAATCGCCACCGCTAACGGCAAAACAAACTCGCTGGTCTCATCGCGCAGTTTCAAGCGAGAAGCGCTGTCGAGCATCGCGGGCAAGCTTGCGAGCGAACTTTGCGTGGAGACTGCAACGGCTTGTGCAGGTAGGATCGCCTTTGCGAACCGCATCGGACTAATCCCGCCCATTGTCCAAGCGAGCATATAGGCGAGCAACAGAATAAACCCGCCCATTGCCGAAACGACCAGAATGTAGTGACCCAAGGCTGCGAATGCGCCGCCTCCGCTTTTCAACCCAACGCCAAAGGCAAGCGCGAGAACGCCAATTGGGGCAAGCCATAAGACCCACCCGATAATCATCAGCATGGCATTTGCCAGCGCGTGGAAGAAGCCCAGAAGCGTGGCCCCTTGCGCTTGCGGTAGCCGCGCAATCGCGACAGCAAATAGCGCAAAGAAAATCGTCAGCGGAAGCATCGCGGTCTCAGCCGCGGCTGCGATCATATTGGGGGCGATGAGAGATTTGAGGAAGTCAAAAACCCCGGGCACTTGCTGTTCATCTTGCGGCACATCAGCCAAAAACCCGCTTGCCGCCTCGGGGATCGGCAAAAGGCTTAAAATACCGGGCATAGCAATCGCGGTAAAAACACCGCCAGCGATCAAAACGCCAAAGACCATTGCAAGAAACTTGACCGCAGCCGCTCCGGCGCGCGCGGCGCCAATCATCTGCGCGATGCCAAGCACAAGCAGGCTTGCCACAAGTGGAATGATCGTCATTTGCAGCGCTCTTAGCCAAAGCGTGCCAACCAAGCCGATCATTTCGGCCAACCATTCGGGCATAGCGACACCGGAGAACACCATCCCAAGCCCCAAGCCTAGCACCAGCGCCCCGGCAGTCATCGCGACCGGCAAACGAATAGCAATCAGCTCAAAACGCGGTCCTATAGCCCCGCCGCTTTCATCTTTTAACATTTCCGGCCCCTTGCGGATGGTGAACGCCCTTCCCTTCGCGCGATAACCACGCCAGAAGCGCCTGACAAATCGCTTTATACAAAACCACAGGGGAGCGACGCCAAAAATGGCACGCAAATTCTTCGGCACTGATGGGATCAGAGGCCGCACCAATGCAGGTGTAATGACAGCGCAGACCGCGATGCGCGTCGGCCAAGCGGCGGGCCGCCATTTCCTGCGCGGTACACACAGGCACAGGGTCGTGATCGGCAAAGACACGCGACTCTCTGGCTATATGATGGAAAGCGCACTCGTTGCTGGCTTCACCAGCGTCGGGATCGATGTGATTATGACCGGGCCTCTGCCCACCCCTGCGATTGCCTTGTTAACCCGCGAAATGCGCGCGGATATGGGCGTGATGATCTCTGCCAGCCACAACCCTTACGCAGACAATGGCATCAAGCTGTTCGGCCCGGATGGGTTCAAGCTATCGGACGAATCTGAGGCTGAGATTGAGCGGTTGATGGGGACCGAAATTCAGCTTGTGCCAGCAGAGAAAATCGGCCGTGCTCGGCGGATCGAAGACGCGCGCGGGCGCTACATACACGCGCTAAAGCAATCGGTTTCTGACGAGATCCGCTTCGACACGCTGAAAGTTGTCGTCGATTGCGCGCATGGCGCTGCGTATCAGGTCGCTCCATCTGCAATCTGGGAGTTGGGCGCAGATGTCGTTGCGCTTGGCGTCATCCCTAACGGAACCAACATCAATGACGGGGTTGGCTCAACCTCTATCGAGGCGTTGCAGGCCAAAGTCGTTGAAGAAAATGCCGATATTGGGATCGCATTGGATGGCGATGCCGACCGCTTGATTGTCGTCGACGAAAAGGGGCGCGCGGTTGATGGCGATCAGATCATGGCGCTGATTGCGACTCGGATGCATGAAAAGGGCGCATTGACCGGCGGCGGTGTTGTCTCGACCGTGATGAGCAATTTGGGGCTCGAACGCTATCTCGTCTCGCAAGGGCTTACGCTGGAGCGAACCAAAGTGGGCGACCGCTATGTACTCGAACGGATGAAAGAAGGCGGCTTCAATATTGGCGGCGAGCAATCCGGCCATATGATCCTGCTCGACCATGCAACAACCGGCGATGGCACTGTTGCGGCTTTGCGCGTGCTCTCCAGCTTGGTGCGTTCGGGCAAGCCAGCCAGTGAGATTTTGCACCTTTTTGACCCTGTGCCCCAGCTTTTGAAAAACGTGCGCTATGAAGGCGGCGCGCCGCTTGAGAATGCAACCGTGCAGGCGGTTATAGCGCAAGCGGAAAGCGAGCTTGAAGGAAAAGGACGTTTGGTGATCCGGCCATCAGGCACAGAGCCGGTGATCCGCGTGATGGCGGAAGGCGACGATTCTAAGCAGGTCGAAAGCGTCGTTGACCGCGTGTGCGACGCAGTTCGCGCGGCGACTTAAGAGGAGCGTTTTCAATGCTTGAAATGCGCCCCGATTGCGAACGTTGCGGCACTGACTTGCCCGCCGAAGCTCCTGGCGCATTTATTTGCAGCTTTGAATGCACATTCTGCGCAGCGTGCGCTGAGGAATTGGATGATCAATGCCCCAATTGCGGAGGGGAATTGATGGACCGTCCTAGCCGCGCAAAGCAACTGCACCAGAAATACCCACCTTCGGCGGACCGAAAGTTCAAGAGTGCCTAAGCGCCCGCCTCGCGTGTTGGCTATTGCCGGGTCGGATTGTTCCGGCGGCGCTGGCATTCAAGCCGATATCAAGACGATCACCATGCTTGGCGGCTATGCGATGAGCGCGGTCACCTCCGTCACCGCTCAAAACAGCGTTGGCGTGCAAGGGATCACACCACTTGAAGCGGACTTTATCGCAATGCAAATCCGCTCTTGCGTCGATGACATTGGCGTTGATGCGATCAAGATCGGTATGGTCCAATATGTTACCATGGTTGATGCGATTGCCGAGGCGCTGGATGGTGTCGACGTGCCGATTGTCCTCGACCCTGTGTTTATGGCGACATCGGGCGGGCAATTGATTGATGAGGAAGCTCTGACAGCCGCGCGCGAAAAGCTCTTCCCGCTGGCAACGTTGCTCACGCCCAACTTGCCTGAACTGGAGAAACTAACCGGCACACAGCCCAAGACTGCCGAGGAAATGGGGGCATCTGCCAAAGCTCTCGCGCAAGACATCGGCTGCGCCATTCTTGCCAAAGGTGGGCATGGCGAAGACAAGCAGATTTACGATGTGTTGGCACAACCCGATGCAAAGCCGGTGGCGCTCTCGCATGAGCGGATCGAGACCGTTCACACGCATGGAACTGGCTGCACCTTATCGTCAGCCATCGCGACTTTGTTAGCGCATGGGCAGCCGCTCGAACATTCGCTAAGGCTAGCCACTCAATTTGTGGTTCAAGCAATCATGCACTCGCCGGGCTATGGTAAAGGACACGGCCCGCTAGGCCACTACGCCGTGCGCAAGCTGGGTTAGCTTTCTAAAGCGGAATGGGGGCCATCGCCCTCAACCATCGCCAAGCGGCTACTGATCTAAGTCGTAAAACGCCGAAATATGGGTCCATGCTTCGTCTGCCGTTTCACACCATTGGAAGAGGTCTAGATCCTTCTTCGAGATCGTCCCTTCTTCGGCTAGCGCCTCTAGGTCGATCACCCGGCTCCAGAAGTCCTTACCAAAAAGAAGGATCGGGATCGGTTTCATCTTGCCGGTTTGAATCAGCGTCAAAAGCTCGAAAAATTCATCAAAGGTGCCAAAGCCGCCGGGGAACACGGCAACGGCGCGCGCACGCAAGAGGAAATGCATCTTGCGCAGCGCAAAATAATGAAAGTTGAGACTCAGATACGGCGTCACATAGGTGTTTGGCGCTTGCTCATGCGGCAAGATAATATTGAGCCCGATACTCTCTGCCCCTGCATCGCTGGCGCCGCGATTGCCCGCTTCCATAATCGAAGGGCCGCCGCCGGTTGTCACGACAAATTGGCGCTTGCCATCTTCGATGATCGCCTTTTCACTCACCATCCGCGCAAGTTTATATGCCTCTTCGTAATATTTGGATTTCTCCGCGAGGCGCGCAGCCACCTTTTGATCGTATTCGCTGCCGTCTTTAGCCGCGTCGATCTTGGCTTGCGCAGCTTCGGGTGAAGGGATCCGCGCAGAACCATACATGACCATTGTCGAGCCAACGCGCGCCTCATCAAGCAGCATTTCCGGCTTTAGCAATTCCAATTGGAAGCGCACGGGCCTAAGCTCATCACGTAACATGAAATCCTCATCACGAAACGCCAGCTTGTAGGCCGGATGTTCGGTTTGCGGCGTGCCGAGGGGCGCTTCTTCGACGAAGCGGGTCTCTTGCTCGGCGCGGTAAAATTTGCGGTCGGTGAGGTCTTTATCAGTCATGCCGCTATTCTTAGGCGCGCGCTATGATAGGGGCAAGACAGCAATTTGCCAGATAGAAGCCCAGCGGAAGGCAGCGTAACCTGCCTGCTCGCCAAGCGGACCTTAAGGCTGCTCTCTTGCCCTCCTGCCCACCATGGGTTACCTTTTGTTTCAGGTCCTCGTGCGATGTCAGCACGAGAGGAAAGAAAGATCTGAATATGGCGGATACGCTTCCGCCGGACGAAAACAGGGGAGCTGGCAAAACGAGGGGCGGCAAGTCCGGCAAAGTAGCCGATTTTCGCTACAAGCGTCCCTCCCAGCCAAAGAATGCCCGTACTGCTCGCCAGAATGGCGCGCACCAGGGCAATGGTCGAACAGCCTTTGCGCAGCCTGCGAATGGCTTTGCGCCGCGCAAAGGCGCGAGAAGGCCCGGCGAAGCCTATGCCGCTCTCGATCTGGGTACCAACAATTGCCGACTTCTGATCGCACGCCCATCAGGAAATCGTGACTTCACCGTTATCGACGCGTTCAGCCGCGTAGTGAAGCTGGGCGAAGACTTGGCCAGCACCGGAAAGCTGTCTGATGACGCGATGGAACGGACCCTCAATGCCTTGATGATCTGCGCCGACAAACTGCGGCGGCGCAATGTCCGCTTGGCGCGCTCGGTCGCAACCGAAGCATGTCGCAGAGCGTCGAACGGCCCGGCCTTTATCGAAAGAGTGCGGCAAGAAACCGGCATCGCGCTGGATATTATCAGCGCTGAGGAAGAAGCCCGACTGGCCGTCTTGGGCTGCCATATTCTCTTGGAAGGCGGCGACGGCCCTGCACTTATTTTTGACATTGGCGGAGGATCAACCGAGCTAGTGTTGCTTGAACCAGGCGGTAAGATTCCACGCATTTTGGATTGGCAAAGCGTCCCGTGGGGCGTTGTTTCGCTGACCGACACGGTCGAACGCAAAGGTGGTTCGACAAAGGCGCGCACGGATCGTTATGCCGAAATGCGAAAAGTGGTGTCCGACAGCTTTGCACCCTTTGCCGAGCGGATTGCGGATTCCGCTGCGTGCGATGATATTCGCCTGCTTGGCACCAGTGGAACCGTGACCACACTTGCTAGCTTGCATCTCGAACTGCCGCATTATGATCGCAAAGCGGTTGATGGGTTGATCGTTCCGTCTGAGAGTATGCGGCAAATCAGCGCTGATCTTTCAAGCATGTCGGCTGGTCAACGCAGCACTTTGCCATGTATTGGACAGGATCGCGCTGACTTAGTGGTGGCAGGTTGCGCAATTTTAGAATCGATATTGGATCTGTGGCCTGCCGAACGATTGGGTGTGGCGGATCGCGGTATTCGCGAAGGAATCTTGCGCAGCCTAATGGCAGCGGAACGGCAAAGCGAGCGCGCTTTGAAGCAATTGCGCGGCGAGTCGGAAACATGACGCGTTCTGGCCGCAACCCTGATCGACGTGTGAAGACGGCGAAAAAGCGCACAGCCTCCTCAACCCGCTGGTTAGAGCGGCAGTTGAACGATCCCTATGTCAAACAAGCCAAAGCCGATGGCTACCGCAGCCGCGCGGCTTACAAGCTGATCGAGTTGGACGAACGGTTCGGACTTATTCGGGGGTCGAAGCGGGTTATCGATCTTGGTATTACGCCGGGTGGGTGGAGCCAGGTTGTTCGCGCAAAAGCGCCAAAAGCCGAAGTGGTCGGCATTGACCTTTTGCCGACCGATCCGATCGAAGGCGTCACAATTTTCGAGATGGATTTTATGGACGATGCCGCTCCGCAAGCGCTTGAAGATGCGCTGGGCGGGCCGCCAGACCTTGTGTTGTCAGATATGGCAGCGAACACCGTCGGCCACAAACAGACCGACCATTTGCGCACCATGGCGTTGGTGGAAGCTGGCGCATGGTTTGCGACCGAAACGCTGGAAAAAGGCGGTGCCTTTGTCGCCAAGGTGCTTGCTGGCGGAACCGATAGCGAGCTTCTGACCCTTTTGAAACAGCACTTTACCAGCGTCAAACACGCCAAGCCACCGGCCAGCCGGAAGGGATCATCAGAATGGTATGTGGTGGCTCAGGGTTTCAAAGGGCGATAGTAAAGCGCCCATCATAGCTGGCACTTACTCTTCGCCTTCGACCGCTTCTTCAGCGACTTCTTCCGAAGCGTTTTGCGCATCTTCGGCCACAGCAGTCACGTCAGCTTCCGCCTCAGCTTCTTCAGCCGCGACTTCTTCGCCTTCGGCTACCGCTTCTTCTTCGCCGCCTTCTGCTTCAACCGCAGGCTTTGCCGGTGCGCCGCCATTGGCTTCGAGGAAGAGCATTACCGCTGCGCGATCCTCAGCTTTTGAAAGACCCGCAAAGCTCATCGTTGTGCCTGATGTAAATGCGCGCGGGCTGGCGAGCCAAGCATCCATAGCTTCCCAAGTCCATTCCCCACCCTTTTCGGAAAGCCGAGGGGAATAGCGAAAGTCTGACGCGTTCGATGCGAGCGCCTTGCCCATCACGCCGTAAAGATTCGGGCCAACGCCATTCGCGCCGCCTTGCTCAACCGTGTGGCAAGCTTGGCATTTGGCAAACACCTTTTCCCCATCTTCGGCCGTGGCAGAAGAGAGCAAAGTGCCAAGGCCGGGTCCAGTATCGCCGCCGCCTTCTTCTTCGACGCCTTCGATTATGTAACCGAGCTTCTCAGGACGCTCCGGGCTATAGCCGTGAAAGAACTTGTCGCTGAGAATGGAAAGGCCAAGGCCCACCACACCCGCAAAAAGCACCCAGCCAGCGGCGGTGTTGAACATATCGCCTGAGCCTGAATCGGACTGCGGCGTCGAACCTGAGTTTGTTTCGTCTGTCATCCCGGCGCTCCCTTAGTGCCGCCCACGCGCGTGCGCAAGGCGAAACACGTCATCATTCGGTGCATCAATTGCAAGCGGACTTGCCTCACATCATTAGCGTCACTAGCACGCTGGCAATATGCGAAGTTTTCCTGAGCCCGCCGTAAAAATCGCTAATGAGCTACGCAGTCTTGCGGAGGCTGACCCTTCACGCGCCGTTGCCGTGCAAGGATCGCCCGGCTCAAACTCGCATCGCGCCGCAACCGAGGCCTGCCCTGATTGCTTGCCACTGCCGTGTTTCAGCTTCGAAGACGCGCTGGATGCAGTTAAAGATGGGCGCAGCGAGCGCGCGATTATCCCCATCGAAAACTCGCACAATGGCCGGGTTGCGGACATCCACTTCCTGCTGCCTGAAAGCGGATTGTCGATTGTTGGCGAGTATTTCTTGCCGATTCATCATGCCCTAATGGGCATCGGCAAGGGCCCGTTCGAAGCGGTGTACAGCCATCCTCAAGCGCTCGGCCAATCGCGCCATTACCTGCGCAAACGCGGAATTGTCCCATTAAGCTATGCTGACACTGCCGGCGCGGCGGCATTTGTTGCGCAAAATGGCGATCCTACGGTGGGTGCTATCGCCCCGGCAATCGCGGCCGAGCTTTATGGCTTGGAGATCGCCGAAGAACATGTCGAAGACAGCGTGGATAATATGACGCGCTTCGTCATCCTCTCGCAAAAGCCCAAATTCCTGACGCACGATGCCAAAGTGAGCGCGGTCACCACCTTTATATTCGAAGTGAAGAACATTCCGGCCGCCCTTTACAAAGCGTTGGGCGGGTTCGCGACCAATGGCGTGAATATGACGAAACTGGAAAGCTACCAACAAGGCGCGAGCTTTTCTGCGACCCGGTTCTACGCCGATATTATTGGCGCTCCGGGTGATCCGGCGGTGGACCGTGCGCTTGAAGAATGCGGGTTCTATTCCAAAGAATTGCGTATCCTCGGCTCCTACCCTCAGGCGCGCGCGCGCGGATAATTCTCCAGAGCGCAATTGCCCTGTTGCACGCAGATGAAGACCGTGCCACCACAGTTTTTGCATGATCAATGCGGTGCAAACTCCTCCTTCTGATTCCAGTGACCAAGGCGCGCTGACTGCGCCGGATGGCTGGCAAGAACTGCGCGAAGACGGCGATATTCAGTTTGAGCCAATTGAGTTTCCCGAACCCGAACCTCGCGAGCCAAGCTGGTTTGAGGAAGCGCTCCAGAAGTTCTTCGAATGGCTTGGCGACCTGCTTTCTCCAGTTGGGGGTGCTCTGGGAATGTCTTGGTCGGTGTTTCAATGGGTCTTGTTGGGGCTGCTGGTACTCTTCGTCTTGTTCCTAATTTGGCGTTTAATTGGACCGATGGGCCTTTCTCCTAAGGCTGCATCGGGTGACGAGGAAACGCCTGAATGGGCACCGGACCGCGCGGAAAGTATGGCGCTGCTTGAAGATGCTGATCGTTTGGCTGCCCATGGCAAATTTGATGAAGCGACGCATTTGCTGCTCAAACGCAGTGTGAGTCAGATCGCTTCAGCACGACCCGATTGGGTTGAGCCCTCAAGCACTGCGCGCGAATTAGCGGCTCTTCCCGCGCTATCAGAGGCAGCGCGCGGCGCATTCCGCGTGATCGCAGAACGCGTTGAACGCAGTCTGTTCGCCCTGCGATCACTTGACCGAAGCGATTGGGAAGCAGCACGTTCCGCCTATGCTGATTTCGCGCTTCAACAGATCGGTAGAGGTACCCTGCAGGCATGAACGAAACGGGGGCAACAGGCAGACGCGCATCACCATTCAACCGGGTGGCTGTGCTTGGCATGGTGATAATCGGCTTTATCGCCTTTATCTCCATGCTCTATTTCCTGAGTGCAGGTGACACCGGCGGTGATGACAACAATGGCGGGGGTCATGCTTATGCAACCGGCCTAAACGGTTATGCCGGGATCACCCGATTGCTTGAAGCCGAGGGCTACGACGTCGACGTTTCGCGCGAAGAAAGCGGGATGGATAGCTATGGGCTGTTAGTGCTCACCCCGACCGCCTTCCAAGACCCGGATGAACTCTCAGAAATCCTGCAAAAGCGGGCCTATATCGGGCCGACTTTGGTGATCGTGCCGAAATGGTACGCCTATGGTGTTCCACCACTTCTTGAAGGGCAGGTCGAAGGCGAAATCGAAGATGGATGGGTCACGCTAACGGGCGCTCGATCTCCAGAGTGGCTCTCGGAACTAGACGATCACTACGCGTTCGAAGTTGCAGTTCAGGAAGAAGCATCGACTAATTGGTCAGGGCGACGCGCGTCAGGCAAGCTTCCCGAAGCCAAAGTCGCAGGCGTCACTGTTCAGGCAGGTCGCGAACTTGAAACGCTTGTCAGTGATGGTGATACGCGCTCGCTTGCAGTGCAGCTCTTCAACATGAGCGAATATGGTGACACCACCAACACCGAGCCGGTCACATTCATTTTCGAACCTGATCTCATCAACAATTACGGCCTGGCTGACAAAACCCGTGCGGCCATGGCAGTCGAACTCGTCAATCTCGCTGGCCATACAGAAGGTGAAATTGTCACCTTCGACGTGACGATGAACGGACTTGGCGGGACAGTGAACCTGCTAACTCTCGCATTTCGTCCACCCTTCCTTGCTGCGACCTTGTGCCTGATAATGGCGATGCTGATCATCGGCTGGCGCGCATTCAAACGGTTTGGCCCGGCCTTAGCCAACGGCCCAAAGATTGCCTTTGGCAAGTCCCAACTGGTCACTAATGGCGCAGGACTGGTCGTGCGCGCGGGCCGTATGCGGCTTTTGGCCGATCCATACGCAGATCTTGCCGAACGGCGCATGGCGGATGCGCTGGGACTGACCCGGCCCGACATCGAAGGCATAGACAATGCTCTGGCCACGCGATTACCTGAAGAAGAACCGTTTTCGCAACGTGCAGCAAGGCTGCGCAATGCGACATCATCCGCAGACATTCTCCGCGCTGCAAAAGCGCTAAAAGAGCTTGAAGGGAAAGTGAGCAAATGAGCACCACTTTGGATAAAGACGCTGGGGGCGCTCCCCCAGCTGAGGGCGCGATGAGCCTCGAAGAGCTGCGGACACTCGCAGATGCGATCCGGGCAGAAGTGGCTAAGGCCATTGTCGGGCAAGATGACATGGTCGAACAATTGCTGGTCGCGATGGTTAGCGAAGGCCACGTCTTGCTGGAAGGTCCTCCGGGAACCGCAAAGACTTTCCTTGCAAACAGTTTTGCGACCGCGCTCGGGCTCGATTTTGGCCGGATTCAGTTCACACCGGATTTGCTGCCGGGCGATATTTTGGGTTCAAACCTGTTCAACTTTCAAACGAGCCAGTTCACTTTGACGCGCGGGCCGATTTTCTGCGAATTGCTGCTTGGCGATGAGATCAACCGCACGCCGCCCAAGACGCAAGCCGCTTTGCTCGAAGCGATGCAGGAACGCCGGGTCACTCTCGATGGAGAGACGCACGCCCTGCCGCCGCGCTTTATGGTGGTTGCAACCCAAAACCCGATTGAGAACCAAGGCGTCTATCCGCTTCCCGAAGCGCAATTGGACCGTTTCTTGTTCAAACTGTTGGTCCCCTACCCCGATGAAGCCGAAGAGACGCGGATCGTCACCGATTACGGAAAGCGCCAAGGGCCGACCCATCCATCCGACTTGGGCGTAACAGCGGTTGCCGATGCGACGAAACTGATCGCTGCGAGCGCGGCTTTGAATCACGTTACGGTTGCCGAAGACATCACCCAATATGTTGTGCGACTGGTGCGTGCGACCCGCGACCATGCCGAGCTTTCGGTCGGAGCAAGCCCGCGCGCAGCGGTAATGCTAGCGAACGCCGCACGCGCTCGGGCTGCATTGCAAGGGCGTGCTTATGCAATCCCTGACGATGTAAAAGCGCTCGCAGTGCCAGTGCTGCGGCATCGCCTAACGCTTAGCCCCGCTGCCGAAATCGAAGGCCGCGATATCGAAGCGCTCGTCGCCGAATTGGTCGAAAGCACAGAGGCACCGCGCTAAACCCTATGAACCTGCGCAATCTCCCTGCCTTTCCTATTGTGCCGACCCAGCGTGCGGCCTGGCTGATCGCCGGGTTTGCGCCGGTTGCTGTTGTCATTGCTGCCATGCAGCCGGGCCTTTGGATTGCAGCACCGGTGGCTGCCGCTGCCTTGATCGCGCTGGTTCTGTTTGACGCCTTGCTTGCGGGCAAATGCGCAGACTGGCGAGTGTTTATCCCGGCAGACACAGAAGTGGGCCAGCCCACAGAGTTGTCGATGCAGGCAGAACTGGGCGTGGGTTCGGTTTCAAAAGCCGAAGGAGCGCTCGAATTTGACCCTCGGCTAGGAGACAAAGGGACGGCGCGTTTCACGTTGAAGCAAGGCCGCTTTGATAAAATGCAGCGCGGCGACCATATCGCCCATCCCGCACGGCGCGGAACCGCTGATGTCACCCGCGCATGGTTGCGCTGGACCGGGCCGTTAGGGCTAGGATCCCGGCAAGTCGCTGGCGCGCTGGATGATCAAGTGCGGATATGGCCTGATCTGTCACCGGTGCGCAGCAAGGAATTGCAAACCTTCCTCCGCGACGCACAATCCGGCCTTATTGCGCGCCGCATTCGCGGCCAAGGCACTCAGTTCGAAGCGCTCTCTGAGTACGAAGCGGGCATGGACCGTCGCAGGATCGACTGGAAAGCTAGTGCTCGGCATATCCACCTTTATGCGCGTGAGAATGAAAGCGAGCGCAACAACCAAATCGTCTTTGCCTTCGATTGCGGGCAAGCCATGTGCGAACCAGTAGACGGCATGCCGCGCATCGACCGAGCGGTCTCCTCTGCGCTCACCTGCGCCTATGTGGCGTTAAAGGGTGGCGACAAGGTTTCGCTGTTCGGATTTTCTCAGCGCCCACAGGTGATGACGCCTTTCATCCATGATGCACGCGCTTTTCACCGGCTTCAAAGCGCCGCGGCTGGGCTCGACTACACCAGCGCAGAACCGAATTTCACACTCGCGCTTGCGACGCTCACAGCAAAGCTCAAACGCCGTGCGCTCATCGTTCTATTCTCCGATTTCACGGACCCAACACAAGCCGAATTGATGGTCGAAAGCATCGGGCGGCTGGTCGACAAACACTTGGTCTTGTTCGTCACCATTTCAGACAGCGAGCTAGAGACCTTTATTGACGAAGAGCCAAGCGACATCGCAACGCTTGCCCGCTCCGTCACCGCCGATACGCTCGCACATCAACGCAGCATTGTGCTCCAACGGTTGCGGCGAATGGGTGTCGATGTGATCGAAGCACCTTGGGAGAAGATCGGCTATCAATTGATTGACCGCTATCTCGTGATCAAAAACTCGGAGGCCATCGGATGAAGGCTCCGATGCTCTCTAATCTGTTCGGGCGCGGTGCGATTGAGGCACCCGCTGATATTGAAAGCGCAGCCCTGCGCTCAGACCGTTTCCGGCTGGAACGCGAAGGCGATTGGCGACAACTTGAAGACATCATCAAACGCATGGAGCGGGGTGGGCTGCGCCGTGTGAATGATAACGAACTGCTGGCCTTGCCCACGCTTTATCGCACAGCAGCCTCAAGCCTGTCGGTCGCGCGCGAAACGTCATTGGACGTTGCCACGCTCACATATCTGGAAAGCTTGGTCCAACGCGCATGGTTCCAAGTCTACGGTCCACGCAAAGGGTTGTTTGGCTGGTTGAAGGAATTCCTCCGCGGCGGTTGGAGCCGCGCGGTGCGAGAAATTTGGCTCGACATCTGTATCGCTTTGTTTGTCTGTGTGGCCGGCACGATTGTCGGCTGGATCCTCGTCGTACAAGATCAGGATTGGTATTATCGGCTCGTCCCTTCGGGATTTCTGGACACGCGGGTTCCGGGCGCAAGCCGAGATCAATTGCTCGAAACGCTCGGGACAGAGACCGAAAAGAACGCCGAGCTATCGGTCTTTGCCGCCAGCCTATTCAGCAACAATGCGGGCGTCTCGATCCTCGCCTTTGCATTGGGCTTTGCGTTTGGCATCCCATCGCTGATGTTGCTTGTCTATAACTTCGCAGTGCTTGGTGCGATGATGTGGCTTTTCGCAGGCCAAGGTCTCGAATGGGAGTTCGCCGCGTGGCTGAGCGTCCACGGAACTACTGAATTGTTCGCCATTATCCTTTCGGGTGCAGCGGGTATGCATATCGGGCGATCAATGGCGTTTCCGGGTGACAAGACGGTTCTCGAAGCCGCCGCAGAAAGCGGACGACGCGGGGCCATTGTTATGGTCGGCGTTGTTTTGATGATGGTGGTCGCGGCACTGCTAGAAGCGTTCCCACGCCAATTGGTGCCGGGCACCGAAGGTCGGTTTATGATTGGCGGCGGGTTCTTGATCTTCTGGCTGGCCTACTTCTTCCTCTATCGCCCTCGCCGGATTGAGGTGGACGGATGACCATTCCTGCAGCTTCTGTCCCGGTGGGCGAGCAAGAACCACCCGCGCCAGCATCCAATAGCCGCGCTAACAATCGCGCGCGCACCCTGATTACTCCAGAAGGCATTGCCGTGCCGATCACCGTTGCATCGCGCGCCTCACGGTTCGGAGCCCTGCTGCTCGACTTTGTGATTCTTTATTTCAGCCTGATACTTTTCGTCATACTCTTTTACTCGATCGCGGGCAGCCTCTTAGATGACATTGCTCAAGGCGCTGAGGAGAATGTGAAGGGCGCAGGCGCATTCATGATCATAGTTATCGTCTTAGTCATGTTCCTGGCGCGCTATTTCTATTTCATGGGGCTTGAGCTTGGACCCCGCGGGGCGACGTTAGGAAAGCGTATTGTTGGTATTCGCGTGGCCGCACGCGATGGTGGACGCCTGACCCCCGAAGCGGTGATTGCTCGCAATCTGGTCCGAGATATTGAGCTATTCATGCCGTTTGTGTTTTTGACGCAGGCGCCCAGTGGCCAGATGGGTAACTTCGGGCTGGCTGGTTTGGTGTGGTTCATGGTGATCGTCGCTATACCGCTGCTCAACAAAGACCGCCTTCGTGCTGGCGACATTATCGCGGGCACTTGGGTGGTCGACGCACCGCGTACAAAACTGGCCGATGCGATCTCAACTATGGGCGCGGCTACCGCTTCGAGTGAAAGCAATGTCACCGGGCAGCGCTATCAGTTCGGCGACGAAGAGCTGTCGATCTATGGCGAGCATGAATTGCAGACGCTGGAGCGTGTCCTGCGCGAAGGGCAGGACGATGCAGTCATTTCCGTGCATGATGCGATTTGCCACAAAGTCGGCTGGGATCCGGGTTCTGGCGATGAGCGCGCGTTTCTAGAAGCCTTCTATGCGCAGCTGCGCGCCAAGCTTGAAGGCGATATGCGCTTTGGCAAACGCAAGGCGGATAAGCACGCGTGATCCAGTATTCAATCTCGCCTGATGATTTGACGGGCGCAGATGTGCTTGATCTTTTGCGCCAACATTTGGACGAAATGCACGCATGGTCGCCAGCCTGCAAAGTGCATGCGATGCCGCCCGAACGGTTGCGCGAACCCGATGTCACCTTCTTTGCTGTGCGCGAAGGCGATGCTCTTGCAGCGGTTGGAGCGCTCAAAGCGCTCGGCGGTCAGCGCGGTGAGCTTAAATCCATGCGGGCATCCGATGCCTATCGCGGCAAAGGAACAGGGCGCGCTTTGTTGGAACACTTGATCGGCGAAGCGCGCAATCGCGGCTACAACTGGCTTGGACTCGAAACTGGACGGGTCGAAGCCTTCTATCCCGCCATAGCGCTCTATCAAGCATACGGCTTTGAAGAATGCGAACCGTTCGACGATTACGTCTCCGACGAATTCAGCCAGTGTATGGCTCGCGATTTGTAAGGCACCTTTGCAGATCCAGCCTCAGCCCTTTGATCTTCGCTTCTAAAATCAGTTTTCATCTGCTATCCTTCTTCTTAGGAGTGAGAGAGATGGAACAAGCGCTCAAAGCCATTAATGCAGCACTGCCGCTGATCTTTGCATTCGCCTTTCTGGTGCCGGTGATCGCGCAAGGCATGGCCGCGCTGGACGTATCAGCTCCGTTCGGTCTCCCGCATCTGATATTCGCGCTTATCGTTGGAGCGGCATGGGGACTGGTCGCGACCATCACAGGGCGGTGGTTATGAACGCTCAGTCTCCGACCCTTCCCGCTGACCTTAGCGACTTGTCTGATGCGCAACTGCGCAAGCTGGAAAATCGCATCGCGCGAAAGCATTCAGGCAAGGTGCCTTGGATCGCTGTGTTCTGGGCCTTTGCGAACCTCGCGGTTTGGCTGAGCCTTTGGCCGCTGACCCTCATTGGTGTGCTGCCGCTTTGGGCGGCCTTTCCGATTGCCCTCGTCAACCTGGCGCTCGTCTATCTACCCACCCACGAAGCGCAGCACGACATTATCGCGCGCCCCGGCACGAAGCTGCGCTGGCTGAACGAGCTGGTTGGCCATGCGACAAGCTGGATGCTGGTTACGCCGTTTCAGGTGTTTCGGATCACGCATCTCGATCATCATCGGCATACGAACGATCCTGAAATGGACGTCGATATCACAACCAAAGCGCCGGGCCCGTGGAGCGCAATTTGGCATTCGATCAAAGCACGTCAGCCCAATGCCAAGCGCAGTAACGACTATTCCGCAGCTTTGGTCCGGGCCAAACGTGAAGAGCTGATACTGCTCGCTTTTGCATACAAGCTAGGTTTTATCGCGGTCTTGGGGATGCTCGCTTGGAATGGCTATGCGTTGGAGGCACTGCTACTTTGGTGGCTGCCTTACCAGCTTGCGGTCACCTACATCTCGTTCTTCCTATCATGGGCGCCGCATCATCCGGGCACGCGCCAAGGCCGCTACTCCAACACGCGCAGCTGGCGATCCAAGGTCGGCAATCTGGGATCAATGGGGATGCAATTTCACATCGTGCATCACCTGCACCCCTATATCCCGCTGCACCTGACACCTGCTGCCTATGATGAGATGCGCCCGATCCTAAAAGCGCGAAATTGCAATCTCGGCGATAATTAGGCTCTCAATTTAGACGCTCATTCCTCGGCGAAAATTGCCACTTCGTTCAAACCTTCGCTGTTCGCACGCCCGCGATACATACCGGTTGTGTTGAAGCTATAAAATGCGTGACCCTGTGGCGTGACAACGATTACGCCGCCATCCCCGCCAAGCTCTTTCACCTCTGCCATGACAGCATCAGCCGCTTGTTGCGATGTGGCG
Organism: Erythrobacter sp.; assembly: GCA_039985875.1. Classification (GTDB taxonomy): domain Bacteria; phylum Pseudomonadota; class Alphaproteobacteria; order Sphingomonadales; family Sphingomonadaceae; genus Erythrobacter. The sequence continues at coordinate 1,020,031 of JBDWRU010000003.1, read as the reverse complement.
CGCACTTCAACATCCGAAGCCGGAACGCTTGCCAGTGTCAGGTAATTGGTCGCACGCAAGATCCTCAAGCGCGAGCAGATTTCCTGCGCGACACCAACCCGAATGAAATACTCACCCCACCCTGTTGCAGACACGGCGCAAGCGCGGTTATCCGCATAGGTCCCTGCACCAATGACGGGCGAGTCCCCGATCCGCCCCCAGCGTTTGCCTGTCATTCCTCCGGTTGACGTACCCGCTGCCAGATTGCCTTGGCTATCGAGTGCCACCGCGCCAACCGTCCCGAACTTCAGGTCCACATCATGCGACGAGAGGGCTCGCGCTTTCATCCGCTCCAGCGCTTCCATACGCCGCTCCGTTGCGAACCATTCTGGTGGGGCGGTTTCCAAGCCATTCTCACTGGCAAATTCCTGCGCGCCTTTGCCGGATAGGAATACGTGCGGGCTTTCGGTGCGAACCGTGTCCGCGAGCAGGATCGGGTTTTTAATTGTAGTGACCCCGGACACAGCGCCGGCGCTGCGATCCCGGCCATCCATGATAGAGGCATCGAGTTCGTTGGTGCCGTCCCAAGTAAAGACCGCACCGCGCCCAGCATTGAACAGCGGATTGTCTTCCAATGGCGTGATTGCGGCTTTGACCGCATCGACCGCGCTGCCGCCGTCGGCGAGCACTGCGGAACCTGCATCAAGAGCCCCCTGCAACGCCGCTTCATAGGCTGCGCGTCGCTCTGGCGTCATCGAGTCGGGATCCAATGTTCCTGCTCCGCCATGGATCGCAAGCGACCAGCCGATCCCTTCTTCATCCACAGATGTGGACTGAGCATTAAGGGCAGTGCTTGACACACCCCCGAAACAAAGCTCACCTGAGAATAAGACTAGCGTAAATAGTGAAAGGATGTTACGTTGCATCGCACTAATTCCTTGATGTTGAGCATCATTGAGTGTCGAATTTATAATTTTATGTAACTTAATTTGTTACATTTCGCGTAGCAACCCAAGCGGACCATACATGATAATCCGCTCAAACACAGGGGGATCGTAATGCAAATAGGACAATATCAATTTGATTCAGCACTGGCGATACAGCTGGGGACTAAAGCAGCCCTAGCAATCGGTATTCTGATTATCACTTGGCTGCTCGCCAATGCAGCCAAATGGGCATTTGCCAAACTAATCGACAAAATCGGCTTTCTCAACCGCGGCACCAGCAGCGGCGAAAGTGTCGGCTCATCGCTCGGCAAGATTGTTTCGCTCCTGATCTGGCTTTTTGGCCTGCTTGGCATCCTGCAAGTGCTTGAGCTGGGCGGCGTCGCTGGTCCAATCAACGAACTGCTCGTCAACATCATGGACTTTGTGCCGAACCTTATCGGGGCTGGCCTCTTGCTGTTCATCGGCCTGATGATCGCGGGCATTGTTCGCGACATCGCGGTCACAGCAATGCAAACGGTCGACGTTGACAAATGGCTCAACAAAGCGGGCGCTGACGAAGTCACCGGCAACACCGCGATTTCAACGACGCTTGGCACGATCATCTACGCTTTGATCGCAATCCCCGTCGCCATCGGCGCGCTGGGCGTGCTCAACATCGCGTCGATCTCTGGCCCGGCAACGGAAATGCTGCGGATGATCATGTCGGCGATCCCGAACATCATCGCTGGCGGCATCCTGCTTGGCATCGGTTATCTGATCAGCCGCTTTGTGGTCGATTTGCTTACGGAGCTGCTTTCAGGTCTTGGCATTGACGGTCCTATTTCGGCAACCGGCTTGCTGCCTGATGGCACCAAGGCATCCTCGGTCCTTGCACGCATCGTGCAGGTCGGCATCATCTTGTTCTTCGCTATCGCAGCGACACGGATGCTCGGCTTCCCAGAACTGACCACGATCCTTGATAAGGTGCTTTCACTAGGCGGCAGTGTGTTGTTCGGCTTTATCGTAATCGGCTTCGGCTTTATGATTGCGAACCTGCTGGGCAAGCTGCTTGGCGGTGCGGACGGCAAAGCTGCAACCGGTCAGATCGCAAAATACGGCACGATCCTGCTCTTCACCTTCATGGGTCTGAAGCAGATGAATGTCGGCGATGAGATCGTGTTGGTGGCCTTCGGATCGATCGTGATCGGTTTGGCTATTGCTGCGGCCTTGGCCTTCGGTCTTGGCGGCAAGGAATGGGCTGCGAAAAAGCTGCAAGACTTCGATAAGAAGTAAGCACAATGCACGGTGGCAAGAGCCTGCGGGCTCGGGCTTATCAAAAGCGCAATTGAAGAGGGCGCGGTGGCAATGCTACCGCGCCCTCTTACCGTATGGGAGAGATGATGATGAGCGAGTTTGGGTTTGGTTCGACAACGGACGATGTGCTGGCGGGTAAGGACCTGACCGGCAAAACTGTCTTCATCACGGGTGGCAATTCTGGACTGGGGCAAGAAACGGGCCGTGCCATGGCGGCTAAGGGTGCCCATGTCGTTCTCGCCGGACGTGATCAAGCCAAGCTTGATGACGCCGTCAAAGCAATCAAAACCAATCACCCCAGCGCCAATGTTGAAACCGTCATCGGCGATCTTGGCTCACTCGAAAGCGTTCGCCAATGCGCCGCCGAAGCCAATGAGCGCTTCGACAAAATTGACCTGCTCATCAACAATGCCGGCATCATGGCGACGCCATTTGGCAAAACTGCGGACGGGTTTGAAAGCCAGTTTGGCACGAATCACCTTGGCCACTTCGTTCTCACCAAACACCTGATGCCACTAATCCAGAACGGGTCTGACAAGCGCATCGTCAATCTCTCCAGCCGTGGCCATCACACCGCTCCGGTCGATTTGGACGACATAAATTTTGAGAGCCGCGATTATCACCCCTTCATCAGCTACGGCCAATCCAAGACTGCCAATGTGCTGTTTAGTGTCGGGCTGGAGCAACGTTTCGCAGACCAAGGCATCCATGCCTATGCCGTCCACCCCGGCGGGATTAACACCAATCTGGGCCGCTATATGAGCGACGAAACGCGCGAATTCCTGATGAAGAGCATCACCACTCGCGATCCCAACTTTCAGTTCAAGAGCATCCCCCAAGGAGCAGCCACCTCATGCTGGGCAGCGACTTCGGTGGATGTCGAGGGCCAGGGCGGTGTCTATTGCGAAGACTGTCATGTCGCACAGACTGACGACGAAGCCGCCACACATGGCGTACGATCCTACGCACTCGATCCAGAAAGCGCGGACCGGCTTTGGAGCATGAGTGAAGCGATGACTGGAGAAGCATTCACCGCGTAGGCAGGGTTATTCCGATAGGAAATCGCGCAGCAAGGCAATGGTGTCCTTGGACTCGCGCGTCGGGACAATGACCATGAATACGTGCGGCGCCGCTTCGTATTCGTAGAGCTTCGCGTCCACACCTGCATCGCGCAACCGGCCCACAAATGTGCGCGAATCCACAATGAAGAGATCGTGCCTGCCCGTCCAAATGCGTGTGGACGGAAGTTGCGATAAGTCCGCGTTTGATGTGTAGAGCGGACTGCATTGCGCGCTGGCTGGATCACGGTCCCCAGCAAAGGCCTCTCCAAATGCACGCAACGCTTCAATCTTGAGAATGAAATCGTGCGGCTCAACCCCCTGCATCGCATCGTCCTGCATTGTCACATCCAACCAAGGTGCGAACAATGCCAGCTTGCCCGGTTGCGCCCCGCCCGCTTTTGCGAGCCGCAATGCCAAAGCCAACGCCATATGACCGCCCGCGCTGTCTCCGTTCAGAATGATCTTTGAAGGATCGTGTTCGCTAGCGATCTTGGCGAAAGCCGCGTCTGCGCAATCGTCCTGCGCTTTGTACGATGCTTCGGGAACCACATCATACAGAGGCAACGAAATGCTGATCCCGCAATGGTCCACCATCGCAGCGGCTAGCGTCCAATGCACGCCCATCATCGGCAGGATAAATCCACCACCATGGAAATAAAGCATATGCCAATCGCCGGGCCCGGCTTTTGGGTGAAGCGTGATCACCTTTTGCCCTGAAGCTTGCCAATGCTCGACGATGAATCGCTTCTCAAAATTCTCTGGTAGAGGGTCATCTTCCGGGAGCGCTCTTCCTTCGAGGAAAGCCTTCACCCCGCTCTCAGTTTGAGGAAAAACCGGTTTGCGCCTGCCGAGCAACCATTTGATGCCGCGCAAAAGCAGGCTGGGCTTTGCACTACGCAATTCAATCGAGGTATCGGTTAGCATGGCTCTCTCCTTTGCCGCACATGCCTGACCAAGCCGCGCAGTTAGTCAAGCCTCGAAACTGAGGATCATCCCTTCATTGAGCCAATTACCCAGCATCGCACCCGCCTGCATCGCTGCATCTTGAATGGCCGAAGGATCCGGATCAGCGCCCGCTAACGCGCCGATCAGGTCTCCATAGCTTGCGCCCTGTTGCATCAAGGCCAAAGCTTCGACCTGCGCCAAGTCCGTCAACATGAAGGTAGGACGTTCACCCTCGCGCCACACCAAACAAGCGCGCGGCGATGGTAAGGTGGGATCGGGAACCGCATTGCCTTCTTCTTCGAGCGCGCTCCAAAGGCCTGTCAGATCGTGGCTCACTTCACGCCCAGCCATTCGCGGTTGAAACGTAAGCGAAAGACGCATCCACGCTTCATCATCAAAGCTCGCGCTGGCTTCTCCAAATGCAGCCGCACTAAGCGGCTCTTGATCCGGCGCGGTTGAAACCTCCTGCATCGTCCATTCGAGCCAAGCCAGCTCCGCAACTTCCGGGTTATCGCTGAACAGTTGGGCGCACGTCCGATCGAAACCCGCTCCGGCTTCATCAATAGTCCAGCCGCATGGCGGGTGACTTATCGCATGGTGCACAGCGGCCTGTTTGAACGTTTCTTCGCCAACATATCGAGCAGTGCGCTCAAACGTGCTATCAAGAGCACCAATTAAAGCGGAGCGATAGTTGCCGCGATAGACGCTCATCCCCGCAGCTTGCGAATTGCCCCAGCCTTCTGGCAGCGGTGCGTTGTCATCGAGCACTGCTTGCATAAAGGCAGCTTGCCTTTCAGCGAGACCTTCACTCATGCTGGCTCCATTGAGGTCATTTCGTTTGCAATTCCGCGCGCCCGATCCAGCTCGGACAGCAATTCAGACAAAGGCGGAATATGCTCATCGCGCTCAATCATGGTCGCTACCGGCCCCGGTAGCATCGCCAAAGCTTTGCCATAAAGCGCCCAAACACCATCGCTGACATTGCGGTCATGCGTGTCAATAATGATGTCGCGCTCAGGCGTTGCTGGGTCGTGGCCTGCCAAGTGAATTTGGCGAACACGATCCAATGGTAAGCCTGCCAGATACTCTTCTGCCGAAAAGCCATGATTGGCCGCGCTGACATAGATATTGTTCACGTCGAGCAGCAGATAGCAGCCGGTGCGCCGGGTCATTTCCGTAAGAAACTCCCATTCGCTCATCTCATCCTCGGGAAATGTGAGATAACTCGACGGATTCTCAAACAGCATGGCACGGCCAAGAACGCTTTGCGCGTGGTCTATATTGTCGCAGACAGCTTGCAACGCGTCTTGCGTCAACGGCATTGGCAAAAGATCATGGCTGTTATGCGCGCTGGTCCGCGTCCAACACAGATGGTCAGACACCCAAAGCGGCTCGATCCGTTGTTCAAGCTCCTTGAGCTTTGCCAGATAGCCTTGGCCTAGGCCGCTTGCCGAACCGATCGACATCGAAACGCCGTGAATGATGACAGGATGCCTTTTGCGGACCTCGTCGAGAATGCGCAGCGGCCGCCCTCCGTCAATCATGTAGTTTTCAGAGATCACTTCAACAAAATCGACTGGCACGTCTGACTCAAGAAAGTCATCATAGTGCGTGCGCCTAAGCCCAAGGCCAAAACCGCTAAATGTTCCAATCTGCATCGTCATGTCAGGGCTCCTAGCAGAAAATTCCAAGGGTCGGCAGCCTAGCCCACGTTCCTGCCAACACTCCGCTTGAGGGGGGTCAGGTTGCGAAACACTGCCAAGTCAGGCGAACTAGGCTGCCGGACGATTTGCGCCTCTTACTTTGCAAATAGCATAGCGCATTGCGCGCATCGTCATTCGTGATAGCGGCGGCACCCGCTCGCCGCTCGATATGCGGTTTACTGACGCTGTCTTGCTTTAGTTCGCGCGATGTGTTCACAGCGTTACAAAATCGCCTCGTATGATCAGACTTCACCAGAATCCCAGATCAAACCAACGAATTTGATTTGGCTGTAACCATTCCTATGATGGCCGCGAATACCCAGTCAGTTCCGGCAATGCGCCGAACACAAAGAGTTTTAGAATATCTAGGAGAACCACAATGAACACTAAGACTATCGCAAACTTCGCCGGCCTTGCCCTGACTGCAGGGATCGCCGCTGGCCTCGCTACAAGCCCGGTCGCAGCTTCTGGCTCAAAAGCCTCTGCCAAAGAGAAGTGCTACGGCGTTTCCAAAGCGGGTAAGAACGATTGCGCCGCTGGCCCAGGTACAAGCTGTGCCGGCACATCGACACGCGATTGGCAAGGCAATGCTTGGAAATATGTAAACAAAGGCACTTGCGTCAAAATCAAAACGCCAAAAGGCAAAGGTTCACTGAAGCCGGTTAAGCGTTAATCGAGATGTTGCGCGGGTCAGTCATCAGGCCAATAAATCGCTGATCCGCGCTTTTTCTTACGGAGGAAGAAATGAACACGATCACAAATCTGTACGCAAAGGTTGTCAGCTTTCTGTCGAGCAGCGTGGGTGAGAGCATTGGTTTGCTTTTCGCACGCATCGCGCTCGCCGGAATCTTCTGGCGCTCTTACACCACGAAGGTGGTTGAGGGCACTTGGTTGCAAATCGACGATACACAGTACCTGATCTTTGAAAACGAGTTCGCAGGTCTACCGCTGTCGTCAAGCATCGCTGTGCCGCTGACGGTTTATGCCGAATTTCTGTTTCCGATCTTGCTATTTGTTGGACTGTTCACACGGTTTAGCGCGACAGCTTTGATGGTCATGGCTCTGGTCATTCAGTTCTTTGTCTTTCCGACAAGCGCACACTTTTTTGGCTGGGCGATCACAGTGATTGCATTCGCAATCATGTTGATCAGTCGCGGTGGCGGGCTCTTTTCACTCGATCGGATTTTTGATCGTATGTTCACGCCGAAAGCCGACTAAGCGCTGGGATTATGGTAGCTGATGAACCCACTCTCGCCCGCCTCATGGTGGCAGCACAAGACGGCGACAAGGCCGCTGGCAACGTGCTGCTTACCGAGGTGGGCGTATGGCTCGAGCGGTATTTTCGTCGCCGGGTGCCAGTCGATCAGATCGATGATCTCGTTCAAGAGGTGCTGATAGCGTTTTATACTAAGCGTGCCACTTATGATCCGGCGCGCCCATTCCTGCCTTGGCTTGCTGCCATTGCGCGGTATCGCTGGGTCGATCACTTGCGCAAAGTGTACAAACACGAAAGCAAGGAATTGATGGAAGATGATGGGGTCGAGGACAGCGAAGAGGAGGTCGTTCTCGCCCGTGTCAGCCTTGACCGGTTGTTTAGTCAATTGCCTGAGAAACAGGCCGAGGTTATCGAACTGGTCAAAATCGGCGGACTTTCGGTCCGCGAAGCCGCACACAAAACCGGGCAAAGCGAAAGCCTGGTTAAAGTAAATATCCATCGTGGCTTGAAAAAGCTATCCGCGATGGTCGAGAAAGCTGATTGAAATGGATAAGAATTTAAGCCGCCCGGGCAGCCGGGAAGACCTCATTGCCGCTCTCACCGAAGATTTGACGCCGGTTCGCCGTGTCAATCCGGTTGAAGGTGGCATGCTTATCGGCACCGCGACGCTAATCGCGTTCGGGCTGTCCGTGTTCTTCTATCAATTCTGGACTGGCCTCGTTACCGGCCAAGCGTCCGGCTATTTCTGGATAACACATGGGCTGTTGATGATGCTTGGTGTTTCCAGCACGGCAGCGTTGGTCGCGAGCTCACGTCCTCGCGTTGGAATTCGTGCGAACGCCCCGCTTTGGAGCGCAGCCATGTTGGCGATTGTTCCTGTCGCTGCGATCATTGGCTTGTTCTCGCTTGGCACTAGTCATTCGCATGAAGGGTTGAGCGATCCTGCAGCCTATATGTGCACTCGTGCATCGGTCATGGCGGGCTTGCTGGTCGCAGCAACAGCTGTTGTTTGGTTGCGTCGCGGCGCACCTGTTTCGATTGAACGCTCAGCATGGCTCACTGGCCTTGCCGCTGGTTCGCTGGGAACATTGGCCTATGGTATCACTTGCCCTCTCGATACGCTTTCGCATGTCGGATTGTGGCATGTTGCACCGGTCGCGATTTCGGCTGTGCTGGCTCGGATCGTGGTTCCACCGCTGATCCGCTGGTAAGCAACTACTGATTAACGGAAGAGGGCGCCCGATTGCGGCGCCCTTTTTCATGCGCCCTTTGCTGATTGGGGGCCTTGTCATTGCCCCTTCACCCTAGCGCGCTTATATGCGCGGTATGTCTGTGAGACCTTGGCGCGATATTGAGCGGCGGCAGTGCCGCCAGATAATGGTTGGCGATGTGCCTGTGGGCGGCGATGCGCCGATCACGGTTCAAACCATGACCAACACTCCCACAGAGGATGCTGTGGCAACGCTCGACCAGATCCGCCGCTGTGAAGAGGTCGGTGCGGACATTATTCGCGTCTCCTGCCCCACCGAAGAAGCGACCGCAGCCTTTGGCAAGATCACCAAAGCCTCGCGCATCCCAATCGTCGCCGACATTCACTTCCACTACAAACGCGCACTCGAAGCCGCCGATGCAGGTGCAGCGTGTTTGCGCATCAATCCCGGTAATATTGGGTCATCGCAGCGCGTCGCCGAAGTTGTGCGCGCGGCAAAAGCCAATGGCTGCTCGATCCGGATTGGCGTGAATGCTGGCAGCTTGGAAAAAGACCTGCTCGAAAAATATGGCGAGCCTTGTCCAGAAGCGCTGATTGAAAGCGCGCTCGATCATATCAAGCTTTTACAGGACCACGACTTCCACGAGTTCAAAGTCGCCGTGAAAGCATCCGACGTGTTCCTTGCAGTTGCCGCCTATCATGGGCTGGCCGAGGCGGTGGATTGCCCTCTGCATCTTGGCATTACTGAGGCTGGCGGATTGATCGGTGGGACGGTCAAATCCTCGATCGGCATGGGATCGCTGCTCTGGGCCGGGATCGGCGACACGATCCGCGTTTCGCTCTCTGCGGAACCCGAAGAAGAAGTCAAAGTCGGATACGAAATGCTAAAAAGCCTTGGGCTGAGAACACGCGGCGTTCGTGTCGTTTCCTGCCCCAGCTGCTCGCGTCAGGGCTTTGACGTGATCCGCACGGTTGAAACGCTGGAAGCCCGGCTTGAGCATATCAAAACACCTATGTCGCTGTCGGTTTTAGGCTGCGTGGTCAATGGGCCGGGCGAAGCGCGCGAGACCGATATTGGGCTAACGGGCGGGGGCGCAGGCAAACACATGGTCTACCTCTCCGGTGTGAAAGCGCATGCGATTGAGGATGAGGATATGCTCGACCACATTGTCCGGCTCGTCGAAGATAAAGCCGCTGCGATTGAAGCGGGTGATGCACAGGCATTTGACCCGCATGCCACGCCTGCGGAGGCTGCCGAATGATCAAAGCGCTGATCTCAGGAACTTTGGCCGCTGTAATGCTCGCAGGTTGTGCAACTCTCGCAACAAACGTCGCGCAAGGGTCGCACGATTACCCCGAGGCGACCTCTTATGATGTCTCCGAAGATGCGTCGGGCGATGTCGATGCAGCGTTGGAGCGCGCGGGCGAAAGCGGCAAACGCGTGCTGTTGGTGATGGGCGCCAATTGGTGCCATGATAGCCGCGCACTGGCTGGGTGGCTGCAAACCCCGCGTTTCAAGACGCTGGTCTCCGAGAAATATGAGCTGGTTTTCGTCAATGTCGGAATGCCGCAAAAGGGCGATGGCCATAACCTCGGTATCGCCAAGCGCTTTGGCTTGGACGACCTGCCCGGAACGCCAAATGTGCTGGTGCTGACGCCGGAAGGTGAGCTTTTGAACGCCGACACAGCGACCACGTGGCGCGATGCTGCCAGCCGCGAAGAAGATGCGATTTATGATGAGCTGGCGGCGTTGGCGAGTAAGGCGACCTAGCTCTGCTCCACGTCGTCCATCACGCTGACTATATGGCGCCGCGCCCAGAGCGGGGCACCTTCAAGTTCGACAAATACTATCTGGTTATGGAGGCGCTGCGGGAAGGCGATCAGGCCATCACCGAACACTCACCCGACCCGTGCCCACGCGAATGGCTCGAAGCGGTTCACGAACCGACCTATGTCGAGCAAGTGTTCCTCGCCCAAGTCCCGCGCGAAAAGGAACGCCGCATCGGATTTCCCATCACCGAGAAGATCCGCGACCGCGTGCGTCACACCAATGGCGGAACATGGCTGGCCGCAAAGCTCGCTATCGAGCACGGATACGCCGCCAATTCTGCCGCCGGAAGCCACCACGCGCTCGCCGATACGGGCGCTGGCTATTGCGTGTTCAATGATCTGGCGGTCGCCTCCAACCGCTTGATTGCGCAAGGTGATGCGAGCCGCATTCTGATCGTGGATCTGGATGTCCACCAAGGCGACGGCACCGCCAGCCTCACCGCTTTGCGCGATGATATCTTCACGCTCTCGCTGCACGCTGAAAAGAACTTTCCGGTGCGCAAGGCGCGCTCAAACCATGATGTCGCTTTGCCCGACGGCTTGGGCGATGATGGCTATATGGAGGCGCTGACCAGCACCCTGCCCAGCTTAATCGAGGAATTCGCCCCCGACCTGATCCTGTATCAAGCGGGCGTTGACCCGCATCGCGATGACAAGCTTGGCCGGCTTGCGCTGACCGATGAAGGGCTGGAGCGCCGCGACCGGTTCGTCATTGGCGAAGCGCGCAAACGTGGCCTCCCAATCGCCTCAGCGTTGGGCGGAGGATATGGCGATGATCAAAGCATTGTCGCCGCTCGCCATGCCCGCTCAATGCTCGCAATGGCAGATGAAAACCGGAAATTTGCCAACTCGCCTGCACTTTAGAGAGAATTAAGGCGGGAGCGCTAAACCCGCTGCATGATCGGTCGTACTGTAGCCTTTGTCGCATGTGTTTTTGGCTTTGCCGCTCTCGTGGTTCCACGCGAGGGGGAAGAAGAAGTCGCCAAAATCGAACAGGTCCGCTCCGAAACTCGGACGCCATGGTCAAAATCGCCAAATCCCGCCCCAAAGCAGGCTTCCTCTGATTGGTATGCGGGCGATCACACACTTCAACGCGAAGGCGACGGGCATTTCTACGCCAATGCCACTGTCGGCGGCGCATCCATGCGGATGATGGTCGACACCGGAGCCAGCGTAATTGCCTTGACCGGATCGGATGCCCGCGCGGCGGGCCTCAGTTGGGAGGACAGCGAAGTTCGCATGATCGGTCGCGGCGCGAGTGGCGATGTCTTCGGCGTCGCCAGAAAGCTTAGCGAAGTTGAAATCGGCGGAATTGTTCGTCGCAATGTCTCCGCCGTCATTATCCCTGAAGGCCTCGACATCTCGCTGCTTGGGCAATCTTACCTCTCCAAAGTTGGCGACGTGAACATCTCAGGCGATAAAATGGTGCTGGGCGGCGAATAGTCCGCGCCTGCAAACCGCGCCACAGCGCATAAGCTTGCTCCCACTCTTGATGCACGGCATGATCGCTTCTTAACTCCACTTTGAGCAAGAGGAAGCCTCGCCCAATGGCTGCGCACGAAACCGATTACCTCATCATTGGCGCTGGTGCCGTGGGGCTGGCCTTTGCCGATACACTGCTTGACGAAGACCCCGATTGCCACATCACCATTGTCGACAAACACGCCAAGCCTGGCGGACATTGGAACGATGCCTATTCCTTCGTAGCGTTGCATCAACCCAGCGCAACTTACGGTGTCAATTCGATGGAAATGTGCTCGGACGAAGTGGATACGCAAGGCCACAATGCGGGCATGTATCCGCTCGCCAAGCATGCCGAAATTCTGAGCTATTACGGCAAACTGATGAGCGAGCGGATGCTCCCAAGCGGACGCGTCGTCTATCATCCTTTGACCGAATATATCAGCGGCGAGAGCGGCAAGCATCGCGTGTCCGGCATCCTCTCTGGCGAAGAGACAGCCATCACGGTACGGCGCAAACTGGTCGACGCTACATGGTTCCAAACCTCGGTGCCTTCAACGCACAAACCCGCATTCGACATTGCCGAGGGAGCCCGTTTTACGGTCCCCGGCGACCTTCCAAGCCTATGGAAAGACACAAGCGATCTGCCGGATCACTATGTTGTGATGGGCGGCGGAAAAACCGCGATGGATGCCGCAGTATGGTTGCTCGAAGCGGGCGTTCCAGCGGAGAAAATCGGTTGGGTGCGACCACGCGACAGTTGGATGTTCAACCGCAAATTGCTGCAACCTGCCCATGTCGGGCTTGAGGGACTAATCGAGTTCCAAGTCGCGTTGGTGGAATGTGCGAACGGCTCGGAAACTGGCGATGAGATGTTCGTAAAGCTGGGTGAGCGCGGAACAATGCTCCGGCTTGACGACAACGTGACGCCAAAGATGTTCCACTTTGCGGTGATCTCAGAGGCTGAGGTTGCCATGTTGCAGGCCATTACACAGGTGCATCGCCAAGGCCGCGTTACAGCGATTGAGCCGGGCGCCATGCACTTTGGCGAAGAACGCGTTTCGGTTCCCGACAACACGCTGTTTATCGACTGCACCGCTTCTGCTGTCCCGTTCGACGTGGCCAGCACCGCGCGCCCATTCTTCGATGGCGACACGATCACATTGCAGCTCGTCCAGACCCCATTTGTGCCTTACAGCGCCAGTGTGGCGGCCTTTATCGAAGCCAATTTTGAGACCGATGCAGAAAAGAACGCTCTGTGCCCTCCTGCCCCGCTCACCGACGCCACTGATACTTACCCCTATTCTGTGATGTCCAATCTGATGAGCACCGCGATCTTGTCGAACAATCCCAAGACCAATGAATTCAATGCGCGGTGCCGCCTGCACCCTACAGGACCAGCGATTGCCAAGATGATGCGCGATGGCGATCCACGGCTTGGGGGCATGGCCAAAGTCGGAGAGTTGATCCGCGAAAACATGCCCGGTGTTATCCAGCTTGGCATGAAAGCGAAGGCGATCCACGAAGCGGGCTGACACGTTGAGCGTTGAAAGATTGGGTCAGTCTGGGAAACTGTGTGAAATTGCGGTTCACGCGAGGGCCAAGTTTTGTATAGTAAGGATGTCACTATGAACCGGCGCGATCTTCTCAAAGGCACATTGGCCACGGGCGCAGCTTTATCGCTGCCGACCACGCTCGCTGCGCAAGTGCGCGCAGGGACACCGCGTGATCGCGTGCTGTTCGATCTGGCTAAGCGCGAGCTTGACCGTGCGGGCACTTCGATCTGGCGGCGCGACATTGTCGGGATAGCCGACTATGGCGTGCACTCGGCACAGCGACGCTTTTACTTCGTCAATCTCGAACGCGACGAAGTCAAAGCCTATCATGTCAGCCACGGGTCTGGCTCTGACCCTGAGCATGATGGCTGGCTCAAGCACTACTCCAATGTCGAAGGCTCCAACGCGACCAGTCGCGGCGCCTATGTGACGTGGGAATGGTATCAGGGGCGTTATGGCACATCGGTGCGTTTGGGAGGGCTCGACCAAAGCAATGAAGCCGCGCTTCGCCGCTATATCGTGATGCACACGGCAGGCTATGCCGAGGGCTCGCACCTTGCGCGTTGGGGCCGCATGGGCCGATCAAATGGTTGCTTTGTGCTGGGCCGCGAAGATTTTCAGCAGGCCCTGCTCCACTTGTCGGGCGGTCGCTTGCTCTATGCCGACAGCCTTGGCTTGCAAGATGATGGCCGCATGCTCAGTCGCGAGCAGCAATTGCAACCGCTCCAACCCACACAGCCTGACACGACACAGCGTTATGCGCCGGGGTCGTTTTAGGGGTTGCCGTATCGATCAACTTTCGGTGCGTTCGACCATGCAGCCGCGTCAACAATCAGCGCAGTGCTTCCTGCCAGCATAAAGGCAGGACTAACCGGTTCGATCTGTGTTGTAGCCTATTTGATCGTTGCTTTTGTTGCCGAGCAAGCCGAGCCAACACTGACGTTCATTGCTGGCGTGCTATTTCTTGTTGCATTCGCATTGTTCGTCGGAACCATGATCGGCGCTATTTTATGCGCATTCTCAATCGCATTGTTGGGGCTGCCATTGGCCCTGATGTTAGGCAGGAAAATCGAAAAACAATTCAGCCTTGGCTTGGCGATATTTGCCTCGCTCGTTGTAGCAATTGTTGTTAGCTATTTTTTCAACTTCACCAGCGCGACTGTCGCTAGGCAGATCGAGTTCTACGAGATTGTGACCATCCTTTGCTACGCAATCCCAGCAGGCTATTTCTATCGCGAAGACATCATTTTGGTTCGCGCATTAGGCGACCAAACTTAACCCCCAGCGCGCGGATCGTTCTCGATCACAATAACCTCATCATCGCTGACAATCGCACGGTTTTCTTTGCGCGGTTGATCCAAGCTTGCGAGCACGGGTTTGTCGCGGCCATAGATGTCCTTGAACGTCGTCATCTCGCCATCCGTGTTCGTCGCCATGGTGAAATAGGTGATGTAGGCAGGCACTTCGCGCTTGTTGATCACCTTGGTGTATTTGCCAGAGGTCGAGATCGCGACCGCCTCTTCAGTCGTGGCTCCTTTGCCTAACCTTGCGATCAGCATCGCGACTTCGAGCGCATTCTCGGTGCGGATGCAGCCATGCGACAGCGCGCGGTTGGCGTTCTTAAACAGATGGCGCGAGGGCGTGTCATGGAAAAAGATCGCATGACGGTTCGGCATTTCCAGCTTCATCCGGCCCAGCGAGTTGGTCGGTCCCGGCTGTTGCACAACCGATATATAGCCATTCGCGCCTTTGGTCGCCTTGTAGCCTTTGGCCTTGGCCCATGCCGGGTTGTTCAGAACCCGCTGACCCAGCCCTTCGCCTTTGACGATTGATTGAGGCACAGTCCAAGTCGGGTTGAACACCACGCCTGACACGGTCTCGGCCAGTTGCGGGGTCGCGGTGCGGCCTGGTTTACCGACAATCGTGCGGTAACTCTTGATGATCCGGTCACCAACGGTCAGGCGCAGCTTATATTCCGGCACATTGGAAATCAGATAGAATTTGCCCAGATCGCGCGCGAGCCAGCGCCAGCGATCCATATTCGCGCGGATCAGTTTTCGCTTGGAGACTTGCGATGCCGGAGTGTTGGCTAGTTCTTCCTTTAGCCGCGCATAGTCCAAATGGTCTGGGTTCAAACTGGCGAGCGTGCCAGCAATATCGCTTGATGATAGCGCTTTAGCGATCAGGTCTGGCGTGCGGTAAATATCGCGGTCGGGATCAACCACGAACCACTGTTTACGGGCGGACATTGGCGTTCGGCCATCGCGCATATCCTCGATCAACCAGATGAAGTTCTTCGTCGCCAGTGCGGACAATTCTTCGGATGGCCCGGAAGCTTGCGAAACTTTGAGCGCTTGTAGGTCGTAGTCGACCGGGTCGAGGCCTTCTTCGCCGACTCGCTCAATAACTTGGATCAGTTCCCCGACTTGCGCGAGGTTCCATTGCGGCTCTGACGGCTCCGGCACTTCGATTCCGCCTTGAGCCACCGGTTGCGACACGCTTCGCCCGGTTGCCTCCAGCAAAAGATCGCTTTCTGCTCCCGCAGAGCTGCCTTCGCCCGCCTCCTGCGCATTCACCGTGCCTGTCGCCATAGCGACCAGCGCCGCTCCACCTGCCAAAATGCTGACCAAATTCCGCATGTTATTCCTCGATTGACCCAATGCGCCGAACGCCGACGCGTGTTTGCCAGAGCAAATATAGGCTCAGACTGACGCTTCTATCAACCAACTTGGCTTTCCCAATCCTGAATCCCCCACAGCCGATGAGCATCCCACAGCTTAGGTGTTGCCGATAGGTGACCATTCATCTCGCCGCGATTAGAGCGGCCGGACAATGGCCCATCTACCCTCTCCCCTGCCCGCTGGCGCGCATCCTTTGTGGCCTATTGCCGCAGCGATGATGGGTGTCGCAGCGCTTTCCTTGATGGATGCGTTTATGAAGGAGGGTGCGCTCGCTACCGGCGCCTATACCGCGACGGTACTGCGCTCGTTGATCGGGGCAGCGATCATTGCGCCCGTCTGGCTTGTGAAACGCACAGGTTGGCCCAGCCGCGAGGTCATGAAACTTCACCTTGAACGCGGTGTTATCTCTGCGTTTATGGCGCTCAGCTTCTTCTATGCACTCACAAAACTCCCTATCGCTGAAGCCATTGCGATCAGTTTCATCGCGCCGCTGATTGCACTTTACCTCGCGCGCATTCTGCTAGGCGAGGAGATCAGGCGCGAAGCCATATTCGCCAGCGTTTTGGGCTTTGTTGGCACTCTGGTGATTGTAGGAGGGCGGCTAGGACAAGAGAGTTTTGACAGCGGCACAGCTTATGGATTGGCCGCGCTTTTATTTTCGGCCTTGCTTTATGCCTACAATTTCATTGTGATCCGCCGCCAATCGCAGGTCGCAGGTCCAGTTGAAGTCGCTACATTTCACAGCGGGGTCGGCGGGTTGGTGCTGTTGGGGTTCGCACCATTTCTGGCCACCACGCCGCAATTCGAAGCGCTTGGTGCGATCACCGCGGCAAGCGCGCTGACCGTGATTGGCGCAATGGCGATCGCATGGGCCTATGCGCGGGCGCAGGCACAAACGCTTGTTCCGATTGAATATACCGGGTTCTTGTGGGCGAGCCTGTTTGGCTGGATGTTCTTTGCAGAGGCGGTCACTTGGACGACTTTGGCCGGCACCGCGCTGATAATCGCGGGCTGTTGGATAGCAGCGCGCAAGGCCCAAGCCAGCGAGTCCGCGACGGTAGCCTGAGACATAAAAATGGCCGGGACAACGGGGCGTTGTCATCCCGGCCAGTGTTACGTCCCCACGAATGGAGGCGCGAATAACCCTATCGGTGCGACCCAAAGGGCTTTGATTATTGCCTGCCTGCTAAATGATCGGGCATTTGTGTGTCACGCACCTCGCCAGCAAAGGCGATAGCTGCCCCAAAACAGGCGAAGACCATGATCGATGCTGCAATAATTCCAGCTCTAAGGCTCGCTTGCTGCGATCCCGTATTGTTCTTGGTCTTCATGCGCCCCCCGGATGATCTTGTTCTTTGTTGTAACTCCACCGTTGTGTGGGCCATACACAGCAAGGCCCCGACCTCTTAGTAAACTCTCGTAAAATTGTGCGCCCATCACCCTCTTGACCTCGCGCTGACTCTAGCGCAGGTGCGGCGAGAAAATCCCAATTGCGCGCCCGGCAAAGGCAACGCGTTCTTATGAAAGGAAACCAGCCTCGATGACCGCTATCGGCAAGGACACGCTCGCGACCCGTTCAACCCTTTCTGTGGGAGGACAGGATTACGCCTATTACTCTCTAGCGAAAGCATCTGAGCAATTGGGAGACATTTCGAAATTGCCGAACTCAATGAAGGTGCTGCTGGAAAACCTGCTGCGCTTCGAAGACGATGGCTTCACCGTTGGCCGCGAACATATCCAGGCGATCGTCGATTGGCAGAAGAATCCGGCCACCGGAAACGAAATTCAGTATCGCCCTGCACGCGTTTTGTTGCAGGACTTTACTGGCGTGCCTTGTGTGGTCGACTTGGCCGCGATGCGCGATGCAATCAAGGAGCTTGGCGGCGACACGGCGAAAATCAATCCGCAGGTTCCCGTCAACCTCGTGATTGATCACTCGGTTATGGTCGATGAGTTTGGTCACCCTAAAGCGATGGAAGCCAACATGGCGCTCGAATATGAGCGCAACGCGGAACGCTATGACTTCCTCAAATGGGGTTCGAAGAGCTTCGAAAACTTCTCTGCCGTTCCTCCCGGCACCGGCATCTGCCACCAAGTGAACCTTGAACACATCGCGCAAGGCATCTGGTCGAGCAAAGACCAGAACGGCGAAATGGTCGCCTATCCTGACACATGTGTTGGCACCGATTCGCACACTACAATGATCAACGGCCTTGGCGTCCTAGGCTGGGGCGTTGGCGGGATCGAAGCCGAAGCAGCAATGCTGGGCCAGCCGATTTCGATGCTGATTCCTGAAGTTGTCGGCTTTAAGCTGACCGGCCGCATGGCCGAAGGCGTGACCGCCACTGACTTGGTGCTGACCTGCGTGCAAATGCTGCGCGAAGTTGGCGTTGTGGGCCGCTTCGTTGAATTTTACGGCGAAGGCGTTGCCAACCTCACCCTCGCAGACCGCGCAACCATCGCCAATATGGCGCCGGAATATGGCGCGACTTGCGGCTTCTTCGGCATCGACGACAAGACCATAGAATACATGCGGCTGACCGGTCGCAGTGAAGAGAATCTCGCACTGGTCGAAGCCTATGCCAAGGAACAGGGCATGTGGTTTGATCCGTCGCATGAGCCGGTATTCACAAACACGCTTGAGCTTGACGTCGCATCCGTCGTCCCAAGCCTTGCCGGGCCTAAGCGTCCGCAAGATCGCGTTATCCTTCCCGAGGTGGACAAGCTGTTTAACGGCGAACTCAAATCGGTCTACAATAAGGACGGCGCGGTTCGCGCCGGTGTCGAAGGCAAAGACCACGATATTGGCGATGGCGATGTCGTGATCGCCGCCATCACTAGCTGCACCAACACCTCAAACCCTGATGTGTTGATCGCAGCGGGTCTGGTCGCGAAGAAAGCCAATGAGAGAGGCATGCAACCAAAGCCTTGGGTGAAGACATCGCTCGCACCGGGCAGTCAGGTTGTGACCGATTATCTCGTCAAATCGGGCTTGCAAGACGATCTCGACGCGATTGGTTTCGACCTGGTTGGCTATGGTTGTACCACCTGCATCGGCAACTCAGGGCCGCTGGCTCCGCCGATCAGCAAAGCAATCAACGGCAATGACATCGTTGCGGCATCAGTCCTTTCGGGCAATCGCAACTTTGAAGGCCGCGTATCGCAAGACGTGCGCGCAAACTTCCTCGCATCGCCGCCGCTCGTAGTCGCTTATGCACTCAAAGGCAGTGTGACCGAGGACATCACCACCACGCCGCTTGGCCAAGACCAAGACGGCAACGATGTGATGCTTGCTGATCTGTGGCCGACCAACAAGGAAGTCGCTGAACACCGCGCGGCCAATATCGACCGTTCGATGTTCGAAACCCGCTATGCCAACGTATATGATGGTGACGAGCACTGGCAGGCGATTTCGGTCGAGCCGTCTGACACCTATCAGTGGCGCGCTGGGTCAACCTATGTCGCCAATCCGCCATACTTCGAAGGCATGGGCATGGAGCCTGCTCCGGTCACCGACATCGAAGGCGCAAAGCCGCTCGCGATCCTCGGTGACTCGGTCACCACCGACCACATCTCGCCCGCTGGCGCGATTAAGGAAGACAGCCCCGCTGGCTCTTACCTAAAGACCAATCAGGTCGCGAAGAAGGACTTCAACTCCTATGGCTCGCGTCGCGGCAATCACGATGTGATGATGCGCGGCACCTTCGCCAATATCCGTATCAAGAACGAGATGGTTCCCGGCGTTGAAGGTGGCGAGACCACCTACAATGGTGAGCAAATGCCGATTTACGACGCGGCAATGAAGCACAAAGCCGATGGCACCCCGCTGATCGTTGTGGGTGGCAAGGAATACGGCACCGGCTCTTCTCGCGACTGGGCAGCGAAGGGCACGATCTTGCTCGGCGTTCGAGCTGTGATCGTTGAGAGCTTTGAACGTATTCACCGGTCGAACCTTGTCGGCATGGGCGTGCTGCCATTGCAGTTTAAGGATGGCGACACCCGGCTTTCGCTGGGCCTCACCTCTGATGACAGCTTCTCGATCAAAAGACTGGCCGATTTGACACCGGGTCAGGATGTCGAGATCGAAGTCACCCGCGCAGACGGATCGAACTTCACCGTCACCGCTTTGTGCCGCATCGATACCGCAAACGAGATGGAATATTACCGCAATGGCGGCATTCTCCATTACGTGCTGCGCAATCTGGCAGCGTAAGGCGATTATGCGCGCTGTTCTAGCTTTCACCACTCTAGTGCTCGGGCTCACCGCCTGCGCGCCAGAGGGTGATGGCGGGGACGGCGTTCCCAATCCTATTCCGGGCTATGAACTGGCGTCGGCAAAAGCTGCCGAAACAAGCAGGTCAGCCTTAGAAGTGATCGACGTCTGTGGTGAAACCTGAACACTAGGCAACTATTGGCGTTCAGCCTTGCGTTAGCCGCCTAGTGGCATTCCCTTGCGCATCAGGTGCAAGGAGGGATCAATGCCAAGACCCATTTTTATGGCAGCAGCGGCCACGCTCGCAATGTTCACTATGCCGCTCACCGCGCAAGAAGAGCGCGCAAGCGAAGCGCAAGAAGTCGACTATGCAGGGTTTGAGGCGCTTACGTCCGAAGTGGCGGATATTCGTGCCGATCGGCTTTTGACGCTGGACCAGTTTGAGGCACGCACGGCGCAGGCCGACACGCTCATTCTCGACACCCGATCAGCCGCTGCGTTTGAAGCAGGGCATATCGAGGGCGCTGTCAATCTGCCCCTCTCCGACTTTACCGAAGAAACCTTGGAACAGGTGATCGGAGCCAATAAGGGTCGTACGATCCTGATCTATTGCAACAACAATTTTAGCGACGATGTCGTGCCGGTTATGTTGAAGTCAGCGCCGCTTGCGCTCAACATTCCAACCTTCATCAACCTTGTGGGATATGGCTACACCAATGTCTGGGAATTGGGTGACACGGTCGCGACAAGCGACGTCGACTGGGTCGGCACAAACGCAAATGCGGGCATGACCCCAAAACTAACTCTCAACTCTATCAAGCCGACCGACAGCACTGACAAAAAAGCGGCGTCTGCGAATTAACGCAGACGCCGTTCTTTTTCGGTTGTAGTAAGCGCCGCCTTAGCGGCGAGCGCCTTAGCCTTTTTTGGCGACCTTAACTTTGCCCTTGCGGCGGCCAAGTACGGCTGCGGCAGCGAGGCCAAATAGGATCATCATTGGCGGAGCAGGAACGTCGGTGCCACCGCTGGTGGTTGAAGTCGTGCCGCCCGAGCTAGAGCCTGAGCTGCTGCTCGAAGAGCTGCTCGACGAAGATGTAGAACTTGAGCTGGTTGAACCACCGCTCGTGCTCAGCCCGCTGGTCGTGCTGGTCGTTGAGCTGACGTCCCCGCTGGTTGAGCTGGTGCTTGTGGTCGAGCTTGACGAGGTTGATGTCGAGCTGATCCCGCCAGTTGTCGAGCTGATTGTCCCGGTGCTTGTGGTGCTGCTTACATCACCCGAGCTAGAGGTTGATGAAGACGTCGACGTTGTGGTCGAGGTTGAGCTTGACGTAGCACCACCCGAAGTCGTGGTGGTGGTTGTCGTGCTGGAGTCGCCGCCAGAGGTAGATGATGAACCGCCGCCGCTAGTCGTCGTTGTGGTCGAACCGCCGCTTGTGCTTGTCACGCCGCCCGAAGTGGTCGATGTAGTCGAGCTCGAAGAACTGGTTGTGCTTGAGCTGGTTGAGCTCGACAAGTCACCCGATGTGCTGGTGCTGGTTGCGCCGCCAGATGTCGAACCACCCGATGACGAACCGCTTGAAGAGGAACTTGAGCCGCCGCTCGATGAAGAGCTGGAGCCGCCCGAGCTACCACCCGAAGTCGTGCTGGTGTTACCGCCTGACGTCGAAGTGTTGCCACCCGAAGTTGAGGTGTTGCCGCCTGACGTCGAAGTGTCGCCACCCGAAGTTGAGGTGTTCCCACCTGAGGTCGAGGTAGCGCCACCCGAAGTCGAGGTGTCACCGCCTGATGTGGTCGAGGTCGCGCCGCCCCCCGAAGAGGAGCTTGAACCACTGCTGGAAGACGAAGATGACGAGGACGAGGAGCCGCTCGAAGAGCTGCTGCTTGAACTTGAAACATCACCCGAAGTCGATGTTGAGCTTGAGACATCGCCAGAGCTTGATGTGCTGCTGGTGATCCCACCCGATGACGTTGTCGAGCTGGTGATCCCGCCAGTGGTCGATGAGATCGTGCCGCTGGAAGAAGTCGAGCTTACAACACCGCTTGATGAGGTCGTTGAGTTATCGATGTCGATGTCGATCACGATATCGCCTGACGAACCACCGGAGGTGGAGCCGCCGGAACTGGAGCTGACATCACCCGAAGATGACGAGCTAACGTCGCCTGAGCTGCCTCCGCCCGAAGTCGTGGTAGAAACCGAGACATCGCCTGATGACGAACCGCCGCCGCCGAAGAAGCCTCCGAAGAAGCCGCCGCCGAAGCCGCCACCAAATCCGCCGAGACCGCCACCAATGACAACAGGAGCGCTACCGCCACCGCCGCGAACGGGCGGAAGAGGAGGCAACGGAGCCGGAGCGTATGCCACCTGTGCGATCGGAGCGCATTCAGCGTCGTCGAAGTATGCTTGTGTTACACCGGTGGGCAGTGAGTCGGTGGCAGCGATCGCGCCTGATGGCAGCGGCTGACACTCAATTGTACGCTCAACAATGCGCTGACGACGCGGTTGCGGCTGAGGCGGTGGCGGCACAAAGCGATTGCGCGGATCCTTGATCAGGATCGGCCCTTTCACTTGGCGCGGCTGGCGCTCTTGCGACTTACCGTCCGCGGTCGTGAACTGCGGATCTTCCGTGTTCAACGGCTCCGCGATGCGCACTGCACCCCCTTGCATCAACGCAACGCCAGCAGCGGCTGCGGAGAGCTTTGCAATAGCCAGTTTGAGCGACATAATAACAACCTTGTTTTTCCGGTGGATCCACTGCGGCCCACCCGCAACTTCACCAAATCCAATGCTGTAATGATCTCAAGTCGGTCTACACTGCAACGGGATTAACCACGATTGAGAGCGCCTAAGCCGCAGAAATGGCTCGAATCCGTCTGATTTCAGGTGGCATGTCCCAGATTGATACCGATTGCGCAGGTCTGGTTATCAGATTGGTTAGGATATCGCTTAGCTATCGCCGTCAAACAGGCCGGACTGGGGAATCGGGTCCTGCTTGGGAGGAGACATTTCCAAATGCTCCCAACCCGCATCATTGAGCATGCGCCCGCGCGCCGTGCGCGCCAGCAGGCCAAGCTGAATGAGGTAGGGCTCCACCACATCTTCGACAGTATCACGCGGCTCCGCTAGCCCCGCGGCGAGTGTTTCGACCCCTACCGGACCACCTTTGTAAGTGGTTGCAATCATAGAGAGATACCGCCGGTCCATCGAATCGAGTCCGAGTCGATCAATCTCCAGCCGGGTCAGGGCATCATCCGCCATTGCTCTTGTGACGGTCTCTTGCCCAGCGACGTGCGCAAAGTCGCGCACGCGCCGCAATAGCCGTCCTGCGACTCGCGGCGTGCCGCGCGAACGTCGCGCAATCTCGCGCGCACCCGTGGGGTCTATATCAAGGCCGAGCAGCCGCGCACCGCGAGTCACCACCTGATCCAGCTCATCATGGTTGTAGAATTGCAGCCGCACCGGAATACCAAAACGGTCGCGCAAAGGCGTCGTAAGCAAGCCTTGCCGTGTCGTAGCACCAATCAGAGTGAAGGGAGGCAAGTCGATGCGGACACTGCGCGCCGATGGCCCCTCTCCGATGATTATGTCGAGCGCGCGGTCCTCCATTGCAGGATAGAGCACCTCCTCAACCACCGGGTTCAGTCGGTGTATCTCATCAATGAACAACACATCATGCGGCTCAAGATTGGTGAGCAAAGCGGCGAGATCGCCCGCTTTGGCGATCACCGGGCCCGATGTGGCGCGAAACCCCACGCCAAGCTCAGCCGCAACAATTTGCGCTAGCGTTGTCTTTCCCAGCCCTGGCGGACCGAAGAACAGCGTGTGGTCCATCGCTTCCCCGCGCGACTTCGCGGCTTGGATAAAGACCCGCAGATTGTCGCGCGCCGCCTCCTGTCCGATAAATTCGGACAGCGACTTTGGTCGCAGCGCGGTGTCGGGATCGCCGGGTTGCGGTTCAGGCGCGTGGAGGGGTTCTTCTTCGATCAAAACGGGTTCACCGTATAGCCGTCGCGCTGCAAGACTGCGTGCGCGGTCATCGCCGACAACGCCAGCTCAACGCCGGGCGCAAGATCGGCTTTGGTAATTCCATGAGCCGCAGCGCTTTGCCCGCACAAGATGATCCGCACGCCGCTATCGACCAACTCTGGAATGACGGCAGCGGTCGGATTGGTGCCTTCCTTACCCTTGGCCGCCCACGCTGTGTCAGTCAGCAGATCGAGCGAGGCTTTGCCATGGACGACCACTGCGGCGCGCACCCGCGCGGGCTCCAATCCAGCGGCATTGTGCATGTTCACATAACGCGCGGCGCTTTCGACCGTCCGGTTGATTTTGCCTTCAGCCGCGGGCTTGGCGACGTCGAACGCGACATAGAGGTCAGTCGCTTCGGGAATGGAGAAGTCGGCATCTGGCACGGGCGCATGCGGGCCAAAGTCCTCGAAGATGGGACCGGTGTCGAAGTTGGACAGGTCCTGCGCGGCGACTGGGGCGGCGATGGCTACAGCGGCAGCCGTGATCAAGATGGTGCGCATGGTCATTCCTTGTTTTTCTGAGCCGGTTTGGAATGGACGGGGTGTGGGTCAAAGTCTGTCATGATCGCCTTCTACGCCTCCAGAAAAAGCCAACAATGCCAGCCAACAACGAACCCACCACAACACCAAAAATGATCGTTGGTCCATTGTGAATCCATGGATTGAATCCCCGTTGCAGGTCAGCAGGGCGGCCTTTGAGCCATTCATCTTCTTCGCAAATCAATGCGCCCGAATTGTCATTTTGGCATTCCAACGCAACTGACTCACCGGGTTCGACACACTTGCGCCATGCCTGCTCTGAGAATCCATTTTCGTGAATGTCTTGAAATTCTCGGTCGCTGTCTGCTTCACTCAAACAACCGGATTTGCTTTCGTTTTGGAACTCCAAATGCTGTCGCTCGGCAAACCCTTCCAACCGAAGAATCTCATAATCGTCAGCCTTAGGAAGCCACTTATAACCTCTGTATTGCAGTGCGCCGTACTCAAGTGTTCCCAAGGAATTTGTAATTGGCTGACCATCTTCGTAGCGCATCGGGAGAACAGTGACATAACCAGCTGCACCGTCAAACAGCTCCCTCATACCGATCAACTCAACATTGCAACCGCTTGAGTTCGCCACGTTCAGACGAATCGTCTTTTTGGTAAAGTCTCCATCAACGACGCCCATAACCTTCAGGGTCAAATAGCCGTTGTTATGCTCCAAGCCCGATGAGACGGCTACGCGCAATTGTATAGCGCCATTGGGGACTTGTTTGCTTTGAACAGGGCTGAAGATCGTAGCGGTTTCTGGGTAAGGTGTCGGCGGAGAGCATGCCGACGCTCCGTAGGAATAAACCATCAGGATGGCTGCGACGAGCTTTATCAAAGTCGCAGCCCCAATCCACATCACCCAGCCGCCTTCTTCAGCGCCACTCGGATCAAATCGCCCTCACCCGCATCCTCGCCCAATTCTTCGACCGCGCGCGCAACCGCTTGCGCAGCCACGGCGGGTTTGAAGCCAAGGTTCTCCAAGGCGCTTGCTGCATCGGCGCTGGCTCTGCCTTTGGGGGCTGTTCCGCCCATTGCGACCCCAGCCGCTCCGCCTCCGGGCAGCGCGCCCGCTTTGTCTTTCAACTCATTGACGATCCGGCTGGCGAGCTTTGGCCCCACGCCATTCGCCCGCACGACCGTTGCCGCATCGCCGCCTGCGCAGGCATCGCGCACTTCGCCGGTCGAGAGCGCGGAGAGGATCGCGAGTGCAACCTTGCTGCCCACACCCTGCACCGTCGTTAAAAGCCGGAACCAATCGCGCTCTGCGCTCTCTGCAAAGCCGAGCAAGCGCATATCATTCTCGCTTACTTGCAAGTCGGTGTGGATAGTGCAGCCTTCGCCGACCTCACCCAAAGCCGCCAGCGTCTTGGTTGAACAATGGACGATATACCCCACGCCTTGCACGTCGACGATGGCCCAGTCTTCGCCGGTTTCATCCAGCCGCCCTGATAGTTTAGCGATCATGCTTTGTTCTTGGCGGATGCAGTGCCTAGCGTCTAGTGATTATGGACACAGACCCACAGTTGCGCCACAGGCACATTCCATGAGCTGGAACACATTCGGACGCGTCTTGCGATTTACCACTTGGGGGGAGAGCCACGGGCCTGCCTTGGGCGCAGTGCTGGATGGGTGCCCGCCGGGATTGCCTTTGCGGGCCGATGATATTCAACCGTTTATGGATGCGCGCAAACCCGGCCAATCCAAATTCACAACGCAGCGCAAAGAGGATGATCTGGTTAAAATCCTCTCCGGCGTATTCGAGGACACGACTACAGGCACCCCGATCCATCTGATGATCGAAAACACCGATCAGCGCTCCAAAGACTATTCGGAGATCGCCAAAAGCTATCGCCCCGGCCATGCCGACTACGTTTATGACGCAAAGTACGGCATCCGCGATTATCGCGGCGGCGGGCGTTCTTCAGCGCGAGAAACAGCCGCGCGGGTTGCGGCAGGCGCGGTGGCGCGGGCGATCATCCCCAACGTGACGATCCATGCTTATGTTTGCGAGCTTGGCGGTGACGCGATTGACCGCGATGCGATTGATTTTGATGAGATTGGCAACAATCCGTTCTTCTGCCCCGACCCCGCAGCGGCCAAACGCTGGGAAGAGAAAGTCGATGCCGCGCGCAAAGCCGGCTCGTCCTTGGGCGCGGTGGTTGAGTGTGTCGCACTAGGCGTGCCTGCCGGATGGGGGGCGCCTGTCTATGCCAAGCTCGACAGCGATCTTGCCGCTGCGATGATGACCATCAACGCCACCAAAGGCGTGGAGATCGGTGACGGATTTGAAGCGGCGAGACTAACGGGCGAAGAGAACGCCGATGCCATGTCGCCCGGCGATAATGGCAAGCCCGTTTTCGCGAGCAATCACGCAGGCGGAACCGCTGGCGGCATTTCAACCGGACAGCCTGTGGTGTGCCGAGTGGCATTCAAGCCAACGTCTTCGATCCTGACGCCGGTGGACTCGATCAATTCGGACGGCAAGGCGACACAAGTGCGCACAAAGGGACGCCATGACCCGTGCGTTGGCATTCGCGGCGCACCTGTGGTCGAAGCAATGATGGCATTGGTGCTGGCCGATCACAAATTGCTGTACCGCGCTCAAGCGGGTTAAACGCAAATTACGCGCGGCAGGCCGAGCCAAATATGCGGCCATTGGGGGATCTCCGATAAAATCGGAAAAACCGATCAATATGCGCAAATTAATCGCATGGACTAATCACAGCCCAGCTTCCATGTGCTAGTCATTAACAGGTGAAAGCGTCCCGATTCCCTTGGGTCAGCTTAGAAAATGGAGAAACATCATGGATGCAAAGACCGGTGAAATGAGTGGTGGTTGCCCGTTCCACGGAGATGCAGGCCCACGCGGACTTTTTGGTCGCACCAATCGCGATTGGTGGCCTCAGACTATGGAGCTTGGCATCCTGACCGAAGGTGGCCGCAGCGCCAACCCGTTGGGCGAAGATTTTGACTATGCCGAAGCGTTCAACGCGATCGACTATGCAGCGCTGAAAGCAGATTTGACCGCATTGATGACGGACGATCAGGAATGGTGGCCTGCTGACTACGGCCATTACGGTCCGTTTTTCATCCGTATGACATGGCACGCAGCTGGCACTTACCGCACTGGCGATGGTCGCGGCGGAGCTGGCTCTGGCCAACAACGTTTTGCCCCGCTCAACAGCTGGCCGGACAATGGCAACCTCGACAAAGCACGCCGTCTGCTTTGGCCGATCAAACAAAAATACGGCAAACACATCAGCTGGGCTGACCTTTTCATCCTTGCTGGCAATGTCGCAATAGAGAGCATGGGCGGCCCAGTCTTTGGCTTTGGCGGCGGCCGTGCCGACGTGTTCGAGCCTGAGACAACATATTGGGGCACTGAAGATTTGTGGGTCGATGACGGCGCGCCAACCCGTATCCAACCCGACAAGAGCATGGAGCTGGAAAACCCACTCGCTGCTATCCAGATGGGTTTGATTTACGTCAATCCAGAGGGGCCAGGCGGCGATCCGCATGACGCCGAGGGCATGGCGCGCGATATGCGTCAAACCTTTGCCAATATGGCCATGAATGATGAAGAAGTTGTCGCTCTTACCGCAGGCGGTCACGCCTTTGGCAAGGCCCACGGTGCTGCTCCATCGGACACATTCAGTGACTCGCCTGAGAGCGAAGCGCTTGAGAAGCAGGCGTTTGGTTGGCTAACCGATCAAAGCGAAATTGACTCTGGCAACATCACCACATCAGGTATCGAAGGCGCTTGGTCGAACAATCCAACCCAATGGAGCCATGATTATCTGCGCCTATTGTTCAAATATGACTATGAACTGGTTCAAAGCCCAGCGGGCGCAAACCAATGGCAACCCGTAGACCAGTCTGAAGAGGATATGGCACCGGATGCTCGTGACCCGAGCAAAAAAGTCCCAACTATGATGACGACTGCGGATATGGCGCTCAAGCGCGATCCCGAATTTGCCAAAATCTCACAACGATTCTTGGAAAATCCGGCTGAGCTTGACGACGCCTTTGCACGCGCATGGTTCAAACTGTGCCACCGCGATATGGGTCCAAAAGCGCGCTATCTCGGCCCAGAAGTGCCTGAAGAAACACTGATCTGGATGGATCCTGTTCCTGCTGGCACCGCGCCTGCCGGTGATGCAGCGGCTTCGTTCAAATCGGCGATTATTGGCTCTGGTTTGAGCGTTGGCGAGCTGGCCAAAGCAGCATGGGCTTCGGCGTCAAGCTATCGCAATTCGGACCATCGTGGCGGCGCGAATGGCGCACGTGTGCGTCTTGCTCCGCAAAAAGACTGGGCGGCCAACGATCCGGCGGAACTCGCCGGTGTGCTTGCCAAGATCGAAGATCTGCGCGGCGATATTTCAATGGCCGACGCGATTGTATTGGCGGGCAATGCCGCGGTTGAAAAAGCCGCAGCGGATGCAGGTCACACCATCACCGTACCGTTCACCGGCGGGCGCGGCGATGCGACCGCTGAGCACACCGATGCCGCAAGCTTTGAGCCGATGGAGCCGTTTGCCGATGGTTTCCGCAACTACCTCAAGACCAAAGCCAGCGTTCGCACGGAAGAAATGCTAATCGACAAAGCGCATCTGTTGGGCCTGTCGATGCCAGAGCTTACAGCTCTGGTCGGCGGCATGCGCGCAATGGGCGCGGTAGCGGGCAATACCGGACACGGCGTCTTCACAGACCGCGTGGGCCAGCTGACCCCAGACTTCTTCAGCAACCTACTCGACATGGGCACAAAATGGGCTCCGGTCGATGGTTCGGGCGATGAAGAATATGTCGGCACCGACCGCGCAACTGGCGCAGAGAAATATCGTGCAACACGCGTTGACTTGATCTTTGGTTCCAACTCACAGCTTCGCGCGCAAGCCGAAGTTTACGCGGAAAACGGCAATGAAACGAAATTCGTTTCAGACTTCGCGGCGGCATGGGCTAAGGTCATGGACAATGACCGTTTCGACGTGAAGTAATTGCACCCTCCCCCTAAGGGTCGCACGTGCAAGAAGGCCCCCGGCAGAAATGCTGGGGGCTTTTTGTTTGCATAATCACAAGGATATAGAGCAGACGAGCGGTATGGAAACACTCGACACTGCGCCGTCCACTGACCGCTTGCTCGCCGGAATTATCGCGGTTCTAGCCTTTGCTGCGCTCGCGGTTCAGCCGCTGCTTGGCGATGGCAGCTATGTGCAGAACCTTGGCGCGATGCTGCGTTTCTTCACCATTTGGGGGAATGTCGGCGCGTGCATTGTGATGGCGTGCATCGCCTTGGGTTGGTCTGTTTCTGAGCCTAGGTCGCAAGGGATCCTCGCAGCTTTGGCGACGGCGCTCGCGATTATTGGAGGGATCTATTGGGGCCTATTGTCCGGCGAGCATCATCCCAATGGCTATGATCGGATCACCAATCAGTTTCACCACACCATTATACCCTTGGCGACGATCATCTGGTGGTTGCGCTTCACCCCGCCAACACGGCCGATCAAAAGCGTGATCCCGGCAATTATGATCCCGCCTTTAAGCTACGGTGCATTCGCCTTGATGCTCGGGCAGATGACAGGTTTTTACGCCTATTTCTTCGTCGATCTACCAGCCCTGGGGTCGCCGCAATTTCTCTTGAACAATGTCTTGCTTGCAGGGTTCTTTGCGTTGGCTGGCGCGGGATTGGTCGCGATCAAGAACGCACTTGGGCTGTATCGCGATAGCTAAATCTAGTCCTTCGGTTTTTTGTTCGCATTCTTGAACATCTCCTTTTCGTAGGTCTCAGGTGCAGGAGCGGTTTCTCCCGTCATGCCGGACGCAACCTCTTCTGGTGTCAAGAATTTGACCGCGAAACCGAGCGCGCGAGTTTTACCCCAACTATCCAATGTGACTTTGGCATCATCATATGTAACATTGACAACCGCATCAGCGCCCATCTTTTCACCGCGCTCCCAAACCTCATTGTATATCTTTTGCTTTGATGGTTTCTTGCTGAAGATTGTCGCCTTACGGACACCAGCAGAAACGGGCCCAACAATCTTGTAGGGCTTATCGGTTATATCCTCTGCAAACACTGGAACACCCATCTCTTCATTCACGATAACAAATTCGTCATGATCATCCGCCAAAACCGGCAGCGCCGGAGCAGTGGTCGACATCACCAATAAAGAGACGGCAAAGTATCTAGTCTTCATTGCATCGATCCTTTCGAATAAAGAAACGACATATTTTCGTAAACTCAAAGATGTGTCAACTGGACTTGTAAGTCCATGTCTGCCTAATCGACGAACTGACCTACGTGGTTATACGCTTTATATCCAGCCCGCCTCCTTCAACTCGCTTACCTGTGCGCGGCTCACTGGCGCTTCGATATTGCGGGGGAGTTTCAGCCGCACATTGCGCCCATCGCGCACCACATCCTCCACCGCACCGCGAGCCACCCACCAGCTGCGATGCACCTGCCTGCCATCCGCTCCGTCCAATTCAGCAATCGCATCGCGCAGCCGCATCAGCACCATTTCAGAGCCTAGCGCGGTATGCACGCGGACATAGTGGTCCTCCATCTCAAGCGCGATCACATCGGCGCCCAAAGACGGAGGAAGGCGCTCTATAAGTGGGGGTTGAACAACCTCATTCTCCGCCGCCGCGTCTGGCACAGTTTGTTCCTCGATCCTCGAATTTGTCTGTGTGGACGAGCCAGGCGCACGGCTCTTACTCGCCTCAATCACATAGAAAATCGCGGTGATCCCGCCCCCCACAAGCAGCACGTAAAAATAAGATGTCAGCGCCTGCTCCAAATTGGGCGGGGCGATTGGATTGGGTAAGTATCCGATTGACCACACAATCGCCGTCATCGGCACTGTCGCAATTGCAACTGCGATGGCCCACAAAGCCAGACGCGGAATCACCAGCGCATTATACAACCGCTCAACGACCCAACTCATCGGGCTGTAAATCGCATAGCCGATCCAAGCGAAAGCCACCCAGCTGACCAATCTATAGGCGAGCGGGTTCTGAAACGTCCCGAACGGCCCGATAAAGGCCAGCACAAGTCCGATCACCGTCATGATCGACAAGTCGACCACAATTTTGCGCGCCATTGTGTTGCGAGCGGTCGCAGACGGGGTCGCTGGTGAGTTCATGCAAGCAATCCTGACCGCCCATTCGCGCTTCGTAAAGTGGCAAACCGTGTAAATCCGGGGCTTTCCAGCGCCACTTCGCGCATTGCCCGTCCCGAACACGCAGGCGCGATTGCGCGCGAATGGGCATCGGTCAGTTTGGCTTCATCGCAAACGAACACCTCGTACTGGAGACGAACAATGACCACCCTAACAAAGAGCCTCACATCACCATTTAAGACGCGCAGCGGAAACAAGCCTGCATCGAAGAACGCATTCGACCTCTCTCCCAGAATGCGGGCCATTGTCGCCTTGGCGGCTGCCACCATGACGCTGTTCGCGTTTTACGGTGTTGCACGCGGAATGCTGGGCTTTGCACCCGATCATGTGGCGACACGGCATCTGGCCATTATCATCCATGTCTCGACAGTGCTCCCGGCGATTCCCTTGGGTGGCTTTTTATTGCTCGCCCCCAAGGGCACAGCGATGCACAAACAGCTTGGCAAGGTCTGGGTGGCGCTGATGCTAACCACTGCGACCTCTGCCATCTTCATAAAAACGGGCGGCAGCTTCAGCTTCATTCACCTCTTCATCCCGATGACCTTTTGGGCGTCATACAAGCTTATCGCCACCGCGCGGCGCGGCGACATGAAGGGGCATAAGAAAGAAATCCTGAGCCTGTATCTGGGCGCTTTGATGATCCCCGGAATTGTCAGCATGGCATTGCCGGGCCGCTTAATGAATGTGTGGCTGTTTGGGTGAGCGATTGCGACCGTTCGCCTAGCAGGGCGGCGGCGTTTGTCCTCAATACTCCAGTGGGATCAGCGTCGCCGTTTCAGCACCAGATACAGCGCACCCTCGCCTCCGTGGCGGCGGTGCGCTTTTCGTACGGCGGCAACCGCTTCGCTGTGGTGACTGGCCGCGATCCAATCGAGCATTTTTGCTCGAATAGCGCCGCGCTTTGTCCCGCGATCCGCCGGATCAACCGGACGCGACCGCCCGGCAATGACCAGAACCACCCGCGCGCCCATCGCGACCGCTTGATCGAGACCGCTGGTGATGCGGTGATATGCGCCATCCAGCGTGTGGCCATGCAGGTCGAGTGTGTAGTCCGGCGTTATTTGTCCGGCTTTGAGTTTACGATCCCAATGACCATCCAATTCAGAGGCGAAAGCCTGACGATGCGGCGGCGCAGCACGCTTGGGCGATTGCCTCGGCGCAATGGGAACCGGCTTTAGCGACGCGCCAACATTGGGTTTCGTCGCAGCGATGACAGCAGAATTGCCTTTGGCTTTCGGAAGACCCGGATGCGATTTACCGTCAAGTGGCTCGACACTCGCTGCAAGCCGTGCCCAGGCAGCTTGCTCGGTCGAACTTAGACCGCGCGGGAAACTCATTGTCCGCTGCGAAGCGCCGCATTCACCCGTGCGACAACACCTTTGGGAAGCAAAATCAGAGCGGAGCCGCGCCCAGACATCCCGCCAGCAATTTCACGCGCATCGGTGCCGGCGCCCCAGAATGTGTCGAAACGGTTGGCGCCTTTGATCGCTCCGCCGGTGTCCTGCGCGATCCACATGCCATCGGCAATATCACGGTCCAGATCGAGCCATACCGGCGCGCCATACGGTACAAATTTGGGATCAACCGCAACTGAGCTTTCGCGTCTTACCGGCACGCCGAGCGAACCGAGCGGTCCATCGCCAGTCAATTCGCGGAAGAACACCCAGCTTTCATTAAGGCGCATCAGCGATTTTCCATCCGCCGGGTTCTCTCGGATATACGCCATGATACCTTGCATCGATCCTGGATATTGCCCCGGACCATCGCCAAGCAAGCCACGCTCGCGCATTACCCCGCCTATCCCTGTATAGCCGCGCCCGTTCTGGCTGGCATAACCGATCCGAATGACCTCGCCATTTTCAGTGCGGAGTCGGCCGGATCCTTGGATCTGCAGGAAGAACAGCTCCACCGGATCAACCGCATAGGCGATGACAGGCGCTTTGCCTTCGAGCGCTCCGTCTTCGATTTCAGCTCGGGTGAAGTAACGCACGAACTCGCCATCCTCGTTCAAACGTCCACGCGGTGCTCGGCCGGTGCGCTCGCTTGATGGAATGTCTGCAGGCCAGCCGCGGGTCAGGTCGCTGGGAACGCCATAGACGGGGGCATAGCCAGCACGCTTAGTCCGGCTCGCGCGAATTTCTGGCTCGAAATATCCGGTCGCAAAAGCGTTGCCGTCACCGATCCGCGCGGTTTCGAAATAACGGTCAAAGAACTCATCAGCTCTTGAAGATTGCCATCCCGCCGCAGCGGTGCAAGCCGGTTGCCAATCGGTGGGCTTGGTCAGGCCGCTCGCATCATCGCGGCGGGTGAGCCAGCGGCACGATTCGGAAAAGCTGGATAGCGCCGAGGCCGCGTCGCTAGTGCTCATCCCAAGCGTTGAGACACGCGGCCCCGATGCTATGCCAGCTAGGGCAGCAGTGCCCGCAGACGGCCCAACCGGACCAACAATCGGTGACTGAGGATTAGGAATAATTCGCGCGCAAGCCGAAAGCAGCAGCAACCCGACAAGCGCCAAGCTGACCGACACGTTGCGGCTTCGCCCAAAACGCTGTTCCGTGCCCGCGTGGCCCAATCGAATTGTCGAATTATCCGAGGCGTGCCCAAACACCAAGGCGCGCCCCCTTATCCTTGATCGGTTTCGTCTAGCATCCAGTTCGGATCGCGCGACGTCACATTGCGCGAGAAAGTCCAAACGTCGCGACTTTCAATCGCATCGTCGAGCGATCCAGCAATGACGTTGCCATCTTTGTCGCGAGTGACCGTGGCGATGTCAGAAACAAACAGCACCGCGAGGCGCGCAAATTTGTTATCGAGCGACGCGGAGTGCACCCGTGTCTCTTCAACCCGGATCAATTTGTTTTCAAGCGTCTCGCCCGCTTTCTCGCGCGCATCAATCGCTGAGACAAAGCCTTCGTAAACATCATCATCGCACAGCTCGGCGAGCGTCTCGCGGTCGCCTGACCAGAACGCTTCGAGCACCATCGCATAAGCGCCTTTTGCGCCTTCCATAAAGGAAGCGATGTCAAAATTGCTGTCTGCAGAAGCGATGTCGCGCACGCCGCGCTCAACCGCAGGCATCAGCCCATCCAGCTCAACCTTGTTCTGCTGCGGAGCGGCAACGACCACTGGCTGTTGCGGATCTTGCGCATTATTCGCGGCAGGGTCCACCCGTTGCGGGACAGATTCTTCTTCATGCTCAGCGCGGCGGCCAAGCACCGAGTACAGCCTTAAGCCGAGAAACGCAGCAATCATGGCAAGAATGATAATTTCGGTCATTGCGGTTCAGTTCCGGTCCAGCGGGTTTTCCGTCGCGATAAAGACGATTGGTTAAAGCGACTCTTCTCGTGCCCTAAATAGGCATCAATTACAATTCACCAAGCCGCATTAAGTTGCGCTGAAGATCGAAATAGAGCCTATTGCGTCCTGTTGCGGGCACGCTTTACCCCTGCTAGGCGCGCGACGGACCTACTGCGCGGGATTACCATGCGCGCGGGACAACATTTATTGCCCACTTTGAAAGACAAGATCACCATGGCCGATGAGAACGACGTTCTGACCAATCTCGACAATCAACCTGTTGCCGGAAATGGCGCTGATAATCAGCCCGCCGCCGGGGTTTTGACGCAATATGTAAAAGATTTGAGCGTTGAAAACCCCAACGCACCCGGTTCGTTCCAGTGGAAAGAACAGCCCAAGATCGACGTTCAGTTCAATATCGGCGCAGAACCGGTGAGCGACGAAGTCACCGAAGTGCTGTTGAAGATCAATATCGAAGCGTCGAGCGGGGAAGGTACAGCCTATCTGGTTGAGCTGGACTATTGTGGTCTTGTCGGCATTCGCAACGTACCCGAAGATCAAGCTCACGCATTCTTGTTTGCTGAAGCGCCGCGCATTCTCTTCCCGTTTGCGCGCCGGATCGTTTCGGATGCAGTCCGTGATGCTGGCTTCCCACCGCTGATGGTCGATCCTGTCGATTTCAACGGCCTTTATGTGCAGCAATTGCAAGCCAAACGGGCACAGGAAGAAGCCGCTGGCGGCTCTACGCCTGCTCCCGAAGGCGAAGGCTGAAACTTGACTGGCGCGGGCCGAGCCAATGAGCCTGCTTAAGAACGTCGGAACAATCGGCGGGCTGACTATGCTCAGCCGCATTGCCGGGATGGCGCGCGAGATGATTTTCTCACGCGTCCTCGGCGCCAACGCTGTGACCGACGCATGGTTTCAGGCGTTTATCCTACCCAATGTGTTTCGTCGCCTGTTTGCCGAAGGCGCATTTTCAGCTGCCTTCGTGCCGATGTTTTCCAAGCGGCTCGATGGGCACGATGATCCCGAAAAAGGCTTGGAAGAGGCGCGCAGTTTCAGCAATGCCGTGCTAAGCGTGTTTCTGCCCGTGCTGATCGCGCTGGTGGCGGTCTTTGAGCTGGCGATGCCCGGCGTCATCTGGCTGCTGGCTGACAAACCTGTTGACCCGGAAAGTTTTCCGCTGGCGGTCGATTTCGCCCGAATCATGTTCCCCTATATTATCCTAGTCAGCCTCGTGACGCTGTTTACCGGGATGCTGAACAGCGTGTCGCGATTTGCTCCCGGTGCAAGTTTCCCGATTCTTTTGAACCTCGTGTTGATTGCGGCATTGCTTGCCGGCGAATGGTTTGCGGCGAACACCGGGGCCAGCCTTGAACAAGTCGCATACGGGATTGCATGGGCAGTGACGGGCGCTGGAGTGATACAGCTAGCGTGGCTATATTATTGGACGCGGGTCGAAGGGTTTCGGCCAAAGTTGATGTGGCCGCGGATCACACCAGAGGTAAAGCGGCTTGGTATTATCGCTCTACCTGCCGCGATTGGCGGTGGCGCTTATCAGATCAACACTTTGGTCCAGATCTACTTCCTCAACCAATTGGGCGATGGCTCGGTCAGCTATATGAATTACGCCGACCGGCTTAATCAATTGCCACTTGGAATCATCGGGATTGCGCTGGCGACTGCGATCCTGCCCAATCTGTCCAAATTTATTGGTGGCGAAGATGAAGTGCGCGCTTCAAATCTGCAATCGGACGCCATCGAATTGGCGATGCTGCTGACCATTCCGGCGGCGGTTGCGCTCGCGGTGTGTGCTGAGCCCTTTATCACGATGATCTTCCAAGGGGGGCGCTTTGATTTGGCGGATGCTGCCATAACCGGAGAAGTGCTGGCGGCGCTTGTCCTGGGCCTACCCGCCTATGTACTAGTCAAAGTACTGGTACCCAATTTTTACGCGCGCTCTGATACAAAGACCCCGGTGATTGCCGCGTTAATTTCGCTAGGCGTGTTTGTTGCGCTCAACTTTGCGACGCTTGGTCAATTCGGAGTGGTCGGCGTCGCGTATGCCAGCGTCATCGGGGCATGGATCAACGTCGCTTTCCTCGTCATCGTGCTGGCGATGCGCGGTCTCTACACTATTCCTCTGGCGCTGCTCTTGCGGATCGCGCGCCAAGCCTTAGCCGCCGCAGCAATGGGCGCAGCCTTGTTCTATGCCCGCGATTTGCTAACCGACTGGTTCGCAGCCGGGATATTCGCCCGCCTTGTCGCGCTTATGGTGTTGGTGGGAGCGGCCGGCATCGTCTATTTCGGCATCGCGTTTGCCGTTGGTGCTATCGACCGCCAACGCATCACTACACTAACAAAGAAAGCAAGCTAACATGCGCGTCGTCTCTGGCATTCAACCCACCGGAAAGCCGCATCTCGGCAACTACCTTGGGGCGATCCGCAACTACGTTAAGCTGCAGGATGATGCTCATGCACAGGGCGGTGAGTGCTTGATCTTTATCGCGGACCTTCACGCCATTTCGATGCCGCATGACCCCGTTGAACTGCGCGCATCAACGTTAGAACTGGTTGCAACCTTGTGCGCTTGCGGCCTCGATCCCGACAAGAGCGTATTGTTTAATCAGGCGCAGGTTCCCGCTCATCCAGAACTGCAATGGCTCTTGTCGGGCACAGCCCGCATGGGCTGGCTCAACCGTATGACGCAGTGGAAGGACAAGGCTGGCAAGAACCGCGAGGGCCAATCGGTTGCGCTGTTCACTTACCCCGTACTGCAAGCCGCTGACGTGCTGCTGTATCAAGCGACGCATGTCCCGGTGGGCGAAGATCAGAAGCAGCATTTGGAGCTTGCCCGCGACATTGCACAAAAGTTCAACAACGACTTTGCGCCAAAGAATTCAGATGGCTCAGATGCCCCGGTCTTCACTTTGCCAGAGCCGATCATTCCACCGGAAGCCGCGCGGATCATGTCTTTGCGCGACGGCACGGCAAAGATGTCCAAATCTGATCCTTCAGAAATGAGCCGGATCAACTTGAGCGATGATGCCGATACGGTGATGAAGAAGATCAAGAAGGCAAAGACTGATCCAGAAGCACTGCCGAGCGAAGAAGCTGGCCTTGAAGGCCGCGCTGAAGCGCTCAACCTCGTCACCATTTTTGGAGCGCTGACCGGGCAATCAACGCAGCAAGTGCTCGCCGAATATGGCGGGCAAGGATTTGGAGCATTCAAACCCGCGCTTGGCGAAGTGCTCGTTGAAACGCTCGCGCCGATCAGCGAGCGGTTCGTGGCGTTGAAGGAAGATCGCGAAAGCCTCGACGCGATTCTGGCGCGCGGTGCAGCCAAAGCTCGTGAACGCGCTGGGCCAACTTTGAACGCTGCTTACAACGCTTTGGGGCTTGTGCGAGGGTAGCTCGCGATAAATCGCGTTCAAACGCCGTTCAGAACAGCGTTCTACACTGCCGCGAGTCAATGGCAGGTTGCCGGGCGAGGTCAGGGCGCGCAAAAAGCGCGCGGGTGGGGTTACGCTTGGCCGATCGCGAATGATCGCGATTGCAACGCAGAACCGTCATTGGCGAAACAAGAAGGGTATGCCACTATGAACGCCACTATGACCTCCACCAAGAGAATCCGCTCGCTCGTGCTCGCCTCCGCTTTGGCTCTCGGCCTTGGCGCTTGTGCCGCCCCCGGCTTCAATGCCGATGTGTCGCGTTTCCAAAGCCAGCTTCCTGCGCCATCTGGCCAAACCTTCGCCGTGGTAGCCGAAGATCCCGCGCTGGCTGGCGGGCTTGAATTTTCGCTCTATGCCGACCTAGTTGGCGCGCAGCTTAAAAAGCTTGGCTATGCCGAAGCATCCCCGGATGCCGCGACAATGCTCGTACGGTTTGACTATGATGTCGACAATGGCCGCGAACGGGTGCGTTCCAGTAATCTGGGCTTTGGCAGTGCCGGGTTTGGCCGCTTCGGTCGTTTTGGCCGATCTGGCAGGTTTGGCTTTCGCCGTAGCTATGCTTTCGGGTTTCACGACCC
The DNA here is from genome assembly GCA_039985875.1 of Erythrobacter sp. GTDB lineage: Bacteria > Pseudomonadota > Alphaproteobacteria > Sphingomonadales > Sphingomonadaceae > Erythrobacter. The sequence continues at coordinate 980,874 of JBDWRU010000003.1, read as the reverse complement.
ATTCCTCGCTGGGCCCGAAGTGCGCAGCTACACCGTTTACACCAGCGGCATCGAAATGAAGATCGATTCCACTACGTCGGGACAACGCCTATTTGAAGGCAAGGCCGAAGCAGTATCGCGCAGCAATCGTTTGCAGCGGCTCGTGCCAAATCTTGTCGATGCTTTGTTCACCGATTTCCCGGGCAATTCTGGTGAGACTTTACGGATCACGATTCGCGCTGACGAAAAGAAAGTTCGTTCGGTCGACTAACAGCACAATCCTCTTTACCCTTGGACGGGCAATTGAAAGGCGGCGCACAGCAATTGGCGCCGCCTTTCTTGTTTGTGCAGGAAAGCCCAAGCTTGCGCTCATATTCTGGGCTTGTTCCGGTCTGATTCAGGTCAAATGCGTTACGTGGTTGTCCTGAGTAGTTGAAACTAGGCCTCAGCGAGTAGCGGCGCAGCTTAGTAATGGGTATGTGCAGCTGCAGGAGCATCGGCGCATGAAACGCATATTCTGGCTAATTACCGCAGCGATCTTGGCGTCGACCCCTGCCCATGCGCAGCGCGGAGGCGAACTCGAATTCGTGAAGCTGGGGCGCTGGACCATTGTATCACAGCCTTCGGCCCGGCGCTGTGAGATGCGGCTTGCTCCTACAGCAGCCGGAACTTTGGTTCTTTCCAAAGCACGCGGCTCGCCCGGCGCGCTTGAGCTGCGCGGAGCAAGAGGCTCCCGGAGCTCATTTGGTCAAGTGACCTGGGCCTTTGATGACACTGCACTGCAAGGTCAAAAGTTCGGCAGCGGCACCTATGGCTTGATCAGCAACACGTCGGGCGTAGAGGCCCAATTTCGCCGCGCCCGCTACCTTACGATAAGCGATGGCGGTCAAATGATCGGACGATTTGCTCTTGATTCAAGCTCATCAGGCTTCCGGCTGCTCAACCAATGCGCAGATCAATGGCGCCCCGGCTTCCGCGCGCTGGGTTCCAGAATAGCAAGCGCGCAGCCATTTAACGGCAATTCTGCGCGGCAAAATCTTGCGGCCAATACACCGCGCCCGCAACAAAGCGAGCAACCGCGCGTTTCGCCCCAATCCACTTTGCGAAGCAGCGCTCCACCGACCATCCAACGATCGGCCCCAGCCAATGCTGCTTCGGCAACCTCGCGCGTGTCCGGTCCTTTGCCGCCAAATCGCTCAGTCAAACCACTCAATCGCGCCAGCTGGATTGATGCTGACGATGTCGGTCGATTTAACCCGCCAAGAAACGGGTTCGAGACGCTGCGCTTCACATTACTGGTCAACCAAAGTGGCCGGGTTGAAGAGTGCGCGGTCAACGCGTCAAGCGGCTCGCGCTCGGTCGATAAGCGTGTGTGCCGGACAATGCAGCAACGCGCACGGTTTGAGCCCGCGACCGATGCCAATGGCAATGCAATCCAGGGAAGCTACAGCTCTAATGTGAGATTTGCGGAAGGCGGCTGAACGGGCCCTACGCTTTACAGCTTTTTGTGACCACCGGTTGAGCCAAAACCGCCCGTGCCGCGTTCGGTCGCATCCAAGTCATCAACCTCATCCCACGCCGCCTGAATCACCGGCACGAGCACCAATTGCGCAACTCGGTCCCCGCGAGCAATCGCGAAGGCTTCAGACCCGTGATTGATCAAGATTACCTTCAACTCACCGCGATAATCGCTGTCGATAGTACCCGGCGTGTTCGGAACCGTGATTCCGTGTTTGAGCGCAAGGCCCGACCGCGGACGCACTTGAATTTCATATCCATAAGGGATCGCCACTGCGAGTCCGGTTGCTACCGCATGCCGGGCGCCCGGCTCAATCGACACGTCTTCGGCTGCGACAATATCCATGCCCGCTGCACCCGATGTCGCATAGGCAGGCAACTTTAGACCTCCGCCATGGGCTAAGCGCTTCACTTCAACATTTACAGGTTTTGTCATTCAGCAGCTTCAGCGGTCAGAGTTGATGCGATCCGCTCAACCAGAGCCATCGCCACTGCCGCTTTTGGCATCTGTTCCAAGCTCTCAACACCGTCAATCGATACAATATGCACAGTGTTCTCATCGCCGCCCATCACATCGCCGGACACATCGTTCGCGACAATCCAGTCAGCCGCTTTGCGTTTGCGCTTGGCCTTGGCATTGTCGACGACATTTTCGGTCTCAGCCGCAAAGCCAATGACCAGTTCAGGGCGATTGCCGCTCGCCGCAACATTGGTGAGAATGTCTGGGTTCTCGGTGAGCATCAGAGCGGGTGGCGCAGAACCCCGCTTCTTGATCTTCTCACCCTCATAGCTCTTGGGTCGCCAATCCGCCACGGCCGCGACCATCACTGCAACGTCAGCAGGCATCGCCGCCTTAACCGCCTTGCTCATGTCATCCGCGCTCTCAACGTCGATGCGGTCAACCCCGGCAGGGGTTTTCAAGGAGACGGGTCCAGCGACTAGCGTGACTTTCGCGCCCATCGCAGCCGCAGCCGCAGCAATCGCAAATCCTTGCTTTCCACTGGAGCGGTTCGCGATGTACCGCACCGGGTCAATGGCTTCCCAAGTCGGGCCAGCCGTGATCAGCACATGGCGCCCATCAAGCGGGTTATAATCCGCAGGGACATCCAAGACCTCACCATTAAGGGCATCGTCTTCGATCTCTTCTGCACCGCCAACTAAAATAGCAGGATTTTTTGCATTCGCCTCCAATTCAGAGGGTGTTTCTGGGGCTGATTTGCGCTCATCAACTTCGTGATTGATCGCTTCGGGGTCCATTGGCGGTGCGGCGCTTGCATCGCCTTTGGTCGCCAGCAGCGGCCCACCAAGATCGGGGTCAAATTCGATCTCTTCTTCGACCTGTCCACCCTCTTCGATTTCAGCCTCGCACACTTCCTCGGCTTCCAGCTCTTCAGCCTCAAGGTGCTCCGCTTCGATATCCTCGTGGGTGCGTTTCGCGGTCGAGCGCGGGATAATACGCGAAAGCAATCCACTCAAGCCGCCTTCTGGCACCTCTTCCAGTTGCTCAGGTTCCGCTTCCGGCTCAAGTGCTTCGACTTCATATTCGTCATTGGCCGGTTGCGTTGTAACCACTTCAGGCACGTCGATCCCGCATTGCTGCGCAACCGCAGCCCAAATCGCTTCAGGCTCAGGCAGTCGGCCATAACCAAATTCACCGCACGCCATCGGACCTTCATCCGGGTGCAAGACAGTGACGCCGTTCTCTTTGAGCGCTGCCACGTTACGTTGCGTCGCCTCGTGTTCCCACATGCGTACATTCATTGCCGGAACCGCCATCACTGGCTTATCCGTCGCAAGGATCAAAGTGGTCGCAAGATCATCCGCGATCCCGTTGGCCATTTTCGCCATCAAATCGGATGTCGCCGGGCACACCACAATCAGGTCGGCTTCGCGCGACAATTGGATATGCCCCATCTCCGCCTCGTTCTTGAGGTCGAACAGGCTGGTATAAACTTGGTTTTCGGACAAAGCCGCCAGCGACATTGGGGTGACGAACTGCTGGCCACCCTTGGTCACGACGCAGGTTGCGCTGCCCCCGCCTTTGCGGATCAAGCGAACAAGCTCGCAAGACTTATAGGCCGCGATACCGCCGCCTACGACAAGCAGGATTTTTGGGCCAACGCCACTCATATCTCCGCCTCATTCCTTGCTGCAATAAGCAATACCATGCCTAGCCGTCCAAACTCAGATGGCCAACCCCCACACACGGTTCTGCTTGAAAGACAATGGTTAAGTTTTCGCTACTGGGCCAAAACAAGCTATGCTGCGCAAGAGCGCACGAGGGACAAATGCCATGACCATACTTTACCGAACTGTTCTGACTCTAGGCGGCCTGCTGCTGATATTTATGGGGTCGCAATTTCTGATCGACCCAGTTGGCGCTGGCGCTGATTTCGGTCTCCAAGTCGAAGGTGCTCATGGACTAACGTCGGCGCGAGCAGACTTTACGTCGTTCTTTACCGTCGGTGGCGCTTGCTTGATCTGGGGAGCATGGGCCAAGCGGCGCGATCCGTTGCTGATCGGCGCAGCCTTGATGCTGGTGACGCTGGCAGCGCGACTTATGAGTTTGGCAGTTGATGGCAGTTTCGACGGCTTTATCCCACCAATAGTGGTTGAAGGCGTGTTGGGACTGACCGCTCTTGGCGCTGCGCGCGCTTGGCGCGGTAACGAAACCGTTCAGCCCACGATGCCTGAGTAGATCAACGCCCAAGTTGCGCCTGCTCCAGCAAGGCCAGCAATGAAGTAGCCAAACCACCCACCGGCACCGGTGCCAGAGCCGGTGCTTTCACCGCGATCCATCATCAGCTTGATATCTGGCAAAGGCTGCTGCTCAGGTGCGCCGCCCTTGGCGGGGAAGCGCTCATCTATGCGGCGAATGAGATCTGGCAAGCGCAGCATTGTCTTCGCATCTTCCTTGATCCGCTCAGCCGCTGCCGCTTCGGGTCCCAATTCATCACGGATCCAGCTGCGCACATAGGGCGCCGAGGTTTCCCACATATTGATGTCGGGATTAAGCTGGGTCGCAATACCTTCGACCATCACCATCGTCTTTTGCAACAACAGCAAGTGAGGCTGCGTTTGCATGTCGAAATCGCGGGTGATCGCGAACAGGCCATCCAGCATCTGACCCACAGACAATTCTTTCACCGGCTTGCCGCGCATCGGCTCTCCCACAGCGCGCAGGGCGGTCGCGAATTCATCGACCGAATGGTAGTTTGGCACATATTGCGCTTCGAAATGGATCTCGGCGACGCGTTTGTAATTGCCGGTTGTCAGGCCATAGAGAATTTCCGCGAGCCATTGCCGTGCGCGCCTATCGATCCTGCCCATAATCCCGAAATCAATCGCCACGATCGTGCCGTCATCTTCGATAAACAGATTGCCTTGGTGCATATCGGCGTGGAAGAATCCGGCGCTGATTGCTTGGGTGAGGAACGAGATAACAAGCCGCTCGGCTATAGCATTCAGATCATGCCCGCGCGCCAGCAATTCATCGCGATTGGAAATCTTGATCCCGTCGACCCATTCAATGGTCAATACCCGACCATTGGTGCGATCCCAATCGATCTTGGGAATGCGATAGCCGCTAACGCCCGACATCTCTTCGGCCAGTTCCGAAGCAGATGCCGCTTCGCGTCGCAAATCAAGTTCGGAATTGGTCCAACGTTTGAAATTCGCAATTGTCGCGCGCGGACGCAGCCGCGTGGCTTCGCCACCCATGGCCTCGACATGCGCCGCCGCCCATTCATAGGTATGGATATCGCGGGCAAATTTTTCGCGAATGCCAGGTCGCAAGACCTTGATCGCGACGCTTCGACCGTCGGTAGTGACACCCTTATGCACCTGCGCAATCGAAGCAGCGCCAATAGGCTCAGGATCAACTTCGCTGAACAGGTTTTCTAGCGGTTGATCGAAACTAAGCTCAATGGATTGGCGTATCTTGTCGAAGCCCACGGGCGGGAGATTGTCTTGCAGACTCAGAAGATTGGTAGCCGCTTCTTCGCCGACCAGATCAGGTCGAGTAGCCAGCGATTGGCCCAGTTTAATCGCCGCGGGTCCAATCGCGCGGAAAGCTCCTGCGTAGTCTGGCTCTTTGCGCTTGCCAGTTAGAGTGACCCACCGCGCGAGCTTGGCCAGCCGCTTTACCGGCGTGGGCGCATTGGGATCGTTTTCAATTCCCACCAGCGCGCGGCGCCGGGCCAGCGTAGTGCCCCAACGCGCAAGCCGGGAGAGATGGACGATTGGAGCGGTCACGCGATCAGATTTTCCAGCCGGAATGGATGGCGACCGCGCCGCCCAAAATCTTCTCAGCCTTGGTGTTCACAAAGCCCGCTGCGCCGATCATCGCCTGAAATTCATGAGGTTTTGGGAAGCGGCGAATTGATTCCGCCAAATAGCGATAGCTCTCAGCGTCCCCGGCAATCGCCTGACCCATGCGGGGCATCAATTGCTCCGAATAGACATCATATATCTGTTTGAAGCCCGCCCATTCGGTGGTCGAAAACTCCATGCAATAAAAGCGCCCGCCCGGACGCAAGACACGAAGCGCCTCTTTCAAAGCCTGCTCTTTGTATGTCACATTGCGAATGCCAAAAACGATTGTGTAGACATCAAATGTGTTTGAGGCGAAACTCACCTCTTCAGCGTTCTGATGGGTGAAGACAAGACTGCCCGTCTCCGCGCTTTCATTGCGCTCCATCGCCCGCTCAGCGCCAACATCCAGCATATCCTGATTGATATCGGCCACGGTCACATCCGCGCCGCGATCCGCCATCCGGAACGCGATATCGCCTGTGCCTCCTGCCATATCGAGGATCTGTTCGCCCGCTTGCGGCTTAACCCGCTTAACGAAGCGGTCCTTCCAGCCGCGATGCATACCCATTGAGAGCGCATCATTCATAATGTCGTATTTGCCCGCGACGCTGGAGAAAACATCGCCCACGCGGCGGGTTTTCTCGGTCGGGCTGACATTTTCATAACCGAACGAGACGGTCTCATCAGTGGTCTGAGTCATAAGCGACGCCCTAGATGGAATTGCAGCCTACGCAAAGAGGTCTTTGGTTGGGGTGAGTTGCAACAAAAGCAATCAATCGCACCGCCGTGTTCTCGCGCAACGAAGCCCGAGGACGTTCAGCCTTGTCCTCAAGCGGCGAAGCGGTAGGAAGCAAAAATGCCTGAGCTCCCCGAAGTCGAAACAACTGTGCGCGGTCTTGCGCGATTCCTCGATGGCGAACGGATCACGCGGGTCGTGCTCAATCGCCCTAATCTGCGCCGCCCCTTTCCCGATGATCTGGTACAAGTGATGACCGGGGCAACAGTCACGGGCCTTTCGCGCCGCGCCAAATACGGGTTGATCCATCTTGATCGCGGTTCTGCCATGATCTTCCATCTTGGGATGAGTGGGCGCTGGCGGATTGATCCCGAAGAGCCAGACAAGCACGATCATCTGGTGATGGAAACTGCCGAGCACCGCTTTGCACTTTGCGATCCGCGCCGATTTGGCTCGGTTGATCTGGTTGCTGACGATGCGCTTCATCAATGGCCGCAATTTGCCTCGCTAGGCCCTGAACCGCTGGGCGAAGCGTTGACCGTGGAGCATTTAAAGAGCGCGCTTAAAGGTAAGGCGCAATCCATCAAGCTATGCTTGCTCGACCAAAGCGTAATCGCCGGGCTGGGCAATATCTATGTTTGCGAGGCGCTTTGGCGGGCGGGTATCCATCCGCTCAAAGAGGGCGGGAAGGTCACCAAACCACAACTGGCGCGGCTGATCCCAGCGATCAAAGAGGTGTTGGAAACCTCGATCCGCGATGGTGGCTCTTCCTTGCGCGATTACGCAGCGCCCGACGGGGAACTCGGCTATTTCGCGACCCGCTTTGATGTCTATGGCCGCACCAGCGAACTGTGCCACCGCAAGGATGGCGGGAAAGTCCGGAGGATCGCCCAAGGCGGACGCAGCACATGGTATTGCCCGAAGTGCCAGAAGTAATTGTCGCGCGCTTATCTCAACAGTGCAGAGAAATATTGACGATTCGCGCCTTGCGCCCTATGTGGCGCGCTTTCCGAAGCCTGATAGCACAGCGTCAGAGTTTCGTTTTCGACGAACACAAACACTAAATCCGGCTCTCTACCAAGGTAGCCGATCAGAAACGCGAGACAGACAGAACCTATGGCCAACACGCCGCAAGCCCGCAAACGCATCCGTCGCAACAATCGCCGTGCAGATATCAACACTGCACGCGTGAGCCGTATTCGTGGCTTTATCAAAAGAGTCGAAGTGGCATGCGAAGCTGGCGACAAGGATGAAGCGGCAACCGCATTGAAAGCGGCTCAGCCTGAAATGGCTCGCGGCGTTGCTCGCGGCGTTCTTCATAAGAACACGGTCGCACGCAAAATGTCGCGTCTTTCGAAACGAGTTTCAGCTCTCTGATTCGTACGATTCGTGTAAAATCGTTTAACAAATTGGCTGCAGCAAAGGCTCAGCAAACAAGACGGGGCTGCATCATTTGATGCGGCCCCTTTTTTTCGCGCCCAGTGACGTCACCCTTTGCCACAAAAATGTAAGGGATTCCCGCGATTCGCAGCGGACTAATACGGATTATCCTATAAAAACAGTCGGATGGACGCAAGCCTGCGGGTTGCATGCGAGTCAACCGGAATATTTCAGTTTTTTTATATTTCCTTGCTTGCGTCAGACGCAGAACCTCTCTTTATTGTGGCTCATCCGGGGCGGGACAGCCCGGGTCCATAAATTGAGATAGATGAAAACGGCCCTGTGGACTTGCGCTTCTGGGGAGGGGAGTTTTTTGTCTGTTGAGTTGGTTGAGGTTGCACTCTGGGTCGCGGCTCTGGAGTTGAGGAACAATTGGGGTTGGCATGGTTCAAAACGGCGATAGGGCGCGGTCAACGCGCCGGAAAACGGATAACGATTTAATGGAAGATGCAGATGCGGTGAACCTGGCCGCCGATTGGGCAGATATCTCGCAGGGGTTGCGCAAAGATCTGGGGCATCAGTTGCACAGCCAATGGATCAAACCGATTCAGGTTGGTGTGATTGACAAAGAGACTGGGGTTTTGGACCTGTTTCTGCCGACCGAATTCTCTGCAAATTGGGTCAAAGACCGATTCGAAGATCGGTTGCAACTGGCATGGACTATTGCGCGCAGCGAAGTGCGCCGCGTCAATATTCAAGTGCATCCGGGCCGTCGGCAGTTGCCGGAACTGCGTCTGGATGATGGGCGCAGACCCGCCAATGATGGCGCCAGCGCGATTGCGGTTGCTGCGGGCACCATTGGCGAAGCAGGGTTCACAAGCTCTGTTGGCTTGGATCCATCGCTAACCTTCGCAGCCTTCGTCACTGGTGAAGCCAATGTTCTCGCCTGCAATGCAGCGCAACGCATGGCTGCAACCGAGCAACCACAATTTTCGCCGCTCTACCTCAAAGCTGCTACCGGTCAGGGCAAGACGCATTTGCTCCACGCAATCGGGCACAGTTTCTTACAAGCGCACCCGCGTGCCCGGATCTTTTACTGCTCGGCAGAGCGCTTTATGGTCGAATTCGTGCAAGCGCTTAAAGGCGATCAGATGATCGAATTTAAGGCGCGGTTGCGTAGTTTCGATTTGCTGCTGGTTGACGACATTCAGTTCATCATCGGCAAGGCGAAAGCTCAAGAAGAGCTGCTCTACACAATCGATGCGCTGCTCGCGGAAGGCAAACGTTTGGTCTTTGCCGCTGACCGCGCACCGCAAGCGCTCGATGGTGTCGAACCGCGTTTGCTCTCTCGTCTTTCGATGGGACTGGTGGCTGATATTCAGGCGGCTGATATTGAGCTGCGGAAATCGATCCTTGAATCCAAACTTTCGCGCTTTGCGCCTCTACGGGTTCCAGAAGACGTGATCGACTTCCTTGCCCGCACCATCACTCGCAATGTTCGCGAGCTTGTCGGCGGCCTTAATAAGCTGATCGCCTATGCTCAGCTCACCGGACAAGAAGTGTCGCTGCAATTGGCCGAAGAGCAGCTCACCGATATCCTGTCGGCCAATCGCCGCCGGATCACGATTGACGAGATTCAACGCACGGTCTGCCAGTTCTACCGGATTGACCGCAGCGAGATGTCATCGAAACGCCGCGCGCGCGCAGTGGTGCGGCCGCGTCAGGTGGCGATGTACCTTTCAAAGGTACTCACTCCGCGCAGCTACCCAGAGATCGGGCGCAAGTTTGGCGGGCGCGATCACTCAACGGTGATCCACGCTGTGCGGCTAATCGAGGATCTGCGTCAGCGCGATGCCGATATGGACGGCGATGTGCGCAGTCTTTTGCGACAGCTAGAAAGCTAATTTGGAGGCAATATTGCGGGCCGGGTTTCAACACTCGGTCTACAATTCGTGCGCACACGCTACCAAGCTTATGGCCACAGCTTTTGCGCAGCGGCATCCACAGACCTGCCCACAGGCTATTCACAAGCCGCGCACAGCCTGCCAACAGGGTTGTCATGGTCGACAGGCTCTTCACAGCCCCTTCCTCAGAGCTATCCCCCGCACGGCTTGATCGCTTTGCGCGGCATATTGTGCTGCCAGAGATTGGCGGTGCCGGTCAGGTTGCGCTGGCGGGCAAGCACATTGCACTGATCGGGCTTGGCGGGATTGGATCGCCAGCGTTGCAGTACCTTGCAGGAGCCGGGATCGGACGCTTTACCCTTGTCGATGATGACGTGGTTGATGCCTCCAATCTACAACGCCAGACGATCTTCACATCGCGCGATATCGGCCACGGCAAAGCGACCAGCGCGCGGCGCTGGCTCGCAAATTTTGACGATGCGTTGGAAGTCACCATCTCCGATTCACGCATTGCCTCAAATAATGTCGGAGACTTAATTGCGGGCGCTGACCTTGTGCTCGATGGCACAGACAATTTTGCAACGCGGTTGGCTGTCTCGGATGCGTGCGTTGCGGAGCGCGTTCCGCTGCTCTCAGCCGCCGTAGGACGCTTTCAGGGACAAGTGGGAGCCTTTGCTGGGCATTTGGCGGGAGAGGCTTGCTATCGCTGCTTCGTCGGCGATGCTTTTGACGCTGAGGATTGCGACACCTGCGCCGAGGACGGCATGCTGGGCGCGATGGCCGGGTGGACCGGTAGTTTCGCCGCGATGCAAGCGGTGCGCGTTCTACTCGCCGGGGTCAGCCGCTTTGGCGATCCGCAATGGGGCAAGCTGCACGTGCTCGACGGAATGTCGCCAAGCATGCGGACGGTGACAATTGGGAAAGATGAAGACTGCAAAGGGTGCGGCAGAAAACCTGCCTAGAGGTTAGAACCAGCTCTCACCCAAAGCATCGGCCACCAAAGCCGCTCGAAGCGCGGCGATGCCCATCCCCTTTTCACTGCTGGTCAAATGCAGCTCTGGGAAAGCGGCGGGGCGCTTGCGAATCTCGTCCGCAACCGATTGCGCGACCCGATCCAAATCGCTGGCTTTCACCTTGTCCGCTTTGGTCAGGACCACGCGATAACCCACAGCGGCCTCATCGAGCATCTGCATCATGTCGCGATCCACTTCTTTAACACCGTGGCGGCTGTCAATCAGGACGAGATTGCGCGCGAGCGCTTGGCGACCACGCAGATAGGTTTTGACGAGCTTTTTCCAGCGTTCGACCACTTTTACCGGCGCTTTGGCAAAGCCATAGCCGGGCATATCGACCAGCCGAAACTGTGTGGGATCGCCGACTTCAAAGAAATTGAGCTCTTGCGTCCGACCCGGCGTCACCGAAGCGCGCGCAATCGACTTACGGCACGTCAACGCATTGAGCAGCGTCGACTTGCCAACATTGGAGCGCCCAGCAAAGGCTATCTCAGGAACCGTCGGCTCCGGCAGAAACTTGAGCTGCGGCGCGGAGAGTAGGAAGTCTACGCGACCGGAGAACAGTTTCTCAGCTTTGGCCTCACGAAGCTGTAGCGCGCGCTCTTCCTCCGGGGTCACGCCTCGCCCTTTTTGGCTTTCTCCAGCTCAGCCTTCTTCGCCTGATCGGCTTTGTCTTTGTCTGCCTGCGCCCGAAGCTGAGGATGGCGCGAATAGAGATATTTCTGCTGAGCCAAGGTTAAGATATTCGATGTCACCCAGTACAGCAGAAGGCCGGACATAAACGGCGCCATCACAAACATCAGCACCCACGGCATGAAGTTGAATATCTGCTGTTGAATCGGGTCCATCGCGGTCGGATTGAGCTTGAATGTGAGCCACATCGTCACGCCCAACAGAACCGCGAGTACACCTATACCGAACAAGGTTCCCGCGACGTTGAAATCAAGCAGGCCGAACAGGTTCAGGAACGTCCACGGATCGGGCGCGGTCAAATCGTTGATCCAGCCCGGAATGAAGCCTTCATGCCGCATCGCGATCGACAGCTTGAGCACTTTAAACAGCGCGAAGAAGATCGGAATTTGGATAAGGAGCGGCAGACAGCCCGCAAGCGGATTGACCTTCTCCTCCTTATACAGCTCCATGATCTTTTGTTGCTGCGTTTGCTTGTCGTCTTTGTAGCGTTCCTGGATCGCCTTCATCTTAGGCTGAACCGCTTTCATAGCGGCCATTGATGCAAATTGTTTCTGCGCGATGGGGAACAACACCCCGCGCACAACAAAGGTCATCCCGATAATCGCGAGCCCGAAATTGCCAATCAGACCGAACAAAGTGGTCAGCAACCAAAGCAGCGGTTTTTCAAGGAACCAGAACCAGCCCCACGAAATTGCCAGACCGAACTGTTGTATACTCAGCTGATCTTCGTAAGCATCCAGAACGTCGCTTTCTTTGGCGCCCGCAAAGAGGCGCGTTGACTGACTGACAGCATCCCCCGCTGGCACTGTCACTGAATCATATTGAATGTCAGCGCGGTAAAGGCCGTTTGACAGTTTGCGGAATGCTGGCGCACCCGCATTGTTTTCGGGGATCAGCGCTGAGAGCCAATAGACATCTGAAAAGCCCAGCCAATTGATCGCGCCCGCCGGGCGATAGGGATTGCCTGAACCTTGAGGCAGATCTTCGTAGCTATAATCTTCATCAATATCGCCGCCAAAGGTGCCAATCGGACCAGAATGCATCAGAAACTCGTCCACGGTCGCATTGTCATCGGTGCGGTCAATCAGAGCGAATGGCTGAACAATTACCGCCGCTTCGCCGCCATTGTTCGCAGACTGTTCGGCGGTGATCATGTAGTTTTCATCGATTGAAAACTTGATCGAATAAGTGATGTCGCCTGCGCCATTGCGCGTCAGTGTTACCGGCGATTCCATGGTTAGCGTTTGCGCGTCAGCAGTCCATTTGCCTTTAGGCAGGCGCTTGCCGCCAGAAGCAAAGCCGAATTCGGCAAAGTATTGACCCGGTGTTCCAGCAGGTGACAGCAAGCGCACAGGGCCGCTGTCTTTGTCGACGGTCTCGCGGTGATCTTTCAGCACCAGGTCATCGATGCTGGCATTGGCCAGATTGATTGAGCCTGAGACGCGCGGCGCGTCAATCTTTACGCGATCTGGGCTAGCCAGCGCTTTGTCGAGATCGACCGGGCCGGTTGGCGCAGCAGAGGTCGCTTCGACTTCGGTCGAGCCAGCCGATTGCGCAGTACTCGTTGGGGTTGCACCCTCGCCACTTGTCGCAGCGGCGGCTTGCGTGTCGCTGGGCACAGGCTCATTCATGTCGGGATAGAGCATGGTCATGAAAAACTGCCAGCCGACCAGCAGCAGCACGCTTAAGAGCGCCGCGAGCAAAAGATTGCGATTATTGTCCAAAGTCTAACCCTGACCTAACTTCATGTCTGGCGCGCTATATAGGCATTTCACAGCGCCATTCCACTGGCGATCCGATTGAATATTCGCCCCTAAGGCACAGGATCATGCCCGCATCCGCCCCAAGGGTGGCAGCGCCCTAGCCGCTTTGTCGCCAACCATCCACCCTTGAGCGCACCATGTTTGCTGAGCGCTTGAATAGCGTATTCGCTGCATGAAGGCTGATACCGGCATGTAGGCGGGATTATCCGCGAAGGACCCCATTGCCACAAGCGTGCAACAAAGATCAGCACGTGCTTCATTTGGCCTGCCCATTGGAACGGTCACCTCGGCGTGGGCGCCGCCCGCGTGCCGGATCACCTTTGCCTTCGCGCGCTTTGGCAAGCGCCTTGGCAAGCTCTGTTCGCATGATTTCAAAGTCGCGCTCAATCCCGCCAAACCGTCCGATCAAAACATGATCGTGATCGGGAATAGCCTGTTCTTGGAGCGCCTCACGCAGCAGCTCACGAAAGCGTCGCTTCATCCGGTTGCGAACAACCGCATTGCCGATTTTCTTCGTGACAGTGATCCCATAGCGCGCACCTTCGCCGCCATTGGCGCGCGTCAGCAGCACAAAACCGGGGCGTGCATTGCGCAGACCTTTATTGGCTGCGACGAAATCAGCGCGTTTGGTGAGGACGTGAGGCATCAGTGGTTTCATAGCCTAAGCCATGGGGTTTGTGTCGAGTATTTGGTTTGGGCAGCGCGTGGGCGCTTGTCCTTGCGGCGGCTGCGCAGCCGGCTGTGACCATGCCATCGACAGAACGGCAAACGGGCTCCTGATAGGAGCCCGCAAGGCCGACTGGCCACTCGCAGCGATGCGACCACTAGGCCGCGTGAGCGAGTAAGTCGCACGCCGGATGGCGTGCGCAAAGAATCACGCTGTCAGTTTCTTACGACCGCGGCGGCGGCGCGCACGCAACAATTTGCGACCACCCACAGTGGCTTTGCGTGCAAAGAAACCGTGACGACGTTTCCGCACGAGATTGCTGGGCTGAAATGTCCGCTTCATATTATCCTCGAATAACTGGTTGGGCGCGGCGATCTGGTGAAGAACTCACCTATTGCTGCGACCCGTAACTGGATGCTTTCACAAAGCAACCGGATCAGGCGTGCGCGCTTATGGAAATGCCGGGGCTGAGTCAAGCAAAGCGATCTTTGCCAGCTGTTCTTGCGTTGACGAAAGGTCGGCATATTCGATGCTCGGCAGCTCTTCACTGGGCAACTCGACCTTTGCCATCACCACCGCTTCGGTCAGATCCAAAAGCGCAAGCCCACGGCTTTCCGCCAATCCAAGGATAGGTTTCGGCGCACGGTCAATCACCCGGCGTTCAGCATACATCCGGCTCGTCGGTGAAACAGTACGCTCTGGCCGAGCCCAAGGGCGCATCTCGTCAGAGCCCAGCCACAAGGCGCTGACATGCGGGACCGAATTGGTCATCGCGTAAAAGTCGCGTGCTTTGTTCTCGCTCATGCCCATCTCTTTATAATAGTCGAGATAGAGACGGTTTGCTGGATGGTCTTCGGCGAAGTCCTGCGGCTCACGGCCATAATTGTCGCGCCAAGAATGGACGGCAAATTCAGCGGTGTCGCCCATTGTGCGGGTTGTGCCGGCAAGGAACAGCTCAACCGCGCCAGACCGCACAGAGCCGCCATTGGGAACATGGGTGCGCAATCCAGCAGCGCGAATCGCCCGACCCACTTCAAGGTTTGCGATATCGTGGCTGGTGCCGGGCGCTTCGATCATTTCCAGCACTTCAAGATTGGGATTGTCACGCAACATCGCATCGAAATAGCGTGGGCTCATCCGGTTGGTCGGGCCAACAATCGCAGCACGCTTGCCATCAATCACGCGGAACGGACCATATTGGACGCCAGCTGGGATCGGCGCGGGACGCACGGCAGCACGTGGCTGTTGCAGGGCCGGCGGAACAGCAAAGCGCGCGGCGGTTTGCGGCGCGCTCGCGGTTTGCGTTGTCTGTTCGACGACCACGCCATTGACGATGCGCGTGGTGATGATTGTAGTTGGGGCCGCTTGGGCGAACGCAGTCTCAGACGCAGCCGCTACCCGTACCCAGCTATTTGTTGCCGGATCCCATTCCTCGATCCAGCGCTCACTAATGACTGTGCGCGTGCTCGAAAGTTCTTGCGCCACAGCGCTTTGCGGAAGCACTGCGCACTGGAGCGCTAGCAAGAGAAGGGCGATAAACCGTGCCATGCAGAGACATGTGCACCACAGCGCTCTTAAAATTTGCGAAGTTTTATGCTTGCGAAACCTCTCATCAATTGTGCTTAAGAAGGCACCAAGTTGCTCTTAACCATACGCTAACTGTAAGTGACAGAATTGCTTGCCTCTCGATTTGTCGCAGCTAGAGTAATTAAGTATTCGCCGTGGTTGAGTGAGCTTTTCCGCTTCAACCGCGTTTGCTTATGGGGGAGTATTATATGGTAGCGTTGGTCCGAACGGTTGCTTACCTCGGACTCGAAGCGCGCCAAGTAGAAGTTCAATGTCAGGTGGCATCAGGACTGCCGCGGTTCACAGTCGTGGGGCTGCCGGACAAAGCTGTTAGCGAAAGCCGCGAACGCGTGCAGGCTGCTTTGGCCGCGATGGGCTTGGCGCTCCCTCCCAAACGCATCACAATCAATCTGTCTCCCGCTGACTTGCCAAAAGATGGCTCGCATTACGACTTGCCCATTGCTCTGGCTCTGCTCGCCGCGATGGGGGTTACCGATGCGGAGCAATTGACGGATTGGATTGCCGTTGGAGAATTGGCGCTCGATGGGCGGGTGGTAGCATCGCCCGGCGTTCTGATAGCAGCCTTGCATGCAAGCGAAGCAGACGCAGGACTAATTTGCCCGGCCGCACAGGGTTCTGAAGCCAAATGGGCGAGCGGTGTGCCTGTGCTTGCCCCGCGTGATTTGAGCAGCCTGCTAGGGCATCTGAAAGGGGATCAGATTCTGCCCGATCCCACACGCGGGGAGATCTCGGAACCCGTCATCGCTAGCGACCTCAAACAGGTAAAGGGACAAGAAACCGCTAAGCGTGCTTTAGAGATTGCCGCAGCCGGTGGGCACAATCTACTGATGGTTGGCCCGCCGGGCTCTGGCAAAAGCCTGCTGGCAAGTTGCCTGCCCGGCATATTGCCTGATCTGACACCAACCGAAGCGCTCGAAGTGTCGATGGTTCAATCGGTCTCGGGGATGCTGGATGAAGGCGAGATCAGCCGCGCCCGTCCGTTTCGCGCGCCTCACCATTCGGCAAGTATGGCTGCGCTGACCGGCGGAGGCCTAAAAGTTCGCCCCGGCGAAGTCAGCCTCGCGCATTTGGGTGTTTTGTTCCTTGACGAGCTTCCTGAATTTCAACGTCCTGTGCTCGATTCGCTGCGACAACCGCTGGAAACCGGACAAGTCGACGTCGCTCGTGCCAACGCGCATGTGACCTTCCCGGCGCGGGTGCAATTGATCGCGGCGATGAACCCTTGCCGCTGCGGCTATGCGGGCGATGCGGATCAAGGCTGCACCCGTTATCCGCGCTGCGTGGGCGAGTATCAGGGGCGTTTATCGGGGCCACTGCTGGATCGAATTGATTTGCATGTCGAAGTCGGCGCGGTCAGCGCAATGGACCTCAATCTGCCTCCGCCATCAGAAGGAAGCGACGCTGTGGCGCGCCGCGTTGGCCGCGCGCGCGCGCGATGCAAGGCACGCGAAGTTCGCTCAAACGCGGAGCTTGAAGGGGAAGCGCTGGAGCAATTTGCAGCCCCTGATGAGGCGGGTCGAGCGCTTTTGATGAAGGCTTCGGAAAAGCTGCGGCTCTCAGCGCGCGGCTATACAAGAATGTTGCGCGTCGCGCGCACTGTGGCTGATTTGGTAGACGAAGAGCAAGTGAACCGCGATCATATCGCCGAGGCGCTCAGCTATCGTCAGTTCGTTGGTGTGCGCTAGACATTAGCCGGCGGCCTTGCGTCTTTCAGGATCGAACCCAACCACATCACCAGCACCAAGTTCGATACCGCAGCATGTCGAGGTGGAGCCATCAGCGCGCTTGCCAACACCTTCGCGTTTAACCAACCAAAGGTCTTCATGGCTAAGAATCCGGCCATCATGCGCGAGGATCGAAACCGGGCCAATTGGCTGGCGATCCAGCTGATCGACCAATACCGGGTCTTCTGACACAAATTCCGCACCATGCTTTTGGCCCCATTGCCGCAGTGCAATCATAGCAGGCAGCAAATCGAAGCCTTTATCGGTCAATCGATACTCAATCTTGCGGCGATCATCAGCGCAAGGCTCGCGCTTGAGAATGCCATGTTCCACAAGTTTGGCGAGACGATTGGATAGAATATTGCGTGCAATTCCGAGTTCGCTGAGAAATTCCTCAAAGTGCTTGAGTCCGTTAAAGCTTGCCCGCAGGATCATGAATGACCAGCGTTCTCCCATAACTTCAAGAGCTTGCGGCAAACCGCAGGCCATGAGTTCGCGTAGCGGTTCTCTAATGTCGCCCATATCAGTCCTTCTCCAGAAACCTATCTTAGCGCGTTAGGCCGCAGTTTCCAAAAAAATTTAAGTTTTAAGTTGCAACTCGAAACCTAATAACATAGGTGGTGATTCGCAACTGGTTTCGTTTTGAAACTTTGCATCGCACAATTTTGAGTCTTTTCAAAACCCCGAGAAAAGGAAAATTACGATGACCCTCTCCCTCCCCCGGACTAGACGTTTTGCCATCTTTACCGCAGCTCTGGTTTATACTGGCGCCACGTTCGCAGTTGCTACTGCGCCAAGTGTGGCTTTCGCCAAAAGTGGCCCCTATTATTCTGCAACGCTGGCACAACCTGCTGAGGAAAATCGCGCAGTGGCTGGCGGCGTTGCTTGGGCCTGCAAAGGCACGACTTGCGTTGCCAACAAAGGTTCTTCGCGCCCGATGAATGTTTGCCGCGGACTTTCGCGCGAATTTGGCGAGATCAAGAGCTTTACTGCAAAAGGCAAAGAGCTCGACGAAGCCAAACTGGCCAAGTGCAACGGTAACTAAGCTTCCTCAGATCCCCCGACCGATCCGCTAACTCTCCGAGGCGATCGGTCACAATGAGCCCCCGGCGCAGCACTCTCCAAGGCTGCGACCGGGGATTTTTTGTGTCTGATGATGATGCCATGAGCTGCGACGCCAAGGCCAAAACCAATTTAGAGAAATCCGCCAGCAGACAATTGCGCCTCAAGCGTTAGTGAGTCGGTGAACAGATGCGCGTCCCAACCTCGCGCCTTTGCCGCTTCGATATTGGCGTCATTGTCGTCGGTAAAAAACAGATCTGAGCCTGTGCGACCGCTACGCTCTTCGACAATCTCATAGATCCGCCGATCAGGCTTTGCGACTTGCTCCGTGCCCGAGACGATAATGTCCTCAAACGCGTCAAAGATCGGCTGCGTTGGGCGGAACATATTCCAGAACTCATGACCAAAGTTGGTCAAGCACAATAACGGGACGTCGGCCTCTGAAAGCCGCCTAACCAAGTCATGCGTTCCGTCAACGGGGCCGGGAATGGTCTCATTGAAGCGCGTGGCATAGGCGTTGATATGCGATTCATATTGGGGAAACTGCGCAATCCGCTCTCGCACCATCTCGGCCAGCGGACGACCCGCATCGTGCTGGAAATGCCATTCTTCGGTAACCACATTGGAGAGCAACCAATCCAGCTCTTGCGGATCAGCGATTAGTTTTTCAAACAGCGAGCGCAGCTGCCAGTGGAACAGCACCCGGCCCACATCAAAGACGACGGCTTTTTGCACGATCCCCACTCCTTGAAACAGCTGCGGCCCGCTCTCCTGTAAGGAGGCGGGCCGCTTGCTAGCGCTCAGAACATCTGAGCGCGATCAACACGTCAGTTTAGCCCTGACGGGCTTTGAACCGGCGGTTGGTCTTGTTGATGACATAAGTGCGACCGCGACGGCGAATGACGCGGCAATCGCGGTGACGGTTTTTCAGCGACTTAAGGCTGTTGCGGATCTTCATTTTCAGTTCCTGCCAATAAAATAGGCACCGGAGGTGGTCTCCGATGCCGGAAATTCAAGCGCGCCACTAAGCGGCAAAGCGCGATTCGTCAACCGTCACCGCGCATCTCACCCAGTTTGCGCTCCCATGCCAGTGCATGCTGAATGATTGCATCAATATCAGCGTTTTTCGGCTCCCATGGCAAAGTTTCGCGGATGCGCGATGGATCGGAGATCAAGGATGCCGGGTCCCCTGCTCTACGGCCTTCCATATTGCGTTTGATCTTTAGGTTGGCCACCCGGTCCACCGCGTCCAGCACTTCAAGAACAGAGAAGCCGCGACCATAGCCGCAATTCATGGTCAGCGAGCGCTCAGGCTGCTCAGTCAACGCTTCCAGCGCAAGCACATGCGCTGCGGCCAGGTCGCTAACATGGATATAGTCGCGCACGCCTGTGCCATCGGGCGTGTCAAAATCGGTGCCAAACACGCTTACTGTGTTGCGTTTGCCCAAAGCGGCTTCGACGGCGACCTTGATCAGATGCGTCGCGCCAGCGGTTGATTGACCTGTCCTAGCTTGGGGATCAGCGCCTGCCACATTGAAATAGCGCAGCGCGCAAAAATTGATCGCATGCGCGTTCGCTACATCGCCGAGCATTTGTTCCGTCATCAACTTAGACCAGCCATAAGGGTTGATCGGTCGCTGTGGGGTGCTTTCGCAAACTGTCTCCACGTCCGGTACGCCATAGGTCGCAGCGGTTGAGCTAAAGATGAAATGCGGCACGCCCGCTTTGACAGCGGCGTCGATCAATGCGCGGCTTTTGACCGTGTTGTTGTGATAGTATTTCAGTGGGTCTTCGACGCTTTCCGGCACCACGACAGAGCCGGCAAAATGCATGATCGCGCGCGTTCCCTGCTCGGCGAATATCCGTGCAACCAGATCACCATCCTCAACATCGCCTGCATAGAAGGGCACGTTATCTGGCACGGCAAAGCGAAACCCTGTGGTGAGGTTGTCAATCACTGCGACCGGCCAGCCTGCATCTACAAGCGCTAGCACTGCGTGACTACCGATATAGCCAGCCCCGCCTGTAACCAGCACGGGAGTTTTGTTGGTATCCGTCATAGCGCCGCGCCTTAGCACCAAACACCTGAAATTCTATGAAAGTCGCGATCAATATTGGCGCTTAGGCTAGGCATGGCTATAGTGCGGCGCTCTAGGGAGAGAACTTATGTCGTATCGCCTCCGCAAAACCCGCCTTGCCCTTATTGCTGGATTGGCCTTCGCCGCTTCGGCTTGCACAACAACGTATACCGGCCCGGTCGAAGTCACACGCTTCGTTTCCGCGCAGACTGCCGCGCTTGGCCAAGGCGAAATTGCGGTGACTTTTCCCAATGAGATCGAGAACCAAAATGTACGTGTCGCCTTTACCGACGCGGTCATCGCCGAGTTGAACCGGCTCGGATACACGCCCATCGTCGGCAGCGCAGAGGGTATGCAAACCGCAACAGTGCGAACCTTTCGCGGTCCGATAGCTGGCGACAATCCACGCAACCCGGTCAGCGTGGGGGTTGGAGGCAGCACCGGCGGCTATGGTAGCGGCGTCGGTCTAGGCCTCGGCATCAATCTGGGCGGCAACAATCCCGGACCACAAGTGCTGACAAATCTCGCAGTGCGCATCTCCGATCCCAGTGGACAAGCATTGTGGGAAGGCCGTGCGCAGCTTCCAACCAGCGTGAAATCACCGTATTCCGACCCGCAAGCCAGCGCGAGCGCCCTTGCTACCGCGTTGTTCAAAGACTTTCCCGGCGGCAACGGCGAAACCGTGCAGATTGACGTCGACGACCTGTAAAGGAACCCGATGACCCAAATCGCGATCGACGCCGGATTTGACGGCGGCAATATTGAAGTGCTCTCTGTAGACGAAAATCGCGCCACGCTCGCGATCCGCAAAGATCATAATTCTAAGTTTGCGCAATGGTTCTATTTTCGCGTGACTGGCGCGGCAGGCGAAGAGCTTGACTTGAAGCTCACCGGCCTGAACCAATCCGCCTATCCCGGTGGATGGCCGAACTATGATGCCTGCGTTTCCGAAGATCGCGAGTATTGGGCGCGCGCTGCCAGCAGCTTTGACCAAAGCGAAAGCGATGGCACGCTAACCATCCGCTACACGCCAGCATCAAACACAGCTTGGTTTGCCTATTTCGCGCCCTATTCGATGGAGCGGCATTGTGATCTTGTTGCCGAGGCAGCCGCAAGCGAAGGCGTGGCACTCGAACGGCTAACCACAACCCTCGATGGTCAAGCGTTGGATATGCTGACCATGGGCGAAGGCGACATATCGGTGTGGCTTTATGCCCGCCAACATCCGGGTGAAACGCAGGCCGAATGGTGGATGGAAGGCGCGCTGGAATGCCTGACCGATCCGACCGATCCGGTCGCGCGGGCGCTGCGCAAACATTGCCGATTGCATGTCGTACCAAACTGCAATCCAGATGGGTCGCGGCGCGGGCATTTGCGCACCAATGCGGTCGGCAGCAATCTCAACCGCGAATGGGCTGAACCGAGCGCGGACAAATCTCCCGAAGTGCTCGCCATCCGCGCCAAGATGCACGAAACTGGCGTTGATTTCGCAATGGATGTGCATGGCGACGAAGCGATCCCGGCGGTGTTCCTTGCTGGCTTTGAGGGCATTCCAGGTTGGACCGATGAACAAGGCGACTCCTATTATCGCTATCAATCGATCCTAGACCGCCGCACCCCCGATTTTCAGACCAAGCTTGGCTATCCCAAGGCGCCACCGGGCAAAGGCAATCTGGCAATGAGCACCAACTATGTCGCGGAAACATTCGGGGCCTGTGCGATGACACTCGAAATGCCGTATAAGGATCTCGCTGATTTCCCTGAGCCGGAGCAAGGTTGGTCTCCGGAACGCTGCAAATTGCTGGCGCGCGATTGTCTCGCTGCCTTAGTCGAATGGATCGAAACATCGGACTAAGCCACTTTATCGACACAAGAATTTACATCATTCACGTATGTGTTCAGGTTCCGACCCGCGTATGTGCTATAGAGACTCCAGCATATGAACGGGGAGACTAAAGCTATGGATAACGCCACTTCGCAACTCAATCGCCGTACCCTCTTGATCGGAGCGGGCGCTAGCGGCCTGCTCGCGGCATTGCCGGCCAGCGCTCACGCACAGAACCTTGGCGGGTTGGGACTGTCTTCTATCCTAGGCAAAGCAACCGACAGCGCGCTCGATAAGCTGGCTAAGCCCGGCGCGTTTTACGACGACGAAGATATTCGCATTGGCCTGCCTATTCTTGGTTCAACCTCTAGCGGCGGATCAGGCGGCGGCCTGCTCGGCAATATCTTTGGCGCCGCGCGCAACCTTGGAGTGATCCCCGGTCTGGACGGCATCATTCGCGGGATCAACAATGCCGCCGGCGACGCAGCTGGCGAAGCCAAGCCGATTTTCCGTGATGCCATCGACGGCCTGTCTTTCAGCGACGCCCCCGGGATCATCAAAGAGCAAGACGGCGGCACACAATATCTGCGCAGCAGCTCCAACGATTCGCTGCACGCCAAGCTGCAACCGCTGATCGACAGCGCGTTGGAAAGCGCGGGCATTCATACTCAGATTGAAAAGCTTGCCGATACCAATTCGATTGTCCGCCAGGCTGGGATCAGCCGTGAAGGCGTTAACAAGTCCGTGACCGATCAGGGGTTGGACGGCATCTTCAGCTATGTCGGCAATGAAGAACGCAATTTCCGCAAGAACCCAATTGGCAACCTGGGTGGTGCTTTGGGCGACTTGCTCGGCCAGTAATCCGGGGTGACTCGGGCGTGCTCAAACGAGATGGTCCGGCCCGAAAGCGTGAGGCAGCAACGCTGAAAGAGTGACGCGGCGCACGTCGTTGTTGCCCACGCACAGCACAATCGGGTCGGTTCCGCCCAAGCTCGCCAATTCATTCACGACCTGACGGCATCGCCCACACGGAGTGATCGGCGAACCATCGCCTTTGTCCGATGGACCAACAACCGCAACCGCGACCAAGCCTCCGCGCCGCCCTTCGCCAAAGGCGCGTGCCACCGCCACGGTCTCTGCACAAAGCGCGAGGCCATAGCTGGCATTCTCTACGTTGGAACCGGTGATGACCGCGCCGTCATCGAACAACAAAGCGGCACCCACCTGATAATCGGAATAGGGCGCATAGGCCTCGCTCGCTGCGGTGTGCGCAGCTGCGATCAGTGCTTCTGATTGCGGGTCGCTTAAACTCATCTTTGCACCACCACCCATTCCAGCGGAGCTTCGGACGCCTCGCTTTCCATCTGAGAATTGGCGCTCCATAGCAGCCACGGGCGCGGCGCGTAATCAGGTCGTGCGCGGTCGCGCATCAGCCACAAGTCGCGATCCATCGTTCCAGCGATCTTGTACTTCGCTTCGAACGCTTCACCCACCCTCAGGATCACCGGCTTGGCCGAGTGCATTTCAACTTGGTTGGCAAGCGTAAGCAGTTCGCTTTCCACCGCCGCATTGCTGACCGGTTCCGCGCAGTCCTTCGCGACGTGGGTTACCCCGATCGCCGGTGGCATCAGAGTTTCTGCGCGCGGGACCATACGTGTAAACCGCGCGCTTTGCGGGTCGGCGGGAATGCACGGGTCGAATGGGAGTATAACGCCGATCTTCAACCCGGCCTCACTCGCAGCAAGGAACCGCGCGGCAAAGGCATCGTCCAATTCTCTTTGTGCGGGTTGCAGTTCAAGATACACAAACTGCGCGCCAACCGCCTTCAGCGTGGTGAAGTTCACCTCTTCAGCCTTGCTGGGGATCACCGCGCCTTGTTCGGGATAGTCAATATCGGAAGGCCGCCAGCTACGCATGTCCCACCAGAACCAAGCGGCATAGCCAATCGCGATCAAAGCCAGCAGCGCAATCACACGAAACAGCCAACGCACAAGCCCGCCGCGCCGCTTTCGTCCGCCAGATCCTCTGTGTTTGTTTGCCATAATCGCGCTACGCTTAGCCCTTGATATGTAAAACACAAATCAGCGTGAAGAGCCGCCGCGCGGTCGCAAAATCGGTTTCGACCTTGCCCTCCAACCGCTCAAGCAGCAATTCAGCTGCATTGTTATGAATGCCGCGCCGGGCCATATCAATTGTCTCGATCTCTCCGGGTGTCGCTTTGCGGATCGCCTGATAATAGCTGTCACAGATCGCGAAGTATTCGCGGATGGGGCGGCGAAACCGAGCAAGGCCGATGATGAGCGTTTCCAACAATTCTTCTTCCGTGTCGCTGACATCCAATGCCAGCCGACCGTCTTGCACCCCAAGCTTTATCCGATAGGGGCCACCCGCTCCACGCTCCGCGCTGCGCACTGGTTTGAAGGTGTTCTCCTCAATCAGGTCATAAATCGCGACGCGCCGCTCTTGCTCAACATCGGCGTTGCGCCACAGAATCGTCGCCTCATCGAGCACCACATGCGCAATGCGATGCGATGCGCCAGAGGCAGCTTGACCAGATTCGGGTGACGACTTTTCCATAATAACCCGTCTTCGCAGATCGCACTGGCAAAATCCAAGCACTTCCGCACACTCTCCACGCTATCCACAGGGCAATCGGCGCGATGAAAAATTTATTAACCCGCGAACCTCTTGCAGGACCCCTAAGACCAGAGCATCAAGCGCCCATGGGCGAACCAGACAAATTGACTTTAGTTGCAGGCGACGAGCTTACCGGTGAAACGGGTGTGGCGCGCAAACTGCCGTCGAACCTCGAAGCCGAAGCGGCGTTTCTTGGTGCGGTGCTAATCGACAACCGCGTGATCGAAGAATTGCCAACGCCGATCCGGCCCGATCACTTCTTTGAGCCGCTGCATGAACGCATTTATGAGCGCATCATCAAGATGATAGAGCGCAATGCAACCGCTTCGCCCGTAACGCTGCGGCCGCATTTTGAGAACGATGAAGCGCTCAAAGAACTGGAAGGCCCAAAATATCTCGCCAAGCTGACGGCGAATGGTGCCGGGCTGCTCGCGCCACGCGAACTGGCGCAACAGATCTATGATCTGGCGTTATTGCGTGAGCTGGTCAGCGTGGGACGTGGATTGGTCGAGGGAGCGCTCGACACATCGGAAGAAACCAATCCGATGGACCGTATCTCTCAGGCCGAATCGGACCTATTTAGAGTTGCCGAAGGCGCAGCCACTGGCAGCGATGCCGCATCTTTCCGGGACGCAGCGCTCGAAGCAATTAAAATGGCCGAAGCCGCCATGAATTCGGGCGGCGGACTGTCGGGCAAAACAACCGGACTTGAGTCGCTCGACCGCAAAATAGCGGGCCTGCACAATTCGGATTTGATCATCCTTGCGGGGCGTCCGGGCATGGGCAAAAGCTCGCTCGCGATGAACATTGCCTTTAATTGCGCCGAAGCGCACCTGGATTGGCAACGCGACGGCGGTGAGCGCAGCCTTGGCGCACCGGCGGCATTTTTCAGTCTTGAGATGAGCTCCGACCAGCTCGCCACGCGTGTCTTGGCAGAGCAGGCAGAGATCAGTTCGGAATCGCTTCGCAACGGTAAAATGAGCCGGGATGATTTCCAGCGCTTGTCTTTCGCTAGCCAGAAACTGGCTGAGTTACCCCTCTATATCGACGACACTCCAGCACTGACCATTGGCGCGCTGCGCACCCGCGCACGGCGGCTTAAGCGACGGCACGATATTGGTCTGATCGTGGTCGACTATCTGCAATTGCTACAAGGCTCTGGTCGCGCGAATGACAACCGCGTTAATGAAATTTCCGAAATCAGCCGTGGTCTCAAAACGCTCGCCAAAGAGCTGAGCGTGCCGGTTATCGCACTGTCTCAACTTAGCCGTGCGGTTGAACAACGCGACGATAAACGCCCCATGCTATCGGACTTGCGCGAATCCGGCTCGATTGAGCAAGACGCCGACATGGTCTGGTTCGTCTATCGCGATGATTATTATCTCGAAGCGACGCGTCCCGACTTCCCGGATGACAACTCCAGCGCCGAAACCATCGAGAAATACGCCGCGTGGGTCCAGAAATACGAAGAGGTCAAAAACAAGGCCTCGGTCAACGTCGCAAAACAGCGCCACGGCTCGACCGGCTATGTGCCGCTGCACTTCCAAAGCGAGTTCACCAAATTCACCTCGCCCAATCTCAAGGATTATTCCGATTACGGCTATGAGTGATGAAGCGCGCCGGTTGCGCGTTTCCTTGACTTCGCCCCCCTTCAACCCTATTTGCAGCGCGCTTCCGCACAACCCAATTTGAAAAGGCCCACACGATGGCACGCGTTACCGTTGAAGATTGCGTCGACAAGATCCCTAACCGGTTTGATCTTGTTCTGCTTGCCGCACAGCGTGCGCGTGAAATCTCCGGTGGTAGCGACCTGACGCTTGAGCGCGACCGCGACAAGAACCCGGTTGTGGCGCTGCGCGAAATCGCTGAGCAAACGATCAAGCCGAAAGAGCTGAGCGAATCGCTGGTTACCGGCCTTCAGAAAATCCTTCCAGATGACGAAGATGATGCCGATGAAATCGGTTCTTTGAGCCAATCAGCAGAAGCGCTGCGGATCACCGCTTCGGCTCCGACCCGCTCGACGTCGATCGGCGCTGATTACGAAGGCTAATGGCTGGGCGGTCATAGACCCCCAACAACCTGTCCCAAATTGAAAGGGGCCGCCACTTTGGCGGCCTTTTTGCTGCGCAACGTGACAAAAGCGGTTCGTGAAAAGTGTTTGCTCGGCCCAAGTCGGGGCTGAAAAACGCAGCCCAGACTAATGCGGGCGAGACATCGCCGCTTTGATCAAGCGGAAAAGGCACGGATAAATATCATGGCGTCCATCGCAGTTTACAGTGTCAAAGGCGGGGTCGGTAAAACGACCCTCGCGGTCAACCTCGCATGGTGCTCAGCCAAAGTTTCCCGGCGCAGAACCTTGCTTTGGGATCTTGACCCAGCAAACGGCTCGGGCTTCTTGCTCGGCGTAGACCCCAAGAAAAAGCGCACCGCAGAATCGGTGTTCGCTGCAGAACGCAGCCCGCACAAACTGATCCAGCCCACGCAGCATACCAATCTTGATATTTTGCCTGCGGATGAGAGTATTCGCACGCTGGATCGCCAGTTTGAAGGGATCGGTAAACGCAAGCGGCTCTCCAAACTCACACAGGCGCTTAGCAAAGACTACGACCGTATCGTCTTTGATTGCCCGCCCGTGCTCAATGAAGTGAGCGCGCAAGTTATGCGAGCAGCCGATCTCGTCATTGTCCCGCTTCCACCTTCACCGCTCTCGCGTCGGGCTTTGGAGCAAGTGGTCGATGTGGTGCGCGGAAGCGGCAAAGGTCACCCGCCTATCCTTCCGGTTCTGTCCATGGTGGACATGCGCCGGACGCTTCACAAGGCCGTGCGCGAAGGCAATCCTAAATGGCCGGTCATCCCAGCTGCAAGTGCGATTGAGCAATGCGCTGTCCGTCGCCTGCCGGTTGGCGCGATTGCACCAAAGTCGGTTGCTGCGCGCGCTTTTGCCCAGCTCTGGACCGCAATCGAGCGCAAAGTCGCAAAGCTTTGATCGCTTAGTTTGGGGCATTGGGCTTCGCGGCGATGCACACCAAATTCTAACACGGCCAAGCAAAAGGCGCCCGGAATTCACTTCCGACCGCACTTTGAATTCTTAGTTGCTGTGCGTTTAAGCGCCTTGCGGGGCCTCTCCGCTTGAGCCGCCAAAGCGCTTACCCGCTTTCGGGATCGCAGATCCTTGCATCGGCTTGGTTGGCGAAGGCCCCTTGGGCTCGTCAGGCCGGTCAAGCTTGCCGTCTTCAAGAAGCTGGGTAATTTCATCACCGGTCAGTGTTTCATATTCGAGCAGCGCTTGTGCGAGCAGGTGGAGTTTGTCTTCCTGCGCTTTGAGCACATCTTCAGCCCGCTTAAGACCGCCTTCGACCAGCGACTTGATCTCAGCATCGACCAGCTTGTTCGTCTCCGCACCGCGCATGATCCGCGAGCTTTGCCCCATGCCGAGATAGCCTTCCTGGCTTTCCTCATATTGAAGCGGCCCCAGCTTCTCGCTCATGCCCCATTTGGTGACCATATTGCGCGCCAGATCGGTCGCATATTGGATATCGCCCGAAGCGCCGCTGGAAACCTTGTCATGGCCAAAGATGATGTCTTCAGCCACGCGGCCGCCCATAGCGACGGCTAGGTTCGCGTGCATCTTGTCACGGTGATATGAATAGGAATCACGTTCTGGCAAGCGCATCACCATCCCCAAAGCGCGACCACGTGGAATGATCGTCGCTTTGTGGATCGGGTCAGAGGCCGGTTCGTTGACACTAACAAGCGCGTGCCCTGCCTCATGATAGGCAGTCATCTTCTTCTCGTCTTCCGTCATCACCATAGAGCGGCGCTCCGCCCCCATCATGACCTTGTCTTTGGCGTCCTCGAACTCCTGCATTGCAACCAAACGTTTGTTACGGCGCGCGGCCAACAACGCCGCTTCGTTGACAAGGTTAGCAAGGTCCGCGCCGGAGAAACCCGGAGTTCCGCGTGCAATTGTGCGCGGCTTCACGTCGGGAGCCAAAGGCACTTTCTTCATATGCACGTCAAGGATCTTCTCGCGTCCATCGATATCAGGGATCGGCACCACAACCTGACGGTCAAACCGGCCCGGACGCAGCAATGCGGGGTCCAGCACGTCGGGACGGTTGGTCGCCGCGACGATGATGATGCCTTCGTTGGCTTCAAAACCGTCCATTTCGACCAGCAATTGGTTGAGCGTTTGCTCACGCTCATCATTGGAATTGCCAAGGCCATGCCCGCGTGAGCGGCCCACGGCGTCAATCTCATCAATGAAGACAATACACGGTGCGTTCTTCTTGGCTTGCTCAAACATGTCGCGCACCCGGCTTGCGCCGACGCCGACGAACATTTCAACAAAGTCCGAACCGGAAATCGTGAAGAATGGCACGCCCGCTTCACCCGCAATTGCGCGCGCCAAAAGCGTCTTACCTGTACCCGGCGAACCGACCAGCAAGGCGCCTTTGGGAATTTGTCCGCCCAATTTAGAGAACCGCTGCGGATCTTTCAGAAACTCGACGACTTCTTCCAGTTCTTCGCGCGCTTCATCAATTCCGGCGACATCGTCAAAGGTCACGCGGCCTTGGCGTTCGGTCAGCATCTTCGCTTTCGACTTGCCAAAACCCATCGCGCCGCCACCGCCGCCTTTTTGCATTTGCCTCAGCGCGAAAAATGCGATGCCGAGGATTAGGAGGAAAGGCAGCGATTGAATCAGGATAAAGAGCAGAACGTTGCCTTCATCAGGCTCAACCCCGGTAAACTCGACGCCATTGTCTTCGAGCAGTTCAGTGAGTTTTGGGTCATTCGCAACTGGAACGGTCGAGAACCGATCTTCGTTTTTGTAACTCCCAGTGATCTGCGATGCGGAAACCTGCACCTCTTCGACTTTCCCAGCCACCACATCATCGCGGAATTGCGAGTAGGATATTTGCTTGCCAGCCGACTCATTTGAACCGCCGAAAATAGAAACAACAAGCAGCAGAGCGAGGAAAATACCGCCCCAGATCATCAATTGCTTTACCCACGGATTCTGACCCTCAGGTGGCTGCTGCTCAGGATTGTTGTCGTCGCTCATGCGAATGCTTCCTTGTTTAATATCCGCAATGTAGGGTTGAGCGGGTGAATGGCAAGCTAATGCAGCGCTGATTTGGTCATGCACAATTCCGAATATTGTGATGGGTTAAGCCGATGATCGCTCGCTTAGCCAACGCCATAGGCGGCAAGAAACACATCCACCGCCCCGGCGATACGCTTTGCAGACGCTTCTTTGGATGGCATCACGCCGAACCGGCGTTCAAGATCGCCCATGCCTTTGCACATGGCGACAAATTGCTCGGCCGCGAGTTGGGGCTCATCAACTGTAAGCTCGCCTGCTTGCGTGGCATGCTCAAGAAAGGCGCCAAAGCTCTCTTTCATTCGCCATGGTCCTGCTTCGAGAAAGGCCCGACCAATTGCGGGATCATGCTCAGTTTCCGCCGCGACTCGATGCTCAAACCGGATCATTTCTGGCCTAGAGAGGAAGGCAAACATCCCCTCACCAATGGTTTGAAGTTGGTCGCGGAGAGTGCCGCTGGCAGCACCTTCAATCGAAAAATAGCCGCGCATCTTCTCACATTCGTGTGTGACCGCTGCGGAAAAAAGCGCGCCCTTATCGCCAAAGTGATTGTAGATCGTAACCTTGGAAACACCAGCATTTTCAGCGATTTGCTCGATTGAGGTGGCAGCATATCCGACACCAAAAAAGCTCTGCGCTGCCGCTTCGACAATAGCGAGACGCTTTGCCCCGTCCGTCGGGCGGCCCAACCTCTTTTGGGCTTTGCCAGGAATTGGGTTGCGATTGGCCATTGACAATCTGAACGGTCCCGTTCAATTAAACGATATCGTTCATTAATGGCCGATAACCCCTATTTGGGCAACCCCGACACGTCGCAAAGGTTCCAATAGAGTGCTTTGGATCGCCATCAGAATGCTCACCGGAGACCCGCAAAAGTTCTACGGGTTGCTCTTCGGCATCGGGTTTTCAACACTGCTAATCACGCAGCAGATGACCATCTTCGTCAATCTGGTCGAACGCGGCGCCTCAGGGGTCTTTAACGCGCCCGAAGCTGAAGTTTGGGTGATGGATCCGGTAAGCCGCACGACCGAAGTCAAATTCGAGATGCCAGCAACTGCGCTTGACGAAGTGCGTTCCGTCAAAGGCGTCGAATGGGCTGTCCCGCATTTAAGAGCAGCCGCCGCTGTGCGCACAGGGACAGGCGACTTAGAAGGCGTGGCGATTATTGGTGTCGATGATGCAACATTGATTGGTTTGACCAAAAATATGATCGAAGGCGACAAATCGGTCCTATCGCAACCGGACACGGTTGTTATTGATGATGGCGGGGTCAATAACCTGTTCGAAGACGGCACCGACCCCATTGGCCAACGGCTTGAATTGAACGATCAACGCGCCGTTATACGCGGCGTTGCGGATGCAATTCCGTCCTTCACCAGCCAAGTCACGCTCTACACAAAGTATTCCCAAGCGCTCAATTACGTGCCTGGTTCGCGCAACCGGATGAGCTTTGTTCTTGTCGGGGTTAGCGATGGGGCAAGCGCGTCTGATGTCGCAGCTGCGATTGAAGAGCAGACCGGTTTGAAAGCGGAAACGCGCGAAGAATTCGCTCAAGCGGGGGTCGATTTCATTATCGAAAACACCGGCATTCCGATCAATTTCGGCATCACAGTGGTTCTTGGATTTGTCGTGGGCGTCGCGATCGTCGGCCTGACGTTCAGTCTCTTCATCCGCGACAATGTGAAGCAGTTTGGCGCGCTCAAAGCGATTGGTGTTACCAATTCGAAGATTATGAAAATGGTCTCAGCTCAGGCGGCTATGGTCGGCTTTGTTGGCTACGCCATTGGCGTGATCGGAACGCTCGTTTTCCAATGGGCATTCTCCGGCAACCCGTTTTTCAAAGGCTTCTATATTCCTTGGCAAATCCCGCTATTGAGCCTGGTCGCGGTGATCATAATACTCGCCATCACTGGTTGGCTTGCATTGCGCACTGTCCTGAAGACTGAACCTGCGGCGGTGTTTCGGTGAGCGTCACAATAGACACATCTGCTATCGGAGGCTGTTCGCCCGAAGCTGCGATTTGCGCGCGCGGTATCGTTCGCGACTTTACAGCAGGTCAGACCAACATCCGCGTGTTGCACGGGATAGAAACTGACATTCGCTCAGGCGAATTGACCTATGTCGTTGGCGAAAGCGGATCAGGCAAAACGACACTGATCTCGATCATGTGCGGGATCCTTTGGCCGACCGAAGGCGAGGTGAAGGTTTTCGGCACCGACATTTACGACCTTACTGACGATGAACTGGTCAACTTCCGGCTCCAGAATATCGGCTTTATCTTTCAGCAGTACAATTTGATCCCGTCGATAGACGCGGCCGCAAACGCGGCAGTGCCCTTGATCGCGCAAGGCATGGCGATCGAACCAGCTCGCCAAAAAGCGATCAAGCTCCTCGAACAACTCAACATCGCCGATCAGGCCGAAAAACTGCCGAGCCAGCTTTCCGGGGGCCAACAACAACGCGTGGCGATTGCCCGCGCTTTGGTTCATGAACCTCGACTTGTCGTGTGCGATGAACCGACAGCTGCGCTTGATGCCAGATCAGGTCGGCGCGTGATGGATTTGTTACGCGATGTCGCAGTTGCTTCCGATCGTGCTTGCATCATCGTCACGCATGACAACCGCATTTTCGATCTCGCGGACCGTATCCTCGTGCTCGAGGATGGCCGCGTCACCCATGACGGCAAAGACATGCCCGATGACCACTAACCCCCACTCTCTCCGCTCTGTTT
Source organism: Erythrobacter sp. (assembly GCA_039985875.1). Taxonomy (GTDB): domain Bacteria; phylum Pseudomonadota; class Alphaproteobacteria; order Sphingomonadales; family Sphingomonadaceae; genus Erythrobacter. The sequence goes on along the minus strand of JBDWRU010000003.1, from coordinate 948,159 downwards.
CGAGAAAACTATGCTCCCTCAAATTCCCAATGTGAGCTTTTCGCGCCAGGTCTTGCCAATCATGGCTTTGATCGGGCTTATCATAGCCGCTTTCTTGATCGCGTTCGGTCTACCCGATCGTGAAATTGCGGAACCGGATGGGCAGCCGCCCAGAGCCAGTGGCGAACTCGCAAATTCTGAACGCGTTGCCGGCGTAGGACTGGTCGAACCGTCCAGCGAGATCGTCGATATTGGCTCAGCCTTGTCGGGATTGGTGACGGATTTGCGCGTCCAGCCTGGCGACATAGTCGAAAAAGGCCAGGTTTTGTTCACCATCGATGCCCGCGCCTTGCGAGCGCAACTTAGCGAGACCCGAGCGCAGATAGGTGAAGCGGGCGCTGCTGTGTCAGAAGCGCGCTCTTCGGTTGCGGCTGCACAGGCAGCGATCGGCGAAGCGCGCGCCGCAGAACGCACCGCTGCGCGTCAGCTTGAGCTGTTCCGTAGTGTTGATGACCCCGCCGCGGTCAGCCGGGCCGAAGTTATCCAAGCCGAAGGCAACGCCAGCAGCGCGCGCGAACGCCGCCGGACCGCGGAAACGCAGCTGACCCAAGCACGCGCACGCCTGCAACAGGCGCAAGCCCGCGTTGGCAGCGCCCAAGCCAGCGCTGGTCGCGCGCAAACGGAGATTGGTCGCACCGTAGTGCGCGCGCCGATGCGTGGAGAGATACTCGCCGTGAATATCCGGCCCGGTGAATTCATCGCAACCCAAGGAGGCGGAAACGCCGCGCCTTTTGTCCAGATGGGACAGACAACGCCGCTGCATATCCGCGTGGATGTTGATGAAAACGAAGCATCGCGCGTGAATTTGGGCGCGGATGCCACGGTGTCACCGCGCGGCGCGGCTGATGTACAAGTCAAAGCCAAGTTCGTCCGCGCTGAACCGCAAGTCGTGCCAAAACGTCAGTTGACCAATAGCGCGGCAGAACGCGTTGATGTGCGGGTTTTGCAGATCATCTACCGTCTGCCAGACGATGATCGCTTCCGCGTTGGGCAACAGATCGACGCCTTTATCCCAGCGCGCGATGGTTCTGCGAAGAAAAAGCAGAGCCCAGCTGAGGCAGAGGATTAAACCGGTGCGCCATTCCTTTCGTCCACTGGCAGCGCTGGCCCTTACCGCTGCGCTGGGAGCTTGTGTTGCAGGACCGCCGCCCGAGATTGCAACCCCCGCCCCGACATTGCCGGAGGTGTTCCTATATCAACCGGACGCCACGACCAGAGCAACACTTGCCCAATTGCTGCCGCAAGATGATGCCTACATAGCACTCTCCAAGGCCGCTCTGGACCGCAGTCCAACCCTTGCACAAGCCATTGCACAGATCGAAGCCGCGCGCGCTGGAGCCAAACGTGCAGGTGCGAACCGACTGCCCAGTGTCACAGCGGATAGGTCGATTGTCGGCACGCGGACCAACCCCAATCAATTTGGCGGCAGCGCGGCCCAAGGCGGCTTTATTGATCCAAACCGAGTATCCTTTGGAACCAACCTCACGGCAAGCTGGGACCCGGACCTGTTCGGGCGTCTCAAAGCGCAGGAGCGCGCAGCCATCGCGCGGATTGACGCGGCGAGCGCTTCGTCAGCTGGGGTGCGATTGGCATTGCTATCAGAGATCGCAGGCAGCGTGATTGACTGGCGTACGCTCGCAGCACGAAGTCAAGCGATTGATGAAGACGTCGCTGCTGCGACGGAAATCGCCCGACTTGCTAAAGTGCGCGAAGATGCTGGAATCGCGCCGGGATTTGACCGCGTGCGCGCCGAGGCAGCGGCCAGCGCATCGCGTTCTCGCCAAGCCGCTTTGGATAGCGAACGCGCGCGCATCTTGGGGCGTTTGGTGACATTGACCGGACTCAGCGGACAAGAAGTCAATGCAACCCTCGCCATCCCTGCGGCGCTGACATCGCCTGCCCCCGCGCCTCAGACTATGCCATCGGACTTGCTTGCCAACCGTCCTGATGTGCTAGCTGCTCAATCAGAATTGGCGGCGAGCGATGCGGAACTCGCCGCAGCGGCGCGTTCGCGTTTCCCTTCGATAAACCTCGCGTCAGTGGTGGGGCTGCTCGCCTTTAGCCCCGGCGATATCTTTAACGAGGATTCAATTGTCGGGACGCTCACCGCAGGAATTGCGGCACCTTTGCTCGACTTTGGCCGGATCGAAGCGGAGATTGACGGAGCTGCCGCCAATAAGACCATCGCCTTTCAGCAATATCGCGGCGCCGTCTTTCAAGCGCTTGGTGATGCAGAGGCCGCATATGGTTTGATCGCAGCCAGCGATACTGAAGCCGCAGCCGCCTTGCGCGAACGAGACGAATTAGCGCGCGCGGCAAGCCTTGCAAACACCCGGTACAAGGCGGGGTTAGCGGACTTTCTGACCGTGCTCGAAGCGCGCCGTGCCGCCGATGCAAGCGGAGAACGCGCCGCTTCCGCGATTGGCCGGGCACAGCGTGCAAGGGTGCTTTTGTGGCAGGCCCTAGGGGGTGATGTGGTCGGCGTGCTAGACTAGAGCAGCACGCGCTCAAACAGCCAGTAACTGCCGACAATGCCCATCGCGTAAGTGGTGATGCGCAGCGCGGGTGTCTCGACCGATGGAGCAATCCGCGGCGTGATAGCGAGCAGCGCCAAAACCGATGCGATCACCAGCAATTGACCCGTTTCCACCCCCACATTGAACGCCACCAATGCCGCCGCCACCTCGCCTTGCGGCAAACCGATATTTGAAAGCGCACCGGCAAAGCCAAAGCCGTGGATCAACCCAAAGGCAAAGGCGACCAGCCACGGCGCACGGCGCGTCCAAGTCATTCGGTCTGGGTCGCGCAAAGCCTTGGCAAGTTCGACAGCGAGAAACACAATCGAAAGCGCAATCACCGCCTCAACCGGACGGCCGGGAAGCCCAGCATAGCCAAGCGTGGTCGCGACCAGCGTTATGGAATGCGCAGCGGTGAAGGCTGTTGCGGCTTTAATGACTGGCCACGGTGCGCGCACCAACAAGACAAGCGCAATCACGAACAATAAGTGATCCCAACCAAATAGGATGTGCTCAGCTCCGATCACGAAATAATCGCGCGCGACCTGCCAGCGATCAGGTGCCACAGCGATGATTGCGCTCGGCGATTGCGCTGTCAGCCGAAAGGTCTGCGCAGAGCCAGTATGGGGAACCATGCGCGCAATAGCATCGGCGTTGCCGAGCAGCTCGCTCAAGCCAAACCTGCCGCCTGCCAGTGGGCCATCACAGGTCAGCCGTGCGCTCCCAAGCAGTGCCGCAGGTGCAGCGCGTTGAACGGGCTCGCCGCGCATGTTGCAATTCTCAGGAATGACCGGCCTCGCCAATTGCGGGGCTTCACCCACGCGTGAGGCCGCTACCGGCAGTTTCCACTCCAAAACCCATTCGCCCGCCGCGCGTTCGTTTAGCTCAACGACAGCCGGCCGGATTTCATCCGCTGCGAGCGGGGCTGCAAACAATGCGCCCCAAAGCAAAACCCATGCCGCTAAAAGCCGGATCATTGCTCAATCTCAACCCGATATTCCTCGCGCAAAATTGCATAAGCGCGCGCTTTGCGCGTCGAGATCTGTTCGCTGCGCCAGTCATTTTCAACTTGTTTGCGGGCTTGCTCAAAAGCTGGCGCATCACCCGCCTCTCGCCCTCGCAACCGCACTAAATGCCAACCAAAGCCCGACAGCACCGGGCCTTGCCATTCGTTCCCGGCTTTGAGTGCCCAAAGCGCGTCTGCAAATCCTTCGCCAAATCGCGTTGCCACTTCGCGCTGTGATACCGTTTTGAGCGTCGCCGGAAGGCTGATCGCTTGGCCTGCGCCTTGCCAATCGGGTTGCTTGCCAAGGCTCGAAAGAGCGTATTGCGCCTGCGCCTGATCAGCAAAGTAGAGCTGATCGAAGCTCACCTTTCCAGCCGCCGCATATCGCGCTTTATTGGCGTCGTAGAACGCCTTCAGCGTTGCATCGTCGGGTTCCGCCGCTTCGGCGGCTGCACTGGCGGACAGGTCCATCTTGGTCACCAGCCGCCGTCGTACAACGGTGTCATCCTTATCCAGACCCAGCCGCAAAGCCTCGCGATACAGAACCTCTTCGCGGACGAACCGCTCAATGCTGACATCAAGTTCGGCATCGGTCGGGGCGCGGCCCATCGTGCGTTCAAACTGCAAAGCAATTTGCGCTTTTTCAGCGCCGCCAATGGAGATCACACGGCTCGACGGGTCAATACCGCTGCTGTTCCAAGTCAGCGCCACAAACAGCGCAAATCCGGCGATCAGAAAATGGACAATCGGCTCACGCGCCCAAGCTGGCCAGTTCACGCGCCTTCCGCTGTCTCTGGTTCAATGATCGGCCGAGCATTGCGACGCTTCGATTGTTTAAGCCAGATTGGCGAGGTGTAAGCACGCTCTTGCGCCACGGCATCCGCCATCGCCTCTTCGCTCAGCTCAAATCCAAAGCGAACCGCATCAAACAACGTCCAGCGCGGCGTCGGGATTTCCAACACCCGCACGTAATAAAACGCGCTTTGCCCAGCGACATAGTCTGGATCGGTCCAAACCGTGCGAAGTTCCGCCGCGCCGATATCGTTGGTGTAGGTCGCATCCTTGCGGTCGACCGTATCGCCCACGGCGGGCACCTTGCCGCCAGCGCGGGGGCGTGCGTCCTGATCGCTCCAAACTACGTCATAGACCCGCTCTTGCGTTTCGCCCGAGGCGTCGACCCAGCCTTTGACAATCTGCACGCGGTCCAGATTGGCGCCATCGGGATCTTTCAGCGCGCTGATCATAAAGCGCGGAGCCGCGCCTTCATCGACCAACTCGCCGCCCATAGGCACCCCTTGGGTATAGCCTTTGCGGACCCAGTCATTGTCCCAGTCAGCCTCTTCGAACCCAAAGCCGCCAAAGACGCGCACGCTCATGCGCGGGCCGGTGGTCGCGTAAACCTCGCGACGCGCAAATGCGTCAAAGATTTCCGCGCGCGTATTGCCCCTTGCCCAAGCAGCTGCATAGCCGCCCGCAAGATAGTGCCAACCAAAGCGCCCCACACGAGTGCCGAGGTTTTGAGCGACTTGCGCGCGATCTTTGTAGGATGGCTCATTGCCTGTGTGCTTGCCGTAGAAATTGTCTTCATCTCCGGTAGCAAGCGAGGTGTGGCTGTCGGTCGAACCGATCATACCAAAAGCGTAAGGGTTGACGCCCAGCCGTTGTTCCAAGCTCAGTCCACGCTTCAACGCTTCGCGCGCATAATTGCCCGCCAGCATGTCCGGTTCGGTCTTCGCGGTGAGCGGCAGATTGCCAAAGTCCCAGCCTTTAACCCCGAACCCAGCCATCTCATCGTTGGGCGAAAGGATCGGGTGCGCTTCGCTGTCGCCTTTGATCTGCGTGGCTTCGATCACCGGCTCATAGGCGGCGCGTTTGGCCGCATATTCGGCGGTCATCGGAGAACCATCGGGCAGTGTCGTTTCAAACATCAGCCCATTGGACAGGTTCGAATTGTGCGGGATCGCAAGAACTCTGCCGCCCGTGTTCTTTTCATATTCGGCCAAGTGATCCCACAACGCCTCTGCGGTAGTGCCAAGGCCAGGAAATGGCATGATTTGCCCGGTGCGATCTTTGCCATCACGGAACATCACGACCCGGTGAAGGTTGTTGCCGTCGGGCATCGCGGTCCATTCATAACCCGCAAAGGCAGTGAATTCGCCGGGCTTGTTATAACGGTCCAGAATATCGAGCTGACCGCTCCAAAGCTCTTCAGTCGCCTCGCGCGTTTCATCAGGATTGTTGAACGCTTCGGGGACCTCACCGTTGGCAGCAGCGGTGATAATCTCGCCCACCGCAACGGTCGATTGCTCCGGGCTTTCATGCATCATGTCGTACCAGCGCAGCACCGTCTCATCGCCGATCACCCAATTCACATACCAACGCGGGGCATCGTAGAGCCGGCGCGTTGAACCCATCGCATCGGAGTGGTCCGCGATGACGAGGAAATCGAGTGGCCGTGCGAGTTTGGCTTTGCCACTGGTGGTCGATTCCACCTCTTCACCGGAGGCAAACCGCAATGCCTCTTCTGGGCCAAGCCGCGTTCCGAAGCCAAAGGCATCAACCGAATTGTCGGTGTGCAAGTGGGTGTCACCCCAATAGGGACGATCCGGGAATTCAGCGAGATCAATCGTGTCTTCGCCGGTGCCGGTTTGCGACGGATCAACTGCCGGTTCACCGCTGCACCCTGCAACGGCCATGGCCGCGACACTCGCCAGTGCAAGCGCATTCCATGCTTTCATGAGCATGACTCCTCCCAACTCTCTCAACCGCCAATGTGCGACGGAAAGAGTCAAAAGGTCAAGCGTTGCGAATTGCTACCTTTTTTCAGCCAGCCTGCCAGCGATTTATCACGGCCGCGCCATCATCGGCGCTGGACCGCACGGAACCCGGCGTCCGGCTAAACCGCGGAGCGGGCGCGGTGTGCCATTCGCCTTCATGTTCCACATAGGCGCCGCGCGCTTTCATATGCGGATGGTCACGCGCTTCTTCGACATGGAGCACAGGGGCAAAACATGCATCGCTTCCTTCCAGCAATGCGCACCATTCCGCTTGAGTTTTGGTCTTAAAAAGAGCCGCGAGCTTGTCCGTGTTCGCATCCCAATCCGCAGGGTTCATCTGACCTTCGGTTAGCTCGGCAGGTGCGCCCGATTTGGCGAGCAATTCTGCATAAAATTGCGGTTCAATCGCGCCGACTGATACCTCTTTGCCATCGGAGCATTCGAAACAGCGATAGAAATGCGAAGCCCCGCCCAGCATGCCTTTGCCGCGTTCAGTTGTAAGGTAAGGACGCCCGCGAGCGCCGAAGAAAAAGCTCATTAGGCTGGTCGCACCGTCAACAATCGCCGCATCGACAACCTGGCCTTTGCCTGACTGCGCACGCTCATAAAGTGCGGCGACAATCCCGAATGCGCAATACATCGACCCGCCGCCAAAATCGCCGACAAGATTCTGCGGTGGCATGGCCGTTTCGCCCGCATTGCCGACTGCGGAAAGCGCTCCGGTGATCGCAATGTAATTGATATCATGACCAGCAGCTTGCGCGAGAGGACCTTCCTGACCCCAGCCCGTCATCCGCGCATAGACCAACCGCGGATTGGTTTGGAGCAGAGTATCAGGACCGAGCCCCAAACGCTCCATCACGCCCGGGCGAAACCCCTCGATGAGCACATCCGCATTGGCGCAGGCTGCCAAGCATTGCGCTTTGCCTTCTTGCGATTTGAGATCAATCGCCAACCGATGCCGCGCGCGCTCAACAACCGGATTGGTCACCGCCGCGCCCGGTCGAACCAATGTAACCACTTCGGCGCCCAAATCCGCAAGCAACATCGCGACATGCGGTCCCGGTCCAATCCCGGCAAATTCAATCACTTTGACGCCGGTCAACGGTCCGCTCGGCTTATTCATACTCATCTCTCCCATGCGGTCCATGTGCCGCTACTGTGCGATGCTGACAAGACCCGCGAATGATAGGCCAGTGAATGATTGGTTTCTGACACATTGCACCAATTGTAACGCACAGCTACGCGTTGACCCTTATTCTCAGGTCGAGTTCGGTTTAAGGGGCACGTAATTTGAAGATCGCCATTTTTGGGCTTGGTTATGTCGGTTCGACCGCCGCGGGCTGCATATCCAGCCAAGGCCATAGCGTTATCGGCATCGATGTCAGCCAAACGAAAGTCGACGCCCTCAATCAAGGCCGCGCTCCGGTCTATGAGCCGGGTCTGGATGATTTGATTGCCAAAGCGCATGGCGAAGGCCGGATCAGCGCCACGACCCAGCTGTCCGATGAATTGGACGATTGCGATCTGGCCATTGTTTGCGTGGGCACGCCAAGCGGCGTCGATGGCGCGCACGATATGAGCTTTATCGCGCAAGTGACGCGCTCAATTGCAGAAAGCTTGCAACCGGACCGCACGACCCCTTTGACGCTGGCTTACCGCTCCACCATGCGCCCGGGTTCTTGCGAGAATATTATCTGGCCGATCGTCGCAAATGCGCTGGGCGAGGGGGCGTCCGATGCCGTTGAACTTGTCTACAATCCAGAGTTTTTGCGCGAAGCCTCGGCAATCCAGGACTACTTCAACCCGCCAAAGATCGTGATCGGAACGCTTGGAGGCACGCCTTCTGCGAATATGGCGAAGCTGCATGAAGGAATTGAAGCGCCAGTTTTTGAAGTCGGCTTGCGCGAGGCCGAGATCACCAAGTTCGTCGACAATAGTTGGCACGCGGTGAAGGTTGCGTTCGCCAACGAAATTGGGCGCGTTTGCCAAAACCTCGAAATTTCTGCGCGCGACGTGCATCAAATTTTCAAGAGCGATACCAAGCTTAATCTTTCCGCCTATTACACCCGACCCGGCGGCGCATTTGGCGGCTCATGTCTGCCAAAGGATGTCCGCGCGCTGCAATATATCGCCGCAGACACCGGTTCAGCAACGCATTTGGTGGATTCACTCATCCGCTCGAACGAAGCGCACAAACATCACCAATTCCTGAGCGCCACTGAGGGGCTTGAGCGCGGCGCAAAAGTGCTGCTTGTAGGGCTAGCGTTCAAGTTAGAGACCGATGACATGCGCGAAAGCCCGGCGGTCGATATGGCAAGAAAGCTACTCGAAGCAGGCTTTGATTTGGATGTCTATGACCCGCAGATTGATCCGCAAAATCTGGTCGGACAGAACTTGGGATACGCCTATGCATGGCTGCCCAAAATGGACGATTTACTGGTCAACAAAGCACAAGCCGAAAGCGGCGATTATGCTTTGGTGATCGCGACCAACCGGCTGATCGACACATTGGATATGGGCACCGCGAATGTCACCGATGTGAGCGCCATTCCGTGAGCGCTGTTGCTGCTGCCGAAGAAGGCATCCCAAAGACCATTGAGGGCGAACCGCTGGCCGGGAAACACGTCTTGATCGTGGTCGAAAACCTGCCCCTACCGTTCGACCGGCGCGTTTGGCAGGAGGCGCGCACCTTGAAGGCAGCGGGAGCGCATGTCTCGATCATTTGCCCAACCGGCAAAGGGCACGAGAAACGCCGTGAAACCATTGAAGGGGTGGAGATTTACCGCCACTCCCTGCCACTCGAAGCCAAAGGCGCGATTGGATTTCTGGCCGAATATGGCGCGGCCTTGTTCTGGGAAACGGTGCTGGCTTGGCGTATTTTTTTCAAGCGCCGCTTTCACGTCATTCAAGGTTGCAATCCGCCCGATCTTATCTTTCTCATCGCGCTGCCATTCAAGCTGTTTGGCGTCAAATACATCTTCGATCATCACGACATCAATCCCGAGCTTTACGAAGCGAAGTTCAACAAGCGCGGGTTTTTTTGGCATTTGATGCGCTGGTTTGAACGGCTGACTTTTATGAGCGCCAATGTCTCAATCGCGACCAATGAAAGTTACAAAGCCATCGCGGTGGAGCGCGGTAAAATGCCGGCTGACCGGGTGCATGTGGTGCGCTCTGGCCCTGATCTTTCGCGGCTTATACTGGTGGAGCCGGTGGATAGCTGGAAAAACGGGCGCGAGCATATGGTCGGCTATGTCGGCGTGATGGGTGAGCAGGAAGGGATCGACCTGCTGATCGAAGCGGTCGATTATCTGGTGCGCGAGAAAAAGCGCGAGGATATCCAATTTGTGCTGGTCGGCGGCGGACCTGCGCTCGACGACTTGAAGGCGCTCACAGCGCAAAAAGGTCTGACAGACTTCATCACCTTCACCGGACGCGCGCCGGATCAGGATTTGTTCGAAGTGCTTTCAACCATGGCGCTCGGGGTCAATCCAGACCGCGTGAACGCAATGAATGACAAATCGACCATGAACAAAATCATGGAGTATATGAGCCTCGAAAAAGCGATGGTGCAGTTTGACGTGACCGAAGGTCGCTTTTCTGCACAAGAGGCCTCGCTTTATGCCAAGTCCAACGATCCAGTCGACATGGCGGATAAGATTATCGAGCTGATCGACGATCCTACAAAACGCGCGGCGATGGGTGCCTATGGTCGCAAGCGCGTGGTCGAAGAATTGAACTGGCAGCACCAGATTGAGCCGCTTCTCGCGGCCTACAGACAGGCTCTGTCTCTTTAGGTCACTTTAGGGTCCGTTCTGTGCCGGATTGGTGCAGCTTTGCAAAATGGTGAAAACTCCAGCAACCCTAACGTGATTTTAAGGGCTTAAAGCCAATGTCCGCTCGCAAATTCCCGCGAGGACAACAAGACACATGAACGCACCATTCGACACGGCTACTGCTATCGGCCCAGAGGCTGCAACACAGCCCGCCCCTGACCACCAAGTCGCGGTGATCGGGCTTGGCTATATTGGCCTACCGACTGCAGCCGTTTTGGCGAGCTATGGTTGGAACGTGTGCGGTGTCGATGTCTCTGAAAATGTTGTCAAAACTGTCAATGGCGGCGGTGTCCATATCGAGGAGCGCGATCTTGATCGGCTCGTTCACGAAGCGATTGAATCTGAAAAACTAACAGCCTCGACTGAAGTGCCGACCGCGCATTTCTATATGATCGCCGTGCCGACCCCGCTGACGGATGAAAACACGCCGGATATCAGTTACGTAGAGGCTGCAGCGCGAGCGATTGCTCCTAAGATTCTTCCCGGCGCGTGCATCATTGTTGAAAGCACATCGCCGGTAGGTACGACGGAGAAAGTCGCACATATCATCGCTGAGATGCGGCCTGACTTGAAAATGCCGGTCTTCGGCTCGCAAGAGGTTGGCGACATTGCCCTAGCCTATTGTCCTGAAAGGGTTTTGCCCGGGAAGATCGTGCGTGAACTGGTTCAGAATGACCGCGTTATCGGAGGGATCACACCGGATTGCGCGGAGCGGGCGAAAGCTCTCTATTCAAGCTTCGTCGAAGGCGACTGCCTCACGACAAATGCCCGCGTTGCCGAAACCGTAAAGCTCACCGAAAACAGCTTCCGCGACGTCAATATCGCTTTTGCCAATGAACTCAGCGTGATAGCCGATGACCTTGGCGTGAATGTGTGGGATGTGATCGCACTCGCGAACCGCCACCCGCGCGTCAATATCTTGCAACCCGGCCCCGGAGTGGGCGGCCATTGCATCGCTGTCGATCCGTGGTTCTTAGTGTCCAGCGCGCCAAAAGTCGCGCGGCTCATCCGTACCGCGCGCGAAGTCAATGATTTCAAAGCAACTTACACAGAACGCCGCATTCGGGGATTGGTCGATGCCATGCCCGGCAAAGTCGCCTTGCTCGGCCTCGCATTCAAACCCGACATTGACGATTTCCGCGAAAGCCCCGCACTCGACATCGCCTTGGACCTCGCCAAAACCCGCGGTCAAAGGATTATGATTGTTGAGCCCTTTGCCGAAGAGTTACCACAAGGTTTTGCGGGTACAGGCGCTGAATTGGTTGGGCTTGACGATGCGCTCGCCACAGCCGAAGTTATCGTCGTGCTTGTAGACCACACAGCTTTCAAACACCTCACCCCAGCCCATCTGGCTGGCAAGCTGGTGTATGATACACGCGGCATGATGAAGCGGTGAGCGAGCCGGTGCAGCGTCCCCGGATCATGGTGACATTCGGGACCCGTCCCGAAGCGATCAAGATGTTCCCGGTTGTGCAGGCCCTGCGCACCGCCGACCAATGCGACGTTATCGTCGCTGTCACAGCCCAGCACCGCGAAATGCTGGATCAGGTCATGCAGATGGCCAGTATTGAACCCGATATCGATCTCGACCTTATGCAGCCGGGGCAAAGCCTTGATGCGTTGTCAGCCCGGATCATCACCCGCTTTGGCGAAGCGCTTGATGAGCACAAACCTGACCGCGTACTGGTCCATGGCGATACACTGACTACGATGATGGCGACGCTCGCATGCTATTTCCGGCGCATCCCTGTCGGCCATGTCGAGGCTGGCCTTCGCTCTGGCGATATCTATTCGCCATGGCCTGAGGAAGTGAACCGCAAGGTCACAGGCGCCGTAGCTGATCTGCATTTCGCCCCCACGAACAATGCCGCCAACGCACTGCGAGCGGAGAACGTGCCCGACACCGCGATCTATATCACTGGCAACACCGTAATCGACGCGCTGTTGGCTGCACGCGCATCCCTCGCTGCTGACCCCTCACTTGCTCCGGCGATTGCGCCTCTCAAAGAGCGCTTCCAAGGCAAACGCATCATCGCAGTCACGGCGCATCGGCGCGAGAATTTTGGCGAAGGCATGGAACAGATCGCCGCCGCGCTTCAACAGCTAGCGGCGCGTGGTGACACGGCGCTCATCTATCCGATGCACCCCAATCCCAATGTTTCCGAAATCATGCGCCCTGCCCTATCTGAAATTGACAATGTCGCGCTGATCGAGCCGCTCGACTACCCGAATTTTGTCGCCATGATGGAAGCAGCTGAGATTGTCCTGACTGACTCCGGAGGCATTCAGGAAGAAGCCCCGAGCCTAGGCAAACCAGTATTGGTGATGCGCGATACGACCGAGCGGCCCGAAGGTGTCGAAGCGGGTACGGCATTGCTCGTCGGGGCCAATGCGCAGACAATCACGCGCGAGGTTTCACGGCTCCTCGACAATGCAGCGGGCTATGATTCGATGGCAAAAGCGCACAACCCGTATGGCGATGGCACGGCCAGCCGCCAAATCGCTGAGATTATCGCTTCTCAACACATCGGGTGAGCACGCGCAATCAGCGTTCAGGTTTGCGCACAACCCTTCGGCCCAGCTTGCCCCGGACGATCAAAGTATAGACCACAGCCCCACCTCCGACCAACAAAGCCGCGCCCAAATCAACGACCCAATTGAGCTTCAATGGACCGTAAAGGATCTTGTCTAGCACGTTAAAGGAAACCATCCTGAGCACGATCAGGATCAGCATTGCCAGCGCACCCACTTCTGCTGAAACCAAGGCGACCGATCGCCGGCCTTGCATCTTGCGCAGGGACCGGAAGACCCACGCGAATGCTGCAAAGCCAAAGATCACGACCACTCCAATAGTGATGGGCAGTTGAAGCCCTTCACGTTCGCCATAGACCTCGCTTTCACGCGATGCACTGCGCAATTCTGCCCGCAATAACTCTTCAATGTTGAAGATCCGCAAGACCACAAGAATTACGAAAAATGCCGCAAGCACAGCCCAGACACGAGCATGCACTGGAAGCTGTTGTTCGCCGCGTGCCGAGAGCGCGGCCACCATGCAAGCCAAGACTACAACAGCGTACAAGGCCGCTGCCGCGAAACTGAGCATTGTAGTTGACGAAGAGACCATTGATTGCCTTGCAAACCGAAGCGAAAGCCATGTCGTTGCTATCTAAGGCAAGGGATCGCGCTCTGCAATCGCATGAAGCGAGCGTATTAGAGGGGGAATCGCAGGCGTATCTCTGTTGCACTGCAGTAAACCTACGTATAAGGAAGTTTACATGGTTAACGGGGATTGTGTGTGAAAAAGGTCAAAGCCCTAAATTCACTGTTTTTTTCTGGTCTTGCGGTCGTCTCGCTCGCTGGGTGCGCTTCCACTCCTGAACCCGTTATAGGTGCAGCATCGATAGAACCTGTCGGTGCTTTAGGCCAAGCGAACTACTCTTATGCTCGTCCAGCCACCTATCTTTTGCGGGCCTCTGACAAGATTTCGGTCAATGTCTTTCGCGAGCCCGATTTCTCGCTGAGCAATGTCCAAATCGGCGTGGATGGCAATGTCTCTATCCCGCTTTTGGGCACTATTCCTGTTGCCGGGATGACGGCCAAAACGTTCGAACAAGATGTAACCGCGCGGCTTGGCAGAGCGGGTCTTAAAGACCCACAAGTCAGCGTCAATATCGTCGAATACGCCTCGCACCTGGTCACAGTCGAAGGGGCCGTTGACAATCCGGGTGTTTACGCTTTCCAGCCAGGCGCACGATTGTCTTCTGCCATTGCCTTAGCCGGCGGACCCGAGCGGGTTGCGAAGCGGAACCAGCTAGCGGTGTTCCGCGAAGTGCCGAACGGCATAGCGGTTGCAAAGTTTGATTATGCCGCAATCTCACAAGGCACCATGCTCGATCCGGTTCTGGAACCCGGCGATAGGGTCGTGATGGGAACCGATGGCCTGTCATCAACTTGGCAGGACTTCCTGAGGGCGATCCCGGTCTTCGGTCTTTTTGCTACGGCAGTAAACTGACACTGTCATGAATGATCGCTCGATCATCCAAGCCCCACAACCCGATGGCCGCGGGGGCTGGCTTGAATCCTACATGCCGGATCAGGCATTGGCTCCGGTCCAACAGCGTCCGCAACTGATCGATATTGCCGCAATCCGAGGAATCTTGTTCCGCCAGCGCTGGCTTGTCGCTTTTGTGCTGGTCGCAGCAGCGATTGGCGGGCTGGTATGGACCTTGATGGCAACGCCCATGTACGAGGCGCGCGCGACGGTTCTGGTGGAGCCCTATGGCAATTTCGTTGTAGAAGGCCAGGACCTGACGCCGGACATCGGAAGTAACGAGGTTGCCGCCCTGCTTGCAACGCAAATTGCCGTCATCAAGAGCCGCAAAATGGCCAACGTTGTGGCTGCAGACCTAAATCTGGGCGAACGATATGATATTCTGGGTGATGACGTTGATGCTGGCCGACCTCCCAATCGGAGCGATGAGCAATGGCTGCTTGATAAGCAGCAAAGAGCAGCTGATATCATAGCAGGTGGCGTGGTCGTGGACATGCCGGACAGCGAGCGCATTCTGGCGATCCGATACCAGTCCGAAAGCCCGGTGCTCGCCGCTGAAATGGCGAACGCCTATGCTGATGCTTTCTCAAAATCCGACACCCAGAACAGGGTTGAAAGCAACGAGTACGCCCAAGAATATCTGCAAGAGCAGATCAAAACGGTGCGCGACAAACTTCAAGACGCCGAATTGGCCGCGAACACCTATGCGCGCAACAGCGGCATCATCGTTCAGCAAAGCAGCACCTCCGAAGATGTGACTGGTGCTATCACTGTGACGACGGCCAACCTCGCGGCAATCAACCAACGCTTCTCTGGCGCGCGGGCTGAACGGATAGCGGCAGAGCAGCGTTGGCGCGCAATACAGAACTTGCCAGCAGCGCAGCTGCCCGAGGTGCAAGCCAACCCCGTGCTGCAAAACCTCGTAAACGAGCGTACGAAGTTACAAACCGAACTGACCGAACTGCGCCAGCGATACAATGACGATTTCCCGGCGGTAAAGAACGCCAACGATCAAATCGCGATCCTGAACACTCAGATCAATAAGAGCAGCGCTGACATCAAAGCAACTGTGCGTAACGCCTACACGGTCGCGCTTAATCAGGAAAAAGCGCTCGAAGCGGAGTTGGGTTCAGTCAAAGGTGAGACTTTGGTCGAGCAAGACAGCCAAGTGCAGTTCAGCGTGCTTGAGCGCGAAGCTCAGGCTCTGCGTGATCAACTCAAAGTTCTTTTGGATCGTTTCAATTCGATCAGCACGGCAGCCAATGTCCAAAGCGGCACGCTCACGAAACTGGATCCGGCGACAGTCCCCGGCACGCCCTACTCGCCAAACCTGTTCCGCAACATGACCTTGTCGCTAGTGCTGGGCATGGCACTCGCAGGCGGTTTGGCTGTGCTGCGTGAGACGTTTGATGACCGGATCCGTTCGCTTGATGAAGTTGAAGACAAGATTGGTCTGCCTTTGCTGGGCCATACTCCATTTGTTGAGAGCAGCGATCTTGAACATGAAGGGACCAATCGGTTCAGCGCGCTTATGGAGGCCTATGCCTCGATCAGATCGACGATAGATTACACCTTGGCCAGAGAACAAAATGTCATTCAGCTAACCAGCAGCCAGGCATCTGAAGGCAAGTCCACGACTGGTGTTATCTTGGCAGAGCTTTTCGCGAGCTTGGGTCGCAAAACACTGCTGATTGACGCCGACCTGCGACGCCCATCTGTGGCTCGCTTGCTAGATATCGAAAAGCCAGAAAACGGTCTGGTCGAAGTGGTGCTTGGCCACACAGATTTGCAGTCCACGGTCGTCAAAGGCCTTCACGAGAACCTCGAAATCCTACCAATCGGTTCGATCGCGCCTAATCCGACCGAAATTCTCGCATCGCCGCAAATGCGCGAATTCATTGAGAAGGTGCGCGAGGAATATTCGCTGGTTATCTTTGACAGCTGTCCGGTCATGGGCCTTGCAGATGCGCCGCTGCTATCGCGCGTGGTTGATGGAACGATCTTCGTACTCGAAGCCAACAAAGTGCATTTCGGCCAAGCCAAGTCAGCGATCAAACGCGTTCGCGGATCAGGCGGCAATGTCTTTGGTGTGATCCTGACTAAGTATCGCGCACTTCAAGCTGGTCAGAGCTACGATTACCAATACGGCTACTACGAATACGGCCAAGACAAATAGTCCGCGATTAGCACAGGAACGCCCAACGTGAGCGAACCCGACGCTTTCACCATCATCATTCCAGCGCACAATGAGGAAGCGGTGATAGGTCGTTGCTTGACCTCCCTGCTTGCCGATGCCCCTAAGAAATCCAGCCGCGCACAAATCATTGTCGCAGCCAATGGATGTTCTGATCAGACGGTTGCGATTGCCGAGAAAGCCGTGCCCGACGCGCTTGTTCTTGACATCGCGGAGGGCTCAAAGACCAAAGCCATGAACGCTGCCGGTGCACAGGCGAAACACCATCCTCGTATCTATCTCGATGCTGATGTTCAGGTCAGCTATGCATCACTCGCTGCGCTCGCAAAGGTGCTCCATCAGCCGGAAGTTATGGCGGCTTCCCCTGCACTGCGGATGGATCTGTCACGCTCGAACTGGCTAGTGCGCGCTTATTATCGCGTTTGGCTGACCCAACCTTACGTGCAACGTGCGATGGTCGGGTCGGGATGCTTTGGTATCTCGCGCGTTGGCTATGAAACCATAGGCGATTTTCCTCCAATCACGGGCGATGACATTTGGGTTCATTCGCGATTTACCGAAGCAAAGCGTAGAAATGTCAGCGAGGATGACTTTGGCAATCCGGTGTTCTTCACCGTTTCCCCGCCACGCCGCGCGATTGATCAGATCCGCGTGGAGACCCGCAGGCGTTTGGGGAACGAAGAAGTCCTAAGTCAATATCCCAGCCCGCATTATGGCGGCTCCAATCAGGCAGGAGACCTGAAGGTCGCGCTTAAGAATGGCGCGTCCCGCAGCGACATTGTCATCTATCTCGCGATTAAAGCGATCGCCCGGTTGCGCGGTCGGTGGACAAAGTGGCGCGGGCGCAAGATCGCTTGGGAACGCGACCTTGCCGCGCGCGAGGTTTGATAAAGTATGTCTGAAACGGACGACACAACTGCAAGTGATGCCAGCGATGCCAAAGCGCCTTGCGCGGTTTCGATCCTGATCGTTGGCTACAATTCGACCGGCTTCATCAAACGCTGCATCGCGTCAATTGGCCCGGCAATCAGCGCGGAAAACTATCAAATCCTCCTCGTCGATAATGGAGACGGCTCAACTGAGGCATTGGTCAAAGCCACATTCCCAGAGGTCCAGATCATCGGCAGCCGTGGCAATATAGGATTTGCCGGCGGGAACAATTTGCTGGCCACGCACGCGAAAGCCCCATTCCTTCTTTTGCTCAACCCCGACATGACACTCGAACCCGGATCGCTCGACGCGTTGCTTAAAGGTGCACAGCAACATCGCGATGCAGCCGCATGGGGCGGGGTTACAGTCGATGCAAACGGCCAGCCCGATAGCGGCAACGCCATTGCCATGCCATCCATGCTAGAGTTTGCGAGCGTAGCGCTCGGCCATTCGCTGGTGGGGAGCCGCCCCATCGAAGGGGTGCGCGAAGATTGTCTCACCGATGTATTGGTCGGCGGATTTGTCATGTTTGACCGGGCCGCTTGGGAAGAGGTTGGCGGATTGGATGAACGCTTCTTCCTCTACTGCGAAGAGGTCGATCTGTTCTATCGACTGGCTGCAAAGGACCACACATTCTGGCGAATTGCCGAGGCGCGCGGACACCACGCAGTTGCGCATGGGGTCAGCTTCTCACCAACACGGCTTATGTATCGCGCAGCAGGTCAAATGGAATTCGTTCGGCGCCATTGGCCAGCGCCCACTGCCTTCGTGGCATTCGTCTTTATGTGGATCGGAGCGCTCGAACGCTACATCGCTGGCAGAATTCTAGGTGTGTTTAAGCCACGCATGAAGAATTTGGCAGACGGCTATCGCAACGTCGCATTGAGACCGCATTGGTGGATGCGTGGCTATGATCCAAAGCGCGGGTTGCTGACAAAGCTCAAGTCTGCGGGTTAGGGGTGGTTTCCCCATCAGGTTCGCCTGATGGCTCCGCTGCGGGGAGCGGCGCGGGCACGGTAAGTTCAAGTTCCTGCGGCGCGGCGACCGTCGCACTGACAAAAGTCCTGCGATAGACCGGGGCATTCGCAACACTCACGGTCATACCGAGCAACACAAAATACCAAACTTGTGCTTCCAGCCACAAGGCCACTGAAATTGCACCAAGCGCGAAGACGGAGATAGCAATCGCGATGCCCCTCTGGAACCGTGCATCAATCGCGCCCGACAATGTGGACCGACGGATCAGAGCAAAGACCGCCAGACCGGTTGCCAAGACAATCAGGATAGGCACCATCACGCCGTACTGGATTGCAAGCAACAGCCAATAATGATCGATTGATGCCACCATCCAGCTGGGTCTCTCCCAATCTGCATAGCCGATCCCAAACCATGGGGCCTGTTCGACATTCTGCGTGCCATAGCGCCATATTAAAACCCGGTTATACGCGCTTCCGCTATTCAATGATGCATAGCGAATAATGAGGTTGAACGAACCTGAATTGCTGGCACCTTCCAAGACGATGATTATCAAGGTGCTAACGAAGAAAAAGAGCTTCCAAGAAAGCTGTGCT
This sequence comes from Erythrobacter sp., assembly GCA_039985875.1. Classification (GTDB taxonomy): domain Bacteria; phylum Pseudomonadota; class Alphaproteobacteria; order Sphingomonadales; family Sphingomonadaceae; genus Erythrobacter. Next base: position 929,236 of record JBDWRU010000003.1, on the reverse strand, counting down.
ATTCGTTCGCTGAGCCAATTGTACGCGATCAGCCCGCTTCCGAAAACAAGCGCCAGCAGCGCAGCAGAGCTGACAGTGAAGAAGCTCATCAGTGCGGCGAAGATGCCCAACAGCCAAGGCATCCGTCTAATCCCGGACAGGGCAAACAAAGACAGAAAACTTGCAAAGAATATCCCCGCCAGGATTGCATGCGGAAATCCGCCGCGCGCACGCAGCAATCCCATCCGCTCCGTGCTGCGTCCAGTGACCGGGTTGCCGGTAATGCTGGAAAAAAACGGTTGAACAATGTTGGTCTTAGTAACGGACTCAATCGCAATGAGCCCCCCCATCAACGCTATGCCCGGCGCTAGTAAAATCAGGAATATTCTCACATCGCGCAAAGACCGAAACGCGCAGCGCGAAAACAGGTAGGCAAAGCCGACATCACAAACCTGCGCAATGCTTGCCGTCAGCGCAGCGGTGCCCCCTGTCGTCAAGTAAAGGGACAGGACAATCCAAGCGGTAGCAGCAATGATCATGATGTCCGGCCAAACCAGCCGAAGCCGCCCGCTCAGAAGTTGCGCAGCAATGTAAATCGAAGAGGAGAGAAGGATTATTCGAAACGGCGTGATCACCGAACCGCCAGCATTCACATAAAATTGCGGTGGCAAGAGCAGCGAATACACCAACACCACCGCCGCCAGGACCGGCAGCATGCTATTTGCAACGGGTGCAGGCTCGCGCGTGATCGCTGGTGCTGAAATTTGGTCAGGGTGAAATGCTGTCGCCACCTTGCGGACGGTAATGCCTTTGTGCCTTTGTGCAAGATGTCCAAGGGGCTTTCTCCCGACTACGCTCGGCGCAGCCTTGCCACATAGATCGGCATAGTGTGCACTTGACATTTACCATATTTGCCTAACTCTGGACGAATGGGAATGCTCAGCTCGTTTGAAACCTTGCCTCAAAACCTGACACGCAACGCGCGTAAGGTTTGGCGTGACCTGCGCCACCGGGTAATCGGCGTACCTTGGATGAATGTCGGCGCGCAAGATCGCTTTCTTTTTTCGTACCCGCGGTCGGGAAACACATGGCTTCGTCATATTGTCCGGCATCTGACGACCGGCTCTCAAGTTGATGACCACCATGAGCTTGAAATGTCAGCGCCGACAATTGACACGCTCGAGTTTCCGGATCGTTTGGCTCAAATGTCCGAAGGGATGCGTTTCTTCAAATCGCACCTGCCCTACGCGCCCTATTTCCTCGATGGGAAAGTCATCTATGTCGTGCGCGATGGCCGCGATGTGCTGATTTCCTATTTTGACTATTATCGGCACATCAAAAACTATGATGGTTCACTTGATGACTTCATCGAGAAAGCCACCAAGGGTTGGATGCGTTATGGCACTTGGCACGAAAATGTCGGTAGATGGATAATGCACCGCGACCACCCCAATATGCTGCTTTTCAAGTTTGAAGACATGCGTGTTGATGGCTTCGCAACAGCGCGCCAAGTGGCGGATTTTGCGGGCATCAAAGCGAGCGATCAACAAATCGAGCAGGCTTTGGAAGCTAGCTCGGTTGAGAAAGTTCACTCAACGATGCGCAGTTGGAATTCAGCCAGCGGCACCGGTTTTTCAGGCGGCGCGAGCCAAGGTGGGCGCAAAACTTGGCGCGATCGTCTAACTTCAAAGCAGAACAAAGCTTTTGTTGACCGCGCAGGCGAGGTGCTAGAGCAGCTTGGCTACCCTATGGAATAAAGACTGCCAGGGAACTGCGATTGCATTATGACATCTCCTAAGCGCCAGCCTGAAAAAACCGGTTACGCTATCAAAGGCTTGGTGCAGATCTTGCTCGCCCAATTGCGCGACAAGATGGATGTCGTGCTCTCGCTTGGCGTTCGCGGCGGCGCCGTCATCGCTGGATTTGCTGTCACCTATTTGATCGGAAGTTCGCTGGGGCCAGCGGCAACCGGGCAATATGCACTTGTCAGCCAGACTGCACTGTTTCTATCGGTCGTCGCCCTGCTAGGTCTAAACATCAGCGTGGTCCGACACTTTTCGAAAGCTATAGCGCAGGGCAAGAAACTCGCGCTTCGATCGTTCGGCAAGATAACCGCAATTGGTATGGCGTTGATGGCGTTGCTCGTGCTCATTCTTTGGCTTGGCGCGGATGTGTTGTGGCCAGCCTTTTTCGATGATGTTGCGCCGCAAGCCATGCTCGCGGTTTTGTGCATATTGTTAGTGGCACGTGGCGGTGTCCAATTGTTGGGCGGAATGCTGCGGTCACAACATAGCTTTGTCGTTGGGCAGGCGATTGCTGTACTCGCAATCCCAGCGATCACAGCGATTGCCCTCGCGAGCGGAATTGTAACGACAGTTCATGGCGCGCTTTGGGCTTCTGCTTATGCAGGCTTGGCGGCATTGGCATTTGGCGCGCTTTTCATGCTGCGCCACACTGATCGCACATGGGGAGGTTCAGTCGATATTTCGACGCGAACGGTCGTCGCTTCCTCGCTGCCTCTTTGGGGCGTTGGAATAGCTCAGAACATTGGTGATTGGTACAGTCTGGCGGTCGCTGCGCAGATGCTCTCCGCTGCGGATGCCGGGCTTTACAGGGTTGGTGTTCAGATTGCGATGGCACTGCAAGTTATCGCGAACGCGATCTTCTCAGTCTATTCCGCGAAAATCAGCGCCGCATTCCATGCTGAGGACCGTTCCAAAGCAGCTAAGCTCGCGCGAACCGCTGTTCGGGTTAGCACAGCATTGGCTGTTCCATCTGCGGTTGTTTTGATTTTGAGCGCTGACCTGATCCTTCAGCAATTTGGTCCCGATTTTAGAGCGGCTTGGCCAGTTCTCCTCTGTCTAGTGATTGGACAGTTGATCTTCACTTTAACCGGCCCTGCAGGCTTGGTGCTAGCTATGTCGGGCAATGAGCGTGTCAATCTAATCATCACCATCGCAGGGATGTCCGCGGTGCTAGTGCTGGTTCCGATTGGCGCGATCTATGGCGGTTTGGTTGGGATAGCGGTCGCCGTGACAGCCGCATTGATCGCCCGAAATCTGACGGCCTACATTTTCGTTCGGCGGCGCGAGGGAATTGACATCTGGAGCGGGAGAATCCTTCCCGGCTTCTCCGAAAAATCGACGGGCTAAAGTCTCTACGGAAAGCGCCACGATTGTCTGTTGAGCGGCTGATGATTTGCCCTCGAAGCCTCGCCGGTAGCAAAAACACCTTTCCTACAAATAACCTATCTGGTTATCTGACTTCACCTTTCAGCCCCATGAGGTGATTCCATGTCCTTTGATCCATTCGAATCCAGCAGCGATAGCCTTGTCGCACCCGCCAAAGCCGCATTTGCGATCACTCCCAGCGACAACCAAACGCTGCCCGGAGCTACCAAGGCGTTATTCGTAGGCACGGGCGGCGACATTACCTTGGAAGCGATTGGCTCAGAAAGCGAAGTGTTGTTCCGCAATGTCGCCAGCGGAAGCGTCCTCCCGATCCGCGTTCGTATTGTCCGTGCATCAGGAACGACAGCGGCGGATCTGGTGGGCCTCGCTTGATGAGCACTACTTCTGGTCTTCTCCCAAACTCATGGCTTGAGCTAAGCCTTGCAAATTCTGTCAATGCTAACGTGAATCCTCCACCGCGGGTCACTCCAACAGCAGCTTGGGACGGCACCGAGGCCAGTGGTTTTGCGGCTATCCCAAGCGATCCTGTGCGCTCAACGGCCAAGCCTGCGTGTCGATTGATCACCCCGCCGCGCCAGTGGTTTTCCGACAACATCTTGGTGGGCGTGCAGGCGTGGGCCAACAACCAAGGCTCGCTGCTCAATTGCGGGCTGGAGAAGGTGATCTTTCACTTTGAAGGTGCCAGCACCGAAGTGACCGCGCCCAGCTTTGAAAGTTTCGCCGACGCCAACGGCAAAATTGTCACCTATTTCGGGTGGTGGGTTAATCTCACTGCACCAGCAAACGGCCAGACCGGCTTTGGCAATCTTTACGTTGAGGCTGTGCCTGCCGACACGAGCGTGCAAAGTCGGGTGATCGGGCCGTATCTTTATGCGCCGCAAGACCAGGCGCACGATATTGAGCTGGAGGTGGCTGCATCACAGCCTGAGATCGCAGGACAGCGGTATCAAAACCCCGGACTTGCGCTGGCTTACCTCCAGTCGCAATCGCCGGTTAACCCGCGCATTCAGATCACCGAGGCGGGATTGTATGAAATGCTGGAAACAGGCGGCGCGAACAATCTTGATATGCCCGGTCGGGTGCTGATCGAAGCCACCGTTCCGGGCGTTTCGATTGGGCGCACAGGTTACACCGATGACGCCAATGCTTGGATTCAAAACAATGGCTTCCCACTTCATTTCAGGGGTTCCAATCTTACCATTGATTTGCAGCATGTCAGGCGTCTCAACGGCGATCTGGGTGCTTACGATGACGGGATACATTGGCTTGATGGATGCAACCTTACCAGCACATCGCCACAAGGTCGGTTTGAACACTTCCGCGGCGGCGTGATTGATCTGTCCGGTCAGCGCGTGGTTGGCTTGCCGTGGTTCACAGAGGTCAATATCTCAGGCATCGCCGCCTCGCTTGGCAAGGTCAGCCTTGCGCGCGGCTGCGTGGTCGATGACATTTCTTACGATATTGCATCAGACAGCATTTGCTGCGTGCACAACACGATCACCAATCACGATGACACGTTTTGGCTGCTCGATCACGAAGCGCTTAGCGTCACCTATACCGGAGCCGAGGCTACTGCGACATTTGAGCGCGATGGCTCGGTCGACACCAATGGCGGCATGTTCACCGCCAAGTGGGGGGCAAACACTGCCACCTTTGAATATGGTCAGAGCGAAGACTATTTCCTTGGCAATCTCGGCGATGGTTATTCAATCCAAGATCTGGTCGATTGGGTGAACACGCTCACCGATTGGACAGCGGTTCTCACGCCGCCAAGCAACCAGACCTATTACACATCGCTCGCTGATCAACGCGCAGGCCAAGTTTCAACCGCTGGTGAAGCTGGCAAATCCTTTGCCGCTGAGAACGTCAAAGATACGGTCTTACAGCTTTGGTATGCCCATGACCGCCACAGTGATTTTTATCAGCACTCGGTCGGCATTCAAGAAAACATCATCATGGCATTCAACCGGGTTCAGGCGATGATGCAATCTATCTTTGTCGGACCAGTGCCTCGCAATAGTCCAGCAGAAGACCCAATCGCAAACGACATGGTGTTTGTCGGCAATGTCTTCGATGTGAATGGCACGCCGCTGACCTTCTACGATCCCAGCGTGCAAGCGAGCCAGATCGGCAAAACCGATGTTGAGACCAGCCATATTGTCATGGCGCACAACACATGGATTAATCAGGGTCTGCGGATTCGCAGCGATAGTTCCGGCTTTGATATGCTGGGCTATGGCCTGATCGCCAACAATGTGCTGCGCTCGCTCGACTTCAATGGTGCAGAGGATGCCGATGCGACCATCACGAACAATCACCTCTATGGAACATCACCGGGCCCTATCCTTTCGACAGGGACCAGCAATGGCGGCGCGCTCGCCAATCTTTTTGTCGATGAACCGGGCGACAACTTTACACCAGCGGGTGAACTACTCACCAACGGCTCTGCTCCGGTAGCGCCATTCGATGTCGATGGTAACGCATTCCCAACGCCATTCGCGGCGCGCGGGGCAATTGCGGCCGCTGCCACTGAGTTCGTCGATCCCGGCAATGGATCGGGCAGCATGACACCAGAGTCCGACTTGCTTGCGCTGCTCAATACCGCGGGCGCTGGCTCTTACTTCGATTGCCGCAACGCCGCCGCCTATCCGATCCCCGATGTCACCAACAACGCCGGATCGTTCAATCAAACCAACGCCAACTTCCAACCAGCTTTCTCAGCCGATGGTCTGGTCTATGATGCGAACAATGACCGTGTGCAATTTGACCGTGGCACCGAGGATAATTGGGCGGTCATCATTGGGATGACGCACAATAATGGCGACACCTCTGGCGTGATTATCTCTGGCTCGACCAGCAATGCAGTATTCGTCCAATATCTCGATGGCAATGTCTCCGGGCATTCCGGGCTGGTCCGCGTCAATGGAGCGACCGCTGGCAATCGCGGCCAGTTGTTTACCTTGCTTAATGGTGCTGGGCTTGTCGCGGTCGAATTGGAAGGTGCAGACTTTAGCGGCCACACACACATTCAGATCGGTCGAGGCTCATCCACTGGCGATATGACCGTTCGCAAGGTCGCATTCCTGCCGGTCGCAACGCTTGGCGCTAACTTCTCGCAGGCGCTCTTGCTAGCGCGTGATGCGGTGGTATCGTAAAACGCGACGGCGAACCGCGTTCAACCGTCCATTGGTTTTAGCGGTAATCCACACCGAATAAGCTTGGCTCTCACACGATATGCGAAGCTGCGGCGCTGCTTATTCGAATTGGTGTGCACGAATTGACCTTGAGGCACATCCTCACGACCAAGGAACGCACCCAATTCTGCCCAGCCATGACCGCGCTCAAGCCAAAGCTCCAGCAGATCATCAGGCCGGTCAGCAAAGTAAGAACGGACCGATGCATTGTGAGCTTCATATACATCACGATATCGTGCTTCGTGTCCCACTGGCGCGGGGGCGTCGTCGCCATAGGTCAGCTGTTGGATGTGGTAAGGGTTCGCCCCAAAATGCCGCGCGATGGAGCTGTACCAACGGTCGGTCTCGCGCAAAGTAAGAATGAACTTCGAGTCCGGAAAGGCTTCATCCAACTCGCGAAACATGAGCGGCCACGGCATGTCTTCGACCGCATCAAACCGCTCCGCGATTGCCAGCCCGCGTTCGACATAGCTCTGTCTAAGCTCTTCCAACGGCACATCGCGTCCGAACACTCCGGTTACGTTATAGCCGATCTGCGAAAGCGCATCGCGCAAGGAGGACGTGCCGGTTTTTTGAAAGCCGACGCAGAATATCTTGCCCGAATTCACTTGTCCGCCATCCAAGTCTCTACCGCATCATAGAACGCAAAGTCCTGCGCATACCATCGGCGCAGGTTGCTGCGGCCTTTGGCTGTTAACTCAGGCACATCGCTGTAATCGTTGGCATGCGCCCCTTCGCTATCACGGAGCAGTTCCGGACGCATTTCAAGTCCAAGCCGCGAAAGCAGCACTCCCAGATCGGATTCGAGATGCTCTTGCCTCAGCACCCAAACAGGCGGGCGCGTAGTGAAGATGTCTCCCGCCAAAGCGAACCAGTCGATCTGGTCTTGGGCAGTGTGTCGGATCGCTTTCATTGCGGCCACCGCTCGCATTCCAGCCAAACCGGGCTCAAAAAGCGCCTCAGCAAGTTCGGCGGCGTGTTCGAAATCAGCGAAGGCGCGCGCTTCATGCGGCGACCATTCAATATCGTTCCGCGGCCAGCCTTTGCGCTTGCGCGAATAAAAGCCAGAACGAAACCGCGTGATCGGATCACGGATTGAGAAGAAGTAATCCGATGGCTCAGGCAGTTCTACCAGCGTCACGTCATGCGAAAGCGCCTTCATCTCCAGCGCGCTTTGCTCTCGATTGACCTGTTCCATCATCTGCTTGACCTGCGAGCCAGCAGCTTTGCCAATATGCAGAAAGTAAACCAGACGACGCCCCGGCTTGGATCGGTGCACGCGCCGCAGCGAAACTTCAAACCCGGCTCGGTTTGTGGCACGCGCGAATTGCCTAGAAAGTTTGCTCAGTCTCATACTTTGAGCAATGGCCTCCACCAATCTTCATTGTCTAGATACCAGCGCAAGGTTTGACGCAATCCTTCCTCGAACCCCCGCTTGGGCACGTAATCAAGCTCAGCGCGCGCCTTGGTTTCGTCAATAGCATAACGGCGATCATGCCCGACGCGGTCAGTCACATAGGTCTTGAGGCTTTCTGACTTGCCCCCTTTCGCAGCAGGTGCATCTGGGTAGCGTTCAGCCAACCCTTCGACCTCTTCGAACGCATGATCAACCTCTGCACAAATCGTGTCGATGACCTCCATATTGGGCAGCTCAGCCCCGCCGCCAATATTGTAGGTCTCACCGGGCTTGCCCCGTTCAAGGCTGGCCTCGATACCACGGCAATGGTCCTCTACATGCAGCCAATCTCGCACATTCATGCCATCGCCATAGATCGGCAGATTTTTGCCCGACAAAGCGTTCAAGAAAAACAGCGGGATCAGCTTTTCAGGATATTGATATGGCCCGTAATTGTTTGAACAATTGCTGGTGGTGACATCCAATCCATAGGTGTGGTGATAGGCACGAACCAAGTGATCGGACGCCGCTTTTGACGCTGAATAGGGCGAATTCGGCGCATAGGCCGTGCTTTCCGAAAATGCGGGATCATCCGGCCCCAGTGAACCGAACACTTCGTCAGTTGAAATGTGATGGAAGCGGTGCTCTTGCCCATCACCGGACAACCAAACCGCACGCGCCGCTTTGAGTAAGGCGTTGGTGCCAAGAATGTTCGTATCAATAAAGGCGTCTGGCCCGGTTATCGAGCGGTCCACATGGCTTTCCGCTGCGAAATGGATGATCGTTGTGATCCTGCGGTCGCGCAGCAGCTTTTCCACCAGATCACCATCGCGAACATCGCCTTCGACCAACTCCATACGCTCAGCCCCGGCGATGGTTGAGCGATTGCCAGCATAGGTCAGCGCGTCGAGCACAGTGATTTCATCATCAGGGTGTTTCTGCGTCCAATAATGGACGAAGTTCCCTCCGATAAAGCCAGCGCCGCCAGTGACGAGAAGATTAGCCAAGTGCTTTTTCCTGTTCGAGCATCAGGCGTAGCTGAGCGCGCCAATGAATGTGTTCATCACCGATTGCCGCGCGCGTAGCACGGCAATCCAGCAGTGAGAAAGCCGGGCGGCTGGCCGCTGTTGGATAGTCTGCTGTGGTGATCGGGTTGATGGTTGGGATCCGCTTGATCAGTCCCAGATCGTGCGCTTCTTCAGCGATCCCGACGGCAAAATCATACCAGCTCGCAACCCCTGCATCACTATGGTGGAAGGTACCCGACGCGCTCTTGTCGACCAGCGCCCAAATGGTTTGCGCCAGCCCTGTTGCCCAAGTGGGCGCACCAATTTGATCTGCAACCACGTCAAGCTCATCGCGATCATTCATCAGCCGGATCATCGTGCGCACAAAGTTTGCGCCGCCTGCCTCGTAAACCCAAGCAGTGCGGATCAACAGATCGCTATCCCGAACATGGTCCTCGCCAGCAGCCTTGGTGCGTCCATAGACTGATATCGGCGAGCGCAAATCGCTTGGCTGGTAAGCGCGAGAGGACGCACCATCAAAAACAAAATCGGTGGAGATATGCACGAGCTTGCCGCCGACCTTTGTCAACGCACCCGCCATAGTTTCGACAGCGCCCGCATTGATCTCAAATGCGGCCTCTTCATCGCTTTCGGCCTTATCTACGGCGGTGTAGGCTGCGGCGTTGATGATAAGATCAGGCGCCTCTTCGGATATCCGTCCAACCAAAGCCGCTGCATCTGTCAAATCAACGTCCTCGACATCAATCGCAACAATTTGAGCCTCTGCTGGAGCGGTGCGTTGCAAAGCGCCGCCCAATTGTCCCTTCGCACCAGTGATAAGAACCCTCATCGCACGCCTCACTCAAACGCTGGCGCGTCGCTCAGCGCCAACCCCTTTGCGTCCTTGCCGGAGACAATGGGTTCCATCCCAACAATCGGCCATTCAACACCAACCGCCGGATCATCCCACGCCAGAGAATACTCCGACTGCGGCGCGTAGGGCGCGGTGCATTTATAGAGAAAATCGGTGTCGTCTTCGAGCGTCAGGAAGCCATGCGCAAAGCCCTCTGGCACCCAGAACATCCGCCTATTTTCAACCGACAGCTCAACCCCGACCCATTGCCCGAAATGGTCTGACGAGCGGCGCAAATCGACAGCCACATCGAACACTGCTCCGCTGGTCACGCGCACCAACTTGCCTTGTGGTCCGGGATTTTGAAAATGAAGCCCGCGCAAAACCCCCTTTTGGGAACGGCTGTGATTGTCCTGAACGAACGTCAGATCCAGGCCAGCATCTTCGAAATTCGCTGCGTTCCAGCTTTCCATAAAAAACCCGCGCTCATCACCGAAAACGCGCGGCTCAATAATCATCGGGCCGGGAATATCGATTTCGATCAGCTTCACGCGATCACCGGGTTTTCAAGCAAGTCCAGCAAGTATTCGCCATAGCCCGATTTGCGTAATGGCTCTGCGATGCGCGTCAATTCTTCGTCCGAGATGAAACCTTGCCGCCAAGCGATCTCTTCGGGACATGCAATTTTCAGTCCCTGTCGCTCTTCGGTGATCCGAACATAGGTTGCCGCATCCAACAACGAGGCATGGGTGCCAGTATCGAGCCACGCATATCCGCGCCCCATGATCTCCACCGACATTGATCCTTCGTCAAGATAGAGCCGATTGAGGTCAGTGATCTCCAATTCACCGCGCGCAGAGGGCTTCAAATCGCGGGCGCGGTCCACAACTGTCTCATCATAGAAATAGACACCCGTGACTGCATAGTTCGACTTGGGCTGCGCAGGCTTTTCTTCAATCGAAATCGCGCGCCCCGCATCGTCAAACTCAACCACACCAAACGCCGCTGGATTGGTGACGCGATAGGCAAACACGCTGGCTCCGCTGGTTCGCGCATTGGCATTGCTCAAGAGGTCGGGGAGGCCGTGACCATAGAAAATATTGTCACCCAATATCAGCGCGCTCGGGTCACCTCCAACAAAGTCCGCGCCAATGTGAAAGGCCTGCGCCAATCCCTCTGGTTTAGCTTGCACCGCATAGTTAAGCGAAACGCCGAAGTCAGATCCATCGCCCAATACCCGCTGAAACTGCTCTGCATCGTCGGGCGTGGTGATGATCAGAATATCCCTGATCCCCGCAAGCATCAGCGTGCTCAGCGGATAAAAAATCATCGGCTTGTCGAAGATCGGCATCAGCTGTTTCGAAACGCCGCGGGTCAGCGGATAAAGCCGTGTTCCCGATCCACCCGCGAGGATGATACCCTTGCGCTGTGTGCTCATGTTTGAGGCCCCTAGTCGCCAAGCGTGTCTGTAAAGTAGCATGGTGCATTGCAGCGCGTGAGAAGAGGGTCAATGGCCCAAGGTTACAAGTTTGGGCATAGCGAGCGGTGATTGCTTTTCGCCAAGGGATTCCGGTTCGTCTCAAAACGCGATAGAGGAAGCTGGCTGAGGGATTATCAAGACCAATGACGCTAGACGCGGCCGCCGATGACTTTCTGGAACAATGCGCACGATGCATTGTGAATGGAGAAGCCGCGCCAGCTTGGCCGGACGGGCTAAGCGGCGTCGGTGGCGAGAACGCAGTGCAAGACCGGATCGCTTTTCACGGCATCGCATTGTTGCTGGTGGAACACCCATCCCTACTGGATGATTGGCCTGAGAACCTGCTCAGTGTCACGCGGTCCGAAGCTCGAATGCAGGGCATGTGGGAAATCAGCCATGCGCAAGCCGTCGCGACCCTGTTCGAAGCACTGCACGATGCCGGAATCACTGCAATAGCGATGAAAGGCACCGCTCTCGCTTATTCGTTGTATGATGACCCGGCGATTAGGCGGCGCGGAGACACCGACATCCTCATTCATACGCACAACCGCGACAACGTCCGGCGCGTCATGCGCGAGGCCGGATTTTCGCCGGGCGGCGACCCCTTGGCGTTGCAGGAAGAATGGTTCTTTCACACCGGCATCAATTTCAATCATGAGATTGACGTTCATTGGCGGATCAACGCTAGTCAGGCTTTGTCCCGCGCACTTGAGCACGATCCCGCTTCGCAGCGCGCGATTGATTTGCCGCGCCTTTCGAAGAATGCGAAGGGAATGAGCGTCTTGGATTCAATCTTGCACACTTGCGTCAATCGGGCTGCGCATCACGCTTATGGCTACCCGGTCGAAGATAAAAAGCTGATGGAAGGCGACCGACTCATTTGGGCGATTGATCTCGACAAGCTCGCATCTGCCTCAAGCGCAAGCGACTGGAAAAGGCTCGTCGAAATGTGTGAGCGCAGTGGGCTGTCTGGGCTAGTGCGCGACGGACTGCACTTCGCGCAATCCAAACTCGAAACCGCAATACCAGCGGGCGTGATGGATAGTTTGGCATCGCATCAATCGGACGAACCAGCCGCGCAATATTTCGACGTCCCCTCTGGCAGGAAGCGGCTTATGCTCGATTTGGCGTCCTGCGCAACTTTGCGGGATAAAGCGCAATTGATCCGCTATGCGCTGTTGCCCGGACGTGATTTCTTCGCGCACCATATGGATGACCATGCGCGCTATTCGCTTGCCGCTTTGCGAGCCAAACGGCTGGCCAACGGCGCACTGAAACTGATTGCAGGACGGTCTTAGAACGATGCGCCCCAAATTCCTGCTTCACCGCGCCCTACGGTTTAAACGCAAGCTGATGTTGATCAGCTTTGTGACCCTGCTCGCATCCTTTGCGACATTGGCCGTTCCTTGGATAGCCAGCCAATGGCTGGGCGGCGTCATCAATCAAGCAGAAGGGCAGTCACTAGCGACCGACCTGTCGCAACTCTTGCTGATGCTTGTCGCGGCGTTGATTGCGATGACAGCACTCAAGATCGCAGCTGATATTATTTCGGCGCACACCGCCGGTCGTATTTTGACCGAGCTTCGACGCGAAGCCTATGAGCGCCTGCAATCGCTCCCGATCAGTTTCCATGAGCGCAGCCGCCACGGAGACCTTCTAGCGCTCGTCACCAATGAAGTGGGTGCGCTCAGTAATTTTCTCACCGCCACACTTGCGAACCTGCCCTCCAATTTGGTGACTGCTGTCGGCGCCTGCATTTTGCTGTTCTTGCTTGATCCGACGTTGGCGTTGATCGTGCCGCTAATTGTCCCGGCATTCTACATTACGATGCGGTTGATCGGACGCAGGCTGCGCGGCTTGTCACAGCGCGTTCAGCAATCGGGTGCACGGTTGATTGAATTGGCAGAGCGTGATCTGGAACTGACCCCGGCCATCAAGGCCTTTGCCGCCGAGGACAACTATGCGCGCGGCTATGCCGATCAAGCCGAAAATCTGCGCCGCACCAGTTTTGAGCGCAGCCGCATCACGCTTAGCCTAGCGCCGATTATCGCACTGATCGCCGCCTTGGGCGCGGTCGGGCTGGTCATGTTTGCAGCACGCGATCTGGCCAGCGAAGCCAAATCGCCAGCGGACCTGTTCGCGTTCCTTCTCTATGCTGCACTGCTGACCCGCCCGGTCGGCACATTGGCGGGTATCTATGGGGAATTGCAGGTGGCCAGAGGCGCCCTTGCCCGGCTTGAAACTGTGTTCGAGCATCCCGCAGAGCCGGGCTATCAGGCTGCTGGTGAAATCGAACGCGCAAAAGGCGCGATAGGTTTTAATCATGTCGGCTTTGCCTATCCCGAGCGCCCTGACCTGTTTGGGGATCTAAGTGTTGAAATTGCGGCAGGTGAAATTGTCGCGCTTACCGGAGAGAACGGCGCTGGCAAATCAACCCTGATCCGCCTCCTACTGCGCTTCTATGACCCAGCGAAAGGCGCGATCACTATCGATGGAACAGACATTGCCAGCATCAATGTCCAATCACTGCGCCGGCAATTCGGTTACGTCCCGCAGCGCGCTCTGTTGTTCAACGGGACCGTGCGCGAGAATATCGCTTTCGCCAGCACAGACTCAAACAGCACCGCTATTACCCGCGCCTTGGATTTGGCTCAGGCGAGCGCATTTGTCGCTGACTTACCCGATGGCCTCGACACAGAAATTGGCGATCACGGCGTTAGACTGTCGGGCGGACAGCGCCAGCGCATTGGTCTGGCACGCGCGCTCTACCACGATCCACCGGTCCTGATTTTCGATGAGGCGACGGCTATGTGGGATCTGGAAGGCGAAGCTGCCTTTGTCGAAAGCTGTCAAAGCGCGCTGGCGGGTCGCACGGTCATTGTCGTGACGCACCGCCCTGCAAGCCTCGCGCTCGCGGACAGAACCCTATTGGTCAAAGACGGCGGAGTTCAGGAGGTCGACGCTTGAGCCGCGATCAAGCCTTGCTCAACCAACTCGCCTGTCAGTGATAAAACGTCCGTCTCAATAACGTCGCGCGGAGCATCAAACTCGGCTTCTACGATGTTGCAAATCGCGCTTAAAGCTTGCGGTTTTTCATCAAGCAGCTGCCAAATCCGGCTGCCAACAGGGTTAAGCCCGAAATAGATCCCGCTTTCCAGATCAAGCAGCACAAACTCGCCGCTCACCTCACGTGAGACAACGTTTTCAGACACTTCAAAAACCTGATCCAGAGAAAAGTCAGTCATTCAATCGATCACCTGTTGTACTGCATCAATCACGCGCGGCAAAACATCATACTGACGCGGATAGTCAAGGGTGTGACACGCGATCACTTGCGACAATTCTGCGAGCCGCAGGAAGTGCGCCTTCAAGCGCGGTCTATCCTCGACATCGAGCACGAAGGAGTGAGGCAAGAGCGCAGGCAAGGCAGCATGCGCTTCGAGTGGTAAGGTTTCCGGCTCGCCAGCTTCGCCGGGGCCAAGCACAAAAATGTGTCGTAGGACCGTGGGTTCATCCGAAAAAGGCAATCCGTGATCGGCTTCGACCTCCTCCTTTTCGTGTGGGTCACGCCAAACAGGCCCCTCGCCCAGCAAGTAATTGGCGCTGTCTCCGAATAAGCGAACACCCGAGCGGCGCGGCTGGAGAATATAACTCTCCGCCTCACGCCGCAGATCAATTGCGTCTTCGGTCAAAAAGGGGAATCCTGCCTTCGCAAAGGCACCCGCTAAAGTGGTCTTACCACTGCGAGACAGGCCCAGAAATGCAATCGCCGTACCGTTGATCCTAACCGCGGCACCGTGCAGAAACATGCCCCCTCGATGATTGGCGATGAGCGGCTCGATGGAGTTTTCAAATAGGTTTCGAGCCGTCGCGGCGTCGGCCTCCAAAGCTGGCCAGCCGCGCACGTCCAAAGTCTCACCGCAAATCTCGAAATCGGCTTCTTCAAGAAAACGCAGGAAATAGCCTGTTTGCGTGCGAAAGAATTGCGCCTTTCCGACGCCGCTGGGCGTGGTCCAACTGTCATATTGCTCACCATTAACAGTCGATTGTGCGCGTGCGGATCCCGGCTCAAACGTCATGATTATTGGCACTCATTGCCTATAACGGCCCGAACAAAGTCGGCGATTGTTTGCTCGCTGGGGAGCAAGTCTGGCCGGTTCTTCATAACGCTCGCCAAAATCTCCTCCGCACTCCGCGTCCCGTCAACAAGCGACAAAACGTAAGCTCGCGCCTCGCCGGTTTTCGACAATTGAAGCGGTGCGTTCGATTGTGTCGCAAAGTCAGCCGGGGTCAAAATTTTGCTCTTCCACGTAGACATTTTCTGCACGGGCGCACCGCCGGGTGGCTGAATGGTCCAACTGATCAAACTGACATCCGTGCGGAACTTGATTGTCAACTGCACAGTGTCACCAGCCGCCACTTCAAACGGCTCGCGCGCTGGCAGGAAGGCTTGCGAACGGGTGATCGACGCTGCGTCAATCGGCGAGTTGGTCATCCGCACATCATGGGCAAGCTCGGCATCGAACCAACCAGCCACGCCATCAAACCTTCCATCGCGATCAACGGTAACATTCGTTGCGAATGAATAGAGTTCCGGTCCCTCCACTCCCAAAGGAACATGACCAAGCGGCGCTGACGGTGAGATCAAATCATCCGGCTCAAGGTTGAGGGAGTAGCGGACATTGTGGCTGGCATCATCAAGCCAACGAAACGCCTCTGGAATATCGTCACCCGCCCAAGCCTGCGCACGATCTCGGCAACGATCTGACATCACGCCCGCAACACTCAAATCCAGCGCTCGCGGCAACACCGCGCCGCCGGGCTTCAGCAGTCGCTCGGCCGCATCGCGCAACATGGCAATAATGCCATAATCGAAGCCGAAATAGCCAACATGATCGCAAATGATCGCATCAACCCGCTCGTCAAGCTCGACTCGGTATGTCGAATCGGCATGGCAGCGATAGCGATCACTATATCCAGCGCGCTCCATGCTTTCCTTCGCAAGGTGGATTGCATTGCTGCCATCGATGCCGATTACTTCGCCTGCGCCCGCTTCCAAAGCGAACAGGCCAAGCACACCGACGCCACAGCCCAAGTCAGCCACCACGTCACCCAGTTTGATACTCTGCGTTATCGCTTTACGATAGAGTTCAGAGCGCCCGGGGAGGGTCAGGTATTCGATATGTTCGTCGAGTGTGCTGGACATAGCTCGGTTTGCAATCGCGCTATCGGGAGCGCTCGACTCCTCTGGTATGACATTGTTTCAGATACAAAAAACGCCGCTCACTGGCGGCGCTTTCATGCTTTTGAGGCGTTTTGCCAAAGATGGCAGAGCCTTAAAATGATCGCGCAGCCTCACAGAAGCTTACGCCGCAAATCAGTTCATCGACATCCCGGCGGTCATGTCGCCATTGGCGTCCATCATCATGCCAGCTGATCCGCCGGTCAGATTGCGAACTGATCCGAAGGCAGTTAGCTGCGGTTTTTGATAAGCCGATTTCTTAGTTGGCTTGTTCATCTCGAATCCCCAAATGCACAAAACTTGGTAATTGCAATCGCTTGTTAACCATTATCTGTCAAATGCAAAAAATGCTGCAACTGCGTAATTTATTCGGTTAGCCCAAGGCTATGTGGCGCGTCAACAACACATCTCCCAGCCTGACAACGGCTTGTTTACCACAAGATAGGCTACGCCGGATTGGATTTGCGGGATCGGTCCAACATTTCAGTAACGGCGAATGCTGACCAGATATCCCACGAATACACGTCTTCATTGCTTTCTTGCTGACTTGCACGAATGATGTCTTCAAGTTCTTCGAGGTCACATAGCTCCGAAAGATACTGCGCGCGCTGCCCGGAAATTGATTTAGCAAATTCAAGATCGAGCGCGGGTGACGGGAAGTTGGCCTTGCTGGTACGTGTGCGAACCTCCTCTGGCAGCACACCGCGCATCGCCTCACGATGGACCCAGCGCCGTGTCTCTCCGCGCATCCGAATATGCTCAGGGGTCTGTGCGCAAAACTCGACAAACGTGCGGCTGAGCATGGGGTGGCGCGCTTCCAACCCGTTGAGCCCCCGTTGGCGTTGCATCATAGTCCTAAATACCTGAGCGCGCGGAGAATAGTGCCGCATATGCTTGATCCATGCGTTGGAATTGGGCGCAAGGTCTGGGCAAAATGCCCGGTATTGTTCGGCTAGACGCTCGCGCATCTTCGCGGATAACACCTTTGCTGATCTCGCCGGGCCGTGGGTCTCTTGCCCTCTCAAAAACCGCCAAGCACGGCGAATAGGTTGGGGAGCAGCCCAAATGCCGGTCATGCGAGCGGCACGGCGCATAGCCTGGCCCCAACCAAGCACGCGCGCATCACCGCTCAAACTGCGAACGAATCCTGAAAAATCGCCATGGTTCAAATGTTCGGGATAGTAATGCGCGTTGCCGTCGAGCCATTGATCTCCGCCATCCCCGTTAATATAGACACGGCTTCCATTGGCCACCAACTGACGCTCGATCCCAATATTCATCGTGCAATTGGATGCAACTGGCAGATCAAAGTCGCGCTCGGATTGGGCTTGGAACCACTCAATACCCGGCTCGAAGAACGCCACTTCATTTAATTCAGCACCAACATGGTCAGTCATCGCGCGCGCGAAAGGCAATTCATAGGCGTCCGAGTCTGGCTCTGCGGCAAGGCAAAACGCTTGGATATCAGGCGCAGTCAAACGCCCTTGTCCGGCCAATTGGTGCGCGAGCGCAAAGAGCGAAGAGGAATCAAGTCCCCCGCTCACCGCCATTGCGAGCGGCATTTGAGTGCGTGCACATCGACGAACCGCTTCGCCTAGCACTTCGCGGTAATGCGCGACGTAGTCTTCGTCTTTGGCATATCGGATCGAGACCTCGGTCGGCAAAACCCAATACTCGTCGGTCCGTGTGCCCTTGTCTGAGATGCGCATCCAATGCGCTTGCCCGACCAGCTCAATACCCGACCACACGGTTGCATTGGGCAGGTAAAACTGATGCGCCAGCGCACCGATAAGGAAATCCTCATTGAGTGTAGGGCGTTGCGGCAAAGCAGCCAGCACCGCCGCAATGTCCGTCGCGACGACAAACCTGTCCCCGCAGCGTGCATGGAACAAGGGCCGAAGCCCTTGATGGTCGCGAGCGCAATAAAGTTGGTTCGAACGAGTATCAGCTACAATTAGCGCAAATTCTCCATCGAGATGCTGCGCGCATTCCTCGCCCCAACATTCATATGCGCGCAAAGCCAGCTCAACATCGCTGTTACTCTTCAGGCGCGCGCCGCGTTGTTGCAGGTCCCTCCGCAATTCCTCCCAATTTGCCAGATAACCATCGAACACGGCGGCAATTGTGGTGTCATCGTTGACGCAAGGCTGTACCTCTTCACCTGCAGCAACTGTGGTTGTGAGCAAAGCCGCGCCCAGCGCCAGCCCGCCCTGCTCCCAAGATTGCAGACCATCGCGCCCACGGTCTGCCATTCGCGCAAGCATCACTTCTACATCTGGCGATAGCGCCTTTCCCTGCGCGCTCGCCGAAGTGTCAAAGACAGCTGCAATGCCAGTCATTTGAGCTAAACAGAGGCCATCTTGCTGGGCCCATCCACAAACAGGTCGCAAAGCGGCTCTAGGATCGGAAGATCAAAGTGAAGCGGCCAATGTGCGGGTACGACCAGATCATAGCAACCGGCCGGATAATAATGGAAAAACAGCAGTGTGCAGAAACCACCGGGCGTGTTCTGTTTGCGGTGGTGCCATTGTGAGCTGCCATTGAACAGCAAAGCTCCGTTCGGCTCAAGAGTGTGCGGGGTCCACTCTATCGACGGATCACTAAGCACCTTTTCCTCTGTCCAACTGACCAATTCATCTCGCGTTGGCCAATCGCGCAGTTGACTAAAATAGATCGGCCACGCATCGCTTTGTTCGATGCAATAGTCGAGCGTGTACATTGCCGATGGCTCATCCATATGAACATCGCATTTGCCCATTCCGCCATACAAGCTCAGGAAATTGTAGCTTGGCTCCAACTCACGGCCTGCTAGCTCATTGACCTTAGGCAAAAGCTCGCGCTGAAGTTCGTGAAAGTATGGTTTGTCATGCACCACATCGCGGCCAAATTCTGCGGCTTCATGATCCTTCTTTTCAGCATCCGGGATAGCCTTTGCGATCTCACGAATTCGCGCGCGCGTGGCGGCGTCGAACAATTCCGGCACTGATTTGACTTCGAAACCAAACGGCGGACGCAAAAGTTCAAAGCCGGCAACAAATCCCTCAAGCGCGTCAGGCATGACATGCGAGAGATAGTGTTTGGCCGCTTCGAACCGGCGAAGAAAGAACGAGTCATACCATTTTGGTTCACCGACATAGGCCAGTGACGACGCAGCAATAAGGTGCCGATCAAGATATTCGGGATCGCGCAGACGCTCTTTGACATTGTCAGCCAGCATGGATCGCTAGTCTTCCTTGTGTTCGATGCGGTTTGGCATTCAGCCAATCTATGTGGCAATACGCAAGTCATGGCAAAGGCACAATTGGAACCAGACCCAAACGCGAGCGTGCCGACCCAGTTATCGCCTGGCTGGCGCGATCTTGGGTGGCTGAGCCTGTATTGCATGCGCGGCATCGCGGAATTGGCTTGGGCGAGGCTGGTTTTCGCGCGGATGCCAGCAAGCGACATTCCAATGCGCAACGCAAAACAAGGTCGGGACAGGCAGTCTTTGAACGCGACGGATCAGAAACGCGTGGACCGGGTCGCCTATGTGATCCCGCGCCTGGGTGAACGTATGCCCTGGCGCAGCGACTGCGTCCCTCAAGCGCTTGCCGCGCAACGCTGGCTAGGCTCTGCATCCATCGCAAGCGCAATTCGAATTGGCGTTGAGCGTCCCGATGATGGCGATTTCGGCGCGCATGCGTGGCTGGTCGTTGGAGAGCGGATCGTCACCGGAGGACGGGTGGAGCAATATCAATTGCTTTTGGACGAATCGGAAAAATCGCGATGATACGAAGCATCTGATTCCGTTCTCCTACCCTCTGCTAACTCCGAGTTAACCATCGTATCCCCTGTATTTCCGCGGTTTTTCAGCCCATTTGCGCAAATCAAACGCTTGATCTCTATATTGCAGTGCAGTAGGGGATAATCCGTATACGTTCAGAGAAGGTGCGAAGAATGAAACTGATTTCACGTATTGCGATGGGTGTTGCAGCCATGGGAATGGCATTTGCACCAATCGCTGCGCAGGCAAATACCCGTGCCGGTGACAGCACTGCGACTTACGCAGTTGGTGCATCGCAACCTGGTCTTGGCCGTGAAGCTTCAGGCGATCTGCTTGAGGGCGAAGGCAGCATCATCATCCTTCTTTTCGCCGCAGCAGCGATTGCGGCTGGCATCCTTATATTGGTTGACGATGACGATCAGTCACCGGGAGCAAACTGACCTGACTTTGCTCAAGAGAATTGAGCATGCAAAAAAAGAAAAGCGCATGGGTCTAATCGCCCGTGCGCTTTTTCATTTGTGAGAACCAAGTATGAGCGCCCGATCGCGCATACAGTCGGCTAAGGCCGAACACGCGCACCAACCCACGCAATCCAGCTGGCAGGCAATCGTGCCAATGGCCGGTTTGCTCGTCATCGCGGTAGCTCTTGGCGGTGGCGGTGTTCGCTATGGCTTGTCCAACTTCGTGATTCAGGCGGTTGCGTTGGGTATTCTCGCGTTTAACTTCAAAGCATTTGCCGGGTTTTGGATCTCCGCACCTTGGCTCTTGCGCATACTAACGGGGCTGACTGTGCTGGTCCCGGCTTTGCATATCATGCCATTGCCTGAAAGTATCTGGAGCGCGCTGCCCGGCCGCGATCTTGTGGTGCAATCGCGTGAACTAATCGGATTAAGCGGTTGGGCACCTGCCAGTATTGACCCAGCACGAAGCTTGGTTGCGCTGACTGGATTGATTGTGCCTCTTACCATCCTGACCATCGGCTGGAGCTTGCCGCGGCGCAATCTCCTGACGCTAGGCTGGGTGATCGTAGCGCTAGGCACTGTTTGTTTTCTCCTTGGAGTTCCGCAAGTTCTTAGCGCAGGCACGTCCGGCGTATACTATTCAGAGCGCGGACCCACAGGGCTCCTTTACGGCACATTCGCCAACCGCAATTCAACCGGGGTGTTCTTAGTGAGCGCTTTAGCACTGGCCGCGCTCTTGCCTTATCCGCTGGCGCAACCGGCCAAAGCCGCGTTACCAATCCGCTTAGCCATATGCGGGTTGTTGGCACTTGGCGTTGTGCTCACCCAGTCGCGCACTGCATTTGTGTTGGCAGGCATTCCAATTGCACTCGGTCTGGCAAAGGCTGTTGCCGCAAAGCGCGCGCAGAAACGATCCGGCGGGCAAGGCGCGCAATTGGCGATCTTCGCGGCGATTGGTTTGGGGATTGCTGGGATTGGCGGCACATTGGCACTTGCTCCGGGACCAGTGGGGAAAACGCTCGAGCGCTTTGAGGCAATTGACGATGCGCGTGCTTACATTTGGGAAGATGCGGCCTACTCCGCCGGGCGG
Source organism: Erythrobacter sp. (assembly GCA_039985875.1). Taxonomy (GTDB): domain Bacteria; phylum Pseudomonadota; class Alphaproteobacteria; order Sphingomonadales; family Sphingomonadaceae; genus Erythrobacter. The sequence continues at coordinate 907,580 of JBDWRU010000003.1, read as the reverse complement.
CATTGGCCAATGGGGGCGGGCATGGGGACCTTTGATGAAGTCTTTCAAGTCGACGAATCGCTGGAAAATCTCACACGCCGCCGCGCTGGTCGCGCACATAATGACTATATAGAATTGGCACTCGAAGCCGGGATCATCGGTTTGGCTTTGGCGGCAGCATGGTTGTGCCTTGTCGGATGGCTGAGCTGGAAAGCTGGCGCATCCAACGCGCGCTGGGCCGGATGGGCGTGCGGGACGATCTTGCTGGCTGTCGCGCTGCAATCGATCACGGATTACCCTCTGCGCAATCAGACCATGCTCGCGGTTGCGGCCTTCGCCATGTTAATGCTGGCACGCATAGCGCAAGGTGCTGCACCGGAGCAATCGTCATGATCGTCCGGGTTTTGTGGTTTGCTGCCATCCTCTCTATTGGCGCTGTGACGTTCTTTGTGCAGCTTGACCGCCAAGCGCGGGTCGCGCCTACATTCGCCGCTAGCGTGCCGGAGCCTTATCGAGCCTTTGCGCAGACCCACATGGCGGCTAGCGCGCTGCAAGGCGATGATCCCGAACTCGCACTTGAACAAGCCGAGAAGTTAGTGAAGCGCCGTCCTATTCCCGCCACGCATCTGCGAATTCTGGCAGCTGCTCAGTTCAATGCACGAGAAACGCAAGCCGCTGGAAAAACCGTTCAGATCGCCGCAAAGCGCGGTTGGCGAGATACGCTTTCACAAGAAGCGGTCCTGCGGCTGGCTCTTCAAGCGGACGATAAAGCCGAAGCCGCGCGGCGCTATGCCGCCTTGTTCTTGAATAATCAAACCTCCGAAGAGCTTTTGGTTGAGCTGGGCCAGCCTGTCTTTGCGCAAGCCGAAGGCGTAGGCCGCAGAGCCTTTACTGATGTGGTGGCTGGCGGGGAAAGGTGGATCGGTTTTTTCCTGGCGCGCGGCCCTCGTGTTTTGGCACCCGATGCTTTTGTCGAAATTGCTGAGGCCAGCCACAAACGCGGCGCGAGCTACCCTTGTGCTCCGTTAAAGCGGGCCATCAAAGAGGTCGGGAGGCGCGATCAGGCAGCGGCTGACAGACTTAGCGCGCTTGCTGGTAAAACTTGCTAGGCGGCACGCACTTCGCGAATAAAGACGCAGTTTTCTTTGTCTCGTCGCGCCAGCCGATATCCGGACTGATTCAGTTGCTTGACCGTCCGGCGCACGCGTAGGATCGGCGCCGGTGAGTCAAATTCAACGCAAACAATGCGCGGGTAGACACCGCCTTTGATCATCGCATCAATCACTGGTGCCCAGCTGCCTTCGATGTCGATCTTGAGCAGCTCAACCGCATCATGCCCAAGCTTTTGCATAATCGAAGGGATCGTAAGGCATTCGGCCTCGAAATAGTCGTCTGTGCCATGCAGATTGTCGATAAACCAATTGGGATGATTGGGGTTTAGCGGCGCGTGGAATCGCATAGTCTCATCGCGATCAAGCATGCCCCATGGATGGAATTGCACCCGGCCCCCATTCTCACGCTCCATATAGGCGATTGAGGTTGGCGTGGGATCAAAGCTGTGAACCTGCATCCCCTTCTTTTCAGCAATCGCAAAATCAAAGGTCGCATCGACCCCAACTCCGCCGCAATAGGCAATCGAGCCCGATGTGATGTCGCTGGTCACCCACCACGCAGCATGGCCTTCGCCATAGCGCTCCCATTGTTCGCCGCCTTGCTTGACCTGGAGTCTCAGCCAAGCGCGTGACAGGATCCGGTTACCCCGACGCCAGGCGCGTCCGGCGTAAAGCTTAAGCATCGCGTCTCCTTTCAACTGCGATCATATCAGGTCCGTGCCTGCACAAAGCTTTTCAGCTGAACTTTGAGATTGAACCGATCAACATCAATCTGACGCTCTTTTGCGATGCGTCCAATCAAAGCAGCGGTCACCGAAAAGGTCGAATGGCTCGAGTGCAGCAGCCAATCACAGCGCGCCAATGCCATCATGTCGATCAAAGCGTTGCGCGCTTCGGCCACTGGATCATCGAAACCCTCGCTTGCAAAGTGCAAGGCCGTTCCATCTCGCGCAATAGCTTTGTCGATTGTGATGACGTTAGGAAACCGTGACTGGATGGCATCTTGCGCTTCGCCGCTATCGGTCGCGAGAAAGATAGCGGCGTCGGGGTTGTCATTGGCCAGTCCTTCAAGCTCGCGGACAATCTTGGGCAGCGGCGCTTTACGGTCGGTGAAGCGGATATGCACCCCGATCACAGGGCCGGCTACCTGCTTAAAAACGGCCTCGACGGCGCTCGACACTTCTTCGACAGGCTTAAAGTAAAGGTCCAATCTCTCGCTCGTGACTTCATCTATCGCTCGACCTTTGAACGCGGCATGCTTCGCCATGCGTCCAGCCAACCGTTTGAGTTTTGGCAAATAGGACCAGAAGACCGCAACATTCTGCTCTGGGTCCGGCTTCACCAGATCAATCGAAAGCTTGCGATAAAGAAACGGATCTCTGTGCTGTTTGGGAAAGTGTTCGGTGATGATGTCGAAGGGATGCTTGTTCACGCGTCCCGACCAAATATCCGGGCTGGCACCTTGCGCGTCATCATAGGCAGTGAGATCGCCCATCCAACTTGCATCAAACAGCGATGGGTAGAGGTTTTCACCCGGTGGGACATACATTCCATCGCGCCAGTCAATAAACGGCGTGCGGTTGTTCAGCGTCGCCAGCACACAGCCGGTGACCGCAGCAAGCATGCGATTGCCCAATCCGCCTTTGGCTTTGATGATTAGCGCTCGCTCTTCCGAACTGGCTACTGAGGAACCCGTCACCTTTATCGCCCCAAGCGTTGCTACTTACTGCTTGGGCATAGCGGAATTTGTGCACTGCGATAGGGGCAAACACTTAGCCATCCCCATCCCATCCATTCTCGCAAAGAGACCGCTTCGCAGCAACACAAGATCGCGACAATTCCGAGCCTCAAGCTGCGGGATCAGGAGTGGGTGCCGGCGCGCCCAGAGTCGATGGCGTCGCACCAGCGATCATTGTCATATCCAAATCGGCCACACGAATGCTTGCTCAATCGCTCATATTCTAGCATGGCAACCGGACATTTTCTTTCGGCACTCCATGCTCCAAAGGATTGATCGGATCATGCCTACCCCATCACCGCTCAACAACGCGACCGTCACAGTATTTGGTGGCAGCGGATATATCGGCAATCATGTAGTTCAAAGCCTGCTTGAGCGCGGCGCACGCGTTCGCATTGCTTGCCGCAACCCAGAGAAAGCCTATTCGATTCAACCGCTCGCCGACTTGGGCCAGTTGCAATTTTCCCATTGCGATATTGCGAGGGAGGATAGTCTCGCCGCTTCGCTGCATGACGCGGATTATGTGGTCAATCTGGTCGGAGCATTCTCTGGCGATCTCGAAGCGCTTATGGGCGATGCGCCCGGCACGATGGCAAGAATTGCTGCGGCTAATGGCGTGCGCGGCTTTGTGCATGTTAGCGCAATCGGAGCCGACAAAGATTCCAGCGTCGCTTACGCCCGAAGTAAGGCATTGGGGGAAGAGCGCGTTCTTAAAGAATTCCCGGCAGCAACGATCATGCGGCCTTCTATTGTCTTTGGCAAAGACGACAATTTTATCAACCTGTTCGCATCAATGAATGAGATGTTTCCGGTGATCCCGGTCTTTGGTTATGCGGCGAAATTGCAGATCGTCTACGTTGATGATGTCGCCGAAGCGATCGCGCGCGGGCTCGAAGAGCGCGCAACCCATGGCGGCCATATCTATGAACTTGGCGGGCCAGAGAAGATCACGATGCTTGAACTCAATCAACGCATTGCCGAAGCGCAAGGTCGCAAGGGTCGCTTTCTGTCCGTCTCAGACACCAGTTCCGCCTTGTTTGCCGCTATTCCATTGACCCCGATGAGCCGCGATCAATGGAAACTGCTCAAACCCGGCAATGTTGTCAGCGGTGAGCATCGCGGTTTGGCTGAATTGGGTATCGTACCACGTCCCCTTGGCCTGTTTCTTGACAAATGGATGGAGCGTTTCCGCCAGTTTGGTCGGTTTGGCCGCTCGAATGAGCGTACAAAGGCCCGCGCCGCTGCCTAACCAAATTGGCGCGTGATCAAAGCGCGTCGGAATAGAGCTCCAAAAGGTCATTGTATCCCTGCTCAGCCGCTTTCTGAGCGTAGGCCGGGCTGTCCGGAACCATCCAACCGTGATCGCCTTTGTAGACGTCTACAATCGCTTCGCGCCCAGCGGCCTTAGCCGCATCGGCAAAGTCCAATTTCACTTGCGGCGCTTTAGCATCGTCATTCTGTGCAACCGCAATCAGGAATTTAGCCGTCGCTTGGGGGAGGACTTTGTGCGGACTCTTATCATAGTCGTCGCGCACCAAACCGCCACCATGGAAACTGGCTGCGGCTTTGATCCGGGTGGGCACCGCTGCTGCGCTCCAAACTGTGAAAGGGCCACCCATGCAGTAACCTTGCGTGCCAATACCTTTGGCTGTGTCGACTGCGTCTTGCGCATCGAGCCAGGCAACAGCGGCTTTGGCATCGCTGCCGATTGTGTCCGCATCAAGTTTCCCACGCCAAGGGCCCACTTTCTGGAACCCACCTGTCTCGATGAAGTCCGCGAAGTCCGAAAACTGTTCGCCTGCAACGTCGCGGTAATACGGGTTGAGAATCAGGACCGCATAACCTTCGCTGGCAAGCGCACGGGCCATATTGCGCTTGGCTTCACGAATGGAAGCGATGTCGGGCCACAGGATAACCGCCGGATGCTCACCCACGGACGGGTGCACGAATAAGGCGTCCATCGTGCCATCGGCGGTCTCGAAGGTAACGGCAGTTTCTTTGAGGCTAGTCGCGAGCGATGCTGGTTCTTGCCCCTGTAAAGCATCGCTTGGCGTGCAAGCAGTCATCGCGGCTGCGCCAGACAAAGCGGCAAATTCGCGACGGCTGACCGCATCTTTTGCCCATTGTTTGAGGTTTGCTTCATCGCACATCTTTTCACCCTTTCACTAAGCCGCGTCCTTGCGGCCGAGCCTAGGCGATACAATCTGGCGACGAAAGCGGTTTTGAGCATACGTCTTCAAGAGGCGGTGAAGAAATTCAGCTCGAGCAGCACATTGTTCGGATCAGTTGCAAATATCTGCGTTAGGCCGATCGCTGGCACTTCGTTCATTGTGTAGTCATCGCCGCGCTCATCGAGCCGCGTTTTGACCTTTTCATAATCGCTACAACGCAACGCCACATGATGAATCGCACCAGTTTCAGCGCCCGGATCGACCTCTCGATCATAGAGACGCGGAAACTCAACCGAATTGAGGTGCAAGATCGCTTGGCCGTTTGAGTCAAACATCCACCGCACTTGCTCTGGCTTCATTGGAGGCGGCCCATCGCGTTCTTCAAGGTCGAGCAGTTCGGCGTAAAACTTGGCGGTCTCAGCCAGTTTGTCTGTGATGATGTTTACATGGTCTAAACGCTCAACAATCATCCGCCATCTCCGTTTAAGCTTTGAACACCACAGTGCGATTGCCGTTGAGTAGCACCCGTTCCTCAACAAACAAACGCACCGCTTCCGCCAGAACGCGCCGTTCAATGTCGCGCCCTTTTCGCACCAGATCACCCGGCGCATCGGCGTGGCTGATCCGTTCAACATCTTGGTGGATAATCGGCCCTTCGTCGAGATCAGCGGTGACGAAATGCGCGGTCGCGCCGATAATCTTGACCCCGCGCGCATGGGCCTGATGATACGGGCGAGCCCCTTTGAAACCGGGCAGGAAGCTGTGGTGAATATTAATGCAGCGGCCTGCGAAGTGCTCCGATTGCGCATCGGAGAATATCTGCATGTAGCGCGCCAATACGATCAGCTCAGCATCCGTTTCCTGCGCGATTTCACGCAGCCGCGCCTCTTGGTCTGGCTTCGTCTCCGGCGTCACGGGCAGGTGATGGAACGGGATATCGCCAATATCAGTACGGATCGCGACATCGCGCGGGTGGTTGGAGACAATCGCAACCGGATCAATCGCCAGTTCTCCAATGCGCCAGCGATAGAGCAGATCGACCAGACAATGATCCGCCTTTCTGACCATAATCAGAACACGGCGCGGCCGGTCGCTCGAAGCAACCTTCCAGTCCATTCCATAGGAATCGGCAAGGCTCGCAAACTCTTTGCGCAATTGCTCGCTCGAAAGGTCTGCTGGATCAAAAGCCATACGCATAAAGAAGCGGTCGCCAGCATCCGCATCGCCGCGATCATTGAATTGCTGGGCTTCAAGGATGTTGCAGCCGCGATCAAACAGGAATCCGGTCACACGCGCCGTGATCCCGGGCTGATCGGCACAGCCTAACGTCAAGACAAGCGGATCGGCCAAATCAGCGTGTTCCCAAAGCCGCTTCGCATTGACGCATCAACTGACCGATGATGTCAGCAACCGGCTCTTCGGATTTGAGCATACCCACCGATTGCCCCGCCATCAGCGATCCGTTCTCGACGTCGCCGTCAATCACGGCGCGGCGCAAGGCGCCTGCCCAATAGTGTTCAATCTGCAATTGCGCCTCGCCCATATCGACCTCTTCGCGGTCGAGCATCCCAGCGACTTCGATCTGTTTGGCGGTGAATTCTTCGGTGCCTTTGTTCTTCAGCGCGCGAACGGGAATGACGGGCAGGCGCGGGTCCACTTGGACACTGGCTTCGGCTTCGCGGGCCTTTGCGCGGAAGAACGCTTTCTTGAAATCGGGATGAGCAATACTCTCTGTCGCGCAGGCAAAGCGAGTTCCCAATTGCACACCGCAAGCGCCCATTTCGAGATAGCTCGCAATCGCTTCCCCGCGGCCAATCCCGCCAGCGACGAATACAAGGTGATCTTCGGCCAAAGCGGGAAGAAACTCCTGCGCAAGGACGCTTGTGGAAACAGGACCAATGTGGCCTCCGGCTTCCATACCCTCGATCACCAATGCATCACCGCCGGATCGCAGCAGTTTCTTCGCTAGCGCTAGGGTTGGCGCAAAGACTATCACTTTGCCACCAAACTCTTTGATTGCTTCCACACTGCCTTTGGGCGGAATACCTCCCGCTAGGACAACATGCGAAACCTCGTGCTTCTTGCAGATCGCAATCAGCTCAAACAGTTGAGGGTGCATCGTGATTAGGTTCACGCCAAAGGGACAATCGGTGAGCGCCTTGGTCGCGGTGATCTCAGTATCAAGCAATTCCGGCGTCATTGCGCCGCATGCGATCACGCCAAAGCCACCGGAATTCGAAATTGCAGAAACCAGGCTGCGCTCAGAGACCCAGCTCATCGCGCCGCACAAAATGGCTGTTTGGCAGCCGAGAAAATCTGTGCCGCGCTGCATAAGAGCGGCGGATTTGGTAAAGTCAGTCATGGCTCTAGCCGTTAGGCGTCTCACTTTAACCGGGCAAGACTATCCTTCGCAGGCAGCGGCGAACCGTCGATCAAACCGGTTCGTCAACTGAATCGAGGCCATAGGCGGTGTGCAGAACGCGCACAGCCAGTTCGGTCTCATCCTCGTCGATCATCACACTGACCTTGATCTCACTGGTGGAAATCGCCTGAATATTGATCCCGCGATCCGAAAGCGAGCGGAACATTGTGCTCGCAACACCCGCATGGCTCTTCATGCCAACGCCCACAACGCTGATCTTAGCTATATGGCTGTCCGTGATAACGCGGTTGAAACCGATCTCTTCGCGCTTGTCTTCGAGCAGCGCCTGCGCACGCGCCAAATCGGTTTGCGGCACGGTGAACGTCACGTCGGTCTCGCCTTTGTCGCGCCCGACATTCTGAATAATCATATCAACATTGATGCTGGCATCGGCGAGCGGCTCAAAGATATGCGCCACCGCACCCGGCTTATCAGGGACGCGCGTGAGGATGATCTTCGCCTCATTCTTATCATGCGCGATACCGGTCACAAGCTGGCGTTCCATTTCGCCCTTCTCCACTAATCCGTTCATTTCATCTTCGGAGACGATCAAAGTTCCTGGCAGATCGTCTGCAGGCGGCGCGTCTTCATCATTAAAACTCGACAGCACCTGAATACGCACACGCGATTTCATCGCTAGGCCAACAGAGCGAGTTTGCAGAACCTTCGCGCCGACCGATGCAAGTTCCAGCATCTCTTCATAGGTAACAGCTTTGAGCTTGCGGGCTTTGGCGACGATACGCGGGTCGGTGGTGTAAACCCCATCCACGTCGGTGTAGATATCGCAACGATCCGCCCCAACCGCGGCAGCCATGGCCACCGCAGAGGTGTCTGATCCGCCCCTCCCCATGGTCGTGATTCGACCTTCTTCGCTAACTCCCTGAAAGCCCGGAATGACGGCGATCTCGCCCGCTTCCAAGCCTACAATAAGGCCCGGCGCATCAATGCTCTCCACACGCGCTTTCGAATGCGCTTGAATGGTTTTGACCGGCAATTGCCAGCCCAGCCAACTGCGCGCTTTACAGCCCAAGGATTGCAAGGTCAGCGCGAGCAACCCGCTGGTGACCTGTTCGCCGCTGGCGACAACCACGTCGTATTCCGCGGGATCAAACAATGCATTGGCTTCGCGGCAGAAATTGACCAATCGATCAGTCTCGCCCGCCATCGCGCTGACCACCACGGCAACCTGATCTCCGCGCGCGGCCTGTTTGCGCACGAGATTGGCTACGCGGCGAATGCGTTCGGTCCCCGCCATCGAGGTTCCACCAAATTTCATGACAATCCGGGCCAAGTGCTCAAAGCTCCTGCTGGTGAGTGATGAGCCGCGCTGTTAAGGAGGCTACATGGGAAACGCAAATCTTTCAAACGTAACTATCCGACCAGACGAGGCCGAGCACTTCGCTTCGCTGGCGCGCGATTGGTGGAATCCGACAGGCCAGATGGCCAGCTTGCACGCGGTGAATCCAGTGCGGTTAGAATTCATCCGGCACGCTATTGACGATCATTGGGGCGGGGATCGCACCGCTTCAAAGCCGCTGTCGGGCAAATCAGTGCTCGATATTGGCTGTGGCGCTGGATTGTTGTGCGAGCCTTTAGCGCGTCTAGGCGGGCAAGTTACCGGCGTCGATGCAGCCGATGAGAATGTCGCTGTCGCCAGCAGCCATGCCGAAGCGGTGGGCTTGGACGTTCGGTACATGGCAGGAGAGGTCAGCGCACTCGATATCGGGCGGTTTGATCTTGTCACATGCGTCGAAGTGATCGAGCATGTCGCTGACAAGTGCGCGTTTCTGGCAGACGTTGCTGCGCGACTGGCGCCCGGCGGCCTGCTGATCATGTCGACACCGAACCGGACCCCGGCATCGCGGCTACTGCTGGTCGGAGCCGCCGAAGCGATTGGCTATGTCCCAAAGGGAACGCACGATTGGAACGACTTTATCACGCCGACCGAACTGGAGGATTTGCTCAGCGAGGTTGGTCTAACAATCACCGAGCGCTGCGGCATCGCCTATCGACCGGGCAAGGGGCTGCACCTCTCAGATGACGAAGCGATCAACTATATTTTACAGGCGAAACGCGCCTAGCACTTTGCGAAAAGGATCGGAGGCAGCTCTTTGCCGTAGTTCGACACGAGTTCGATGCGGAGTCTGCCGCCCTTTTCGAAAACCCGCCGGTTCCAGTCACTCTCGCAGATATTCTCCCGCATCACTTTGGTCATCGCAATCGGATCGAAGGTTAGGTTGCCGGTGGCGATCCCTTCAACGCGCATCACCAAAGTGTCCTCGCCTTCGACGCTGACATTCATACCGGTGGCTTTGAGTTCTTCGTTTATTATATCGAGCCCATTCTGGTTGAAATGGTTGGCGGCACGATCAAGCGTGCCTTCGAGCGTGTCCGGTGCAGTGCTGCACGCAGCAATCAGGCCCGCCAATGCGAGGGAAATAATTGTACGCATAGTTTTTGAACCCATGTTTCTTGTCTCCGGCCTCTATCCAGCGACAAGTAAATATCGGGTTGAAATATGCCTAGTTGCCCTTCGTCAGAGCGACGAACTCTTTGACATTATCGACAAAGAACCCGTCGGCGCCCGTGGCAATCGCGGCGCTCCAAAACATCGTGTACTTGCCATCCGCCGCAGGCCCGCCTTCATTTTGCAAAGTTGCGGGCAAGAACCCATTTTCCTTACGCAGAGTCCATGGGTGAACCTTAAGACCGGCAGTATGGGCGTCTTCAACCAATCCAGTTGGTTCAAGGATCGGATTCAGAACATGCCCCATCCAAGGGCCAATTCCATCCGCATACGTCGCGATTTCTTCTAGACCTGTCGGCGTGATCATATCCGCCCAGCGCAGGTTTGGCTCATCAAATGGCCCACCTTCGGGGTGGATGAGCAGGACCAGCCTGGTGTCGACCAGCTTGTTGAGCCGTTGCAACGGTCCAACTTCGAATATTTGCACAAACACCGGATCATCGGCATCATCAAGCTCATGCTCTTTCAACTTCAGAACCAGCAAATCGACCATGTCGATACCTTCTTGCTGAAGCATCGCTGTTGGGTGCTTTAGCTCTGAATAAAATCCGATGGTACGCCCAGTTTCCGCTTCCTTTGCGCGGACAAGTTTGACGATTTCATCAAAGGTCGGAATTTGATAGAGACCGTTATAGGCGATGTTGGCAGGCCGTGAATTGGGAACCCGTTCCTTCGCGCGCAAGGTGCGGATCTCTTCAAGCGTGAAGTCTTCCGCAAACCAACCAGAAACCTGTTGGCCATCTATGTCTTTGGTGCGGCGGCGAAACTCGAACTCCTCGCGACTGGCGACATCGGTCGTTCCGGAAAGCTCATTTTCATGCCGGGCGATCAAAGCCAGGTCTTTCGTCACCACCAGATCAGTTTCGATGTAATCCGCGCCTTGATCAATCGCTAGCTCATAGGCGGCAAGCGTGTGCTCTGGCCGATCACCGGATGCACCGCGATGCGCGATGATGAGCGGGGTCTCACTTTGAGCTTGTGCGGCCAAAGGGGTCATGAGCGCCAGTGCTCCAATTGCAAATTTTACGTAAGAGCTGCGGACCATTCGTCTTCCTTGAAACCCACTAAAATGCCTTGGGAATGTTCGACAATTGGCCGTTTAATCATTGAAGAGTGCTGAACGAGCAATTCGCAAGCGCCGCTAGGTTCTGTGGCGTGGGCTTTCTCATCATCGGATAGCTTGCGATAGGTTGTCCCGCGCTTGTTCAACACAACGTCCACACTCGCCGCTTCGATCCAAGCCGCCACCTTATCCGTGTCTGCGCCTTCTTTCTTGTAGTCGTGAAAAACATAGTCAATCGCGCTCGCATCAAGCCAATTGCGCGCCTTTTTGACGGTGTCGCAGTTCAGTATACCGTAAACGTGGATGGTCATTTTTCTCTCGTGATGCGGTGTCAATTTCGGTCCGTTTGGCATTAACTCTATCTATAGTGTTTGTACGTAGATCGACACAGTAATTGGAGAAATCATGCCACATTTCGTTCAAAAACTGACGTCTATCGTCGCTGTTGCTAGCCTTTCCCTAGCGCCAGTTGCTGCGCATGCAAACACGCGCGCAGGTGACAGCTCCACGGTTTATTCCAGCTCGCTCTCACAGCCGGGCCAAGGCCGCAGCATCAACGGTGAAAGTGTGTCAGGTTCTGGCGATATTATCGCTATGGTTCTGCTGGGGCTTTGGGCCTCTGGTATCTTTATCGTTGCAGCCGACATCCAATTTGGCGGTGATGATGACAACCAATCACCCGGTGCGAACTAAGCCGCACAACTTCTGACATTGCTGTTCAACGATGCAGATGCGCATCGGCAATTGCCACGGCGAGCGCGTCTGCGGCATCGGCCCCTGCTACATCTGCACCCGGAAGCAATATTTTGAGCATGGATTGAACTTGCGCTTTTTCGGCAGCGCCTGTGCCCACCACCGCCTTTTTCACCGAGCGCGCCGCGTGTTCGTTCACTGACAGTCCGGTGCTTCCACATGCAGCGAGGACAGCCCCACGCGCTTGCGCCAGTTTGAGCGTCGATTGCGGGTTCTTATTGACGAAAATCTCTTCGCAAGCCGCCCGTTCAGGGCGGTGCTGCGCAATAACGCCAGCGATCGCGCGGTGTATATCCGCCAGCCGCTCAGCCATCGGGGCATGAGGTGAGGTTTTGACCTCACCATTGGCGATGTGTGCAATGCGCGAACCTTCTGCGCGGATCACCCCCCAACCAGTGCACGAGAGTGAAGGATCAAGGCCGAGGATGATTGTCATCGCAAGCATCAATGTAAATGAGTCTACCGCCATGGTTGACCGTGCGCGCGTACTTGGAGAGCCCTCCCAAGCTCTTGGCATAATCCTGAGCTGCATCCTTGTTCTCGAACAATTCGGCCTCTCGCTCGTCTAGCGTCGCATGGAGAGTTGTCGAGTAAATGCTCTTTGTGCGAAAGTTATTGAGGAGGAATCCCGGCACAACGGCTTTGGTCAACCTCCCGGAGACCCGGTTGCGACCAATTGCGTAGCCACCGGCTTCTGGCGCACCCCAGAACCATTGGCCCATGTATACCTTTGTTCCGGGACTGAATGCTTTAGTGCCACGATGAACGACACCGTCTCCATCTGGCACTCTCTCGACGTCGATCAGGTTTGCGACAACTGCGAAGGCAACTAGCTCGGATTCAGACCCAGACATTCTTCTTCACCTAGCCTACTTACTTACCCACCAACTCAGTCTAGCTTCGCCATCACATCGTCGGGAATCTCGTAATTGCCCCAAACCGCTTGGACATCGTCATCATCGTCAAGCGTATCGATCAACTTGAGCAGCGTGCCCGCGCCTTTTTGATCCATCGCAACGGTAATGTTCGGTTTCCAAGCGAGCTTCACATTCTCTGCTTCGCCGAGCGACTTTTCCAATGCGCTCGCGACCCCGTGTAGATCATCCGCTGCAGTCCAGACCGTGTGGCCATCATCAGAACTTTCAATGTCTTCCGCGCCAGCTTCAATTGCGGCTTCAAACACGGTGTCTTCATCACCTGCCGAAGCGGGGTATTCGATCAAGCCCAACCGTTCAAAACCATGCTGAACTGAACCTTCGGTGCCCAGATTGCCGCCGTTCTTGCTGAACGCCGTGCGCACTGCCGTCGCCGTGCGGTTGCGGTTATCGGTCAGAGTTTCGACAATGATCGCACTGCCGCCCGGGCCATAGCCTTCGTAGCGAACCTCTTCGTAGTTCTCATCATCGCCTGCCGACGCCTTATCAATCGCGCGTTGGATATTGTCCTTCGGCATAGATTGCGACTTGGCGTTGTTGACCGCCAAGCGCAGGCGCGGGTTCATATCCGGATCAGCCGTGCCCATTTTCGCCGCGACAGTAATCTCACGCGACAATTTGGAAAAAAGGTTCGAACGCTTTTTATCCTGCGCACCTTTGCGGTGCATGATATTCTTAAATTTGGAATGGCCTGCCATGAGAACTCTTTAAGTTTGGGCTAACTGAAGCCACGCTCTTAAGTCAGGCCAACGCGCTACTCAAGGTGCAGTATCGCGAGCACACGCAGTGCCTACCCCATGCCAAGCGCGGCCTTGTAAGTATCCAACACCATTTCCTGTTCGCTGCGATCATCGGGCTTCATTTTTCGAAGGCGCACGATCTGACGCATGATCTTGGGATCGTATCCAACCGCTTTCGCTTCGGCATAGACATCGCGAATATCATCGGCGATGCCTTTCTTCTCTTCTTCAAGGCGTTCGATGCGCTCGATTAGCAAGCGCAGGCGGTCATCGGTGGCTTCAGCCATCTCAATTGGTCTCCAGTGATTTGAGAATCGGTTGACGGGCAAATAGAATGACCGGCTCAGTGGTGCAAAGCCGCACTATCCACAAGCCGGGAAAAGTTGTTCGCACTATCCCGCTTTGTTTTTTGCAACGCTCGCTTCCATTGCTGCGATCTGCTCTTCAGTCGCTGGTTTTTGACGGGTCGCTTTCCATTCATCCATCGGCATTGCGTGGATCACTTCGCGCGCAGCGGCCTTATCCCCGTCAAAGCCGGCATCCCTGATCCAATCGGCTAGGCAATTGCGGCAAAATCCCGCCAATCCCATCAACTCAATATTCTGAGCATCGTGACGGTGCTGCAAGTGCTTGACCAGGCGCCGAAAAGCCGCGGCGGCTATTGCATCGTCCAACTGATCAATTGCATCCGAATTGCTATTCATCTTCACATTTCCTTGAGTTGCCATTTCAGCCTGTCATAGCGGGAAAAGGGATAAACAAAGGACTGCCTTTTCCGATGGCTAAACCAGATGCAACACGGATCGACCCGCGTGGGCGCAAGGTCAAGATCTTAGCAACGATCGGCCCGGCAAGCCGTTCGCCAGAAATGCTTCGACATTTGTTCAAAGCCGGAGCGGACGCATTCCGCGTCAATATGAGCCATGGCAACCACGCCGATCACGAACAGGCCATCAATGCGATCCGCGCTTTGGAAAAGGAATTTGCACGGCCCATCGCGATTCTAGCCGATTTGCAGGGGCCAAAACTGCGTGTCGGCACTTTCGCTGAAGGCAAAGCAATTATCCGTCATGGCGCGCATTTCACACTCGACCGGGATGAATCGCCGGGTGATGAAAACCGCGTGTGCCTGCCTCATCCTGAACTGTTCGGAATTATGGAGCGCGGGCAACGACTTTTGATCAATGACGGCAAGATTAAATTGGTTGTCAAAGAAGCGGACGAGCACCGCATCTTCTGTTCCGCCGAAGTGGGCGGCGTGATTTCAGACCGCAAAGGCGTGAACGTGCCCGACGCCGAAGTGCCGATCCCGGCTTTGACGGACAAGGATCGAAGGGATTTGGCCTTTGCGGTTGAACACAATGCGGATTGGATCGCGCTCAGCTTCGTCCAACGCCCCGAAGATATGGCCGAGGCGCGCAAACTTATCAAAATGCAAGGCGGGGACACTCCGGCGTTGTGCGCCAAGATTGAAAAGCCACAGGCGATCAAGCGCCTTCCAGAGATCATCGAGCTTTCCGATGGGATCATGGTCGCGCGCGGCGATTTGGGCGTGGAGCTTGAACCGCATGAGGTGCCGCCGCTGCAAAAGCGGATCGTTGCCGCCTGCCGGACAGCGGGCAAACCCGTAATTGTCGCCACGCAAATGCTAGAAAGCATGATCGAAAGCCCGATGCCAACTCGCGCGGAAGTCTCTGATGTTGCGAACGCAGTCTATGACGGGGCGGATGCAGTCATGCTCTCGGCGGAAAGTGCGGCCGGAGATTGGCCTCAGGAATCGGTTGCGATGATGCACTCTATTGCGACGCAAGTGGAGCATGATGAGGGCTATAAAGAGCGTATCCGCTTCTTGGATACGCCGCCTGATGCGACCACATCGGATGCGCTGGCGCACGCATGTATGACGATTGGCGACACTGTCTCTATTAGCGCTATCACGGTTTTCACAATGTCGGGATCGACCGCGCGCCGCGTCTCTCGCGAGCGCCCTTCAACGCCGATATTGGTGCTTACCCCCAGCATGCGGACAGCGCGCCGCGTTGCGCTTTTGTGGGGCGCGCATGCGGTCGCAACAAAGGATATTGGCAGTTTTGAAGAGATGATCGCAAAGGGCAAGCGCATGGCGCTGCGCCATGGCTTTGGCAAAGCGGGTTCCAAGCAAATCGTGCTAGCAGGGGTGCCTTTTGGGACACCGGGCTCGACCAATCTCTTGCATGTCGTAACCTTGGCGGGCGACGAATTGGAGAGGCATGACAGTTAAATCAACGGAACGCTGTCTGACCAAACTTCCCTGAAGACATGCTTGCCTAGCTCGTATTTTCCAGTCTTCCCATTGACAGAAACTATGCACTGATCGGACCCAACCATGGTCAAAATCGTTCTAGCATGTCGGTCAATCATGGGATACTTCATTGAGCGTCAGCCAACCGCTTCTTAGCCTCTTCCTCACCAATAAGCGGAAGCAGTTCGCCCATATCAGGACCGTGATTCATACCGGTTAAAGCTTGGCGCAGCGGCAGGAACAGCGTCTTGCCCTTCCGCCCTGTACTTTCCTTCAAAGCCGAAGTCAGCGCACCCCAAGGGTCATCACTCCAAGTCAGAGCCGTCGCCGCCTGAGCCAAATACGCCTTGTCTTCATCAGAAAATTCGCAGGCCTCAATCGGCCCGGTGACCAGCCGCCACCATTCACTGACCTCGCCAACCGTCGCGATATTGGGTTGCACCGCATGCCAGCCAGCCTCATCGATCCCCTCAGGCAAGCGATCTTTCACCACCTTAAACGGCATCGCATGAACTATCGCGGTGTTGACCCGCTCAAGCTCCGCATCGTCAAATTTTGCAGGCGCGCGGCCAAAGGTCGAAAGGTCGAACGTGTCGAGCAATACCGCGCGGTCCGTAACCGGCTCCACCGGCAGCGATGTGCCCAGCCGCGATAGCAGCGCAATGATTGCTTCGGGTTCAATACCTTTCTCACGAAAAGCATCACAACCCAGCGAACCAAGGCGCTTCGACAGCTTTCCTTCAGTGCCCACCAACAGCGCCTCATGCGCGAATTGAGGCACTGGTTTCGCTGCAGCAAAGCCTGCAACATAAAGTGCGGTAAACATTTGAATTTGAACGGCTGTGTTCGAAACATGGTCTTCGCCGCGGAGCACCTTTGTGATGCCCATATCCACATCATCGACAGTGCTAGGCAGCATATAAAGCCACGAACCATCCGCGCGCCGGATCACAGGATCGGAAAGCAGCGCCGGATCAAATTTGACCGCCCCGCGCACGCCATCTTCCCATTCAAGCGGCTCTTCGTGGTCTAGCTTAAAACGCCAATGCGGTTGAATGCCTTCCGCTTCCTTTGCGGCGCGGTCTTGATCGCTGAGCTCCAACGCGCCGCGATCATAAATCGGCGGCTTACCTCGTCCCAGCAGCACTTTGCGTTTGAGCTCAAGTTCCTGCTGTGTCTCATACGCGGGATAAATCCGCCCGGCGTCGCGCAGAACCGTGAAGGCAGCTTCGTATCGATCAAGCCGCTCTGATTGCCGCTCTTCCTGATCCGCGGCGATCCCAAGCCAAGTGAGATCTTCACGAATGGCATCGACATATTGTTCTTTGCTGCGCTCTGCATCGGTATCGTCGATGCGCAGGATAAATTTGCCACCCGACTTTTGCGCGATCATCCAATTGTGGAGCGCGGTGCGGATGTTGCCGACATGCAATCGGCCTGTTGGGGATGGGGCAAAACGCGTTGTAGTCATGGCGCTCGCGGTAGCCAGCCTAGGCCCGCACGGCAAGCATTCACGCCGCGCGCATTTCTGATCCCAGCAGATCAATCACGGCATCCCAGAGTGGCTCCTTGCGTTTGTGTCTAATCAATCCGTCGATTTGCGCCTCAAATTGGTAGCGATCTCGCACAGCAGCAGCATCGATCAGTGTGCCAATTGTTGCCTCATCATGCGTGAGAAATTCGCAACAGAACCGCGAGATTTGCAAGTTTTCTGGCCAGACAGTGGTCATGACCTTTGCAAGAGTAAGCGCCTTGTCCGCAGTTTCGACGCTGGCGAGCCTGACTGCTAGTTCTGGGATAGGGTCCCGGTTCGCACGATCATAAAGTGCAATCAGCCGAAGCGAATGAAGAAAGCGGGCGGCAACCGGCCCAAGCTCGGACAGCTTTGGCGAGTCAGTCAGCTTGGCGATTGCAGAGCTGTGCTGGATGGACCCGACTGGTTTTCGCTCGATGATAACTCTCCCTTGAAGGCGATAAACGGCACGATATGGCCATGAATTCGTATGTAATGCGATTCGTTCTCATTAGCAATAAATATTCCTACATTGGCGGTTAAGCTGAGATTGGCTAGGACAGGCGACAGAGATAAAGTGAGAGGAAAGCACAAAGATCATGAAAGCACTCAGAGCCAGCGCCGTTATTGCGAGCATCGCACTTTTGGGCACCTCCCAAGCGGCTCTCGCCGACGCGCCCGGTGCAACGACGCCAGCGAGCAAGTTTGACCTGAGCGAGTGGAAAATTACTCTTCCTGACGACAAAGATGGCAACAACAAGCCGGACGAAGTCACGGTCAGCGATATCCAGAAGTATCACCACCCAAATTTCTTCTATCTCGATGCTGACGGCCGCATGGTCTTCACCGCACCTAACAAAGCGATCACGACCGCAAACTCCTCAAACACTCGCAGTGAACTGCGCCATATGCTGCGCGGAGCGAACACTCGCATCGGCACGCATGACGCGAAGAACAACTTCGCCGTGAAGGCGCGCAAAGGTTCCGACAAGTTTGGGCGCGTAGGTGGCAAACTCGAAGCAACTTTGCGCGTCGATCATGTCGCGAAGAATGCTGGCGACCCAGATGCCAGAGCCGCCTATTCGGTTGTCGTTGGTCAAATCCACGGCGTGAAGGCCAAGAGCACCCTCAGCGGCTTCGGCTATGGCAATGAGCCGATCAAAATCTACTTCAAGCAATTTCCCGGCCATTCATCGGGCTATGTGTTCTGGAATTATGAGCGCAACCTTGCAAAAAATGACCCCAACCGCAGTGACCTTTCCGTGCCGGTTTGGGGTGGGAATTGGGACACCAAAGAAGACCCCGGCGAGAACGGTCTGAAGCTCGGTGAAGAATTCAAATACGAGATCAACGTCTTCGAAAACACAATGTATGTCACGTTCTACAACGAACGACTTGGCCTTGTACAACACAGCCGCAGTTTGGTGCGCGGCGCGGACGCCAAGGACAATCCGCTCTCCTATGGCGGGGACTCACTCTACTTCAAAGCCGGCGCCTACAACCAATGCAGCACCCAAAAAGGCGGCGGCAACTGGTACGCAGGTTGTGCCGGAACCGGGGATTGGGAAGTGGACAAGGCCAACGGCGACTACACGCAAGTGTCATTCTCACGGCTTGTCGTTGGCGAATCCTCTCCGCCCCCGGCTTCAGAATAAGCCGCTCGCCTATTTCGGCTTAATCACAAAATTGTGTTTGATATAAAGGAACACCTCGGTCTCGCTCGATTGTTGCCAAAACAATTCGGTGTCGAGGCCGCGGATTTCCACCCCATAATCTGAACCGAATTGCGTCGAATAGCTGCGCGCTTCGCGGGCAATCGCCTTGACCACTTCAAGCCGGTATTGATCCGGGTCGGTGATCGCCAAACTGGTCTTACCGGTATCAATGAACGAACGACCATTGGCCGGGATCGACTTGACAAAAGGGCTGATCCGCTTGTCGGCTTCCTCGGTGCTGTTCATGGAACCGCCTACGGGAATGCGCGCATAAATCGTCACACGCGTCGTATCAGGACGATTGCCTCGACCATACGTGAGCGTTTCAAGCGATTGTTCGGTCAGTGGTTCGAGCGTGTACGAACCTGCCACCAATGAGATATTTTGCGCCCTTGCCGCTGCGATGGCCTCGCGAAGCATCGTCGTGACTTCGCCTTTGCGTTCATCCGCATTGCGGGTGTCGGAGCTGACAAAAAGGGGCTTCACGAAAAAGTCGGCTTTGCGCGTCAGTCCGATTGCTGACGCATCGCTGTTACCGCTGAAATACACATTGGCTGCGCTGCGATCTTGACGCGCACCGGTTACAACCACCTGCGCGCTAGCAACGGACGGAGCCAAAACTGCTACCGCCACGACCAAACCCATCAATTTCTTCATGATATTCCTCCCAATTGCTGTTGGACGAATATTATATGCAACGGCTTGCCCGCACCTTTCATGAACGTGGCAGGAAACGCATGGAAAGAGCCATGCGCACAAAAAACCCCGCCGCAGCGTTGAGGCTGGGCGGGGTTTTATTTGGTCTAGTTAGATGGTTTATTCGGCGTCTGGCGCCGGAGCTTCAGGAACAGGTGTTTCTGCCTCTGGTGCAGGCGCTTCCGCAGCCGGGGCAGCACCGCCACCCATGGCCGCTTTCATTGCTTCTTCGCTCGAAACCGGATCGGCTTGAGGTTCCGCTTCGACAGCACCAGCCGCTGCAAGCGCGTCTTGCTGCTTCTTCCAAGCGGCTTTCAACGCTGCGTCGCGGCTCGATGCGGTCACCCGCATGCGGTTCATACCCGCGCCCGTACCCGCAGGGATCAAGCGACCCACGATCACGTTCTCTTTGAGACCGATCAGTGTGTCCTTCTTGCCTTCAACCGAAGCCTGAGTCAGCACGCGGGTCGTTTCTTGGAACGAAGCGGCGGAGATAAAACTGCGGGTTTGAAGCGACGCCTTGGTGATGCCCAAGAGGATCGGCGTACCTTCAGCCGGCTGTTTGCTCTTCGTCAGTTTCGAGTTGATTTCGAGCATTTCAGCCAAGTCAACTTGCTCGCCAGGAAGCAAGGTCGTGTCGCCGCCATTTGTGATCTCAACTTTCTGCAGCATCTGGCGAACGATCACCTCGATATGCTTGTCGTTGATCTTCACGCCTTGCAGTCGATACACTTCCTGAATCTCATTGACGAGATATTCAGCAAGTGCTTCGACACCGAGAACTTCGAGGATGTCATGCGGGTTCGGCGAACCGGAAATCAGGGTGTCACCCTTCTTCACGAAGTCGCCTTCCTGCACGTCGATCACTTTAGTTTTCGGGATCAGATACTCAACTGCATCACCCTCTTCCGGGATAATCGCGATCTTGCGCTTCGCTTTATATTCGCGAACGAACTCGATCTTCCCTGAGATTTTGGCGATGATCGCATTGTCTTTAGGCAGACGCGCTTCGAACAGCTCAGCAACCCGCGGCAGACCACCGGTGATGTCACGCGTTTTCGCAGCTTCACGGCTGGCACGTGCGAGAATGTCGCCCGCATCTACCGTTTGGCCATCTTCAACCGACAAAGTCGTGCCCGGAGCCAGCATATAGCGCTGAGCTTCGGTTTCGTCGGCATCAGTCTGGCCTTCGCTAAGCAGAGTCATGCGTGGACGCAGCTCTTCTTTCTTCTTACGGCCAGTTGCGCGGTTCTCTGTCACAACACGTTGAGCGATACCGGTTGCATCATCGGTTTGCTCTTCAAGCGTCGTGCCTTCGACTAGGTCCTGATACTTCACAACACCCGATTGTTCGGTGATGATCGGCAGGGTGAACGGATCCCATTCAGCGAGACGGTCGCCCGTCTTCACCTTGGCGCCGTCCTTGAACATCAACACGGTCCCGTAAGGAACTTTGTGCATTTCACGCTCACGGCCTTCGGCATCGATCACTGCGATTTCGCCGGTACGCGCCATCGACAGGATGCGACCCTTCTTATCTGTGATCGTTGGCATGTCGCGATATTCGACTTTGCCTTCCGAGATTGATTCAAGGTGCGAGGTTTCGTTCAACTGCGCGGCGCCGCCAATGTGGAACGTCCGCATAGTAAGCTGCGTGCCCGGCTCCCCGATGGACTGTGCAGCGATAACGCCAACAGCCTCGCCGATGTTAACCGGGGTACCGCGAGCCAAGTCACGACCATAGCAGGTTCCGCAAACGCCATGGTCAGCTTCACAAACGAGTGGCGAGCGGATTTTGGCAGACTGAACCTCAGCTGCTTCGATCTCTTTTACCATCGGCTCATCCACCAAAGTGCCCGCTTTCACGATCACTTCGCCAGTTGCCGCGTTGACGATATCCTCAGCCACTGTGCGTCCCAGAATACGCTCACCCAGCGACGCAATAACGCTGCCGCCTTGAACGATCGCGCGCATCTCCAGTGCGTTTTCAGTCTTACAGTCCTGAACCACGATGGTGCAGTCCTGCGATACGTCAACCAGACGGCGAGTCAGATAGCCCGAGTTCGCCGTCTTAAGCGCAGTATCAGCAAGGCCTTTACGCGCGCCGTGTGTGGAGTTGAAGTATTCGAGAACCGTCAGGCCCTCTTTAAAGTTCGAGATAATCGGCGTCTCGATGATTTCACCCGAAGGCTTAGCCATCAAGCCGCGCATCCCGGCGAGCTGCTTCATCTGCGCCGGCGAACCACGCGCACCGGAGTGGCTCATCATGTAGATCGAGTTGATCGGCGCTTCTTTGCCGTCCTTGTCGATCGGAGTAGCTTTAATCCGTGCCATCATCGCATCGGCCACCAGGTCACCGCATTTGGCCCAAGCGTCGATAACTTTGTTGTACTTCTCTTGCTGTGTGATCAGACCGTCCTGATATTGCTGTTCATATCCAGCAACCAGATCCTTGGTCTCTTCAACCATGCCAATCTTCGCATCAGGGATGATCATGTCATCCTTGCCAAAGCTGATACCGGCGCGGAATGCGTGGCGGAAGCCGAGCACCATGATCGCGTCGGCGAACAGCACCGTGTCCTTCTGTCCCGTGTGACGGTACACTTCGTCAATCACGTCACCGATATCCTTCTTCGTCAGAAGGCGGTTGATGATGTCATAGGGAACCTTGTGGTTCTTAGGCAGGCATTCGCCAATCAGCATCCGGCCCGGAGTGGTTTCAAACCGGCGCATGACGATGGTGCCATCTTCTTCAGCCTGCGGAACGCGGGCGAGAATCTTGGTGTGCAGCGTGACCGCTTTGGTCTCTAGCGCTTGGTGCACTTCAGCCATATCGGAGAAGCGCGCAAGCCGCTCAACCTTGGTGCCATCTTCATTCTCAAGGAATTCAGGGGTCTTCTCTTGGCGCTCCATGGAGAGGTAGTAGAGACCCAGAACCATATCCTGCGAAGGCACGATAATCGGCTTGCCGTTTGCGGGTGAGAGGATGTTGTTGGTCGACATCATCAACACGCGCGCTTCAAGCTGCGCTTCGAGGCTGAGCGGCACGTGGACCGCCATTTGGTCGCCATCAAAGTCAGCGTTGAAAGCCGAGCAAACTAGCGGGTGAAGCTGAATCGCTTTGCCTTCGATTAGAACTGGCTCGAACGCTTGGATGCCAAGACGGTGAAGCGTTGGCGCCCGGTTCAACAGAACCGGGTGCTCACGGATCACTTCGTCAAGGATGTCCCAAACTTCCTTGCGCTCTTTCTCAACCCACTTCTTCGCCTGTTTGAGCGTCATCGAGAGGCCCTTGGCGTCGAGGCGCGCATAGATAAACGGTTTGAACAACTCCAAAGCCATCTTCTTAGGAAGACCACATTGATGCAGCTTGAGCTCAGGGCCGGTCACGATAACCGAACGACCTGAATAATCGACGCGCTTACCAAGCAGGTTCTGACGGAAGCGGCCTTGCTTACCTTTCAGCATGTCGGAAAGCGATTTTAGCGGACGCTTATTCGCACCCGTAATCACACGGCCGCGGCGGCCATTGTCAAACAATGCATCCACCGCTTCTTGCAGCATACGCTTCTCGTTGCGGACAATAATGTCCGGCGCACGCAGCTCAATCAGACGCTTCAAACGGTTGTTCCGGTTGATCACACGGCGATACAGATCATTGAGATCGGAGGTCGCGAAACGGCCACCATCCAGCGGAACAAGTGGACGCAGCTCTGGCGGGATCACAGGGATCACTTCAAGGATCATCCACTCAGGGCGGTTGCCTGAATCAATGAAGCTCTCAACAACCTTGAGGCGCTTGATAATCTTCTTGGGCTTAAGCGTCGACTTGGTGGTCGCCAGATCTTCCATGAGATCGTCGCGCTCTTGCTCGAGATCGAGATCCATCAGCATGACCTTGACCGCTTCTGCGCCGATATCGGCTGAGAAAGCGTCTTCGCCATATTCGTCTTGCGCTTCGAGCAGCTCGTCTTCGGTAAGCAGTTGGAATTTCTCAAGCGGGGTCAGGCCCGGCTCAATCACCACATAGCTTTCGAAGTAAAGGATGCGCTCAAGCTGTTTGAGCTGAATGTCGAGCAGCAAACCGATACGGCTTGGCAGCGACTTCAGGTACCAGATGTGCGCAACAGGCGCGGCCAGCTCAATGTGGCCCATACGCTCACGGCGGACCTTAGTGACGGTGACTTCAACGCCGCATTTCTCGCAAACGACGCCTTTGTACTTCATCCGTTTGTACTTGCCGCAAAGGCATTCGTAGTCCTTCACCGGACCGAAGATGCGGGCACAGAACAGGCCGTCACGCTCAGGCTTGAACGTGCGGTAGTTGATGGTTTCAGGCTTCTTGATTTCGCCGAAAGACCACGAACGAATGCGCTCCGGAGAAGCGATACCGATCTGGATCTGGTCAAAGGTTTCCGGCTTAGCCAGCTGATTGGTGAATTTGGTCAGTTCATTCATGACTTAATTCCTCACTTGGAGGTGAAAATTCTAAAGAGCGGGAGGTAGGGAGGGGCCTGAGCCCGCTCCCACTATTCCGCTGCCTCCGCAATGCCGTCGTCATCATCATCTTCGCCTAGCGAAGTGAGCTCGACGTTCATGCCCAACGAGCGCATTTCCTTCACGAGAACGTTAAAGCTCTCTGGAATGCCCGCTTCGAAGGTGTCGTCACCTTTGACGATCGCTTCGTAGACTTTCGTCCGGCCAATAACATCGTCCGACTTGACGGTGAGCATTTCCTGCAAGGTGTAGGCGGCACCGTAGGCTTGCAGCGCCCAGACCTCCATCTCACCAAAGCGCTGTCCACCGAACTGCGCTTTACCACCCAGCGGTTGCTGCGTGACGAGCGAGTACGGACCGATGGAACGCGCGTGGATCTTATCATCAACCAAGTGGTGCAGTTTGAGCATGTAGATGATGCCCACGGTCACCTTACGGTCGAAGGCTTCACCAGTCCGCCCATCAAACAAGGTCGATTGGCCTGAGCTATCGACATTGGCTTTGACGAGCATATCCGACACGTCAGCTTCGCGTGCACCATCAAACACTGGCGTTCCCATTGGGACACCTGCCGTTAGGTTGCTTGCAAGCTCAAAAATCTGCTCGCCTGAACGGCCATTCAGATCTTCGTGATACTGCTCGCCATAGACATCTTTCAGACGATCTACGACCGCTTGTGGTGGCTTGGCATCTTTGAAATCATCGGCAGCATCCGGATTTGCCAGACGCCATTGCTCCAGCTCATCCTTGATCTGCATGCCTAGTCCGCGCGCGGCGAACCCAAGGTGCGTTTCAAAGATTTGCCCGACATTCATACGCGAAGGCACGCCCAGCGGGTTCAACACGATATCAACTGGCGTTCCGTCTTCGAGGAACGGCATGTCTTCAACCGGAAGGATGCGCGAAATCACACCCTTGTTTCCGTGACGGCCCGCCATCTTATCGCCCGGTTGCAGCTTACGCTTAACCGCGACGAAGACTTTGACCATTTTGAGAACGCCCGGAGCCAGCTCATCGCCGCGCTCAAGCTTCTCTTTGCGGTCATCGAACTTGGCGTCGATTAGGCCAGCCGCATCGTCATACTGCGATTTGATGGCTTCGATTTGCGTCTGGCGATTGTCATCAGCAACCGCGAATTTGAACCATTCGTGCTTCTCAACATCAGCCAGCACTTGCTCGCCAATTTCGATGCCTTTCTTGATGCCTTTCGGAGCCGCTGAAGCGGTTTGACCCAACAACATCTCTTTCAGGCGGTTGTAGGTCGCACGGTTGAGGATATTGCGCTCATCGGCTGCGTCTTTGCGCAGACGCTCGATCTCTTCGTTCTGGATCGCACGCGTACGGTCATCGATCTCGATCCCGTGCCGGTTAAACACGCGAACTTCAACAACTGTCCCGGCAACGCCCGGTGGCAGGCGCAACGACGTATCGCGAACATCAGAAGCTTTCTCACCGAAGATGGCACGAAGGAGCTTTTCTTCCGGCGTCATCGGGCTTTCGCCCTTTGGTGTGATTTTACCGGACAAAATATCACCCGGATGCACTTCTGCACCAATGTAAACGATGCCCGCTTCGTCGAGGTTGCGCAGAGCTTCTTCACCGACATTCGGAATATCGCGGGTGATGTCTTCTGGCCCAAGCTTGGTGTCGCGCGCCATGACTTCGAATTCCTCGATATGGATCGAGGTGAAGACATCGTCTTTCACGATACGCTCGGAGATGAGGATACTATCCTCATAGTTGTAGCCATTCCACGGCATGAAGGCGACGAGGCTGTTCTTGCCCAGCGCCAACTCGCCCAGATCGGTCGAAGGACCGTCAGCGATGATATCGCCCGGCTCAATTTTCTCACCCACTTTGACCAGCGGACGTTGATTGATGCAGGTGTTCTGGTTGGAACGCTGGAACTTTTGCAGGGTGTAGATGTCGACGCCGGACTGACCGGCTTCAACATCGCCAATCGCGCGGATCACGATCCGGGTCGCATCGACCTGATCAACGATCCCGCCGCGCTTGGCCGCGATAGCAGCGCCGGAATCGCGCGCCACCGTCTCTTCCATACCGGTGCCAACCCATGGCGCTTCGGCTTTCACCAAAGGCACAGCCTGACGTTGCATGTTCGAGCCCATCAATGCGCGGTTCGCGTCATCGTTTTCCAAGAATGGAATGAGCGAGGCAGCAACCGACACGAGCTGTTTTGGCGACACGTCCATCAAGGTCACCTGATCGCGCGGTGCCATTAGGTTGTCACCCGCCTGACGCGCGGAGATCAGCTCTTCGACAAAAGTGCCATCTTCGTTCAGCTCAGCCGAAGCCTGCGCCACAGTGTGCTTTTGCTCTTCCATCGCAGAAAGATACTTCACATCGGCAGAGACTTTGTTGTCGACCACTTGACGATATGGCGTTTCGATAAAGCCGTATTTGTTGACGCGGCTGAACGATGCCAGCGAGTTGATAAGACCAATATTTGGACCTTCTGGCGTTTCAATCGGGCAAATCCGACCATAGTGGGTCGGGTGAACGTCGCGGACTTCAAAGCCAGCGCGCTCACGCGTCAGACCACCTGGCCCAAGAGCCGAGACACGGCGTTTGTGCGTGACTTCGGAAAGCGGGTTCGTTTGGTCCATGAACTGCGAAAGCTGCGAGGAGCCAAAGAACTCACGTACCGCAGCCACAGCGGGCTTGGCGTTGATGAGGTCGTTCGGCATCACAGTCGAAACATCGACGCTCGACATACGCTCTTTAACCGCACGCTCCATCCGGAGCAGACCAACACGATACTGGTTCTCCAGCAGCTCACCGACCGAACGCACACGGCGATTGCCGAGATTGTCGATATCGTCGACTTCGCCTTTGCCGTCTTTCAAATCGACCAGTTCCTTGACCACAGCAAGGATGTCTTCCTTGCGCAGGGTGGTCACGGTGTCTTCGGCATCCAAGCCTAGACGCATGTTGAGCTTCACGCGACCAACAGCCGATAGATCATAGCGCTCGCCATCAAAGAACAGGCCTTCGAACAATGCGTCGGCGGTTTCCTTGGTCGGCGGTTCACCAGGACGCATCACTTTATAGATCGCCTCCAGGCCTTCATCGCGGTTTTCCGCTTTGTCGACTTTCAGCGTGTTTCGGATCCAAGGACCGGTGTTGATTTCGTCAATGTCGAGCAGTTCGAGCTTATCGACCCCAGCATTGTCGAGCGCCTCAATGTGCTCAAGCGTGATCTCATCACCCGCCTCGACATATATGCGGCCCGTGCTCTCATCGATCATGTCGAGAGAAGCATAACGGCTAACCACTTCCTCAATTGGAAGCAGCAAATCGGTCAGGCCGTCTTTCGTCGCCTTATTGGCAGCGCGCGGGCTAATTTTCTGGTTCGCGGCAAAAACTTCTTCGCCGGTCGAAGCGTTCACCAACCCAAAAGTCGGCTTCTGACCACGCCAGTTCTCCGCGACGAATGGAATTTTCCAGCCGTCTTTGGCGCGCTCCCAAGTGACCGTGTCATAGAAGTGATCAAGGATGCCTTCGCTGTCCAAACCAAGCGCGTAAAGCAGCGCCGTAACTGGCAGCTTACGCTTACGGTCGATACGGACATTGACGATGTCTTTCGCATCGAACTCAAAATCGAGCCACGAACCGCGATACGGAATGACGCGCGCCGCAAACAACAACTTACCGGACGAGTGCGTCTTGCCGCGATCATGGTCGAACAGCACACCAGGCGAACGGTGCATCTGCGAAACGATCACACGCTCTGTACCGTTAATGATGAATGTGCCGTTCTCTGTCATGAGCGGCATATCGCCCATGTAAACGTCTTGCTCTTTGATATCGAGGACCGAGCGCGTTTCGGTTTCCTGATCGACTTCAAAGACGATTAGACGCAAAGTCACCTTCATTGGAGCCGCATAAGTGATCCCACGCTGGCGGCATTCAGTGGTGTCGTATTTCGGGTCTTCAAGCTCGTAGTGAACGAAGTCCAGCTCAGCGGTTCCGGCAAAATCGCGGATCGGAAAAACACTGCGCAAGGTCTTTTCCAGACCCGACACATAGCCTGTCTCTTTATTGGAGCGCAGGAAGAACTCATAGCTCTCACGCTGCACTTCAATCAGATTGGGCATGTCGACGACTTCATGGATGTCGCCAAAAATTTTACGGATGCGCTTTTTCGCGGTACCTTTAGCCTTGCGACTGCGAACTTTGCCCTTTGTTGGGGCCGACGCTTGAGTTGCCATAGAAGGGAACTGCCTTTTTTGTGATTGCGCAAAGAGCGTTTGCCCCCTGCGCCAAGTCTGATGTTCACGTAACGCGAAATCGGATACCTATTCGACGCAAAAGCGCCGCACACCTCGCCTCACTCTATAGTGAAACACGGTAGCAGCGTTCATTTCGTCGCGAATATGGCAAAGCGTTGCTTCCATTCTTGAACCGTTTCGTCGCGCATGAATCGGTTCGGCTCGAAGCCAACGTGTGAGGTGCATGTAGGAGCGCCGACCGACTTGGTCAACAGCTCCTACACATCATCAGTGACGATCAGCTCAGATGGCCGACCCGTCGCAATCAACCCGCGTTATTGGCCGTATGTTGCAGCGACAACTTTAACGCCTTCGTCCTGACCGATAATCCCGATCTTGACGTTCTCAGTGTCATTGCCAGCGGAGTAGGTAACGCTTTTCAGCTCGAACCCTTCCTTCTCGCCCGCTGCGCGGTAGAATGCGGCGATATCAGCCGGATCAGCATCAGGGCGGAAAATGACCATTCGCGAGCCATCGGAACGCGGCCGGATATCATAGTCACCTTCGGCGACACCTTCATAGATCGGGAATCCATCGCCCAGCTGCGTGGATGCGCTGAACTCCCCGCTGCCTTTCCTTGGGCTCACATGGACCATGATATCGTCGGTTTCGCTGAAGACCGAAACGTAGCCCCCATAGTCGGTATCCTCGGCTGAAAAGTTGATCGTCGTATTCTTCGGTCCAAGCCCAGCTGAAGAGTAATGCGCTTTGTAAAAGTCAAAGACATCTGCGACCGAACCGTCAGCGATATAGGTGACTTCGTGCATGCCATTGGCTTCGGTTTTCCTGTCACCGGAAACATCGCCTTCTTCAAAGCCTTCCACGGTCGGCATGCCATTGGCCAGCACGATGTCACTGCCAGCCGGGGCCGCATCATCGCCGCCTTCACTCGCTTCGCCGCCGCAACCCGCAAGCGCTATTGGCGCTAGCATCATCAATGCAATCTTCTTCATGAATTACCCCCCGTTGGAAAATCTCTGAATATGGAGAAATATGAGCGCGATCAATTGATCACTTTTCGTCCCATTGTGTCACGCGAACCTCGGTTCCCACGTCGTTTTCACGCATATAGATAGAGAGACGCTCGTCCTTGCTTTCCGCATCAAAACGCATCGCGTCGATATCAAAGCCTTCTTTCAGACCGGCATCGCGATAAAAGTCGAAAATCTCGTCCATATCCGCGTTAATTTTGAACTTTGCGAGACGCGAACCGTTAGAGCGTTCGTCAATCTCGTAGACGGCCGGATCAACATCAGGATAGACCGGGAAGCCGTCCCCCAACTGCGTGGTCGCACTGTATTCCCCAGACCCTTTATTCGGGATGACCCACACGAGCGAGTCCCCACCAAACTTGCGCACCGACATGCGGCCGCCAAAGTCGCGGTTGTCCGCTTCAAAGCTCACTTCGAGATGTTCGATTTTGTAATCGGCATCGGTGTAGTGTTTGCGGTAAAAAGCGAAGACATCACCCGGATCAGCTTTGGTGTCGTAGGTGACCTGATGCCTCTTATTAGGTTTGTCAGTCTCTTCGCCAGTCAGGTCATCCTGCGAAAAACCCTCATAGGCAGGCACGCCGTTCGCCAAACCTGCTGCTTCATCCTCTGCCTCTCCGCCTTCTGCATCGCCTTCGCCCGCCCCGCCATTGCATGCCGCAAGCGCCAGAGACAGTGGAAGTGCCAGCGACACCAGAGTCCAAGATTTCTTCATCAAAATAACCCCCATATTTGCATCGATACTCAGAGGATTAGGTCGTCAGGTCATTCAGCAACATGCGGAATTCCCTCACCATTCTGAGGTCGTTGTAGCCGCATACTTAGAGGCAAACAGCACGGTTTGATTGTCGTTTTCCGACACTCTACATATCGTTTTTCAATATTATTGTTTGACAATAAATTTCGAATCGCATAGATGGAGGTTATTGAATATCAATATGCACCATCAAGGAGATCGATATGACACACTTTGCTAAACACTCGCTCGCTGCTTTCGCAGCAATTTTCCTGACAATCGCATCGGTCGGAGCGGTCGTCTCTGTTCCGCCCGTCCAAGCTTCACCCATTGCAACACCAGTGGCCTGATTGGGGGACTCCAAAATGACAATGACGAAAAAACCCAACGACATGCTGCTTCTGGCTGGCAAGCTCTTGGCCTTAATAATGCAAGGCGTGCTCGCTCTTGTCGGGGCCTTGCTCGCAATCTGTATCCCGCTGATTTTGTTCTTTCAGGGATCAATCAACGATGAACTGATCAGCAAATATGGAGATGCACTCGAGGCATTCCCGGCGATGCGAATTGCACTTTTGTTCGCGGTCATAGTCGCTGGGTTTGCGCTCGCCTTTGTGTTCTTCGGGAAACTTCGACGGATCATAAACACGGTCGGTGAAGGCGACCCGTTCGTACCTGAGAATGCCGAACGTCTAAATCTGATGGGATGGCTCGGGCTTGGCATTTATGCCCTGACCGCACTTTTATCCGTGCTCGCTCTCGGCATCAGCGACTGGGCCAAAGCAATCGAAGGAACTGAGATCAACATCGATGTCGGCATCGATCTTCAAGCGCTCTTGTTGATCGTTATTCTCTTCATCCTCGCAAGGGTGTTCAAGCACGGCACAGCCATGCGCGAAGACCTGGAAGGAACAGTGTGATGCCAGCCGAAGACGAAGGAGCAACAATCATGGTCAAATTAGACGACCTTTTGCACGAACGCCGCATGACTTTAACCGAACTGGCGGAACGAGTGGGGTTGACCTTGGCCAATCTCTCAATCCTAAAAACCGGCAAAGCCAAAGCGATCCGATTCTCAACGCTCGCAGCGATTTGCCGCGAACTGGAATGCCAACCGGGTGACCTGCTGAGCTATCAGGACGGACCATTGGAGGCCTAACAGACAGCCAAATAGCTTGACTTTCGCGGGGCGTGCAGTAATTGCGCGCCCCGACCACTTTTGTGGTCATCCGTCCGAGACAGTTGCTGAACGGGATTTGCCGTTCTTAATTTGCAGCCTAGGCGGGGACAGAGATTTTTCGGTTCACTCCTAAACGAGCCGTCTGGCGTATCATGCGCCACTCCTTCCCCATCGTTGGACTTCGCTGTGTTGATTAGCAGCATAGCGGAACATGAGCCGGTCGTTTGGACCCGTCCAGGCGGCCATTAGTGAAGGAGTAAGGCATGGATCGTTCGCAAAAAGCCGACGCGGTTGCTCAGCTCAATGCGGTCTTAAACGAGGTCGGCGTGGTGGTTGTCACCCGCAACCTTGGCATGACAGTGGATGAGTCCACTGAATTGCGTGGCAAGATGCGCGAAGCTGGTGCTTCCTATAAGGTTGCGAAGAACCGTCTCGCTAAGCTCGCTCTTGAAAACACCGACTACACTGGACTTGATGAATTTCTGTCAGGTCCAACAGCTTTGGCTTGGTCAAAAGACCCGGTCGCGGCTGCTAAAGCTGCTGTCGATTTCTCGAAATCGAACGACAAGCTTGAAATTGTCGGTGGTTCAATGGGCACGCAGGTTCTCGATGAAGCTGGTGTTAGGGCGCTTGCCTCAATGCCGAGCCTCGATGAGCTGCGTGGCAAGCTTGTGGGTCTCGTAAACGCACCAGCGACCAAGGTCGCTCAGGTCGTCAACGCACCCGCGAACAAGCTGGCCCGAGTATTTGGAGCCTATGGCGCCAAGGATGCTGCTTAAGAGACGTTTTCGCAAACGCGATTTTACCCGTGTATTGGGGTTGGCATTTCAAATTCGCCGCCCCGCACAAATTGGAGTTATACATCATGGCTGATA
Source organism: Erythrobacter sp. (assembly GCA_039985875.1). Lineage (GTDB taxonomy): Bacteria > Pseudomonadota > Alphaproteobacteria > Sphingomonadales > Sphingomonadaceae > Erythrobacter. Next base: position 875,366 of record JBDWRU010000003.1, on the reverse strand, counting down.
TTGCCAAACTGGTTGAAGAACTTTCGAAACTGACCGTCCTTGAAGCGGCTGAACTTGCAACCGCTCTCGAAGAAGAGTGGGGCGTTTCTGCTGCAGCTGCTGTAGCAGTTGCTGGCCCAGCTGCTGGTGGCGGTGACGCTGGCGCAGCTGCTGAAGAGAAAGACGAATTCGACGTCATTCTCACCGGCGACGGCGGGAAGAAAATCCCGGTTCTCAAAGAAGTCCGCGGCGTAACTGGTCTGGGTCTTGGCGAAGCGAAAGCTCTCGTCGAAGGCGCACCGAAGCCGATCAAAGAAGGCGTTTCGAAAGCTGAAGCCGAAGAGATCAAAGCAAAGATCGAAGCAGCTGGCGGCACAGTCGAGCTCAAGTAAGCTCGTCGCAGTTCAAACTGCTTTCAAGAAAGGGCGGTGCCAGCGATGGCGCCGCCCTTTTTGTATCAGCGCGTATCAATAGCGCTTCCCCCGACTCGTGCATCAGACTACCCGGTCGGGCTGCATGCAAAAGAGCGAGCATTTTGAAACGCCTTCATGGCGCAGTGAAACCTGGCAGACCTTTCTGCTCGCCGGTCCGCTGGCGCTCGCCAACTTGCTGCAAATGGCGACATATGCAGTCGATGTGATCTTTATTGCACGGTTGGGCGAGAATGAGCTTGCCGCGTCGCAATTGGTAATGGCGGTTTTTGGGTTGATCGTGTGGGCGCTCGCATCGCTGACCGCAGCGGTTGCCCCGGTTATAGCGGCAGAATTGGGCGGCAATCCCAATGCGGTGCGTCCGATCCGCCGCGCGGTGCGCATGGCCTTGTGGCTTTCGGTTATCAGCGGGGCGGTGGGAATGGGATTGGCTTTCCTTGTGATCCCAATCATGCAGGCAACGGGGCAAGACGCTGAGGTTATTCCGCTCGCTTGGCCCTATCTTTCTGTGGTGGTTTTCTCGCTTATCCCGATGGTTCTTACCAATGTCCTGCGCACATACGTGTCGACGTTGGGGCGCCCGATCTTTGCGACCATGATTATCTTTGGTGGGATATTCGTGAATGCTTTGGGCAACTACGCATTAATCTTCGGCAATCTGGGCGCGCCCCGCCTTGAACTGGTCGGAGCGGCCATCGCGACCATTATCACCACCGTCGTGACATTTCTGATCTACATCATCGTAATCAGGCTGGACCGCAATTTACACCGCTACCGGATTTTCGGGCGCTGGTGGAAACCCGATTGGCAGCGGTTCTGGGAAATTGTGCGCATCGGTGCCCCCATCGCGCTCACCGTAATTGCAGAGGCTGGCATTTTTGGCGCAGCGGCATTTCTGATGGGAACCTTCGGCGCCTCTACACTCGCAGGGCACACCATTGCTTTGCAGCTGGCCGCTTTGGCGTTTCAGATACCGTTCGGGGTGGGGCAAGCCGTGACAATCCGTGTGGGCTATTACTATGGCGCGCGCGATCTGATTGGGATCAAGCGCGCAGGTTGGGTCGCTATTGCCATGGGAACAAGCTTTATGGCGATCACCGCGACGACCATGCTGTTGGCGCCGCAAGCGTTGATTTCGATCTATGTCGATGTCGATGCGCCAAAGAACGCCGCGCTGGTGGGTTTTGCCATGCAGTTTCTCATCTGGGCCGCAGCATTCCAATTGGTCGATGGCATTCAAGCGGTCTCGCTGGGCGCATTACGCGGGCTTCAGGATACGCGCGTGCCGATGTGGATTGCGACCTTCAGTTACTGGGTTCCCGGGATCGGTGTCGCGATCATCCTTGGCTTTTACACGCCGCTTCAAGGCAACGGCGTCTGGATCGGGCTAGCCACCGGCTTGTTCTTTGCCGCCGTGCTCTTGACCTGGCGGTGGATTCGACGGGATCGGCTTGGCCTAATGCTGCGCCCAACGAAGCCAACTCTCGAAAAAATTTGAGCCAAGCTGCTTGACTCATGCCCGCCCCGCAACCACATGGCGCGCGTTGGCACTCTCATGAAGGGAGTGCTAAAGTCTAATCAACCTCATTTATAGAAAGGTCATAAATCATGGCATTTCGTCCGCTGCACGACCGCGTTGTGGTCCGTCGCATCGAAGCCGATCAGAAAACCGCTGGCGGCATCATCATCCCAGACTCTGCGCAAGAAAAGCCAAGCGAAGGCGAAATCGTCTCTGTTGGCGAAGGCGCTCGTGACGATTCCGGCAATCGCGTAACACTCGACGTCAAAGCTGGCGACCGCGTGTTGTTTGGCAAATGGTCCGGCACCGAAGTCAAGATCGACAGTGAAGACCTGCTGATCATGAAAGAAAGCGACATCATGGGGATCGTCGGCTGATCGCCGTATCCATTCGCTTCTTAAGACAATTTACGAATTCCAGGAGAAACATCCATGTCTGCTAAAGACGTAAAGTTCGGCCGCGACGCGCGCGAAGGCATTCTTAAAGGCGTCGATACGCTTGCCAATGCTGTGAAAGTGACGCTCGGCCCTAAAGGTCGCAATGTTGTGATCGACAAGAGCTTCGGCGCGCCGCGCATCACCAAAGATGGTGTGACCGTTGCCAAAGAAATCGAGCTCAAAGACAAGTTCGAAAACATGGGCGCTCAAATGCTCCGCGAAGTCGCTTCCAAAGCGAACGACGCAGCCGGCGATGGCACCACCACCGCAACAGTGTTGGCTCAGTCGATTGTCACTGAAGGCATGAAATCGGTTGCCGCTGGCATGAACCCAATGGACTTAAAGCGCGGCATTGATTTGGCTGTTGCCAAAGTCACTGAGAACCTCGCTGGTCGTTCAAAAGAAGTCGCGGGTTCCAGCGAAGTTGCACAAGTCGGCATTATCTCCGCCAATGGCGATGCCGAAGTCGGTGAGAAAATCGCAGAAGCGATGGACAAAGTAGGCAAAGAAGGCGTCATCACCGTTGAAGAAGCCAAGGGCCTCGAATTTGAGCTCGACGTTGTCGAAGGCATGCAGTTCGATCGCGGCTATCTCTCGCCATACTTCATCACCAATCCGGACAAGATGACAGTTGAGCTAGAGAACCCATACATTCTCATCCACGAGAAGAAACTTTCCAACCTGCAAGCGATGCTGCCGATCCTCGAAGCGGCTGTACAATCAGGTCGTCCGCTGCTGATCATTGCAGAAGACATCGAAGGCGAAGCGCTCGCAACTCTCGTGGTCAACAAATTGCGCGGTGGCCTCAAAGTCGCGGCTGTTAAAGCTCCTGGCTTTGGCGATCGTCGCAAAGCCATGCTGCAAGACATAGCGATCCTCACCAAAGGTGAAATGGTCAGCGAAGATCTTGGCATCAAGCTTGAAAACGTAACACTCGGCATGCTCGGCGAAGCCAAGCGCGTCACTATCGACAAAGACAACACCACTATCGTCGATGGAACCGGTTCAGCTGATGACATCCAAGCGCGCGTTACCGAAATCCGCACGCAGATGGAAAACACCACCAGCGACTATGACAAAGAGAAGCTGCAAGAACGTCTGGCGAAACTCGCTGGCGGTGTTGCAGTCATCAAAGTTGGCGGCGCAACCGAAGTTGAAGTGAAAGAACGCAAGGACCGCGTTGATGACGCCCTACACGCAACCCGCGCAGCAGTTGAAGAAGGCATCGTCCCTGGCGGCGGCACGGCTCTTCTGTACGCAACCGCATCGCTCGAAGGTCTCGAAGGCGTGAACGACGATCAGACACGAGGTGTCGACATCGTGCGCCGCGCGCTGCAAGCGCCTGTGCGTCAGATCGCTGAAAACGCGGGCCATGACGGCGCAGTTGTTGCTGGCAAGCTGATCGATGGTGGCAACGAAGCTCACGGCTTCAACGCGGCCACCGACACTTACGAAGATCTGGCTGCGGCTGGCGTGATCGACCCGACAAAGGTTGTTCGCACCGCTCTGCAAGATGCGGCTTCCGTGGCGGCTCTCTTGATCACCACCGAAGCAGCGATTGTCGACGCTCCGGAAGACAAATCTGCGGCTCCTGCAATGCCCGATATGGGCGGCATGGGCGGCATGGGTGGCGGCATGGGCTTCTAAGCCCACCGCAACCTAGCCAAGAGGCACCTTTAAGGAAGGCCCCGGCGAATTCGCGTTCGTCGGGGCTTTTCATTTGCAGTATCCTCCCGCATGAAGGTTGCAATCGCAACCACTACAACATTCACAATCATTGGGACCTTTCCGTTGAAAACGAAATTTGCCGCTCTCCTGCTCGCCACCGTCGCACTTACCGGTTGTGATGCCCTGACGCCCGCGCCTGAATTAAGCATCGAGTGCTCCGGGGAACAAACCGAGTGCTTAAATGAATGGTTCGAGGTCAAATTCGAAGAACAACTGGCCTTTAGCCCGATCAGCCAAACCGCGCTTGGCCGCAAAGCAGATTACGACAAGATCGACGATTTCAGCGAAGAAGCGCAGCTCGAACAGCTCGAATGGATGCGCAATGCAACCGCTGAAATGGAAGGCAATTTCGACTATGACGAGCTGACGCCCGACGCGAAGCTATCTTACGATATGTGGAAGTTCCGTTTGGAACAGGCGGAGCGCGCATGGGAGTTTCGTGAACAAGCCTACATCCTGCATCAGATGGGATCATCGCAATCCGGGCTGCCAACATTCCTTTTGACCCAGCACACCGTCGAAGACGAAAGCGAGATGCAAGCCTTCATCTCGCGGATCGGTGGGATCGGCAGCGCGATGGATCAATTGCTCGAACGCGCGAAGGCCAATGCCGAGGCTGGCACACGAGCACCTCGATTTGCCTACGATGCCGTGATCGAGGAGTCGCGCAACCTGACCACCGGCGCGCCGTTCGATGAGGGCGAGCCGTCAGCATTATGGAACGCTACAGAAAAGCATCTAACAAGCTTGATCGAAAGCGAAACAATCACCGCTGAACGCGCCGAGGAGCTGCGCCGCGAAGCGCGCGCTATGCTAACCGAAGGGTTCGCGCCTGCCTATGGCCGCGTCATTGAATGGTACACTGCTGACCGGGAGAACACCGATGAAGAAACCATTGGCGTTACACAGCTTCCCAATGGCGAGGCATTTTACGCAGCCAGCTTGAAGGCAATGACCACCACCGATTTGAGCGCGGATGAAATTCATGAACTCGGAATCAAAGAGGTTGCGCGAATTCAGGAAGAGATGCGCGCGATTATGAAAACAGTGGAGTTCGATGGAAGCTTGCAAGAGTTCTTCGAATTCACACGGACAGACTCGCAGTTTTTCTATCCCAACAGCGATGCCGGCGCAGATCAATATATCGCGCAAGCCAAAGAACACATCGACTTTATCGATGCCAAGCTGCCAGAATATTTCGGCAATCTGCCAAAGGCACCGCTCGAAGTGCGACGGGTTGAGCCCTTCCGCGAACAGGATGGCGCTGCGCAACATTACAGCCCGGGCACACCCGATGGGTCGCGCCCGGGCATTTACTACGCTCATCTGTCCGACATGAGCGCAATGCCGATCCCAGAATTAGAATCAATCGCCTATCACGAAGCCAATCCGGGCCATCACATGCAGGTCTCGATCGCTCAAGAGCTCGAAGGTGTTCCCAAGTTCCGTTCCCAGGGTGGCTTTATCTCCGCTTATGGCGAAGGCTGGGCGCTCTACACGGAGCTGCTCGCAAAGGAGATGGGCGGCTACAAAGACCCCTACTCAGACTTTGGCCGGCTTTCGAGCGAGATTTGGCGCGCGATCCGGCTAGTAGTCGACACTGGCATCCATGCGAAGGGATGGAGCGAGGAAAAAGCGGTGCAATATGCTCTCGAAAACTCGCCCAACCCCGAGACCGCCGTGCGGTCGGAAGTGCAACGCTATTATGTCCTGCCGGGCCAAGCGACCAGCTACAAAATCGGGATGATCCGCATTCAGGAACTGCGCGCAAAGGCCGAAGACGAGCTTGGCGATGAATTCGACATCCGCGGCTTCCACGATACGGTTTTGGGTGGCGGCGCGGTGCCGCTGAGCCTGCTTGAAAAACGCGTCGATCAATGGATTGAAAGCGTCAACGCGGGCTGAGCCAGTCCGGTATCATGCAAAGAAAAGGGGGCCGTTCTGGCCCCCTTTTTGTTGTGACGTTCGCGCGAAAATCGCCGTTCGGCGTCACCCGCCTTTGCGGCTTTCCTCGGCGGCTTTGAGCACGTCTTCGTCCCACGTAACCTGTGTTTGGGTCTGCGGGTTGAATCGCGTGTTTGCGTAAGATGCGGCCTCCGCCGCAGCGACTTCGGCCGGCGTGAGATGCTCGCTAGGGGTAAGCGCAAACACATCAATCCCGCGAGTGATTTCAGTCCCATAGACCCGGCCATTGTACCAATAGCTTGACCAGTATCCGCCAACGACCAGCTGATCTTTACTGATCGGCCCGCGGTCGAAATAGGCGATTTCCTTGGGTTTGGCGCTATCGGTGAAGTCCATCACGCTAATCCCGCCCTGATACCAGCTTTGCACAAACAGGTCGCGGCCCGGCACAGGGATGATCGAACCATTATGCGCAACGCAGTTTTCTTTGTCGGTTTGCGGTCCGGGCATCTTATAATGGCTGCGGAATTTCAGCTTTCCTTCGACAATGTCGTAGATCGCATTCGCGCCCCAAGTCATTGGATCGGACGCACGACAGCGCGGACGACCGCCCCCGCCCCATTCATCGGTGAAGATCACCTTGGTGCCGTCATTGTTAAACGTTGCTGAGTGCCAATAGGCGAAACCCTTATCGAAGACCGCATCGATCCGTTTGGGGTTCATTGGGTCGGAAATATCCATCAGAATCCCGTTGCCTGAACATGCGCCAGCCGCGAGGTTCTTTGACGGGAAAACGGTGATGTCGTGGCATTCATCGGTTGGCCGCGTATCCTGCGCGCCGTCTTCACTTTCGCCGCCTTTCCAAAGGCCAGCAATCTCGCCTGTTGCTTGATCGGCGAAGACGCGCGGGCTGCTGATAATCCGAGACTTTGACGGGTCTGCAATCGGGATTTCAATCACATCAATGCTGAACAAGGCGGTGCGGCTGTCAGAGGGATTGTCGATGCAGCGGGACAGCTCTTTCTGATCGCGCACGCGCGAAGTACCGGAATTGTAGACGATCAAACGCGTGTCTTCGACAGCGACAACCGAGTGCGTGTGACTGCCACGACAGGTTTGGACCTGCCCAACCTGACGCGGCGCGGTGAGGTCTGAGATATCGAAGATGCGCACCCCCCGGAACCGCTCCGGGCTGATGTCCTCAGCTACGCCTTGCAGGCCGCAATCCACCCGACCCCGCGTCTGCTCTACACTCATAATCAGCAAGTTGCCGACCACCGACACGTCGCCTTGGCCACCAGGGCAAACCACGGAGCTCATCAATGTTGGCACGCCATCTTCGCCCAGCTTCAGAATGTTGAAGCCATGATAGCTGCCTGCAACCATGATATCGTCAAAGAACGCCATGTCGGTATAAGCAAAATCCAAGAGCGGTGAGCGCTCCGCAAACTCGGTCAACGAGTCTTCTTCGCCGCGTGCAACGGCTTCTGCCGCCGCAGCTTCACGCGCGGCCTTCAATTGATCTTGCGCCTCTTTGATCGCGAGCTCCGCCGGGGTCAGATCGGCGTTGCTTTTGTCTTTTTTATCGCGCTCCGGCACAGTTGGGCGCAAATCGGCGGGGTTCTCTGGATCGAAGAAGCCTGGCGGTTTGGGCAGGCTCACAACTTTGCGCAGATTAAGGATCGCCTCACCTGCATCGGCAAAGCCAGGCTTGAGCTTGGCGCGCGGATCAGGAGACAGCCCAGCAAGCAAGGTGTCCATCCGATCAATTTCGCTCTTCTGATCGTTCTCAATATCGCCAACAAAGCGGAAGATTACCGGGTCAGCAGCCGAGCCTGGCTGGTCTAGAAGATCATCGACCATATCAATCGCGCCTTCATGGTGCGCGATCATCAAGGTAAGAAACTGGCGATCAAACTCCGCGCCCTTGGCAGCGGCCAGCGCGGTCATTTGGTCAGCCGTCGCCATGCCCGCCATCATCTGATGCCCGGCATGACCAGCGTGCCCTGCATGTTCGCCTCCTGGCAACATCACTGCTTCACCGCGACTGGTGAGCCATTCTTTCATAAAGGCGATTTCATCGGCCTGACTGGCTTCGATCTTGCCGGCAATCGTTACGATGTCTGCAGTGTTGGTCCGATCTTTGACCAACACAGACATTTCCACCGCTTGTTGGTGGTGGACGATCATGCCTTGCATGAACGCCACATCGGCATCGGTGTATTTCGCCTTGGCAAGCTTGGTCGCTTCTTCTGCAGACAGCGTTTTCGTGGCTTGGCCCGGAGCGCCGGGTTGCACAATTTGCTGGCTAAGCGCGAGCGTGGATGTGCCAAGCAGCATAGCAGTTGCTACAGCTTTAGTGGAGCGCGAAACGGCGAGAGAGAGGGTCATGGATGTCCTATCATTAACTATTGCGACCAGACTGCCCTGCGACGGAAAACAGTCAAGAGTGATCTGTCGAAATTCGTCGAAGATTGTGCGGCTGTAACATGATTGCGTCTGATACAGGCGGCACAGGAGCGCAAATTGGCGATTATTGCGCAATTAAGTCGCTCCGGTCGCTTGCGCCGCACCATTCGTCGCACACGGCGACATGTCCGCTTGCCGCGACGAATCGGGCAGCGTTAAGCCTGATGCAACATGCGTTGGAGTAGCAATACCTTCATGGTTTTTAGAAAATGGTCTTCAGTATTCGCCGCTTTTGCTGGTCTTACGCTCGCCGCCAGCCCGGCCTCAGCGGACGCGAACGATCTCCAGAACAGCTTCGATCAAGTACTAGGCACTGAGCTTCGTGGCCCAGAGAGCTTTGATGCAATTTACGCCAGCAGCTTTGAACGGCGCATCGCTGAACTAGCCGATGGCAGTCGGGGTCGAATCGGCGTGGCTGCAGTCGACGTTAACACCGGCGAACAAATTATGGTTCTGGGTGATCAGCTGTTTCCAATGGCATCGACCAGCAAGATTGCGGTTGCCGCGACCTATTTAGAAATGGTGGAACAAGGCCGCTATTCGCTCACAAGCGAATTTCCGCTTCTGATTCACGCAGGCTCGCGCAAGTACTCGTCAGCAGCCGCGCCAGTGCGCCGGGGCAAGACGATGAAAGCCATCGATCTGATTGAGATCATGATCACCCGGTCGAGCAATCCGGCGACCGATGCACTGCTGGCCGCAGTTGGTGGCCCGAAGGCGGTGACCAATTGGATGCAACGCCAAGGGATCAACGGGTTTTCGATTGATCGCGACATTGCAACACTCGTTCGTGATGACGGTGAATTCAATCCGGCAGAGTGGATTGACCCGCGCGATTCCGCGACGCCGCGCGCGATGGCGCGACTGCTGCACGGCCTTTATCGCGGCGAATATCTCAACGATCAAAGCCGCCGCATTCTGTTGGGTGCGATGAGCCGCACGGTCACTGGTCGCCGCCGGATCGTCGCGAACATACCCAGCAACGCACGCGTGAGCCACAAGACCGGATCGCTCAACAACACTTCTAGCGACATTGGCATTATTGAATCGCCCGATGGCCGCGCAATTGCTGTGGCGATTTACGTCACGGGCCAAGGGTCAAAATTGGCACGCGAGCGCAAAATCGCAGCGATCGCGCGGGCGCTGTATGATGGCTTTGGCGAAAAAGCCCGCAACCGCCAGCAATGGACGAACGCGCCTTACCCGGGACAGTAGCGATCGATTCGCATTGTAAGCGGTGGGCGCAAAGAAAAAGGCGGCGCCTCATGGCACCGCCTTTTTCTTTGTGTGTAACTGCCACTTCTAAGAAGCGGAGTAACCTGCGAATTACTCGCCGGTAACAGTTTCAACAGCGCCTTCAGCAGCTTCGGTTGCGCCTTCAACAGCGTCGCCGGTAGCTTCAGCAGCGCCTTCAACAGCATCGCCGGTAGCTTCAGCAGCACCTTCAACAGCGTCGCCAGTTGCTTCTGCAGCGCCTTCAACGCCTTCAGCAGTTGCGTTTGCAGCTTCATCAGCCAATTCGCCTGCTTCTTCAGCAGCGTCGGTAGCCGCGTCACATGCAACGAGACCAAGAGCAGCGGTTGAAGCAACAGCGGCAAGAACAAACTTACGCATAATATCAATTCCTTGTTCAGCGAGTGGAACGTGCGAGTCCCAATCTTGAGGATCACGCCAAGCCGAGATACTGACCCCCCGGCTCTGGATCCTAGATAGTGGCTGAAATAAGGCAGCGCAAGTCAAATATGGCGCCCCGCCTCATTTTTGCCTTTTTTTCGCCACTTTTTCGAGTTGCAACCCCTCGCGCACAATTTGCTCAGGCTCGAGGCTACCCCCCGTTCTTTCGCGCTGCTAGCAAGCGCATATGACTGACCCAAAACAGCATCTCTACCTTGTCGATGGCTCTTCCTATATCTTCAGAGCCTATCACCGCCTACCGCCTCTGACCAATCCCGAAGGCACTCCGGTTGGCGCAGTCTATGGCTACACAACGATGTTGTGGAAGCTTGCCGATGATCTTGATGCGGCAGATGGGCCAACACATTTGGCGGTCATCCTGGATGCTTCGTCCAAGACTTTCCGCAACGACATTTACCCAGAATACAAAGCCAACCGTCCACCTGCCCCTGAAGATTTGGTGCCGCAATTTCCGTTGATCCGCGACGCGACCCGCGCCTTCAGCCTGCCATGTATTGAGGAGATGGGGCTGGAAGCCGATGACTTGATCGCTTCCTATGCTCGAGCTGCACAGCAGCAAGGATGGAATGTCACCATCGTTTCCTCCGACAAGGATTTGATGCAGCTTGTTGGCGAAAAGAACGGCGCGCGCGTCGACATGCTCGACACGATGAAAAGCGCGCGCATCTTTGTACCAGAGGTCGTCGAGAAATTCGGCGTCACGCCCGATCTGGTCGGCGATGTGTTGGCACTGATGGGAGACAGCGTCGATAATATTCCAGGAATTTACGGCGTCGGGCCAAAGACCGCGAGCAAGCTAATCGCGGAACATGGATCATTGACCGCCGCGCTTGATTATGCGCCGGAGATGAAGAAATCTAAACTCAAAGAACGGCTGCTCGAGGGGCGCGAAGATGCCGAGATGAGCCGCGTGCTGGTTACGCTTAAAGAAGATTGCGATCTTCCTGTCGCACTCGAAGACATGTCGCTAGCCACAACCCCCGAGGAACCTCTCGCCGCGTTCCTTGAAAAGCACGGCTTCACGTCGCTTTTGAAGCGGCTAGGTGCGGGAAGAGGCAGCCCGGAGCGGCCTACCAACCTCAATCCGGCAAAGGCTGATAAGGCCGGAGACAACGGCGATGTCGATGGCAACCGACAGCCACTGCCTGATATGCCGGCGGTTGACCGTAGCGCCTATGAGACAGTGCAAAAATTGGATCGACTTCAAGATTGGGTCGCGCGGGCAACAGCGGCGCGGCTTGTGGCGGTCGATACCGAGACCTCTTCGCTTGATGCCATGCAGGCTGACCTAGTCGGGGTGAGCTTGGCACTCGGGCCAAACGATGCATGCTATATCCCGCTCGCTCATGGCGGGACAGACCTGCTTGCCGAAACACCCGATCAAATTCCGATGGCGGATGCACTCGCAGCACTCAAACCCATGCTTGAAGACGACGCGGTCCTCAAAATCTTCCAGAATGGCAAGTATGATTTAAACGTACTGGCGCGCAGCGAGGTGGCCGTCTCCCCCATCGAAGACACGATGGTGATCAGCTTCGATCTGGATGCCGGACGCGGCGAAGGCATGGGAGGCGGACATGGGATGGACGAATTGTCTGAACGTCATCTTGGCCATACACCACTCTCATTCAAAGAGGTTTGCGGCACCGGCAAGAAGGCCATCACTTTTGGCGAAGTGCTTTTGGATCGCGCTACAGAATACGCGGCCGAAGATGCCGATGTCACTTGGCGGCTCTACAAGCTGTTGAAACCGCGCCTTTCGCAAGAAGGCGGCACCGGTGTTTACGAAAGGGTGGATCGCCCGTTGATCCCGGTGGTCGCAGGGATGGAGCGCGAAGGCATCAAGGTCGACCGAGCGCGGCTGGCAAAGCTCTCAGAAGAATTTGCGAACGAAACCGCGCGGCTCGAAACCGAAATTCATGGCCTCGCCGGACAGGAATTTTCGGTCGGTTCACCCAAGCAGCTGGGCGAAATCCTCTTCGACAAAATGGGTTTCAAAGGCGGGAGAAAAGGCAAGAGCGGCGCCTATTCCACTGACCAATCGACCTTAGAGAAATTGAGCGCTGATCCCCAAGCGGCTGGCATATCGAAGAAGGTGCTCGAATGGCGGCACTTGTCGAAGCTCAAATCAACCTACACCGACGCGTTGCAAGCGCAGATCAACCCGCGGACGGGCCGAGTGCACACCAGCTATTCGCTTGTCGGCGCGCAAACCGGGCGGCTTTCGTCGACCGATCCGAACCTACAAAACATTCCGATCCGCACCGCTATCGGGCGGCAAATCCGCGAGGCATTCGTGCCCGAGCCGGGCAACACTTTGCTGGCGGCGGACTATTCGCAAATCGAGCTGAGGCTTGCAGCGCATATGGCTGGAGTCGACTCCTTGAAAGACGCCTTTGCTAACGGCGAAGACATCCACGCGCGCACCGCGACCGAGATGTTTGGCGAAGTCACTCGCGACACCCGCGCCCGCGCCAAAACGATCAACTTCGCGATCCTCTATGGCATTTCACGCTGGGGATTGGCCGGGCGCCTCGAAGTGGAGCCCGACGAAGCGCAAGCCATGATCGACACCTATTTCCAACGCTTTCCCGGCATCCAGCGCTATATCGCTGAGACGCTCGAGAGCGTGGGCGAGCGCGGTTATTCCGAGACGCTCTTTGGCCGCAAGACATGGTTCCCCCGCATCAAGTCCAAGAACCAGGCAGAGCGCCAAGGTTCAGAGCGGGCGGCGATCAACGCACCGATCCAAGGGACGAGCGCGGATATCATCAAACGCGCCATGGTGCGGATGCTGCCAGCGTTGCGTGATGTAGGGCTAAAGGACGTACGGATGCTGCTGCAAGTGCATGATGAGTTGGTCTTTGAACTGCCCGAAGGTGACGTTGCCGCCGCCTCACCGATAATAGAGCGCGTCATGGCTGAGGCTGCACTGCCAGCAGTGACCCTCGACGTGCCGCTGGCGATTGATATCGGCACCGGTGCAAGTTGGGACGCAGCGCACTAGCTGCTACTGTTCTGAACCAACATCACCTAATCGTGTTTCTTCTCTCGGGTCGGTTCCAGATCACCCGGCTCGAAGAACCCGATCGGATTGGCTTGCGCCGCCCGCTTCTTAAGCTCGCCGCGCATCTTGCGGTATTCGGATTCCATCTTGGAAGTGACAGTCGCGCGGCTGTCTTTCAACGCTTCGACGAAATCTACCATCGCAACCTCGGTCACATCGCCGCCCTTGCGCCGCAAAGCGCCTAGGCCTGCGCGACGAACCACATCCTCCAAATCCGCGCCGGTGAATCGTTCGGTCTTCGCAGCGACCGCACCCAGATCGACATCACCGGCGAGCGGCATGTCCTTGGTGTGGATACCAAGAATGTGAACCCGGCCTTCGAGATCCGGCGTGCCTACATAGACCAGCTCGTCAAAGCGGCCGGGCCTCAACAAAGCAGGATCAACCAGCGTAGGACGGTTCGTCGCACCAACGACGATTACCGATTGCAGCTCTTCTAGCCCATCCATCTCTGCAAGGATCGTGTTGACCACGCGGCCCGTGACTTGCGGTTCACCTTGGCCAGACCCGCGCGCTGGGACTAGGCTGTCGATCTCATCAATAAAGATCACACACGGAGCAACCGCACGTGCACGTTGGAAAAGTCGAGCGATTTGCTGCTCGCTTTCTCCATACCATTTGGACAGCAGATCAGAACTTTTCATCGAAATGAAATTGGCTTCGGCCTCTTTTGCCACCGCTTTGGCAAGTAAGGTTTTTCCCGTGCCAGGAGGGCCATAGAGCAAGAAGCCCTTTGCCGGGCGGATACCCAGACGGCGAAAGCCTTCGCCATTCTTGAGCGGCAGCTCGATACCCTCTTTCAGCTTTTCAATAGCATCACCCACGCCGCCAATGTCGGCCCAGCCGACCTTTGGCATTTGCACCATCACTTCGCGCATGGCGGAGGGTTGGATACGTTTCAGCGCGGACATGAAATCATCGCGCATCACGCAAAGATCATCCAGCACATCTTGCGGTATTGTACGTTCATCGAGGTCAAGCCGCGGCATAATACGACGCACCGCGTCAATCGCGGCTTCGCGCGCCAGTGCAGCAATATCCGCGCCGACAAAGCCATGGGTGACGCGGGCAAGCTCGTCCAAATCGACGGTCTCTTCTAGCGGCATCCCGCGCGCGTGGATCGCAAGGATCTCACGACGACCGCTTTGGTCGGGCACTCCGATAACAATTTCGCGATCAAAGCGGCCCGGGCGCCGCAAAGCTTCGTCAATCGCATCGGGACGGTTGGTAGCCGCGATCACCACCAGATTGGTGCGCGATTCAATCCCATCCATCAACGTCAGGAGCTGCGCGACAAGCCGCTTTTCCGCCTCACCGGGTACTTGCGTGCGTTTGGGCGCGATAGAATCGATTTCATCAATAAAGACAATAGCCGGCGCGGACCGTGTGGCCTCTTCGAATACTTCGCGTAGGCGTTTTTCGCTTTCGCCATAGCCAGAACCCATTATTTCAGGGCCATTGATGGTGAAAAATTCGGCATCGCTTTCATTCGCAACTGCTTGCGCAAGTCGGGTCTTGCCAGTGCCGGGAGGGCCATGAAGTAGCACGCCCTTTGGCGGGTCAACACCCAATCGGGTGAACAGTTCAGGATAACGCAGTGGCAGCTCGACCATTTCGCGCAGAGCCTGAATTGTGTCCTGCATTCCGCCAACATCGTCGTAATTGACCCCGCCTCGCGGATCGCGAGGCTCTTCGAAGTCAGAGCGCAACTCGACCTCAGTGTTCTCATCAATATGGACGATGCCCTTGGGCGAGGTCGAGGCTACAGTCAGTCGAATTTGCGTAAGCGCATAAGCTGGTGCGCGCAAAAGTTGGCGCACATCGCTTGGCATGTTCTGGACAGGTTGCTGTCCTGTGGTCGCGACAAGGTCACCAGCGACAAGCGGTCTGCGAAAGAAGTTGCGTTTGAGCGCTTGTGTTGGGCCTTGTAGTCGCATGTCACGCTGTGCCGGGGCAAATATCACTCGCGTCGCCGGGCGCGATTCCGCAGGTTTAATCTCCACGTGCTCGCCCGAGGCCGCCTCAGCATTGCCGCGTTGCAAACCATCCAGCCGCACAACATCGAGCGAATCGTCCTCTTGATAAGCCGCCATCGCAATCGCCGCCGTTGCGCGCTTGCCGGTGATTTCGACCACATCGCCTTCCGTGATGCCAAGAGACTGAAACGCCGTGCGCGGCATACGTGCTATGCCTTGGCCCGATTCCTCTTGCCTTGCAGCGGCAACTTGCAAGCGCGCTGATCGGTTTGCGGGAGCGTCGGCTTCGGCCATGGCTATTCCTTTGGATTGAAACTGAATCGTGTGAGCGGATTGTCTCGTTAGCTAGGGAGACACGGCCATGAATGCAAATTCACGTCTGCGAGACGAATTATCAGCAAAAGGGAAGCAATCTACCGGACACTGAGCGCCGCGCATGCAACGGAAAGCGCTATTGGCCTTTATGCGACAGGCAGAAAAAAGCCCGGCTCGAAAGCCGGGCTAGAAAGTTTGGGAGAGGATGCCTGAAAGGCATGCAAGACATATCTACCTACACTCAAAATTGTGCAAGTGCGAAAGGTTCACTTTGAGTTGATAATTATGCAACATAATAAGATAATTGTAACTCATGGGTGCGCATTTTTGCTCAATGCCTGCATCATACTCGACCACATGCCTATAATTTAAGCAAGTCGTCCTTATAATATGCTGCGGCGCAATATTTTGTCCGCAGCTCGGACCTTGCGATCAAACTCGTGACTCGCGCGGCGCAACCCACTATTTGGTTCTTACGCGCTCGCGCAGACATTCATGCCAGACCCATTTTGGAGCCCATCAATGCAAAAGCTCTTTCCTGACGCCGCCTCCGCCTTGGAAGGCGTCATTGCAGATAACCTGCTGATAGCCTCGGGTGGATTTGGCCTTTGCGGCATCCCTGAACGGCTCTTGGACGCCATTCGTGACAGCGGTGTGAAAGGCCTGACATTTGCGAGCAACAATGCCGGAATCGACAATGAAGGTATCGGCAAATTGTTGCGCACGCGACAAGTCGCGAAAATGATCAGCTCCTATGTCGGTGAAAACAAGGAATTTGAGCGACAGTTTCTCGCTGGCGAATTGGAAGTTGAGTTTTGCCCCCAAGGCACCCTTGCCGAACGCATGCGCGCGGGAGGTGCGGGCATTCCCGGCTTCTACACTAAGACCGGTGTGGGCACACAAGTTGCGGAAGGTAAAGAGCACAAGGATTTCGACGGCGAAACCTTCATCCTTGAACACGGAATCTTTGCGGATATCTCAATCGTGAAGGCATGGAAGGCCGATGAGACCGGTAATCTCGTCTTCCGTAAAACAGCGTGCAACTTCAACCAACCTGCCGCAACGTGCGGAAAGGTCTGCATCGTTGAAGTTGAAGAGATCGTGCCAGCAGGCTCGCTCGATCCCGACGCGATCCATTTGCCAGGCGTCTTCGTGAACCGCATGGTGCTTGGCGCGCCATACGATAAGAAGATCGAGTTTCGCACAACGCGCGAACGCGAAGCCGCGTGAAGAAACCGGCGCTTATGAGGATTGGCGCTGCAGCGCTGTGCGCGCTCGGCCTAAACGGCTGTATCGCTGTGGCATTGCCAGTATTGGCGGGCGCCGCGATTGGCCGCGAGGAATTGCGCAGTGAATCAAACGCTTCCAACGAACCCGAAGTTGAAGTCGCCAGCGACGTGGTTCCGACTCAAGTTAGGCAGGAAAGCGTCGCGGAAGTTGCAGAAGTCGCCCCAAGCCCAACGGAAGCAGTTCCGACGCCGGGACTAGGTGGGCAATCCGATGATGATCTACTCAACATAGATGACGCCAGCGAAGTGACTGTCATACGCGGGCCTTTGCCTGCGCCGGGCCGTGCGCCCTCACCCGACATCGACAATAGCGGCGCGTTCGAAAGTTTGATCCGTTACGCCAGCGATCAAGCCGCGCCAATCGCACCTGGCTCCCCCAAACTCTCTGCCTATCTCGAAAAGCCGTCCGCGCTCGATGGCAAGCGCGCTGAATGCGTGGCACGCTCAGCGATGGTTCTGATTGATCTGGATCCCAAGGACGCTGAATTTGTTCCGAACGAAGATGCAAAAGCAGCGACCTCCTTGTCGACTGGCCTCGCAGAGCTGAGAGACAAGGGCGTCGCAATTGCCTGGATTTCGCGCGCATCGGTGTGGTTCGCAGGCGATATTCGCGTGACGCTCAAGCAATCCGGGCTTGATCCAGCAGGTAAGGACCAACTGATCCTGATGCGCTATCCCGGAGACCGGAAACAGACACGGCGCAAAGACCTCGCCGGTTCAGCGTGTGTCATCGCCATTGCAGGCGATGTGCGCGAGGACTTTGATGAACTTTACGAGTATTTGCGCCACCCCGAAGCCGCGGGATCATTGGAGGCCTTGATCGGGAAAGGCTGGTTTTTGGTGCCTCAAATTTTTGACGAGGGGGAGCAATGAATTTGACGAATCCGAATATCTGGTTCTGCGTTTGCGCTAAACCAAAACTTCTTCAAGAAGGATCGAATGAATGACTGATGCCACCGGCTGGACCCGCGACCAAATGGCTGCGCGCGCCGCTCAAGAGCTTAAGGATGGCTATTACGTCAACCTGGGCATTGGAATTCCGACGCTGGTGGCCAATCACATTCCCGAGGGAATACAAGTCACGTTGCAAAGCGAGAATGGGATGCTGGGCATTGGTCCATTCCCCTATGACGATGAGGTTGACCCTGACCTTATCAATGCGGGCAAGCAGACCATCAGCGAACTGCCCCACAGCGCCTATTTCGACAGCGCGACCAGCTTTTCCATGATCCGTGGCGGGCATATCGACTTGACCGTGTTGGGTGCGATGGAAGTTGCCGAGGATGGCGACATCGCCAACTGGATGATACCCGGCAAGATGATCAAAGGCATGGGCGGCGCGATGGACTTGGTCGCCGGGGTGAAGAAGATCATCGTCGTGATGGATCACAATTCCAAAGCAGGCGATGCGAAGTTTATTCCCGAATGCACACTGCCTCTAACCGGCACCAACGTGGTCGATATGATTGTGACCAATCTGGGCGTATTCCACCGGCCCGACCACAATTCCGCGTTCCGGCTTATCGAATTGGCTCCCGGCATCACCGCAGACGAAATCGCGGCCAAAACCACAGCGCGCTACGAGGTGGCATTGAGCTGATCAGCGCAACGCTACAAAGCGTCCGAGTTGATATTGATCGACCTGTTATCACCCCAGGTCGATACCGAACCGATCACGCGGTTCTCTTGAAGAACTTCAAAAACGCGCTTTGGCGAAGGCAAACGATTCTGCGGCACAAAATTGATGCGCCTGTCATCCGTAATCACGGTGATTGAATATGTTTTCTTCGCTTTTTCTGGATCCTCAGCCAGCAGCATCGCGTTAAGATCAGGAGCAACAGAGACACTGCGCCCACTATCGCCCAAGGCAATCAAATAGGACTCGAGCGAAGCATCAGCGCGATAAGCCACTTGCATAGGGCTCAAAGTAGAATCCCGGCACCACGCAACAACAGGTTTGGGCTCGGTCGTTTCGGCGTCTTCTTCGTTCACATCATCAGCAACAATTCCGCCTAGCAATGCAGCAAGCACTGAAGCCCCACTTTCTTGCTTTGCATCCTTGGCCTTTTTGAACTTCAGCCTCTCCTCACAATCAACTACCGCTTTGACCGGCGCCTGCGGCGTAGAAACGACAGGGGGCGTTAATTCCGAGAACGCCTGATCCATGAGTTCGGCCAATTGCTCGGGAGTGCGGGTGGTCGATGATGCCCGCATCTTAACCAGCCATCCGTTCACACTGAACAAGGCGACACCAGTGCTGGAGCTAATCGAGCTGTCTGGTGTGGCATAGATCGCCCTTTGCCCCTGCAATCCGTCTGCACCCGGCCAGCCATATTGCTCGATGCCAAAAGCCAATTTCGGCCCTTGATACAGATCGCGTATTTCGATCGCAGTGCGCGCCTGTTCAAACCAGACGGGGATGCCCGCGCTAGAATGGCGATAGATGTAGAGCGAGACTTCCTCGTAAGGCTCGTTCTTGACGAATGAGAAGCCGATATTGAGGAAGTCCGGCGCGAATTCGGTCGAAGCGCCGCGAGCCAACCCACCGAGTTCGGCCGGTATCGTGATGTTGCTGTGGGGATGTTCCCAGCTCGCGCCGATATCGATTTCGATCGGGCGTTGTGCCGACGATGGTGTCGCACAAACGGCGAGAATCGCCACACCGACTATAGCAACCCAAGATTTTGAAAACACGCCACACCTCCGTATCCCTGATTGCGATAATGCCATGAATTCGGAACGGAACAAGGGGTTTGCTGAAGGCATTTGCGTTACGCTCCATAATCAGGGTTCAAAAAAAACTTGCGCGATCCTAACATTTCTGTAATTACAGAAATCAACAAAGGAGCTGCGAGTCGTGAGCAAATTGCTCGACATTCCTGAAGCGCGCGCCTTCATCCTGCATTGGGGTGAGATGGGCACCGAATGGGGCGTCAACCGCTCCGTGGCTCAGGTGCACGCTCTGCTTTATCTCAGCGACCGCCCGCTTCATGCCGAGGAAATCTGCGAAGCGCTTGGGCTGGCGCGCTCGAATGTGTCAAACGGGCTTAAGGAGCTGCAAAGCTATCAGATTGTCCGCCGGGTCCATGTTGAAGGCGACCGCCGCGATCACTTTATTGCCGAGACCGACCTTTGGGACATGCTGATGAAGCTCGCGGCGGAGCGCAAGCGGCGCGAATTTGATCCGACCATACAATTTCTGGGTGAGCTGGCTGAGAGCGTGAATGGCCGCGAAGACGTGCCCAAACATGTGCGCGAGCGCATTGGCCGGATGCATGATTTTCTCGGCACGCTGACGGGTTGGTACGCCGATGTTCGCAATCTGCCCAAGCCGACATTGGCCCGCCTGATGAAGCTGGGGCGCGGGATTGCGCGCTTCCTTCCGGGCAAATCTTCCGACTGATCCCTTAGTGTAAAGGAGGCCATGACCATGACAGACGAACCTCGTGAGATAATTTCTGTAATTTCAGAAACTTCAGTTTCCACTGGTTTGGTGCGCTTTGTTGACGCGTTCTTCTGTGGGACAGCAGTGGGCACGGCAGCACTTTGCTTGAGCCTTTTGCTCCTATCCGATCTTGGCGCGCTACCTAGTGACCTGAGTGACCTGATCGAAGGCATTCTCTTGATCGGCTTTATCGTTGGCTTGTTTACACTCGCAGGAATGGTCGTCATCGGCCTTCCCGTCACCCTTATGCTTCGGCTGTTAGGGCATGAAAGGTGGGAAGTGTACGCCACGCTGGGCGGGGGTTCAGGCATGCTTGTTCTGGCGCTGCTAATGGGCGCGCCAACTGTGCTCATGCCCGGTGCTTTCTTGCTCCCAATTTCTGGAGCACTCGCAGGCCTAGCTAGCGCGCTACGCTGGGGGACTTGGCGAGAACGAGCCGCGCGAGAACGCGAGCGCGAGAGGCTCGACCACCCCTCCGACAAACGCGACAACCCCATCCACGATCTTACTCACTGAACAGGAGCACTTTAAATGGCACACTCATACTAGCCTATTTCAGCAATTACAGAAATAACAGGAGTTCAAGATGTACGTTATCTATGCCTATATCGCCTACCTTGTCATCAGCATCGGCTTGACTATTTGGGTGGCGCAGACGCTGTCGAAGAACGGATTGGTGTTCCTCGTTGAGTGCTTTGGACATGACAAAACTCTGGCAACTTCAACCAATCATCTGCTGGTCGTGGGGTTCTATCTCGTCAATCTCGGCTGGATCCTGCTCACCTTGCGCTACGGCACTCCGCCAGAGACCGCCGCGGATATGATCCGGTTCCTCTCAAGCAAGCTCGGAATAGTCGTTGTGGCGCTTGGCCTCATGCACTTCTTCAACATGAATGCGATTGCCAAGTTTGGCCGCAAGGTGGGCGGCTGGTTCCGCGAAGAACAATGGGCTGCGCGGGCCGCCCCCGAAGAGAGCTGAGCCAACCAAACCAATGCAATGAAGCCTGAGCCAAAACTCGGCTCGAGGCAGGCGGGCGCCTCCCCCGTATAGTGGCGCCCGCCAAGCCTGTTAAGACAACAGCCGCGCGGCCCCGCGCCAGAACCGCTCAAACGGCCCTTGCCCCAAATGTCTGGTCCAGAGCGGCGACCAGATCAGCATCAAGGCAATGGGTACAAAGCTCAACGCCAAAGCCTCGACCCGGCTGACAGTGCCGAAAAGGCCTAGACCCCAGCTTGCAAAAATCGCCGCTAACACGACGCTCGACAGCAAGTAATTGGTGAGCGACAGGCGACCAACGCATGCGAGCAAGCGCGAGATCGCGCCTCCCTTCGTAAACAGCGCCATGGCCAACGCCGCATAGGCAACGCCTAAAAGAGTGTCGAACGGCGCGGACCAGATTAGCGATGCGGGGCCAGCGATGATCCCGACAAATCCCTCATCCGAAACCCAACCGGCCAGCAAAAACAGCACCGGAATCGCCACCACAGCGCAGACCGCCGCAAGACGTTGCAAACGGAATGTGCGCCATTCTGCGGCCAGCATGCGATCTTTCCAAAACGCTATGCCCAGCGCCATCCCGGCCAAGTTTAGCGGGACCGAGGCAGCAATATTTGTTAGCTGCTCGGGCAGGCCCGCAATCCGGCGCGCAACCCTTTCATCAAAGGCCTCGCGTCCGCGCTCCAATGCCAATTGCACCGCCGCCGGGTCCGCGCCAAAATTGTAATGCGCGCGCTGCACCAAATCGTTGTTTAACCGCCCGTCCCAATAGGCACCCATACCGCTGCCAAAGGCGATGATCCCGCCGCCGACATGCACAGCGATCAGGCCAACCGCGATAGCAACCAAGGCTTTGGGCGAAAGATGCGCGATAAAGGGCAGCGCGCATCCCGCCATCGCGTAAGCGCGCAAAATGTCATTGTTCGCAAAAAGGGTCGCATGGGCTAGTCCAATGACAAACAAAACAAACATCCGCGCGAAATGCGCGCGCCACACCCGCTCGACGCCCTTTTCTATCAAGATGACACAGCCCGCGCCAAACAGCATCGCAAAGAGGGTTCGAAACTTATCTTCGATAAAGACGAAGCTCGCGGTCCACACCAATCGGTCAAACGGGGCAGGATCACCCGTGGCGTTGCCGGACCAGGCGAGCGGATTGTAATAGCCTTGCGCTGGAAGCGCATAGACATAGACATTCATCCAGAGGATGCCGATCACCGCCAGCCCGCGCAAAGCGTCGAGCTGAGTGATCCGCGTGTGTGACTGGTCTTGAACAGGCGCCGTCATATCAGACGCCTTAGCAGATTAGGACAAAGCTGCCTTCAGATCGTCGATCAAATCGGTGCGCTCCCATGGGAAGAAGTCGCCTTCTGCCTTGCGACCAAAGTGACCATAGGCCGCGCTCTTGCGATAGATCGGCTTGTTAAGGCCAAGGTGCTCGCGGATCGCGCGTGGGGTCAAACCACCGAGACTTGTGATCGACTGAATAGAGCCTTCAATAGCGTCATCGCCAACCGTGCCGGTGCCATGCGTATCGACATAGAGCGATAGCGGCTTTGACACGCCAATCGCATAGGCGATCTGGATCGTGCAGCGTGTGGCTAGCCCAGCGGCAACCACATTCTTGGCGAGGTAACGCGTGATGTATGCCGCGCTGCGGTCAACCTTGGTCGGGTCTTTACCGCTGAATGCGCCGCCACCATGGGGGCTTGCCCCGCCATATGTGTCGACGATGATCTTGCGACCGGTCAGCCCAGCGTCGCCATCCGGTCCGCCAATTTCAAACGCACCGGTTGGGTTGATGTGCCAAGCGGTCTCGTCAGAGATCAGGCCGTCGGGAAGGATTTCGCCGACCGCCTTTTTGACATAGGCTTTGAGTTCAACCTCTTTCTCACCTTCATGATAGCCCGCTGCGTGCTGGCTAGAGACGACAATGGCGGTTGCAGCGACTGGCTTGCCATCGACATAGCGCAAGGTAACTTGGCTTTTCGCATCAGGCTCTAGAAAAGGCGCTGCGCCGGATTTGCGATCGGCCGCAAGGCGCTCAAGGATCTTGTGGCTGTAATCCAGCGTCGCTGGCATCAGGTCCGGCGTCTCATCGCAAGCAAAGCCGAACATGATGCCTTGGTCGCCAGCGCCCTCATCCTTGTTCGAACCTTCTTCGCCCGCATCCACGCCCATTGCTATTTCGGCAGATTGGCCATGCAAGTGGTTTTCAAAGGTCAGATTGGCGTGGTGAAAGCCCTCTTGCTCATACCCAATCTCGCGCACGGTCTGGCGCACTGCCGCTTCGATTTCTTCCGCTGCACCTGGTACCCATTCGCCGTTTTCGTAAACGCCTTTGCAGCGGATTTCACCGGCCAGAACAACGCGTTGAGTCGTGGTCAGCGTTTCGCAAGCGACCCGCGCTTCGGGGTCTTTGGAGATAAACAGGTCGACAATTGCATCTGAGATTTGGTCAGAGACCTTGTCCGGATGGCCTTCAGAAACACTTTCGGACGTAAAAAGAAAATCGTTGCGCATCGGGCCCTCGGCTGATTGTCGACTGGTCGGACTTCCTATGGATATAAGGAAACCTTTATGTGTTGGGCGCAGCCCTAGCCGCGCTCGCTCCTTTGCGCAAGCAATCTTGGCAGGATCAACGCCAGCCCAATCAACAACGTGGCCCAGCCCAGCGGGAGCGCATTTCCAATAAGCGAAAACAAGGTCTGCGGGTTTGCTGCAGGAATATAACCGTCAATCCGACCCGCCTCGCCCGATGGAACCGTGCCGAGCACGATCCCATTGGCATCAATCACCGCACTAATCCCGGTTGTGGTTGAGCGCAGCACCGGCAGGCCTTCTTCGATCGCCCGCATTCGCGCTTGGGCCAGATGTTGCGGCGGACCCCACCACCCGAACCAGCCATCATTGGACGGATTGAAGATATAATCAGGGCGATTCGCGCGGTCGACAACTTGGCCGGAGAACACGATCTCATAGCAAACTTGGATGCCAGCTTTGCCTTGCGCGCCAATATCCAAGGTGCGCGGGCCGGGGCCAGCCTCGTAGGGGACGGTGCCCGCGGTCAGGCGATCAAGGCCAAAGCGCCCCAGCAACCATTCCATCGGTAGGTATTCACCATAAGGCACCAAATGCGCCTTGGGATATTGCCCGTTGATTGCCCCATCGCCGTTAATGCCTATCACTGAATTGCGGGCAGTAACGACCCGTTGCTGCCCTTCAATCTCTGCAAAATTGAGATTGATTACGCCGGTCAACAGTGTTGATCCCTCGCCCGCAATCGCGCCCAAGCGGCGGCGTGCGAACACGGGATCTTTGCCCGCTGTTAGCCGGTCATAATATCGTTGAGGATAGCCATCTTCGAGATAATCCGGGATCGCACTTTCGGGCCACAGGACTAGGCGCGGTTCACCTTGACCGGGCGCTGACAGGCCGGAAAGTCTAGCGAAATGTTCGTCAAATTTAGACGCGTCGTTGATCTCATCCTGGGTGATCAGCGGCTGCACCACGACATAACGGATGCCTTCAGAAGGCAGCTTTATCTCACCGTTGAGGGGAGCCATCATTACCAGCGCAATCACAAGTGCGCCCGCACTCGCCCAAAAAAAATGACGCTCTCGAACGGCAAAAGCGATCAGAGACGCTAGGAAAACCGCCAATCCCGACAGCCCGTAAGTGCCTAGCCACGGCAGCAGCTTTGCAATTCCTGCACTCTCCCATCCACCAAGCAGTAACAGGCCCAAAGGCGGCCAAGGATAGCCGGTGAAGATCCAGCTGCGCAGCCATTCGGTCACAATCCAGAAACCCGCAAAAGCGACCCCAAAAGCCAGAAATCCGCGCCTTTCGCCAACCCGCTTGCGCATAACGACATGCGTCAGTGCAGCCGCGATCGCCGGATAAATCGCAAGATAGACGCACAAAAGCGGCACTGCGAGCCAACCCAGAAATTCGGGCATTTTGGCTTGATGGGTAAAGGCGGTGGCGATCCAATTGTTCGCCAATGTCAGATGCGCCCAGCCGAACAACCACCCCAGCCATGCGGCTGCTCGCCATGATTGCACACTATGCAGCAACCACACGAATCCAGCCAAGGCAGGAAGGGCAATCCACCAACCATGAAGGGGCGGATAGCCACAAGCCGAAACAAGGCCGAGCACGAGCGCCGAGAGCCGAGGCCGCGCGCTTATGACGCTTACGAAGTTTTCGAACCGCTCGCGCATAGGACTCTTCTTTGGGTCACGACGCCGTTAGTTGGCCGCGACCCAGGATACTTTAGCTAACCGCTTCAAGCGTGTCGTCGCCATCATTGCCTGACGCATCATCGCCCCCAATTGCGGGCGGTAATACGGTGGAATCGATCCCCGCGTCACCATCATCAGTGTCAGCAGCTTTGGTCGAACGCGGCTTACGAGCACGCGTTGGGCGGCCTTCGCCGCGATTATCGCTGCGCCCTTCGCCTCTGGGTTTGCGTGTGCGACGCTTGGGCTCTTCGCTGCCTTCATCGGCATTTGCGTCAGCAGCTTCGCCTTCAACGCCCTCTTCGCCTTCCGCGTCCACGGCTTCACCTTCGTCGCGGCGAGCACGCCCACGGCGATTATTGCGGCGGCGATAATCGCCATCCTCGCTGTCATCGCCGCTTTCACCGGACTGTTCGCGCTCTTCGGCGCGTTTGGCTCGCGCTTCATCTTGGCGCGCTTTGTTGTCGGCGATCACACGAAAATAGTGGTCCGCAAACTGCAGGTGATACTCGGCTTGCACCCGGTCGCCATTATGCTGCGCGTCCTGCGCGAGCTTTTTGTATTTATCCAGCAATTGCGGGGCATTGCCGCGCGCTCTGCTGTCGATCCGGTTTAGCTGATTTCCGCCGCCTTGGTTGTTGCGATTGCCGCGACCGCGACGACGATTATTGCGATTGTTATTCAAGGAATTCCATCCCTTTAAACGCCTTGGGACGCCTCTCCTGGCATCCCCTTGGCCAGTCGGCCCCAATCATTTGAAGCCGTGTCCATCGCATTTCTTGCGATGTTTGCGCTCCGCCCTGCACAAACCGGGGCCGTGACCCAAGCGGTCAATTCAAACAGTAAGTCGGAGCTGAACTAAAAGCCTTGCGTAACACGCATCGCTTTATTGTCTGATTCGGAGTTAGCGAGCGCTGGACGGTTTGCCAAGCCCTCTGTGCATTTGTGTCAACGAAGGATCACGCAGCGTGGCCTATTTGCAAGATCTTTTCGTGTTTCTGTCGCAAAACCGCCACTTTTTGCAATTTCTGTCACGGCTTCGGCTTGGGTGTGGCCGATCTCGAAGATGGCGACCGCATTTTCATTCATGAATTCGCGCAATTGCGGGATGATGATCCGGTAGTCGTCTAAGCCGTCTGGCCCAGCGAAGAGGGCCTCTGATGGTTCAAAGTCCCGAACGTCAATATCCAGCTCGGCGTCCGCTTCGACATAGGGCGGATTGCACAATATCAGATCGAAAGAGCCAAGATCCTCAGCCCAACCCTCGCTTCGCCAGCTTGCATGACGGAAGATTGCGCGCGTCTGTTCGAGGCCGTGACGCTGCGCATTCGCCAGCGCGACATTCAATGCGGGTTGCGACGCGTCAATCGCGATCCCACTCGCATCGGGCAACTCAAGCACCGCGCTTATCAAAAGCGCGCCAGAGCCTGTGCCAAGGTCGAGCACCCGTTTGGCATTCGAGGCAAGTTCCAACGCCGTCTCGATCAACACTTCACTGTCGCTGCGCGGGATCAGGACATCGGGCGTAACCGTAAATTCGCGCCCGAAAAACTCAGCTTTGCCAAGGATATAGGCGACCGGCTCAGATCGCATCCGGCGATTTAAGTTCTGGGCAAACTTGGTAGGGATCTCTGCAGTCTGGTGGCCAATCAGCATTTGTGAACGCGTGACCCCTAGGGCATCGGCCATCAGTAGCTCAGCATCGAGCCGCGGTGTATCCGAGACCTCGGAGAGCCTGTGCGCGGCCTCACGCATCGTGCTGGCGACATCAGCCACCGGCCTATTCCGCCAAAGCCGAAAGCCGCTTTGCCTCATCTTCAGAAATCAGTGCATCGACCATTTCGACAAGCCCCGGACCGGCGAGCACTTCTTCCAACTTGTGCAAAGTCAGCCCGATCCGGTGATCGGTCACGCGGCCTTGCGGGAAATTATAGGTCCGGATGCGCTCAGACCGATCGCCTGAGCCGACCATTGCCTTACGCGCTTCAGCCTCTGCGCCTTGTGCCTCGTCGCGGGTTTTTTCATACAACCTTGCGCGCAGCACCTGCATCGCTTTTTCTTTGTTCTTGTGCTGGCTGCGCCCATCCTGACAGGTCACAACAAGGCCCGAAGGCTCGTGCGTGATACGTATCGCGCTATCGGTGGTGTTGACGTGCTGACCGCCCGCACCCGAAGCACGATATGTGTCGATCTTCAGGTCAGATTGATCAATTTCGATATCGACTGCATCGGGTTCAGGCAGAACCGCCACAGTCGCGGCCGATGTGTGGATGCGCCCGCCGCTCTCGGTCACGGGCACGCGCTGGACGCGGTGAACGCCGCTTTCAAACTTAAGCTTGGCAAACACACCTTGCCCGGTGATGTTTGCGACGACTTCTTTAAAACCGCCCACTTCCGATGCGTTCATGCTGACCGGCTCAACGCGCCAGCCCTGCTCGCTCGCGAATTTTTCATACATGCGGAAAAGGTCGCCTGCAAAAAGCCCAGCTTCGTCACCGCCAGTGCCAGCGCGAATTTCAAGCATCGCAGATTTGCTATCCGCACGGTCGCGTGGGAGCAGCGCAATGGCCAGTTCGCGCTCGATGGCGGGTAGGCGCTCTTGCAAGGTCGCCAACTCTTCCTGCGCCATTTCCTTCATTTCGGGATCGGCGAGCATTTCAGTGAGGTCCGCGATTTCGGCGCGCGTGGCTTTAACATCGGCAGCGCCCTTCGCGACCGGCTCCAACTCGGCGTAATCGCGCGAAGCTTTGACGAACTCATCGCCTTCCAGCGTGCCAGACGCCATGCGCGCTTCAAGTTCAGCGAAGCGATTGGCGATTTGGTCAAGGCGTTCGGGTGGGACTTGCACTTCGGTTTGTTACCTTAGGTGAGCGGCCGCCCAGGTGGGCAAGGAACGCGCCCACCATGGGGTGGGCGGGCGCGAAGCCATTTCTGGCGAAACGTCTTGAAAAAAGTAGGTCCGGGTGGGTGCCTCAGTCAAAATGAGCATCACGTCGCAATTCGATTTCTCTGCCATGTTCGACAACTGGCCGTTCAATCCAAATGTCTATTCCATCAAGCGCATCCGTTACCAGACGCTGTGTCTCCACATTCATCGGGCCAGTAGTCATTGATCTAACTCGGACTACCCCAGCAGCAGCAGGGTTGGAAGATCGATCGTCCAGAATGAGCATCAGCTGCGGATCTTGCTTTTGCCCACGATCAAAGCGTTTTCGCTTCCCCCCAGTGTTAAATATCTCGCAACTCAATTGCTGAGTCCTTATGGCGGTAGCGATTTGAAAGGCCAGCATGTCCGTTGCATCTGCTTCGGAAACCACTGCAACATTGAGTCGCTTTGCGGTCTTGTCCCCCACCAACATCGCCAACCGTTCAATCCCGGCCGCCCAGCCGACCGCCGGGGTTGCAGGTCCGCCAAGGCTTTCCATCAGCCCATCATAGCGACCGCCGCCCAGCACCGTGCTTTGCGCACCCAAAGCCTCCGCCGCCGCAGAACCTTCATCGGGAATGAACTCAAACGCTGTGTGCCGGTAATAATCGAGGCCCCGCACAAGGCTTTCCGCGCGCTTCCATTTGACGCCCGCCGCATCAAGACCGCTGTTCACATTCTCGAAAAACGCCAAAGCCTCTTCCGATAGGAATTGGTCGATCTTGGGTGCATCGGGCAAAAACACTTTGTCGCGCGGGTCTTTACTGTCGAGGATGCGCAGTGGGTTCTTTTCCAACCGTTCCTGCGAATCTTCAGACAAATCACCGCGCACTTTGCCGAAATACTGGATCAAACCGGCGCGCCAAGCGTCGCGGCTTTCCGCATCGCCCAACGTGTTGAGGTGCAAAGTTACGCCTTCAATCCCCAAATCACGCAGAATATGAGCCGCCATGGCCAGCAGTTCTACATCGGCCTGCGGTTCAGCCGCGCCGATAATCTCAGCGTCGATCTGATGAAACTGGCGATAGCGGCCCTTTTGAGGGCGCTCATACCGAAAGAGCGGCCCGTGCGTTGCCGCTTTTAAAGGCGCGTGCTGCTGCCAGCCATTGGTCAGATAGGCACGCGCAATCCCAGCGGTGAATTCAGGCCGCAGCGTCAGCGAATCCCCGCCGCGATCCTCAAACGAATACATCTCTTTGGAAACAACGTCGGTCGTTTCGCCAAGGCTGCGCGCGAACACTTCGGTCTTTTCAAACACCGGCATCTCAACCCGGCGAAAGCGATAGAGTTTGCGCACCCGCTCAAAGGTTTCAACCACGTGTGAAAAGGCCTCGGCATCCGGGCCGAAAATATCCTGGGTGCCACGAATGGCCTTAGGGGTGTTCTTGCTCATGCATGGGCGATTTAGTGGCAAGTGGCCCTTGCCGCAATATGGTGAGCAAGCTAACGGGCCACGCAACGCCTTTGGGAGAGGGCCAACAAGCAAGCACAGGACCCCCAATTCATGCGTATCGACAAAATCCCAACCGGCTCCAATCCCCCTGATGAGCTGAACGTCATCATCGAAGTCCCCACTGGCGGCGAGCCGGTCAAGTATGAATTCGACAAGGAATCGGGCGCGCTGTTTGTCGACCGTATTCTGCACACGCCAATGCGTTATCCGGCCAATTATGGCTTTGTCCCGCACACACTGAGCCCGGACGGCGACCCTTTGGATGCGTTGGTGATTTCTCGTTCACCCTTCATGGCGGGTTGTGTGGTGCGGGCCCGCCCTATCGGCGTACTCAACCTCGAAGATGAGCATGGCGGCGACGAAAAACTCATCTGCGTGCCGGTCGACACGACCTTCCCGTATTACTCCGATGTCGGTGAGACCAAAGATTTGCCGTCAATCATCTTTCAGCAGATCGAGCATTTCTTCACCCACTATAAAGACCTCGAACCCGAAAAATGGGTGCGGGTCGGCAAATGGGGTGATGCCGCAGAAGCGCGGCGGATTGTCATTGAAGCTATTGAGCGTGCTGCCGAGTAAGTTGGCTCAGTGGGCCGGTTCAACTCCCGAGAGCGGCCTTAGCTAACGCGGTCAGCAAAAACGGCAGACCAATCGCCAGCAACCACAAGAGCAGGGTGTCGCGGCGGAACTGGCCCGAAAAACCCGGGTCGCTGGCGTCGTCATCATCCAAGCCTGCCCAGCGTTTCTCAAACCAGCGGCACGCTGGAATGATCGCTGCGACCAGAATGACGAGTGCAAAATAGGGAAGAATAGAAGACGAACCGCTCCCCAGCGCTTTGACAGTCATGAAAATTTGCAAGCCGGTGTACACCAGAAGGGCGTAAGCAACGTGGTCGCTCATCGACTTGCGCCAGTCGCGCGACTGCGCTCTGGCTTCGATGCGCTTTTCACGCTGTTTCGTCATATCGACCATGTATCCGCTCCCCAACGGCTATGTTCTCCGAAAATGAATGTCCCATAGAGTCGCCCGGATGGCAAGGCTCGTAACCATAAAGCAACATTCTTGCCTAGCTTGTTGCAATTCTTGCTTCGAAATCCGCCCGAATATCTGGCCGCGCGGTATGGCTTTATGTTTTATCCAGCAAAAATCTTGCCAAAATCGGAGAACACGCATGCTTCCGGGCTTTTCTGTTAGGTTTGTGATGCTAAGACCATGTCTATGAGCGCTAGCCAAACCATCAAAGAAATTGCCGCACAAGGTGGTGCGCATGCCGTTGCTCCTATGCCCAATGGCGGGCTTGAAGTGGTCTCGATCGCCAAGAGCTATGACAAGCGAGCGGTTCTGACCGACATCTCGCTTAGTGTTGCCAAAGGCGAAGTGCTGGGGCTGCTCGGGCCGAATGGCGCTGGTAAGACGACCTGCTTTTACTCGATTATGGGACTGGTGAAGCCGGACTCAGGCCGCATTTTGATGGACGGCGAAGACGTCACCAAACTGCCTATGTATCGCCGCTCGATTCTCGGGCTTGGCTATTTGCCGCAGGAAACCAGCATCTTCCGCGGGATGACTGTCGAGCAGAACATCAACAGCGTGCTCGAATTGGTTGAACCCGATCGTGAGACTAGGAAAGCGGAGCTCGAAAGGCTGTTGGGCGAATTTGGCTTAACGCGGCTGCGCGATGCGCCCGCAATGGCGCTGTCGGGTGGTGAGAGACGGCGTTGTGAGATTGCCCGCGCATTGGCAGCAAAGCCTTCGATCATGTTGCTGGACGAACCCTTTGCCGGGATTGACCCACTTTCGATCAGCGATATTCGCGACCTTGTTAAAGATTTGAAGCAACGCGGCATCGGCGTGCTCATCACAGATCACAATGTTCGCGAAACGCTCGATATCGTCGACCGGGCTTGTATCATCTATGGCGGGCAGGTGCTCTTCGCAGGTACGCCAGAGGCGCTGGTCGCGGACGAAAACGTAAAACGGCTTTATCTTGGCGAAGGCTTTACGCTTTAAGCTTCTGAACCATGGCATTAGGCCCCCGCCTTGATTTAAGACAATCCCAATCGCTGGTAATGACGCCGCAATTGCAGCAGGCGATCAAACTGCTGGCAGCATCCAACTTAGAGATTGAGACCTTTATTGGTGAAGCCTTAGAGAGCAATCCGCTGCTCGAAGCAGGCGCAGTGTCGAGCGAGGACACGGGCGCACCTACTGAGCCTGACGACATTCCCCGCGAAGAGTTCACCTCCGATCAGTTGATATCGCAAGGCGCTGGCGAAAGCGAAGCGCCCGTTGATCTGGACCCAACAGCCTTGGACAGAGATCGCGACACAGGCGATGGACGAACCAATCAGGATGCGCGCGGCGGCTCCGATTGGGGCGCAGCGGGAACCGGTGGCGGCATTGGTGGAGACGACTTGCCGGACTTCGGAGCAACGCATGCGGCGCAAGTCACGCTCGCTGAGCACCTTGGCAATCAAGTTGGTGTGGCCGCAGTTGACCAGCGCGAAGCCTTTATCGCGCGGCACTTAATCGGCCTGCTCGATGATGCGGGCTATCTACCGTTTGATTTGCGTGATGTAGCATTTGACCTTGGTGTGGAGCTGGCCGCGGTTGAACGCGGGCTTTCTGTTGTTCATTCGCTCGACCCCAGCGGAGTAGGCGCGCGCGATCTGGCCGAATGCCTCGCCATCCAAGCTCGCGAAGCCGACCGCTACGATCCGTGCATGGAGCGATTGATCGACAATCTGGATTTGCTCGCCAAAGGTGAAGTCGCGCGGCTCAAACGCATGTGCGATGTCGATGACGAAGACTTCGCGGACATGCTGCGCGAGTTGCGCGAATATGATCCCAAGCCGGGCCTAGCTTTCGCAGGGGATAGCGCCAGTGCGGTGATCCCCGACGTCTTACTGAACGCCAACGATGCCGGCGGGTGGGATATCGCTCTGAACGAAGACACATTGCCACAATTGGTGGTCAATCGGGGCTATTTCGTCGAATTGTCAGACGGATCACCAGACAAAGAAACGCAAGGTTGGCTTAAAGAGAAGCTGGCCGATGCCCATTGGTTGATCCGCGCGCTGGACCAGCGGCAAAAGACGATCCTCAAAACCGCAGCGGAGATTGTGAAGCAACAAGATGGCTTCTTCCGTCGCGGAGTATCTGAGCTGCGCCCACTGACCTTGCGTGAAGTCGCCGAACAAATCGAAATGCACGAGAGCACCGTCAGTCGGGTGACCAGCAATAAGTATCTTTCGTGCGAACGCGGGACGTTTGAGCTGAAGTACTTCTTCACCAGTGGGGTCGGGTCCAGCGATGGCGAAGGCGCATCGTCTGAAGCGATCAAAGCGCGGATCAAAGCGCTCACTGACGCAGAAGACCCCAAGAAGGTGCTCTCGGATCAAAAGCTCGCCGACATGCTCAACGAAGAAGGTTTCGATCTTGCCCGGCGAACGGTTGCAAAATATCGCGAAGCGGTGGGTATTGGCTCCAGCGCTCAGCGCCGAAGGACCAAGAAGCTCGATGGTCTTTAGTTGCCCTGAAAATCGGTTTTGAACGGCCAATCCGCAGCCAAGATCGCCGCGCACCTCATAAGTAGTAACCCCCGCGACTCGTGGATTAAGCTGGGTTTACGCGTTATTAACCTTTTTCATTCAGACATTGTGTGGTTAATGAAGGGCAACACCTCTTAGCGAGGCGTTACCGCCAGTGAGTTCTTTTGCGACTGGGTAACTTAGGGGACCAGCAATGCGCGTGCTTTTGATTGAGGATGAGCCAACAACGGCGAAAGCCATCGAGCTTATGCTCACTACTGAGGGCTTCAATGTCTATGCGACCGATTTGGGCGAAGAAGGCTTGGACCTTGGTAAGCTGTATGATTACGATATCATACTGCTCGACCTGAATTTGCCAGATATGCATGGCTATGACGTGCTGAAAAAGCTGCGCGTTGCTAAGGTTCAGACACCTGTTCTGATCCTGTCAGGCGTTGCGGAGATGGACAGCAAAATCCGTTCGTTTGGCTTTGGTGCTGACGACTACGTGACCAAGCCATTCCATCGCGAAGAGTTGGTTGCACGCATTCACGCTGTTGTGCGTCGTTCGAAAGGCCACAGCCAATCGATCATCCGCACTGGCAAGCTGGCCGTGAACCTCGATGCAAAAACCGTCGAAGTCGACGGCGCTAGGGTCCACTTAACCGGCAAAGAATACGCCATGCTTGAGCTGTTGAGCCTGCGCAAAGGCACGACGCTCACTAAAGAAATGTTCCTCAACCACCTGTATGGCGGGATGGATGAGCCGGAACTCAAGATCATCGACGTCTTTATCTGCAAGCTGCGCAAAAAGCTCAGCCATGCATGCGGCGGCGAAAACTACATCGAAACCGTTTGGGGCCGCGGCTATGTTTTGCGGGACCCGCAAGACGAAGCCGAAGCTGCTTAAGTCTCCAGTTTAGTCTTCTGCGAGAAAACACGCCCGGGGCCTTCATGGCCTCGGGCGTTTTTCGTTGGCGATCGGATAGTTATCCCGTCTGGAAAACTGCACCAAAGTCCGATCCGGAAGGCTCCTGAAACAGTCGCAAATCAAATTCAGGTAAAATCGCGATCAAATGATCGAAAATATCGGCCTGGATCGCCTCAAATTCCAACCAATCGATGGTATCGGCGAAGCAATAAATCTCAATAGGTAGCCCTTGAGCCCCAGGCTGCAATTGGCGTACTAACAGCATGAAATTCTCGGTTGCCAATTGCGGGTGCCAGCGGAGGTAGGCGTAAATGTAAGCGCGTAGCACTCCAGTATTGGTGAAACGCCGCGCATTGACCGGCTCATCCCCCTCAGACAGTTCGCGCTTATTCCAATCGGCCATCTCCTCACGTTGAGCAGCGAGAAAGTCCTTGAGGATACGAAATTTCTTGAGCGCTACGACTTCTTTATCGCTCAAGAAGCGAATGGAATTTTGATCAATCGTGAGTGGGCGTTTGATCCGCCGCCCGCCCCCGTCGACCATTCCGCGCCAATTGCGGAAGGATTGTGAAACCAGTCGGTGGGTCGGAATTGTCGTGATGGTTTGGTCGAAATTCTGCACTTTGACCGTGTGCAAGGAGATGTCGATCACGTCGCCATCTGCGCCCATGTCAGGCATTTCGATCCAGTCACCAACCCGTAGCATATCCCCTGTCGCCAATTGAATGGTGGCGACGAGCGAGAGGATTGTGTCCTTGAAAACCAGCAGCAAAACCGCGGTGATCGCGCCTAGGCCAGAAAACAGAAGCAACGGCGATTGATCAATCAACGCAGCGATCATCAAAATCGCGGCGATCGACAGGACTACAATTTTGACCACCTGAACGAAGCTTTTGATGGGCCGGTTTTGTGCTTCCGGACGCCGTTCATAAACATTATTGAGGTATGTCAGCACTTTGACGATCGCCATTGCGACCGACAGGATGATGAACGCCTCTGCAATATGAGAGACTGCATCGGCAATCCATTCGGGCAAATGCGGGACCAAACCGATGCCTTGTGACACCAACATCAACGGCGCGGCGGTGGCCAAACACGTTGCACCACTCGACAAAGACACACTTTTGCGGCGAATAGCTTTGGTGATCGCGCGAATAATCACGTGCTTCAAAATGAAGTTGATCAACAACGCGACCGCTAACAGCGCAGCCAACCCGGTCAGCGTTTGAACCCAAGGAACCTGTTCGGACAGCAAAGCTAGCATATCATTCATGCGCCACTGCTGCCTGAATTGACGCGATCCCTCAACCCCTCGAACGCAGTTGAAACGCTCTGGACAAGACGCGCCGCTTGCGTTTAGCGCCACGCGCATGAGCGCATACAAAGAAGGCGATCCCACCACCCTTAATCGGCTCTATGGTCGCAGCGCAGGAAAACCGCTGCGTCCGCGCCAACAAGGTCTGGTGGATGAATTGCTGCCAAAGATTGCTGTGCCGGCCGACGGTCCTGTAACTGCAGAGCGGCTGTTTGGCGAAGATTGTCCTTTGCATTTTGAGATTGGTTTCGGCGCGGGGGAGCATCTCGCTTACCGTGCCGACCTGCTGCCCAACCACGGGCTTATTGGCGCAGAGCCTTACCTCAACGGGGTGGCAGCGGCGCTAACGCATGTTGACGAAAATCGGCTGGCCAATGTCCGATTGCATCATGGTGACGCTATCGAAGTGCTTTCGCGCGTGCCCGATGATGCATTGGCAATGGTCTATCTGCTGCACCCCGACCCGTGGCCAAAGGCCCGCCATGCAAAACGGCGCATGATGAATGATGGCCCGGTGCAGATGATTGCGGACAAACTGAAACCCGGCGGCGAGTTTCGCTTTGGCACCGATCACGCGATCTATTTGCGCCACGCCTTGATGGTGATGCAGCGCTTTACTGATGACTTTGAGTGGGTGGCGGAAGGTCCGGCCAATTGGCAAAATCGACCAAACGGTTGGTGCGAGACGCGCTACGAACAAAAAGCGCGCGAAGTGTTCAAGCATGAAGTCTGGTACTTCCGGTTTAGACGCCGCTAAGTTGCATTCTCTAACCGGCTGCGGCACCCTTCTTCAAAATCAACAAGCGGACGCTCAACCATGGCATCACGGCGGCAATTCTTAAGCGGTTTGGTCATTGCAACCGGCGCGCTGGCAGCGTGCAGAAAAGTCGAAAGCGGCGATAGCGCTTCGAGCACTCGGACCCTCAATCCTGACGCGATCAAACTTACCGCAGACGATCTCGAAGATGCACTGGTCGGCTCATCTTATCTAGGCACAGGTGGCGGTGGCAGCTTGGAAGAAGCGCGCGCGCTGATCGCTAAGGACTTGAGCGCAGGTCTTACCTTTACAGCGCTGTCAGTCGGAGCGCTCAAAGACACAGACCGGGTCGCCTGCCCCTATGGCCTCGCCAGTCTAGCCGAGACGAACGATGAGATGCAGGAGCGTTTGGATGCGATTGAGAACAAGGTCGAAGCGCCAGTTCAAGCCGCATTCGAGGCGCTCGAAAAGCACTTGGACCAGAAGTTTGCTGGCGTGATCCTCGGTGAAATTGGGCCGCTCAGTCTTGCCGAGGGGCTCTCAATATCGGCGCGGCTCGGTGTCCCTGCGCTTGACGCCGATACGGTTGGCCGCGCCGTGCCAGAGATCAATCAGCACTCGGTTAAAGTCGCAGGTATACCGCTAACACCCATCGGAGCGGCGACGCCATTTGGCGATGAGATGATCGTCGAAACACTCGGCGATCCCACGCGCGCCGAAGACCTCTTGCGTAGCATTGCCGTCGTCAGCCGGGAATGCGGAGTTGCCGACAGCCCGATCACCGGAGAACTTGCCAAGAAAGAGGGCACACTGGTGACCGAAAGCCTGACCTTGGCCCGCAAGATTGGTGCGGCGGTTCGCGAGGCAAAGGCTGCGGGCGGCGATACCATTGAGGCCGCTCGCAAGGCAGGTGATGGCTATATGCTGTTCACCGGAACGGTCGCTGGCACCGAATGGAAGGACGAAGATGGGTTTCTGCAAGGCACTGTTCGGCTCGCTGGCACTGGCGAATTCGCTGGTCAGTCCTTTGAAACCGATGTGAAGAACGAACATCTCGTTGCGCGCCGCAATGGCGAAGTGGTTGCCACCTGCCCGGACCTCATCAGTATCATCGATGGGAAAAGCGGCGATGGGATTGTGAACCCCGGATATGAAGATGGACAGGGTGTCGCCGTGCTCGGCTTCAAATGCGACCCGATCTGGCGCAGCGAAGCGGGGTTAGAAGTCTTCTCACCGCGCTATTTCGGGTATGAACTCGACTATGTGCCGATTGAGAAGTTGGTAGGCTAACCAACGATTCCGGCGCCTGCGAGCACCGCCAAGGTCAAAACGTCAGGCGCAATCGCGGTCATCGGCACGATCTGAACAGGCTTCTCCATCCCCACTAACATCGGTCCAATCGTCGCATTATCGCCAAGCTCACGCAGGATCTTGGCCGAAAGGTTCGCTGATTGAAGCCCCGGCATGACCAGCACATTGGCTGGGGCAGATAAGCGACTGAACGGATAGAATTCCATCACCTTGGGATTGAGCGCCGCGTCCGGCGCCATCTCGCCTTCATATTCGAACCCAACGTTCTCTTCATCAAGGATCGCCACCGCATCGCGGATATTGCTTAGCCATTGGCCAGATGGATTGCCGAAAGTCGAATAGGAAAGGAACGCAACGCGCGGCTCATGCCCCATGCGGCGCGCCACTGCAGCTGTTTCCTTAGCAATCTGCGCCAACTCTTCGGCAGACGGGCGTTCATTGATCGTGGTGTCAGCAAGGAAGGTCGTGTGGTTCTTGCCGATCATCATGTGGATGCCAAACGGCAATGCATCGGGCTTTTGGTCCAGAACAAGGTTCACTTCGCGCGCGGTCTGCGCGAACGTGCGGGTAAGACCAGAAATCATCCCATCACCGTGGCCCAATGCGACCAACAGCGCAGCGAAGACATTGCGTTCCTGATTCACCATCCGGCGGACGTCCCGCTCAGTATAGCCTTTGCGTTGAAGCCGCTCATAAAGATAGGCGACCATGCTGGGCACGTGCTCGCTATCAGCCGAGTTCTGAATCTCGAAGCTGCTAGGATCAGAAACGGAAAGCTGATGCAGCTTGTCGAGCACCGCTTTGGTTCGTCCAACAAGGATCGGCGTACCATAGCCAAAGTCGCGGAATTGGATCGCTGCGCGCAGCACCACTTCCTCTTCCGCTTCTGCGAAGACCATCCGCTTGGGGTGACGTTTCGCTTCTTCGTAAACACCCGTAAGCACCGAAGTGGTCGGGTTAAGCCGCGATTTCAGGGCATGGGCATATTGGTCGAAGTCTTCGATGCTGGATTGCGCGACGCCTGAATCCATCGCAGCCTTGGCGACTGCGGAGGAGACGACTTCGATCAAACGCGGATCAAACGGCGCTGGGATAATGTAATCCGTGCCGAACTTCTGGTTCTTGCCATAAGCGCTAGCCACCTCTTCGGGCACGCTTTTGCGCGCGAGTTCAGCAATCGCAGTTGCTGCAGCAATCTTCATCTCCTCATTGATCGTGGTCGCTTGCACATCGAGCGCGCCACGAAAGATGAACGGAAAGCCCAGCACATTATTGACTTGGTTTGGGAAGTCGCTGCGACCAGTCGCGATGATCGCGTCAGGACGCACAGCCTTAGCTTCATCCGGCATGATTTCAGGCGTCGGATTTGCCATCGCAAAGATGATCGGCTTGTCAGCCATCTTCTTAACCCATTCCGGCTTCAGCGCGCCTGCTGCCGACAGGCCAAGGAAAATGTCCGCCCCCACCAACGCTTCTTCAAGCGTCTTTGCATCGGTCTTAGCCGCATGCGCGCTCTTCCATTGATCTACTTTCTCACGGCCCGGCCTAATCGTACCCGTGCGGTCACAGACAATCACATTTTCATGGGGCACGCCCATCGCTTTGATCAGCGCAGTGCAGGCTAGCGCCGAAGCGCCCGCACCGTTCACAACCATGCGCACATCTTTCAAATCGCGTCCGGTTAAGTAGCAGGCATTGATCAATCCCGCCGCCGCGATAATCGCAGTCCCATGTTGGTCATCATGCATGACCGGAATCTTCATACGCTCGCGCAACGCCTGCTCGATAATGAAGCACTCTGGCGCTTTGATATCTTCTAGATTGATTCCGCCGAAACTCGGCTCCATCAAAGCAACGGCTTCAATGAACGCTTCGGGGTCTTCGGTCGCCAGTTCGATATCAATCGAGTCAACATCAGCGAAGCGCTTGAACAGGACCGCCTTGCCTTCCATTACTGGCTTCGAAGCGAGCGCTCCAAGATTGCCCAAACCAAGGATAGCTGTCCCATTCGAGATGACGGCGACTAGGTTTGACCGGGCAGTGTAGCGTGCGGCAAGCGAAGGGTCTTCAGCAATCGCCTCTACCGGCGCGGCAACACCGGGAGAATAGGCGAGGCTCAAGTCGCGCTGCGACGTCATCGGCTTAGTCGCGACCACTTCCAGTTTACCGGGACGGATGGTTTCGTGGTAAAATAGCGCTTCGCGTGTGGTGAAACTCGGGGTCTTGTCGTCTGCCATGGTTCGCTTTCGGTTTATCGACCTAATCTAAGCCGCTTAGCCCGCTCAAATCGCAAGCGATAGGGGAAAGCCTGGCCAGAACCGTTCCGAATCGGTGATACGCTAGCTAGGCCTGTTGAATGGCTGGCAAACCCACCCCGATGATGGAGCAATATCTAGCGCTCAAGCAGCAGGCAGGCGGGTCGCTGCTGTTTTATCGTATGGGCGACTTTTTTGAGCTGTTTTTCGATGATGCGCGCGAAGCCTCGCAAGTGCTCGATATCGCACTGACCACGCGCGGCGAACATGATGGCGAAGCGGTGCCGATGTGCGGCGTGCCGGTCCATTCGGCGGAAGGCTATCTTGCGCGACTGATAAAAGCGGGATGCCGGGTAGCGATTGCAGAGCAAGTTGAAACCCCTGACGAAGCCAAAGCGCGCGCGAAAGCGGAAGACAAACCATCATCCAAGGTTCTGGTAAAACGCGACATTGTCCGCTTTGTAACAGCGGGCACGCTGACCGAAGAAGCCTTGCTGGAACCACGCCGTGCGAACCTCTTGGTGGCATTGGTGGAGGTTCGCGGGACGGTTGGGCTGGCAAGCTGTGACATTTCAACTGGCGCAATGGTATTGGAAGAGTGCGCGCCTGAGATGCTGAGCGCTGAACTGGCGCGGATCAGCGCAACAGAGGTCGTTGTACCCGAAGATTGGCAAAGCGGCCCGGACGAAACCACATTGCATTCGCGCTCGGACTTCTCCAGCGATGAAGGATCCGCGCGTCTTCGAAAGCTCCACGAAGTCGCCACATTGGATGGGTTCGGCAATTTTTCTCGCGCGATGCTGGCAGCAGCTGGTGGGTTGATCGGCTATCTCGACCATGTCGGGCGCGGGACCTTGCCGTTTCTGCTGCCGCC
This sequence comes from Erythrobacter sp., assembly GCA_039985875.1. Lineage (GTDB taxonomy): Bacteria > Pseudomonadota > Alphaproteobacteria > Sphingomonadales > Sphingomonadaceae > Erythrobacter. The sequence goes on along the minus strand of JBDWRU010000003.1, from coordinate 834,520 downwards.
GGTCGTCCGAACCGGTTCAACGGGCATGGTGATGGATGAGGCAACCCGCGCAAGTCTCGAAATTCTGGAAAGCCAGCAAGGAGGCCGCACTGGCAGCCTTATCGCGACGCTCGATCGTTGTTCCACGGGCGCAGGATCGCGCTTGCTTGCCGAAGACCTCTCCGCGCCACTTTTGGACGTGGCGAATATCGATGAACGTTTGGCTTTGGTGCTATTCTGGCGCGACCGCCCGATTGAGCGCGCCGACCTGCGCGACGTGCTGCGCGCATTACCGGATATTGGCAGAGCCTTGGGACGGATTGTCATAGGTCGGGGGTCACCGCGCGACTTGGGTCAAGTGCGCGATGGACTATCCCAAGCGCAGCGTCTGCATGACTGGCTGGCGCGCGAAGGAGATCGACCGGCCCTGCTTAACGCAATCCTGCCCCGCCTTTCGGGTCACGGCGCGCTCACTGACCTGCTCAGCCTCGCCCTGGTTGCCTCACCTCCGACAGAGCGGACCAATGGCGGCTACGTTGCGGATGGATATGATGCGAGCTTGGACGAATTGCGCGATATTTCTGGCAATGCTCGCCGCGCCATTGCGGCGATGGAAGCACGCTACCGTGATGAAACCGGGATTGGTTCGCTAAAGATCAAGCACAACGGTGTGCTCGGCTATTTTATCGAAGTGCCCAGCCGCCATGCCGATCCGCTTATGGATGCAGAGAGCGGCTTTACCCATCGCCAGACGATGAAAGGTGCGGTGCGGTTCAATTCGCTGCAGTTGCACGAAGAAGCGGGCCGAATTTCCGAAGCAGGCGGGCGTGCGCTCGCCGCCGAAGAAGCTCATTTCGAGGAGTTGGTCGGCGAGGTCACAGTTGCGCGCGAAGCCATTGCCGCCACCGCTGCTGCAATAGCGCGGCTCGACGTATCAGCGGGCAATGCTGAACGGGCCGCCGAAGGGGAATGGTGCCGCCCAACCATCGCTAACGATACGCTGCTTTCCATCGAAAAGGGGCGTCATCCAGTTGTCGAAGCCGCTTTGACCAAATCCGCTGAGCGGTTTGTAGCCAATGATTGCGCGCTCGCAGCCAAGGATCGCTTGTGGTTGATCGGCGGCCCTAATATGGGCGGCAAATCGACGTTCCTGCGCCAGAATGCGCTGATTGTGCTGATGGCACAGGCCGGGTGTTTTGTCCCAGCCCAAGCAGCGCGAATTGGGCTCGTAGACCGTTTATTCAGCCGCGTCGGCGCATCGGACAATCTCGCGCGCGGTCGATCTACGTTCATGGTTGAGATGGTGGAAACCGCCGCGATCCTTGCGCAAGCGACCCCGCGCAGCTTCGTGATCCTTGACGAAGTGGGGCGCGGCACCTCGACTTATGACGGGCTTGCTCTCGCATGGGCCGTTGTCGAAGCCGTGCACTCCAAGATCGAATGCCGTTGCCTCTTTGCAACCCATTACCACGAGCTCGCGCGCCTCGCCGAAAGCTGCGAAGCTCTCTCGCTTCATCATGTCCGCGCGCGCGAATGGAAAGGTGATCTGGTCTTGCTGCATGAGCTTGCCGAAGGCCCAGCGGACCGGTCCTATGGCCTAGCCGTCGCTAAACTCGCCGGAGTCCCAGCCCCGGTGGTGAAACGTGCCCGGCAAGTGCTTGAAAAACTAGAGCGGGCGCGCTCTGAAACCGGCGGGATTGCATCTGGGCTTGGTGATTTGCCGCTATTTGCGGCGGCGCAAGAAGAGCCAGAGGAAACGCCTGAAGAGGCGCTCTCGGCACGGTTGCAAAGCACGGATATTGACGCCTTGTCCCCGCGAGAAGCTCTCGATTTGCTGTATGATCTCAAACGATTACTAATCTCCACCAATCGTTAACTGTATCCGCGCTATATGGGACAGCATGTCGAGATTGTTGTTCGAAAATAGCAAATTTGCGCTTGGTTTTGCGGGCGTAACACTCTTTGGTGCGGCCGTTTTTGCAGGCGTATCGGATTTTTCCGATACGTTTGGCGGAGAGGACGAAGCTGTCGTTGAGACCGCTGAAGAAACCAAAGAGGCTGCGAACGGCCCAGCCGCAAACGCTGCGCCACCGCCGCCAGCTCAACCTGTTGGCTTTGCAGAAGACGAAATGCTGATTGATGAAGCCGGCGGCTTCAGCACAAGCCCAAGCGAAGTCGCTGAACTTGGTGACCCGGGTGATTTCGATCCGGGCGGCAACGGGCTGGATGGTAGTTCAGGCGACGATGGGTTTGACGGCGCTTCCAACCGCGCTAGCGCATCGCCTGCGCCAAGTAGGCCCAGCGCTGGAGACGGCGATGGTGATTCAGGTGGAGGCGTAAGGCCCACCAATAGCCCGTCGCGCAATATACCAACGCCTGAGAGGTAAGCTCAGTCCTAGCGCGTGGGCACTGGCGCTTCGCCAGAGTAGTCGTAGAAACCGCGAGAGGTCTTGCGGCCCAACCATCCCGCTTCGACATATTTTACCAACAATGGTGCCGGACGATATTTGGTGTCGCGTGTCGTCTTATAAAGCACATTGATAATGTCGAGACAGGTATCCAGCCCTACAAAATCCGCCAATTGTAGCGGCCCCATTGGGTGATTGAGGCCAAGGCGACAGCCTTTGTCGATATCTTCGATACCCGCCGTTGATTGACCCAGTACAAACACCGCTTCGTTGATCATCGGCAACAAAATGCGGTTCACAACAAAGCCAGGTTCGTCTTGGCTCAACACCACTTGCTTGCCGAGACCTTCTGCAAACATGGTGACTCGGTCGGTGGTCACTTGCGCGGTGGCGAGTCCGGGAATGACCTCGATCAAACCCATAACCGGCACGGGATTGAAGAAGTGCAACCCAATAAAGCGCTCTGGATCCGGCGAATGGTTCGCCATGCGCGTGATCGGAATGGAGCTGGTATTCGACGCCATAATAGCTGTTTGAGCCAGCACTTTGCCAACCGCTTCGAAAATCGCTTGCTTGATCGGCTCTTTCTCAGTCGCCGCCTCGATGATCAAATCGGCTGCTTCCATCGGTGCGTAATCACCAACAGGAGTAATCTTGCTCAAAAGTACCTCAGCTGCGTCGGCTTCCATCTTGGATCGTCCGACAAGATTGGTGACGGCCTTTTCGATCTTGCCCTTGCCCGCTTCCGCGGTTGCCATATCGACGTCGGCGAGCATCACGTTCATGCCATTTTGTGCGACTGTTTGGGCAATCCCTGTACCCATCTGACCGGCGCCGATAACTGCGATATTCCGCATGGCAACATTTCCTTCGCAACTGCAACAAAAAACCAGGTGCGTCTGTTAGCTGCGCGAATCGCATTTTACTAGCGGTTCGCGCCGGGCACCCATTTCACATCTCTTGCCCCATTGTCGTTGATCACGCGCGCAAGCACGAAGAATAAGTCCGACAGACGGTTAATATAAGCCAGTGCAGACGGGTTGACGGCCGTCTCATCGCACAAAGCGGTCATAGCGCGTTCGGCCCTGCGGGTGGCTGCTCTAGCGATATGCGTGCGCGCGGCGGCTTCGCTACCACCCGGCAAGACGAAACTGGTCAAAGGCGCGAGCGCATGATTGAGCGCATCAATCTGACTTTCGAGCCACTCCGCTTGCTCGGGGGCCATCCGCAGAACCATTTCTGAAGGTGTGAAATCCCCATCCTCGCTGGGCATTGCCAAATCTGCGCCTAAGTCGAACAGATCGTTTTGAATTCGCGTCAGCAATATTTTGTGTGATTCGTTCTGGAGAGCACAAACAGCATGACCAATCGCGCTGTTGGCTTCATCTACAATGCCAATCGCTGCAATTCGCGCCGAATGTTTGGGACAGCGTGATCCATCGACCAGCCCCGTGGTCCCGTGATCGCCAGTGCGCGTGTAGATTTTGTTTAGTTTCACCATGCCGGCGACCTATGGCCGGGTGCGCCTTAGCAGTCCAGCCGGGGCGCGCTATTCGCCGCCGCTACCACCTGCAAGCAAGGCGATCACTGCCACCACTGCAATCGCCGCGGCCTGATACTTGATACGCGCAAACATTGCTTTGTTTTGAAGTGCTTGCATTTCCGTGACTGTTTCACCTTTGCCGCTTTCAAGGTCGATTTTGGTCGTTTGAAGAAACGCAACAACGCCGCGCACCAAAGAGACAACCACCATGATGCACAGCACCACGAGCAAAGCGATGAGAATGTAGTTCATGACGACAAAATGGGCGCAAACGCGTCAAGTTCCAAGTCCTTATTCTTGCAAGCGCAGTTGCGCGGCGAGCATCAGCCCGTCTTCTCCGCTCTCCCGCCGTTCAGCCAGCGAAGGAGAACCGCGCCGTTTAGCGAGCTTTTCACCCTTTCCATCGAGCACAAGCTTATGATGATGCCAACGCGGCACCGGCAGTTCGAGAAGCGCCTGAAGTAGGCGGTGGATATGGGTAGACGCAAACAGATCCATGCCGCGCGTTACCAAAGTCACGCCGTCGACTGCATCGTCCAATGTGGCCGCTAAGTGATAGCTTGAAGGCAAGTCCTTTCGCACGATCACGACATCGCCAAACTCACGCGGGTCCGCGATGATTTTGCCGGCATCATCGTCGAGCCAGCTAAGCTGTCCCACCGTTGCCATTGCAGCATCAATATCGAGCCTTATCGCACCAGTTTTGTTCTTTTCTGTTCCGCTCAGTCCCTTTGACGATCCGGGATATTTGACCCCATCGACGCCGATACGTGGCTCTAACGCGGCGATTTGTTTGCGGGTGCAGGCACAATAGTAAGCCAGCCTCATATCGACCAGAAGCTGCGCCGCCTCCGAATAATTCTCCAATCGCGTCGATTGCGCTGACACTTCACGCCATTCCAACCCCAGCCATTCAAGGTCACGCCGAAATTCATCAGCCAGTTCCGGGCGTGAGCGAGGCCCGTCAATATCCTCAATCCTCAGCAAGAATTGCCCGCCAGCCGCCCGCGCCTGATCATGCGCGACAATCGCGGAATAGGCATGGCCCAGATGCAGCGAGCCATTGGGGCTAGGGGCAAAGCGAGTGACGATCGACACAGGGTGCAGACATGCCACAGGACATATCCTTAGGCCATCCAATGCCTTTCAACTGTTGCTCCCTGTGGATAGCCACGATGTAACAGCTTTGACTCATCGCCATGCCACGGCATGTTCAATGTCAATCAGGGAGGAACGCAAGTACCGTGTTCAAAGCCGAACTGATCGAAAGAGCCGCGCGATTTCGCAGCGCCGAAGAGGATGCGTCCCGGAACCTAGCGGGGTGCCCAGCGCTTGTGCTCAATGCAGACTACACGCCGCTATCCTACTATCCGCTCAGTCTGTGGCCGTGGCAAACTGCGATCAAAGCGGTGTTTCTGGACCGTGTAGACATCGTCGCGAGCTATGACCGCGAAGTTCACTCACCCTCGCTCGATATGAAAATCCCCAGCGTCATCGCGCTCAGGCAATATGTGAAGCAAAGCGAGTTTCCCGCTTTCACCCGCTTCAACGTGTTTCTGCGCGACAAATTCCAGTGCCAATATTGCGGCAATGGCGATCATTTGACCTTCGACCACATGATCCCAAGACGGCTTGGCGGAAAGACGACTTGGGAGAACATCACTACCGCGTGCGGCTCATGCAATATGAAGAAGGGCGGTCGCACGCCTAGCCAAGCTCATATGCCGGTCACGATGAAACCGATCCGGCCAACGAGCTGGCAATTGCAGCAATATGGCAAACAATTCCCACCCAACTATCTACACGAGACGTGGCGGGACTGGCTCTATTGGGATATCGAATTGGAAGAGTAAGCTGCGACAAAGCCAAACACTTGGCCTGCTGCGATCACCCCTCGATCACCTTCGTCTCAGGATGATGCTTGTCCAAGTGCTTCTTGATGATGTGCAGGTTCTTGGTGTTTGACCGATACACAAAGTCGGCTGCGTCTCCAATGACCGGAACCAACCCAAGCAGCGTATCAAACGCAACATGGCCACCCATCCGCATCAATTGCCACTTTGACATCTTCAGATTGCGGGCTTCCCAAACGATGTAGGCGCCAAAAGCAGTGGTAACCATATCACCGATCACCGGGACTAATCCGATCAATGCGTCCAACCCGATCGGCATATTCAATCCCGGCACTGTAAACGATCGCTCAAGCAGCATTTCCAACGCTTCGACGCGGGCGCGGACCGATGCCGGATCAGACCCGACATTCAGGTTTACATGATTGATTTTATTCGGCTTTAGGCGATCCATTTTGTGCTCCTATCTCTCTATGTGGAGGGTTGGGAGAGCGGAAACAAGGGGTGGCGGCCCCACGGGTTGATCTCGAACGCGGTTACAGCCCCTCGAACAAGCGACCACCGAACCGGCGCGCCCAGCGGAATATAAACCTCGTCTTCGAGCATCATTTCATGCGCATCGGCGAGCAAAAGCTGCTTTGCTGCTGGATCTAGGATCGCGAGAGATTCTTCAACCATTTCATCGGCGTCAGGCGAACAGATGCCGCGGTCAAGCGAGCAATGGAATTGATTGAGGAACCAACGGGGAGACGAGTAGCGTGCAAGGCGATCAACCAGCTCAACGTCCGCTTGCTCACCAATCTTAACGCGTTGCGCTGTCACTCCAAGCGGGCGCCAGCTGGCCGCAATCCGATTGAACAGGAATGTGCTGCCTCGCCCTGCCGGCATTGCGAGCCGAAGCGTGACGGGCCCATCGGTTTCTTCAAGAAACCGGGCCATGCGCCGCGCTGCGATCCCCTGACGTTCTTCAACAGTGAGATCGTTCCAACGATTGCCAACAGGGCCAAGCTCACCAAATAGGGGACTGGGCACAGTCCAAGTCGTGTACTCCCACCCATCAAGGGCAAAATCTTGCAACAACTGGCCGCGATCAATTGCCATCGACAATGCTTCTCGCCGGTCGGGGTCCTCTAACAATCCTTCATCATTGAGGAACACCAAGCCGAACAAGCCATAGGCGGGGTCCAGCTGAATCGTTCCGCGCGACAAGGGGCCAAGCTCAACATCCGGGAAGTCAGCAAGCCTGCCGTTGATCACAAGGTCGATCTCACCGCTAGAAAATGCTTCGAGTGCAGCGCTAACTGGCATTGCACGAATGGTAACATTGGACGCCTGTTCTTCCCAATTTTCACGTGCAGGCATTCCACGCGCTTCCGGTGGCATCGCATCCAAAAGCACCTGTGTTTCTTCAGCATTTTCTGCCAGCACCATTGGTCCGGCGCCCTTGCCATCTTTGGCGAGCCCCAATTCGGGTTGAGCAAGCAGACGCAAGAATTCCGGCATCGGTCCCGACAACCTGACTTCAACCACCCTTCCCGTCATCGCCCGGATATCAGTTACTTTAGCAAGATCTAGACCAAGCGCCGTACCATCCAATTCTCGCAGACGGGCACGAAACAACTGCCTCACATCTTCGCCGGTTATGAGCTCGCCATCCGCCCAGTCTGTGCTTCGCAGCCGGAAGATATAGCTTAGGCCATCATCTGTGACGATCCAGCGCTCTGCCAAAGCAGGAACAATCCGCCCTGCTGGATCAAGCGCCACCAAACCCTCAACCGTCGCCGCTTGCAAGTGATGCGCAGCAGGGGGAAGCTCAGCGTCCTCGGCAAACACTGAAACGGGATCGCCGATCACGCCAACCGCAATGGGGCCATCTTCGCGCGCTTCGCTGCACGCGAATGTGGTCAGGCACAATAAAATGAGCAGGAATCGTTGCACACAAGTGCAACTAGCAGGTCCAGTCGGACAGGTCAGCGCTTTTGCGTAAAGATCAACGCCTCAATGGCTTAAACTTTGCGCATATCCTCAGACTTGGGCGGCTCAGGGGCACGATGTTGCCAAGAGCGCTCCAGAGGCGTTGCAGCTTGGTCCACCTGTTTTTGCTCAGGCGCGCGCGCCGCCGCTGAATCAATCTCTTCATCGAAAGCAACGCCAAATCGATCATCTTGGACCCAGGCCACAGTTGCATCGACTTTGCCAACATTGCGAAGTTCAATCAGCAAGCGATTGCCGCGCGCCACTTTGATTTGCCCTTCGCCCATCATCCCACCGTCAGAGAGGTTGCGCACCCTTATGCGGTGTACATCGTCCTGCTTTTCGACCTTGATCGACGCAAGCAGGAACAGGCTGTCGCGCGAAACGCTGCGTGTATCGACACCCGTCATGGCAAATGCCTCCTTGATAAATTCGTTTCACCGCCAACTTCGAACCACCCGAAGTCCGCGTTTATCTGCTCAGAAGCGCTAAAATAACGAGGCTAACGGTTCGTTAATTGTGGGCCGTGCGAAGGCTGAAATACGGCCTCTGTCCCAAACAGGTACAGATGTAACACAAAACTCTGCGTGCCGAAGAGCTAGTCGTCGCGCGAGATTTTCTCACGGCGTTCATGCGCTTCTTGCGCTTCAACGGTCATTGTGGCGACCGGGCGCGCGATCAATCGCTTTAAGCCGATGGGATCACCGGTGACTTCGCAATAACCATACTCGCCCTGATCAATGCGGAGAAGAGCTGAATCAATCTTGGAGATCAGTTTGCGCTGGCGATCACGCGTGCGCAGCTCAATGCCCCAGTCGGTCTCGCTGGAAGCTCGATCGTTTAGATCAGCTTCGCGTATCGGGCCATCTTGCAAGCTTTGCAGGGTCTGATCGGCTGCGGAATGAATCGAACGTTTCCATTCGATCAATAGGACACGAAAATACTTCTCGTGTCGTTCACTCATATAATCTTCGCTGTCACTTGGAACATAATCAGGCCCAAGCGCGCGCTTTGCCTCTTCGAGGACACTGATTTCGTCAGACGCCGCAGTGGCCATATGGTTCTCTCAACCCATTACACTCGCGCACAACCGCCCCACCCAAACCGGTCTTACACATTCTCGAACATAACCCTTTCCCACCGGGCCAATGGCGCGCCTATAGGCTCGGGGTTACGGCGGCACAAGTCGCTTTGAACGATTGCGTCACATTGGCCCGAGAATGTGAGGATTCTCCACAAGTACATAAGGGCCTCGCGCCTCAAAAGATGTAAAACTGAAAGCCACGTTAACCATTTGTTGACCATGATTGGCGAGGACTTGAGTTGCGCCTCGGGTGGGGGACCAGAGAAGGCGCGATTTGGGGAAGAGAAATGAAGCTTGAAACGTTTTCTGGAGAGGCTATTCAACCGGTCGATAGCGAGCAACTCGATTTAGTCGTTGCCCAGTGTCTTGCTGCTGCGGCACAAGGCGATGTGAGCGCACTGTTCGATCTAGGCGTGACTTATTCAACCGGCAGCAACGGTGTCGCATGCGACCTTGTCGAAGCGCACAAATGGTTCAACATCGCTGCTTCGCGCGGTCATGAAGAAGCCAGTTGGAGCCGCGCGGATATTTCAGAAGAGATGACCGCCCGTGAAATCGCCGAAGCACAACGTCGCGCACGCCGTTGGCTTAGCGAGGAAAGCCGCCGCGCCGCTTAATCCAAACAGCGCTTACGCACCTTTCTTGAACGGCGTTCTTTCGCCGAGGAACATTTGATCGTTCGCAACGCCATCGCGCTCGCGTTCGAGAAAATCGGCCACTGCCGTGCGAAAGTCCGGCTCTGCCAGCCAGTGAGCGGACACGGTCTGCACAGGCTCATATCCTCTCGCGAGCTTATGCCCACCTTGTGCACCCGCTTCGACACGCTTAAGACCGCGCTCAATCGCGATGTCGATCGCTTGGTAATAGCACAATTCGAAATGCAGGAACTTCACATCCTGCGCACACCCCCAATACCGGCCATAGATTGCGTCAGCGCCAATGAAATTGAGCGCTCCGGCAATTGGCACATCATCATCAAACGCTAGGATCAGCACCATGCTATCCGCCATCCGCTCACTCATCAGCGTGAAGGCTTCGCGGGTCAGATAGGGTGTGCCCCATTTGCGCGCGCCCGTATCTTGGTAGAAAATCCAAAACGCATCCCAATGCTCCGCTTTGATATCATCGCCGGAAAGCCGTTCGATCCGGACCGCAGCTTGCGCAGCGGCGCGCTCTTTCTTCAAATTCTTCCGTTTGCGCGAGGCAAGATCCGCGAGAAAGTCGCCAAACTTTGCATAACCACGGTTCTGCCAATGGAACTGAATATCACTGCGCATCAACCAACCATTGTCTTCAAACAATGCGCACTGCTCAGGCTCAATAAAGGTGGCGTGGGCGGATGACAGCCCGTTTTGCTCGCAGACGATCTCAGCCCCTTTAAGCAGATGGCCAGCTAGGGCAGCATCAGACAACAACAAGCGCGGACCATTGGCTGGGGTAAAGGGCGCAGCGATTTGCAGCTTGGGGTAATAATTGCGCCCAGCCCTATGAAGCGCATCGGCCCACGCATGATCGAACACGTATTCGCCTTGGCTGTGCCCTTTGGCATAGCTCGGCATTGCGGCAAGAAGGTTTTTGTTTGAATCGGTGATTACAATCGGAGCGGGGTCCCAGCCGGTGCCCACTCCAACGCTTGCCGAGTCTTCCAATGCGCTGAGGAACTCGTGGCTGACAAACGGATTCCGATTGCCACCAAGCGCATTCCATTGAGCTGCGTCAAACTCGCGAACGCCGGGGGCGAGCTTGACCAACAGGTCTGATGGGATCTCGCCCTTCGCGCTCACGCAAATCCCTCAGCTTCGACGATCAATGCATCGACGCATTGTAACGCGCGAGCCCGATTCTCTGATGTGTTGACCGTCCAACTTAGGATTGGCAGCCCGCCTGCGCGCAGACCCGCAACCCATACGCTCGGCAAAGCGGCTATGTGATAGGCAAGAAAATCGGGTTGCGCGTTTTCGAATGCTGCAACGCGCTCTTCTGCCTTTTGGGTGTGGCCATATTCGTCTTCGCGCATCACCAGGCCGCTGACAGTGTCTGGTTTGTTTTCTCGAAACCATTTTGTAACACGATCATCAAAACTCATCACTGCAAATTGGCCTGTGTATCTAGAAAGCACCGCCGCAATCGCTTCGCAAGCGGGCTCAATAGTCATGGCAGAGTGGGACTTGACCTCGACGAGCACCGGGACACGAGCAGCAATCTCATCAAGAAAGTCCACCAAGGTGGCAGGATGCTGATCCGTGCCCAGCAGCGACATTTCGCAAAGCTCTGCTGCGGGCCAGTCCTCAAACCGCCCTTTGGTCCCAACCAACCGCCTAAGGTCCCAATCGTGGAACACAATCGGCACGCCGTCGCCGCTCATCTGGACATCGCATTCGATTCCTAGCTGCCCAGCAATCGCTCCCTTGGCCCCAGCGAGCGAATTTTCAGGCACTTTGGCATCATGCAATCCACGATGGGCATATTCCCATTGGGTCAGCCAATCAGGTACCTGCCGTTGGCTCATTCGCTGATAGCAATAACAGCGTCCACTTCGACTGCTGCACCTAAAGGCAGAACCGACACTCCGACCGCCGCGCGCGCATGGCGGCCGGCTTCACCGAAAACCTCAAACATCAAATCCGACGCGCCATTCGCGACCTTAGGTTGATCGGTGAATTCCTCGGTTGAGCACACAAATGCACCCAGTTTTACAACTCTCTCAACCCGCTCAAGCAATCCGGCCGCCTGTAGCTGCGCACAGATCATCAATCCGCAAGCGCGGGCCGCTGCCATACCATCGTCAAGCGAGACATTCTCACCTAGCCGCCCGGTCGCAAGTTTCCCATCGACAAAGGGGAGTTGGCCAGAGACATGCGCCACGCCGCCATGGACTACGACGGGCTGGTAACTCGCAACAGGAGCTGCCGCTTCGGGCAAGGTGATGCCCAATTCGTTCAAACGCGCCTCGATGCTCATACCAATTCTCCTTCCAGCCTATCCATCAGCCAAGGCAGCGCGTCAGACCATTGGTCGATCCGAGCATCAGCGTGCCCTGCCTTGTGTGCGCATGCGATGCTATTTGCGATTAGCGGTTCGCCACACATATGCAGACGCACAACATCAGGAGTTGTCTCCGAAACTGAATGGTGATGCTGTGGCAAGTCGTCGATAAAGATTGCGCGGCTCGGCGCGCGATCTGCGATAATCTTTGCAAGCGCTGGGCCTTTAGGACCTTGGTTGGTAAATACTTCGGTGTGAAGCCCATGCGCGGCGAGCTGTTCAGCGCGCATGTCGCGGCGCTCATCGACCAAATTAGTGAGCACGACAACATCGGCATGTTCGCTCAGCGCGTTGAGAGATTCAATCGCACCAGCAATCGGCATCTGGCGCCCCATCTCCGAGTCGAAGAACCCGCCAAGCATCCGCCAAATTTCATTCGACTCGAGGAAATCACCACTCTCTTTCCAAGTCAAAGCACGCGAAAAATCGGCCCCTTCCATGCTGAAATTGACCCCTTGGCTTTCCTCCAGCCAATCTTTGAAAGGCACCACCATATGCAAGATCACTTCATCACAATCGCTGATGATAAGCGGACGGGTCATTCAGAAAGCTCCTGTTGCGCCGCGATCAGCTCTTCTGGCGTTACTGCCATGGCTTCGGCTGCGCGAATTAAATCGGGTTCATGGTTGGCCAGAAACTCAAGCGCGCTGGCCTGTACGGTTCGCTTGCCTAGTCCTTCTCTCAGAGTATCGGGATCAAGCCCGGTAAGCGCAAGGTATCGCTGCGCTCTATCTTCATCTTCCAGCACCCAGCCGAGCGCGGCCAGAGCAAGCGTTTCAGCACTGGGCAGGCCGCGATCAGGCGCAAAGTCTTCTGGGTCCGGGATTGTTAAGCACTCACTCTCGAAGTAGGCGGGGTGAAACGGGGTTAAGGACACGGCTGTGACAAAGCGAATAATGGTTGTCGAGGATAATGATCTCAACCGCAAATTGTTCTGCGATGTGCTGCGCGCAAACGGCTTCGAAGTAGAGCCGGTAGCCGATGGAGCGCAGGTGTTGGACACTGCACGCAGCGTGACGCCGGACCTCATCATTATGGACATTCAGTTGCCCGGCATTTCAGGCGTTGATCTAATCGAAGCGGCCAAGCGCGACGAGGATTTGCGGGACATTCCCATCCTTGCGGTTACCGCTTTTGCCGCCAAAGGCGACGAGGACCGCATCCGCGAGGCTGGGGCTGCTAGCTATCTTTCCAAACCCGTTTCAATCAGCCCGTTTATGGCGGCGGTGAAGAACTTGATCGGTGAGGAGGCTTAGCTAGCGCTTGCACATCGCGACCGTGCGGGCCATCTAGGCGTCAGTATTTGAACTAAAAGAGCAAACGCCCCTTATGGACAGCGCCGAAGTTGACACGCGGATCCGCGCCCTGATTGAACCTTTCAACAAGAAAGGGGTCGAAATTGGTGATGCAACTACGTTCGCCAATGATCTCGAATTTGACAGCCTAACGGTGATGGATTTCGTGGCAGAGATTGAAGATGAATTCGACATCATCATCAGCATGAACCAACAAGCCGAGATCGAAACCTACGGGCAACTTGTTGAGGCAGTCCACAAGATGGCGAAGGGCTGATAAAGAGCGCGCCATGACTGACTCCGTTACTAAGGCCGATACAGCCAAAGCGCCCGAGGGCGACCTGTTTTCCAAATTTGACGACCTGATCCAAACTCGCGAAACATTGCTCGCGACGGGTATTGAAGACCCTTACAATCTGGTCATGGAAGAGGTGCTTTCACCCACCCGTGCCATGTGCAACGGGCGTGACACGATCCTGCTTGGCACTTACAATTACATGGGTATGACCTTTGACCCGGACGTGCTTGATGCGGGTAAGGATGCGCTTGAGAATTTCGGCTCAGGCACAACCGGTAGCCGTGTTCTCAATGGCACATATCAAGGCCACAAAGAGTGCGAAGACGCGCTCAGAGAGTTCTACGGAATGGACCATGCGATGGTCTTTTCCACCGGCTACCAGGCCAACCTTGGCATCATCTCCACTATCGCTGGCAAAGGCGATTACATCATCCTTGATATCGACAGCCATGCGTCGATTTATGATGGCTGTGCGATGGGCCGCGCTGAAGTGGTGCCGTTCAAACACAACAATATCGAGGCGATGGAAAAACGCTTGCGGCGTCTCCCAGAAGGCGCTGGCAAGCTTGTGGTTCTCGAAGGCGTCTATTCTATGCTCGGCGATGTTGCGCCGCTGAAGGAAATGATTGCGGTCGCCAAGAGCTATGGCGCGATGGTGTTGGTCGATGAAGCGCACTCAATGGGCTTTATCGGCGAAAACGGCCGAGGCGTTGCTGAAGAGCAAGGCGTAATGGATGATGTCGATTTCATTATCGGCACATTCTCAAAAAGTGTTGGGACAGTCGGCGGCTTTTGCGTCTCCAACCACCCGAAATTCGACATTATGCGGCTGGTGTGCCGTCCTTATGTTTTCACAGCCAGCTTGCCGCCCAGCGTCGTGGCAACCGCAGCCACCTCGATCCGCAAACTGATGCACGGCGCGAACAAACGCGCGCATCTCTGGGAAAATTCTAAGACCCTACACAAAGGGCTAACGGAGCTCGGTTTCGAGCTGGGCACCCAAACCCCGCAAAGCGCGATCATCGCAGTAATCATGCCTGATCTCACGCGCGGCGCGATGATGTGGGAAGCGCTCCTGAAAGAAGGCCTTTATGTCAACCTCGCACGGCCACCGGCAACTCCCGCAAACATGACATTGCTGCGCTGTTCGCTGTGCGCCGAGCATTCCGCCGAGGAAGTGCAGACAATCCTCGCAATGTTTGAACGCGCCGGAAAAACGGTCGGGATTATTTAAGCGCCGCGCACATCTGTGACCGCGTCGCAAACATGGCCTTCCCCGCCGTCATCATCGCCGCCCGCTACCTGTGTGAAGACGACAAAGCCACCGACGATTAACACGACAAAAGCGGTTGTCACCCAGCCCAGATATTTGTCGATGATCGCCTTGATCGGCGCGCCGAACAACTGAAATAGAACGCCCACCACCATGAATATCAAAGCGCGCCCGGCAAATGCTGCAAGCGTGAACGTCAGCAGGTTTATCTCAATGAACCCTGCGGTAATGGTCATCAACTTGAATGGAACCGGAGTGCCCGCGGCAAAGAACACCGCCAGCGCGCCCTGTTCGCGAATATAGCAAGCCGCCACAGGGAAGCTCTCCGATAGACCCAGCGCCCCAATCACCCATGCCCCAACAGCTTCGTAAAGAAAGAAGCCAATCGCATAGCCAAACAAGCCACCCAACACCGAAGACAGTGTGGCCACGGCTGCAAATTTCAGCGCCTTCTTCGGCTCGGCCAAGCACATCAAACCAAGCAGCGGATGCGGTGGAATCGGGAAGAAGCTCGACTCGATTAAGCAAAAGAACGCCAGCCACCAAACCGCTTGCGGGTGTGCTGCCTTATCCATCGTCCATTCGTATAATGCTCGGAGCCACTTCATCGCGCCGTTCGCCTCAAAATTCGCTGTAGCCGCGCGCCTAGGCGACCTCCCCCGATGGCGCAACCTTGGAACATATATAACCTATTTGGCACTTTGTTATTGACATTGTCACGCTCTTTGGTACTAAAGGGGCATCCTAGACAATTTGCGATTCGCCTTCGGTGGCTCTTACCTCAAGAGCGCCGCCATTCTCTTTCACCGAGAGGGGAGAACGAACATGCCGGTGCGTGGCCGCAATCGGACAAAAATTAAACCACAACTGAAAGAAGGAGAGGACGCGGGTCTCAACCGCCATTGGCGGGGTCTCTTCCTCGATTATCTGGCGGAAAGCTCAAACGTGACGCGATCCGCCCAGCGTGCAGGAGTCAACCCAAGCCGCGCATACAAGGTGCGTCGTGAGGAACCCGAATTCGCTCGCGAATGGCTCGCCGCCTTATGGGAAGGCTACTCGCATCTTGAAATGGAAGTGTTGCGGCGCCTGAGAGAGGGCGATCAAAAAGCCGGAGAGAGCGACAAATACGATTTTGCCAATGCCATCCGCTTGCTCAACGCGCATCGTGAGAATGCGGCTCGCGCGCAAGCCGAACAGCGCAATGTTAGCGCCGTCGAAGTGCGGGCATCGATTGATCGCAAGGTGGATGCAATCCGCGCACAAGTGCGCAATGAAAAGCGGCGCAAGGCCGAAGGCAAGTGAACACCAATATAGATTGGCTCGCTGACCAACCTGCTGACATTCGCCAACGACTTGTTGATGCACTCAACGATGAAGAACGCGCTGAATTTGCTTATCATTGGTCTTACTTCGGACGGCCCGAACAATTGCCACCCAAGGGTGACTGGAGGATTTGGCTGATTATGGCCGGGCGCGGCTTTGGCAAGTCCCGCGCTGGCGCAGAATGGGTGCGAATGATCGCCGAAACACATAGCCAGGCGCGCATCGCCTTGGTGGCGACGTCAATTGCGGAAGCACGCGCGGTGATGGTCGAAGGTGAAAGCGGGATCGTCGCATCGACTCCACCGGAACGCAGACCGAGATTCGAGCCGTCGTTGAAGCGACTTCGCTGGCCCAATGGAGCGCAAGCGCAGCTGTTTTCGGCGAGCGATCCCGAAGCTCTGCGCGGGCCACAGCACAGCCATGCTTGGTGCGATGAGATTGGCAAATGGCCGCTGAGCGCTGAGCGCGCGTCGCGTTGCTGGGACAATTTGATGATGGGGCTGAGACTGGGTAATGACCCACGGATCGTTGTGACGACGACCCCGCGTGCCGTAACCTTGGTCAAACGTCTGGTCGAGCAAGAGCGCGATGAAAACACAGTAATTTCTCGCGGATCAACTTTTGATAATGCGTCGAACCTGCCGCTGCGTTTTCTCAACGCAATCGACAGCGAATATTCGGGAAGCCAGCTCGCGCGCCAAGAGATTGCGGGGGAGTTGCTAAGCGATATCGAAGGCGCTTTGTGGACGCGATCGCTGCTGGAGAAGTTTCGTGAAACGGGCGCTGTGCCTCAGGCTGTGCGCATTGTTGTTGCCGTTGACCCGCCCGCTTCGGCAAGCGGAGATGAGTGCGGCATTGTGGTTACAGCCTTGGGTGAAGATGGAATTGCACGGGTGCAGGCTGATTGTTCAGTCGCCGCCGCCAGCCCTGAGAAATGGGCCAGCGCGGTTGCGAACGCAGCATCTGAGTGGTCGGCTGACCGCGTCATCGCCGAAGCCAACCAAGGTGGGGCTATGATCGAGAGCGTTTTGCGTGCTGCCGACACAGCTCTGCCCGTAAAACTGGTCCATGCCAGTCGCGGTAAAGTCGCTCGGGCCGAACCCATTGCCGCGCTCTACTCGGCTGGCCGCGTGCGCCATTGCGGGGTATTTCCGCAACTCGAAGACCAATTGTGCGGATTGATGACCGGTGGTGAATACGCCGGACCGGGCCGCTCGCCCGACCGGGCAGACGCTTTGGTCTGGGCGCTAAGTGAATTGATGCTGGGGCGCCGCGTGCAACCTAGCGTGCGACAAGTCTGACAAAGGACAATCTATGAGCTTCCTCGACGATCTGCTCTCCGCCTTCAAAGACGGGGAGGAAAGCCGCGTGCCGCTCGCGCCGGGCTATCTGCAAGGCTTGCCTGGGGCATTCGAAACCAATGCACCAACACAGCATTTTGAATACACCAGTGCCGTCAAACAAAGCTTTCTCTCCAATCCCGTGGCACAGCGCGCAGTCAGGGTTGTGGCTGAAGGGATTGGCCAATCGCCACTCGCCTGCAGCGATACTGAAGTTACCGCGCTTGTCACAGCAACCAGTGCGGGCCAACCATTGTTAGAATCGCTCACCGCGCACATTCTGTTGCATGGCAATGGCTATGTTCAGATCGTGAAAGATGCGAGCGGCAAGCCGTTTGAGCTGTTCGCCTTGCGCCCCGACCGTGTGCGTGTTGTCTCTGGCCCGGATGGTTGGCCTTGCGCCTTCGAATATTGCGTTGGCGGCCAACTAATTACCTTGCCCATCGAAGATGAAGAAGGATGGCCCAATGTCATCCATATCAAGTCGATGCACCCGCTTGAAGATCATTATGGCGCGGGCGCTCTGGCCGCCGCGCAGCAAGCGGTTGCAATCCACAACGCTGCAGCAGAATGGAACCGTGCGCTGCTCGAAAACGCAGCCCGACCTTCTGGCGCATTGGTCTATGAAGCCGATGATGGTGCTGGGCTTACCAAAGATCAATTTGAGCGGTTAAAGTCTGAATTGGCCACCGCCTTTTCTGGATCCGGCAATGCGGGTCGCCCGATGCTGCTTGATGGCGGGCTGAAATGGCAAAGCATGGCTTTGTCGCCCGCAGACATGGATTTTGCGACGTTGAAAAGCGCCGCAGCGCGCGAGATCGCGCTGGCCTTTGGTGTGCCGCCGATGCTGCTCGGAATTCCCGGCGACAACACTTACTCAAACTACCGTGAAGCCAATCGGGCTCTATGGCGGCTCACGCTGATGCCACTTGCCAGCAAGCTGTTTGGGGCCCTGCGCGAAGGGCTCGAACCGTGGTTTCCACAAGCAAGTCTAGCGGTTGATCTCGACCGCGTAACCGCGCTCTCCGAAGACCGAGAACGGCTTTGGAAGCAGGTTTCGGACGCTGAGTTCCTGACCCGCGCAGAGAAGCGCGAAATGCTGGGCTTGCCCACTGAGGAGTGTGAAGTATGAGCCGCGAAGACATGCTCGCCAACCTTATGGCCCAAGCCAATGATGAAGGCGCGGATATCGTGACCTTGCGTGCGATCATCGAAGAAACAAGTGAACTCGCCGCAACCCGCGCCCTGGAACGCCTCGGTTTGGCCGACGCCAGTGCCAGCGATGATCTTGACGAATTGCGCGAACTGCTCAGCGCTTGGCGCGATGCTAAGTCGAGCGCTTGGAAAGCCTTTGTCGATTGGTTGGTTCGCGGCCTGCTGGCTTTGCTGCTTATCGGAATAGCGTTCCGGCTTGGTGTTCGGGAGTTGTTTTGATGGCAGATCAAGCCGTCCGCTTTGCAGGATATGCCGCCTTGTTCGATATCCCCGATGCGGACCGCGACACGATCCGCGAAGGGGCGTTTTCCAATACATTGAAGACGCGTGGGACGCCGCTCCCGCTGCTTTGGCATCACCGGCCCGACCAAGTCATCGGCACAGTCGAAAGCGTTGCAGAGGACAAGCGCGGTTTGCGTGTGGTCGCACGCCTCGATCGGCAAAATAGTCGCGCCGCAACAATGTTGAAACGCGGTGCTGTGAGCGGCCTTAGCTTTGGCTACCGCGCGCGCGAAGCGCGCCATAGCGATCAGGGACGCGAACTGACCGTCATTGACCTGTTCGAAGTGAGCTTAGTCACCCACCCGCTCCAACATGGCGCAAGAGTGCATCTTGTCACCTGAGTTGCCCAACAATCCCAATCCACAACCGGCCGCCACTGGGGCGGCCTTTTTTATGCCCAACCGAAAGGCCCAATACCCAATGGATATCACTGTGACCCCTCCCACTGTTAACACGCCTGAAGTCCAAGCCGATCCGATGGCAGGAAGCTTCGACATCGTGTCACGGCAAGACAAAGCCGAAGTCGAAATCACCTCACTTCGCAGCGATGTCGATGAAGTGAAAGCGCGGCTCGACAAAGTAGCACGCGCTGCCACTCGCCCTGCAATCGCCGGGGCTTCGGTGGAAAGCGAAGAGGTCAAAGGCTTCGTTAATGGATATTTGCGCCGTGGCCAGACCACGCAGTTCAAATCACTCAGCGGCGCGACACCAAGCGATGGCGGCTACGCTGTGCCTCGCCAAATTGACGCTGTGATCGCTCGCGAGCTCGCTGAGATCAGCCCAATCCGCTCAATCGCGCAAGTCGTGCAAACTGGCAGCGCTGGCTATCGCAAGCTTGTCTCCACTGGCGGTACCGCATCAGGCTGGGCCAGCGAAACCGCTGGACGACCCGAAACCGACACACCAAACTTTGCCGAAATCGCTCCGCCCACCGGCGATCTCTATGCCAATCCAGCCGCAAGTCAGGCGATGCTTGATGATGCTGATTTCGATTTGGAATCGTGGCTCGCCAACGAAATTTCGGTTGAGTTTGCCCGTGCAGAAGGCGGCGCCTTTGTCAGCGGCTCCGGCTCAGACCAACCCGAAGGTTTCCTAACCGCCGCCAACAGCTCCGCGGAAGATGGCGTACGCGCATTTGGCACCACGCAATATATCGGGTCCGGCGATGCGAACGGCTTTGACGCAGCACCTGATGCCAAGCTTATTGACCTCATTCACTCCATGAAAAGCGGCCATCGCCAAGGCGCAAGCTTTGTTATGAATTCCGCGACTTTAGCTATGGTTCGCAAGCTCAAAACTGCGGATGGGGCGTTCTTGTGGCAGCCTGGTATGGTCGAAGGTCAGCCTGATCGCTTACTGGGCTATCCGGTGGTTGAAGCCGAAGACATGCCAGATGTCGCGACCGGCTCTTTCCCGATCGCCTTTGGCAACTTCCGCCACGGCTATCTGATCGCCGAACGCAGCGCCACACAGATCTTGCGCGATCCGTTCTCGAACAAGCCGTTCGTCCACTTCTATGCGACTAAACGCGTGGGCGGCAAAGTGCTCGATAGCAACGCGATCAAGCTGCTGAAGATCGAGGCCTAAAGCTCTCAATCTTCCTCCCCGGCAAGGTCGAGTTCCCCCCTTTCTCCCTTGCCGGTTCCTGCGCCCGCGCCGCTTGGCGGCAAACTTCCCTGCTGAAACCAGCGGCGCGGGTGCCTTTGTTCTAATGACTTGAGATTAGGAGACCGCCATGCGGCGAAAGATCGTGCAGCCGGCCGACTTGAGCGGCGATGCGCTCACTGAATTCAAACAATGGCTTGGCATTAGCCAGCAAGCTGAAGACGCAAACCTGCGTGCTTTGCTAGAAGCGAGCCTCGCGACATGCGAAGCCTTCATTGGTCAAGCTCCATTGGAGCAAACCGTAGAAGAAACAATCCCCGCAGAAGTAGGCGAAACACGATTGAGTTCGCAGCCCGTTCGCAGGCTTCTCAACTTCGAGGGCATGGACTCAAAAGGCAAGAGGGACTCGCTCCTTGATGAGCTTGAGAACTCAGTCATCGATGTCGATGGCAGCGCCGTTGTCACTATTCGAGCGGAAACAGATCACAGCGCATATGCGATCACAATGGTGGCGGGAATGTCGCAAAACTGGTCTTCGACAGAAGGTCCATTGCGCCAAGGGATAATCCGCCTCGCAGCGTATTACTATCGCGATCGTAGCCTTGAGAGCAGCGAGCAACCGCCAGCCAGTGTTGCCGCGCTTTGGCGGCCTTGGCGCGTACTGAGGCTCACATGATCCGCGCCTCATTACCCAGCGCAGTACAAACAGCTGTGTTGCGTAGCATCGAATCACGAGCCCGCGTGCTGGGCAAACAAAGAGCTGCGCGCATTCGCCGCGGCACCACTTTGTCAGAACGCGATTTCTGGCGGTCAGCCTCCTCGCTTTGGCCCAATTTCACACAAGGGTAAACCGCTATGGAAAACCACTTGCGCTCCGCCTTAATTGAATGGCTGCGCGATGATCCCGCGTTGGCCGACATCAACGCAATCGAGGAAGAAACCCCGCTCAAAGCGAGTGCACCCTGGCTCGGCATCGCTGCTAGCGCGTCAACCGACTGGGGAACCAAAGACCGTCCGGGTCGCGAGGTTCGCATCGCGCTCGAGCTAGAAAGTCGAAGCGACGAACCTGCAAGCGACGCATCGCTTTTGACTGCGGTAGAGAATCGCGTCCTTGGCTTGCCTCCCTTTCACGACGGTTTCGAGCTTGCCTCGATCCGGTTCCTTCGTGCGCGCAGTGAGCGGCGCGAATTCAATCGCCGCGGCGCGCTTCTCGAATTTCGTTTCCGTATCCTCGAACCTTCACCGGAGTAATCTCAATGCCAGCACAGAACGGCGCAGCCTTCCTACTCAAAATCAGCGATGGCAACGCGCCAATCGCCTACGACACGGTGGCGGGACTGCGAACCACGCAAATGACAATCAACGGCGATAGCGTGGTGGTCACCCACAAGGATTCAGGTGGGTGGCGTGACCTGCTTTCAGGGGCCGGGACACGCTCTGTATCGGTTAGCGCGGCTGGCATTTTCCTCGGCAGCGGCGCGGAGAATGCGGTGCGCGCTCATGCGCTGGCTGGAACGCTCGACGACTATGAACTGTCTTTTGAAGATGGTGCCAAATTGCGCGGCCGCTTCCTAGTCCAACGGCTCGATTATTCTGGCGATTTCAATGGTGAGCGCAATTACACGCTGCAGCTTGAAAGCTCTGGACCAGTCGTCCCAGCATGATGAAACCTGCAAACCCTATTCGCGGCGAAGCGGAATTGATTGTCGGCGGGAAAACACTAGTTATCCGCCCGACTTTCGAGGCGTTGATTGCTTCCGAAAAAGAGCTGGGATCTTTGTTCTCCCTGGTAGAGCATGCTTCCGACGGCGCTTTGACGCTGACGGAGATTGCTGCGCTGCTCTGGCATTGCACCCCAGCCAAAGACAAGCCTTCGCGCGACGAAGTGGGCGAAGCAGTGCTCGCCAGCGGATTGATCGCGGCGACAAAGCCGGTCCGCATCATCTTGACTCAGGTGCTGCAAGGCCAGCCATGACACAGCATTTTGCCGACACAGCGCCTAGATGGGCCAGCGTCGCCGCACAAATTCTAGGCTGGCGCCCAAACGAATTTTGGTCCGCCACTCCCGATGAACTCGCCCTCGCGCTGAGCGATCCCGCCGAAGGTTTCACCGATGCGGCGCTCAGCCGCGAGCAGATCGCCCAAATGATGGAACGCGACACACATGGATGACAACCTCGACGAGCTGGTAATCGATGTTCGAGCGAACACCGATAGCTTTGCCTCTGATCTGAAAGGGATAAGCGAGGCGGTCGACACCTCACTTGGTGATGGTTTCGAAAAAGCTGGCTCGATCCTTGAAAAAAGCCTGCTCAAAGCGCTGCGCAAAGGCACGCTTGGTTTTGAGGACCTCAAAAATACCGCTTTGAGCGCTTTGAGTGAAATTGCAACTGCCGCTCTGTCTTCCGGCATAAATGCTCTGTTTGGCGGCTCAGGCTCGAACGGTTCTGGGTTCGATTCCGGGCTTGGGAACCTGTTTAGCCAATTGACCAACTCGCTGTTCGGCTCTCCCGGAAGAGCAACGGGCGGCCCAGTATCGCCTGGCCGCAGCTTCGTTGTCGGAGAGAGCGGGCCGGAGCTCTTCGTTCCCACTTCGGCTGGTCGAATCGAGCCGAACTCTTCGCTTGGGGGCGGAGGGCGCGAGGTCCGCGTTGCGATCCAATTGACGACCCCGCGCGGCACCGCTGCACCTACGGCCATGCAACGTTCTTCCCGCCAAGTCGCCAGCGCCGTCCGGCGCGCCTTGCAGAGCAGCTAAGAGAGGATTGCATTATGGCATTTTGGCTGGCTGAGCGACGGCACGCGCAGGAATCAAGCTTTATGCAGCGCTTTGACCCGCGCTTTTGGACCGTGAACTTCCCGCGCCCCGCCATGGCGTCGGTTGTGACAACTGGTCCGGACTCGCTGCAGGTCGATATTGAACTGCACAATGAAGGCGAACTCGTCGGCCTTATCTGGGCGAGCGAGGACACGCTTGATCATCCCCTCCTCGCCTATGAGACGAACCACGACTATTCGAACACCACGCTGAGCTTTCGTTGGCAGTCGCATGGGGTGATCCCGCTTGATGGGATCAACGGCCCAACTCTCACGATCGAAGGATATGACGAAACAGATCAAGCCGTGACGTGGTTCGTGCGACTCTGGAACTATGCGAGCGGCTCACCCACGGACGCATTCGTCACACTGCCATTTTCTGAACTTCAAAGCGGCTTTGCCCTGCCTGGCACCCCTATCAATCCTGCGCGGATCGATAGGATGTTCATATCGCTGGTCGCGCCTGACTATGTTGCTGGAAGCTCGGCTCCTTTATCCGCGCGATTCAATGGCAGCATCACGATGTCACAGATCAATGCGGATGGCGCGAATGCCGTCCTCTTGTTGGGCGATGTGCGCGTTCCGCCTCATGGAGAACGAATCGCCACAGCCTACGACGATGCGTACGATCAAACGCCTGAGCGTATTGTCCGCAATGCCATTGGTTTGGGTTACCGCGATGATCTGGTTCATTATGTCGGCATGAGTCATTTCATGCGGCTCGAAAGCCAAAGCGATGGCTCTCTGCTTGTGCCTGCAATCGCCGAATTGTGCACTCCAACGCAGGTGTGGCACGACAATTTCTTCACAGCCTGCGCTGACAATGCGCTCGAAGCGATTGGCTCTATTTCGTACGAGCTGTTTAACGCCTATTGCCCGGAGGATTGGAAACAACGCACTGCAAGCGGTGATCCAGCGCTGACTGGGTGGGTTCCACCATCGACGCTTCTATCTCCTGCCAACACGCAGGCTATGGCGTGGCTGCAAGCAAGCGCTTTGGCGTTCGTCGATCTGATGGAAGAAAGCGGGTTGCCGGTCCGCATGCAAATCGGCGAGCCTTGGTGGTGGATCACACCTGCGAGAGAGATTTGCCTTTACGACAGCGAAGCTACTGTGATTTTTGGTGGGTCACCGCCCGTCATCGATGATGTGAGCACCGCACTTGATTCAGCGCAAATCGCACTGCTTGATCAAGCAGGAACCTTGCTAGCGCAATCAACAGCGGACCTTACCAACGCGATACGCGCGCATTCTGTTGGAACTGCCGAAGTGCTGCTGCTCGCCTTCACCCCGACCATCCTCGCATCCGACTCGCCCGAACTTTACCGAGCCAACCTACCCATCGGCTGGGCCCATCCCGCGTTCGATCGATTGCAACTTGAAGATTATGACTGGCTCACCGCTGGCGAAGATGCCCTGCGCCGCGCGGCTTACACCTTTGTCGATGGCTGGCTTGGCTATCCGATAGCGGATCAAGATTATCTGTCCGGCTTCGTTCTCGATGCCGAAGATGCTGAAGAATATTGGGCGCGCATTGACGCCGGGCTTGATGAAGCGGCCGAGCGGGCAATCACGCGCCGATACGTCTGGGCACAGCCTCAAATCAACCGCGACGGATACACGCGCCTACCCCCTAATTCGGAGGACAATATGCAAGCTTTTGACGATGTGCTTTATCCCTTTGCTTTGGGGCGAAGCACTGCGGTTGCCCCTGAATTTTCAACATCGGTGACAGTCACCGCATCGGGTCATGAACGGCGCAACTCGCTGTGGTCCGATGCTCGTATGCATTTTGATGTGGGGCCCGGCATTCGATCAGAAGCTGAGCTGTCCGAGTTGATAGCATTCTTCAGGGCTAGAAGAGGTGCGGCAAGAGGATTTCGCATAAGCGATCCATTTGATCACAGCTCAAACGGCATGACCGGTACGCCGGAAATGAAGGATCAGTTGATCGGAATAGGCGACGGCGCGACAGCGGATTTTCAACTCACAAAAACCTATGGCACGGGTGATGAGCCGCAAATCCGTCCGATCACCCGGCCACGAGCTGAGACCTTGTGGGTAAGCGTCAATGACATGGAGACCACTGACTTTACGCTAAGTGAAACGGGGCAATTGCGATTCGGCCAAGCCCCAAACACCGGAGCCGAAGTGCGCGCAGGCTTCCTATTTGATGTCCCCGTGCGGTTCGCTGAAGATCGGATCGACGTTTCTGGCGTGAACTTTTCCGCCGGTGAAGCACCAAGCATCCCACTCATTGAGCTTCGGGAGACAGCTTAATGCGAGTGTTCTTTGATCGCGCGTTAGACAATGTCGCGACGTTTTGGCGCATCTATCGGCGCGATGGCGTGCTGCTTGGCTTTACTAGTCACGATCGCGACCTCTCTTTTGCAGGAATGGTCCATCGCGCGGCGCCCGGAATGGTGCCGACCGCCATTCGTCTGACGGCAGACCTATCCGACGACAGCGCCGAAGTGCGCGGCGCACTGAGCCACACCACCATTCGTGAGCAGGACCTTTCCGCTGGCCTGTTTGATGGGGCGGGGATTGAGATTGGCGTGGTCGACTGGGAAGCGCTTGAATTTCGCATCCTTTACAGTGGCGAACTCGGCACAATCGAAGACGATACGCGCAGCTTCAGCGCAGAATTGCGTTCAGCGAAGAAACTGCTTGAGCAAGACATCGTCCCGCGCACAAGCCCTACGTGTAGGGCCCTGTTTTGCGGGCCGGGTTGCGGCGTTCGCGCCACCGCATTTACCTCAATACGTCCGCTCGCAGCAATCGATCTGGACTTCAATCGGGTACAGTTCTCCACCAGCAATCCCGGTCATTATCTCGACGGACAATTGCGCTTTCTGGATGGACCGCAAACCGGGATCACTTTCGGTATCGTTGGCGCAGACACTTCCGGGCTGACCCTTGATCGGCAGTTGGTTGCTGGAACGTCAATTGGCACGCGCACTGAACTGCGCGAAGGTTGTGACCACACCCTTTCAACCTGCGCGACACGTTTTAACAATGCGATCAATTTTCGCGGTGAACCTTTCTTGCCTGGCAATGACTTGCTCACCCGTTATGGACAGCCTTCGGGATGAGCGGAACGGCTTTGGCACAGGCTGCCAGCACTTTCCTCGGCGTTCGCTTCAAGCTCTATGGTCGTGACCCAAAAACGGGGCTTGATTGTGTCGGGCTTGTTTACGCCTGCTTGTCAGCGATTGGACGGCCAATCGAATTCCCGCGCGGCTACAGATTGCGCAACCTTTCAATCGAGCAATGGCTGCCTAGCGCCGCTTGGATCGAACTTGAACCGTCAAACAAGCCAGAGCGTCCTGGCAATATTCTGCTAGTGCAGCCCGGCCCTTCTCAACAGCACCTTATGATCGTCGAACAACCCGGTTCAGTCATTCACGCTCACGCTGGTCTGCGCCGAGTCGTGCGCCAGCCGCTCGCTCAACCCCATACGCGCCTGATGCAATGGCGACTCAGCGCAACAAGTTAGGACGCTTAGATGGCAACTCTTGTGCTTTCGACTGTTGGTTCCGCGATAGGCGGACCTCTTGGCAATGTTATCGGCGGGTTGATAGGGAGGCAGATCGATAGTGAGATTTTTGGCGGATCAGGACAAGAAGGACCTCGCCTAACCGAACTCGCCGTTACAACCTCGAGCTACGGCAACCCAATGCCCCGCCATTTTGGCCGAATGAGAGTAGCCGGAACCGTAATCTGGGCAACCGACCTGCAAGAAGATTCAACCACCGAAGGTGGTAAGGGCGAGCCATCTGTTACAACCTACACCTATTCAGCGAATTTCGCCGTCGCGCTTTCAAGCACGCCGTTGTCGCGGTTGGGCCGGATATGGGCCGATGGAAACTTACTGCGCGGCGAACAAGGCGACTTAAAGGTCGAAGGGGAAATGCGCGCCTACCTTGGTGGTGGTGCCGATCCTGTGGACCCGCTGATTGCCGCCGAAAGAGGCAGTCAGGCACCAGCCTTCCGCGATTGCGCCTATGTGGTTTTCGAAGGCCTGCAATTGGCCGATTACGGCAATCGCATCCCCTCTCTCACCTTTGAAATCTTCTCGTCGCAAGATGATCGGGTTTCGCTAAGCGAAATTGCGCCCCAAGCAATACGTAATCAGGCCGATGTTACCCTTTCTCATGCGCGCGGATTTGCCGATGATGGCGGATCGGTTGTGGCGTCGCTGCAGGTCATCAACCAATTGATGCCGCTTTCTTGCATAACGACTGATCGTGGCCTCAGCCTCTCTCCTGTCACCATAGGTGCCGCCGCAAAGGTAACCCTTCCAGAGCAGCTTGCCAGTATTGCCGACGACGATACCAAAGAGCGGAACAAAGAACGCATTGCTCTGACCGCGGCGACCCCTTTGGCAATACGCTACTATGATGAAGAGCGCGACTATCAGCCCGGCGTTCAACGCGCTGTCGGAATGCGACCCAATGGCCAAGAGAACATGGTCGATCTTCCAGCAACAATGACGTCTAGCGGTGCGCGCCAACTCGCAAACGAAAATGCCCAGCGCGTGCGTTGGAACAGTGAACGTGTGACGTGGAGAATGGGAGTGCTCGATCCCAACGTCCACCCTGGATCGATTGTGCGGCTACCGAATGCGCCTGGACAATGGAGGGTGATGACCTGGGAATGGTATGAGCGCGGCGTTGAATTGGGCCTCGAACGCGCAGCTCCACCAAACAGCACTGCAACTTCTTCGAGTGACCCAGGCACCATCCCAGCTCCGACTGATCTACCGGCTGCGGCGACGCACTTAGCGTTCATTGAATCGCCTTCAGACGGGACAAGCGATCCATCGAAATCATTGCTTTTCGCGGCAGTTTCAGCGGAGACACACCAGTGGTCAGGCGCTTCGCTGTTCTCGGTACGAGGCAATTCGGTCTTGCCGATCGGCAACTCCAACAGGCGGCGTGCTGTTCTAGGTAAACTAACAACGCCGCTTGGAGCATCGCGCAGCCTCATATTCGAGCCGAACGCCACGCTGACTGTCGAACTTGTAGGCGACGAACTCGGATTTGAACCAACTGATATTGGCGGTATTGCCGCTGGTGCCAATCGCGTGCTCGTAGGGAGCGAGGTGCTTCAGTTCCTCGATTGCGAGCAGCTAGGCACGAACACTTGGCTAATCTCGGGCCTGTTGAGAGGGCGCGCAGGCACTGAGACGCATGCCATGCATGAGCATGTTACTGGCACTCCACTTGCCCTGCTCGACTCTCGCCTGACTGCGCTTGATCCATCGCAGGTTTCTCCTCAGCCTGGTAGTCAGATCGCTGCTTTTAGCAGAGGCGACTCGGCTTTCGTATATGGGACCCTCGCAAATGCCGGACTATCACGCCGCCCGCTTGTGCCGGTCCACGCGCGATTCGCGCAAACTTCCGATGACAGTTGGGAATTGTGCTGGACACGCCGGGCGCGCGGTCAATGGGTCTGGCAGGGCAGTGTCGAGACAGCCTTAGTCGAAGAACAAGAAAGCTATCGAATCGGATACGGCGATATAGCTGCGCCATTTGCGCAATGGTCTTCTTCGAAACCCTCCATATCGTTTTCGGCCAGTGATCGAGCGACACTGCTTGCCACGCACGGGGGCGCCGAGTTCTGGGTGCAACAAGTCGGCACCTACTCCTTGTCTGACCCACTTCTTCTCGCAAATCTTACCTGACCAATCGGAGGTCCTAATGCCTGCACCGGTATCCTTTACATCTGCAACACCACACTACGGTCTGCCTCTATTGTTTTCCGGCCAGGCCCAGAAAGAATTCTTTGTGAATCAATCGTTTTCGATGATTGATGCGCTCATCAAAGGTCAGGTTCTTGCCTCACAGGTCAGTCCTCCAGCTAACCCAGAGGAAGGCTCCATTTATCGCGTCACCGAGACAGCTATGGATGACTGGGCTGGATATGAGGATCATTTGGCAATCCGGATTGCAGGGGCTTGGCATTTTGCGCCACCTTATGAGGGACTAGCAACGTTCGACCTCAATGAAAGCAGCTTCCTTATCTTCAGAAACGGATGGATCAGCCTCAGCGCACCAACATCTCCGCAAGGTGGAGCCATTGCTGACTTGGAAGCGCGCGCTGCGATCGACGCTTTGATCGCGACTCTCTCAAGCGCAGGAATTCTCAAATAACCCTCGAACTTTTCGTTTTGGAGGTTGGTGATCAACTGCTTTGCTCGCTAAAAATGCACAGAAAATCGCAGGAAGACACAAAATCGAGGTTTTCTTGCAACACTGTGAGTCGATTGATTGCTTGCCTCCCCACTGCGGAATAGTTAGAGACTGTCGCGTGCCTCACTTCGCAAAAAAGGGGAATAATAGAATGCGCAAGTTCGTCATTGGAATGGCGATGGCCTCGACAGCGCTCACCGCGCCCGCCATGGCCCGAGAGGGTCAATGGTATATTCAGGGTGATGGCGGTGCCATGCTTGTTGAGGACGTCCAGTTTGACGTCGATGGAAACCTCAACGATGCCGAGGCTGGCTTCGACGAGGGATATGATTTCGGCGGTATTGTCGGTCACGACTTCGGTGCGTTTCGTTTGGAAGCTGAAGCCAGCTACCGGGCAGCTAACTTGGAAGAACTGATGGCTGGTGCCGCTGGTCTTCCGGCTAACGTAAATAACTTGGTGGTTGGGACAACCTTGCCAGCTGCGGGCGAATTCAACGCTCTCAGCTTCATGGTCAATGGCTTGTTCGATTTCGGCCCAGACGATGGTCTTCAGGCGTTCTTCGGCGGCGGCATCGGTGTCGCACGTGTTGACGTTGATGGTCGGGTTCAATTGAGCGGCACAACCGTCGACGACTCAGACACAGGTCTCGCTTGGCAGCTGCTTGCTGGCTTGCGCGCACCTTTGAGCGATAGCTGGGACATTGGTCTTAAGTACCGTTATTTCCAAGCTGAGAACGTTAATTTGGTTGACGCTATAGGTCGTGATCTGTCTGCTGATGTCAGCACTCACTCGATCCTCGGTTCGATCATTTACAACTTCGGCGGTGAAGCGCCACCACCACCAGCACCGCCGCCGGTAGCGCCTCCGCCACCGCCGCCTGTGCCAGTGGCTCCACCGCCTCCACCGCCTCCACCACCACCGCCTTGTAACAAAGGCCCGTACATCGTCTTCTTCGATTGGGATCAGTCGGCAATTACGCCTGAAGCTGCTACAATCTTGGATAGCGCTGTAACGGCTTACGCAAACTGTGGTATGGCTAACGTAATGCTTGCCGGTCACGCTGACCGTTCGGGCAACGTGCAGTACAACATCGGACTGTCTGAGCGTCGTAACGAATCTGTGACTACGTACCTTGCTGGTCGTGGTGTTCCTGCTTCGAAGATCGGTGCTCAAGCGTTCGGCGAATCTAGCCCACGTAAAGCAACACCAGACGGTGTTCGTGAGCTCGAAAACCGTCGCGTGGAAGTAACTTATGGTCCGGGTTCGGGCTTCTAAGTTAGTTTCCTAAGCAACAGAAAATGAAAAAGGGCCGGAGCGATCCGGCCCTTTTTTTGTCTGCCTTGCAATAGTCGGGACCATAGCCCTGGTGGGTGTTTGCGACGCGTCGTCAGACCATTGCCATTCGAGCAATTAGGGCCTGCGCGGAGATATCTGCACGAGCGAGCCAATCAGGGACAGTGTATGCAGGGGGAGCTGCCGTCACGCACCCGTCGTGCGGATTCTATGAGCGGAACACATTCTCGTGATGCTTACTTAGGCGCTCTATACGTTTTCACCCACCGCACGCGCACGCTCAATGACATTCGCGGAAGCCTTGGGCACAAGCTTGATCGCGGCGATTAACAAGACAATCCCGATCGGCACGAAAACAAGCGTTGAAAGCACGCCACTTGCAAGATCCCCATCATTCACAGTGGAGATATAGCCCGCCATGAACGGCCCAATCCCCAGCCCGATGAGGGTGGTGGACAAGAAGAAGGTTGCCGTAGCAACACCGCGCATTCTTGGCAGAACGAGGGATTGGCTCGAAGCCGCAGCTGCTCCCAGTGCCGAGGCGCTCAGCATATTACCAAAGAAACTAGTGATGTAGAAGACCGTCGTATCCGCCGTCGTGAAGGCGAAGTAGATCATGGGCGCGGGGGTCACCAGACCGAACATCACCACGAGCACTCGGCCATCTGGCCGCCATTCCAATAGCCAGTCTCCCATGCGACCACCTAAGATCACGCCCATAAACCCAGCGACAGCACCAGGAGCCCCCAGCCACAATGCGATATCCGTTTTGGACAACCCCAATCCTCTTTCCGCATAAGCAGGCCCGAGCCCCGAGTTCGTATACCCTATAAGCGCCACCATCCCGTATCCGAGAATAACGGTTAGGAAAGCGGGCGATCCCCATGTCAATTTAAAGGTCGGCAAATCGCGTGTTCTCAAGCCGATCGCCCAACTGTAAACGGCATAATAGCCAATCCCAAGAAACAACCATTGATCAGAGACGGCGAAAGATCCGTCGGAGAAACCGGTGATCACATTTGCCGAAGCCGGCACTAGGATCGATAGGACGAACGCCAAAATAGCAAAGCCAAGGAGGCCGAGAAGGTTGAGTGCCAGTGCCCGCGGTCCCCGCTGCGCTGCACCCAAAATCGTGAATGGTGGGATAACCTGCACCAGCTCCTTGAAGAAGCCGTTGAATGGTTTGGGCTCCTCAGGCGATTCAATCCCGTCAATTGCGCCGCGTATTGGCTCCTTCAAAGTCATGACCAATAGAGCCAGCAGAAGTCCGGGAATTCCGACGGATAGAAACGCAGCTTGCCACCCGACTATCCCGCCTGGGCCGCCTTCTGGGTAAGCAGCGTTCCAAGCGTCAACGATATACGCACCGATAAACAGCGATAGACCGCCACCAATGTAAAGTCCGGACGAGTAAATGGCGAGCGCGGTTGCGCGAAGGCGAGCTGGGAACCAATCCGAGATCAGCGAATAGGCCGACGGGCTTGCCGTAGCTTCGCCAACACCCACGCCCATGCGTGCCACGGCCAAGGTCACAGGATTCTTCGCGAGCCCGGATAATGCCGTCATGCTCGACCACAGCGTCAGACCAATCGCTAGCAAGCGGATCCTTTTCCAGCTATCCGCGAGCTTCCCTAGTGGGATCCCAAACAGCGAATAGAAAACCGCGAAAGCGGTCCCATAAAGAAAGCCGATATAGGCATCGTCGACCCCCAAATCGGCTTTGATATCATTGGCTAGAATCGCGAGAATCTGTCTGTCGACGAAATTCAGGACATAAACAACCACCAGGACGCCAAGCGCATACCAACTGTAAGCTGGGACGGGCTGATCCCCCGCTCCAGACTGGGCCTTAAGTTCTTCGGACAAACGCCGCTCCCAATGCTCGCGATCCTGCGTCGATGCGGATCATATTCTTAGCCAATCACTCGGCATAGACAGTGCTATCGGCAATTCCCGCTTCGGCAAAACCCTTTTTGCGTAGGCGACACGAATCGCAAAGGCCGCAGGCTTGCGCTTCTGGTGTCGGATCGTAGCAAGACCAGCTCCAAGCAGGATCAAGCCCAAGCCTCTCGCATTCGCGCGCAATATCGGCTTTGCTCATCTCTTGGAGGGGAGTGTGCACTGCAAATGGAGCGCCTTCGACGCCCGCTTTAGTGCCAAGCCGCGCTGTTTCCGTAAAGCTCGCGATGAATTCTGGGCGGCAATCGGGATAGCCCGAATAATCGAGAGCGTTCACGCCGATAAAAACGTCACTTGATCCCGCTGCTTCCGCGCAGGCCGTTGTCAGGGCAAGAAAGACGAGATTGCGTGCCGGCACATAGGTCACAGGGATATCGTCCCCGACCCCACCCTTGGGAACGTCAATTGCATCGGTGAGCGCAGATCCGCCAAAAGCACGCAAATCGAGCGCAATCTCAGCTTGGCTTTCCAACTGCAAACACCCGGCAATCCGCTTCGCCGATGTCAACTCGAGCCGGTGGCGCTGACCATAATCCACAGTCAGCGCACGCACCCGAAACCCTCGTTCCTGCGCAATTGCGGCTGTAACCATTGAATCCAGACCGCCGGAGAGCAAGACCACAGCGACCGGCTTCGCTTTGTCAGGTGATGTTCGTGTCATAGCGCTGGCTTACCCCGCCAGACACACAACGCAATCCGCTAACTCTCAAAATATCAGCAGCTGCCCGTCCGTCGCGCTTCGCCGCTCATCTGGAACGGAGCACCAGAGGCGTATCCTTCGCTCTGAATTTGTACCAGCGAGGCAGTCTCGCGCCGGACATTGGTACGGCCATAGCCATCACCAGGGCAAGTGTATTGCACGGTGACCTTGGAAGAGCCGTCTTCGACGACAAAGCGATTACAATTGCCCGCCCGGTGCTTGAGCTGAATGAGCTCAGTCCCGCGGCGAAGGCAAATCTTGCGAGACGGGGAACCATCCCGAAATTTAACCGTCCATTCGCCTTTTGTGAGGTTTGTGAGCATCGCGAGCTGGTCGCTTTGTGCGAGCGCTGGCGTGTTCAACGCAAAGACCAAGCCCCCCCCAAGGGCGGCCACACCCAATCCTCCCAGCAATGTTTGCACCATGCGTTTCATAAAAGCTCCTGAACACGCAGATGCGTGTTAACCGAGAGAATACTGCACTTTTAGGGATGAAGCGTTCGTTAACAGCGGCAAAGCGCTAAATTGTCAGCACGAATTGCTTCGAACAGAAAGCACAATCAACGCAGATCAGTCCGCTTTCATCGCGCATAGCGTCTTGTTCCTCGACCGGGAAGCGTGCGATCACTTGATCGTAATAGTCCGCCGAACAGCGACAACCACGCGCCACTTGAGCGCCCGGCTGGATCAATATCTGATCCTCCTCATGGAACAACCGCCAAACCAGTGCCTCCATCGACAAGGCCGGATCTAGCAGCTCTTCGTGGCTGAGAGTTCCAGCTAGCGTCGCGACATGCTCCCAATCAGGATGATCCTGCCGGACATGCAAACGCTCGCGCCCTTCTTCCCCATCCGCCAGATGCTGCACCAACAGCCCCGCTGCGACCCCGCCTGCGCCCGTTGCGCGGCTGGCAAAGCGGATTAATGTGGGAACCTGTTCAGACTGCATGAAGTAGTTCTCGCAGGCTTGGGCAAGCGTATCCCCTTCGAGCGGGACGATCCCTTGGTATCTCTTGTCCGCACCGGTCTCAAATGTGATCCCAAGGTAACCTTCGCCAAACAGAGCCGAGAGTGCCGGGTTCGCGCCCAGCGCCTTGATTGCAGCTGCATCAAACTCAGCATAACCGCGCATTTCGCCCGTGCGATAATCACACACCAGCAATTGCACCGGCCCCGATTTGGTTTGTGCTTGCATGGTAAGCTGACCGGTTTCGCCTTTCAGCAATCCCCCCATCAACGCGCCCAAGACTAACGCCTCGCTAAGCAGATGCTTGACCGGTGCAGGATAATCATGCGCCGCAAGCACGTCATCCAACACGCCAACCAAACGCACCACACGCCCGCGCGCGCTGCGCGCAGGCAATGTGAAGCCGAGCAGCTTATCGGCGAAGGTTTCAGTATCGGTGTCGGTCTGCGCGGAATTTGCCATAGAAGGCCATATGGGAGTGCGAAGCGCCTAGAGTAAGAGGCGTCTCCTCACGCATCCTTTTCGAGCTTGCCAAAGCACCAGAGCAACACCGATTTTTGTGCGTGGATACGATTTTCCGCTTCGTCGAAGACAACCGATTGTGGGCCTTCAAACACCTCTTCGCTCACTTCGTCGCCAACATGCGCAGGCAGGCAATGTAGGAAAATCGCATCACCTTTTGCCTCAGCCATCAATGACGCATCGACCTGATAAGGAGCCATCGCCGCTTTCTTTTCATCGGCATCGGCCTGCCCCATCGAAATCCATGTGTCGGTGATAAGTACATCTGCACCGCGCGCCGCTTCGGATGCATCAAAAGTTAGCGTGACCTTCGCTCCGCCAAGACGTGCCTGCTCAACCACACTGGAATCCGGCTCGAACCCGGCTGGCGTTGCGACGCGGACGTTGAACTTCATCAACCCGGCCGCTTCAAGAATCGAATGCAGCACATTGTTGCCATCGCCTAACCAGGCTACTTCGAGCCCGGGTAACGCCTTGCCATGCTCAATCATCGTTAGCAGGTCCGCAACAATCTGGCATGGGTGCGAGCGGTCAGTAAGCCCATTGATAACCGGGACGGTCGCATGGCGCGCCATCTCCTCAATCTTGGCATGGTCGTCGGTACGCAGCATAATCGCATCAACCATGCGGCTAAGCACCCGAGCAGTATCCGCGATTGTCTCACCACGCCCCAACTGGCTAGATGCGGAATCGAGGATCAATACAGTTCCACCCAATTGCCGCATAGCAATGTCGAAACTGACACGGGTGCGGGTTGAATTCTTCTCAAATACCAGCGCCAAGACGCGCCCTTCAAGCGGCTTATCGGCATCCGGTTTGCCCTTTGGCCAGTTCGCGCGAACGGTTTTGCGGTCAATCGCATCGCTGATCATTGCCGCAATCGTGTCCGCCCCAGCATCGCTGAGGTCGAGGAAGTGCTGATGCGCCATTACGCAGCCTCTGGTGCAGCGAAACTTGCTGCGCCCGCGGAGAGCTTGTCGAAGAACTCGTCGATCTCTGCATCGTCAATCACCAATGGTGGAAGCAGGCGCAAAGTCTGATCACCAGCGGCCACCGTTAGCAATTGATGGTTGTCGCGCAGATGGACGAAGAAAGGACGGCTCTCGACCTTCATTCGAACACCCAGCATCAGACCTTTGCCACGGACGAAGTCGAACAACTCAGGGTAGTTTCCGATGAACTGCTCCAACCGCGACCGCATCCGCTCGCCTTTGTCGCGCACGCTGGCGAGGAAATCCTCATTCGCCACAGCATCCATCACCGCGCTACCCGCGGCCATGGCGAGCGGGTTGCCTCCATAAGTTGAGCCATGCGTGCCAAATGTCATGCCGCGCGCGGCCTTCTCAGTTGCTATCATCGCGCCCAGCGGGAAGCCGCCGCCAATGCCTTTGGCAGTTGCAAGGATATCAGGTTCGATCCCGTAATGCTCATAGGCGTAGAGCGAGCCAGTGCGCGCCATGCCGCATTGCACTTCATCCAAAACCAGCATCAGATCGTGCTCATCGGCGAGCGAGCGCAAACCCTTCATAAACTCATCGGATGCGGGCCGGATTCCGCCTTCGCCTTGGATCGGTTCGACCAAGAAACCAGCCGTGTTGGGGCCGATCAAGGCCTTCGCCGCTTCCAGATCATCAAACTCACAATATTTGAACCCGTCGAGCAGCGGCGAAAAGCCGTGATGCATCTTGGACTGGTTCGACGCGCTGATAGTGGCCATTGTCCGACCGTGAAACGCGTTGGTGAAGGTGATCAGTTCAAACCGATCTTTGTTGCCGTTATCTCCAGCATTCTGGTGATAGGCGCGCGCGCATTTGATCGCAGCCTCGACCGCTTCCGCGCCCGAATTGGTGAAGAACACCGAATCACAGAAGGTGTTTTCGACCAATTGCTGCGCCAAATGCTCGCCTTGCGGGCTGCCGTATAGGTTGGACACATGCATCAAAGTCGCCGCCTGATTCTGAATCGCGCTGATCAAACCTTCGTGCGAATGCCCAAGCAAATTGACCGCAATGCCGCTGGCAAAGTCGAGATAGCGCGTGCCGTCCTCGTCAATCAGATGACAGTGTTCTCCGCGCACGGGCCGCACGCCGCACCGGGGGTAGACAGGCATAAGCGGGGTAATCGACATAGTTCATTCCTAGGTTTTCGAGAGATAATCAGACTCACCAATCCCAAAAGCAAATGGCGGCCCGTTGCAGAGCCGCCATTCCATATTTGTTATGGCCGCTCACATTGGAGGTCAAACGGCCTTGTCCTTGATGAGTATGATTACTCTTGGACTGGCACCAAGTTGACCGCAGAATGTTTGCCTCGTCGGTCCACTTCGAGATCGAACTCAAAGCGTTCGCCTTCATTGATCTCTGACAGACCCGAGCGTTCAACCGCGCTGATATGCACAAATGCATCCGGCTGGCCATCGTCACGCACGAGAAAGCCAAAACCCTTCATCGAATTGAAGAATTTGACTGTGCCCGTCGCTTTTTCACCGGTCAGCTCGCGCTTAGGAGGGCCGCTATCTGCTGCAGGTGCAGCGATCACGTCACCAACGATCTGAAGATCTTGCGCGGAGATTTTACCGCCGCGATCAACCATGTTGAATTCAAGCTCTTGGCCTTCGGCAAGCCCTTCCAATCCCGCGCGTTCAACCGCGCTGATATGAACAAACACGTCTTCGCCGCCAGCTTCTTGCGCGATGAAACCAAAGCCCTTTTGGCCATTGAAGAACTTCACTGTGCCTTTGCCGGTGCCGACAACTTGTGCGGGCATGCGGTTGAAACCGCCGCCACCGCCGCCGCCATGACGATCACCGCCACCGAAGCTGTCTCCGCTGCGATCATTGCCATAGTTTCCGGGGGGTGGGAAACCGTCACCACCACCGCCAAACGGATCGAAATTGTCTTCGCCGAAACCGTCGCGCTTATCCCGGCCGCGCCGACGTCCCCTATCGTAACCCATAATGTAGTTCGTACCTTACCAGACTGTCCGACTTCCTATGCACTGGCGGCGAGGACAGCGGCCGCGCCAGTCGCAGATGAGCCTTCGATTCTTCTGAGCTCATCATTTCGCGCGCCAGCATAACGCACAAAGGCGCGCTTTGCGAACATTTTAACCGTTCTAGCTCGTATTCGAAGCGATTGTGTCATTTCTGAACTGGTAAACGCAGCTAGTTTTTCTCTCACTCTAGCCGTAAACACGTTCACAAATGGCCCATTTGGAGCAAAGGAAAAGATCACAAATGCCAGACTTTCGCAGCCTTTCTGAAGCGGTTTTGGCCAGCCCGCAAATTTCGCTTGAGGATATTGCCGCCGTAAAGGATGCAGGCGTCACATTGATCGTCAACAATCGCCCAGACGGTGAGGACCCGGCTGCCCCCCAAAGCGAAGCCATCGAGAACGAAGCAGCAGCGCAGGGCATAAATTACGTTGCGATTCCAATCGGCCATTCCGGATTTAGTGAAGTTCAAGTCGACGAGATGATCGCCGCTTTGGAGCGCGCAGACGGCAATGTGCTGGCCTATTGCCGGTCAGGCACGCGCTCGACACTCCTGTGGTCACTTGCGCAAGCAAAGCTTGGCACTGCGCCCGATGCGATTGCATCGGCTGCGGCTAAAGCGGGCTATGACATCGCCCCAATTCGCCCGATGATCGATATGTTGGCTGCGCGATAAAGACCACTGATGTACGGCAGTCGCTGAAACTATGGATATTGACCCGCAAATCCTGATATTCGTCGGATCGCTAACAGCGATTGCCATGCTTGCCGGGCTGGCCCGCTGGCTAGGTCTTGGCGGCAAACCCACATTGAAAAACGAAATTGATGTCCGCAAGGCCACCGATGAGGTCGAATCCGGCTTTACCCCCTCGCATTGGTCTCTCTCCAGCAAGGGCGAATCAGTCTTAGCGGCTGATCATGCGGGCCGGATTATGGTCATCAAGCGGCACGGAAACCAGTTTGCAGGGCGCATTCTAACCAGTGCCTCGAGCGTGCGTGAAGAGGTCGATGGGCTGATTGTCGATAGCGGTGAAAGCTGGTTCGGTAAGGTTCGCATGACGCTCACTGATGCCTCAGTTTGGACCGATCGAATCAATCGCCTATAGGCTTATCCGCGATGCCCGACTTCAACCCCACTCAATACGCTGTGCCGTTCTTTGTTATTGCCGTGTTGGTGGAAATGATCTGGTCGCGCTATCGCCAGCCTGAGGCTTACGAGCCGATGGACACATTGGTAAGCTTAGCATTCGGCTTGGGATCCACTGTGGCAGGCGCGCTGTTTGGCGGAGCCGCCGTCTATGCCTTTGTCACCGCTTACGAATATCGGCTGTTTGATCTGGGAACACAATGGTGGGTGGTTTGGTGGGCATGGCCGCTAGCCTTTTTGCTCGATGATCTTAAATATTATTGGGTCCATCGCGCTGGACATCGTATCCGTTGGATGTGGGCCGCGCATGTGAACCACCATTCGAGCCAACATTACAACCTCTCAACCGCGCTGCGCCAAACATGGACCGGATCCTTCACCTTCGGGCTGTTGTTCGGGATTCCGCTTGTGCTCCTGGGCTTTCATCCAGTGATGCTTGGCATCGTCGGCGGTTTTAATCTCATCTACCAGTTCTGGATCCACACCGAAGCCATCGACAAGATGCCGCGCTGGTTCGAAGCGGTGATGAATACACCAAGCCATCACCGCGTCCATCACGCGACCAATCCGCGCTATCTCGACCGCAATTACGCTGGGGTCTTCATCATCTGGGACCGGATGTTCGGTACGTTTGAACAAGAGCGCGATGACGAAGCGATCCGCTACGGCATTATCAAACAGCTTGGCAGCTTCAATTTGCTTTGGTCAGTGTTTCACGAATGGGCAGGAATGCTGACCGATTGCTGGCGCGCGCCGTGGAAACACAAACTGTCCTATCTCCTGCGCGAACCTGGTTGGAGCCATGATGGAAGTCGCGACACCTCTACCTCAATTCGTGTGCGGTGGCAGGCACAGCAAGACGCAAAACAAGTTGCCCATCAAAACCCGATTGCGGATACGCACGAAGCTGCCTAGTCTCTCCGATCAAGAGGAGAGGATATGGAAAGTTTCGACTACATCGTCATCGGCGGTGGCAGTGGCGGCAGCGCAGCCGCTGGACGTTTGGCGGTAGATGGGACACGGCGGGTCTGCTTAATCGAAGCGGGCGGTCGCAACGACAACTTCATCATCAAAACTCCCGGCTTCATGCCCTTCATTCGCAATTCAGCGAACTACAAGTTCGAAACGGTCCCGCAAAAAGGGCTGAATGGCCGGATTGGCTATCAACCACGCGGCAAAGGGCTGGGTGGCTCTTCAGCGATCAACGCGATGGTCTATGTTCGCGGACACAAATGGGATTATGACAACTGGGCTGCGATGGGATGCACCGGCTGGTCCTATGACGATGTGCTCCCCTATTTCCGCAAATCAGAATCGAACGAGCGCGGCGCAGACGCCTATCACGGCGATGGCGGGCCATTATTTGTATCCGACCAGATCTCCCCCAACCCAACAAGTCACGCGTTCGTCGATGCGGCTGCTGAGCTGCAATTGCGCACCACCGACGACTTTAATGGCGAGCGACAAGAGGGCTTTGGTCTTTACCAAACCACCCAGCATAACGGTGAGCGCTGGTCAGCGGCGCGCGCCTATGTCGAGCCGATCCGTGAGCAGGGCAATTTCGCGATCCGAACGAACACTTTGGTCGAGAAACTGGTGGTCGAGCAAGGCCGAGTCACTGGTGTGAAAGTGCGGCGCGGCAAAACATCGGAAATGATCTATGCCAAACGCGGTGTGATATTGAGCGCCGGGGCGTTCAACACTCCGCAGATAATGATGCTGTCCGGTATTGGCCCGGCTGATCATCTCAAATCGCTTGGGATCGACGTGGTGGTCGACAAGCCAGCGGTCGGCTCAGAACTTCAAGACCATATCGACTATGTTTCTGGCTGGGATACGGCCAGCGACGTGCCGCTTGGGCAAACGCTTAAAGGGACCGTACGCTCAGTCGCGGCAATGATCGAGCATCGCCGTAAACGCACCGGCATGATGACCACATGCTACGCTGAGGCGGGCGGATTCTGGACGGTTATGCCCGACAGCGAAACACCCGATGTGCAATGGCACTTTGTACCTGCGGCGCTCGAAGATCATGGTCGTACAAAAATCAAGAGCCATGGCTTTTCTCTGCATGCCTGCGTTCTACGCCCGGAAAGTCGAGGGACCGTGCGACTAGGCTCTGACGATGCCGAAGCTGCACCTGTGATCGATCCAAATTTCTTGGATAACGACCGCGATATTGCAACTTTGCGCGAAGGCATCCGGCTTTCACACCGGATCATCGACGCGCCGCCTATGCAGGCGTTTGGCCCCACAGATCGACACCCAATTGACTTCAACGATGACGCGGCGCTGGATGAACTCATTCGCAAACGCGCTGACACTGTCTATCACCCCGTTGGCTCTTGCCGGATGGGCGGCGATGACGGTGCTGTGGTCGATCCGACGCTAAAAGCTCGCGGGGTTGATGGCCTTTGGATCGCGGATGCCAGTGTCATGCCGAAAATCGTAAGCGGTAACACCAACGCGCCGAGCATTATGATCGGTGAGCGGTGTGCGGATTTTGTTAAGGCGGACGAGAAAGCCTTCGCTTAGGGATTTCTGATTGGGCATCCGCGGGCGCGATTTCCTCGCACCTTGCGGTGCTGCGGGCGGCCAGTCGGCCTTGCGGTTGCATGCGCAACCGTGCTCCGCGACTACGTTGACTAGGTAGCTCTGGAACGACGCCATCGGCGTCGCAAGCGCGACTGCGCGCCGCGGCTAATGCCGCGAAGCCAAGCAGCGCGGATGCGCTGCGCCCGGCGCTTGAGGGACCAAAGAAAATAGCACCCGGATGCGAGTGTGCCAACCAACCCTCAGCCCAAAAAAAGGGCCGAAGCGATTGGATCGCTCCGGCCCGTTCTAAGTTGTATGTTCGCAGGAGGAACAATGTGAGGCGGGGAAAGGAGAAGAGGAAAGAGGAACCTTCCCCCGCCAAACTGGGTGTTTAGTTGTAAGCTCGCTCGCCGTGTTCAGCAATATCAAGCCCGTCCACTTCGGTCTCTTCGCTAACGCGCAGGCCGATCAGAACTTTGACGATGGTCGCCGCGATCAAGGTGCCGATACCGGCCCAACCGATCGTGACCAGCACGCCCCAGGTTTGAGTCCCCAGCTGTTCGCCGAGTGGTGTCGAACCATCGCCAGGACCGCCCATGAAGGGTTGGTAGACAAGGCCTGTGCCGATTGCGCCAACGATGCCGCCTATGCCGTGGATACCGAAAGCATCGAGCGAGTCGTCATAGCCGAGCTTGGCTTTGACCTTAGCGACGAAGAAGTAGCAGACGATGGATGAGGCAATGCCGAGCAAGATTGCGCCGAACGGTCCGCTGTTACCGGCCGCAGGTGTCACCGCGACCAGACCAGCAATCACGCCTGAGCAGAAGCCCAGAGCTGAACCCTTGTGGCCAAGCACGCGCTCAATCACCATCCAGGTCAATGCACCAGCAGCGGTTGCGACGAAGGTGTTGATCATCGCAAGGCCAGCAAAACCATCTGCTTCGAGGGCAGAGCCAGCGTTAAAGCCGAACCAACCGACCCACAGAAGGCCTGTGCCGATCATGGTCATTACCATGCTGTGCGGTGGCATCGGTTCAGTCGGATAGCCGCGGCGTTTGCCGAGCAGGTAAGCAAGGACAAGACCCGAGACACCAGCATTGATGTGAACCACGGTTCCGCCAGCAAAATCGAGTGCCCCGTCAGCGAACAACAATCCGTCGCCGGCCCACACCATGTGAGCAATTGGGAAGTAAACGATCGTCAGCCAGATCGGCACGAATGCCATCACCGCGCTGAACTTCATGCGCTCTGCGGTCGCGCCTAGAATGAGCGCTGCTGTGATCGCCGCAAATGTCATCTGGAAGCTGACGAACACATACTCGCTGATCACTTC
The DNA here is from genome assembly GCA_039985875.1 of Erythrobacter sp. Lineage (GTDB taxonomy): Bacteria > Pseudomonadota > Alphaproteobacteria > Sphingomonadales > Sphingomonadaceae > Erythrobacter. Next base: position 791,545 of record JBDWRU010000003.1, on the reverse strand, counting down.
ATCGGTGAATGTCGCGGCGGTCGTGTCCGCGCTCATGCCGGAGAGGAAATAGCTTCCTCCGCTTATGAAGAGGCCCAATGTGCCCTCATAGCTCTCTGATCCGAATGCGAGCGAAAAGCCCCACATTACCCAGACGAGCATTGCCAAAGCGGCGGTCGCGCCGATCTGAGTCATGGTCGAGAGCATGTTTTTGGAGCGGGTAAGACCGCCATAAAAGAGCGCCAGACCCGGCAGGATCATAAGCAAGACCAAAACGGTCGATGTCATCATCCAAGCATTGTTGCCCGGATTGGGAACAGGCGCGGCAGCTGCGGCTGCAAGTGCGGGTTCTGCCAAAATGGCGCTTCCGCCCACAAGGGCAGCAAGTTTTAGGAAAGTGTTTTTCATCGTCCTTGCCCCTTGGTCAAAGTGCGGTTTCGCCGGATTCGCCGGTGCGGATCCGAGTGGCTGAAGCGAGGTCGAGAACGAAAATCTTTCCGTCGCCGATCGCTTCTGTGTTGGCGGTCTGCTGGATCGTCTCGACAACCTGCGCGACGATGTCGTCGCTAGCAGCGATTTCGAGTTTCACTTTCGGCAGCATATTGGTCGAATATTCTGCGCCGCGATAAATTTCGGTCTGGCCCTTTTGGCGGCCAAAACCTTTGACTTCGGAAACAGTCATCCCGGCGACCCCGATTGCGCCCAGCGCTTCGCGGACCTCATCGAGTTTGAATGGTTTTATGATGGCGATGATGAACTTCATCCGTGCCCCCTTTTTTGCGCCGGGCGATTTCCCGGTGTGACGCAAGGGAGCAAGAGCCGTGCCAATCTTAGGTAGGGCGCCTTATCGGGCGATTCATCAAAAGTTTGCCCAAGCGGCGATTGGATGCGTGCCCAAAATTTAATCTTTTGTTTATTTTTTGGGCAATTGTATACTTGACAAAGCACACTCTCCAGTGCATTGATAATGCATGGAAAACGCAGTCGATATTTTTGCCCCTCGCTTTCAATCCGAAGACGCAGCCCGCGAGCACCTAGAAGCCCTGCATTGGGCAGAAGGTCCGCTGTGCCCTCATTGCGGGTCAGACAATGCTAAGCGGCTTCCACCGCAAAAGCGTAAGCCAACCAAAGCTCACCCCGGCGGTTCAATCCGCAAGGGCGTTGTCCAGTGCAATGATTGCCGCAAGCAATACACCGTCACTGTCGGCACCGTCTTTGAGCGCTCTAAAGTTCCTCTCAACAAATGGCTGCTTGCCACTCACATGCTCTGCGCGTCCAAGAAAGGCATCTCAGGGCATCAAATGGCGCGTATGCTTGGCGTTACCTACAAAACCGCTTGGTTCATGATGCACCGCATTCGCGAAGCCATGGTTGAAACCGACCAAGGGCCTTTGGGTGGCTACGGCAAGACCATCGAAGCCGATGAAACCTATATCGGCGGCAAGGTCACCAATCGTCACGCCAGCAAACGCTTTGGCGATAAGAAGTCTAGCCCCTTCCGTGATAAGCAGCCTGTCGTGTCACTCGTAGAGCGTGACGGTAAGGTCCGCTCTTTCCACGTCGCTCGCGTCAATGCGAAAACCCTGCGCCACGTTCTTGTTACCAACGCAGATCGCGGTAGCTGGCTCATGACCGATGAACACAAAGCCTATAAGAAAGTAGGCGAGGAGTTCACAGGCCATGGTGTCGTATCGCACTCAACCGGCGAATATGGTCGTGCTGGATACTTCCACTCCAACACAGCCGAAAACTTCTTCTCCATTCTCAAACGCGGCATCACTGGTGTTTATCACCATGTCAGCGCAGCGCACCTAAAGCGCTACGTCACTGAGTTCGACTTCCGCTATAACACGCGCAAGCTGACCGACTTTGAACGCTCAGACGAAGCCCTAAAGGGTATCTCTGGCAAGCGCCTGACCTATCGGCGGACTGGCGCAATCGCAGCCTGACCCGTTTGAGCCTCCCCGCTTGTATGGGGAGAGGCGCAAGCGCTGGACTCGTTAGTGCAGTTTGAGTGATAAGACGGAATGCTGACAGATGATGAAGCAGAGACCTATTTGGAAAGTCTCAAAACGACCGACCCAAACAAGTTGCGCCGCCAGATTGCGATGAATCAACTTGGTGACCGAAAACGGGCGCTAGCCATTCAGTTCTTAAAATCCGAAGATAAGCGTGAAATAAGCACCACAGCTCGCAGCGCAAAAAATGCCGCATGGGCCGCAGCAATTGCCGCAGTGGTTGCCGCAATTGCGACAATAGTCATGGCTGTCACGGCTTATTACTCTCTTTCTGAGCGGTCTTCGGAGCGCGCGCCTCCTGTCGCCCCTTCTCGTGAGGCTTCGGCTTAGTCCGCAGCATTCGCTTTAGAACCGCGTCCTCTTGTTTTTGATTGGTGTCTGTCATGTCTGATCCATTGGAGTTTATTCCCGCCTACATCTCACCGCTGACTGACGCCCAACATGCTCGTATTGGGCGAATAGCAATCCTTTGGGGGCAGATTGAGCACTTGGTTGAACAAATCCTTCCCCGCGTATGCAACCTCACATGGGAAGAGCTTATTTCCATCAAAGTAGCGAGTAAACCAATTGCCGCCAAAGTTGATTTACTCAACGCCGCCAAAGAGAGGCTGGCAGACGAACCTTTGAAGGAGCGAGTTCGCGAATTTTGCACCTCTATCAACGAGACTAAAGTGGCTCGAAACCACCTTTTTCATGGCATGTGGGGCTGGCGGGGCAGCAGCAGGGCCGAAACAGTCGTTCCTGCAGCCCGGAAAACAACCAACCCCGAGCAACCCCTAAGTGCAGAAAGATTGCCGGAGCTAGAAAAGAAATTATGCAGAGCATCTCGTCTAGGGGAAGACCTTGTTAACCAGCTTAACTCGGAACTAGTGAGAGTGAAATACACGCGGTATCTCCATCACGACGATACTGATTCGTTCCCAGAATGGTTGCAGCGATGGTCAGAGCGAAATCCTTTGGATGATGAAGAGATGGATCGTAACTCGAAGCTAGGGACTCTGCCTCATCTAAAGACGCCCTATCCACCGAAATGACGATACTGTTTGTGACGCCGCCACAAAACGGCTCATTTTTCTCGACCAACATAACTACCTGAAAATTTGAGCGCTTGTGGGACTTGGTGGACGCGCTGCTTTGTCACGTACACAATTGCCATTTTTTGGGCAGTGATGTGTGCATGCCAACCATCAAGTGTGCATTTTTGAATCAATATTACGCCAAAGCTCATTCACCTGAAATATAGCGATCAGTTGGCCGCACTGGCAGACCATCAATGCTCGATTTGCGACTGGCCATCTTGGCCTCCCAATCGGCTGGATCGGATTGTCGATGCGCTTTCTTCAGCGTCTCGCGCTCGCCTTCCATGCTCATAAATGGCACGCCCCATCCGCAACTGGTTTGAATTGACTCCACCGCGATATCGAAAATCTGCCGTGTCCCCGGGATAAGGGCAAAATGCGCAGCCAGCTTGTCCCAGCCATCATCCTGCGGCAGCACCGGCTTGGCCTTGCCATAGATACGCAAGATCAACGCGGGCCGGTCAAAATTGCAAAACATGATGGTGATGCGGCCCGTATCCGCTTGCGGCGCGGTGACATGAGCGTGGGTTTCATTGCCCGATCCACCAAGGTCGAGATAAGCAACGCGCGTCGGTGAGAGAACGCGAAACGCATCATAGCCTTTGGGGCTAAGATTGATCCGCCCGCCACTCGCAGCGGTGGCAACGAAGAAAACCGGCTGCTTTTCGATCATGCCAACATGTTTATCGGTTAGTGCATCGAAGAAATCAGCCATCAGTCCATCTCCTTGCCATTGGTCGCACGGACCGGAATGCCCTCTGGGTCAAACCCCTCAAGACAGTAAACGTTGATCCCGACAAAATCCGGCGTCACGCGTTTTCGATGAAAGGGGTAAATGCCGCAAGTGCTGCAAAAGAAATGCCGTGCCGTTTGAGTATGGAATTGATACTCGACCAGCGCGCCCTCGCCTGCGATCAACTCAAAGTCGCTCTCATGCACCTTTACCATAAGTGCATTCTTGCGGACGCAAATTGAACAATCGCAGGTCGTGAGTTCGGGAAACCCTGTGACAGCGGCAAATTGCACAGCATTGCAATGGCAGCTGCCAATATATCGTTCGGGCAGCCGCCCGGCGCTCACAAAAAGCCCCTTAGCACGCCAATGAATTTGTCGAATTGGTCATGATGGAGCCAGTGCCCGGCTTTCTCAAACTCGGTCACTTCGGCGCTGCTAAAGTGCTTGAGTCGCCCATCCTTTTGCGGGTTTGAGGCCCAACTGTCCGCGCCATAGAGCAATAAAGTTGGCGTGGTGATCGCTGCCCAAACCTCTTGCACAAACTCATCGGCAATGTCCTCCACACCCCAGACATTGAGATGCGGGTCAAACTTCCATGTATAAGTGCCATCTTCGTTACGGTTGACGCCGTGAATGGTGAGATGCCGCGCTTGTTCTTGGGTCAGATAGGAGTTTTCCTGAATCATCCGCGCAAAGGCCGCTTCGATGCTGTCATATTTGCGCGGTGTCCGGCCAGCCGCCTTGCGCTTCTTCGCGATCCATTCGGCATAGCGTTGAGGATACGGGATTTCGCGCTGCTTCTTGCGCAGGTCAGGGGCCAGCCCCAATCCTTCAATCGCAACCAGCTTTGTCACCATCTCGGAGAATACACCCGTGTAGCGCAGTGCAACATTGCCGCCCATTGAATGCGAGACGATGCGCACCGGCCCTTCATCAAGCTGATGGATCAATTGCGCGAGGTCATAGACCATATCGTTGGTGCGGTAATTGCCGTCAGAGACCCAATCGCTGTCACCATGCCCCCGGTGATCCATGGCAATGACATGATAGTCATCACGCAAAGCCTCCGCTGTCCAATCCCAGCTGCGCGCATGGTCACGCCCGCCATGCACAAGGACGAGCGGCGGCGCACCATGATTGCCCCAATCGAGGTAATTCAGTTTCAAACGCTGCGAGATGAAAGTTTGCGAAGTGGGGCCTGAAGAAGTCATAGCTCAAGCAGTGGCGCGAACTGCGCCGCGCTGCAAGTCTAGCGCTCTTTCGTTGCCGAAAAGGTTAGCTCGGGGTTCTTCTCAACCTGATAGTTCACGTCCCATGGGCTTTTGGCCATGAACACCAGATCGCCATCGCGGTCGCGCGCTAGGTTGGGACGGTTGAAGCTTTCAAACTCGTCCAGCACTTTTGCGTCACCTTTGAGCCAGCGCGCGGTCGCGAAGGGAGCAGCTTCAAGCGCGGCTTCGACTTTGTACTCCGCCGCCAATCGCGAGATCAGAACATCCAACTGCAGCTGTCCTACAACGCCGACAATATGCTGCGCGCCGATCTCGGGATAGAAGACCTGCACCACGCCCTCTTCGGAAAGATCATCAAGAGCCTTGCGAAGCTGCTTGGTCTTGGTCGGATCTTTCAATTGCACCCGGCGCAAAATCTCAGGCGCGAAGTTCGGCAGGCCGGTGAAGCGCACCACGTCCTTCTCTGACAAAGTATCGCCGACGCGAAGCGTGCCGTGATTCGGGATGCCGATAATATCGCCAGCTTCGGCGGTATCGGCAATCTCGCGATCTTGCGCAAAAAACAGGATCGGCGAGTGGATCGCAATAGGTTTGCCAAGCCCGGATGGCGTCAGCTTCATGCCGCGTTTGAACGTGCCCGAAACCTGCCGCATGAACGCGATACGATCGCGGTGATTGGGGTCCATATTGGCTTGTACTTTGAAGATGAAGCCGGTGACTTCGCCATGGTCCGGCGCAATCTGCTCATCGCCAGCGGATTGCGCGCGCGGCGGCGGGGCATGGGCGGCAATCGCGTCGATCAGCTCGGTCACGCCAAAGTTCTTAAGCGCCGATCCGAAATAGACCGGCGTCAAATCGCCATTGCGATAGGCATCCAAGTCGAACTCGGGATAGCCTGCTTGCGCCAGCTCAGCCTCATCGGAAAACTCTTCTGGAATCTCCGGGTCAGCATCGCGAGTGCCCAGAAATTCTCTCGATGCGCCTTCAGGCCGCGCAACCGTGCCATCGGCAAAGTTCAAAATGCCTTCAAACTGACCACCCATCCCAATCGGCCAGCTTTGCGGGCTGATATCAAGCGCGAGCATCTCAGCAACTTCATCGAGCGTCTCAAACGGATCGCGCCCCTCGCGGTCGACCTTGTTGACGAAGGTGATGATCGGCACATTACGAAGCCGGCAAACCTCGAACAGTTTTCTGGTCTGCGGCTCGATCCCTTTGGCCGCGTCAATCACCATTACGGCACTGTCGACGGCGGTTAGGGTACGATAGGTATCCTCAGAGAAATCCTCGTGCCCCGGCGTGTCGAGCAGGTTGAAGGTGATTTTCTCGCCATCATACTCTTTCTCAAACGTCATTACGGATGAGGTGACAGAGATGCCGCGCTGCTGCTCTATCTTCATCCAGTCAGAGCGTGCCCGGCGTTGATCCCCGCGCGCTTTCACCTCGCCCGCAAGGTGGATCGCGCCGCCTTGCAAAAGCAGCTTTTCGGTCAGCGTGGTCTTACCAGCATCGGGGTGCGAGATAATCGCGAAAGTGCGTCTGTTGCTTTTGGGATTGGACATGGACGATCGGCTGCGCGCTTAACCGCGCAGCTCCGCCCCCAATTTGGCCGCAGCAGCAACCACCGCATCCGCAATCGCTTTGAGGTCTTTGTCCTTAAAGCTCTTGTCCTGCGGTTGCAGCGTCACTTCAAAGGCGAGCGATTTTTGGCCTTCAGGCACACCGTCGCCATTGAACACATCGAAGACGCGCGCGAATTTGATGTGCTGTTTATCGGCACCCATAATCGCGCGGACCAAATCGGCAGACGGAACGTCCTGCGACACCAAAAAGGCAAAATCTCGCGTCACCGCTTGCAGCGCTGGCGGAGCATAGCTTGGCCGGGCAAAGCTAACCGGACCTTTGGCGGCTTTCTTGGCTGGAATCGCGTCGAGATGGATACCCACAGCGGCAACCGGCACATCGATGCCAAACTTCTTAAGCAAGGTCGGGTGGATCATGCCAAAGCTAGCTAGCTGGTTCTTCGGTCCCAATCGCAAAGTCGCAGATTGGCCGGGGTGATAAAGATCGCCCGCATCGCCCATTGTCTGCAATTTGTTGACCGGAGCGCCTGCCTCTTTCAGCAACGCGCGGGCATAGCTCTTCGCGTCATAGGCGTCGAAATGCACGGCCTTGCCGGTCGTCCATCGGCGCGGTTCTTTCTCACCAGCAAGCACCGCCATTAGAGTCGGGTGTTCGCCGCTGCTCAGATAGCGCCGCCCGATTTCAAACAGGCGCACGCTAGAAAGCCCGCGATCAAAGCTGCGTTGAACAGCCGATAACAGCCCCGGCAGCAGCGATGGGCGCATCACCTTCATGTCCTCGCTGATCGGGTTGTCGAGCGTCCAATGACCGCCGCCAACCGCCTCGGCTTCCGCTTCGCTGATGAAGGACCAGGTGATAGCCTCATGCAAGCCGCTTGCTGCCGCCGCGCGGCGCAATTTGCGTTCCAGCACTTGATCCGCAGTGGCAGTCGGGCGCGCAACCCCTTCGACTCGCGGCAAGGCGACGCTTTGGACCTTGTCGAGCCCGTGAATGCGCACGACCTCTTCGACGAGGTCAGCTGGCCCTTCAATATCGTGGCGGCGCAGTGGGCATTTGACTTGCCAGTCTGCGCTGACCCCAAAGCCAAGGCTCTCAAGAATACGACGCTGCTCGTCTTCAGAAACTTCGACCCCGCCCAACCGCGCAGTAAGCCCTGTATCAAATGCGACAACCTTCGCCTCACTAAGGGGTGAACCGGCGTAAACCGTTTCTGATGGGGCGCCTCCGGCTAATTCCACGATCAAGCCGGTAAGCAGGTCCAGCCCGCCTTCAAGGAACTCAGGATCAACGCCGCGTTCAAAACGCGTTCGCGCATCGGACGCGAGGCCCAGCTTGCGGCCCGTCACGCCGATATTGGCCGGGTCGAAATAGGCGATTTCAAGCAGCACATCGGTGGTCTCATCCTGAACACCCGAATCCTCGCCACCCATGATCCCGGCAATGTCGTGAACTGCTCTATCGTCAGCGATCACCATCATGCTTGCATCAAGCGTGTAGGTCTTCTCGTTAAGCGCTGTAACTTGCTCGCCCGGCTTTGCCCGCCGCGCGACAACCGCGCCATTGAGCTTCGCCAGATCATAGACATGTGCGGGGCGACCAAAGGCCAGCATCAGATAGTTGGTGAGGTCGACCAGCAATGAGATTGGACGCTGATCCGCGCTCTTGAGCCGCTGCTGCATCCAATCTGGCGATGACCCGTTTTTGACGCCTTTGATGACGCGGCCAAAGAAGGCCGGACACCCTTGTTCGTCCTCAGTGCGGATTTCGACGGGGCAGCTTCCCGATGCCTCGAATGACGGCATTGCAATTGGTTTAAGCGTCCCAAGACCCGCCGCAGCCAAGTCGCGGGCAATGCCATAAACCCCCATGCAATCGGGGCGGTTGGGGGTAATCGCCACGTCGATGACCGGGGATGAGCCTTGGTAATCAGCAAAGCTGTGGCCAACGCTCGCCGCTTCGGGCAGCTCAATTATCCCATCGTGATCTTCGCCAAGGCCAAGCTCGCGCGCAGAGCACATCATGCCGGTGCTCTCGACCCCGCGGATAGCCGCCTTGCGCAGCTCCATGCCATTGGACGGCACAACCGCGCCGGGTAGACCCAGAACGCCTTTCATCCCCGCACGCGCATTGGGCGCGCCGCACACAACCTGCAACGGTTGTCCGTCGCCGGTGTCTACTTTCAGAACTTGCAGCTTGTCCGCATCCGGGTGCTTGTCCGCTGATAGGACATGACCAACCTGAAAACCTTTGAGTAGCTCAGCCGGGTCTTCCACCCCTTCGACTTCGAGGCCAATCGCGTTCAGGCAATCGGTGATCTCCTGAAGCGACGCATCGGTTTCAAGATGGTCTTTCAGCCATGTGAGTGAGAATTTCATGGGCGCGCTCCCACGCCGGCGGATAGGGTTGGCTGATCAAACGGCGAGAAGCCATAATGCGCCAGCCAGCGCGGATCGCCGTCAAAAAATGCACGCAAATCATTCATGCCGTATTTGAGCATCGCAATGCGGTCGATCCCAAGTCCGAACGCAAATCCTTGATATGCATCCGGGTCGATCCCTGCGAATTCGAGCACGCGGCGGTTCACCATCCCGCTGCCCCCTAGCTCCATCCAATCATGCCCGTCGGCATCCCCATGCCCGCCGACAACCCGGCGATCACCTTCGTTCGAATAACCGACATCAACTTCAACCGATGGCTCGGTGAAGGGGAAGTAGGACGGGCGCAGACGCAGGGTTATATCTTCGCGTTCAAAGAAGGCTTTGAAGAATGTCTCCAGCGTCCATTTGAGGTGGCCCAGATGGATATCACGGTCGATAACAAGCCCTTCGACCTGATGGAACATGGGCGTGTGCGTCGCATCGCTATCAGAACGGTAAACACGGCCCGGCGCGATCAGGCGGATCGGCGCGCCTTGATCTTTCATGCTGCGGATTTGGACCGGCGAGGTATGCGTCCTTAACAGCATGGATTCTCCCCCGGCCGCTTTGTCCGGGAAGTAGAACGTGTCATGCATCGCGCGCGCCGGATGACTTTCATCCATGTTGAGTGCGGTGAAATTGTGCCAATCGTCTTCGATCTCTGGCCCGCTGGCAACGGCAAAGCCTAGGTCTGCAAAAATCTCCGCGAGTTCATCCATCACTTGGCTCACCGGGTGGATTGACCCTTGCGGCAATTGCGGCGCAGGCAAGGTCAGGTCCAGCGTCTCGCTCGCCAATTGCGCGTCAAGCGCGGCAGCTTCGAGTTCAACCTTCTTGTCATCAAGAGCGGAAGCAATCTCTGCGCGCACTTGTTGGATTGCAGGCGCTGCCTCTTGGCGCTCTTCCGGCGACATTTGACCAAGCGTTTTCAGCGCAAGACTAACCCAGCCCTTCTTGCCCAATGCTGCCAAGCGCTCAGCCTCAAGCGCATCCAGCGTCCCAGCATCGCCAATCGCGCTGAGCGCCTTGTCTTTTTGTGAATTCAGATCTGTCATCGCAGGCGCGCGCTAGCGCCAAATGCGCCGACATGCAAAGCAGCATTAGCTCATGACTTCGATCGCGTGTTCACTAACCCACACAAATACCTGCATCGCTTTGCCCAAAGCCGCCTGACGCGCTCGCATCAAAGCGGTGAAGATCGGATTGCCCGTCCCTCATTTCGATCCTGCATGCCCCGGTCGGTCCAATGTCTGAGCCGCGCTGCCCCAAATCCGCGCACGCGCTTCCATAAAGGAAGACAAAATTGGATGGTCAAGGCTCGCATAATCGCTGGGATTCATAGTCATAAACGTATGAAATTCGCGCGTAAACTGTGCCTGATCGTGATAATCTTGGTCCATCGCTTCTGTCCAACGCGTGCCTTGATGCAGCATGAAACTGGTAAGGCTGCGCATAAAGCGTTGGCGCCGCATCAGCAGCTTTGGCGTAAACCCGAAATAGCGCCCGCACACACGTTCAAGTGTGCGAACGCTCATCGCGCAGGCATCAGCCAGCTCGCCCACTTCGGTGAAGGAGCCGTTGACAAGCGCTTCGTGCACTTTGACAATCTTTGGCTCATCACGGTTAGGCCGCATCAACCGTCCCATCTTGGCGACAATCGCATTGAACTGATCATCAGCGTTAGCATCAGGATCGCACAGCACGTCGGTAAGCGCATCAAACTTCACAAAAGCAGGGTGTTTGGCGCCATCACAAATGATATTCGCAAGCTCAACCGCTGGCGTATCAATGAAGCGCGCCCAACCCAGCGGCAAAAATCCAATGCCCCACATCCGCGAAGATCCGAGCTCAAACTCGCAAGGCAGCGAGCTGGGCCCGGTTGCGATGAGACGTGGACCGTTTACCTTGGCATCTCCGATCCGCGCGCTTGGCCCGCCTCCACAAAAAAAGCGGAGATTACCCCATTCGGGTTGGAGAAAATCGCGCACCTTGCCTTCCGGCAGATCAAGCTCAAGCGAGTAGAAACTGGTGAAGCACCCATCAAACTGGGCAGGCGGCGGATAAAACTCCGCGCGCACATTATTGGTGGGCCCCCCGACCTTTTCTGAATCACTCAAATTCCCCATGCCCGCATTCGTGCGCGAACTGGCGATTTCTTACAAGTAAATTGGCGCGTTTTTACAAACTTTTCAGCAAGCAAAACGGGCGCCAAGCATTCGCCCAGCGCCCGCTAGTATTCTGGAACTTCGCCGTGAAGCTTACGCTGGAAGCGCTGCTTTCGCTTGGGCGATGACAGATTTGAACGCTGCTTCTTCGTTCATGGCCAAGTCCGCCATGACTTTGCGGTCCAGCTCAATCCCTGCAAGCTTCACCCCGTGCATGAACTGCGAATAGGTAAGCCCTTCGGCGCGGACAGCCGCGTTGATGCGTTGGATCCAAAGCGCGCGGAAAGACCGCTTTTTCGCTTTGCGATCGCGATAGGCATATTGACCAGCCTTCTCGACCGCTTGGCGAGCAATGCGGATCGTGTTCTTACGACGACCGCGATAACCTTTGGCTTGTTCGAGGACCCGCTTGTGCTTGGCCCGGGTTGTAACACCGCGTTTAATGCGTGGCATGTTCGTATATCCTTATGTCTGGTGCGGTTGAGCATCCGCTCAACCTTGGCCGCACTGGCCCGCTACCCCGCTCTTCCACCCGGATGATCCAACCGGGTTACGATCTGGGTGGACGAGCGGGGGAGCGAGCTGGCTAGGCCGCGCGATTAATTAAGCCCGTAGGGCGCCCATTTCTTGATCGTCTTTGTATCGGCTTCAGAAACGACATCGGTGCCACGGTTCTGGCGGATATACTTTGCGTTGTGGCTGATCAGACGGTGACGCTTACCAGCGACGCCATGCTTGATCTTGCCAGTTGCGGTGATTTTGAAGCGTTTCTTCACACCGCTTTTGGTCTTAAGCTTGGGCATTTTCATCTCCTTTATAGAGACACATTGGACCAGCCCTGGCAGCCCTTGTCGCCAGGCCGGACTCGTAATCTGTGTCGTTGAAGCGCGCGCATTTAACCAAATCACGGCGCAATGCAAGCAATTTGCGAGGCATTCGGTACTGCTTTAAGCACCATTTGAGCTCAACTTAGTCGCGCTCGCAGGAGCGCAATGCGCATTCCTCTAAGATGACAAAAAGTGAAGGTAACATTCCAGTACGCATTTGGATTGCGAGTGCATTGGTTTCATCTTCGGAAAAACTTCCTGAGATTTGCATCTCTCCATTGCGGAGCGGCTCTGTAATGTAGGGCGCGATTAGAGCTTTGCCATCGTAGACGATAGCCATCCGCTCTCCGATGTGCTCCGTCGTCAACTTTGCCAGCCTCTTCGCTCCCGTTTCATCAAGACTCAAGCTTAAGATAGGCTCATGAGTTTCTATGTCGCGGGCAGGTTGCGCGCCTGTAAAGCGGTAACCTGAAATACCGCCCGACATTTTGAGCACAATTGGCCCCGAGCCATCCGCCATTTCAAAGATTTCGGTACCGGGAGGATGCACCCCTCGTTCGGCCTGTTCTGCCGACGCTTCGCTATCGACGAGCAGCAATGAAAGCTCGCCCCTCACCTCAAAAGCATCTCTTGCAACTTCCGGCGCGTCATCCATGGACAGCTCCAACCGCAATTTGCCTTCACCTAAATCAACTAAGTTATAACGGCTGACCTCACGGTCTTCGAGACGACTCTCGGCAATCTCAACGGCCTGAGCCATAAACTGGTCGAGGTCATAGTCTTTACCCAAATGCTCTTCGAGAGTGCTTCGGTCCACCGCGATGACAGCGGAATAGGTGAAGTTATCTTCGGCCTGTGCGGGGCCTTGTAGCGCCAAGACTAGCAACGCCATTGGCATTGCCCAGAGACGTTTAACCCATCGCTTCCAGAACATCTTCCATCCTCGCCGGATCGCCCAAGGCAATCACCGTTCCATCGCTGTGCGCGTCCAGCGGATTGCCCTGCCAGTCCGCCATCATCCCGCCAGCCCCTTCTACCACGGGCACCAGCGCGGCGTAATCGTAAAGTTTGAGCCCCGCCTCTACAACGCAGTCGATGTGGCCGCTTGCGAGCAAGGCATAGTTATAACAATCCCCGCCATAGACCGGCCAAGGCCGCTTGGGATAGGCGTTGGTGATGAGGTTGAGATAGGCGTCTGACTGCGCGGCATCGAAGCAATGCGGGCTGGTGGTGGCGATGCTCATCCCTTCAATCGCAGGGCAGTTCCGCGCTTTTACCGGCTTTCCATTCAGCGTGGTGCCTTCGCCAATCTGTCCTACCCAGCGCTCTTTCTGGATCGGTTGGTCAATCACACCCAGAACCGGCCAGCCATCCTGACACAGCGCAATCAGTGTCCCGAAAATCGCGCGGCCCGCAACAAAGCTCTGAGTGCCATCAATCGGATCAAGCACCCATTGCCGCCCAGCGCCTTCATTGCGGGTGCCATATTCCTCACCAATGATCCCGTCATCGGGGCGCACTTCTTCGATAATCGCGCGCATCGCCGCCTCAGCCGCGCGATCAGCCTGTGTCACCGCAGAATGGTCAGCTTTCACCTCCGCTTCCCAGTCCCCGCGAAACAGCGGCACAATCGCCTCGCCCGCCGCATCGGCAAGCCGCCGCGCCAGTTGAAGGTCTTCTTTGGTCATGAATGTCTTATCCATACAATGAACTCGTGACTTTTGGCACTAGGGAGCGAGTGGGGGAAGTCAAACACCATCAAGGTTTTTGGAGGTGTGATCTCTATCACGCGTTTTAGACGCAATAGTGCTATGGATAGTGCTGCGAACCGACCGAAAACGAGTCGTGGTGGCAAAGGAGGCGAGTTCTTTTGGGGGCGCAGACCGTTAACAGACGGCCAATCGAAGGGGTGACAGCACGGTCGGGTACTACCCGGACAGGAATGCCGCTGTCGCTCAACCGTGCACCTGCGCCCGATCTTGACCCTTGGATTGCTCGCATTGTTGTGGCTCGGGTTGAAACCACACCTGATTTCGAAGCGGATTGCGGGCTGTGCAATGACATTGCCTTCCAACGCCTACTTTTGGGGGGTGAATGGATCGCCGAGACCGCCGATGGCAAGCGCCGCTTTGGTGCAGAGCCGATTCTGTTAGGCCCGCATTCGCGCTATATGCCAGTTCGCTGCACTGGACCGATGTCGGCACTCGGGATTGGATTTCGGCCTGGAGCCTTGCGCAAACTGCTGAACCGCGATGTCAGCTCGTTTATCAATCGGATCGAACCCGGAGACCCATTTGAGCTGTTGAAGGATGGTGGAGCCGCGCGCTTTTCCCAAAATGCGAGCGTCGAAGACTGGGCTGATTTGCTGGAAGAGACGATGCGCGACTTTATCGAGCGCATGCAGCCCCAACTGCCCGACCAGCTTAGCACCGCATTCGAGTTTGCGAGCTTTGCCGATCCCAATATCTCACCCGGCCTGTTTGCAGAGCAACAAGGGGTAAGCCTGCGCACAGTGGAGCGGACCGTGCGCCGGGATTTCGGGATGACGCCGCGCATGGTCCTGCGCCGCGCCAGAGTGCTCGATCTTGCCGCGCAATTGCTGGGAGTCGCGGACGAATCCGAAGAAACCGAGTTCATCATGCGATATTTCGACCAGTCACACGTGATCCGCGAGTTTCAGACGTTTTTTGGCTGCACGCCGCGCGCCTTCCGTGCAGGGCCTCGCTTGCTGCTTACCATCAACCTTGAGACCCGCGCAGCGCGACGTTTGGAAGAGCTCAACCGGATTGAACCGGGCAAAATGCGCCCGTGGCAAAGCGATACTGCCACTTAAGCCGCGGGCCCGTCGATCAAGTCAGCGCTCAATCAAACAACGAGCTTACCGAGCTTTCGTCTGCAATCCGTCGGATCGCTTCACCAACCAAGGGGGCAATCGGCAGGATGCGAATTGTGTCGGAAGCCTCGGCCGCCTCGGTTGGACGGATCGAATCTGAGATAACCAGTTCTTTCAGCTTTGACCCATCAATCCGCGCGACTGCACCACCCGACAACACGCCGTGCGTGATGTATGCGGCAACTGACTTTGCGCCATTTTCAAGCAGTGCTTCGGCGGCGTTGCACAACGTGCCACCAGAATCGACAATATCGTCAATCAGCACGCAGTGGCGTCCAGAGACATCGCCAATGATGTTCATCACTTCGCTTTCGCCAGGACGATCGCGGCGTTTATCAACGATGGCAAGCGGCGCATTGTCGAGCCGTTTGGCAAGCGCGCGTGCGCGCACCACACCGCCGACGTCGGGCGATACGACCATCAATTGCTGATCGCCATAGCGCGCTTGAATATCCGCAGCCATGACAGGAGCTGCATAGAGATTATCTGTCGGAATATCGAAGAAGCCCTGAATCTGGCCGGCATGAAGGTCCACGGCCAGAACGCGGTCTGCGCCCGCTTCGGTAATGAGATTCGCAACAAGCTTAGCCGAGATTGGTGTGCGCGGCCCGGGCTTTCGATCCTGTCTGGCATAGCCGAAATAGGGCACCACCGCCGTGATCCGTTTGGCCGATGCGCGCCGCAGCGCATCAATACAGATCAGCAATTCCATCAGATTGTCATTGGCCGGAAAGCTTGTTGGCTGGACCAGAAAAACGTCTTCGCCGCGCACGTTCTCGTGAATCTCGACGAACACTTCTTCGTCGGCGAACCGGCGCACACTCGCATCGGTCAGAGGGATCTCAAGATAGGCCGCAATGGCCCGCGCAAGTGGCAAGTTTGAATTGCCCGACATGATTTTCATGGATGCGAATCCCCTCATCAACTGTTGGACCCCCGCCTAGCCGAGAGTCATGTCATGGCAACAGGGCGCGCCATCAGTTTTCATCAGAGTTCGGCTAGCTTTTCGTCACTTGCGCTTATCGCTTCACACAAACTTCCAAAGAGTTTACATTTGGCCCAAGTGCAAACGCTACGGCGTAATCGGGGATATGTGATGGATTATAAGGAATGGAAAGAACGAACACGATCGAGGCTATATAGGCGCAGCAGAGAGCTCAAAGAAGTCGACAAACATTTCAAAGCCATAGGGACAACCACCTCGATCCCTCAAATGTCCGCCTTACGCAAGGCCTTGGCCGAATGGAAGAAATCCAAAGGCGCTATGTGGCAAATGAGCAGGCGCAACCACGACGGTGCGGTGGCCGAGCTCGACAAACTCATCAATGGTTCGCTTAGCCTTTTTAATCAGGCGATCACCGAAGCGCGTTTGATGCAGAGGCGCCAAGACAACAATATGGTCTCGGTCAATCGCCGCGTGAAACAAACATTTGGCGGCAATGATGCGAATTTTGCCAATGTCGAATTTGCCTGGGATGTGGTTTTCAGCATTGTCAAACGCGGAACGTGTTTTGAAGTGATCGTGCGCGTCAATGGGACCATGAACGATCAGACAGGCAGCGGTCTGGTTGTGATACCCCCAGCCGAAAAAAGCGCGTTCCGCACCCACATTCAGTCATTTTGGAACTGCGCGACAGCGGTTGTTACGGAAGGCGGCCGCCAACGAAATTATGACGTGTTGTTCGATCTAGAATGGGTCGATGGTGGCTCGGGCAAACCGTGTTACACCGTCAACATCAACAAGTTGCATCCCAACGCGGCCAATCGCGACAATATGGCTAATTGGCTATTCGGCAATCGCCAAGCGTGCATTCACGAATTTGGCCACATGATTGGCTGCCCAGACGAATACAACACAATCGCGGTTCAGGGTTTTGGGCATATCATCAGTGATCCCGCAGTCTATAACGGACAAGGTTGGACGACCAACAGCATCATGAACAATCCAGGCCCTAAAGGACGGATTCATCCACGCCATTTCGCGCTGGTTGAGTCAGAACTTCGTAAGATCACTAAAACGGATACCAAAATCAAAATTCTTAAGCGAATTGGGCCTTCCGAAACACAGGAGTTGCGCGACCTAATGGTAGCGGGCGCGCGTGGACGACGCAGGGCAATGGGCTATGCAGACGCATGAGGGCAGCAATGAGGTTCAAGTGGATCGGCAGTTAATTGGGAAGGCGCTGAAATCCTGCGGCATAGCCAATCTTCACCGAGCCTAGTCCTCGTAGACCCAGAAGATTTTATCGGCATCGGTGACTTCGATCCAAACCTGATAATAGCCCGCTTCGGCTCCTTCACGCGGGCGCAGACCAGAGCGTGAATCGATCCATTGCAATCGCACTTCGCCCTCAACAATGATGCGCCGTTTGTGCAGCCGCTGCATCATAGTGAACATGTTCACATCAAAGATGTCGCTGCCTCGGCACGCTTTCACTTCAATTTTTCCAGGCGTCACCTGATCGGAATTGCACACCCGAGCGCGGCGCAAAAGTGCCTTCAGAACGCTTGCGTCAAACGCGACCGTCAGCGTGCCAAAAGTGGCATAATTCTGATGTGAGTTGATGAAAAAAAGATCGCCAAGCGCGCCCTGCAAACTGCGTCCGCCGCCGCGAATATCGAGGATGAATCGTCCCTTGCGCGCCTGATTCTCACTCGCAGAGAAGGCCAGAGCAGCAGCCTCGCTCGGCGTCATGCAACCGGTTTCGCAATCGTACAAATCGACGCGGGCCGCATTGAGCGGCCCCTCTTCGGCGGCGAGGGTTTGAAAGCGCGCCGTGCGTTCGGCGGCGTCATCCGTTTGAGCTGACACAGCCGAGCCCAATGCTAGGGGCAAAAATGCAAGGGCCGCCTTTCCAGCGCTCTGCATGTCCTTCCACCTGAATATGACTGATACCCCTGTGCTCTAGAAGGCTGCGATGACGCGCTGCCCCTGAATAGGCGATGAGCGAAGGGAATTCGAGTGGGCAGTCGCGGAAGTGGTCGCAATCGTAGACGCTATTGGACGAAAGCGCAGATCAAGCCCGATGCGGTTCGATCCGGTGCTCGCCTTTGATCCAGCGCACGGTGCCGCTTGACGCGCGCATCACCACACTGTCGGTTGTCATAATCGTCGCGCCACTGGCTTTCTTGCGTTTCTTCACACCATCGAGAAGTGAACCCGAAGTCACCCCAGTTGCCGCAAAGATGCAGTCACCCGAAGCCAGATCTTCCAGCTTATAAATCCGGTTCAGATCGGTGATGCCCCACTTCTTGGCACGCGCTTTTTCATCGTCATTGCGGAACACCAACCGTCCATTGAACTGTCCACCGACACAGCGCAGAGCCGCGGCTGCAAGCACGCCCTCTGGCGCGCCGCCTTGGCCCATATAAATGTCAATCCCGGTGTCCTGATCCGTCACCGCAATGACGCCAGCAACATCGCCATCACCAATCAGATGCACGCCGCATCCCAACGCGCGCAGCTCCGCAATCAAATTAGCATGGCGCGGACGATCCAGCACACAGACATTGATGTCGGCCGGTTCGCGGCCTTTTGCTGCGGCAACCGCTTTGACATTGTCCGAAGCGCTCTTGGCAAGATCGATAACATCTTCAGGCAAGCCCGGACCAACCGCCAGCTTATCCATATAGACATCAGGCGCATTGAGCAGGCACCCCTCTTCCGCCGCCGCGAGCACAGCCAGAGCGTTCGGGCCGGCTTTCGCGGTAATCGTGGTGCCTTCGAGCGGATCGAGAGCAATGTCGATCTTTGGGCCTTTGCCCGGTGCGCCGCCGACCTTCTCGCCAATAAACAGCATCGGCGCTTCGTCGCGCTCGCCTTCACCGATAACCACGGTGCCATCCATATAAAGTTCGTCAAAGGCCCGGCGCATCGCTGCCACAGCAGCTGCATCGGCAGCCTTTTCATCACCGCGACCAATCAGTTGCGCAGCAGCTACAGCTGCGGCTTCGGTGACGCGGACCATTTCCAGCACAAGTACACGTTCCACCGCATTTTCCATTTCGGGCTCGCGCCCAGCCAGAACATCGGTATTGTCAGGGGTATTCATGCGAAATTCAGCCTCCGATAGCTTTGCAGGTGCATAACGACGCGCTTAAGCCGAAGGAGATGGGCTTGTCGAGCAATGCCGCATCATCCTTGCCCACTTTCGCGCCTAAATCGCGAGCGCGCCTGCTCGCATTTGGCATCAGTTTGGTCATTTCGGCCCCTCTTACCGCTCAAGATGGCGCGGATGTGACGGGCGAAGTGGATACATCTGAAGAAACCTCACCGCCGCAGCCTGCGCGGCCAGAGCGGCTCATTCTCGACTTGTCGGTCACAGTCCCGGAAGACCCTTCCGATGTCTTGGTTCAGAATGACTGCGATGAAGAGAACGATGCGGCCCGGATCGCCAATGAGATCATAGTCTGCCGCGATCTGGGCAAAGCAACCGATGGCTCGTTCGACAAGGCCGAATGGGAAAAGCGCTACGCCGAGAAAACCAAAGGTATTAGCACGCCCAACACCTTTGGGATCCCAAATCACGGCAATGCAATTGGGTTTGGGTCCGTCCCGCCGCCCGCCTATATTCTCGACTTCGATGAATTGCCCGAAACGCCTGAAGGCTCTGATGCAGACCGGATCGCGCGCGGCCTTCCTCCGCTTGGCGAAGAAGAGTTGAGCGAAGAAGAAGAGCGCGCGCGGCGCGCAGCCTTGGGTTTATCGGCACCGGAATGACAATGCGGCGCCCGCTCTTGGCTCGATGCGCGGGATTGGCAATGCTGCTCACTTTTCCTGCATCCGCGCAAAACCCAGCCGAAACCGACAGCGAGAGTGCCGACGACCCAGTCGTCATTGATATTCTCGTGCCACCAAAGGGGCGAGAACCGCTCAGCGAAGCCGAGTTGCGTCGGTGCGAAAGCGAAGCCGAAGCCGCCCTTATTTCAGACGAGATCATCGTCTGCGCGCAATCGGGCGAAGACCCCAGCAATTATTACAGCGGTGACCGTGACGCCGCCCGAAAACGCTATGCGGAAGAAACCGCTTTTGCAGGCGATATCCGCGCGCCCGACGTCGCTGGTGCTGGCATCTTTCGCGGGCCAGCAACTGTAGGTGGTCTGTGCTTTGTCCCGCCTTGCCCAAAACCGCCCGCGCTCATCATAGACGTCGAGGCTCTGCCCGAAGCGCCGCCGGGATCGGATGCAGACCGAATCGCGCGCGGGCTTGAACCCCTTGGGCAAAATGAAGAATTAACCGAAGAGGAAGTCAGGAAGCGCCGCGAAGCGCTTGGCCTGCCTCCGCCTGCCTATCAGCAGCCGAACTAGGCCGAAATAGTCGTCAGTTTGGTAGAATCGGCATAACCAAAGGCTCACCGGTCAAACTTTCCGAACCTTTCAGCAATTCCAACGCGCGCCGAACATTACCTTCGGGGCCTTCGTGGGTGACCATCGCTACTAGCACTTCGCCGCCTTCGCGGGCACGGCCCGGCTGGATAAGACTCTCAATCGACACATCGCCATCGCGCATTGCCGCTGTGATCTCTGCCAGAACGCCGGGTCGATCATTGACAGTGAAGCGCAAGTAGGTGCGCTCTGTGCGATGTCCGGGCTCAGCCGGCGCAAGTGCGGCCAACTGCGCAACCGGGATAGAAAACGGCGCACCCACTTCGCCCCCTGAACTCTCAGACCGCGCAATATCAATAAGGTCAGCAACCACCGCACTTGCGGTTGGCCCATCGCCTGCACCTGCACCTTGGAACAACAAGCGACCAGAGAAATTGCCTTCAGCCACCACTGCATTGGTTGGTCCATCAACCGGAGCAAGCGGGTGATCCTTTGCCACCAGAGATGGACGCACGCGCTGCAACAGCCGCGCATTTTCGCCGTCGCCCTCAACATCAGCCTGTGCGATCAAACGAATCACAAAGCCCAGAGCATCGGCCTGCGCGATATCGGCCGCGCGAACCTGCACAATGCCTGTGGTGCGCACCGCTTCGAAATCGATCCGCGCACCAAAGCCAATCGCAGCAAGTATCGACAGCTTGTGAGCTGCATCAATGCCTTCAATATCGAATGTCGGGTCAGATTCGGCATAGCCCAGACGCTGCGCGGCGCTCAACACTTCGTCAAAGTCCGCGCCGGTCGCTTCCATCTCAGTCAGGATGTAATTGCAGGTGCCGTTGAGGATGCCATAAACATTGGTCAGCGCGTTGGCTGAGGTTCCTTCGCGCAAACCTTTGACCACGGGAATGCCGCCAGCAACTGCGGCTTCGAACTTGAGCGGAGCGTTCTGGGTTTCGGCGATCTCAGCCAGTTCAAGCCCGTGATGCGCGATCATCGCCTTATTGGCGGTCACGAGTCCCTTGCCGCCAATCAGCGCAGCCCGCGAACATGCCAAAGCAGGGCCATCTGAGCCCCCGACCAACTCAACCACCACGTCGACATCATCGCGCTTGGCGAGCGCAGTCATATCGTCTTCCCAAGCATATTGGGCGAGGTCGATACCGCGATCTTTGGTTCGATCGCGCGCGCTTACCGCAACCACTTCGATCGCTCGGCCTGCACGTGCGGCAATGAGGTTCGCATTCGTGCCAAGCAGGCGAATTACGCCCGCGCCCACCGTTCCAAGTCCAGCGATGGCAATCCTAAGTGGGGCAGAACTATCAGGCACTCTCACGCTCCGTTTAGCGGTCAATCAGAGCCGGAGCGCTTAGCCCGCTGACCGCTCGGGTCAAGCGCTGGGCAAGGCAGCATTCGAATTCACAGCCTTCACGTCGACTAAGTCACACGCTTCCCGCAAGGTCCCAATTGCTCGATCACGTAGGCGTAGTCCTGCGTTGCGAGCCGTCGGGCCGCCGGGTCACGAGCGAGATTGGCGTTGCTAGGAAGATTGGCTGGCAATGCGCACGCCAATCGATACCATTGTAAGCTTCCCGGCTGCGGTGAGCGGGCGGACGCGTCAATGATCTCCCCCCATGACACACCCCAGTTCGGGGCCTGATTCGGTCGGCGAGTGACAGTAAGTGACACAGGCGCGCCAGAGCGCGTGCTGAGAAAAACCTGCGTCTCCGATTCACCAACGAGCGTGCCGGGAACCGCCAGCGCATCAGAAATGCCGGTGACAACCGGTGGCGCATCGGCAGCAATCAACGCGCGCAAGATTGGTGTGATTCGCTGCTCAAGCATAGGCGAGTAGGCAAACTGAGCGGATTTTCCGGAGAGCTGAATATTGCCCGGCCGCCCTGCAACAGGATTGGCAAACAGCAACACTTCGACCTTCTTCAGCTTAGGCGGCTTACCTTTAGCGGTCAGCGGCACATCGACGAGATAAGCAAACTCCTGAGCGATACCCCTATTGCCTGCGATCAAAGCTTGCGTACGCGCCTGTATATAGAGCCGCGCGAATCCGGGCGCGAGACCAGGCGCACGCTCAGCCTTTACGGTCGTTTGGCGGCGAATCTGTGCTCGAATTACCATCTCGCTTCGATCAGCCAACGCCACCAAATCGGCGTAAGACGCCGCTTCATGCGGTGTTGCAGCTGGCAAATTTGAGCCATTCTGAAAATTCTGTGCATGGCCTATGCTTGCCACAAACGTAAAAACGGGAACAGCGCAGAGCGCCCAAGCCATTTGCTTGATTTTCCACGTTAAACTTCTCTTAACCGGCTTCATCTCAATTGATCCTGACAGGCTTTGCGTTGGCCATCATGGCACCTTTTTCGCACGAAATCAGTACAGTCTATCGGCTGTGAATCACCGCTGAACCGATAAAGCGTTTGATTGCCTAAGTGTTGGCCGTTAAAGCTCAAATTGCATGCAGCGGATTTGGGGACAAATTGTTGCATGCTGAGGGCCGCGCCGCGCACGTTAAGTGCAGGCGGTCTGATTGGGACGGGACGAGCAAAGAAGAATCGCTCGCTTTTGAACCGAATCGGCAGGACCAAGAATTTTGGGATTTGCATCACGACTTTAAATGGTCGGGTGTGAGAGTTGTGCCGGGTCGCTCCGGCAAAATTATGGAGAGAAAGCGACTGGATGTCCTACGCTGACCAACAGGGATTGACGCGCAATAAGCTGCTCGCCCTCATTATCTCTATCAGTATCGTCGCGGGAATAGGCTTAGCCATGGTATTCGGTCTCACGATCGACGCCGTGAAGAAGCAGATCGAGAAGGTGACTACTGTCGACATTGACGAACCGGAGCCTGAAGAGGAGCCGGAGGAAGAGCCTGAAGAGCAACCAGAGGAAACGGTACCGCCACCACCGGTAGCGCCGCCTCCGCCGGTTTCTTTGACGCAGCGACCTGACCCCGTTCAGACGCAGCAGGATATTCCGCCACCGTCACCGCCGGCTCCAATTAATCCGCCGCCAGGGCCACCGCCCGGGCCGCCGCCGACGCCTCCGCCACCACCGCCTCCTCCGCCTCCACCTCCGCCTGATCTTTCGCAAGGTGTTTCGCCGCGGAACCAAGGTCGTTGGGCTGGTCAAATCCAGCGCAATTATCCGCAAAGCGCGATCCGTCGCGAAGAAGAAGGCACCGTTGGTGTCGCGGTGACCGTTGGAGCCAATGGCCGGGTGAGCGCATGCTCAGTAACGCGCGGAAGTGGTTCGAGTGCTCTTGACCGGGCAGCATGTGCTGGAATGCGGCGTTACGCGCGCTTCAACCCAGCTAAAGACAGCAGTGGGAACGCAACTTCTGGTTCCTACAGCACTTCGATCACTTATCGCTTGAATTGATAAAACAAACGGGAGCGGCTCAGAGGGAACGAGCCAAACCCATCGGGAAATTTACTTAAGAGGACTTTTCGCAATGAACCTTCTTACAATCGCAGCAGCCGCCGAGGCTCCAGTAAACAAGTTTGGCTTTGTCGAAGCCATGAAAGAGGGCGGGCCAGTTGCTTGGGCCATCCTCGCCGTTATGATTATTATGAGCATTGGCTCTTTCTACATCTTGTTCACCAAGCTCCTTGAGCAGAACAAGGTCATGAAACAGTATAAGACTGTTCCAAGCACCTTCTGGCGCGCTCCTACACTCGCTGAAGGCGCTAAGAAGCTCGAAAAGAACAGCGCATGGCGTCAGATCGCTGACGATGCTGTTAGGGCTCAGGAAGAGCACGGCAAAATGACCGACAGCCTCGAAGCGCATGACTATATGCATGGTTCGCTTCAACGTTCGGAAGATTCGATCAACTCATCGCTTTCCGGCGGCTTACCATTCCTCGCATCAGTCGGCGCGACCGCACCGTTTGTGGGTCTGCTCGGCACCGTGATCGGGATCTACCGCGCGCTGATCAATATCGGTATCGCTGGTTCGGCTTCGATCGATAAGGTTGCGGGCCCGGTTGGTGAAGCGCTGATCATGACCGCGATTGGTCTGATCGTGGCGGTTCCTGCTGTGCTTGCCTTTAACTGGCTGCAGTCGCGCAACCGTCGCATCTCTGAACTGCTACACAGCTTCTCAACCGACATTCTTGCTTACATCAGCTCGGATGGCGCGGTTAAGCCTGCTGTGACTGCCGCACCGGCTGCGCGCACCGCCGCCAAAGCGCCTGTTAAGCCAACTGGCGCAGCACCGCTGAAGAAGTAAGTAAGCCGAATGGGCCCGGGGGCGCTTTGATGAGTGCCCCCAGCCCCGCCGGGTCGTACGATCCGGCACCGCTTGAGAGGAGCGCCAATAACGGCGCGACGCAAAAAACACTTTTGCCAAGCAGATAGGGAATTTGTAATGGCGATTTCGACTGGCGGCGGGGCCGAAACCCCAATGTCCGACATCAACACAACGCCACTCGTGGACGTGATGCTGGTGCTTCTGATCATCTTTCTTATCGCGGTTCCGGTGGCCATACAGACCATCGAGAAACTTAAGATTCCGGTCTTTGAATCGCTTGAATCCAAAGATAAGGTTGAAAACTTGCTGCTCACAGTAAGCACATCCGATGCTGCGGGTCGCAACGCGGGTGAACCGGGCTTTGAAGGCGCCGCGCGCAGTGGCGAATGCCGGGTCTATTTCAACAACACCACACCGGTAACCTCGCAAGAACTGTATGACCAAGCGTTCAAACGGCTCGAAGCGATCATTGAGCGTGCTGGTGGTGTCGAAGTTCTGCTTCAGCCGGGCAATGAAGACCTGATCCCTCAGGTTCACATTCGCGGTGACGTTAACGCGCCTTGGCGCTGTGTCGCGGGCACGATCTTCAACATTCAAGCCGCTGGTTATCCAACCGTCGGGTTCATCTCGAACCCGGTTGAGCCTGGCATCTAATTCAGTGTGCTGCCGATAATAGGCAGCCGAGCTAAGGAGTAACGCATATGGGTATGTCCGGAGGTAAACTCGACGGCGAACCAATGCTCGACATGAACATGACGCCGTTGATCGACGTTTTGCTCGTTCTCTTGATCATGTTCATCATCACCATCCCAGTGGCGACCCACTCGGTCGATATTGACTTGCCGCAAGGCAATCCGCCACCACCTGAGACTGAGGTTGATCCGGTCAAGAACAAGGTTCTGCTTACGCCGACCGATCAAATTCTGTGGAATGGCGATCAGGTCAATAGCGGTCAGCTCGTGACGTTGTTGGCCGAAACCAGAAGTCTGAGCCCTGAGCCAGAGCTGCAATTCGAACCATTTGGCCAAGCCAGCTACGAATTGTCAGCCCAAGTTCTCCAGATCATCAAAGCGTCTGGCGTCACCAAATTCGGTTTTGTCGGGAACGAGAAATACCGTGTGTTCGGCACTGGCGGCCCCGGAGCGGGCGGTCAGCAGTAAGCTGAACCGATAAGCGAAAAGTCCAAAGGGCGGCACCTTAGCGGGAGCCGCCCTTTTTCGTTGGGTTGCGGGGCTGACTTTTTGGGCACATCGCCCCGCCACCCATTTCAACTGGAATCTCACACCGGGTTATGGTCAGGGAAGAAGGACGGAGAATGTGGGTGGTCAAGCCCACGACGAGCAATACGTTGCAGCTCGCATACCGGTACGCGTTAGGCGACCTATTACTTGTCTGATACACTCCTTGGCGTCGGTCACAGATCGGCCGACGCTTCTGAAGGAGACAAGCTCATGCCTTTGAAAGTTGTACGCAAGAACCTTTATGGCCCGCGCAAAGCCGCGATCGGTGAGATGAACGTCACCCCCTTTATCGACGTTCTGCTGGTGATGCTGATCATGATGATCCTCGCTATTCCAGTTCAGACACATGTGACCCCGGTTGATCTGCCCACCGGCATTACCCCGCTCGAAATTCGCGACACCAATGTCGTGACGATTGATCCCAGCGATCAACTTTATTGGAACGGCGAAAAGGTCAGCGGCGACCAATTGCGCTTGCAAGTTGCAACCGCGAGCGAGCGCGACAAGCCTGCAGCCCTGCGCTTCGAGCCTAATGCGCAAGCAAGCTACAAAGTATCGGCGCAGGTCATTTCGCTGATCCGACAAGAAGGCGCGACCGGCTTCGCCTTTGCTGGCCTCGCGCAGCACAAGGACTTTGGTTCGTGAGCGTAGAACCGTGAGACGTTGGAATAAGGGCCGCCGGGTCGAACGCGAACGGTTCGACCATGGCGCGCCAATCGCAAAGATCGACACACGGCCGATGGTCTTTGTGGTGATGTTTGTGGCTTTGGTGTTCCTGCTCTTGGCGGCAAAGCCAAAGCTTCATGCAATCGAAATTGGATTGCCGCCCCCCGTGCCTCCGCCTGATGCAGCTTACGTATCCGTACCGCATATAACAGTTGAAGTGTTCGAAGACGGCCAGATTATCGTGAATGGAAGGCTTGTCGATTTTGACAGTTTAGCTCCAGCCATTGCCGCGACCAACATGGAGGATCCAGTCGTCCTTGCGCGTTTCGATGCAATGGCGGATTACAAAACGGTCCTTCAAGTGATAGGAAAGCTGCAAGAAGCCGGAATTTCTTCTTGGGATATCTGCCTCGATGGATTGGAAGAACATCGGTACTTTGATCGCATTTCCTCAACGAACTTAAACGCTTGTTCCATCTTAGTTGGTGACTATCGATCCAACCCTTTCACCTAATCCCCCTCCAGCCCGCGCTCACCATCACCCGGATCAATCCGCATCGCTTCGCCGACCAGCGTTTCCGCCTCCAGCAACAGCTCATCATCGACAGCCCCTTGCGGAACCGCCTCTAGGCCAATCATCGTCATCACTGGCACCGCCAGCGGCGAGACCCGCTCCAGCTCGACATGCACCAGCTCGCGCTGTGACCGCTCCAGCAGATCAGCAAGCCGCCCGACATCGGTCATCCGCGCACGCGCATCGGCCCATGCGGCCTCCAGCAGAATATGATCGGGCTCATACTTCTTGAGCACATCGTAAATGAGGTCGGTTGAGAAGGTGACCTGCTTACCCGTCTTCCGCTTGCCGGGATGCTGCCGCTCGACCAGCCCGCTGATCACCGCGACCTCGCGAAAGGCGCGGCGCAGCAGATGGCTCTGCGTCACCCAATCGACGAACTCATCGGTCAGAATATCGGGCGAGAGCAACGGCTTGGGATCGAGAACCGGCTTCAGCCCCCACACCGCAAGCGAATAATCATTCGCCACAAAACCGCCGGGCATCAGCCCGCGATCCTCCATCCGCCGCGTGATCAACATCCCCAGCGACTGGTTCGCGTTCCACCCTTCGAACGTGTAATAGGCGGTGTAGTGCTGTTTGTGGTGGGGGAAGCTCTCGACCAGCAATTCGCCGGGGGCTGGCAAGCGGCTGCGATAATCCTGCACTTCGAGCCATTCGCGCACATCATCAGGAAACCGCCCCCAGCCTGCGCGGTCGCTCAACATATCCTGAACCCGCGTCGCCAGATGCGTGGTGAGCGGCAGACGCAGCCCGCCATAGGACGGGATCGTCGCCGATTTTTTGGCCGCGCGCACGATCACGTCCATGTCTTTGATGCTTTCGACCTCCAGGCTCATGCCGGCAAAGAAGAATGTGTCGCCCGTCGATAGAGTCGCGGCAAAGCGCTCTTCAACCTTGCCCAATTGCCGCCCGTTCTTGAAGCGCACGGTGAGCATTTCAGAATCGACGATGATCCCGGCATTCATCCGGTGGCGCTGCGCCTGATCGGGATGCGCGAGCCGCCATACGCCCGCTTTGTCGCGCACGATGCGTTTGAATTTGTCGTAGGCTTTGAGCGCATATCCGCCGTTCTCAACAAAACGCAGCACCCGCTCAAACCCCGCCTTATCGAGCCAAGCATAGGCCATGCTGGAGCGGATTTCGGCGAGCAATTCGTCTTCCTGAAACGGCCCGGCGCACGCGCATGCCATGATATGCTGGGCGAGCACATCGAGCCCGCCTTCGCGAAAATCCTCGCCGTCCCTCTGCCCCTCATCGACAGCGTCTTTTGCGGCCATCGCCTCTAGAAACTCAAACCGATTGCCCGGCACCAGCATCGCGCGGCTGGCCGTGTCCAAGCGGTGGCCCGCACGCCCGATCCGTTGAAGCAAGCGGGAGGAACCCTTGGGCGCCCCCATTTGTACGACGAGATCAATGTCACCCCAATCGACACCGAGGTCCAAGCTCGCTGTGCAAACCAGCGCGCGCAGCTCGCCTGCTGCCATCGCGTCCTCAACCTTGCGGCGCGCTTCTTTGGATAGGCTGCCATGATGGACCCCGATGGGCAGGTTTTCTTCGTTGACCTCCCACAAGCATTGGAAAATGAACTCGGCCAGAAACCGGGTATTGGTGAAGACGAGCGTGGTGCGGTTGTCCTTGATCGCTCGCATCAGTTGATCGACCGCCCAACGCCCGGCATGCCCACCCCACGGGACGCGTTCTTCGACCGGCAGCATGATCTCCACCTCAGCCGCCGCGCCATCTTCGCCCAGCACCAGCTCAGCCGCGTGAATCTCCCCGGTACCATCGTCGGGTTGCGGCGCGAGCCATTCCTGAAACGCCCGAGGATTGGCGAGGGTCGCCGAAAGTGCGACCCGCTGTGCATCCGACGCGAGGGTTTGGAGCCGGGCCAGCGCCAGTGCAAGTAAGTCACCCCGCTTGCCCGTCGCAAAGGCATGAACCTCGTCAATCACCACGCGCTTAAGGGTCGAGAACAGCTCATGGCTTTCAGGGTAAGACAACAGCAGCGACAGGCTCTCCGGCGTGGTCAGCAACACATGCGGGGGCTTTGAGCGCTGGCGCTTCTTGCGGTCCGAGGACGTATCGCCAGAGCGGGTCTCCACCCGGATCGGCAGGCCGATTTCCTCAATCGGGGTCAGCAGGTTGCGCTTTACATCATGCGCGAGCGCTTTGAGCGGCGAGACATAGAGCGTGTGAAGACCTTCGGGCGGTTCAGCATCCCCAAGCACGCTCGGCGCAAAATCGCATAGGGTCGGCAGGAAGCCCGCAAGCGTCTTACCCGCGCCTGTATCCGCAACCAGCAGCGCATGTTTGCCACCGCGAGCCTGCGCCAACATGTCCGATTGATGCCGCCGCACGCGCCAACCGCGCGCATCGAACCATGCAGCGATTTCCGCTGGAATGTCAGTCGGGTTATCCTTGGTCGTCACCCTTTACGGATTGGCGCGCGTTCTGCGGCGAAGCAAGCGACAATCAATCATAGGCGGCCTCTTCAGCCCCTTCTGCGATCCACTCTTCTTCTTCGCTTCCCGCATCAGCTGCTTCGTCAGCAGCATCGGCAACGTTCTCCCAATCGGGCTCTTCAAGGCGCGCTTCGATCTCTTCAATCGAATAGCCCGTCGCTTCTGCCACCCGCGCTTTTTCGGCATCGCCCAAATCTGCAAAGGTGCGGACTTCTGGAAGGTCGGCGGTCGCTTCCTCAACGCGCTCCTGCATTGCAGCGACGGCCTCCAGCACCTCTGGAACAGATTGCATCATGCCTGCGATCATGCGGGGGTCAGCACTCATCGCCACGCTCTTACTCGCGAATTTCGCCCCAGTCGCCGTGGAGAAGAACGCGTTGAGCTCAGCAAGTTCTGCATCGTCAAAGTTAACCGCATAGACTTGCGCCATCGCATCGCGCATCCCCGGCTCCATCGAGGAAGCAACTGTTCCAATAAGCTCGGGCAGCATCGCTTCCATACGCTTATTGCGTTCCTCAAACTCCGGGTCGAAGAGCTTTGCCAAGTCGTTCTTTTCGAACTCAGTCAGGTTCAAATCATCATCCGAAATGCCTGTGCCGTCGCTCAAAGTTTCGCCGGCCGGACTTGGCGCAAATTGCAGAAGCGGTTCGAGAAATCCGTCGATCAGACCGTTGGTCGCTTCGGCAAGCACTCCGTCCGGCATGAGCTGGCCAGCGACCTTTTCAGCCATAGGCAATCGCGCAGTTTCATCTTCGGTCAAAGGATCGCCGCTGAAAAACATCCCCAGCATCATCGCGAGAAACGCAGCGGCATCTTCGCCACCTTCGTCGCCGCCTTCTTCTCCGGCGCTAAAATCGTCTTCTTCATCAGAAGCTTCAGCGGTTTCGTCTTGTGCCAGTGCGGCAGTGGGCGCAGCGAATGCCAAAGAAAAACCCACAGAAGAAGCAAGAATTGCCCGACGGATCATAAAGAAACTCCCTTTGCTTTGCTCACTTAATGCCCGACACTCTCCGTGCGTTCCAGTCCAGAAAGCGCAAGCTGTTCATCAATTGATGCAAGCAAGCGAGCAAGCCCTTCCTCGGTATTGCTTTCAGCGCGGGCAACCAGCACGTCTTGCGTATTCGAAGCACGCAGCAACCACCAGCCATCCTTGGTGTTCACGCGCACGCCATCGGTGGCATTGACGCTTTCGACATCAGGGCCGGGGTTGGTAGTCAAACGCTCGGTCACTTCGGCAATCGCCGGGAATTTGCGCACTTCATCGACTTGGAAGCGCATCTCCGGCGTATTCAACATTTCCGGCATGTCGGAGCGCAATTGCGTCACCGACTTACCAAGCCGCGCCGAGGCCGCGAGCAACCGCACCCCAGCATACAGCGCATCGTCAAAGCCATAATAGGTGTCCGCAAAGAAGACATGCCCGCTCATCTCGCCCGCCAGCGGAGAGCCAGTTTCTTTCATTTTGGACTTAATTAGCGAGTGCCCGGTCTTCCACATCAACGGCTGACCGCCATGCGTTTTGACATGATCAAACAACGCACGACTGGCTTTCACATCGGCGATGATCACTGGTTTTTCGCCACTTTCCGTGCGTGTGAGCAGATCTTCGGCATAGATCATCAAAAGCTGATCGCCCCAAATCACGCGGCCTTCACCATCGATTGCACCGATCCGGTCGCCATCGCCGTCAAAAGCAACTCCAAAATCGAGGTTTTTCTCAGCGACAAGGGTGCGCAAATCGATCAGATTTTCCTCAACCGTTGGATCAGGATGGTGGTTTGGAAAATGTCCGTCGACTTCAGTGAAGAGCAAATGATGCTCGCCCGGCAACTTCGCCGCGAGCGCTTCCAAAGCGGGGCCAGCGGCGCCATTGCCAGCGTCCCATCCGACTTTGAGATTGGCCAAAGTGGCACTGTCGATGCCGACGAGGCCTTCGAGCATACGCTCGACATACTCGCTCAGGATGTCGCGGCTCGACACAGATCCCGCGCCCTCAGACCACGCTCCCGCTGCCGCCAATTGCCCGAGATTTTGGATGTCCGCCCCAAAGAACGGACGCCCTTGAAATACCATTTTGAAGCCGTTGTAATTGGGGGGATTGTGGCTGCCAGTTATCTGAATGCCGCCATCCACGTTTTCGCTTGAAGCCTCAGCGTAATACAGCATTGGGGTCGCGCCCAGACCAATTCGAACCACGTCGCAGCCGCCTGCCGTAAGCCCTTCGATCAAGGCCTCTTCCAGCATTGGTGAGCTAACCCGACCATCATAGCCCACCGCTACATTTGCGCTTGCTCCGCCTTTGGCTTCGCGCAAGAGCGTGCCAAACCCCCGGCCAATCGCGCGCGCATCATCTGGACCTAACGTCTCGCCAATGACCCCCCGAATATCGTATTCGCGCAGCACAGTGGGGTCGAAATTGTAAGTCATGGGGTTTCCAATCCTGTGTTTCGTTCTGGTCGGTTAGCATCGGCCCTGCGGTGTAATAACGTCGAAGCCGCAAACATGCGCGCCTTCACTGGTCGACGTTCTTCTCGGCATCATCTTTTGGCAGTTCAGCAAGCAAAAGATCGCGCGCAGCATCGGCTTCATGCACTTGGGCGTTGCTGCCGCCTTTGTCCGGGTGAACCTCCGCAATTAAACGCCGATGAGCCGCCTTAATCACTTTGCGATCCGCGCCTTCTTCAATCTCTAACAGCTTGCGCGCCCGAAAAATCTGTTGCGACTTGCTAGGTTTGATCCGCAGGGCTTCCCACGGCCATTGGCCCAGAGCCCAACGCCACGCGACGCAGATCAGAACGAAAATAAGGAGCAAGCGAAGAAACATAGATCAAGTGACCATAGGGCCTTCAGGGCTGGATGTGAACTGAGGCAGTCGCAACGCTTTGAGCAATTCGCGCAATTCCTGCCGCGCGACCAGATGGCTTGTGCCCAAACCACCCAAATGCCCCTTGTCGAGCAAGGTAAGGCCCGATGGGAATAGCTCGCGGTAAATGACCCGTTCCGATAGGCCTTGTGTGTAGCGAAAGCCGACCCGTTGAGCCATGTCTTTAAGCGCACCGTCAATCCGCGCTTGGTTGCGCGCTTCGATATGCGAGGTGCGATTGCGCACCACCACCCAATCCATTTCGGGACGCTGATTTTCAAAGGTCGCGCGGCTACGCTTCATCTTTGCTTCCCAGATCAATTCCGCAAAGAAAGACAGCTTCTTGACCTTAAAGGTCTCGCCATCAACTTGCCCAATCAGATCGAAATCAACAAAGCTGTCATTGAGCGGTGTCACCAAAGTGTCTGCGCTTTCAACCGCCGTCCGGGCGAAGGGATCGTCTCTGCCCGGATTGTCGATAATGAGAAAATCGGTATTCTTCTCAAGCCGGTGCATCGCGATGCGCAAAGCTTGATCGCTACGGCCTTTGAACACCTCAACCACCGGGCTTGGCAGTTTAAGATTGCGCTTTGCCATCGTGGTCGCGCGGTTCTCTAAATAGCGGTATGTGGTGCGTTGGCGCGGATCAAGGTCAAGCATGGTCACGCGCGCGCCAAGGTAACAAAGCGCAACGCCGATATGAATGGCTGTCGTCGATTTGCCAGTGCCGCCCTTCTCATTCGCGACAACAATGCGATGCGCGCCACCAACGCCCGGTGTTTGGCTGGATGCTGCACCCCCACTTGCACCGCTCTGCTTCACAGCCTGATCTAACCCTTTCCTATTATTGTGTTGCGACCCTTAGCGCCCCTTGGCCGCGCAGTGGCAGCGAGCTAAGTGGACGGTCAATAGCTAACTGAGGGGACCTCTGGGTGCAAACGGCAATCGCGCTTGAAATGTTAAGAAATGAAACATCCGCGCTCCGAGGGGAGAGCGGGCGTGCGACAATCGGTCTGGTACCGACAATGGGCGCCTTGCATGATGGCCATTTGACCTTGGTGCGACGTGCGAAAGAGATGTGCGACCATGTGGTTGCATCGATCTTTGTGAACCCAACGCAGTTTGGACCCAACGAGGATTTGGATGCTTATCCGCGTCAGCTGGAACAGGATAGCGCGATGCTCAAAGAGGCGGGGTGCGCTCTGCTGTGGGCACCACAAGTCGATGCGATGTACCCTGATGGTTTTGCCAGCTCGATATCTGTTAGCGGAGTGAGCGAGGGGTTCTGCGGCGGCGACAGGCCCGGACACTTTGATGGTGTCGCAACGGTGGTGTGCAAACTGTTCCATCAGGTTCAGCCGACCCACGCGTTCTTTGGTGAGAAGGACTATCAGCAATTGGCGGTGATCCGCGCGATGGCGCGCGATCTTGACCTGACCCGTCCCCATGTGGACCGGATCATCGGAGTGCCAACGGTTCGCGAAGAGGATGGCTTGGCGATGTCGAGCCGCAATCGTTATCTTTCCAACGCTGACCGCGATAATGCCGCGACTTTGCCGAAAGCCATGAAAGAAGCCATCGCTGTTATAGAGGACGGCGCGGATGTGCCTGAAACGCTCGCCAACCTCAAAGCCGACTTGATCGCCGCTGGGTTTGCGAGCGTCGACTACGCGGAGCTTGCCGATTCCAGCTCGCTTGCGGTGATTGACACATTGGTACAGCGCCCGGCGCGACTGCTGGTCGCGGCCCGGATTGGTAGCACCCGATTAATCGACAATATGGCGGTCACAAGACGTTCATCGTGATCCCGCAAAACCTTTTGTGAGAGGCCTTTTGGGCAAAGGCTAAGGCGATTGTGTTGGGGGACAGGGCTTTTTGAAATTCAAACGAAAATCACCGCTGCGAGCATATCAATTGCTTGCCGCTGCGACCGCATTGTCTTTGCCAGCCACGGCAGTTGCTGGCGATCCCTATTTCGCTCCTCGCCCGGCTTTGATCGTCAATCAGAGTGACAGTGTCGACGTTGATGTGACCCCGGTTGATCCCGATGGCGACCCAATGACAGTCACCGCAACAGGTTTGCCGCCGGGCATGGCCTTGGAAGTGACAACTCAAAATTGGGTCGTCGATACGGTCAGTGTTAACGGCGGTGTCGTCTCGCCTCTGGCAATGGTGGCTGCGCCCAATGGCGATTTGGTCGTTAGCGAAGAATGGCCCGGCATCATCTCTAGGATTGACCCTAGCACAGGCTCCAAAACGGTTTTGAACCCCGGAACGGTTCTGTCCTTTGCCCGCGGTTTGGCAATGACCTCATCAAGCGCGGTGTTGGTGGGCCAGAAGCATCCCAGCTTTAACAGAATATCCAAACTTGAAAACGGCCAGATCACGGCAGTGGCCGGTACCGGCACCGGGCAGCACGATGGTCCGGCGGCGCAGGCAAAGTTTGATGGGCTTGCGGCCCTCGCCGTGTCGCAAGATGGATCGGTGTTTGTAACCCAAGACTCATTTGTGCAACTGCGGTTGCTCGATACAGCAGGCCAAGTTTCCTCGCCAAGCGGGCCACTTTCTGGAAATGCGCGGCCGCGTGTCACTGGGCTCGTCGTCGCCCCCAATGGCAAACTGATCATCTCAACGAACAGGAAGACTGTCATAGAAGTCGATCCCGCCAACGGCTATGCGCAAACAACGATTGCGGGCGCATTGAATCAGGCTGGGTATGTGGATGGCCCGCTTGGCACCAATCGACTGGACGCAAGCAATGGTCTTGCAATTGACCCTTCAGGCCGCACCTTTGTCAGCGAGGTCAAGTCAATCCGCATGATTGACACCGATGGGACCATGACGACAATCGCGGGCGGGCCTAACAACTATGGCTACGCTGATGGAACCGGCTCAGCCGTTAAGTTGAATTACGCTTCGGGCATCGCCTCTCCGCAGATTGGACTCGTTTACTTCGCCGATGGTGGGAACAACAAGATCCGCCGGATGCGTGAATTTGCCTCCGAATGGGCGATCACCGGGCAATATTCGGGCGGCAATTGCGGCGGCAGCTACCAAGTGCTTGTCACCGCCACAGACGACAATGGTGACAGCGCCACCACGTCGGTCAATATTAAGATTCCATCTCAAGGACCGGGTTGCGGGCCGCCGCCGGGTGGGCCTCCTGGTGCAGTGATTTCTGGTCAGGGCGCACGCACTGTGCCTGACACGGGTAACCCGGTCATCACTCGCCCAGTCGGAGGAGCCTCCCAAACCGTACCTTCGCGTCGCGAAGCGCAACCAGCCGATGAAAACGTGGAGAATCCTGAAAGGGAAAAAGCCGAGGAAGGCGAAAGAAAACCAAGATAGGCGCGCCCAGTTGTGATTTGCGATTGACCGCACGGCGCAATCAATGGCATTGGCGCGTCCTCAAAAGCGGGCGGGTATAGCATAGTGGTAATGCTCTAGCCTTCCAAGCTAGCTAGAGGGGTTCGATTCCCCTTACCCGCTCCATGACACCAATCTGTCTTGATTCGCACGGCTGGCCCACTGATCTTTCGCGAGGCCAAGAATTTCTAGCCTTGCGCTCTGTGGGCATTCCCGTACCGCACTCGCGAAAATAGCAAGACACAGGCTTATGCGCACTCTCACACATCTCGAACGGCTTGAAGCCGAGAGCATTCACATTTTCCGCGAAGTTTTGGCCGAAGCTGAAAAGCCGGTCATGCTCTATTCGGTTGGCAAGGACTCCTCGGTCATGCTGCACCTAGCGCGCAAGGCATTCTACCCTGCGCCGCCACCCTTCCCGATGCTGCACGTGGCATCCGGTTGGGACTTTCAGGCGCTGCTCGACCACCGCGATAAGACGGTGAAAGAGTATGGTCTGGACCTGATCGTAGCTGAGAACGAAGACGCTGAAGAGCAAGGGATCAACCCGTTCGACACCGGCAGTGCGCTCTATTCGCAAGCGCAGCTAACCGACCCGCTGAAGCGCGCACTGAGCGAGCACGGCTTTGACGCAGCCTTTGGCGGCGGGCGCCGCGATGAAGAGAAAGCCCGCGCGAAAGAACGCATTTTCAGCTTCCGCACCTCGACCCATCGCTGGGACCCAAAGAACCAACGGCCAGAGCTGTGGAACCTCTACAATGCGAAGAAGAAGGACGATGAGAGCATTCGCGTCTTTCCGATCTCCAATTGGACTGAGCTGGATATCTGGCAGTATATTGCGCTGGAAAAGATCGATATCGTCCCACTCTATCTTTCGCAAAAGCGCCCCACTGTTACCCGCGATGGTTTGATCCTAGTGGTCGATGATGACCGTTTTCGCTTTGAAGAGGGCGAAGACGTGGTCGAGCGCTCTGTGCGGTTCCGTACCTTGGGCTGTTATCCGCTCACCGGCGCGACCGAAAGCGAAGCGACCGATATGAACCTTATCATTCAGG
Source organism: Erythrobacter sp. (assembly GCA_039985875.1). Taxonomy (GTDB): domain Bacteria; phylum Pseudomonadota; class Alphaproteobacteria; order Sphingomonadales; family Sphingomonadaceae; genus Erythrobacter. Next base: position 754,797 of record JBDWRU010000003.1, on the reverse strand, counting down.
AAATGCTGCTTGCGACCGGCTCTGAACGCCAGGGCCGCGCGATCGACAAAGGACAATCCGCTTCGATGGAAGACAAGAAGCAAGAGGGGTACTTCTGATGAGCACCTCCTTGTCCAATGGCCAGAACGATTCCAGCTTCCAAGTCGATGCGTTGATCGCCGAAGATATCGACGCCTATCTCGATCAGCATCACAACAAACAGCTCCTCCGCTTTATTACATGCGGCAGCGTGGATGATGGCAAATCGACGCTGATCGGGCGGTTACTCTACGATTCCAAAATGATCTTCGAAGATCAGCTCGCTGCGTTGGAAACCGACAGCAAGAAAGTCGGAACGCAAGGCGAAGAGATTGATTTTGCGCTGCTAGTGGATGGCCTTGCGGCGGAACGCGAACAAGGCATCACGATTGATGTTGCCTATCGCTTCTTCACCACTGAAAAGCGCAAATTCATCGTCGCGGATACGCCCGGCCACGTGCAATACACTCGCAACATGGTCACCGGCGCATCAACCGCTGACTTGGCGATCATCCTTGTCGACGCGCGCAAAGGCGTGCTCGAACAAACGCAACGGCACAGCTATCTTACCCATATGCTGGGCATCCGGCATCTGGTGCTGGCAGTGAACAAGATGGATCTGGTCGATTATGACCAAGCGACCTTTGATGAGATCGTCAGTAATTACCAAGAATTCGCTGAAACTATCGGGATTGAGAGCTTCACTGCGATCCCCATTTCCGGGTTCAAAGGCGACAATATAGTTTCCGCGCCTTCGGCCAACACGCCGTGGTATGATGGACCCAGCCTGATCCACTATCTGGAAACAGTGGAGCTGGCAGAGACCGCTGCCCAGGAACGCGCATTCCGTATGCCAGTGCAATGGGTGAACCGACCGAACCTCGATTTCCGTGGGTTCTCAGGTCTTATCAGCCAAGGCACAATCAAGCCGGGCGACAAGATCCGCGTAGTGCCTGCGGGCAAGAACTCAACGGTCAAAGCGATTGAGACCTTCGACGGCCAGCTTGATGAGGGGGTTGCCGGGCAATCCGTCACGATCACACTTGAGGATGAGATTGATTGCAGCCGCGGCGATGTCATTGCGACCGCCGACAATCCGCCTGAAGCCTCTGACCAGTTTGAGGTTAGCCTTGTCTGGATGGACGAAGCTGCGCTGAAACCGGGACGCGGCTATTGGCTCAAACTGGGCTCGCAAATGGTCACCGCGACCGTCGCCGAACCCAAATACGAAATCGACATGGGCAGCTTTGAGCATCTGGCGGCCAAAACGCTGGAGCTGAACGGCATTGGCGTCGCAGAGATGCGCACCGACCGGCCGATCACGTTTGAGGATTACGCGACCTCACGTCAGCTTGGCGGCTTTATTCTGATCGACAAGTTCACCAATGCAACCGTCGCAGCGGGCATGATCCATTTCAGCCTACGGCGCGCGCAAAATGTCCATTGGCAGCCAACTACGATCAGCCGTGACAATCACGCGGTAATGAAGAACCAGACGCCGCGCGTCTTGTGGTTCACCGGCCTGTCTGGGTCTGGCAAGTCGACCATCGCCAATGAAGTTGAACAACGCTTGGCAGTGATGAACCGGCACACCTTTCTTTTGGACGGCGACAATGTACGCCACGGCCTCAACAAGGATTTGGGCTTTACCGAAGCGGATCGGATCGAAAACATCCGGCGCATTGGCGAAGTTGCCAGGCTGATGACGGATGCCGGGTTGATCGTCCTCACCGCCTTTATCTCCCCGTTCCGCGCGGAGCGACGGATGGTGCGCGAGATGCTGTCCGAAGGTGAATTTATCGAGGTCTTCGTCGACACCCCAATCGAAGTGGCCGAAAGCCGCGATGTGAAGGGTCTCTACAAAAAGGCGCGCGCGGGTGAGATTAAGAACTTCACGGGAATCGACAGCCCCTATGAAGCGCCAGAAAACGCTGAGATCACCGTCAACACGGTCGATATGACACCGGCTGAGGCGGCTGATTTCATCATCCAGCAAATCTTGCCCCTGAAATAACGGACGCAATGAGTATGGATCCGAAAGCTATGACCGATGCCGAGTTGGCTGCGCACCTCGCTAAAACCGCGGGGCGTATCCTGCTCGAAGTGCGCGCAAGCGGCGTCTTCGAAGGCAAGGCTCTCGGCAACGCTGGCGATGCGACCGCGAATGAGCTTCTGTGCCACGCTTTGCGTGCGGCGCGGCCGGACGATGGATTGCTTTCCGAAGAGGAAAAGGACGACAGCGCACGGCTTGGCCAAGAGCGCGTATGGATCGTCGACCCGGTCGATGGCACACGAGAATATGGCGAGGAACGCTCTGACTGGGCGGTGCATGTTGGTCTTGCGATCAACGGCGTTGCGACTATTGGCGCGGTTGCCTTGCCTGGCCTCGACGGCGGATTAGTTCTGCGCACCGATAAGCCCGTCTCGCTCCCACAGGCCGCTGCAAAGCCGCGTTTTCTGGTGAGCCGCACCCGCCCTGCCAAAGAGGCGACCGCTGTATGCGAAAAGATGGGCGGCGAGCTGGTCGGCATGGGCAGCGCTGGCGCCAAAGCGATGGCAATCATCCGCGGCGAGGCCGAGATTTATCTGCATTCCGGCGGCCAGTATGAGTGGGACAGCTGCGCGCCAGTGGCCGTGGCGCTCGCGCATGGGCTGCATTGTTCGCGCATTGATGGATCGCCGATGGTCTACAACAACCAAGACCCATACATGCCTGACCTTCTGATCTGTCGCCCGGAATATGCCGAAGAGGCGCTCAAACTCGTCACGCAAGTCAGCTAATCATTAGCAGGTTCGACTGGCTCGCCGAGTTCTAAATCCGCTTCAGCTTGCTCTTCAGTATCTTTGGCAAGCGCACCCTTTGGCGGGACAATAACCAACTCGACACGGCGATTGGCAGCGCGCCCTTTTTCGCTCAGTTCGCCATTGGGCAGCGCATTAGGTTGGAGCGGATTCTGCTCTCCAAAGACGATCACTTCGATTCGTCCTTCATCGACACCATTTTCGATGAGCCACGCCGCAACCGCCAGCCCGCGCGCCTGTGATGCATCAGCATTGACTTTGTCACTTCCCCCCGCATCACTATGCGCGCGCAAGATAATGGGCGCTCCGCTAGAGAGTTGCTCGGTCTCCAGCGCCTCGTTCAACGCAGCCAAAGCCACTTCGTCCAATTTTGCCCCGCCGTCGGGAAAACCGATAACCGCATTCAACGGCTTGAGCGCGACCGGTTCGGGCTCTTGCTCAGGCTGCTCGACATCGGGGCGAAGGATCGAGACGGGCTCATCTGGGTTAGGCACCGCATCTTCATTTGGCGCAGCGCCGCGATCACAAGCAGACAACGTCAACAGCGCAGCCAGCGGCGCAAGAGCAATGGATCGGTGCAGTGATTTGGTCATCTAAGTCGCTTTCGGCTTTGGAGGTGCTGTCTTCGCAAGCTTCCTGTTCGCGTCCTTGGCGGCACGCTTGGCTACTGCATCGTCGCGGGTTTTGAGTTGCGGCGGCATGAATGAAAGGATCGTATCGCCCGCACACGGCTCTGGACGGGCGGCGTGGGTGAAGAAGCGCAGATCGCCGTCACCGCGCACCAACAGCAGCATATTCGCGCTGTCTGGAAGTTTTTCCTGCGCGTCTTCGAAGTCGAACTCGGAGGACAGCTTTGTCTTGCGGAACACCCAGCCCTCAAACTGGCGTTCGTTGACATCAGTCACGCCAAAACCGCTTTCAAACAGAGCGCGCCCGCGAATACTCTCTGGCAGAGCATGGCGATCATCTCCTCCGGCGCTTTCGCCAAGCTGATAGACGCTGTCGCGGCCGACCTCATGCGCGAACTCATTGCAGACCAACGCGTTGTATGCCTCGTTCTCCGTCGCTGCGACCAACACTTGAAAAGGCGTCAGGTCGAGATTGTGCTCGGTTGCTTCGTTCAAAATCTCGCCATGGTAAAAGGGTAGTCCTTTGCGCCTTGCCGCGCCAAGCCTTTGCCAACTCGGATCGACGATCATCACCGGGCTCTTGAGCGCTAGCAATTCCTTTGCCAGCGCAATTGTCCACGGCGTCGATCCGACAATCAAAACGCCGGGTCGCGAAGTGCCTTTGATGCCCAACAAACGCGCCGCAAGATTGATGGTGAAGCCATGCGCGATGACAGTGGTGACCACGACGGCAAAACTGAGCGCGGTGAGCACTTGCCCGTCGCTGTAGCCGAGATCCGAAAGGCGCAGCGCGAACAGGCCTGAAATCGCAACCAGCACAATCCCGCGCGGCGCGATCCATGCGATGAATATCCGCTCATTCCAAGGGACATCTGTTCCCAGCAAGCTGATCAAGACCGTCAATGGCCGCACGAGAAACAGCAATGCGAGTAGGAACAGCATGAAGCGCAGGCCCGCTTCCTCTCGCGGGTCGAGATAGGCAAGGTCGCTCCATTGGAGGCTGGAGGACAGCAGAATGAAGATACCAGAGACGAGCAACACTGCGATGTTCTCTTTGAACGGGTGGATTGATCGGATCGAACTGAAATCAGTGTTGGCAAGCGTAATGCCCATCACCGTCACTGCGACCAGTCCTGCTTCATGCTCGATCTTATTCGTCAGCACGAACACGCCGATCACTGCGGTGAACAGCACGGGCACTTTGAGAAATTCCGGGATCGCACCGCGCGGGAAAGTGTAAGCGACAAAGCGCGCCGCCGCATATCCGATCAGGCCCGCAAGAGCCGCCGCTATGATCAGTGGCGGGACCACTTCAAACAAGGTCGCATCCGGGCGCTCTGCAAGGCTGCGGAAGTATTCATAGGCTATCACCGCGCACAAAGCACCAGTGGGATCGTTGACGATGCCTTCCCATTTGAGGATCGAATTGGGGCGCGGCTGCACCTTGGCTTGGCGCAGTAGCGGAATCACCACCGTTGGCCCTGTCACAATCAAGATACCGCCAAACAGGATCGCGACCGGCCAAGCCAGGCCGCCAATCTCGCTTGCCGCGACCGAACCAAGTCCCCAGCCAACAACCACGCCAACCGTCGCCAACCGCCAAACCGCTTTGCCCGAATGGCGCAGCTCGCGAAAATCGAGGCTCAACCCGCCTTCAAACAGGATCAGTGCAACGCCAATCCCGATTGCGGGTTCAAGAAAATCTCCAAATGCGGCCTTGGGGTCGATAAGGCGAAAGCCCAGCTCGCCAGCCACTGGACCAGCAAGAAACCCTGCCGCCAGCATCAGTACGATCGCCGGCCAGCCAGTGCGCCACGCGATCCATTGCGCCCCAATACCAAGGACGCCGATCATGGCGATTACGAGAGCTTGCGATTCCATTTCGTTTTCTAACGCCTTCAAACACCCATTGGCACAGCGCCGCTTTGGGTTCCAACCTTAGTTGGAATCGGATCGTCACTCGCCGTCAAATTGCAGCAACGTCTGCACCGTTAGGCTTGCTGCACGCAACTTGTCTGCGCCGCCCAGATCAGGCAAATCGATCACGAACAACGCGTCTGACACCGCCGAGCCAGCTTGTCGCAGCAATTGCGCAGCGGCAAGCGCGGTGCCCCCGGTTGCAATCAAATCATCGACGATCACCACTTTCTCGCCCTGCGCTACTGCGCCGGGATCCATTTCCAACCGGTCAGTTCCATATTCGAGAGCATAGTCGATGCCGATAGTGTCCATCGGCAGCTTACCGGGTTTGCGAATCGGCACAAACCCCACCCCCATCGCGACAGCTACCGCTGCGCCAAAGATAAAGCCGCGCGCTTCCATGCCAGCGATTTTTTGAGCGCCCGCCGCTTTGGCCAATTCTGCCAAATGATGGACACTGGAGGACAACCCTGCCGGATCACCGATCAGCGTTGTGATGTCGCGAAACTGGATGCCGGGTTCTGGGAAATCAGGGATGGTCCGCACCAGCGCGGAAAGCTGAGCGGGCGATAGGGGCACTGAAGTCATACCCACCACAAAGCAAAACGCCCGACCCTCCGCAAGGGAGGATCAGGCGCTGTGCATGGATTTAAGAGCTAAGCGCTTACTTCTTCTTGGGTTTCATCCCAGCCCAAATCTGTTTGTAAGAGAAGAACGCCAGCGTCGTCGCAAAGATCAAGAACAAGATCACAAACCAGCCGGTTTGCTTGCGCTGAACCAGCGAAGGTTCTGCTGTCCAAGTCAGGAACGCAGCAACATCCTCTGCCATTTGCTCTTTGGTGGCTTCTTTCCCGTCATCATAGGTGATCAGGCCATCGGTGAGCTGCGGCGGCATCGCGATGTTGATGTTGTAGAAGTGCTCGTTGAAGTAGAGTCCTTCGCCGGTTTCAAACTCGGGCGATTTCTTCTGGTCTTCCGCGGTCGGCTCTGTGTAGCCGAGCATCAGCGAATAGAGATAATTTGACCCGTCAGGACGAGCCTTTGTGATCAGCGAGAGGTCTGGCGGGATGGCATTGTTGTTTGCCGCAGCCGCTGCGATGTCATTGGCATAAGGCGACGGGAATGCGTCGGTCGGGAGACCCGGCCTCGTCGTGGCTTCACCGGTGTTTTCATCAAGGCCCGGAACTTGCCAGCTCGCCGCTTCAGCGCGCATTTCAGCTTCGGAATAACCCAACTGCTGAAGATTGCGGAAATCGACGTATTTCAGTCCGTGGCACGCGGAGCAAACTTGCTTATAAACCGCATAGCCGCGTTGCAGCTGAGCGTAGTCCCAATTGCCAGTCGGCCCATCAAAAGAGAAACCACCTTCCGGCGAAATGTTCTCTTCTTGAAAAGCGTAATAGTCCGGCTTTTCGGGGAATGCGAAGTTCACAAGACCCGGCACGAGTGACCAAAGGACAAGAATCCCAGTCAACGTCAAACCGACCAATAATCCACCGAGACGAATAGTCATGACCTAAATCTTTCTAGCTATCGGGTCAGCAAAGGTTACTCAGCGGGCTCAGCCGCTGCGTCAGGCAGTTCACCTGAAGGCTTTGCCGCTGGCGTCGCGGGAGGCGGCGTCGGGCTGTCATTATCCTTGCCCAGCACCGCTTCCGTAATGGAGAACGGCAATGGCTTGGGAATTTCAATCTGGCTCACAATCGGCAAGATCACCAAAAAGTGCAGGAAGTAGTAAGCCGTCGCGATCTGGCTCATTACGATAAAGGGCTCTTCGGGCTTGGCACCGCCGAGATAGAACAATGCAGCCATGCACGGGATCAATCCGAACCAGAAGAACTTCTTGAACATCGGACGATAATTGCCCGAGCGAACGGGGCTCTTATCCAGCCATGGCAGGAAGAACCAAACCAAGATCGAACCAAACATCGCGATCACGCCAAGCAGCTTGGCCTCGATCAAGATAATATCCGTGAACGGGATCGTGAGATCGCCTGTAAAGGCGCGCAGGATCGCGTAGAACGGGTAGAAATACCACTCGGGTACGATCAGTGCCGGGGTCGAAAGACCATTTGCCTCAATATAATTGTCCGCATGACCAAGAAGGTTTGGCGCAAAGAACACAATAACAGCGAACAGTGTCAGGAACACGCCAAGGCCAAAGCCGTCCTTCGCCGTGTAATAGGGGTGGAACGGAACAGTGTCGCTCTGCTTCTTCACCTCAATACCGGTCGGGTTTGACGAGCCGGGAATATGCAGCGCCCAGATGTGCAGGATAACAACCCCGGCAATCACAAATGGCAGCAAGAAGTGCAACGAGAAGAAGCGATTGAGCGTCGATGCGTTTGGCGCATAGCCACCCACCAGCCAAGTTTGCAGTGCCTCACCGACAAAGGGGATCGCGCCAAACAGGCCGGTAATCACCTTCGCTCCCCAGAAGCTCATCTGACCCCAAGGCAGGACATAGCCCATGAACGCAGTTGCCATCATCAAAAGGAAGATCACCACACCGAGCAGCCAGATCATCTCGCGCGGCGCTTTATATGACGAATAATAAAAGCCGCGGAAAATGTGCAGATAGATGACCATGAAAAAGAAGCTCGCGCCATTGGCGTGAGCATATTTTAGCATCCAACCGTAATTCACGTTGCGCATAATGTGCTCAACCGAAGCGAAGGCACCATCTGCATTGGCCGTGTAGTGCATCGCCAAGACGACACCGGTGACGATCTGCAACACCAAACAGAACCCGGCGAGTACGCCGAAATTCCACATATAGTTGAGGTTGCGGGGAACCGGATAGCCTGCGCCAACCGCGTCATAAACAAGGCGCGGTAGCGGGAGCTTCTCGTCAATCCACTTGGTAAAAGCGAATTTTGGTTCGTATTGCTTGGCCCAGGCGAAACTCATAGCGTTCTCTCGGATTTGGCTTCGAAGTGAATAGCTTGCGACATCTGCGTTGGATCACCCGACGCGGATGACACCTTCGCTGGTGAATTCATAGTCAGGAACGACCAGATTGGTTGGTGCGGGACCTTTGCGAATGCGCCCGGCGACATCATAGTGCGATCCGTGGCACGGACAGAAATAGCCACCAAAGTCGCCCTTGTTTTCGCCTTCCGCTGCACCCAAAGGAACGCAACCAAGGTGCGTGCACACGCCCAATGTCACCAACAGGCTCTCGTCGCCTTCTTTGGTGCGCTCGCTAAGCGTTTGAGGGTCAGGCATTACTGCGCCATCGTCCTTTTTCGCTTCTGCGATTTCGGCTTTGGTCAAGCGCTTGATAAAAAGTGGCTGATCGCGGAACGTCGCTTTGATCGACTGTCCTGGTTCAATGGAGGACACATCGCAATCGGATGTGCTTGCAGCAAGCACATCAGCAGTCGGCGCCATCTGCGTTATCAACGGAAACAGCACAGATGAACCGCCAACACCGGCCGTGCCAAGCGCTGCAATGTGGATCCAGTCGCGACGACGGACACTTATGTCAGTCATTGTGTCTTACCTTGCTCGTTTTGCTGGCAATTCATGAAAAGAAAAGCAGCCTGAAAAGTGTTGTTATCAATGCACCGAACATTCAGTAAAATCCGGCTTGGCCGCGCCCTTAGCCTCAAAAATGCCCAAATCCAACTGTGTTTTGGTCATCTTTGGTTCGCTTTGCTGCAAGCCCGGAGGGCAGTTGGTCATTTAAGCCCGATTGCGCTGAGCTGTCGACCATAGTTCGGTTCGCCCTTATGCGTTGATTTTCTGTAGGAATAATAACACTTCCCTTCCGCAAAAGTATCGCGTTTGCAATCGTGGGTAAGGGCAATTCCGGCGTTGGAAAGCCGGGCCGAGATATAACCGGGTAAATCGAACAGCCAGCGAGGACCACTTTCGCGATCAGGCGCAGTCGCGAAGTATCTATCGTCGTCTGAACTGAAGTTTTCGCGGAACGGTGCGTCCACTTCATAGCTGGCTTGGGCGATCGTCGGTCCAATCGCGGCGACGATGTTTGCGCGAGTCGCGCCCAGCGCTTCCATTGCAGCGACTGTATTCTCGAGAACGCCCCCATGCGCCCCGCGCCATCCGGCATGGGCCGCACCGACAACGCCCGCTCTTCGGTCTGCAAACAGCACCGGGCCGCAATCAGCAGTTACAATGCCTAGCACAAGGCCGGCCCTTGCGGTGACGAGCGCGTCAGCGACCGGGCGACCCGTTGGAGAATCATTCCACGGCTCTTTTACAGACACGACATCGGGTGAATGCACTTGATGCGGCGTCACAATCGGCGCGCCTTTAAGCAAAGTGTTCGCTGCACCCGCGCGGGCCTCGCCAACCTCCGCTTCATCGCCCGGCCCGCCATAACCGAATTGATGCACGCCCCCGCTGTGACCGAAAAAGCCATGCGGCACCCCGTCGAGCACTTGGGAGTGGAGAAACTCGAAAGCCAAGACCTTAGCCCTCGAGACTGCGCGATACCTGCTCAAATGTATCGCGTGACAGACCCTTGGCCGCTGCAATCCGCTCCAACTGCGCCTTCATTAGGGCTGCGCGATTCGGTTCAATCCGACGCCATTTACCCAAGGGCGAAACAAAACGCGCAGCGGTTTGTGGGTTGATCGGATCAAGTTCCAGAATCACGTCAGCAACCAACTCATACCCTGAGCCATCGACCGCATGGAATGCGGATGGGTTGCCTGCAAACGCCATATAGAGCGAGCGCACGCGGTTTGGGTTCGACATCGTGAAATCAACGTGATCGGCCAGCGCGTTCACATGCGCCAAAACATCCGAGTGCAGCGAGAATGCCTGCAAGGTAAACCACTTGTCGATCACCAACTCATTGCCTTTGAACCGCTCATAGAAGGCCGCAAGCTTGGCTTCGCGCTCTGGCGCATCAAGCCCGCAAAGCGTCATCAACGCGCCTTGCCGGTCGGTCATATTGTTCGCACTATCGAATTGCGCGGCGGCCATTCGCGCCGCTTTTGCCGGATCAGAAGTCGCTACGAAGCCAAGCACAATCGACTTAACCTTGCGCGCGCTTCGCCCTGCGGGATCTTCGAAAGCAATCTGCGAAGCGCGGGTGTAAAGCGCGTCAAACTCGACCGAACAACCGCTGCCAATCGCGGCTTTCAAGGCCTCACGCGCATCATGGATTGCACCGGGATCGGCCTTGCGCTCCCCAACCGCCATTGCTTCGAACAAATAGGTCTCGCTTGGCAAAGTCAGCAATTCGCCGCGCATCGAATCATCGAGCGCGGCGTCTGTCAGAACCGCACGGAAAGCTTCGACAATCGCCGCATCCCCGCCAACATCGCCTGCGCCGCTAGCCACCGCGATCAAGTGTCCGACAGCCAGTTCCTGCATCGCTTCATAGCGAGCGAACGGATCATCATCATGCGCGGCTAGAAATGCGAGGTCGTCTGACGACAAAGCCCGCTCAATAATAACCGGCGCAGTATAGCCGCGATTGATCGACACGACGGGGTCTGCACCTGCAATCGGCAGTTCAAAAGTCTGCTCTGCTTCATTCAGCAAGATAAGCTGTTCCGCGCCCAGCGCTTTGCCCGCGCGCGAATGCACTGCGACCCGCAGCGGGATTGGCATTGGCTCTTTATCCGGCTGTCCGGGCGTGACCGGAACGGTCTGTTTAAGGTGCAGTTTGAGCGTTTCGCCTTCGACCTCTTGACGCACCGAAACCGTCGGAGTGCCAGCTTGGCGATACCAATTGCGGAACTGCGTGAGATCAAGCTCTGCGCCTTCTTCAATTGCGCGGATAAAATCCTCGCACGTCGCCGCTTCGCCGTCATGCTTGTCGAAATAGAGATCCGTGCCTTTGCGAAAAGCGCTCAACCCAGCCATTGAGCGCATCATGCGAATGACTTCGGCGCCCTTATTATAAACTGTCGCGGTGTAGAAGTTGCTGATCTCGCGATAGCTATCTGGGCGGATTGGGTGCGCCAATGGTCCTGCATCTTCAGGGAACTGCGCCGCGCGCAGAATGCGCACATCTTCAATCCGTTTAACCGCTTCGCCACGCATATCCTGACTAAAAAGCTGATCGCGAAGGACGGTAAAACCCTCTTTCAATGACAGCTGGAACCAATCGCGACAGGTGATCCGATTGCCTGACCAATTGTGAAAATATTCATGCGCGATCACCCCTTCGACCGCGTCGAAATCGGCATCCGTCGCCGTGTCAGCGTCTGCCAGCACATATTTGGTGTTGAAGACATTGAGGCCCTTGTTCTCCATCGCTCCCATATTGAAATCGGAGACTGCGACGATGTTGTAGAGGTCGAGATCATATTCACGTCCAAACACCTCCTCATCCCATTTCATCGACTGATGGAGCGATTCCAACGCATGGTCAGTGCGCCCCAGATCGTCAGCGCGAACCCAGATATTGCACTCGACCTCGCGGCCCGACATCGTCGTGAACGACCCAGATTTCGCAACCAGATCGCCGGCAACCAACGCAAAGAGATAGGCAGGCTTAGGCCAAGGGTCGTACCATTCGGCAAAATGGCGGCCACCATCCAAGTCACCGGTCGCCTCTTTGTTGCCGTTGCACAGCAGGATCGGAAAAGCGTCTTTTGCCCCCTCCATTCGCACCTTGTATGTTGACAGCACGTCCGGGCGATCCGGGAAGAAGGTGATACGCCGAAACCCTTCGGCTTCGCATTGCGTACACAGCATCGCATTCGAAGCATACAGCCCCATTAAAGCGGTGTTGGCGCTGGGATTGATCGTGGTCGCAATGATCACCTCATGCGCTTCGCCCGGCAGCGTCAGCACCAAATCCGGCCCATCCATCTGCCATGCACTTGTTTCAGCTCCATCGACAGTGACGCTGTCAGCTGTGATCCCGTCGCCATTGAGTCGCATCTGCGCGCTCGCTTGCGCTGCTGGATTGCGTGCCACGTTGAGCGTTGCAGTCACGCGTGTCTCTTTCAGACCCAGCTCAAAGATTAACGTCGTCTCCGGGACCAACCATGGATAGGGGGCGTAATCCTCGCGCTTGATCAGCGGCGGTTTAGCCGGAACGGGAGGAGCATCGTTTGGGGTGATCGAGTCTTGTGCAATATCCATGATCACCGATTTAGATTGATTTTGCTGCGCGTCCAGCGCCACTAGGCTCCGCATGGCGAGATTGTTCATTTTTGGCCTCGGCTATACGGCACAGCGGATCAAAGCGTCGTTAGAGATGCAAGGCTGGCAAATCGATGCAACCGGCAGCGCAGGCAATCTCGATTTTGCCAATGGTGATGCGGTACGCGCGGCGATTGCTGGGTGCGATCATGTTCTTTCTTCTGTCCCGCCGGACCGCAAAGGCGGTGAGGATGCCGTACTGGAAGCCTATGCTCAGGATATTGCGGGAAAGCGGCTCGCATACCTCTCCTCAACTGGGGTCTATGGCGATGCAGGCGGCGCTTGGGTCGATGAAAGCTCACCCACAGGCGCGGGCCGGCGCAATGCCCGGACGAAGGCCGACGCGCGATGGATGGCAATGGATGCGCGCGTGTTCCGCCTGCCCGGCATCTATGGACCGGGGCGCAGCGCGCTGGACCGGGTTCGCGAAGGCAAATCGCGGCGTATTGACCTGCCCGATCAAGTATTCAGCCGCTGCCAAGTCGATGATATTGCCAGCGGAGTTGTCACCGGTTTGCGGAAGGATGCACCGCCCGGCGCCTACAATCTCAGCGATGATCTGCCGACAAACGCCAATGAGGTGACCGAGTATGCGTGCGCGCTGCTGGGTATCGCAGCCCCGCCGCTCGAAACGCTCGAACGGGCCAATCTTTCAGAAATGGCGCGCGGGTTTTATGCCGAAAACCGCCGCGTCGCGAATGGAAAAGCCAAACGCGTGCTGGGGTGGCGACCGCAATATCCGACCTATGTGGAGGGTTTGAGGAGTTTGTTGGGTGCAGGTCAGGAATCTGCCTGATCTTTGGGCAAATCCGGGTGGATGGGAGCGGGTGGCTAGGACGCGCGGGACTTTAACGCCAATACCATCCCAACCACCGCGAGCACCATTCCACCAAGTGTCAGCCATGTCCATTGATAGCCTTCAAACAAGGTCGAAATCAGCATCGCAACCGAGATTGTCAGGATCGAATTGTAGGCGGTCCGCCCCGCTCCGATTTCACGCACCAGATTGTAATGCAGCGGGAACGTAATGACCGACCCGATCAGAGCAAGATAGACGATGCCTACCCAGTAACTCGTAGCAGTCGGCACCGGCGGCGGGCCTGATGTTACCAATGCGAAAACCAGATTACCCAAAGTCCCATACAGCATCGCCCAAGCCAGCAAGCTCACCATCGGGACAGCACGCCCTGTGGGGTTGGCTTGGATCACATTCGCCACTGACGCCGCCAAAATGCCCAGCATCGCCAGCGCAATACCCCAGCCCGGATCGCCCCCAATCACGCCCGCTTCCGGGTTGCTGAGCCATTCATGCGCCAACAACAGCGACACCCCCACAATCGCAATCGCACTGCCGGCTAGAAATCCGCTTTGCACTCTCTCGCCAAGAACGAAGCGACCAAACAGCGCATTGGGCACCATCAACAAGCCAAACATCATCGCGACGATGCCGGATGTGACGTACAATTCTGCGTGATAGACGAACAGGAAATTGCCACTGAATTGGAACAGGCCCACGAGTATCGCAAGGCGGTGTTCGGGCGCGTTCAGTTTGAGCCTGCGTTTCATCAAAAACGCGACCAAGAACAGCGCCGGGGTCGCAAGCGCAAAGCGGTAAAACACCGACCACGCTGCGGGCACACCGTCGATCTGTCCGGTGATGATAAACCATGTCGAACCCCAGATCGAACCGGTCAGCAAAAACGAGATGATGACCCGCCAGCTCAGCATTGAAGGAGCCGACTCGCTCACAGGCTGGCGATGGCCTTGCTCAGCGCAGTCGCGTCCTCGGCCCGCGTATCCCACGCGGTGACAAATCGCGCCGCGTCATCGCCCCAATCGTAAAAGGCAAAATCTTGCGTGCGCAAAGCTTCGCGCTCTTCCGGAGACAGGCGAACGAACATCTCATTGGCTTCGACTGGGTGGATCAAGCGTTCACTGCAGCCGCCAGCAACTTCCTGCGCCGCCGCATTGGCGTGGCGCGCATTGTCGAGCCAAAGATCACCATCGAGCATCGCCAGAATTTGCGCTGCAAGGTATCGTCCCTTGCATTGCAGATGGCCCGCACGCTTGCGCCGGTATTTGACCAGCGCGGCCTGCTCGGGATCAAAGAGAACCACTGCTTCGGCACTCATCGCGCCATTCTTGATGAAACCAAAGGCGAGACTGTCGATCGGCCCTGCGGCGGCCTGCGCCGAACCATCCAAAAAAGCTGCTGCATTCGCAAACCGTGCGCCGTCCATATGCAGGCCAAGGCCTCGCTGTTTGGCAAAGGACCCAAGCGCAGCAAGCTCCTGCACGGTGTAGCTGCGGCCATATTCACTTGCCTGCGTTATCGCGATGGCATGGGGTTGCACCTGATGCACATCATCGCGGATCGGATCGATCAGCGCGCCAATGCAATCTGGCGTCAGTTTGGCGCCATTCCCATCGGCAAGCATCAACTTGGCGCCATGCAGAAAGAACCCCGGCGCACCTCCTTCATCGACTTCGATATGCGATTCAGCATGGCAAACCACACCGCCATGCGGCTGAACCATCGTCGCAAGCGCCAGACAATTGGCCGCCGTCCCGGTCGCCACCCAAAGCCCAGCGCACTCGCGCCCAAACAGGTCGGTAAAGCGCGCATCGAGTTCAGCCGACAGGGCATCCCCATCGTAAGGGTTGTCCGCGCTGTCTGCCGCTTGCATCGCGGCCCACACTTTGGGATGAACCGGTGCCGCGTTGTCGGATAGGAAGGGTTTAAGGCCAGCCATATGCTGGCATCTAAAGCCCATGGCGCACTTGGCAAGCAGGAGATAGCATGACTTACGAAGAAGCGACCGATCTGAGCATCACACATGTGGTCCACGGCGATGGCGGCAAGTACACTGCAGTTATCATAGGCGAAGACGCGACAGGCTATCTCGAATGGGAACCAGGCAAGGCTGACGATGTGCGAACTGCTACACACACTGTCGTCCCAAGGTCGATTGGCGGGCGCGGTGTCGCAGCGCGATTGGTCGACCGCTTAGTCGCCGACGCGCGCGAGCATGGCTTCAAGGTGGATCCGCAATGCTGGTATGTTGCAAAGAAGTTCGACGAAAATCCGGATTGGGCGGACTTGCGAGCCTAATCCTTCTCCAACTGCGAGAAATCGGTTGTGGCAATTGTCTTGAGGACTTCGCGACGGACCTCGCGGGCTCGCTCTATCGAAACACCTGGGATCGCAAATTCGCCTCCCGCCAGCCCCAGATGCAAAGTTGCATAGCCGCGCCAACGCGCAATCGGCCCTTGCGCGATCTCAGCCGAATGCAGTTTAAGCCGCGTCGAAATCTGACTTTTCGGAGACAGCAATCCGCGCGTTGACGCGATCTGCTTCGCATCAAAAGCATGGCGATGAAACGTCCATGCATAAATATTCGCCGCCACAGACAAAGCCCCGATCACCAAAGGAACCGCACCGGCTAACACGGCCCATTCGGGCAACCACGCTGACATCGCGAAATAGATGATGATCGCAAGGATTAGCCAAAACATCCCGTCAAAGAGCGCGCTGTCATCGCGGTATTCCTTGCTTGCTCTATACCAGTCAGCCGTTTCATCGGGCATCACAAACCCGGCGGCGGCAACAATTGGAGCGATCTCATCGAGCTTTGCGAAGGGCGCAACGACATGGTTGGACGAGCCGGAATCCTGCGCCAAACTAACAAAGCGCAAATTGTGCCAACCAAAACGATAACGCAGCAAGCGGGTGCCAATAATAATCCCTTGGACCCGATGGATCGGCATCACCACATCGGTTTTGGTAAGCAATCCACGCCGCCGCCGAAACCCGCGATCCGTGCGCTCCAGCAGGAAACCCCATTCGCGCAAGAAGGTACGGACCAACCCCGATATCGAACCGACAACCAAAAACGCGACCAGGCCGAATATCGCGGTGGCAACCTGCCCATAAGAGGTGAGGTCAGCAAGCCAGCCGCCTTGCCCTTCGACAAAATCGGCAACATCCGACCCGTCAATGTCATCAAAGTTCATGAAGCTGTTCGAGTATTGGAATAGACCCCCGAGCACCGCAAAGACAGCGAGTGAAAATTCGAAAGTGCCAAAGACTAAAAGGCGGTTCGGCCTCATTTCGAACAGCGCCTCTTCGCCAGGTCCATCCGCCGCACTGAGATCTTCTGAGGACTGTGGCCCGGCTTGCTCGGCCACCACGCTTTGCCCATCGCGCCGCGCGCGCACCAATTGCCGCAAGCGCTCACCCTCGGCGGCGGTCAGGAATGACAGCGACAGATCTTCCCCGCCGCCCGCTCCTGTTTCGAACTTCACGGCGACAAGCCCAAACAGGCGCGGAAGCAGCTTTTGCTTTAAGCTCACATCCTGAATGCGTTCATAGGGCACGGATCGCGCAGAGCGGCTCAAGACGCCGCTTTCAACGCGGATGTCTTGCTCCCCAACAGTGTAGGTCAGACGATGCCAGCGGATATAGGCAAACACGATGCCCAGCACCGCAATCACGACCGCCACGCTCAACCCGATCACCAGACCCATCGCTCCGCTACCGCTTGAGACTCCGGCAATAAATGCAGGAACAATCGCGCTCGATAGCCCGGATACGGCTCCAATTACGACGCTAAGCGGCGCTGTACGAAGTGGCTCTGCAACGCCCATATCAGGCGCATCGGAGGCTACGGGCTCGCTCACACGCTCTCGCGCTTGATATGGGACCGGATTTCTTCACGCATCTCGCCCGCAAGCTCCCTCTCCAGACCCGGCAAATGCACCGAAGCGTTGTGATTGCCCGCAGTGTGCAACGTCAGCGTCGAAATGCCAAAGAACCTTTCGAGCGGCCCTTGATCGACATCAATATGTTGCACCCGGCCAAACGGGACCACTGTGTCAGAATGCCACCAAAGCCCACGCACAACACGCAAGCGATCGATGCTCATATTATAGCCGCGCGCATGGAAGCGCCGCGCGGGCAAGCGGATGATAAAGACAATACAGATCAGCATCACCGGCCCGGCGATCACGCCAGAGGGAAGCAGGCTTTGGGCCGCAATTGCAGCTTCGACCACTAAGGCGGCGATGAGAAGCGGAATGCTATACAACACCGCCTGCACCCTCAGCACCGTTTTGTAGTTGGGGTGAAGCGGTGTCAGCTCGCCGTCGGTTGGATCGGCGGGCGGGGCTTGTGGCTGTGTTTCATCCATACGCGTTTCTTGCGCATCCAAACGTCCCTGCGCAAGCTTTATGAGCGTTGGTTAAACCGCCGTCCCACCATTGCGGCCGCGATGTTGGTTTTCTGCACATCAATCGCGCCACCCGCGATGCCCCATGCAAAAGAGTCGCGAACGCGCTGCTCCATGCCGTATTCCTTGTGATAGCCATAGCCACCCATCACCTGCATCCCGAGTGCTGTGACTTCGCGCACGATTTCGTTGGCGTAGCATTTGGCGAGCGAGCTTTCATAAACGCTCGGTAAAGCGCCAGGCTGATCCGAGGCGTTGACGGCGGCCCGGTGGATCAACAAGCGCGCGCTATCCACTTTCATCGCCATTTCAGCCAGCTTCATCTGCACCGCCTGAAAATCGACAATCGGCTTACCAAAGGCTTCGCGCTCTTGTGTGTATTCAAGCGCCTGCTCCAACGCCGCCGCCGCCAACCCCAAAGCCTGCGTCGCGTTGCCGCAACGCTCCAGCCCGAATGCACTCATCAATTTGCCAAAGCCGCCCGCGCCAATGATGACGTTGGCACCGGGCACTTGCACATCCTCAATCGCAATGTCGGCGGTGGGGATGCCGCGAAAACCCATCAACTCCTCGCGCTTGCCAAAGTTCATGCCGGCCATGTCTTTTTCCAACAGGACCGCGCCAATACCCTTGGCCCCGGCTTCCTCTGACATGCGGCAATAGGTGACATAGTAATCGGAATGTCCGCCGCCGCTGGTCCACCGCTTATAGCCATTGACCTTAAAGCCATCGCCGTCGGCCACCGCTTTGGTTGTAAGGTCGGTCAGCGCCGTGCCCGCGTCTGGCTCCGACATCGACACTGCGACCACTTTTTCACCTTTTATAACTTCGGGCAAAACCCGCGCTTTCATCGCCTCCGATCCAAACCGTTCAATTGTGCGCACCGGGCCAGTCAGCGCTTCGAACACCGGAAAAGCGACCGCGTTGGAGATTTGCGCAAACTCTTCGAGCACCAACAATGCCTCAAGATGGCCAAGACCTAACCCGCCATGTTCCTCAGGCAGATTGACGCCCAGAAAGCCCATTTCGCCATAGATCCGCAGCATGTCATGCGGGACCGGAAAATCCTTCACTTCCATCTCTCGCGCCAGTTCAGGCAGTTCGGCGCGGGCAAATTTTCGCGCAGTCTCTTGCAGCCCGCGCTGCTCATCGGTCAGTTGAAATTGCATAGCGCCCCTTAAAGTCGCAAACACGTCGCCTTACCCCTAGCGCATTTGCGAGGGGGACGTGAGTGCGTAGCTGGCTTACGTATCCCAATTGATGGGCGTCGTGCGATACAGCCCCCGGAGAGAGACAATGACAGTTTTGCATTCCAGCCTTGGCCCCAACCCCCGCCTCGTGCGCATGTTTATGATCGAAAAGGGTTTGTCCGAAGGCAGCGACTTCACCCGCAAACACTACGACATCATCACCGGCGAGAACCGGCAAGACCAAGCCTATGTCGCGAAAAACCCACTGGGGACGATCCCGACGTTAGAATTGGATAACGGAACTTGCCTTACCGAAAGTTGGCCGATTTGCGAGTATGTCGAAGAACAGCATCCGCAGCCCAATATGTTCGGCAACACCGCTGTTGAACGCGCCGAAGTGCGCAAATGGGTGCGGCTGTTCGATCAAGAAGTGGTTGTGCCCATGACGATGGGCTTTCGCGCGGGTGCTGGACGGCCGATGTTTGAGCCCCGGATGAGTGTTGTCACTGGCGAAGCGGGCGCTGAACTCTCAGCAATTTCGGACGAGAAATGGCGCTTTTTCGACAGCGCTTTGGGCGAGAGCAATCACTTCGCGTTGGGCCGCTTCACTTTTGCCGACCTAATCATCTTTTGCTTTGCAAATTTCGGCTTCACCGTTGGTTGGAAGCTTCCCGAAGGCACCTCGAACCTCGCTCGTTTCGTCGATCATCACAATGGCCGCGAAAGCGCGAAGGTATGGCAGGACGCTGAATAGTGCCCAATCTGTCCGGCAAGGCCGCGATTGTCACTGGCTGTGCCTCGGGCATTGGTGCAGCGACAGTGCGGCGATTGCGGGCTGATGGGGCGCAAGTGCTCGGCACCGATATCAAGGTGCAAGAAGGCTCAAGCCTATGTGCCGAGGTGGGTGCGCATTTTGCTGAACAGGATGTTGCAGAGACGAGCCTTTGGCCGGGCATCGTCTCACAGGCCGTTGAGGCGTTCGGGCGGCTCGACATCCTCGTCAACAATGCAGGGACTGTCTCCCAACATTCCATCGAAGAGGTGACTGATGCCATTTGGGATCGGACCTACGACATCAATATCAAAGGGACGATGGCCGGGTGCCGCGCGGCAATTGCGGCGATGAAGGTCAATCCGGGCGGATCCAGCGGTGCGATCATCAATATCGGTTCAACCTCCGCCATAGCCGCGCTGCCCAGCGATGCGGCCTATTGTTCAAGCAAGGGCGCGGTTCGCGTGCTCTCCAAATCCATCGCCACACACTGCGCACAGCAAGGTTATAACATTCGCTGCAACACCGTCGTCCCCGGCGCAACGGAGACCGGCATTCTCAATGCAGCAGAAGAGCACATGCCCGGATTGAAAGCAGCCGTTGCCGCCACTTCTCCGCTTAACCGCTTGGGCGATCCGGCGGAAACCGCAGCTGCGATTGCCTTTCTAGCCAGCGATGAGTGCCCCTTTATGACCGGCGCGGAAATGCTGGTTGATGGCGCAGCATTATCTATCCACCCCGGTTTCTAACTTAGCTTTTATGCTGGCCTAACCTCGGCACTTGCCACTTCATCTGCGTGTTCAGCGGCGGCGATCTGTTCTTCCTGTCGCCTGATCGCTGAAGCCGCCAAGAGATAAAACGCCACAGCTAGGACGCCTGCGACAAGGCAGGTTACCATGACCGCGATATTCAGGCTTTGATCGCCATATTGCGGTGCCAACTGATCGCTGGTGAACCCGATTACGAACGGCCCCAAGGCTTGCCCGCACATATTGTTGATGAGCAATGCGAAGGCAAAGGCCATGGCCCGCTCTCCGGATGCTGTGCAGGTTTGGATGATCGCAATGCTGGGTCCGTTCTGGAATAGGAAGAACAAATACCCAACCACGAAGAAGCCCAAAAATGCCGTTAGAGAACCCGCCGTCAGACACAGATAGTAAAGTGGCAAACACGCCGCAGTGCCGATGGCCGGGATCCACGCCCGCCAACGCACATCATACTTCGCCAGCCAATCGACCAGCATCCCGCCTAGAATTGGTCCCGGAATACCACCCACAATGAATGTCAGGCCCAAAATCAACCCGACATTGGCCGTGTCCATTTCGAAGTTGCGCAGCATGATCGGCGCGAGCCAGATCGCCATCGCATAACCAATCGTCGTCACAAACGCCCAGGCTAAGCAAGTGTAAATCATCACTTTGTTTTTTAGGAACGAGGCAAGCGTATCGCCCAAGCTGGATTGGACTGTGTTGAGGGCTTTAGGCGTGAATTGGCCGCGCTTCGGCTCTCGCATGGTGAAATAGACCAGCAAGCCAAGGGCGATACCGGGTAGGCCCAACAGAACAAAGGCCATGCGCCAACCAAATAGTTCTGCGAGCAAACCACCGGCGATCAAACCACCGCCCGTACCCAGCACTGCACCCCAAGTGTGGATGCTCATCGCGCGGGCAAGTTCTTTCTTCTTGAAGTAGTCCGCAAGCAAGGACACAGCCGGCGGCCCACTGCCGCCTTCGCCAATTCCAACTCCCATCCGTGCAAGAAACAACGTCCAAAAACCTACCGCAGCCCCGCACAATGCGGTCATGGCGCTGTAAAAAGCGAGCGATGCAGCCACGATGTTCTTGCGATTGGAACGGTCCGCCAATCGCGCAATTGGGAAGCCCGCTAGAACATAGAACAGCGCGAACGCCAAACCGGTCAAAAGGCCAAGCTCGGTATCGCTGAGGCTGAATTCAGCTTTGATGTCTTCGAGCAAGATTGAGAGCACTAACCGATCCGCAATCGAGAAGATCGCGGAGACCGTCAGCAGCCCAAGCACATACCAGCGATACACACCGGCATTTGTCTTTTCGGGATCAATGGTGGGGTCTGGCATCGAGACCATTGTCTACTGGGATTGTTTGTCCGTTCAGGAAGCGCGCATCATCCGACGCGAGAAACGCGATAAAACCAGCAATATCCTTTGGTGATCCCAAAGAATCTGCCGGCAGCGGTCCGGTAGGAATTTCCGTCGGTTTTTCACCGGCGCGCCCTGACACTGCCATCACCATAGGCGTTTCAATTCCGCCCGGCGCAATCGCATTCACGCGAATGCCGTAACCTTCATCCTGGCAATAAATCGCGAGCGAGCGCGTCATTGCGAGGATCGCCCCTTTGGAGGCCGTGTAAGCCGGAATTACTGGATACCCCATCAACGCAGCGGTCGATGCCATGTTAATGATTGAAGAGCCGCCGCCGCCGACTTTTTCATGCCGGTTCTTCATCAAGGGGATGGCATACTTGCAGCCCAAAAACGTGCCGCTGACATGGATGTCCAGATGCAGTTTGAAGTTCTCAAGCGTCGTTTGTTCGATATTCTCGAACGAGACATTGCCAGCATTGTTGACGAGAATATCCAATCCGCCATGCCGCACGCCAACGGCCTGCATTACGTCTTGCCATTGCTTTTCGTTGGTAACATCGAGCGTCATCGCATCGCCACCAATACTGTCGGCCACTTTGTGCGCAAGGTCGGCTTCGCGATCTGTCACGATGACTTTAGCGCCCTCTTGCGCCAGTCGCTCACAATCAGCCTTGCCAAGGCCCATTGCCCCACCAGTAACAAGAGCCACACGGCCCTCTAAACGTCCTGTCATCACCCTCTCCAAAGCACTTTCCCAGCAACAAACTATCCTGCCTTTGAGCACGCGCCACTGTTTAAAGCGATGAGAAAAGTGTGAGGTGCGCTTCACCCCGTCCCGAGTACTACAGTGATGGGAGAGAGACAGTGATCGACACCGAGGAAATCACACGGCTCAAGGCACTGATGGAATGGGAAGGCGAGCGAAACGGCCCGCCAAAAGGGTTTCCCACGCTACCTGATATGCCAGCGGCACGTTACACAAGCGACGAATATTATGCGCTCGAGCAAGAGCACATTTTCCGCAAAAGCTGGCTGTTTGCAGGCCATAAAGACGAGATACCTGAACCCGGCTGCTATATGCGCTGGCACAATGCCGGCGACCCGATAGTGATCGTGCACGGCATGGATGGACAGGTACGCGCATTCTACAACACTTGCCGACATCGCGGCGCTCCGGTTGTCACCGAGGACAAAGGCAAGTCATCGCGCCTCATCTGCGGATATCACAATTGGACGTACAAGACCGATGGAACTCTTGTCGGTGTGCCAGAACGTCAGGATTTTCCCGAAGATTTTGACATGAGTTGCCGTGGTCTGATCCCGGTGCGCTGCGAGATGTTGGGCAACGTTATCTTTGTGAATTTTGACACAGATGCAATGCCTTTGGCGCAATGGCTTGGCCCGCTCCTTGATGAGTGGGATGAGTTCGCATTTGATAAAGTGCGCCTCGCTGCGCGCTACTCATTTGATCTCAATTGCAATTGGAAAGTCGCGATGGAGGCGAACATGGAAGTGTACCATGTGCCTTTTATCCATCCCGAAACCGTCGCACCGCTCGTTGATTCCAAACGCAACTACAACACCATATACCCCAACGGCCATGCCCGAATGCTGGCCCCAGCCCCGCGCACAACCAATCGCGAGCATGTGCGCGCTGTCGATAGCCCGCCCGAATGGCAAGAGATTGCAAGCGTGGGCGAATTGGGGCGGACCTGCACGCAAAGCTATACCTTGTTCCCCAATTGGGTGTCGCCCCTCTCCAACTATTTTGTGCCGCCCATGATCTTCTGGCCGACATCGTTGAACACCACCCGGCTCGAACTGGTGACGATGGCGATGGACTGGGGCGATGGTCCGGCGCCCGATCTTTGGACCGTACCGGATGCCACCAAGACCAATGGCCGGGACATGAGCCCGATTATTTTGGAAGACACGCAATTTGGCGAAGCGATCCAACATTCGATGCAAAGCACGGCGTTTCAATCTGTGCCGCTCTCTTACCAGGAAGCTCGAATCTATTCTTTCCACCAAAGCTGCGACAAAATGATCGGAGCAAAAAACGTGCCTGCGAATTTGCGCATCGAGCCCGTTATTGGCGAGGATTGGGTTTGGCCCAATGACCCGCGCCGGGATGAGATGGAGCAAACCCGATAAGAGGGCCCAAAAAGCGGCAAATTAGGTATCCGAACCACCGGCCACCTGCGTATGATATCGGTGCGAAGCTCGGGTTTATTGCTTCACTGTGACGCTACGACACGCCCACTGTCAGCACATTGTTGCAAAAATAACGCAGTCCGATTGCTCTCCTAGTCCTTTTGCTAGATGAGCCTCAAGGCTGCTCTCCATACAACTAAAAACAGCCTCAGTACACGTATGCAAATCGTGATCGGGGCAGGGACTGCAGGTTAATGGTATTCGCCAATGACCTTAAGGGAGAGAGCACAATGACCGCATTTAACGCCACAAATGCCTTTCGCGGCAGCACAGTGCGTCGTGCACTGTTGAGTAGCGCAGCGTTGGCCGGAATGGCTGCGATGCCATCCGCGGCGCTTGCGCAAGACGGCGACACCGATGAAGAGGCAGTTGCTGACGAGAACGTCATCATCGTTCAAGCGCGTCGTCAAAATGAATCGCTTCAAGATGTTCCTGTTACTGTTACTGCGATCGGCGGCGCAACACTCGAACGTTACGGCATTGACGAGATTGCTGATGTTCAGAGCCGCGTCCCCGCCTTGACCATTCAAGTCGGCGGTTCCGGCGCAGGTGGCTCGATCAACCTTCGCGGCGTCGGCTCTTCCGCAATTTCTGCTGCCTTCGATTCCGCAGTCGCATTTGATATCGATGGTGTTCAGGTGAGCACGGCACGCCTTGTTCAAGCAGGGTTTTTCGACGCAGCTCAGATTGATGTGCTCAAAGGACCGCAATCACTGTTCTTTGGTAAAAGCGCATCAGCTGGTGTGTTTTCGATCCGGTCAGCCGACCCAACCTCCACTTGGGAAGTCGGGGGTTCGGCTGCCTATGAGTTTGAAGAAGAAGGATATACAATCGGCGGATATATTTCCGGCCCACTCACCGAAACACTCGGCGTTCGGGTGGCCGCTCAATATAACGATATTGAGAGGTTTGAAGAGCTTCAACCCGGCACGCCAAATTCAAACAACCCGCGTGGCCAAGAGAACTTTGTTGGTCGTTTGACGTTGGATTTTGATCCAAGCGCGCAGTTCAACCTTAACCTCAAAGCGACCTATACTCGCAACGAGAATGACGGTGCGAACCAATTGCGTGATCAAGATTGCGGTCCAAACGGCGTAGCCGATCCGGTTATTTTCGCGTTCGGAAACGCAATTATCGCTAACAATGCCGATTGTAATATTGAAGACGGCTTGTTCCCTCAAGTCGATTCAGATCCAATCACCACTGGCAGCCTAGCGCCGCCAACCAATCGCGGCGCAGATGAGTTTGCTGCACGCAATGGTGCGGCATTCGGCATCACGGAAATCTATTTTTTCCGGGCCAAAGCTGAGCTGGAATTGTCTGAAGGGCTCAACCTAACATCTACGACCGGCTATCTGGATTTCGCTTCGCTTGACCGCGATGCATTCAGTTTTGTCGGCGTTGGTCCAGCAGTCCCTCTTAACCCAGCTGCGCCATTGGCACCCGTGATCGGGGCGATTAACGCACCCGGCATTCCGCTGGGACTGGGAAGCAACGTGGCCGACAACCGGACCGAACAATTCACCCAAGAATTGCGTTTGGCATCAGATTTCGAAGGACCACTCAACTTCCAGTTGGGCGTGTTCTACGAAACGCGTCAAATTGAATTCAACACGGCCGAACAAGCATTCAATGTCCCACTCGCTTTTGGCACTGCAGCAAGTGGTGGCATCGGCTTTGATTATCAGCGTGAACATGCAACTGACACAGAGGCTTTCTCAGTCTTTGGCAGTGTGGATTTCGACATCACAGATCGGCTCAACATCACTGCTGGTGCGCGCTGGACTGATGAGAGCAAGACCAACCGA
Organism: Erythrobacter sp.; assembly: GCA_039985875.1. GTDB lineage: Bacteria > Pseudomonadota > Alphaproteobacteria > Sphingomonadales > Sphingomonadaceae > Erythrobacter. The sequence continues at coordinate 728,960 of JBDWRU010000003.1, read as the reverse complement.
ATTGCCATCCCATTCATCAATCCGATCATTTCTGGCCTTGATTTGGATTCAGACGGAAATGCTGACTTTGTGACCAGCGGATTTATATCTTCGCCGATCAATTTCGACGACGATAATTTCTCGCCAGAGGTCTCTGTGACATATGAAGTGACCGAAGACATCAACATCTTCGCCGCTTTCAAAACAGGCTTTAAATCGGGCGGGATCGACAACTCGGCACTTCCTGGCGTTGGCCTTGCCGGGATTGGCAATCAGGCAATTAACCCAGCGACGGGCAATACATTTGACGCCGATGCAACCAGCTCTTTGATCTTCGAATCAGAAGAGACGACTGGCGGCGAAATTGGGATCAAATCTCAGTTTGCAGATCGTTCTGTCACGATCAATGCAACCGCGTATCACTATGTGTTCGACAACCTGCAGGTTCAGCTGTTTGATGGGGTCGCGGTGCAATTCGTAACCTTCAACGCTGGCGAACTGACAACGACAGGCGTCGATGTAGATTGGGGCTGGCGCACACCGTTGGATGGGCTCAGACTTTCAGGGGCGCTCGCATATCTCGACTCGCGATTTACTGACACATTCCTTGCTCTCAACAATGTCGACTTAGATGGGCGTGATGCACCACGTGCTCCGAACTTTGCCGGTAACATTGCAGCCGATTGGTTCATTCCCGTTGGTGATAGTCTCGAATTTGGGCTTAGCGGTAACGTCGCTTACTCAGATTCGTACTTCACTGGCCAAAGCACCTTGAATGACATTGTACAGGATTCGTTCGTAACTTTGGATGCGGGCGTCTCGTTCGGTGATATTGACGGCAAATGGGAACTGGCAGTTATCGGCACCAATCTGACCGATGAACAGGTCATCACATCTGCCGGTCCACGTCCATTCCTTCCACCGGGCGGCGATGACCAAACGGTGACGTTGAACCGCGGCCGCCAAGTTTCGGCTAAAGTGAGCTTCAAATTCTGATCTGAAGATCACAAGACACTGCGCGGGCGGGCCTTCCATCAGAAAGGTCCGCCCGTTTGGTGTAAGACCTGCCAAAAGAAACCATTGCTAAACGCTACCCGTTCACCGCATTCTGATTGCAAATTTGGGAGACGCAAGATGTCGCGCGAAGAATTGATCGCAATGACACGCAATCTGATTGCACATGGCGAAGCCGATACGATGGAATATGCGGATGAAGTGGTTCGTGTGCCGGCCAGCACCTATACGGATCCGGACCTATTCGACCTGGAAAAACGCAAGATCTTTCGTCGCCTTCCGCTAATGGTCGCGCCTTCGTGCGAGCTCCCGGAGCCGGGCGACTTTAAGGCGATGGACATTTGCGGCGTGCCGCTGCTTCTTACCCGGCAGCGCGATGGCAGTGTTGGTGCGTTCCTCAATATGTGCTCACATCGCGGCAATCCGGTAGTCGAAGCCGGTAAATCGGGCAATGCCTCTCGCTTTAGTTGCAGCTATCACGGTTGGACATTTAAGAATGACGGCGATCTTGTCGGCGTGGCTTCCGCGCAGGATTTTGGCGCAGTCGACAAGGCCGCGCTGTGTCTAAAACGCTTCCCCGTGCATGAAAGTGCCGGACTGATATGGGCCACGCTGGACCTAGATTCAAAACTATCAATCCCTGATTATCTGTTCGGATATGACGAGCTTTTAAAAGCGTTTGGATTTGAAGGCTGGACATTGTTCAGCCAACGCACATTGACAGGACCGAACTGGAAGACAGCCTATGATGGCTATCTCGATTTCTACCATCTGCCGGTGCTTCACAAAGACACGTTCGGAGCCGACTTCTACAACCGCGCGAACTACTTTTTCTGGGGCCCACATCAACGGCTTTCCGCCCCTTCAAAAATGGCAACACGGGTCGGTTCGGATGTCGAGGAAGACCTCTCGCAGATGAGCGACGACGAGCTCCCACATGACGCCTTGCTTTCAGGCGTCTGGACGATCTTCCCGCACATATCGATCGCCAGCTTTTATGGTGGCGGCCAGCGCGGGGCGCTGATCAGTCAACTGTTTCCCGGCGACACCGTCGGCGAAAGCTACACGACGCAATATTATGTGATGGAGAACCAACCGGAAACCGAAGAGCAGGTCAAATCTGCGCATGAGCAGTTCGACTTCCTTGAAGTGGTTGTGCGCGATGAAGATTACGCGACTGGCAAGCGGCAGCATGAAGCGTTGCAGTCAGGCATGATGGATCATGTCTTGTTCGGCAAGAATGAGCGTGGCGGCCAGGTCTTTCACCAATGGGCGGCAAAGCTAGCCAATGCGAGTGACGAGGAATTGGTAGAGATTTTTTCTGCCGAACAGCGCGAAGCGGCGGAGTAGGTTACTGCGCGGTGTAACCGCCATCGACAACGAACTCCGCGCCAGTGACATAGGATGCCTCATCTGACGCAAGGAAGAGCACACAATTGGCGATATCAACCGGATCGCCAAGCCTGCCTGACGGAATGGCCGCAACGATAGCGTCGTAATTGGCGGAATTTTCATCCATGCCTGCAGCTTGCATATTGGTGCGGATAATGCCGGGATGAACGGTGTTTACACGGATGTTTTCCGCCGCCGTTTCCATCGCGACCGATTTGCTCATCATCTTCACGGCACCTTTAGTCGCCGCATAGGAGGCGCTGCCTCTGAATCCAACCAACCCCGCAACAGACGAAAGGTTGATGATCGACCCGCAAGATCCATTGGCCACACCATTCGGCGATTGCCGCATGGCGTTGACCCCGGCCTGTGTGCCCATAAAGCAACCTTCGATATTGACGGCGTATTGGCGGCGCATGCTGGAAACAGCATTATCGTCGGCAATCTGAGCGATTTCGAGAATGCCCGCATTGTTGACCAGAATATCAAGCCGCCCATAGCGATCGAGAATATCCGCTGTAACCTTGTCCCACCCCGCCTGCGACGTCACATCTTGCTCCAAAGCAATCGCATCCAAGTTTTTGGCGCGGATAAGCTCGGCTGTTTCCTCTGCGCCCACCGCATCAATATCGGTTAGAATGACGCGTGCGCCTTCCTCTGCCAAACGCTCTGCAATGGCGGCTCCCAGACCGGGGCGCGATGCGCCGCCGGTCACAAGCGCGACTTTTCCTTCAACACGTCTTTTCATGGGCCACCGTTATCCAAATGCAGGCTCTACCCGAATGCAGGGCGGTGATTGCTTTCGCTCCAATCCTGCCGCTTGGTCCAATCGGCCATGGTCTCAAGGTTGCCTTCAATCTCTGGGAAACGCTCATAGACATGGTCCATATCGACGGCGAAGGGTTTGGTCGGCGCTTCGTTGTTATATTCGTAAAAGGCCTGAATGCCCTTGGCGAAATCCTCGCGCATTTCCTGCGGCATCGAATCGCCCGCCGCATCAACCAGATAGCGGCCAAATTCTTCAGGCGTGCACGGATCATATTTGATCTCTTTGCCCACCGCATCGCTGATGCATTGGGTTACTTGCTTACCCACCAGCCGCTCTGGTCCACCAATATTGAGCCATGCGCCTTCCATATCGGGGCGTTCAATACTGGCTAGCATGAACTTGGCGACATCATCTAAGCTGATCCAGTTTGACGCCAGATCCGGATTGTGCGGATATACATAGCGCCCCTCATTCATGATGAACGGGCGGGCCCAATTGGTCAGCAGATTGTCCATGAACAAGACGCTGCCAAACACTGTGCCCGGACAGCCCGAGCGCCACAGCGCGTTGATACCAGCTGTGTTGTTGGCGTAGGTGAAGGGATCGCCGGGCTTGTCGGGGATCCAGCTCGATGTGTTCCACACAAACCGTTTCACGCCTGCTTCCGCTGCAGCTTTACCGACATTGCCGATTGTTTCGGCGCGATCTTCGCGCGCTTGCAGGGGTTGGGTGTAAAAAATGAAGTCCGACCCTTCAAAGGCGGACGGGAATGTCGACGGATCGTAGATGTCCATCGGCCGCACTTCGACGCGATCCAATCCATCAATCTTTGCGCCGCCAAACGGATCTTCCTGGCGCGAAATTGCGCGCACGTCATATCCGGCTTTGAGGGCCTGACTCACCTGCGCCATGCCTTGACGTCCTGACGCGCCAACAACCGTAATCAATGTCATAGTTCTCTCTCCTCAGTACATCTCAATGTCTAGGGTTGCGCGGACCTGCGCGCACCACGCCAAATTGATAGCACCTAGCAAAAGCGTAGCTTGCCCCGACGGCTTGGGCACTGGAAAACCACGTCATGAAAAACCGCTTCTGGCGCATCGACCACCGCCCTCAAGGCAATCAATTTGCTGACGCATTAGCGCTGGTGGAGGGCGATTTGCCCGAGCTTGCAGAAGGCGAAATCCGCGTTCGCAACGCGATGCTATCGATGGATGCAGGCACAAGGTTGTGGCTAACCGATCGTGAAGATGGCTACCAACCGCCTCTGCCCGTCGGTGCGCCAATGACAGGCTTGGTCGTCGGCGAAGTCATCGCCTCTAAGGCAGATGGCTTTACGGCCGGTGATCTGGTCCGCGCCTTCGGTGTTTGGGGGATGCTGAGCCAAGTCGATGCGATGATGTCGGGTGCCATCAAGCTTGACCCCTCGGTCGAAGACAAGCGCGCCTGGTTCGGACCACTGGGCATGAATGGCTGGACCGCGCTTTGGGGTGTCGCCGAAACTGGTGCCGCTAAGGCCGGGGACCGCGTGCTCGTTTCCGCCGCTGCCGGAGCCACAGGCATTTTGGCCGTCCAAGTCGCAAAGCAAATGGGTTGCGAGGTCTGGGGGATTGCGGGCGGCGCAGAGAAATGCCGTTTCCTCACCGAGGAGATCGGCATTGACGGTGCGATAGACTACAAAGCTGGCGACGTTGGCGCACAATTGGATGCAGCCTGTCCCGGCGACAGAGGGTTCGACGTCTATTTCGACAATGTAGGCGGGCCGATCCTTGACGAAGTGCTCACCCGGATGAACCATTACGGGCGCATTCCGGTGTGCGGATTGCTTTCAGACTACTCCAGCGGCACGCGCACTGCGCCGCGCGACTTTGATCAGATACTAATGCGCAGGCTGCGGGTCGAAGGGTTCTTTTCACCTGACTTTATGGACCAAGGCGAGCGGCTGACCGCGCAATTGCGCGAATGGTTGGAAGCGGGCCAGTTGCAAATGCCCTATGATACAACGCAGGGTCTGGAAAACACGCTTAGCGCCTATGCAAAATTGTTTACCGGCGGAAATATCGGCAAGGTTATTGTGGAGCTCGAGCAATGAATGGAACTCTTGAAGATCGCGAAGCAATCCGCGATGTGATCGCCGCTTACGCCCACGCGCTGGACCGTCGGCGCTGGAAAATGATGGGCAAACTGTTTCACGAAGATGCGCAATTCCAATTCGGCAGTGTCCTCGGCGATTGGCGCAGCTTTGTAGACCAAGCGAGCGCAATCTTAAGCGCGTGCGAGCAAACCCAGCATCAACTTGGACAAGTGATCTTCGGCTTTGAAAACGATCACATCTGCCACACAGAAACCTATCTGACCGCCACGCATGTGATTCCGGCGGGTTATCCCATCCCCGACGTGTTCCCCGACCGGGGTCGACGTTACCATGTCATTATCGCTGGTCGGTATGTCGATCGCTTTGAGAAACGCGGCGGTGAATGGCGTATTGCGCAGCGCACTGGCCTGTATGATTGGCGCGAATGCCGAGAGATCGACAATGAGGGCATGACGGACCCGCCTGAGGGTTCATTTGGTTCTCATGACGAGAACGACCCCTCGACCCCGGCAGCGGCGCACTGGCTAGGCTAACGCCGAATTGCAAACACGCCCGACATAGTCGCCACCGGTTCGGCGCCATCCGCGCCCACGCGAAGGATTCGGCCCGATGTGTAAGCGTTTCGTCCGCCGATCCGGTCAATCTGCACGTCCGCTTCGAGCCATTCATTCAGCCGCGCGGCGCGCAGGTAATTGACCTGCAACGCTATCGTCGACGGCGCCAAACGTGGCCGCTCAGCATCGTAGACAGCGTGGCTTAACGCCACATCGGCGAAAGTGGAGATTGCTCCCCCATGGGCGGCGTCCTTGTAATTGATGTGATGTGGGCAAATCCTCAACCCCATCAGCATCGGCGCCGCTGTTCGCGGCTTGAAGAAATACGGCCCCCCGTGATCCAGAAATCCGGGTGTGAATTGGGCCGGTTCGAAGCCGTAAGGCAGTGTGGGTGCGCTCATTTTTAGACCCCTACCGGATTGACCCGATCCACTCACGCTATGAAATGTGCCAATCCAACTGAAAGCACTCTCGTCGTAGGCACACCACATGACAACTCAAACCGCATCTAGCCTCATCACCTTTATCGATAAAGTGCGCGATCATGCCAGCAATGCGGGCGCGAGCGCGGCCTTCACATTTGGAGAAGAGGTCTTCACCTATGCTCAGCTTGACGAGGGTGCAAACCGTGTTGCCCATGGCCTGAGGTCGATGGGCGTTAGCAAAGGCGACCGGGTATCCTTTATCGGCAAGAACCATCCGCTCTATTTTGAGGCGCTGTTGGGAGCCGCAAAGATTGGCGCAGTGATGACGCCGGTCAATTGGCGGCTCGCCGCGCCCGAAGTCGCCTTTATTCTGAGCAATTGTGAAGCGAGCGTGGTGTTTATCGGCGAAGGGTTTGCCGATATTCTCGACAAAGCGCGCGGTGACGCGCCAAGGGTTGAGCACGTCATTGGGATCGATGCGCCGGACTGTTCCGAAACCGTCTATCGCACTTGGCGCGATGGCTTCCCTAGCACCGATCCAGACGCTGGCATTGGCCTCGATGATGACGCGCTGCAACTCTACACATCGGGCACGACTGGGCGGCCCAAAGGGGCGGTGATGACCCACGGTTCGCTGCTTTACAGCCTCGACCCCGATAGCCACGGCGATAATCTGCGTGATTGGCAGGAAAAAAGCGCAGGCGATGCGCTGCTTGCCATGCCGTGCTTCCATATCAGCGGGTCAGGCAACGGCCTGGTCTCGATGATCGCCGGCAGCAATTCGATAGTGCTACCCGAATATGACCCGACGCACGCGCTCGACCTGATCGAGGAATACGACATTTCCCGGTTGTTCTTGGTGCCAGCCGCGATCCAAATCCTGCTCAACCATCCACGCGCCAAAGATGTCGATTTTAGCGGCCTTAAACACATCACCTATGGCGCGTCACCCATCCCGCTTGAGCTGATGCGCGAAGCGATGGATGTGATCGGATGCGGCTTTATTCAAATGTACGGGATGACGGAGACCAGCGGCACAATTGTGGCGCTTGATCCGGAGGATCATGTGCCCGAAGGCTCGCCAAAAATGCGCAGCGTTGGAACGCCGCTTCCCGGAGTTGAACTCAAAATTATTGATGCTGATGGCAATCTAGTTCCGACCGGCGAAGTGGGTGAGATTGCGACGCGATCCAACCGCAATATGAGCCGCTATTGGAACAATCCAGAAGCCACAGCTGAAACCATTGATGCGGATGGATGGCTGCGCACCGGCGATGCAGGATATCTCGACGAAGACGGCTATCTCTATATCCATGATCGGGTCAAAGACATGATCATCTCCGGCGGTGAGAATATCTATCCCGCCGAGGTTGAAAACGCGCTGTATGCCCATGCAAAGGTGGCTGATGTCGCCGTGATCGGTATTCCGCATGAGAAGTGGGGCGAGGCGGTCAAAGCCTGCGTAGTGATCAAAGAGGGTCAAACGCTAAGCGAAGCCGACCTGATTGCCCATGCGCGCGAGCATATAGCGGGCTACAAATGTCCCAAGTCTGTCGACTTCATTGAAGCTTTACCGCGCAACCCGTCTGGCAAGATCCTGCGCCGTGAGCTGCGCGCACCCTATTGGGAAGGCAAGACCCGCGCGGTGAATTAGAGTGGGCGATCGGAACTGTCCCGTTCGTCAGCTTGCCTATTACGTGCCTGATATCGACGCCGCGGCGCGCGCCCATTCCGCCGCCTTTGGCTCTGGCCCCTTCTTCGTGCTGCGCAACATCCAATTGAAAAGCACTTTGCATCGCGCGCAGGCGCACGAATGGGTGCATTCCTCGGCCTATGGGCAATCGGGTGATGTGATGATCGAGTTTGTCGCGCAGCATAGCTCTGATCCTAGCGCGATCACTGATGTCTTTCCCGCTGGATCGGGCCGCTACGGGCTCCATCATACGGCGGGTTTCGTCGATGATTTGGACACGGCCATTGAACAATACGCAGCCCAAGGCATGCCGCTTGCGCAGATGTGCGAAAGCGAAACCGGCCTGCGCTTCGCCTTTGTCGATGCGACCGCCAGCCTTGGCCACATGATCGAACTTTATGCAGCCGGCTGCGGGGTCGAAGAATTCTACGCGATGATAAGCGAGGCTGCGCAAGGGTGGGATGGCTCGGACGTGATCCGCGAATTGGCAGGGTTGTAGCCGCTGCCTTAAGCATTTGCGCGGGCCACGCTGCGCCCAGCGATGTACCCAAATGTGAGCGCCGGGCCGAGCGTCCCCCCTGCTCCGGCATAGATACCGCCGGTTGGACACGCGATAGCATTGCCCGCACCGTAAAGGCCGGGAATGGGTTGGCCATCATGGCGCAAAACCTGAGCATTGGCATCAGTGCGCGCACCGCCATTTGTACCCAACAAGCCCATTCTGATTTCAACTGCATAAAACGGCGCTTTCGCAACCGGTCCAAGCGTGACCTTCGCGCCCTCGCATGAGCGGTCACCATAGAAATGGTCGTAAGCGCTCGTCCCGCGCGCAAAATCGGGATCATGACCCGCTTTTGCGTGGTTATTGAACCGAGCAACCGTCGCGGCAAGCGCATCGCTCGCAATGCCAAGCTCGCCAGCCAACGCATCGAGCGTCTCCGCACCCAGCACCCAATCGGGCACAGGCTGCCCCGGCAAGCGCGGCCCAATCGGATAGCGTTCGATAAAATCTGCATCGAAAATCAGCCATGCAGGCAAATTGGGATAGTCATAAGTCTGCGGGTCAAATTGGTGAAAGGCCCCGGCAAGAGCGGAGTAATTCGCCGCTTCATTGCAGAAGCGCTTTCCTGCGCGATTGACCATGATCGAATGCGGCACTGTTCGCTCGATTAGAACCGGCACTGCACGCGCTTCTCCACCTGGCCACGGTGTATCCGGGACGGTCAACGTCGGTGCCCACCACGCTTGCGTCATATTGCCAAGTTTCGCGCCGCTTTCCATCGCCAGTGCCAAGCCTTCGCCTTGCGCGGTTGGCGGGCTGGCAGGCGCATCCATAGGCCCACGCAAGAAGGTCTGGCGTTTATCCTCATCCCACTCAAACCCGCCAGTCGCAAGGATGACCCCGCCGCGCGCAGTGAGCGTTAGCTCAGTGCCTTTCTGTACCGCCTCAATCCCAGTAATGCGATCACCATCCCGGGTTAGGCGCTTTGTCTCGACATTCAGCATCGGCTTAATACCGCGTGCCAGACATGCTTTGAGCAACCGCCCGATCATCGCCTGGCCAAAGCCGCGCTCGCTATTGGCCATGCGGCGCTGCAATTCGGCCGGTGGGACAACACCGCTGCCGCCGCCCAGTGGGGTCTCGCGCAGCATCATCGGCTTAGGCTCTTCTATCGCGGTGATCCTGCCCGCCCATTCGCCCAATTCGCCAAGCGCGAACAGATCATGGTCAAGCGCTCTACCACCTTCGGGTTTTGCTCCGGGTCGGTCGAGATAATAGTCGGGATAACCATCGAGCAGTGCGACTTTGAGCGCTTCAATCTCTTCAAGAAATCCGAGTGCCTCTGCGCTGCGATCAACAAAGGCTTCGAGCGTTTCATCCTCTAAGTCGCCGTGGCCCAGCGCCCTGAAATAGGCGAGCGCCTCTTCGCGGCTATCGCTCATCCCGGCGGCTTGTTGGCGCGGATTGTTGGGCGCCCAGATCACGCCGCCAGACACAGCGCCAGTTCCCCCGACACGATCAAATCGCTCGACCAATGCAACACTGGCGCCGGCTTCATGCGCGGCGAGCGCGGCGGTCATCCCTGCCGGGCCACAGCCAAGAATAATGACATCATATTCCATCATCCCAAGCGGCTAAAGCCGGCCCTCCCACCATGCAGGTATGGTCAGCGCATAGCGTTCCTGTGCGATCCTTTGATCTTCGCTCGCATCATCTGGCAAAGGTTGATCCTCAGTTGGTGGCAGGTCTCCACCGGCCCCTTTGACCGGGTCGAGATATTCTAGCCGGATGTCTTCGATCACCGCGGCAAAATCGTGCCCTTCGTGATAATCCGACATCTGGTGCTCATAGAACGCCCATTTATCTTTGAACGAGAGCAGGCAGTACCAAAAGTTCTCGTCTTGCCCTTTCCAATATTCGTAGCGAAGCACGCCTTCTTCTTCGTTGAGCGTGCGCGACACCATATCCTTGGTTATCGCCTCAAACTGCGCTTCACAGCCGGATTTGATCCGAATATGCGCGAGCAATGTAGTCATCAGGCAGCTCCTGTTGCTGGCTTGAAATGCAAATGCAGTTGATTGAGGCCAAGCATGATGCCGGGTTGGTGCAAGAAATCATTCCCCTCGGCGAAAGAGACTGCCTCGAACCTCTCACACAGACGCCTCCAAGCAATCATCTGTTCGACGCGGGACAAGGTTGCTCCGGGGCAGGAACGCAAGCCCGCAGAAAAGGCCAAGTGACGGGTTGGAGCTTTACGTTCGAGCTTCAAATCGTTGGCATCGTCAAACGCCTTTGGGTCGATATTGGCCGCTGCAAAACGCATGTGAAGCAGCGAACCTGCGGGCACTTCGACGCCTTGAAACACTTCATCTTGCGTCGTCACCCGTGTCGAAAGACCCTGCGTGGGAGAGCGCAACCGCATGCCTTCTTCGACGAACACCCTAATGCGCGAAGGGTCATCCATTAGCCGGGTAAAGATGCTGGGGTTTTCGCACAGCAATTGGGCTTGCTCAGCGATCGCGTACTGGGTTGTTTCCAGCCCTCCGATCAGCATCGCGTAAACCACACCATTGACCTCTTCGTCGGTAAGCTTGCGATCAATCGGCGAGTAGTGAACCTGCGTGAGAAAACTCACCATATCATCGCACGGATTGGCGCGCTTTTCACGCGTTTTCTCAGACACATAGTCGGAAAACCCATCGAGAATACGATGCTGCTCCTTCGCTTGCTCAGAGGTGATGGTGTTGCGATGCCCTTTACCATGGACAAAGGCAAAAACTTGCGCGTTTCCCCATGCTTCGAGTTGCGGGATGTCTTCCAATGGAAAGCCCAAAACCGACGCCATGGTTCGCTGAGGCAAGGGCCGTGCAAACTCCGCGACGAAATCGATCGGACCATCGCGCACAATCCAGCGATCAATCAGATCATCGACATGGCCCAAGATCATCTCTTCGTGGCGCGTGGCACCGGGACCAACCCATGGATCGGTCAGCTCTTTTCGATGCGCGCGCCACGATGCTTCGTCTCGGCGCAAGGTCGCCGCTGAAGCGATCATTGCGTTGACATTGGGAACTTCAAAGGGCGGCACGCCCGCCTTGGCGACGTTTTCCACGGCCAGCATCATCGTCGGTTGGAACCGCGCCCAATCACGCACGACGCGATTAATGTCCTCATGCATTGTTAGAATGTAGGCATCCGTGCCGGGCAATAGGCCTTCGCCTTCAATCCGCATAACCGGCGCTTGATCGTGCAAGATCGGATAGGCCGCGTACCAGTGCTCTTGCGCGCCCGGCCCAAACAGATCCACTTCCTTCAATGAATGGGGACAGCCCACACGCGCCGCATCATCTTTATCATGACCATTCATCACATTCTCCGCCTCGCACGCAGTTGAGGCGCCAAACGTCGCGGGGGCAATTCGTCATTTTAGCAAGGTGCGCAACGAAAGGTTGCTCGCTAGGTCTAGTTTTAGAGGAGAGCAAAGATGAAACTCGAAGGCAAAGTCGCAGCAATCACGGGCGGGACAGCAGGATTGGGACGCGGAATCGCGGAAAGCTATCTTGCTGAAGGCGCAAAAGTCGCGCTCTTCGCCCGCAACCCAGACAAAGGTGCGGCGGTGCTGGAACAGTTGGGTGCTGGCGATCGGGCGATCTTTGTCGCTGGCGATGTGATGCACCAATCCGACGTCGAGGGGTTTGTCGACAAAACAATCGAGAGCTTTGGGACGCTCGACATTCTCGTCAACAATGCAGGCGGGGCAGGTGATCTGCAACCGCTGGTGAACCTTTCGGATGAAGCGTTTGACGAAGCGATGAAGTGGAATGTGTATTCGACCTTCTGGGCTTGCCGGCGAGCGCTTCCGACAATGCTGGAAAAAGGCGATGGCCGGATCATCAATATGTCCTCAATGGAAGGAAAACACGGCAAACCGGTTTTTACTGCCTACACTGCTGCCAAACATGCGGTGAATGGGATCACCAAAAGCCTCGCACGCGAAGTTGGCGAAGCGGGCGTGACCGTGAATTCAATCTGCCCGGGCCTCGTTGTCACTGACATTATCAAGAATAACGGCCCAGAAACCGCCAAAGCGATGGGCATGGAATTTGACGAGATGATCTCGATGTTCGCGCAAGAAGCCGCAATCAAGCGCCCGAATACCGTCGCAGAGATTGCCGCTGTCGCCCTGCTGCTTGCCAGCAAGGAAGGCGCAGGGATAACCGGTGCGATGTGGAGCGTCGATGGCGGCACAGCGCAATTCTGATCTATCAGCGATCACCTGTGGATAGCGCGCTCGTAAATTTGCAGGCCGGACCAATTGATGGGAAAAGGACCGCCTTGGTTATGTCGCGGGGTTTGCCATGTTTTCTATCGAAGAGGATCACATTAACGGCCGGGTGAACGCAACGTTTTCTGGCATTTTTGAGCATGATGCAGCCGATCTGGTGGCAGGCATAAAAGGCGCGATTCCAAATGTGCGGCGCAGCGATGGCACATTCGACCTGCTAAGCGATTTCACCGAAGCATCAGTAATGCCGCAGGACCACGCTCAGACCAGCGAGGATTTTCTCGTCTGGCTCGACAAAAACGGGCTGCGCAGATCCGCCATGGTCATGACCAGCGTGACCCAGCGCATGCAGGTTCAACGGGTTTCCGACCGCAGCGAAAAACTCGGATATTTTAGCAATCGCGCCGAGGCCGAAAAATGGCTTGCTGAAGACTAAGCACGCGAGCGCTTGCCTATCCCTCTTGCAATTTTGCCATGGCAGCACCCACAGATGCTTCGATTTCCTTGGCCTGCGGATTGCCGCGCAAGGTCAAACCGCCATTGGGCTGTATGTTTTGACCCGATATGAACGCTTGGTCGGTACACAACCATAGGCACGCTTGCGCAACATCCTCGCGCGTATTGAGCCGGGCGAGTGGATACTTCGGCAAGAACGCATCGACCAGTCCGGGCGTTTGAAACGCCGCATCGGTCATCGGACTTTGTGTGAAGGCCGGTGAAACGCTGTTTGCCTTGATGCCCAAATGGCCAAAGTCGTTAGCCACACATTCGATCATCGCCTCGCCTGCGCGCTTGGAGCCGATATACAAAGCATGATTGTTGATCAGCGCCTTGGTTGTCGCGGAAGAAAGCGACACAATCGAACCTCCGGTCGGCGCCTGCTCACTCATGACTTTGACAAAGGCTTGGAGAAAGTGGTGCGTGCCTTTGAACTGCAAATCCGCAATCAAATCGACTTGCTCTTGCGTGGTCTCGAGCAAGTTCGCGAGAAGCCCTAGCCCAACGCAATTAACGGCCGCATCAACTCGCCCAAATTCGGATTTTGCTTTCTCTGCCATCGCATGCACTTGGTCTGCATCGGTGATGTCGCAAACCGCATAGGAGCCGCCAATTTCCTCAGCCAAAGGCGCCAACGCCTCTTCATTGCGGCCCGCCACCATCACTTTTGCGCCTTCTCTCGCAAATAGCCGCGCGGTCACTTGCCCCATATTGTCGGCTGTTGCTGCGCCTAGGACAACTGCGCTTTTCCCATCCAATTGGCCCATAATGCATCTCCATTCGTTACAGATTGATCGCTATTTTCATCGACCCTAGGCCGCACGGGGACAAAACACTCTTCCCAAAAGTGTTCATTGTTCCCAACCCATTCTAGTTCGATAGCCAACCGTAAGAAGGAGAGGCACATAATGTTTACCGGGCCATTGGAAGATCGCATTGCGATCCGTGAATTGAATGATCTCTATGGAGACGGGGTAGTGCGCTGTGATCCAGGGACCTGGGGCTCGATATGGGCCGAAGATGCGACATGGGATTTTATGGGGCAGCTTCTCAAAGGCCGAGAAGCGATTGTCGGCCTTTGGAACGGCGCGATGAGCCAGTTTGAATCGGTCAGCTTTGTTTGCGCTCCAGCGGCGATTGAGGTCGATGGCGATACCGCAACCGGGCGAACACAAACACAAGAAATCCTGAAAGGGAAAGACGGATCCACCCGGTACATTGGCGGCTTGTACGAAGACCAGCTCGCAAAAATCGACGGACGGTGGCTCTTTACCCATCGCAAATGGTCGATGATCGCCGAATTCCGTCCAGAAGCAGAGGGTTAATCCCATGGCAAAAATCGTAATCTCAGCGCAAATCGACCTCGCAAACGAAAAGCGCGAACAAGCGGTCAAGGACGCCAAGCCGCTAATCGAAGCGGCGCTCGCGCAGGATGGCTGCATCCACTACGATTGGAGCATCGATCCCAGTCACCCCACCCGCGTGAATGTGTTTGAGGAGTGGGAAAGCGAAGATGCGTTGGCTTATCATTTCGCGAACAATGCCTATGGTGGCATGATCGAACATCTCAGCGGAGTGGGCATTCTTGGGGCGACCAGCCGGAAGTATCGGGTTGATGCAGAAGACGAAGTCTATGGCCCCGAAGGAGCACCGACTGCGCAATTCACCTAAATCGGGTGTGACACTAGGCCACCGATGAACGTTTTGGGCGCTATCCTTGCCGGCGGCCAAGCGCGCCGCTTTGGCAGCGATAAGGCGCATGCAGTTTATGGCGGTAGTCGGCTGATCGACCTTGTTGCTGACGCGCTGGGAGCGCAGACTACCGCGCTCATTGTCTGCGGCCGCGAAGAGCCCGGATTTGGCTGTATCGCCGATAGTCCTGAGCCCGGATTAGGCCCGTTGGGCGGCCTTAGTGCGGCTTTGACCTTTGCCGAGACCCACGGTTTTGCGCATGTCCTGACATCTGGCGTGGATGTGCCCAACGTTCCCGCCGATTTGCTCGCACAGCTCAGCGGCGAAGGGGCAGCGATTGTCGCCAGCCAACCAGTAGTCGGCTTTTGGCCGGTTTGGGTCGCAGCTGATCTCATTGATTTCTTAAACGAAGGTGGCCGCGCGCTTTACGGCTTTGCCGATCGCATTGGCGCGCGCCAGATCGAGCTGACCCAACCGCTGCTCAATGTGAACCGGCCCGAGGATTTGGGTTAAGGCGCCTCGCTCGAACTCTAAGCAATCACAATTTCAACATCTGTTTGCCACGGTTCTTGCCCACAAACAGGCGCTGCAAGGTCTCCGGCGCGTTCTCAAAACCTTCCTGAATGTCTTCCTGATATTTGAGGCTGCCGTCCTTGACGAAGCCTTCCAAGCGTTTGCGAAGGACGGGAAACTCTGCGGCCCAATCCAGCACAATAAAGCCCTGCATAGTCGCCCGCCGGAAAATGAGATTGAAGTAATTTCCCGGCCCAACGGGAGTACCGCCGGATTCGTACCGGCTAATCCCGCCGCAAATCACAACGCGCGCAGCTGTTGCGATATTGGCCAGCATATCATCAAGGATAGCACCGCCAACATTGTCGAAAATGACATTCACACCGTCAGGGCAATGCTCTTTGATTTGAACCTTCACATTGCCCGCTTTGTAATCAATTGCTGCATCATAGCCCGCCTCATCGACCAGCCATTTGCACTTCTCCGGACCACCCGCAATGCCAACCACGCGGCAGCCCGCAAGCTTTGCCAGTTGTCCGACGATAGAGCCAGTTGCGCCCGCTGCGCCCGATACCAGCACCGTGTCACCGGCCACCGGCTTGCCTACTTTAAAAAGGCCGCAATAGGCCGTGAGGCCTGTCGTGCCCAGCACCGACAGGACTGCTGTAGGCGAAATATCGGTTTCGATTTTAGTCAGCTCTTTACCGTGAATGACGACATGTTCTGACCAGCCTGTTGTCCCAAATGCCAAATCACCCGCGGCGAATTTAGGGTGATTGCTTTCGACAACTTCGCAAATCCCGCTGCCACGCATGACATCGCCAATGTTCATCGGTGCGACGTAATCGGCGATGTTCTCCATCCAGCCCTTCTGTGCCGGATCAAAGCCGAGATAGATCGTCTTGAGTAAAACCTCTCCCTCGCCGGGATTGCCCAACTCAGTTTCAGCCAGCTTGAAATCGCCATCTTCGATCCCGCGCCCACGCGGATGTCCATTCAAAAGCCATTGGCGAGTTGTGGTAGGCATAGCTGCATCTCCTTGTTCGCCGCTCTAATGCGCGACTCAAGCCACACCTCTCCACGGGCAAAAGTGTCAGTCGAAGACCTCTGGAAAACTGGTAGCTTATCGAACAAGGAGAAATTGTCATGGGCGTCGAGACTCACAAAACCTTTTGCCGTTTCTGCCACGCCAATTGCGCGATGGAGGTCGACGTTGAGGTCACAGAAGGGGGCCGCAAAGTGCTGCAAGTGCGCGGCGATCCAGATGACCCGGCGTTTGGGGGCTACACCTGCCTAAAAGGGCGTGAATTGCCAGACTCGCACAATGCTGAGCACCGGCTGACTAGCAGCCTCGTTCGCGATGCCAGTGGCGAATTTCAGAAAACACCGATGCCCGCCGCGCTCGCGCATATTGGTGACGAAATTCAGCGAATCATCGACGAATACGGACCTAACTCGGTCGCGGTATTTATGGGCTCGGGCGGTTATCAAAACAGTTCAGCGATGGCCGCCTCGCTTAGCTTCGCGCAAGCGATTGGCACACGCAATTTTTACACTTCCGTCACGCTCGATCAGCCCGCTAAGGTTTTTACCACGTCGCGCTATGGCAAATGGGCGGGCGGTACGAACACATTCAGCGACAGCGATGTTTCACTTTTGATCGGCAACAATCCGATTGTCTCGCACTATTCACCGCCCGGCGGGGTTCCTCCGTTCAGCCCATCTCGCCGCGTCCGTGACGCCCAAGAACGCGGAATGAAAGTAATCGTTGCTGATCCGCGTGAAAGCGATGTGGCCCGGCTCGCGGATATCTACTTACCGGTTAAACCGGGCGAAGACCCAGCGCTGCTTGCTGGGATGCTCAATGTCATAATCGAAGAAGAATTATTCGATCGAAATTTTGTTGCCGCGCATGTCGACGGGTTCGATGAACTCGCTGATGCGGTTAAGAGCTTCACCCCGGCCCTCGCCGCGGAGCGCGCCGGAGTGGAAACCGACCAATTGGTCGCTGCTGCCCGGATGTTCGCAGGCGGGTCGAAAGGGTGCGCTGTCACTGGCACTGGGCCGGAAATGGCGGGCAATGGGACTCTGACCGAATATCTCGTCACCTGCCTAAACACCGTGTGCGCACGGTTCCAGCAAGAAGGCGAGAAAGCCGCGATCCCGGGCGTCTTTACCAACATCAACCCAGAGCGCCGCGCGCAAGTCACGCCGATTGTGCCGGTGTTCGGCGCAGAAGGCATGGCCAAATCGCGCTTTAGGGGGCTGGGACATCTGGGCGTTGAGATGCCGTGCAATGTGCTGGCCGATGAAATTCTAACTCCGGGTGATGGACAAGTGCGTGCCCTGATCTCAGTCGGCGGCAATCCGGTAGTCGGCTTCCCCGATCAAGCGAAGATGGTCGATGCGCTCGACGATCTTGAACTCTATGTTCAGATTGATCCTTGGATGAGCGCCAGCGCCAAGCGAGCAACGGTAGTATTGGCGCCGTCGCAATGCCTTGAGCGCGAAGACATCACCAACCTTTCCGAATGGTGGCATGAAGAGCCCTATGCCCGCTACACCGAAGCTGTGGCGACCCCACCCGGTGATGTGATCGACGAATATGAGATGTTCTGGACGCTCGCCAAGCACCTTGGCGTGACCATGCAACTCGCTGGCGGTCCACTGCCGATGGATGAAAAGCCGAGCAAGGAGACCTTCCTTGATCTTATGACCACCGGTTGCATTGTTCCGCCCAGCCAAGTGCGCAAGGATGCGCAAAATGCTGGTGGGGCAGCGGTGGTTTATGACGACAAGCACCCGATTGTCGATTCGATGCAAGAGGATGAGGTCAACCGCTTCAACTTGAACGCAGGCGCGATGCCAGCGGAGCTGATGCGCTATGCCGACAACCCTCTGAGCCGCGATGGCTTCGCGTTCAAATTGATCAGCCGCCGTTCCAAAACGCGGTTCAATTCGATTGGACACCCGCTCAAAAAGCTTCAGCAAAAAACCACCACGAACCCGGCCTATATCCATCCTGATGACATAGCGGAATTGGGTCTGGAAGAAGGCGGGATCGTTGAAATCACATCCCCGCATGCAACCATTCACGGGGTGGTTAAAGCCAGCGACAAAGTGCGGCGTGGTCTGGTCTCAATGGCACATGCCTATGGCGATGCCGATGCGTCGAAAGAGGATGTGCGCGAGCGCGGATCTTCGACCAACAGGTTGACAAGCGAAGTGGTCGATTTCGACCCGATAACTGGCCAAAGCCTGCAAAGCGCAATTCCAGTCAAACTCGTCGCGGCTTAGCCCGCGCGATCTAAGGAACCACTATGCCCGAAAACCGTCGGTTTTTGCTTCAGCGCCGTCCCAATGGTGAGCCTGTTCCGCAAGACTTTGAGCTTGTAGCGGAGCCCACCCCGGAGCTTGCCGACGGGCAGTTTTTGGTGCGAAACCACTATGCTTCGCTCGATCCGGCGATGCGCGGATGGATGGATGCAGGCGGTAATTACATGCCGCCTGTCCCGCTTGGCTCTGCGATGCGCGCCAGCACGATTGGCGTGGTTGAAGCAAGCAAAGCGGATGGCTTTGAAGCGGGCCAGTGGGTGATGGGGCTCAATGCACTGGAGGATTACTCGGTCAATGAAGCGGGCGGCTTCACCCAACCGATTGACCCTTCTCTCGTCCCTCATATCACCAACTACCTCTCAATCTTTGGGGCGGTTGGGATGACTGCATATTTCGGGTTCCTCGAAGTGTGTGAGCCAAAGGAAGGCGAAACTGTCCTTGTCACAGGAGCCGCGGGCGCGGTTGGTTCGCTGGTCGGGCAATTGGCGAAAATCCACGGTTGCCGCGTGGTCGGCATTGCTGGCGGACCAGAGAAATGTGCGAAGCTGACCGAGAAATACGGCTTTGACGCAAGCATAGATTATCGCGGCAAGGACGAGGCGGCACTGACCGCTGCCATTGCCCAAGCATGCCCGGACGGCGTCGATGTCATTTTTGAAAATGTTGGCGGTGCCATTTTTGATGCCGGTTTGATGAACCTGAACCTTCATGCCCGCGTCGGGCTGTGCGGGTTGATCAGCGAATACAACACCGGACCTGTTGGCGTGCGCAATGTGTGGAATCTCATCGTCACACGCTCGTCGATCCGGGGCTTGCTGGTAATGGATTTTGTCGAACGCTTCCCCGAAGGCGCGGCCAAAATGGGCGAGTGGGCTGCGGCTGGAAAACTCTCAATTGAGGAGCATATCGATGAAGGGTTGGAAGGCGCCTATGAGAGTTTCATGCGGCTGTTCGCTGGGACCAATACCGGTAAGATGATCCTGAAAATCGCGACGGATTAAGATGGCGCGCGACCTGCTAGTCCTTTCCGGCGGACACCGCTTTTATGAGG
Source organism: Erythrobacter sp. (assembly GCA_039985875.1). Classification (GTDB taxonomy): domain Bacteria; phylum Pseudomonadota; class Alphaproteobacteria; order Sphingomonadales; family Sphingomonadaceae; genus Erythrobacter. The sequence continues at coordinate 709,162 of JBDWRU010000003.1, read as the reverse complement.
CGGAGTTCGACCAATTTCTGGCTAGCCTTGGCGATTGGCGCGTCACCCATCTGGAACATCCCGATGCAGAAGAGCAGGTCGCCAATGGCCGCGCGCTCAAAGCCGACGCGCTGCTGTTTTACGACATGGGCGGATACACGTTTGCAGACAATTGGGTGACGACGCGGCCACCGTCCCAAGGGTATCGCCGCGCAATCACAGAACGGTTCAAATTGGGGCGCGGTGCGGTGGCGATGCACCACGCAATTGCCGGGTGGGCGGACTGGCCGGAGTGGCACGAAATGCTCGGAGGCCGATTCTTGTACACGCCGGGCGAATTACGCGGCGAGAAGGTGCTGGATTCAGGTTATCTTCTCGACGTTGAATTGATCGCACAGGTGGTCGCCGATCATCCGGTGACCGAGGGAGTGCCCGCCAGCTTTGCGCTGCGCGATGAGCAGTATCTGGGCCATGTCTTTGAAGATGATGTTGAGCCCTTGCTGCGTTCGAATGTAACCTTCACGCGCGAGCATTTCTCTTCGGCCGCGTTGGCAATTTCAGGCAAGATGGATTCCAACGAGGGGTGGGAGCATCCAGAGGGAAGCAATCTCATCGGCTGGCATAAACAGGTGCGCGGTGCACCCTTGGTCTATCTGCAACCGGGCGACAGCAAAGAGGCGCTTTTAAACCCTCATGTCCAGCGCCTGTTTGCAAACGCGCTCAACTTTACCGCTGGAGAATTTTGATGACACCCACACAGACCATTGAGGCCTTTATCGCAGCTTGGGACGCGTTTGATCTGGAGGCGATCTATTCCTTCATGGCCGAAGACATCGAATGGACCGACGTGCCGTTGTCCACGGTCAACGGGATCGATCAAGTGCGCGCGAAAATGGATGGCTTCCCAGGAGTAGAAGCCTGCGGGTTCGACACGCATCATATCGCGGCGAACGGCAATGTTGTGCTGACCGAAAGAACGGATTGGTTCGAGATGAAAGGTCGCAAACGCACAATCAAAGTTATGGGCGTGTTTGAACTGAACGACGACGGAAAAATCGCGAAATGGCGCGACTATTTCGACAGCGCAGAGTTCGGGCGCGAGTTCGGGGATCTTGCGCCCTCGTAAATTTGGCAGGTCTTGCGCGGCACGATCCTAACACATTCGCTCATCGCGCGGAGGTGCGCAGTTTGGCATCCTGCAAACAATATTGATGTTATGAATTAGGAGCCGCGGCAGTGAACAAGCCACAAACAAATATGTTTGCTCAAGAAACGCTTGTCGATCCGTTTGTGCATTACGCGCAAATGCACGCGGCGGGTGTCGAGATCGATTTCATCGCAGAAATGAACACGTTTGTTGTTTATTCCTATGAATTGTGCAGTGAGGCGACCGGAAAACCTGAGATTTTCTCCAACGATTTCACAGCGTTGATGGGCCGAGAAGAAGACGAGGAGATTAATGCTATCCTCGCCGAAGGTTGGCCCGACGAGGCGACTTTGCTCACTGCCGACCACCCGGTTCACACCCGTAATCGCAAGCTGGTAAACCTTGCATTCTCGGCTCCACGCGTGAACGCAATCGAAGCCACAATGCGCGACAAATCGATCCGCTTGATTGAGTCCTTCGCCGACAATGGAGAATGCGAATTCGTCGAAGACTTTGCGATTCCATTGCCGGTATTTATGATCGCGGGGCAGATCGGGCTCGATAACGATCCAAAACAGGTCAAGGCTTGGTCCGACGCGGCGGTCGACCGTTTTAGCCAGATGGTCGATCATGAGCGCAAGAAAGAATGCGCGCGCGCATTGGTGGAATACCAGCACTATATGAAAGGCCTGATCGATGATCGCCGCGCCAATGGCGGCGATGACCTGTTGAGCGATTTGGTCGAGGCTCGGGTCGAAGGCGAGGAGCCACTCACCGATCCTCAGCTCATGTCTATCATGCAGCAATTTATGGTCGCCGGAAACGAGACGACGACCTCGACAATCGCGGGGGGCTTGTTGCAGCTGATCCGCAACCCTAACCAGATGGCCAAAGCAAAAGCAGCTGCGGGCGGGCGCGATCCGAAACTCATTGGGAATTTGGTCGAAGAGGCGCTTCGCTACGAAACGCCAACAGCAGGCATGTGGCGGATTGTGAAAGAAGACACACAGTTGGGCGGTACCGACATCCCAGCCGGAGCGGTTGTGCAGCTGCGCTATGCCGCCGCGAACCGAGATCCCAAGAAGTTTGAAAATCCGGATGCGTTCGATGTCGAGCGCAAGAATGCGCGCGCGCATCTCGCCTTTGGCAAAGGGCCGCATATGTGTGTTGGCAACATGCTTAGCCGCAAGGAAATGCTGGTCGCTTTTGACGAGCTGCTTGAACGGTTGGACAATTTCGCGGTCGCCGATGAAAGCGATATCGCAATTCTGCCGAACATTCTGCTTCGCGGCGTCACTAAGTTGCCGATTTCCTATGAAAGGAAAGCAGGGTGAATTTCGACCTCTCTGAGGAGCAAGAGCTGTTTTGCAGCTCGGTCGAGCGGTTCTCTGCGCCGATTGACGTTGAGGCGCGGCGCAAACTGCGTCTATCGCCAACCGGCTATGACCGGGCACGGTGGAACGAGCTGGCTGAGCTGGGTTTGATCGCGCTCGCAGCGAGCGAAGGCGTAGGCGGAATGGGCGGTTCTCCGGTTGATCTGGCGCTAGTTGCTGAGGCTATTGGCAAAGCCAACTCTCCTGATCCTTGGCTTGAGCTGGGCGTCTTGCCTGCCCGTCTGCTGGAAGCCGGCGGAGCGCATGCAGCGCTGGAAGGCGTCTTGGCCGGAGAGGCAATCGCTACCTTGGCTTGGGCAGAGCGCGGGCAACGCTACAACCTCACCGCGCGCTCGGTCGAGGCTGAGCGAAGCGGCGATGGCTTTGTGCTTAGCGGTGACAAGACATGGGTGATGGGGGCGCTGCTGGCTGACCAGTTTATCATCACCGCACAGCTCGACGGAGAAACTGCATGCTTCATCGCACCTAAAGACGCAGCCGGGCTGGAAGTGCGCGCCTATCGTCTTGCCGACGGGAGCATTGCTGGCGAAATCAAGCTGACCCACGTGGCTATCAACGCATCCGCGAAGCTTGATATCGCGCCAGACGCTCTGGCTGCTATCACAAACGAAGTCCGGCAATTGGCCGCCGCGGAGATGGTTGGTTTAAGCCAGCGTCTGTTGGATGATACGCTTCAGTACACCAAAGAACGCGAGCAGTTCGGGGTCGCCATTGGCAGTTTCCAAGCGCTCCAACACCGCTTGGTCGATTGCTATGCCAAAACCGAACAATCGCGCTCGATGCTATACCGCACAGCACTTTCAAATCGCGACCAGTCCGACTGGAAACGCGCCGCCGCAGGAGCAAAGGCGTTTATTGGCGAGAATGCCGAGGCAATAGCCCGTGAAGCGGTGCAAATGCATGGCGGTATGGGGATTACAGAGGAGCTGGCAATTGGCCATGCGATGAAACGGGTGATGGTGCTTGCCCGGCTGTTTGGCGACACTGACACTGTGCTTTCCGAATATGCGCTTGCAGCCTGAGGAGAGTTGAGATGGGCCAGAAAATTGATCCCGAACTGTGGAGTGACGATGCGGAGCCGCATTTGATGGGCGGACGCTTGGCGTCTGGCGAAATAGTCTTTCCCATGCCCGATGGCGACGCTGCAAAAGAGGTGGAGCCCTATAAGCTATCGCGCACTGGCACATTGTGGTCTTGGACCAGCCAAGGCTTTCTGCCCAAGACACCTTATGAAGGGCCGGGCTGTAATGAAGGGCCCAATGGTGAACCTTCGCCGCCAGACTTTCAGCCTTTCCTGCTTGGCTATGTCGAGTTGCCCGGTGAAGTCATTGTTGAGAGCCGGATCGTCGGGGCGAACCTCGACGACCTGAAGTTGAACATGCCCCTGGAATTCTGCGTAGTGCCGTTCAATGCGACGCATGACACGTTCGCTTTCCGCCCCATTGCCAACGCTAAGGATCAAGCCGCATGAGCGAGAATGTCTATATAATCGGCGCGGGTATCCATCCCTTTGGTCGAACCGAAGAGCGCACTGGCCGTGAGCAAGGCGTGTTTGCCGTGCGGCAGGCGTTGGCCGATGCCGGTCTTGATTGGACCGACATGGAGTGTGCCTATGGCGGCTCCGCAGCAGCGGGCAGTGCCGATATCATGGTCAATGAGCTTGGTCTGACATCGCTGCCATTCACGAATGTTGCTAATGGCTGTGCAACCGGAGGCAGCGCGCTTGCCTCCGCTCAACAAGCGATCGCCAGCGGCATGTACGACCTCGCGTTGGCGGTTGGTTTTGATAAACACCCGCGCGGCGCTTTCAACGCAAAGCCTTCGCAATATGGTTTGCCTGAATGGTACGGACAGACCGGCATGATGCTGACCACGCAATTCTTCGCGCTGAAGATTCAACGTTACATGCAATTGCACGGGATCAGCCGTGAATCGCTTGGCTTGGTGGCAGCAAAGGCATTTCGCAATGGCGCGGTGACGCCGCATGCTTGGCGCCGCTCAGAAATTGATCTTGAGACGATCATGAACGCCCCAATGATCAACGACCCGCTAACGAAATTCATGTTTTGCGCCCCGGCCGAAGGGGGCGTGGCGCTGATCATGGCGAGCGAAAAGAAGATGAAGGAATTGGGGGCGGACGGCGTGAGAATCGCCAATGTCTCTGTACGGACCCGCCCACCTGACAGCTTTGAAGTGTTCCAAGCCGGCGTCTCAATCAAAGAGGGCGGCAAACCCACCGTGCTGGCGTCCAAGGCCGCGTTTGAAGGTGCAGGGATCGGGCCGGACGACATTGATGTCGCGCAGCTGCAAGACACCGAAAGCGGTGCGGAAATCATGCACATGGCCGAAAACGGCTTTTGCAAAGATGGCGAGCAGGAGGAGTGGCTCGCAAACGGTTGGTCGGATCGTGGCGGTAAGCTGCCGATCAACACCGATGGCGGCTGTTTGGCGTGCGGGGAACCGGTGGGCGCGTCGGGCCTTCGCCAGGTTTACGAGAATGTTGAGCAGTTGCGTGGGCGCGGCGGCGAACGGCAAGTGGCGGGTGCCGATGGGAACGGCCCCAAAGTCGGGTACAGCCATGTCTATGGCGCACCAGGGCTTTCAGCCGTCGCAATCTTAGAGCGCTAGGGAGAGAGACGCTCGATGGGAAAAATGGAAAACAAAGTCGCGCTCGTCACTGGCGGCGCGGAAGGGATCGGCGCCACGGTAGGCCGCATGATCATCGCGGAAGGCGGCAAAGTGCTGCTGTGCGATCTGCAACTTGATAAAGCCCAAGCGCTCGCGGATGAGCTGGGCGAAAACGCTGCAGCGTTTGAGTTGGATGTGCGCGATCTCGACCAATGGCATGAAGCTGTGAAAGCGGCGCAAGCAGCGTTCGGGAAATTGAACGTGCTGTGCAATGTCGCGGGAATTTCAGAACCCGGTAATGTGGTTGATGGGACGCTCGACACGTGGGAGCGCACGATCGATATCAATCTCAACGGCCCCTATTATGGGATGCGCGCCGCGCTCCCTGCGATGGAGGCGAACGGAGACCCCGGCGCTATCGTCAATATCGGTTCGATGATTGCCATGCGCGCGGCGTCCTTTGTCGCCGCTTACAGCGCATCGAAAGCGGGTCTGTTGGGGCTCACCCGATCGGTTGCTTTGGATTGTGCAGAACGCGGCGTTCCGATCCGTGCAAATATGGTGCATCCCGGCGCAATCCGCACCCCGATGTATGACCGCTATAAGTTCTCAGGCGCAGATGAGCCGGATAATATCGAACGCGATTTTGCTGCAACCCACCCGATGAACCGCATTGGCGAACCAGACGAAGTGGCGAAAGCCGTGGTCTTCCTCGCCAGTGACGAAGCAAGCTTTACCACTGGCTGTGATTTCACAGTCGATGGCGGCGGGTCGATAAGGAGCTAACGATATGAGCGAGCAACCAGCCACTCGGATCGATGCGCATTTTGTCGCAGCGGGCAAATATCACGATATCGACTATCCGCGCTTGGAAGTGCTTAAACTGCTCGCTGAGCACCCGCATATCCGCACAACAGTGGCGTGTGATTATTCTGGGCTGGAGCGGCTCGACCAATGCCGCTTTCTCATCACCTATACCTGCGATTTGATTCCAAGCGTAGAGCAGACCAAACAGCTGCGCAGCTGGGTTGAGGGCGGCGGCAAATGGCTCGCCCTGCACGGGACCAATTCGATCCTCGTCTTCACTGAAGAAGGGTTGGTCGATGCCCCAGACGAGCGGCCGGACCTGTTCGAGATGCTGGGCACCCAATTCAAAGCGCACCCGCCAATCGGCCCCTTCGAAGTGGAAGTCGTGAATAAGGACCATGAGCTAACCCGTGGGATCGACGATTTCGAAGTGGTGGATGAGCTGTATCTTTCCAAGACCACGGCAGAGATTGACACGCTGATGCAGACCACGTTCGAAGGCGAAGCCACAGGCTTTGTCGAAGGGCAGTGGGAAAAGACCGCAACGCCGATCCTCTACACCCGCGACATGGGAAAAGGGCGAATTGTCTACAACACGCTTGGCCATTGCCGTGGACATTATGATCTTCCGGGGATGCAGGATTTTTACCCGCACAAGGAAATGTGCGCTTGGAATTACGACGTCTATTATGACCTGCTCCGGCGTAGCATCGCTTGGGCCCAAAGAGATGAAACGCGCGATGGCGAATAAGGGGACCCAGCTATGGACATGAACTTCTCTCCAGAAGACCTCGCCTTTCGCGAAGAAGTCCGCAGCTTTCTCGTTGAAAAGCTGCCCCAAAACTTGCGCGATGGCGCACGCAAAACGCCGGGCGTCTTTGTTGAACCCGATATCGGTCTCGAGTGGCACCGAATTCTGAATGACAAGGGTTGGGTTGCGCCGCACTGGCCTAAAGAAGATGGCGGCACGGGCTGGACCCCGGTGCAGAAGTTCATCTTCGAAAAAGAATGCGCGCTTGCCGGTGCACCGGCTTTGTCCATTTTAGGCCTGCGATTGGTAGGACCGGTTATATGTGCATTCGGGACGCCAGAGCAAAAGGCGCGCTTCCTGCCGCGCATTCTCTCTGGCGACGACTACTGGTGCCAAGGTTATTCTGAACCGGGCAGCGGCTCCGATTTGGCATCGCTGAAAACCAGCGCAAAACTCGATGGAGACGAGTACACCGTCAACGGCTCCAAAATCTGGACCACGCACGCGCATCACGCCAATTGGATCTTTGCTCTGGTGAGGACCGATACGACGGTTAAGAAACAGGCCGGGATCACATTCCTCCTCTTGCCGATGGATCAGGAAGGGGTCGAGGTTAGCCCGATCATGTCGATGTCGGGCGATCATGAAGTCAACGCAGTGTTCTTCTCGGACGCCAAAACAGGTGTAGAAAACCGCATTGGCGAAGAAGGCGCAGGCTGGACCATTGCCAAGTTCCTGCTGGAAAATGAGCGCGGTGGATCATCTTTCGCGCCACGTCTGATCCAAGGCATCGAAAAGCTTGAACAGCTTGCGCAAACACAGCCGTCTGGCGTCAACGGTGCGATCGCCCATGATGTGCGGTTCCGCGATCGGTTGGCACGGGCAAAGCTCGAAGCCGAAGCACTCGAATTCACAGAATTGCGAATTCTTGCAGAGTTGGCCAAAGGACGCGCGCCCGGCCCGCAAACGTCGCTGGTCAAGCTGCTAGGGGCAAATATCGGTCAGGAAATTGACACCTTGCGGCTTGAGTTGCTGGGCCCGGACGCTTTGCAGCTGCCGCTCGAACGCCCTCTTTACGGCAACGAAGCGCCAGAACCGGTGGGGAGCGAAGTCGCTCAAACAGCGTTAGGCAAATTTCTCAACAGCCGCGCGTCGACGATTTTCGGCGGATCAGATGAAGTTCAAAAGAACATTATTGCCAAGACCGTTCTTGGTCTCTGACCCGCACTCTCAAAAAGAAAGACACTACTGATGGATGTATCAAAGCTGATGTACCGTGACGGCCTTATGCAAGACGAAAGGGTACTGATCACCGGAGGTGGGACTGGTTTGGGTCGCGAGATGGCCGAGGGATTCTTAAAGCTTGGGGCTACCGTTTATATTTGCGGACGCAGGCAAAACAAAGTTGATGAGACAGCCGCCGAACTGATGGACGCGCACGGTGGCAAGGTCGTCGCCCACGCTTGCGACATTCGCGATCCCGATGCGATCAAAGCCATGGTCGATGCGATCTGGGCCGATGGCGGTGCGCTTACCGGCGTGGTCAACAATGCCGCGGGCAATTTCATCAGCCGCACCGAAGACCTCTCGGTCAACGCCTTTAATGCAATCTCCGACATTGTCTTTCGTGGCACCTTTTATGTGACGCTCGACATCGGCAAACGCCTGATCGCGGAAGGCAAGAAGGCGAGTTTCCTCTCGATTCTGGCCACTTGGGTCTGGACTGGCAGTGCCTTTGTGGTGCCGAGCGCAATGTCAAAGACTGCGATCAATTCCATGACCCAAAGCCTTTCAACCGAATGGGGCCGCTATGGCCTGCGATTCAATGCAATCGCACCGGGTCTGTTTCCTACCAAGGGCATGAGTGCGCGCCTTAACCCGGGGAAGAATGATGGCAATCCAAACAATTCGATGAACCCGATGGGCCGAGCTGGCGAGATGCACGAACTGGCCAATCTCGCAGTGTTCCTGATGGGTCCGGGCGCAGAATACGTGAACGGCCAGACAATTGCGATTGATGGTGCGGGCGCGCGGGCCAATGGCGGAACATTCTACCCAATGCTTGAAGGTTTGGGCGATGCTGAGTGGGAGTCGATGCGCGCGATGATCAAAGGCACAAATGCCAAGGATAAGTCGGATCGCGGAACCGAATAGGCGGCGGTTTCGTCAACCAGCCGTTGCACGATAGACAAATGCGTTAAATCCATGCACCTTTCCGCTAACGGGAGAATAGGGGATGTCGGCATTGGTTCTTAAAACAGGCTGGAGAATGGCGTTGGGTGCCGCCGTCTTGCTTGGGCTGACTGGATGCAACACAGAGCCCGGCAGCAATAGCGGCGAACGCGTGGGCGCAGAACAATTGCTAGCTGCGGACGAAGATAGTGCGAACTGGATTGCTCATGGGCGCACCTATTCCGAACAACGCTTTTCCCCTCTTCAGGCAATCAATGCTGAAAGCGTGGGCGATCTAGGCCTAGCGTGGTTCGCCGATATGGACACGGCACGTGGGCAAGAAGCCACGCCGTTGGTGATCGATGGCAATCTTTACGTGTCCACCGCGTGGAGCAAAGTGAAAGCCTATAACGGCGCAACGGGGGAATTGTTGTGGGAATATGACCCGCAAGTTCCCGGCGAAACCGGGGCCAAAGCGTGCTGCGATACTGTCAATCGCGGCCTCGCGACGTGGGGCGATAGATTGTATCTTGGGACATTGGATGGCCGATTGGTCGCCCTTGATCGGGATACAGGATCTGTTGAGTGGGAAACCGTTACAGTCGATCAGGATCAAAGCTACACTATCACCGGCGCGCCGCGCATCATCGATGGCAAGGTGATCATTGGCAATGGCGGGGCAGAATTTGGCGTTCGGGGATATATCGCCGCCTACGATGCGGATGATGGCGAAGAACTGTGGCGGTTCTACACCGTGCCTGATGGCACAGAGGGGGACGACGCGCCCGAACATCTCAAAGCTGCGGGTGAGACTTGGAACATGGAAGCGCTTGCCGGATCAGACGCGATTGGCGGCGGCGGCACGGTTTGGGATTCGATGGCCTATGACCCCGATCTCGATTTGCTTTACTTCGGTGTTGGCAATGGATCCCCGTGGAACCGCGCTTATCGTTCGCCAGGCAAAGACGGCACGGGCGAAGGCGATAACCTTTTTCTCTCCTCAATCGTCGCGGTCCGACCCGATACCGGTGAATATGTCTGGCATTATCAGACCACGCCGGGCGAAACTTGGGATTACACCGCAACCCAGCACATTATTCTTGCGGATATGGAGATCGAGGGCGCCAACCGCAAAGTGTTGATGCAGGCGCCCAAGAACGGGTTCTTCTATGTGCTGGACCGGGAGACCGGCGCGTTCATTTCGGCCCAAGAATACATCCCGCAAAACTGGGCCAAAGGAATGGATGAAAACGGGCGTCCAATCTTCAACGAAGAAACGCGCATAGACATTACAGGCAAGCCCGCTTTGGTAATGCCTGGCCCGCTGGGAGGTCATAACTGGCACCCGATGGCCTATCATCCGGGCGAAAACCTAGTGTACATTCCCGCCTTCGAAGCGGCCACGGTTTACGCGCCCGAAGCCGATTGGAAACCCGACCGTGAGCGTGGTTTTAACGTCGGGTTTGATCTGGGCGCGGGCGATCTACCGCCCGATCTGGGCTTTCGCCGTTCGGTTTATGGCACGGTCAAAGGCAAGCTGATGGCGTGGGACCCGGTCGCGCAAGAGCCGCGTTGGGTGGTCGAACATCCAGGGCCCTGGAATGGTGGTATTCTGGCCACCGGCGGCGATCTGGTGTTTCAAGGCAATTCTTCAAGCGAGTTTGCCGCCTATAAGGCCTCGACTGGAGAGAAGGTTTGGAGCTTTGCTGCGCAGACAGGCGTGGTTGCGCCGCCGATGACGTATACGGTTGATGGCGAACAATACATAGCGGTTCTGGCCGGTTGGGGGGGAGCTTACGCGATCACCGCCGACGGCCATCTAATTAACGATCAGGGCCCAGTGCGAAACGTTTCGCGTCTGCTGGTTTTTAAACTGGGCGGTGAAGCTAAACTCCCGGCTGAAGTTGAGCTTGCCAATCTGCCGCTTGATCCGCCACCGAGCCGCGCGAGCGAGGAAACGATCGCGCTGGGTAAGGCCAAATACGCACGTTACTGCGCCGTGTGTCACGCACCGGGCGCGGTCGGCTCAACCGAGCTGCCGGATCTGCGCCGTTCGGGGACATTGGGCAGCGCGCAAAGCTGGAAAGCGGTCGTTTATGAAGGGATACTAAAGGATCGGGGCATGGTCAGCTTTGCTCCGTCGATGTCGGAGGAAGAAGCCCAAGCGATCCGCGCCTATGTGATCCAACGCGCCAATGAGGATAAGGCTTTGGAAGCAGCGACCTCCAACTAAAGGCCCGCGCAAATCGCGCCCTTAGGCAGCCGCTTCGTCTGCCAATTTTTGTGCGGTTTTGTAATCGGGTTTGCCGTTGTTGAGCCGAAGCGAGCCTTGCGTGAAAACGTATTGGCGCGGAATCTTGTAGCCCGCGAGACCTTCCCGGGCGCAAGCGTCGAGCGCCTCTTCCAACGTGGATGTTTGCTCCACAGGCTCCACCACAGCCACGATCTTGCGGCCAAAACGCGGGTCGGGCAGGCTCACTACACGCGCATCTTTCACCGTCGAATGCGCCATCAAAACCGCTTCAACCTCTTCGGGGAATACCTTTTCACCGCCGGTGTTGATGCACATGTTGTCGCGGCCAATAAAATCAAGCGTGCCATCTGCCGCCCAACGCGCTTGATCGCCTGTCATCAAATAACGCACACCGTCGATCACGGGGAACGTCACCGCATTCTTTTCTTCGTCGCCCAGATAACCAAGCGGCAACGGACCAGCCCGTGCGACAATGCCAATGCCCTCTTCGCCCGGCTTGATCTCCTTAAGGTCAGCGTCAAACAACCGCGTGTCACGGCCCGGAATAGCCGCGAATTTCCCGCCTCCGGTTGATCCCGCAGCGGTGGTCATAACGGTGGCAGTGCCAGAGCTTTCACTGGAACCAAGCGCATCGACAATCACCAGCGGTTTGTGATGCGCAATCAAACGGTCCTTGTTGGTCTGACTGAAAGCCGCCCCGGTGGAGATGACCAGCCGCAACGATTGCAACGCTGATCCGGCGTCGTCATGCGCGTCCAAAGCGTCGGCCAGCGGCATCGCAAAGGCGTCACCAACGATGAAGATCGCCCTTGCGGAAAGCCGCTCAATTTCGGCAACCGTGGTTTTTGCGTCGAATTTCGGGGTCGGCAGAAACGCGAGCGTCCCACCTTTCAGCAGCTGGATAACCGCGAAAAATTGCCCCGCGCCGTGCATTAGCGGGCTCAGGAGCAATGTAGGCGCAATCGATAACGGGTGCTCCGGGCCGGTTTTGACCGCTTCTGCTACTTGTTCTTCGAGTGAGGAGGCAATGAACGGCGGCTCCATTGGCGCGCGCGCCCACGTGGATACCGTATTGGCTTGCCAGCTTGAGGCAAATGGCCACATCACAGCTTTGGGCATACCAGTTGTGCCACCAGTTGCCGTGAGGAATAGTGCTTCTGGGTCGTCTTCAATGGCAAAATCATCGGGCAACCGCGTGCTAAGCAAGTCGCTCCAATCAGAACCATCAACATCAATCAGCTGTGCACCTTCGGTCAACGCATCTGCCGCCCCGGCGGTGAAATCTTCATGCGCAAACAGAGCTTTAATCTGAAATCGGCTGCAAATATCGGCGAGCTCGCGCGCTTTGTAATGGTAATTGACGTTGACGGGCACCAGACCGGCTTTGATGCTGCCGAAATAGGCGATCAGATAATCGGGAGTGTTGCGCAGCATTTGTCCGGCGATATCGCCTGGCTTTAAACCGCGCGCCGTCAAACCTGCGGCCAAGGCGTCGCTTTGTGCGTCCAATTCAGACCAAGTGACCACTCGCTGGCCGTGAATCAATGCTGGTCGAGAAGATTCAATCTGGTTTGCCAAAGCCTTTAAGGCAAAGCCGAAATTTTCACCTTGCCATACCATTGCCTAATTCTCCTTTATGGGTGCACTTAGCTAGGGGTGTGCTACAATGCCCCTACGTAAAGTATGAGTCGAATCGACGGGGTCGGAACGTTCGCGTGCTGGATGGGTTGAGGAAGAGATAGGGAGAGCCAAATGGCCAATAATGTGATTGAATTGCGCACCCCACACGGTCGCGAAAGCACCGATCAATTGGCCGAACAGGTCACGATCACCTGCCTCGAAGACATCCATGACGCGGCGGTCAATCTTGCAAGGATTGCACAAGAACGCGGTATGCAGATCGCGATGTGCGACGACATTTCTTCGAAAGAACCAATGGTCGATGCTGAGGGGACGATCCTAAACGCAGATGTGTTCCATTGGCTCGATGATGGAGCGCGGTGGTGGGAAGATCATCGTCTGGCATTGCACTCCCCGCTCCCGCGCGCCTGCCGCTATGAAAGCGAACCTTTTTGGGTGAACCAGCATGGGTTCAACACGCGCTGGCGCAATTCATACTTGGATGAGCTTGACCTTTGCGACTTTGAAAAGCGCGCCTTATGCAAAGCAGCGATTGTGATCCCGGTTCACCTGCCCTTTGGCCAGATTTCTGCGAACAGCTTCATCAGCGTTGATCGCGACAAAGAGGATCTGAGTGATGAGTTCGCCGAGCACGTTTCGCTCTTTACTCAGCTCACGAGGCGGTTTGTTGCAGGCTATGTGCAAGCGCACCGAACCAAACGCCGCATTCCATCAGATTGCGTCCTGTCAAAACGCGAAGTGGAATGTTTGCGTTGGGCCGCGATTGGCAAAACCGACAGGGAAATCAGCATGATCCTTGAACGTAGTCATGCCACGATCCGCTACCACATCCACCGCGCTGGCGAGAAACTCGACAGTGTGAACCGAGCGCAAACGATCTTTAAGGCCGGTCAGCTGGGATATTTGGGGGCATCTTCTTGATGTAAGCTCGCCCATCCGGGCGAGCATCTAGGTTTTTGAGCCCTCAAGCGTGGATGCGCAGGCAACCCCGCGCGCGCCGGCAACGACGCTAGTTCAGGTCGTGTGAGAAAGGGTCTCGCACGCAGGATCGCGTGCAGACCACACAGGCTCTCTAGCCCAAGGTCCTTATGGGCTCGGCACCATCCCAGCCTTCGCCAGCTTGCTTGATCATGCCAAAAAGGTCCGGCCCGTTAGGATCTTGCTCCAAAATCTCGACCAAAGAACCGGGACCTTGGCCCGGATCCACATAGATCACTTTTGTCGCACCCAAGTTGCCTTCAATCACAATCTCAGCACCTTGGTCAGCACAAACCGCCCGCGCCTTTTGCATATCGTCAACCAAAATGCAGACATGGTGCAGGCCATCGTCTACATTGGCGTATTCGCCAGTATAGATCGAAGGATGAGCATCGCGCGGGCGAATCAGCTCAATTTGTATGTCCCCCCAATAGGCGAGCGCCAGATCAAACACCGCATCGGTTGGCTCGCCTTTGTATTTCATCCCTTCCAGGTGAATACCCTCCATCAGAAAGAACGGACCGACGCCCATCACTTGCGTCCAATGTGCGACCGCCGCGTCGAAGTCCGCGGGCACAAAGGCCAATTGCATTACCTTGCCGAGCTCGGAAATACCTGTTGCGCTTCCCATCTGTCCTCTCCAATCCGATAGTGTGAGATAGGCCCATTCCTGTGTGATATTCACTGTTTGGAACACTGCACAAAGTGCGAGGACAAAAAGCGAGAGAGGCTTTTATGAACGAGACCACAAAAATCGTTAGCGGCGAACGTTGCCCCGGTAATAGCTATACCGATATGCTGGACAACGATTCGCGCCCGGCACCCGATTACCTCTTCGAAGAATCGCACCATGACATGCCCAGCGATCCTTTGCCTATTGAGCCTTATGTCAGCGAAGATTACGCCGCTGCTGAGCGCGAAAAGCTTTGGCCCAATGTCTGGCTGTTCGCGGCTCGCAACGAAGAAATTCCAGAGCCCGGCGATCAAGTTATTTTTGAGATTGCTGACAAGAGCTTTGTTCTCATCCGCCAAGCCGATAACAGCGTGCGTGCGTTCTACAATGTCTGTCTGCACCGGGGCCGCCGTTTGGTCGACACCGCCGGCAATCGCACGCAAATGCGCTGCGGCTTTCACGGCTTTACTTGGAACAATGATGGCAGCCTGAAAGAAATTCCATGCGAGTGGGATTTCAAGCATCTCGACGATCAGGACATGAGCTTGCCCGAAGTCCGTGTGAATGTCTGGCAAGGCTTCATCATGATCACCGAGAACGATGACATTGCAGAATTCGAAGACTGGGTTGGCCCCGTTCTCGATCAATATGAGAATTATCACTTGGACGACAGCTTCACCGCGATGTGGGTCCAACGCGAGATTCCAGCGAACTGGAAAGCCACGTCAGAAGCCTTCATGGAAGCGTGGCATTCGGTAACGACGCACCCGCAATTGCTGCCGTTTCTTGGCGATGCAAACACGCGCTATGATTTGTTTGGCGACAACTTTAACCGCGCGATCACACCGTCTGGTGTCCTAAGCCCCCATATCCAAGGCAAGGATCAGCAATACATCCTTGACAAAATGGCCGAATTTTCCGGCAAAGGCGGGGATTCGCGGATGCGCAATTTGGGCGATGAAGACGCGATTGCAAAGCTCGATCCCAATGATCCATTCCTCGCGCGTAAGGTGCTGGCAGACGGCAACCGTAATGCCTTCAGTGAGCGCGATGGGTACGATTACTCGGACAAGTCCGATAGCGAGATGCTGGACAATTTCACCTACAATATCTTCCCTAACTTCGCGCCGTGGGGCGGCTATGTCCCGCAGCTTGTCTATCGTTGGCTGCCTGGCAAAACCGCCGACACCTGTACGATGGAAATCCGTTTGCTGATGCGCACACCGAAGGGTGAAAAAACGCCAAAAGCGGTTGAGAAGGTGATCATCCCGAACGATCAACCGTGGGCTTGGGCGAAAGAGGTTATGGGCGATGCCTTAGCGGGCGTATTCGACCAAGACATGGCGAACCTGCCGCATGTGCAAACAGGCATGAAAGCGTCGGCCAATGGCATCATGCAGCTGGGCCAATATCAGGACAGCCGCGTGCGCCACTTCAACACGACGTTGCAGAAATATATGGACGGCGAGCTGCCTGTTAAAGGATAGGCTGACCCATGTCTCTGTCGGTTGATTTAAGCGGGCGTACCGCGCTCATCACGGGTGCGTCTTCGGGTCTTGGTGCGCGCTTTGGCCGCATCCTCGCGGCGAACGGTGCGCGGGTCGCTTTGGGCGCACGACGCAAGGATCGCTTGGAGGCGCTGGCGAGCGAGATCGGCGATGGCGCAGCAGCGGTCTCGATGGATGTCGCGCGTGAAGCCGACATAATTGCCGGTTATGACGCCGCCGAAGCAGCGCTTGGCCCGATTGACACCGTGATTGCGAATGCCGGGGTCGATGGCAACGGGATGGCGGTGGATGTCAGCGAGGCGGAGATCGAACAAACGCTGTCGATCAACCTCAAAGGATCGATCCTGACCGCGCGCGAAGGCGCCAAACGGATGATCGCAAATGGGGTGACAAAAGGGCGCATAGTGATGGTCGCATCGATCACCGCGTTTGAGCCGTCACCCGGTCTCGTCGCTTATGCCGCCAGCAAAGCGGGTGTGGTACAAGCCGCGCGCAGCATGGCCCGCGAATGGGCGCGTTACGGTATCTGCGTGAACACCATTTCGCCCGGCTATATCCGCACCGCTATCAACGATGAGTGGTTTGACACCGAACCCGGCAAAAGACAGATCACCCGCTATCCCAAACGGCGCTTGATGGGCGAAGAGGGGCTGGATGGCCCAGTGCTATATCTGTGTTCAGATGCGGCAGAGTTTGTGACCGGTTCCGACTTTGTTCTCGACGATGGGCAGACGTTGTAGTGATGTGGGTCAAATGAGTAGGCATATTCGCCCTAGAGCTAACCTCTACAAGCCAAAGCCTTCAAACACGGGCAAACTTGTTCCTGAGATACTCGCCAAGGTTGAGAGCTTAGTGCGCGATGTAGCAAAGATACGTGCGCGTCATAAAGACGAGCTAGATCGAAGCGATCTCTTTCGAGAGCATTGCGTAGCGAACTTAAATTCAAATGCTGTTCAAGAAATGATGCGCTGCGGAGAACCAGATAGTTTCGACTATGACTTTCACGAATTGCGTAAGACGTATTTGGAGCGAAGTTTCAAAATCGATCAGGAATCGAAGGTGCAATACTTCTTGGCGGTGAATAGATGCTCTGGTGCCAATTTGATTTTGAAAACGATTTGGGGTGTCGAATCGTCGTTGGAAAACTCTTATGAACGCCCAAGGTCTGAAACAGATTTACCCAAGCTAGAAATATATTTCTTTTCAGGGGCCGTTGTCGGAGGAGAGATATTGAAAATGTATTTGAAGCTCGCCGAAGAGCAGGGAAACGAGGCCGTATTGGCGGTCCTGAGTGGCAAATTTCGGACCTGAGTTCAGCGGCAGAGCTTATTTCCCAGACGCAACGGGCTTTGTGCCGGGTATTGGGCGGAAGTTGCCTACTCCCTACTCAATCGTGCCGATCAAATCGCCGACCTTATAAACCGCGCCTTCTTCACCGGTCGGACGGATCACACCGGAAGCCTGCGCTTCGATTTCGGAATTCGTTTTGTCCGTCTCGACAGTGTAGATGATATCACCCTTTTCGACCTGTTCTCCATCGCCGAACATCCATTCGGTAAGAGTCATTTCCGTCGCGCTCATGCCGAGCTTGGGGATACGAATTTCTTCAGCCATTAATCTTTGCCCACACTTGCTTTGATTTGTTCGACAATCTCGCTCTTGTTCGGGATCCACGCCTGTTCAAGATGTGTTGCGAAGGGAACTGCTGCAAAGGTTCCGCCAATCCGACGCACAGGACCTTTCAAACTGTCCCAGCATTTTTCCTGAATATTCGCAGCAATCTCCGCGCCGGTTCCAAACGGTCGCACCGCTTCATGCAAGGTTAGCGCGCGGCCAGTCTTGTTGACGGAAGCCAGCACCGTTGCCTCGTCATAAGGCGCGATGGTACGCAGGTCGACGACTTCTACGCTGATGCCCTCTTTCTCCAACTCACCAGCCACTTCGAGCGCATCAAGAACGGTTCGGCCATAAGTGATGAGCGAGATGTCAGTGCCTTCCTTGGCCACTGCGGCTTTGCCCAAGGGCACGCGATAGCCGGGGCCCGGATCTTCGGATTTGAGCCCGTAACAAAGGATGTTCTCGATAAAGACCACGGGGTCGTTTGCGTCGATGGCAGAGCGCATCAGCCCGCGCGCATCAGCGGCATTGGAAGGGGTCACCACATGCATTCCGGCGACATGAGCAAACCATGCTTCGAGCATATCGGAGTGCTGGCCACCAAAGCCCACGCCCACGCCGGTGGTGGTGCGAATGACAATCGGACAAGGGGTCTGACCGCCTGACATATAGCGCAATTTCGCAGCGTGATTGACGATCTGATCCATGCACACGCCGACAAAGTTCATCAACATGATCTCTGCAATTGGGCGTTGCCCGGCCAGCGCCGCACCCACGGCGGCACCGATAATCGCGGTTTCCGAAATTGGCGTCGCGCGAATGCGATTCTCACCATATTTCTCGGACAGGCCAGAGGTGATCTTGAACACGCCGCCGCCTTGTTTGGCCGCGACATCCTCGCCCAAGCAAAAGACGCCGTCATCTTCGGCCATAGCTTCGTCGATGGCTTTGTTGAGAGCCTCCGTCATAGTGATCTCAGCCATTATGCCGTCTCCTCAAGCACGTCTTTGTAGATTTCGTTGGTATCTGGCAGCGGCGCATCGAGCGCATGTTGAACCGCCGCATCAATCTGTCCGTTGATGTCGGCGACAATCGCATCCAATTCTTCTTCGGTAAACTGCCGCTCCAGCATCGCGGCGCGCAGCTTGGGCAGCGGGTCTTCCGCCGCCATTTCGACCAAGTGCTCTTCTGGCATGTAAGAGAAATCCGAACCAAAGAAGTGGCCCATCATCCGGTAACACATTGCTTCGACCAAAACCGGACCTTTGCCAGACCGCGCATGTTCGACCGCCTCTACCATCGCCGGGTAGATCTCATCGACATTGTTGCCGTCAACCGTCACGCCTTTCATCCCATAGGACGCTGCACGTGAGCCGATATTCGGGCTGTCTGTGTGATCGGCATAGGCGGTGTGTTCGCCATAGCGGTTGTTCTGACAAAGGAACACAACCGGCAGCTTATAGAGCTGCGCCATGTTCATAGCCTCGTGAAAGCCACCAATATTGGCAGCGCCATCGCCAAAGCTCACCAATGTTACTTTGCCATCACCATTGTTTTGGCTCGCCATCGCCAAACCATTGGCAATGGGAAGGCCCGAGCCAACCACACCAGTTGTCACCATAATCCCTGTTTCGGGATCGGTGATGTGCATAGTGCCGCCCTTGCCTTTGCAGGTTCCGGTAGCCTTACCCAGGCATTCGCCCCACCACTTTTCCATGGGGATGCCTTTGGCTGTTTGTTCGCCCTGTCCGCGATAGGTGCAGACGACGTAATCGTCTGGCTCCAACGCAGCCATGGCTGCCCCAGAGACCAGCTCCTGCCCCCGAACACAGTAATACATTACCGCAACTTTGCCTTGCATAAGAAGCTCACGGAACTTCTCGTCCGTGCGGTTCACCTTCATCGTGCGGGTGTAGATATCGAGCAATTTCTCGCGGTCGATTTCAGCCATCAGGTCAAGCCTTCCAGGTTTTCAAAGAAAAGAACAGTCGGCGCAGTTTAGAACTGCACGCGCTGTGTAAAGCCGCCATCAATGACGAGGTTCGTACCAGTCATGTAAGGTACGGCCGGGCTTGCGACAAAGACTATACCTTTCGCGGTTTCAACATCGTTGCCAAACCTGCCCATCGGCATTTTCGCCAATGTCGCCTCGTAAAGCTCAGGCATCATGCCTTTGATCGCCTCCCAATTGCCGCCGGGATACTCGATCGCTCCGGGCGAGACACAGTTCACCCGGATGCCTTGCGGCGCGAGCGCTTGGCTCAATTGCGAACCATAGGTGATGAGCGCAGCTTTGAGCGCGTTGAACGCCTGCGGTGCGATAAAGGTTTCAAGCGCAGCGGTCGAGCTCATGAAGACAATCGAGCCGCTGTCCGAATTGGCGAGATGCGGCGTGAGCGCCTCAACGCCGTTTACAGCACCCATAATGTCCATATCGAGGCCATTCTGCCAATCCGCTGTGCCGCCGGTGCCAGAGCTCGATGCGGTGTGAATGAAGATATCGCAGCCGCCCAGTTCACTCGCAGCCTTTTCCAGCCACGCTTTATAAGCATCTCCGCCGGAGGCCATGTCGAACACTTCAGCAAACACTTTGCCAGAGCCGGCCGCTTCGATTGCTGCTTTCGCGGCTTCTATTTTGTCATCTTTGCGGCTGAAAAAGGCGACATCAGCCCCGCCTTCAGCGAACAATTTCAACGATGCGAGGCCCAACCCGTGTGCGCCGCCATTCATAATGACTTTCTTGCCTTGAAGTCCCAGATCCATTGCTCGTGTCTCCCAGCGTGTTGAATGATTGTATTGCGATAGCGGAGCGAGAGGGACAAGCGCACTCGTCAAAAGTGGGGGGATGACAATTATTGCAAATGCGCGCGTTGTTAAACTTGGCCCCACATTCGCAACAGATTCGCGATGGATTTGTCGAGTGTAAGCAGCTCTGCCGATTGCGCGGGCAGTTTCTGGCGCAAGGAAACGCGCAAATTTTCCATGTCGAACAAGAGTTCGCGCTGCGTCGGATCAGCGATCATGCTTTCGATCCAGCCGACCATGACAATCCGCTTACCACCGGTAACCGGGGTCACTTCATGGATGCTGCTGGAAGGATAGAGCACCAATTGCCCTGCTTTGGCTTTGATGTGCATGGTCATGCCAGCATTGTTGATGACCAACTCACCACCTTCATATTCTTCAGGCGCAGTGAGGAAGAGGGTGAAGGATATGTCTGTGCGCAGCCGCGATTTGCCTGTGCCCATTATGGCATTGTCGACATGCGCACCATAATGGCCGCCATCTTTCGTCTTGGAGACCAAGAGCTGAGTGAAACGCCGCGGTCGCGCAGCAGCTCGCACAATCGGATTGTCTTTGATGAATGGTAGCGCGGTTTCTTGCACGGCCTTGCCCGCCGCATCAGAAACAATCGCCTGTTCGTTCTGTTTGACTGCGCCAGCGATCTTGCCGGCGGTCGCTTTGCCGTCTCGCCAACTCAGCGCTTCGACCTTCGCTCGCAAGGTGTCAATTTGGGCCGCGTCGCTGATCGCATCAATTGTGAGAATCATAGTCGCCTCAGGTGAGAATCGTTTGCAATAAGGCTGGTCTGCGCTAAAAGCTGCGCAACCCTAACGCTGGAAGGACCCCGATGAAAGTAGAACTCAAAAGCTGGACCGGATTGGGCCTTGCAACCGCGCTTGTCGGCGCTGGCCTTGCTGGATGCTCAGGAGAAGGTGGCGAAGGCGGAGAGGGTGAAGGCGGCGAAACTGCACAAACCGCGCAAACCGGCGAAGCAGGCGAAGGCGAGGGCGGCGAAAGCGGCGAGGGTGAAGGTGGTGAGGGTGAAGGCGGCGAGGGCGGTGTAGCCTTCGACCAAGCCGCAAGTGACCCGGTCGTATATGGCAGCGCGCTCGCCGTAGCAGAGGCGCACGCCATTGCAGCCAAGGACGCATTTGCCGCTGGAAAAACCAAAGAGGCTGGCGAAATGTTCGCTCACCCTGTCTCCGAAGTGCTCGCCGATATGGCCCCGGCTTTCAAAGAGCTGGGCGTCGATGATTTCAAACCACTGTTTGGCGAAGCCTCTACGGCGGCCTTAGACGGCGCTAGCGCGGAGAATGTGGCCACCAAGTATGACGCGATTATCGCCGCCTTACGCGCAGCAGCCGAGAAAGCGCCGGACAATGGCTCAAGCGACGCTGCGATCACCGCAGGTATTGCCGCCGATCAAATCGAGCGCGCCATCGCAATGTACAAACAAGCAGCAGAGACGGACGAATATGCCCCCTATCTCGATGGCTATGGCTTCTCCAAAGCAGCCGCTGTGGTTTTTGAAGGCAATGCCGCCGCGATCCAGAAAGAGGATGGCGATTTGCACGCGGCATTAAGCGAAGCGTTGGCCTTACTCGCCAAGGCCTATCCGAGTGTAGAGCGACCTGATACCCTCAACGCCAATCAAGGTGCGTTAACCGCGGCGGGTTCGAAAGTGCTCTTGGCGTTGTAAGCGAACCGGGGCGCGTTATTCGCGCCCTTGTCCGCTCGGCTTACCTTTACCATGACCACCGCCTTTAGGCTGGTAGTCGCGCTTTGGTTTGCCAGTTTTGGGTTTACCTGCCTTGGGGTTGCCAAACTTTGACTGACCTGGCTTGAACTTTCCTGATTTTGGCCTGTCTGACTTGGGCCTGTCTGACCTAGGCTTGTCGGATTTGGGTTTGCCCGAAGAGAACGGATCAGAGCCCTGCGCTCCACCGGGCTTGCGGTCTCGCTTGTCTCCATGACGTGGCTTTCCGCCTTTCCCTTTGTGGAACGGCTTAGCGTGAACCTTTGGCCCGCCATGCTTGCGGTTGTGGCGCGCTTCTACCCTCGGACCTTCCGCCGACTCTTCGATCAGGATGGCGTCCTGCTTGTCTTCGGTATCTTCCGTGCGTTTCAGCGTTTCGGCAAATTTCGCAGCGATGGCACGCGGCACTTGGAACCAGCTATCATCGGGCCCAACGCGAATGGCGCCAATTTCATTGCGCGTGATGTGTCCACGACGACAAATCAGTGGCAACAGCCAGCGCGGTTCGGCATTCTGGCGACGGCCGATGCCCATCTTAAACCACACCACATCTTCAAAGCCAGGTCGGTGACGCTCGGCTTTTGCTTTCTCGCGCGCCTCCGGCGTATTCGCCAGCAATTCTTCTGGTTGCGGCATCTTGGCCCGGTGTGCTGCTACCAGTGCTGCTGCAATATCTTCGGCGGGCATGCGCTCTAACAATTCCGTCGCAATTGCGCGGTCGTCATCCTCATATTCAGCCGTTGCGGTGAGCTTGTCCATCAAACGCGCATGATCTTTCTTGCGGATCGCTTCGGGCGTTGGCGCGCCCATCCATTCGGCTTCGATTTTTGCACCACGCAGCATACCTTCAACACGCCTGCGCCGATTGAACGGCACGATAATCGCTGCCGTGCCTTTCTTGCCTGCACGCCCGGTCCGGCCAGAGCGGTGCTGAAGCGTTTCTGCATCGCGCGGGGTCTCAACATGAATGACCAGACTAAGCGTGGGCAGGTCGATCCCCCGCGCCGCCACATCGGTCGCCACACAGACGCGTGCGCGCCGGTCGCGCATCGCTTGCAACGCCTGATTTCGTTCGGCTTGCGTGTGCTCTCCGGACAGGGCGACAACCGCGAAACCACGGTTCTGCAATGTCGCATGCAACCGCCGCACGTTCTCGCGCGTTCCGCAAAAGCAAATCGCGGATTCCGCCTCATGGAAACGCAGCAGATTGACCACAGCGTTCTCTATCTCTGATGGTGCGACCGTAATCGCCTGATAACTGATATCCCCGTGCCCGCGATCTTGACCCGCCAAAGACAAGCGCAATGCATCTTTCTGGTATCGTTCAGCCAATCGCACAATTGCGCGCGGCATGGTCGCAGAAAACAGCAAAGTGCGTCGCGCATCCGGC
Organism: Erythrobacter sp.; assembly: GCA_039985875.1. Taxonomy (GTDB): domain Bacteria; phylum Pseudomonadota; class Alphaproteobacteria; order Sphingomonadales; family Sphingomonadaceae; genus Erythrobacter. The sequence continues at coordinate 685,683 of JBDWRU010000003.1, read as the reverse complement.
GTCGCATCAAGGATTTCCTCAAGATCGTCACGGAAACCCATATCGAGCATCTCATCCGCTTCATCGAGAACAACGCCGACAAGCCCCGACAAGTCCAAAGAGCCGCGCTCAAGGTGATCGCGCAAACGCCCCGGGGTGCCCACCACAATCGCAGGACCAGAACGCAGTGCGCGGCGCTCTTTGCTCGCATCCATACCTCCCACGCATGTGGCAATGCGCAGGCCCGCTTTGGCAAACAGCCATCCAAGCTCCCTGCTGACCTGCATCGCAAGTTCGCGAGTCGGCGCGATGACAAGCGCCAGTGGCTTCTCAGTCAAAGGCGTGCCGCGAATCTGGCTCAAAAGCTCTTCGGCCAGAGCGATGCCGAACGCGACGGTCTTGCCCGAGCCGGTCTGAGCGGAAACGATCAGATCGCGGCCCACGGCATCCGGGGCGATGACAGCGGCTTGAACCGGAGTTGGGGCTTCGTAGCCTTTGCCGGCCAAGGCCTCGCCCAACAACGGCGGGAGGGTATCAAATGACATATGTGTTCGCTTGGGTGACTACGCAAAGGATCGCGCAAGATGAAGAGAGCATGAGACTGGCGCGTACCCTGCGCTTGGCTCAAGCGGGCTTTGGCTGGTGCCTGACGCGCCCGTGGGAAGCCCCTTAGTATGAAAATCACGGTTTGGCTTGCGCTATTTCGCACTTGCGAAAAGCCTTTTGACTAAAAGGTTGTATTATTTCAATCAATGGTGTTAAAAGCACTTTGCTGACGTCGAAATATGCGGCGGACTTCGGCCTTTGACGACCGCCGCTTGCCTATATGGCCCCGGCGCAAACCAGACGACGACTTCCTTTCATCGGACGATTTCAAGCACGACCATGTCGCATTTCGCGGCGTGGCAATACTCACGAGTTCTTGAAAGGAACCATCATGAGCAAGACCGGAACAGTAAAATTCTTCAATTCAGACAAAGGCTACGGCTTTATTCAACCTGACGACGGTTCAGACGATAGCTTTGTGCACATCAGCGCAGTTCAAGCTGCCGGGATGCAATCGCTCGATAAAGAGCAGCGTCTCAACTATGAGGTCGAAACCGGCCGCAATGGCAAAGCGAGCGCGGTGAACCTCTCCGCTGCTGACTAAGCCGCCTACTTCCTGCCCCCGCCGCACGTTTGGCTAACTTGCGTGCGGAGGGGGCACTTCAATTGAACAAGTGGCGAGAAAGAGGCGATCATGAGCCAGACTTTTGAATTCTATGATGCCCGTGCCCAAGAGGCAGCAAGCGCTGCTCAAGAAGCTAAGCTCGTCAATGTGCGCGAGCGCAATCTTCGCGCGGAGAAAACGTGGCGCACCCTGGCTGACCAAGCGCTCAAGGTGAAATCTGACCGAGAGAAAGCCGAAAGCGAGCGCATGGCGAGAAGAGAAGCTGAAGCTGAAGCGAGTCTTTCAGCGGCGGAATAACGCGGCTTTTGGGCTGGAACAGCTCAAGACCATTAGCTCGAGACCATTGCACTAAATGCCCCGCTCAAGCGAAGCGGAAGCGCTCTTGATGCCATTTGACCCATTGAAATAATGGCGCACCCGAGAGGATTCGAACCTCTGGCCTCTGCCTTCGGAGGGCAGCGCTCTATCCAGCTGAGCTACGGGTGCCGATCGCGATAGCGTTCGCTTGCGCGGCGCTGCGCTTAGCAAGCTCTTTAGCGCTCCGCCAGCCCAAAGAGACGTGCACCCAACAGGCCCAGTGCGACTTAACCAAACATCAAGCCCGCCGCTGTATTGTGTAAGCCATGACCGCGCTTCCACCCGATGATGCCCGCACTATGCGCGGTGCGAACCCGCCCCATGCAATACCTGTTCGTGAACTGCATGCGCGATGGTCGGCACTGCATGACCGCGCGGATGAATTGGCGCTAATGGCGCAATTGGCGACAGAGCCTCGCGCAAAAAAGTGCGATGCCTTTGCCAATCTTGCCGACGGTGCCAGCGATTGGCAGCGCAACCTAGCCGCGCAAGCTTTGGACGATATCGAAGCGATGATGGAGCCTGGCCTGACGGCGCTCAAATTTTTGGAGCAGCGCAATCAAGATCCCTGCTCGCCAGCATTGGCTCTTTGGCGCGAATTCTATTCGGCGCGTGATGCGGTTCTGACAATGTTTGAACACGGCGCCACCGGGGTGGCAGTAACAGCGGGATAACGTCACGCGAACCACTCGACTGCTTGACGATGTTCGATTTATGTTCCAACTCAGCTCGATGTCTGGAACCCTCAATTCACAAACAAAGCACTCGGCACAAGATGTCGCTCGCGGCATCCAACGCCTTTTCGCCCGCAATAACATCTGGTGTCTGTCGGAAGTTGCGTTGAAGAACGGACGACGCGCTGATCTGATGGGGATCGATGCTAAAGGTTTGATCGTAATCGTTGAGATCAAAGTCGCGCGCGGGGACTTGCTTGGTGACAATAAGTGGCCTGACTATTTCGAATTTTGCGACAGGTTTTATTGGGGGGTTCCGCCGGAATTGGACCGCACACCGTTGGAAACCGAAGACTACGCACCGGAGCAATGCGGGGTGATTGTCGCGGACCGATACGATGGAGAAATTGTGCGACCCGCATCGTTGGAGCAGCTTGCCGCAGCCCGCCGCAAAAAGCAGACTGAGAACCTCGCGCGGCTGGCGATGAAACGGCACACTTCTGTGCTGGATCCTGATTGCTATAAGCTTGATACTGCATCGTAGTAACGTCGCCTCATGATGAGAGATGCAACCTGTTCTAATCGTTGAAATTGCGCCATAGAGCTGCGCGTGATTAACCCCGATCTCCCTGTGCCGCTCGCGCTCGCGATTGCTAGTGTCGCAGTCGGCTTGATCGTGGCTTTGCGCTATCTCGTCAGCAGCGGGCTGTTTGCCTGGTTAACACGGAAGGTCCGCCCCGGACTTTATGCTGGCCGCTGGCCTCAAATAGCACGTGAAATCCGATGGTCCTTGGTCGCAGCGGTGATCTATGGAGCGCCAATCGGGGTGATTTATTGGGGATGGCAGCATCTCGGGTGGACGCTGGTCTACAGCGAATGGGCCGCCTATCCGCTGTGGTACGCGCCGCTTTCCGTTGCGGTCTATCTGTTCGCGCAAGACAGCTGGTTTTACTGGACCCACCGCGCGATGCACCAGCCTAAGCTGTTTCGCGCAATGCATGCGGTCCACCACGACAGCCGTCCACCCACCGCATGGGCGGCGATGAGCTTTCATCCGCTGGAATCGATCAGTGGCGCGGTCTTGATCCCCGTGATGGTATTTCTCGTCCCCATCCATCTCGGTTCACTTGCCGCCGTGTTGACAGTCGCAACAATAATGGGCGTAACCAATCATATGGGCTGGGAGATGTTCCCTCGCTGGCTCGTTCATTCGCGATTGGGGAAGTGGGTGATAACAGCAAGCCATCACGAGCGGCACCACGAGGAGTACCAATGCAATTTCGGGCTATATTTTCGCTTTTGGGATCGGGTCTGCGAAACCGACAAGGGCCTGTCACAGCGGATGGTGGAAGAGCGCGATGCATTACGCGCGCCGTAAACGCCACGGCGTTGCTAGCCGTCGGCGCAGCTGCGAGCGCCTCGATACCTGCCGCCGCGAATGAAGTTGCGGTCACCGTCACCAATATCCGCTCCAGCGAAGGGGTGGTGCGCGCGTGTCTAACAATTGATGCCAAATCGTTTCCCAATTGCCGCAAGGATCCCAAAGCTCAAAAGCTCGTGGTCCCAGCCAGATCAACAGTGACGTTCAAATTCAAAGGGGTGACGGCTGGCAACTACGCCATCGCGGTCCTCCACGACAAGAACGATAACGGCAAGGCAGATCGCACATTGGGTATGTTCCCAAAGGAAGGATATGGCTTTTCGCGCGACGCAAAGGTACAGTTTGGCCCTCCGAAATGGAAAGATGCCGTCTTCAAACATACTAACGGTTCGAAGAAGATGACGATCAAGATGCGCTATTGGTAGAAGCGCCTTTTCACACCCTACGGGCCCGATGAGAGCGTTTGGCTCCGGCGCGAAAGTGAACTTTCTCCCTGAGCTTAACGCGATGTTTACTACGTAGCGCCAAAACCCCTCGACAAGAATATGTCAACCAAGGGGCGCACTTTCGGCCATGGATACGCTGCGAGGCAATTTTGATACCGGAGACGGTGCGGGTAATGCGTCCGATTGGGACGGCGAAGAAGACGACGTAGCTCGTGATCTGCCGCCGCCAGAGATCGGTCAGGATGAGCGTCGCATGCAAGTGCGAGCCTATAACCATTGGGCCGGCATGCTGGGTGAACACACGTTTCCCTCTATCGAAGATCTCGACCCGCGCGACCAGCCTGATTTCGGGCAGAACAGCGTGCTTCTCGATTTTTCAACTGGAATCGAAGACCCCGTCGTGCAGTTCCTGGGCGACAAGCTGGCCGAAGAATGCGGCACTGACGGCGAAGCGATTGATCGGCTTTCTGATGTTCCGCCTCGCTCCTTGTTGAGCCGCATCACCGACCACTACATGCAGATCCTCGCAAACGAAGCACCGATTGGTTTCGAAGCAGAATTTGTCAATCAGCGCGGTTCGCAGATCCTTTATCGCGGCATTCTGCTGCCCTATTCGAGCGACGATGAAACGATTGATTTCATTTATGGCGTGATCAACTGGAAAGAAATGGCGGACGCCGCAACTGCGGATGCGCTTCTGCTTGAGATTGACCAAGCGCTTGAAGGCGAAAACCTTGACGAGGAAATCGAAGAGGACGAGCCGCACAAGCACCCGGTTGCTCCGGTGACGGATTGGGCTGATTCGCCAATCAACGACGGCGAAAGTGTTGCCGCAAGCAACAATGAACTCGGCGATTCAAGCGACAGTGCTGATCTATCATTGCCAGATTTCGACCAATACAATCTGGACGATCTCACGGAAGAGGAAGAAGAGAAAGAGGAAGCCGAAGGCGCCAAGGATTACGGCTTTGCCTCGCTCAGCGAATATATCGAGACTCCGACCAAGAAGACACTCGATCTTGAGAGCCTGGATTTTGAACCGTCCGACTACGAGGTCGATTACGGGGATACGCCAGCCGATGAAGGTGAAGTTTCCCAGGACGAAATGGCCGAGGAAGAGCTGCCCGAAGCTGAATTGTCGTACCACGATGATGCAACCATTTCGGCCTTGGACGACGAAGACTCGCTTGAAGCTTTGCCTGCTTTAGGCGCAGAGCTTGCCGACGATGCCAACCTGTTCGATTGTTTGGCATCCGCGCGTCAACTTGCTGAAAGCGCGCGCGCCTCCGAAGATCGCACGCGCCATGCGCTTTATTCCGCGGTGAGCCGGGCCTATGATTTCGCCTTGGCGGCGAATGATGCGCCCGACGAATATGCGCGCCTTCTCGATGATAGCGGGCTGGAAGTTCAGGATCGCGCTCCAATGACCCCTGTGGTCAAGCTGGTCTTTGGCGTAGAATACGACAAAACGCGTCTGACCGAATACGCCGCTGTTCTGAGCCATGCCCAGCGTTTGGATATTGAGCGCGGTTCGCTCGCCGAATTTCTTAGTGAAGCCGAAGGCGGCTTGAAAGGCGTGGTCAAAGCAGAGCGACGCTTGCGTCGTGAAGAGGCCGGCAAGTCGGTTGAATCTGCTGATGCCGTTCGCAAAGCGCTTGCGAAAAAGCTGCGCGAACTCGAAGCGATGACGCTCGATGCGTTGGCCAATGATGGCCCCGAATTTGGCTTGGTCATGATCCGTCGCGGTGAGAACGGCGATGTAGAATTGCTGGGTGAAATTGAAAGCGACGTTCCGACAATTGAGCGCGCTGCGAAAATGCTGTTCGGCTAAAACGCGCTTCCAAGCGTCCAATGCCCATTGCTAGTCTATACTGATAGCTTCCCTACGGCTAAGCTGGCGCGTCTCGTCTGCAGCGCGCCCGCGTGCAGACCCCATTGAAAGGCCTGTTTGGAGTGCGTGCAGTGTTATGGTCGCTTGGCATTGTAGCCGTGCTCGCCATGTCGACCTATTTTGGTCTGCAATTGGCAATCTCGCGAAATGGTCCCGCCGTTCTCTCCAATATTGACCGAATCACAGGCGGCACCAATGGCGCAGGGGTTGCCGCGGCGGCTCCAACTGGCGCGCATGAGCAGCAAAAATTGATCGTTTGGGCTCCGATGGATCGTGATGCGAAAGCCGATCCGCTTCCCGTGTTGGTCTTTGTGCATGGCGGCAGTTGGCGCACTGGTGATCCAGCCGATTATGGTTTTATTGGTCGCTCTTTTGTTCCAAAAGGGTTCGTGGTGGTTCTCGGCGGCTACCGGCTCGAAGGTGATGGCGCCTACCCTAACATGCTCGAAGACACCGCCAGCGTAGTCGCTTGGACACACCAAGAGATCGCAAAATATGGTGGTGATCCAGACCGTATCACGCTCGCGGGCCATTCGGCTGGCGCATATAATGTCGCGATGGTGGGGCTAGAGCCGCGTTGGCTCAAAAAGCATGCAATGTCGCCTGCGGATATTGCTGGTATTATTGGTATTTCAGGGCCTTACGACTTTTTCCCGTTTGACAGCGATTCAACCAAAGGCGCGTTTGGCGACGCGCCCGACCCGCAAAAGACGCAGCCAATCAACCATGTCAGCGGCGACGCGCCGCCAATGCTCTTGATCCACGGCGAGCAGGATGATCTCGTCGGCATGCACAACACCAAAACGCTGGCCAAACTTGTCGAGCAGGCCGGTGGATCGGCTACGACCCAATTCTATGCCGATATGAATCACAATGACCCGCTAATTTCACTCGCTTCGCCATGGCGAAGCCGCCGCGATCTCGATGATGCGATTGTTGAATTCGCCAGCAGCGCGCGCATAAAAGCGACAAAACGCCAACCATCTTCAGGACCGGTTAACAGCCGATCGCGATAAGCCTGTCTACAATGCGCACACCTATGCACCTTTTCGCCTATCTGATCGCTTTCACAGCGAGCCTTGCCTTTGCGTTCCAGCCGCTCGCTGCGCAATCGATCCTGCGCGACGCAGAAACCGAAGCGCTACTGCGCGATATGGCGGCGCCGCTCATAGAAGCCTCTGAGCTCGAGCCGGGCAATGTCGATGTTGTCCTTATCAATGATCAGTCAATCAACGCCTTCGTCGCCGGCGGGCAAGTGGTCTATATCAATGCAGGCCTTTTGAACGCAGCAGACACCGCCAATGAAGTGCAAGGCGTCATCGCACACGAGCTTGGCCATATCACCGCTGGCCATGTCGTCCGCTTTGGGGAGCGCACGCGCTCAGCAACTGGCATCACCATCCTATCGCTGTTGTTGGGTGTTGGCGCGGCTTTGGCAGGCGCAGGCGACGCAGCCATCGGCGCATTATTGGCCGGACAGCAAGCCGCCTTAGGCAGTTTTCTAGCGTTCAACCGCAATCAAGAAGCCTCAACTGACCTCGCTGGCGCGCGCTACCTCTCGGGCGCAGGGATTACCGGGCGCGGCTCACTTAAGTTCTTCGAACGTTTGCGCAGCTTGGAAATTCGCCGAGGTTTTAGCCAAGCGGACGAGGCCGCCTACACTCGCACGCACCCGCTTTCCGGGGATCGGATCGCGACATTGCGCGGCGTGTATGAGAAAGACCCAGCATGGGACACGCCGCCTGACCACGATTTGCAAGAGCGCTTCTTGCGCGCGCGCGCCAAACTCTATGGTTTTCTGGCGGAACCGAAGCGCACGCTTAATCTCTATCCGGAAAGCGACACCAGCGTTCCTGCACGCTATGCTCGGGCTTACGCGTATCACAAGGACGCGCAGGTCGACAAAGCGCTTGCAGAAGCCGATGCCTTGCTCGCATTGGAACCTGAGAATCCGTATTTCCTCGAAGTGAAGGGTCAAGTTCTGCTCGAATCCGGACGCCCCAAGGACGCACTGATCCCTTTGCGCAAGGCGACCGATCTCACGCTGAACCACCCGTTGATCGCATCAATGTTTGGCCATGCGCTGATCGCGACAGAAGACAATGCCAACTACGAAGAAGCAGAACGCGTGCTTCGCGCTGCGGTGTCGCGGGACCGGCTGAACCCCTTTGCGTGGTATCAGCTCGGCGTTGTTTACAACGAACGGGGCGACCTGCCGCGTGCCAAACTTGCGAGCGCTGAACAGCAGGTTATGGCGCGCCAATATCCGCAAGCCCTGCGCAGTGCCGCAGCCGCCGAAGCAGGCCTGCCACGGGGGACACCGGACTGGATCCGCGCACAAGATATTGCTTTGCAAGCACGTGCGGAACTGGAAGCCTTGCGTGATCGGCGCTAAAGTCTCGCGAAGACCGTAACTCCACGACCTAGAAAGTCTGACTTCGATGCCGTCATCGCTACCCTCTACGCTCGCCAATGCGCTTCTTGCACTTGTCTTTGGTTTTCTAGGCGCCGCTATCTGGGCCTATTCGGGCTTGGGCAACGGCCAAACACGCGAATACCTCGTCGAGAACCCCGACATTCTGCCTGAAATGGCCGAAGCCTATCAAATGCAGGAAGCCAGCAAGCGGCTCGCGGATATGGGCGATGACCTTTATACCCCGTTCCCCGGTGCGGTGATGGGCAATCCTGAGGGCTCCAAAGTGCTCGTGGAGTTTACCGATTACAATTGCGGCTATTGCGAGCGCAGCCTCGCCGATGTCACCCGGCTGATCGCGGAAGACCCCGAGATTAAGGTGGTCATCCGCGAATGGCCAATTTTCGAAGGTAGCGACGCACCCGCACGCATGGCTTTGGCGGCGGCGAAGCAGGGCAAATACGCCGCCTTTCACGAGGCAATGTTTGAAATTGGCGGAACCTCGCAAGAGAACATTGAAGCGGCAGCCACCAAAGCCGATTTGGACTTGGAAAAAGCCAGGGCGGATGCCGCATCCAATGAAGTGGCAGCGGAGCTAGCGCGCAACCTATCGCTGGCGCAGTCGCTTGGCTTCGAAGGCACCCCGGGCTGGGCCACAAAGACCAGTGCAATTGGCGGGTTTGTCGGCTTTGACCGGTTGAAAGAAGCGCTCGAAGAAGCGAGCGCTGCTGAACCGAGCTGATGCCAATGGCGCTCAGAACCGCGATGAAAGGGCTGGCAGTCCTTGCGATGGCGCTGAGCGCACCTGTGGCTGTAGCTGCGCCAGACATCTCCAAGATTGATCTAACCGCTGAACGCCAAGCGATTGAACGCTTCCAGTCCTATGATCAACGGCTTCAGGATATTGGCTGGAAACTCGTCACCACCAACGCGGATTTTTGCGACGATCCTGTGCCCGCCATCGGCCTGCAATTGCAGGATATGGCGAGCTATGGCGAACCCGGTATTGCCCGCGCAGCCTTGAGCCTCAGCGGTGACTTCGCCGTGCAAACAGCGGCCAAAGGCTCGCCAGCAGCTTTGTCAGGCGACTTTCCCACAAACCGTGAAGTGTCCCGCATCGGCGCGCTCGATCCCAATACCCGGCCAGCTGGCAAGCGCATGGATTGGGAACGGCTCGAGTGGGTCCACGATCACATTGATGCCGAATTGGGCCGCGCTGGCTTTGTCCAAGTGGCCTTCCCCGTCGGAGAGCCTGTGGCGCTCAAAGCTATACCAGCCTGCCGCACGCGCTTTACGTTGGAATCGGGCAGCGGGCGGGCGGTTGCCTCTGGCGAAGTCGTGCTGCTGGGTACGAATTTTCGCGCGTTTTCCTATGAAGAACCACTGCTCGCAGCGGCCATCGCGCATGAACTCGCGCACAATCTTTTGGGCCACCGCGCCTGGCTCGAAGCACGCGGCGAAAAGAAGCGCGATGTTCGCAAGGCTGAACGCGAAGCGGACCGGTTGATGCCGTGGCTGCTCGCCAATGCTGGATATGATCCGAGCGCCGCAATCCACTTTATCGAGCGCTACAAGCCCAACACTGGCGGCGTCCTGTTTGTCAAAGGAACGCATGACAGCTGGAAGAGCAGGGTCGCGAAAATTCGCGAAGAGCTGCCGCTGGTCAATCAAGCTTTGGATGAACATGCCAAAGCGGATTGGCGAGCAGGCTTTAGACGCGAAACCAACCCACAATTTTAGGTGGAGCGGAGAAGCGGCGGCGCACCGATATGCCGCCGAAACTTACACAATTGCGCGCTCAGATGTTCAAACCGAACACCTGACGTTCTTGAAATCACTGCCAACCGATAAAAATTGCGCTAGAGTGCTCATTTATGGCGATGCTTCCGATCCAGCCAGCTCCGTTTTTCGCGAGCAAGAACCGCGCATTCTGGAATCTCCAGTTCGCCGGATGGGGTGGAGTGTTCCTGCTGCGCTCCGTTGTTGCGCTCGCGAATGGCCAGCCGCTCGACCTGTTGGTTGTGATCTTAATGACCAGCATCACCGGTTTTTCGATCAGCCTGATGCTCTCGGTTCTCTATCGCCAATTGATCAACCAACGCGCGCTGCTGACATGGGGTCTGACCACTATCGCGCTGTTTCTTGGGGTGGCGTTCCACGCGTCAATTGATGCCTGGATTCAAGGTATCTATCTCGCGGTCAACCTAGAGACAACGTTCTTACAGCGCTTGCTTGGCCTCTCATTCATCCCTGCAACCCTGCTCGGCGGATGGAGCGCGCTGTATTACGCGATCAACTACTTCCTGACGATCGAACAGCAGGCCGACAGGCTTGAGCGGCTCGAAGCGCAAGCCACCGCAGCACAGCTCGCCATGCTGCGCTATCAGCTCAACCCGCATTTCCTGTTCAACACCTTGAATTCGATCAGCACGCTTGTTCTTATCAAGAAGACGAATGAAGCGAACGCAATGCTGACCCGGCTATCCAAATTCCTGCGGCACTCCTTGATCGCAGAACCGGGTTCGCAAATCACGCTGGAGCAAGAGATCGAAACGCTGGAACTTTATCTTGATATCGAACGGATGCGGTTTGAACACCGGCTGCGCACGCAATTTGATATCGAAGATGCAGCGGTCAAAGCAATGCTCCCTTCCATGCTGCTGCAACCTTTGGTTGAAAACGCGATCAAATACGCGGTCAGCCCGCTTGAAGAAGGCGCGAAGATCACTGTCACCGCCCAAGTCGCAAGCCAAAGGTTGCGCCTCAGCGTCGCAGACACAGGGCCCGGTGTTGATGGCCCTAAGCAACAACAATTGTTTGAAAAGAGCGCACAGGCCAATGGTCAGCCGATTTCAACCGGCGTGGGCCTTGCCAATATCCGCAGCCGTTTGCAGCAAGCCTATGGCGACGGCCACCTGTTCACCACCCGCTCTGAGCCCGGCGGTGGCTTTAAAGTACAAATCGAAATTCCCTACGAACAAGCTCGCGAAAGCGCGAGCGAGCTTGAAGCCGACAGCAAAAACAATGGGTCCCCCGCCCCAGCTTCGTCGGTTGATAGTAACAGCGCAACGCCGCAAGGCGACAACGCCGCTACTATCCCCCTCAACCCTGCGCGCAGCTTAGGATCATCCGCATGACCATCCGCACAATCCTTGTCGACGACGAGTCGCTTGCCATTCAAGGCATGCAAGTCAGGCTCGAACCGTTTGACGACATCGAAGTCATCGACACATGCTCAAACGGGCGCGAGGCGATCCGCAAGATCAAGACTGAAAAACCTGATCTGGTCTTTCTCGACATTCAGATGCCGGGATTTGACGGCTTTTCGGTCGTCAAAGGGGTGATGGAAATTGACCCGCCTTTGTTTGTGTTTGTCACTGCGTTTGAAGAGCACGCAATCCGCGCGTTTGAGGCCAATGCGGTCAATTACCTGATGAAGCCAGTTGACGAAGTGAAGTTGGCAGACACAATCGAGCGCGTGCGTCAGCGTATGGCGGAAAAAAAGTCAGCAGACGATGCCGAACAATTGCTCGATGTGCTCGCCGAAGTGGCTCCGGACCGCGCCGCCGATTTTAGTGGCGAAACGGGCGAGAGCACCGACCGTTTTGAAAAGCTCATCAATGTGAAGGATCGCGGACAAATCTTCCGCGTGGAAGTGGACTCGATTGAACATATTGAGGCGGCGGGTGATTATATGATCATCTCAACCGGCGACAATTCGCTGGTCCTGCGTGAGACGATGAAAGATCTTGAACGCCGTTTGGACCCGCGCACATTCCAGCGCGTGCACCGCTCAACCATCGTCAATCTCGATCAAGTCCGACAGGTTAAACCGCATACTAATGGCGAGTGTTTCCTCGTGCTGGAAAGTGGCGCGGAGGTGAAAGTTTCGCGCAGCTACCGCGATGTGGTCGCGCGTTTCGTGCATTGATTGTTTCATGCTGGCCCATCCGGGCCAGCGTCCTCGGTGCTGCTCCCTCCGGTGCGCTGCGGGGCACCTGCGGGCGGGCGGTCGCCCTTGCGGTCGCTGCGCGACCGAGGGAAGGCTTGAAACCATGAGAACGAATGGGCGCTGGTTCAGCGCTGCAAGCATGAGGAAATCGCACCCCGACCGGGCACGAACCCCATATCTTTCTTTTAGGCGATCGCTTCAATTGTTAGGCGTTGGCGGGTTTCATTCACCCGATCTCGGATCATTCCGGGGATCAAAAACAGGTCGATAAACGCCCAAATTCCCGTAATAAGAAGGCCAATAATGGTGATGCCCAAGATCAGCATGATGATGCCAGTGCCATTTTCACCCAAATACAGGCGATGGATGCCAAACGCTCCAAAGAACAAACACAACAAATACGCCGCCCCTGTGCTTGGCTTTTCATTGGTCACGCGCTGCTCAATCAGCATTTTCTGTTGGTCGGTGAGACGCTGCCCACTTGCTGTTTCTTCTAACAATTTTTGTCCCTAAGAGTAAGCCGCATTAGCGATCCTGAAGCATGTGCCGATCACACGTTCCAACTTAATCGCTATATTCTTAGATATTTTCAAACTTTGCAAGAGCATTGATAGTAATGACCTTTTCCCTTCCCGGCTTTGACCTTGCCGCATTCATCCGCTCCACTCTTGATGAAGACCTTGGCGTTGGCCTCGAAGGCGGCGGGCGCGATGTCACCTCCGAAAGCGTCATCCCCGCCGATGCGCGCTTTTCCGGCGTCATGGATAGCCGCGATCCAATTGTGGTGGCAGGCTTGCCCTTGGCCGAAGCATTCTTCCGCTTCCTAGACCCCGAATGCGAAATCGAAGCGTTGGTGAGCGACGGCGATGCGGTTGAGCCGGGCACCGACCTGATGCGACTTACGGGCAATGCCCGCGCGCTCCTCACCGCCGAACGCAGCGCTCTGAACATCGTCCAGCACCTCTCTGGCATCGCCACGATGGCCCGCGAATATGTCGCCGCGATGGACAATTCCAATTGCACTCTGCTCGATACCCGTAAGACCTTGCCCGGCCTGCGCATGCTGGAGAAATATGCAGTCCGCCAAAGCGGGGCGAGCAATCACCGCATGGGCCTGTGGGATGCGGCGATGATTAAGGACAACCATGTCGCGGTCGCAGGCAGCGTTGGCGAAGCGGTGCGCCGCGCGCGCGATGCAGGTGTCGCGCAGATCATTTGCGAGGTCGACCGGCTTGACCAGATTGAACCGGCTTTGAAAGCGGGCGCGCATCACCTGTTGCTCGACAATATGTCGCCAGAAACCTTGCGTGAGGCGGTTGCGATGATCGCGGGCCGGGCAAAGACCGAGGCTTCGGGCGGGATCAACCTCGACACGATCAAAGCGAAAGCGGCAAGCGGAGTCGATTATTGCTCCGTAGGTCGCCTAACCCAAAGCGCCCCCGCCGCCGATGTGGGGCTGGACTTTACGCCGCTATGAAACTGGCCAAAGGGCCAAGGCCATGGAGCATTTGGGCGTTTTTCTGCATCAGCTTGCTGCTCGCAGTTGGGCGGTATTTTGACGGGCTTGGCACTCTCGAGTTTTGGGAAGAAGAGTTTGCACGTTTGTTCCCTGCGTTCATATGGAACCGCGATTGGACAATCGTGACTCTTTCTGCGTGGTTCACTGTCCAGCTCATTCCAATCTTGTTGGTCTTCGGCTTTGCTAGCCGATTCGCGCGATGGCTCATTCTCGCGGCGACTTTGGTTCCCATGATCGTTCTCTTCACAGATATCGAATATTCTTCGACATATCCGCGTTTCTTTGAACTGGCTTTCATTCGCTGGGCGATCCCGATTCTATTGGTGGCCCTGTTGTTCTTGCCAGGCGCCAACCGCTGGTTTTCCAGGCCAAATCATGAGCAAGATGATGCGATTTCTAGCTAGACTGATTGCAATTCTGGCGTTCACATTGCCCGCGCTTGCCAACGCTCAAGCCTATCAATGCCGCGCGCCGCTGGTCTCCAGCGTTCCCAAGATCACGCCCAATGGCAAACGCCGCACTATGCCCGTCACGGGCTATACGCTCGCCTTAAGCTGGTCGCCTGCCTTCTGCCGGACACGCGAAGGCTCGCCGAGACACCGGATGCAGTGTTCGGGCGATTATGGGCGTTTTGGGTTGGTCGTGCATGGGCTGTGGCCCAATGGCGGGCGCAGTTGGCCACAATGGTGCGCCGCCCGCACACAACCCACCCCCGCTGATATCCGCCGCAATCTGTGCATCATGCCATCGGTCAGTCTGGCCGCGCGGCAATGGGCCAAACACGGCAGCTGCATGGTCAAAAAGCCCGCAACCTATTTCAAGGTCACGCGCATTCTTTGGAACGGGCTGCGCATCCCCGACTATGACCGGATCAGCCGCGAAGACAGCCTCACCGCCGGACGCATCAGACAGGCGCTGGCCGATGCCAACAAAGGCTGGTTCAAAAACGCGATTGGCGTGAAGCTCAATAAGGATGGTTGGTTGGAAGAAGTGCGGCTTTGCTACGCGAAGAATTTCATGCCCAAAGCCTGCGACAAAGGCCGATACGGCGCGCGGGACGGGGTTAAGGCGAAGATCTGGCGGGGACTGTGATCAGATATTCCTGTAGCTTTGCTCAAGGTCCGCTCACCGCCGCTCTTTAAAAAACGCGCGCAAAATCTCTGCCGCCTCGTCTTCGCCCATGCCCGAATATATCTCTGGCCGGTGCAGGCATTGCGCCTGTTCAAACACCCTCGCGCCGTGTTCAACCGCGCCGCCTTTGGGATCGCTCGCCGCGTAATAGAGCCGTTCAATGCGCGCATGCGCAATCGCACCAGCACACATCGCGCAAGGCTCCAGCGTGACGTAAAGATCGCACCCGGTCAGCCGATCCTGTCCCAAAGCCTCAGCCGCCAAACGGATCGTGCGCAGCTCTGCATGGCCGGTAGGATCGGGCGGCAAGCGGGTCGCATTACCAGCAATCGCCAACACCTCTTCACCGCGCATCACCACCGCGCCCACAGGCACTTCACCCGCATCGGCAGCCTGGCGCGCTGCCTCCAAGGCGGCTTGCATCGGTTGTGGGATCGGCCAGCTTGTCATAATTCCATCGCGCTAACCCATACGAGTGCTACGAATCAATTGACGATTCGCTTGGGCACAGCTATGCGCCGCGCTTTCCGGGACGTCCGATCATTCGGCCCGCTTGTAAAGAGCGGCGTTCCCGTCACTGTAGATAGACGAGAGATATCATGTCGCGCATTTGCGAATTGACCGGCAAGGGCCGCCTTGTGGGCAACAATGTAAGCCACGCCAACAACAAGACAAAGCGTGTGTTTCTGCCGAACCTGCAGAAAGTGACGCTGATGAGCGAAAAGCTCGATCGCAGCTTCAAATTCCGCGTTTCGACGCACGGCCTGCGCTCGGTTGAGCACAATGGCGGTTTGGACAATTGGTTGCTGAAAACCAATGATGAAAAATTGTCGGCGCGCGCGATCAAGGTGAAGCGTGAATTGGTGAAAGCCAGCAAGGTTGCTGCCTAACCTGCTCAAGCCTGTTTGGGCTTTCGAGACATCTTAAAAGGCGTGTGAGGAGTACTCGCGCGCCTTTTGCTTTGCCGATTTGGGCTTTTAACGTTGTGTCTTTTTTGATGCAGACTTCAACGCCGGATCAAACGACAATTTGGCCAGCAACGTGCGCTGGATCACTGCGTTGTTGTCGTCCGAAATGATCCACACGTCGAGCCTGCCATCGGCTTGTTCTCGCAATGCCAGCCCTTCATAGTTTTCATTGGGCAAGACCGTGTTGAGATCCAACACAACTTCGGGCGCATAAGGGCCATCCTGTTCCAGCGGCGGCTTGGGTCCGATCGCCAGGGCGCTTGCGAATGGGGGCCAAGCCCATTCGACATTCCGAAGCAAAATAAGCAGGCGGCCATCCGGAAGCTGAGCCACATCCACGGCGGCATAGCTGGCCAGCGGCGTTTTATACATAAAGCGTTCTGGCTTCGCCCCTTCGACCGGATCGCTGGGATACATCAGCGCATTCCTGCGCCCCTCGGGCAGCACCAGAAACCGCCCATCTTCGAGCCTAACCATCGCCTCCGCACCTGAATTGACACCCCATTCAAGAGGGTCACGGATCGGAATCAGGCCGTCGATACTGCTATCAACTTTGTACCGATGGATCGTGTGAACGCCTTCAAAGCCAAGCCAATATTGGCCGGTCTCAGGATCGCGCGTGGCCGATTCAATGTCCAACAGGTCATTTCTTCGGTGCGGTGCCACCAATTGCCGCACGATATTGCGCGCAGGATGATGCTTTTGCCCTGCTTTCTGGCGCGGTTGAGGCTTATCTGGCGCGGTCAGCGTAAAGCGCATTCCGCGATCAGAAAATGCCCGCAATCGACCGTCGCCGATGGCCATCAAGGCCGAAAATCCTCCAAACCACAGATGATCGGCTTCGTATTTCCAGAGGCCTTCTAGCCGCCATCCTGCGTACACGCTGTCGTTGGGCCCTTCGAGCTTCTGCATCGAAACCGCAACCGGCGCAGAATCTTTGATGTCGCTGCGCAGCCAAGTGCCCGGCGCTAGCGCCAGAACCAGCAAAGCAAAACGAAGAGAGGTTCGGCGCATCACGAGACGGCTTTCGGTGCAGGATCGCTATTGGTCAAGCGGGCGCGCCGAGCCTATCGGGCATTTAGTTCATTGGTCCGACAAGCAGGATTGGGTCAAAGCGCGCATCGCCCCATTTCACGCCCCAATGCAAATGCGGACCGGTAGAGCGCCCGGTTGATCCGACATTGCCAATATACTGGCCTTGCTTGACCGCGTCGCCCTCTTTGACCGCGATCTTGGAGCAATGCAGAAACGCGCTGTTCAACCCAGCACCGTGATCGACAATGATGAGCCCGCCTTCAATGCTGAAACCGGTACGCGCGAGCACAACAACACCATCAGCGGGCGAGACAAAGGGCACACCATTGCCCGGCGCAATATCAATCCCTGAATGGTAAGAGCCTGCCTCGTCACGATAGATCCGCTGGCGACCGAAACGACCAGAAATCCGCCCCTTTACCGGCCAGATAAAGTCCTGTTTCCACCCTTGCGCGCCAGTCTTGTTCGCCCTCGCTGCAACGATAGCATTGTGTTCAGGTTCACGCTTTTTCCAATATGCTTCAAGATTGCGCCCGCGGCCACGATTCACATTGACGCGCGAAATCTGCCATTTGCGTGGAGACACCGCCAAAACTTCTGACACCACCGAACCGTTTACCATTGTCGCTTTTAACGTAGCGGTGGCACCAGAATCGCGGTCAAAAGCGGCGAAGAACAACCCATCCTGCCCCAGTGTGATCGGCGCATCGTTAAGGCTGAGGGTGGTCGTGTTGTTGGGCGCTAGGCCCTTGATCCACCCGCCTTGCGTGAATTCGCCTTCGAGCTCCGCAAAACCAGGTCGAATGGGGAGCGCAGTTACCGATTGCTCGGCAACCGGCGCCGGTACAGGGGTGGAAGAGGTGCTTGCAACCGTCTCTGGCGCCGCCGCTTCTGGTGCGGGGGCCGCCGCTTCGCTAACCGTGCAGGCAGAAAGCGCCGTCAACGCGCCAAGCGCCGCTGCGCCAAGACATGCACCTAAACTGGCGCGCATCATTCGCTTTCCAGCAAACGCTGCGTTGCGAGCTCTGGTGTCGCATAGGCCTCTTGGTGCTCCGCACTCCAATAGCGCAACTCCTCCAACGGGATCACTTCACCCGACACCGCGCAACAGACATGCTGCCCGGGGCGAAGTACGCGGAAGCTCGAAGCGCCATATTGGAGCTTGGCGGCTTTATCACTGCTCGACATCAACATGGGGGTGACCATAGCAGGCCAAGATTAACTGAACAAATCCTCTTGCGCGCTATCGCTGCGTTTTGGTGCCGTCTTTTTCGACTGTTTACGTTTGGCGGGCTGCGCCGGCGGTGATGTTGGTGGAGCAGGCGCATCGCCCACCCCCACGTCCAGCCGTCCATCACCAAATTGCAACGTGAGCGCGGCATGTTTTGCCGCTTGCGCTTTGCCCATCAACGCCTTGCCCGATCCATCGCGCACAATCGCATAGCCACGCGACAGCGGCTTTTCCGGATGCAGCTGGCTCGCAATCCGGGTGAGCGCATCCAAGCGCTCTAGGCTCGACTGTAGAGGTCGTTGAACCAGCGACGGGGCCAACCGCACACGCCCGAGCCGCTGCGCACCGTCATGCTGCGCACGTTCAAGCAGACGCGGAGACAGGCGCGATTGCACACCCGCCAGCCGCTCTCGCCCAGCCCCAGCGCGATCTATCAGCCCCCGCCGCAAGCGATCCGATAGGTCGTCCAGCCGCTGCACTTGCGGTTGCAACACCGCATCAACGCTTGGCATCCGCTTAAGCCGTGCCTCCAACCGCTCACGCCCCAGCTCCACCGGACGATGCACCGCACGCCTCTGACGCGCGGCAAAGTCCGCCAAGGTCGCATCCAAATCGACCCGCACTGGCACCGCCATTTCAGCCGCAGCCGTGGGTGTTGGCGCGCGCCTATCAGCAGCGAAATCCGCCAAAGTCGTGTCCGTCTCATGGCCCACAGCCGAAATCACCGGCATCGAACACTCGGCAATCGCGCGGACCACAGCTTCTTCATTGAAGCTCCACAAATCCTCAATCGAGCCGCCCCCGCGCGCCACAATCACCACATCGGGCCGCGCCACAGGGCCGCCTGGTTCAATTTCAGAAAACCCGCGAACAGCCGCCGCCACCTGCTCCGCTGCCCCTTGCCCCTGAACGAGCACGGGCCAAACCACCACATGGCTGGGAAAGCGATCCGCCAGCCGGTGCAGAATGTCGCGGATCACAGAACCGGTCGGCGATGTCACCACGCCGATGACCTTTGGCAGAAACGGCAACCGCCGCTTGCGCTCATCAGCAAACAACCCCTCTGCGGCCAAACGCGCACGGGTCTTCTCCAGCAGCGCCAGCAGCGCGCCTTCACCCGCAATCTCCAAACTATCGATCACCACCTGATATTTTGAACGACCCGCATAGGTCGTCAGCTTGCCGGTTGCGATCACTTCCAACCCGTCTTCCGGCACGAAGGCCAACCGCCCGGCATTCCCGCGCCACATCACCCCATCAAGCACCGCTTTGTCGTCTTTCAACGCGCAATACATATGCCCAGAGGCCGCGCGCTTGACCCCGGAAAGCTCCCCGCGCAGCCGCACATAACCAAACCGCTCCTCAACCGTCCGTTTAAGCGCTGTCGAAATTTCGGTGATCGACATCGGCTCAGCGTTGTCGCCTTGCCGCTCTCGCGCTACCAGCCCGGCTGGATCGGTGTTGGATGAAGGAGCGCGCGCCATGAATGTCCTGTTGCTTGGATCGGGTGGCCGTGAACATGCGTTAGCGTGGAAGCTCGCGCAATCCCCCAGTGTTTCTAAGCTTTACGCTGCCCCCGGAAATCCCGGCATTGCTGAGGATGCTGAACTGGTCGCGTTGGATGCAACCGATCATGTTGCCGTTACCGAATTTTGTAAGGTGCAGGCAATTGATCTGGTGGTGATCGGACCGGAGGCGCCGCTGGTCGATGGGTTGGCGGATAGCTTGCGCTGGGCCGGAATCGCCGTGTTCGGCCCTTCTCAAACCGCCGCACAGCTCGAAGGCTCCAAGGGTTTTACCAAAGACCTGTGCGCGCGCGCCGGTATCCCGACCGGCGGCTATGTCCGCACCACTTCGCTGGACCAAGCGATTGCCGCACTTGACCAATTCACCGCCCCCTATGTCCTGAAAGCCGACGGCCTCGCCGCTGGCAAAGGCGTGGTCATCGCCGAAACCATCGAAGACGCGCACGCCGCGCTCGCCGATATGTTTGACGGGCGGTTCGGTGAAGCAGGCGCGGAAGTGGTGATCGAGGAGTTTCTGGACGGGGAAGAAGCCAGCTTCTTCGCCCTCACCGATGGAAAGGCGATCCTGCCCTTTGGCAGCGCGCAGGATCACAAGCGCGTGGGCGAAGGCGACACCGGACCCAACACTGGCGGTATGGGCGCCTATTCGCCCGCACCCGTCCTCACGCCCGCCTTGCAGAAACGCGTGATGGAAGAGATCATCATGCCGACCGTCAACACCATGGCGGCCGAGGGTATGCCCTATTCCGGCGTGCTCTATTGCGGGTTGATGCTGACCCCGACCGGCCCGCAATTGATCGAATACAATTGCCGCTTTGGCGACCCGGAATGTCAGGTGTTGATGATGCGCCTGCACAGCGATTTGGCGGAGATTATGCTGGCCTGTGCGAACGGCGAATTGGGCAATGTTGAGGCGCAATTTGCAGGCGACACCGCGCTGACCGTGGTGATGGCCGCCAATGGCTATCCCGGCACGCCAGAAAAGGGCGGCACGATTGATCTGAGCGCGGTTGAGGAACCCGACAGCGCCAAAGTCTTCCACGCGGGCACTGCGCTGAAGGGCGGCGCGCTGGTCGCGAATGGTGGCCGCGTGTTGAATGTCACCGCGACCGGCGGTTCCGTGACCGAGGCGCAGCAAAGGGCTTATGAAGCAGTCGACAAGGTCGGCTTCCCCAGCGGCTTTGTCCGCCGCGATATTGGCCAAAAAGAAGTCGCGCGCGAAGTTGGGCGCGAAAGCCCGAAGTAAAAGCCTGACTTGCTTCCAATACTCGCGCATCCTATTTTTGCGGCATGGCCGGAACCGCGCGAACAGCAATCAACCTTGATACAGTCGAAAAGCTCGAGGAATGGGATAAGGGAATCCATTCCTGGAACGATTGGGCGTTACTTCCAAAGAGTGGTGCAATCGAGCCGATTGAAGGCGAATTCGAGCTAACCCTCTCGGGCGATGCTGCCATGCATTTATGGCGGAAAGGGCCCGGTGTTTGGAACGCGTGGGTTGGTCGCAATCCACGCGCCAATGTTGATTTTTCAATGCAGCATTTTGAACCGAACGTTGTACGGCCCGGCGGCAAGCCGCTGATTAACTTCCCCGTATATCGATTTCCCAAAGGAAATGTCGATTTCAGCAGCGCAAAATTCGGCGATGGGGATGTCAATTTCGATAGCGTCACATTCGGCGATGGGAGGGTCAGTTTCTGGGGCACAACATTTGGCGATGGGGATGTCGTTTTCATCAACGCAACTTTCGGCGATGGGGATGTCAATTTCAACAACGCAACTTTCGGCGATGGGAATGTCAATTTCAGCAACGCAACTTTCGGCGATGGGGATGTCAATTTCTGGGGCACAACATTCGACGATGGCCATGTCGATTTTTCGTATGCGAAGCTGGGCAAGGGCGACGTTGATTTTCGCGTTGCGAGCTTTGGGCGCGGACCGGTGTGGTTCAGAAATTTGGCCTTCGATGGGACGGCTCGATTCACTGGCCTTAGGCAGCTTGAAGATTGCACCCAATTCTCTTTCGAAGGGTGCAGCTTCGCCAAATTGTTCACCTTCTCCCATGACGGGGCAATGGGCTGTCCACTCGATTTAAGGCGCACCAGCCTATCCCATGATGTCGTGGTCAACGATATTCACTGCAACTTCGAGTTAGAGCCAAAGTCAAAGTGGGCACGGGTAGCCAAAGCCGCCAACAAAGAAGATTCTCAGCGGTTCCGCAAACTCAAAGAGCTGGCGGTTGCCAATCGCAACCACGCCAAAGCGCTGGAATTTCACGCGCAAGAAATTCAAACCTCGCGCGGTTATGCCAAAGGTTGGTGGGGTAATGCTGGGCGAAATCTTGCGCAGTTCCTGTATTGGATCGCCAGCAAATACGGCCAATCGGTGCGCCGACCGCTGGGCTGGCTCGCTATCCTTGGGTTTGTTTCGGGACAAATGTTTTGGATCCTAAGAAAGCCCCCATCGCAATTCTCAGAAACCGTTCGTGAAAGGATTGGTGAGGCTACGCCTGAATTCTCCACCGCCTTGACCTATTCGCTTAGCAATATGTTCGCCTTCATCCCCACCGGGGGAAAAGCGCGCGCTCAAGCAGAAGACCTGTTGTTCGGCGGGGCGGTGACCGATGGGGTTATTTTTCTAAACGCTGTGCAATCGGTGTTGGCGGTGATGCTGCTGTTCCTGCTGGGCCTCGCCCTACGCAATATGTTCCGGATCTGATTTTCCTACACGCCCACACAACGCTACCCCACTCTCGGCTCTTTACCATCGTCAGCACCCCGCCAACTCGGCGCAACCGCAGCGATCGGCTCGGTCGATTAAACCTGCACCTATTGATCGAGTGGATTTTGACCCTTGGACACTGTGCCAAGTGTGTCAGCCGTTCGTCACGCGCGACGAACCGTTGCTTGCACAAAGCACACCTATTGACGCGCAAGAACGACGCCAAGAATGCAGGCCAAATCAGCCTGCGAAACCTAGAGCTTGTCCGCCATCAGAGCTTTCATATCCGCTTCGGGACGCGGGCCGTAATGCGCGATCACTTCGGCTGCTGCGAGTGCACCGCGCTTCAAACACTCATCAAGAGGCGCGCCTTTGGCATGGCCTGAGAGGAAACCGGCGGCGAATTGATCGCCAGCGCCGGTCGTGTCGACAACTTTGTCAATCGGCTCCGCAGCCACTTGCGCCCGCTCGCCATGCGCCACCGCAATCGCGCCATTCTCACCGCGTGTCGCGACCAGAACCGGCACTTTGCCAGCCACCGCCGCAACACCCGCGTCGAAATCGTCCTCTCCGGTTAGCGTCGCCAGCTCGCTTTCATTGACGAACAGAATGTCGATCACGCCGTCTTCGATCATCGCGCGGAAATCGTCGCCATGCCGGTCAATGACAAAGCTCTCACTCGCGGTGAAGGCGATCTTGCGGCCCGCTTTGCGCGCCACGTCAATCGCGCGGCGCATGGCAGCGCGCGGCTCTTCCGGATCCCACAGATACCCTTCGAGATAGAGGATGCTTGCGCTTGCGATCAGCTCTTCATCCAGCGCTTTGGCGGGCAGGAACTGCCCCGCGCCCAGAAACGTGTTCATCGTGCGCTCGCCATCGGGCGTTACGAAGATCAGGCAGCGCCCGGTTGGTGGGCCGTCGCCGATTGGCGCAGTGTCGAAGTCGATCCCTTCGGCGCGCATATCATGGGTGAAGACCTCGCCCAGCTGATCATCACAAACCTGCCCGATAAACGCGCATTGCAGGCCCAGCTTCGATGCGCCCGCCAGCGTATTGGCCGCCGATCCGCCAGAGGTCTCTCGCGCGCTGCCCATCGCGGCATAGAGCGTGGTTGCACCCTCGGCATCGATCAAGGTCATGCCGCCGCGGTTTAGCTGAAGCTCGGTGATCAGCTCTTCCTCGCAAGAGGCAATCACATCGACCACGGCATTGCCAATAGCGATGACGTCGTAGCGCGGCTCGGTCATGAATTTCGTCCTGTTATTTGGGATCGGTAAAGTGTTGAGCGCTGCGCCTAGCGGGCCAAGCGCGCCGCGCCAAGAGGCATGATCGCGAGTTTGACTAAGCGTGCGTCTATGCCGCAAACATACGTGCAATGCGAAATGTTATGACAGCCCTTGCCAAAGCTGTGCGCCAGCTAAGCGATCCGGCGGTTTTGCGCGTGCTGGCCAAGAGCCTGTTGGTGACGCTTGCGGTGTTTGTGGTGTTGGGCACCGGGCTGTATTTCGCATTGAAAGCGGGCTTTGCCTATTTTGGCATAGAGGGCGCCGGGATGGCGGAGGCTGCGCTGGCATTGTTGATCGGAACGCTCGCATTCTGGTTCTTGTTCCGCGTCGTTGCGATCGCAGTTTTGCAGTTCTTTGCCGATGAGATCGTCGCGATGGTGGAAATTCGGCATTATCCCGGGGCCGCACAGCATGTTCGGGCGCTTCCCTTCAGACAGGATATTGCCAATTCGCTGCGCGGAATTGGGCGGGCGCTTGGTTACAATTTGTTGGTTTTGCCAATTGCGGCTGTGTTGCTGGTAACCGGGGTCGGATCGGCGATCGTCTTTCTGCTGGTCAACGCGGTTCTGTTGGGTCGCGAGCTAACCGACATGGCATGGCTGCGCCACGATCCGGTGGACCCACGTGCGAACCCCGTTGGATTTGGCAGTCGGTTTGCATTGGGCGCAATTATTGCAGGCCTCATGCTGGTCCCGGTTGCAGGGCTGCTGGCGCCTGTTATGGGGGCAGCTGCCGGCACGCACCTTACCCATCAGGCAATGCTGCGCAGGGGCGATAAGATGGGAGAGGAACCAGGAGATGCGGCGTAGCTGCGCTTTAGCGCTGATGGCTTTGGGGCTTGGCGCCTGCGCGACTGGGGCAGAGGATTTTGCCCAGGGTCCCGGCACAGCATCGCGCTCGCCGACAGTACAATCGGGTGCGCAAGATGCGCCGCCTGCGCAAACCCTCAATGAACGCGGTTTGGGCGCCATTATCGGCAAGGATGCGAACGCAGTCTTGTCACGCTTGGGCGCTCCGCGCATCGACCTGACCGAAGGCGATGTACGAAAGCTGCAATTCGCCAACCAAGCGTGTGTTCTTGACGTGTTTTTCTATCCAAATGGCGCGGACGCGAGGCGGATTGCAACGCATGTCGAGGCGCGTTTGCGAACCGGCGTGCAGACCGACAGGGCTCAATGCCTGACTGCGCTTTCAGGCTAGATTCCACAAAAGTAACCCGGTTTTAAGCAGTTTTTGCCAAAGTCTCTCCGGTAAAAAGGGATCTTAGGGCAACATGACCACGCATTTCACAGAACTAGCACAGCGCGCCGCAACCGATGGCGTGATCGATCCGCAAGAATTGCTGGGCCTGCGCCAGCAAGGATGGGGCGATGGCATCATCACACGCGAAGAAGCCGAAGCGATCTTTGCGGTCAACAACGTGCTGAACGAGCGCGACCAAGCTTGGACAGATTTCTTCGTCGAAGCAATTGGCGAGTATGTTCTGAATGGTACTCAGCCGCGCCGCCAATGCAATGAAACAGAAGCACAGTGGTTGATCGCTCAAGTTGACGCAGATGGCATGTTGGAAAGCTACACAGAGCTGGAAGCTTTGGTGTCGATTGTCGAGCGAGCGGAGAATGTACCGGACTCGCTCAAGAACTACCTCATCGAACAGGTTGAACGCGAAGTGCGAACCGGCACTGGACCGACCCGTGACGGAGGCGAGTTGTCAGACACCCACATTACCGCCGCAGAATGCAAAATCCTGCGTCGTGTGATCTTTGCGAGCGGTGGTTTTGGCCCGGCTGCGGTTGGCCGCTTTGACGCAGAAGCCTTGTTCCGCATCAAAGACGCAACGCTGGCTGATGCCAATGCGAACGAATGGGGAGACTTATTCGTCGATGGTGTTGCCAATTACCTACGCGGTTTCGCGCTGGGCAATGCGCAACTGAGCCATTCGCGCAAACTTGAACTAGTCAAATTCGTCGAAGACACGCGCCCCAAGCATGGCCGTTTCCTTGGCCAAATGGCAAATGCAACGAAGAGCTTTGGCCGCAATATGCGTTGGGCTATCGAAGAGCTACAAAGCGAAAGCGGCAGCCGCACCGATTTTGGAGCCGACGCTGCGGCAGGAGATCTTCTCACCCATGACGAGAAGGACTGGCTCGATGCGCAAGTACAAAGCGATGGGCAAGTTGATGCGCTAGAACAACGCTTGCTTAGACGGCTTGCTGAACAAGACTAAGGCTCAAAGCCTCAGACCATAAAGCTCTCACCGCAGCCACACGCGCCTTTTGCGTTGGGGTTGTTGAACACAAACCCAGCGGTAAAGTCGTCTTCCTGCCAGTCCATGGTTGAACCCACGAGATAGAGAACGCTCGCGCCGTCTATGTAGAAGACGCCGCCAGGCGTTTCGATCTTCTCGTCAAACTTGGTTTCTTCGGTGACGTAATCAACCGAATAGGCAAGGCCCGAGCAGCCGCGCCGCGGCGTCGATAGCTTCACCCCAATCGCACCGTCGGGCGCTTGGCCCATCAACTCTGCCACCCGTGCCTCTGCGCCGGGCGTCAAGGCAACGGCTGCGGGACGTTCTTTCAAAGCACTCATTACAGCATCCCCAATTCAAGCCGGGCTTCGTCAGACATCTTCTCCGGCGACCATGGCGGATCCCACACCAGATTGACCTCCGCATCGCGAATGCCGGGCACAGAAGAAGCGCGCAGCTCCACTTCTCCCGGCATCGTTTCTGCGACCGGGCAGTGCGGTGTGGTAAGCGTCATCGTGATCGTTGCATCGGCATCTTCGTCAACATCAACGCCATAGATCAGCCCAAGGTCATAAATATTCACCGGGATTTCCGGGTCGTAGATTTCCTTCAGCGCATCAACGACAGCGGTTTGCAACGCGTTGCCTGCCCCGCCAACGGCCTCTTGAGATGGCTTTGCAGCCAGAAAACCATCAAGGTAATCGCGTTCGCGCGTTTCAGACACATTGTCCTCTTCGTCATCGTCAATAGCATCGGAGACCCGCGCGCGCGGCGGCTTAACCACCTGATCATTTGGCGCAGGTGCTGCGACAAATTCTTTCTCGTCTTGAGGCTTGTTCATATCCTCTAGCCCTTCCCAAAAATTCGTTTGGTGCGCGCAATCCCGGTCAGCAGCGCATCGACATCATCTTGCGTGGAATACAGCCCGAAGCTGGCGCGCGCGGTGGCCGGGACTTTGAGATAGTCCATCAAAGGCTGCGCGCAATGGTGGCCTGCTCGGATCGCAACATTGGCCTCATCAAGGATCGTGCCCAGATCATGCGGGTGAATGTCATCAATCGCAAAGCTGACAATGCCAGAACTGTCCGCCGGACCAAACAAAGTCACATCGTTCATCGCGCCCAGTTCGCTGCGCAAGCGCACAACCAAAGCCGATTCGATTTCGTGAATGCGCGCAAGGCCAACGTTGCTGACGTAATCCACCGCAGCGGCAAAAGCGATTGCTTCGCCAATCGCCGGGGTGCCCGCTTCAAAGCGTTGCGGCGCAGGGGCGTAGGTGGTCTTTTCAAAAGTCACGCGGTCAATCATCGCACCGCCGCCTTCCCATGGAAGCATCGCATCGAGAATTTCCGCCTTCGCCCACAATGCGCCGATCCCCGTCGGGCCATAAAGTTTGTGTGCGCTGAACACGTAGAAATCGCAATCCAGAGCAGCGACATCGACTGGCGCACGCGGCGCGGCCTGACACCCATCGAGCAACAGTTTCGCACCAACTTTACGCGCGAGCTCGCCTGCGCGTTTCGCATCCAGCATACTGCCCAGCACATTGGAAATGTGTCCGAATGCAACGAGCTTGTGCCGCTCGGTCAGCATAGCCTCCGCGGCGTCCAAGTCGACCTGATGATCCGGTGTCAGCGGGCACACATCAATGTGAGCGCCTCTTGCTTGCGCCACCATCTGCCACGGGACGATGTTCGAATGATGCTCAGATTGGGAGAGCAAGATGCGATCGCCCGCCTTGATGTTCGCTCGACCCCAAGAGTTCGCCACGAGATTGATTGCTTCGGTCGCACCGCGCGTGAAGACCAATTCCTCTTCGCGCCCGCCGATAAAGCCCGCAACCTTCCGGCGCGCCGCCTCAAAAGCTAATGTCATCTCGGCAGAGCGTGCATACACTCCGCGATGGACCGTCGCGTAGTCCTTGCCCAGAGCGCGAACCATCGCGTCGATCACCTGCCGCGGCTTTTGCGCCGTCGCAGCGGTATCGAGGTAATGCCATGGCGCACCGTCGCCGGTCACAAGGCCGGGGAAATCAGCGCGCAAATCACGCGAGATTGGCTTCTTCAAGGCGGCTTGTGCGTTCACTCAGAATTCTCAAAGTGATCGCGGATCATGCTATCGACATAATAGAGCGCTTCCGATCGCAGCATTTGCTTACGACTGACACCGTTGATGATGGCCCCTTGCTTGCGCAGCTCGTCGCCAACCTCATCTTTCGCAGGAGCAGCAGCCAGACTGGCCTCCAGCTTCGCCTCGCACCGCCCCACAACAATGCTTGCCCAACGCCAACGCTTGTCAGCGTCAGGAGCCGCGTTCTTATCGTCCAACCATCGCTGGGTGTTGGCGACCAAGCAGTCATTTGCCGCATCGAGTTCGGGGCTGCGCTGAGGCACAGCGCCCACCGCCTGAGTCATCAGGACTAAACCTATAAAAACACTCATAATGTCCCCTCCAGTTCGGCGAGCACTACATCAAGAAGCCTTGCTCGCTCATCCTCATCGTCCAATTCCACAAAGGCATCGCCGATAAAGGCTTGCACCAGCAATCGCCGCGCTTGGTCGGGCGAGAGCCCGCGCGCTGCCATATAAAAACGCGCCGCCTCATCCAGTTGGCCCACGGTTGCGCCGTGAGCGCATTTCACATCATCGGCAAAAATCTCAAGCTGCGGCACCGCATTGGCGCTCGCGCCTGCTTCGAGCAGCAGACCCTTGAAATCTTGCGCCGCGTCGGTTTTCTGCGCGTCACGCGCGACTTTGATCTCGCCAAGGAAGTTGCCAGTGCCAGTGCCCCAATGAACGCTTCGGACCGTCTGGTTGCTTGTCGCGTTAGGTTGAGCATGGATTGCGGTGGTGACAAATTCTCGAACCGCTTCACCGCCGCCAATGGTAACGCCGCCAAATTCGAAATGCGCGCCCTTGCCAAGCGTCACTTCCACTTCGAGTCGGGTGTAATCGCCGCCAATGTTCGCCGCGAATAGTTCAGCCCGCGCGTTATCGCCAACGGCCAACCGAATGCGCTTCAATTGTGGCGCATCGCCGCCCATCACCAGCGTCTCACTCCAGGTGTCACCCGATACAACGCTCACGTTCTGCCATGCATCCAACGCGTCAGCGTCCAGCCGTTCCAGCGCCGAAATATCGGCGTAGCGCCAGGCTTCGTCGCGGCGTGTCGGGAGGGTGGCCGCGTCAGGCATTAACGCTCTCACCGGCCACGACAGCATCATATCCTTCTTCTTCAAGGCGAAGTGCGAGTTCCGGCCCGCCGGTTTCGATAATCCGGCCACCAGCAAGCACGCTCACCCGATCAGGCTTCACCACGTCGAGCAAACGTTGATAGTGGGTGATCAAGAGCACACCTTTGTTGCCCGCGCGCATGATCGAATTGATACCTTCGCCCACGATCCGCAACGCGTCGATATCAAGGCCGCTATCTGTCTCGTCCAGCACCGCGAATTTGGGATCAAGAATGCCCATCTGAACCATTTCAGCGCGCTTTTTCTCACCACCAGAAAAGCCGACATTCACCTGCCGCTTGAGCATTTCCATGTCCATTTTAAGCAGCGCCGCCTTTTCCTTGGCGAGCTTTAAGAACTCACCGCCGGACAAAGGGGCCTCGTCGCGAAATTTGCGTTGCGCGTTGAGCGCCTCACGCAGGAACTGGACGTTGGAGACACCTGGGATTTCGACCGGGTATTGAAAGCCAAGAAACAGGCCCGTCGCCGCGCGCTCATGCGGGTCCAGCTCAAGCAGGTCGCTGCCTTGAAACGCGACTGTGCCGCCGGTTACTTCATAGCCTGGCTTCCCGCCCAGCACATTGGCGAGCGTCGATTTGCCCGCGCCGTTCGGCCCCATAATGGCGTGAACTTCGCCAGCAGCAATTTCGAGCGATAGGCCTTTGAGAATCGCTTTGGCGTCGCTGTCTTCGCCAACGGTTGCGTGAAGATTATCAATTTTCAGCATTACTTGCTTTCTGTCTTCGTATCTTTTGATTCTTGGAGGATATTGGCCGCATCGACCGCCGCTTTGATGACGGAGGCGTCTTGCATCTCGATCACTAGCGGCATGGGCTTTTCGGGGTCGTAGTCAGCGCCGGGATTCTGTGAACTGGCGACACGAATTGTGAATTGCTGATCTAGGTCACGGCCGCGGGCAATGTGGATGAGGCTGATATTCTCAAATAGCTGCTCGACATCTTGGACGCTCAACCGAGTCTTGGCCTGGGTGAATTCAGCGTTGGAAGTCGCCACCATTTCGACGCGCACTTCCAGGCAACGCGGCACATCCTCGCGCGCCTGCGCTTCAAAGTCTGCGACGCCGCGAATGTAGCGGTGTTGCGACGTCAGACATCGGCGATATTCGGCCACATAGGGCTGGATCAGGCGTGGATATTCGACAACCCACGTTTCCGGATCATCGTTCTTGATTGCACGCACTGTGTTGCCAGTGCTTTGGATAGCTAGGGCTGGAGCAAGAAGAAGCGATAGGCTCATTGGTCACTGTCTCCTCTGTCGTCACGCGAGTCCGAGCTGGATTCTGGCCGAGATGGCCGTGAGGCGCGGCGGTGTTCCGCCTGACGTTCGCGTTTGTCACTAATCCGCATCCGCATGCCAAGCGTGATTCGTTCGAGCACTGCCTCGATATTCTCCAAGACGTGCTCAGCTTTGATCCGCATTATCCGAATGCCAACGCTTTCTAGGCTCTTGTCGCGGCGTTTGGAGAGCGCTTCATCATCGCCCTCCTCTTCGAGCATGATCGCCATGCCGAGGTTGTGGCAATTGAAGTCGACAATGGCCGAGCCAACGACAGCAAAGCGCTTGAACGTGTAGCGGCCCATATCGGCATCGGCGAATTTCTTCGCGAGCGCCTTGTGTGCGGGCGAGGCAAAGCGCTTCATTTCGCGAGCACGATCATGCAGCTCGTCGAGGCGCTTGTCGGAGATTTTCCAACCGCGGCCCTTTTTGTCGAGTGCTGGAGCGTCGGTCACTTCGCCGAGCTTAAGGGTTTTGCGAGACGCTTTGGACTCACTATCAATCGGCCAATTCATGCCAGTCTCATCCTGTCGAAGACCAACCTTTTCGAGAACCTTGTTGATTGCCGGAAGATCCTTTGAATCCACAGCGGCATCAAATTCACTGAGCAGGTCAGCGGCCAACAAGCGCTCATTTACGGTCATTGCGTCGAACTCAGCCAACTGATCCCTCCAACGAGATCGCCAGCAGCTTCTGCGCTTCGACGGCAAATTCCATTGGCAGCTCTTTCAGCACATCCTTGGCAAAGCCATTGACGATCAGTGCCACAGCCTCTTCCTCGTCCAGCCCGCGTTGCTGCGCGTAGAACATTTGCTCGTCGGAGATTTTTGAAGTGGTCGCCTCATGCTCAATCTGAGCGGCGGGGTTCTTCACCTCAATATAAGGCACGGTGTGCGCGCCGCTTTGATCGCCCAGCAGCAACGAATCGCATTGGGTGAAATTGCGCACCCCTTCGGCTTTCGGCCCAACGCGAACGAGCCCGCGATAGGTGTTGTTTGATTTGCCCGCGCTGATCCCCTTGGAGATGATGGTTGAACGCGAACCCTTGCCGTTGTGAACCATTTTGGTTCCTGTGTCGGCTTGTTGGTGGTTATTTGTAACCGCTACCGAGTAAAACTCACCCACGCTGTCCTCACCATTCAGCACGCATGACGGGTATTTCCACGTCACCGCGCTGCCAGTTTCCACCTGCGTCCAGCTGATCTTGCTCCGGTCGCCTTGGCACAACCCGCGCTTGGTCACGAAATTGTATATCCCGCCCACGCCTTCCGAATTGCCCGGATACCAGTTCTGGACCGTCGAATATTTGATCTCGGCATCTTCCATCGCGACCAATTCGACCACGGCGGCATGCAGTTGGTTTTCGTCGCGCATCGGCGCGGTGCAGCCTTCGAGATAGCTCACGTAAGAGCCCTTCTCCGCGACGATCAGGGTCCGCTCAAATTGGCCGGTGTTCTCGGCATTGATGCGGAAATAGGTCGACAGCTCCATCGGGCAACGCACCCCTTCGGGCACATAGACGAATGTGCCATCGGAAAAGACCGCGCTGTTGAGGCACGCAAAGTAATTGTCGCGGGTCGGTACAATCCGGCCCAGCCACTTTTTGACGAGCTCGGGATATTGTTTGATCGCCTCTGAGATCGACAGGAAAATGACGCCCGCCCGCAAAAGCTCTTCGCGGAACGAGGTCGCGACGCTGACGCTGTCAAACACCGCATCAACCGCGACTTTCTTCGCGCCCTTTACGCCTGCCAGAACCTCTTGCTCACCCAAGGGGATGCCGAGTTTGTCATAGACCGCCTTAATATCGGGATCGAGATCGTCGAGCGAATCCAGCTCGATCTTCTTGGTCGGCGCGGCGTAGTAATAGGCGTCCTGATAGTCGATCTTGGGATAGCCGACCTTGGCCCAATCCGGCTCCTCCAAAGTCTCCCAGATGCGGAAGGCCTTGAGCCGCCAATCGAGCATCCATTGCGGCTCACCCTTTTTGCCGGAGATAAAGCGGACGGTGTCTTCGCTCAGACCCTTTTCGGCAAATTCGGTGTCGATATCGGCGGACCAGCCATGCTCATATTCAGCCGCAGCAGCGGCCGCATCTTTTGCGTCCTGATCCATTTCAGGCTGATCCATTTCTGGGGCTTCAAGATCGAGATTGTCGCTCATGCGGCTTCTTCTTCGGGTAAAAGGGTGGGTGCGGCGGAATGGCGCAATTGATCCAACGTGATATCGGCCAAAGCGCCGCGTAGGGCCGAATTGATAACCGGCCAATGCGGCTTCATCGCGCAACCGGTTTCATAGTCGCAATCCTCGCCATGGACGCAAGCGGTAAGCGCAATCGGACCTTCGACCGCCTCGACAATGTCAGCAACGGTGATCGCGGCTGCGGGCCTTGCAAGCTGCAACCCGCCATGCGCACCGCGCACGGAGCGCAGCAGGTTCGCGGCTGTGAGCTTGGAAACGAGCTTTTGCACGGTCGGCTTGGGCAGACCGCTCTCATCGGCCAACTCGCTCGCACTCGTGCGTTCACCGCCGCAATGCCCAGCGGCAGCGACCATGGTGACGACAGCGTAATCAGCAAGATTGGACAGGCGCATGCGACTCTAATTCAATTTGGACCGAATTGTTCTGAATTCAATTATGAGCGATTTGCTCGCATTTCAACGAAGAAGCGCTTGTTGCGAGTCGTTAGCATGTCGAGTTACGCACGCCATCCGGCGCGCGATTTCCTCGCTCATGCGATCAAAGATCGCGTCGCTGCGGGCGGCCCGTCGGCCTTGCGGTCGCTATGCGACCGATCCACGATTAGGGAGCATCCTCACTTCTTCTCCGCAATATAGGCGTCGATATTCTCTTCAAGAATCGACAGCGGAACCGGACCGCTCAACAACACGACATCGTGAAAGTCGCGATAGTCAAACTTGTCACGAAGTTCAGCCTTGGCTTTGGCGCGCAGCTCCATAATCTTCAGCTTGCCGATCATATAGGCGGTCGCCTGACCCGGCGTGGTGATATAGCGCTCAATCGCCTTAACAATATCGCCCTCGGGGTTGGGAGTGTTGTCTTGGAGATATTTGATCGCCTCTTCGCGGGTCCATTTCTTGGAGTGAAGCCCGGTATCCACGACCAAACGACACGCGCGCCACAACTCCATGCCGAGGCGGCCGAAATCGGAATAGGGGTCTTGGTAGAAGCCCATATCCTTGCCCAATTCCTCGGTATAGAGACCCCAGCCTTCGGTATAAGCGGTAAACCCACCAAAGCGGCGGAACGCGGGCAGACCGTCTAGCTCGGTTTGCAAAGCGCGCTGCAAATGGTGACCGGGGAAGCCTTCGTGATAGGCCAGCGCTTCAAGCTCATTCTTTGACTGATTGCGCAGATTATAGAGGTTCACATAGTAAGTGCCCGGACGCGACCCATCGGGCGCAGGACTTTGATAAAACGCCTTGCCCGCGCTCTTCTCCCGGAAGGCTTCGACCGGTTTGATGATCATCGGCGCTTTAGGTAAGCGGCCAAAATATTCCGGCAATTTGACTTCCATCGCGTCCAGCTTTGCCTGGGCATCGCGCAGGTAATCTTCGCGCGTCGTGTAGTAGAATTGATCGTCACTGCGGGTGAACTCGAAGAACTCCTGCAACGTCCCTTCAAAGCCGACTTTCGTCATGATTCCGCGCATTTCGCCGTGAATGCGGGTCACTTCGCGCAGGCCGATATTGTGAATCTCGTCAGCGGACAGGTCGGTGGTGGTGTAGCTCTTGAGCAAAGCCGCGTAATAGGCATCGCCATTTGGCAGACGCCAGACGCCATCATCTGTTGGCGCAATAGTTTGTTGGCGCTTCATTTCAGCGAGTAGCTGTTGATAGCCGGGGCGTGCAGAGTTGTTCCATGCCGCATTCGCTTGAGTTTTCAGCTGCGCTTTTTCGGCATCGCCTAGCTCAAGCTTTTCGACCTTGCCTGTAAAGTCCTCGAGCACCGCGTTGCCATCGCCCGCCGCGATAATCCCCTCAAGATCTGAAATGACATAAGGATAAACCCAGTCAGGCGGCATAATCCCAGCATCCGCGCGCTCCCGGGCTTCGCCGATCAAAGCATCCATTTGCGGTCCAATGCCGTTGATCCGCTCAATATAGGCCTTCGCGTGTGAGACCTCGCTCACCCTGTGAATATTGATCAGGAAGGCAGGGATATTGGTGTGTGCACCGCGTCGGTGATCGAACAGGAATCCATATTCGCGGAATGGATAGAGCGAGGCATTGCGTTCAGCGCCCGCTTCGAACAACCGGTAAGACAATGCATCCTGCTCTGACAGGCTCGCCAGATCAAATTCACCACGCAACTGCTCCACAGTGTCTTGCGAAAGCCGGAACTCGCGCTCATCAGCTTGGTCGGAAACCTCGTTCCACTTGCCATAATCCGCGTCGCGAATGCCTCGATAGGATTTGGCCTCTGGAGACAGAGCAAGGCTCGCTTCGTTGTGATCTTCAAAGAACAGCGCGAGCCGCTCGGTCTCGCTTTCTTCCCCTTCAGCAGCCACCAGCGCCGTTTCCGTGGTTAGCGGGATGCCGCGATCCAAGCCACTCGAACAGCCTGCCAATGCAAGAGCAGTGAGAGACGAAGGCAAAAGCAAAGCGCGGCGCATAGGTAATTCCTCAGATGTGTTGCGTTGTTATACGCATGAGCAACACAATGGTGCCGGGGCAATCTAATTATAGCAAGCGGCGCCCTACAGTCCGAGCTCGCGAAAGTTCTTGGGATCGAGCATTTCGCTCAAAAAAGGCGTGTCATCATCGTTCAGTCGGGCCGGTGTGCGCCCGGCAAACAGGTTGATTTCGCGGATCATATGCGACTGATCGAAAAAAGCTTCTGCGAGTTCCGCTTCAAATTCTGGCGTGAGTTGCGGGAACGACATCAAGGCCGCGGCACGCAAAGCGCGATATTTTCGCGCCAGCTTTTGCGGCGGCAACCCAAAATACTTCTCCGTGAGGCGCTGAACTTGCCGTTGCGAATAGGCGGCCTGCGCCACCAGATCGGCGAGATCGGGGTTCAATGACGAACCGAGCCAAGTGTTAATGCAGCGAATCAGCTCAATGTGGCGCGAATTGATTGGCTTGACCGCTCTCTCAATATACTCGCCCAGCGCCAACGCACAGTCATGTCCACCCATTACGCCCAAGCGATACTCAGCATTGAGTCGGTCTCCGAGCGCGGTAATTTCGCTGCCAAGGATGCCTTCGGCTTCCAGCAGGCGGTCACGATTCTCACCTGCGTGCATGCCAGTGAGCGCCGCCCAGCCAAGCGGTGTGAGCGCTGCACCAATCACATGGAACGGACCGCGCACATAGATCGGTGTGGCTGTCGACAGCGGTGTAAGGATTGCAATCTCGGGATTCGAGTCGCGATTACCCCCGCGAAAGAACATTTTGCCTTTCCCAAAGGGGAACAGGCTAAGATGACCGATCGAAGCAGGTTGAATGTCGCGAATTTCCTCTTCGTCGCAGCGCAAATGATACAAAGTTGTAACATAATCACTGACCGAAGCGGGCGGCGCAATATAGTCTACAGTAATGAGCGAAGACGAAGTGAGTTGGAATTCGGCTTTGCCAAATTCTCGCGAGTCCGAGCTCGCAATTGCCTCGGTCAATTTGTTCATTTCGCACGCCCCGTGCGCGCCATTTATCGTTTTTGCGATGAAAAGCCACAAAAAAAGGGCGGCCTCGAATGAGACCGCCCGTTTGAGTTGAGGAACTCTTTGCATTGCTGCTCCGAGCCCTTCGGGTCGCATGAGTGTGCTAGACGCAGAAAGTCGAAAAGAATTGTATGCAAACGACAAGCTGCACTTTGAAAGCAAAAAGCCGAGCAAAATGTAACACAGCCTCGATTGGCCGTTTTTGGCAGTTCTCCGGGCGATTCCGCGACAATTGTGCGTGGGAAGCATGGTTTGCAGCACTCGACAGCACAAAAATTTTTCCGCTACCTTATAATATAATGCTGTTTCGAATCGCCAGACCCGCCATTTTTGCGCTTGATTCGGAAAGGGCGCACCGACTCGCCATTACCGGCCTCAAAGCGCTGCCCAGTCGCGGCGCGCGGGCTTCTTGCGCTCAGCCGGGTGCAGCGGCGGTCGAGGTGGCAGGGATGCAATTTCCCAATCCGGTGGGTGTCGCCGCTGGATTCGACAAGGATGCCGAGGTTCCCGACGCGCTTTTGGGCTTAGGTTTTGGATTCACAGAAGTTGGCTCGATCACCCCGCGCCCACAGGCGGGCAATCCCAAACCGCGCTTGTTCCGACTGGTCGAAGACAAGGCGGTTATAAACCGCATGGGATTTAACAATGGCGGCGGCGAAGCCGCGCTTGCCCGGCTCAAAGCTAGGCAGGACAGGCCCGGCATTCTCGGCATAAATATCGGCGCCAACAAAGACAGTGATGATCGCATCGCCGACTACGCCAAAATGGCGCAGATGATGACGCCTTATGCTCGCTACCTTGCGGTCAATGTCTCCAGCCCCAACACTCCGGGGCTGCGCGCGCTTCAGCATGAGGGCGCTCTCACCGAATTGATCGAAGGCGTGATCGAAGCACGCGATGGTGTCGCCCAAGAGAATGCTCCACCGATATTCCTAAAAGTTGCACCCGATTTAGAATCCGCCGATATCGATGCGATCGCTCGAATTGCGCTCGATAAGAAGCTGGGCGCCCTGATCATTTCAAACACCACGATTTCACGGCCCGACCTGCGTTCGCGACACGCCGGCGAACAAGGCGGGTTGTCAGGTGCACCTCTGCGCGACTTGGCGCTTCGGCGGATGCGCGATTTTTCTACGGCTACGGGCGGAGCGATCCCGCTGATCGGAGTTGGAGGCATTGCTTCTGCTGAGGACGCATGGGCCCGCATTCGCGCGGGCGCATCGCTCGTTCAACTTTACTCCGCCATGGTCTATGAAGGGCCGGGACTTGGCGCGCGGATCGCTTCGGGTATGGTCAAACTGATGCAGCGCGATGGCTTTGCCAGTATTGCCGAAGCGGTGGGAAGCGAATAGCGCGAGAGTTATGATGACAAAGAGAATTCTGGCCAGCGCCACTTTCGCTCTTGGGCTAACCGCATGCACGCCTGTCGATACATCAATCGCAAGCACGCCTGCGCTAGGACCAGCCCTTACCGGAGCAGTCAGCGCCGCTGACCCGCGCGCGCAGGCGGCTGGTGAGGCAATCCTTGCCAAAGGTGGGTCTGCCACTGACGCAGCGATTGCGGTGATGTTAGCCTTGACCGTTGTGGAACCGCAAAGCTCCGGCATTGGCGGAGGTGGCTTTATGGTCCGTGCAGGCGATGGCGGCGTGGTGACCTTCGATGGCCGCGAAACGGCTCCTGCCTCTGCAACGCCCAACCGTTTTCTCGACGAGAACGGCGAACGCTTGCCGCGCGAAACCCGCGTGCTTACCGGCCTCAGCGTCGGTGTGCCGGGCAATGTCGCGCTCGCCGCAAAAGCCCACGCGCAATACGGCAAACTGCCTTGGAAAGACTTGTTCGATCCCGCAATCACGCTCGCCCGCGACGGCTTTATCGTCAATCAACGGCTGCATGGATCGCTTTCCAGCCGCAAAGATCGCGCAGGCAAAACCGCAGAGGCGCGCGCAGTGTTTTTTACCGCGGATGGCGAGGCTAAGTCCGTGGGTTCGCGCATCACTATTCCGGCGCTGGCCGACACTTTGGAAACAATTGCGGCCAAGGGACCGACGGCAATGTATGGCGATGGCGCAGCCGCGCTCGCTTCGTATATTGCTGCTGAGACGCCGCAAGACGGGCGCATGACCACGGCGGATATCACCGCCTATGTCGCGAAAACCCGCGACCCGGTCTGCACTCAGTATCGAAGCTATAAAGTATGCGGCATGGGCCCACCGACCTCTGGCGGTGTGGCTGTGGCGCAAATGCTAGGACAGCTCGAGCGTTTTGACCTGGCAGCGCTTGGTCCGGACAATCCAACCTTCTGGCATCTGTTCCTAGAATCACAGCGCGTCGCCTATGCGGATAGGGGACTGTATCTGGCGGATTCCGATTTCGTCTCTGTTCCAGTCTCAGGCCTCACGGATCCCGATTATGTCGCCAGCCGGAGCGCGTTGATCGACCCGGCAACAACAATTAAAAAGCCTGAGGCCGGCAAGCCCGCAGGCGCTCCCTTGGCTCTCGCAATTGGCGCGCCAACCGAAGAAAATGGCACTACGCATTTCTCGATTGTCGATGGCCAAGGCAATGCGATCAGCTACACCTCCACCGTTGAAGGGGCGTTTGGCTCCGGCCTTTATTATGGCGGCTTTTACCTCAACAACGAGCTCACCGATTTCAGCAGCACTCCTGAGCGCGACGGCAGGCCAGTGGCGAACCGGGTCGAAGGCAAGAAGCGCCCGCGCTCATCCATGGCACCGACCATTGTGTTCGATGAGAAGGGCGAGATTATGCTAGTGATCGGAGCAGCGGGCGGTCCAACCATCCCGGTACAAGTTGCCCGCTCCATCATCGGTGTCGTTGATTTTGGAATGACCGCCAAAGAGGCATTGCGCCTTCCACTTATTATGGCTTTCGGCTCTTCAGCGGTGATCGAAGAAGATTCGCGACTTGAAGCGATGCGTGATGAACTGAGCGCGCGGGGCCATAGCCAAATTCGCAGCTTTAGTCCGTCACTCAAAGCCAACGCCCTTCGCCGAACCCCGCAAGGTTGGGAAGTGGCACGCGACCCACGGATCGAACCCAAGCTCTCCTATGAGTCAGAGCGCTGACACTTGCCGCTAAGGCAGCAAGAGCCTAATTCATACTTTGAGAAACAAGATATCGCTCGGTTAAGCGCGGCACAGAACGTGCAGGTCGAGGGAAGAGGAGCCTTTGTCAGTGCATTCACCCAACGCGCCAGTCGGCACCAGTGTTAATCCAGACGACGCTCCGCAGCTCCAAGATATTGATGGCGCGAACAACCTGGTCGAACTGTTCCTGAAACGCGCGGATGAAGGCGGGGATGCACCGTTTCTGGGGCGCAAAGTGGATGGTGTATGGACCACACAAAGCTGGCGCGAAGTCGCCGATCAAGTCTGCCTGCTGGCCGAAGCTTTGCGCAGAATAGGCCTTAATGACGGCGACCGCGTAGCCCTGGTCTCAGAGAACCGCCCGGAATGGTGCATCGCCGATATCGCGATCATGGCGGCAGGTTGCATTTCAGTCCCGACCTACATCACCAACACCGAACGGGATCACGCGCACATTCTCGATAATTCGGGCGCACGCGCGGTTTTTGTGTCGACTGAGAAGCTGCTGGCACCATTGGTCGGGGCCATTTCGCGCACCGGCATGGTCGATCATGTAATCGGCATTGAAGATCTTCACCGCAAGCAAGCAAGCAGCTTTGAATACCATTCGTGGGGTGCGCTGACCCAGGGCGACGCTGCGGCAGCTCGCAAAGCTGTCGAAACCCGCATGGCCACCATCAAGCGCGAAGACACCGCCTGCCTTATCTACACCAGCGGCACCGGCGGTGCGCCGCGCGGCGTGAAACAGCATCACGGGTCAATCTTGTGTAATGTCGCGGGCGCTGCCGAAATCCTCATCACCGATTTCGGAATCAAGGACGAGCGCTTCTTATCCTTCCTCCCGCTTAGCCACGCCTATGAACACACTGGCGGGCAATATCTGCCGATCGGTGTGGCCGCAGAAATCTTCTATTCCGAAGGTCTGGAAAAGCTCGCCTCCAACATCGAAGAAGTTCAGCCGACCATAATGGTCGTGGTCCCACGGCTGTTCGAAGTATTGCGCGCGCGGATTATCAAGCAGATCGAAAAGCAAGGCAAAGTCGCCAACTTCATGCTCGATAGAGCGCTTAAGATAGCAGACAAAGCCCGCGAGGGTGAGCCGCGCAAACGTGACAAGCCGCTGAATTTCCTCGTGGAGAAAACGCTGCGCCCCAAAATCCGCGACAAGTTTGGCGGACGGATAAAAGCGATGGTGTCGGGTGGCGCGCCGCTCAACCCAGAAGTCGGCACCTTTTTCGAAGCGATGGGGCTAACCATGCTGCAAGGCTATGGCCAGACCGAAGCAGGGCCGGTGATGAGCTGTAACCGCCCGCGCGCGGGGCTTAAAATGGACACAGTCGGCCCGCCGATGCGCGGGGTTGAGATCAAGATCGCCGAGGATGGCGAAATCCTGTGTCGCGGCGAATTGGTGATGCATGGCTATTGGCAAAACAATGCCGAGACCGAGCGCACCATTCAGGACGGTTGGCTGCACACTGGCGATATTGGCCATCTCGATTCCAAAGGTCGGATCGTCATAACCGACCGAAAGAAAGACATGATCGTCAACGATAAGGGCGACAATGTAGCCCCGCAAAAAATCGAAGGGATGCTGACCCTACGACCAGAAATCGCGCAGGCGATGGTGTCAGGTGACAAGCGACCTTACGTGGTCGGCCTTATTGTGCCGGACGCGGAATGGGCGCTTGAATGGGCGCGCGAGAACGGTCAAAAGTTCGACATGAAAGCGCTGCAGGATTGGCCTGAATTCAAGAAGGCTGTGCGCGCGGCGGTCGATCGAACGAATACAGATTTATCGGTGGTCGAGAAAGTCCGCAAGTTCGAATTCGCCGATGAAGCGTTCACGATTGAGAACGAAGAAATGACGCCCAGCATGAAGATCCGGCGACACAAGATCCGTGATCGTTACGCTGAGCGGATCGACGGGCTGTATTAGGGGGTAAGAGTGCAATGAAGAATTTTGGACTACTCGCGCTGCCGGTACTGGCAGTGGCTTTGGCGCCGAGCGCGCAAGCATGCTCAATTGCACCGCCCCCGCAGCCGCCCGAGCCCGAGGAAGGCGAAAGTTCCGCCTCGCACTCCGCGCGCGTCGCAGCGTTCCATTTTGGCCAATTGCGCGAAAAAGAATTGGACGCGGCCCGCGAACAGGCGCAGCGCGAAGGCTATGAACGCGCCCTTTGGCAAACGGCCAGTGTTGTGGCTTTGGTCGAAGTGGTTGCGACGGTTGAGCCACCAGAAGATGTCGATTTCAATTTCAAACCCGGAGTGGTTTTGAAGGTCGTTCAGGCTGAGCGGGGCTCACCGCAAAGCGAACCGTTCACAATCACCTTTCGATCCCTCACCAGTTGCGGGCCTTTTGGCCATGTGCGGATGGCGCAGGGCGATATTAGTGAACGCTTTGTCGTTTTTGCAAAGGATGACAAGCTCGATATGGAAAGCGTCATTATCGGCTATACCAAAGCCGAAGCGCAGATCTATGGGACCACTCAGCTGTTTGAGAAGTGACTACGAGGGAGGGTGAGTTGAGTGCAGCTGCGATCAAAGCCTTTCATAACGCTTGGGGGTCGTCAGACTACCCTCCTGATCCTGTGGACCCCGATGCTTTGGCATCTGCCGAGGCAAAACTAGGAACCGGGCTTCCCCAACCATATAAGCTGGCGGTTTTGCAGACCGGATTGCCTCGACCAACCATCGAACTTCTCGATTTCATTTGTGACCACGAAATTGATTTCGCGGACATTAGCGATTTCTACGCGCCTGATGAGATTGCCGATGAAACAGATGAGTGGCGAAAACTCGGCATGCCCAATCACTTGATTGTGTTTGCAAGTGATTGTTGTGGCAACAAGTTTTCTTTCTCAACTCAGCCACAAGAGAATGCGGATGAGGTTTGGTACTGGGATCACGACTTTGACTCCGTAAAACGGCTCGCCGCGACATTTGAAGCTTGGTTGAACTGCTTTGTAGCTCTCAAAGAGTGAGGCTCAAGCAGCTTCGACATCCTCGACAAATTCGGGATAAAAGCCCGGCGCTTTTTCCGACCAACCCGGTGCAGTCGCCGCAGCTTCGCTTAGGCTTTGGAGCAAGGCCTTGCGCAACTCTGGGCGGATCATCGGCAATGCGGCCGCTGCGCAAAAGGCGCTGGGCAACCATGGCCGCGCTTCTGGGCCGAGCAGGCGCTCATACAGGAACCGGAACGCAGAGAAGCTGGTGAACTTTTCCTGCCCCAGATCAAACACTGCCATGCGGATCAGCTTGCCGATAAAACGTTCTACTTCGCCCGGTGTTCCTTCGATAGGGACCAGATCGCGCAGAACCTTGAGATCCTGATAGGCGACATATTGACGGCGGATCGCAAGCGTCTCTTCTTCGCTGCGGCCCCATGTCTTAAACGCGTCACAGCGCGCCAAACCAATGTCCAGACTGCGCTTGATATAGCGCTGCTCACACGGCGCAAAGCCTGCAAACTCACGCATTTCCGCGATTGTCATTGAAGTGCTGCCAACTCGTGCCATCTCGGCCTCCTCGCAATGAGAACGGTTGTCGACGAGTATGGTTAATAGGTGGTAACCGAAGTGGCGAATTTACAAAAAAATGAGGTTTGGAGTCTTTGCGTGGGCACGCCATCCGGCGTGCCATTTCCTCGGGAGTATTCTTGTGTTGGCCGTAGCCACCCGCTCCCTCCACCCTTCCGCCCGGAGCCTACCGGGACACTATCCGGGCGGAAGGGTGGAGGGAGCGGGTGGCTAGGAGCTAAACCAATACCCCTAAATCAATCCCGCCAGCGGACTGCTTGGATCCGCGTATTTGCGCCGCCCCATACGCCCGGCCAGATAGGCTTCGCGCCCCGCCTCGACCGCGTATTTCATCGCGCGAGCCATGCGGATCGGCTCTTTCGCTTCGGCAATCGCAGTGTTCATCAGGATTCCGTCACAGCCAAGCTCCATGCCCACTGCCGCATCCGAAGCCGTACCCACGCCCGCATCCACCAGCACAGGAACATTCGCGCCTTCCACGATCAACCGGATGGTCACCTGATTCTGTATACCCAACCCTGAGCCTATCGGCGCGCCCAACGGCATAATCGCAACCGCACCTGCATCCTCCAATTGCTTGGCTGCAATCGGATCATCGACGCAGTAAACCATCGGGTGAAAGCCCTCATTCGCCAGAGTTTCGCAAGCGGTCAGCGTTTCGCGCATATCAGGATATAGCGTGCGCGCTTCGCCGAGCACTTCGAGTTTGACCAAATCCCAGCCCCCAGCCTCGCGCGCCAGCCGCAAGGTGCGCACTGCTTCGTCGCCAGTAAAGCACCCGGCGGTGTTGGGCAGGTATGTGACTTTTTTGGGGTCGATAAAGTCGGTGAGCATCGGCGCATTGGGATCGGACACATTGACCCTGCGCACCGCAACCGTGACGATTTCTGCCCCGCTCGCCTCCATCGCCGCTGCGTTTTCTTCGAAGTCTTTGT
The DNA here is from genome assembly GCA_039985875.1 of Erythrobacter sp. Classification (GTDB taxonomy): domain Bacteria; phylum Pseudomonadota; class Alphaproteobacteria; order Sphingomonadales; family Sphingomonadaceae; genus Erythrobacter. The sequence continues at coordinate 641,964 of JBDWRU010000003.1, read as the reverse complement.
ATTTGCCGGTTCCAACGATCAGCCGTGAGGTGAAGGTGTGGCCGGCGACTGTCCAAGTGTCTTTGCTCATATCTGCGCAGGTAAGGGCACAGGCCAAGCGCGGCAAGCCTCACATTTATGCGAAGCGTCAGCCGCCGCCAACAAAATGGACAATCTCAAGCACATCGCCGTCATTCAACGGAGCTCGCTCCAAAGTCGAGCGCGGCGCAATCACAGTGTTGCATTCGACCGCAACCTTTTGCGGCAGCAATTCAAGCTCGCGCACAAGATCAGCAATCGTCGCAGCGTGGGTGTTGCGGGTTTCGCCATTGAGAGTGATGGTTTTTGGATCGCTCATAATCAGCGACATAAGCGTTGAGCGCTGAGGCGCAAGCGCCGCTTTAATTGGCCGAGCGCAGGTTCACCATGTGACCCGCAGCCACCAGCACCACACCGACAATGGTCAGCACAACCTCAGAAGTGCCGTGGCCCACCATCAGCGCGCCAGCCATCATGCCTAGGCCCGACACCGCCAATACAGTCGGCGCAACCTTGCGGTGGACCAGCACGCCCCAACCGATAGCAAAGGCCGAAAAAATCACTGCGAGCATCAGTCCTATCTCATGGATTTCCGGCGCCAGCAGAAAATGTCCACCGATGCCCACGACCGAAACCAGAACAATCGTCGCGATGCAATGGACCGCACACAGACCTGCGAAAAGCAAGCCGAGTCGGTCAAAGCGCTGACGAATCGATGATGGCATGGTCGACATTGATGCCTGGCCCTATGTTATAATATCACATGGCGCAAGCGATCATTGGACGCATCGCAGAAAATTGCCGCGAAGATCTGTGTGTTCGCGCCATTGCATTGATTGCACCAGCCTTTGCGCAAATGAAGGCTTGCAACGAGCCGCGGCGCTTCGCACTTAGGCGCAATCATGGTGAGCAATACTCTAGAGCAATCTGACACGGCGATGATCAGACCGTTGGCGTTGGCGCGTTGGCTCGACGTGGTCGCGGTGTTGATTGTGGTGATCGTGGCGGTCGGAGGCATTACTCGGCTCACCGAGAGCGGGCTGTCCATCACCCAATGGCAACCGGTAACCGGCGTTCTGCCACCTTTGAGCGATACCGCGTGGCAAGCCGAATTTGCTAAATACCAAGCTACTCCTGAATTCCGTTTTGAAGCCAGTGTTGGTGGAATGACACTCGACCAGTTTAAATTCATCTATTTCTGGGAGTGGTTTCACCGCGTGCTCGGGCGCTTGATCGGGGTGGCCTTTGCGCTGCCGCTAGTCTGGTTCTGGGCTAAAAACGCGATTCCCCAAGGTTACAAGCCGCGCCTTATTGCTTTGTTGGGTCTTGGTGCCTTGCAAGGGGTCTTCGGGTGGCTAATGGTCCGCAGCGGACTATCGGGCCAGATGACCGATGTGAGCCACTTCTGGCTATCGGTCCATTTGCTCACCGCGTTATTCACGCTGGGCGGGCTAATTTGGACTGCGCTCGATCTCAGGCGCTTGGCGCGTGATCCGACAGCACAGCCTGCTCCACTAACCGGCTTTGCCTTTGCCGTTGCCTCGGTGCTGTTTGTCCAACTCTTATTGGGCGCGTGGGTCGCTGGCCTCAATGCAGGTCACGCTTCCTATGACTGGCCACTGATGAACGGCAGGCTGATCCCGCATGTCAATTGGTCGAAGGGCTTTCTCTACACGCTGACGCATGACCCATTCCTGCTCCATTTTCTGCACCGGTGGTGGGCATGGGTCGCGGTGATCGCGCTTGTCTGGCTCGCCCGGCGTGTGCGCACCGCTGATCGGCGCGCTTCGATTGCGCTGCACACCGCGTTTGGGACGATGATTATCCTTGGTATCGCAACCGTTCTGACCGAGGTTTCCTTGTGGGTTGCGGTGGCGCATCAACTGACCGGAGCACTGCTGGTGGCCAGCACGGCTTGGGCCATGCACACCGATGGGACACAGCGGCAAAACGCGCCCGACGCTTGACCTCAAGCCCGCTTGGCTGTCCAATATAGAGCCAATGCACTCACCTACTGACCTTCCTGAGCCTGCGCTGGCATGGTGCCCCTTTCCAAACCGCGAAAGCGCGCGCCGGATCGCAACGCAATTGCTTGACGAGAAACTGATTGGCTGCGCGAATATTCTTGGCGAGATTGAAGCCTTGTATGAGTGGAATGGTGAACGCGGAAAAAGCAAAGAAGTTGCCGTCCTTATGAAGACCAATGCGAACCTACTCTCCGATATGACACAGCGACTGGGTGAGCTGCACCCTTATGATGCGCCAGCAATTCTTGGGTGGCACTGTGATGGCGCGCATCCCTCAACAAAAGCTTGGTTGGGCACGCTGTCACAAGGCGCATTGGCGTGACACAGATTGATCGCCGCGTCGCCTTGGGCGCAATGATTGGAGCAGGAGCGTTATTCGCGATGCCTGCCACCGCAGCGCAAAGATTGGAACTGCCCCAAAGCCCCATGCGCCTAACCCGCCGATTAGACCGGGAAATGGGTCGCGGCGCAAAGGTAGTGGTCACACGCGATTGGTCGGTGCAATTTGCTCAACAACGATCCGGCATTGCAATCTCCGGGGAGCAAACCTCCGTAAATGTTGAAGCGCCCGAATCCGTCGCAGCATTCGCAGAATTGGAAGAGCAGCGATCAACCTCCGGCATGTTTCCGTTCCTCCTGTCGGAGAATGGCCTGATCACGAAAACCGGGCAATATGTCGAAGTGTATGATGAAGCCAAGGCTATCCAAATGGCGCAGGGCAAAATTCAGAACAGCGAGCTTTCCTATGAGTCTAGGGAAGGCATTTTGCTTGCGCTAGGGGTCCTGCAAAGCTCTTTTTCGTCACTGCTGGATCAAATGCCCGCTGACCTCTTTTTTCCGGCAAGTAAGCCGGTTAAGCGCGTCCAAACAGTGGATTTGCAAAACGGCGTTACCGGTGAGTTCGAGCTTACCTATGCAGCGCTAAGCTCCAAGCAGGGTGCCTGGTTGAAGCATGCCGAACGCCAAGTGATCACACGCATTGGCAGCGATGAGCGGCGCTCACGCGAAGTATGGTCGATGGCACCCCTCTAAGCGCGCGACTTCAAGGGCATTCTCAGAGCTCAAATCTTGGCGGTATTATTTTACCTCCGCCGAACAGCTCGCTTTTGCTTGACTTTGAGGGCCCTCACGCACAAATGCGCCGTTCTTAGGCACAGCTTTACGCGTTTCGTGGACGAGCCAAGGCCATCATTCATTGAGTTCAAGGATACATCCATGAAGACGCTCAGCAAACAGACCCGGTCTATTAAGCCGGCTGAGGTCGAAAAAGACTGGCACGTTATCGATGCCGACGGCCTAGTGGTCGGACGGCTTGCTTCGATCATCGCCAGTATTCTGCGCGGCAAGCACAAGCCAAGCTACACCCCGCATGTTGATTGCGGCGATCACGTGATCGTACTCAACGTCGACAAGGTGAAGTTCACTGGGAACAAAGCTGCCAACAAGATCTACTACAAGCACACCGGCTATCCCGGCGGCATCAAGGAAACGACGCCAGAGAAAATTCTCGAAGGCCACTTCCCAGAGCGCGTGCTGGAAAAAGCAATCTTCCGCATGATCCCTCGTGGTCCACTAGGCCGCGATCAAATGCGTGCGCTGCACCTGTATTCTGGCACAGAGCACCCGCATGACGGGCAAAACCCTAAGGTGCTCGACGTTGCTTCCATGAACCGCAAGAACAAGGTCACCGCATAATGGCTGACGAAAACAACACCGTATCCGATCTTTCGGAACTCAAAGAGATTGCTGGTGATGCGCCTGCGGCTGATGCGGCAGAGATTGCACAAAACCCAGCAGCGCCCCTGCGCGAGCAAGAGCTCGATGCGCAAGGCCGCGCTTATGCAACTGGTCGTCGTAAAGACGCTGTGGCTCGGGTCTGGATTAAGCCTGGTACTGGCAAGATCACCGTCAACGGCAAGGATCAGGAAGTGTATTTCGCACGTCCAACTCTGCGTTTGATAATCAATCAGCCATTCGCAATCACCGATCGTGAAGGTCAGTTTGATGTTGTGGCAAGTGTGCGCGGCGGCGGGCTTTCAGGCCAAGCCGGTGCGGTCAAGCACGGGATCAGCCAAGCGCTAACCAAATATGAACCTGCATTGCGCAGCACAGTTAAAGCAGCTGGCTTCCTCACCCGCGATAGCCGTGTGGTTGAGCGTAAGAAGTATGGTCGCGCGAAAGCACGTCGTAGCTTCCAATTCTCGAAGCGTTAATCGCTCGAGTTCAATTCGCGAGAAAAACAAAGGGCGGCTCCCAATGCGGGGCCGCCCTTTTGTTTTGTGGTGATAGGCTTGGAACGTTACCGCTGAAGCAGCATCAAACCCCAGGATAGTCCCGTTCCCGCTAAAAACAGGGAGAACGACCAATAGACCCTGTAATCAGCCACCATAAGAGACTGAATACCCAGCGGGCCACCGCTTGAGCCTTGCGATCCAATGACCGTTGCAATGCAACAGCTTAGAACCAAGCCGATAAAGATCGCTTTAAGCACGCTCATGTTCGTACTCTTCCCCACAATATTGCACATTCAATGGTGAACGGTTGCACCCGTAGACCCGCGCAGTTCTTGACCGAAAAGTCACAAGAAAACGTTAAGATGAAGCAATCGGAACTGGTTAAGGCCTTCAGCCTCAGGCGGCTAAACCGCTTTTTCGAATCGTCGAACCTCGGCATTGATCACGCCGCCCCGCTCGCACGTTATAACCTGATAACAGGCCGGCGCACCATGGCGCAGTCGCGTCGACAATGTTCCCGCACCCAGCATGCGGGCGGTCCCGCCATCTACTGTGCGAGTTTGATCAATCGGTTGATGAATATGCCCGGACAACACCGCATTGGCTCCGGCATGAGCGATTGCAGCAAAGGCGCGGGCACCCCCGATAGTGGGGTTTTGCGCCGCGTCCTCCGGTCCCAACAAGGGATGATGCGCTGTCACAATGATTGTCCGCTGATCGTCTTTGAGCGCACGCAATTGTGTAAGCGTTTCGCTCAAAGCGCGACGCGTCACCACGCCATCGGACCAAGGGAAGCGCCGTTGAACCCGCACGGTCGATTTCAATGGTACAAGGACAACATCATCTGATGCAAAGCCACCCGCCACTTTTCGTTTCAGATCGCGGTACCGTCGATACGGATCGGTGAAACGCTCCAGCAAATTATAATAAGGCATGTCGTGGTTGCCCGGATCAAGCCAGATCGGAACACCGAGCGATGCGAACCATTGCGCCGCCGATTTGTATTCGCTGCGCTTAGCGCGCTGGGTCAAATCTCCGGTGCACACCACAAGATCGGGTCGTTCGCGTTCCACAGCTCGCTCGACTTCAGCTAATGCTGCGCGGTTTTCAACGCCGAAGTGAACATCACTGATATGAAACAGCCGCGTGGTCATCGTTTTCGCCTCTATTCCCATCCGCCAAGGATATACCACGCCGCAATACCATTGAGCATACTGTAGCCGAGGTAGGCCCAGGCAAAGCTGGTCCAGCCGTTGGCCGCTAGCAAAAGCGCGAAAACCAAGACCGCAAACTCGGCTAGCAAACTAAGCCTGCCACCCAATAGCTGCAAGAAGGAAGGCATTTGTCTGACCAGTGAGTGTCCGCTTTCCAGCACTGCGACATGCATGGCGAAATTGCCGACCCCCAAAAGGAAGATGATGATCAAAGCCAAGGTCACAAATGACAGTATGGCGTAAACGCCCATCGTGTGGAAACACCCATTTGTCGGGAAAAGTGCAGCATCGGTCCTGAACGTACTGCGCCAATCGAGCGGTGTCCCCCAACAATCGACATTGGCGTGATCCCTGATACGAATCCGCCTATTTATTTACTCAGCAGCTCGCAATCATCCCCAGTTCGAACCCCCGCTCGAACGATTGCAAGTCTGCCTTGGAGGAGAATTGACATGAAATCGCTTACTCTCACCGCAGCAGCTCTTGGTCTTACAGTTGCCGCAACCCCCGCTTTCGCTGGCGATAAAGCCCCAACCGGCGCGGTCAGCCTATCTGGGCTAGACCTCTCAACCGTTGAAGGTCAAAAAATGCTCGATCAGCGCATTCATCGCGTCGCCCGCGAAATTTGCGAAGTCAACAAGACCACAACTGGCTCACGACTCCCGAACCGCAATGTTCGCGATTGCTACAACAAAGCCGTCGCTAGCGCGAAACAGCAAGTCGCATCAGCCATCGCCGAACGTCAACGCGGCGGCTAACAGCAACACAAGTTTGCGCCAAGTCGGCGCATTACTGCGGCTCGGATCTGATCAGTCCCCGGATCCGGGTCGCCCCTTACGCTAGTTCTAGAAACGCAATGCGGCGGAGCCTAGCGCCCCGCCATAGCTTTCACTTTGGAAAGATAAGTCCGCCCGATCCTCAAAGCATTGCCGCTTTGCAGCTCGGCCGACCATACCCCCAAACCATCATGCCGAAGCCCGCGAATATTGTCGCGACGCAAGATCGTTGAGCGGTGAATGCGGATGAACTTGTCGGGATCGAGTCGCTTTTCCAACCCAGCAATCGTTTGCAAAAGCAGGTAAGAGCGCTCTTGTTCCGGATCGCCAACGTGCAACCGGACATAATCCCGCTCGGCATCAATCTGATGCACTTCACTCACCGCAATACGCAGCAGTTCAGAACGATGCGGCACCCATAGCTCATCGAGCCATTCACTCGCTTGTTCCTTGCGCTCACCGCGCCGCGCCAAAGCCCGGTCAATCGCGCGTTCGAGCCGATCGGCAGCAACGGGTTTAAGCACATAATCAATCGCCTCGAGGTCGAAGGCTTCAACTGCAAAGTGATCATGCGCAGTCACAAAGATCACTGCGGGCGGGTCGTCTTGATCTGCAAAAACGCGCGCTACGCCCAGCCCGTCAAGCTCCGGCATGGTCATATCAAGCAAGACAAGGTCGGGGGTAAGCGCTTCGGCGAGACGCAAAGCCGCCGCGCCATCGCTGGCGGTGCCAACCACGCTGATCGCGGGCAATTCCGCACAGATCACTTGGATGCGCTCAACAGCCAGCGGTTCGTCATCTACGATCAACGTGCGCAATGCGCCATCTTGTGCTTCGGTTTCAGCCACGGCGGGTCAGGGGAATGCGCATTTCGGTCATATACCCTCCTTCAATAGGTCCAGACGTAAAGCCAATATCGGGTCCAAACCGCGTTTCTAGGCGATCATGGACATTGGCAAGACCAATACCAAACCCATGCGGCGTTCCATCAGGAACACCTGGGCCATCGTCACTGACGCACACCACCAGACGATCAAACTCTTCGCGCGCGCGCATCTTTATCGTCACTTTGCGCTTCACGGGAGAAACCGCATATTTAACCGAGTTTTCAACCAGCGGTTGCAAGATCATGCCGGGCAAACGCGCGTCCACTAAAGATGCGGGCAGATCGAATTCGCAATTCAGCCGCTCTGGAAAACGCACAGCTTCGATGTCGAGATAGAGCTTTTGCAGGTCAAATTCGTCCCGCAAGGCCACATCGCCGGTTGGCTCATCGGCAAGGCTATGGCGATAAAAGCGGCTAATCGTTTGGATCATCCGTTCTGCGCTTTCGGTTTTACCGGTCATCACCAGCGCCGACAGCGAGTTTAGCGTATTGAACAGAAAATGCGGATTCACCTGATAGCGCAGAGAGCGCAGCTCCGAATCTCTGGCAGCCGATTTGAACTTCTGTTCGCGGCGTTCAGCGGCCCTCGCCTGCGCGATCGCCAGCATCGCGATGTAAAGCGATGCCCAAGTCAGGATAATGTAATATCGGCTTAGCGCAGCGTCGAGCAGCGGCTGCCAAATTCCAGCTTTGTCCTTGGCATCTTGCAGCTTGAAGGTCAGCACAGGAGGATTTTCCGGGTCTTGCCCTTCGCTGCTATCCGGCACCCATCCGTTTGGCTGTTCGATCTCTGCAAAGATATTGCCAGCATCGTCGCGTTTGATCGCAAAGCCGCGCTCATTGGCAAATTCTTCGTTCATCCGATCCTCGACCGGCTGGAACATCAATTGATTCACCTGCGCCACCAGCATCGCTGCGGGCAATGCTACTACAAGCGCCGCCATCATCATTATCCAACGCTGTCGATTCTCGAACAATCGGAGGACAAGCCACAAACCAATTGTGACTATCACACCGACAGAGCAGACGACGCTCCGTCGCCACAAGATATCAAAATCGAGACCCATCCCCACGATAAGGCCGCGAACCGTGATCAGGATGAAGTACACCGACCACAAAGCGACCACCGATAAGATGATGGTTCGAGTGCCGACGCTAGGTCGAGTTTCGGTAAGTTGCGCTTTACCCATGATTGAGTTGAGACATAAGCGCGCAATCCTTACCAAGCCAATGCGCCGAAGTGCCAGTCATCGGACTGCGTGGCGCATTGGTCGATTGAGTCGCAGGTTCTTGCCGCTTCCGAAGGGTTTAGTCTCGCGGTTTGATCATTTCTGATGGCACAATCCACTTGGCAAACTGCTCTTCGGTAAGCAAGCCCAGCTCCATCCCTGCTTCTTTAAGCGTCGTCCCGTCAGCATGGGCTTTCTTGGCGATCTTGGCTGCATTGTCATATCCGATATGCGGGTTCAGCGCGGTGACCAGCATGAGGCTTTCATTCATCAGCTTGTCAATCCGCGCCGTGTTGGCTTCGATCCCGGTCACGCAATTATCGGTAAAGCTCACCGCACTATCGCTGAGCAAGCGGATGGATTGCAGTACTGAGTAAATCATCACAGGTTTGAACACGTTAAGTTCCAAATGACCGTGCGATCCGGCAACGCTAACCGTCGTGTGATTGCCCATGACTTGCGCGCAGACCATGGTGAGCGCCTCGCATTGCGTGGGATTGACCTTGCCCGGCATGATCGAAGACCCGGGTTCATTCGCGGGTAAAGAAATCTCGCCAAGGCCAGAGCGAGGGCCAGAGCCGAGCAAGCGGATATCGTTCGCCACTTTCAGCAAGCTTACCCCGCAAGAATTCAGCGCACCCGACAGCTCAACCAAAGCATCATGCGCAGCGAGGGCCTCAAACTTGTTGGGCGCGGTCACAAAACCATGGCCTGTCGCCTTTGCGACCTGCGCCGCAAACTGCTCCGCAAAGCCAGCTTTCGAGTTGATCCCCGTACCCACAGCAGTGCCGCCTTGCGCCAATTCCAGCACGCGCGGCAGTGCATTCTCCAGCCGTGCAACCGAATATTCGACTTGCTTGGCATAGCCCGAAAATTCCTGCCCCAAAGTGAGCGGTGTTGCATCCTGCAAATGGGTGCGACCGATCTTGACGATATCAGCAAAGGCCTTCGCCTTGGCGTCCAACGCACTATGCAAATGCTGCAAAGCCGGGATCAGCTCTTCGATGGTCTCAGAGGCGGCAGCGATATGCATCGCGGTTGGGAAGGTATCGTTCGAGCTTTGCCCCATATTGCAATGGTCATTGGGGTGCACCGGCTCCTTGCCGCCATGCTTGCCGGTTAGGATCTGATTCGCGCGGCTGGCTATCACTTCGTTAGCGTTCATATTGGACTGCGTGCCCGAACCTGTCTGCCACACCTTTAGAGGAAACTGGTTCGATAATGTCCCATCAATAACTTCACCAGCGGCCTTGATGATGGCCTCGCCAGTCTCGGCAGCCATCACGCCCAATTCCATATTGGCTCTCGCAGCGGACTGTTTTTGAATGCCCAACGCCTTAACCAGTGGCGCAGGCATCGTTTCAACCCCGATTGCGAAGTTGGCGAGGCTGCGCTGCGTTTGCGCGCCCCAATGCGCATCAACCGGAACGGCCACTTCGCCCAAGGAATCGGTTTCAATCCGCACGGTTCCTGTCGCTCCGAATATCTCTCCGTTGTTGGTTGTCTCACTCATCAAAGCGCTCCTGGTCGTATCGCATATGGGTTCAGTCGAATCGTTCGTTGCATAAGCACCAAGTGAGCAGCAGGTCAAAGTCCCCATTATCAAAGCACTTGGAAGCAAGCCAGAGCATGGCTAGTGGCATTGATGACAAAGGCTTGACGCGCTGTATTGCATGGGTAATACAGCCTACCGGAGGAATTATGAGCAGCAGCACTGCAACCCTCGACACGACCCGCGCCCGTAAAGCGATGATTGACAGTCAATTGCGCACCAGCGGTGTTAATGAAGAATTCGTTCTAGCGCGGATGATGGCTGTGCCGCGAGAGGATTTCTTGCCTAAAGACAAGGCATTGCTTGCATACATTGATCGTTCAGTACCGCTCGATCAAAGCGGAGCGATGGCGTCTCCGCTTTTCTATGGCAAGTTGCTACTTGAAGGCGCGCCAATGCCCGATGACACGGTTTTGGTGGTCGACGGAGGTACTGGCTATCTTACTGAGTTGGTCCGCCCATTGGTCAGTTCGGTCGACACAGTCAGCGCATCCGAAGCAGCGCAAGGAAAATTGCCGGAGGGCCCGAGCTATTCGCTAGTTTTGGTTGATGGTGCGCTCGAAACGATTCCTGACGCGATCAGAGAGGCGCTGGCGGACAATGGTCGAATCGTCACAGGAATATTACTGCGCAATGTGACTCGCCTCGCGAGTGGACGCAAAGTAGCAGGCCACGCCGCGATTGAACCGGTAGAGGACCTTGGCATTCCAATTTTGCATGATTTTGATCAGCCGAAGAGCTGGACTTTCTAATGCAAGCAACCTCGCTTCGGCGAACATTGTATCTTACCGTTGCAACTGCGGGTTTGGCACTCGGCTCGTCCGCGCGCGCCGACGATCTGCGCGAGGCGCTTGCGTCTGCTTACAACACCAATCCGAACCTCGAAGCCGCGCGCGCTGGCCAGCGCGCGAATGATGAAAACGTGCCGATCAACCGCGCCAATGGCCTGCCGACAGCGACAGCGACCGCCACGCATATTGAATTTCTGCGACAATCCGGAAACCAGTTTACCGCACCGACCCGCAATTTCGGGGTCAATCTGGCGGTAACAGCGCCGATCTACTCCGGCGGCGCGGTCAAGAACAGCATCCGGGCAGCAGACGAACGGGTTGAAGCAGGCCGGGCGGATTTGCGCGGCACGGAAAGCGCGATTTTCAGCCAAGCGGTCGCCGCTTACATGGATGTGCTGCGCACAGAAGCGTTGGCAGGCTTGGCGGCGAATCAGGTCGAAGTGCTCAAGGTCAACCTCGAAGCGACCAGTGATCGGTTTGAAATTGGCGACCTAACACGAACCGATGTCGCGCAATCACAATCGCGGCTGGCTCTTGCCGAAAGTGATTTCCAAACCTCGCTGTCCAACCTGATCGCTGCGCGCAACACCTATATCCAGGTGATCGGCAGAACGCCCGAGAGCTTGATGGCGCCGCCGCCACTGCCGAATTTGCCGGAAACGGTTGAGATGGCGCAAGAAACAGCACTGAAATTCAATCCCGATCTGATCGCAGCCAAAGAACGTGCCGATGCGGCAGGCTTCGATACCAAAGTCGCAGGCGCAGGCCGGATGCCAACCGTCGCATTGTTTGCGAATGGCGATTACAGCAACTTCCTCGGCACACTCGGCGGTGGCCCATTCACTCAGGCGGAGACGACCGCCAATGCGGGCGTGCGAGTGACTATTCCAATTTTCCAAGCCGGTGCGATTGCAGCCCGCGAACGCCAAGCCAGCGCGCTCGAAACGCAAGCTTTAGAAAACATGATTGCGATTGAACGCAGCGTCGTTCAGCAGACCCGCAACGCCTATGCGAGCTGGCAAGCGTCCAACGCGAACATCACCAGTTCGAAAACCGCGGTGGAAGCCGCAGAAGTCAGCCTTGAAGGGGTGCGAGCGGAAAATTCAATCGGCAATCGTACTATCCTTGATGTGCTGAATGCCGAGCAAGAGTTGCTGTCTGCGCGTGCGCAGCTCGTTACGGCGCGTCGTAACGCCTATGTCGCGGGCTTCACACTGCTTGCGGCGATGGGCAAAGCCGAAGCGCGCGATCTGAACTTGGATACTGGTGGTCCGCTCTACGACCCCACCGTCAATTATGACGAAGTTCGCAACAAGATCTGGGATTGGGATCGCCCGCCTTGGGACACTGGCGGCGCTCCTAAAGCCCAACCGAATTCGACCAGAACCGTTGACATTCCGGCCCCAACCGCCTCATTTGGACCACAATTGGAGCCGGATGGTTAATGCATCTACGGTTTGATTCGAGGAATAGGGGTTGAGCGCGCAATTATGGCTCAAGAAAACGAAGCATCGGTCGAAGAAATTTTGGAATCGATCAAGAAAGTAATCGCCCGCGACAATCGCGATGGCGCATTGGAAGCGCGTCGCCGCCGTGAAGCTGACGCGGATGAAGCCGCCGAACGTGCTGTTGTTCAGGACAATGACGCTGACGAAAACGGCAGCGAGAGCGAAGATGTGCTCGACCTTGCGCAATTGGAAGTCGCTGAGGACGCTGAAGAAACCCTTATCGAGCAGCCAGAGACGCTGGGAGATGCTCCGCTGATAAAAGACGAAACGCGCAACGCCATGCAAGAAAACCTCGCTGCGCTTGCCATGCTGTCCGAACCTGGCGCGCGGCCTCAAATCGTCCGCAGCGGTGAAACTTCGCTCGAAGGGCTAACTCGCGAGTTGATGCGCCCCATGATCGCTGAATGGCTCGACGCCAATTTGCCCAGCATGGTCGAGGAAATGGTGCAGGCAGAAATCGCTCGGATCGCCGGCAAAAAGAGCTAGAGCGATATCTAACGGGGACTTAGCGCGACACACTAGCCTCTCAGCGCAGATCGCGTTACATCTCCACGCATGGGAAGGATTACACATTGGTGTGCGCTCTGCGTCACCGCCGCTCTAGCGTCAGCACCACTTGCCGCGAGTGATGAGGCAACAGCTTTAGAACCCGCGCATGCCGAAGAGGTGGCAAGCGAAGCGGTGCAAACCCTGCCAACCGTCTCACAAACGCCAGTCGCGCCCGCGCGAGCGCCCGGTTCAAGGGCAGCGCCGATGACCGCGCAGGACCTCATCACCATGCCGCGCCTTGGCACGCCAACCGTTTCGCGTTTTGGCCGCTATGCCGTCTATTCCGTAAGTCAGACCGATGCGGAAAAATACGCCCGCACAACAGCATATTACATTCTCGATCTGTCGATTCCGGGACTTAGCCCGGTTCCGCTCAATCTAGGGTTAGAGGCTTATTCGCTGACCTTTGGCGCAGACGATTTTCTCTACTTTATAAGTTACCAACACACTGACCCAACCATCCCTACAAAGGGTCGGGTCTGGCGCGTTGCGCTAGAAGGCAATGGCAATGTCACTGGGCCAATACCAGTTGCCGACATTCCAGGCGCATCTATTGACGGCTTTGAGCTCTCACCCACCGGTGATAGAATTGCTTTATGGGCCGAAACAGGCCGTGACTGCACACGTATCGGCTGCAGCGAAGGCGTCGATGCTCATTTGACCGGGCCAGGCGATGGGCGGCTATACCATGGCGACGAAGGGTTTTTTCGCCATTGGGACACATGGGCAAAGCCCGGCGCGCTCAACCGCACCTTTGTCTTTGGGTTGGAGAATGGCAGCACTGTTGGCGAAGGCATACCCGTTGACGGGTTCGACCAGAGTTTTGGTGTTCGCGGCGATACGCCAACAAAGCCGTTTGGCGGCGACGAGGATGTCGCTTGGGCGCCGGATGGATCTGGGCTCTATTTTGTAGCCCGTGAAACCGGTCAGGGTGAGCCGTTTTCGACCGATCTCGACATCTTCTATTCCGATCTCACCGGTGCCGCACCCACCGCATTGACCAGTTCCAACCGCGCTTTGGATGCTAATCCGACACCCTCGCCCGATGGCAAGTATCTGGCCTATCTCGCGATGGCGCGCCCCGGCTACGAATCCGACCGACAGCTTGTTCAGCTGCGCACCATCAAAAGCGGCAAAACCAAGCCACTCACGCTCGATGTTGATCTTTCATTTGTCAGCCTCGCCTGGACTGAGGACTCAAGATATCTTCTCGCGGTCGCCTATGACACGCTTGATACGCCGGTCTATCGCATCAATGTGAAGTCGGGCGAAGTGCGCAAGCTCAACCTGATGGACGGAAACGAGGCGCATATCAGCGCAGTGATGCCGCTGTCCGATGGGCGTATCCTTTTTAAACGAGATTCGATTGGCGCACCCGCCGAACTGTTTCTTTCGCAGGGGCTGGGTCAAGGGCAGCGGCTTACTGACATTGCGCGAAGTCGCATGGCTCAAATGGCACCGGTGGAGACCAAACGCTTCAACTTCCCCGGTGCAGGCGGCGCGACCGTTTGGGGGCAGATCACACGGCTGAAAGACCAGACCGGGTCGATCCCCGCGATCCTCTATATTCACGGTGGGCCGCAGGGTTCGTTCAACGATAGCTGGTCAAGCCGGTGGAATCCACGCGTGCTCGCCAGCCAGGGTTACGCGGTTATCTCGGTCGATTTTCACGGCAGTGTAGGATACGGGCAGGCCTTCACCGACGCGATCAATCGTGATTGGGGCGGTAAGCCACTCATCGACTTGCAACTGGGCCTGCAAGCCGCGCTTGCCCAAGATCCACAAATCGACGGCAATCGAGCCTGCGCCATGGGCGCCAGCTATGGCGGCTATATGGTCAATTGGATCGCAGGCAATTGGCCTGATCGGTTTGACTGTCTGATCCAGCATGACGGCCTGTTCGACATGCGCAGCTTTTACTATTCAACCGAAGAGTTGTGGTTCCCGCGCTGGGACTTTGGCGGTTCTTATGCCGAGTCCAAAGACGTTTATGAGCGTTGGAACCCGGTCAATCACGTCGACAAATGGAAAACACCTATGCTGGTGATCGCAGGCGAGCAGGACTTCCGCGTGCCTTACACGCAAGGGCTGCAAAGTTTCACAGCTCTCAAAGAACGCGGGATCGAGTCGCAACTGCTGATCTTCCCAGATGAGAACCACTGGGTGATCGGCGCGAAAAATTCGCTGCAATGGCACGAGACCGTGTTTGGTTGGTTGGACCGCTGGCTCGCGCCCAAACCAGCCGTACAATCAGAGACTGCACCTTGATCGACCAGACATTGCAGTCAGCGAAAACAGCGCTGGCAAAGAAATATGGCGGCTCAAGGCCGGACGATGAGATTGAGCGTCAAATTTTCTTGTGCGCGGTCTCCGACAAACAGAAATGCTGTGCGCGGGCCGATGGCGAAGTGGCCTGGCAGTTCCTCAAAGACCGACTGAAAGAGCGTGGGCTGGTGGGACCAAAACGCCCGATCGACCACCCCAAGGGGCCTGGCGGTATCCAACGCAGCAAAGCCGACTGCCTGCAAATCTGCGACGCTGGCCCGATCGCCGTCGTGTGGCCGGATGGAGTTTGGTATCATTCCTGCTCACCGGCGGTTCTTGAGCGGATTATTGAAGAGCACTTGGTCGGCGGCATTCCGGTTGAGGAATTTCGCCTCACGCCGCAAAACACCTAATCTTCGTCTTTATCCGACCAGATTTCATCGCTGCGCGGCAGTTTGTTATCGACCGCGTCATCATGCCCAGTGCCATTCGACAGAAAAACGAGGCCCATCAATCCGCCACCAAGGAGCATCGTCAGACTAATCCCCAAAGCAACCGCGATAAAGAAATGAACCGACACCATTCCATACGAAGCGTAGAGTAAAACGACCGCAATCAACACCGTCGCCGCAGTAACCATCAATAGGGCTTTCATGATCTGACGGTATCGCGCCCAAGCGTAGGCAGCGTTCTCGGGATCATCGAGAGGTGACTTTTGAACCATGACAAATCCCATGCGAGGCTAACCGCGTCTTTGCAACGAATTAGCGTCCGATTGAACCTTCGTAACAGCACGGATTCGCCTTTTCCTTTCCGAAGTGGCATGTTTTGCAATCAAGAAGGAGGGTTGAGATGACAATTGCAACAATCGTCGCGGACAGAGCAGCAAGCGACATCATCGCCTGCGATGTGTCCACTCCCGTTTCGGAAGCGGTGCAAATGCTGGCGGGGAAACGAATCGGTGCGCTCCCAGTGCTCCGCAACGGCACAGTTGCGGGGATCGTGTCGGAGCGCGATATCATCTATCGCTTGGCAGAAGGCGGTGGCGCGTGTCTCAACCAAACCGTCGAAGAGATTATGACCTCGCCTGCAATCACGGTGGAACAGAATACGAAGATCGATGATGCGCTGGCCTTGATGACGCGGCGGCGCTTCCGCCACTTCCCCGTAGTCGACAATGGGCGGCTTGTGGCCTTCATCTCAATCGGGGATCTGGTGAAGACCAAAATTGACGAGGTCGAACATGAAGCTGAGGCTTTGCGCAGTTATATTCAAACCGCTTGAGCGGCTCACATCTTGAGCAATGCCCCAAGGCGCATTACATCAGCAAATATGGCTGAGATGCTCACTCTTACCCCTGCTGCTGCGAAACGTGTGGCATGGATCGCTGAAAAGCAAACCAAACCGGCGATCTTACGGCTTTCTGTCGAGGGCGGCGGGTGCTCAGGCTTTCAATACAAATTTGATTTGGCAGACGCAGCCGATGGCGATGATTCGGTAAGCGAAACCGATGGGGTGCAGCTGGTGGTTGATCCGATCAGTCTGGATCTCGTAGGCGGCAGCGTGGTTGATTTCGTCGAATCGCTTGGCGGGGCAGCATTCCGGGTTGAAAACCCCAAAGCAGCAGCGGGTTGTGGGTGCGGTTCAAGCTTCGGAATTTGAAGCTTTTGCGCCGGTTAGGCCTAGGCACACAACATGCTTTCAGGCACACCGCCTTCCATGAAAATCGCCACTTACAACATCAATGGGGTCAAAGCCCGTCTGCCGCGTTTGAAGGAATGGCTGACTGAAACACGGCCATCGGTAGCGTGCTTACAAGAGATTAAATCGCAGGATGAGGGATTCCCGCGCGAAGAATTGGAAGCGCTCGGCTACCACGTCCTCACCCATGGACAGAAAGCGTTTAACGGCGTCGCGATCCTGACTGACAAGGATGCGGGTCTTGACGCGCCCGTCGAAATTCAGCGTGGGCTTGGGATCAATGGCCCCAAAGAAGACGAGGGCGAGCAAGCACGCTATCTGGAGGTGAATGTCGCGAAAGGTGGCGAAGCGCCAGTGCGTATCGTCTGTATCTATTTACCCAATGGCAATCCGCACCCTGGGCCCAAATTCGACTACAAAATCGCTTGGATGGAGAAATTGCGCGAGCGTATGGCGGCAATTTGGGCCGAGGAAGTGCCGGCAGCAGTCCTAGGCGATTACAATGTTATTCCCGAAGATGACGACACATTCTCGGTCAAAGCGATGTCGAGTGACGCACTGATGCAACCACAAACGCGCGCCGCCTACGCCCGTTTATTAGCCGACGGGTGGACCGACGCTTTGCGCGCGCACAATCCGCGCGGCGGTGTGTGGACCTATTGGGATTATCAAGCGGGCGCATGGCAACGCGATCATGGCTTCCGTATCGACCACATCCTGCTCTCGCCAGAAATGGCGGACCGTTTGGTGTTAGTGGGCGTGGATCGCGACCACCGCGGTCGTGAAAAGGCCAGCGACCACGCGCCAACTTGGATTGTATTGGAAGAGTAGGACTCAGACGGAAACCCACAGGAAACCCGCAAGGCTGGCTGGCAGCCGTCGGAGACGGCCAAAGGCCACACGTCCTTCAGGTTATAATATGAGCGAGGAAGGAGTGCTCGCGATTGCGAGCGCTCAATCAAGAAAATTACCGATAGAAGATATGGGTATCGATTGTCGCGGTGCGGGTCTTGCGGTGGCTCCAAGAAGGGCGGACATATTTCGCATGGAAATAGACCGCGCCATCCACTTTTGAATCCCACATTTCGTCATGCGCGATCCGAGCAACCGCCTTTGCCCGGGACCATGCAGCTGTGCCAGTTCGGATACGTGGCATTCGACCGCCTTTGACGAATGAGAACTGCGAACGCTGATAAACCACGCCGCAATAGCTCGCCGGGAAACGGTGATCTTCCGAGCGGTTGATCACCACGTCGGCAACCGCCAACTGGCCTGCGAGTGGTTCACCGCGTGCTTCGAAATAAACCGCGCCTGCAAGGCACTGCATCTGCTCACTCAATTGTCCGGAAGTGTCGATCATACCGACAAGTTCCCCCAGAGAACCCGCCTGAAAGCTAGCTTGCTCTTGGGCACGTTCTTCTTGTGGGGGAAGCGGCTGAACCACTTCTTCTTCAACAAACTCAGGCCGGGGAGCCTTGGGAACAATCTCTACATCTTGAAGGACGTTTTCCCGAGGTTCAAACGCCGAAGCGTCGACCTGATCTTGATCGCCGGCCTGCGCGAACGCGCCGGCGCCATCAATGCTTGAAAAGCCCAAAGTGGCCGTAGCCGCTACTGCAATTGCACTCAAAGAATATGTCTTGCGACTCATTACGACTTTTATCTGTGCGGTGAGCGAGCTCAGTCGCAGGCTGGACCTGTGCGTTGGTTACGCGAGAGGTGGGAGAGGGTGATCCAAATGCCTGCCGGCTGCCCCCCGGCTGCGTGCTTAGCAATCGACCTTAACGCCGCAATTACCAGCCTTCGCATTATCCGAAGTTGAGCGGGCAAATAGGATACTTCCCGCTTGGGTCAAGTTAATCGGGCAATAGTGCGACGAACCGTTCTGCATCTTCGATATCCACCTCCAACATCCAAATATCGGGGTCTTGAGACCTACGCCGGTCAAGATATTCTTGGAATTCTGTTGGTTTTTCAAACTCTTGCTTCTTTGTTCGCACAAAACTGCGCGTGCCGTCCAATTGTGGCATTCTTTCGTAAAGCTGTGCGTTACATCCGCGAAACATAGTTACAAGCAGGATAGTGCCCGCATCGTGTTCACCCTTGGCCAGCACCATCGCTTGCCCGCCTTCGACCTCTGCCAGACGACGAATCGCGCCAACTTCAAGATGCGCAGGTAGACGCGCGCTCATTTCACTCGCTGTCCGATGACAGAGCTTTGGCGTATCCTGGAAGGCTTGAGAGAGCGATGTGTGAGCGCATGAATGTACCTGTCCCGCGACCGATTTCATCGCCCTCTTCATCCACCAAGCGCGATTCAGCGACAAAGACCCGGCGTTTGCCACTCACCCATTTGCCTTCGGCAACGACTTGACCCGCACGAACGGGCTTTGTGAAGTGAAGGTTGAAGCTGGTGGTGAGCAAAAAACGATCGGTCGCCAACGTGTTGGCTGCGTAGAACGCGGCATCGTCAAGCATTTTGAAATAGATTGTGCCGTGCGCCGCACCCGCCGCGTGGTAAACCGCTTCATCAATTGTGAAGGTCAATTGCGAGCGCCCAGCCTCCGGCAAATGCAGCGACGAGGCAAATTGCTGGTTGATCGGCGCGGACACATAAAGGCGCTCCAGCGCACGACGGTGCAGCTGAGCGCTGCTTTCATCGGCGTTGGCGTTAGGCCGCATCGCGCAAGAACTGGTTGGTCAAAACGGCGAACAAGGCTTCTGCATCGGGCGCATCCAGCATAATTTGCAGCATCGCCTCGTCGCGCGAAAGACGCGAAATCGCCGCCAATGCATGCAAATGGGTGGCGCCCGCTTTTTCGGGCGAAACCAGCCCAAAAACAAGCGAAACGGGCATCGAATCGGCCGCCGCAAAATCCATCGGCTCGGTCAGCTTCAGCAGGACCACCGTTGGTCGGTTAACTCCTGTACTGCGGCAATGCGGGATCGCTACACCTCGGCCAAAACCGGTGCTGCCCAAAGCTTCGCGTTGCTCCAGCCCTTCGCTCACTATGTGATGATCGAGGCCGTAAGTCTTTGCGAACAGATCAGCCAACGCATCCAAAATGTCTGACTTGCTCTCAAGATGAGCAAGCGCGACCGCTTCCGGCAGCATTGCAAAGTTAACATTCATAGCGAAATCGAAATCCCATTTTCCAGGCCTACGCCACTCACGAGAACAAACAGCCGCTTTAAAAGGGAGCGGCGCGATACCATTCTCGATGATTCGGACCTTGCTCTAAGCTGGCGAGACATCAAACGCAGCTTGGCTAAACCCTAATGCGGTTCAACCCATCCGATTGATCCGTCAGAGCGGCGATAAACCATATTATGCCTCTCAGTTCCAGCATTTTTGAAGAATAACGCCGGAGTATCACGCAAATCTAGCATCATGACCGCATCTGCTGTGCTGCAAGTTGGGATGTCGACAGAGGTTTCAGCGATGACCGGTGGTGCATCGCTGGTCAGCTCATCTTCCGCCTCTTCCAGAGCGAAAATGGTGTAGGCCGCTTCTTCCTCGGCACGAGCGAAATCTGTTTTTTGATGCCTATCCTGTATCCGGCGTTTGTAACGGCGCAGCTGTTTTTCAATTTTCGACGCAGCATTGTCGAGCGCGACATGCGCATCATGCGCGCTTCCTTGCGCTTTCAGAATCAAACCCTGCGTGACATGGGTGACAATGTCGCATTTGAATGCGCCAGCCCCACCTTTGCCAAACGTCACATGCGAGCTGATCGCACGGTCGAAATGCTTCTCAACGATGCCTTCGAGCCGGTCGTTGGCATGCTCTTGAAGAGCCGTGCCGGTTTCAACCTGATGCCCAGAAATTCGGATATCCATTGTCGCTTGGCCTCCTTTGTTTGAAGGGATTCACGCCTGTGCGATCCCTCTATTGCGCCCAAAGCGCGTCTTTGATTCCACTTATAAACTCTTTGTGCCTGACTGTCTCTTCAGGACTAGCCGAATGCGGGCGCGGTTCACGCCTTTCACGGACCACTCCGTCTGTATCGGCACTATGCGCCGCCTCTTGCGATGCCTCATCCGCAGCCTCTGGCCGATCCTGCGCCAAACCCAGCCCAATCTGACGGCCTCCGGTCAGCTCAATATAGACCTGCGCCAACAATTCAGCATCGAGCAGCGCGCCGTGTTTCACTCGGTGGCTGCGGTCGATACCATAGCGCGTGCACAAGGCGTCCAATGACAGCTTTGCGCCGGGATGACGTTTTCGTGCGATTGCGACGGTATCGACCATCCTGTCCATCGCAACTAATTCAAACCCGATTCGCTCCAACTCAGCGTTGAGAAAGCCAAAATCAAACCCTGCATTGTGCGCGACCAGCGGCGCATCGCCCAAAAAATCGAGCAATTCTTGCACCGTGTCCTTGAATAGGGGCTTCGTCTCAAGAAAGCTGATTGAAAGCCCATGCACCGCTTCAGCGGCCGTCGGCATGTCGCGCTCAGGGTTGTAGTAAGCGTGATAGGATTCACCGGTAGGAACCCGATCCACCATCTCAACACAGCCAATTTCCACCATCCGATCCCCGCTTTTCGGGTCAAGGCCAGTGGTTTCAGTGTCAAAAACGATCTCACGCATCTCGGTCACTATCTGTCACAATGCGTCGCTGTGCAAGAGACGGTTTGTAACGATATGAAGGTGCGGCTTTGTGCCAATAGGAATCAATTGTTTTGGCGCGATTTAAGCTCATCGATCAGCGACTGAATCTGCGTCTTTGTTTCTTTGAGCGTCGCGCCTGTGTCGATGACATAGTCGGCTCGCTGACGTTTCTCTGCATCAGGGGTTTGAATACTAAGAATATGCTCGAACTTTTCCGGCGTCATTCCTTCGCGCGCAAGCACCCGCTCGCGTTGCGCCTCAGCGGAGGCAGAGACGACGACAATGACGTCAACGGCTTCATGACCGCCACCTTCGAACAACAATGGAATATCAAATACAATCATCGGCTCATCGGTGGTCTGCTCGATAAATTGCGCTCGTTTCGCACCAACAGCGGGGTGCACAATCGCTTCAAGCCGCGCCAACGCTTCTTTATCAGCAAAAACCTCCTTACCAAGGGTGTCGCGGTTCACACCTTGCGGCCCCGTTGACCCGGGAAACGCCGCTTCAATGGCATCGACCAATTCGCCGCCCACCCCTTGCATTGCGCGCACCGACGCATCGGCGTCAAATACCGGAACACCAGCAGCCTCAAACATACCAGCGACGGTCGACTTGCCCATCCCGATCGAACCAGTCAGGCCAATGGTCAGCGCAGGTCTAGTGGCCTCAATCATCCATTCAGCCTTTCCAGCAACTCAGCGTCGCCGTCGCGCACAGGCAATTGACCAAAGAACTTCTCAAACGCGATGGCGGCCTGACCAACTAGCATTTCGATTCCCCCAATGCTCGCGAAACCTCCCGATTTGGCGTCACGCAGGAACGACGTTTCCCTGGGATCCGTGACGATATCGTAGAAGATGCTACCTGGCGGCGCGTGGCTGATGTCAAATTTGAGCGGAGGATTGCCAGCCATTCCCAATGGTGAGGCATTGACGACCAGATCGAGACATCCTTCACGGTCGTCAAAGGCGAAATCGGTGCTTTGCGCAAAATAGCCAAGCGGCGCGGCGTAGTGCTCGCCATTGGGAGCTAGCTCGCTCAGTAAACCGCGTGCCTTTGCCTCGTTGCGGCCAGTAACCACAAGGGTAAAGCCGTGGCCTGCCAATGCCGTGATAATTGCGCGCGCCGCGCCACCCGTCCCGATGATACGCGCCATGCGAAAGAGGTGTTGTGCCGCCAGAACATCTTTTAGAGGTTCGAGAAATCCGCCTGCATCTGTGTTTGTCCCAACCAGCGCGCCGTCATCGCGGCGATAGGCTGTGTTGATCGCCCCTATCGCCTTGGCGTCAGGCTCTAGCTCGTCGACCAACGCCATTGCAGCCTGCTTGTGCGGCATGGTGATGTTGCAGCCACACCAGTTTTTATCCTGACGTCGCGCCGCAAAATAATTGCCCAAACCATCGGGAGTGACATGCTGTGCGCGGTATTGGGCATCTAGGCCCAGTTGTTGGATCCAAAACCTATGGATCACGGGTGATTTCGAATGCGCAATCGGATCGCCGATCACCTCAGCATAGGGGCGCGTAGGCGCATCGGTCATAGTATAAGAATGCCTTGTTCGCGCAGGGCGCCTAACACCGGGATGAGCGGCATGCCTAAGACCGTAAACTGGTCACCCTCTATCCGATCGAACAACTGAACACCCATCGCTTCGATGCGAAAGACGCCGACTGTGTGACCAACTTCAGGCCATTCGCAAGCCAGGTAATGCTCGATGAAATCCTCAGATAGAGCGCGCACGTAAAGCCGCGCAATATCGGTCTGGCTCCATTCGCAGGTATCGCCGCGTACCAAGGCGGCGGCGCTGTGCAATTCAAGCACTTTACCTGAAAAGGAGCGTAAATGCTCTTTGGCATTCTCGCGCGATGTTGGTTTATCGAATCGCTCACCATCGACCAGGACTAATGAATCGCTGCCAAGCACCAATGCTTCGCAGTGTTCGGCCGCCACGGCGGCAGCTTTCGCCACACTCAACGCTTCGGCAACTTCCGGCGCGCTTGCATCTTTCAACCCCGCCTCGATAGCGCGTTCATCCAAATCAGCGGGAATGGCGTCATATTCGACACCCGCGGCATCCAACATTACCCGGCGCGAAGCAGATTTTGATGCAAGAACTAAACCGGTAGCGCTCATATCGGCTTCGACACCTCATCAATAGGCTTTTCGCTCTTGCTCCTGTCTTGATAAAGCCGGATGATCGCAGCCGCGCTCTCTTCGATCGAACGCCGGGTCACATCAATCACGGGCCAACCATTATCGGCAAACATACGCCGCGCAAACTGCACTTCGCTTTTCACGTTTTCATTGTCGACATAGGCTGTTTCGGTGCCTTCATTGAGTGATAACAACCGGTTGCGGCGAATTTGCACCAGCCGTTCGGGCGCTGTGGTCAGCCCCACAATCATCGGGTTGCGTAGCCCGAACAGACTTTTGGGCGGCGGGCTTTCGACCACGAGCGGAATGTTTGCGACTTTATACCCACGATTGGCGAGATAGATCGAGGTGGGCGTCTTTGAACTGCGCGACACCCCCGCCAGCAAGATGTCGGCTTGCTCCCAATCCTCATGGGCAATCCCATCATCATGCGCGATGGTGAATTGAATCGCATCAACACGCTTGAAATAGTCATCATCCATCAAGTGCTGTCGGCCTGGGCGGCCATGCGCTTCTTGACCCAATTGCGCTTCGAGCGCTGCGGTTACTTGATCGAGCACCGGCACGGCTGGCAGACCCAAATGCCGGCAATGCTCTTCGAGCCGTGCGCGTGTATCGGGGTTTACCAGGGTAAAAAGCACCAAGCCGGGATTGTCCGCTAGATCTGGTACAATCCGATCTAGATGTTGGAGTGATCGTACCATCGGCCAAAAATGTCGTGCGACATCGGCATCATCGAACTGAGCAAGCGAGGCTTTCGCGATCATTTCCAGCGTTTCACCGGTGGAATCGGAGACAAGGTGAAGATTGATTCGCGGCATGTTTTGATCGTCTGTCTATGGGCGCTTGGCTCTGTGGATAGACCAAGGCATAAACCACGGGATGAAAGCGTCGACAAGCGGGGCATTGTTTTTCACCCCCGCAATCCGTTAACCATCACATAAACATCTCGACAGAATTCAGTAGATTTCGACAGGCTGGGAACTGTGGGGATAGCTTTGGGTTGACCACGCGAGCGTGCGGATTCGCGCCTGTGGATTGCACCTGTTCATAAGCAGTGAATTGAGGCACAGGCTGGTAATTCCCGCTTTCCACAGGCCCAATAAACACCATCAACCCTTTATAAAATATAATTAATTTGTTTTAAGGACTCTTATGGCTAGTTTGCTTCTCGAAACCCTCAAAGGTAAAAAACAGGACAAAGCTCCGGTCTGGCTCATGCGTCAGGCAGGACGTTATTTGCCTGAATACAGAGCCTTGCGAGCAGAGAAAGGCGGCTTTTTGGAACTGGTTTATGACAGTGACGCCGCGGCAGAAGTCACCGTTCAACCAATTCGTCGTTTTGGCTTTGATGGCGCGATCTTGTTTTCTGATATCCTGATTGTTCCGCACGCCATGGGGCAGGGGTTAGAGTTTCTGGCTGGCGAAGGGCCGAAATTGTCGCCGACGTTGCTTGAACGCGAGCTCGCGGATTTCACCGCACAGCCTGAGCGTTTTGGCCCGATTTACGAGACGGTCCGCAAAGTGCGAGCTCAGATTGAAGACACAGTTACGATGCTTGGCTTTGCAGGGTCTCCATGGACAGTTGCGACCTACATGATCGCTGGCGAAGGTTCAAAAGATCAAGGCAAAGCGCGATTGTTGGCTTATCGTGACCCGGCGAAGATGCAGGCGATCATCGATGCGATTGTCGAGGTTTCGATCAGCTATTTGCGCGGCCAGATCGATGCGGGCGCTGAGGCGGTGCAGTTGTTTGACAGTTGGGCAGGCAGTCTGGCTCCCGATCAGTTTGAGCGCTGGGTGATTGCGCCCAACGCAGCCATTGTGGCTTCTCTGAAACAGTCGCATCCGGACACGCCAATCATTGGTTTTCCCAAAGGTGCGGGCGCCAAATTGCCTGCCTATGCCCGTGAAACGGGCGTTGATGCGATTGGGATGGATGAGACGCTAGATCCGGCCTGGGTTCATGAACATTTACCTGAGAATATGCCGGTGCAAGGCAATTTAGATCCGCTATTGGTGGAATCTGGCGGCCCCGCGTTGCCAGAAAGAGTGAAGATCATTCTTGAAGCCCTCCGAGATCGTCCCCACGTTTTCAACCTGGGTCACGGAATCGGTCAGTTCACGCCGATCGACCACGTTCACGAGCTGGTCGCTGCAATTCGGGGGTGATTGGGCGAAAAAGGGCTGTTAAAGGCACGTCATGCAGGAATTTCTGATCTCTATTTATGCTTGGCTTAAGATTGGTCACATCATCTTTATGGTGTTTTGGTTGGCAGGACTGTTCATGCTTCCGCGCCAGTGCATTTATTTGCTCGACCATGAGCCTGGCTCCGAAGGTGAAGCCAAATGGGCGGTTCGGATGGGTAAATTGCGTAAGATTATCCTGACGCCAAGCTTAATTTTGGTATGGGTTTTTGGGCTGAGCTTGGCCTATGCTGCCGGCTTTTTTACGAGCGGATGGCTGCACGCTAAACTCGCTTTGGTGCTTGTGCTGACAGGCTATCATGGCTGGCTTGTAGCAAGGGCAAAAGCAATGATCCGTGGCGATCGACCCTTGTCAGAAAAACAGCTACGGATGATTGGTGAAGTGCCCGGCCTACTGTTGGTTCTGATAACTGCCTTGGTGGTGATTAAGCCCTTCTGATAAGAAATTGCGTTCACTTTGTTGATCACGGATTGACCTTAGCGCGCTGCAAACTTATCCGTGTGTTTCCTTTTGGCGATGGTTCTGCGGTTTTTGAGTGGAACCAAGTCTGCTTTCTCCAAGCCCAACCCTGCTGATGTTCCGCGAAATATAGGAAAATCATCACTGCGCAGGGTGCCTCCCAAAAAGAGGTACTGACTGATCCGCCGCTCACTTACGTTTCTGGATTGAATACATAATGCATCTCAAAGACTTAAAACAGAAAGCCCCGGCCGAATTGGTTGCGATGGCGGAAGAATTGGGCGTTGAAAGCGCCTCCACCATGCGCCGTCAGGATCTGCTTTTCAGTATCCTTCGTGAGCTGGCCGAAGACGAGGAATATGAAGAGAAAATCATGGGCATCGGCACGATCGAAGTGCTGCAAGATGGTTTTGGTTTCCTTCGCTCACCAGAAGCAAACTACCTAGCCGGCCCGGACGATATCTATGTTTCGCCCAACCAGATCCGTAAATGGGGTCTACGGACGGGGGATACGGTCGAAGGTGAGATTCGCGCGCCCAAAGATGGGGAACGCTATTTTGCGTTGACCGGTCTGAGCACTGTCAACTTTGAAGAGCCTGACGCGGTTCGGATGCGCACCAACTTTGACAACCTCACACCGCTTTATCCGGAAGAAAAGCTGACGCTGGATACGCTTGATCCCACCGTTAAAGACAAGTCTGCCCGCGTGATCGATATCATTTCTCCGCAAGGAAAGGGTCAGCGCGCTCTCATCGTTGCGCCGCCGCGCACAGGTAAAACGGTGCTGCTTCAAAACATTGCAAAGGCGATCACTGACAATCACCCTGAGGTGTTCCTCCTGGTTCTGCTCGTCGATGAGCGGCCTGAGGAAGTCACCGATATGCAGCGCAGCGTGAAGGGTGAGGTGATTTCCTCAACCTTTGATGAGCCCGCCAATCGCCACGTTCAAGTGGCCGAAATGGTGATCGAAAAGGCAAAGCGTCTGGTCGAGCACAAGAACGATGTTGTGATTTTGCTTGATTCCATCACGCGTCTGGGCCGCGCCTACAACACCGTGGTGCCAAGCTCAGGTAAGGTCCTGACCGGTGGTGTTGATGCAAACGCGCTGCAACGCCCTAAACGCTTCTTTGGCGCTGCGCGGAATATCGAAGAGGGCGGCTCGCTTTCGATCATTGCAACCGCGCTGATTGATACGGGCAGCCGAATGGACGAGGTTATCTTTGAAGAGTTCAAAGGCACCGGTAACTCTGAAATTGTTCTTGATCGCAAGGTTTCGGACAAGCGCATCTTCCCATCATTGGATGTTGGCAAGTCTGGTACGCGCAAAGAAGAGCTGCTGGTCGAGAAGGACAAGCTCTCCAAAATGTGGGTGCTTCGCCGTATCCTCATGCAAATGGGCACCGTCGATGCGATGGAATTCCTGCTTGATAAGATGAAGGATTCCAAGACAAACGAGGACTTCTTCGATACTATGAATCAGTAGTCGAATTGGCAGTTTTCTGGGTTTTTTGATGAGGATGAATGCCGCCGTTTTGCGATTGGCAAGCAGCTTCATCGGCGATATGTCCTAGCCCCAATGCTTAGTCAGTATCTTTATATCAGCACCGCGCCTAGTTTGGGTCGCGATGAGGTTGATCGCATTCTTGAGACAAGCGCGAGCAAAAACCCCGTTTCCGGGATCACTGGGCTGTTGCTCTATAATGGCCGCAACTTCCTGCAATTGCTCGAAGGCGAAGAGGCTGAGCTGATCAATTTGATGGTGCGGATCACCCATGATCCACGCCATAGTGGGGTCTCCATGCTCGATCGGCGCGCGATTGATAAGCGAGCCTGTCCGCGATGGGCGATGCGACGGGTCGCGATTGCGCAGAATGTTGAAAAGCGGCGAGAGCTTCTCGAAGCGGATCTGCCCGCTGCGATCGACCCCGAAGTGCGTCGGATCATACTGAACTTTGCGACGTTGAACTGACCACATGTGGTGCAGTGCGACGCAATCACTCGCGTTATTTTGGAACTGGTCATGCCTGTTAATTCTCAAGGCGGGGCTGACTATTTTCTCGCTCCGACTGTCGGCGGTTGACTTCCGCTAGGCACTTGACCTTTCTGTCGTAAGGGATGCGAAGTTTTGAATAGCTCCCAGTAGGAGAGAGCCATGAAAGTGAATATCGAGATTGAGTGCACTCCCGAGGAAGCACGCAGCTTCTTGGGTCTGCCTGATGTGAGCGAGGCAAACAGCATCTATGTCGATAACATCGCCAAGGCCATGCAAGGGGTCAGCAATCCCGATCAGCTTAAACAATATGCTTCCGCGCTCGCGCCAATGGGACAGGCCGGATTGAAACTCTTTCAGAACTTCGTTGAAAGCGGGATGCGGGCTGGTTCGGCCGGAGCATCCCCCAAACCAACATCGGGCAGGGATGACGAGTAAGGGGTAGCACCCTCACTTGATTGGCGCCGATGAGCAATAATCTGACGATCTTTGCGGTTTCCAGCGGAAGTCCGCCTGCGGCCATTGGGGTTATCCGTATCAGCGGTCCTGATGCTGGATCGGCTTTGCGGGCGCTGTGTCGTCGTGATTTTGAGCCGCGACGCGCGGCGCTTGCCAAATTGCGCGATTTGAGCGGGATTGTGCTCGATGAGGCGTTGGTCTTGTGGTTTCCCGGCCCAAAGACGGCCACTGGCGAAGATCTGGCCGAATTTCACTGTCATGGTGGCCGCGCTGTCCTGAACGCAGTGGAGCAAGCTCTGAGCGAGTTTGAAGGGTTGCGGCGCGCGGAGCCAGGTGAGTTCACGCGGCGCGCGTTTGCCAATGGGCGCTTGGATCTTGCTGAAGCTGAGGGCTTGGCTGATCTTTTGTCGGCTGAAACCGAGCTTCAACGAAGCGCGGCGATGGCCAATGCGAGCGGCGCCCTCTCATCCGCGGTTGAAGATTGGCTCCAGCGCTTGCTGCATATGTCTGCGCAGTTAGAGGCGGCGCTAGATTTTTCGGACGAAGACGATGTTGAGGACTTGCCGAAGGGTTTTGTGGCCAGTTTGGTTGCTCTCCACGGCGAACTTGATGATTGGCTTGCACGGCCACGCTCAGAGGCTCTGAAAGAGGGTTTCCGTGTGGTTCTTGCTGGTCCTCCCAATTCGGGCAAGTCGACTTTGTTCAACACTTTGGTCGAAAGCGAAGCTGCGATCACCTCACCGTTAGCCGGAACAACGCGTGATGTGATTGAACGCAGCGTTGCGATTGGCGCAGTCCCGTTCACCTTTATCGACACAGCTGGAATTCGTGATGCAGCGTCGGATGGGATTGAAGAAATTGGGATTGAACGTGCAAAAGCCCAGTTTGATCGGGCTGATATTGTATTGTGGCTTGGGCCAGAGGGGGAGGGGCCTTCGCTGGCTTGGGAAGTCGCGCCGCGCAGGGATGCGAGTGACTTTGCTGCGAAGGGTGTTGATTGTCACGAGGTGTCCGCACTGACTGGCGACGGAATTGCGGAGCTCAAACACGCGCTTGTTGCTGTCGCTCTCAAGCAGCTGCCCAAACCGGGACAGGCGGCGCTCAATGCGCGCCAACACAACCAGGTCGAAGAGGCAGCATCGGCGCTCGGCCGCGCACAAGGATTATCCGACCTACTCTTGATTGGCGAAGAGCTGCGCTGCGCTCGGTCGGCATTTGATGTTTTGACGGGGCGCGCCACCACTGAGGATATGCTTGATGCGTTGTTTGGACGCTTTTGCATCGGGAAATAGCACAAACGACAAGTGTTCCACGTGAAACAGCTTTGACGCCGGGGGGTGCAGCACCTATCTGACGCGACATGCACGTCTTTGATGTCCTTGTGATCGGTGGTGGCCATGCTGGTGTAGAAGCTGCTTGTGCTTCTGCGCGGATGGGTGCGCGCACCGGATTGGTGACTTTTGACACTCAAGCCATTGGCGCGATGAGCTGCAATCCAGCGATTGGGGGCCTAGGTAAGGGGCATTTGGTACGCGAGGTCGATGCGCTCGATGGGGTGCTGGGAAGGGCAGCGGATGCTGGGGCAGTCCACTACCGGATGCTTAATCGGTCGAAAGGGAGTGCAGTTTGGGGTCCGCGCGTTCAAGCTGACCGAAAACTGTTCAAAGCCGAAGTTCAGCAGATCGTCGCTAACCAAAACAATTTGCAGATCATCGAAGGTGAAGCGGCAGCGCTTCGGCTCAAAGGTGATGTGGTTGCAGGATTAGAGTTGGCCGATGGGACGCAGCTTCACGCCGGTCGCGTTATCTTGTGCACCGGCACTTTCCTTGGTGGGGTGTTGTTTCGCGGGGAAGAGCGTTTCGAGGGTGGGCGCATCGGAGAGAACGCAGCGAAGTGTCTAGCAGAGCAATTGCGTGGCGCAGATCTCCCGATGGCACGACTCAAGACTGGGACGCCGCCGCGGCTTGATGGGCGGACGATTGACTGGGCCAAGTTGCCCGAACAACCCTCCGATGATGAGGTGTGGACGATGTCTGCGCTGACCAAGAGGCGCGCTAACCCACAAGTTTTCTGTGCAATCACCCGAACAACCGAGGCATCGCATGATGCGATCCGCGCCAACCTGCATCGTTCGCCACTCTTTTCTGGAGCCATCGACGCTGCAGGACCGCGTTATTGTCCCTCGATTGAAGACAAAATTCACCGCTTCGGCGACCGTGATGGGCATCAGGTCTTTCTTGAGCCCGAAGGCATATCCACCCACTTGGTCTATCCCAATGGGATCAGCACTTCTTTGCCGGTAGATGTGCAGGAAACCATGGTTCGAGCGATGGCTGGCCTTGAGTCGGCCGAGATCGTCGAGCCGGGTTATGCGGTGGAGTACGATCACATCGATCCACGCGCACTGACTCCGGACTTACAGCTTCGTGCGATCCCAGGCCTCTATTGTGCGGGGCAAATTAACGGCACTACAGGTTACGAAGAAGCAGCGGCGCAAGGAATGGTGGCAGGGTTTGAAGCTGCGGCCGCTGCGTTGGACATGACAGCGCCCAAGCTCGACCGTGCCAATTCCTATATCGCAGTGATGGTCGACGACCTCACTTTGCAAGGAGTGAGTGAGCCGTATCGTATGCTTACGTCGCGAGCAGAGTATCGCCTCCGTTTGCGAGCCAACAATGCAAGCACCCGCCTGACACCGCTGGGTTTGGAAGCTGGGTGTGTTGGTGAAGAACGTCGGCAGTGGTTTGAGCACCGCGAAGAGCACCGTAGCAGTATGGACGAGGCGTTTGCGCGCAAAGTCCACGCTCGTGAGTTGGCCGACCATGATCTTCCAATCCGGCGCGATGGTGGGTCGAAACCACTGTCCGAGTGGGTTCGTCACGCGGGCGTTAAACTTGAAGAGCTCACCCCGTGGTTTGGCGATGTCTTGGATCGTGAACCTTTGTTGGCGCAGGAGATGGCCGAAGACGCCGCATACGCGCCCTACCTCGCACGGCAAGAAGCAGAACTACGCGACCTTCGGGCAAGTGAGGAACTGCCGCTACCCAATGACTTTCCGTACCATTCGGTCCCCGGTCTCTCGAATGAGATGATTGAGCGTCTCTCCAAGGCAGCTCCGGCGAATTTGGCTGTGGCAGGCAGGGTGGCGGGTGTGACTCCTGCAGCGCTTGCTGCCCTTTTGGTTCATGCGCGGCGCCATCACTCGCAAGCACAGAATGCTGCCCGAGTGTGACAGAGGATACAATCATTGAAACCGAAGCACAGGCCCGTGACTATGTTGCGGGCTGGGCAGATGATGCGGCGATGGTGCGCCTGGAACGCTTTGCAACACTCTTGCTTGAAGAGAATCAACGTCAAAATCTCATCAGCAAGCCATCTGAAGCACAACTCTGGCAGCGCCATTTCGCGGACAGCGTGCAATTGCTGGAGTATGTTTCACGTGAAACACCGAAGTCACCTTGGCTTGATCTGGGAACTGGGGCTGGTTTCCCAGGTCTAATCGTCGCGGCGCTGTACCCCCATTGGCCGGTGCGCCTAGTTGAATCGCGGGGTCGACGCGTAGAATTTCTTAGTTACTGCTCTCAGGAACTTGGTTTGTCCCAATGTCAGGTTTTGGGCCAACGATTGGAGCGAATTGAGCCTTTCCCGGTGAGTGTCATTTCAGCACGCGCCTTTGCTCCACTCAAAAAGCTCCTGAGTTTATCCGCACCCTTCTCCACAAAGGCGACACGCTACATCTTGCCCAAAGGGCGTTCAGCATCGCACGAACTGGCGGAACTCAAAGTTCCGATTCGGAAACTGTTTCACGTGAAACACTCATTGACCGATCGTGACGCAGGGATCATCGTGAGCTCCTAAAGTGAAAAATGCTCATGGTGGCGCACTTGGAAGGGAAAAGCTCGATGCTCACAATTGCCATTGCCAATCAAAAAGGTGGTGTGGGTAAGACCACCAGCGCGATCAATATTGGCACGGCTATGGCAGCGACGGGCTGGAAGACCCTCCTTGTCGATCTCGACCCACAAGGCAATGCTTCGACTGGGTTGGGCGTTCCAGCTGAGGATCGCGAGTTGTCGACTTACGATGTGCTTGTTGATCAAACCCCGATTTCGGACGCGGTGGTTGAAACCAACATTCCTGGTTTGGACATCTTGCCGGCTACCGTGGATTTGAGTGGGGCCGAAGTGGAGTTGGTGAATGTCGAGGAGCGCACCGCGCGCCTCAGCAATGCGTTCAAAGCACATCAGGGCCATGAATTGTGCCTGATTGATTGCCCCCCTTCGTTGGGCCTTTTGACACTTAACGCCTTGTGCGCGGCGGATACATTGTTGGTACCGCTGCAATGTGAGTTCTTTGCGTTGGAGGGGTTGAGTCAGCTTCTTCAGACGGTTGAACGCATTCAAGAGCGCTTCAATCCCGATTTAGATATAATCGGTGTGGCATTGACTATGTATGACCGTCGTAACCGATTGACCGATCAAGTGTCGGATGATGTGCGCGAATGCCTAGGGAATTTGGTGTTTGATACCGTGATTCCACGCAACGTTCGGTTGTCCGAGGCTCCGAGCCATGGATTGCCCGCTTTAGTTTATGATCAGCATTGTCAGGGGAGCCGGGCGTATATGGCCCTGGCCCGCGAACTGATTGGGCGATTTCCCGCAGAAAGGCGCGCAGCATGAGTAAGACTAAGGCAAGTCCAGAAAAAATCACTGTGTCGACGCGCAAACCGGTTGAGCGTAAGAAGAAGCTCGGGAAAGGGCTTGGAGCCCTGATGGGTGAGACCAAGCGTGAAGAGCCACTGGTGAACGCTGCGAGGAGCGCTGGGGCAGAATCGCATGGCGGCGGTGCGGTGCAGGCAGATGCACCAGAATCGCCACTTAAATCACTGAGCGTTGCCAAGATCGACCCACTTCCCGGCAACCCCCGTAAGCGCTTTGATGAAAGTGCGCTCGAGGAGTTGGCGGCGTCGATTGCGACGCGTGGAGTCATTCAACCGATTATCGTCCGCCCACGGAAAAGTGGCCGATATCAGCTGGTTGCGGGTGAAAGACGCTGGCGCGCGGCGCAAAAGGCGCGGCTACATGAGATCCCAGCCATCGTTCGCGAGTTGAGTGATCGTGAAGTGATGGCGCTTGCGTTGATTGAGAACCTTCAGCGCGAAGATTTGAACCCTGTCGAAGAGGCGCGCGCCTACCAGAAGCTCTCCGATGATGAAGGGATGACCCAGGCAGAAATCGCGCGGATGGTCGAGAAATCGCGCAGCCACGTTGCCAATATCCAGCGCTTGCTCAACCTACCTGCGAGCGTGCTTGATCTTGTTGAAGGTGGGGAGCTTTCAATGGGTCATGCGCGCGCGCTAATTGGTCAGGATGACGCAGCCGCACTCGCGCGGCGTGCGGTGAATGACAATCTGTCGGTGCGCGAAGTTGAGAAGCTTGCGCGGCAGGCTAGCGGTGGTGGCACAGCCACAGCCAAGCCTGCGCCCTTGCAGAGCGAGAACGCCGATATTCTCGCGGTTCAGAACCATCTTGAAGATATGCTGGGCCTAAAAGTTCAGATCAAGACGGATGTGGACCCCAGCACGGGTGCGATCACGATCCAGTATAAGACGCTCGATCAGCTTGATCTGGTCTGCCAGCGTTTGACCGGTGGTGAGTTCTAAGTCGCTGTAAAGTCAATTAAACCACTGGTTTTATACTCAAACATATCGACCACACAAAAGAAACACCGCCCGACCGAAGTCGCGCGGCGCAACTTTTTGTGATGCGCAGGCCTTGCGACCCACCACTTTGCTTATTGCTTGATCAACTTCGGTGATGGAAGCGGCCGCGGCAAAGGTGCTGGCGGAATGAACCGATCGCCCGGAACCAACTCTTCAGTGATCCGCTCGCGGACAATCACGCGCTGACGCTGTGTGGTTTGTATGGGAATGAAGGTCACTTGTTGCTGCTGACAGCCGCAACCAGCATGGCCATAACTTTGTGGATATGCAGGAGCCACCGGATAACCTTGTGGGATTGAACGAACTGCTCCGCCGTGGCTCGAATATTGGTCGAGTGTTGATTCGCACTCGTCAGTCGCAGCGCGATTGGCGTTACCATTGTCAATTGCCGAGCCGATTGCCGTTCCGGCCAATCCACCAGCGCCTGCGCCGATCAAGGTGCCGGCCAAACGATTGCCGTTCCCACCAACACGATTGCCGATAGCACCGCCAGCTACTGCGCCGATCAGTCCACCTAAGATGGTTGCGCGCTCATCACGGTCGAGGCCTTTAATCCGGCGACGGCATTCGTCGAGCCATTGTTCTCGGCTATAAACCGATGGTGCAGCGCGTACGACTGGATAGCCAGTAGTGGGATAGCCGCCGTGCTGCGCGGGGGTCGAGCGATGTATCACGCGTGTGCGAGTAATCGTTTCGACGCCGTCAGGACCAATTGTCCGCTCCTCGGTGAAGCCGGGGCTGGTAGCAGCGGGTGAATGCAGAGCCGGAGTCCCGCCGATTGTTGGCAACGGAGCGGGTGGCAGCGTATCAACTTGCGTTGCGCCGATCTGTGCCGGAGCGCGAAGCACCGTTTGAGCTTGAGCGGCCGCTGGCAAAGCTACTGCCAGCGCGCTTGCTGTGCAAAGCGTAATCCGAAGTGTGGTGCGATTGGTTGGCATTTACATTCCCCGCGTTTGGACGCTCGAATCGCGTCACTGGACAGTCTTTTTGGTTACCAAGAGGTTTACCACTGGCCTGACGTTATCGACAAACGTTGCAACACCATTGTCTCAGATCGGGGCGATGTATAGCGTAAGTATTGGTTTCGTTCAGATCCGGTTGCTCAGGAGCTGCGCGAGCGCTTCGACCCCGTCGGCGTCCTCAATGGAGAAGCGCGCCGTGTTTGGACTGTCGAGATCAATCACAGCGATTAGTTCCCCGTCGCGAATCACTGGAACGACCAATTCGGACTGGCTCGCTGCGTCGCAAGCAATATGCCCTGGAAAGGTGTGAACATCCTCAACCCTTTGCGTTTTCAGTGTTTTTGCCGCTTCTCCACACACGCCTTGGCCAATCGGGATGCGAATGCAGGCGGGGCGTCCGACAAACGGACCAAGCACCAATTCATCCGCCCCGCTCTTGCTTTCCCCTACGCGATAAAAGCCTGCCCAATTCAGATGCGGGACATACTCCCACAATAGCGCAGCGACATTAGCCATATTCGCCACGGCGTCGCTCTCGTCAGCGGTAAGTGCATCGGCGGCGTCGACCAATTGGCGATAGCGTTCAGGCGCATTGAGGGCGTCATCGGGTTTAAAATCAAACATAGCTTATGCGCTTTGCCGATATAGGTGTGTTGCCGCAAGCAGCCTTGCGCTCTATCTGCAAAAGCATGGCTATTATCCGAAAAATCGCAATCGTGTTTGTTGTCCTGCTCGTGGTCGGGGGCATCGCGCTGTATTTCCTCACGCGCGGCACGCCCGCTGAGCTTTCAGTCGACGAGGTTGCGGGTACCGATCCCACTCTTGCCGAACCCAATTCGGAGAGCTTTCCTACCGTTCAGATCGCAAAGCCCGTTGGTTGGGAAGACGGCGATTTGCCGCAAGCGGCCGAAGGTCTGAGTGTCAATCGTTTTGCCGACGGGTTGGACCATCCACGTGTGCTCTATGCGCTGCCGAATGGCGATGTGCTGGTCACACTTACGCGCGCGCCAGAGAAGGGCGATGAAGAGGGCGGATTCTTTGGCACGATCAAAGGCTGGGTCGCGGACTATCTCCTCGGCGAAGCGGGGGCTTCTGGCGAGTCGGCCAATGAAATCGTCCTGCTGCGCGATGCGAACGGCGATGGCGTCGCGGAGGTGAAGAAAACGCTTTTGACTGAGGGGTTGGATTCACCTTCAGGAATGGGGTGGCACGAAGGAACGCTCTATGTTGCCAATCACAACGCGGTTCTCGCGTTCCCTTATGAGTTGGGAAGTGAGGAAGTTACTTCAAAACCTAAAAAAATCATGGACTTAGCCCCGGGTGGCGGACACTGGATGCGCAATCTTGAAGTCCATCCCGATGGAGATCGGATGTATGTAGCGGTTGGGTCGGTTAGCAATATCGGCGAAGAGGGCATGGAGGTCGAAGAGGGCCGGGCGATGATCTGGGAATACAACCTAGAGACCAAGCGCCAGCGTCCTTTTGCGCAAGGCCTGCGCAATCCCAATGGGCTTGATTTCAGCCCATGGACCGGCAGTCTTTGGACGACTGTCAATGAGCGCGACATGCTGGGCTCTGACCTCGTGCCCGACTACCTTGCTAGCGTTCCTTTGGGCGCGCATTATGGTTGGCCGTGGATCTATTTCCGCAGCAACTTCGATCGCCGGGTCGATGCACCCATGCCGCGCTTCCTTGATAGTTATACACGCAAGCCCGACTACGCACTGGGGCCGCATGTTGCGGGGTTGGGGCTGGTTTTCACTGCTGAGGGTCACCGAATGGGCCCGAAACTGGCGAGTGGGGCGTTTATCGCGCGGCACGGATCGTGGAATCGCAAGCCGCCTTCGGGTTATGATGTTGTCTATGTTGCCTTTGATGAGCGCGGCAACCCAACGGGCAAGCCGATCCCTGTTCTGACAGGCTTTCTCAGCGATGATGGGACGACCAAAGGCCGCCCAACCTGGGTAGAGTGGGCGGGTGATGGTTCCTTGCTGGTTTCTGACGATACAGCTGGGATTATCTGGCGGACGTTAGCGCCGAAATCGTCGCCGGGTGCGGCGATCACTGAGCTGGTAGAGGACTCGCTTCCCCCTCAAAGGGAACTAAAAGATCCGCAAGCTGTATTTGAAGAGGAATATCTGCGCTCGCAATCTGGCGGAGAATGACGTGCTTTTAAAGCGCTTTGCCCGCACGCCCTGCTAGCTCAACAGCGAATTGAAAAGCGGAACGGCCTGACCGGTTGCCTCGGGCGATCGCCCAAGCCAGCGCCTCTTCGCGATCGAATGCAAGGTCCAAAGGCTCTGTGTAGGCACTAAGGATATCGAGATAGGTGTCGCGGTCGCAGGGGTGAAAGGCCAACTTCAAGCCAAACCTGTCCGCAAGTGCCAGCGCATCGTCGCGCTCATCGCGTTCGTGAAGCACCTCACCCTTGGGCGCGTCTCGCGCCACGATACCCCGATGGTTGGAGGTGACAGCGAGACGGACATGCGCCGGTCGTGGGATCACTCCGCCATCAAGCAGGCTACGCAGCGCCAAACTGTCTTGTTTCTGGCCCGCTGCAAAGCCGAGATCGTCGAGAAAGATCAGCATGGGTCGCGGTTGCACGGCGAGGGCTTCGATTAGCTGCGCCGCTGATCCGAGCCCATCCGGGCTAAGCTGAACTAGGCCGAGACTTTGCGGGTCGGATCGCTGAATACCGGCAACAGCGGCTCTGATGACGGCTGATTTGCCCATGCCACGCGCACCCCACAGCAACATATCATGCGCGGCTGCGCCTTGGCTCAGGCGCGCAAGGTTTGAGATAACAGCTGTCTTGGCCGTGTCGATGCCGCGCAAAGTGGAAAGCGGTAAAGCGCCAGTATCCGCGACTGCGCGAGCGCCTTTTTCTGACCAAATAAGAGCCGGTGCCGCGATCCAGTCGAGCGGTTTGGCTGGGGGAGGGGCAAGCCGATCCAGAGCCGCTGCAATCCGGGCCAATGCTTCGCTGTTGTCGCTCATCGCCCCCTCAAAGTTGCGCGGCGCAACTTGCAACCACCGCTTAGCTTGCGAGTTTCTCAGCCGGTAGCGTGTAAAGCAAGTCTGCACCGGCGGTTGCTCCCGCTTTGAGACCCATGGCTTCGGGCACGATCCGGTCAAGGAAGAAGCGCACCGTCACGGGCTTGCTCTTAGACAACGAAGGTGCAGCGCCCGATGCGACCGCTTGGACTTGTTTCATTAACTGCCAACCCGCAACCGCGACCGCAGCCATTGTGCAAAAGGGGACGCTACCAGCAAGCCGATCATCCAAACTTGCATCGTCGCGCATCCAGCGGGCGATCCCAACGCATTCGGTGGCTAGAGCGGCCAAACTGGCCTCATCCGCTGCATCGCGTACAATCTCTTCAAACAGGGCAATCATCGCCTCGCCGCCATCCAGACCCAGCTTGCGGGTAACAAGGTCAGCGGCCTGAATGCCGTTGGTGCCTTCATAGATCGGTGCAATGCGCGAATCGCGCCAGTGTTGGGCTGCGCCGGTTTCCTCAACAAAGCCCATGCCTCCATGGATCTGAATTCCGATGCCAGACACTTCGACCCCGACATCGGTGCCCCATGCTTTCACCAATGGCACAAGGATATCGGCCCGGTGCTGCGCATTCTCATCGCCAAGATTGCCGCGATCAACTTGTCCGGCGCAATGGTAGAGCAGGGCGCGCACAGCCTCGGTCAGCGCTTTCATCCGCAACACCATTCGCCGCACATCGGGATGCTCGATAATGGCCACGGCGTTCTTATCCGGCGATCCAGCGCGCGCCGATTGCACGCGGTCCATCGCATAGGCGATCGCCTGCTGCGTCGCGCGTTCAGAAATTTGATTTCCTTGGTTGCCGACATTGATACGAGCGTTGTTCATCATCGTGAACATCGCCATCAGCCCGCGATTGGGTTCCCCGACTAACTCTCCGATGCATTCGTCATTGTCGCCGTATGACATCACGCAAGTGGGCGAGGCGTTGATGCCAAGCTTATGCTCTAGACTCACACAACGCAGATCATTGCGATTGCCCAGCGAACCGTCTTCATTGACGTGATATTTGGGCACGAGGAAAAGTGAGATGCCGCGCGACCCCTCTGGCGCATCAGGCAAGCGCGCAAGCACCAAATGGATGATGTTGTTGGCCAGCTCATGCTCGCCCCAGGTGATATAAATCTTCTGGCCGGTGATTAGGTATTTGCCCGTATGCTCACCGTCTTCAATCGGAACCGCGGTTGAGCGAAGCGCGCCAACATCGCTGCCCGCAGCCGGTTCGGTCAAGTTCATCGTGCCCGACCATTTGCCGCTGACGAGATTGGGTAGATATCTGGATTGTTGATCCTTGCTCCCATGATGCTCAAGCGCTTCAATCGCACCCACGGACAGCATCGGCAGCAGGTTGAAGGCCATATTCGCCGTTCCGAGGTTCTCAAGCACGTTACAGCTTAGCGTGAAGGGCAGGCCTTGCCCGCCAAATTCTTCAGGCGAGGCAATCGCGTTCCAACCTTGTTCGACATAGGCATCATAGGCCGCCTTGAACCCGTCCGGTAGGCGCACCACACCGTTTTCCAGCTTCGCGCCTTCCAAATCACCCACACGGTTAAGCGGAGCAAACTCTCCGGCGGCGAATTGGCCGACACCGTCGACAATCGCCTCGACCAGATCGGCCTCGGCGTGGGCGAATTTCTCCGACGCAGCGATCTCTTCGATCCCGGCATTCACGCGGATCGCGAGCAACTGGTCTTGGGTAGGGGGAGTATAGGGTGTCACAGGCTTTTCATTCCATTAGGTAATTGGCTAAGGCGCTGAAGATACGCGTGCCACTTGGCACTGGTTGCAAGAGCATATAGCGCACATCCTATGAGCGACAAATCCGTTACGGAAGTGGTGTTGGCTGATGCCGAGGGAATCGCCCGCGCTGCGGATATTCTTGAGGCTGGCGGGCTTGTCGCGGTGCCGACAGAGACGGTTTATGGCCTTGCCGCCCGCGCAGACAGCGCTGATGCCGTGGCGAATATCTATACCGCGAAGGGCCGGCCGGATTTCAACCCACTGATCGTGCATGTGCGCGATGCAGAACAAGCTGCGCTCTATGCTGAGTGGAGTAATCATGCCGATACTGCGGTCGCGATCTCCTGGCCGGGGCCGCTGACTGTGGTCGTGCCCAAAAAGCCGGAAGCTGGTTTGGCACCAGCGGTGACGGCTGGGTTGGATACTGTGGCCCTGCGCGCACCCGCGCATCCGGTCATGCGGGAATTGCTGAGAAAGGTCGGTTTTCCGCTCGCGGCGCCGTCAGCCAATCGCAGCGGGTTTATCAGTCCGACTAGCGCTGACCATGTGCTCGCATCGCTTGATGGGCGGATCGATATGGTTCTGGACGCCGGGCCGTGTGAAGAAGGGGTGGAATCGAGCATTTTAGCTATTCGCGAGGCGGGGCGGTGGGAAGAATTGCGTCCCGGCCCGGTCGATCTCGATGCTTTGCACCGTCACAATTTTGACGCGGGGATGGATGACGGGCGCGACGCAGGGGATCGAATGTCCGTCGAAGCGCCTGGCCAACTTGCGAGCCATTACTCACCGGGAAAGCCGGTGCGTCTGAATGCTACTGAGGTACAAGGTGACGTGTTCTTGATCGGATTTGGAGCGATCACTGGGGACAACAACCTTTCCGCCGACGGCGTCTTACGCGAAGCGGCGGCACGGCTATATGACGCGCTCCACCAAGCTGCTGAGTCGGACAAGCCGCGCATTGCGGTTGCGCCTATTCCCAATGAAGGTGTGGGCCGCGCAATAAACGATCGTTTGCGCCGGGCCGCGACACCGCCGGGCTAATCGTCTTCGGGTTCAACCGGAATGGTTGGCAGGATTTCTTGAATCTCCGCGTAGATTTCGCGCGCCTCTTCGCAGGCACCCCGGTCACCGTCCTCGCAATCCTCGCGCTCTTTTTCATATTGGCGTTCGAGTTTGCCCAATCTTTCCTCACGCCGACGAATTTCGCGGCCACGGTTTTCATCGGCTTCGGATTGGCTGGTGGTTGCAAGGTCAACTGCTTTGCTGCCGATCTTCACCGGAGCGGTCACCACGTCAGCGGCCACGCGGGCAAGGCAGCCGGACAAAAGCACGGACGCGCTAAGGGCGAGCAAGGCGGGGGCAATGCGCATGTCGGGTATTGTCGCGCCAAGGCGTTGGGATGGCAAGCGCGCAGACCTTAGGATTATCCCTCAGCGGTGCGAACTGCGCCGTCCCGTGCACGAGACGCTTTGGCCTGAGGGAGGTGCCATTTGTCCGCGCTACCTCTTTGCTGCTTAAGCGTCAGGGGAGCAATTCAGTCTGCCGGAGCCAGAGATCTCCGCTTCGCAATTCGCGGTTCCTACGACTTTCACGCTGCCCGAGCCTCCTATCGAGGCGCTCACTTCTCCGTCTGATCGCAGCTTCACGCTGCCTGAACCGCCAATAGTGATATCGGCCTCGTCGGCTTTGAGTTTGTCGAGTCTCGCGCTGCCAGAGCCGCCTATCGAAACATTGAGTGTCTTGACGCCCCCGCTAGCTTTGACGCTGCCGGAACCGCCTATAACGATTTCTAGGGTGTCGCTTGCGATCGCGGCGATTGCCATGCTTCCCGATCCGCCAATGACCACTTCTGCGTCCTTGGCTAGCGTAGCCGCTTCAATCGAGCCGCTACCGCCAACAGTAAGCTCCTCAGGCGCAGGCATTGTGACGCGGACGGTTGCTTCGTCCGATTCACCCCAGTTGTCATCTTCCTCAGTAATCCCGAGCATATCGCCGTCGCGTACAAAGCGTAGCGCGTCCACGGCGTCATCATCGCCCTCGACAACGATGGTTAGCGTTTCACCTTCGGTAACAATAACCTTACTTGCGCCCGCCAATACCAATTCCGTGGGCGGGGCGCCGCTTTGATCAAGTTCAGCCAGCGGAACACCTTTGATCCCGTTGATTGTCTCATCACTACCGAATGCTGCGAGCGAAAAGGCAACGGCAAGGATAGGGATCGAAAACAGGGCATTTGGCAGTGATCGCGTCATGAGCTTCTCTCCACGAGGTCAAACTGTATTGTCGATATAATACAGTAAGTCTCATAGTTC
Organism: Erythrobacter sp.; assembly: GCA_039985875.1. Taxonomy (GTDB): domain Bacteria; phylum Pseudomonadota; class Alphaproteobacteria; order Sphingomonadales; family Sphingomonadaceae; genus Erythrobacter. The sequence goes on along the minus strand of JBDWRU010000003.1, from coordinate 599,528 downwards.
AAGCGCCCCTGTTTCAGAATCAAGTGGGCTCCAGAATCAAAAAAGGGCCACCCATTGCGGGCAGCCCTTGATTTTGGTGAGATGAAAAGAGCCGCTTAGCTCTCTTCGGTGTTCTCATAATATTGCGGAGCGTGTTCGCGCAGCACATCGAGGATTTTCTCCAACGCGGCTGGCTCATCGGTTTCTTCCATCGCCGCGAGTTCACGAGCGAGACGGCTGGAGGCAGCTTCGAAAATCTGACGCTCAGAATAGCTTTGCTCAGGCTGATCATCTGGGCGGAACAGGTCGCGGGTCACTTCGGCGATTGAAACAAGGTCGCCAGAATTGATCTTCGCTTCGTATTCTTGCGCGCGGCGTGACCACATGGTGCGCTTAACCTTGGGTTTGCCTTTGAGCGTTTCCATCGCATCTTTGAGCGTCTTGTCTGAAGACAATTTGCGCATGCCGATCGATTCAACCTTGTTGAAGGGAACCCGCAATGTCATGCGCTCTTTCTCAAACCGCAGGACATACAGCTCGAGCTGCATTCCAGCGATCTCATCGTTTTGCAGTTCGATTACGCGGCCAACCCCGTGCTTGGGGTAAACAACATAATCTCCGACTGTGAAGATGGGGGCTTTGCTAGCCATGCGAGTTCCTTTCAAATGGGCGAGTCAACACCACACAACAGACATACTGTTCTGCGGCCTTTGCATCTGCGCTTTGCAAGCAAGGACCGTTTCTCAATCGTCTAAATTGTTGGTGCTGAATGGACGCCCTAGGTTGTTATAGTGTGCAGCGCCGTTCTTTGTCAGCGCGAATGCGATATTATATAACACATTTGCAACGATATTGCGAGTCAGTGATGCGCCTGCACCTAACTCACAGAAAATGGGTTTCAAAAACGGACTAATCCAGGCTCGATTCACGAACCACACTGCGCACTTAATCGCCTTCGCCGGGAGCCTCGGTGAAGTACTTTTCGAACTTGCCCTTCACGCCTTTGTGATCATCGGCGTCGGCAGGTGGTTCTTTCTGACCTGTGATGTTGGGCCATTCAGCTGAGAACTTAGTGTTGAGCTCTAGCCATTTTTCCAAACCGTCTTCGGTATCGGGCAGAATCGCTTCCGCTGGGCATTCTGGCTCACACACGCCGCAATCAATGCACTCGCTGGGATTGATGACCAGCATGTTCTCGCCTTCGTAAAAGCAATCAACTGGGCACACTTCTACACAATCAGTGTATTTGCATTTGATGCAGTCATCAGTGACGACGTAAGTCATTGGGCCTCTTTCAACTCAATTTCGGCGCTATGCTGGCGCTGCTAAGGCGAATTTTCAAGCGCGGTCAAGCTCGCGATAATGAGACTTGGCAAGAGCAGGCGACGCACGCCGCTCTGGCAAAGCCAACACTTCGATAACGCGCACATCCTTGCCCACCGGTACAGTCAATACATCGCCAATAGCGACATTTTCACTAACGCGCTCGACACGAATTCTATTGCGGCGCAAAGCGCGGCCTTCGATCATCTTTCGAGCCGCCGAGCGTGTGCGGGCGAACCGCAAATAGACCAGCAGGCGGTCCAAACGTAAGGTTTGCTCACCTTCTTCTGTCATGAACCGCCAAGAAGGTCGGCCAATCCGTCAAATGCGCCGCTGGCGCGCGCGGGACCGGTATCGGGCTTGGGCTGACGCGGTTTGTTCGGGCCGCGCGGGCCGTTTTTGCCCTTAGGACTGCCGCTTTGTTTGCCTCCGGGCTTACCCTTGAAATTGTTCTTTTTGCCGTGGGCAGATTTGCCGCGATGGGGTCGCTCATTTTTCTCGCCAGGGCGGCGCGGACGCCATGTCCAACAATCTGGCGCGGCGGGTCCGAAAGCGCCCTCAGGTAATCTACGTGCGCGTTGCAAACGGAAACCCGCGCTGCCGAGGAGCCGCGTTGCGTTTTGCTCTTCCAATCCGATCGATATGGGCAGCGAGAGATCGAGCCGGAATTTAAGATTGCGCTCCTTGCTCGCCTTATCGGCCGCCTTCGCGCGCGTTTCAAACGCGCCGCGCAGGATCTTCTCCGCCAGATCAACCCGAATCGCTTGATTGCCTGCCGGTCGATAGCCAGCGGGCAGTGCCTTTGCCTCGGCAAGAAATGGCAGCATAGCGGGTTCCAGCGGGCGCCTATCGAGACCAAGCGCGTGTAGCAATTGGCGCGGCGCAGGTTTGAGCAGATCGCGCGCAAAGATATCGAGCGCTCCGAATGTAACGCCGAGCTTGCGCAAAAAGGGCCGCATTTCCTTTGGCAAATGCTGGAGCCCAGCATTTTCGCGACTGACCACCCCTCGTGCATCAACCAAAGTGATCAGCAAAGCGCGTGCTTCCGATCCCGCTTGGGGGTCGCGCGCGGCTTCGGCTAGTTTGCGTAAAGGTGCAAGCGGTTCGAGCTTGGCATCCAGCCATGCCGCCAAGCCTGCTTCCAATTCTGACCGCGGTCCATCGGCCAGTATCGAAATTTCTCGGGCCAATTTGAGCCGCGCAGCGCCAAATTCGTCGTTGAACTCAATTTCGGCCAGAGCGCGTTCCTGCCACATGATTTTGCCACCTTCGAGGGCGAGCTCCTCAATCCCGTCGCCCAAAAGCCATGTTGCGCGCTGTGCGAGGATGCTGGGAAGCGCTTTTTCGCCCGCAGCCAGGAGCATTTTACGATCCGCCAAGGTCGCATCGGGATCGACTGAAAAACGAAAGCCATCGAGTCTTCCAATCGGCTCCCCTTCCACGGTGACACGCCCATCCGGCTCCAGTGTCACTGGCAAAGCGCCTGCATCTTGTCCCAGCGATTTCATCAGTATTGTTGTCCTTCGATTGACAAAGCGTTCGGTGAGCCGCGCATGCAGCGCATCCGACAGCTTTGCTTCGACCGCGCGCGCCCGCGCCGCCATTTCATCACGCGCCAGAACCCAGTCGGGGCGTTGGCAGATATAGGCCCAGGATCGGATCGCGGCTATCCTTCCTTGCAATGTGTCTATCCCGCCGCCGGGGCGGTCAAGTTCTGCGATCCGTGCCGCGACAAAATCCGCGCCGAGATACCCCTCGCGCAGGTCATCCCAGAGCCGCGCAACAAAGCGCGCATGCGGATCCACGCCCAATTGGCGAAAGTCGGGGAGTGAGCACGCCTCCCAAAACCGCCTAACTGTTCCAGGCCCACGCACTGATTGCCCCAGCGGCTCACTCGCAAGCCGTTTCAACACTGCTAGATCAATCGCTTGCGGAGCTGCTTTAAGCACATCGTGGCGCGGGCGCGACTCCAAATCACCGACAAGCACATCCAGCGTATCAAACCGCGGTTCCGCCTCGCGCCAATGCAATTTTGTCAGGGGTTGAAACTTGTGCTCTTCAATAGCGAAGATCTCTTCTTCGCTGAATTCCAGCGGCGCGCCGGACCGCGATCCCCCACCTGTGAGTGTGCCGAAGCTGCCATCGCGTTGATGTCGACCCGCGCGCCCTGCAATCTGCGCCATTTCAGCAGGCGTCAGTCGCCGTTTGCGCCGTCCATCAAACTTGGACAAAGCTGCGAATGCGACATGGTGCAGGTCAAGGTTTAGCCCCATGCCAATCGCATCGGTGGCAACAATGTAGTCAACCTCGCCTGATTGAAAAAGCTCGACCTGTTTGTTGCGCGTTTCCGGTGAGAGCGCGCCCATAACGACCGCTGCGCCGCCGCGAAACCGGCGCAAAGCCTCGGCCATTGCGTAAACTTGTTCGACGGAAAAGGCGACGATCGCACTGCGTGGGGGCAAGCGTGACAGCTTGCACGTTCCAGCATGGCTTAGCGTTGAAAATCGCGGCCGTTCGACCATCTCCGCGTTGGGGATCAGTGCTTTGACAATCGGCTCGAGTGTAGCGGAACCCAAGATCATCGTCTCTTCACGCCCGCGCGCGTGAAGCAAGCGGTCGGTGAAAATATGCCCACGCTCTGGGTCGGCGCCGATTTGCGCTTCGTCGATCCCTACAAAAGCATGGCCGCCTCCCATCCGGTCCATCGCCTCCATCGTGCAGCAGAAATAGCGCGCATTTGGCGGCTCGATCCGTTGCTCACCCGTGATTAGCGCAACCGCATCGTCCCCTTTGAGCGCGCGCACCCGGTCATAGACCTCGCGCGCCAGCAAGCGCAGGGGAAAGCCCATCATTCCACTGGAATGCCCGCACATCCGCTCAATCGCGAGATGCGTTTTGCCGGTGTTGGTCGGGCCGAGCACCGCACGCACGCGGCTATCGTCGGGCTTGTAAGTCACGCGGCAAGTTTCTGTCAGGGTTGTTCGGCGCGCGCAATGGGGTCGCGGCACGTTTCGTCCATGGGCTTTGATCTATCGGCGTGAGTGGTTTGTCGTGCCCTGCAAACGCACCAAATGGTTAACGCGATATTTACCTTGAATGGGCAAAGGAAATAACCAAAGAAGCACCGTGCAAATTGTGCGCTGCACAAGAAATCTAGGGTTAAACCACGTTGGACAATGTTCGCGACACATCCGGTTTTGAACCGGCTGATGACGGCTCGGCTCGGGAAGCCGAAGTCGATCCGCGTGCCTTTGTTCCGTACCTAAAGAACGCAGCCAAGAACGCCCCGCCAACCAGAAGCCAGATGCGCAAAAAACGCGCGGCGAAACGCGTGCGTGGTGTTGGAGCGCGCTATGATGAGTGGAAACTCTCGGCAGGCCAATGGCTTGAGAGCAAGGATTTGACCCCGGACTTGGCGGAGAATGTTGGCAGTGGCCGGTGGTTCCGCGGGCTTGGTACGATGGTTGCGTTGGGTGCTGCGGCGCTGATGTTCTGGCCGGATATGACCCCGTTAGAAGCGCGCCCGGCTATGCCCACCGATGACGATGTGCGCGATGAATTTCGCAGCCAGATGATCACCCCGCTGGCATTGGGTGCGGATAGTGGGCGGCGTATGGGACCGACCGGCAAGGTCACCGCGCTCAAAAATGCTCCCGAGCGCCCTAGCATCGATATGGTCACGACCTATGGCGAGAATGACAGTTTTGCAGTGCTCTTGCGCCGAGCGGGGGTATCGCGCGGTGATATTGGTCGGGTAAGCTCGCTGATTGGCGGCGCGATTGCGCTGAGCGAGATCGAACCGGGCACTGCGTTTGATATTACCCTTGGCCGGCGCACAGAGCAGGGTGCACCACGTCCGCTCGATGCGCTGTCTTTCCGCGCACGGCTCGACCTTGAGCTCGCAGTTTCGCGCAATGGTGAGGGTGGGCCGCTATCGCTGGCTCGCAAGAGCATTCGTGTCGACAAAACACCTTTGCGTGTGCGTGGTACAGTTGGTGCGAGTTTGTATCGCTCCATGCGCGCGGCTGGCGTCCCGGCGAGCGCGGTTCAGGACTACATTCAAACCGTTGACGAACATGTCGATATGGAACGCGAAGTTCGCGAAAGCGACGAGTTCGATATCGTATTGGAATATCGCCGCGCGGCTACGGGCGAGCGCGAAGCGGGCAAATTGCTGTTTGCCGGGATTGAGCGCGCAGGCCGCCCTCAAATGCAGCTGATGCGGTGGGGCAAAGACGGAAAATTCTATGAAGCCTCTGGCGTGGGACAGCAAAAGCGCGGGCTTCTCTCTCCAGTTAGCGGGCCTGTCTCTTCGCATTATGGAATGCGGCGCCATCCTATTTTGGGCTATCGCCGGATGCATTCTGGCACAGATTACCGTGCACGCTCTGGTACACCGATTGTCGCTGTGACTGATGGTGTTGTGATCTCCGCCGGGCGTGCAGGGGGTTGTGGGATCACAGTGAAACTGCGTCATGGAAGCTCGTTAGAAACGCGCTATTGCCATATGAGCCGGATGGCGGTGACGCGCGGAATGCAGGTCAAACGCGGTCAAGTGATTGGCTATGTCGGATCAACCGGCCTCTCAACTGGGCCGCACTTGCACTATGAGATGTATCGCAATGGCCGCGCGATCAATCCGCTCAGCGTTAGTTACGTCACCCGCTCACAACTCGAAGGCACTGAGCTGCTCGATTTTCGTCGCCAGTTAATTGCCTATCGCGATATTGATACTGGTGCTGCGCTTGAAGACCTCACGCCTTTGGCCAGCGAAATTGATGAGCCAAAGCGCGAGATTGAGAAGATCGACGGGTCCGTGTCGTCGCGCTAGGCGCTGGGTCGATTGCGCCGCCGTACAATTTGCGGCAACACGCAGTTTATGACCGGCAACTATCCCAACACCCGCCTGCGCCGCACCCGAACCACTGTTTGGAGTCGCGCGCTCCACCGCGAAAACTGGCTGTCCTCTGCGGATTTAATCTGGCCGCTCTTTGTGACCGAAGGCGACAATGTCGAAGAGCCGATTGCGACGCTTCGGGGCGTTTCGCGTTGGTCTGTCGAAGGGATTGTCGCTCGGGCGAAAGAAGCGGTCTCGCTTGGCATCCCGGTGGTCGCGCTGTTCCCCAACACGCAAGCCGAACGACGCAGCGATGATGGCGGCGAAGCGTTAAACCCGGACAATCTGATGTGTCGCGCGATCCGAGCAATCAAAGACGCGTGCGGCGATGATTTGGGCGTGCTAACCGATGTCGCGCTCGATCCTTATACCAGCCACGGCCAAGACGGGCTGATCGATGATGCTGGCTATGTTGTGAATGATCAGACAATCGCAGTGCTGGTCGACCAAGCGCTGAACCAAGCACAAGCTGGCGCGGATATTATTGCCCCGTCCGATATGATGGATGGCCGAGTGCGCGCGATCCGTATGGCGCTGGAAATGGGTGAGTTCCCCAATGTCCAGATCATGAGCTACGCCGCCAAATATGCCAGCGCGTTTTACGGACCGTTCCGCGATGCAGTGGGATCGGGCGGGCTCTTAAAAGGCGATAAGCAAACTTATCAAATGGACCCTGCAAACGGCGATGAGGCGCTGCGCGAGGTTGAATTTGACTTGGCCGAAGGCGCTGACAGCGTGATGGTCAAACCCGGCCTTGCATATCTCGATATTGCCCGCCGTGTGAAAGAGGCGTTTGGCGTCCCGGTCTTTGCCTATCAAGTCTCAGGCGAATATGCGATGATCGAAGCCGCTGTCGCCGCCGGTGCAGGCGAGCGCGATGCGCTGGTGCTTGAAACGCTCACGGCGTTCAAACGCGCCGGGTGCAGCGGGGTGCTGACCTATCACGCGCAGCACGCGGCGCGGCTCCTGAATGGCTGATCCACCCGATTTTTTCCGCCATGAAACCGAGCGGCTGATCTTGCGCGATTGGCGCGCGCAGGATTGGCCGGAGTTCTTCCGGCACACCAATACGCCCGCCGTTATGGAGTGGCTGGGCGGGGTCTTGCCCGAGGAAAAGTATCAATGGATGCAGGGCCGGATCGAAGGCTATGTCCGCGATCATGGCCTGACCTTTTGGGTGGTGGAGCGGCGCGAAGATGCCGCTTTTCTGGGATTTTGCGGGCTCAAACGCAGCAATCAGACAGGCGGACCGATGGGCGAACATGAAATTGGCTGGCGGTTGCGCGAGGATGCCTGGGGCAAAGGCTATGCCAAGGAAGCCGCCGCAGCATCGCTAAAACTTGGTTTTGAGCGCTTTGACGCGCCGCATATCATCGCCCTGACAGTTTACGAGAACACGCCAAGCTGGGGCTTGATGAAGCGGCTAGGTATGCAGCGGCGCGAAGATCTCGATTTTGATAGCACAGAGTTCGGGTCTGAATCCGTTATCGCTTTTTCGATCACCCGCGAACAATGGGAAGCCACATTATGACCCTCCATGCTGCCAATCACCCCGGTGCCAATATCATTCCGATTCATGGCAAAACGCCGCGCATCCACGAAACCGCTTTTATCGCGCCCGGCGCGACGATTATCGGCAATGTTGAGATCGGGGCGGGATCGTCTGTCTGGTACAATTGCGTCGTGCGCGCGGATGTCTTCACGATCCGGATCGGAGAGCGGACCAATGTGCAAGATGGCAGCGTCCTGCATTGTGATCCGCCGCGCCCCGGCGATGAAGATGGTTGCCCGCTGGTGATCGGCGATGATGTGCTGATCGGCCATATGGCGATGGTTCATGGCTGTACGATCGCGGATCGCGGCTTTGTTGGGCTTGGCGCGATTGTGATGAACAAGGCGGTGATCGGTTCGGATGCGATGCTAGCGGCTGGCGCGATGCTGACCGAACGCAAGATAATGGGTGAGCGAGAGCTGTGGGCGGGCCGCCCGGCGAAAATGCTCAAAGAGTTATCGGACTCTGCAATCATGGGCATGAAAATTGGCACCGCGCACTATGCCGAGAACGCCAAGCATCACACAGCGGCGGTGAAGGACGCGTTCAAATAGGCATCTCAATCACGCACGGGGTCGAGGTGGTTTAGCGGCGCGGCAACGTATTGGATTGAGACGTTTTCGCCATGGCTTCATTGCGCAGACATGTGGCGCGTGTATTCACCCTTGTCGGATCGCATTTTCAAAGGAAAATCCAGCATGAAATTCACACCGCTCGCTGCCGCTCTCGCTCTTGGTTCACTCACCGCCGCCGCATTGCCCACCGCTGTCGCCGCCGAAGAAGCCGCAAAGCTCACCATTGAAACGCCCATTCAAGATTTGATGGCGGACGAGAAAGCCAAAGCGGTTGTGCTTAAGCATGTAGGCCCGATTGACCAACATCCCGCCTATGAGCAGTTCAAAGCGATGAGCCTCAAAGCGATCGCGCCATTTTCTCAAGGGGCTGTCACCGAAGAAACTTTGATGAAAGTCGCGGAAGACCTCGCCAAGCTTAAATAGGCCGCAGTTCGGCAACACTCGACAAATGAAAAGGGCGCGGCTGGGTTTACCCGACCGTGCTCTATCAATCGGCTAACTCAGTTTTCCTTATCGCTACCAGATTCTTCCGGCTTTTGGTCGCCTTTGGGCTCATCGCCTGCGGGCGGCGCTGCTTTCTTTGCCGCTGGTGTTTTCTTCGCGGTTGGCTTTCGCTTTGGCTTCACCTTGGGCGGAGCGGGTGTGAGCTCAAAGCTCGGCTTGCCATCCTTGATGCTGACATGCACTTCGCCGCCATCGGCGAGCTTGCCAAACAACAGCTCCTCGGCAAGCGGCTGCTTGATTTTGTCTTGCAGCAAACGACCCATCGGGCGGGCACCATAAAGCTTGTCATAGCCCTTGCTGGCCAGCCATTCGCGGGCATCGCCGTCAAACTGGATATGGACGTTCTGTTCGGCCAATTGCAGTTCGAGTTCGAGGATGAATTTGTCGACTACACGGGCAACGGTGCTCATGCCGAGATAGGCGAAGGGCACAATCGCATCCAAACGGTTGCGGAATTCCGGCGTGAACATCTTCTTGACCGCTTCTGACCCGGCATCTTCCTTGGACACATCGCCAAAGCCTATGCCTTGGCGCGCCATGTCGGAAGCGCCGGCATTGGTCGTCATAACCAATACAACATTGCGGAAATCGACTGTCTTACCGTGATGATCGGTCAAACGGCCATTATCCATCACTTGCAGAAGGATGTTGAACAGGTCTGGGTGCGCTTTTTCGATCTCATCGAGCAGCAACACACAATGTGGGTTTTGATCCACCGCATCGGTGAGCAATCCGCCTTGATCATAACCGACATAGCCTGGAGGTGCGCCGATCAGGCGTGAAACGCTGTGCCGCTCCATATATTCGGACATGTCAAAGCGTTTCAGCTCAATCCCCATGATCGAGGCAAGCTGACGCGCAACTTCCGTTTTGCCGACGCCTGTTGGGCCAGAGAACAGGAAAGAGCCAATGGGCTTGTCCGGATCACGCAAGCCAGCGCGGCTGAGCTTCATTGCGGTGGCAAGGCGGGTGATCGCCTCGTCCTGACCAAACACAACATGCTTCAAGTCACGATCGAGATTCTGGAGCGCTTTTTTGTCGTCTTTGCTGACCGATTTTGGCGGGATGCGCGCCATGGTCGCGATCACTTGCTCGATTTCTCTCGCGGTAATCTTCTTCTTGCGGCGGCTGGGTGGCACGAGCATCTGCATCGCGCCCACCTCGTCGATAACGTCGATGGCTTTGTCCGGTAATTTACGATCATTGATATAGCGCGCTGACAGCTCAACCGCAGTTTTGAGCGCGTCGGGCGTGTATTTAACATTGTGGTGATCTTCAAAGGCGCTGCGCAGGCCTTTTAAAATCTTGATCGTGTCTTCGATGGTTGGTTCGTTCACGTCGATTTTCTGGAAGCGGCGTAGCAGCGCGCGATCCTTTTCGAAGTGATTGCGAAATTCCTTGTAAGTCGTCGAACCCACGCAGCGGATCGTGCCGCCGGAAAGAGCTGGTTTGAGCAGATTGGACGCATCCATCGCACCGCCGCTGGTCGCTCCCGCCCCGATCACGGTGTGAATCTCATCAATGAATAGGATCGCCTCGGGCATTTGTTCCAGTTCGGAAACGACCTGTTTCAAGCGCTCTTCAAAATCACCGCGATAGCGCGTGCCTGCCAGCAAGGCGCCCATATCGAGCGAGTAGATCACCGCAGGTTCAAGCACTTCGGGCACATCACCTTCTACAATCTTGCGTGCAAGCCCTTCAGCGATTGCGGTTTTGCCGACACCGGGATCGCCGACATAAAGCGGGTTGTTCTTGGAGCGGCGACACAAGATTTGGATCGTCCGGTCCACCTCTGGCCCGCGCCCGATCAACGGATCGACTTTACCGTTTTCGGCCTTGGTGTTGAGATTGACGGTGAACTGATCGAGCGCGGTCTCTTTCTTATTGCCGCTTTCCTTGGTCTGATCGGTGTCGGCGGGGCCGCTTTCCTCGGCGCCTTCGGGTGCTTTGGATTCCAACTGCCGTCCACCCTTACCGATGCCATGGCTGATATAGCTTACCGCATCCAACCGGCTCATATCCTGCTGCTGGAGGAAGTAGACGGCATAAGAATCGCGCTCAGAGAACAGCGCAACAAGCACATTGGCCCCGGTCACAGTATCCTTGCCCGAGGATTGCACGTGCAAAATTGCGCGCTGGATCACCCGTTGGAAACCCGCGGTTGGTTGCGGATCAGAGTCTTCCTCAGTCTTTAGTGATTGATATTCCTGATCAAGATACTGCTTCACCACTTCGCCAAGCTCGGCCAGATCAACTCCGCATGCGGCCATCACCTGCGCGCCATCTTCGTCATCAATCAGCGCGAGTAGCAAATGCTCCAAAGTCGCATATTCGTGGTGCCGCTCTGATGCATTGGCGAGAGCGTGGTGAAGCGTGCGTTCGAGATTCTGTGCAAAGCTTGGCATGGGATCAGGGTCTTTGTGCGAGGGCGAAAAGTGCTCTGGGAGAGCCAGCGGTTATGAGAGAATAGACAAGAGATGGTGAACAATTGCGCAATTGCCAATGGGTATTGCGACCAAGCGGTGCGATCATGATTTTGAGCCCCCGAACAGGGCATCAGCAGCAGTGCGATGCGCATCGGCTTTATTGCGATGATCTTTGACCCTCGCAATTTCGGTTTCCAGCAAAGCAATTCGCTCTGTCAGTTCATCTTGAGAATAGGGCGCGAGGTCTTCACTGGCCAATTGGCCAGCGGCGTCGCCGCGCGTTCTTGGACGGTTGTCTTCATCCATTTTGAGAGCATCTTAGGCAAAGCGCTTGCTGTCAATGTGCTAGACGGGTATTTGCGCTGATTAAGCGATTGGGGCGCAGCGTCGCGGACATCATTAAAGGGTTTGGGGGCCAACCTTGTCCGAATTCACACTACCTGAAACTATGGCTGCGATCGGTATGGATGCGCCGGGCGGACCAGATGTGCTTGCGCTTGAAAGCGTAAGCCCGCCTGATGTCGGCTCCCATGATGTGTTGATTAAAGTGGCTTATGCGGGGGTCAACCGGCCTGACTGCATACAGCGTTCTGGCAACTATCCGCCACCACCTGGCGCCTCGCCGATCCTTGGGCTGGAGGTTGCAGGCGAAGTTGTCGCCATTGGCGACGAAGTGCCGCAGGAAATGCTAGGCGCAAAAGTCGCAGCGCTAACGCCGGGGGGCGGTTACGCCGAATATTGCACAACACCTTGGCAGCATTGCTTGCCTGTCCCAGACGATATGGACTTGAAGGTCGCGGCCGCTATTCCCGAAACCCTCTTTACCGTTTGGCACAATGTCTTCGAACGCGGGATGGCGCGTGATGGAGAGCGTTTGCTGGTCCATGGTGGAACTTCAGGCATCGGCACGATGGCGATCATGCTGGCCAAGAGTTTTGACTTGGAAGTGTTCGTCACCTGCGGTGATGACGCCAAATGCGAGGCGGCCCGCGCGCTCGGCGCGGACATTGCGATCAATTACCGCGACAATGATTTTGTCGAAGTCATCAGAAACCATACTGACGGCAAGGGTGTCGATATCGTCTTGGATATGGTGTCGGGCGATTATGTGCCCCGCAACCTGAAATGCTTGGCCGAAGATGGCAGGCATGTGACCATCGCGGTGCTTGGTGGTGCCAAGGCCGAACTCTTCATGCCGATGGTGATGGTGCGCCGTTTGGTGCTGACCGGATCAACACTGCGGCCGCGTTCTGACGCGTTCAAAGCCGCATTGGCAGATGAGATTTCGGCGAATGCTTGGCCGCTTTTTACGTCGGGTGAAATCGCTCCGGTGATGGATCAGACCTTCCCGTTCGCCGAAGCCGCCGCCGCCCATGCGCGCATGGAAGCGGGTGACCATATCGGCAAGATCGTTTTGCAGGTCGCAGGCCAACCTTGACGCTACTTGGGTAGCGCATGAATTTGCTCTGCCAAAGGCCGCGCATGAGCCAGAACCGCTTTCTCTTGCCGTTCGCTCGCCTTTGCCCTATCTGACGCTCAACAACGGCCGCTCCGATAAGGGGCGGCCCTTCTTATTTTTGAACGGAGTTTCTCATGGCCAATCAGGATCAGCCCACCCCGCTGATGCCGCATGCGACCGCGACTTGGCTGGTTGATCACACCGGCCTTTCTTTTGAACAAATCGCGCAGTTTTGCGGCCTGCACATTCTCGAAGTGCAAGCGATGGCGGACGACCTAGCAGGCAGCAAGTACACAGGCCGCGACCCGGTTCATGCTGGCGAATTGACGCTGGAAGAGATCGAATTAGGTCAAGCGGATACCGAGTATGCGCTGAAAATGCACAAGGCTCCGGTCGAAGTCACCCGGACTAAAGGCCCGCGTTACACGCCAGTGTCCAAGCGTCAGGATAAACCCGATGGCATCGCATGGGTTTTGCGCAGCCATCCGGAGATTTCGGACGCGCAGATATCCAAGTTGATCGGCACTACGCGCAATACAATCGGCGCCATCCGCGAGCGTTCGCACTGGAACATCCAGAATATCCAACCCAAAGATCCCGTGACTTTGGGCCTGTGTTCACAGCGTGAATTGGATGCGGTTGTTGCCAAAGCGGCCAAGCGCGCTGGCGTGGTTGCTGAGGCGCCCGAAGAAGGCGTAGTGGCCGATGGCCGGTCTGACAAAGACAAGCTGATTGAAGAGCTGCACGCCGAACGCAAAGCCAATGTCAAAGCCGCCGCTGAGGCAGCGCAAGAGGCAGAAGCCGAAGCGTGGCTGGCGGCCAAGCGCGAATCAGAAGAGGGTTCGGGCGAAGCGCCGCCGGTTAATCCCGCGCTGGATCCAGCCCCGCCCGAGGCGGAACCCGAGGCTGAACCGGGTAAGGACACCCCGCCAAGCGAATGAATCACAACGAAGAACCCGCCCTTTAGGCGGGTTTTTCTTGCCTATGGCCGCATGATCAGCCATTTCTATTGACATGAATGTCAATAGCGCTGCCTATCATCACCCTAGCCCTTGGGACACTCAGATCGAGCCGCTGACGCTGCCCGACATGTTTGCGCGCGCGGTCCGCTATGATCCGACCGCACCTTTTCTGCATTTCTTGGGCCGAACCTATTCCTACGGTGATATTTACATCGAAGCGCAACGCTTTGCTGCAGGGTTGCAAGCGCGCGGCATTGCCAAAGGGGACCGGGTTGGCCTGTTTCTGCCCAATGTTCCGATATACGCTTCGGCCTATTACGGCGCGATGATGGCGGGCGCGATTGCGGTCAATTTCTCGCCGCTCTATTCGGTCGAAGAGTTGAGCTGGCAAGTCGAAGACAGCGGCACCCGGATGCTGGTCACCCTCGATGTGCCAGAATTGTATGGAACTGCGGCTGAAGTGCTGGAGCATTCCGCACTTGAAACTTTGGTTGTCGGGCGGCTTTCCGATGCCTTGCCATGGCCGAAAGGGACAGCGCTCAAACTCTTCAAACGCAGCCAGATTGCCAAAGTTGCGTATAACCACAACACCCTCGCTTGGTCTTCGATGTTAAGCGCTCGCAGCGATGCTCCTTGGGTAATGAGCAAACCAGCATCTCTCGTCGATCTCGACCCATCGAAAGACTTGGCGCTTTTGCAATATACAGGCGGCACCACCGGTCGACCTAAAGGTGCCATGCTCGGCCATGATCAGCTCAGCACGAACGCATTGCAAGTCGCGGCGATCAATCCGTTCGGCGACCCGCGCAATGACGTGTTCATGGGGGCGCTGCCTTTCTTTCATGTCTTTGCCAACACGAGCCTGCTCAACCATGCGGTTGCCGCAGGCGCTTCGATCGCGATGGTACCTCGGTTCGAGGCCAAACAAGTGCTGCAAACTATTGCCAAGCACGGGGCAACAGGATTCCCCGGTGTGCCGACGATGTTCCAGGCGCTGCTAGACCATCCTGATCTTGCCAAAACTGACCTATCCTCGCTTAATGTCTGCATTTCCGGAGGCGCACCGATGCCCGCGCCAGTCCACGCTAAGTTTGAAGAGCTGACGGGTGTGCGCCTTGTCGAAGGCTATGGCCTCACCGAAAGCGCAGGCGTGGTCTCGGCCAATCCCTACGCTGGCACGCGCAAACGCGGCACGATTGGTCAGGTGGTGGCTGGGACCGAAATTCTGCTGCTGGACAAGGAAGACCCGACACGGATCGCGCCCGATGGTGAGCCGGGCGAATTGGCGGTCTTTGGTCCGCAGATCATGCGCGGATATTGGAATAAACCCGAAGCCGCCGCAGATGCATTCGCCACCCACAATGGCAAACGTTATCTGCGCACCGGCGATGTGGCAGTGTTAGACGACGATGGCTTTCTCTCCATCGTTGACCGCATCAAGGACATGATCGCGGTGGGCGGCTTCAAAGTCTTCCCCAGTCAGGTCGAAGATGTGATTCTAGAGCATGACGCAGTGAAAGAAGCCCTCGTTATCGGCGTGCCTGACGATTACAAAGGCGAGGTGCCGCGCGCTTACGTCACTCTAGAACCGGAAGCAGGCGTCGAGGCCGCAGCCTTGAGCGACTGGCTCAACGCTAAGGTCGGCAAGCATGAGCGGGTCGATAAAGTGGTAGTTCGCGAAGAATTACCTAAAACGCTGATCGGCAAACTCGACCGTAAGGCCTTGCGCGCCGAGGTTCTGTAAGCGGTTGGTCTAAGCCTGATTGGCGAGCTGCAGCGGCTCTTCGACGTCGTTGTCTTCGGCCAAGTCCGTCACATTGGCAGCCTGACGTTGGGCATTGGGCGCAAACCGTCCATCCACTTGCGCGCCTTGCTCAATCGTCAGCGCGTCATAATGCACATCGCCGTGGATGCGCGCGCTTTGCAGAATAACCAACTCTCGAGCGGTTATCGAACCGTCGACTTGGCCGGCGAGCCGGGCCGTTTCCGCGATGACTGCCCCGCTGATCGAACTGGTTTCGCCCTGAACAAGCGAAGAGCAAGTGATATCGCCTTCGACAGTGCCGTCGACATGCAAATCAGCAGACGCGCTGATGTTGCCGGTAATGGTTACATCCGAACCAATCACAGAGAATGTCGATCCTGACCCACCAGCCATCCTTCTATTGGCTGCCTTTGGCGCGGCCGTCGTTGGACGCGTCGCTTCGGCGGGCTTTTTTGAGAACATCGGGGCGGGTCTCCAAGAACTTGCGCGGGTTCACCGCGCGATCGTTGATACGAACTTCGAAATGCAGGTGCGGCCCAGTGGAGCGACCTGTGCTCCCAATCCCACCAATCGTCGCCCCTGCATCGATACGCTGCCCCTCTGCAACGGTAAAGCGCGACATATGAGCATAGCGTGTGATCATTCCGCTGCCATGGTCGATCTCCACAGTCTTACCATAGCCGCCTTTCCAACCAACAAAGCTGATTACCCCGTCACCAGCTGCGAAGATCGGTGAGCCATAGGCGCCGCGGAAATCAATCCCGCTGTGCATCGCGCCGCCGCCGTTGAACGGATCGCGACGATAGCCGAAATTGGATGACATCTCTGACAGCGCAGGCACAACCTTGGGAATGCCATCGAGAGCCCGTTCGAGCGCGGCCATGCGTGCGAGGCTTTGACCCAAACGTTCAAAGCGCGGATCAATATCGCCATCGGCAGAGGTTCTGAGCGCTTCAAGCGGACCACCTACAGCATCATCGGTTTGCTTGGTCATCGCAAGTGGATCGAGGCCCAATTGGCGCAACTCAGTCGCAGCTTTGCGAGAACGATAATCGGCAAAACGCGTCATCCGCTCAACAAACTCAATCTGCCGCGCTTCGAGTTCTGCGAGGCCGCGCGCTTCAGGGAAGGCCGCGCTGACTTTTTTGACGGTCTTGGCTGTTTCTTCGCTGGAATCGGTGACGTTAACGCCAGACCCGCGAATGTCGTCGGGCAGCATTTTCGACATTTCATCGAGAACTTCCTGCCGCTGTGTCAGGTCGTCGACGACTTCTTCGAGGTCATCGCCATACGCATCAAGTCGCTCGGTGTTTGTTGCGATGCGGGCCTTTTCTTGTTCGAAAGAGGCTACCTCTTCTTCAAAAGACGCGATCTCAGCCTGCGACGCGTACTGCACCAAAGCCATCACGCCCAGCGATCCGGCCCAGATCAATCCAAGGGCAAGAACGCCCATAACGCCCATCTTCTGGACGCGTGATGATACTTTGATGAAGCGAACCTGACCCTGAGAACGCATAAAAAACTCGCGATCTGGAAACCAGTCGCGTCTTCGTTCTGCCCACGTTTTGGTGGTAGTATTGGTCAAAGCGGCCCCGTTATATTTTTCCCGGTTGCCTCGAAGGACTATCAGTGCACCCGGTGAGAATCGAATCTCGCCCCACAAGGAGTCGCCGAGTCGAAGGGGAATCGCGATGAACCGTTCATCTGAAAGCAATATTTACATTTGAGACCGCGAATTGCCCAATTTCTGGGCTTTTTTGGCCCATTTTGACCGATTCGCCGACCTGCGTTTGCGCCTGACATTGGCAAAACACGCTGCTATTGGCCCTCCTATGACCATTCCCGCCCCTAAATCCCACCATGATTTTGCTGCGCTAATTGCCGATCTTGCGCAGGCAGGCCGTGCGGCGCAGCGCGCGCTTGCGGCGATGGAGAGCGATGCACGTGCTAGCGCTTTAATCGCGGCGGCGCAGGCTTTGCGGGATGCAAAGGATGATATTCTCCAAGCCAATCAAAGCGACTGCGCGAATGCGCGTGCGAACGGACTTGGTGATGCGATGGTGGACCGGTTGGCGTTGACGCCAGAGCGGCTTGAAGCAGTGGCCAATGGCGTTGAAGCGGTTTCGCGGCTTCCCGATCCGGTGGGTGTTCTGATCGATGAGACTGAGCCGCCCAACGGGCTCAAACTCAGCCGTGTTCGCGTGCCAATCGGGCTGATCGGCATCATTTATGAAAGCCGCCCTAATGTGACCGCAGATACAGCGGCGCTGAGCATTCGTTCTGGCAATGCCGTGCTGTTGCGCGGTGGCACCGAAGCGGTGCAGTCCAACCGTGCAATTCACGCCGCGATTGCAACAGGGCTGGCAGAAGGCGGTGCTCCTGCACAAGCGGTGCAATTGATGCCGACGCAAGACCGCGCTGCTGTTGGCGCGATGCTCGGCGCGCACGGAGCGATCGACATGATCATTCCGCGCGGAGGCCGCAGCCTTGTCGAGCGAGTGCAAGCCGAAGCGCGCGTGCCCGTGCTCGCGCATCTCGATGGCCTTTGCCACACCTATGTTCACGCCGCGGCTGACCCCGCAATGGCGAAGCGTATCGCAGTGAACGCCAAGATGCGTCGGACGTCGATTTGCGGTGCGATGGAGACGTTGCTTATCGACACGCAATTTCCGCAATCTGCAAATCTTGTTGGCGCCTTGATTGATGCGGGCTGTGAAGTGCGCGGTGACGCGCGAATCTCTGCCTTGGATCGGCGGGTGTCGCCGGCTAGCGCGAATGACTGGGACACCGAATATCTTGAACCGGTGGCTTCGGTCGCGATGGTTGACGGTTTGGACGCGGCCATGGCGCATATTGCGCGCCATTCCTCTGATCACACCGACGCGATTATCACCGAGGATGAAAGCGCGGCTCAAGCCTTCTTCACCGGAGTCGACAGCGCGATTGTGATGCACAATGCTTCGACACAATTCGCCGATGGCGCGGAGTTTGGGCTGGGTGCAGAAATTGGCATTGCAACCGGGCGCTTGCATGCACGCGGACCCGTCGCGCTCGAGGGGCTGACTACGTATAAATGGCTCGTACGTGGCTCTGGCCAGGCGCGGCCGTAAGCGAGCCCAAGTGTGAGCCACCGTGTGACCGCCTCAATGACTCCGAACCGCACAGGCATTCTTGGCGGCAGTTTTAACCCTGCGCATGGCGGCCACCGGCGGATCACGCTTTTCGCTATGGAAGCGCTGAATTTGGACGAGGTTTGGTGGTTGGTGTCGCCAGGAAATCCGCTGAAAAGCAGCAAAGGCATGGCGCCTCTACCTGCGCGCCTCAAATCCGCTGAGGTGATGGCGCGCCGCGCACCGATTGTACCGACCGCGATCGAATCGGTGCTGAGAACGCGCTTTACCGTGGAAACCCTTCGCAAGCTCCAAAACCGCAACAAAGCCCGCGAATTCGTGTGGCTGATGGGCTCTGACAATCTCGCGCAATTCCATCGCTGGAAGAGCTGGCGAGAAATCGCGCGCACGATGCCAATTGCAGTCATCGCGCGGCCCGGCTATAATGCCCAAGCTATGACGAGCCCCGCCATGGCCTGGTTCAGACGCTATCGTGTGCCTGTCGCCAATCTTCGTAAACGGGGGCAAACACGTTTGAGGAGTGCACCGGCACTGGTGTTTATGCGTTTCGATCCTGATCTGCGGTCCGCCACGGCAATTCGCCGCGCTGACAGTGGGTGGGCTTCGCAATATCAAGGGGCTGAGCCGCGTGACCGGCTGACATTGCGCCGGATTGAGGGATGGCCACAAACAGGTGAGACCGCATGAGAACAGACACCCAAGTGTCTCCATGCTTGCTTGCCTTAAGGCATACCCATTCACACATTCACACTGAAATCTGGAGCACTAAACCCGCCTATGACGCAGGCTCAATCCGCATTGGGCGACTCCAAGTCTCCCACCACTATGAAAGCTGTATCCGCAATGGCTAACGCCGCAAACGACCACCCGCTACACCAACTTGTGCTCGCTCAGCTTGACGATGATCAGGCACAGGAAGTGGTCTCGATTGACTTGGCTGGCAAAAGCTCGGTTGCCGATCACATGGTAGTCGCCAGTGGCCGTTCGACCCGGCAAGTCGCAGCGATTGCGCAGAAACTTGCAGAAAAGGTCAAGCAAGCGGGCTTTGGTCCCGCCCGGATCGAAGGCCTGCCAGCCGCGGACTGGGTTCTGGTTGATGCAGGTGATGTTGTGATCCACCTTTTCCGCCCTGAAGTGCGAAGTTTTTACAATCTTGAGCGGATGTGGTCGTTTGAGAGCGGCGAAACGAAGGTGTCTTAGTTTTCGCAGCGCATCGGCGCTGGGATTTCCCGGCTCACGCGGCCTGAAGGCTGCATCGCTGCGGGCGGCCGGTCGGCCTTGCGGACCGCCCAGCGTTCAGATTGATTCCAGGCCTTGGGCTAAATCCTATTCTCCTTCACGTCATCGCCCGCGGTAAGATTGCACGCTCTCCCGAAGCGGAGCTGGTTGCGCGCTACGACAAGCGGATCACTTGGCCGACCAAGCTAACCGAACTGCCAGAGGTGGGTGGCAAAATTCCAGAACCCCAAACGCCTTGCAAAACGATCCTGTTGGACGAGCGCGGCAAGGCGATGGGGTCCAAAGAGTTTGCGCAAATGCTCGGCCGATGGCGCGATGATGGAATGCGCGAAACCCGCTTTGTACTGGGTGCAGCGGACGGTCATTCAGCCCAAGAACGCAATACTGCTGACTTGCTGCTTGCCTTTGGCCCTGCGACATGGCCACACTTGATGGCGCGTGCGATGTTGATGGAACAGTTGTTTCGTGCAACCGCCATCCTTGCAGGACACCCCTATCATCGGGCAGGGTAGGTTTATGGCAACCCGCCACGTTCTTTTTTCCGCTATTTGCGCCGCTAGTTTGGCCGCGATTGCCTTTGCTGTGCCGCAAAGTGTGGCACAACGTGACGCAGTTGTTGCCGACGCGAATGAAGCGCGGGCGGAGCTGCGTCGTGCGACCCGTGAAAGCAAACGCGCACAGGCGCGCGCTGCTCGGTTTCGCCGTGGTGCAGAGGCGGCAAGTGCATCAGCGGACAAGACCGCGCGTGAAGCCGCTGCCCTTGCTGCGCAAATTCAATCTTCCGAAGCCGACATCACTGCCGCGCGGGCGCGCTATTCCATCGCTAAGTCAGAGCGTGCCGGGCTGTCTGTGCGGCTCGCCGAGCGCCGCCAGCCAATCGTGCGCTTGACCAGCGCGCTGCAAACCACTTCGCGACGTCCTTTGGCGCTGTCGGCACTGCAACCCGGATCGCTCAAAGACCTGGTCTATGTTCGCGCCGTTCTGGACAGCGCGGTCCCCGAAATTCGTAAACGCACGGCCAGCTTGCGCAGCGATTTGGATAAGGGTCGCGAGCTTGAAAATGACGCGCGACGCGCGCTTACAAGTCTCCGCAATGGCGAGCAGCAATTGGAGGAGCGCCGAAGCGCTTTGGCGGCGCTCGAAGTTCAGCAGCGCCGCGCTTCGCGCCAAGCGCGCGCTACCGCAGTACGCGAAGGCGAGCGAGCTCTAGCCTTGGCGGAAGAAGCACGAGATTTGGACGGCCTTGTTGATCAACTCGGCGCGAATGCAAGTCTCCGTAAGGAGTTGGCGGCCTTGTCTGGCCCCGTTCTGCGCCCTTCTGGTCTCTCTAAGCCTAGCGTCAATGTCGGCGCCAGCCCCGCGCCCGAAGCCACACCAACGGCTGCGGCGACAGCCAGTGCATCGTCTTCTCCGCCTTCCGACCTTCAGCTTCCCGTCCAGGGTCGGATCATCACCGGTTTTGGCGAAAAGAGCGATAGCGGCCTACGCAGCAAAGGACTTTCACTGGCTCCAAGCGCGGGTGCGCAAGTGGTCGCACCGGGAAGTGGAAGAGTGGCTTTTTCAGGACCTTATCGTGGGTTTGGTCGGATTGTTATCATCGAACATGATGACGGCTGGACCAGCCTTGTTACCGGCCTTCGAAATGCGGATGTTGAGGTTGGCGACACGGTCATTGGCGGCAGCCCGCTCGGCAGAGCCGCGCAAGAAGAGCCATTGGTTACGCTCGAATTGCGCCGTGACAGCAAACCCGTCAATCCACTGCAAATGCTACGCTAGAATACCGCTGCGTTAAGAACTTCTAGCATCCCCTGCCCCGTCGCGGGACGCGCAATCATGGTTTCGTCGCAATCATCTGGCGTTCAGCGGGCAATCCTTATAGGCTCTGATTCATAAAGGAGCACTTTGTCCCGATGAAAATTGCTGGTTTGCTGCGTAGCGCAGCCCTCGTCACCGCCGTAGCATTGATCCCTGCCACGACCGTCACAATGGCGCAGGTGGGTGGACGGGCTGGCCCTGAGTTCTCAAAGCTCTTTGCCACCTACCAACGGATCAAGGCAAATTATGTCGAGCCAGTCGACGATGATGTGCTGGTGCGCGGTGCGATTGACGGAATGCTCGCTTCGCTTGATCCGCATTCGGCCTATCTCGACGGGAGCGATCTTGATCGCCTGGAAACGCTGATTGATGGCAATTATTCGGGCCTTGGCCTGTCGGTTGTGATGGAAGATGGCGCGGTCAAAGTCATTTCGCCGTTCCGGGGTAGTCCAGCTGACGAAGCAGGCATCAAAGCGGGTGATTTTATCACGCACCTTGATGGCGATCTGATTTATGGCGGCGAGCTGGACGATGCAGTTGCGCGGATGCGCGGCAAAGCGGGTACATCGATCACGCTTACGATTTTTCGTCAGGGCCGCGATGAACCAATTGAAGTGCCAGTGACACGCGGCGTTATTGAGCTTGAGCCGGTGACGCATGACCTCGCCGAGGGCAATGTTGGCGTGATCACCGTCAATGAGTTCTCCGCTGATGTTGGACAGGATGTGCTCGATGCTTGGCGCGAGATTCAAACAGAGGCGACGGGCCGTGTGAGCGGTCTGGTGCTGGACCTGCGCACGAATCCGGGCGGTAGCCTGGATGAGGCTGTCGCATTGTCTGACCTTTTCCTCGATAAGGGGCGGATCGTCTCGCAGCGAGGCCGGGCACGCGGTGAAACGTTGCTCTACGATGCGGAAACCGTGTTCCGTGGTGATATGGCCGAAGGCGTACCAGTTATTGTTTTGATTGATGCAGGCTCAGCCTCAGCGTCTGAAATTGTCGCTGGCGCGCTGCAAGATCATCGTCGTGCGCTGATCATGGGTGAGCGCAGCTTTGGCAAAGGTTCGGTCCAGTCCCTCTTGCCGTTGGGTTCGGATGCCGCACTCAAACTGACAACGGCTCGCTATTTCACGCCAGCGGGCAAATCTGTTCAGGAAGGCGGCATCAAGCCCGATATCTCTGTCCCTCAGCTGTCGGATCCCGATTTGGCGCTGCGACAGAAGTACCTCACTCGTGAAAGCGATTTGCGTGGGCATTTGATCAATGAACTGGAGATCAAGGACGAAGAGCTGGAAGACGACAAGCTCGAAGATCCGCGTTTCCAGCAAACTGCAGAGCAGCTTGAAAAGCGCGGCGTTGAGGATTTCCAACTGCATTACGCGCTGGAAACTCTGCGCCGTACGACAAAGGCCTCCGTGGCGTTGCGCAAGTAGTCCGCGGATGGGCGAAGCAGTATGAAGGCTCTTACTCAGGCTAAGGTGCTGGCTTTGGCACTCCCGGCGGGATTGCTGGGCGGTGCGTATATTTCGCAATATGGATTTGACCTGTTCCCTTGCGAGATGTGCTGGTGGCAACGCTGGCCCCACTTTGCTGCGTTGGGCGTTGCAGTGGTGGCGTGGATCGGTCCGATGAAGCGTATTTGGGTAGCTTTGGCCGCACTCGCGATCATCACGTCGGGCTTGATTGGCGGCTTTCATGCAGGTGTTGAATATGGCTGGTGGGAAGGCATCACTGGCTGCACCGCCGATTTGGGTGACATTGATGTGATGAACCCCGGCTCGTCATCGTTGATCCGCTGCGATGTTGCGCCGTGGAGCCTGTTTGGAATTTCGCTGGCCGGGTGGAATTTCCTCTTCTCAACGCTGGGTGGGATCGCCATCTTGGGCTTGTTGCTCAAAAAGGAACGCTAATGGACCGTGACGAATTGCACCGCATGATCCGGGTTGACCAAGCTGGTGAGTTTGGCGCGACCAAGATTTACGAAGGCCAGCTGGCTGTGATGGGTGATCGCGGTCCGCACTCGGCTGAGATTCGCCATATGGCTGAGCAAGAAAAGGGTCATCGTGAGCGCTTTGATGCCTTTATGGCCAAGCGCGGCGTGCGTCCCACTGCTTTGCAACCGTTCTGGTCAGTCGCAGGCTACGCGTTGGGCGCAGGGACCGCTTTGCTGGGTCCGGAAGCGGCAATGGCTTGCACCGCTGCGATCGAGACCGAGATCGACAATCATTATTCAGAGCAATTGGATCGGCTAGAGGAAGCGAACAGCGATCCCGAATTGGCAGAAATGATTGAGGAATTCCGGGAGGAAGAGCGCGAGCATCGCGATGCGGCGTTGGCCAATGGTGCGGAGAATGCGCCTGCTTATCCTCTTTTGTCAGGTGCGATCCGGCTAGGCTGTCGTTTGGCAATCAAAGTTAGCGAGCGGGTTTGATTGGGCGCGGGTGGTTAAGCCATGCCCAACAAACCTACTTACAAACTCCAGTAACTAAGGTGTTCGGGCAAGTCTTCGCGGTTCAAGGCTGATTTCACATCCACCAATACACCCCCCTGCTTGAGGCGCTCAGCGAGCTGCGCGCCTTCTGCGAGATAGTCTGCGTGATTGACTGCTAGGATCAGCGCATCGAGCTCGCGCAAATTTGCATCCGCGCTCAATTCTACGCCGTATTCGTGCATCGCTTCGTTGGGGTCTGCTAAAGGATCGCTCACAATTGGAGCAACTCCGTATTCCACGAGTTCCGCAAGCACATCGGGCACTTTTGAATTGCGAATATCGGGCACGTCCTGTTTGAATGTCAGGCCCATAACTCCTACCCGTGCATCACAAGGCGATATGCCGCGTGACAGCAGCAGCTTCACCGTTTTCTGCGCAACCACCGCGCCCATCGAGTCGTTGATCCGGCGCCCAGCCAAAATAACTTCCGGATGATAGTCGAGCTTTTCGGCCGCTGCGGTCAGGTAATAGGGATCCACGCCAATACAGTGCCCGCCGACGAGGCCGGGTGTAAATGGCAGGAAGTTCCACTTGGTGCCCGCCGCCGCGAGGACATCGCGTGTGGGAATATCCATCTTGTCAAAAATCAGCGCAATCTCGTTCATAAGAGCAATGTTCAAATCGCGCTGAGTGTTTTCGATTACCTTGGCCGCTTCGCCAACTTTGATGTTGGGTGCTTCGTGCAGGCCTGCGTCAACAATCGCCCCGTAAATTGCACGCATTCGAGCAAGAGCGTCTGGGTTTTCTGCTGCGATAATTTTGGTGATGCTTTCAAGCCGGTGGACTGTGTCGCCCGGATTGATGCGTTCGGGGCTGTATCCCAGTGCAAAGTCGCACCCTTGTTTGAGTCCGGAATGCTGTTCCAGTAACGGTCCGCAAAATTCCTCGGTCGCACCGGGATAGACAGTGGATTCGAACACCACCAAAGCGCCTTTGGACAGCCGCGGCCCAATCGTTTCGCAAGCCGATGTGAGTGGGGTGAGGTCAGGCCGACGCTCTTGCGTGATCGGCGTCGGGACCGTCACAATGATCGTAGTCGCACGTTCAAGCGCCTCCGGATCGTCGGTCACGACAAGTCCGCTTGCCGCTAGCCGCGCATCGTCGATCTCTTGGGTGAAGTCGTTTCCCGAATTCAAGCTTTCCACGCGCCGCTTCGAAATATCAAAGCCGATTACGCGCGGTTGACCGTTACCAAGCGCGCTCAAGCGCTCTGCCAACGCGACCGCGACAGGCAGGCCAACATAGCCCAGGCCGACTACGGCAATGGTCTCTTGCACGGCGGAAATTTCCGAAAGGCTTCCCGCTTTGGTAGATCGAAAAGGTGCGTTCATGCGCGCAGGCATAGGGCAAGCATGGTCAATATATCGCTAACTCACGGATTGGAAAGCGACCGAGGTTGGACAATCGGCGATGGTAAGGCGTGCGCTTCAGATGCGGTTCACGCTTTGCGGCCTAGGTGGCGGCGTGTATGGAAATGTGGTTTCACGCTGCGTTCCGCTCGCAAAGAGGATAGAAAAATGTCGCTTATGCTTCGCTCCACCGCTTTGGCTTCTTTCGCCGCATTAGCGCTCATCGCGCCTGCGCAGGCGCAGGACAAAGCCGGCGACAAGATCAATATGGTGATCGCCTACAGCGAAGACGAATGCCCGGAAGCGACCAGCGACAATGAGCTGGTTGTGTGCGAAATTCTGGTCGAAGCAGAGCGTTATCGTATTCCTTCAAACTTGCGCACGAGCAGCTCTACTGAGAACACTCCTTGGGCGCGCCGGGTCGATACTATCCGATATATTGGGGCATTCGGATCCTATTCGTGTGACCCTGCCGGCGCAGGCGGCACAACCGGGTGCACAGAAGCATTTATCGATCAGGCCTATGGCGAACGCGCTGAAAGCGAAAATATCCGATTTGCGCAGTTGATCGAGGAAGCGCGGCAAGAACGGCTTTCAACCATCGATGAAGATGCCGCGAGTGAACAAGGGCGCGTTGAGCAGATTGAACGGGAGTATCTGGAACGGCTTGAGCGCGAACGTGACTCTGCCTTACCAGGCGAAGAGGGCGCTGTAACCGATGCGGCGCCTCCATTGCCGCAGATTGGTCCGCCAACCGAGGACAGCCCGCAACTTTAGGTGGCGGTACAAATTTACGGCGATTCGCGCTCGTTTTAGCGCGATTTGTCGCAAATCACTCCGGCTCTCAGGCCTCCTACAGGGCAACTATCCCGCCTGTAAGTCGACTAAGCCAAATTTGGCGACCCTTGGGCTTGCGTACAGGCCAATATGTAACTAATCGCAGAATTGTGGTCAGCATATTCGCGTAACATGATGAAAAATAGATGGATTTTTCAAGGATACGCGTCGATCTCAGATTGGCACCCCGAATTCTTGGGTGGTGCAAGGTGCGAAAAGGCAGAATAAGTGTCGCTTTGGGAGGAGCCGTCTGCGGGTGCAACGGCCGAAAAATCGGGGTGCCGATAGGGAAATGGAAAAGATTGTCAGGCCTATGTTGAGCGCTTTGGTGCGTTGTCTTGGCATTGCTGCCGGCCTGCCGCGCCGCGCGAAGCAATTATGCGTGGTAGCGATTGATGTTGCCATGCTGTTTGCCTCTGCATGGTTTGCATATTCGCTGCGCACTGACCAATTTGCTCCGATCAATTATCCGATACTGGCCTTCTGCCTTGGCGCAATCATCGTCATGCTGCCGACGTTTTATGCGACCAAAGTTTATAGCGTCATATTCCGCTACTCCGGCGTCGGTACATTGCGCACCGTGCTCAACGCTTTTGTACTCTATGGAATTTTGATCGCGGCGATCTTTACGATTTACAGCTTCGCGCGCATTCCCCGGACAATGGGGCTTTTGCAGCCCATCTTATTCTTCATCATGGTTGCGGGATCACGCATGGTGATCCGCGCTTTGCTTGTCGACGTATTGGAGCGGCGGCGTTTTGACGGGGAGCGGCGGCGCGTCTTGATCTATGGCTCTGGCCGAAGTGGTCAGCAATTGGCGCGTTCGATGCGCAACGATCCGCAATTTCACCTTATAGGCTATCTCGACGACGATGGACGCCTCTACGGGCAACAGCTCGATGGCCTACCTGTGTTTAACCCGCAAGATACTGGCGACGTGGTCGAGCAGCGGCGCGTCACTGACATTCTGTTCGCCATACCCAGCGCTTCGCGAAGTCGAAGGCGCAAGATTTTGCAAAGCCTCGAACGCTTTAATGTGGTGGTGCAAACGCTACCTTCTTTGAGCGACATGGTCGAAGGCAATGTCTCGTTCAATGATATCCGCCCACTTGAGATCCACGACTTGCTTGGACGCGAGCCCATCCAACCCAATGAATTGCTGTTGGGACGCAACACCGTTGGAAAGACCGTGCTGGTTACCGGCGCAGGCGGGTCAATCGGGAGCGAATTGTGTCGGCAGATCGTCGCGATTGGCGCGCGCAAGCTGATTCTCTTCGAAGTTTCGGAGTACGCGCTTTATTCGATCCACCAAGAGCTGAGCAAGGTTGTTGAAACGTCCGAGCGCGCAAAAACGCAGCTAGTGCCTGTGCTTGATTGCGTCACCTCCCGCGAACGCCTGGATCGGATATTTGCAAGCGAGCAAGTTGATACAATTTACCACGCAGCGGCTTACAAACATGTGCCATTGGTCGAAGCCAATCCGATCGCAGCGATGCGCAATAATATTGTTGGCACAAAGGTCCTCGTTGAGACCGCGATGCGCGGGCGGGTGTCGAATTTCATCCTAATCTCAACTGACAAAGCGGTGCGTCCAACCAACATTATGGGTGCTTCCAAACGAGCAGCCGAACAGATTATCCAAGCTCATGCCAATGGCGAAGGCAAGGACAGCCAGTCGGTTACGAAGTTCTCAATGGTGCGGTTTGGCAATGTCTTGGGGTCCAGCGGCTCTGTGGTTCCGTTGTTCCGCGAACAGATTGAACGTGGAGGGCCAATCACCCTCACCCATCGGGATATCACTCGCTATTTCATGACCATACCTGAAGCGGCGAACCTCGTCATTCAAGCGGGCGGGATGGCGCAAGGTGGCGAAGTTTTCGTGTTGGACATGGGTAAGCCCGTGAAAATTTATGAATTGGCCCGCATGATGGTTCAACTGTCTGGTTTGACTTTGCGCGCTGCGGACAAGCCGGACGGCGATATTGCGATCGAGGAAGTGGGCCTTCGCCCCGGTGAAAAGCTGTATGAAGAGCTTCTGATTGGTGAGAATCCTGAGAAGACGTCACATCCACGGATTATGAAGGCGCATGAGGGCCACATCGAGTGGCAGCGGCTCTCGGGACTGGTCGAGCAGCTTGCGGCTTGTAAAGATCCAGCGGGCGTGGCCCCCATCTTAAAGCAAATTGTTCCCGAATTTGAACACAAACGCGACGAACAGGCAGCATAAGCAGGCTTTACCCGCTCGGCGAAGGCAACTATTCGCTTTACCCTTGGGCTTGGCTTAAGAAACAAAACAACAATGACAATCATCGCTTCAGTGAGCCTCTCTTCGCCGCGCGCGCGCTTTATCGTTCTGGGCGTGTTTTTGTTTGCCGCGTTCTTCCTTGGCGGAAGCGCACGTAGCGACGCGCAGTTCCTAGTAGGCTTGCGGCCACTCGCCGCGTTTGCGCTCGCTTATGCGGCGACTTTGCTGACGCGTGAACAATGGGTGCAGTTTAAGCCGCTTTTCCTGCTGCTGCTCTGTCTGGCAGGGTTGATGGCGATCCAATTGGTGCCGCTGCCGTTTTCGATCTGGTCCAACTTGCCCCAGCGCGAGCCCATTCTTGCGATTAGCGAGGCCCTGGGCGCGAATGATGTCTGGCGGCCTATATCCCTGTCGCCCACACGCACATGGAACAGTCTGTTTTCGTTAATCGTCCCGGCCGCGGCGCTCACTTTGTTCGCTATTCAAACAGATGAGCACCGCAAACAGGCTTGGCTGGTGGTGTTGGCGATTGTCGGGCTGAGCGCAGTGTTTGGCGTGCTGCAAAATCTCGGCGGTGACCGAAGCGCGTTTTACCTCCACTCCTTCACATCACGCGGCTTTGCGACCGGGTTTTTCTCCAACCGCAATCATTTCGGCGTGCTGGTGGCGCTCGCACTGTTGATCGCGTTCTGGCTGATCGCATCGCTCAAGAGCAATGATCGCAATGCCATCAAGATGCTGGTCGCGGCGATTGGTGCGATCATCGTGTTTGTCCCCATGGTTTTCCTTTCTGGCTCTCGCGCAGGGCTCGTTTGCTTAGTGCTTGCTCTACTTATCGGAGCTTACATGCTGGCCCGAGCGCCGATCGTGCCGGAAAAGCTGCGTGTGAACCGAAAGATTTCTCTGACGCGCAAGCAGCTCTTGATGATCGCAGCTGGACTGTTCGCAGGGTTGTGTCTGATTGTGGTTGTGTCTTCGCGGGCACTCGCGCTCGACAGGCTTTTGGGTGAGGATGATCTTGTGAGCTTGCGGTGGAATTTGATTCCGACCTTGCAGCAAATGATGAGCGATTTTGCACTCTCCGGCTCTGGCTTTGGATCGTTCGAATTTGTCTATCGTGTCTATGAAGAAGACGCGATGGTCAGCCCGAAATACCTCAACAACGCGCATAATGACTGGGCGCAATTTGTGATCGAAGGCGGGATCGCCGCAGTGGTCATCGCCTTGGCCTTTGCTGCGCTGCTTATCACTTGGGTGAAATCGGCACTAAATGGCCCGAATTCTGAGCTTGCGCGCCGCAAGATCATGGCCATTGGCTGTATCCTATTGTTAGCCGTCGCCAGCCTTGTCGACTACCCTGTTCGCACCCCTGCGATCATGGCCCTGTTCGCGCTATGCTGCGCGACCGCTGCCCTGCCGCAACTGGTATGGCAAGGTCGAGGAAAGAAAGATTAAATTGCACCTGAACCAATTTCCAGCCAAGGCTGGAACCATCCCTAGTCCAACGGAAGAGATATGAACCACCTGCGGATCGCAACTCTATGTGCTGGCTCACTTTTAGCAGCAGCTTGCAGCCACACTCCGGCGCCTGTCACAGGTGCGGGATTGCAAGTTGTTTCATCCGACGCTTTGCCAGCGCCAACCGGCGTCGATCTGGTCGCGAACACACGCGCCTATCTGATCGGGCCATTTGACAAACTGAGCATCGAAGTTTTTGGCATCGAAGACCTCAGGCGCAATGTTCAGATTGACGCCGCTGGCCGGGTCGATTTCCCGCTTGTCGGTGCAATTGAGGCATCGGGCCTAACGCCGCAGCAATTGGCCGATGAAATCGAAAGCCGATTGCGTGGCCGCTATGTCAAAGACCCACAGGTCACCGTCAATCTTGAAGATGCGGTGAGCCAGATTGTGACGATAGATGGCGAAGTGGTGAAGCCGGGCCTCTATCCGGTTCAAGGCCGCATGACTTTGATGCGCACGGTTGCTGTGGCTGGCGGGATTGATGAATACGCCAATCTTCAAGATGTGGTTGTGTTCCGCGAAGTCGATGGCCAGCGCATGGCAGGCATCTACAATCTCGAAGCGATCCGCCGAGGCAATTATGCTGATCCAGAAATCTACGGCAACGACATCGTGATCGTTGGCGATTCCCCTTCACGCCGCCGTCTCGATCAACTCCTCGACGTTGTGCCTTCGCTGGTCACACCTCTGGTCGTCCTTCTGCGTAACTGACAAGCAGCTTAATCCATGGAAGAAAATTCGTCCCGTTCGCTGGTTCCGGCTAATTATCCTGCAGGCTCAATGCCAGCCGGTGTGCAGCCGTATGAATCCGAAGCCAAAATTGATCTTTCGCCGATTGAGAAGATCTTTCGCGCGGTCCTATCCCGCAAATGGAGCGTGCTTGGCATTATCTTGCTGTGCATGATCGGTGGCTTTGTGGTCACCGCATTGGCGACGCCGCTTTACACTTCGAGCGCGCGGATCGAAATCAGCCGCCAGCAAGCCAATGTGACGGATGTTGAAGGGGTCGAAGACAGCGACCGCTCTGGCGACAATGAGTTCTACGACACGCAATATTCGCTGCTGCAATCGCGCTCGCTCGCGGAGCGGGTTGTGCGCGACCAAGGGCTTGCTAGCGACGATGCCTTTTTTGAGGCGTTTGATGTGGATCCTGATGCTGGCACCGTCGTGCCGGATGGCGACCAAGGGCTGCAAACCGCGCGCGATCGCTCGCGCCGATTAAAAGCTGCAACTGACGTCCTTTTGAACAATGTCGCAATTGCGCCAATTCGTGGTTCAAGCTTGGTCGATGTGAGTTTCACCAGCCCTGATCGAGCCTTGTCTGAGCGCGTATCCAACGCATGGGTTGAGCAATTCATCGAATCCAATCTTGCCCGCCGCTTCTCATCTACGGCGGATGCGCGTGAGTTTCTGGAGAAAGAAATCGATGAGCTGCGCGAGAATCTGGAAGAATCTGAGCGCAAATTGGTGGATTATGCATCCGACACCGGGATTGTGACGTTTGGCGGTTCGGAAAGCCCGGGCGGCGGCGAAGCCAACACTCGTTCGCAAACCTTGGTGCAATCCGAATTGCAGGCGATGAGCGCCAATCTCTCTCAAGCGCGGGCAGAACGCATCGCTGCGCAAAGCGCGTTGCAACAGACCCGTGGCAATTCTGACCCGGCTAGCAACCCGACCGCGACCCGGCTGCGTGAGCGCCGCGCTGTGATTGCCGCGGAGCGTGCGCGCTTGCTGGCCACGTTTGAACCGGAATATCCTGCCGTGAAGGCGCTGACGACAGAGCTGGCATCGCTCGACCGTGCGATTGGCGTGGAAGAAGGCCGCGGCCGCTCAGTCCTGCAAGACAATTACAACGCCGCTTTGCAGCGCGAGAACCAGCTATCACAGCAAGTGAATGCGCTGAAATCGCAGTTCACCGGCCAAAATCAGGACTCAATCCAATACAATATCTTTGAGCGCGAGGTGGAAACCAATCGCCAGCTCTATGATGCACTCTTGCAGCGTTACAAAGAGATCGGGGTCGCAGGCGTTGGACCGAACAATGTCGCGGTGGTTGACCGCGCGCGGATTGCCGATCGCCCGTCGAGCCCAAGTCTACCGATCAACCTAGCCCTAGCCTCGCTCTTGGGCTTGGCGTTGGCAGGTGGGTATGTCTTTGTTCGCGAGCAATTGGACCAAAGTCTGCGCGATCCATCGGACTTGAAACGTATGCTGGGCCTCGCCTCGCTCGGCACGGTGCCCACGATGCAGGATCAGGATATCGGCGAAGCGGTGATGGATCGCAAATCGCTCCTCTCAGAGGCCTATATTTCTATTACGGCGAGCCTTTCGTTCCTGACATCACACGGAACGCCGCGCTCTATTTTGCTCACCAGCTCGGTTCCCAATGAAGGTAAATCTACCTCTGCTTTGGCGATCGCGCACATGCTGGCGCGGATGGGTAAGCGCACGTTGTTGATTGATGCTGATATGCGCAATCCGTCGGTGCAAAAGTACTTCGACATGAAAAACACGAAGGGTTTGAGCAATTTGCTGAGCGGCAATGCCAAGGCGGATGACCTGATCGCGGACAGCGGCACAGACAATCTCTCGATCCTGATGGCAGGCCCAATCCCGCCCAATCCGGCTGAATTGTTGAGCGAAGCGCATTTGTCTGAGCTTTTGGCGCCTGGCTCGCTCGATTTTGATCATATTGTGATTGATAGCCCACCGGTTCTAGGCCTAGCGGATGCTCCGTTGCTTGCCTCGAATGTCGAAGGAGTGGTCTTCACGATCAAGGCGAATGATACCAAGTTCCGTAGTGTTCAGTCCGCCATTATGCGTTTGCGCTCGGCTCGTGCGACCATCTTTGGCGCGATCGTGACGCAAGTGGATGGTCGCAACTCCGCATATGGTTATGGCTATGGTTACGGCTATGGCTATGGCTATGGGTCTAAGAGCGACGACGAGTAAGTTCGTTAGGCAATGCGATGAGCACTTCTGAGCGAAACTTTGCGATCTGGGCGGCTGGCCTAGCGCTGGCCATCTTGTCGGGCGCGGGCGCGGTCGGTGGCTATGCGCATAAGCGCAACCCTCCTCTGGCAGTGATCGCATCGCCGGGCAATGGGTTGGCGAAAGCGCAGATGGCCGATGCCGTGCTCAAAGCCGCGATCCTAGAAAACAAAGGCGAAATACCTAAAGCAATTCCTGATCTGGCAACCGCTTATGCTCGGGAAGCGTTTTTGAAAGAGCCGCTTGCCGCCGAAGCGCCGCGCATCCTCGCACTCTCGCGGGTGTCTGAGGATGGCGAAGGCACCGCTTCAGCCCGTGCTTTGATGCGGTTGATCCCGGCAATTTCCAAGCGGGAGACCTCTGCGACTTTGTGGCTGAGCGATGATTACGCAAAATTGAAAGACGATGCCCAGGCGCTCTATTTCCTCGACCTGACATTGCGAGCGAGCTCACGGTCGAAAGAGCTGCTGTTGCCGATGATGGTGAACATTGCGGACCGTGAAGAAGCGATTGCACCGCTTACGCGCGCATTGGATCGCAATCCGCCTTGGCTTGCCGAGTTCTGGGCGGAAGCGGTGAAGCAAGTGCCGCGTGCTAAAGCGATTGCGAAGCTGCGCGAGAGCTCTGAACCGCCCGAATCGGTGCGAGCGGATGTGGACCGGCGATTGCTAGACAATTTGGTGCAGCAAGGCGCGTTTGCAGAGGCCGCTGACCTAACGTCGTTTCTCGCAGGCGCGCAGCGTTCTGCGAGTTTCACATCGCCCTTTGAAACCTTCCCCAAATATCCGCCTTTCGATTGGGAGCTGGTAAGCGAAGGGGGTTATGGCGCATTTATCGATGGCGAGAACACAATGCTGTTGATGAGCGCGATGTCTGGAGAGCGCGGCGTTGCGGCGCGCCGGATATTGCCGCTCGAGGCCGGACGCTATACGCTTACACTCAAGGACGTTGAGCTATCTTCGGACAGCGTCATCTTAAAGGCGCAAACCCGTTGCCCAGACGATTCTGCTCAGGTCGTCCATGACCTGAAACAGAGCGGCGATAACCTGCGCGCTGAGTGGCAAGTCGCTGGCGTGCCTTGCGACTATTATTGGCTTGAAATTATGATTGATGTGCCGTCGGATGATCAACCGGTTGATGTTCGCATCGACTCGATGACTTTGTCGAAAAACTGACGCGAACGGATGAGACGTGAATCACGCCACATTGCCTTTTCGTCCGGTTTTTATCATCGGGGCTGGACGTTCGGGAACCAATATCCTGCGTGATGCGATCTGCGCTCTGCCAGATTTTGCAACATGGCCGTGCGATGAAATCAACCCGATCATGCGCCACGGCAATATCGGCATGGACCATGATCGCTTTACCGCTCAGCAAGCCACGCCGGCAGTCGCGCAATTCATCCGCGCGGCCTTCACGAAAGAGTGGAAACGGCAGGGTAAACCTGCGTTCGTAGTCGAAAAAACCTGCGCTAATTCGCTGCGGGTGGCGTTTCTCAATGCGATCTTTCCCGAAGCCCTGTTCATCCATCTTTATCGCCATGGCGGCGACGTAATTGCGTCTGCGCGCAAGCGCTGGCGCGGGGAAATGGAACTGCCGTCCATACCCTATTACTGGGCGAAAACCCGCTTTACCCCGCTGATCGATCTGCCGATCTATGGCTGGCGGTTTGTGCGGTCGCGCTTTCGCAAAGCAACCGGACAAGCCGAGCATATGAGCGCGTGGGGACCGATGAGCCCTGCCATGCTCTCGCTCAATCCGGATGCGAGTTTGGAAGAGATTTGCACCCGGCAATGGGTCGATTGCGTCTCCACCGCTTCGGCGGATTTGGAACAAATGGACGACACGCGGACCTTCCCCATTGCCTATGAAGATTTTGTGGCCAAACCCGCTGAAATTCTCGATGCGATTGCGCAGTTTGCAGGGGCGCAGGTTACATCCGAGCAGTTGCAAATGGCGGCGGCGAATGTACGCACAAATTCAGTCGGAAAAGGCGCAACTGTGCTAGCGGGCTGTGATCAAGCGATCCGCGATATGGCGCAGCCCGTTCTGACGCAGCTGGGTTATTCGGACTAGGGAGCTAACTATGCGTATTTGGCTATCACGTCCGCATATGGGCGGCACAGAGGAAGCTTACGTCAAAGAGGCCTTTGACAGCAATTTTGTCGCGCCAATTGGCCCGCTTCTGAACCAGTTTGAAGATCGCTTTGCGGACTATCTGGGCGACGGGGTGCATTGCGCGGCTTTGTCCAGTGGGACGGCGGCTTTGCATTTGTCGCTGCATATGCTGGCGCTGGAGGCAGACGACGAAGTTTGGGTTTCGTCCATGACCTTTGCTGGCGGCGCATTCCCGATTTGTTATGAAGGCGCAACGCCGGTGTTCCTTGACCTGTCGCCCAGCTCTTGGACCTTGTCACCAGAGCTGCTCGAAGAGGCACTGGCGAAGGCCGACAAAGCCGGGCAACTTCCCAAAGCGATCATCCCCACGGATCTTTATGGCCAAGGCTGTGATTTGGCCGCGCTTGAGCCGCTTGCGCAGAAATATGGAGTAAAGTTGATCGTGGATGCCGCGGAAAGCGCTGGCGCGAGCGTGCATGGTCGCAAATGCGGCAGCGGCGGTGATATGGCGATCCTGAGCTTTAACGGGAACAAGATCATCACGACTAGCGGCGGCGGCATGTTGGTATCACGCGACAAAGACGCAATCGACCGCGCAAAGTTCCTCTCTACGCAAGCGCGCGACCCCGCGCCGCATTACGAACACAGCGTCTATGGCTTTAACTATCGGCTCAGTAATGTCTGCGCTGGTATTGGGTTGGGTCAGCTGGCGGTACTCGACAAACGTGCTGAGCAACGCCGCGCTATCTTTGACCGCTATGTCAAAGAGCTGGGCGACATTCCTGGCTTTAACTTTATGCCCGAACCCAATTGGTCGCGCGGCACACGCTGGCTTTCCGCGATGCGGATTGATCCCAAACTTGCTGGTTTCAGCCGTGAGGATGTGCGCCTTGCGCTGATGGAACATGAAATTGAAAGCCGCCCCCTCTGGAAGCCGATGCATATGCAGCCTTTGTTCAAAGGAACGCGTTATATTGGCGAAGGGTTGGATGAGGCATTGTTTGCAGACGGACTGTGCTTGCCTTCGGGTAGCGATATGACCCCGGATCAGCAAACCGAAGTCATCGCGCATATCCGTCGCCTCGCGGAGCGTTGAGGCCGATGTTTATCGAGCAACGACCTGCGCGCTGGTGGAATCTGATGAACCGGGCGAGCCGTTCCGCGCTGGTCAATGGCGCGCTCCCTTGGAATTTCTATCCGCTGGTGAACGAATACCCCAAAAGCGGCGGTTCTTGGCTGACGCAGATGCTCGGCGAAGCGCTCGATCTGCCCAATCCACGCAGGCGACTGCCCATGCTAAAGCCCTCGATGATGCACGGGCATTATCTGCACCCGATGAATTTGCGCGATATCGTGATGGTGTGGCGCGACGGGCGCGATATTATGGTGTCGTTCTACTATCATCTGGTTGCCGACAACAACTTTGCCAGCCCGACGACCAAGGCGCATAGCCGTAAATTGATGGCGGTGAGTGATGTGGACGATGTGGCGACAAACTTGCCCAAATTCATTGAGCTGGTGAGTGTCGGCAAACTGCATCCGCGCTTTGGCTGGGGCGAGTTCTACAAGCGCTGGGCCGACCATCCCAAAGTGCTGGCTTCGACCCGATACGAAGCCATGCTGGAGGATGCAGGCGCAGAGCTGCACCGTCTGCACGCAGCCTTGGGCGGCACCAAAACGCCAGAACAATGTGCTGAAATTGCCGAACGCTTTAGCTTTGAACGCCAAGCCAAACGCAAAGCAGGGGTTGCGGACAATTCGAGCTTCCTTCGCAAAGGCGTAGCAGGCGATTGGAAAAACCACTTTTCGCGCGAGGCGGCGCAAGTCTTCGATCATTTTGCAGGCGATGCTTTGATCGCGTTGGGATATGAGACAGATCGAAATTGGGTGGTCGACGCTAAGACTGGAGAGGACAGGCCATGAGGATTGCGACACGTTTTGTACCGCTGATTCTGGTTGAGTGTATCGCGCTCTTGGCCGGCTATGCTGCGCGCATTGTCTTTCCAGGCAAATCCTACGGAGTTGAGCGCAAAATTCGCGGTCTGTTTTGGGGCTTGCGCTTTGGCGCACGTGGCTTGGTGATCGGGCCGCGCGTTCAGTTTGAAGGAGAAAATTTCACTCTGGGCGACAACGTCAAACTGTTCGATGGCGGCCAGTATGTAACTGCCGCTGCTGGTTATATCAGGATTGGAAAGAACACGCATGTCTCGCGTCTTTCGATCGTATCAGGCCTAGGCGGGATCTCAATCGGTGAGGGTTGCGCAATCTCTGCACATGTTGCGATCTATTCGGTCACCGCCGACACAAACGCACCAATCGTAGCCGATGCAGAAACGCAAAAGGGACCGGTCACTATCGGCGACAATGTCTACATCGGCGTGGGTGCCAAAATTATTCCCGGAGTAACAGTTGGCGACAATGCGGTAATCGCTGCGGGGGCAGTTGTGACTAAAGACATTCCGCCGAACACGCTTGCCAAAGGCGTGCCTGCAACCCACAGCCCGTTAATCAAACGCCGGAGCGAATGAGCACCTTCAACGATTCCGGATCGAAGTGGCAACGCTTTGCAGCGCGCAATGAAGGAAATCTGATTTCTGGATTTGCCCGCGAAGCGATGGGTAAGGCATTGCTGCGCCCACAATTGCGCAAACTGTTCCGCCCCTTCCTCAAAGAGAAGCAGCCGGACAAATGGCTGTTTGTTGTCGGGTGCTACAACAGCGGAACAACGATCCTTCGCCGGCTTTTGGAATCGCATCCGGAAATTTCTGCGATTGTCCGCGAAGGCGCGAAGCTGACTGATGCGTTCCCCGATCTTGAAGTAGGCGGTTGGCCGCGAATGATGTTCAAAAACCGTCACTTGTGGGATTTACCACAGGTTGGCGCAGCTGAGCGCGCGCAGCTGGCGCGCAAAGACTGGTCATTCTGGTTTGATAGCAACGCAAGCGTATTCTTTGAAAAATCCATCGACCACACCACGAGGATGGAGTGGCTCGACCGGCATTTCCCGAACGCCCATTTCATTGGCATCCGCCGCAATGGTTATTGCGTGAATGAAGGCATTATGCGCCGCGCAAAGCCGTCTGGCGAAGCGGCCGCCCAAGTGGGCGAAAGCTACCCGGCTGAGCTTTGCGCTAAGCAATGGGTGGCCTTCGACGAAACACTTACTCAGGGAAGCACAGCAGTTCAGCGCTCTACCAATATACGCTACGAAGACTTGATGGAGCACCCGACGGAGGTGATGCGCGAGCTGTTCGATTTTCTTGATCTGAAACAGCCCGATATGCGCTATGATGGTGACACTCTGACAATTGGTGAGCAAAGCCATCAATTGCTGAACCAGAATGACAGGTCACTCGCGCGTTTGGCGCCTGACCAGATCGCGCAGATGAAACCGATTATGCAAACCACCATGCTGCGCCATGGTTATGCGATAGATTTAGACAACTGACTGGGACGACAATGGCCAGCGAATTCAAACTGACGCGCTATATATATTGGGGCATGCGTGGGGTGGTGCGTGTTGCAACCATCCCGGTGCGTGGGCTCAAAGAAGGCCCGGCCAAGGCGCGTATCCGCAAATTCATCCTGAATTTCCAACACAGCCTGCCAACGGAGTTCGTCGTCAATAAAGGCGATACTGTGGTGCAAATCGGAACGCCCCGACCAAAAACGATGGCCCGCTTTAGGAGGGCGGTCGGTTCCGAGGGGCGGTTGGTGATTGTGGAAGCGATGCCGGAAAACCAAGACCGTTTGGCAAAGGCGATTGCCGAATATGGATTCGACAACGTGACCTTGATCCGTGCAGCCGCTTGCAATGAGAACAAGCAGGGTGAATTGGCGATTTCACCTTACATTGGAGACCACAAGATCGACCTCGATCATATCGATATGGACAATGATTTGCGTCCAGGAAACGCGCAAATGGAGCACATTCCGGTTGAGTTTGTCCGGCTCGACGATGAACTCCCTAGGCATGGCGTGGAAACTATCGATTTGCTGTCCGTGACGGTGAACGGGGCGGAGGGCGAAGTGCTGAAAGGTGCGCGCGATACTCTCAGCCGCAGCCCAGCGGGAACGCGCGTTTATGCCAAGGGTCATGCGCTCGATAAAAGCGGTCAACCGCTGCATCTAGAAACGCAGGCGATTATGCAATCTATCGGTTATCAGACCAAGATCACTAAAGGCGAGCCGAGCTCGACTAAAGACACCAAATGGCTGTGGCGCGCTGGTGATCTCTTTGCCTGGAAAGCCAACGCCGCCTAGTGCGCCCTCGCGCCGCTTACTCCGCCGGCGCTAGATAGGCGTTCCGTGATTGCTGCTGCACGCTATCCTGTTTCGCGGCTCGCATGTCATCCAGCGCAGTCATTTTTTGCCAGAACTTGATGCAAATAAATGCGCCCACTGAATAGCGGATCAAATAGAGGATAAAGAGCGAGAAGTCTGCGAACAAGAATAGGATGATCGAGAGATAAGCGAGGGCATAGGCAGGTCGCGCAAACCGTTTGTCCGGCGCAGCTTGGTAACGACTGTAGATGACCCCGGTTAGGGCGCCGAGCGCCATCATCCCGAAGAAGATGCCAGCCCAGCCAAAGTTCATGTAGAGTTCGCCTACGGCTCCGGGTGGGACGCCTGATTGGTTCCGATAGTCGAGCACCTCCTGAGCAACGTAGGGGCCAATGCGCACATTGGGTTTTTCCGGCCACAGCACCCGAGGAATCGGTGCAACTAGGGCTCCAGTGAAACTTTGTCCGTAGAGAAACAGATCACGGTTGTCGGTTTGCCGGATGATCGCTGCGGTCTTAGCTGGATCGAGGAAGTATGCTCCTTCAAAAGTGTGCTCTGCTGATGTTGAGATTGCTCCAACAAGATTGAGGTCAGACAGTTCTTTCTCCCCGCCCCCCTGTCTGATGGCACTGACGAAAGCCAGCAGAACAATCGCCGCAACGATTAGGCCGTTGCGCGTTAATTTAGCGCCGATTTTTTCATTTGCGATGCGCAAGCCATAAACCATCATCACCGAAACGATGATCAGCATAACGCCGTTGCGTCGGCTTGCGAGCATATAGCAAAGCGAGATGAACATGATGGCCGGAACGTAAAGGTTCGCCACGCTGAGCCGTTTTGCAAAGGCCAGATAATATAGGAAGAAAACGAGGATCAAATCTCCACCCAGTGTCAAGAACGCGAGTGAAGAGCTGACCCCTTGATCGTCCGTGAACTTCTTGGATGCGGAAAAACGCAGGCTCAAAATCTGATCAAGAAAGCCCATCTGAAAGAAATAGATCACCATCAAGGCGATGCTCACGATCAATGCGGCATAGTAGTAGTATTCTGCAAACATCGGGGGCCGCTTTGCCGGTCTGGCAAACGGTTGTCCGCTAAAGCTCCCTTGCAGGAGCATATAGCCAATCATAAAGCCGACCAACCCGAAACAGATCGCGAGTTGACCGATATGAACGATGTCGGCGGAAAGAAAGTCTGTTCTGAATGGAGCGCCTGTGTTGACCGCATAGGCAAGATACAAACTCTTAATGGTGTATCCGATCAGCACCGTCCAACCCAGTACGGTAAACGGATGAAGCCCACTTTTGTGGTCCAGCAACCGGCCCGCCATCAACAGTAAGAACGGCGGTACGAGTCCCAATAGGATGATCGTGACGGTGTACATAAACCGCACTTAGGCTAGCCCGTCGGCAATGGAAAGCGTCGAGCATTGCTCTAAAGAAGCAATCACCCTAGATCGTTGTAAAATCTTGCAGCGTCGCATTTTCAAAGAGAACCAGTGGCACAGACCCAAACCGGCAAACTGACTATCACTCTCGATTTTGAGATCGGTTGGGGTGTCTGGGAGTCGGACCGGTGGCGCGTCCGGGAATCCAAAGGCGTATACCGCGAACTCCGACCAGCCTTGCGCAGTTTTGTCGACTTCCTCGATTCTCGTGAGATCGCTCTGTGTTGGGCAACAGTCGGCGCAATGATATCGCCGCGCCGTGCCGAAGAATTCGCCCATCTGCCCCTTGCGGCTCAAACGCATATTGCGCGCTTCCTTAAACAAGCTGAGACGCCGACAATCGAA
Organism: Erythrobacter sp.; assembly: GCA_039985875.1. Classification (GTDB taxonomy): domain Bacteria; phylum Pseudomonadota; class Alphaproteobacteria; order Sphingomonadales; family Sphingomonadaceae; genus Erythrobacter. The sequence goes on along the minus strand of JBDWRU010000003.1, from coordinate 558,273 downwards.
GGTCGCGATCTGTTCGATATGGTGATCGCCGCTCGCACACCCCAGCAGATCGCCAGCCACAGCTACTCGCACACCAGATTTAACTATCCCGGTTTCACGGCCGCGATGCAGACAGAGGATCTTAAGCGCGCGCGGACGGCGTTGGACCTTGCGGGCGCGGCAAGCGACGCTTTTGTATTTCCTGAGAACGTCATAACTGGGTTCGAAGCCGCCAATGCCGCCGGACACCGCGTGGCCCGAACGTTGCCTCTCATCACGCGCCACACAGGTATCGGCAAACTTGACAGTGTGCTCCGGCGGACGGTCGCCACACCACCTTTAGCGCAAGATAGCGCGAACGCGCTTGGTATCGCAGAGCAATCGGGTTCGATGTTTTTCAATTGGTGGGGCCGCGGGGCCAAATTGCGCCGAGTAATGACCGAACGTCAAGCGCGCATTGGGCTGGATCACGCCATTGAAGAAGACGGCATCCTCCACCTTTGGCTACACCCATTCAACCTCACCGATAGCGTCGGAATGGCGGATAGCATTCGCACATTTCTGGATTATTTTGTCGATCGCCGAGACGCAGGCAAAACTGAGATTGCAAAGTTCTAAGGCTTGGCTGCATTTAGGGTCAGTCGAGTTTCCAGACTCCCATAAACTTATCAGTGCGACCGTCGTCGTTGTCATCAAGCAATTCTTCGGGTTCGCCCAGAAACAGAGCCATGTTCTGCCTGCGTGAATTTGGAAAGACCGTGTCGGTTTTCTCAGTGACATCTGGGAAAGTCGTGGCGATCAGGTACTTTGCGCCAGCCGCTTTGACATTTTGAATCGATTTCTCAACCGCGCTGTTGGGGAAATGGATAAAGACATCGCGGCAGAAATAGACTTCGGCTTTGGGAACTGGCCCGGCAATAATGTCACCGACTTCGAAACGGTGACGATCGCTCGCGTGATTAGCCAAATTGGCTGCGATTAGGTCTTCAACAATATCGATTCCGATATATTCCATTCCTGCGGGAAAATCGACCAAGCGCATCCAATTGAAATCACCGCATGGCAGGTCAACAAGTGACTTGATCTCATTGCTGTTCAGCCAGTCGGACAATCCTTGGCGTATGCTTTGGGTAAAGGCGACGGTTGACCCGCCGCCGCTCAAACTTTCGGGATCCTTCCAAAGGTTCTTATCGTGAACGATCTTGAACGCCTCTGCATAGTCTGCATCGCCGAAATGCTTGCGATGCCGGCGCGCTTTTCGCCACTCCATCACTGAATTTGGAACCAAAGTTCGGATGACCCGACGCAGTGCCATATTTTACTCCGTATGTTTCGATTTGAGCTGAGGGATAAATGCCGCAAGGGAATAGTCGAACCCGAATCGCTTTTTCACAGCCAACCTTATTGGGACATTGATACATATATACATGATGACTTGACCTATTGCGATGGCGATAACGCCTGCAATGCTGCCTCCAATAATCATCCAGGCACCTGCGGTAAGGACAGCGAGCGAAAGCGACCGAACAGCGACCTGTGGCATGCCGGTTTGCGTTGCGAACATGATGGATGGTCCAAAAGCAACACTTAGCAAGTTGGCGAACAACAAGATTCCGAGCAGTGCCAGCGCCTCACCGCCCCAAGCGATATCGAAATAGGCAAACCACCATGGTGAGCTAACCGCCACGAGAATGGCTAGCGCCAATGCTGGCAAGAAGGCTAGCCCAATCCCTGTCCGAGCGGCCTTGTCTAGAGCGGCTCGGTCATCAGTTGCAGAGGCGCGTGACACACGCGGTGCGAGAATCCAGATGGCAATGCTCATCGGCAGTGCGAGCACATTCGTGATCCGTTTGATGATCGTATAGACACCAGTCGCCACCGGTCCTGCCAAAGAGCCAGCGATGAGAATGTCGATCTGAGTCGAAGCGGTGTTGAGTATCACAGTGCCCCAATAGGGTATCAATGCGCGCAATTTGACGGGCGCTGCGTTTGCGCCACCGATCGGCATCCACTTTTTGGCCGCATGCCACATCAGCATGATCAATTGCGCGAGGATTAGTATGGTGCAGCAAGTCAGGACCAATGGGAGCAGGCTGGTCCAGTTCAATATTTGCATGAGCACAAGCGACGCCAACATCGTAGCAGGGGTGAAGAGATCAGCAATCATCATGGCCTGAGTTGGTGTTCGCGTAACTCGGACATAGGCCCCCAAGGCAAGCATGCCCGCCCAGCAAAATCCAAGACCCGCCATCACAGCGCCTTCGCCTTCAGACAGTGGGTAAAACGGCGTGCCGGTCGCTCCGATAGCTTCGGCAAGCGCCCCGACCGCGACACAGATTGCCGCTGGATAGACGGCAAAAGTCAAAGCGGCGGATCGGGCGCTTTGCCATGGTTGGTTTTGTGCTTGGCGATACGGCACGTCTTTTAAGAGAAACGAGGGTGCCCCGAGACCCGCGAAAGATGCAAGCAATCGCGCTCCTGCATAGATGATGACGAAGCGCCCGAAATCGCTCTTGTCGAGCAGGCTACCAGCAACCAGCACGATAACCAGCTGGGAAAAGGAAATCCCCATCCGCATAGCGGCAAGCATCGCGAATTGTAGCGTATTGCCGCGGGCTAAGTGTTTCAACCGCGCCATCATGGGCTGTTGCTCAAACCAGCCGCTTCGAGCAGCAACGCACGGTTCGCCTCAACCGAAGGCGATGACTCCAGCCAATCGGCTGCACGCGCCATTGCCCCCTCGCGCCATAGGCCAAACTCATCTGCGTCCATCTGCGCCCAGCTCTCGATCCGATGGGTAAACGCCGATGCATCGTCAAGCGGCAGGTCCGCTCCGGCCTTTTGCGATTCCAGGTCGCGCCAGACCGTTTGATCGCTAATCAACACAGGAAGCCCCATCGCCAGTGCCTCGAAGATCGAATGCCCGAAATTCTCGCCAAACGTGGGCATCAAAAAGACGTGCGACTGTGCCAAAGCCTTTGTGACTTGCTCGCGGGGGATTGCCCCATGCCAATCGACCACGACGTTGTCGGGAAGTTCTGTGATGGCCGATTGGCAGTCTTTCCAATAGTCTGGCGCTTCCATTGGCCCGTACAGGTCAAATCGGATTTGGGCACTGCAACCGCGCAAGGCCTCAACGGCTAAAGCGATGTTCTTGATTGGCGCGATCCGTGCGATCATCACAAGACGAAGTTCGCCGCGTGTCTTTTTGGCGAGTGCTTCTGTGACGTTTTCGAGTTCATCGACAGGCGTCAGATCGGCGGCTACCCTAATGCGACTTTTCGCATTCGAGCGCTGTTTGGTGATGTCGCGTGCTTCGTGCTCAACCGAAGCTTGAAACAGAACACCATCGTCAATTTTCAGGCGCTTTGCCCATTTGAGAAACCGCTGCTTTTTCGACGCCGATATTTTCAGTGCGTCCTGCGCAAACTCGCCCCGAGGCGCGACAATAAGGCCTTTTGTTTTTGCCAAGCCAAGCCGATTGAAAACTCGCGGCATGATTGAAAAAACAGGATTGAAATAGCTGTTGCAATAGACCGCATCCCAGTGCCGCGAGCGCAACAGTTTTAGGATGGTTAGCGCAGAGGATTTGTTTAGCGTTTCGTACCAGACTTGCGCTTTGCCAATCTTAGTCCATTGGCCACACGGCAGGTCGAATGGCTCCGTATCGCCGAGATCGCGGTCTCGACAGACAATGTGAAAATCGAACTCATCGCCCAGATGATCGACAAGGTTGGAAATTGATCGCGCCGCACCTCCCGCGCGGTAGGCTGGTCGAAAATACTGAACCAGAATTAGAATTACTGGACGATCAGCCATTACGGGGTTCATTCAATTCGCCAATCATGCCAGACCAGTGGTCAAGGACTGCGGGTCGGTCAAGACGGCTGGCGAACCATGAGCTGGCGCGTTCGCGCATCGTGGGCAAGTCTTTGCGGGTATCAGCGAGAGCGATAATCGCATCGGCTATGGCTTGCGGATCGCGCGGGGCGACCGCACCAATGCCATTATCGCTCACCATGCGTGCGAGCTCGCTGTTCTCTTCGATCACGCAAAACAGCGGCATACCAAGACCCAGATAAGTCAGCGTCTTGGATGGGAAAGCGAGCCGGTAAATCTCGGGCTCTAAGCTCACAATCCCAATGTCGGCGGCGGCGATGGCGATTTGTGCCTCTTCGAAAGGTTGGTGCCCCTTGAACACCACATTGGAGAGACCTTGCGCTTGGACTTTCAGGCTCGCCGCGGCCTTGCCTTCGCCCATAAACACCAATTCGACATCATTGCGCTTGGCGCCAACCAACCGCATCGCATCGACCAGTAGGTCCAGCCCTTGAAACTGCCCTAAATTGCCGGCGAAGATGAGTTGGAGACGTTCGTTCTCAGTGTGTTTCGCTGGCTGCAGGAGCGCAGTCGCTGCCTCACCTGAGAAATCCTCAAGCATGAAATTGTTGACCACGGCGAGCGTGCCTTGCGGCTCTGCCAAATTGTGCACGGTCGCCGCCATATCGTGGGACAGCGCCACCAGCACATCGGCCCGCGTTCGGGTCTTGCGCTCGATCCGGCGCAGCAGCCGGTCGATCATGCCATCCGCTTTCCAGAAACCGCTGTGTGCGCCCAATTCCGGGTAGAGGTCTTGGCAATGATAAAGCAACCGCGCGCCAAAAAGGCCGGCGATCCAGCGCCCTACCATCCCTTGCGCAACCGGCGGGATTGTAGCGGTCCACACAAGGTCATAGTGCTCACGGCGCATTCGCCGCCAAGCCGCTTTTGCCCAAAGCCGCAAGGGAAACGCGAGCTTATCAAGCATCCGCACCAGGGTTAGCGCTTTGTAACCCGGCAAAGTTCCAAACCGCTCAACTTCAATCCCGTCCAGCGTCTCACGGCGCGACGCGGTTTTGGTCAAATCTGTTGCCTTATAGCTTGGTTCCTGCGTCCAGATTGTCACTTCATGGCCGTCATCGATTAACCGTCGGGCAATACTGCGCAGCATTGAGGCATAGGGCGGGCTATCGGGCCAGAAATGGCGGTAGAGGATGAGGATGCGCATGGTGCTTGGTGTCAGCGCCCGGTCGCTGTGCGCCAGATCAGCGCCAGATCATCCAAGAAGCGGTAATTTTCGAGGTAACTTAGATTGATCGCGACCTTGTCGGGCCAAATCACATCGCGGTTATAGCGTTCCGGGTCTGCCTGTCCCGCCAATATCGTTTCCTCATCGCGGTACTTGAGTGTTGCCGGACCTGTAATACCGGGCCGCAGCTCCAGCACAGCGCGGTCGTCTCCACTTAGCGCATCGGCAAAACCTGCGACATCGGGACGCGGGCCAACAAAGGACATATCGCCTTTCAGAACATTCCAAAGCTGAGGCAGTTCATCCAGTTTCAAGCGCCGCAGTTTCGCGCCCAGCGCCGTAATGCGCGCATCCCCAGCAGTCGTCACAGAGGTGCCATCGACCGCGCGCATCGTGCGGATTTTGTAGACGGTGAACGGTTTGGCATGGCGTCCTATCCGCTGTTGGCGAAAGATGCCGCTTGCGCCGGTATTCCGCCGTGCCAGCAGGGCAGTCACCACAATCACCGGCCAGCCCAACAGCAAGCCAATTCCCGCGACCATCACGTCAAAGCCGCGCTTCAATATCCGTTGATGACCGCGCATTCGACTACCGCGTCACACATAATCGTGCATGCGGATCCCGTCCCAGCCATTGGACAGGCGGGCGGTGCCAAGGATCAGTTTGACCACACGTTCCGACGTGTTGAGGATCTGATAGTCTTCCGGGATCGGGCAGCTTTCGCCTTTTGCGGCGCGTTCTGCGTGAACCTTGGTCACGAGTTCCACCGCTTCGCCAATCGTCTGCGCGTCCAATCCGGTGACGACGATATTGCCCGTGTCCATCGCTTCGGGTCGTTCGATGGCATCGCGCGGTGTAATCGCGGGAAAATCGAGGATCGAGCTTTCTTCGGCAATCGTGCCGCTGTCGCTGATCGCGCAAAAGGCGTTCATTTGCAGGTTGTTGTAATCGTGAAAGCCGAAGGGTTTGAGGTCACGGACGCGCGCGTCAAACGTCACATCCATTGCATCCAACCGGTTGCGCGTGCGCGGATGGGTGGAGACGATGACGGGCATATCATAACGCTCGGCCAGACCGTTTAGAGCTTCGACCAATTGCGCCAGCCGCGGCTTGCTGTCGACGTTCTCTTCGCGGTGAAGTGAAACGATGAAATAGCCGCGCTTCTTCAGGTCAAGCTCGCCCAGAATGCCGGATGCTTCGATTTGTGGGCGATAGGCCTCCAACACCTCGCGCATCGGCGATCCGGTTAGGTATACCCGGCGATGCTGCATCCCTTCGCTCAGCAAATGCCGCCGTGCATGCTCGGTATAGACGAGGTTGAAATCGCTGATGTGATCGACAAGCCGCCGATTGGTCTCTTCGGGCACATTGCGGTCAAAACTGCGATTGCCCGCTTCCATGTGATAGACCGGTATTTTCATTCGCCGCGCCATGATTGCGGCAATCGCGCTGTTGGTGTCGCCCAGAACCAGCAAAGCGTCGGGCCGATTGGCTTTCAGCTCTTTCTCGGTCTCCACCAGAATACCGCCAAGGACCGCGCCTAGGCTGGAGGTGTCAACACCAAGGAAATTGTCCGGCTTCTTCACGCCCAGATCGTTGAAGAACACTTCGTTCAATTCGTAATCATAATTCTGCCCAGTGTGCACGATCCGGTGGTCGGTGTGCTCTTCTAGCCGGGCCATAACCCGCGAAAGGCGGATAATCTCAGGCCGCGTGCCCAGAACAGTCGTGACTTTCAGCTTGCTCATCAGCGGTCCTTAGACTGGGTCAGCGTAAGTGTCAGGGGTTGCCGGATCGAACATGCGATGTGACCAGAAGAAGGTGATGACCTCTTTCTCACCGACATTTTCGATATTGTGGGTGTGCAGCGGGATTTGATCAATTGCGACCGGAGCGTCCCCGCTCACGCGAAATTCGTGGACCTCGTCGCTCAACACTTTGCGGATGCGGATCACCGCATCACCTTTGACGACCAGAAATCGCTCGATCAAATTGCAATGAAAGTGATCGCCGCGCGTCTTGCCCGGAAGCGTAGTTGAAAGGAAAGTGTGGCTCGCATTTCCGCCTTTCGCACTTTCAAACAATTTGCCGCGATGGTCTTCGTTAACTTTGAGCGCGAAGGGATAATGCTCTGGATAGGCTGCGCTACGCAAAGAATTGAACAGCGCTAGATCAAACGGTTCGGAGACATCCGGGATGATATTGCCGGTGTAAAGCTCGTGAAAGCCGCGCAGCTTGTCGTGCAGTTCGACAATGCCGGTGTCGCGACCTTCGGGTGCGAGCGTGCCAGTTGTGCCTTCCAAGGCCGCGTCGATCGCCATCACCGCCGCGTCGCCCGCGTGGAGCAATTGTACTCGGCCTTCGGGATTGATGGTCGGCTCTTCCCCGGCCCATATCTGAGCGATCAAAGTGGCTGTGACGTTGTTGTAGAACGGCTTTGCGCACTCACCGAAAATATGCGGCAAGATGAGGTTGGTATAGCTTGGCGCGAACGCTTCGAGCAGCTCACCTGCAATCCGCTTGGAGCGGCCATAAGGAATATCGCGCGCGGCGTGGGTGGAGTTTGCATAGGTGATATGCGGGGTGATCCCAGCCGCTTTACACCCTTCGATCAGGTCGCGCGCAATCGCCGGGTTGGCCGCTTCGACTTCGGCATCGTCGCCGCGATTGACGCCTGCAAAATGGAGCACCGCTCCCACCCCATCGAGCGCTTTGGACAGCGCAGTGGGGTCTGAAAATATCGCACGATCAATCTGCACCAGCTCGTGTTCGGGGTTTTCGCCGCGAAAGCGCGCAGCGCAGGCTTGCGCATGGATGCGCGCCGCCGCGTGCCAGCCCAGCAGGCCCTTCGCGCCGGTGACTGCAATCCTCATGCAGCGCTGCCTTTGAAATTTTCCATTTCCGCCTGCACTTCGGGAAGCGACAATAGTAGTTCTTTCACCCCTTCGACGCTCAACCGCTCGGCATTGTGGGAATGGAAATCGTCTTTGCGCTGGTTTTCGGTGTCGCCTTCGGAAACATAGCTCGAATAGTTCAAATCGCGCTCATCCAGCTGAAGTCGCCAATAGTCTTCAAGGTCCTCAGCCGTCGCAAGCTCTTGTTTGGTCGCTAGTGTCTCATAGAGCTTTTCCGCGTGCCGCCAGCCGATCACTTTAACTTCGTGATCGGGCACGCCGAACAGTTCGATCAAGGCTGTGACAAGGTCGCCAATCGTCGACGCGGGCGCTTTTTTGATGAACAGATCGCCTTGCCGAGCGTGTTTGAATGCGAACCGGACCAGCTCAACACTGTCACGCAGCGGCATGAGGAAGCGCGTCATATTCGGTTCGGTCACGGTGATCGGCTGACCATCTTTGATCTGCTTGATAAACAACGGAATCACGCTGCCGCGCGAATACATGACATTGCCATAGCGCACGCAGGATATCGTCGTCGCGGCTCCTGCGCCAATCTCGCGGGCGGCGGCTTGCGCGTGCTTTTCCATCATCGCTTTGGACATGCCCATCGCGTTGATCGGTTCGACCGCTTTGTCAGTCGACAAGCACACAATGCTCTTGGCGCCCGCTTCAATCCCAGATCGGATCACATTTTCAGAGCCGATAATGTTGGTCCGAACCGCCTCCAATGGGAAGAACTCGCAGCTTGGCACTTGTTTTAGCGCAGCGGCGTGGAACACCGCATCAACTCCTTGCATCGCGCGGTCCACGCTGCCCCGGTCGCGGACATCGCCGATGTAATAGCGAACCCGCGAATCGCGCAATTGCGCGCGCAAAGCGTCCTGTTTTTCTTCGTCGCGGCTGAAGATGCGGATTTCGGGGACGCCATCGTCCAACAATCCGCGCAGCATGGTCTTGCCAAACGATCCAGTGCCGCCGGTTATGAGAATGGAATTGAGGCTCATTGTTTTGTCGTCATCGCCCTAAGAATTTCGCGTGGAGCCTTAGCTGTTCCCCCTTGGGATGGAAAGGGGGCAAGGACTTGAGTTTACAAGCCTTGCGAGGCGCTCATCTGGATTGGGATAGCGCGATTGATGCGCTTCTATTCCGGCAATATAGTGCTTAAGCGGTGGCGCATGGAATGGGTTCATCTAAAGTCCGATTTGTTGGCCGCCACCGGACTGACCAATGAACTGGCGCATGTCTATCTTGCTGTAGCCATTCAGCTTTTTATTGCCTGGTCGACGCGGCTCTCTGTCGCGAGTGCAAAACCATTAGCAGTCGTTTTAGCGCTAGAGCTGGTCAATGAATGGTTTGATGTGCGCCATGTCGGCGGCTTTGATGCAATGCAAGGGCATCATTGGGAGGGCGCGATTTGGGACGTGGTGCACACGATGGCTATCCCGGTCCTGCTGTTTGTACTGAGCCGCTGGGCGCCCGACTTGCTTGTTCGAGAGAAAGCGCAGCTTCCCGGAGAGAATGCACAGGAAAGCGGCGACGAGCCGCCCGATTAAACCGCGTAATAGTCGCGATACCACGCAACGAAATGTTTGATGCCTTCGCGCACATCGGTTTGCGGTGTGTACCCGGTCAGCTCTTTCAGCAAAGTTGCATTGGCCCAGGTCGCGGGCACATCGCCCTTTTGCATCGGCATGAAATTCTTGACCGCCTCGCGTCCGCACTCCGCCTCGATCGCTTCAACAAAATCCATCAGGCGCACTTTGTCGGAGTTGCCGATATTGGCGACACGCCACGGCGCGACCGGTGACAGCGAGTCCCAATCGGCAATGTCGTCCTTGCTATCCGGGCGTACAGGCGCTGCATCGATCAGCAGCCGGATGCCGCGCACCAGATCGGCCACATAGGTGAAATCGCGGTGCATCTCGCCATTGTTGTAGATATCAATCGGCGTCCCTTCGAGGATACCGCGCGTGAATTTGAACAAAGCCATATCCGGGCGGCCCCAAGGGCCATAAACCGTGAAAAAGCGAAACATAGTGGTCGGCAGATTCCACAGATGCGCATAAGAATGCGCCATCGCTTCGTTGGCCTTCTTGGTCGCAGCATAGAATGTCAGCTGCGTGTCGCACTTCTCGCGCTCGTCGAACGGCATTTCCTCATTTGCGCCGTAAACGGAGCTGGTGGATGCCATTAGCAGGTGATCAACTTCCAGTTCCCGCGCGCATTCCATCACGTTGAAGGTGCCAATCAAGTTGGAATCGAGATAAGCGCGTGGGTTCTCCAACGAATATCGAACGCCGGCTTGCGCGGCCAAATGGACGATCACATCGGGTTTTTCCGCCATCGCCAATGTATGGAGTGCGTCCATATCTTCGAGCATACCGGTCTGACAGGTGAAATGCTGGTTCTGCATCAGCATTTGGTGCCGCCGCTTTTTCAGCTTCACATCGTAATAATCGGTCAGCCCGTCATAGCCGACCACGCGGAACCCTTCTGCGAGCAGCAGCTGAGCCAGGTGAAAACCGATAAATCCAGCCGAGCCGGTGATAAGAACTGTGCGCATGATGTGTGAGGCTTAGCGCTAGGCTGTTAAGAAAGCGCGATGTCGGGTGCATCTTCTTGTTTCATGCCGACCAGGTGATAGCCGGCATCGACATGATGCGTTTCGCCGGTGACACCGGAGGAGAGGTCGGAAAGGAAATACAGCCCTGAACCGCCCACATCATCAATGGTGATATTGCGGCGCAGCGGCGAATTCAGTTCGTTCCATTTGAGGATATAACGGAAATCGCCAATCCCGCTGGCGGCAAGCGTTTTTACCGGCCCTGCGCTCAAGGCGTTCACGCGGATGCCCTGCGGGCCCAGATCATTGGCGAGATACTTGACGCTCGCCTCTAGCGCCGCTTTCGCAACCCCCATCACGTTATAGTGCGGCACAACCTTTTCGGATCCGTAATAGGTAAGTGTCAGGATCGAGCCGCCATCGGGCATCATCTCGGCTGCACGTTTTGTCACAGCGACCATTGAAAAGACCGAGATGTTCATCGTCATCAGGAAGTTATCGAGGCTAGTATCGACATATTTGCCCCGCAGTTCCGCTTTGTCAGAAAAACCGATTGCGTGGACGACGAAGTCAATCGTGTCCCAGCGTTCTTTCAACGCCACAAATGCCGCGTCGAGCGCGTCCATGTCCGATACGTCGCACTCAAAGGTGAAATCGCTGCCGAGTTGCTCCGCAAGCGGCTTGACCCGTTTTGCCAATGCATCGCCTTGATAAGAGAAAGCGAGCTCAGCGCCGTGAGCAGAAAGCTGCTTTGCAATCCCCCACGCCAGCGACTTGTCATTTGCCAAACCCATGATGAGCCCGCGTTTGCCCGCCATCATTCCGGGCATTGATCCGGTTGGCATATCGCCCATGGTGTGTTCCTCCGCTTCATTTGTTTTCCCAGCGCCTAACGCGACTTTGCAGCACATACCAGATACTTTGCAGGGTTGAACGGCGCTTCATCCCCATTCCAAAGCGCCCTGGCGCTTGTCGTTTTGTGCCTCTGCGCTATGCGAAGAGAGGGTTGTGCAACTGCGAAGGTTAAGGGCTTTTATGAAGCGCGCATTGGTTACGGGGGTTACTGGGCAGGACGGCGCCTATCTTGCACAACTGCTGCTGGACAAAGGCTATGAAGTGCACGGCGTGAAGCGCCGCTCTTCATCCTTCAACACGGGGCGGATCGAAGACCTTTATCAAGACCCCCACGAGCCTGATCCGCGTTTGATCTTGCATTATGGCGACATGACAGATGCGACGAACCTTATCCGCATCGTTCAGGAAGTGCAGCCAGACGAGATCTACAATCTGGCCGCGCAAAGCCATGTCGCTGTGAGCTTTGAAACGCCTGAATACACAGCCAACGCCGATGCGGTGGGCGCGCTGCGCTTGCTCGAAGCGATCCGTATTCTCGGGTTAGAGAACAAGACGCGCTTCTATCAGGCATCAACCTCGGAGCTTTACGGTCTGGTGCAGGAAGTCCCGCAATCCGAAACCACGCCGTTTTATCCGCGCAGCCCCTATGCCGCAGCAAAACTCTACGCTTATTGGATAACCGTCAATTATCGTGAAGCCTATGGGATGCACGCATCGAACGGTATCTTGTTCAACCATGAAAGCCCCCTTCGCGGTGAGACGTTCGTCACCCGCAAGATCAGCCGTGCGGCGGCGGCCATTGCTTTGGGGCGGCAGGATCGGCTCTATCTCGGCAATCTCGATGCAAAGCGCGATTGGGGCCATGCGGCCGAATATGTGCGCGGCATGTGGATGATGATGCAACAAGACGAAGCCGATGACTATGTGCTCGCCACGGGCATCACCACGGCGGTGCGCGATTTTGTCCGCTGGGTATTTGAGGATGTCGGATTGCCGGTCGAATTCAAAGGCGAAGGGGTCGAGGAAAAGGGCTATTGCGCTAAGACAGGCGATGTCCTGATCGAAGTCGATCCGCGTTATTTCCGCCCGACCGAGGTGGAATTGTTGCTGGGCGATCCAACAAAAGCGCATGAAAAGCTCGGCTGGTCACATGAAATGTCCCCGCGTGACCTTGCGCGCGAGATGGCACAGGCAGACCTGAAGCTGATGAAAGATTCGCCGATTATGAAAGAGGCGTAAGGCCCCTCGGCCTTGCCGTCCTAAAGTCCGAATTTTTCGCGCGGGTTGCCCGGATCGGACCATTCACCGAGCGCTTCTTCCAACGCGGTCAAGTCTTCTGGGAGTTGAATCTCCAGCGTGACCAGCTGATCGCCACGCCCCGCTTTGGCGTCATCGGCTTTGGTCCAGCCTTTATTGTTTAGCCGCAGAACTGAGCCGCCGCTGGTCCCCGGCTTGATTGTCAGCATTACCGGGCCATCGACCGTTGGGCACTTTATTTTTGCGCCATTGATCGCTTCATTGAGCGTGATGGGGAAATCCACACGTATATTGTCACCATCGCGCCAGAAAAACGGGTGCTTATCGATCTCGATTAGGACGATTCCGTCACCCTTGCCTCCCGGCCCTGCATGCCCTTTGCCGCGCAGCCGCATTTGCGTGCCATCGGTCACACCGCCGGGCATTTTGAGGCTGATCGCTTTGCCATCCGCCAAAGTGATTCTCTGGGGGCGGCCGGCAGCTGCATCGACGAAAGGTACGTTCACCCGATATTGAATGTCCGCGCCTTTCTTGGGCGGAGGAGGTGGTGGAGCGCCGCGTCCTCCAAATCCGCGCCGAGCACCCGGTGCAGGCTTTGTTCGTCCGCCGCCAAACAGCCCCTCGAATAGGTCACCCAGATCCATATCGTCTGCGTTCAGGCCGCCAAACTCTTGTTCGCGAGGCCGCCCGCCGCCGCCGAAGCCGCGTGAGCCCATCCCAGCGCCCATTCCGGCAAACGGGTTGAGCGGGTTGCCTTCAGCGTCAATTTCACCGCGATCAAATTGCGCGCGCTTGTCTTTATCAGACAGCAGATCATACGCCTTGGTCACGTCAGAAAAGCGCTCAGCCGCATTGGGATTGTCTTTGTTGCGATCCGGATGCAGCTCTTTGGCGAGCTTGCGATAAGCACTTTTCACGTCTTTTTCAGACGCGGTGCGTGCGACGCCAAGAGTTCGATACGGGTCAGACATGGCGTGTTAGCTAAGTGCAGCAGTGCGGTGACGCAAGCGCAAGGTGCTGATTGGACCGAGAATGACACATCCTTCTCGCCATCTACTGTGTATTGCTAAGCAGCAGCAATCGGCGCAGACCCCTTTCGTGCGGTTCAAAATTAAGCCATGCGAATTGAACAAATAGCCCAGACGGAATTAACGACGTGACCAACGGACCCAAACCTCTTGACGGAGCGCAATTGGCAAAAAGCACGATTCCTGTTGGTGCGGACCCTTACGGGTTGTTCGATGAGTGGTACGCGCATGCTAAGGAAAGCGAACCAAACGATCCCAACGCCATGGCTTTGGCGACTTCTACGCCGACAGGCGCGCCATCGGTTCGGATGGTGCTGTTGAAAGGCCATGGGAGCGCCGAAAGCGATTGCGGGGGCTTTACCTTCTTCACCAATGCGCAAAGCCGCAAAGGCTTAGAGATTCGCGCCAATATGCAAGCCTCTTTGCTGTTCCACTGGAAAAGCCAACGCCGCCAAATCCGCATTGATGGCGCATTGATTGAGGTCTCACCCCAGCGTGCGGACGAGTATTTCCACTCGCGTGCCTACAAATCTCAAGTGGGCTCTGCGGCGAGCGACCAATCGCGCGCGCTGCCAGAGCGACGGACCTATCTGGACCGCGTGGAATCCATTTGGACGAAACATCAGGCGGCTGGCAAAGTCCCGCGGCCGGCGCATTGGACAGGCTTTACGCTTCAGCCGCGGCAAATCGAGTTCTGGATGGATCGCGAAAACCGGTTGCATGATCGGCGGTTGTTCACGCGCACGGATGATGGGCGGGGTTGGAGCGACACCCTGCTTTACCCTTAGCGGATCGCGCGATGGTGAAAGCGTTTCACTATTGGCAAGTTGATGCTTTCAGTGCGCAAGGCTTTGGCGGCAATCCAGCGGCAGTGTTGCCACTTGAGACGTGGCCGACAGATGCCGAATTGCTGCGGGTTGCGCAGAAACTGGCCCTGCCAGCCTGCGCATTTGCTGTGAAAGATGAAAACGGCGCAGCGGATTGGGAATTGTGCTGGTTCAGCGCAGCGGGAGAAATTGCTTTGTGCGGCCATGCGACATTGGCAGCGGCGCATGTGCTCCTAAATTGTGATGGCAAAGGGGCCGTGACCTTTCGCACGCGCCAGTCTGGCTTGCTCGAAGTTAAACGCGAGGGGGCTGGCTACACAATTGCGCTTCCCGCTATCGCGACAGAGCCAAAATCCCATCCGCAAGCGGCCGCCCTGTTGGGAGCGCTTCCGACCGAGACCCACCGGTCTGCCTTGCGCCACAACATCTTCCTGTTCGAAAACGAAGCAGCAATACGTGCGCTAACCCCTGACTTCGTGGGGCTGGCCATGCTGGGCAATGACCAGTTTATCTGCACCGCGCCCGGGGATAGCAAAGACATCGTCAGTCGTGTGTTCGTGCCCGGCGGTGGGGCGAACGAAGACAGCGTGACGGGCTCTGCCCATGCAGCGCTTGCGCCGTTCTGGGCTGCAAAATTGGGGCGCACGCACTTCACCGCGCATCAAGCGAGCGAGCGCGGTGGCGATCTAACTTTGCGGCTAGACGGGAGCCGCGTCTGGCTCGGCGGGCAATGTGTGAGTGTGTCGGAAGGAGATGTTGTTTCTTAATTTCCGCACGCCATCCGGCGCGCGAGAAAACAATTCTATTCACCTCTTGGGATAAAGCGCAATTACATCCGCCGCTTCTTGCAGCATCGCCTTGCGCTCTTCCGAAGTTGAATGACCCAGCCGCACCATCGTTACACTCTGTTCGGGCGAAACCAGCACATATTGCCCCATATGCCCGATCATCGCGAACAGGCTCGCTGGAGCGCGATCAGGGAACAGCGGGTGGCCCCATTCCGCACCCTTTTGCCCCAATGGCCGGTTCAACCATGTCTGAAAGCCATATTGTTCCGAGGCGGGACTGGGGGAAACCATCGCCTCAACCCAGCGCTGCGGCACCAATTGCTCACCATCGCGTGCGCGGCCCTTGCGGCGCAAAAATTCGCCAAACTTGGCGTAGTCGCGCGCGGTTGCATGCATCAAACTGCCACCGATCAATGTTCCGTTCGCATCATATTCCGAGATAATTGAGGTCATATCGAGCGGCTCAAACAGGCGCTGTTGCAGATACTCCTCAACCGCGCGCCGCCGGGCATTCGGTTTGGCGCTGTCGGTCAGCGCATTCGCGGCAATATCGGCCAGGATGACAGTGGTGTTGGAAGAATACTCAAATTTCTCGCCCGGTTCCGCTTCAAGCGGCTGCTCTTCTGCCCATTTGGCCATATCGTCGCGGCCATCGAGGAAAAGCATGCGAACTTCTGAGGATTCGTAAGGAACTTCGCCAGATTCGGTGTGGCGCAGGCCCGAGCGCATCTGCAACAGGTGGCGCAAGGTTATCTCGCCACGCGGTTCGCCGGGACGTTGCCAAAAATCAACGGGCGCCGGGTCATCCAAGCTCAGCTTGCCATCAGCGACCAACATTCCAATCAATACAGCTGTGATCGTCTTGGCCATCGACCAAGAGATGAAGCGGGTATCCTTATCATAGCCTTCGCCGTAACGCTCCGCAGCAATTTCACCGCTAGACATGACGAGGACCGCGCGCGTCTCACCCTGACTTTCTTCGGCGAACAGCTCATCAACCGCACGGGCCAGCTGGTCCTTGGGAGCCCCGGCATTCTTGCTCACGGCGGCGAGCGCTTCTTCGCTTAGGGGCTCAAGCGTACCCTCCACAGCGCCGCCGCACGCAGCAAGGCTTGGCATCAAGGCAACGATGGCGATAAGGGAGTGCAACCTGTTTTTCATTAAGACCCCAATTCCAAAAGGATCACCAATTGGCAATGGCGAAATCGCGCAGCGTGTCTGGCAAACGATTTAGTTTGGGCAAAGCGCTTTTATGGTTTGCGCTCATCGCGGCGGTGATTGTTGGCGTGGTCGCTTATGTCTTTCGAGAGCCGATCCAAGGCTATGCTTCGGTTGGCACCGCCTATGCCGCACGGGTGAGTTGTTCATGTCGCTTTGTCGCGGGTCGCAGTCTGGAAGATTGTGCGAAAGACAAACTCGGCGGGATGGAGCTGGTGACTTTAGTCGATGATCTGGAATCCAAGAGTGTCACCGCGCGTTTCCCATTAGTGACGTCCAGCACAGCGAGTTTTCGCGAAGGCTATGGCTGCGTGTTGGAAGTGTGGGAAGAATAGGCGAATTTAGCCTGCCGCGTTTTCAAGGAACCACTGATACGCACTGGCGATCCCGTCGTTCAGGCCGATTTCTGGTTTCCACCCCATCGCCGCAATCTTTGCCCCATCCATCAATTTGCGCGGAGTGCCATCGGGTTTGGAGCTGTCGCGTTCAATCGAGCCTTCAAAACCGACGACTTTGCAAACGGTCTCGACCAGCTCATTGATGGTGAGGTCGGTGCCCGAGCCAAGATTGATGTGTTCGTGGTCTGAATAATTCTCAAGCAGGAACACGCAGCCGTGCGCCAAATCATCGACATGCAGAAATTCGCGGCGGGGCGTGCCTGTGCCCCAAATGGTGATGCTGTTATCTCCTGCCAGTTTGGCCTCATGCGCTTTCCTGATCAGCGCGGGCATAACGTGGCTTGTTGCCAAATCGAAATTGTCACCCGGCCCGTAGAGATTGGTGGGCATCGCGCTAATGTAGTCGACGCCGTGCTGCTTGCGGTATGCTTGGCACAGCTTGATCCCAGCAATCTTGGCAATCGCATACCATTCATTGGTTGGCTCCAGCGGTCCGGTCAGCAGAGCATCTTCAGACATGGGTTGCTGTGCAAGCTTTGGGTAAATGCATGACGAGCCAAGAAAGAGCAGCTTTTCCGTCTCGTTGCGATAGGCTGCTTCGATGACATTCGTTTCGATCATCAGGTTGTCGTAAAGAAAGTTCGCTGGATAGCTGTCATTCGCAAGGATGCCCCCGACTTTCGCGGCGGCGACAACCACTGCATCAGGGCGGTTCTGGGCAAACCAATCACGGACCAAAGATTGTTCGCGCAGATCGACTTCGCGCGGGGCGGTCAAAACCTCAGCGCCGCGCGCTTCGAGCACGCGAACAATCGCCGAACCGACCATACCGCGATGCCCAGCGACATAGATTCGCTTGCCTTCGATTGAATACATAGAGATGTCCGCAATGCCCAAGCTTGGAAAAGCGATGCTCTATTGTGAGCCTTCGCTTTGCGCAACCGAGCGCGTGGCATCAATCCACCCACCGCCAACGACGCGCTCACCCGCATAGATGACCGCGGCCTGACCCGGCGCGACACCAAATTCAGGAGTCTCGAACAGGATCTGCGATGACTGACCATCGCCCAATGGCCCATGGAGCGTGATCGGCACTGGCTTGGCAAGGCTGCGCACTTTCGCGCTTAGCCCCTCGCTGGGCAGGTCGCCAATGCAATTGGTCTCGATCAACTCCACGCTTTCAACGGCCAGCAGTCGCTTTGGCCCGACGCGCACTTCACGCGCTTGGGCATCAACACTGATCACATAGAGCGGTTCTGGCTGTCCGCCGATCTCCAGTCCTTTGCGCTGACCCACGGTGAAATGGATAATACCCTTGTGCTGGCCCAGCACATCGCCCGTTTCCACATGGACAATATCGCCGGGCACACCGCCTTCAGGGCGCAGCTTCGTTACGATCTTGGCGTAATTGCCATCGGGCACAAAGCAGATGTCCTGACTATCGGGCTTGGCGGCGTTGCGCAGGCCAGCAGCTTCGGCGAGCTCGCGCACCTGCGTTTTTGGCAAGCCGCCCAAAGGAAATCTGATATAGTCGAGCTGCTCGCTCGTGGTGGCGTAAAGGAAATAGGACTGGTCGCGTGCGGGATCGATCGCGCGATAAAGATGCGGGCTGACCTCATGTTCGACTCGCCGGACATAGTGCCCGGTAGCCAAACAATCCGCGCCCAGCTCACGCGCCATGCGGAACAGGTCGGTAAACTTTGGCCCCATATTGCACCGGATACACGGCACCGGCGTGCGCCCTGCGAGATATTCGTCCGCAAATTGCTCAACCACATCCTCGCGAAAGGCGCTTTCATGGTCGAAGACATAATGCGCGATGCCCAGCCGATCGCACACGGCGCGCGCATCACGAATGTCATCGCCAGCGCAGCAAGCGCCCTTTCGACCCGAAGCGGCGCCATAATCATAAAGTTGCAATGTAATGCCGATCACCTCCGCCCCCGTGTCATGCGCGAGCGCAGCGACAACGGACGAATCGACCCCGCCGCTCATCGCGACAACAATCCGGCAATCGGACGCTGCGCGCGGCAAATCGAACAGTGAAGCGCTGTCCAGTCCAAACGCAGGAGCCGTTTTTAAGGGAGAAGTGAGCGTCATAAGAGCGCGCCATATAGGGGGCACACAGCGCATTCGCCAGCCCTTCAAGAACAGCAATCGCATTGATTAACGGATGCGAACTATTCCTAACCGACAGTAAAGCGCGGTTTTACCACATTTTGACATCCACCCTCTAGAAGCCATGGCATGTTCGAAAGAGCCACTTCTATTCCTAAGGGATTCGCGCAGGCCCAAATGCCTGACGATCTGCTTGTCGGGAGCCGCGATCCGGTACCTGGCCGCGGTGGTGATGCCCTGCGTGCAATGGAATGGAGCGAGCTAACCGCGCGGCTTAATGCTGCGCATGATCTGCGGCGTGTCCTGCGAAAGGATACAAAGCGCACAATTCAATCGGGTGCAGCAAGCTTTGGCGATGCTGCGGCGACGTATTTTCAGTCGCTAGAGAATAACAAACAGCCCGTTAACCTTGTTGTTTTAGAGGCCCCTAAAGGCTCGCAGGGCAATATGCCTGCATCACAAGACGACGCAGCAAAAGGCGATGCGAGAATCACATTATGATTGAGAACCAGGACATCCGCCCAGCACAAGTAATCGGCCCGCTCGGCGAGCCATTGACGCTGGACGACCTGCCTTCGCCTAAGACGAGGCGCTGGGTTGTGCGCCGCAAGGCCGAAGTGGTTGCTGCGGTCAACGGCGGATTGCTGACCATTGATGAAGTGTTGGAGCGCTATGGCCTAACGCTAGAAGAGTTTGCGTCTTGGCAACGTGCGGTTGATCGCTCTGGCATGCAAGGCCTGCGAGTCACTCGCATTCAGCACTATCGCGATCTTTACGAACGCCAGCTGAAATATTGAATTTTGCGCGTGCTAGACTCGGCTTGGCGCGCGTTTTCTGCAGCAAATTTCAACCTCAGAGTTTTTTCCGCTAGCCTCTTCGCAGCGCTTGATCGGAGTCGCGCAACGTTTGCGCGGATCTAAGCGCCAAAAAAGAGGAATAAGAAAATGGGTTGGATCGCAACAATTATTTTGGGCGGAATAGCAGGCTGGTTGGCGAGTATGGTGATGAACCGTAACGCGTCGATGGGCATTTTCTGGAACATTGTGGTCGGTATCATCGGGGGTATGATCGGCAGCGGCATCGGCAATGTGACCGGATTTCTGACGACAGACAGTGGCTGGTTCATGTATTTGATAACAGCCACAATCGGCGCAATCGTGCTGTTGGGCATCCTCAACTTTTTCCAGCGCGGTAATGTGCGCGGATAGGTTAGAGCCCTAATTCGAGGCGAAATTCTCGTATGGTTGATGGGGCGGTGCATCACTAAGCTGCGCCGCCCTTTGTCGTTGAAGTGCCACCAAACTTTTATTTGTGGGAACCGGCATGCTTGCCCTTCGTCTATGGTGCAAGTCATCAGTCGAAGTCCGCATTGCTGTTAAGTGAGTGCAAGCCTAAGACCCACTTGCACGAAGTGAGTTATCAATCTAATACACCGCTGTTGTTTTCTAGGGTACAAAATGAACGTCGAAACCACCATCAAATCTGAAGCTGCCGACAATGTCGCGGCGCAGGTCGGTGGAGTAAACGCTGGCGGTGCAGGTCAACGCGCTGGCCGCGGACGCAAGCTGGCGATCATCGGCATCATCATTCTGGGCTTACTGCTTGCAGTTGCGGCCTATTTTGCGATGACGAGCGGTGAACCTGCGGCGGCTGGTGATGAGGAATCGCAAGCACCAACAGTTACCGTTATCGCGCCGGGCAAGACCACAATCGAAGGCTCTATCGAGGCGCCCGGAACGCTGTCTGCGCGGCGTGAAATGCCGGTTGGCGTTGTGGGTGAAGGTGGCAAAGTTGTCTCTGTGCGCGTCGATGCAGGTGACTGGGTCCGCGCTGGCCAAGTGCTGGTGGTGATTGATCGTTCTGTTCAAAATCAACAAACCGCTGCGCAAGCGGCGACCATCGAAGTGCGCCGCGCCGATGCGCGTTTGGCGCAGGCGAACCTTGATCGCGCTCTGAAGCTGGTGGATCGCGGATTTATCTCCAAAGCGGATGTCGACCGACTCACCGCGACGCGTGATGCCGCAGTTGCGCAAGTCCGCGTGGCGCAGGCTCAACTGAGTGAGCGCCGAGCCCGCAATGCACAGCTTAACATCGTGGCCTCTGCTTCGGGTTTTGTGCTCGAACGCAACGTTGAACCGGGTCAAACCGTAGGCGGTGGTTCGCCAGCGCTTTTCTTGATTGCGCGCGGCGGTGAAATGGAAATGCTGGCGCAATTGAGCGAGGATCAACTTGCCGGGCTTGGCCAAGGCGTTTCTGCCAGCGTCACGCCCACCGGTTCCGAAAAGCAGTTTGAAGGCCAAGTTTGGCAGATCTCTCCCGTTATAGACGAGCAATCGCGCCAAGGCACTGCGCGCATCGCATTGTCTTATGCACCAGAGCTGCGCCCTGGCGGGTTTGCTACGGCGCGCATCCAAAGCGGGCGATTCACTGCCACGGTATTGCCGGAAAGCGCCGTTCTGTCCGACGATAAGAGCGCATTTGTCTATATCGTGGGCAAGGACAGCAAAGTGGAGCGCCGCGATGTGAAAACCGGTGTTGTGACGCCCGATGGCATCGCCATCACGGAAGGGCTTTCGGGCAGTGAGCAAGTCGTTTTGAGTGCAGGCGGGTTTCTAAACCCGGGCGAGACAATCGACCCGAAGCGCCAAGAGTCGTGACATCGTCGCCCGCATCCAGCGCGTTGCAGCCGGTTATGTTCAGATGAGGAACAAGAGCCAGAGACAGGCAAACAGCCAATGAATTTCCGCAATATCTCTGCCTGGTCAATCCGCAATCCAGTGATTCCGCTGGTCTTGTTCACTGCTGTCCTAATCGCCGGGATAATCAGTTTCGGGCGCATGGATGTCGTCAACAATCCGGACATTGAGTTTCCGGGTGTGACCGTCAACATTTCTCAACCAGGCGCAGCGCCGACTGAAATCGAAAACCAGATCACCCAGCAAATTGAATCGGCGGTTCGCTCGATCAATGGCGTGCGCAATATCTCTTCGACCGCGCGCGAAGGCAATTCGAACACCTTTGTCGAATTTGACCTGTCGATTGATCCCAATGTTGCCGTGGCGGAGGTTAAAAACGCAGTCGACAGAGCGCGCGGCAATCTACCGGACGGCATTCTCGAACCGCAGGTGAACAAAGTCGACGTGGCCGGAGGTTTCCTTGGCATTTACGCTGTCGAAGCCACCGATATGACGCTTGAGCAATTGAGCTGGTTTATCGACGACACCGTGTCCAAGCGGCTGCTTGGCATTGAAGGGATGGCTGAGGCAGGGCGTTGGGGCGGTGTTAACCGAGAGATCGAAGTGATCCTCGACCTGCCGCGCATGCAAAGCTTTGGTGTCACCGCAAGCCAGATCAACCAATTGTTGAGGCAGGACAATATTGATGCGGCCGGCGGCCTCGCAGAAGTGGGCGGGACGCGGCAATCGGTCCGAGTGCTTGGCAATACGCAAACTGCGTATGAATTGTCGCAGCGACAATTGCGTTTAGGCAATGGCACCGTCATCAAACTGGCCGATGTCGCGCGGGTGAAAGACGGCTTTTCCGAGCCGACTATGATCAGCAAAGTGCGCGACAAGCAGGTCGTCAACTTCTTCATGTCGCGCGCAAAAGGCGCATCCGACCTCGCGGTCTACGAAGAAGCGCAAGAGATTATCACAACTATCCGAGAGGAAAACCCTGGGGTGAAATTCATCCCGCTTTTCAACACGGTCCAATACACCGAAGACCAATACACCAGCTCGCTATCCGCCATGGTCGAAGGTGCAGTTTTGGCTGTGGTTGTCGTGTTCTTCTTCCTCCGCGATTGGCGCGCAACATTTATCTCTGCGGTGGCAATCCCGCTTTCAGCGATTCCGACATTCTGGTTCATGGATCTGCTGGGTTTCAACCTCAATCAGATGTCTCTCCTCGCCTTGGGCCTAGTCGCGGGGGTGCTGGTTGACGATGCCATTGTCGAAATTGAAAATATCGTGCGCCATATGCGCATGGGCAAGACCGCTTATCAGGCGTCGATTGACGCGGCGGATGAGATTGGCTTGCCTGTTGTCGCGACTTCGTTTTGTATCGTCGCGGTCTTCTTCCCCGTTGCTTTAATGCCGGGGATCACCGGGCAATTCTTCAAGAACTTTGGCCTTACAGTTGTGATCGCAGTGCTGATGAGCCTTGCGGTAGCGCGGATGATTACGCCGATGCTGGCGGCCTATTTCCTGCGCGCAGAAGGCCACGCGGC
The DNA here is from genome assembly GCA_039985875.1 of Erythrobacter sp. GTDB lineage: Bacteria > Pseudomonadota > Alphaproteobacteria > Sphingomonadales > Sphingomonadaceae > Erythrobacter. The sequence goes on along the minus strand of JBDWRU010000003.1, from coordinate 535,049 downwards.
GCATGGTGAAGGTAAGTGGATGGACCGCTATATGCGTGTTCTCAACTGGTCGCTTGATTGCAGCACAATGTTGGCAATGCGCTCTGGCTTGCCACCGATGCGGCATCGCTGGATGTACATCATCTGCCTGCTGGTGGTTTTCCTGCTGTTGCTGGTGGCCACGGCTGTCGGGATGTTTGTGGCATTTGGGATCTTTGAGCAAGCGGCGTTGCCGGACAAACTGGCCGGGCTTGTCAGCACCGAAGAAGGTTCGCTCGTCTGGAGTTTGGTGGCGCGGCCGTTGCAAGTGGTCCAGCTGGCCGCTGTTTGCTTAGCGGGCTTTGTCTTGGTGATCCTCACATTGATGTTGCTGCGTTTTGTCTTCCGGCTGCTTGGCGGAAGAAATGCCGATGGCTGGCAATACCTCGAAGCGCGTTTCCACGATCACCGCGTTTGGATGCTGGGCTTTGGCTACTTCGCCTTCTTGCTCACCATTCAGCTGGGCAGTCAGACGCCATTCCAAGTGTTCCCAGATGTCGATGATGATAATGTCCGGGTTGAGCTAGAAATGGTGCCGGGCACCACAATTGAGACGACGGGGCGGGTGACGAAGCAAGTTTCCGACTTGCTTTATGCGCAAGACGAAGTGGAGATCGTGCTTGAGCAAGTTCGCGAAGGCTCGGCCACCCTCTATGTCACCTTGAAGGATGACCGGAAGCGCAAGTCCTTTGTCGTCACCCGCGATCTTGCGCCAGAAATGGCAAAAATCCCAGATGCGCGCGTTCGTTTCCAGACCGATAATGGCCCCGGTGGCGGGGGCTCTGGCCGCGATTTTACCATCATGTTGGCTGGCTCCAACCCCGAATTGCTGACCGAGACCGCGAACAAAGTGGTTGAGGAGATGAATGGGTTGGATTCACTGGTAGCGCCGCGAGTTACCGCTGATATTCCGCGCCCTGAGATCATCATTCGTCCGCGCAAAGAGCTGCTCGCCGACCTAGGTGTTTCTACCGTTGCCTTGAGCCAAACGATCAGGATCGCAACGTTAGGCGAGATCGAGCAAAACTCGGCGAAATTCTCGCTGTCTGATCGCCAAGTGCCTATCAGTGTCAAACTGCCGGCTTCCGCGCGCGAAGACTTGAGCACAATTGAGGGACTGCCCGTGCCCACGAATAGCGGCGGCTCGGTGCCCTTGGGTTCAATCGCCGACATCTCCTTTGGTGCCGGGCCAACTTCAATTCAGCGCTACAACCAGAACCGCCGAGTGTTTATCGGCGCAGACCTTGCGAAAAATGTGCTGCGTGGTGATGCCAATATCGAAATTGAACAATTGCCGACGCTCAATAACCTGCCTTCGGGCGTGATCCGCGATGCGGTGGGCGCAGCGGAGATTGAAGCGGAGCTGGAATCGAGCTTCGAAACCGCGATCATCGCGGGCGTGTTGTTGGTGTTTGCGGTGCTGGTTCTGCTTTATAAGCGGTTGATGAGCCCGCTCGTCAATATGACATCGCTCGCATTGGCGCCCCTGGGCGGGATATTCCTGATCTGGATCGTGGGTCAGCCGCTATCAATGCCAGTGCTAATCGGGGTTCTGCTTTTGCTTGGCATTGTCTCGAAGAACTCAATTCTTTTGATCGATTTCGCGATCGAAGCCATGGATGCTGGCGTCGAGAAATACGAGGCCATCATGGATGCAGGGCACAAACGCGCGCAGCCGATTGTCATGACGACGGTGGCGATGACCGCCGGAATGGTGCCGACCGCGCTCTCTATCTCAGGCGACGGCGCCTGGCGTGCGCCAATGGGTGTGGTTGTGATTGGCGGGTTGATCTTGTCGACGTTGCTCACATTGGTGATCGTGCCTGCCGGTTTCAGCCTTGCCGACGGGTTGGAGCGGCGCGTGGGACCATGGATGCGCAGAACCATGCTAACCTACAAGCCGGGTGATGACACCAAGCCACACGGGCCTTCTGATGACGGACCTTTCGACGATCCCGAACCGGATGTACCGTTCCCCGGCCAAGTTGCGATCCCGGCAACCCGGCTTCCTCCCGGAGCCGAACCTGCCGAATAGGCAGGGCGCCCGTGACGATGCATCGCAATTGGGTCTATTAGGCTAAGTATGGCCACTCCTGTCCGCCCCTTAGCGCATAATTTCGGCGGCGAGCCGCTTACCGAAGATCGTGCGCGGCGAATGCGCTGGACCGCGACTGGGCTGCTCGCGGCGATGGCTGTCCTGTTCTTCTCAACCCATGCGCTGTCTGTCACCGGGCATCCGGCATGGGGCTATGTGAATGCTTTTGCTGAAGCGGCGATGGTCGGCGGGTTGGCGGATTGGTTCGCCGTCACTGCCTTGTTCCGCCATCCGCTAAGCATTCCAATCCCGCACACGGCGATCATCCCCGAAAACAAGGACCGCATCGCCGACACGATGGCGAGCTTTCTGCGCAGCAATTTCTTGATCCCTGCGGTTGTCGCAAGGCGAATGCGCAACATGAATGTAGCACGCGGGGTAGGCGAATTTCTGGCGAACAGCGACCAACGGGCTGGACCGTCCGATTCAAGAACTCGGATAACTGGTGGAGCCGCAGAGCTGCTCGCCGAGGTGCTCGAATCGCTCGATCCTGACCGGCTTGGCAATCAGGTGCGTTCCGGACTCGCAGGGCAATTGGCGAAAATTGATGTGTCGCCGCTCGCTGGACGGATGCTCGAAAGCGCGATGGTCGATGGTCGTCATCAACCGCTGATTGATGGCTTTGTTCGCTGGGCGGGCCTCACATTGGAAGACAATGAAGAAACCGTGCGTGATATCATCCATGACCGGGTCTCAGGCGTGCTGCGCTGGGCCGGGCTGGATAAGACGATCTCCGGCAACGTTCTCGATGGCCTGTATAAGCTCCTCGCCGAAGTGCTTATCGATCCGGAGCATCCACTTCGCCACAAAATCGAAGAGGGTCTCGCGCAGCTTAGCCAAGACTTGCAGCATGACCCCGAAACGCGTGAAAAGGTTGAAGCCATGAAGCGCGATCTGATTGAAAACCCTGCAGTTGCTGATTGGTGGATGGGCGTGTGGGAGCGTATTCGCCAATCGCTTATCCGGCGCGCGCGCGATCCGGAAAGCGGGCTAGGCTCAGAGATGCGCAAAGGGCTCGCCGATCTGGGCCGCGCCTTGCAACAAGATAACCGCTTGCAGTTGCAGATTAACCGCTTTGCGCGCCGGACCACCGTGGGGGTTGCAACCCGTTATGGCGGAGAAATCGTCACGTTAGTATCGGACACGGTCAAACGCTGGGATGCGACCACAATCACCGGCCGGATTGAGAACGCAGTGGGCCGCGATCTGCAATTCATCCGCATCAACGGCACTTTGGTCGGAGGCCTCGTTGGCATGACCTTGCACTTCATTGTCAGCTTACTGTGAACTGCCCTTAAGCGTTTGTCCGGACTGAATATCGTTTGAGGACCGACCGTTCTTTGAGTCGTTATGAACCTTTCAGACGATCTTCCCCCCACGCAAGAACTTGCGCTCGAACCCGGAGCACAAGCTGTCATCAATGGAGCGTTGATTTCTGCCACATCGGCTTGCACGTTGCATGTAGGGGCCGGCGCATTTGTCTTAACCGGGCGGAGACTTTGGTGTCAGCAAAACGCGCTGCGCCACCCGGCCGAAGAGCTGTATTTCTCAATGCTCGAAGCCGGAACTGAGCCAGATCGGTTTGCGACAGAACGCTATCGCTTCTTTAGTTTGCTCGCGCAGGTTGTTGCACAGACCAAGACGCGCCATGGCCAAAAGGAATGCGCAGCCTGCGCTGCGGCGATGATGGCGGAAGACACCAAGTCGGCGATTGAAAGCGCGGCACGGCTGGCGGCTGACGGCTTGGGCGACCGCGCAGAACAAAAGGCGCAATTCGGGTCAGCGAATGATATCGGCGCCCCGACAAAGTTTGATCGCTTTCATATGCGGTGACGGATCTATTTGAATCGAAACGTCACTGAGGTGAGATAATACGATGCAACAGGCTCGCCCTCTCCATCGCGAGCTGGCTCAAATTTTGCGCGCTTCAACAGCGCCAAACACACTGCATCGTCGAACAATTGCGGCTTGTTAGAGCGTAGTATTGAGCATGCGGAGGGCTTGCCATTTTTGCCCACGGTAAGCCGAAAAGTGACCGTGCCTTCCATCTTGGCGCGTCGCAAGTAGGCAGGCCAATCCTGAGCGCTCAGCCATTTGTCGCCATTGAGCGGGCTTGGCGGTTGGGCCTCGCCGGTTAGCGCCCGGCTGCGCGAGGTGAGCGTGCGCTCAAGCCGCGCACCGCATTCTTGAAGAAACGCAAATTGAGGCCCCATAGCACCAAGTTGGAGTTGCAAGGGTAGCCGGATCGCCTCGCGCAGGCGCAGGGTTTGTATGGCTGCGGCGCGGGCTTCGCTGATGCTTACATCGGGCCGATCTGCATCGTCTTCGCGCTCAAGCTTGGGTTGAACCAGCGTGAGACCATACATGCGCAAAACCGGTCTGCCCTTGCTCGATTTGGCCTTGATATAGCTGCGGACTATCTCTTCTTCGTCACCAGGTTTGATCCGAATGGCGGGCCCGTAAGGATTGCCCAATGGTTCGCCAATCAAAGTGAGGTTGTAGTTTTGACGCGATCCGCCTTGATCCAACCAAAGGGTTACGGCATTCTCACCCACGCCAAACACGCGACTGACGCGGCATTTGTCCTCATATTCGCGCAGGTTCCACTCCGACGTCGGTTCAAGCTGCAAGGACTGAGCTTGCGCTGAAAACGGCAGCGCTGTGAGCACCGCCACAGCCGAAAACAGATACCCACGAACACCCATAAGAAAACCTCCGCCGAGCAAATTAGCTCGGCGGAGGCTTCGATCAACTTCAGATTTTATGCAGGTATGCCGGAGGCTTACCCCAAAGCGCCGGTTAATTCCGGCACTGCGTTGTAGAGGTCCGCGACAAGGCCGATATCCGCAACTTGGAAGATCGGTGCGTCTTCATCCTTGTTGATCGCGATGATGACTTTGGAGTCCTTCATCCCGGCCAAATGCTGAATCGCGCCGGAAATGCCGATCGCGATATAGACTTCTGGAGCAACGATTTTGCCGGTTTGACCGACTTGGTAGTCGTTCGGGACATAACCCGCATCCACCGCAGCGCGCGATGCGCCAATGGCCGCGCCCAGCTTATCGGCAAGCGGGGTGATGATGCTTTCGAAGGTCTCGCTGTCTTTGAGCGCACGGCCACCGGAAACGATGACTTTAGCGCTCGTCAGTTCAGGCCGTTCGCTCTTTGCGATTTCAGCGCTAACGAAAGTGGAAATGCCAGCATCGCCGGAGCCGCTTGCGTCTTCCACCGAAGCCGAACCGCCTTCGCTTGCTGCTTTTTCAAACGCTGTCCCGCGAACAGTGATAACCAATTTCGGATCCGCGCTTTCAACCGTCGCAATGGCGTTGCCTGCATAGATTGGCCGGGTGAAGGTCTTTGGTCCTTCGACCGAAAGAATGTCGGAAACTTGCATCACATCCAAATGTGCAGCGACCCGCGGAGCGATGTTCTTGCCAGAGGTGGTGGCAGGCGCGAGGAACGCGTCATAGCTTCCCATCAGACCAGCAACCAGCGGCGCGACATTTTCGGCCAACGCGTTGGCAAAGGCCGCATCGTCAGCTTTCAGCACTTTGGAAACGCCAGCAATTTTTGCCGCCGCGTCTGCCGCAGATCCGCAATCATGGCCAGCCACCAATGCAGTGACTTCGCCAAGTTTGCCAGCGGCAGTGACCACAGCGAGTGTCGCATCATTGACGGTGGAGTTGTCATGTTCGACCAGAACGAGAGTGTTCATCTGTCTATCCTTTTCTTAAACCGGGCCGCTGATTAAGCGATCCCCAGCTCCTTGATCTTTGCAACAAGAGCAGCGACGTCTTCGACCTTCTCACCCGCTTGGCGAACCGGTGGTTCGGCGACATTGGTGGTGGTCAGACGCGGCGCGATATCGACACCGAAATCAGCAGGAGCCTTGCTATCCATTGGCTTCTTCTTCGCTTTCATAATGTTCGGAAGCGAAGCGTAGCGCGGCTCGTTCAGGCGCAAATCGGTGGTTACAATCGCTGGAAGCGAAAGCTTGACGGTTTCGAGCCCGCCATCCACTTCGCGCTTCACCTCTACGCTGTCGCCGTCGACTTCGACTGTGTTCGCGAAGGTGCCTTGTGGGCGCCCCATCAAAGCCGCAAGCATTTGGCCGGTTTGGTTGGAATCGTCTGAGATCGACTGTTTGCCGAGGAGGATCAGGCCCGGCTGCTCTTCTTCCGCAATCGCTTTGAGGATCTTCGCAACCGCCAGAGGCTCAACCTCTTCGTCGCTCTCGACCAAGATCGCACGATCAGCGCCCATTGCCAGCGCGGTGCGCAGCGTTTCTTGCGCTTTGGCCGGGCCAACAGAAACCGCGATGATCTCTTCGGCTTTGCCCGCTTCTTTGATCCTGATCGCTTCTTCGACAGCGATTTCGTCGAACGGGTTCATGCTCATTTTGACATTCGCCAAATCAACGCCTGAGCCGTCGGCTTTGACGCGCGGCTTTACGTTGTAGTCGATCACCCGTTTAACGGGGACGAGGATTTTCATGGGTCTTGGTCCTTTCCCTTTGACCACTTGGGGGTCTGGCATTGAGAATTGCTACGCGCCCTAACTCGCGTTTACGTAAACGTCAAGCGTGCAACGCATTGCGCAAAGCGAGAATGCGTTGCTCGGTCGCAAGGTGTTTTGCGCCGCGCGGGTATGAGGTCAAGCTGCAATTTGTGAGGTTTATTGTTAGTATAGTGGTAATTCAGGCCGAACGATGAGGAGGGGTCATGGCGATGTTGTGGCGTATTTTGGGATTGCTCGCCTTTGGGCTTGCATTTGCGGGGCCGGTAGCGGCTGAAGAAGCGGCGATTGAAACACGGATCGGCGAAGAAGGATTCGTGTCGCCACCCGCAACTCTTGAACAAGTGGACTGGCTCGCGGGCCAATGGGTCGGAGGGGGGATTGGCGGCGCTCCGGCGATGGAAAGTTGGCTTCCTGCGACTGGCGGCACGATGGTCGGCACTTTCGTGCAAGAGACCGCTGACGGCGCGATCATGTTCACCGAGCATATGTATCTGACACAGGAGAACGGCTCACTCGCGCTCAAGATAAAACACTTCAACGCGGATCTGACCGGGTGGGAGGAGAAGGATGATATGCTTACCTTCCGTCTGGTCGCGATTGAGCCATGCGCAGCCTATTTCAACGCGCTGACTTTGCGGTGTGCGGACCGCGACAATCCGGGCGCAGGTCTGGTTGCGGCGGTGCGGATGCAAAGCGACAAGCCCGAAGTGCAAGAGCTAGTGTTCCGGTTCAATCAACTCGGAACAAAAGGCCGGACTGTCTGCCCCGGTGCTGAAACCACTTTAGCCATGAATACGTGCTTCGCTGATCGCTTAAGCGAAGCCAATGAGCGTCGCACCGAGTATTTCGCAGCCGCTATCCAAAGGGAGACCGAAAGCGCAAAGGAAACGGCGAGATTGCGCGACCTCGCTGCACCTGACCTGTCAGTCGTCAATCAAATGGAGGCAAGCGAGAGAGCGTTTGACGCCTATGTTGAGAATGAGTGCGGTGCCGTCTGGGAAACGTACAAAGGGGGCACCATTCGCACCGTTATGGCTATCGCTTGCAAAATTGATCTCGTGGATGAGCGAACGCATTCGATCTGGCAAAACTGGCTTACTTACCATGACAGTACGCCGCCAATTTTGCCTGAGCCAAGTCCAACGAGATAGTTGACAGCCCCACTGCTGAGCCGGTCGCGCCAGCGACCGCAAGGGCAAGTGCTCGCCCGCAGCGGGCGCGGCTTGCCGCGCGTCTAGCGAGGATGAGGGCGCGGATGCGCCCTCACAACCCAATTACGCCGCCTGCTTAACCTCAGCGACGATTTTCTTGGCCGCATCGCCAAGGTCATCAGCCGGAACAATCGGCAGGCCAGAATTGGCGAGGATTTCCTTACCTGCATCGACATTGGTGCCTTCCAAGCGGACCACCAATGGCACGTCGAGATCAACCTCTTTGGCCGCGACCACAATGCCTTCTGCAATCGTGTCACAGCGCATGATGCCGCCAAAGATATTGACCAGAATGCCTTCGACAGCCGGGTCTTTCAGGATGATCTTAAACGCCGCGGTCACTTTTTCAGTCGTTGCGCCGCCGCCCACGTCGAGGAAGTTGGCCGGGAATGCACCGTTCAGCTTGATGATGTCCATCGTTGCCATGGCGAGCCCTGCGCCATTGACCATGCAGCCAATGTTACCGTCCAATTTGATGTAAGCGAGGTCATATTCGCTCGCTTCGACTTCCGCCGGATCTTCTTCGGTCTCGTCGCGCATCTTTTCAATCGCTGGGTGACGATAGAGCGCATTGCCATCAAAACTCATCTTCGTGTCGAGCACCAACAGGCTGGCATTGCCGTCGGCATCAGGCTTGGTTTCAACCAGCGGGTTGATTTCCAGCATCTCGCAATCGCTGGCCATGAACGCACCATAAAGCTGCTTGGCGACTTTCTGGCACTGCTTGTTGAGATCGCCTGTCAGTTGAAGCGCGAAGGCGACCGCACGGCCATGATGCGGCATAAAGCCTTGGGCGGGGTCAATCGTGATCGTGGTGATCTTTTCAGGCGTTTCGTGCGCGACATCTTCAATGTCCATACCGCCTTCGGTTGAGGCAACCATCGCAACCTGTCCGGTCGCGCGGTCCACCAACATTGCAAGGTAATATTCGCTCTCGATATCCACGCCATCGGTCACATAGAGGCGATTAACTTGTTTGCCGGCATCACCGGTCTGGATCGTCACCAGAGTGTTGCCGAGCATTTCTTTGGCGTGGCTTTCCACTTCGTCGAGCGAGAAGGCGAGACGCACGCCGCCTTTTGCATCTTCGGGCAGCTCTTTGAACTTACCTTTGCCCCGGCCACCGGCGTGGATTTGCGCCTTCACAACATAGAGCGGACCCGGCAATTGCTTCGCACCAGCAATCGCTTCTTCGACTGTCAAAGCCGCGTGACCAGCAGGAATCGCGATCCCGTGTTCTTTAAGCAATTCCTTGGCTTGATATTCATGGACGTTCATGAGCCGTGATCCTTTGATTGTCTTAGTGCTCGTTCGCAGACAGGCGCGAGAGCCGGATTCGAGAGGAGAGGTTGCGTTCGACGCTCCCTAAGCACGTATTGTTGCGCTTGAAAAGTGCGGAGAGGCCCGCCAACAGGTTGATGCTCATGATTGATAGGGATCGCCTTGAAGAGATCGCCCGTGAAGCGGGTAGAATTGCTTATTCGCGCTGGCCGGGCGCGGGGCATTCGGTAGAGAGCTGGGATAAGACCCCCGGCAATCCCGTGAGCGAGGCAGATCTAGCAGTCGATGCTTTCTTGCACCGGGAATTATGCCACCTTTTACCGGCGGCGGGTTGGCTCTCCGAAGAGACGCAAGACAATACAGATCGGCTGGAAAAGGACTTGGTCTGGGTCGTCGATCCGGTGGATGGGACGCGCGATTTCGTCCGTGGCAGGCCCGGTTGGGCGGTGTCCCTGGCGCTAGTAAGCGGGGGGAGGCCTTTAATTGGCGTGCTGGTCGCTCCAGCGCGCAAAGAAGTGTGGAGCGCGGTCGCGGGTCAAGGCGCAACTTGCAATGGCGCGCCGATCGCGGCGAGCAACCGCGAGGCTATGTCAGGCGCACGCATCCCGATTGATCAGCTACCGAACAGCGAATCCGATTTGGTGGTGGTTGAAAAGCCCAATTCGATTGCATTGCGGATTGCAATGGTCGCAGCCGATCATGCTGATTTGGTCGCGACGATCCGGTGGGGCTTTGAATGGGACTTAGCCGCTGCGACACTGATTGCGCGCGAAGCGGGTGCGCAAGTTACCGATGCTTTTGGCAAGCCACTTGATTTCAATAAGCGCGACCCGCGTGAATTCGGTGTTTTAGTCAGCTCACCGGCGATGCATGATGAAGTAGTCGCAAGGGTCGCGGAGCGGGCAAAAGCGCTGAGCCAGAAGTAGCCACAAAAGCAAACGGGCCGCCCAAAGGCGACCCGCAAAGAGTTTTGTAATTGTTTGCCTAGCCACTCGCACCCTGGGCCCTTCAATCCGGAGCCTATTGGGATACTATCCGGGTGGATAAGCTGCGACTTGGCGCGCAAAACATGCGCGCCTCCACCTCAATTACTGTGCTTGTGCAGCCTGCACATCTTCCTGACTGATCGGAACAATCTTGATCTCGACCCGGCGGTTTTGCGGCTCGTTCACATTGTCACCGGTTTGGACGCGCAGATATTGCGGGTTCTCGCCGTAGCCAACGGTTGCAATCCGCGTGCTAGCGACACCGCGCGATGTCAGGTAAGTGGCAACCGCTTGTGCCCGGCGCTCCGACAATTCCTGATTGTAAGCATCAGAGCCGGTTGTGTCGGTAAAGCCATATACGTCGATCAAGCTGTTTGGATACTGGATCAGGCTGTTTGCAACTGTGTCCAGCGTCGATTGAAAACCAGGATTGATCTCGGCTGAGTTCGTCGCAAAGGTTACCCCATCGGGCAAGCGCACCAAGATTGCGTCCTGATCGCCAATTTCTTCAACATCAACGCCGGAACCTTCGGTCGCCTCATCAAGCTCACGGATTTGGTCGTCGAACTGATCGCCGAGCACAGCACCCGCCGTCCCGCCGATCCCTGCACCAAGAATTCGACCTGTATTACCGCCAACAGCGCCGCCAAGCAAATAACCAAGCGTGCCGCCCAGCCCTGCGCCGAGCACTGTACGCGATACTTTCTTCTCACCAGTGTTCGGGTCGGTCACACAAGCGCTGGTCCCAAGCAATGCCAAAGCCGCTGTCCCTGACAGTAAAATGCGAGATGTGGTCATAGTTTTTCTCCTCCAAGCAAGACCTTAATCCCAAACACACACACCATGCGCGCGCTAGGCGATCCACGATTATTCGACTGAACCTGCATGGTTTGCGTCAGCCTTAATGTCCCGTTTCCTGTTGTAACACGTTTCGGCGGCATGGTGAGAAGTCACAATTGATTGGCTGGCAAGCCTGCGCAAATGTGCTAGCGCGCAAGCACTGTGACACCGTTTCCGTGGTTTGACCTCATCATTATCGCCGGGCTGATTGTGCTCAATGGCGTGTTTGCGATGTCTGAGCTGGCGATTGTTTCAGCAAAGCCCGCGAGCCTAAAAGCGCGCGCCGAAGATGGGTCGGCCAGCGCCAAGACCGCTTTGGCGTTGGCGGCGGAGCCGGGCAAGTTTCTATCGACAGTGCAGATCGGGATTACGCTGATCGCGATCATTACCGGCGCCTATTCTGGCGCGAGCCTTGAAGGACCGGTTGGTGAGCGGCTGGCGCTGTTGGGCGTGCCGGAGGATATTTCTGGTCAAACCGCATTTGTGTCGGTGATAGCGATCACGACATATTTGAGCGTAGTTGTAGGCGAGCTGGTGCCAAAGCAACTGGCATTGCGGGCATCAATCCCGATTGCGCTGGTCATGGCGCGCCCGTTGGCGTTCCTGGCGAGAATCGGAGCGCCATTGGTTTGGCTGCTCGATACATCCTCAGCCGGGATCATCCGATTGTTCGGTATCCGCGCAAAGGGTCAAAGCTCTGTCACCGCAGAAGAGCTCCAGATGATTTTTGCCGACGCCACACATTCCGGTGTCATCGAAGAAGAGCAGCACCAAATCCTTACCGGTGTGGTGCGGCTGGCCGAGCGTCCCGTGCGTGAGATGATGACGCCGCGCACAGAGCTAGACTGGGTCGATGTCAGCGCCAATGAAGCCGAGCTACGCCAAGCGATTGAAGCAAGCCCACATTCGCTGTTGCCGGTGGCTGATGGTTCACCCGATGCTATCCTTGGCGTGGTCAAAGTGCGTGAGGCGCTTGCTCATATGGTGGCAGGCAAGAAGATATCTTTGAAGAAAATGATGCACAAAGCTGAGGTTGTGCCCGATCAGCTTGATGCGATGGATGCCCTGCGGGTGCTGCAGTCCGCCGACATTGCGATGGCGTTGGTGCACGATGAATATGGTCATTTGGACGGCATCGTCACGCCCGTTGATTTGCTCACCGCGATTGCCGGGAACTTTGTCAGTGATCGCGACGAAGGTGACACGCCCGAAATAGTCGAATGTGAAGATGGCACCCTGCTCATCGCAGGGGCCTTGTCAGCCGACGCGCTCGCCGACCGATTGCGCTTGGATTACGAAGATAATCGCGAGTTTGGCACCGCGGCAGGCTATGTCTTGTCAGTCTTGAAGCGCGTGCCGATTGAGGGTGACAGCTTTGTTGACCAAGGCTGGCGTTTCAAGGTCGCTGGCATGGAGCGACGCCGGATTGATAAAGTGCTGATTACCCGCGAAGAAGCAGAAGAGGCCGAAACTGATTGATCGAGCCAAGACGGTGAGCGTAGCGAACCGCAAGGGCGACTGCCCGTCCGTAGCGACGCGACCTTTAGGTCGCATGAGCGAGGAAATAGCCGCGCGGATGCGCTGCGCAATCCCAATTACGCCCCCGGAATAACCGCCTGAGCGCTTGCTCCATTGCCTTCAGGAGCGGCGATAATATCGCGGGTGACACCGCCCTTGGCGACCGTGTTTGTGTCCGGATCGCCGATTGTTGAACGAATGCCTGGCGCAGACGCACCTGCACGGTCAATCGTCGAGCGCTCAATCTCACTGCGCGCCTGTGGCCCGCCAAAAATCGCTTCCAGAGCTTGTTCAGCCGCCGAGCCATCGGCCGGACGCGGCGCGCCGGGTGCCGGAGGTGTCAGCGAAAAGTCAGGCGGTACCACCAACGGAGCTTGCCGTTGAACGGCCATTTCATCAGGCCGGTCGCGGTTAAAGATGCCACTGCCGCCGCATGCGCCGAGCATTGCTGCGCCTGATACCAGCATGATTGCGGTTGAGAGCTTACGCATTATCCATTCTCCGATGGGACGGTGTCAGCATTCGCTTCCACGTCCGTGTCTGTGTCGTCCTTGTCGCTCATGAACAAGCTGCGCGCAAGGATGACGACCACGCCGATGGTTATAGCCGCATCAGCGATATTGAAAATAAGGAACGGGCGAAAGTCCCCGATATGCAAATCAGCATAGTCGATGACATAGCCCAGTGAATAGCGGTCACGAATGTTTCCAATCGCCCCACCAAGGATCATCGCCAAGCCGATAATGTCGCCCAAGAGCTTCTCGCGCATCATCCAGATCAGCACCACCAGTCCGATCAGCGCGGTGACCAATACCAAAGCCCAACGCATTTCCATGCTGGTCGCTTGGAACATCCCCAGCGAGATACCGCGATTTTCAGTGTAGGTGAGGTCGAAAAACGGCAGCAGGTCGACCTTTCGCACTTGGCGCAGGTTCAATTCTGCAATCACATACCATTTCACGAAATAGTCTGTGCCGGCGATCAACGCGGCAAGCACTAGTCCGATCACTCGGTTGCGTGTGAACAGCCCGCTCATGAAGCTGCCCCGTCAAGCGCGGCCACCGCCGTATCGCAACGCGAACACAGCGCGCCGTCTTCGGGCACACTTGGCAGCAAGCGCCAACAGCGCCCACATTTGTGGTCGGTGGATTTTGCGACAGTCACATCCTCGCCCTTACCGCGTGTCACTGTCCCGGTGATGAACAATTCGGCGAGCTGTTCGTCCGATACGCCATCGGGCACTGCGTCGGCTGGCACGGTCACGATGGCTTCATTGCTGGATCGGATCGTCTTGTCGCGGCGCAGCGGCTCAATCGCCTCGGTCACGCTTTCGCGAAGGCTGCGAAGTTTCGCCCATTTCTCGCTATCCGCAGCAACCGCAGGCACTTGCGGCCATTCGAGCAAGTGCACGCTGTCATTCTCGTCCGGATACCGCGTCTGCCACACCTCTTCGGCGGTGAAGGTCAGCACCGGCGCAGCGTAACGAACGAGCGCATGGAACAACAGGTCGAGCACCGTGCGATAGGCGCTGCGAGCGCTGCTATCCGGACCATCGCAATACAGCACATCTTTGCGAATATCGAAGAAGAATGCGGAGAGATCCTCATTGCAAAAATCGACCAGCAAGCGCGTATAGGTGTTGAAGTCGTATGTTTCCGCCGCGTGTTTCAGCTTGCCATCGAGCTCGCTCAGCAGTGACAGGACATAGAGCTCAAGCTCAGGAATTTCTCCTGCATCGCCGGTGTCACCGACAAAACCATCCAACGCACCGAGCAAGTATCGGAACGTGTTGCGCAAGCGGCGATATTGGTCGCCCACGCCTTTGAGGATTTCATCCCCGATCCGGTGATCCTCGGTGAAATCAACGCTGAGCGCCCACAGCCGGATAATATCCGCGCCATATTGCTCCATCACCTTGAGCGGGTTGACCGTATTGCCGAGCGATTTCGACATCTTCTTGCCAGCGCTGTCCATCGTAAAGCCGTGGGTCAGCACTTGGTCATAGGGCGCGCGGCCGCGCGTCGCGCAGCTTTGCAGCAGCGAGGATTGGAACCAGCCGCGATGCTGATCCGAGCCTTCGAGATAGAGATTTGCGGGCCATTGCAGGTCGCCCCAACGCCCGGATTCGAGCACAAAGGAATGGGTGCAACCGCTGTCGAACCACACGTCGAGAATGTCGGTGACCATCTCGAATTCGTCTGGGTTGTGGCTCGGCCCAAGGAATTCGGCCTTGCGAGCTTCTTCCCACGCATCGACGCCCTCTTTGCCGACCGCCGCAATCACGCGGGCGTTCACTTCTGGGTCTTGCAAGTAAGTGCCATCGGGCCGGACAAAGAGCGTGATCGGCACGCCCCATGCGCGCTGGCGCGAAAGAACCCAATCGGGCCGCCCTTCGACCATGGAGCCAATGCGGTTTTGCCCTTTTTCAGGGATGAACTCGACCCGCTCAATCTCGGACATGGCGCGGCTGCGCAGCGTGTCCGTCTCGCCCTTAGGGAGCGTGCTACCAGCGGCGGCTTCGATGTCTTCAAGGCTCATTTCATGGAGCGAGGATGGTGCTGCGCCGCCGACGAGTTCTTTGTCCATCGGCACAAACCATTGCGGGGTGCAGCGATAGATGACCTTCGCTTTGGAGCGCCATGAATGCGGGTAGGAGTGCGCGTAATCGGCGCTCGCGCTGAGCAATGCGCCCGCTTCGCGCAGGTCGGAACAGATCGGGCCTTCGGGCGAATTGAACGGCTTGTTGATGACCGCGCGGCGGCGAGCCTTTCCGTCGGCGTCGAGATCATCCGCGCCGAGCCACGGCCAATCGTCGCGATAGCGCCCATCATCCATGACCGCAAAAACGGGATTGATGCCGTTCGCTTTGCACAGTGCGAAGTCATCCTCGCCATGGTCGGGCGACATATGGACTAGGCCGGTGCCCGAGTCGGTGGTGACGAAGTCACCTTCGAGGAATGGGCGCGGCTTGGTGTAGAACTCGTCGTCAGGGAATTTGTCCGCCATCGGGTGCTTGGCGAGGGTTCCGGCTAGGTCGGAGCCTTTGATTTTCAACTGGTTCGTAACTGTCAATGAGTCTGCAAAAACCAAACCTTCTGATTTGATTCCTGCAGATTTCAGCAACGAGCCAAGATTGTGATTGAGGCGCGTTTGAAATTCCATTGATAGCTCAGACGCGACAAGCACAGACAGTCCATCGTAGTCCGGCGCTCCCTTGAGCGCACCATCTACTTGATCTAGGTCGCCATTATCAGTGAAACCAGTGGAGAGCTCAAGCACGTCATACTCAACATCCGCCCCGTAAGCCAAAGCCTGATTAACCGGGATCGTCCACGGGGTCGTCGTCCAAATTACCGCATGGGCGCCCTCAAGTTCTGGCACATTCGGGCAGTGCGCAATCTCAAACGCCACATCAATCTGGGGTGAGTCATTAAGGTCTTCGTACTCAACCTCAGCTTCAGCCAGCGCAGTCTTTTCAACCGGCGACCACATGATTGGCTTTGACCCGCGATAAAGGTTCCCGGCCTCGGCAAACTTCATCAACTCAGCAACAATTGTTGCCTCCGCCTGAAAATCCATCGTCAGATAGGGCCGATCCCAATCGCCCAGAATGCCCAGCCGTTTCAGCTGCTCACGCTGAGTGTCCACCCATTGTTGCGCATAGGCGCGGCATTCGGCGCGAAATTCCTTTGCGGGAACCTCGTCCTTGTTCTTTTTCTTCTTGCGGTATTTCTCTTCAACCTTCCATTCAATCGGAAGGCCGTGGCAATCCCAGCCGGGCACATAAGGCGCGTCTTTGCCCAACAGGTTTTGCGTGCGGCACACCATGTCTTTGAGCACATGGTTGAGCGCGTGGCCGATATGAATCTCGCCATTGGCGTAGGGCGGGCCGTCATGCAGGATGAACTTTTCGCGCCCCATCCGCGCTTCGCGCAGCTTGGTGTAAAGGTCGATCTTCGCCCAGCGCTCGGCGATGCCCGGCTCTTTTTGCGGAAGGCCAGCTTTCATCGGAAACGCGGTCTTCGGTAAGAAGACCGTGTCCTTGTAATCCCGCTTTTCGGTTTCGTTGCTCATTGTGCCCAAATCACTTTCAGCGCGCGCTTAGAAGCCTTCGCGCCTCGTCGCAATCCTTGTCCATCTGCACGATCAGATCATCAAGGCTGTCAAACTTCGCTTCGCCGCGCAGGAAGTGGTGAAAGGCGACTTCTATTTCCTGCCCGTAAAGGTCTCCATCAAAGTCGAAAAAATGCGGCTCCAACAGCTCTTTGGGAGGCTCAAATTGCGGGCGCACCCCGATATTGGCTGCACCATTCAACGTCTCGCCAGTGCTCAGGATCGTGCCGGTCACAGCATAAATCCCGTATTTGGGGCGCAGATATTTGTCGATTGCAAGGTTTGCGGTGGGATAGCCAAGCTCGCGCCCATTCTTGTCCCCATGCTCAACAATCCCGCGGATCGCGAAGGGACGGGTGAGCAGCTGCGCGGCCAATTTCGGATCGCCTTGGCGCAAAGCGTCGCGGATGCGGCTCGAAGAGATCACCGCTTGCGATTGCTCCACCACATCGACGATGCGCGATTGCAGGCCCAATTCGCCGCCATGATCGCGCAACAACGCCACATTGCCCTTTGCCCCTTGGCCAAAGGTAAAGTCGCCGCCAGTCACAACGCCATGCGCGCCGAACCGCTCAATCAGGATTTTTGCGATGAAATCTTGCGCGCTTGTTCCGGCCAGCTCGCCATCAAAATGGAACACCAGCATCGCGGTTGCGCCGGCCGAGAGGTAGAGTTCTTGGCGCTGCTCCAAAGTGGTTAGCCGAAACGGCGGCACATCGGGTTTGAAAAAGCGCACAGGATGCGGGTCGAATGTCGCGATGATCGACGGGCGACCCTCGGCATGCGCCCAGTCAATCGCTTCACCGGCAACCGCTTGGTGGCCAGCATGAAAGCCGTCGAAATTGCCCAGCGCAATGATCGCACCGCGCAGCGCGTCTGGAACAGGGTCACGATGATCGAGCCAGCGCATCAGGCATCGCCCCCTTGCGCATCATCCTCGATCCCATCTTTCACGCGGGCGTAGGTAACGAAGGAGAATGCTGGATACTCGCCTTCGGCTTCATGGTCTTCGCAGGCCGCGACTTCCCATTGGGGCCCGAGAGGTTTCATAAAGGTGTCGCCGGGGTAGTCAGCGTGAATTTCGGTGACTTCGATCCGCGAAGCAAGCGGGCGGAACACATCATAAATCGCTGCGCCGCCGACCACGGCAATCTCGCCAGTGTCATTGTCTCGGGCCGCCAATTCCATCGCTCCTTGGCGCGAATGGACAATCTCCGCACCGGTTGAATCCCAGCTTTCGCGCCGGGTCAATACGATATGGCGACGTCCGGGAAGCAGGCCGGGTAGGCTTTCAAAGGTCTTGCGACCCATCACCATTGGCTTTCCCATTGTCAGCGCTTTGAACCGCTTTAGATCGGCGGGCAATCGCCACGGCAATGCGCCTTCATGGCCAATCGCGCCATTCGCCGCGCGCGCATATATCAAGACAATTTCAGGCTCAGCCATGAGGTCAGGGGAGCTCGTGGCTCACGCGCGTCACGTGGCCCATCTTGCGCCCTTCGCGTGCTTTGCGTTTGCCATATAGGTGCAGATGCGGCTCTCCCTCTTCGGAGAGAATTGTATGCGCGCTCAGCGCCTCTTCACCGACAATATTGCGCATATCTACGCTGGCAAAGCGGGTTTCTGTGCCGCCCAAAGGAAGCCCGCAAATCGCGCGAATATGGTTTTCAAACTGGCTGGTGGCAGCGCCTTCGATGGTCCAGTGCCCCGAATTGTGCACGCGCGGTGCCATTTCGTTGAAGATTGGCCCTTGTTTGGTGGCGAAGAATTCCAGCGTTAGCACGCCGACATATTTGAGCGCATCGGCAACCTGTTTGGCAATCTTGCGCGCGGCATCGACCTGTTTTTCGACTGTTTCGCCCGCAGGCAGGACCGAATGCGCGAGCATCCCGCCATCATGTTTGTTCGCGGTGGAATCCCAAATGCGGATGTCGCCCGCTTCATTGCGCGCCAGAATGACCGAGAACTCCGCGTCAAATTGAACCATGCCTTCGTAAATGCAGCGGCGTCCAGGAAACCGCACGCCTTCCGCATCGTGTGCACTGGCAATGCGCCATTGCCCTTTGCCATCATAGCCATCACGTGCGGTTTTTAGGATCCCGGGCGTCCCAACCTGCTCCAAAGCGCGGGCGAGATCTTCTTCGCTTTCGACACGCATATAGGGCGCGCAGATGCCGCCCAACTCTTCGGCAAAGCGCTTTTCGTTCAGTCGATCCTGAGCGATTTCGAGCGCTTTAGGGTCTGGGGCGAGGAGCGGGTCCGGAATTGCCGCAACCGCGCTCAGCGGGACATTCTCAAATTCCCACGTCACCACATCACACTGGCTCGCGAAAGCGGCGAGCGCTTCGGTATCACCCCAGCCTTTCTCGAAGAAATCCGCGCACACATCTTTTGCGACATTATCGCCTTGGGGGGCATAGCCGATACAGCGATAGCCCAATTGCACAGCCGACATGGCAAGCATCCGGCCCAATTGACCGCCGCCCAAAATGCCGATGGTGGAGCCGGGTGCAAGCATCAGTCGATCGGTGCCTCTCCAACCCCGGCGCTGCGCGCGGCGCGCCAATCCTGCAAGCGCTCAGACAAATCGTCATCACCAAGCGCAAGGATCGCTGCGGCCATCAAAGCGGCATTCTTCGCGCCAGCATCGCCAATCGCCAAAGTTCCCACGGGGATGCCAGCTGGCATTTGCACGATCGAGAGCAGGCTGTCCCATCCGCTGAGAGCCTTGGACTGGACCGGCACACCGAGCACGGGCAAATGCGTCATGCTAGCGATCATGCCCGGCAAATGCGCCGCGCCGCCAGCTCCTGCGATAATCACATCGAAGCCTTCGCCTTCTGCGCCTTTGGCAAAGGCACTCATCCGGTCAGGCGTGCGGTGAGCAGACACAATCCGAGCCTCATGCACGATTTCCAGCTCGGTCAAAATCTCGGCGGCAAGCTTCATGGTTGGCCAGTCTGACTGGCTCCCCATGACAATGGCTACTTTGGCCCCCATACAGTCCCCCTCAGCTGTCTTTCAGGTAATAGCGCTCGGCAGGCACCATATTCTCATCGAAGTCATAGATGATTGGTTGGCCTGTGGGAATCTCCAAGCCAGTGATGTCCTCATCCGAGATTTGCGAAAGGTGTTTGACGAGCGCGCGCAAGGAATTGCCATGCGCGGAGATGACGACTGTTTCGCCGGATGAAAGCACCGGAAGAATATCACTTTCCCAATAGGGCAAGACCCGTTCAATCGTGAGCTTCAGGCTTTCGGTATAAGGCACATCAATGCCGTCATATCGTGGGTCGGCTCCTGGATCGTACTCGCTGCCCGCTTCCATAACTGGAGGCGGCGTGTCGAAGCTGCGGCGCCAAATATGCACTTGGTCATCGCCATGAATTTCGCGCGTTTCCTGCTTGTTGAGCCCGGTAAGCCCCCCATAATGCCGCTCATTCAAGCGCCAGTCTTTGGTTACGGGGAGCCACAAACTTCCTGCCTCTTCTAGCGCAAGATTGAGCGTCTTAATCGCGCGGGTCTGAAATGAGGTAAAACATGTCGTTGGCAGAACGCCCTTGTCTTTCATTAGAGTCCCAGCAGCCTTCGCTTCCGCGACGCCTTTTTCGGTCAGATCAACGTCCCACCAACCGGTGAAGCGGTTTTCAAGGTTCCACTGGCTTTGCCCGTGGCGAACAAGAATGAGTTTAGGAATGGGTTGTCTCCGGATTTTCGAGCTCGCTCAAGAGAGCATCCGTTAGCTTTCGTCTTCGCCCTTGGGAAGCCCTTCATCCGCCGGTTCGGCCTTGATTTCGCGGGTTTGCGACTTTCTGCGGCGCAGGTTTTCGCGCAGTTTTGCGGCAAGTCGATCCTCGCGCGTCAATTTTGCAGGCTTGCCTTCACTCATATGAAATGCATTGCCGTTATTCGGCTGGACGTTCAAGCGCAGCTTCACGCCTTGCTTGACAAACCTTCCGCGCGCGACAATAGCGCGCGCCTGTTTGGTTACGCCGCGGTAGCTCAGTGGTAGAGCGCGTCATTGGTAATGACGAGGCCGAGAGTTCAATTCTCTCTCGTGGCACCATTTCTTCTTAATCCTCGCTGCCATTGCCTTCGCTTCGCGCCGGCGCAGCTGAGGGCGTGCGGTCGCACTTGCGGCGCATTGGTGCCGATAAGGCGCAAACCGGCCCTCAGATGTTCGATCGGATCTAGTGGGTGCCGCGCCTCTTAAAACACAAACGGCAATCGCAACACGGCGCGCAGGTCGCCGGCATCGTCGGTAAGCCCGGCTTCGATCCCGAAATTCACGCTCGTTTTCGAATTCACCCGGTAGGTTGTGCCGAACAGGAAGCGGCCCACTTGCAAATCGCGTGAGGTCTGAGTGGTTTCGTCGCCCGCATTGTCCCCTTCGAGCACTTGCGTGGTCGTTTCTGTTCCAAAACCCCAGCTATGCGCGTAGCCGAAATTGAGCGACAGGCGCGGGTTCAAAGACAGGCCAACCCCGGCGCTCAACGAGATTGCATCGCCCGGATCGACTCGTGTGATCGCAACCGGTGGGATGACCACATCGACACTTGATGCAAAGTTCTTGGTGTAGCTTATGCTGCCAAACAGCACGCCCGGATCGCTTGGCAGGATCGCGGTGAGACCCGGGGTGACGCTCCAGAATCCAGAACCTGTCGCTGCATCCGCGGCCTCACCAAATTCGTTGCGTGCAACCTCGAACGGGCCAGTGCCGGTCGGGATCGTCGCTTGCAAATTGCCGATAATAAAGGGGCCGGAGCCGGTCGGTGCGTGCAATTGCTTGCGCACCGACAGTTCAATATCGCCAAGCCCAAACGCGTTGGCGCTGTTGTCAATCTCGCGCGCTTCGTCAGGATCAGCGGCGACCGGGGTCAAAACTGAAGTATCCCAACGCGAGACGAACGGCACATCGACACCGATCTCAAGATCGCTGAAGAGGCCATATTGCAAGCCGACTTTGGTAGTCACAATGTCTTGGCGGCTTTCATTGATGTCGAACACGCCGACCAACACCGATTCGACCACTTCGACCCCGCGAAACAAAGCGCGATTGCGGTCAGAGCGGGCATAGCTCAGCTCAATTTCGCCGCTGAGCTTGCCTTTTTGCGTGATCGCGCTGCCTTGGCGGCCAAGCGAGGCAATTTCGGGCTGGCGATCGATGTCTTCGGGCGCAACGCCAACCGCGGATTGTGGTTGAGCGGCGGTGTTGACCGCTTGGCGCGGCGCGGTGGACGCAAGTTGTCGTTGAGGTTGTTGAGGCTGGGACGCAGGCGCAGCGTTGGCGCGGCGCGGAGCTTGCCAAGCGGGTTCGCCTAGGGCAATCGACAAACGCGATTCCAACGCTTGCAACCGAGCCGCTTGCGCTTGCATCGCTTCGATCTGTTGCGAAAGGGCCGCGCGTTCAGTCGAAACCTCTTGGCGCAGCTGCATCAGCTCATCGCGACTGTCTTTAGCTGAAACAGCCTCTTGCGCAGCCTCAGCGCCCTCAGCAGCTTCAACTGTTGGCGCTTCTTGAGCCAAAACTGGAGCAGCCGTCAAAGCCGCACATGCACACGCAAAGCCACGCAAAAAATTGCGCATAATCTTGTCACCCGTCCAAAGCTTTGGTTAGAAACCGAAGCTAGCTGTGTCCTGGGCAAGGTCCCCTATGCGGGGGATCAGCGATCCAACCTGACCCACAGCCATGCGGGAAAGATCGAGATCAACCGTCGTGACGGTGTCGATGATGCGGTTGTTGCCGGTGTTGAGGATCACGCTGCCGGTCGCTTGACCAGCAAGGTGTGAAACCCGCGTTCCATCCAGAGCTATGCTTACACGGCTCCCGTTCTCATCTTCGATCACGTCAAGATCAGCATTTTCTGACACTTGCTCAACCGATACAATGGGACCGGTGTCGGTCAGCGTATAGGTGGAGCGCAAAACAAGCGCTCCATCAATGCGCGTTTCCTGAAGGACAGCGAAATCCAGATCCATACCGCCGGGCAGTTCGAAGCCCCCACGCTCGTCGGCCAATGCAACATCATCCATTGCTGCAACATCACCAAACGGCGATTGCGCAGCAACCGGGGCAGCTACAAGAGCGAAGAACGCAAGAAGAATGCGGAATAGCCGCATATCAAAACTCTCCAAAACCTGGCGCGGTAAGGGCCAGCGCTTGCTGGCTCACCGGCTGGAATGCACCGTGGTCCGCTCCGAAGGTTGCGACGCGGGCCCATTGCCCCTTCGCATTAAGCGGAACATGGTTAATTTTTTCGTTACTTGTGATGACAAAGTAGACGCCGTTCCAGACGTCTTCGAATTCTTTACGGTCCATCCGGCGCAAGCCGAGCGACGGATCGCCGACGAGAACAAAGCCCTCTTCGACGCCTTTGACGACAACGAAATGGCGGTAACCATCCGGCGCAATCAGCGCGATGCCCGGTGTTTTGCTCTCGATTATCTGCTCAAGATCAACGCGGTAACCATTGGCTTTGTATCCGCGCGCGGCCAAGAACTGCTTCATATCCAGCAGCGAAAAGCCCTGACGCTGGATCGCCTCTTGGTCGCCATCACGCCACATGCCTTGGAACACGTCGTTTTCGTTGTTCGACTGTCCGTAATGGTACGTCAGCAAGGTCGCCAGCGCGGCCGAACCGCAGCTAAAGTCAAACTGCTGACGCACCACCGTGTCATAGCGGGTTTCCACCATGCTCTTTGGCGCTTTTTCCAGCTGCAAAGCGCCCGAATGGGTCGTGACCTGAAAGCGGTCATCGGCCAATGGCCCGGCCGAGCATCCTGCAAGCAGGGCACCGGCACAGCCAAGGGTGCTGAGCATTTTGAGGCGGGAAAGAGCGTACATCAACTTTTTGCCTTGGCCTTATTGGCTTGGCAGTGCCACATTGACTTGGATCGACGAGTTGATCGCAACATTGTTGCCAGTGTTGGCATTAAGGATCGTGAATCCGTTCAAATTGGCGAACGCATTGTCCCTAAGCGTGATCGTCCCGGTTTCTGAATTGTCACCGACGCTATTGCTGCCGACATTATTCTGCTGATCAGATTGAATCACCTGATTGACATCTTCGCGACCTGCGATTTTTGCCAATTTGGTTTCTTCAATCGGTTCAGCCGACGCAAACGGTGCGATTTCAGCAGTCTGTTGGCCTTCGCTTGGTTGGGCATCTTGCGCCGCAACAGGGGCGGCAGCCAAGGTGACAAAAGCCAGCAAAGCCGTGTTCAATTTTAACATGCTAGGTCTCCAAATACTCGGGGCTGCGCTGAACGAAACGGGGGGGTCAACGCAGCCCCAAGCTGTGCATGCTCAGTTGACGTCGGAGTTTGCGCTCGACACCGCGATGGTGACGCTGGCGTTTTGCGAAGCACCGGTACCAGTGTTCTGGTTCAGCGCATTCATGCCCGAATAGTTTTGGAACGCATTGCCGTAATTGCTCAGGCGGTTCTCAAAATCAGCCGAATCTTCAAGGTCGCCGTAATTAACGTCAACGCCGGTCACAACGTTTGAAAGCGTTGTTTCAGCAACGATCGCATTGTCGCCAAAAGTGCTGTTGTTGTTGATGCCTACGCCCGAGCTGAAGTCTTGCGAGTTGTCATCAAAGCTGTCTTCGAAAACGCGGTCAGAATTGTCGTCGAAGCTGTCGACGAAAGTGTCCGAATTGTCGTCAAAGCTGTCAACAACGTCGGTTGATGCATCAACGTCTGCGTCGATCACGTCGTTGTCGGTCGAAGCATCAACGTCTGCGTCGATTACGTCATTGTCCTGCGCGAAGGCGCTGGTCGATGTGACGAGGGCAGCTAGAACTGCGAGTTTGGTCAATTTCATGGTCTTTAGTCTCCTGCACGAATTTTCGGCCCGAGCGTCTGGTATGCTCGCGCCAATCGCACTGAGATAAATACGTATATCCTCCTTAAGAGAGGCGAATAGGTTTGATGAACGCGCTGTTAGGAATTAGGGCTTTTCTGGCAGGGTTTTGGCGGGAAACCGGGAGTTTTCCGCCATTTTCGCTTATTATACCCAAATTAACTACGCCGAATTCTTGCCGTCGACTGGGCAAAATCGCGTTTACGACGCGAAGCCGTTCTCAATAAATTCAAGCGCACATCCTGCTAGCATCGCGGCGCCTCTAGGTAGCGCGCTTTCATCGACATGCATGCGCGGCGAATGGATCGCGCAGCACTGCGACCAATTATCGCCATCAGGGGCAACGCCCAAGAAGAACATCGCGCCAGGCACTTTTTCCAGCAGGTAAGAGAAGTCTTCTGCGCCCATTATTGGGCTTGGCAGATCGCGCCACCCGTCCGGGCCGCCCAATTCGCGTGCGACCTTGCTGCCAAGCGCAACCGCTTGGCCGTCGCAGATCGTCACGGGAAAGCCTTGCTCGATTTCGCAGGTCGCCTCGACGCCGTAGCCGCGCGCCACGTCAGCAACAGTCTGCCCGATGAGTGAGTGCGCCTTGGTGCGGTGCTCAGGAGACAATGTCCGGATTGTACCGGCGACCATCGCGTCATCAGGGATGACATTGTGTGCGGTGCCTGTGTGGATCTGGGTGACGGTCACCACCACTGCGCTTGCCGCGTTAAATCGGCGGGTGACCATAGCTTGGAGCGCACTCACAATCGCCGCAGCGGCTGGCACGGGGTCTTCACAATCATGCGGCATCGAGGCATGCCCACCATTGCCCCTCACTGTGATCGTGAATTGATCGGCGGCGGCCATCAAAGGGCCTGCGCGCCCCGCAAAGACGCCAAAGCGGGCATTGGGCATGATGTGCAGCGCAAAGGCCGCATCCGGAAGCGGATCGATCAGCCCATCTTCCAGCATAAAGCGCGCGCCATGATAGCCTTCTTCGCCCGGTTGGAACATAAAATCGACTGTGCCGGTTAGCTCAGCCTTGCGCGCATGGAGCAGCCGCGCTGCGCCGGTTAGCATTGCTGTATGAGTGTCGTGCCCGCATGCGTGCATGCGTCCAGGGATGGTCGAGGCAAATTCGAGCCCTGTCTTTTCATCCATTGGCAAGGCGTCCATATCTCCGCGCAGCAATACGTGCGGGGAGCCGTCGTCAGCCTTATCGCCGCGCAACGTCGCGACCTGTCCTGTGGTTGACGTGCCCTCGCGCCATTCGATTGGTAGGTCTGCCAATGCCTCGCGCACCTTGGCCATTGTTAAAGGCGTCTGAAGGCCCAGCTCTGGCTCGGCATGAATCGCGCGGCGCAAAGCGGTGATGTCGGGCGCAAGCGAATGCGCATCGGAAAGCAAAGCATCAGTCAGCATGACGCGCATGCTAACCGCAACCGTGCCCTCCTCACAAGTCGATATGTGTTTAGGGGTATTTGACTGCGATTGAGAGCTTCTTGACCCCGCCACCGACAGTGAACGCGGCCCTTTTGACCGAAGGTGGGCGTGGAATGCCAAGGATGCGCTTGATCGCTACATTGTTCGAAATGCCGCCGCCATCAACTGAGAAGTCGGTTTTGCGGTTGCCATTGATGTCATGTTGCACCGCGATCGCGTAGCTGCCCGCCTTGGGCACAGGCACGCAAACCGTCACGGCTCCTGCGCGCGGCTTTGCATTGACGCGGGTAAGATAACGTTTGGATTTCAACCAGTCGCTGCCTTTGGCGTAATAGGTGCGCACGTAAAGATTGCCCGCGCCGTTCTTTAGCCCGCTGATCCGAACGCGCACAGCAGGGCCTTTGCCTGGTGCACAACGGCTCATGTCATTGGAAATGACATTGGCGTATCCGCTTTGCGCAGATGCGCTTGGTGCAAGTGCAAGGCTGACCCCAAAGGCCAATCCCGTCGCTGCCAAACCTGTTGCAATAACCTTCATTTTCTCTCTCACTTCAGCGCCCTGCCGCACATGAGTTGAGCGCGGCAATAAGCACATAAATGTCCGAATATCTGCCCTCTTTTACGAATGAGCCGCTGAATTCCACCTGAACTCGTGAATCGCTGATGTTCAGCATTCTTTCGTTTATGTTGCATTTCGCGCGCCAAACTGAGCGGCCACGGTGGAAAAGGGGTCGGCGCCCGCTTGTGGCGCGATTCGCGCGCGGCGTATGGTGACAAATAATTGCAACACAGGCGAGAAACACCAGCGCCAATGCCGTCTCCGTTGATTTCCCCTTCCATTCTCTCGGCCGACTTTGCGCGTCTGGGTGAAGAGGTGCGCGCGATTGATCAAGCGGGTGCCGACTGGGTTCATATTGATGTGATGGATGGGCATTATGTGCCGAACATCACAATCGGTCCTGATGTCGTGAAGGCGCTGCGCCCGCACACGAGCAAAGTGTTCGACGTGCATTTGATGATTTCGCCGGTCGATCCGTACTTGGAGGCCTTCGCAGAGGCTGGCGCGGATATTATCACGGTTCACCCCGAAGCAGGTCCGCATTGCCACCGCACTCTGCAAGCGATCCGCGCATTGGGCAAGAAAGCCGGTGTGGTGCTCAACCCCGGCACGCCTGTCGAGGTGCTCGACAATCTCATTGACCTTGTCGACCTGGTCCTCGTGATGAGCGTCAATCCAGGCTTTGGCGGGCAGAGTTTTATCCCGTCGCAGCTTGAGAAAATCGCTCGGATCCGCGCGATGATCGACGCGAGTGGGCGCGATATTCGCTTGGAAGTGGATGGCGGGGTCAACGCCGAGACCGCTAAGCAATGTGTTGCTGCGGGTGCAGATGTGTTGGTTGCTGGATCTGCCACATTCAAAGGTGGGCCAGATCATTATGCGGCCAATATCGCAGCGCTCAGGGGGGAGGCGTGATGGAGCAACTGCTATCTTCAGCTGATGTACCTGAACAAGAGGACTTGCTCGACGATATTGAGGCGCGTGCGGTTCCGCTTGGCGATGGCGTCGAGCCACAGCGCGTCGAGGGTGAGGTTGTGGATGCTGTCGAGGCTGTCGAGACATCGCGGGCGCTGGCGCTCACCGATGTAACGCCCCCTCGGAGTAGTGCTGGCGAAACGCTGATCCGGATGGCTTATCGCTTTGGGGTGCCCGGCCATGTACTTGCTGCTCCCTTCCGCCGCGCTTCAGCAACAAGGGTGCGCGCCACAGTATCCTCGCCACTCGAAGGCGACCGAGCGGCGGGCATAGCGCTTAGAGCGGGGCATTTCCTCGTCAACGGCGTCAAAACCCCTATTGGACTGATCGATTTTGACAGCAATGCGCGCCATCCATCGGCGCTTGAGCGGTCATTGCATGGCTTTTCTTGGCTTGCAGACCTTGCGGCCAGCGCTCCCCGACAAGATTGCACTGCGCTAAGCGAACGGATCACGGGGCTTTGGCTGGATGCAAATCCCGATCCCGGCAAAGGGCCCGCTTGGAGTGTGGAGCATGCCGGGCGACGCCTGTTGGCGTGGCTGACCTATGCGCCGTTGGTTCTTAGCGGGGAAGACAAAACCCTGCGCGGCCGGGTGTTGGACGCGATAGAGGAAACCGCCGCTTGGCTGGATCGCAAGAGCCTGCGCGCGGGCTCCGGTTTTGCACAGGTTGCAGGCTGGGCTGGCGTGACAGCGGCTGGCCTCTTGCTTCCCGAAGGTAGGCCGCGTCGTCTTTATGGCGAGGCGGCGTTGATCCGGGCGCTGGGTGATCTGGTCGGCGAAGATGGCGGGGTGCTCTCGCGATGCCCCGAAACTCAGATCGACGCGATTGCGGTACTGACTGATTTGATCGCATGTTACGAAGCGATCGAAGAGGAGTCGCCGCGCGCTTTGCAAGTTATGCGCGAGTTGATGGTGCCGCCACTTTTGACGCTGCGCCATGGAGATGGCGGGCTAGGGTCCTGGCAAGGGCAAACCGCGATTGGCTCGGACCGCGTGTCCAGGTTGATCGCGGCTACCGGCATTCGCACGCGCGCGCTCAAAGATGTGCAGGATTGGGGTTTCCAACGGCTTCGTTCGAGAGAGACAATTGTTCAGTTCGACGCAGCTCCGCCGCCGCGTTCGCGCCATACCCGCTGTGGCTGCGCATCGACATTGGCGTTTGAACTATCGGACGGACCTTCACGCGTGATCGTCAATTGCGGCGGCGCGGTTACTTCGGGCGGACTTGTACCCTCGCGAATCGCGCGAGGGCTCAGGGCGACCGCTGCGCATTCCACTCTGGTGCTGGATAACGCCAATTCCACGGCGGTTCTGCTGCACGGGAAGCTGGGCAAGGGCGCCGAACTGGTCGAGACCGAAACACGCACTATCGAGCGCAAATCGCGCCAGGTCGCGCGGGTCGAGGCGAGCCATGATGGCTATGCTGCGCGCTTTGGCCTGGTGCATCGCCGGGTGCTTACGCTGAGCGATGACGGTGGTGAGCTGGGCGGAGAAGACGTTCTTGTCCCCGTTTCGCGCAAGGGTAAACGCGGCAAGATTGCGTTCTGTATGCGCTTTCATCTGGGGCGCGGGGTCGAGGCACATCTTTCTGATGACAAACGCGGCGCAAGCCTGCTGACACCGGATGGCCGCTTGTGGCAGTTTCGCCTTGGCAGCGATGCTCCGGGGGCAGATGCGATCAAACTCACATGTGAAGATAGTATGTGGATTGATGCCGAAGGGCGTCCGCACGCCACCGAGCAATTGGTGGTTGGAGGATTGACCTCGCGCGGTGGCGGGCAGTTCTCCTGGCTGCTGAAGAAAATGGGATAAAATGGGTGAGCGATAAGGCGATCAAACGGGCGCTGCTTTCAGTGTCTGACAAAAGTGGTTTGGCAGAATTGGGCGCGGCTTTGGCGGCGCTTGGGGTCGAATTGGTAAGCACCGGTGGTACGGCAAAGGCTTTGCGCGATGCGGGACTGGACGTGCGCGATGTTTCTGAATTGACCGGCTTTCCCGAAATGATGGATGGGAGGGTCAAGACGCTCCATCCCAAAGTCCATGGCGGGTTGCTCGCTTCGCGCGACAAGGACGATCATGTCGCCTCGATGGAAGAGCACGAAATCGGCGCAATCGATCTGGTTGTGGTCAATCTCTACCCGTTTGAAGCAACCGTGGCGAAGGGCGCTGAACGCGCCGAAGTACTCGAGAATATTGACATTGGTGGACCGAGCATGGTGCGCTCAGCGGCCAAGAACCACGCGTTTGTTACGATCCTTACCGACCCTTCGGACTATCCTGCTTTGCTCGAAGAATTGGAGTCGAATGATGGTGCGACCTCCGAGGCATTTCGCATCCGTATGGCTGGCAAGGCCTATGCGCGCACTGCTGCCTATGACGCTGCGATTGCCAATTGGTTCGCCTTTGGAGACGCCTTCACGCACCCGTTGGGGCAAGAGGCGTTAGGAGCGACGCCGTTTACCGACACTATGCCGCTCGCATTCAAGCGGGAAGATACGCTGCGTTATGGTGAGAACCCGCACCAATCCGCCGCCATCTATGTGCCGCAAGTTGTTGGCGGGGCGGGCGTGCCGCAAGCCGAGCAATTGCAAGGCAAGGCGCTCAGCTACAACAATCTGAACGATGCTGACGCTGCTTTGGAGTTGGTTGCTGAGTTTGGCGGTGGCGATCCTGCCGTGGTTATTGTCAAACACGCAAATCCTTGCGGTGTGGCACAAGGCAGCACGCTATTGGAGGCATGGCAAAACGCACTGGAATGCGACAGCGTGTCTGCCTTCGGCGGCATTGTTGCAGTCAATACTGAGCTGGATGGCGCAACCGCAGAAGCCATAGCCAAAATATTTACCGAAGTCGTGATCGCACCCAACGTCAGCGAGGAAGCGCGCGCGGTCTTTGCAAAGAAGAAGAACCTGCGCCTGCTGGAATGCGGCAGCTTGCCTGATCCGCGCCGTGGCGGCTTTGCGATGAAGACGATTGCGGGTGGTATGCTGATTCAGGGCCGTGACAATGGTGCGGTTGCGGAAAGCGATCTAAAAATCGTGACAAAACGAGAGCCAACAGCGCAAGAACTCAAAGATTGTTTCTTTGCTTGGACTGTTGCGCGTCACGTCAAATCCAACGCGATTGTCTACGCCAAGGACGGCGCGACCGCAGGGATAGGTGCTGGGCAGATGAACCGGCGCGATTCGGCCCGGATCGCGGCGATCAAAGCGAGAGAAGCGGCTCAGACCTATGAATGGGACGCGCCGCGCACTGTCGGCAGCGCGGTGGCTTCGGACGCATTCTTCCCATTTGCCGATGGGCTGATCTCCGCCGCAGAAGCGGGCGCCACAGCCGTTATTCAACCGGGCGGTTCGATCCGCGATGACGAAGTAATTGCGGCCGCTGATGAAGCGGGTCTGGCGATGGTCTTTACTGGTATGCGCCACTTCCGGCACTAAGCCTCGTCCTCGACTAAGTGACTTCATTCGCGGCCTGATTGCGCAGGCTTGGTCACGAATGACGCCATGACCTAAACACCTCGTCGCTTGCAGAAAACGTTTCGTCGCCGAGTCTCGGCGATAGAAACCATTTCCAAAGACCTTTGTAACTAAACAGGCCTTTGTAACGAAATGTCTTATGAGCGCCGCGTTCATAATTCTGCAAGCCGGCGTTGGGCAGTTCAACTTTCGCCCCTAGACACGAAACTGAAGAGTTAATGATGCGACTTTTTGCTCCAGACCTGTACCGCGACTTGACCGTCGGATTTGCGCTAGGAGCGATCGGCGTGGTTGGCCTTATGGCGAGCGATGGGCGTTCCGCGAGCGAACTGATAGCACCCCCAGCGAATGCGGCCCAGGCCGTGCAATCGGCTGATGCGCTTGAAGTGCAGGTGTCTGAAGAATTCGTGATTGTGCCTCAGGAACGAGCACTCTAAGTCACCCTTTGATCGGTCTTTGTGCCGTTAGTCTCGACAATCAAATAGACATCAAAGCGCGCGAGCAATATCTTGCTGGGCTGGCAATCATGCGCAGGCGCGCTATATTCGAACCATGGCAAATGTGGCTCAACCGGCGTGCTCGCACGCGCATAAAGAACATAGCGGCGATGGTCTGGTCGCAGCGGCCAGCGCGTCGCTTAAGGAATCGGGCGAGCAATGGACCGCGATGCGCGAGGCGGTGTTTGCCGAACTCGCACGACACGAACGTCCCGTTTCAGCTTATGATATTGCCGATGCAATGACCGTTGCGCGCGGTAAGCGGGTTGCTCCCAACAGCATTTACCGCATCCTTGACCTGTTCGTTGCGAACAATCTCGCTTTGCGGGTCGAAAGCTCCAATGCGTTCTTGGCCAACAGCCACCCAGGTTGCGCACACGATTGCATCTTTCTGGTCTGTGACGAATGCGGTGACACCACGCATGTTGACGATGATGAGGTGAGCAAGACCCTTCGCGCGCTCGCCAAATCGCACAGTTTCAGAGCGGAGCGTCCTGTGCTGGAAATTCGCGGGGTTTGCAGCGGCTGCGCTTGAGATAGCTACGACGAAGCGTTTTCCTGTTGCGATAAACCGTTCATCGACAGTTTTGAAAATGCGGTGTAAGCGTTTCGCCTATGAGTCGTCTGCCCGAAACTCCGTTGCTCGATTTGGTCCCGACGCCCGATGAGCTCCGTCAGCTAAAACCCGATCAGCTCCGCCAGCTCGCAGATGAGCTGCGCGCAGAAATGATTGATGCTGTCAGCGTGTCTGGCGGGCATTTGGGATCGGGATTGGGCGTGGTCGAGCTGACCGTTGCCTTGCATTATGTCTTTAACACGCCCGAAGACCGGTTGGTTTGGGATGTTGGCCACCAATGCTATCCGCACAAGATCATCACCGGACGCCGCGACCGCATTCGCACTCTGCGGCAAGGCGGCGGCCTTTCAGGCTTTACCAAGCGTTCGGAGAGTGAATACGATCCGTTCGGCGCTGCGCACAGCTCGACCTCGATCTCCGCCGCCTTGGGATTTGCAGTTGCGAACAAGTTGCAAGGCAAACCCGGACGCGGCATCGCGGTGATTGGTGACGGCGCGATGAGCGCGGGCATGGCCTATGAGGCGATGAACAACGCGGCCCAAGCGGGCAATCGGTTAGTCGTGATCCTCAACGACAACGACATGTCGATCGCGCCGCCGGTGGGTGGGTTGTCAGCCTATTTGGCGCGCATGGTATCGTCTTCTGAATATCTGGGTCTGCGTAGCCTTGCTTCGCGTGCGGTCAAGAAAATGAGCCGCCGGATGCAT
Organism: Erythrobacter sp.; assembly: GCA_039985875.1. Lineage (GTDB taxonomy): Bacteria > Pseudomonadota > Alphaproteobacteria > Sphingomonadales > Sphingomonadaceae > Erythrobacter. Next base: position 502,378 of record JBDWRU010000003.1, on the reverse strand, counting down.
CAAGGTATCCGCAAGGCCGAAGAATACACGCGCGGTATGGTGACCGGTGGGACGCTGTTTGAAGAGCTCGGCTTTTATTATGTCGGCCCGATTGATGGGCACAATCTCGACCACTTGCTGCCCGTCTTGGAGAATGTCCGCGACACGTCCGAAGGTCCGGTGCTGATCCATGTCGTGACAGAGAAGGGCAAGGGCTACGCCCCCGCCGAAGAAAGCGCCGACAAATATCACGGCGTGCCCAAGTTTGACGTTATCACTGGCGAGAAGAAGAAAAGCGCTGCTGGTCCGCCCAACTACCAAAACGTCTTCGGCGATACGCTTGCCAAGCTGGCTGAAACTGATCCGCGCATTTGCGCGATCACCGCTGCGATGCCATCGGGCACCGGAGTTGACCGCTTTGCCAACGCGCATCCCGATCGCAGCTTCGATGTCGGTATCGCTGAACAGCATGGTGTGACGTTCGCAGCTGGTCTCGCAGCGGAAGGCATGCGCCCCTTCGCTGCGATTTATTCAACATTCCTGCAACGTGCTTACGATCAAGTCGTGCACGATGTGGCGATTCAGAACCTGCCCGTGCGCTTCGCGATTGACCGCGCGGGATTGGTGGGAGCCGATGGCTGCACCCATGCAGGCAGCTTCGACATCACCTATCTGGCGACCTTGCCCAATATGGTGGTGATGGCCGCCGCCGACGAAGCCGAATTGGCACATATGACCTATACGGCGGCCGAATATGACGATGGGCCTATCGCGTTCCGTTATCCGCGCGGCACCGGCACGGGCGTGCCTTTGCCTGAGACACCTGAGAAGCTGGAAATCGGCAAAGGCCGCCTAGTGCGCGAAGGTTCCAAAGTAGCGATCCTATCGCTCGGCGCGCGGTTGGAGGAAGCCAAGAAGGCTGCTGACCAGCTCGAAGCCAAGGGCTTACCGACAACGGTTGCCGATATGCGCTTTGCCAAGCCGCTGGATGAAGACCTTATCGCGAAGCTGATGCGGACTCACGAAGTGGTGCTGACGCTGGAAGAAGGCGCGATTGGAGGGCTGGGCGCGCATGTGCTTACCTATGCCAGCGATGAGGGGCTGACCGATCACGGGCTAAAAGTGCGCACTCTGCGATTGCCCGACGTGTTCCAAGATCACGATTCACCAGACAAACAATATGACGATGCTGGGCTGACCGCGCCGCATATTGTTGAGACTGTGCTCAAAGCCTTGAAGCACAATGCGGCCGGGGTTGAGGAAGCGACGGCTTAAGCATGCAAAGCGTTGATGGTTGTAATAAGAACCAACTGATCAACAGCATCTAATCTACCACCTTTATGCAGGCTTTAGGCGAAGCTATCGTCAAAGCTCAGCGAATTGCAGAAGAATTTGCTCTAGCTGACCGCGAAAGAATACGAGCTGGAATAGAACAAAAGGCACACTGAATGACTCTTCTCCAAATCACTCAAGCCGGTCCGGTAACAACGCTCACGCTCAATCGACCGGACAGCATGAACCCGCTTGGCGCGGCGGGTGATGGTGAAGAATTTCGCGCAGCCTGCGATGCGATCAACGCCGATATGGACGTGCGCTGTGTGATCCTGACCGGGGCTGGCCGGGCGTTCAGCGCTGGTGGCGATATCAAAGCTATGCGCGACAAGACCGGTACTTTTGGCGGCACTCCTCCGGCGATCTCCGATGGGTATCGAAACAATATCCATATGGTCTTGCGCGCGCTTTATGGCTTGCGTGTCCCTGTAATCGCGGCGGTGAACGGGCCAGCGATTGGGCTTGGCTGCGATCTAGCGTGTTTGGGCGACATTCGCATCGCGTCGGAGAAGGCCAAGTTTGGCGTCACCTTTCTTAAACTTGGGATCATTCCAGGCGATGGCGGCACTTGGATCTTGCCGCGCATTATCGGGCAGGCGCGCGCGTCCGAACTGTTTTACACCGGCGATGTCATCGATGCGGCGACCGCGCTCGATTGGGGTCTGGTTAGTCGGGTGGTGGAACCGGTAAACCTGCTCGCCGAAGCGCAGGCGCTTGCCGATAAAGTGTCCGCAATGCCGCCTCACGCTTTGCGCCAGGCCAAGAACCTCCTGCGCCAAGGGCAACAGATCAACTATGACAGCGCGCTCGAACTCGCAGCGAACACGCAGGCCATGATGCATCACACCGATGACCACGCCGAAGGGGTCGCGGCCTTGATCGAGAAACGCAGCCCCACTTTTAAAGGCGCATAGATGGCGGCGACCGCGATCCGTATCATCCTTGGGATGGCAGCCGCCTATCTCATCGCGCTGCTTGCGCTCTACTTCGCGCAGTCACGTTTTATCTATCCCGCCCCGCAAGACCGTCATGAGCCAGCGCTCGGCTTTCAGGAGGTGGTGCTGCGCACCGGCGATGGGCTGGATCTGAACGCGCATTGGAAGCCACCCGAAGCCAAGCAGCCAACCGCTGTGTTCTTTCACGGCAATGGCGGATCGCTCGCGGGGGCGACAAGGGAAACCCAATTGCTCGCGGTACAAGGCTATGGCCTCTTGCTCGTCAATTATCGCGGCTATGGCGGCAATCCCGGCGAACCGTCCGAGCAAGGTTTTTACAATGATGGGCGCGCGGCGATGGCCTTTGTAAAAGGGCAGCGGGTGACGCCAGAGCAGACCATCATCATCGGTAATTCGATTGGAACTGGCACGGCAATGCAAATGGCGGTCGAGCATGATCCTGCGGCGCTGATCCTAACCGCGCCATTCACATCGCTTACCGATGTAGCCGCCGAAGCACTGCCGATTTTCCCGGTTCGCTCGTTACTGCGCGATGAGTTCAACAATGCCCAAAAGCTCAGCGGTTATGATGGCAAGGTGCTGATTCAGCATGGGACCGTCGATAAGGTCGTGCCGTACAAGTTTGGCAAGCGGTTGTCAGGAGTGAACGAGACTTCGCGGTTTGAGACCTTTGAAGGTGCCGGCCACGATCTTTCGTTTCTCGAACAAGCGCAGATTCAGCAATCTGAATGGCTCTCCGCAATCGGCCTTTAGGCCATCGTTTAGAACCAGCGCCAAATTCCCGCTGCAATGCCGCCTAGTGGCCCATGAAGCCAGCTGAGAAACACGAATAGGATAAGGCCAACGGCCCAAGGCAATGTGCCTGCTCCAAAAATTGCGCCCCAACGTGGCCAAAAGACGGTCTTGCTAGACCAACTGACCCACGCCTCACCCATTAGCATCTCTTTCTTGCGGTCCTGCATATGCGCGCCGACCAGCGCGAGCAGTCCCATTGCGAAGGCGGTGACCATTGTGCGCATGCTCCACAGCAGGACCATGTGCGACATCGCCCACAGCGCAAAGCCCCACATCATTGGGTGCCGCGTAACCTTGAACACGCCCTGCGGCTCTGCCCGCGCGTTTTCCTCAGATTTGAGTGTCACAATGGCCGGGTTGCCGGGGAAAGAGCCAGCGAACAGGATCATCGCTGGGAGGGTCAGCGCGGTTGCGATAGCCCAGCCAACATCTCCGCTACCCGGCAAATCTTTGGGGGGTGCCGCTTTGAATGCAAAATAGATCCAAGCCAGCATGATAATGCTGACGGCCGAATAGAACACTTCAAAACCCTTTTTGCCAAAGGCTTTGACAATTGCCCTGCGCGCTGGGTGCGACATAGCGAAGTGGCTGCCTACAAAAGCGGCGCACGCGGCGATCAAAATAACGACGCTTTGGTCCATCGGGCGACTATACCACCGAACCCGGTATAGGCCTAACGCGACTGTCCGGTTGGAATGATGTTGGCTTGTGCTGTCGCGACATGTGTGGGCGGGTGCTCGTCACTTTCCACCCAAACATCAGCGCGCACAATAGCTTGGCGTTTGCCGGCCTTGATGACCGAACCCTTTGCCCGCAATCTCTGGCCATTTGCGGGACGCAGAAAGTTGATAGTGTATCCGCCTGTGACAACATCGCCCACCACCGAAGCACCAGCCCATGCACACGCATTGTCCGCCATTAGACCGACAATCGCGCCATGCGCATAGCCATGATGCTGAGTCATTTCAGGGCGTAGTTCCAGCAGCAGCTCGCTTTCGCCATCCCAGACTTTGAGCGGTTCCACGTCGAGCCAATTGCTAAAGCCAGAGCCTTTGACGGCGACCTTCTTCATGTATTCAAGCGCTGCATCAGGAGTTTCAAAGCGCGAGCGGGCCACAGGCCAATCTCCAGAAAGTCTGCATTACAGATGTAATGGCACTTGAAATCACCTTGCGCAAGGTTAATATTGTTCTGCGAACAAAAATTTGCACCCATGAAAACTTACCACCCCTCCCGCTCTCCGTGCCCCATTGGCCGCGCCTCGCGCGTGCTTGGTGATCGCTGGGTGATAATGGTCCTGCGCGAGGCGTTTCTTGGCGCGGATCGGTTTGAGCAATTTATTGACCGACTTAGGATCAATCGTGCCGCACTCACATCGCGATTAACGATGCTGCAAGATGCCGGGTTGATGCGGCGCGATCCACCGCAAGGCAAACGAGCGCGCTATGAACTGACCGATAGCGCACAGGCTTTGGTTCCCATGTTCAACGAAATGGCGAAATGGGGCTCTCAGCACCTGTTCGACGACGGCGAACAGCGCGGCGATTGGCCAGACGCTGAAAACCATCAAGACATTGTGGAGCCTTTAGCTCACCAATCGTAGGCTTTAGGCAGATTGCTTTCGTCGAGATCGCGATACCGCTCCTTCAACCGGCTTTGGTGATTATCGAGCGGTTGTTCGACCCCGCTGATGAAGACGCGCGTGGGGACGGAGCCCAATTCGAGCGGATCGCCATCCCAAATCACCACATCGCCCAACGCACCGGGCTTAAGGACACCGGCCTTGCCATCCATGCCACTGATCGCGGCCGGTACGGAGCTGATCGCAGCGAAAGCCTGACCCCAGCTTAGCCCGCTCGCACCGGGCACTTTGGTGAGCGCGACAAGATTGCCCGCATATTGCGGCAGCCTGCGCGGATCTTCCATCGCACCTGCATTGATCGCGACTTTGACGCCTGCATTGACCATGCGACCAACATTGCTTTGAGTCGCGGCAAGCTCTGCAAAGGTCTCCGGCAGATCATCCAAGCCATCTGCGATCACCGGTATTCCGGAAGCGGCGATTTCATTGGCCACCAACCAACCCTCGCTTGCGCCAACCAGCACTATGTCGAGCCGTGAAAACTCACCTTTGAGTTTAAGCGCGCTGCGAATATCAGCGGCGCGTTCAACATTGACCAGCAGCTTTTGCTGACCACGCACTACCGGGACGAGCGCTTCGGCATCAAAACGACTCAGCAAGACCTCATCATCTTTGGTGATTTCGGTGGTCTGCGGAGTGCCCCGAGAACCGATCAGCGCCTGAGCTTCGCGCAAGGAGGCGCGGAACAAAGTGTAAGTCGATGCCCTGCTGCCACCAGCTCGCCGCGCACCGCCTTCGCCCAGATCAACCATCTGGAACGCTTTGGCTTTGGTAATTGGATCGCCGTCTGCGCCTAAATCTATGATTGCACCTTGGCCTGCGAAGATCGATCCCGAGGGGTTTGTGGTCGTGGCTGCGCGGGTAATCCCGGCGGCGCGATGGATCTTGATATGTTGTGAATTGGGATTGACGATCGGCGCAGTGTCAAGCGCGGCGCTGAACGGCGAACCGCCGGCGCGGCTATCATTGCTTTCGCTAACAGCACCGACATCCCAGATGCCAAGCGTTGTGACCGTTGCAAAGATGCCGGGCGTGACATAGGCGCCGCCCGCGTCGATCAACGTGTCGGTTTCAAAGGAAGAGCCACGTGCGGGGCCTGCCGACACGACCTTGCCGTCTTCGATGATAACAACTCCGCCTTCAACCGGCTCACTGCCATCGCCGGTCACGACCGTCGCGTTGGTGATAATTACATCCTGCGCCGCAAGCGGGCTGGCGATGAGTGCAAGGACCGATGCCCCGATTGTGAAAAGCGCCTTCATTTCACGTCTCCTTCACCGGGTTGGCCTAGCTCAAAATCGCTCACCGGACGGCGTTTGCGATCCATCGCATCGAACATCAAAGCCCCGTCGATCCAGACCTTTTCAGGTCGCGAATAGACGCTGAGTGGGTCGCCATTCCACAGCACAACATCGGCCATCTTGCCCGGCTGCAAACTGCCGGTCATTGCGTCAATGCCCATCGCCTTTGCCGCGTTCAGGGTGATCCATTGGATCGCCGTGCCCTCAGAAATGTCGATCCCCATGCGAAGACCGGCTTTGCGCGCCTTGGAGGCCTCTTGATTGAGCCGTTGTATGTCCTGCGCGCTGTCGGAGTGGATCACCACGCAAGCGCCTTCGCGTTGGAGGAAGGCTGCGTTCTCTGTAATGGCGTCATAGGCTTCCATTTTGAAGCCATACCAATCCGCCCAGATTGCGCTGCACACATCGTTATCGCGCAGCAAATCACCGATTTTATACGCTTCAACGGCGTGGTGGAATGCGGTGACTTTGTAGCCAATCTCCTTCGCCATATCCATCACCAGCGCCATTTCATCCGCGCGATAGCAATGGTTGTGTACGAGGATGTCACCGGCCAGTACGCCCGCGAGCGTTTCCTTGCCAAGGTTGCGGCGGCGATCATCGGGATCGTCATTGGCGTACTCAATCGCGTCGTACCAGGTTTGACGATTGACCGCGAAATTGCCCATCCGGGTCGAAGGCTTGCGCCCGCGATTGCCATAGACGCGCTTGGGGTTCTCGCCGCACGCCATCTTAAAGCCATAGGGCGCGTCGGGGAACTTCATGCCTTGAACGGTGCGCGACGGCACATTCTTGAGCGTGACCGTGCGCCCGCCCATGAGGTTGGCCGAGCCGGGAAGAATTTGCAGCGACGTGATCCCGCCGTTGGCCATTGCACGGCTGAAACCGGGGTCTTGCGGCCAGACCGAATGCTCTGCCCAGACATCGGGCGTGGTTGGGCTGGTCGCTTCGTTCCCATCATTATGCGCCGCGACGCCGGGTGAAGGATAATCGCCAAGATGCGAGTGAATGTCGATAATGCCCGGGGTCACGAACTTTCCCGTGCCATCGACCACATTGGCCACTTCTGGCGGGGCTACCGTGGGACCGCCAGTGGCAACGATCTTACCGTCTTTGAAATGGACCCAGCCATTTTCGACCTTACCGCCGATGCCATCGAACACGGTCACTGGAATGATGAGCGTCTCAATCCCGGCATAAGGTTTGTAGGTTGAGGCGAAGGGTTCATCGCTTTCAAGCTGCGCGGCAAAGGTGGGCGCATCCTCTTCATCCATGCTCGTATCAGCGGTGGCTTGGGTAGCCGAACCGGTGGTCGCGCAAGCGGTCAGCGCAAAGGCGCTGGCGGCAATGGTTAGCGCGGCGGTGCGCGCACGATTGAACAAAATTTTCCGCATGGATTAGCCCCCTGCTTGGATCAGATGGCGAATGTCTGACTCCAAAGCACGGGCTTGTCCACCGCGCGAACAAGCTTGCGATGCAATTCGCGCCACAATTCAAACAGGCGTGGCGCGAATGCACCTATTGTGCGCGCGGTTAGGCCGCGGACCTAGCTACTGCGCTGGCTTTGCGACCGCTGCACCGTCTCCGCTTCCCGCTTCAACAGGCTCTTCGTCTGTAAGGCTGTCGAGATGCATGAGCCTCTTGAACAGAGGGCTGATCACCATCACGAACAATCCGATGCCAACCGCAACAAGGCCCATCGCCCAATAAATCTCAAGCGCGGCCTCGCGGGTCATTTCGCCCCCTTCGCCTTCGCCCATCAGCGAACCCATTGCCCCTGCGACAAAGTTGCCGCCCGCCGTGCCGAAGAAGAATGCCGCCATCATTAAGCTCGCCATGTGCTTAACCGACAACCGGTTCATCGCCGACAAGCCAACGGGAGAGAGGCACAATTCGCCGGTTGTGGCCAACAGATAATGCAGGAACACAAACGCCACCGGCAACAGCACAACGCCTTCTGCGCTAGTGATGCTAAAGTTCTGCGCGCCCCACACCATGACCACAAAAGCGAGGCCCATTTGGACGATGCCCAGCCCCATCTTGGCGATGGTTGATGGCTCTTTGCCTTTCATCGCGAGATACTGCCAAAGCATCGCAAAAACTGGTGCGAGCAAGATGATATAGATCGGATTAATTGACTGGAAGAAGGTGGTTGGGATGCCACCTCGATCTACATAGCGATCAGTAAAAAGGTTCATCGACCCGCCGCCTTGTTCGAACAGACCCCAGAACAATGGCATCAGCAACACGATAAAGACCATCGCAAAGACTCGGTCGCGCGCGTGGTTTTCGTATTTGCGCGCTTCCATCGTGCAGGCGGCAATCACAATGCCCAATCCGGCGACAAGCCCGATATAAGCAAAATTGTCCGCGCCTTGCTGCGTGACCATATAGGCCGTCGTTGCGAGCAACAGCGCAACCCCGCCGAAAAAGATCGACTTCGAACCACCATCACTTTTGCCTCCGGCCTCATCGTCGAGATCATACAACGCGAGGAACAAGACATAAGCGAGCAACAAGATACCCGAAGCCAGCAGAATCCAGCCCACCGCCTCTTGATATTGGATCAGGAACCAGATCACCCCGACGCCAGCGATTCCAAGCGCATAAAGAAACCATTCAAGATTTATCCCGGCAACCTTCTGTTTAAGCTTGGCAGGATCGGGCGCCTCGCCATTGCCGCGCAGTAAAGATTTGCCCAGCACAAACACGACCAGGCCCAGCAACATCCCAAAACCGGCAAGCCCAAAGCCCAATGCCCAGCTTACCGTTTCACCCAGATAGGCCGCGATCAAAACGCCTGCGGCCGCACCCAAATTGATGCCCATATAGAATATTGTGTAAGCGCTATCGCGGCGAATATCGGTGCGCGGGTAAAGTTGACCCACCATCACCGAAATATTGGCTTTGAGGAAACCAGAGCCAACGATAATCAGCGCCAGAGCGAGCCAGAAAATGTTGATCGTTGAATCATTGTCGAAGCCTGAACCGTCGCCCTCAAACGCCATAAAGAAGTGGCCTAGGGTCAACAGGATTGCGCCGAATAGCACCGCTTTGCGTTGTCCGAGATAGCGGTCAGCAAGCCAACCACCCAAAACGGGCGTGATGTAAACAAGGCTGCCATAGGCTCCGTAAATCAGTGTCGATTTGCTATCGGAAAAGAGCCAATGTTGGACGAGATAAAGTGTTAGAAGCGCCCGCATCCCGTAGTAGGAAAACCGTTCCCACATCTCGGCGAAGAACAGCATGTAGAGGCCTTTGGGATGGCCCAACACTTCTTCTTTAGGCCGCGTAATCGCGAAAGCGCCGCCGATCAAAAATACGCCGAGCACCAAAGCTGCAACAATCGCCGCCCAGTCCGCATAGTTCCAAAGCGCGAATTCTTTGAGTTCACCAAACATGTATGTCGATCCCGATTGTTCTTGTGCTGCGCCGGCAGCCTTCCCCGAAACGCTGCACCCTAGCGGCGAAATCGCCTGTGTGAAGGCTTAGTTACAGTTGCACTCAGTTGGGCGGGGGTTGGATACGGGCATTGCCCGAGCCACACACCCCTTGTGATGATGCAAGTAACCGATGCTTGACGCGCATGGCTGTATTATGGCACTCAATCACCTGATTTGAGGAAGCTATGAGCCAAAACCGCCCAGTGTATCTTAAGTTGCGCGATCAAATCGCGGCGGCAATTATCGACGGGGCCTATCCCGAGGGCAAAATGCTGCCATCAGTGCGCGCGCTCGCAGCCGAGCAAGGCGCAAACCCGCTCACCGTCGCCAAGGCTTACCAGCAATTTCAAAATGACGGGCTTGTCCAAGTTCAACGCGGGGTTGGCATGTATGTCGTTTCCGGTGCGGCCAAACAGCTGCAGGAACGTGAACGCGACCAATTTCTAAGCGAAGAATGGCCGGAAATTCGCGCGCGGGTTAAGCGGCTGGGGCTTGATCTTGGACGATTGCTTGAGCGCAGTTGAGCGATCCGTCGCGTTTTTCTAAGAATTATTCGCATTTTTGGCACAATTCTCCCTTTTTTGAGCGCTTCTGTGCCTTGCGGGAAACGCGCGGCTCTGCCAAAGTTTCGTTTCAAAGCGCTCTTCGGGTCGGAGCGAAATTCAACGCCGCAAGCGCCTGGCGCTTGCAACCGACTGGCGCAGAGGTGGGCTTGCGCCGCGGTCTACGGAGACTGTGATGATCAGATCAAATTTGCTACGCGAGTTGCATAAAGACAATCCTGAATTGCGTGCTGAAGAAGTCGAACAGGTGGTCGACATATTCTTTGATGAGATTGCTGAACGCTTAGCCGAAGGTGGCCGTGTGGAACTGCGCGGATTCGGCGCATTTTCGACACGCGAGCGTGACGCACGCAAAGGGCGCAACCCGCGCACTGGCGAAAGTGTCTCGGTCCCTGCAAAGCGTGTGCCCTATTTCAAAGCGGGCAAAGAGATTCGAAAGCGTCTTAACGGCTAATCTCGCTTTTGCGCCGAGGTGATTTTGTCGCCTTTGAATTGCTCAATTGTCATCATCGTTGGCTTGCGGCTTGCGCTCGGGCTGCTATCGCGCCTTTGCGCAGTAGCGCGTCGCTTTGCCTGTGCGGGTGTGGCGGAATGGTAGACGCCGGGGACTTAAAATCCCCTGATCCTATAGATCGTGCGAGTTCGAGTCTCGCCACCCGCACCATTACCCGGTCAGTTCGCGATCAAAGGTATAGTGTTCGAGAAACTCTCTGCTTCTTCCGTTTTAGCTCGTAATTGAGGCTATACTTTGCCTTAACCTGAAAGAAGTAACTTCTGCGTCTAATAGATAAGGGGCGTTGAGCTGTGTGAAGGCACTCTTAGGAAAGCGCGCGCAGCAAAGTATAAGCATGGATAATGCGGCAGACTTTTCTCGGAAAACTGACACTGGAGGAGCCGAGCTCGCGAGCGATGCGCCTGTTGCTGTTGATCGTCGGTGCACGAAACGCCAGAATTTGCTCATTCGAGTTGCAAAGCTCATCTCGGCTCAAGGTGAGTTTGTCTGCGTGGTGCGAGACTATTCTGAAATGGGAGTCAGCATTCGTTTGTTCCATGCGATCCCAATGTCCAAAGAGCTTGAGCTCGAAATGCCGACTGGCAATTGCTACAAGATCAATCTGGTCCGTAGCGAAGGCGAGGAAGTCGGTTTCACCTTTTCGGGCACCATCGATACCGAAGAATTTGCGCGCGCATTCGGTGACCATCCGAAACGGCCTTTGCGGCTTGGCATTTACTTCCCCGTTCGTTTGAACACGTTGTCGCAATCGACAGAAGCTACCGTCGGCAACTTGTCTCAACAAGGCGCGCGTTTGGATGGCGGTATGCAGTTCGCGCTCGACCAGAACGTCCGCATCGAAGGGTGTGACGGGGCCGAAGCATTCGGAGAGGTGCGCGCGAAAGTGCGTTGGCGCGGCGATGAGCAATGCGGCGTCGTGTTTGACGACACAATGACTCTGCGCGAGTTCGCACGGCTGGCCGCTAAACTGCAAGCACCCGCATTGTTGGACGATTCAGGCTAAGACTAGCCTGGGTGCTGGGCGTCTTTCGCCCCGCTAAGCCGGAATAAACTTCATCGCGACGCCATTGATACAGTGGCGCTCGCCCGTCGGCTCGGGTCCATCGCTAAAGATATGTCCCAAATGACCGCCGCAATCAGCGCAATGCACTTCGGTGCGCGGATAGCCGAGTACATAGTCGACCGACGTTTCCACTGAGCCCTTATCATGGGGTTGGTAGAACGATGGCCAGCCGCTCTTGCTGTCATATTTATGCGCAGATGCGTAGATCTTATTGTCGCAGCCAGCGCATGCATAAACGCCCTCGCGCTTTTCGTCGTTGAGGGAAGACGACCATGCGTATTCTGTGCCAGCATCGCGCAGGATGTAGTATTGCTCGCGGGTTAGATCGGCGCGCCATTCTGTCTCGGTTTTTGAGATGCGAAACTTGCCCTTAGCACGCGCATGTGCGGGTGCATTGCCGCAACTTGCGAGCGCGGGCAAAGTGGCTGCGATGGCGCATCCGGCAAGAAATGCGCGGCGATGTGTCGGTTCAAAAGGCATAGCTATCCCGTAAGGAAAAATGTGATCCTATGGGTTATACGTCAATAATGCGTATAAAGTTTCACTTCGCGATTTTTGCACTCAAAAATCTGCGATTTTCACTTCGAGCTTTCGGAAGCCATGCACGAAATTCGCGCGCACCCGCTCGACATCTCCAGCGACATGAACCCGCATCCGCCGTTTATGCATCTCTTCAAGCAAAACCCGGAGTTGCAGTTCTGCTAGCCGTGCGCCGACGCAACGGTGAATGCCATAGCCAAAGGCGATGTGCCGCCGGGCATTATCGCGGGTGATATCGAGTTTGTGCGGGTCTTCAAAGACGGTCTCTTCCCGGTTTGCGCCCAGATACCAAAGCACGACTTTCTCGCCTTTGTTGATCATCTTGCCAAACACTTCAGTGTCTTCAGTGCAGGTGCGCCGCATATGCGCAAGCGGGGTTTGATACCGCAGGCATTCCTGAACAGCGTTCGGGATCAGACTGGGGTCTTGCTCAAACAATTCGCGCTGTTCGGGAAAAGCATCAAACGAATGAATAATTCCGCTCATCGTGTTGCGGGTCGTGTCGTTCCCGCCAACAATCAACAGCACTAGATTGCCGATAAACTCCTCTGGGCTCATCTGGTTCATAGATTCGGAGTGAATCATCATCGAAATGAGATCTTTGCCCGGCTGTTTGTCTTGTGTCCGCTCAATCCAAAGCGATTGGAAGTAGGCCCCCATCTCATGCAGGAGTTCCCAGCGCATTTCATCAAGTTCGCGCACTCCGGCAAGTTCGGTATCACCAGACCAATCGGACCAGAACGTGAGCAGTCGACGATCTTCCCATGGGAAGCCAAACAGGATCGCAAGCATGCCAGTGGTCAGCTCGATAGAAACCGTATCGACCCAGTCGAAGACTTCACCACGCGGCAGGCTGTCGAGGCACTCGCCTGTGCGCTGGCGAATTTCGACCTCCATATCGGCCATCGCGGAAGGGGTGAATTTGGGCGCAACTGTGCGCCGCTGTCCGGTATGCTGCGGACGGTCCATGGCGATAAACATCGGCAATTCACTGCGATCTGCAGCGCTTTTGGCCAATTCTTCTTGGCTCAACCGTTCTAGGATTGTGATCCCGCCATATTCCCAACTTGAGGAGAACGTCTCTGGCAGTGCTTCGATATGCTGGATCGCCTTGTGGCCAACCACCGCCCAATAAGGGCCATAAGGGCTTTCAGGAATGTAATGGAGCGGGCCGGCCTCCTGCATTTCTGCAAAGATCGGCTGCCAAGTGTTTTCGAAATATATGTCCGAGCGGCTAACATCCCATTTGTGCGGATGCTTTGGGCGCTCTTCGGGATGTTTCTCGTAATGCGCTTTGAGCGCTTGGTAAGCGCTTGGCGAGGTGCGCACTTTCGGGCGCGGCGGGGCAGTCGTGGCCATGGCTCTCTCCTCCATGGGATGCGGGCGGGCTTTAGCCTCTGATGGTTCCGCGTCCTCTAAATCGCATCCTGCCTTAACTGACACGGGTGTCAATAGTAAGTTTCGATATAGGACTTATCCGGATTGCGCGCCCTTCTTAGAGCCGAACCAATTCTTCGCCTTTTTCGTCCGTCCAGCGTTGCCCGATTTCATCACCCGCTTGCGAAACAGCATAGAGCCGCCTTTGACGAGCAAGGCCACCCACAACGCCTGCCACAGCAAAGCGGCGGCATGGGTCCATAAGCTATCTTCCAAGGCAGCGCGCGCAAGCATCGCAAACGGAGAGGAAAGCGGAAATGTGACCGCGACCAGCTCCAAATTAGATCCCGCATCGCTCAAGGTTGCGGCGGCGAGGAAGAACACCATCAGCTGCAACATCGTCACCGGCATCGAAAGCGTTTGCACTTCGCGCACAGTGCTCGCCATGGCGCCAATGGTCAGGAACAGTGACCCAAGAAGCAGATACGCCATCGAGAAGTACATGACGCCCAGTGCGATAAACATCGGCCATCCTACCGCCGGTCCTGGAAGGTTGCGGTAATTGGTTTGCGTGACCGTGGTGATCGCGTCCTCGGCAATCGACCAGAAACCCCAACCGACCATGCCCCAAACAAATATGCCGACAAATGACACGCCAAGCATCGCGAACAGCTTACCCATAAACACAGCATCCATCGGGATCGCGGCGGCGAGGATTTCGATGATCTTATTCCCTTTTTCCTCCGCGAGGTTGGAAAGCACCATGCCCGCAAGCAGCATGGTGAGAAGAAACAGCACCATTTGCGCGACCTGTGCAGTGCGCACCCGGCTGGAGCGGTCCGACGCCGCCGAACTGGTAACTGCGTTGCCTGCCACTTCGGGAAAGCTTGAAGGTGCTGCGCGCATGGCTTCAGCGGCGATCAGGCTCACCGGACCTTTCAAACGTGCGATCTGGCCTTGTGTGCCAACCACTTGGGGTGCTTGAAGGGTGCCCGCGACAATCGCGGCGTAATCGCCTTTGCGCTCTTCCATATAAGCGCGCGGGTCGAAGTCAGCTGGTCTTTGCGCTTCGGGAATTTCACGCATTGTTGGCAGTCCGGCGCCCAATTGCGGACGCAGGCGTTCTGCCGCTTCCAGCATTGCAGCACTTTCCTGCGCGCTCATCGCAACGCCGATCTCCACGCTTACGGCATCGCGCGAGACTTGCCCGCCAATGCTGCCCGCAAGTCCGCCGACAATCACCGGGAACAGCGGGCCCAGTAAGAAGAACAAGAATGCGCGGCTGAACAAGACCGCGATAAAGTCACGCCGAGCGATCACCCAGGCGGCTTGCAACCGCGAAAGCCGCGGCTTCACATCGGGAGTGTATGTTTCAGCTGCGCTCATTGGCTCGCCTCCGCTTGATCCGCTTCCAATTGGCGCGCCGCCGCTTCGCCTGCAATCGCGACAAAAGCATCGTGCAATCCAGCCCGCTCAATTGAGAGTGAGAGAATGCCCGCATCGCCAGCGATCAGATCCTTCAGCAGCGGCTCAACCCCGGTTTCAGGCAGCGGGAAGGAGAAGAAATCGCCTTCTCGCCGGGTTTCTTGCGGCAACGCCTTCATCCAATCGCCTTCGCGGGCACGGGTTTCGAGCCGCACTTGCGCAGGAATCCGGTCGCGCGCAGTTTCGACGCTGCCTGCGTAGGGCACCTTGCCCCCGGCAATGATCGCAACCCCTTCACACAGGCGCTCTGCATGGTGGATGACATGGGTGGAGAAGATCACGGTCACGCCGTCTTCGGCAAGCGTGCGGATCATACCTTCCAGCTTGCCTTGATTGATCGCATCGAGGCCAGAAAACGGCTCATCTAACACCACCAGCTTTGGCCGGTGCACCAACGTGCCGAGCAATTGCACTGTCTGCGCCATGCCTTTGGAAAGCTGGCGGATCTGACGTTCAGCGGCGTACCCCAAATCGTGACGTTCGAGCAGTTCGCGCCCTCGCTCGCGTCCTTCGGCCAACGACAGTCCACGCAAAGCGCCCATAAAAGCAATCGCTTCGATGGCTTTCATTGCCGGGTAAAGCCCGCGCTCTTCAGGCAAATATCCGATCAAGCGGCCAATATCATGCGGGCGGTCATGCCCGAACAGGAGCCGTGTCCCTTCATCAGGGTCGATTATGCCAAGCAGCATCCGCAAAGTCGTGGTCTTACCAGCACCGTTTGGCCCGAGAATGCCGTAGATCGCGCCTTCGGGGACAGAGATGTCCACGCCATCCACCGCGCGGGTGCCGTCAAAACTCTTAACCAACCCACGCGCTTCAATCGCCAGCGTACGGGTATCCTGTGCGACGGGATCAAGATTGCCCGCCTCGTCATGTTTGCTTATCGGTGTATGCATCGCCGAGCACGGTTAACGCGCGGAGCTAAACGGGAGCAACCCCAAGTATGGTTAACGCGAGCTTAGAAGCTGACTTTGTTGAGCGCTTGCAAGCCGAAGCGCTCGCGCAAGGCTTTGCGGCTTGCGGGATTGCCAGCGCGGGGGAGAATCCGCTGCGAGCCGAGCGTTTGGAAGAATGGCTTGGCGATGGGCATCACGGATCTATGGAGTGGATGCAGTCACGTCTAGAGCATCGCCGCTCTCCTCAAGGGCTTTGGCCTGAGGCGCGAAGCGTCATTGCGCTGGGAATGAACTATGCGCCCGCGCACGACCCGATGGCATTGGAGGCAAAGCACGATCATGCGCGCATATCAGTCTATGCGCAGGGCAAGGACTACCACGATACGGTCAAGAAGCGTTTGAAAGCGCTGGCGCGCTGGATGGTGGCGGAACGGCCCGATGTCGACGTTAAAGTCTTCGTCGATACCGCCCCGGTCATGGAAAAACCTTTAGGCGAAGCCGCCGGGATCGGGTGGCAAGGCAAGCACACCAATCTGGTGAGCCCAGAACACGGCAGTTGGCTGTTCCTCGGCGCGATTTATACCACTTTGACGCTTGAGCCGTTCGAGCCACAGCGCGACCAATGCGGATCGTGCCGGGCTTGTCTGGATAGTTGTCCAACCGATGCGTTTCCTGCGCCGTACAAGCTCGATGCGCGGCGCTGCATTTCCTACCTTACGATTGAGCACAAGGGGCCGGTTCCTGACGAATTTCGCGAGGCGCTTGGCAACCGAATCTATGGCTGTGATGATTGCTTGGCGGTTTGCCCATGGAACAAATTTGCCCAAAGCGCTCACGCTGCGCGCGAGTTCCTCCCGCGCGCCGAATTGGTTGCGCCGCGGATCGCAGAATTTCTGGAATTGGACGATGCAGGCTTTCGCGCATTGTTTTCCGGCTCTCCGATCAAACGGATTGGGCGTGACCGGTTTGTGCGCAACTGCCTTTATGCAGCTGGCAACAGCGACGATGCAGATCTAATCGGTCCGGTTGCCGCTCTTGGCAAAGATCCAGACCCGGCGGTTGCGGATGCTGCGCAATGGGCTTTGTCGCGGCTTACGGCCTAGATTAGCTCTTTGAGCTGCAAATCGGTATCCGCCAACAGTGTGGGGTCAATCTTGTCGACCCCGCGCTCCAACATTTTACGACCTTGGACATAGTCCTTCATTGTGTTCACGCAATCAAACGCGATTGGGCGGCCTTCTTTCATATAGATCACTGTAAATTTGCGGTTTTCGGGATCACCACGCAGTACGGTTTCGTCAAAATCCAAATTCAGTCCAGCGGTCTGAAGCTTGAGGTCATACTGGTTGGACCAGAACCAAGGAAGCGCATGGTAAGGCTCTTTATCGCCTTGGATCGCTTTCGCCACGGTGTTTGCCATGTCATGCGCGTTCTGCACCGATTCCAGACGGATCACACGTTGATTGGCATAGGGGCTGGCATGCGCCGCGCAGTCGCCAATCGCGAATACATCATCCAACGTGGTGCGACAGAACATGTCGACATCAACCCCATTTGAACCCGCGGCACCAGCTGCGATCAAGGGGCCAACAGCAGGCACGATTCCGATCCCGACCACAATCATATCGCAGGGCAGGACCTCGTCATTGTCGAGCTTCACACCGGACGCGGTGTGTTCTTCGCCCAGCACCTCAGTAACGCCTTGTTCTAGCCGGACATCAACGCCTTGACGGCGATGTTCATCGGCATAGAATTGCGAAAGTTCCTTGCCCGCAACTCGGGCCAGCAATCGATCCTGCGATTCCACCAAAGTGACTTCGCAACCAAGCTTGAGGAGCACCGCTGCCGCTTCCAAGCCGATATAGCCGCCGCCGATAACCACGGCTTTTTTGGCGCCCGCCTCCAGCGCCGCCATCATCGCATCGGCATCACGCTTGTCGCGCACATAAAAGACATTTTTGCGGTTCGCGCCCGGGCTGGGCAGCCTGCGCGGGTCGCCGCCTCCTGACCAAATCAGCTTTCGATAGCTGATGACACTTCCATCAGACAGCAGGACTTCGTGCTTCATCCAGTCAATTTCGACAACGCCACTGCCGAGCCGCAATTCGATGCCTTTATCACTCCAGAATTTCTCTGGCCGGATCATAATCCGTTCAAACGCTTTGTCGCCAGCCAGATATTCTTTGGATAAAGGCGGGCGTTCGTAAGGCGGCGCATTGTCGCGCCCAATCATTATGATCGTGTCGTCATGCCCTTGCTGGCGCAAAGCAATAGCGGCTTGCGCGCCGCCATGGCCGGTGCCGACAATGACAATATCAGCAGCGGACGATGAGCCTGTGTTCTCTCCACCCATGGCGCGCGAATTGCCCCCAAAGTTGCCCTTGCGTCAAGCAAGCAATCGTATCACGCGCTCTTATTCGTCTAGCAAATTGCGCGCTTGGCTGGC
Organism: Erythrobacter sp.; assembly: GCA_039985875.1. Classification (GTDB taxonomy): domain Bacteria; phylum Pseudomonadota; class Alphaproteobacteria; order Sphingomonadales; family Sphingomonadaceae; genus Erythrobacter. The sequence goes on along the minus strand of JBDWRU010000003.1, from coordinate 484,046 downwards.
GATTTGGGCTAAGACAGCCGGGGTGACTGCAGTATTTGCGCGCGCTCTTACGATGGTGCTCTTGAACTGCCGAATCATTTGCGCGTTCGCTTCACACCAATCCATGACCGCTCTTACCGGATCCGCTTTCGCGTCCGCTTTGTCCATAAGACGGCTCAAAAAGTCGAGTCGCATCTGCTGATAATCGCGGGCCAGTCCGGCGACCAGCAACCGTTCCCAGATATCGCTTGGCTCCATCAGCGCGGCATTTGACTGCGCCCACCCAAGGCCCAATTCCGACCCAAGCCGGGCAAAGGCCATGGCCAGCGATGAAGGCGAAAGCTTCGTTGAACGCGACAATCGCGCAAGGCCGACCGCACCGTCCATTACGAACAATTGCACCACTTGCTCGGCCAGCTTTTTGGGCACATCGAGCTCGCTCAATTCTTCCAGCATGGCGTCGGCCTGCGCACGCGCCTCTCCGCCAAGAATAGTGCGAGCGGCGCTCGTCAATTCGCTCCAACCTTGGGCGATTTCATTGGCAAGGGCGCTTGGATGGAGTTTAGCGACTCCAGCGCGCACAAGGTCAGCCAAATGCCCGCGAAGACCGATAGAAGCACGTTCAAACGCTTCCACCCGCGCCGCTTCGCTGATCTGGGCGCTTTCAATCTCGCGCCAGATCGCCCCCATGTCGAGCAATTGATCCGCTGCGACAAAGGCTTTGGCGATGGTCGCAGGTTCAACGCCTTCTTCTTCGGCGATCTCAAATGGGATGATTGGACCAAGCCGGTTGATGATTCGGTTGGCGATTTCTGTCGCGAGCAGTTGGCGGCGCAAGCGGTGCTGGCGAATTTGCGCGCCAAAGGGTTCGCGCATCGGTGCTGGGAACATGCCGATCAGCGTGCTCTCTAGCGCCGGATCATCGGGTAAATCGCTGGCCTCGATGGCGTCTTGCAGCACCAGCTTGGCGGTGCTCAACAACACGGCCAATTCAGGGCGAGTGAGCCCATGCCCGTCGCCCGCGCGCCGCATCAAGGCATCGCTTTGCGCCAGCCCTTCGGTGGTACGGTCGAGATCGCCGGAAGCTTCGAAACGGTCGATCAAATGGACATAAGGACCTATCGCTTGCGAGCCGCCCGCTTCGGCAATCGACAACGCCAGCGCTTGCAGACGGTTGTCTTCCAAAACGATGTCAGCAACTTCATCGGTCATTTCTTCAAGCAATGCGTTGCGATCAGTGTCTGACAATTCACCCGCGCGGCGCGCGGCGGCGAGCGCGATCTTGATATTCACTTCATTGTCGGAGCAATCGACGCCCGCCGAATTGTCGATGAAATCGGTGTTGATCCGCCCACCTTTGAGCGCAAAAGCAATCCGCCCAGCCTGTGTTGTGCCAAGATTCGCGCCTTCGCCGATGACCTTCGCGCCAACTTCGCGCGCATCAATCCGCAATGCGTCATTGGCAGGGTCGCCAACTTCAGCATGATTTTCATGCGCGGCTTTGATGTAGGTTCCGATCCCGCCGAACCACAGCAGATCCACTTGCGCTTTCAGCACAGCCGTCACCAGCGCATCCGGCCCGACCTCGACCTTGTCTAGCCCCAGCATTTGGCGCGTTTCTTCGGGTAGAGTGATGCTCTTTTGATCGCGCGCAAACACGCCGCCGCCTTTTGAAATCAGCGATTTGTCGTAATCATCCCAGCTTGAACGCGGCAGGTCGAACAGCCGTTTACGCTCATCCCAGCTTGCCGCCGGGTCTGGATCGGGGTCGATAAAAACGTGTCGATGATCAAAGGCCGCGACCAGTTTGACAGCTTTGGACAGTAGCAATCCGTTACCAAACACATCGCCGGACATGTCGCCGCATCCCGCGACGCGCACGCTGTCTCTTTGAACGTCGATCCCCATTTCGAGGAAGTGCCGCTGCACCGAGACCCAGGCCCCGCGCGCAGTGATCCCCATAGCTTTGTGATCATATCCGTTTGAACCACCGCTAGCGAAGGCGTCATCCAACCAGAAGTCGGCACCTTGCGCGATCCCATTGGCGACATCGGAAAAACGTGCAGTGCCTTTGTCTGCTGCGACAACGAAATAGGGGTCTTCGCCGTCGTTGATGACCACGTTATTAGGGTGCACGACCACGTCGTCTACGATGTTGTCTGTGACCGACAAAAGCGTGCGGATGAAAATCTCATAGCTTGCCTGACCTTCCGCGGCCCAAGCCTCGCGGTCTTTGGTGGGTGAGGGCAGTTGTTTGGGGTAAAAGCCGCCCTTTGCGCCAGCGGGCACAATGACCGCGTTCTTTACCCGCTGCGCTTTCATCAGGCCCAGAATTTCAGTGCGGAAATCGTCGCGTCGATCCGACCATCTCAGGCCGCCGCGCGCCACCGGGCCAGAGCGCAAATGAATGCCCTCTACCCGGCTCGAATAGACGAAGATCTCGCGCCACGGCACCGGCTTTGGCAGGTTAGGGATCAGCGCGGAATCGATCTTGAAGGCCAACGCTTCTTGCGAACCGCCAGCATAAAAGTTGGTGCGCAAAATTGCGTCCAGAACCGCTTGATAAAGACGCAGCAACCGATCATCATTGATCGCGGCCACCTTAGAAAGCCCGGTGTTGAATTTGCTCAATGCGGCTTTCGCAGCCTTCTTGCGATCGCCATCAAAGGCTGGATCATGGCGCGCGGCAAACAGCTCTATCATCGCTGCTGTTACGTCTGGCGCGGCGTCCAGCGCATCGACAACCGTATAGATCGTGAAGCCCATGCCGATCTGACGCAGATAGCGGTAAAAGGCGCGCATCAAATTCGCATCGCGTGCATCAAGGGCTGCGCCAACGACGAGGCGGTTGAAACTATCGTTCTCCGATTCGCTATTCAGCACCGCCGCAATTGCAGTTTCGACACCTGCAGCGCGTTCCATCAAGCGCGCGGCATCTTCGCCATCCGGCAGGCGCAGCGCAAATTCGTGGATCGTGCCCAACGCCCCTTCATCTAGCTTGGTTGGCACTTCGGCCAGCACCGTGAAACCGAAATTCTCAAGCGCCGGGACAGCATCGGAAAGCGCTAGTGCGCCGCTTGGGTGATAGAGCTTTAGCCTCAGCCCATTGGGTGGATCGGCTGGCAGCGTGTAAAGGCGCGCGCTGCGTTCTGGTGTCTCGCTGTCCGGATCGAGTCCGCGCAACTGCATTATGTCTAGCGCGGCCTCCAACGCTCCATAGCGGGTGCGGTAGCTTTGCGGAAAAGCGTCACAATATTTCGCCGCAATAGCGGGGACGCGCGTGCTGTCATCATATTCGGCGAGATGGTGTTCCACCGCATCGCCCCAACCGCGCAGCATGTCTTCAAGCTCGCTTTCGATCTCGCCAGTTTCCAGCATCAAATCGCTGCTGCGAATATCGAGTTGGAATTGCAGCATAGCGAGCGACCCGCCTTGAACTTCCAAACTCCAGTCGAGCACGCTTGTGCCCGGCGTTCGGGTCAGCATCTGTTGAATCTGTAGTCTGGTCTGCGTCGACAGCAGATCGCGCGGGAGCCATACGAAGGCAAAAACATGGCGTTCCAATTGCGAACGCACTTGAACAAGCTTGGGTCGAGGTCGGTCGATAAGGCTCATCAACGCTGTTGCTAGATCGCAGATGTCGCTTGGATTGAACGCGACGAGCAGATCATGAGGCAGCACGGTGAACGCATGGATGAGCGCCTTGCCAGCATGGCTCCCCGGATCGAAGCCCATATCACTGGTGATTTGTGCAAGCTGAGAGCGCAAAATTGGCACCTCATTCGGTGGTGAGGCGAGCGCGGCACTGGTCCAAACCCCTGCATGGATCGAGATGCTTGCTGTCTTCCCGTCTTTGCGGTGCGCAACCATAAACAGATCAAGCGGCACGCGCCGGTGCACATTGGATATCCGGTTGGTCTTGATTAAGAGCAGGTCGTGCTCAGGCCCTTTGGAATCAAACCATTGAAAGGCACGCTCGAAGGTCGCTTCGGCAAGAATTTGCTTCGCACTTTGGCAGCACACGCCTTTCGGCTCAATCATAGTGCCGTCTCGTTGGCGTGTGACATGGCCCAGTTGTGTAAGCATGCCGCCGTTCAACCATTCCAGCAAAGCGGCGCGTTCCCGGTTCGCACCGTGCTCGCTCGAACTCAGCGCTCCTGCATCCGCGCCCATGGCCTCTTGCAGTTTGGGCCAATCGGTCACGGCTGAGCGCACATCGGCCAAGGTTTGGCGCAATTGTGCAATCATATCGCGGCGCTGACGTGCATCCACTCTGGCCGTTTCGATATAGACCAAAGATTCACGTGTGCCCTCGGGAGTGTTCGCCGAAGAGCCCACGCCAATGAGCACATCGTTGGCGTCGCGTTCAATATTAACAATCGGGTGGAGCAGTCGATGAATGCTTATGCCAAGCCCGGTGATGGTCGCAGCGATTGAGTCGACCAGAAACGGCATATTTTCATTGATGATCGCAATTCGCAGGAAACGCCGCTCATCCGCATGCGATTCAAGCAAGAGAGATGCGCGGCCTTCATTGCGCGATTGCGCGGCTTTTAGAACAAACGCAGCCGCTTCTTCCAAGGCAGCGCCTTCAAAGCCTGCGTCGCCGGGCAGAACTGCGCCGCTTAAATGTTGGGCAATTGAATCGAGCGTTGGATTCGAAGCTGGCTTGGGCGCTTGGTCTGACACGGGCCGCGTGGCCTCCTCACATCCTGCTTTGGGCAATTTTTGAATACCCTTGTTATGGAATGTGTCGCATTTACGCCTTTTGCCTAGTCCCACGCAAGCGTGTTCAATACCGACTAGGTTGTTAGCTTCTTACTCGTGGCCTCAATTGTCAGTTCCAGTGAGCGCAGCCGCGCTTCGGGATCAAAGGTTGCCCCACACAAGATGATTTCATCGGCTTGGGTCCGATGGGCAAAGGCATCGATTGCGCCACGTACCTGTTCCTGCGTGCCCACAGCAGCGGCTTGGCCCAAATGATCAAGCATCGCGCGCGCGGCATCGGGGAGGCTCGCTGTGAAGTCCGGGATGGGAGGCGGCAATTTGCCAGGATTGCCTGTGCGCAAGCGGACAAAACTCTGTTGCTGGCTTGAGCTGAGCAGCTGTGCTTCTTCCTCAGTCTCAGCGGCGAAAACATTCATCGCCACCATAACATGGGGCCGCTCCAGCGCCTCAGAAGGCTGGAAATCACGGCGATAGATTTCTAGCGCGGCGTCCAGATGATCGGGTGCGAAATGCGCCGCAAACGCGTAAGGTAGGCCCAATTGTGCCGCGAGCTGCGCACCAAACAGGCTGGAGCCAAGCATCCAAAGTTCACAGCTAGCACCCATTCCTGGAGTGGCTTTCACCGGTAAGTCCACATCGCCGGTTAGGAGCGCGCGCAGTTCAACCACATCCTGCGGGAAGTATTCTGAAGCCTGACTCAAATCCTTGCGCAAAGCGTGCTGTAATTCTGGTCCAGCTCCCGGTGCACGGCCTAAACCTAAGTCGATCCTTCCCGGAAAAAGCGCATCCAATGTCCCGAATTGTTCGGCGATTTGAAACGGCGTATGGTTGGGTAACATTATCCCACCAGAGCCTATGCGGATGCGGCTGGTTGCATTGCCAATATGCGCTAGCACCACCGAGGTCGCGCCGCCTGCGATCCCGTCCATTGCGTGATGTTCCGCGACCCAGAACCTTTTGCACCCTATCGCCTCTGCGTGGCGCGCAAGATCGGTCGCCGCCGCCATCGCCTCGGCGACATTGCCCCCTTCGCGCACAGGCACAAGGTCAAGGATTGAATACTCCGTCACGGTGTCTCTGGAGCCTGTTGCTCAGTTTGGCTCGTAGGATTCGGACCGATCTGGGCGAGATAATCCTGTGCCGTCTTCGCAACCTCACTGCCCGGCAAAGTGTCGATCACCGATCGCCAGCTTTGCCGCGCGGCCTCTTCTCGGCCTGAGAGCACGGCGATGACGCCCGCTTCCAAGCCGATTTCGCCATCAAGCGGGCTGATTTGGGAGGCTTGCTCAATCGCGGTTTGTGCCTCTTCTAGGCGCTCCATTCTGCGCAGGAGCGTTGCCTTCAACAGCCAGCCTTCGCTGCTCATAGGCTCCAGCCGAGTGGCAATATCGAGCGCAGTGAGTGCTTCATCATTGCGGTTAAGGGCCACTAAAGCGCGCGCCTCATCGCTCGCCGCTGCCGATTGCAAGGTCGCAGAGGCCGCCGTTTGTGCATCTTGGCGGGCCTGACCAAACAGCGTAACCGCGCTGGCGGCATCGCCTGCTACCAGAGAAGCATTGCCAGCCATGATCCCCACACGCGCCTTAGCCCTTGGTTCATTGAACGGCGTTTCATCGCGAGCAGCGAGAAAGGCCGCCCGGGCATCGTCCCACCGACCAAGTTCGGTCGACGCCATGCCGAGGCAATGGTTGGCGATTACCCGTGCCGGTCCCGACGACTCGTTCCGGCGAATTTGCGCCTTGGTGTGGGCGCGCGCCGGGTCTGCTTCGACCAAGTCGAGACATTCGCTCAGCCATTTGCTGATCGGGTCTTTTGGCGCTTCGAGCGCGTTTTCGCGTGGTGGTCGGTTGCGCAGATCCAGCGTGGGATCGCTCGGTCCTTCTAAGACCGGGTTCGGGCCCACTTGGAGTAGGATAGCAAGAAGAGTGGCGTTCAACGACATTTCAATCCGTGGGGTTGGAAACAATACAAGCTACCGCATCCATAAGCCGCGCAATATCTTGCGGCCGCGAAAAACGGTGCTCCGCATCTTTGATCAATGACACTTGAACATCATCCGAACGAAGTTGGCGAGCCAATTTCAAGCTGATCTCCCAAGGTACGTCAGCATCGCATTGGCCGTGCAACAGATGAACAGGGCAGGTGATGGCGATGTCGTCCTCCAACTGCAAATTGGCTTCCCCATCTTGGAAAAAGCCGGAATGGGTGGGCGTTGGTTCCGAGCCATAGGGGTTGTCTTCAAACAGGGTTTGACCAGACGCCATCACAGCGCGCTGCTCTTCATTAAACCCCCAGCGGGTGAAATCAGGCGCGGCCGCGATACCGATCATTCCTGCGAGCTTGTCTCCCAATGCCGCACCAACCATCAGCATTAGCCAGCCTCCCATTGACGAGCCAACCAGAAGGGTTCGGCCTTCGGCATGAGCCTTGATCATGGCCAGCACTTCGTCGCGCCATTTAGACAAAGTGCCGTCTGCAAAATCGCCGTCGCTCTCACCGCAACCGGAATAGTCGAGCAGCATGCACGCTCGTCCCTCTTCGGCCGCCGCGTCGAACAAAGCGGTCGCTTTGCCGCCCGCCATGTCGGACATATAGCCGGGCAAGAACACCAATGTCGGCCCGCTTCCTTGCGTTAAGCGAAAGGCAATCCGTCCGCCTTCAGGCATCGTGTGATATTGGACATCGCTCATCCGCGCAGTCATGCCTGTGCGAGCGCATAGCCACAAGCCCGGCATGGGCACAAACTAAGAAGGGCCGAATGATCAAGAACGAACCACCGCCGAAACCCGATGCTATCACCACCGCTTTAACGCGGCGCGGCCTGTTTGGCCTAGTCGGAGCTTCGGCGGCGCTCAACGCAACCCCAACCATTGCGCAAGGTTTTGGTAAAGGCTTCACTCATGCGGTTGCCAGCGGAGAGCCCAAAGCGCGGCAGGTTCTTTTGTGGACCCGTTACGTCGCCCTACAAGAAACTGTGATCAATTTCGAAGTCAGCGAGACGGCAGACTTCGCGAAGATCGCGATGCAAGCGCAAGCCACCGCTTCTCCGGATCGCGATTGGTGCGTCAAAGCGTTCGCAACCTCGTTGGAACCTGACACGTGGTACTACTACCGCTTCATCGCGCCAGACGGTGAGATGTCGCCAGTGGGCCGCACACGCACTTTGCCAGAGGGCAGGACCGACCTCTTTCGTTTGGCAGTGTTTTCATGTGCAAATTTCGGCTTTGGCTGGTTCAACGCCTATGCCCATGCGGCCGAGGCCAATGATGTCGATCTCGCAGTGCACTTGGGCGATTATATCTACGAATATGGAGAGGGGACTTACCCTTCGGGCGCGCAGCGCAACACGGGCCGCCCGATCAGCCCGGATGATGAGATCGTGACGCTCGCCGATTATCGCTTGCGCTATGCCACTTATCGCAACGATCCCGATCTTCAGCGGTTGCATCAATTGCTCCCGATGATCGCGGTGTGGGACGACCATGAAAGTACCAATGATAGCTGGAAGGATGGCGCACAAAACCACCAGAGCGGCACAGAAGGGGATTGGGCGGTTCGCAAAGCGCTTGCCAAGCGTGTGTATCGTGAATGGATGCCCGTAAGCGACTCGCCCTACGCTTCCTATGATGTTGGCAATCTGGCGACCTTGTTCCGGCTCGACACAAGACTTGAAGGGCGCGAGGAACAATTCAACATTGGCGATCTGATCGAAGGCAAAGCGGATTCGGAGGCCGCGATTGCGGCGTTAACAGCGTTCCGTGATGGCGATTATTCAGACCCTGAGCGGCAATTGCTTGGTAAGGCGCAAGAACAATGGCTGAGCGAAGGATTGGAGCAATCCAAGTCGCGCGGAGCGACCTGGCAAGTGCTGGTGCAGCAAGTGCTAATGGGCCGCCTCAAGACGCCGCAAGGCCTTGTCGATGCCTTGCCCGCTGGACTGCCCGAATGGATCACGAAACGCTTCACCAATAGCGCGCTGGCGAGTGAAGCCGGTTTGCCCGCCAATATGGATGCGTGGGACGGCTATCCGGCAGCGCGCGAGCGAGTGCTGAAATCTGCGCTGGAGGCCGATGCGAATCTGCTGGTGCTGGCTGGTGACACGCATAATGGCTGGGCGTTTGAGCTTGATCAAGCTGGCGCAAAGGCGGGCGTGGAGCTTGGCGTTTGCGGGGTGACATCGCCGGGGTTGGAACGCTCCGTTTCAGCGGTTCCGCCTGCTGATCTGGCCGCCGCAATTGTCGGCGTGAATCATCAGATGAAATGGGCAGACACCTCTCAGCGCGGCTATATGAATGTTGAGCTGACACCTGCGAAAGCGACCTGCGAGTGGCGCTTTGTCGCCGGGGTCAAACAGCGTTCCACCGCGCTTGCTGGTACGAAGCGCATTTCGAGCAAGGCGGGATCGCACAAGCTCGAAATTTAGGCGGGTGGGTCAATCGCGGGAGAAAATCTCTTCGATCGTCAGTTCGAAAACACCGGCGATGGAGAAGGCGAGCGGCAGAGACGGGTCATAGCGTCCTTTCTCAATCGCATTGACGCTCTGGCGCGATACGCCAAGACGGTCAGCGAGGTCTTGCTGCGACCAGTCCCTTTCCGCCCGAAGGACCTTAAGGCGGTTCTTCATTGGCTGATGCCTCGGAACCGGAACCAGTAATAGGCGGTAATCAACGAAAACATCGTCACACCCACCATATTTTCTGCTGCCATATCCGGAAGGTCATAGACTTTGACGCCGATCACCCATGCGAGGTGGACGAACATAGAACTGGCAACACCAACAAGGGCCGAATTGGCCATAATTTGGAACAGGTATTCTTCGCTGCAACGCCGATCAATTGCAGCGCCGATTGCCACTAGTAGGCTAATGATCAGCGTTATCGGGACAAGGATGCCAGCCTGTTCCCATTGGCTAATCGACAACACACTCTCTCGTGGAGGATCAATTTCAGCAATCATGGTGCCGGACGCCAACAGTGGCAAAACCAAGAACCAGTCGAGCCTGTTAATTCCCATTTTCATAATTCTGTTCCTTTGGTGAGAGTAGCTGAGCTACTCACACTGTGCCCCATGTGCCGTATGTTATTCGGTTGACCACCGACCCCACGGCCAGCCCTGCGAACCAGATGATGGCGTACCAATAGGCATCAATATGAACGACAAGGTCGGCGCTTTCCAACATGCCCCAAACCGACGCTGCGCTCATCGCAAGGGCGGAGGCAATAAGCGTCTGGCGAATGGTTAGCATTCGGATGAACTCATCCGTTTCCTCGAGGATCAAGCGGCCAATCGCCCAAAAGAACCCGGTGACCGCAAGGCCCGGCAAAGCGCCAATCGCGAACTGCGCGGGCCTAGGCAGGTTGCCCAATTGGTCCATAAAGGTGAGCGCGGCAAAGGAGGCGAGATAGAGCGAGGTGAAGATCGCCACCCGCTTTATGTAGTTGCGCTGCGCTTGGCCTTTGGTGACACAATTGCCGCTGCCCTTCTCGTTTGTGTTGAGCATCGCCAGAAACGCCGCAAACATCGGGAGGATAGGCGTAACCATCAAACCAAGGATCAGCCCTTTGCTCTCTATGGCTTTGGTCAAAGCCAGCGCAATTATAATAGCCGTGCTTGCGAAGGTCAGGCCGGTCCAGAACAGCGGCCCACGGCCCAAGAACCCCGCGCGATTGCCGGTTTTTGCGGTTTGACTGCTCATGCTCTGCATCCTGTTTTGCAAGCCTTGTTCCCACCATAGATCGAGCCAAAAGCTGCACCAGCAAGGCCTGCAGTGATGCCAAAACTTGCGCCTTGGCTAAGGCCAAAGCTGTTGAGGCAGAATGCCGAGGCCATGATGATTGCGGCCCAGATGAGCGCCGCTAATATTCTGTCCATTGGTAAAGCTCCCTTTCAACTATGGAAAGGACACTTGTCATTGATTCGCTCGAATGTCAAGCAAACTTTCCATAAAGGAGCGGGTGCTTTCCTTTTTGTGGGATTGGTTGAAACTGGCTCCTTTCGTCGGTGTTTGATCAACTAACTCGCTCGCGAACCCGGGTGACATTGCCGCGCTGAGCGCCTATGTACCCCCCATGGCAAAGCTGCTGACCACGACAACGACCACTACCACCTCGGATATCCGGGGGCAGTTCGTCGCGGCTTAGCTCGCACAACCCGCCGCCCGATTTCGGGGCGGCGCGGTGTCTTCCTCGAAATCGGTTTGAAACCCTAACACCGCTCTTTCAGCGCGCGGCCCCTTGTGGCAGGGCGCTGAGGAAATGAGACGGACGCAAAAACGATGACCGAACTGCTAAAAATCAGCCTGCCCGATGGCTCTGTGCGCGAAGTGGAGCAAGGCAGCACTCCCTATGATGTGGCCGCCGCAATTGGTCCGGGGCTTGCCAAAGCCGCATTGGCCGCGCGTGTAGACCATGGCTCTGGCGCAGAAGTGCGCGACCTAGGCCGCCCGTTTGAAGGCGATGCAGAGCTGGCGTTGATCACCGCAAGAGACGAAGCAGATGCGCTCGAATTGGTGCGCCACGACTTCGCCCATGTCCTCGCCGAAGCGGTACAAGCGCTCTATCCCGGCACGCAGATTACTTTTGGCCCGGCGACCGACGATGGTTTCTATTACGACGTGATGGCGCCTGCATCACGCGATCCGTTCAGCATGGACGATCTCCCCGCGATCGAAGAGAAAATGCGCGAGATTATTAAGGCTGACAAACCCTTGGTGCGCGAAGCATGGTCGCGTGCTGATCTGATCGCCAAATGGTCGTCCGAAGGTGAGGCGTTTAAAGCCGAATGGGCCAAGGAACTGCCTGAAAACGAAGAGCTGACGGTCTATTGGTCGGGCGAGCCGAACAGCGAAGGCGCATGGCTGGATATGTGCCGTGGCCCGCATCTCGCCTCAACTGGCAAACTTGATCCGCAAGCTTTCAAACTGATGCGGGTGGCAGGTGCCTATTGGCGCGGCGACCAACGCAACGCGCAGCTGACGCGGATTTACGGCACTGCTTGGCTGAACAAGAAACAGCTGAAACAGCATCTGCACAACCTCGAAGAGGCGGCCAAACGCGATCACCGCAAACTGGGCCGCGAGATGGACCTGTTCCATCTTTCTGATGTCGCACATGGATCGGTGTTCTGGCACCCAAAGGGCTATCGCATCTGGCGTGAACTTGAGAGCTATATGCGCCGCAAGATGGATGGCGGGGGCTACCGCGAGATCAAGACGCCGCAATTGATGGACATCCGCCAGTGGGAGCAATCTGGCCACTGGGGCAAATATGCAGAGAACATGTTTGCGGTGCCCGATATGGTTCCTGAAGTAGACGAAGATGGCGATGGCCTGGCCAAACCGACGGTTGAAAAAGACGCCGATTGGATGGCGATTAAACCGATGAATTGCCCGGCCCATGTGTTGGTGTTCAAGCAAGGGATCACCTCCTATCGCGACCTGCCGATCCGGCTGGGGGAAATGGGCTGTTGCCACCGCAATGAACCGCATGGCGCCTTGCATGGGCTGATGCGGGTGCGTCAGTTCACTCAGGATGATGCGCATATTTTTTGCACCGAAGACCAAGTGGTCGAAGAAGTGCGCAAGTTCTGCGAGCTGGCCAATGGTGTCTATAATGACTTTGGTTTCACCTATCACGTGAAGCTCGCCACGCGGCCAGAGAAGCGCTTTGGGTCCGATGCCGATTGGGACAAGGCCGAACAGGAATTGCGCGATGCCGTCGCCGAAGCGGGCATGGACAATGAAGAATATGGCTGGGAAGAATTGCCCGGTGAGGGTGCGTTCTACGCGCCCAAGCTTGAATGGCATTTGACCGATGCAATTGGCCGAACTTGGCAAGTGGGCACGATCCAAGGCGATCGGGTTCTGCCTGACCGTTTGGATGCGACCTATATTGGCGAAGATGGTGAGAAACACCGCCCGGTCATGCTGCACCGCGCGATCTTCGGCTCCTATGAGCGCTTTATCGGCATTCTGATCGAGCATTACGCCGGACGCTTACCGGTCTGGCTTGCCCCGGTTCAGGCGGTCGTCGCGCCGATTGTCTCGGATATTGATACCTATGCCGAAAATGTCCGGACCAAGCTTGAATCAGCGGGCATCCGCGTAAAATCGGACCTGCGCAACGAGAAGATTAATTACAAGATCCGCGAACATTCGCTGGCGAAGGTTCCGCATATTCTGGTCGTCGGCAAACGTGAAGCCGAGGAAGGGGCGGTGGCGATACGCACTTTGGGTGAGAAGGAACAGCAGACACTTCCCCTCGACGAGGCGGTTGCCATGCTGACGCAAGCGGCTTTGCCGCCGGACCTTAAAGCCTGATCTGTTGGACGAGTTCGGAGGCTTTACTGCGGTTCAGATCGCCGTTGCGCTGATCGCCACTCTAAGCGCAGCCTTTATCCGAGGGCTGACCGGCTTTGGTTTTGGGATTTTGCTGGTCCCGATACTCGCGCTTGCGGTGACACCAGTCGAAGCGGTGCTCGCGGTCAATATCATGGCGGGGTTGCTGGCGTTGATCGACATCCGGTTTGTGCTGCGCAAGGCCGAGAAGTCAGCGATCACCATCAGCATGTTGGTAGTTCTGGGCACAGCACCAGGCCTTATCTTGCTCAATGCGACCCCTGAAAATTTCGCACGGTTCTTGATCGCGCTGGTAGCGCTGTCGGCCTTCGTTGCAATTCTTTTGCCTCAGCGCGCAGCCAGCCAGCCGGGCCCGGTCACGACCGGGCTAACAGGACTGTCGGCTGGCGTGCTCACAGGATTTGCCGCCATGCCCGGCCCGCCAGTCGTGCCCTATTATGTGGGCCGCGATATTGCGCGTGAGACTGCCAAAGCATCCATGATCGGGATATTCGGTGTTTCGGCCTTTGCCGGGATAGGATCAGGCGCGGCGATTGGCGTGCTCGATTGGTCGATCATAGTGCTCGGGCTGCTGCTTTTCCCGTTCGTCCTTGCGGGCAATTGGCTGGGCGCGCGCGCATCCGGTAAGGTCAGCGATCCGGTCTGGCGCAGCGTTGTTGGCGTGGTGCTTGGCGCTGCGGCTTTGGCGGCGATGATCCGCTTGTTCTAATTCCGGTTTAGCCTCCCATTTCACCATAAAAGGTTATGACATGGATGAAGCGCGGCCGGCCATGGTCCTTGTCGATCACCATCTTGACCCGCCGACACGGGAATGTCCGGGTGGTACCACCGATTGCATAACGCATTTTCATGGGCGCGGTGAGCAAGTGCTCTAAAACAACATACTTGCCGCCATTCCCACCGGAATAGCCACTGCCTGCGCGCTTTTCGACTCGGAATTTCTCAAGCGCTGCGTCATTCGCTGGATCATTGAGCAGCGCTACACCGGCGGTGATCATTTCCTCGAAATTGCAGAATGCTGTCGCGGTTGGCGTTCCGCTCATCTGTCGATCAGCAAGGTACGCGTTGGTTGCTTTCGAGTGCCTCTCCCCCGCATGGCCCGATCCCAATTCGGAGAACTGCAATATTCGTTTCACTTCGGCGCGCGTGAACGGCGTAAAAGGCATAAGAATCACTCCCCATTTGCTGGAGTGATAGTAGCAAGAAAGCGGCGGATGTATTGGTTAATTCTTAGGGCACTATTGAAACAGCGCTCTTAATTCAGCCACTGCGCCGCAAGCACTTCGCCGCCATTTGGCACTCTTAGGACGGCAGCATAGCGGTCCGCACCGCGTATCTGCATCTGGGACGGGCGGATTTCATGGCTGCCTTTGCCGCCATTCCATGTCGCCACCCGGCGCTCACCGATCAGGACATTGGTGTAGGCGATCTTGCGCCCACCATTCTCTCCGCGACCGATCTGAACAGAGCGCCTTTTGGCAACGCCGACTATCACCAACTCGGCTTGCCTTGTTGTCTTGCCGCCAAGCCCCACACCTGTTTTGCCATTGGCGCGCTTCACTCGGATCGCCGCCTTCGAAAGCTGTGCGGCGCTGCGCACCTGTCGCCTGAGCGCGCCTTCATCAGAGCCGACTTCGCCAAAGCGTCCGTTCACAACCGTTTGCGGTGTGTAGACGCCGTTATAGCCGCTTAGACCGCGCTTCGCATAAGCCCGCTGCAATGCAGTGTTTTTCGGGCTGGCGAGCGTGTCTTTCCAACCCAAGCGATCCCAGTAATCTACCGGGCGAGAGATAATAACGAGGCTGCGTTCTTCCGACATGCGTGCCGCCAATCGATCAGCCGGCGGGCAAGACGAACAGCCTTGGCTGGTGAACAGCTCGACGAAAACCGGTTCGCTAATCGAAGTTAGCGACTGTCCGCGCGCTGATTCTGGCTTTGGCACTAACAACAAGGCGATTGTCAGGGTGACCAATACCAAGGCGATGGCATGAGTTGATTTTTGCACTCGAACCTCTTCTTGCTTATTTGTAGGCAAATTCAGGTTCGCGCGGGATCGCGCTTTGGTTACGTGTGCGGGATTAAAGCGCTAGCGGGAGCGGCTCACCGGCAAGGATCAGCGCAAGGCCACTGCCAAGCACAATCGCTGCGCGCGCAAGATTCACCTGCTGTGTGCGGGCGGTCTCACTTAGGTTTTGCGTAAAGGCAAGGGCTTGAACCATGGGCGAGAGTATCGCGGCTAAATCCTAACAGGTCGTTAAGGACTTGGTTTGTGAAGGGCACTGGGCATCTGTTGGCTGGCGCAATGAAAGCCGCCGCCGCCTGCAAGCACTGCATCTGCCGGTAGGCCGATAGTGGTGCGATCAGGGAACTGTTCGGCAATCGCGGCGACCCCGGCCTCGTCATTGGGGGATCCGAAGTTCGGGACAATCACTAGGTTCGTTGTGATCGCGAAATTGACATAGCTGGCCGGTTCGATGGCACTATCGCGCTCGATAAGGCCGGGTGAGGGGATGCGCGAGACTTCCAATCCCTCTGCCTCAGCGCGTTGGACTGCATCATCATAGATGGCATAGTTGGGATCATCCGCGCTATTGGCTTGCGGGATCAGCAAGTGTCCGGGAGCGATAAACCGCGCCAGATTGTCGACATGGCCATCGGTATGATCGTTGATCAGCCCCTGGCCAAGCCACACAATTTGTGTGAATCCCAAAGTGTCGGCCAATTCGAGTTCAATTTCTGTTCGGCTCATATTAGGATTGCGGTTGGGATTGAGCAGGCATTGCTCGGTCGTCACCGCGAGCCCAGCGCCATCACTATCTAGCGCACCACCTTCCAAGATCATTGGCGAACGTACGACCGCTAGACCTGCATCGTGCGCTAGCTCTTCGCCGACCTGCTCGTCACCTGGCATTTCATATTTTCCGCCCCAACCGTTGAAGGCAAAACGCTGCGCAAGGCGCTGTCCATCTCGTGTAATTATCAACGGGCCGGTATCGCGAAGCCAGATATCGCCGTAGGTGTATTGTTCGAGCGTCACCTTATGGCTGACTAACTCGCGTGCATGCGCTGCGTTTGCTGCATCGCGCACCAACAGACGGACCTCTTGTCCGCTATCCGCAACCGCATTGGCGAACGCCGCGATTTGCTCCTGCGCGCGTGCGAGCACACCCGACCATTCGTCGGCCAGATGCGGAAATCCGATCCACAGCCAGTCCTGCGGCGCCCATTCAGGCGGCATCAGTATGGCCACGGATCGGGCAACCTTAGTTTTTAACAGCCGCCATCCGCACTCGAGCAGCTCTCATCGCGAATGCCGCGGAATTCGTCGCCCGGCACCCAGTTTGGCCAGCTTTGGCTGTCCGCAAGGCTCCGTCCGACGCGGTAGAATAGCTGCAAATCAGCCATCACGCCCGACCAATCCCAGCTATCGTCAAACTCATCCTTTGGCCCGTGATAGCGGTTTTCGCGATAGTCATCGGCTACCTTCTTGCCTGCTTCACGCCCGCCTTCGATCAGATCTTCGCCACCGTCGATATAGAGCATCGGCACACCCTTCTTAGCGAAGGCAAAGTGATCAGAACGGTAGTAATAGCCCGCCTCTGGGCTGGGGTTTGGCGTTACCACCCGGCCATCTTTGTCGAGTGCTGCGGTGAGGAAGTCATCAAGCTGTGACTTGCCGGGGCCAACCACTGTCACATCCTTTGCCGGACCGGCGATTAGGAATGCATCCATATTGATCCCGCCAACGGTTTGTTCGAGCGGGAAGACCGGATTGTCGGCGTAGTAATACGCGCCGAGCAGTCCCGATTCCTCGGCGGTCACAGCCAAGAACACAAGGCTGCGTTTGGGCGCGCCAGCTTTCGCATGCGCTTCTGCGAGTGCAACCAAAGCCGCGGTGCCCGTCGCATTGTCGACCGCGCCATTGCAGATGTCATCGCCATCATCCGCAGGTGGGTTGCATGTGCCAAGGTGATCCCAGTGCGCGGTGTGTATGATATATTCATCTGGCTTTTCTGAACCCGGCAAAATCCCAATCACGTTGTTCGATGAAAAGCTGCGCATGGAGTTTTCAAAGCTGGTTGATGCTGAGAGGCCCAGCTCGACCGCTTTAAAGTCTGCAGACTTGGCCGCTTCGGAGAGTTTCTCAAGGTCTTGCCCGGCTGCGGAAAGGATTGTGCTCGCGACATCTTTTTGGACCCAACCATTCACGGTCGTCATTGGCGGCGCATTATCGCCGCGCTGTGCATATGCTTGCGGTCCACCCCAAGAGCTTTCGACCACGTTCCAGCCGTAGCTTGCCGGTTCGGTGTCATGGACGATCAACGCACCCGCTGCGCCTTGCCGCGCGGCCTCTTCATATTTGTAAGTCCAACGCCCGTAATAGGTCATTGCCTTGCCGTTAAACGGGCCCTCCAGCTCTTCGGTTTGCCAATCAGGATCGTTGACCAGAATGACCACCGTTTTGCCTTTGACATCGACACCTTCATAGTCGTTCCAGTCACGCTCTGGCGCGTTGATGCCGTATCCAACGAACACTAACTCGCTATTGGCGAGTTGGGTCTTATCTTCTTCGCGATAAGTGACGCCGGTCCATTGTGAACCATATTCGAAGGCCAAGTCTTTATCGCCGCCCGTGATGGTGAGCGGGGCAAAGTTGGAGCCAGTAATCTCCACCAATGGCACTTCCTGAACCCAGCTATCGCCATTGCCCGGTTTCAGGCCAGCAGCCTCAAAGCGTTCGGTTAGCAGGGCGACGGTTTTTTCCTCACCTTCGGTGCCCGGCATTCTGCCGCCAAACTCGTCGGCTGAAAGCGCACGAGTGATCTCAATCATCGTGGCTTCAGAAATCTCAATGGCTTCGACTTCTGGGATCTCCATTTCCGCTACGCTATCGCCGTCTGCGTCCGGAACTTTTTTACAAGCCGCAAGGCCAATCGTCGCGGCGACAACTGCGCTCAGGCCAATCATCCGTTTCATCATCACGAATTCCCTCTCATCCGATTTGGTTGCTGGCTTTTGTTGCAGAGCGGGAAGGCGGCTGCAAGAGAGGGTCTATGGCTGATGCGGAGAAATCGGATTGGGAGTGCGCGATAGAGCGGGCGCGGGCCTATGCTCCGTTTTTGGCGCGTGCGCTGGATCGACAACCCGATTTGGCGACACTCTTGGCCAATGGCGATCAAGACGCCGTGTTCGAATGGGTGCGCCTGCAGGGAGTGCATGAGGACACCGGGATCGCTTTACGGCGCGAGCGGCTGGGCCTAGCGACTGCCCTTGCGATTGGTGATCTGGTAGGCGCATTGCCGTTGTACAAAGTCGTAGCAAAGCTTACCGGGTTTGCTGACGACGCGCTGGACCGTGCCATTCGAACTGCCATTTCAGAGCGCACCGGTGACGACAATCCTTCGGGCTTTATCGCGCTAGCGCTGGGCAAACAGGGGGCAGGGGAACTCAACTATTCCTCCGATATAGACCCCATTTTCCTCTATGATCCGGACACCATCACGCGCCGCTCTTCCGATGACCCGGCGGAAGCTGCGCAGCGCTACGCGCGCCGGATCTTGGAGCTGCTCTCGCAAGGCACGGCTGAGGGTTACGTGTTGCGGGTTGATCTGCGTTTGCGCCCAGCGAGTGAAATCAGCCCCTTGGTAGTACCGCGCGCCCGTGCGCTGGCGCATTATCAAAGCGAAGCGCTGGCATGGGAACGTGCAGCCTTCATCCGCGCGCGAGCGGCGGCTGGCGATCTGGCAGCGGGCAATGCGTTTCTGACCGCGATCCGGCCCTTTATCTGGCGCTCGCACCTCGATTTTGGGGCGCTTGAAGAGATCCGCGCGCTCACCGCCCGCATTCGTGACAGCTATGAAGGAGCTGAGCGGCCAGGACCGGGCTTCGACGTAAAGAAAGGGCGGGGAGGCATTCGCGAGGTCGAGTTTTTCGCGCAGACCCATCAACTGATCCACGGCGGGCGTGATCCTTGGCTAAGAGTGCGCGGCACCCGGACTGCGCTTGATGTGTTGGCTGAGTCTGAGCGTATTGGCGAAGACGAGGCGCGCGTCCTAGGAGAAGGCTACGATCGGCTGCGAGTGATCGAGCATCGGTTGCAAATGATGAATGACCGCCAGACCCACACGCTGCCAGACGGCGATGCGCTGGATTCGGTCGCGCAGCTTGATGGCTTGGCGGACGGCGCGGCACTGGTTTCGGAGTTAGAGGCTCTGACGGAGCGGACCGGCGCGATTTACGACGGGTTGATCGGCGCTGCCACGTCGCAGCAGGCCATGCCTACGCCATTGCCGAAGCGAGACCCGCTCGCCGCGCGTTTCGAGACTTGGCGCGATGGCCGTTACCAATCGCTGCGCAGTCCGCAGGCGCTCGCTGCATTCGATGCGATTGCTCCGGTTTTAGCGCAAGGGTTTGCGAAAGCCGATGATCCCGAACGCGCGCTCACCAGATGGGAAAGCCTTCTCAGCCGCGCGCCCTCTGCGATTAACCTGTTCCACCTATTGCGAGCAGAGCCCGCGCTCCTGACACGGCTGCTCGACACGCTGACTTTGGCGCCGACGCTTTCCGATGAACTGGCTCGGCGTCCTGAATTGTTGGACGCCATGTTGGACAATGATGCATTGGAATTGCCTGGTGTGGTGACCCAAATCGCAGCCCGGTTTGAAGCGAGCGCAAAGCGAGAAGACTATGAGGCGTTGCTCGACGCAATCCGCAGTGAGACCGGCGAATTGCGCTTCACTTTGGGCGTACAAATGATCGAAGGCTTGGCGGATCCACTATCCATCTCGTCGGCCTTGTCGCGCGTTGCTGAAGCCGCATTGGAGCTAGCCGTGCGCGCGGCGCACAACGAATTTGCCAAAGTTCATGGCTGGATCGTGGATAGCGAGCTGTTGGTTGTCGGGTTGGGAAGACTGGGCGGGGGGGCGCTGACCCACGCATCGGACTTGGACATCATCTATTTGTTCACCGGCGACACATCGGCGCAATCCAACGGTGAAAGACCGCTCAGCACGAGCGCCTACTACAACCGTTTGGCCAGCCGAGTCAGCGCTGCTTTGTCCGTTCCCACAGCGCAAGGCGCGCTTTACGAAGTGGACACAAGGTTGCGCCCGCAAGGCAAGCAAGGCCCGCTTGCCGTGAGCTGCGAGGCATTTGCCAAGTATCAGCGCGAAGCAGCATGGACTTGGGAGCATATGGCGCTCGCCCGCGCTCGGGTGCTGGTGGGGTCGGACGAAGCGCGCGCGCAGTTGGATGCGATCATGGCGGAGGTTTTACAGCGACCGCGCGATGGTGAGACGGTGCGCAAGCGCGTGACTGATATGCGCAGCGACATGGCGCGTCACAAACAGCCGCGCGGCCTGCTGGATGTAAAACTCCAACGCGGCGGGTTGGTCGATGCCGAATTTGCGGTACACTTCCTCCAATTGCGTGACGGGCCTGAGCTTGGCGACAAACATCCCGCAGCGCTTGACCCTGACCTTGGCACAGCAATCCCGGCACTCATCAGAGCGGGTTTGCTGCCGCCCGATTTCAAACCCGCATACGATCTGATGACGCGCCTGCTGGTTGCGGCTCGATTGCTTGCGCCCGGTGGCAAAGAACCGCCTGCTTGCGCGCAGCCAGCGCTCGCCAAAGCCTGTCAAGCGAGTGATTACGACACGCTCTTGCAAGACCTAACGCAAGCAAGGCAAAGGGTCGCCGGGGTTTGGTCAACGATTCTTGGCCAATCAATCGCGTAAGCGAACAACAAAGTTCAAACGGAGCATATGATATGAGCACCTTTCCCGCAGCTGGCGATGCGATCCCTGACATTGCGATGGGCACGCCTGAAGGCGGAAGCGTCAAACCGTCCGATTTCGTTGGCAAGAAGTTGGTGATCTTCTTCTACCCAAAGGACAACACGCCAGGCTGCACCATTGAGGCGAAGGACTTTACCGCGCTCAAAAGCGATTTCGACGCCGCTGGGGTGGAATTGCTTGGTGTGTCCAAAGACAGCGCGAAGAAGCACCAAAACTTCATCGCCAAACACGACCTAACGACGCCGCTTGCTACCGATGCAGAAGGAGGTGGTTTGTCTGATGAACTTGGTATTTGGACCGAGAAGCAAATGTACGGAAAGACCTATATGGGTATGGTCCGATCGACTTATTTGGTGGGCGCGGATGGCACCATCGGGCAAGTTTGGAACAAGGTGAAGGTCAAAGGCCACGCGGAAGAAGTGCTGGCCGCTGCCAAAGCGCTCTGATCGAGACAATGAAAACCCTCGCCCCAACTGTCTCTGGCGCTATTCGCGCCGCTTTGTTGACGGCTGAGCCGCGCGCAAAGTGCTTTGCCACACGCCATGTCGCGCGTGCATCGCGGCAAGGGCGGTTGGAGTTTGTGTTTGACGAGCCCATGCCTGACCAGCCCGCATGGCCAGAAACGCCAGAACTATTGCCACCGAACAAAATGCCCAAGCGCGGCAAGTTTGGCTCCGAACGTGGACGCATCGCTTTGTGGCATAGTCTTGCGCATATTGAATTCGTCGCGATTGACTTGGCGCTCGATATGGCAGGTCGCTTCGGCGAACAGATGGGTGAAGAGTTCGTATCTGACTTTCTCTACGTTGCCGCTGACGAAGCGATGCACTTTGCGCTGTTGTCCCGAAAGCTTGAAAGTCTTGGCAGCCATTATGGCGCTCTGCCAGCTCATGCCGGATTGTGGGAAGCGGCGCATACGACGCGCCACGATATCGCGGCCCGGCTTGCAATTGTGCCGATGGTCTTGGAAGCGCGCGGCCTTGATGTGACGCCAGCGACTTTGGAGCGGGTTAAGGTGGTTGGCGATGAGCACGGTGGAAAGATTCTTGCGCGAATACTTGACGATGAGATTCGCCACGTTGGATTCGGCTCAAAGCACTTTTTCAAGGTTGCGGAAACTCGCGGCAAAAACCCCGAAAAACTGTGGAAATCCCTAGTTGGGACCTTTTTTAAAGGGGCGGTTAAGCCGCCATTCAACGACTCAGCCCGTCTCGCAGCCGGTCTGCCGCGCGAATTGTATCGCGATATTGCACCCTAACGAATCGTAGCGATAGTCGCTCCAATCGCAGGACAATAAGGCTCTTTTGAGCGTTACTGGCCAAAGCGTTTGGCCCGGCAGGATGCTTCCCAAAAGGGAGCAGGGTGGCCAAGCGTTTGACACAATTTAGCAGGCGAAAACGCCGCACCGATTTTAGGACCGGGTCTTTTATGAGCACGCTTTTCAAGCGGCAAATGGTCAAGTTAGGCACTGCGTTTTGCGCTGCCGCTACGCTTTTTTCAGCGCAAGTGGCGGCCGCTAACGTTTCGACCAACACATCGACTAGCACAACGACGACTGCGGAACTGCCCGTGGAAATCGAAGAAGCCCAAAGCCAGTCGCTTTCGACCGGCGATTCCAATTTCCGCGAACTTTTCGCCAGCTGGAAAGCGTTGGACAGAGATGGTCCCGATGCTCCGGTTGAGCCAACGGTTGTATCGATCCCGTCGATCATGCCGCTGCGCAATTCGCGTCTGACCAGTGGTTATGGGATGCGCAATCACCCGGTGCTGCGCAAACGCCGCCGCCACAATGGGGTCGATCTTGCTGCGCCAACCGGCACACCTGTTTTTGCGACCGCTGATGGAATGATCACCCGCGCGAACTGGTTTTCGAGCTACGGCCTTTACATCAGCATCGATCACGGCGCGGATCTGGAAACGCGTTTTGCCCACCTGTCGCGGATCGCAGTTGCCAGCGGTCAGCGCGTTCGCAAAGGTGATTTGATCGGCTTTGTCGGTTCGACGGGCCGCTCGACCGGCCCGCATCTTCATTATGAAGTTCGCGTGGGCGGGGTTGCGGTAAACCCGATACCCTATATGAGAGAGACTCAAGCGCAGGCGGCTTACGCCAATGACCAACGATTGATTGGTCGCGGAGGCCAGTAAGCCGCTGCAAATAGTTTACCCGCCATAGAGCGGGTCGGACATTGGAGAGGGTGTCCGAGTATAGGCGCCGGGTTTACCCGGCGCCTTTTTTGTTAGGGCTTACCCCTTTATTTCGCTTGCGAGCGGCGGCGCCCTTGTTAGATTTCTCTCCAAAGAAAGCCGATTGGCCAACGAGCCAAGGGCTAAGGGAGAACGAAATGAGCTTGCACCCGATCGCACATGCGGCGGCGCGTCCAAATGATCCTGCGGTTATCATGGCCGGGTCTGGCGCGGTGATGACATTTGGCGAAATGGACATGGCTGCAAACCGCTTCGCTCATTTGTTGCGGGAGCATGGGCTTGGCCCGGATGATGCCTTTGCGGTCTTGCTGGAAAACAGGATTGAATATTTTACGTTGATTTGGGGCAATCAGCGTTCAGGAACTTTGTTGGTTCCGGTATCCACCCGTCTTTCCGCGCCAGAGATCAGCTACATCGTGCAAGACAGCGATGCAAAGCTGCTGATCACGTCCACCAGCTATACCCATGTACTGGATGACGTTCGCCGCGATTGCCCGGACATGCCGGTACTTATCATGGACGGTGAAGGCGGCGAAGCGTTTGAGCCGGTCTATTCGAAGCAAACCCCGACCCCCATTGATGATCAGGCGTTCGGGCTGGTGATGTTCTACTCCTCCGGCACCACTGGTCGCCCTAAAGGGATTCGGCCCGCGCCGCCCCCTGATCCAGACATCCAGTCGCTAACACCGCAAATTGGACTGGCCACGGTGGGCGCCGGAATGCCGGCCGATGGTTCCATGGTCTATCTTTCGCCCGCGCCTCTTTATCACGCGGCCCCCATTGCGTGGTCGCAAACCGTGCATCGTTTAGGCGGCTCGGTCGTGGTTTTGGAAAAATTTGAGCCGGAAGCCACGCTCGCTGCGATCGAAAAGTACAAGATCACGGACAGCCAATGGGTCCCCACGCATTTTGTGAGGTTCCTGAAGCTCGATCCAGCAATTCGTGACAAGTATGACTTGTCGAGCCACAAACGTGCGCTGCATGCTGCTGCGCCTTGCCCGGTACCCATCAAGCAGAAAATGATCGATTGGTGGGGCCCGATTATCATCGAATATTATGCCGGGTCAGAAGGCATCGGGATGACTTTACTGGGTAGCGAGGCTTGGCTTTCTCATCTCGGCAGTGTCGGCCCAGCAATTTACGGGAAACTTCATGTCTGCGGCCCGGAAGGTGAAGATCTACCGGCTGGCGAAACCGGTCTTGTCTATTTCGAGAATGAGATTCTGCCGACCTATCACAAGGATCCTGCAAAGACCGAAGAGGCCATGCATCCAAAAGGCTGGATGACGCTGGGCGATATTGGTCACATGGATGAAGATGGCTTTCTCTATCTCACCGATCGCAAGAGCCACATGATCATCTCTGGCGGGGTCAATATCTATCCGCAAGAGATCGAGAACCTTTTGGTCACCCATGACAAGGTGATGGACGCTGCGGTTATTGGGGCACCTGATCCGGACTTGGGGGAGAAAGTGGTCGCAGTGGTACAGCCGCTCGACATGTCCGATAGCGGCGAGGCGTTCGAAGCGGAATTGCGCGCGTTCCTCGAACCCAGTCTTGCCCGGATCAAAATGCCAAAGCTGTTTGATTTCCGACCCGAACTGCCGCGCGAAGCCAATGGAAAGCTCTATAAGCGCGAGCTGCGCGACGAATATGAAGCTGCCGCAAAGCAGGCGAGTTGAGCGTGTCAGCTAAACCCGCATTTTTGCCCGTGGACATTGCCCGCAAGGTCATCGCGCCCGAAAGCTATGCCGAATGGAATGGCTTGCTCGATATCTTTGACATGCTGCGCGAGTCGGCTCCTGTCGCCAAAATTGTCGCGGAGGATGACAGCTTTGAACCATTTTGGCTGATCACCCGCTATGACGATGTGATGCGGATTTCGAAGGATAACAAAACCTTCCTCAACAATCCAAAGCCTGTCGTCTTTTCGACGCGCGAGGTCACCGCTTTTTCGAAGGCCGCGACCGGATCGAATATGCTGGTTGATAGCCTTGTTGTGTTCGATGCGCCGATCCACCCGAAATATCGCAAGCTTACCCAAGATTGGTTCATGCCTCGCAACCTTACCAAGATCGAGGATGAGATACGTGGGCTGGCCGAGAAGCGGATCGACGCCATGATCGAAGCTGGGTCAGAAGTGGATTTTGTGAAGCTGGTTGCGGCGCCAATGCCGCTCCATGTCATCATGCAGATCCTCGGCATCCCCGAAGAGGATGAGCCTCGCATGCTGATGCTTACGCAGCAAATGTTTGGCGGGCAGGATGCCGATCTGTCGGGCAGTGGCATGGATAAGATGACGCCTGAGCAGGTGTTTCAGCTGGTAAAGGGAGCGGTCCAAAATTTCGAAGATTATTTTGCTGGGATCGCGGCTGCGCGGCGAGCCAATCCGACTGATGATGTCGCCAGTGTGATTGCCAATGCAACCGTCGATGGAGAGCCTCTGCCAGATCGCGATATGGCCGGGTATTACATCATTATGGCGGCCGCCGGGCATGACACAACCTCAGCCACTATGTCGGGAGCAATGCTGGCGTTGGCGAACGATCCGGATCAATTTGCCAAAGTTAAAGCGGATCGGTCGCTGCTGCCGGGTCTAGTGGAAGAAGCGATCCGTTGGACGACAGCGGTTCAGCACTTCATGCGCACAGCGGCTGAAGATGTCGAGGTTGGCGGCCAACTGATCAAGGAAGGCGATTGGATGATGCTCAACTATGTTGCGGCCAATCACGATCCTACGCAGTTTGAGGAGCCGCGTGGGTTCGATGCGAGCCGCACTCCCAATCGGCACATGGCCTTTGGCGCAGGCGCCCATCAATGCCTGGGACTTCATCTGGCGCGCTTGCAGATCAAGATATTGTTCGATGTTCTGCTCGACCGGATCGAAAGCGTCGAGCTAGCCGGCGAACCGGCGCGGTCAAACTCAACCTTTGTGGGTGGACTGAAGTCACTGCCGCTTAAGATCATTCCAGCGTGAATTGCATCAGAACAAGCTTAGGAGATGGGGAGTGCGCGCAATAAAGCAAGACTTGTTTGAAAATATACTTGTCAATCGTAATTTATCGCGACTCATTGCCGATTTATCTGTTCTTTTGCCGCAAGCTGTGTTAATAACCCATTCATGGCAAAAATGAGGAACATGACCACTTGGCACTTGGCTGAGGGGTCTGCTGTGAGCGTGTCAGCATGACTTTGTTTGAGCTCTACAACCTGCCTTTCGCCATCGCGTTAATGGTGCTGCTTTTCATTTCAGTGCTTCAGATTGTCGGCATTGGTGATTTCTTTGACGGCGGCGACGCTGACATTGATCTCGACTTTGATGCAGATGGGTTGAGCGCTGATGGACTTGGCACCGGCGGAGGTTTGCTCGAAGGGGCGTTCAGCCTGCTTGGATTGGGGCGTATGCCGTTCCTAATCTGGTTGATGATGTTGATCGCACTATACGCGATTATCGGCCTTGCCGGACAACAGGCGGCGATCTCGCTTCTTGGCGATCCGCTTCACACGGGGCTTGCAAGTCTGCTTGCGGGTGCGGCGGCGGTGCCGGCCAATGGCGCGCTTAGCCGCCCGATTGCACGGCTATTGCCTAAGGATGAGACAACGGCGGTAACGCTCGACAGCCTCGTGCGGCGCGATGCCGAAGTGCAAATCGGAACGGCGCGTAAGGGTTCACCGGCGCGCACGAAAGTGGTCGACCGCTTTGGTCACCCGCATTTTGTTATGGTGGAGCCGCATGATCCGCATGCGGCGTTAACCGAAGGCGAGACGGTTTTGCTCGTGCGCCGCGAAGGGGAAACCTTTTACGCGGTGCAATATGAGCA
Source organism: Erythrobacter sp. (assembly GCA_039985875.1). Taxonomy (GTDB): domain Bacteria; phylum Pseudomonadota; class Alphaproteobacteria; order Sphingomonadales; family Sphingomonadaceae; genus Erythrobacter. The sequence continues at coordinate 457,158 of JBDWRU010000003.1, read as the reverse complement.
TCCAAAGCTCGGCTTGGATTGATACGCCTCGCGCGCGCTTTGCATTGATGCAAAGCCCCCCAGCGCGCGACGGTTAGAAACAGGAGGAATGGGATATGGACACTCTTATTGATTATGCGGTCATCATCGGGATCGTTTTGGTGGCTTTTCTGGGATTACTGTTCTTTCTGACCAGCCTTTACCGCCGCGCATCCAAAGAGATCGCATTTGTGCGAACCGGCATTGGCGGCGAGAAAGTCGTGATGAATGGCGGCGCTTTGGTGCTGCCGGTGTTCCACGAGACGATGCCGGTCAATATGAACACATTGGTGCTTGCCGTGGTGCGCCGCGATGCCGAGGCTTTGATCACGCTCGATCGTTTGCGTATTGACGTGAAGGCAGAGTTTTACGTCCGGGTTCGCCCCGACGCGGACGCGATTGCGATGGCCGCACAAACGCTGGGCCAACGCACGATGCAGCCTGAAATGCTCAAAGACCTTGTCGAGGGTAAATTCGTCGATGCGCTGCGTTCGGTGGCGGCGGGGATGAGCATGAATGAACTGCATGAGCAGCGCGCTGACTTTGTCCAAAAGGTGCAGCAGGTGTCCTCCAACGATCTGGCGATGAATGGGCTTGAGCTGGAATCGGTTTCGCTGACCGGGCTGGACCAAACCAGCATCGAGCACTTCAACGCCAACAATGCGTTTGATGCCGAGGGACTGACAAAGCTGACCGAACAGATCGAAGCGCGCAAGAAACTGCGCAACGATATCGAGCAGGATACACGCGTTCAGATGGAGACGAAGAACCTCGAAGCGGATGCCAAATCCTTCGAGATTGGCCGTGACCAAGAATATGCTCGCCTCTCGCAAGAACGCGAAGTCGAAGTGCGCCGCGCCGCGCAAATGGCAGAGATTGCCCGCGAACAGGCAGAGCGGACCCGTGAGGCTGACGCCGCAAAGATTGAGGCCAAAAAGCAGGTTGATAGCCAGCAGATTGAAGCCGATCGCTCGGTTGAAGAAGCGCGGATCGACCAAGGCCGGGCGCTCGAAATCGCTCGTCAGGAACAGCAGATTGCGGTTCAAAACAAGTCGCGCGAAGAAAGCCAAGCCAAGGCCGAAGCCGATGCGGCCCGCGCCAAAGCGGTCGCTGCCGAAGAGCAAGTTGTCACCGCGCGTGAAAGCGAAGTGGCAGAGCGACAGAAGAAGATCGAGCTGATCGAAGCGGCTAAGATCGCCGAAACCGATGCGATCCAGATCAAGGTTGAGGCGGAAGCTGAAAAAGACGCTGCGAGCAACCGCGCCGAAGCTTCACGGCTAGAGGCGAAAGGCGAAGCCGATGCAGAGGTTCTGCGCGCCGAAGCCGACCGTGTTCGCTTCGAAGTTGAAGCCGCCGGTCAGCAAGCCGTGAACGAGGCCGCAAACATCTTGTCGATGGAGCAGATCAGCCTGCAGACAAAGCTGGCTTTGCTCCAAGTGCTGCCTGAAGTGATCAAGGAAAGTGCGAAGCCGATGGAAGCGATTGACTCGATCAAAATCGTGCAAGTCGATGGCCTGACGCAAAACGGTTCGGGCGGCGGCGGTGCGGCCAATGATAGTGGCGGCGCAGGCGGCGGTTCGGGAAACTTGGCGAGTGACGCGGTCTCCGCAGCGCTTGCCTACCGCGCACAAGCCCCTGTGCTTGATGGGCTGATGAAAGAGCTGGGTCTCGACGGGTCCTCGCTTGGCACGTTGGTCCAAGCCGCGGCGAAAGAGCCAAAGGCTGAGGATGCGGCTGCCAAGACCTTCCTCACCGATGCAGTTCCAGAATTTGGTGAAGATGACCAGCCGACGGACGAAGCGGCGGAATAATTCACTCCGTATTTACCCTATGACAACCCCCTCCCGGGTAGCGCGCTGCTATCCGGGAGAATGTTCTTATGAGTGCGTGGGGATCAGGGCCGTTCGCAAATGATGCGGCGCTAGATTATGTAAGTGAAATTCAATCCATCGAGCACTTGGTGCGCGAAGTACGGTTCTTAGATGGCAGTGAAGAAATTGGTATAGACCAAGCAAGCCGGATCATAGCCGCTGCCGAATGCGTTGCTGCGATGCGCGGTCACCCGCACTCCGATCTGCCTCAGGATTTGGCCGAACGACTCACCCATTTTGGCGAGCTCCAAGATGATCTGCATGACAATGCGCGCGATGCGGTTTCGATGGTGATCAGCTCAAGCGAGCTTAGCGATCTCTGGGCGCAAACGCCGAATCGCGCCAGTTTCAATCGAGCGATCACGGGTTTGATTGACCGCCTCAATCAACCGCTGGGTAAGGCCAAAGCCCCGGTGAATTCTGCTAAAAAGCCTAACCTAAGCCCATGCTGGATTTGCGGCGAAGAAATGGGCGACGAGTTCACCTCGATCAGCATCACACTCGAACCAGAGCTAGGTATGAGCCAAGGCGGTAGCGTGCACTTGGCGTGTTTAAACACGGCGTTGCATCCACGATACCTCATCCAGGACTGGCAGTTTGACGATGATATGCTCTCGCGACTAACCGGCGAATTCTAGCGAGGCGTTTGGATAAAACCGAACTAATTGAGCAGTTTTTCGGCCATTGCGCGCACATCGGCGCCCATATCCTCACGCTCCAACGCCAGCGCCAAAGTTGCCTCGATAAACCCCACTTTGCTACCGCAATCATAACGATTGCCATCGAACGTGACCGCATGAAATGGCTGTGTCCCGATCATCCGCGCCATTGCATCGGTTAGCTGGATTTCATCGCCTGCGCCTTTGCCTTGCGTCTCAAGCGTGCGCATCACTTCGGGTTGAAGGATATAGCGGCCCGAAATGATCTTGTTCGAAGGGGCATCGGCAATGGCTGGCTTCTCGACCAAGCCTTTGACTTGGGTGAGCGCGCCCGATGCAGCGCCCGGATCAATCACGCCGTAGCTCGACACTTCTTCCATGGGCACTTCAAGCACACTGATCACATTGCCGCCGGTTTGCGAATAGGCATCAACCATCTGCTTCATGCAGCCGGTTCCACCCTTCTTCCCAATCATCAGTTCATCAGGCAGGAAGATCGCGAACGGTTCATCGCCGACAATCGCTCGCGCGCACCAGATTGCATGGCCCAGACCCATCGGCACTTGTTGGCGCACGGTGATGATATCGCCTGGCGTCGCGCGCGTGGCTTCCAGCACATCCATATCTTTGCCGCGTTCGCTCATTGTCGCTTCAAGTTCAAAAGCCATGTCAAAGTGTTCGACAATCGCAGTCTTGCCGCGCCCGGTGACGAAGATCATCTGCTCGATCCCCGCCTCGCGCGCCTCGTCGACCGCATATTGAATCAAAGGCCTATCGACGATCGGCAGCAATTCCTTGGGGATCGCTTTGGTCGCAGGCAGGAAACGCGTCCCCAAACCAGCGACAGGGAAAACAGCTTTCTTGATCGGTTTCGGTGTCATCATCGGGTCTCGTTCGCCCAGCTCGTGCAGAATTGCGAAAGTTCGTCTCCTCGTGCCGCTCGGCCTGCCATGCGTCAATGCCATAAAGATGCTTGGCTCACGGCTGATTTGCACCGGGCGAGCGATCCGCTAAGGCAAATATCTATGGACAAACTGATTATCAAAGGCGGGAATCGCCTTTCCGGCACGATCCCAATCTCTGGCGCGAAGAACGCTGCACTGACGCTGATCCCGTGTGCGCTTTTAACCGAAGAGCCGCTCACATTGCGCAATTTGCCACGGCTCGCGGATATTGATGGCTTCCAGCATTTGATGGGTCAGTTTGGCGTCACGGTTAGCATCCAGGGTAACAATCGCCCTGAGGATTTTGGCCGGATCGTCACTTATCAGGCCGCGCGGGTAACTTCGACAGTCGCGCCATATGATTTGGTGCGCAAGATGCGCGCATCGATCCTTGTGCTGGGGCCGATGCTGGCGCGCGCGGGCGAGGCAACAGTCTCAATGCCCGGCGGTTGCGCGATTGGGAACCGCCCGATTGATCTGCACTTGAAAGCGCTCGAAGCGTTCGGCGCAGAGATTGAACTTGCGCAAGGCTATGTCAGGGCCACCGCGCCTGATGGCGGGCTACCCGGTGGAGATTTCGATTTCCCGGTGGTGTCGGTTGGCGCGACAGAGAATGCGTTGATGGCAGCCGTGCTGGCTAAGGGCACCAGCCGATTGACCGGAGCCGCGCGTGAGCCGGAGATTGTCGACTTGTGCAATTTGCTCACCGCAATGGGCGCACAGATCGAAGGGATCGGCAGTGCTGACCTGACCATTCACGGCGTCCCGCGATTGAACGGCGCGACCTACAAAGTCATGCCCGACCGGATTGAAGCGGGCTCCTACGCTTGCGCCGCCGCGATTACCGGAGGCGATGTGCGGCTTGAGGGCGCGGATGCGGGCGATATGGTGTCAACACTCGCGGCCTTGCGCGCGATTGGCTTGGAAATTGAAGAAGACGCGCGCGGCGTGAACGTCAAAACAAATGGCAGTTTGCAGCCCACAGATTTCACCACCGCGCCGTTTCCTGGCCTTGCGACCGATATGCAGGCGCAATTGATGAGCCTTTTGTGCAAAGCGGAAGGGGCCAGCGTTTTGAAAGAGACGATCTTCGAAAACCGCTTTATGCACGTGCCCGAACTCGCACGGATGGGCGCGGATATTGCCACCGAAGGGCGGACCGCGGTGGTCAAAGGACCGGTCGATCTGACCGGTGCAGAAGTGATGGCGACCGACCTGCGCGCTTCGATGAGCCTTGTGATCGCCGCGCTCGCCGCCGAGGGCGAAACTACTGTGCGGCGGATCTATCACCTCGATCGCGGTTATGAACGGCTGGAGGAAAAGCTCCAACTGGTCGGCGCGGATATTGAACGGGTGGATGATTAAAGGCTTAGGCCTTCTTGCATGGGCGAGCTTTGCGCTCGCTGTGCCTGCTCATGCGGAATATGTATTCGATTCGGCTGATCTGCCGGAGAGTTTTGCCTGCGATGAAGACTGGGACGCGGCGCGTTGCACGGATGAAGCCCGGTTTGAAGCTTGGTACGAAAAGTACGGCGGCGCTTATGGGTATTGGTTCGATGAGCTTCTGTTCAACACCAACGTGTATTTTGCCGACAAAGCTGAAGCGATCCCCCTGCTTCAATCCTTGGATGAGGAAGCACCAAATTCAGAGTATGAAACCTTAGGGCGCGAAACGCCCAATCTGGTTGATGTCACCTATTCTATCGCGCTACGTCCCTTTAGTGGGTGGGCATTTGCGATTGATGAGAAGGCACAACTTCGTTTGGTTCGCATGCGTGCGAAAGATGAGATCGATCCGAAACTGGCTAAAAAATTTGAAAGTGCGCTTCCGACTTCCTTGGCCGCAACAGCAGAGGCGATAACTATCGGAGCCGCCTGGGAAGAAGCCGATCTGACACAATGCAAGGGCGCGATTGCGCACTTGCTCGACTTCCCAGCTCAAAAGCCAAAGCAATTATGGGATGAAGAAATGCTCGAATGGGCACCCAGTTACAAGCCACGTGCTGATCCGGACTATTTGATTGTGACCGCTGATGGAGACGGTGTTTTGGTAAGAGCACGAGCCATCACAAACTCGGTTAAGGTCGATGATGAGGGAAAGCCCTATGAAGTAATGAGCAACCCTCCTTTTGTGATCTACAACCAATCAAATCGCGGAGCAGGATATGATTGGGCGCTTGAAATGGAAAAGATCATTGGCGCTTGTTTGAAACCAAGTGCAACTACTCCGCCTTGGGAAAAAGTGCTTGCCGCTAATCCAAGTGCGCCTGAGAGCGGTGAGCCAACCACACCCGAATAGCGCTGGCGAGGCCGGGCGGGGTGGCGGCTTTGATCCGCTCGCGATCAATTCGCGCTACCAAAGCGTTGATCGCGACGCCTTGAGTCTCAGCTGCTTCGCGCAGCATCTCCCAAAACACAGGCTCTAAGCTGATCGAGGTTTTGTGCCCTTCGATCTGTACCGAGCGTTTAACCGGCGGGTGATACGGCGTTTGCGACATGCTTGCTGACTAGCTCAGCCCAGCAGCAACGCCAAGCCGATCAGGCAGCGCAGGCTTTTGACAGCAAACTGGTGTATTCGCACGGCTCAGACTGCGCGAAGGGTTGCAGATGAAAAAGACATGCGGCCAGCTCCTCAGCAGAAAGCGGGTGTTGGAACTTAACGCCAAAGCGGCCACCTTCTTGCCAACGGATTTGTCCGAGTTGCGGAGGAAGACCATCGACCTCAAAGCTGAGCAAGCGCTGCGGCACATGTTTGGTATCGGTTGAGAACTTCGCGCCTTCGCAAGACAGATCAAGCAATTGGCCCGTCGTGGTAGTGCGGCCTTCGACAATGCAAACTTCGCCCGGAGATTTGACCCGCAGTGCGCGCTTTTCATGCACGGATTGCTCTTCGACGAATTCTTCGACATCCACCTCGCAACCAAAGCGATAACCCGACTGGCGCTTACCGCACCAAACCCGTTCGATTGGGTAAGTGTGGTCATTGGCCAATTGTAGTATAATGCGTTCTTCAGGTGGGACTTGGTGGAGGAAAACCAGACCGACGCCCAATTCAGAGACATCGCGGATCATGCAAAGATATTGGCCAGATTGGCACACCACCTTGGCATGGCGCATCATCAACGCAGCGCGGTCGGCTTGCCGAGCGTCTTCGCCTGTTGTCGCATTGCTCTCAATATCGCTGTCAAAATCGCTCACGAGAGCCCCCCTTCTGGCTCATGAAATAATCACTAAGAGGGGCTAACTAAGAAGGGTTAACGCAACGATAAGATTTTGGCGGCGCGATGGGCTTTTGCAGGCCGTGCCAAGACCGCAATCAATACATGTGTTGGCCGCCATTGATGCTCATGGTTGAGCCGGTCATAAATGCGCCGTTCTCTGACGTGAAGAAGGCGACGCCGCGCGCGATCTCTTCCGCTTGTCCGAGCCGCCCGACCGGGATCTTCGCGACGATTTTTTGCAGCACGGGTTCGGGCACCGCTGCGACCATATCGGTGTCGATATAACCCGGAGCGATCGCGTTGCAGGTGACCCCGCATTTCGCACCCTCTTGTGCGAGCGCTTTGGTGAAGCCGTGAATGCCGGACTTTGCTGCGGCATAGTTCACCTGACCATATTGCCCGGCTTGCCCGTTGATTGAGCCAATATTGACGATCCGCCCCCATTTGCGATCGCGCATGCTGGGAAAGGTCGCCTTCGCCATGTTGAAGCACCCGCCAAGATTGACGCGCATCACATCGTTCCAGTCTTCAAAACTCATCTTGTGAAGCGTGCCATCGCGGGTGATCCCGGCATTGTTCACGACGATATCGACTTCACCATATTCCGCTGCAACCATGGCACATCCATCGATGCAGGCTTCGTGATCCCCAACATCCCACTTCATAGAGGGGATACCTGTTTCTTGCGTGAAAGCCTGAGCCGCTTCGTCATTGCCGCCGTAATTGGCGATAACTGTTTGCCCTTGGCGTTTCAGGCGTTGGCAGATGGCTTCTCCTATTCCACGGGTTCCTCCGGTGACGATAGCTACTCTGCTCATTGTGGGCTCCCAGATGTAATAAAGCTCACGAGAGTAATAGAGGCTTGGCGTCACGCAATGAAAAACCCCGCCGAAGCGAGGTCTTGCATACGAATAAGCGGCGAATAGCGCGGCTTAGTTTAGAATTTGATCTGCGTTCCGACATAGACAGCTTGGCTGTCTTGTTGGGAATTGGTGAGCGGTGCCAAGCGATCACGCTCTTGAGACAGGCGAACACCGGCGGTCACATCCAGGTTAGGCGAGAGGCTGAATGATCCGCCAAGATCAACCGTTTGTGATTCCAGCGCATCAAGCGTGTTTGGTGAGCGCCCAGCAATCAATTCGCCTTCAAGCGAAATGCGCGGTTGCAAACGGCTGGGTTCATCCACAGCCGTAGGACCAGCTGGTTCAAATTCCGCCAAGTCAGGCATGCTCAGGTCGCGCACCGTTTTTGGCAGCTCAACTTGCCGCGCAAAGCTCTTATAACCGCGTGCGGTGCCAAGATCATAACGAGACGAGCGAATCGCCGCGATACCGGAAGGCCGCGCCGATGGTAGCGCTTCGACAATCTTGCGGACGTTGATCGCTTTAGCCGCTTCCTGATCGACTCGCACAGCCACAGTCACAACGCGGTCTTGTTCAACCGCGCCCGCGCCAGCCGGCGTGAAGCGGAAGCCTTTTTCATCGGAGATGCCTGCAACGCGGGCTGCAAGCTCAGGATCCACCGTTGCCGGCGTGAACACTTCGAGAGCCGCTTCCTGAATGCTGATCGCGGTTTCACCGATGGAGCCCACTGCAAGCCCTGCCGATGGCAAAGCGAGCGCAACACCGCTGACAGCAGCAGCCAGTGCAAGCACGCGGGGCGCTCTCACTTTAGCTTTTGAACTGTCATCATCGCGTCTCACGAATCAAATCACCTTACATTTCATGTCACTGAGCTCTGCTTTGACTAGACCAAGTCGAAGGTGAACAGCAACTGACAACTTTAACTACGGTGCGGAGGATAAGATGGTTACAGCCTGCATAGCAATCTTTTCCACACGCTTGCCCCATTTCGAGATGTAAACTGTTGCGCTGCTCCCACAGGAAGTTTCGCTTGCAACAAGGCAATTCAGCCTAGCGAAAGGCCTAAGGCGGTTATCGAGTAATCAGACAATTGGCGGGAATAGGTGTGTTTTGCATGCTTGCCGCTTGGCCCTGTGTGACTATAGAGCGCAGGTATGACTTCAAAGGGACCAAAGCCTGTGACACGCGTTTTCGCATCGACTCTCCGCCCGGTTCTCGCTGGCGCCGCTCTTATTGGCGTTGCTGCATGCAGCAGTGGTGGCGACCGTCCAACCTCGCAGCTGCAAGCGGCACAGCTCAACACGATCGGTGTAAATGCGTTTTTGTGGCGCGCTTCCGTGGAAACGGTAAGCTTTGCTCCGCTGCTTCAAGCAGACAGCAATGGCGGTGTGATCGTCACCGACTGGTACACCAACCCAAACAATCCGAGTGAGCGGGTCAAATTGACGGTCACGATTTTGGACCAGGATTTGCGCGCAGATGCCTTGCGCGTCGCGGCGGTCCGCCAAGTTGCCCAAGGCGGCTCGTGGGTCGATGCACCGGTTCAAGCGGCCACGGTTCAGAAGCTTGAGGACATTATCCTCACAAAAGCACGCGATCTGCGGCGGAAAGCCGTAGCGGGCTAAGCGTTCTCGCGTTAGCGAACCAGACATGACTGATACTCGATTCGATCCGTCTTCTGCCGACGGGCGCTGGCAACGCGCATGGGATGAAGCGGGGACCTTTGCGGCTGATAGCAATAGCGACAAGCCAAAGAGCTACATCTTAGAGATGTTCCCCTACCCCAGTGGGCGCATCCATATGGGCCATGTGCGCAACTACACGATGGGCGACGTGATCGCGCGTTATAAGAAGATGCGCGGTTACGAGGTTTTGCACCCGATGGGCTGGGATGCATTCGGCATGCCAGCGGAAAATGCGGCGATGGAGAAGAAGGTCCATCCCGGCGAATGGACTCGTTCCAACATTGCGGCGATGAAAGCGCAGTTGCAGCGCATCGGTTTCGCGCTCGATTGGACCCGTGAATTCGCAACGTGCGACCCGGAATATTACGGTCACGAACAGGCGCTGTTTATCGACCTATATGAATCGGGTCTTGTTTATCGCCGTCAATCCGAGGTGAACTGGGACCCGGTCGATATGACCGTGCTTGCCAATGAGCAGGTGATCGACGGCAAAGGCTGGCGCTCTGGCGCAGAGGTGGAAAAACGCAAGCTCGATCAGTGGTTCTTGAAAATCACCGATTTTGCCGAGGATTTGCTGAGCGGGCTTGGCGATCTGAAGGATTGGCCGGACAAGGTTCGTCTGATGCAGGAAAACTGGATCGGTAAGTCAAGCGGTCTGGAATTTTCCTTTGAGCTATCCAATGGCGAGACATTGCCGGTCTACACGACCCGGCCCGACACGATTTTCGGCGCAAGCTTTTGCGCGATTGCTGCCGATCATGCGATTGCTCAAGGTTTGGCAAGCGATCCCAAGGTCGTGGCCTTTATTGAGGAATGCAAAAAAGGCGGGACGACCGCTGCGGAGCTGGAAACGGCTGAGAAGCTAGGCTTTGACACCGGCGTTACGGCCAAGCACCCCTTCACCGGGGAACCAATACCGGTCTTCATCGCGAACTTTGTGCTGATGGATTACGGCACCGGCGCGGTGATGGGCGTGCCCGGCCATGACCAACGCGACTTTGAGTTTGCGACCAAGTACGAACTGCCGATCGCCCGCGTTGTCGCCAAGGATGCCAGCGGAGCGGCTGCGCCTATGGGCAATGAAGCTGAAGCCGGCGATGGCATTGTGGTCAACTCCGACTTCCTTGATGGTAAACCGGTCGATGACGCCAAAGCCGATGTCATCGCCCGCGCTGAAAGCGGCGGTTGGGGCGAAGGCAAAACCGTGTGGCGGCTGCGCGATTGGGGCGTTTCGCGCCAACGTTATTGGGGCACTCCGATACCTTTCGTTCATTGCGAGACCTGCGGGGTGGTACCGGTCGCAAAGGATCAGCTGCCCGTCACCTTGCCCGACGATATCGACTTTGAGACGCCTGGAAACCCGCTCGAGCGCCATGCCACTTGGAAGCATTGCCCCTGTCCCAAATGCGGCAAAGATGCGCGGCGCGAGACCGATACGCTCGACACCTTTGTCGACAGCTCTTGGTATTTCCTGCGCTTTGCTTCGCAGCCCGATAATGCGCCGTTTGATGCTCAAGAGATCGCCAAATGGCTGCCTGTGCAGCATTATATTGGCGGGATTGAACACGCGATTTTGCACTTGCTCTATGCGCGGTTCTGGACGCGCGCGCTTGCGCATATTGGCAAGATTGATGTGGCGGAACCCTTCGCTGATTTGTTTACGCAAGGGATGGTGACGCATGAGACTTATGGCCTGAACGGCGCTTGGCTCAGCCCCGCTGATGTGCGGATCGAAGGCGAGAAGGCCTTCGCAGTTGATGGCGGCGCAGAGGTTGAGCGTGGCCGCGTCGTCAAAATGTCGAAGTCGAAGAAGAACGTCGTCGACCCGGACAATATCATCGACCAATATGGCGCCGACGCGGTGCGCTGGTTCATGCTGTCCGACAGCCCGCCTGAACGCGACCTGCCGTGGTCCGAAGCCGGGATCGAAGGCTGCTGGCGCTTTGTTCAACGGCTCTGGCGTTTGTTTGACGTCTATGACTCAGGCGCATCGGGTGAAGACAAAGCGCTGGCACGTAAAGCCCACCAAGCCATTGTTGCGGTGGCGGAAGACATCGAAGCGCTCGGCTTTAACAAAGCGGTCGCGCGCATTTATGAACTGACAGCGGCCGCCGAGAAAGCTGGCCCAAGCGAAAGCCGCAACTTTGCGATCCGCGCGATCTTGCACATGGTAGCCCCGATGATGCCGCACGTTGCCGAAGAGGTCCATGAAGCGATGGGTGCGGATGGTCTGATCGCCGACGCAGCGTGGCCCCAGCATGACGACGCCATGCTGGTCGAAGACGAAGTTACCATCGCGGTTCAGCACAAGGGCAAGCTGCGTGACACACTCACCGCGCCCAAGGGTGCTGCGAAAGAAGACCTTGAAGCGCTTGCGCTTGCGAGCGAGAAGGTTCAGCGTTCCTTGGATGGAGCAGAAATTCGCAAGGTGATTGTCGTGCCTGATAGACTGGTCAATATCGTCACATGAGGATCGCGCTTGCCTTGCTTGCCAGCCTCGCGCTGACCGGGTGCGGGCTCCAACCGCTTTACTCGGGCGGGGCGAACGCTGGCATCGCACAAGGCCTCGCAGCGGTTGATGTGCCCGCCATTCCTGGACGTGACGGGTGGCTGGTGCGCAACGCTTTGCAAGACAGGCTTACGGTCGCTGGTGAAGTCACGCCTGCCTATCGCTTGGATGTGCGGCTTGACGATTCTCTCCAAGCATTGGGCGTGCTCAACGATGACACAATCAGCCGCGAACGGCGTATTTTGCGCGCACGTTATCAGCTTATCGATTTGTCGAACGGCGAGATTCTGCTCGATGCAACTGCCGGGTCGGATGCTGGGATCGACGTGGTCTCCAGCGAGTATGCGACCATTGCGGCAGAACAGAGGGCGTTGGAGAATCTCGCCAAGGAAGTCGCCGATCAAATGGCGACGCGGATCGCGCTGGCTTTGCGTGAGCGTGAGAGTGCGCTTGAACGGGCGCAGGCTGCCGAGTGAAAGCTACGCAGCGAGATTTCGCCCGTGGCCTTCCGCGCGGGGCTGACAAAGCCTCGCTGTTTTTCTTTTGCGGACCAGATGAAGCCGGGGCTTCTGCTGCGGCGAAGGCCGTCATCGAAGCGTTCCCCGACGCAGGCGAACGTGTGGACATTAGCGGCGCAGATCTTCGACAAGACCCGGCGATGCTCGGCGATGAGGCACGTTCAAGCTCGTTGTTCGGCGACACGCGTCACATCCTTGTGCGCGCCACTGGCGACGAAGCCCATGATGCGCTCAAAGCCCTGATCGAAACCGGCGAAGCTGGAGCAGGGGATGCAGCACCAGTGTTGGTGGTGGCAACGTCGGCAACCGACAAATCGCGCACCGCGAAACTGCTAGAAAAACGAGCCGATGCACTGGTGGCGATGTTTTATCCGCCCGACCTTTCTTCGGTCGCGGCATCTGTGCGCGCAATGGCGGACACAGCGGGCCTGCGGCTTGGCGGGGATTTGGCGGAACGAATTGCTCGGGCAGCAGGTCTTGATGTGCGGCTTGCTCAATCGGAGGTCGATAAGCTGGCGCTCTTTTGTGACGCTGATCAGCAATCGCCCAAATCCGCATCGGTTGAAGACTATGCAGAAATCGGCGCAGCGACCGAGGAAGATGGTTTCCAACCTTTGGTCAATGCAGTTTTGAACGGTGAAACCGCAAAGCTTGGCGGTGAAATTCGCCGCATGAAAGAATTGGGCCTCAATCCGGTTGGGCTTTTGCTGGCGTTCGAACGTCGAACTGCACAATTGGCGCAGATTGCTGCCAAGCTCGGGCCGCGTGGCACTTTCGATACGCTAGGCAAAGGCGAGAAAGCGCAGTTGGGGATTTTCTGGCGCGAAGAACGCGATATTCGGCAGCAACTTGCACGGTGGAATGTGCCGGAGCGGCGCGGCTCATCCGCTCGAAAACTGGACAGACTGATCCCGCGACTGGTTGGTTTGCACCGCGCGTTGTTAAGCAATAGCCAATCCGCAGAGCTCCTTTTGGGACAGGATCTCGCTGAAATAACCCGGTTCGCGGCAAGAAAGTAACTTGTAAACGCAAATCTTGATTCGCACCTGCAAAAAGGTTGGCATTTCACCGTAAACCCGGCTCTAAGGCTTTTTACATAGTCGTGTGCATGGGGGTGCATTGATGAACACGCAAACAGGGATTCTGCTCGAAGCAGCAGTTCCCGACAAAGTTCAGAGCAAAGTTGCTCCTTCGCTGGAGCGGCGCAGGCTGCGCGCTTATGCGATGATGCTACTCGTCGATGCCATAATTCTACATTTCGCCTTTGTTATAGCGACCTTCGGTTATGAAGGCCGCTGGATGGACAAAGAGGCGATCTTGTCAGCGCAAGCTTTCTTGCCGGTCTATTTTACGATTGCCCTCTACAATGCGAGCTACAGCGCCAAGGCGCTTGATGATTGGCTTTACGCCGCCCGCAAGGCTGTGATCGCGTTGATTGTCGCAGCAGCTTTACTCAACTTCCTAGCATTCTACACGAAGACCAATGAGGAATTCTCCCGGGTTGCCGTGACGCTCGGATTGATCCTGTCAATTGTGTTCCTGACCGCAACGCGCCGCATGATGCCGCTGTTGATTGATAAATTTTGGCAAGGGCGTGTGCGCAATCAGCTGGTTATAGAAGACGGAGGTGCGGATTTTGCGCTGGGCCGCGGCGCGACGATTTCGGCGCAGGACTTTGAGCTAGATCCGGCCAGCCAGGATCCTTTCATGCTCGATCGGGTTGGCAAGATGCTGCGCAATCAGGACAAGGTTGTGGTCAGCTGTCCGAGCGATCGCAGGGAAGCATGGGCGTTTTTGCTCAAATCTTCCGGTGTTCATGGCGAGATTGTGAGCGAACCTGTGCACCAACTCGGCGCGGTGGGCGTGCATCGCTATGAGGACCAGGACCGCACAACTTTGGTTGTCTCGACCGGCCCGCTTGGCTTGCGTGGACGCATCACCAAGCGGCTCTTTGACATAGTCGCAGCACTTGGCGGTCTGATTGCTCTTGCGCCCCTGCTCATTATCATCGCGATTCTGGTCAAGCTCGAAGATGGCGGGCCAATCTTCTTCACACAGCGGCGCTTAGGTCGCGGAAATCAGTTCTTCGATATGCTGAAATTCCGTTCAATGCGCGTCGAAAAGCTTGATCTGGATGGTGTCCGCTCAACAGCTCGAAATGATGACCGCATCACTAAGATCGGTGAATTCATCCGCCGCACCAGCATTGATGAGCTGCCACAGCTGGCCAACGTTCTGAAGGGCGATATGGCGCTGGTCGGCCCGCGTCCCCACGCAATTGGCAGCCGCGCGAACAGCAAGCTGTTTTGGGAAGTGGAAAGCACGTATTGGCAACGCCATTCGCTTAAACCCGGTCTGACTGGACTAGCGCAAGTGCGCGGACATCGTGGCGCGACCGAACAGGAAAGCGACCTCACGGACCGGTTGAATTCCGATTTGGAATATATCTCCAATTGGTCATTGCGCGGCGATATTTTGATCGTGTTTCAAACGCTCGGGGTGCTGCGCCACGACAACGCTTACTGAGCTCCGATGTCTTGGGTTCTTGCTTACTAGTTTTGCGGGACTGCAAAACTGCCGGTTACCCGTCCGCCGCGGTTTGTAGCGCCATCGCTGTCTCTGGGGTCTTGATCAGCACTGCTTGCGCCTGAACTGCCATCGACACTGGAAATGCCTGAGCGTAGATCAATGACCAACCGCCCGCCGTTCAGCGTGTCGCCACCGCGCTGCAGCCGTACATTGCCTGCCATTGTGATGACCCGGCGGTTGAAATCATAGATCGCTGTGTCGCCGCTTGCCCTTTCATTGCCGCGCGACACGATTACGCCCCCAGTTGCGGTGAGCCGGTCGATCTTCAAAGCACCCGCGTCGGAATAATTGATAATGGTTCTAGCTGATCGCAGCTGCAAATTGGCTTGATCAATGACGACATTGCCAGAGAGGATGACGCGCTTCTCGCGGTCCTGCAATTCCATCCGGTCGGCTGCTGTGTTGACTGGTGCGTTGGAATTGTGCCCGGCAATCGCTTGCGCCTGAAGCGCCATACCGCCAGCAGCTGCCAGTGTGAGCACGAAGCCGCCTGCCATCCAACCCAACGCCACTTTGCGTAAATCTGTGAAGGAGGATTTGTTCGAAGCGGTATTCCAAGTCATTGCGGAAGCCTCATATTGAGTTTGCCTGGGATCATGCGTAGCCGCGCATCACCTGCCAGAGCGAGCGTGCGCGCGTCGAGGTCGGCGCGGATCGATTTTGCGGAAAATGTGCCCGCCGGAATTTCTCCTTCGACCCCATCATTGCCACGGATCAATCGACGTTCAAGATCTACGAACACGCCGCTTGCGCGCATCCGGTATCCGTCGGTTGCGGTGAGGAAGACTGAGCTATCAACGGAAACCACCTCAGAATTGATGTTATACTGGCCAGCGTCGGCGCTGATCCGTGCGGGGCCATCGGGAAGAAGCAATTGCGCCTCCAGATCGTTCATCCGCACGATCCCTTCCGCGCCTGACCGCTGAACCGCATCGCCCGCCATGACCGAAAATGGGCGGCCCTTATTATCGCGCCCGCGATACATCGCATTGTCGACGCTCAAACGCTCATCAATCATCGCCACTTTGTTGCGGTCCAACAGAAAGCTCACCTCGCCGCGCGGGGAAAGCGGAGTGATGACCAGGAACGCCGCAATAACGCCAACCGCCATAGGGAGCGCACGGGCGAGAAATCCGACAAGGGTATCGTGCGATCCGCCAGGCGCAGCAAAGTGCTGCCTGCGGCTGCGCAGTTTCTTAGCCTCAGTAGTTTCTATGCGGCGCTGAGTACCCATGATCCGGCGTTACTGGTCGCTTCTTGCTTACTGGTGGCTGAAAATATCGTGCTCGGCCCAACCGGCAATGTCGAGCAATGCGCGGGTTGGGAGGAAATCGAAACAGGCTTGCGCCAAGTGCATGCGCCCTTCGCGTTCGAGCCGAACGGTCAGCTCGTCGCGAAGCCTGTGTAGGAACCGCACATCGGATGCGGCGTAATCGCGCTGCGCATCGCTCAAATCAGGTCCGCCCCAATCAGAGCTTTGTTGTTGCTTGGAGATATCCGCATTCAGCAGCTCGCTGACGAGATTCTTAAGTCCATGTCGATCCGTGTAAGTGCGCACCAGCTTACTGGCGATCTTCGTACAGAACACCGGACCCGCCATCACGCCGAGATAGTATTGGACCGCTGCCAAATCGAAGCGCCCAAAATGATACAGTTTTACGCGGTTCGGGTCGCTCAGGATCGCGGTGAGGTTAGGCGCGTCGTAGTCACTTCCGGGCGAAAACCGCACCAGATGCTCATCGCCGGAGCCGTCGCTGATCTGCAACACGCACAGTCGGTCGCGCGGCGTGATTAGGCCCATGGTTTCGGTATCGACGGCCAGATCGCTGGTGCCGGTCAGCACGCCATCGGGCAGGTCTTCTTCATGAAAATACACTGTCATCGCTCAGCCCATTACGCGTATTGGGGAAAGAGGGGAAGGGGCGACTCGCGCCTTGTGGCGGTCTGAGTCTAGGATTTGCATCATGGCGGGTGAGGAAATCCCTGAAAGCTGGCGTGCAGCGCTTGAGCCGGTTCTGGCGCAGCCCAAGGCGCGCAAGCTAGGCGGTTGGCTGCGCGCGCAAGAGGCGGCTGGAAAGACGATTTACCCACCCCAAGGGCAGCGGCTCAAAGCATTAGCGTTGACGCCGCTTGACCGCGTGCGCGTCGTGGTACTTGGGCAAGACCCCTATCACGGCCCCGGACAAGCGCATGGCTTGGCTTTCTCGGTTCGCGATGGGGTGAAACCGCCGCCATCGCTTGCGAACATCTTCAAGGAGCTGGAAAGCGACCTTGGTCTGGAGCGGCCTCAAACAGGCAACTTAACCCCTTGGGCCAAGCAAGGTGTGCTACTTTTGAACAACACGCTGACCGTTCAGGACGGGAAAGCGGGAAGCCATGCTGGGCGCGGTTGGGACGAAATCACCGATGCCTGCGTTACGGCGGTGGCTGAGCGCGGCGATCCTTGCGTCTTCGTGTTGTGGGGCAGCCATGCGCAGAAGAAAGCGAACCGGGTGCGTGCGCTGGGCCAAAGCACCGATCACCTCATCATCAACAGTCCGCATCCTAGCCCACTATCTGCCTATCGCGGGTTTTTCGGATCAAAGCCGTTTAGTCAGACCAACGCATTCCTCAAAGAACACGGTGTATCGCCAATTGATTGGGCGCTTGCGTGACAGAGGAAGAAGCCCGTGCAGCGCTGCTGGCGCGCGAGGCTGCGTTGACCAAGGAAGATGCAGCCAATGCCGACGCGGGCGATACGGTTGAGCTGCAACAAGACAGCGTGGGCCGATTGAGCCGCATGGACGCGCTGCAACAACAGGCGATGGCGCAGGCACAGACACGCCGCCGCGGTCAGGAACGCACGCGTATCAAAGCGGCGCTTGAACGCATCGAAGAGGGTGAATGGGGGTACTGTCTCAGTTGCGGGGAAGAAATCGCCGAGGCCCGGTTGCGCCATGATCCCAGCGCTGCGGTTTGCGTGGGGTGTGCATCCGAAGATTAGCCAACGCTTTGGCTATCCGATCCGCTTTTTTATCGAGCGTATCGGCTCCACTGGCCGCCTCGGCTTCCGGGAACGAGGCTTCGCTCCATATTGGTGAAGAAATTTCCGGCATTGCCAAAAAACCTCGCCCACTGGTTTATAGGCGGTGGGAAGTAACTTACGACTCGGCTGATACCGCGAAACATCCGGTCGAACGCCGCTGCCTTTTCTGCACCGTTGCTCGCGCGATCGAGCGAACGGGACGCGGCGACAATATCAGCCAAGGCATCCAAATCTTCGTTCAGCGAACTCACTCTGCCAACATTGTCGGCCATCCTTCGCAACCGCGAAGCAGCATCTCTGACATTGACGCTGTTCATTCCTGCAATGTCCGCAGTTTGCAGCGCCGTGGATCCAATTCTGAGCGCTTGCTGGAGTTCTCTCATGGGATCAGCGTTATCGCTATCAAACAAAGCTGCCACGCTGCGTTTTAGTGATTCCACGCTATTGCTGAACGATTCAAGCGCTCGCATGACGTCATCAGTCCAGTCTGTCATCAAAGTTCCCCCATATTTGCAGGGGCATTGTAGCAGACTTTTGAAAATTGACTAAGCGCCCCCTCAAAACACCTTTGTCAGGCGCGCGCCCACCAGCACGCCGTCTTCGCGAAACGCAATCGCGCTATCGACCCATTGGGCGTTCATGGTGAACTCAAACCCTTGGCTAAAACCAACGGTGTAGAATGCTTCCACCCCGCGCTCATCACCAAGCGGCAGGAACGGCGCTAAGTCTTCGACCAGCTCGTCAGTCAGTGAATATTGGAAGATAGAAAAGCCAAAGCGGTCTTGCGGTCGGTTCGCGGGGTTGCCTGAAATCCCAACAAAGCCCGAATAATCGAGGAAGGTGGGATCGCCCAAGGACGCTTGGAAGCGCGCGAAAATGCCGATGCCTTTGCCGCGCGCTTTCTTATTGAGGCTCAAATACTGAAAGCCCGAAAGCTGCAGCGCGAGTTCGCCTTTGCCATCGCCGAAATTGCCTCCCGGGGGCGGGGTGAGGGCGGTAGGAAGAATGTCGGTCGCGGGGCCAGAGCGGGTCGAGCCGACCACCGCGAAATTGTAGACCCCCGGCTTGCCACCAAAGCGGGTAAGGGCTGCAGCCGATGCAAGAAAGCCGACACCACCTTCAAAGGCGGTTTCAAACCCGGTGCGATTGTACTGCGAATCCGGATCGAACACCCAGAGGCGATAAATCACTTTCTTCGTTGGCACTTCCAGCATCGCGCCAGTTAGCGTGTTCGGCAAAACGGCTGTTGGCGGCAAGGCTATGCCAAGGTTTTGGAAACCGAAATGGCCGTCACTTGCGACAATCGGCAGCGCGCCGGATTTGTCGAGAATGTTGATCTTGCCCACTTCCAAATTGGCGCCTGATTGCCAAGTCTTTTTGACAGAGAGCGACAGATCGAAGTTTTCAGAGCCTTCGGGGCGGAATAGCGCGGTGTTGTTCGGGATCAAACCAACTAGACCGTTGGAATCGACTCCCCAGCGAAATTCCGGGCGAACCTTCAGTGTCCAGCTATCGTCCAAGCCGAACGAGCTGCCCGGTAAGTTGATATAGGCATCAGCCCTGCCGCTGTAGCGCGCGGCTCCATCAGCGGAGCCGCTGGCGATGGTGTCGATGTATTGCGAGACGACCAGCTTGACTGGGTCGGCCTTTGATTTCGGAGAAGCAGCTGCCGGCGGAGCGGGTTGGGGTGCCGTCTGCGAACGACCTTCCGCCTCCGAACTATCGGTCAATGCGAGCACCGGCAATGCGCTCGGCACAGGCACAGCGTTGGCTTTTGAAATCCGATAGTCCGCGATAATGATCGTATCATCGCCAGCCCAATCGGCCTCAGCAGCGGCTGCTTCCGTCTCGTCCCGTGTGGGCTTTGTGCGTTCTTCAGCCAGAGCGCTTTGCGCGGCGAACATGGCCGAAGCAGCGCCAGCCATCATCAATAACGAATGGCGTGACAAGGTCGCGCGAACGAAGCCCTCAAGAGCGCCTTGCATTTCTCTCTCTCCACCGGTGCTGATCAACAAGTCAGCACTCTTCTTTCTTGTATTCGCAACATGTCCTTGTGCAACTACACAATGATAGGCGCGGATACCCTTTCTGGAAACTTAATTTCCACGAGTTATTGTGAGAGCTTTATTCAATCTAATGTGAAAATGGCACTGCGCATTTGCGAGAGATCGGCTTTATTTTAAAGAAACACGCATTAACGCGGCAATTGTGACACACCCATTAGCGCTTTATCAACTGCGCGGGCGGCTTGACGACCTTCGCGGATCGCCCAGACCACAAGGCTTTGACCCCGGCGCATATCACCGCAGGCAAAGACGCCCGAAACGCTGGTGGCGTAACCATCGGTGTCTGCATCGACATTGCCGCGTCTGGTTAGTTCAACGCCCACTTGTTCAAGCAATCCGGCCTTCTTTGGTCCGACGAAGCCCATGGCGAGCAGGATCAGGTCTGCTGGAATTGTGAATTCACTACCGACGATCTCGCGCATTTGATGCTTGCCGTCATCGTCTTTGACCCACTCAACTCGCGTGCATTCCAAACCAGTGATGTTGCTCCCATCACCGACTACACGCTTGGTGAGGACCGCCCAATCACGCTCGACGCCTTCTTCGTGGCTTGAGGAAGTGCGCAGTTTCACCGGCCAATCTGGCCATGTCATCGCTTTGTCTTCGTGCTCTGGCGGCTTGGGCATGATCTCAAGCTGCGTGACACTTTTGGCGCCTTGGCGGTTGGAGGTGCCAACGCAATCAGAGCCGGTGTCACCACCGCCAATCACCACAACGTTCTTGTCAGTTGCGAGCAGTGAACCTCGCGGCGCGGCACGCATTTCATCATCGCCAGCATTGCGTTTGTTCTGCTGTGTGAGAAACTCCATCGCAAGCCGCACGCCATTCATCTCTGCGCCCGGAATGCCCAATTGGCGCGCATCTTCTGAGCCGCCTGCGAGCACGACCGCATCGTAGTTTTCTTGCAAACTTGCAAACGAAACATCGACGCCGACTTCCTTGGAAGTCATGAACGTCACCCCTTCGGCTTCCATCTGCTGACAACGCCGGTTGATGAGTTGCTTTTCCATTTTGAAATCAGGAATGCCATAGCGCAGCAACCCGCCCACGCGGTCGCTTTTCTCGAATATTGTGACCGAATGCCCAGCGCGTGCCAGTTGCTGCGCGCAAGCAAGGCCAGCAGGACCAGAGCCGACAACGGCGACTGATCTTCCGGTCTTTTCGTCTGGAACCTGAGGTGTGACCCAGCCTTCTTGCCAACCGCGATCAATAATAGCGGATTCAATCGATTTGATCGTCACCGGCTGGTCAACGATGTTGAGTGTGCAGCTGGATTCGCATGGTGCCGGACAGATGCGGCCCGTGAATTCCGGGAAGTTGTTTGTGGAATGCAGCAGGTCGAGCGCGTTCTTCCAATCCTGCTCATAGACCAGATGGTTCCAGTCCGGGATCATATTGTTCACCGGACAACCATTGTGACAATAAGGAATCCCGCAATCCATGCAGCGTGATGCTTGCGAAGCGAGCGTTTCATCGCTCGGCTGCACCACAAACTCGCGGTAGTTGTTTAGCCGCTCTTTTGGATCGAGATAATCGCGCTCGCGCCGATCCAGTTCGAGAAATCCGGTGTCTTTGCCCATTGTCCTAAACCTTACTCCGCCGCGACCGATGCGGCTTCTTCGCGCTCTGTTTCGACTGCTTCCAAAGCGCGTTTGTAGTCGCGCGGCATAACCTTCACGAATTTGTTCAACGCTGCGTCCCAATCGGCCAACAGCTCGCCAGCTATGGCGCTATCGGTGTGCAATTGATGGCGCTCAATCAGGATGCGCAGCCGCTCTGCATCATGGCGCAACATATCGCCCATCCCGAAATCATTGACCGAACGGCCGCGTTGCTGCGGACGGCCAGCGCCATCTGAGTCACTGGCGTCATTGTCAGCTTCGGGTGAGACCGGGAGCAGATCGACCTGCGCATGATTGACGAGATTGTAGAACTCGCCTTCGGGATCATAAACATAAGCGACCCCGCCGCTCATCCCAGCGGCGAAATTGCGTCCTGTGCTGCCCAGTACAACGACAACGCCGCCTGTCATATATTCACAAGCGTGATCGCCAGCGCCTTCGACCACAGCAATCGCGCCGGAATTGCGCACTGCGAACCGCTCGCCCGCCACGCCGTTGAAATACGCCTCACCAGCAATCGCGCCGTAGAGCACAGTGTTGCCGACGATGATGTTCTCAGCCGAGATTCGGTTTACGCCTTCTGGTTGGTGCACAATGATCCGCCCCCCGCTCATGCCCTTGCCGACATAGTCATTGGCATCGCCCGACAGATTAAGCGTGACGCCATGCGCCAGCCATGCGCCAAAGCTCTGGCCAGCAACACCGGTTAGGTTGATGCGGATCGTGTCTGGCGGCAGACCTTCATGCCCATGCGTCTTTGCGATCTCGCCGGAGAGCATCGCGCCAACGGTGCGATTCACATTGCGAACTTCGCCGTCGATCTGGACCGGCGTTTTGTCTTCGATCGACTTCCTCGCATCGGAAATCAGCTGGTTATCGAGGGCAGCATCAAGCCCGTGATCTTGCCCTTCAATATTGTTGAGTGGTGCGTCTTCGGCAATGTCAGGCGTGTGCAGCAATCGGTCAAGATTGATGCCACGCGCTTTCCAATGGCGGTGCATCCGGGTCATATCGAGCCGGTCAACGCGGCCCACCATTTCGGCAACTGTGCGGAAGCCCAACTCTGCCATAATGGCGCGCAGCTCCTCGGCGACGAAGAACATGTAGTTGACTACATGCTCGGGCGCGCCGGTAAAGCGCTTGCGCAAAACCGGGTCTTGAGTTGCGACGCCAACTGGACAGGTATTCAAGTGGCACTTGCGCATCATGATACAGCCCGCCGCGATCAAAGGTGCGGTGGCAAAGCCAAACTCATCCGCGCCAAGCAACGCACCAATCGCGACATCACGGCCAGTGCGCAGTCCGCCATCGACTTGCACCGCGATCCGGCTGCGCAGGTCGTTGAGCAAGAGGGTTTGCTGTGTTTCAGCAAGGCCAATTTCCCAAGGCGATCCGGCATGGGTGAGGCTGGTCAAAGGTGAAGCGCCGGTCCCGCCGTCGTAGCCAGAGATAGTGACGTGATCCGCACGCGCCTTGGAAACGCCCGCGGCAACCGTACCCACGCCCACTTCGGAGACAAGTTTCACCGAAATTCGCGCATCAGTGTTCACGTTTTTAAGGTCGTGGATCAACTGCGCTAGATCTTCGATGGAGTAGATGTCGTGGTGCGGTGGCGGCGAAATCAAACCAACGCCGGGCGTCGAGTGCCGCACTGCGCCGATACGTTTGTCGACTTTGTGACCGGGGAGCTGACCGCCTTCACCCGGTTTTGCGCCTTGCGCCATCTTGATCTGAATATCGTCGGAGTTTGCGAGATACTCCGTCGTCACGCCGAACCGGCCCGAAGCAACCTGCTTGATCCGGCTGCGCATTGAATCGCCATTGTCCATCGGCGTGAAGCGGAACGGTTCTTCACCCCCTTCGCCGGTGTTCGAGCGCCCGCCAATGCGGTTCATCGCAATCGCAAGGGTGGAGTGCGCTTCGTGGCTGATTGAGCCGAAGCTCATCGCACCAGTGCTAAAGCGTTTGACGATTTCGCTTGCCGGCTCGACCTCTTCAATCGGAACAGGCGTGTCGGATTTCTTGAATTCCATCAGCCCGCGAATGGTCAGCAACCGCTCGGACTGCTCGTTCACAGACTTTGCGAATTCTTCGTAATTGCCGGCATCATTGCCGCGCACTGCGTGCTGCAATTGCGCGACATTGGCTGGCGTCCAGGCGTGTTCTTCGCCACGTAGGCGGTATTGATAGATGCCACCCACATCGAGCATGCCTTTATAGAGCGGATTGTCACCATAGGCTTGTGAGTGGCGGCGCACGCATTCTTCGGCCACTTCTGCAAGCCCAACGCCTTCGATCATGGTCGCGGTGCCGGTGAAGTACTTCCTGACAAACTCGCTCGACAAGCCGACCGCGTCAAAAATCTGCGCGCCGCAATAACTCTGATAGGTCGAAATACCCATCTTCGACATCACTTTGCGGATACCTTTGCCGATGGCTTTGATAAAGTTTTGTTCAACTTCGTTGGTGCTGAGATCTGCGTGCTTTTTCGCGCGGATATCTTCCAGAGTTTCGAACGCGACATAAGGGTTGATCGCTTCGGCGCCATAGCCTGCGAGCACACAGAAATGGTGCACTTCGCGCGCTTCGCCGGTTTCAACCACTAGCCCTGTCTGCATCCGCAGGCCTTGGCGAACGAGGTGATGATGCACTGCTGCTGTGGCCAGCAGAGCGGGCATTGGCACGCGGCCTTCATCTTGCCCGCGGTCTGAGAGCACAAGGATGTTGTGGTCCTGCAAAACCGCTTCGGTTGCGGCCCAGCACATCTCTTTAAGTGCGAGCTCAATGCCCTCAACGCCCGCCTCTGCATCCCATGTTATGTCCAGGGTCGCACAGCGGAACGCCCCGTCAAGCGTCGTTTCAACCGAGCGAATTTTGGCCAAATCTTCGTTGGTTAGGATCGGCTGCTGCACTTCAAGCCGCTTATGCGTGCCAGCTTCATGGCCCAATAGGTTTGGGCGGGGGCCGATCATCGACAACAGGCTCATCACTAGCTCTTCGCGGATCGGGTCAATCGGCGGGTTGGTGACTTGCGCAAAGTTCTGCTTGAAATAATCGTAGAGCAAACGCGCCTTGTCCGACAAAACCGCAATTGGCGTGTCGGTGCCCATCGAACCGATGGGATCATCACCTTTGACCGCCATCGGTTCCAAGAAACGCGAAATGTCTTCCTGCGTGTAGCCAAACGCTTGCTGGGTTTGGAGCAATGTCGGTGCTTCGTTATTTTCGTCCTGCGGCAGTTCCGCAAATTCGGGATCGACCGCGTCGATATCTTCGAGCTTAAACTGCGCTTTGTCTAACCACTCAGCGTAAGGTGCTGCCGTCGCCAAATCGGCCTTCAGCTCTTCGTCTTCGATAATCCGGCCTTGCTCCAGATCAATCAGCAGCATCTTGCCCGGCTGCAACCGCCATTTGCGCGTGATATCTTCCTCAGCGAACGGCAGAACTCCACTTTCGGAGGCGAGGCATACCAATTCGTCTTTTGTCACGCAGAAGCGCGCAGGGCGCAGACCATTGCGGTCCAGCGTCGCGCCAATTTGACGGCCATCGGTAAAGCACACCGCTGCCGGGCCATCCCAAGGCTCCATCAATGCAGCGTGATATTCGTAAAAAGCGCGGCGCTCAGGGTCCATCTGCGCATTGCCTGCCCACGCTTCGGGGATCAGCATCATCATTGCATGAGCTAGGCTGTATCCGCCGGCCAGCAGCAATTCGAGCGCATTGTCGAGACAGGCCGTGTCCGATTGGCCGTGCGGGATAATTGGCCACATTTTGTCGAGGTCAACGCCAAGAAGGTCGCTTTCCATCGTGCGGCGGCGCGCATTCATCCAGTTCACATTGCCGCGATTGGTGTTGATCTCTCCGTTGTGAGCGATCAAGCGGAACGGGTGAGCGAGCCGCCAGCTAGGGAATGTGTTGGTGGAGAAACGCTGGTGCACAAGGCCCAGCGCAGATACGCAATCTGGGTCACGTAGATCGTCATAGAACGAGCCAACCTGCGTCGCGAGCAACAGCCCCTTATAGACGATGGTGCGTGAGGAAAAGCTTGGCAAATATGTGTCTGTCAGCCCTGTAAGGCCGTGCTTTTCTTCAAGTTGCTCCAGCGGGTTCTGCACTTGCTTGCGGATCACCAGCAGCTTGCGCTCAAATGCGTCTTGGTCCGCGCAGCCTTCGCCACGCGCAATCATCGCCATCTTGATGACAGGCATGGACGCTTTCACAGCATCGCCAAGCCCTTCCATCGTGACTGGCACATCGCGCCAGCCGACAAAGCACTGCCCCTCTTTTTCGGTGAATCGCTCAAAACGCTCTGCGACAAAGTCGCGCGCCGCGTCGTCCTGCGGCAAGAAGCACATTGCGACCCCATAATCGCCAGCTTGTGGTAGATCATGGCCGTTATCATCGGCCCAGCGGCGAATCAGCGGGTCCGGGATCTGCATCAAGAGTCCCGCGCCATCGCCTAGCAGGGGGTCCGCGCCAACAGCGCCACGGTGATCGAGTTTTTCAAGAATCTCAAGCGATTGCTCGACAATCGTATGACTCTTTTCGCCTTTGATATGCGCAACCATGCCCACACCGCAGGCGTCGTGTTCATTGGCGGGGTCATAGAGACCCTGGGAAGTGGGGTATCCCATAGCAAAATCCGTCCTGTCAGATGCCATTGGCCGCGGCCCGCTGTGCTCTGTGGCAAGGGAACGCCCATTGGCAGGATGTCGCACGGGCGGCACGCATGGTTGGGCACCCGCACAGTTCGAGCCCCTATTGCCGATGGAATCGTGATTTTGCAACCATGAAACGCGAAGGATTATTTCACGATGTTATGGCAGAACTATGTTTGGATTGCGTCACACGCAAGAAAACCGCGAGAAACCTTGCATCAAATGCGAGCTACTCTCTGCGATTCGCTAAACGCTCTTAGGCGGCACCGCGCAGCTTTTGCAGTTTGGTCATTGCGTCGCGAAGCTCGGGTTTGGCTTTGGCATCACTTGCGGCCATTTCAGCAGCAATTTCTGCGTCGAGATTTGCACGCAGGCCGTCCTGGGTGAACAACGCGAGCGTTTTCAATGCTTCGGCCAAAGCAATTTCGCGGCCATTTGTTTCCCCTGCCGCTGCGCGCGCATGGGCTGCCTTCTGATGGTCATGCAAAGCGGCTGCAAAACGCTCGACCAGCTGAACAAGACTAAGTTCGTGCGGAGGGACTTGGCGCAAACGTTCGACCGCAGAACCGGTTGGGTTCGGCATAGGAGGGGTGCTTGCAGCGCTCGGCTCGACGGGCGCGGTTTGTGTGCTTTCGCTAGCATTCGCTTCTGCGTCCATGCGCAGCCCTTCCGCTTCGGCCGTTTCAACCATCTCGGTTTTGCGAGCCAAATGGCTTTTCATCGCGCGCACAAGCTCAACCTGTTTGACTTCGTTTGGTTCATCTTGTTTCGCGCGCCGCGAGAAGGGAAAGCCGCGTTTCGCGCGTGGGCTTGGCTTAGTAACAAGCGGTGATTCTGGTTCTTCGCCGAATTCTTGCCCAAGAGTGAAGCGCTCTTGTGATTCGCCTTCAGCATCAAGAGTTTCATTCTCATGGTGCTGTTCTGTAGTGATAGATTCGACGTCTTTGTCCTCTGCGAAGTCTTCAATGCCAAGCTCCAAGATGTCGCCATCTTCGAGTGCGTCCTCGTCCAAGGCAACATCTTCAAAGGTGTCATCTCCAGCGTCGGTTTCGAACTCAACGCCATCTTCAAAGTCGTCCTCAGCCGAGGCGCCAACTTCGCCGATAGGTGCATCGAGGCTTTCGCTGCCAAGTTCTTCGGCAGGATCAATGGCATCCACTTCGCCAGTTGTTGCTGTGTCTTCAGCGTCGGATTGTTCGAATCGCGATGCCTGCCATTTTTGTGCAACCAATCGGGATACTGCCATGCCGAGCAAACCAGCCAATACGGCAATAATTACGCGAGCAAACCCACCCGACGAGCCAAGGCCAAGAGTGTTGGCGACGGATTGAATTGTGGAGCTTGGAAGCACGAAAATCGCCAAGCCGCACAGGGCTGCGCCCCACACCGCAATAGCGGGCACGAAATATGGATGCGCCGTAATCGGCTGCTTACGTTTGTAGCGCCGCTTAAACTCGCGACCCTCGGACCTTGCGAAAAGCATTTCGCCCTTGCTCCTAACCCTGTGTTTCCAGCTTCTGCTGGCGCTTGGAAGGCACGGGCCCTCCATCGCGATTAAGGTTTGTTAGCAAGAGATGGTAAACGTCTTGATAACGACCGGCATTGGATTGCCAGTCATGGTTCGCTTGTACATGGGCAACGCCGCGGTCGCGCAGAGTGCCCCAACCCTCGCGCATACTGAGAACTTCGTTTAAAGTGGCAGCGCAAGCCGCCGGATCATCGGGTGTGAACAGATAGCCAGTGTCCCCATGCGTTATCAACTCGCGGTGACCCCCGACATTGGATGCAGCGACAATGCGGCGCTGCGCCATCGCTTCGAGCGGTTTGAGAGGGGTCACAAGATTGGTGAGACGTGAGGCCTTGCGCGGATAAGCGAGCAAGTCGATCAACGAATAATAGCGTTCGACTTGATCGTGCGGAACACGGCCTGTGAATATCACTGCATCGGGTTGAGGGAGCGCAGCGGCGGCGGCACGCCATTCGGCATCGCGTTCACCGGCACCAACCAGTAACAGCCGCGCATTGGGTTGCTTTTCGCGCAAAATCGGCATCGCAGCGATAAGGTCATCGACGCCTTCATAGTCGTAAAAGCTGCCAATATAGCCGATAACCGGCGTATTAGGTGCAAGGCCCAACTCACTCGCCAAGGCTTCATCACGCGGTGGCGGGTCGCCGAACAGTGAAAGGTCCACACCGTTGGGCATCACGCCGATCTTGCCCGGCTTGATTCCGCGCGCGATCAAATCATCACGCAGTCCCTGACAGATAGTGAACACAGCATCTGCCCGGCGAACAATCTGTGTCTCCAATGCGCGGGTCATGCGGTATTTCATTGAGCCTTCGGTGCCTGTGTGGTTGCCGACTGCGGCATCTTCCCAGAACGCGCGGATCTCATAGACGAACGGAATGCCAAGCGAGCGTGCCGCACGCCAAGCTCCGCCGCCGCACAAAGCAGGCGAATGCGCATGAATTATGTCCGGACGCCATTCTTTGGCGAGATTGCGGATCGAGGATGCCAGCGCTGCGATCTCGCGTGTTTCGCTCACCAAGGTCGGTCCGCTCAACTCGCCGGGAGTGCGGTGAAAGGTTAGCCCATCGACCGTTTCAACCTCTGGCAAATCGTCACCAGTGGTATTCGCCTGATGCCGTAGCCCGGTAATGCCGCGAACTTCGAGGCCATGTGCTTGCTGGGCCTTCAGGATGGCGCGCGTGCGGAACGTGTATCCGCTGTGCAAAGGCAGCGAGTGGTCAAGAACGTGAAGAACGCGAGTCATCTCTCGCCTCTCGCTTTTGGCATTTCAACTACGCAATAAATCCAGCCCTGCAGTGGCTGAGTGAACGCGAATTTCTCGATCACTTTTTGATAGAGGCTGCCGACCCAAAACAGCACACGATTGAACATGAAATAGCTGGGATATTGGCCGATATAGCGCCCGATCTCGATCCGAAGCCCTGCCTGCGCAACCTGTTTGCGCAACAGACCCAGCGAATTGCAGGCATAGACGGTCGGGAATACGTCCTCTTCGGCGCGGCCTTCAACCACACTGACGATTTTGCCATGAAATCGGTTTGGAACGATCCGCGCGATCATCGACCCGTAGTCATAAACGCTGGGCGTCACGAAGATATAGACACCGCCCGGTTTCAGCACGCGGGCAAGCTCTCCGAAGGCTTCGTCGGGATTGTCGATATGCTCCATGACTGCGCGCGAATAGGCGATGTCGATTGAATCGTCGGGAATGTCCTTCATCGCGCCGACATCGTTCTTGAACAGCTTCAAATCGGGGTCGCCGACGGTAAAGTCGATCACATCAATGCCGTAAAGCGTCTTCGCCCGCCCAATCAGCTTGCGCAAATTGGGCGCAGTGCGCCCGCAGCCAATGTCTAGCACTACGCTATCTGAGTGAACGCGTGCATCGACGGATGCTTCAAGCATCTGATTCGGGTGCTCTTCGCTGGGAAACCACGCGCGGCGCTGTTCTTCGACAGGTGTCCAGAAACCGATCATGCCACTCATCAACCCTGTGCCCTGCTAGTCCTGCGCCGCACTTGATAGCTGCGCGCGCTCATCCTGAATTTCGTGCTTAGTAAGGTGTTAAACCAAAATTGTTACCAGTCCCTTTTCGCCCACTCTAACGGGCGTTCGAACCGAGGATTATTGTGGTCAACATCCTAACAATTGCGCTGACTCATGCGATCATGCTGCTTGCGGCATGGCGCATCATGCTGCGCGATGATCTGGAACGCGACCCAGAAATACTTCTAGAACCGGTCAAGGATTCGCCTCAGAAACCAGCCCGCAAAGGCCGATCCCGTGTGAGGCCGCGCGCATGACAGAGATTTTTCTGCTCGCCTTCTTCTCAGCGATCTTGGTGCTCGGTTTGCGACGGCCGTTCCTGTGGGTGCTGCTTTATCTGTATGTCGACATCGTCTCACCCAACAAAGTGGGAACGCAGATCCTAACCCATATCCCGATGTCGTTGATCGCTTTCGGTGCGGTTTTTGCAGGGTGGATTTTGTTCGACACCACCAAGAAGCAGGCGCGCTTTGGCGTTCGCCAAGGCTTGATGATCGCGCTTCTGGGCTATTGCCTGATGACGACAATCACTGCTGATTTCGCTGATACGGCTTGGGAAAAATGGGCATGGGTTTGGAAGACGCTGATCTTTGCAGCGTTCCTGCCGATGACGATAACGACTCGGGTCAGGCTAGAAAGCGCGGTACTGTTCTACATCCTCGCGCTCGGAACGATTGTGATTAATGGCGGAGTTAAAACCGTCTTTGGCGGCGGGGGCTATGACACGCTGCGCTTGCTCGTCGACAACAATTCCGGCCTCTATGAAAGCTCGACCATCGCCTGTGCTGCGATCACAGCGATCCCGCTGATGTGGTGGCTGGCAAGTTATGGGACGGTCTTCCCACGCAATTGGCAGACCAAAGTGTTTGCGATTGGCTATACCTTTGCGGCGGCTCTCATACCCATTGGAACCAGCGCGCGCACCGGACTTGTTTGCCTGGCTGTCTTTGCTGGATTGCTGATTTTGCAGATGAAGAACCGCTTGGCCTATGGCTTCCTCTTAGGAACTGCATTGGTGATTTCGGTGCCCTTCCTACCTGCTTCTTTCACCGAGCGGATGGAGACGATCGTCAACTTCCAATCCGACGAATCCGCATCAAGCAGGGTGGCGGTGTGGAAATGGACTGTCGACTACGCCGTCGACAATCCCAAGGGCGGCGGTTTTACCGCCTATCGCAGCAATAGCTTCTCATACAAAACGCGCACTGTGAACGAAGGCAGCTCATCGGAAGTTATCACCGAACAGAAGGTTGTCGACGAAGCGCGCGCCTATCACTCAAGCTATTTTGAGATGCTGGGTGAGCAAGGCTGGATTGGGCTGGGTCTGTTCTTGGCGCTTCACATTTTGGGCCTTTCGCAGATGCAAAAAGTCAAACGCAGATGGAAAGGCAAGGAAGCCGAGCATGAATGTTGGGTTTCTCCACTTGCGCTGGCTTTGCAACAAGCGCACCTCATCTACCTCGTGGGCGCGACGTTCGTTGGAATTGCGTTCCAGCCGTTCATCATGATTGTCATGGGTCTGCAAATTGCCTTGTGGAGCTACACAAAGCGGCTCGATAGCAAGGCCAAGGAAGGCGACCGTATCACGCGGCGTCCGGCACGTGGCCCCGTTCCCGCAATGCCGTAACGGCACAATTCCAAGCGTTGCATCGCCTCATCTGCGGTGCCATGTATCCACCAGAAAAACAGCGCGGACCACGCGAGGATTCTCTCGCGCCGCTTAGATTTGAGGAGGATACCTGATGCCAACAGCTCAAGAAATCGCCGAGAAAGTCGGCGAAAACATCGGCACCAGCGAATGGGTCGAGATGACGCAGGAAAAGATCAACATGTTCGCCGATGCGACCGGTGATCACCAATTCATTCACGTCAATGAAGAAGCCGCAAAAATGACGCCCTTTGGTGGCACTATCGCGCACGGCTTTATGACACTTTCCATGATCCCCGCTCTTACCATGAAAAGCGATGTACCGAGCCTTGATGGGATCAAAATGGCGGTCAATTATGGCGGCAACAAAACCCGCTTCATAGCGCCGGTGAAATCGGGCAAGCGTATTCGTGGCCATTGGAAGCTTACTGAAATGCTCGAAAAGCGGCCTGGTCAGTGGCAGCAAACTTGCGAGATCACGATTGAGATTGAAGGCGAGGATAAGCCCGCTCTGATCTGTGAGTGGATGACGCTCTACTTCCTCTGATCGAATTTGAGCTTTCCGCTCGGCAAAGCGGTTCTCCCTAAACGAGAGTATTGGACCTAATTACCCCTTCTGAAAGGACACCCCCAACCATGTCACGTGATGCAGTCATCGTTTCCACCGCGCGCACGCCGATTGGCCGCGCTTACAAAGGCGGATTTAACGCCACTCCCGGCGCAACATTGGGCGCCTTTTCTTATCAAGCCGCAGTCGAGCGCGCTGGTATTGAAGCCGGCGAAGTTGATGATGTCGTTTGGGGTGCTGTCCTCACGCAAGGTACGCAAGCCGGCAATATCGGTCGCCAAGTCGCTCTGCGCGGTGGGGCTCCTGTCACCGTTGCGGCCCAAACGATTGACCGCCAGTGCTCTTCGGGCCTGATGGCGATTGCGACGGCAGCGAAACAGATCGTGGTCGACAATATGGATGTTGTCGTGGGCGGAGGTCAGGACTCGATCAGCCTCGTCCAAACCCCTGAAATGCGCGTTGCGATGGATAAGTCGCTCCTCGCTATGCATGGCAACGTCTATATGCCGATGTTGCAAACCGCGGAAACCGTGGCCGAACGCTATAGCATTAGCCGCGATGTTCAGGACGAATATGCGCTGAATTCGCAAATGCGCACGGCTGCTGGCCAGGAAGCGGGCAAGTTCGATGATGAGATCGTGCCATGCACCACTACGATGATGGTCAAAGACAAAGCAACTGGCGAAGTCAGCGAGCAAGAAGTCACCATCACCAAGGATGAAGGCAACCGTCCATCGACCACGTTGGAAGGTCTGCAAGGTCTCAACCCTGTTATGGGCCCGGACAAAGTCATCACCGCTGGGAACGCTTCGCAGCTTTCCGATGGTTCATCGGCGAGCGTGTTGATGGAAGCCAAGCTGGCCGAGCAAAAGGGACTTGAGCCACTTGGGCGCTATGTCGGCATGGCGGTCGCAGGCACAGAACCTGACGAAATGGGCATTGGCCCTGTTTTCGCGATCCCGAAATTGCTGAAGCAAACCGGCCTCAAAATGGACGATATCGGCCTTTGGGAACTCAACGAAGCGTTTGCGGTGCAAGTGCTTTATTGCCGGGACAGATTGGGCATCGACAATGACATTCTCAACGTCAATGGTGGTTCAATCTCCATCGGCCACCCATACGGCATGACTGGCGCACGTTGCACCGGCCACGCATTGATCGAAGGCAAACGCCGCGGCGCGAAATATGTCGTCGTGACCATGTGCGTCGGCGGCGGCATGGGCGCAGCGGGACTGTTCGAAGTGTTTTGATCGGATTTTTGAGCTCGCTGCTCCGGGCGGGTAGCTAGGCTCAAAACAAATACAGGCGGCGCGGGAGCACAATCCGGCGCCGCCTTTTTCTTTGCATGCGTTTCAGGCTACACTGGCGTCATGGGCATAATGGAAATCATCGGTATTGCGGCCAGCGTTAGCCTGCTGAGCGGCTGGCGATTGTATCTGTGCGTCTTCGCCACGGGGCTTGCGATGCGATACGATTTGATCCCGGTGCCAGAGCATTTGGCGAGCCTTGGCGTGCTCGAAAACCCATGGGTGATGGGCATCGCAGCGGTTGGCGCGATTGCAGAGTTCTTCGCCGACAAAGTCATGTGGCTCGATACGTTATGGGACACTGTTCATACACTTGTGCGTCCGGTTGGCGGGGCGTTGCTGGCGTTGGCTATCGTCGACCCATCGGACCCCGCGACACAGGTGATCGCGTTCCTGCTGGGCGGCGGGGCGAGCTTTCTGGCGCATGGCGGCAAGGCCAGCACGCGGGCGGTGGTCAACACCTCGCCAGAGCCGGTTAGCAACGCGCTGGTCTCAACGACAGAGGATGTCGCGACGGCAGGATTGCTGCTCACAGCCTATTCCTACCCGCTGGTCGCTGGCGGGATTGCGGTGGTCTTGCTGATGGTTGTGCTTGGGCTGCTCTGGGTTGCACGCAAGATCGTGAAGCGATTGTTTTTTCGGGCGCGCAAGGCGGAGGGGTGATGCGTAAGTCTGCAGTTGGGGTGGGAAGCTGACATTAGAACTAAGTACTGGTCATAGTAGCAACAATCGTTGGGGGGCTAAATTTATGCGCCGATTAACAATTGTGATCGCATTGATTCTCTTGATAGGCGGCGCGATTGCCTGGGTGAACGCTGCGAAAGAAAAGCAAGAGGCGATTACGCTAAAGCAAGACTTTTATAAGCTGGTCGAAAACTCACTATCGGATCAGCCAACCGACGGATTGGGTTACGACTGGTTGGATTGCCTTGATCGATATTGGCCCGAGGCAGACAAAGTCGCCAAACGGGTCGTATGTAAGACGTGGTCAGCGCAAGGGATAACATCGTCACTGATAGCGTTAGAGGTTGACGATGGGCGAATGCCGATTGTCGAGACTCGATTGGCGAATTCCAAAGAAAGTGATCGCATCTTGCTTCATGTAGTTGGCGGGCCTGGTGAACAGCCATTCCACGTCAATCCAGCAATGACCGAGCAGTTTCTTGCCAGAATACGCCGAGACAAGTTGAGCGATCTGTTTCGTGGGGAATTAAGGCAATCAGCATATTATCAAGTATTGAAACGCGGCTATACAATCGCTTCGGTTGGCTACTGGGGGACGCATATTCGGACGGTTGAAGCCCCCGACGAAATCGCTCTTGCCATCGATGATGTGACACGGGCTGTAGATTTTTATAGTGACAAT
Organism: Erythrobacter sp.; assembly: GCA_039985875.1. GTDB lineage: Bacteria > Pseudomonadota > Alphaproteobacteria > Sphingomonadales > Sphingomonadaceae > Erythrobacter. The sequence continues at coordinate 422,444 of JBDWRU010000003.1, read as the reverse complement.
GACGGTAAAGCACCGCCCATGATCATGGAAAGTCTTGGCAACCATCTTGCTTTGGGCGCCTTGGGGAGAGAGCGATTGGAGACCATGCAGGTTCTTGCTCTCGTCCCGGTGATGGATGGGCTCCAGCATCATATTGCGCGGATCAAAGAGGAGCACGCAGAGAAAATTGCGAATGAAGAACCGATTGGAGAATGGGTTTATTTCAACATATTCAAAAGGGTTGATGAAGCGACCAACTTCGATCACTCACGTTTGGTGCGAATGCTTGGTTATATTTCAAGGTTCGTTGGTGATGCTGATTTACCTTGGCGTAATGTCTCACTGAAGGACAAGTGCTCCAGCATCGCACTAGGAACCGAAGACCCACGGACCAAGAACTTTCTGGCCGCCGAGGAAAATTTACCGAGTTTTGTGAAGGTGTGGGAAGCTGATCACAACCTTTTTGAGGATGTGCCTGAAGAGATGCAGAATCTCTTTGCCGAATATGCAGACTGCCTAATTCAAACTCATAGATGATACTGTTCTGCCCGCAATTTGGTCGTTAGCGGACGAGTGAGGGTAAGCGTAGCCCCTGACCTGAAAGTGACATCTAAGAATGCGCCGCCACAAATTCTTCAACCACAGGTGCCACTTTTGTCCGCCAGCGGCTGCCGTTGAATATGCCATAATGCCCGGCACCATCCGCCATGTAGTAACGTTTTTTGCTCTCATCCAAGCCGGTTGCGAGTTTGAGCGCGGCTTTGGTCTGGCCTAGCCCTGAAATGTCATCGCGCTCGCCTTCGACGGCGAGTAAGCCTGTGTCGGTGATCTTTGTAAGATCAACAATCTCGCCTTTGTGTTCAAAGGTACCGTTGGGGATCGAGTGCTTCTGGAACACGTGTTCGACCGTTTGGAGATAGAATTCTGCCGTCATGTCGCACACGCTGCGATATTCATCGTAGAAATCCTTGGTCGCCTGCGCGCTTGCCTCATCGCCGGTCGTTAGATGTTTGAACATCTCATAATGACTCATCATGTGGCTTTGCAGGTTCATGCTCATAAAGGCCGATAGCTGCATAAAGCCGGGATAGACCTTGCGACCTGCGCCGCGATAATTGATCGGCACGGTCGCAATCACCGTCTGACGGAACCACTCAATCGGGCGGTTCATTGCGTGGTCGTTGACGGTGGTCGGGCTTTCTCGCGTATCAATCGGTCCGCCCATCATCGTCAGCGTCGCAGGGGTCGCGGGTGATTTGCGCAGGTTCATCAACGCTGTCGCGGCATAGGCGGGCACGGAGGGCTGGCAAACGGCCATCATGTGCGGGCGCTGGCCGGGTGTAACCTGTTCAATGTACTCGAGAAACTCGATCAAATAGTCGATATAATCATCGAGATCGAAAGTACCTTGGTGCAATGGAACAGTCTTCGCATCGGCCCAATCGGTGATGTAAACCTCATGGCTTTCCAGCATCCGCTCAACCGTGCCGCGTAGCAGCGTGGCGTAGTGCCCGCTCATCGGCGCGACGATCAGCAGTTTGGGCCGATCATCGGTCACACCGTCCAGACGAAAGCGCTTCAAATCGCCAAAGGGGCGGTTGACCACGGTCGCCTCGATCACGGGATAGGTCTTGCCGCCGCTTTCAACCTCAGTGATGCCAAATGCTGGCTTGCCATAATGCGCGGTGGCGTGTGCGAAGACATCCAAAGCGTTCGCGGTAACCGGGCCAAGGCCCATTTTGCCGAAGGGATTGGCGGGGTTGGACAGCACTTCTGAGCTGATCGAAGCGAGCGCGCTGACGCTGTTCATCCAGCTGCGTTGAATCTCATAGGCTTGATAAAGCATCGCGTTCCCGTTCCGTGTCCCGCGCATTATCCCCGCGCGCGGTTAACACTCAATAATGTTGGATATGCGCGCTTTCTTGGCGAGCACGTTAGCTCTTGAGATGGGGCTTAGAGGGCAATTGTGCAATGCACAATAATTGAGTTGTATTCGGTCTTCGAGAATTTGTGCAGTTTTTACACGTGAAAATCCTGCACCACCTGCCTACATGAGCGCTGCAATGAGCGTTGAACTTCCCCCATCCCCTGACACAGAAGAGATCGTCCCAGAGCCGGGCAAGGCCAAGGACAAGGCGAAGAGCCGTTCGCTGGCCCCGCTTAGGATGGTGTATCGGGAGGCCGCCAAATACCCCAAACAGGTGCGGTTTGCTCTGGTTGCGCTCACGGTCACTGCGGCGGGAACGCTGGCCATTCCGGCTGCTATTCAGCTGATCGTTGATCGAGGATTCGGCACGGTTGCCGGTTCCGGGGAGATCGCCCGGTGGTTCCGCTATCTCGGCATGATTGTGCTAGTAATTTCGCTTGGCACGGCGGCGCGGTTCTATTTCGTCAGCTGGATCGGGGAGCGCGTCGTGGCCGACATCCGCCGCAAAGTGCACCGCAACCTGCTCAGAATGTCGCCCGGATTCTATGAAGAGAATTCGCCCAAAGAAATTTCCAGCCGGATGACATCGGATACGACGATTATTGAGACGGTGGTCGGCACAACGGTGTCGGTTGCCCTGCGCAATGTCTTTCTGGGCATTGGTGGGACGATCTACCTACTCTATTTGCTGCCCGGCTTCACCGTCTGGCTGGCGGTTGGAATTCCTCTAACCATCCTGCCGATCATGATTTTTGGTCGTCGCATCCGCACGATTTCGCGAGACAGCCAAGATCGCGTGGCAGATGTGGGAGCGATGGTCACCGAAGTGCTTTCAGCGATGAAGGTGGTGCAAAGTTTCGGCCAACAATCGCGCGAGGCGGATCGCTTTGGCGAGGCGGTTGAGCAAACTTTCTACACGGCGCGAAAACGGATCATCCTGCGTGCGTTTATGACCGCGATCATTATCTTTGTGATCTTTGGTTCGATCGTGCTGCTGTTGTGGCGTGGCGCTGAATCGGTATCGACCGGTGCAATCACGCCGGGCACGCTGATGTCGTTCTTGGTCGGGTCAATGATCGTCGCTGGCGCGTTTGGAGCGCTAACCGAGGTGTATGGCGATCTGTTGCGCGGGGCGGGCGCGGCGAGCCGATTGGCAGAATTGCTTGAAGCTGAGCCGGAGATAGCGGCGCCAAAACGGCCCGAGAGCCTGCCTGTGCCGCCGCGTGGCAGCCTGTCATTCCGCAATGTGACATTCCGCTATCCTGCAAGGCCAGACACCGCAGCGCTCAAAGACTTCAGTTTGGAGATTGAGCCAGGTGAAACGGTTGCGATTGTTGGGCCTTCTGGCGCGGGCAAATCGACGATCTTCCAGCTGGTAGAGCGCTTTTATGACCCTCAAGGCGGCACGATCCGGATTGACGGCGTGGCTTTGCCAAGCGCTGACCCGGCCGACCTTCGCGCGCGTTTGGCGTTGGTCCCGCAAGACGGGGTGCTGTTCAGCGCCAATGCCCGCGACAATTTGCGCTATGGGTGCTGGGACGCATCGGATGAGGCGATCTGGGAAGCGGCGCGGGCGGCTAATGCGGAAAGCTTCCTGCGCGAACTCCCGCAAGAGCTTGATACCTATCTTGGCGAGGGCGGCGCGCAATTGTCCGGTGGCCAGCAACAACGCGTGGCGATTGCGCGGGCGCTTTTGCGTGACGCGCCAATCTTGCTGCTTGATGAGGCAACCAGCGCACTCGATGCGCAAAGCGAACAATTGGTGCAGGAAGCGCTCGATGCGCTTATGAAAGAGCGCACCACCTTGGTGATCGCCCACAGGCTCGCGACCGTGCGCAAAGCGGACCGGATTGTGGTGCTCGATAAGGGTGAGATTGCCGAGCAAGGCACGCATGAAGAGCTGAGCGCGCGCGGTGGCCTTTATGCGCGTTTGGCCAAGCTGCAATTTGCGGCGACTGAGGCAGCATAACTTTTTGCGCCGTCGCATCATCGCGCGCGATTTCCTCGCTCACGCGACCTGACGGTCGCCTTTGCGGTTGGTTCCGCAGCCGACTCATCAGAGAAAAGGCCGATCTTGTCACGGTAGTCAAAGCGCGACTGCGCGCCGACCGGCTAGGCCGAAAGCCAAGCAGCGCAGATGCGCTGCGCCCGGCGCTTGAGGGACCAAAGAAATATTGACTTGCGACGGTGCCCTGCCAAGAACCGCGCATTATGACATTTCTGCAAATGCTCATCATCGCGATTGTCCAAGGAATTACAGAATTTCTGCCAATTTCTTCGTCAGGTCACCTGATCCTTGTTCCCGTTTTTACCGGTGCGGAAGACCAAGGCCCGATGATCGATATTGCCGTCCATGTCGGATCGCTGTTGGCGATTATCGTCTATTTCTTCAAGGATGTAACAGGCCTAGCGCGCGGCGGTTTTGCGACAATTGGCATTGGTGAAGCGCCCGAACAGCGCAAGCTGTTCTGGTGGATTATCCTTGGCACGATCCCGGCGGTAATTTTGGGTCTGGCGATCAAAACCGGTGCGTTCAATGCGTTGGTGTCGAGCCTGTTTGGGATCACGATCATCGACGATGATTTGCTCGCCTCGATCCGGTTCACCGATCTGATTGCCTTCAACCTTATATTCTACGGCATCCTGTTGGGCCTCGCAGACCATTTCGGCAAAGAGGAAAAGACATTTGAGGAAATGACGTGGCGTGATGGTTTGATTGTTGGTCTTGCACAGGCGTTAGCTCTGGTGCCCGGTACAAGCCGCTCTGGCGTCACTATGACCGCAGCGCGCGTATTGGGATTTGGACGGTTTGAAGCTGCGCGCTTCTCTTTCCTTTTGTCGATCCCGGCGGTCGCAGGGGCAGGGGTCCTGATCATCCCGGATCTGCTCGAAGCCGATGCAGCCCTTCTTCAAGAAGCGATCATCACCGGTGTGATGACCTTTGTCGCAGCGTTCCTCACAATGGCGTTCTTGATGAATTTCCTCAAGCGCGCGTCCATGTTGATCTTTGTCCTTTATCGCATAGCGATGGGCGTCGCTCTGCTGTATTTCTTCTGAATCGCATGATCAGCAGTCTTCATCGGAACAAAACACACGTCTATTGCGTAGTGTGAAAGAGCGGCGCGCAATGAGCGCCGGAAAGAGGAACAAGGTTCTCAATGGCTTTGATGGTGTTGATCGCGTTGGGTGCGCTTTTGGGATGGATTGCTTCAATCCTTGGACGCACTGAACAAGCAGGCGCAATTGTGAAGCAGATGTTGCTAGCGATTGTCGCGGCGCTTGGCGTCGGATTGTTCATAAATGGCTGGGTGATGATGGGCGGCTTGCTTCTAGTCGCCTTGGGCGCAGGTGCCGGTGCAGCCGTCGTGGCATTGATCGTCTATCACATCGCATTCAATCGCCGCTCAGGCGTTGATTACGAAGAGTTTGAAGAACAGTAACATCGTCTAAGTTGGCACTAGATCGGGTCTGCTCCTGATCCTCGCCCGCCGCGTAAATGATATTCCTGTGTCCCACGGCTCACAATGTAATCAACGTCGATGATCGCTGAATTCGAGTAAGTGAAGCCCGGCGCAAGGTTACGATAAAGCCGATCAAAATCGCGCTCGACCGTTTGACGAAAAAGGTCTTCAAAGCTCTCAATCACGAAATAGGTCGGTTGCAGATCGCTGATCACGTAATCGGTGCGCATCACCCGATCCACCGCAAGCATGATGCGATTGGGGCTTTGCGCCTCGACCGCAAACACCGCCTCGGTTGGACCCGATAGAATGCCCGCACCATAAGCGCGAATGTCTCCGGGTGCCTCTTCGATCAAACCAAACTCAACCGTATACCAATAAAGCGACCCAAGCGCTTTCAAGCGGTTATAGCGCATTGCCTTCCATCCGGCCCGGCCATATTCTTGCATGTAATCCGCAAACACTGGATCGGTCAGCATCGGCACGTGGCCAAACACATCGTGGAACACGTCGGGTTCTTGGATGTAGTCAAATGTCTCGCGCGTACGAATAAAATTGCCCGCCGGAAAGCGACGATTGGCCAAATGCCAAAAGAACACGTGATCGGGGATCAACATCGGGACGGGCACCACGCTCCACCCGGTCAGTGCGTCCAATTCCTCGCTAAGCCGCGCGAATTCGGGCACCCCGCCGCGCGCTAGATCGAGTCGTTCCAGCCCTGCCATAAAAGCGCTGGCAGCCCGTCCAGGTAAAACCTCCATTTGCCGCGCAAACAGATCGTTCCAGACGCCGTCGTCATCGCTCGAATAGACGGTTTGCGCTGGCTCTAACCAGTCCTCACCCACATGCTCTGGTTTTGCGAGCGGTGCGGTGAAAACGCTGGAATCCAGCTCGGGCAGAGCGGTAAAATCGGTTCCAGATTGTGCAAGTGTAGCCATAGTGTTGCAAGTGAGACTATCATCGCCAATCGACAAGGACAAACGCGAAGGAACGCAATGGCGCTTAAGGGCAAGGATTATCGCAAGGCTCTCGATCCGCTGAACGAAGAGCTGGTGGGCATGGCGCGCTGGGCACGAACAACCGGCACGCGGATCGCGGTGTTGTTCGAAGGGCGTGATACGGCGGGGAAAGGCGGCGCGATTCGAGCGGTTCGCGATAAGCTCAACCCGCGCCAATGCCGTACCGTGGCGTTGGGCAAGCCGACCGAAGCGGAGCAGGGCCAATGGTATTTCCAACGTTATATCTCGCATCTGCCGACCAAAGGCGAAATCGTGCTGTTCGACCGTTCGTGGTACAACCGGGCGGGCGTTGAGAAAGTGATGGGCTATGCCGATGACGAACAGGTGGACCGATTCTTGGAACAGGTTCCGGTGTTTGAAAAGCTGCTGACCGATGATGGGATTTTGCTGTTCAAATATTGGCTGGCCACAGATCAAGCCAATCAGGAAGAGCGACTGAAGGAACGGCTCGAAGATCCGCTAAAGCGTTGGAAACTCTCGCCCATCGATCTGGCTGCGCGTGACCAGTATGACACCTATACGAAAGCGCGCGAGACGATGCTGAAAGCGACGCATTATCAACATGCGCCGTGGACTTTGGTGGATTTCAACGACCAGAAAATGGGGCGCTTGACGCTGATCCGTGATTTGCTTGACCGTCTGCCCGACACCCATGTTGATCCGCCCGCTATTGAGTTTCCTGAACTGGGTCGCAAACCCAAGAAGGAGACCTACAAGGCGCTCAAGCCGATAAAGGACTATGAGGTTTAGGCCAGTCACCACCAAAGCGCGGCCAATAGTTCATCTGAGTGAAGCGCTCCTTGGGGATCAGGGCCGTTGCTGGTTTTTAAATGTCAGTTCGCGCTTTGGCGGACATCACTTTACGCCCATCATCAGCGAACGCGCCGATCTCATATGTTCTTTCATCGCCTTTGCGCATCACCAGATGCAGCGTTTCGTCCGCGATTGCCGGCGATGCCCCGCGAAATTCAAACGACTGGAGCGCATTGTTGCCAAGTTCGCTTGCGGCCAATTGCAATAACAGCGAGGCGGTGAGCGGCCCATGCACCACCAGCCCGCGATAACGCTCGACATTGCGAGCATAGGGCGCATCGTAGTGAATGCGGTGCGTGTTGAAGGTCAGCGCTGAATAGCGAAACAGCAAGCGCGGTTCCGGCGTCAAAGCACGGTGCGCGTCCCACCCGGACGGGTCAAACGCTGTATCGCCCAAAGCAGGCGGGCCTAGCGGCGCATTGCGCGCAGCTGCATCGCGATAGACGATGGTTTGCGTCTCAGACACTGCCAATGCGCCATCCGCGTGCGTCTCATGCGCGATATTGACGAATGCAAGTTTGCCGCTGGAACCGGTCTTCTCGCTGATCGATGCGACGCTGCTGATTCGCTCTATTCTCGATCCAACGGCAATCGGGGCGTGAAACTCAATTGCGCTCGACGCCCACATCCGGCGCGGCATTGGAAAAGGCGGAAGAAAGCTATCCGTGCTCTCATCGCGCTCGGGGTGCCCATCTTCGCTCAAATCTGATGAAGGTGCATTGGGAGTGCACAAGGCGAAATGGATGCCTTGCGGAAGAGGCGCGCTGCCCGCTTTCAAATCAAACGTCGCAAGCCACCGTGTCACCAATGCTTCGTCAACGCGATCCGTAGCGCGCGCTTTGCGCCCTATCCATGCGTCGAACTCGCTCATTGGGCGCGCTCAAACACCGCCGCAATGCCTTGCCCGCCGCCAATGCACATCGTTTCGAGGCCATAGCGGCTGCCTCGTCGCTCCATCTCATGGGCCATATCCGCAAGGATTCTAATGCCAGTCGCACCGACGGGGTGGCCAAGCGAAATGCCTGAGCCATTGACGTTTACGATGTCGCGGCGGCTGTCATCCGCGCTCCAGCCCCAGCCTTTCAGAACTGCGAGTGCTTGCGGCGCGAACGCTTCGTTGAGCTCAACCAAGTCGATCTCGTCCCAACTTAGCCCCTTGCGTTCAAACAGCCGTTCGACCGCAGGGACAGGGCCAATGCCCATGCGCGATGGATCGCAACCCGCCGCCGCCCATCCATTGAAGAACAGCATTGGTTCAAGCCCAAGCTCTTCCAACTTGTCTTCGGCAACGACCAAACACGCCGCTGCTGCATCGTTTTGCTGGCTCGCATTGCCAGCGGTAACAATCGCTTGCGGATCGCGCTTTACATCAATCGGGCGCAGGCCAGAGAGTGTCTCCATCGAAGCATCGGCGCGATATCCCTCGTCTTTGTCGAACCGCACCGGATCGCCGCGCCTTTGTGGAACATCAACCGGCACCAATTGGGCGTCAAACTTCCCTTGTTCCCAAGCCGCAGCAGCGTTCTGATGCGAGCGAACAGCGAAAGCGTCAGCGTCTTCGCGGCTAATGTCATAGTCTTTGGCGAGGTTCTCTGCTGTTTCGATCATCCCGGTGATAACCCCGAACCGCTCAATTGGCTGGCTCATCAATCGACCACGAGCGAGCCTGTCATGCAGCTTCAGATCGCCTGCGCGCTGCCCTTTGCGGATGTTGGTCGAATAGTGCTCAACATTGGACATGCTTTCACACCCGCCCGCGACCACCACATCGGCAACCCCGGTCTCGACCATCATGGCCGCGTTTGCGACCGCTTGCAGCCCGGACCCACACCGTCGGTCCAGCTGATAGCCGGGCACTTCGATGGGGAGACCCGCCGCGAGCCAAGACCAATGCCCAATGCAAGGCGCTTCGCCATTGCCATAGCCTTGACTGAATACCACATCATCAACACGCGCCGGATCGATGCCAGATCGCTCGATCAGTGCTTTTAGAATGATGCCACCCAAGTCGCCTGCATTCAGGCTGGATAGGCTTCCGAGGAATTTGCCCACCGGAGTGCGCAAAGGCGATACGATTGCTGCTCTTCTGCTCATCAGGTGTCCTTATCAGAAAGCGCAACGGTTCCGGCATCCACCAATTTGCCAATAGCCCCGCTGGAAAGACCTAACCGCTCGGCCAAAACCTCCTCGGAATGTTCGCCTAGATAGGGCGCAGGCGCTGGATCGGCGACGGTTTGTTTGGGCAGGTTCGCGAAGGATCGCGTCGCCGGATATTCGAAGCCCGATGGATTAGACGGTGAAGGGCCAAACAGCGGATTGTCATCAATCAACACCGGATCGCGCGCAGCTTCATAGCTTGTGCGGTATTTCTCGAAAGTGCAGCCCTCAGCCGTCATTCGCCTGTCTAGCTCAACATAATCATGCTTGTCCGAAGCGCCTTGGAACAGATCGAACAACGCATGGCGATGTTTGAACCGTGGGTCGTCGCTGGCTGCAAATTGCACGCCGACTTTGGCTTCGAGCGCGCTCACTGCTTCGGTTAAGTCGAAGGCTCTGACAAGGCCCGCCCATTGCTTTGCGGTTAAAGCGGCGACCATGAAACGCACGCCATCTTTGGAGCGGAAGTCGCGTCCAAACGCACCCCAAATGGCATTGCCAAGCCGTTCTCTGTCGCCGCCGCGATAAAGCACCTCTGCCATCACCCCGGCATTGGCTGCGGTGCCAATCGCAACATCGCCAAGCGGAATGCGCACTTGCGACCCTTGGCCGGTCGCATCGCGATGCCGTAAGGCGGAGAGCAATGAAAAGGCGGCGTAGGCTCCGGTAATAAAGTCCCAAGCGGGCATCACTTGATTGACCGGCGGCGCGGTTCGCGCATCCCAGTCTTGCGGCCCGGTCATCAACGGATAGCCGGATGCTGCATTGACGGTGAAGTCCATCGCTTGGCGTCCATCATGCCAGCCCATAATCCGCACAGAAGTCATATCGGCTGCGCCTTCGGGCTGCGCAGCTTTCATAGCGTCGTGGCTAAGAAAGCTCTTTTCGGGCAGATTGGTGATGCATTGACCGGTCTTTGCCGCCAATTCAACGCACAATTCGCGCCCTTCGCCAGAGCGCAAATCGAGCGCAACGGATTTTTTGGCGCGATTGAGGTTTTCCCAACTGAGCGAGCGCCCCTCGTTTGTCAGCATATAGCGGTCATAATCGAGCCCACCCGCTTTGTGGTCGACGCGGATGACTTCCGCGCCAAGTTGCGCGCAATAAAGTCCGGCAGTGGGCGATGCGACAAAGCTGGAGACTTCAATGATCGAGAGGTCGTTGAGGAGATTGTACATTGATTTCCTTGGAAGGCATGGAGCCTATGCTACGAGCGCCACTTATCCGTTCAACGCTTCCCATTCGCGCAGCATATGTTTGGCAATCTGAAGTTGGAGGATTTGGGTTGTGCCTTCATAGATCCGGTAGATCCGTGCATCGCGGAAGAAGCGTTCAGCGTCGTATTCCGCCAGATATCCCGCACCCCCATAGATTTGCACCACGCGGTCCACCACGCGGCCACACATCTCACTTGCAAAAACTTTGAACGCGGCGGCTTTGGCAATTACATTCTCACCGCGATCTGCGCGCTCCGTCACATCTCGCATCATGCACTCGGCGGCGTAAATCTCCGTCTCGCTGTCGGCCAGCATCGCTTGGATCAGCTGAAACCGCGCAATGGGTTCGCCAAAGGCTTTGCGTTCATTGGCATAGCGCAGCGCGGAATCGAGCGCGCGGCGGGCATAGGCGGTTGCCGATGCGCCGACGGATATCCGGCCATTGTCTAGGCTTTGCATGGCAAAACGGAAGCCTTGGCCCGTTTCCCCACCCAACAACGCCTCGCCTGGCACTTTCACATTGTCGAGCATTATGTCGGAGATTTGTGCGCCCGATTGCCCCATCTTCTTGTCCGGCGATCCAGTGGTGACCCCCGGAGCATCCATCGGAACGATAAAGGCGCTGACATGAGCGTTCTTCGGCAGGTTTTCTTTTTCGGTGCGCGCCAAGATCAACGCAACCTTGGCATGCGGCGCGTTGGTGATGTAGCGCTTGGTCCCGCTTAGGATCCAGCCATTGCCATCCGGGTCAGGCCTCGCGGTTGTGGCGAGTCCAGCAGAATCGCTGCCAGAGCCTGGTTCGGTCAGGCCGAAACATGCAATTTCGCCTTCGACCAGTTTCGGATACCAATGCGCTTGCTGTTCTGGCGTTGCGCCGTTCTTCAAGGCGCTGGCAAACATCCCGATATTGATCGCGAAGATCGAGCGGAATGCGGGAGCAGCATAGCCCATAGTGTTGACGATCCGCGCATATTGGCTCGTGTTCAGCCCCGCGCCGCCAAATTCTTCGGGCACGCTAATCCCGAACAGGCCCATATCGCGCATTTCCTGCACAATTTCGGGCGGCACGGCGTCATTGTCTATGACATCTTGTTCGGCCGGTATCAGCCGCTCTTGCACATAGCGTTCAAGCTGCTGCGCAAACTGCTCGAAAGTCTCTCCATCCATGCCGGGATTGGGTGCCTTGGCGTTTGCATCATTGATATTGGCTGCGGCATTCATCAGCGTCATCCTCTCGCGGTAACCGAAGATATGTCTATGCGCGCTAGCCCGATTTGTTTGGCCGCGTCGCCTCTCAAATCAGTGATCTGTTCGATTATTCGCTGGTGTGGTCGGCTGGCGCATCTGCTGGCTGATCTTCGCCATCAATTGGCGGGATCGCATCATCAGGCAAGCGTTTTTCATCCAGCATTTCAGCGGCTTCATCAAGCGCGCGTGCTTCGCCCTCGCTAATGCCGGTATCTGCAGGGTCGCTGCCGCCAGAGCCGCAAGCGCTAAGCGTCCCGGCCACTACGGCAGCCACGAAAGCCGCATTGCGCCGGGATTGTCTAAACAACCCCGGACGCAGTGTTTGCGTGATACGCATATATCAGTTGGAGCTTTCAACAGCGGCTTCGACTGCTTCTTCTGCGTCCAGCGCTTCGAGTGCGCTATCCACTTCACCCGCGACTGATTCAGCGTTTTCAGCTGCGGATTCAGCCGCTTCCTGCGTTACCGGAGCAGGCGGCTCCACTTCTGACAGATCTTCTTCTGATTCTCCGGCAGGGGCCGCGGTCGCTTCTTCTTCAACCGGCTCATCCGTTACCTCTTCGAGCGCTTCGTCAGCGGGCACCTCGACATTATCAGCGGTCGCTTCTTCTGATGCGTTTTCCGAACCCCCGCACGCGGCCAGGGCGAGTGATGCGCCGCCAAGCGTGGCGATAATTGTGAGCTTCTTCATTGTGGATGTCCTCCTCGATTGACCCAATATTTCCGTTACCTCCGCATCCTCGCGGCGGTTCCGTCAATCGCCATTTAGACCCGCCTGCTCGGTTAAGCCAAGCGCGAATTGATGGTTCGAAACGGCACAGACATTTTTCCGCGCCCCAGCAATCGTCCGAAGTCTGATATTTGGTGGCACCATGAAAACGCTCAGCTCATCAGGGACACGCTCCCGTATCGCCCTTTCTGGTTCAATTGCTCTGGCCGCTTTGGTCGCAGTCACACTGCCAGCCTCAAACACAGCCGCACAAACGGGCGAGGCGAGCTTCACGATCAATGAGACTGGCAAGAGCTTTAGCACATTGCAGGGCGCAGTGGACGCGGTCGGCAATCGCAAAGCGACGATCACAGTTGCTCCGGGCACCTATCGCCAATGCGCGATCCAGACTGCAGGCGTGATCAGCTTTGTTGGGAGCGAACCTGGTAAGGCAATTTTTGACCGCACGGCTTGCGAAGGAAAAGCCACTTTGGTGCTACGGGGGACTGGCGCAGAAGTGCGTGGCCTGACGTTTCGCGGGGTAGCAGTGCGCGACGGCAATGGAGCTGGTATCCGGTTGGAAAAAGGCAGTCTCAATGTCGCGAACAGCTGGTTTCTGGACAGTCAGCAGGGAATTTTGACGGCCAATGATACCGCCAGCAAGATCTACATTACACGCTCAACCTTTAGCGGGCTTGGCACTTGCAAGAACGTGTCGGGTTGTGCGCATTCGATCTATATCGGCAATTATGGTTCGTTGACCGTGCGTGAAAGCCGGTTTGAGCGCGGCCAAGGCGGCCATTATGTCAAAGCGCGCGCGGCCAATGTCACGATTGAGAACAACAGCTTTGACGATGCCAATGGCAGCGCGACCAATTACATGATCGACCTGCCCGCAGGCAGCCGTGGCACCATCGCCAATAACTGGTTTGTCCAAGGCCGCGACAAAGAAAACTACTCTGCCTTTATCGCATTGGGTGCAGAGGCGAATTTGCACCCTTCCGATGGCCTCAAGGTGGTGGACAACGAGGCGCGCTTTGTGCCCGGCCTTAGCCGTGCCACCGTATTCTTGGCGGATTGGAGCAAATCGCGCGTTGTGATGAGCGGAAACGCATTGGCGAGCGGTTTGACCCAATATCAGGCGCGCTAAGCCCTACTGAACCGTGCTGTTGTCTTTGCTCGCCTTGGTTTGAATATCGACCGGCAGTTCAAGCTCATCCGCGATCTCTTTTGCGCGCGCTGCAAGCGCTTCCCTATCAATGCCTTCAAGCTCACGCAGCACCATGCGAAGGCTGTTTTCACCGTCTTCGTTGCCGCGCGCCGCCGAGACGAGGAACCATGCCGCAGCCTCTTCCTTGTTCGCCTCTACGCCTTGACCGTTAAAGAGCATCACGCCCACGCCGCGCACCGCATGGTCATTGCCCAATTGCGCGGCCTTCATATAATTGCCCAGCGCGGCTGGATAATCCTGTTGTGTCCCGCGACCGGTGGCCTGCATAACCGCAAGGCTCACCACACCATCGGCATAGTTTTCATCCGCAGAGATATTAAAGAACGCAACCGCTTCTTCGAGCGTTCCGGCGATTTCGCCTGAATCAATCAGCACGCCGAGCCGCCACCGCGCATGGTTCTCACCCTCACGCGCCGCCGCACGATAGTGAAATTCCGCTGCTGACATATCGACATCGGTGCCGCGTCCATTTTCATAAAACCAGCCGAGCCAGTCATGCGCCTCGCCATCCCCGTGAAGGGCATCTTTGCGAGCGAGATCAAACGCCGCATCATATTGGTCGCGATCAACCAGTTCCTGAATCGTGCTTGGCGATGCGTTCTCGGTGTTGCCGAGGCTAAAAATGAGCGCAATTGCCAAGAAAAGATAACGCATGAACGGTTCCTCTCGAGTGGGTCGAGGCTAAGCTTAACCGAAAGCTGGTGCGTAAGAAACCTGTCCTTGCGGCAGGTCCCCATGGATCAGCAGTGTTTGAAAGAACTCAGGCGGTGGCCCCGGGTAAGTGAGCTGTGGCTCATGCACAAAGCCAAAGCGGCCATAATAGACCGGGCTGCCCAGCAAAATCATCCCGCGCGCACCTTCGCGGGTGAGATCGGTGATCCCGCGCCGGATCAGCGCGCCGCCAATTCCCTTGTGCTGCAATTCGAGCCAAACCGAGACCGGGCCAAGCCCATACCAGTCCTGCGCTCCATCAGCGATTGTGACCGGCGAAAAGGCGATATGGCCGACAATCCGCTCAGCATCCTCGGCCACCAAGGACAGCGTCAGATCACCATCATCGCGCAGACGATCAACAAGATCAGGCTCTGAGCCGTCGGAAAATGGCATTTCTTTGAATGCTGCTGTGGTGAGCGCATGGATCGTGGCCTTATCACCCGGAGCCTCGGGACGGATTGTGATCGGATGGGGCGCTCGGCTCATTTGAGCAAATGCCCGGAACGATCGCGTTTGGTGGCGAGATAGCGCGCATTGTGAGGATTATCGGGCAATTGGTGCTGAATTCTCTCATCCACCTTGATCCCTGCTCCGGAAAGCGCATCAACCTTAGCTGGATTGTTGGTTAGCAACCGGATGCGTGTCGCGCCGATCAGCTCCAGCATCCGCGCCGCCACCGGAAAATCGCGCGCTTCATCGGGCAGGCCAAGCCGTTGATTGGCATCGACAGTGTCATAGCCTTGATCCTGCAAGCGATAAGCGCGCAGCTTGTTGATCAGACCAATGCCGCGTCCTTCTTGCCTAAGATAGAGCAGCGCCCCCCAGCCGCCATTTGTGCGAGCAAGCTCAGCCATTGCGTGGAGTGCGCCGTCCAATTGCGGTCCGCAATCGCATTTGAGGCTGCCAAGGATGTCGCCAGTCAGACACTCGGAATGCACGCGCACCAGCGGCGCGTAGTCCCCACTTTGATCGCCAATGATCAATGCGACATGCTCGCGAGTATCTGCAGTGGATCGAAAGGCGATAATTTCAGCGTCTTCGCTTGCTGTTACGGGTAGACGCGCGCGCGAGACAATTCGCAATTCGCCTGCATCGGCATATTTGGCCAAGTCGGTCGCTAGCAGCGGGTGTGCTTCTCCAGCCTCGCTTGGATTGACGAGAAATGCCGGTAGGATCCCAGCAATCCGAGCCAGTTCCATCGCTGCGCGGGCAATATCCTCCCACTCAAGCAATTCGGCGCGAAACGGGCCCTTAAGGGGGTTCGCAAGGTCGAGCGCCGGATCTGCGATGGGCAGCGCGTGCGCCATATCAAACGGCTCGCCCCCACGGATCAAAACGGGCGCATGCGGGACAGCGGCATCGCGCTGATTGGCTAGTTTTAGCGTGGCTGCGCGCGCATCAGAGATCAGCATTAGCGGCGCACTCGCGTGCCGGGCAATCCCTGTTTCAACCGGCAGCAGTGTGACCGGCCCATCTGGCCCGCCTTCAAACACCAATGGCCAACCATGGCGCAGCGCATCAACCGCTTGCGCAGAGCGGCGTGCGGGCGATGGCCTTCGGGAGTGCACCGGCTCGCTCAGAGATCAAACTCCGTGATCAATGGGATATGATCGGAAGGTTTCTCCCAATCGCGTGCTTCTTCGAGAATGCGATGCCCCGTCGCCTTCTTGGCCAGCCCTGCGCTCGCCCACATATGGTCAAGTCGACGCCCGCGATCATTTGTGCGCCAGTTCGGAGAACGATAGGACCACCAGCTGAAATAGCGTTCTGGATCGCGGATGAATTCGCGGCCCAGATCAACCCAGCCATGCGCTTGCTTGAAGCCTTCCAGCACTTCGCATTCTAACGGCGTATGGCTAACGACTTTAAGCAACTGCTTGTGGTTCCACACATCGCTTTCCAGCGGTGCGATATTAAAATCGCCGACAATCAAAGTTGGTGCGGTGATCGTTTCTGCCCAGCGCGTCATCCGCTCCAGGAAATCGAGCTTCTGGCCAAACTTCGCGTTCTTTTCCCGGTCCGGAATATCCCCGCCGGCGGGGACATAGACGTTTTCGACCACCATCCCGGTGTCGCCGACTTCAACACCAATATGACGTGCTTCACCATTGGCTTGCCAGTCATGGCGAGAGACTTCTTTCAGCGGAATGCGACTGACCGTTGCGACGCCGTGATAGCCCTTTTGCCCACTTACGGCCTGATGCTTATATCCCATCGCGGCGATAGCCTCTGCGGGGAACTTGTCGTTCTCACATTTGATTTCTTGCAAGCTCAGCACATCGGGTGCTTCGGCGGCGAGAAATTTTTCAACCAACGGCAAGCGCAAGCGAACCGAGTTGATGTTCCAAGTGGCTACAGAGATCATGCTCGATGACTTAGGGACGCCGGACGCAAGCGGCAAGGATTCGCTCTCCTGTCATATATTTTCGGAATGTCGCGTTGATAAAGCCCGAGAGTCCCATCAAAAAACCCCTGTCCCGGGGGCGGTGGGACAGGGGTTTCCATGTTAGCGTTCGTCACGCTTGTACAAAGCGACCTTGCGCGAAGGAAAGGCAACAGGGGGGAAACCATCCTTCAGCCGCTTCGTATTTGTAAAATTAGCCGTTACGAGCTTTCGCGTAAATGAATATGTCGTGTTTTTTGTCGCATCCTTACAACCGGCCGAGGTCCAACCGTTCAACGTGGTCGACGAGATGAACCGCGCGGGTCTTTGAATTTGAATGTGCTCTCTGCGACGGAAACCCCATAGCGGTGATTCGTTAGCCTAACGGTAGTGCGATGGTTCTGCGCGTCGTTCGCGACCCAATTGGTCAACTGCCAGCCAGCGGGCGCTTTTGAATTGCGCACGAAGATCATGTTGATTGTCCCAAATTCCGGTCGTTTTGGGTCGCGCACGTCGATGCTGATCACGTTCTTGTTGGTGGTCGGAACCAGTTTTCCGTAACGCTTCACGTCGCGATTGGGATCAAGCAGCGCACCAAGAGGCGACTTCTTGATCGGCCAGCGCTGCACCTGATTGACCTCATAGTCGATCATATAGAGCGATTTGCCGTTGGACACGACGAGCAGGTCGGAGTTCTTGCCATAATCAAAGCGGATTTTGCCCGGACGTTTCAACGTCATCATTCCGCGTGCGGTTTTGCCCTGACGGTCGGTCTGAGTGAAATTGGCGCGCATTGTAGAGATGCTGCGCAGCGCTTTCACCGCTGCATCAAGCTTTGCGGAATTGCTTTGCGCCTCAACGCTAGCAACTGGCGCGAGCGGTGAACCCGATGGCAAAGCGAGGCTAGCTGCGCCCAGCAGAGCAACAGCAGCGATCTTAATCGGTTTTGTCGGAACGAATTTCGTCAACATGGCTTTCTTGGACCTCCCGGAACATTCGACGCTGCTTTTAGCGCGCGCGAATTATTGCAGGCTGAACCGGCCCGTTGGCAAGCAGAAAGGTCAGTAAAATATTATTGCGCGCCGCCACGCAAGAGCGAAGGCTTACTTGATCTTCGCTTCTTTGAACTCAACGTGCTTTTTTGCAACCGGATCATATTTGCGGAACACCATCTTTTCGGTGGTGTTGCGCGGGTTCTTTTTGGTCACGTAATAAAAGCCGGTGTCTGCGGTCGAGACGAGCTTGATCTTGACGGTTGCTGGCTTCGCCATTGCGAGTTCCTACAGATTGGGTGGCGGCTTTTTCGAGCCTGAAACTAAACAGCGGCGCGTGCCGTAAATGGAAGCGCCGCCTTACAGACGCGCGCCTCTGAGTGATTCTGTGGCAAAAGTCAAGGAAAGTTGCGCTGGAATTGGCCCATTGCAGATCACCAATCCGATGCGCTGGGCTTGCCGCGATTGACCTTCACTTGGCCACGCGCTTTCTTTGACTTTATGCGCTTTGCTTTGCCGAGCCGGTTGACTCGGGTTTTGGCTCGCTTTTTGGGGCTTTCATGGGCCGCTTCAAGAAGTTCTTCGAGCTTGGCACGGGCGAGCGTGCGATTGGCCTCTTGCGTCCTGTGCTGGCGCGCCGTGATCAGCAGATCGCCGCTTGTGGTGAGTTTTGAACCAGCCAGTTCACGCAACCGTGCAAAGACCGGCGGGGTTAGGCGCAAAGCGTAGATATTGACGCGCAGCTGCACTTCGGTCGCGACTTTGTTGGCGTTTTGCCCGCCGGGACCAGAGCCAGCAAGAAAGCTCTCTTCCGCCAAAGCATGGGCGCGATCAATCAGCGTGTCATCCATCGTCCGTCACTGGTTCAGGCGGTTGGGATGGTTCTGGCGTTGTGTGTCCAGCGCGGGCGAAATCCTCGGGGAATGGTGCGGTTGCGGTGATCGCAGGCTTGCCATCACGCTCGATACGGATGCTCTCGGCGTGGAGCATGGTGCGCGGTGCGCCCTTATTCTGCCCTCGCACAGGTCCATAGACCGGATCTCCAAGCAACGGCGCGCCCAACCCTTGCAGGGCATGAACGCGCAGTTGGTGCGTGCGCCCTGTCTCTGGGCGAAACCGGATAAGCGAGCGTTTCCTGTCGCCTTCGCCAATCGTTTCCAACAGCTCCCAATGAGAGATTGCTGGCTTGCCCTTTTTTGCTGCGATCATCCGCCAGCCTTTTTCTGCTGAGCTGATTTTAGACAATGCCAGTTCAATCGTCCCCGACGTCTCAGTCGGTTCAATATCGATCACTGCAAGATAGGTCTTGCCCACTAGCCGATCTTCGAAAGCTTTGTTGAACCGCTTCAATGCCTTGGGATTGCGCGCGAGCAGCAAACAGCCGCTGGTGTCAGTGTCGAGGCGATGGACGGCCATCGGGCGACGCTGAAAACCCAGCTTGAGCGCGTCGAGATGGTCATCCAAGCACTCACCCCCGCGCCGAGGGCGATCGACGGGTAGGCCAGCAGGCTTGTTAATGACGAGCGCTTCGCCGTCTTCGAAGAGGATGTGGGGGGTGGTCATCTTTAGTCCCATAGGCGGAACAATTCGCACCCTCCACCCTGCCGCCTAGATTATTTTCAAATCTGATCCGGGTGGAGCGTCCTTATGCAGCGAAGCGATAGGACGAAAAGACACGGAAGGAGCTGGCGGCATGGCGGTTGTACAATCAGCTAAATCAAAATGGCATCAAACAAACCGCGCACCGAATTGCCGAGTAAGAATCCGTCGGCCAAGTCCTTGAGCGTGAGATCCTTTTCGAGCGCGCGGCCTTCTGCAATCAAGTGCTCGCGCAGAATACCGGGCAACAGGCCAAGTTTTGCAGTCGGGGTCAACAGCATGCCATCGCGCTCGACAAAGACATTGGTGAAGCTGCCTTCGGTTACAAGACCATCGTCGCGCACCAAGATTGCTTCGTTTGCATTCATACTCTTGGCTGCCCGCAGCGCATCTTCGTAAAAGCCGCGATCAGTGGTCTTATGCGACAGCCGCCAGTCTGATGGGTCAAGTGGATTAGGCAAGGCGATAACCGCAAGTGGACTCTCAAACGGCGCAGGCATTGGCCCTGTTTCCAGAGATGTCTCTCCGCTGCGTGCACTCATCAGTCGCAGTTTGGCCGGCTCTTCCAGCTCAAAACACAGCGCTTGAATTTGGTTGCGCGCGGCGTGGCGATCAAACTCAAAGCCAAGCTCGGCAGCGCTGCGTTTCATCCGCTCTAGATGCAACTCGAGATGTGCAATACCTGTCTCCGGTTCGAACCGCATGGTTTCGATCAAGTCGAACGCGGCTGCTTGCCGTGTCGGAGAAGAGCTGCGCGCAAACCCCGCTTTCACTTCGCATTCACGCCGCTCTGCCATCGGGTCGCTATCCGCCACAATCGCCGAACCCACGCCCAGCACAGCGCTGCCTTGCTCATTCTCTATAGGGGTCAACCGCAGAGTGCGGATCGCGACGTTGAAAGCAGCATCGCCGCCATTCCCGTTCACTGGCGCATCAATCCGCCCAATCGCACCGCAATAGGGACCACGGGCATCGCGCTCCACTTCGTTGATCAGCTCCATAGCGCGGATTTTGGGAGCGCCCGTGATCGATCCGCATGGGAAGAGCGCTCGGATTAGATCGGCGGCCCCTTGCCCATTAGCCAAGGTCGCGCGCACTGTTGAGACCATCTGGTGCACCGTTGGGTAGCTCTCAACTGCGAAGGGTGCGTCAACTTTAACGCTGCCCGGCACTGCAACGCGGCTCAAATCGTTGCGCATCAGATCAACGATCATCAGGTTTTCGGCTTTGTCTTTGACCGAGGTTGCCAATTCCTTTGCGAGCGCCAGATCGCTCGTTTCGTCTTGGCCGCGCGGGCGCGTCCCTTTCATCGGTTTTACCTTGGCTGCATCTCCATCGAGCGCGACAAATAGCTCGGGCGAGAAGCTCAAAAGGTAATGCGAGCCGTCAAACATCACGCCGCCATAGCCCGCGCTCGCTGCCGAGCGCAGCGCAGCATAAAGCGCAACCGGATCGCCGCGATAGGAACCGGCCAACGGATAGGTCAAATTGGCCTGATAAATGTCGCCGGCATGGATCGCTTCGCGCAAAGTCTCAAACGCTCGGACATAGCCTCCGGGCGAGAGTTGCGGGTCAAGCGGGCCAAGGCTGGCTTTGCCCTCTGCTCGTTTGCGGAGCCAGGTTGGCACTTCCATAGCGTCGATGCGAGCGGGCGCATCGAACAGACCGAGCCAAACCAGCGGGCCAGTCGCTCCCGAACGCGCATCGGCGAGCGGGGCGAGTTTAGACTCCACTGCAAGCCCGGCTTCGTAAGAAATATAGCCCGCTAGATGCTTGCCTTTAGCGCGCGCAGCGTCAGCCTCAGCCAACACCCGCGCAACATCATTCGCATGGGTCGCCACAAACACTTGTTCAGGCGCTTCATATAACAACGCATCAGCCGCGTTCTCGCCAGTGCGCGCATCATCCAGCAATACAAATGGCTGACCGGTTCCCATCCTCTTTCCCTTAGCGCACCGCGCGCGCAAGTCGAGTGGTCAAACCTAGAGGAAACAACAGGAGACTTGCATGGCGGCCGCGAAAGGTTGACCCGGCCTGTCTGCCTCTGCAAACCGGTGGTCAGGTTTTTCGGGATAGGGTCTGGTACACAATGAACGATATTTTTCTTGGGCTGGGCGGCAATGGTGAGAACCAGCAATTAGCGCTGAGCCGCGCGAACCGGCACGGGTTGATCGCAGGCGCGACAGGCACGGGCAAAACGGTGACGCTACAAGGACTGGCAGAGAGCTTTTCCGCGCAAGGCGTACCGGTCTTTGTCGCGGATGTGAAAGGCGATTTGTCAGGTGTTTCGATGGCAGGTTCGCCGAAGTTCAAACACGCCGACAAGTTGGAATCGCGGGCTGAAGAGCTTGGCATGGACGATTACGAATACTCGGACAATCCAGCGATTTTCTGGGATTTGTATGGCGAGCAAGGCCACCCGATCCGCACCACCATCTCCGAAATGGGTCCGCTGCTTTTGTCGCGACTGCTCGATCTGAACGACACGCAGGAAGGTGTGCTGCAAATCGTCTTCCGTCATGCCGATGACAATGGTCTGCTGCTGCTCGATTTCGGCGATCTGCAAGCCATGCTGCAATACGCGCATGAGAATGCGAAAGAGCTTTCCGGCAAATATGGCAATGTTTCCAAGCAATCGGTCGGTGCGATCCAACGGCAATTGCTGAGTTTTGAAGCGCAAGGCGCAGACCATTTCTTTGGCGAACCGGCGCTCGAGATCGACGATTTTCTGGCGAAAGATGATCAAGGGCGTGGCTATATCAATGTGCTGGCAGCCGATAAGCTGATGCAAAGCCCCAAGCTCTACGCTACCTTCCTGTTGTGGTTGCTGGCCGAGCTGTTTGAGAGCTTGCCCGAAGTCGGGGACCCGGAAAAACCCTCGCTGGTCTTCTTCTTTGACGAAGCGCATTTGCTGTTCGACGATGCCCCCAAAGCTTTGCAGGAAAAGGTCGAGCAAGTTGTACGGCTGATCCGGTCGAAAGGTGTGGGTGTCTACTTCGTCACGCAAAATCCGATCGACATTCCCGAAGAGGTTGCAGGCCAATTGGGCAACCGGGTTCAGCATGCCCTGCGCGCCTTCACCAAACGCGATCAGCGCGCAATCAAAGCGGCGGCGGAAACCTTCCGCATCAATGACGATCTCGACACTGAGGAAGTAATCACCGAACTGCGCGTGGGTGAAGCTTTGGTCTCCACATTAGACGAAGAAGGTGCGCCGACCGTGGTTCAACGCACTTTGATCAAACCTCCGCGCTCGCGTCTTGGGCCGGTAACGGCGAAAGAGCGTGCGATCATTCAGTCGATTAGCCCGTTCGATGGCAAATATGACGAAGCCATCGACCGCGAAAGCGCCGAAGATGTGCTCGCGGCCAAAGCCGCCGATGCCGCCGAAACCGCGACGGAGGTGGAGGAACAAGGTGAAGAAACCGTCCGCAAGCGCTCGCGCAAAAGCAAGAGCATGTGGGAAAAGGCCATGTCGCGCGGCAGCAAGACCGCGATGAGCTCGGCCGCGGGCAAGATGGCGCGCGAACTGACTGGGTCAAAGAGTCGCGCAGACCCAATGAAATCTGGGTTCACCTCGGCTGTAGGCTCGATCGCTACCGATCTGGCCGGACCGGTCGCTGGCCGCTTCGTGCGCAACCTTATTGGGGGGTTGATGCGTTAGAATCGTCTTGTGAGATGGATTGTTGGTCGCCATCTAGTGACCCATCCGGTGCGACTTCTGAAACGTTTGGGACCTGAGGCATACATTCGGCAGACTTTAGGCAAGAGGGACGCGCAGTTCTGCGCGCAGGCCACCTTCGTCGCGGTTGGTGAGCGTCAATGTCCCGCCATGCTGTTCGGCAATGGCTCGTGCCAGCGTTAAACCTAGGCCCGCTCCGCCAGTTGCGCGGTTTCGAGAGGCTTCGCCGCGCGTAAAAGGTTCGAGCATTTGCTCAATCTGATCGGCGGGAATGCCGGGGCCATTATCATCAACCTGCAAGATCGCAGCGCCATCCTCTTCCAGCACAATAATCTCAGCGGATTCGCCATAGCGCACAGCGTTGCTGGTAAGGTTACGCAAGGCACGCTTGAGCCATGTCTCCTGCACTTTTGCGACCACGCGTTTACTCTCTTTGATTGTGACGGGTTCGCCCAAATCTTCGAACTCTTCAGCCACGCCAATCGCCATCGCACTAAGGTCAAGTGTCTCACGCGAGCCGCCATTGCGCCCAACCCGCGCGAGCGAGAGAATATCGTCGAGCGTCCTCGTCAAGTCCTCAATGCTGTCCGCCATCTTTTCGCGCTGCGTATCGTCAGGCACGCTTTCGATCCGCACTCGCAAAGCGGCGAGCGGGGTTTTCAAGTCATGCCCGATCGCGCCCAGCATTACGTCCTTTTCATCGAGCAACGCCGCGATGCGCGTTTCCATCGTGTTATGCGCGGCGATCAAACGGCGCATATCTTCGGGTCCACTCTCCTCGATCCGCACAGTATGATCTGGGTTTTCCGTAAAAGTGCTTACCCTCTCGGTGAGTTGCGCAAGCGGGCGAGTGATCCGGCGCAAGATCAGAAACAACAGGCCCAGCAAGACCACAAACAAAATTGAGGTCTGGGAAGCTGTTACGGCAATTACTGTTCGGTGCGGACCTGGGTTGGGAAGACGCACGACGTGCCAAGCTGCGTCTTCCTCCCACTGCACAGCAGCAACAAGAATGCGCCCCTGCATTAGCACCATTTGCCGGGCGGCCTTGGGAAAGTCTTGCGTGCGGCGCGAAATCGTTGGATCGTCCTCGATCATGCGCTCAGTGATCAGCACTTGATGTGGCTCAATCTGCATAAAGCCACTAAGGCGTTTTTCGATCCGGGCAGCGAATTCGGCGTCGTTCACTTCCTCTGAAAGCAACGGATAAGTGTCGGTTACCTCACCGCGCAAAGCGTGAGCGCTTCTACGACCTTGAGGAGGACGGCTTCGCCTTTGATCGCCCGAGAGCAATTCTTCGCCGCGATCACGGCGGAACGCCGGACCGGCCCAAATTATCCCAGTGATAGCTGTTTCTAGATTGTTTATACGTCGTTCTTCGGAAACGCGGTGGATCAAGACTGAGGTGATCGTCTGCGCCACTAGCAAGGCGGCTGCTACTGCGAGCAATGTCTGCCCCAGCAGGCTCTTGGGCAAAAACCGGCTCATCCGGTAGCCTGCGGGGCTATACGGCTGACTTTAGCGGCAAAGCGATATCCGCCGCCGCGCACGGTTTGGATGAATTGCGGAGCGCGGCTGTCGCTTTCGACCTTGCGGCGAAGGCGGCTTACTTGATTGTCGACAGCGCGATCGAACAGATGGGCGGTGCGCCCTTGCACTGTATCGAGTAGCCAGTCGCGGTCGAGCACATTTTGCGGATTGTCGAGAAAGGCGCGCAGAAGCCTGAATTCCGCGGTGGAAATCGGGACTTTCACCCCTTCGGGATCGGTCAATTTGCGCTTGAGCGGATCGAGCACCCAACCTTCAAATGCATAGTGCCAGTCTTTAG
This sequence comes from Erythrobacter sp., assembly GCA_039985875.1. Taxonomy (GTDB): domain Bacteria; phylum Pseudomonadota; class Alphaproteobacteria; order Sphingomonadales; family Sphingomonadaceae; genus Erythrobacter. The sequence continues at coordinate 397,485 of JBDWRU010000003.1, read as the reverse complement.
CCTGTGCCTCGGGACTTGGACCGCGCGCCACTCGTCGCAGCACCGTTCGAATGCGCGCAACCAACTCGCGCGGCTCAAACGGTTTGACGATGTAGTCGTCTGCGCCCAGCTCTAGCCCGACGATCCGATCCGTTGCTTCGCCGCGCGCGGTCAGGAAAATCACCGGAAGCTTGCGCGTTTCAACCAGATGACGGCACAGCGACACTCCATCTTCGCCCGGCATCATAATGTCGAGCAGGACAATATTGGGGGTGAACTCGTCTAGCTTTGCGCGCGCGGCCGCCGCGCTTTCAGCTTCGGTTACGTGCAAATTCTGACCCGTCAGATACTCGGCCAAGGGTTCACGCAAGGTCGCTTCGTCATCGACGAGGAGCACATGCGGCATATCTAGTTCAGAAGGGGCGGTCATGGGGTGCTCTAAGCAAAGACAAGGCCCCGCTCAATCCCGTAAGTGGGGTCTGAGCTGGGGCCGAGTGGGTTGCGTTCAATCGAAGCGCTTACTGTGTTTGCGCTGCGCCGCTTTCGCCACGGCGTTGGCCGCGCCGCTCACCGCGATTTGCCCGGCGGGCTTCTTTGGCAGCTTCGCGTTCTGCTTTGCTGATCGAACCGTCTTTGTCGGTGTCGACTTTCGCAAAGCGCGCTTCAACAGCGGCATCATATTCAGCGCGGGTCACGATCTTGTCGTTATTGGTGTCCGCCATACGCAGCATCTTCATGCCTTTGCCGCCCTTGCGACCACCGCGCCGGCCTTCACCGCCGCGCTTACCGCGTCGCTCGCCACGTGCTTCGCTGCGTTCACTGCGACGTTCGCCGCGTGCTTCACGAGCTGCGAGCATTTCAGCTTCGCTGATCCCGCCGCTATTGTCGGTGTCCATCTTTGCAAAACGCTCTGCCTGGCGTCCGGCCCGGCGTTCTGAACGCTGAGCACTGCGCGCTTCGTGGGCGGCTGTCATTTCGGCTTGGCTCAGTTCACCATCACCATTGGTGTCAGTTTTCGCGAACTTCTCGGCGCGCTTGGCTGCGCGATCGTTTCGGTCAAGCTGGCCATCTTCATTGGCATCCATCTTAGCAAAGCGCTCATCGGCTTTGGCTTTGGTTTCAGTCAAGCTGACCACGCCATCGCCATTAGCATCAGCGGATTTGCCAGAATGGTGGTTGGCTACTGCAATACCAGCGCCGCCAAGGGCTAAAGCGGCCGCAGAGAGAGTGAGTGTCAATTTACGCATTTTCGTTCCTCCGGGTTTTTTGTTTTAGTAGAGCTGCGGCGAGGCGCCAAACGCTGCAAGGGGGGATTGCAGCATCGACATGTCTGACTGCTAACCCCGGGGGGTGGGGTGGCAGCCATTGTCGTCATCAGGGAGAGTATGTCGTTTCGCATCCTCACCGCAACTCACATTCACTGTTATAGGGAAGGAGTGTCGCAGGATTATCCCGGAATTCAGCGACTTTGTCGCAGTTTGTATCACGCGCGGCTCATCGTTCAGCCGTGCGCAAGCTTTTGAGGTACTTCGCAAAAAAAGTAGTTTGCTCCCAAGCGTCTTGCTAACGCGGGCGGTGCTGTGTTCCTTCGCCGGCTGTGATGAAGATTGCTGTGGCGCTCTCTTCGCCTTTGGGACCCGGCAGATCGGCAATATGCCACACGCCTGGCGCGTTGATCGCATAGTCGCCTTCGGAAAGCGCCATTTCCTCGCGCGAGCCGTCGAGACGTTCCTGCGTAAGAACCATTCCGCCATGGGTGCAGATCACCACCTCGGCGCCTTTGGGATGCATCTCCCAATGCGGCCAGCTTTCGGTGAAGGTGTGCTGCGACACCAAACGCCCCTCCGGGCCATCGCCGCCATGGCGCGCGCCATAGGCTTGGTACCATTCCATCCCGTCAAAAGGCGGCTGAGGCACGGCGGTCGCACCCAAGCCGAGATGCAAGAAACTATCGCTAAGTTTGCGCGCGCTCATGATGACTGTGCCACCATGCAAAAAGCATTCAACTTGTTGCCATCCAGATCGCGGAAATAGCCTGCGTAAAAGCCATCATCGCCGCGTGGACCCGGTGCGCCTTCATCGCTTGCGCCATTGGCAAGGGCAGCGTCATAGACCGCTTGCACTTTTTCCGGACTTTCGACTTGCAAAGCGACCATTGTGCCATTGCCGACACTCGCGGTTTCGCCATCAAATGGCTTGGTCGCCGCAATGCCGGTTGTGCCGCTCTCAAAATCGCCCCAGGCGATAAATTCACCCTCTTCCATCATCCTGCCAAAGCCCATTTCCTTGGCAACCGCATCATAGAAAGCCGCCGCGCGCGGCAGGTCATTGGTCCCCAGAGTTACATAGCCGATCATCTCGATATCCTCCCTTTGGCGAGCGAGCCCGTGCGACTCGCGAAAACGGAACATTACTAGAACATCAAAGTCTAAGCAAATGTGGGTTTGCCTTTTGGTGGTCTAGCCACCCGCGAGAATTGCACCAGCAATCACAGCGGCTCGGTATGGCGCTCCACCCATCCGCGGTCTTCGCCTTCAAGCTGGGGAACCAGCAGCGCGCGCACCTTTGCGTGGTAGTCATCGACCCACGCGATTTCGCTCTCGGTTAGCAAAGAGGTCTCGATCAGAGTTCGGTCGAGCGGCACAAAGGTCAGCGTTTCAAAACCGAGATACGTGCCCTCTGCCCTTTCAATGTTCTTCTCGACCGTCAGGACGAGGTTCTCAATCCGGATGCCGAAGGCGTCTTGCTTGTAATATCCCGGCTCATTCGAAAGGATCATGCCAGCGCTCAGCGCTTGACCGGTGCCCGCTTGCCCACCTGCGGGTTTGGCGATTCGCTGTGGTCCTTCATGAACGCCTAGGAAACTGCCAACGCCATGACCGGTGCCATGGGCGTAATCGACACCGCCTTCCCACAAATACTGCCGCGCGAGCGCATCGATCTGGCCACCGCTGGTGCCAGCGGGAAAGACAGCGCGGTCGATCTGAATGTGCCCTTTGAGCACGCGGGTGAAGCGGTCCTTCATCTCCGCGCTGGGTGCGCTTTGCCCATCCTTGGACCCGATCCAGACCGTGCGGGTGATGTCGGTTGTGCCTGCGGGATATTGGCCGCCGCTATCGACCAGATAGATTGAGCTGGGCGGGATCGGAATGTTGCTGTCTTCATCGACTTTGTAATGCGGCAGCGCTGCATGACCGGCAGCCGCTGAGATCGTGTCAAAGCTGGTGTCGCGCAGGTCGCCCGCCTCGCGCCGGAACCCTTCCAGCTTGGCTGCGGCGGCAAGTTCATCCACTTCGCCCGAAGGCGCTGTTTCTTCGAGCCAGCGCAAGAAGCGCGAAACCGCCGCGCCATCAATTCGTTGCGCGTCACGTTGACCTTGTTGTTCGGCGGCGTTCTTAATCGCTTTGGCAAGGATTGTCGGGTCTTGCTTGAACACAAACTTCGCGCCGCCTGCGCGCAGGCCTTGTGCGATACCAGCGACGCCGAAATTGGGGTCGATGCTCACGGTCTTGCCCGCAAATTCGCTGAGAGCGGCTTCAAATTCGCTGCGTTCGCGCACTGTCACTGCATTGCCCAAATGCTGGGAGATTTCCGGTGTGATCTTGCCCGAATCAATAAACAGCTCCGCGTGTCCATCAGCATGCGCGATCACATAAGACAGCGCGACCGGAGTGTGTGCAACATCGCAGCCGCGAATATTCAAAAGCCAAGCGATCGAATCGAGCGCCGGCACAACCACTGCGTCCAAGCCTTCGTTCGCCAGCCAATCGGCGACCGCGGCGCGCTTTTCCGCAGAGCCCTGCCCGGCATGGCCGGCCTGATGGACAATCGCTTGCGCATCTGAAGGCACAGGTTGATCTGCCCAGACCGCGTCAATCGGATTGCTGTCCGCTGGGACCATCATAATCCCTGCTGCCTTCACTGATTTCTCAAGTCCTGCGACCCAGCCCCACGTATGCAGCCATGGATCATAGGCGATCCGTGCGCCTTCCTCGCACGCATCTGTGAGCCAATCGCCAAGGCTATCGCCGGGAACACTGCGATATTCGAACAGCGCGCCATCCACCTGATCGCGCACTTGCACGGTGTAACGGCCATCGACGAAGATCGCCGCCCGGTCCAAAGTTACGACCGCAAATCCTGCAGACCCGCCAAATCCAGTCAGCCATGCGAGCCGCTGCGCATATTCGCCAACATATTCACTCATATGCTCATCGGAAATAGGCACAACGAACCCTGACAGGTCGCGCCGCTTCAATTCCTCGCGCAAGGCGGCAAGGCGGGCTTCATGGGTTTGCATCAGCATTTTGGACGGCTCCGGAATCAAGGCGCGCTCTTGTCTTGGCGCTTATGCCAACATAGGTCAGAAGCGAACCGCTTTCCAGCGTCACTCGAACCCCTTCCGCGTCAAGGAACGCCTATGACCTTCCCTCGCACCTCAACGCTCACTCTCGCAGCCGCTTTGGCTTTGATGCCATCGACCGCCGCTCTCGCCGAAAACAATAAGGACCAAGCCAGCGTGATCACTTCTGAAAATGCCGTAAATCCCACCCCAATTGGCCCGCCCCCTATCGCAGAGAAGCGCCCACACACTTACACACATCACGGCATCACAATCTCCGACCCGTATGACTGGCTCTATGACAAATCTTACCCAAAGGTCGATGATGAGGATGTGCTCGAATATGTGAAGGCGGAGAACGCCTATTTCGAAGCGGCCATGAAGCCGCAAGAAGCGCTGACCGACGCTTTGTTCGAAGAGATGAAAGCGCGGATCAAGGAAGATGACAGCTCTGTGCCGCAACGCCGAGGTGACTATCTCTATTGGGTCGAATTTGAAGAGGGCGCGCAATATCGCAAGCACTACCGCAAGCTGGTAGATGCAGGCGAGGATGCGGAAGGCACAATCATCCTAGATGAAAATGAGTTGGCAGAAGGGCTCGAATATTTCCGCCTAGGCTCCGCCTCGATAAGCAGAAATGGCCGCTTTCTCGCTTATGCGACCGACACCAATGGATCAGAGCGCTACACCGCGCGGATCAAGGATTTGGAAACCGGCGAGTTGTTGGATGATGAGATCACGGGACTGCGCGGTGGGCTAACTTGGGTCGCGAACGATACGGCGCTGGTATACGGTCCGGCGACCGAGGAATGGCGCACGCTAGAGGCGAAATTGCACGTCATCGGCACGCCAGTTGAAGAGGATGTGTCGCTCTACAAGGAAGAGGACCAAAGCTTCGGTGTAGGCTCGGGCCTGTCTGCGCAGGAAGATTTTCTGATCATTTCCACCGGTGACAATGAGACGAGCGAAGTGCGATTTGTTTCTGCCGCTGATCCAACGGGCGAACAAACGCTTATCAAAGCGCGTCAGAAAGGCGTCGAATATGGCGTCGATATTCGTGACGGTGAGCTGTGGGTGTGGACCAATGACGACCACATCAATTTCCGCCTCGCTAAAGCGTCGATGGAGACGCCGGGCGAATGGCAAACGGTGATCGCAGGCTCGACCGACTTCTATCTCACCGATTTTGAGCTCTATAAGGACTTCTTCGTCACCGAAGGTCGCTTGAACGGTTTGGATCAGATACAGATCCGCCAATATGACGCGCCCACCACCGCCAAACCTATTGCCTTCCCCGAAGCGAGCTACAGTGCAGGGCTTTCTAACAATCCCGAATATGATCAGACGGTCCTGCGGCTGGGTTATGAAAGCATGGTCACACCGGATTCGGTCTACGACTATGACGTGGCGAGTGGTGAGCTGGCACTGCTGAAACAGCAGGAAATTCCAAGTGGCTATGATGCCTCCCTCTATACAACCGAGCGGCTGGAGATCGAAGCGCGCGACGGGACGATGGTTCCGGTCAGCATTGTGATGCGTAAGGACCGACCCGCTAGTGGACCGCTACATCTCTATGCGTATGGCGCTTATGGCTATGCCATTCCGCCAGGCTTTTCGACCACGCGATTGAGCCTCGTGGATCGCGGTTTTGCCTATGCCATCGCACATATCAGAGGCGGCGATGATCTGGGCCGTCGTTGGTATCTGCAAGGCAAGCTGAATGAGCGCACCAACACGTTCAACGATTTCGTCGATGTCGGGCGTGGATTGATCGCCAAAGGCTATACCGCCGAGGGCAAAGTGACCGCCAGCGGCGGGTCAGCCGGCGGCGAGTTGATGGGCGCGATCATCAACCAAGATCCCGCACAATACGGCGCCATCGTTAGCCATGTGCCGTTTGTCGATGTGTTGGGCACGATGCTCAACAAAGACCTGCCTCTAACGCCGGGCGAATGGCAGGAGTGGGGCAACCCAATCGAGAGCAAGCAAGCGTTCTCCTATATCTTGAGCTACTCGCCTTATGATCAGGTGAGCAGGCAGGATTACCCACCAATGCTGGTCACCGCTGGGTTGAACGATCCGCGTGTCACCTATTGGGAACCAGCCAAATGGGTCGCAAAGCTGCGTGATTACAAAACCGATGATAATTTGTTGCTGCTCAAGACCAATATGGGCGCAGGACATGGCGGGCAGTCGGGCCGGTGGAATTCGCTGAAGGAAACCGCCGAAGAATTCGCCTTTATCCTGTGGCAAATGGGAATGGATGAGGAGTGAGCGCCGCCCGTTTCTCCAAAACCGTCACCGCCACGCCCGATCACATTGACGAGCTTGGCCATGTGAACAATGCGGTTTGGGTCCAATGGATTCAGGATATCGCCACCGCTCACTGGGATGCAGCGGCGCGACCCGAGGATCACGCGCAGTTTTTCTGGGTCGTGATCCGGCATGAGATTGATTATCGCGGTAATATCGCGGCGGGAGATACCGTGCAGGGGCAAACTTGGATTCCCGATCCACCCAAAGGCGCAAAATCTGTGCGCTGCGTCGAATTTTGTAACCGCGAAGGCAAAGTGCTCGTATCTTCACGTACAACTTGGGCGATGTTGGAACGCGAAAGCCAACGGCTCGCCCGCGTTCGCCCCGAAGTTCTCGAACCCTTCCAACTCAGCGAGAGCCAATGACAATTTCGCTTTTTGACCCGCTAACTTTGCCGAATGGTACGGTCATTCCCAATCGCATCTGCAAAGCGGCGATGGAAGAAAACCTTGCAGTCCAACCGGGTCAATATCCGGGTGAGAGTTTGTTTAATCTCTATCGCCAATGGGCGGATGGAGGTGTCGGTTTGATCCTTTCTGGCAATGTTATGGTTGATCCCATCGCGCTGACCGGGCCGGGCGGTGTGGTGCTTGAGAAAGGCACTGATCTTACCCCGTTCCGCGAATGGGCCGAGCTTGGCAAAGCGGGCGGCGGGCAGTTCTGGTTGCAGATCAGCCATCCGGGGCGTCAGCTTTATAAGAGCCTTGGTGAAACCGCTGTTTCACCATCGGGCGTCGAGCTGAACCTTGGCAAGTTCTCTTCGCTTTTCGCTCCCGTTCGTGCGCTGTCGGTGGAAGAAATCGAAACGATCATTACTCGGTTCGCTGATACCGCCGAGGCGGCCCAAGAAGCGGGCTTTGATGGCGTACAAATCCATGGAGCGCATGGGTATCTGGTCAGTCAGTTCCTCTCCCCGCTAACCAATAAACGCGATGATGAATGGGGAGGCAGCTTGGATAACCGAGCGCGCTTCCTGATGGAGATCGTCACAGCGATCCGTGCGCGAGTGAAGCCGGGCTTTGGTGTGGGCATCAAACTCAATTCCGCTGATTTTCAGCGTGGCGGCTTCGCCTTTGAAGACGCTCTGCAAGTCGTCGAATGGCTTGATGGCAAAGGTATCGACTTCGTGGAATTGTCCGGCGGCAGCTATGAGAGCCCAGCGATGCAAGGCAATCCTCAAGAAGATGCCGAAAAAGCAGCAACTTCAACCGAAAAACGCGAAGCTTATTTCGTCGACTTTGCTCGCGCCATCGCCAAGGTCGCATCAATGCCGATTATGGTCACTGGTGGCATCACCCAACTGAAAGTGGCGCAAGAGGCGCTGGTGCAAGATGCGCAAGGGTTCGGTGTGCAGATTTTGGGCATCGCAAGGGCTTTTGCGGCTGATCCAGCTTTGCCGAACCATTGGAAAAACAACGCAAATGTGGATGTCGCCTTGCCAGAGGTTTCGTGGTCCAATGATACGTTGAAAGCGCTTGCGACGATGGCGCTAACGAAAGCGCAGCTCGAACGCATGGCGAAGGGCAAAGCGCCTGGTGATGGCGGTTGGCCATTCCTAGCGTTGGTGGGAGATCAGGCGCGAGCGAGCAAACGCGCGAAGAAATATCGTAAATGGCGTGCGGCAAGATGAGGCTCATATCAGGCGTTCATGTTTTTGGGTGTCACAGACTCAATCTAACGAAATCAAAACCAACTCCATAGGAATATCCAATGCGTTCATTTTCAATTGGTCTCGCTGCTGTGGCGGCTCTGGTTCTGACCGGTTGCGGAGAACTGGAAGGGGGCACGAGAGGCTCCATCCGCGCAGTCGGCTCGTCAACGGTCTTTCCCTTCGCAAAGCAAACCGCAGTGAGTTTTTCGCTCTCTAACCCTGACTTCAATTCGCCCATCATCGAATCGACGGGGACCGGGGGCGGCGTCCAATTGTTTTGCAGCGGCATCGGTGTCGAAACGCCTGATATGGTGAATGCCTCGCGTCGGATGAAAGCCAGCGAATACGACAAATGCGCGGAAAACGGCGTCAATGAAATCATCGAATTGCAGGTTGGGTTGGACGGGATTACGCTAGCCTCCGCGCAAGGCGGGATCACGCCCAATCTCACGCCAAAGCTTATCTACGAAGCGCTTGCTGCGCAGCCCTATGGCAAAGAGCAGACCGCGAAAACTTGGGCGGATGTTGATCCGTCGCTGCCCGATGATCCAATCACCGTTTACGGTCCACCTAGCACCTCGGGTACGCGCGATGCGCTCAAAGAACTCGTGTTAGAGGTGGGCTGCGACAGCAATCCCGCGATGGCAGCGCTTAAGAAAAGCGACGCAGACAAACACAAACAGGTCTGCACCGAAGTGCGGTCGGACGGGGCCTATGTCGATCAAGGCGAGCAAGACAATCTGATCGTCCAGAAAATCGTGAACAATCCGCGCTCGGTCGGCGTGTTTGGTTTTTCCTATCTCGATGAAAATGCTGACAAGGTTCAAGGCCTGCCAATTGGCGGGGTGGCACCGAGTTATGATAACATCGCAAGTTTTGCCTATCCTGGTGCTCGCCCACTCTATGTCTATGTAAAGAAAGCGCATATTCCCGTAATTCCGGGCTTGGCGGCCTATCTTCAGGAATGGGTAAAGAACTGGAAAGTGGGCGGATCTTTGGAGAAAATTGGACTGGTGGCGTCGCCTTCTGATGCGATGGCAGCCAACGAACGCAAAGTGAAAGAGATGACCCTGCTCACCCGCGAAGAGCTCACCGGAGAAATTAAGCCGGATAAGATTGCCCTGAAGTAAGCTCGCGGCGTTCGTCTTAGCGGAAGTCTTCGCCCACGGCGGTCATTTGGGCCTTCAATCCAATTTGGCAGATGTTCTGAATCTCAATGCCCGGGTGCGCGTTGACTTCAATGATGAGCGGACCCTCATTCTTGTCGAGCACAATGTCGGACCCGGAATAGCCTAGCCCAATCGCGGGGCCGCATTTGCCCGCCAATTCTAGCACCCGATCCCATCCGGGCACTTGATAGCCGATAAGCTTGGTACCGGTGTCGGGATGGTGTGTGATCGGTTCGCCTTGAACAAGTGCGCGAATGATCTGCCCGGTTTCAAGCGAGACGCCTGCGCCAATCGCACGCTGGTGCAGGTTTGCTTTGCCATCAGAGGCGTTGGTCGGCAGCCGGAGCATCGCCATTAGCGGCTCATCATGTAAGCAAATGACCCGCAAATCGGGCAACCCTTCGGGCACAAGATCGGCCAAAGTCGGGTCTGCGATGATTAGAGGTTCGATCAAGGCCGCGTCTTCGCTCGCCGTGTCGCCGGAAAAGCCGCCATCTACGACGCGTTGAATGTGGTGCATCACATCCGTTTCTGTAAGCGGCGATCCAGAGCCTTTGTACCAAACGTCGCCTTCGCGTCGCACAGCAAGCAAGATGCCATCGCCTTGCGAGCCGCGCGCAGGCTTGATCGCCCAAGCGTCGGGCATGTCGCGGGTTGGCTTGAAGGCGTTGAGCTTTTGGTGATCGTCGATCACCGCAATTGTCCCCGTGCAGGCAATCCCAGCGGCCTCCAACGCCACTTTCGCGGCAACCTTGTCACGCGCGCGTTCAATTGCGATGCGAGGATTGTATTTGGCAATCAACGCATTGCGCATATTGATACCGAGAATCTCCTCGATCGGGTTGATCTTTACGGGCCGCAAAGCGGTGATCGCGTCTTGGTCCGCCGTTTTCCTACGAAACATCGAAAGCACCTCAAACATCCTCCTGCGAGCGGATGACCCACGCATTGTAAACACGCGGCTTCTCAGATGCGCCTAAGCGAGGTTCAAACTGAGCCTCGCTGTTGGGTTGCGGTTGCGGTTCTTCCGCTGGAAGAATGGGTTGCGGAACCCGTCGTCGCCTGCCCGGTTGCAGATCCTTCACTGAGTTGATGACCCAGATGCCGTCCAAAGGAGCTGCGCGTTTTCTCGCTTGCTCGGCGGTGGGTCTGGCGAAATCAAGTTCGAGCTGATCTGGGTGGGATTGCGCCCTAGCCTGTCGTCTTCGTTCAAGCCAAATCGGTGCGAAACGATGAATTTCCGTTATCCTGAGCCCGCGATACCGGCCCAGAATAGCAATCGCTATTCCAGTAAAAGCGGGCATTAGAAGCGGCGACCACTCGATAAGAGCGAGCGCAAAGTGCGACACCATCACAAACTGGATGACGACTGAGATCATAAAGGTACTGAACGCCTGCTTGGCGGCTTCACCTGGCCCGTCTTTTTCCCATTGCCTCCACCAGCGCTCGACCACGAGTGCGCAGACGATCACAGGGAACGCGTCAACTTGCAAATTTGTATCGAGAAGGATCTGTAGTCCCACCAAAACCAATACAATCAGTGAGATAAGCACACCAAGAAAGCCAACGCGTGTCATCCGCAGTTTAAGCAACATCGGCGTGACCAGCATGCCAGCAAGCACGGACGAGCCAAGTACGACCGGGCCCATGATTGGACCTATTTGCAAGAATGCGAGCGCGATCAACATCGGCGTAAACAGTCCGAAGGCCTTTAAGCCAATGAAACTGCGCGCGAGCACAACCAGAAACGCGCCAAGCGGCAGAACCATCAGCAAGTTGGACGGTTTCAAGCCCCAAATCGCCTGCGATGTTGCCTGATCCCCGAAGGAAGACGGCATCGCGACAAAACTCTCAGTGTTGAAAAGGCCTGCAATCACCAAGCCGAGCAGCACAAACGCCACCGCGCCGCCGATATATACCGGGCGACGGACTTGCGGGGTGGCTCTTGACCACGCGAGTTTGATTTGTGCCTTTAGCCTAGAATACATATCCGGCCGTGAGCGTTAGGCGATAGCCTTCACGTTCCCTAGAAAGCAAATTGCTATTTGAAAATATGTACTTAGCCTCAGCCTCAATCCGCCAGGGACCGGGCCAATAGTGCAGTTCGAGTTCGGGCACGATCAATTGATCAGACCGCCGCGCGCCATCATCACCAAACCTGCCGTCGAACCTTGTGTTCAAAAATTCCAGTGCCGGGCGCACCCGTAGATCCGGAGTAATCGGCTTTGTGTAGGAAACCTTGGCGGATTGCCGATCAAACCCGCGCTGGGGATCATCGGACGTGATCGATTCTGCACGAAGATCGAAGTTGATATAGTGATAGCGCCCGAGGCGGTGGCGATATCCGGCATCGACGCGCGGTCCAGAACCTGTTGTGGGATCGGCAACGCCATCGTCATCGCGATTGTCATATTCACGTTCGCGCCAGCTTGCCCGGAGCCGGAACCGGTGTTTACGCTCGGGCTCATAAGAAACGCGCACCGAGCCTTGAAACTCGTCTGTATCCGCGGACTCAGCGGTTACAACGTCGTCAAAATGACGTGCGCGCAACTGAATGTCCCAATCCTCGTTGAGCTCTTGATCGAACTGCGCGGTCAATCGTGTGCGGTTGGTGTTGGCGCGATCTTCTTCGAAGCGGAGCACTTCGATCCGATCAACCTCCAAGCGGAAGCGAGTATCATCATCTTCGAAATTGAGGCCGGCTTGTGCGCGAACGGTGAACGCATCGCCATTCACAATCAGTTGATCATCGCGGGTCGCGGTTTCTGCGCTCACAACACCCACTTCAACACGCGCTGTGGGTTTGAGTTGCCAGTCGCTTTCCTGCGCTGCAGCCGGATATACCAAAAGCAAGCCCGCCCAAAGGGCAAGCAAGCGCGAAACACAGCAGTACACGCGACCTAAGGTTTTTCCCCCTGTCATAGGAGGAGTGATACTTAGTGGGAATTTAGAAAATACTAACTTTAACTGTTAGGCAGCGCAAAGTTGCAAATTCATGTTTTGCACCTCGGGCGAACTTGCGTTTTGCACCCGAATTATAGCTCTGTAAATTAACCAAAAAACCGCGGGAATTCCCCTAGAGAGGGTTGCCATCCTGATCGCGGAAAATTTCGCGCCTTCCGACATGGTTTGCAGGCCCTACCAGACCTTCGCTTTCCATCCGCTCAATCCATTTGGCCGCAGTGTTGTATCCGACGCCCATTTGCCGTTGTAGCCAGCTGCCGCTTGCCTTCTGATTCTCAATGACAATTTGGCAGGCTTGGCGATATTTGCGCTCGTCCGGATTATCCGAAGCGGTCAAATCGTCTTCGAAGTTTAGACCGCCGCCATCTTCGGGTTCTTCGGTGACCGCGTCGACATATTCAGGCGAACCTTGCGCACGCCAGAAATCGGCGACCGCTTCGACCTCTTCATCGCTTACAAACGGCCCATGCACGCGCACGGTTGCGCCGGTGTTAGGCTTGTAGAGCATATCGCCTTTACCCAACAGCTGTTCGGCGCCTTGCTCGCCAAGGATGGTTCGGCTGTCGATCCGGCTCGTCACTTTGAAGCTGATCCGGGTTGGCAAGTTGGCTTTGATCACCCCGGTGATGACATCTACAGATGGTCGCTGCGTCGCCATAATCAGGTGGATGCCGGCGGCGCGTGATTTCTGGCTCAACCGTTGGATCAAGACTTCGATTTCTTTGCCTACCGTCACCATTAAATCGGCAAGCTCATCAACAATCAAAACGATCTGCGGAAGCGGTTCGTAATTGAGCTGTTCTTCTTCGTAGATCTCATCGCCCGTTTCAGGGTTAAAACCCGCTTGAACCCGGCGGCCTAGCGGCTTGCCCTTCGCGATCGCGGTGCTCACTTTTTCGTTGAAGCTGTGAATGTTGCGCGAGTTGACCGAACTCATCATGCGATAGCGCTTCTCCATCTCCTCAACCGCCCATTTGAGCGCGCGCACCGATTTGTGCGGTTCTGTGACCACAGGCGAGAGTAGGTGGGGTATGTCGTCATAGCTCTTAAGCTCTAGCACTTTGGGATCGATAAGGATCAACCGGCATTCCGCGGGCGTGAAGTGGTAAAGCAAACTCAGCAAAATGCAGTTCAGCCCCACCGACTTACCCGATCCGGTCGTTCCCGCGACCAACAAATGCGGCATAGCTGAAAGGTCAGCGATAATCGGTTCGCCGGCGATGTCCTTGCCCAAGATAATCGGCAGGCTTCCCTTAGCTTCGGCGAAGGCGGCGCAAGCGGCGAGCTCTTTGAGCATGACCATCTGACGGTCAGCATTTGGCAGCTCGATCCCCATAACGGTCTTGCCCGGAATGGGGGACACGCGTGCGGAAATTGCGCTCATATTGCGAGCAATGTCTTCGGCAAGGCCCACCACGCGGCTGGCTTTGATGCCGGGCGCAGGTTCCAGCTCATACATTGTCACGACCGGGCCAGTGCGCACCGCCGTGATTTCACCTTTGACGTTGAAATCATCGAGCACATTTTCAAGCAGCCGCGCATTGCGTTCAAGCGCCAGCTTATCGAGCTTTGGCGCATTGTCCGTCGGAGGTTCGGCCAGCAATTCCAAGCTCGGCAGCTCGTAATTGGCGAACATGTCACGTTGGTTCTTCTTCGCGGCCACAGCGCGCTTTGGCGGTGCGGAAGGGTCGGGAATCTCTGGGGTGCGGCGCTGTTCAGGCATTGGTTGCGCGGCCTGAGATGTGTTTGCCCGGCTGGTGGTGTGCGTTTGTTTGTTGTTGCCTTGCGCGTCTTCCCCCTCCGGCGGAGAAAATCGCGACAAACCGCCAAAACCTAGAATAGCCGGCAGTTTGAAATTTGCCCGCTCCGACAAAAACTCGGGCAAAGTCAGTAGTGCGCGCCAATCGATCGCGAAAATTCGCGTCAGCAGCGCCACCGCGATAGCGAGAGCGAGAAGGCCGAGCGCAAGAATCACCCACCCAGCTGCGCCTCCGGCCAAGCGGGTTGCAACCGCCTCGATAGCATTGCCGCTCAAGAGACCCGATACCCCTCCGAGACCCGCGGGAAGCGTTCCACCCGGACCATCGAGAGCAAGCCGCAAGACGCAGGACAACAAAACCATCGCTATCAGCAGCAGCCCGGTGGGCATCCACCAGCGTGTCTCTTGCGCTTCCTCTTCATGTTCAACCTCGCGCCACAGACGCCGCGCCGATACGTAGAGCAAGGGCAGCAGCAAGATGCTGGGCAAACCAAAAATGAATAATGTACGGTCCGCTAGCCATGCTCCGGTCAAGCCCATCCAATTACCGACTTGATCGCCGGATGCCGCTGTTGACGGGCTCGGGTCGGTTTGCGTGTAGCTTGCCAGGGACAAGGCTAAGACAATCATCCCGATGAACAGCATAGCCGCGCCGGTGATTTGCGCGGTTCGGCGCACGCCCCGGCGAAAGCCTGCGCGCCAATCTGCGGTGGATTTTCGAGTGCTGATCGCGCGACTTGCCATAAAGGGCTCCCAAAAGGGCGGTTTTTAAGAACACACCATGAATCTTCGGCGGACTCCGGTCAAGAGTCTCAGGGGTGAATTGCGGGTTATTGAAGGTGGGGAGTGCTACCAGAACAAATACCAAGCTAATCCAGACTCAGCCCGTCAATCGCGGCCCAACGGTTCCAACCCACCGCGCGCGCTTTCGCCAAGTCCATTCCGCCAAGCGCAATCACCGGGGCTGAGCAGAGACGTGCGAGCATCTGAAACCGCACTGAACCCAGCACTTCGCTGCCTGGATGCGAGCGGGTTGGGAAAACTGGTGAAAGCATCACTGCATCAGCGCCTTTACGCCTAGCCTGCGCGATTTCACGCATAGAATGCACCGCCGCGATCTGAATCAGCCCCCGCCGTGTCGGCCATAGGGCCAGCGGCGCCCCATAGACCCCATCTGCGCCCCATTCGGTCGCGGTCAGAGCGCTGTCAGCAAGGATTACCATGTGCCCGCGCGCTTTCGCGACGCGGCGCAGCTGACAAAACCGCTCCCATCGTTCGGGATCGCCAAGGTGATAATGGCGATACACAAAGCCGCTGCCACGCGGCATTCTGAGTAAAACGCGCTCAAGCACAGCATCGTTGCGGCTATCAGAAATTAGCCAAACGTCAGGCAGGGTCTGGTCTCGTGCCATAGCGGCGCTATAGCGCGCCATCATGGAGAATGCAGCCTCTCGCTTAGCCGAAGTCGACGCCAATATTGCGAAGTATTGCCAAATCGCCAGGCGCGAACGTAAAGACGTGACACTGATCGCGGTGAGTAAGACCCATCCAGCAGACCGAATTCTGACTTTGCTCGGAGTCGGTCAGCGGGTTTTTGGAGAGAACCGCGTGCAGGAAGCGCAACACAAATGGCCCACCCTGCTAGAAGCCCACCCGGATGTTGAACTGCATTTGATCGGCCAATTGCAGTCGAACAAAGCCGAAGAGGCGGTGGAGTTGTTTGATTGCATCCATGCGCTGGACCGCCCTAGCCTTTTGAAAGCGCTTGCCAAAGCAATGGACAAGGCGGGTAAGCGAGTGCCGTGCTTTGTACAGGTCAATATCGGGGATGAAGCGCAAAAGGGCGGGTGCCCGATTGCTGAACTGCCTGAATT
Source organism: Erythrobacter sp. (assembly GCA_039985875.1). GTDB lineage: Bacteria > Pseudomonadota > Alphaproteobacteria > Sphingomonadales > Sphingomonadaceae > Erythrobacter. Next base: position 381,431 of record JBDWRU010000003.1, on the reverse strand, counting down.
CCTCGATAAAGTACGCGATGCCGATGTCCCGCTCGCTGGCCTAATGTGTTTGCCCCCTGCCGGGATCGAGCCGGCGCCATTCTTCGCGTATCTGGCCAAACTTTCGCAAGACAATGGCGTTGAAGGCTTGAGCATGGGAATGAGCGGCGACTACGAAACGGCGGTGCAATTGGGGGCGAGCCATGTGCGCGTTGGCACGGCTTTATTCGGAGAGCGCGGCGCGTGATGGACGCGCAATCTTGCGATTTGGAACGCCTTGATAGGGAAGGGCGATTGCGCACTTTAGTGGCCCGTGCTGGCGAGGATTTTTCGTCAAACGACTATCTCGGCCTTGCGCATTCCGACATCTTGCGCGGGATTGCCGAAGCGGCGCTTGCGCGCGGAGTGGCGGTCGGATCGGGTGGTTCGCGGCTTTTGCGCGGCAATTGCGAAGAGCATGAAGCACTCGAAGCCGAAGCGTGCGCGTTCTTTGGTCGTCCAGCCGCGCTGTTCATGCCTACTGGTTTCAGCGCCAACAGCGCGGTGTTCGCGACTTTGCCCCAAAGCGGCGACCTGATCCTCTATGACGAATTGGTGCATGCAAGTGTTCATGACGGCTTGCGCCTAACCCGCGCCGACACCCGCAAAGTACGGCACAATGACGCACAGGCCTTTGACGATGCGATTGGCGATTGGCGGGGCCAAGGGGGCACCGGCAAGCCATGGATCGCTGTGGAATCGCTTTACAGCATGGATGGCGATTTTGCCCCGCTCGACGCGCTCCAAGAGGTCGCTAAACGTCATGATGCGATGTTGGCCGTCGATGAAGCGCATGGGACCGGCGTTTTTGGTGAGGGCGGACGCGGATTGCTAAGTGGCGTGGCAATGCCCGACAATCTCATCACCTTGCACACTTTTGGCAAAGCGTTGGGGTGCGAAGGCGCGCTTTTGTGCGGGCCAAAGCTGATGCGCGACCACCTCATCAATCGCGCGCGCGGCTTTATTTTCTCAACCGCGCCCTCGCCGTTGACTGCCGCGATAGCGCGCGGCTCGCTGGCGCTGATGCCGGAAATGGACGATCGTCGTGCCGCTTTGCAAAATCGGATTGCAAGCGCACTCGAACGCCTCGAACCGCTGGGCGCGACCTGCCATGGATCGCCGATTATTCCGCTGATTTTGGGCGATAATACCCGCGCAATTGCGCTTGGTAATGCCCTGCGAAAGGCAGGCTTTGATGTGCGCGGAATTCGCCCTCCAACTGTACCGGAGGGGAGCGCTCGGTTGCGGATCGTGATGACCCTGAACGCCAGCGATACCGCGTTTGACCTTTTTGCCGAGACGCTGCAGGAATTGCTCGCATGAGCGGGTTCGTAGTCACCGGGACCGATACCGAAATCGGCAAAAGCGTGTTCGCCGCTGGACTAACTTCCTTGATCGGTGCGCACTATTGGAAGCCGGTTCAGGCCGGGCTTGACGATGATGGTTTTGGCACGAGCGACAAGGAACGTATCGCGTACTTTGGTCAGGTGCCACCGGACATGATTTTTCCAGAAGCATATTGCTTGAACACCTCATGCTCTCCGCATCAAGCCGCGGCGATTGATGGCGTCGCGATTGACCCGCGCAAGCTTGCCGTGCCGCAAGTCGATGGCCCGTTGGTGATCGAAGGGGCAGGTGGGGCGCTGGTTCCGCTGTCGGATGAGCTTCTTTACGCTGATATCTTTGCCCGCTGGCAGCTTCCCACTATCATCGTCGCGCGCACCGGGCTTGGCACTATCAATCATAGCCTAATGACGTTGGAGGCTTTGCGCGCCCGCCAAGTTCCGATTGCAGGCATAGCCTTTGTTGGTGACGAAAACGCCGAAACGCAGCGGATCATCTGCGCGATCGGCAAGGTGAAATGTCTGGGTCGATTGCCAACGCTCGATCCGCTCACTCCGTCCGCGTTGAAACAGGCCATGGCAGACAATTTCTCACCAGAGGATTTCGCATGAACCGCTCCCCGGTCTGGCACCCATTCACGCAGCATGGGCTAGGTGAGCCAATTCCGCTGGTGGAACGCGCTGAAGGCGCGCATCTGTTCACGCAAGATGGCCGTAAAGTGGTCGATGCGATTTCAAGTTGGTGGGTGACGACGCACGGCCATTGCTATCCGCCCATTGTCGAGGCGATCCAAAAGCAAGCTGGTGAGCTGGATCAGATGATTTTTGCTGGTTGGACCCACGAACCTGCTGACCGGCTGGCGCGCGAATTGGTCGATATTTTGCCATGCAATCTACCATACGTGTTCTACTCAGATTCCGGATCGACCGCCGTAGAAGTAGCGCTCAAAATGGCGCTAGGCTTTTGGGCCAATGAAGGCAGCGATCGACACCGCCTTATCGTGATGGAAAACTCCTATCACGGCGACACAATTGGCACGATGTCGATCGGTGAGCGCGGGGTCTTCAACCAAGCCTATGAACCGATGCTGTTTGAAGTCGATTCAATCCCCTTTCCGCACCAAGGCGCGGAGCAAGCCACGTTGGATGCGTTGGAGCTTTACTGCGCAAACCCTCAAGCCGCTGCGTTAATTGTGGAGCCGCTACTGCTCGGCGCGGGAGGGATGTTAACTTACAGCCCGGTGGTTTTGAAAGAGATGCACGCGATCTGCGCGATGCACGGGGTATTGTTTATCGCTGACGAAGTGATGACCGGATGGGGCCGGACGGGCACTCTGCTTGCCTGCGAACAAGCGGGCGTGAGCCCCGATATCGTGTGCTTGGCCAAAGGCATCACCGGAGGCGTTGTTCCCCTCGCGGCGACGATGGCGAGCACCGCGATCTATGATGCGCATTTTTCCAAAGATCGCACGAAGACGTTCTACCATTCCTCCAGCTTCACCGCGAACCCGATCAGCTGCGCAGCCGCCTTGGCGAATATCGCGGTCTGGCGAGATGAGCCGGTGCAAGAGCGCATCGATGATTTGGGTGCACGCCAGCAAGCCGGGCTGGATATGCTGAGCGCATTGGATGGCATCGAAAATGCGCGGCGTTGCGGCACGATGATGGCAGTTGATTTTGCTGTCGGTGAGAGCGGATATTTGTCGCAAATCGGCCCACAATTGCTGCGTTTCTTCCGCGAGCGTGACATGCTGGTTCGCCCGCTCGGAAACACAGTTTATCTAATGCCGCCATACTGCATTACAGCAGGTGACTTGAGCGCAATTCACACTGCGATTGGTGAAGCCCGAGCGGAGCTGAGTTAGGTAAAGATCAGGCGTCTTCGAGCTGTTCTTGCATCTCGTCGCTCGCCGCGTCGATCAAAGCCTCTTCGATTTCGGTCAAACGCTTTTTTGCGGTGATCTTTGCGCCCGTCAGATCGGTAACATAGAATGTGTCAGTCGCGCTTTCACCATAGGCGGTGATGTGCGCCGATTGCACGATCAAATTGGCTTTGTAGAGAGCGTAGGCCAGCCTGTTCAACAGCGCTGAACGGTCGCGTGCGCGGACTTCGATTACAGTAAAGTGGTTGGATGCTGTGTTGTCGAAAATGACTGCCGGCGCGACGTCGAACGTCTTGGCTCGTGAATGCGAAAGCGGCCTAGCTGCCAGCTTTGGCACCAGCTCAACTTGCGCCAACAATGCGTCGTGAATGCCCTTTTTGAGCCGGTCAATTTGCAGCGCTTCGCGAAAAGGCTCTCCTTTGGCATTCTGCACTAGGAAATTGTCAATCGCATAGCCGTTTCGGGCCGTGTGAATGCGCGCATCAATAATGTTCGCGCCCGCCAAATGGATCCCGCCAGCGATCCGATAAAACAGGCCTGGATGGTCGGCTGCAATCACGCATACCAATGTCGCGCCGCGCTCTTCGTCAACTTCGCAATGGATCGACAATTGTTCGTCGATACGCCGCGATTCCTGATATTGGATGAGGTTCTTTGCGATGATATCTTCGGGTTCAGCGATCCAATAGGCGTCAGCAAGCAGGTCGCCGACTCTATCGACCAAATCACGCTCCACCGCTAGAATATCGGCGGTCGCTTGTTTCTTCGCTGCGACACGTTCAGCCCGTCCATGGCGCATATGGCCAAGGCGCAAACGCTCCTGCGCAGCGTCATAAAGCTCACCGATCAATTGACCCTTCCAACTGTTCCATGTGCCCGGACCAACCGCGCGAATATCAACGATGGTCAGGATCACGAGGTTGCGCAGCCGGTCGATTGTTTTCACTTCGCCGACGAAATCCTCAACCGTTTTGGGATCGGTGATATCGCGTTTCTGAGCGGTCGAGCTCATCAAGAGATGTTGCAGGACCAGCCACGCGACAAGCTCTGTTTCTTTCTTGTCCAAACCAAAACGCGGGCACAGCTCATGCGCGACTTCTGCGCCCAAAACCGAGTGATCTCCGCCCCGTCCCTTGGCGATATCGTGCAACAGCACGGCGACATAGATCGCGCGGCGTGAGCCAACTTTGTGAATTTGCTGGGTCGCGCGCGGATGGTCGTTTTCGAGCAGTCCGCGTTCAATCTGGCTGAGCAGTCCAATGGCCCTGATCGTGTGCTCATCAACAGTGTAGTGATGATACATGTCGAACTGCATCTGCGCGTTCACTTTGCCAAAATCGGGCACAAACCGACCAAACACGTTGGCTTCGTTCATCCAGCGAAGAGCGGTTTCAGGATCATTCTTACCGCACAACAAATCGAGGAACAGCGCATTGGCGCGCTTGTTTATGCGCACTTTGCCATTGATGAGTTTGGAATCGCGGTCAGCTTGCCGCATCGTTTCGGGATGCACTTCAAGGCGATTAGCCTCGGCCAGCTGGAACACTTCGATGAGGCGAACCGGGTCCTTTTTGAACCACGTGTCGCTGGGTGCCTGTATCCGCCCGTTCTGAACTTTATAGCCCTTTAGACTGTGCGGCTTGGCCTTCCAACCAGCGAAGAAGCCGCTGCGCGCGCGCTTCTTGGCAAATTCCTCGTCTAGATGCGCAAGGAAAACTCCAGTGAGATTGCCGACCCGCTTCACTTGCAAGAAGTAGAACTGCATGAACCGCTCTACCGCGCTTTTACCCGGACGGTCTGCGAAGCTCATCCGCGCAGCGACTTCGCGTTGAAGGTCAAAAGTCAGCCGATCTTCGGCGCGATTTGCTATCACATGCATGTGGCAGCGCACTGCATGCAGAAACCCCTCGGCACGTCGAAAGCTGCGATGTTCAAGCTTTGTCAAAAGGCCAACGCCGACCAAATCAGTACCGGTTTCTACTCGGTGGATATACTTCCCGATCCAATACAGCGTTTGCAGATCGCGCAAGGCCCCTTTGCCATCTTTGACATTGGGTTCAACAACATAGCGGCTATCGCCCATGCGCTTGTGGCGATCGTTGCGTTCGGTGAGCTTCTGGGAAAGGAAGGTGCTTTCGCTGCCGCGCACAACATCGTTCCAAAATTTGGTGCGCAGCTCATCATATAGCTCTTGGTCGCCCCAGATCAGTCGCCCTTCGAGCAAAGCCGTTCGGATTGTCAAATCCTCTTTGGCCATCTTCATCGTATCGGCGATTGTTCTGCTCGAGTGCCCGACTTTGAGGCCAAGATCCCACATCAGGTAGAGCATCGCTTCGATGACTTGCTCACACCAAGGCGCGCGCTTCATCGGCGTGATAAACGCGATATCGACATCGGAATATGGCGCCATTTCCGCGCGCCCATACCCGCCCACTGCTAGCACGGCGAGCCGCTCGGCAGCGGTTCGGTTGTAAGCGGGATGCATGAACTCGGTTACGTAATCATGGATCACCCGGACCAACTGATCGATCAGGAACGAGTGCCCGTGAACGCATTCATAACCCGCAGACGGCTTTTCGTTGAGACGGCGCGATAATTCCGCGCGACCTTTCTCCAGTGCATCGCTCAACACCGACAACACCGCTGCGCGCGCGCTGTCATTTGCGTCCTGAGCTAGCTCTGTGATGGCACCCGCGAGTGCACGTCGATCGACAATTGCACGCTGATTGGGGACGCGCGGCGCACTCATGCCAAAGGCTCAGACTGCGCTGCGAGCACCATCATGCCGCTTCGGTTTTTGCGCGATATTCCGCGCGCAGTGATTTTTTGTCGATTTTTTGCGTACCAAGGCGCGGCAAGGCGTGTGACACTACCCAGATGTGCTCTTCGAGCGGCACTTTGAACGGTGCAATGCGTAACAGTAAAAACTCTCGCAGCTGCGCAGGTTCGATTGCATCGCGACCTTCTTTCACATTGAAGACAGCCGCAGGAACTTCGCCAAAGCGGTCATCGGTAAGGCCAAACACTGAGCATTCGGCCACGTCGCTATTCGCGTAGATCGCATCTTCGACTTCGATACAGGTAATGTTCTCACCGCCGCGAATGATGATGTCCTTCTTTCGGTCGACGATGTAGAGATATTCGTCTTCGTCGAGATAGCCCAGATCGCCTGTGCGGAAGAACTGGTCCTTGGTGAAAGCCGCCTGAGTGGCCTCATCATTTTTCCAATAGCCGCGGAAATTTGCGACCGTTCGGATGCTGACTTCGCCGGTTGTTCCTTGTGACAGTTTGTTGCCATCGTCATCGAGGATGGCAACTTCAACCATGGGAGCACTGGCGCGGCCGGTGGAGCCGGGCTTTGCCAGGTAATTCTCGTTGAAATTGCCACATCCCACGCCGTTGGTTTCGGTCAAGCCATAGCCAAGCAGCGGGAAGCCATCGGGAAAAGCTTCTTTGATTTTGGTCACATGCTCCAAGGGGCGCGGCGCGCCGCCCGCAGCAAAGCTGGTGCATGCAGATAGATCGTATTTCTCGCGGTCCGGGTGCGTTGCAATCTCATAGCTCATCAACGGAACACCGACGAAATAGCTCACTTTTTCCTCGGCCATAAGCCGCAGCGCTTCGCCGCCATCCCATTTGGGCATCAAAACGAGCTTGCGTGCAATCGCATAACTTTGCAGGAACAAAGGCACTTCGCCGGTCACATGGAACAAGGGAACTGCGACCAGCGCACATGGTTGCGCGGGGAGCTCCTTACCCTGACTTTCAAGCAAGAGCTTAGCCATCGCGCTTTGGCTGACATAGCTCATCGTGCCATGTACGACACCGCGATGATCGGACCATGCACCCTTGGATTTGCCGGTTGAGCCCGAGGTGTAAAGGATTGTCGCAATGTCATCGGGACCCAGCTGCCCCAGCATTGCCATCGCAACTGACGGACCCTCACCACCGGGTACGGCCCAGACATTAGCGAGCCCTTCGGAAGGAGCGTTGTCGTGTTCGATCATAATCAGCGCAGCTTTGTGCGAATGGCCTTCAAGCCGTTTCGCGCGCCCAGAATCGGCGATCACCAATTTGCACTCCGCCAGATCAATGCCGTAAGCCAGCTCTTCGCCGGACCAGAAACCGTTAAGCAAGGTCACACAGCCGCCTGCCATCGTGATGCCCATATAGGCGACGATCCAGTTGGCAGAATTGCGCGCAGCGATGCCAATGCGGTCGCCTTTTTCGATGCCATGGGTTTGAACGAGACCCTCTGCGACACAAACCGCCGCAGCATAGGACTCACCAAAGGTCATGCGTATGTCACCATCGACAATAAACGGCACGTCTTTGTGTTCATTGCAGAAATGCGCGAAATAATGTGCCAGCGATGGTGGGCACGTCGCGAAAGCCGGCATGGTGGTGCCGTCGCGTTCAAATGGGACCGTAGCAAAGGGCTGACCTTCCTTGGTCAATTCGCCGATAATGTGCTCTAGCGCGGTATCAAGCTGGCTTGGCATGCGTTTCTCTTTCCTTCTTCGGTCCCAATCAATTGTTCGGCAGCCACCAATTTGCTGTGAATTCCGTCACGTCTTTGGTGGTTAAGGGCTTCTAAGTCCCTTTTCCCTGAACCCGTGCTGTGCCAAAGCGTGCAATCTAAGCCGCCATTGGGTCGCTAACAGGCTACTAAGAGGTACATTTAGTGCTGTCACTACTCGCTGCAAGCGGTGCTGCTGCTGATCCGATCTATTGGTCGGATCTGGGGCTGTTTGAAGGCTTCAATTTGGGCTTTTTTACGCTACGGTTTTACTCGCTTGCGTATTTAATCGGGCTTGGATTCGCTTACTGGCATTTGTCGAAGATGCTAAAGACACCCGGCGCCCCAATGGCGCAGCGACACGCCGACGACCTGTTTTTTTACTGCATTCTTGGAGTGATTCTTGGTGGCCGGCTGGGCTATGCGACTTTTTATGAGCCTAGCCTCTGGACCGATTTTTCCGGCGATGGTTTTGTCAGTTGGAAGCTGCTGCGGATGTGGGATGGCGGGATGAGCTTCCATGGCGGTTTGGTCGGAGTGCTCGCTGCTATCACTTGGGTGACTTACCGCGACAAACTCTCCTGGATTCGCGTATGTGATTTTATCGCGGTCAATGTGCCGATGGGCATGATGCTTGGGCGGTTGGCGAACTTTAACAATGGCGAGCTTTATGGCCGCGCGAGCGATGTCAGTTGGGCGATGGTTTTCCCCTCGGACCCATTGCAAGTCGCGCGTCACCCCAGCCAGCTTTATCAAGCGGCTTTGGAAGGGCTCGCTTTGCTTATCATCCTCATGCTGTTGTTCTGGATGACCAAAGCGCGCTATCGTCCCGGATTGTTGGTGGGCATCTTCACATTGGGTATGGGAATTGCCCGGTTTGTTAACGAATTCTTCCGCGAACCTGATGCACAACTTGCTGACTTTGCGGCGCGAACCGGACTATCGATGGGGCAATGGCTGACAATACCGCTGATCTTGATTGGATTGATTGTCACGATTTACGCCGTGACGCGCAAACCTGTGGGGACGGGCGCGAACAGCAATCCCAAGGGCGCTTAGGCGCACTGACGCTCGATGAAAGGCGTCGCAGCGTCTTTCGATTGATTGAAACCGATGGCAGCCAGCGGGTTGTCCGGCCTGAACCAAGCTTCGCCGAATTGGAGGCGGCCACCGCCGCTAAAGCGGAGTCTAAGGCCAAAGCCGCTGCGGTGGCAAAAGCAAAACAAGCAGCAGAAAAGCGCGCTCGCGAGAAGGCTGAGGTTGAAGAACGCGCCAAACGCGAAGCTGAGGAGCGTGCAAAAGAGGAAGCTGTCGCGATAGCCGCGGCCCAAGCGCTTGCGAAACGAGCCGCCGAAGCGAAAGCCAAGAAGGCGGCTGAAGAAAAAGCCAAGCAGGAAGCGCTCGAAAAGGCCCGGCGTGAGAAAGCCGAAGAGCAAGCTCGCAAGAAAGCCGAAGCCAAAGCGGCAGCGGAGGAGAAAGCCCGCAAAGCTGCGGAGGCCAAGGCCAAGAAGGAAGCTGATGCCAAGGCCAAAGCAGAAGCGGCAGAAGCAGCTCGCATAGCTGAGCAGTTAAAGGCCAAGCAAAAAGCGGAGGCGAAGGCGAAAGCTGCGGATGAAGAGAAAGCCCGCAAGCAAGCCGATGCTAAGGCGAAAAAGGAGGCCGAGGCAAAATCCGCTGTCGAAGCGCGTCAAAAGGCCCAAGAGGAAGATCGTCGGATCGCCGAAGCAGCAGAGGCTGAAGCCAAGGCCGCCAAAGAAGCGCGCGCCAAGGCAGCCGACCTTGGCAAAGCCATGCAGCGGCTAATCCGCGAAACCGGCCCGATCAGCCTTGCGCAATATATGGGCGAGAGCAATGCACGCTATTACGCCAGCCGTGATCCTTTAGGTGACGAAGCCGATTTCATCACTGCGCCTGAAGTCAGTCAAATGTTTGGCGAACTCATCGGGCTATGGCTGGCCGATTTGTGGGTGCGGATGGGCTCGCGCAAACGCATCCATTTTGTAGAACTTGGCCCGGGTCGTGGGACTTTGGCCGCCGACGCTTTGCGCATGGCGCGTCGCTACAAAATGGACCCGCAAGTGCATTTGGTCGAAGCTTCACCAGTTTTGCGCAAAGCGCAGCTGGAGCGGGTCCCTGATGCGGTTCACCACGAAGACCTGTCGACTGTGCCCGATGACGCACCGTTGTTGATCGTCGCCAATGAGTTTTTCGATGCGTTGCCGGTGCACCAGCTCGTGCGGTCAGCCAACGGTTGGCATGAGCGGATGGTTGGGTTGGAAGAAAACCAGCTCGCTTTTATGGCCGGTGACAAACCTATGGATTCAATCGTGCCAAGCGGATGGCGCAGCGCTTCACAAGGCACATTGATTGAAACCAGCCCCGCCGCATCGGCCGTTATGGAAGAGATTGGATCGCGGCTTAAGAAGCAAGGAGGAGTCGCACTAATTATCGATTATGGCTCGTTTGAGCTGCGGGCAGGTTCAACCTTGCAAGCGATCAAGGCGCATAAGAAGGTCGACCCTTTAACCCATCCGGGCGAAGCCGATCTGACCGCGCATGTTGATTTTGAGACCCTGAGCCAGGTTGCGAAAAAGAGCGGCGCAGATGTGATGGGTGTCCAGATGCAAGGCGAGTGGTTGCGCGAACTTGGCATTGAGGTCCGCCACGAAGCGTTGCTGCGCAAATCGCCGGACAAAACCGATATACTCAATCGTCAGCTCAACCGGCTGGTCGCCGATGGCGAGATGGGAGCGCTGTTCAAAGTGTTGGGTATTTGCGGGCGTCGATGGCCGACTGGCGTGGGGTTTGATTAGCTAAGTGTAACCGAGGGCAAGCCACGAGCGTATCAATGAGTGAAGTTTGCTTGGAGACGCCCGAATGTCCGTTACCCCTCTGTTTGCGAGATTGCCCGTCAAGAAGCCTGCTCGTCGTCTGTTTGCTGTCGCGGCTGCTTTATCCGCGCTGGTCCCGGCCCCAGCTTTGGCTGCCGACTCCATTTCCGGGCGCTGGGTGACGCAAGACAAAGACGCTGTTGTGACGATCTCCAAATGCGGCACTACAACGTGCGGAAAGATCTCGAAATTCCTCGTCGCTCCGCCTAACGGCGCAAACCAACGCGACGTCAACAATCCGAATGCCAAACTGCGAAAGCGCAAGCTTCTTGGGCTACCAGTGCTGTTTAGCTTCAAGGAAGAAACGAGCTTATGGCGTGGGCGGATTTATGATCCGGTGAGCGGGAAAAGCTATCGTTCTGTGATCCGCCGCAAAAGCGCCAATGTGTTGGAAGTCAAAGGCTGTCTCGGCCCGTTCTGCCAAACGCAGATCTGGCGCAGGGCGCGCTAAAGGCCGATTGTCTCCGCCAGCTCGCGGGCTGCGTCCCTAGGAGACATTTTGCCATCATCTTCGCGGTCGACCGCGTAGTTCGCCTCGCGCATGGCTTCGACAGAGATGCTGTCAATCAGCGGCGCTAGCACCGCGGCCAACTCTTCATCCCCGGCAATGCGAGGGGAGAGCATCAACATGGCATCATAGCTGGGAAGGGCTTCGCGCGGGTCTTCGAGCACGACCAATCTGTCAGCGGCAATCCGTCCATCGGATGTGTAGGCGCTGATCACATCGGCTTCGCCAGACTTCAACGCGTTGTACATAAAGGTGGGCGAGAAATTGCGAGTTTCGCCTACTCGCAAACCATAGGCATCGCGCACCGCAATCCATTCAGGCCGTTCAAAGAACTCCGGATCACCGCCAATGGTCAATTGCGGCGCAACTGCGATCAGGTCTTCGAGCGATGCAACCCCCAGCTCCTGTGCCCGGTCAGCGCGCATCGCAAAGGCGTATGCGTTCTCAAAACCCAACCGCCCCAGAACGACAATACCGTTTTGCTCGCGGTCCCATTTGACAATCGCCTCGTACATCTCGTCGCGGCTCGCGCTGTCAGTGCGCTTCATTTCGTTGGTCCAGATCGTGCCAGTGTAATCGACCGATATATCGACACTGCCCGAAGCGACCGCGCTGTGCACCACCGCAGAGCCCAAACCATCGCGATATGCGACATTGTAGCCTGCTGCTTCCAGCCGCGCGCCGATCAATTGCGCAAGGATATATTGTTCAGAGAATTGCTTGGACGCGATCACGATTGTGTCTTCGTCGTCGCCACCGGATTGATAGGCCAAGGCTGCTACGATCCCCAAAGCCACCGCCAGCATCCCGCCGCCATATTGCCAGCGTTTGCGATTGGCGAGGCCGCGCTCGATCAGGCCAAGGAGCATATCGACGACAAGCGCCAGACCTGCACTCGCAATGCAGCCTGCGACCACTAAGGCCCAGTTCTGAGTTTGTAATCCTGCGAAAATAGGATCGCCAAGGCTGGGCTGCCCAATCGTGGTTGCCAGTGTCGCCGCCCCAATCGTCCATACGCTTGCGGTGCGAATGCCCGCCATCACAAACGGCGCGGACAAAGGCGCTTCGACAAGGCGCAATTTCTGCCAACTGGTCATGCCAACCCCGTCAGCGGCTTCGAGCACGCCGGGGTCGAGATTGGCCTGCGCGGTGACGGCGTTTCTGAGGATCGGCAGCAGCGCATAGAGCGCCAATGCGAGCAAGGCTGGAAGGAAGCCGAGCGTGGGCAAGTCTTCGCCAAACACCGCGCGCAGTGACAAGAGGATCGGGAAGAACAATGCTAGCAACGCCAGGGCTGGGATCGTTTGGACAAGGCTGGCAAAACCAAGCGCGACGCGTGCGACGATTGGCGAACGGCTGGCCCAAACCGCGAGTGGTAACGCGACAAAAATGCCCAGCCCAATCGCCGAAGCCGAAAGCACGATATGCGCCGCGAGTTTGTCGCCAAGGCCCAGCAGGATTTCCCAGATGCCGCTCATGCTTTAGCACCTTGCTTTTCCATCGCGGCAAGCTTGTCCGCTTGCTGGCGTGGAACAGCGACGAGGCTTTGGGCGATATCACCGCCTTCTCCGGCAAGAAGCTGAGCCGGTGTGCAATCGGAGACAATAGCTCCTGCATCCATCACCAACACCCGGTCCGCGAGCAGCAAGGCTTCGGCCATGTCATGTGTGACCATGATCGTGGTAAGACCAAGTTTGTCGTGCAACTCGCGCACTTTCTGACCCAAAGCGTCGCGGGTAATCGGGTCAAGCGCGCCAAATGGTTCGTCCATCAAAAGCAGTTCTGGTTTGTTAGCCAGCGCGCGAGCAACCCCAACACGTTGACGCTGTCCGCCAGAGAGTTCGTCAGGCATGCGGCTTGCCATATCCCGTTCAAGTTCGACCAATTCTAGCAGTTCTTGAATGCGTTCAGCGGGCAATTTCTCGCCGTCGAGCCGCGGGCCAATCGCGATATTTTCGCCCACTTGGAAATGCGGAAACAGGCCAATGCCCTGAAACACATAACCCACACGGCGGCGCAAGCGAGATTGCTTGACGTTGGTGACGTCTTCATCGCCAAAGAGCACGCGCCCGCTGCTCGGTTCGGAAAGCGTGTTGACCATTTTGAGAAGCGTCGATTTACCCGACCCCGAAGCACCGACCAAAGCAACAAAACTGCCTGCCTCGACCGTACAAGTCACGCCACCCAGTGCGATCACGTCGCCATAGCGCCGCGTGACATTATCAAACCGTAAGATGGTGGAGCTTGCCGTAGTCTCAGTGGCCATGCGATCTTTAGGTAACGTTCAAATCGCTATCGGGCTAGGGCTTGGTTTGGGATAAGTATTTCGGCGTGCAATCCCTCTTCGCGCCAATCCAACTCCAACTCCCCGCCGAGCTGGTGTTTGACGGTCATATCAATCAACCTCGATCCGAAACCTTGGTCGGATGGCTCAGTGGTTGGGGGACCGCCCAATTCTTGCCAAGTGAGATTCACCGAACCGTTCGTTTCTTCAACGCTAATCGAAACGCTGCCATTCGCAACGCTCAATGCGCCATACTTCGCCGAATTGGTCGCAAGTTCATGTACAATGAGAGCCAAAGGCGTCGCGGCGTTCTGGCCATATTCGACTTGTGCACCCACGATCGTAATCGCGCCTGCGCCATCTATTCCATAGGGCAATGTAAGCGCGCGAAGCAGATCGCACAGCTTGCCTTTCTTGGTTGTCTCAGACTGCAATGCGACCGATTGTGCGCGCGACAGCGCCCTTAAAGCCTCGCTGAGCTTTGCGGCAAAACTTTCAAGTTTTTCATCGCCGCGCGCATTAAGCGTGACCAAACCGATAATGATCGAAAAGATATTCTTGATGCGGTGCGCCAACTCGCCGGCCAACAATTCGCGTTCCTGCGAAATGGAATAGCGTGCGTGAATGTCGGTTAGCGTGCCGAACCAACGCGCTGTGTCTGGTTGATTGGTGGATGGTACCGCGCGCGAAATGATCCAGCGGTAAGAGCCATCGGCGTGACGCAGGCGCCACTCATCTTCAAACATTGTGGCGGTCTTCATCGCATGATCAAACTTCGCGAGCGAGGATTCGAAATCCTCCGGGTGAATAACTTTGAGCCAATCTTCGGTTTCTTGCGGCGGCGTTGTGCCGGTCACTTCAGCGAAGCGGCCGTTGAAATAATCCCACGCCATGCCTGGCGCCGCGGACCAAGCAATGTCAGGCAAACTGTCGAGCACAAATTGGATACGGTCCTTGCTCGATGCCAACTCAGCGTTGGCGAAATTGCGTTCACGGTGCCCTTCGAGTGCACGCATCACAGATTGCGCAAGAACCTCCAGCCCTTCCCTTTGGAAATCGGTTAAGCCGTCTGGGCGTGGCGCCAAATCTGAAATGCACAGCGCGCCAAGAGGCGCGCCTTCTGCAGAGACCAGCGGCACACCTGCATAGAATCCGATACCCGGCGTATCAGCAACGACCGAGTAGCTCGCTACATTGTTATCCGCCTTGGTGTCGCGGATTTCAACTAAGCCTGATTGCTGCATAGCGTAGGCGCAAAGGCTATCACTGCGCGGGATCTTGGGTGCGCCATCCAAACCCAAATGCGCGACGGCGAGTGGTTCGTGGCGTTCGATCAAGTTTACAAGTGCAATAGGCGCATCGCACAACTTCGCCGCAAATCGGGTGATAGCGGTAAGTTCGCTATCCCCTTCAAGACCCTCGACGCCATAGCTTGCGAGAACCGCAAGCCGCACATCTTCATCGCAGATCGCTTGCTCGGCACCCGCGTCGCTTGAGTGCGCGTTAAGGTTTGCCTCAGTCATATTTCCGGCCCCGTCGGTTGCCTGTTAGTAGCACAGGCTTCAAAATCAAAATTAAGGAGCAGCATTTAAGTTCCGAATTCTGCGAACAAGTGTTTAGGCGAGAGGCCAGAGCACAGATTGGATGGAGGACGGTAAGCGGTGCCAAGACCAGTTTCCCTTGCGTAACCCTGCGACAATCCGCACAAGCAGATGGCCCAGCGAATGGGCGGGAGAGAACTACCCTTGCGACATAATGAAACCCGCAAAGTCTCGATACTTTCGCGTATCGTCAATCGGATCATCCTGTTTTTCTATCGCTGGAAGGGTTGGACGATTGAGGGCTCACTGCCCAAAAATTTGAAAAAGTACGTGATCGCTGGGGCGCCGCATACCTCGAATTGGGACTTTGTGTTCTTTGTCGGCGCAACCAAAAAAGAGCAGATTCAGCCCAATTTCATGGGCAAACATACGCTTTTCAAAGGGGCCATGAGGAACTTCATGCTCGATATGGGCGGCATTGGGGTCGATCGTTCAAAAGCGGGCGGCACAATTGATCAAATGAAGGCTGAATTTGCGCAACGTGCCGAATTGGCGCTCGTGATCGCGGCAGAAGGCACACGCAAGAGCGATGGCAAATGGAAGTCCGGATTTTATCGGATTGCTGAGGCTGCGCAGGTGCCCATTGTTCCCGCTTTTGTCGATAATGAACGTATGATCATCGGGTTTGCCCCCCCCATGATGCCAAGTGGAAATTACGGCGAAGACTTGCTCAAAATCGCAAAATGGCTTCGTTCGAAACTTCCTGACTACGAACGTTTCAAGGTTCTGGAACAGCAAGCGCGCGACATTGTCGCGGGCAAGAATGACCTCTAATTGCGCTGAATTAGTCCAATTGCCTTTATTGATCGACGAATGCGGTCAGTTGATGCAAAAAAGGCAACGGCTGGTCCTTTAAGCCGCGCGACCTTTCGCCTATCTATCACGAAAGGCAGGAGGGCTCGGCAATGGTTATGTCGGAAGAAGCCAGAAATTCGGAGCGTGCGCGGATTGCGAAGCTTGTGCTTGATCTGGTCGACGCGAGCGGTTCCCAAGTTTCCTATCCGACAGTGCTTTCGGAAAGCGGACTTACGCGCAGCCGATTCGAGCAATTGTTCGAAAGCGAAGACGATCTGTTCGACGCGGTGGCAAACCTTTGGCTACGCCCTCACATTGAGGCGATGGAGAAGGTGCTCAGCACCGATCTGCCTCCAGCGCGCAAGATGTATGAATTCTTCCGTCGTCGTTTCGTCATCAATCTTGAGCTGTTCAAAGCGGACCCGGAAAAGTTCAAGATCATTTGCGAAATGGGGGCTGCCAATTTCGAGAAAATTCGCTCGTACATTGACTTAGCGGACCATTACCTGTGCGAGATTATAGTCGAAGCGCAGGCCGACGGATATTTCGCCGGACTAGGCATCGACGAGTCTTTGTCGATCATCAATCAAATGGTGTCCAACTACACGTTGCAAGACGCAATTGTGTATATTGGCGACAAGTTGACCGAGCAAAAGCTAGCCCAGATCATCGACACGATATTTATCGGATTGTCGAGCGAGGCGGGCGAAGCGGCATCGGGCGTGAATACGTTGCGGGTCGCGTCTTAGACACTTGGAGCGCTTAGCGCTTAGGATCCTTGAATTGCAGGACATTCGCAGGCCGCTTGGGACGCGGTAAGCGGCTTCGACGTTCGTCCGACAGAGCGTATTTGAGGCTCGCACCGACCATCACCACAGAGACTAGTAAAATCGCTCCTGCCCAGAACCAATGCGGTAAGAACAAGGAGGCTTCAATCTGGCCCGTATCGGACAGCATGCGCTCGCCGCCGATTTCCGCCTCTTCCGTGAACAGGTAATTGAAATCGCGCAGCATACTCATCGCCGCAAGAACCCCCAGAAACTGTAAAGAAAAGCGGATAAACCCCTCACGCGCGAGCCATGCGATCAGGATTAGGAGCCCCCCGACGAGCGGCAAGACAATGATTCCCGTCCAACTGCGAACATAGACAGCCACAGAGATAAAGATTGCAGCGGCTAAACCGACAAGAACGGAACGCCATGCGCGCGGATGGGCGCTCGCGATGATCATACCCGCTCCCACCACGATGGGCGCCAAAGGTCCGCCAGCGGCAATCGCGGCGCGGGCAAAGCGTGATGCATCGTTCTCAACTAGGCTTTGAGCGACGCCGGAGCCGTTCGAGAAGATTTCAAGCTGCACGAACTCTTGACCCACGATATTGGCGGTGAGGCCGTGGCCCATTTCATGGAACCATGTGGTGAGGATTGCGAAAGGATAGATGATGTAATTGCCAAGCGGCAAAGCGGGCAAGAACAGCACCACAACCACCGCGATTACCAATCGACCCACTTGTTCGCCTTGGCTGCCGGGTCTGACCATGGATTGCATGGTTTAGCTGTCCGACGGTTTGGAGGCAGCGGGGGGCGCAACGCTGCCTTCACCGACTTCGTTGTCGCGCCAGATCGGGATTGAGCCGCGCGCCTTACCTTGCGCATCGACTTTCGTGCGATAGGCCTTCGCGGCCTCTTCGTCCTCGGAGCGCTGTTCTTGCAGAATAGACCAGCTGGCAAGGAATAGGCCAGCGATCAAAGGGCCTAAGACTACGCCTGAAAATCCAGCAAGAGTGATCCCGCCAAGCGTCGTTATCAGGATCATCCAATCAGGAATTCCGGTGTCGCGGCCCACCAAAATCGGGCGCAGCACATTGTCGACCGAGCTGATGACGATAAAGCCAAAGGCCAGTACAAACACACCTTCCCAGACCGAGCCGGTTAGCAGCAGCCAAATGCCTGCCGGGGCCCAGATAAGGCCAGTCCCGATGACTGGGAGCAGCGAGAGGATACCCATAAGCACAGCGAACAAAAGCGGTGAGGGCAAACCAATAAAGAAGAACATTAGCCCACCGAGCGACCCTTGAACGAGACCGACTACGCCCGTTCCTTTGATCGTTGCGCGCACAATGCCCAGGAACCGTTCGGCCAACCGGTCGGCAATTGCACGTTCAACCGGAGCGGAATGCAGGATCGTCTCTCCAATCCGGCTGCCATCGCGCAGCAGGAAGTAGGTCACATACAGCCCGACACCAAAGGCCAGGAAGAAGCTGAGCGCGCCACTGCCGATCGAATAGGCCTGACTTGCAAGGAACCCTGCGCTTTCGCCGAGTATTTCTTGCAAACTTTCCTGCGCGCTGGAAAAATCGGAGAACCCGCTATCGTCTACCGCATCCTGAACCAATGTTGGTAAAGCGTCGTAGACCTGCCGAAACAGTCCGACCAAATCGACCGGGTCGCGTTGGAACACGGCGATTAGATCCAGCGCCTGAGCGACCACTAAGGCGCCGATCCACAAGGCCGGTAGCAAGACGGCGAACATTATGATTAAGAGCGACAGGATTGCGGCTGGATTGCGCTTGCCACGACATCTCTTCAACGACCACTTATAGAGTGGCTGAAACATGATTGCGGCCAATGCAGACCACAAAAGCGCGGTAAAAAACGGCCAAACAATGACGAGGAACGCTAGCGAAACAGCGCCAAGGATCAGCAGAAAGCTGGCATGTTGCAGATCGCTGGTATGATTTGGTTCATTCACCATTTCTTGTCGACGTTGGCCCTCACTCAAGAAACATCAAGCATCCGATGCTCTTAAACATCAAGATTCGCAACATTAAGAGCGTTATCCTGAATGAATTCACGCCGAGGTTCGACAACATCCCCCATCAGGCGGGTGAAAATTTCATCTGTCACATCGGCGTCTTCGACTTTGACTTGCAAAAGCACGCGGTGTTCGGGATCAAGCGTAGTCTCCCACAATTGCTCCGCGTTCATTTCGCCCAGCCCTTTGTAGCGCGCAATAGCTAGGCCCTTGCGGCCGGTGGCGAAGACCACATCGAGCAGCTGCGTTGGTCGCGAAATCGTGTCGTCATCCATTGCGGCAGGAATTTCTTCCGCGCCATCCTCTTGGGTGCCCGCAGCCTCAGGGGCTTCGCCTGCTTTGATAAAGCGAACAGGGGTCGTGTAGGCGTCGGCTTGCGGCTCAGCCAGGCCATGCAGTTTGAGCGCTTCGGCACTGGTAAGGAACCGCGCTTCGATATCGTGTACATCAGTCACGCCGCGCCATGCACGGGAGAATTGGACATTGCCATCCTCGCGAATGCTAGCGCTCCATTTTGCGTCAACGTCGCCCAGTTGCATGCGCTCAGCGGTCTGGTCGAGAGCTTTGGCGCGCGCATCAATTGATAGGGCTGGGTCAAGCGCGCCTGTGAGCGCCATCTGCTCGACGATCGCCGGGTCATAGCGGCGCGGGACAAATGCAATGAGGTTGCGAAGGCGCAAAGCCTGATCAATCAGCGCGCGCAAATCCTCACCAGAGCGCGCGCCACCTGCGGTTTCGAGCACGCGGCCTTCCAGCCCTGCATCCACCAGATAACGATCCAGCGCGGCCTGATCTTTGAGGTAAACTTCGCTGCGTCCTTTATTGACTTTGAAAAGAGGCGGTTGCGCGATGAATAAGTGCCCAGCTTTGACGATCTCGGGCATTTGCCGGTGGAAGAAGGTCAATAGCAGCGTGCGGATATGCGCGCCGTCAACATCGGCGTCGGTCATGATGACGATCTTGTGATAGCGCAGCTTTTCTAGGTCGAATTCGTCGCGAATGCCGGTGCCCATCGCTTGGATCAGCGTGCCGACTTCTTTTGAGGAGATAATCCGGTCAAACCGCGCTCGCTCAACATTGAGAATCTTACCTTTGAGCGGCAGGATCGCTTGTGTTTTACGGTCGCGGCCTTGTTTGGCAGAGCCGCCAGCGGAATCGCCCTCGACCAGAAATAGCTCGGCTTTAGTCGCGTCGCGTTCCTGACAATCGGCGAGCTTGCCTGGCAAGGATGCGACGCTCATCGCGCCCTTGCGGCTCATTTCACGCGCACGCTTGGCGGCCTCGCGAGCGGCGGCGGCGTCTATGATCTTCTGGACAATCGCTTTTGCGTCGGCCGGATTTTCCTCAAGCCACTCGGTCATCTTCTCGCTCATCAGGCTTTCCAACGGAGAGCGAACCTCGGACGAGACCAATTTGTCTTTGGTCTGGGAGGAGAACTTGGGATCAGGCAGCTTCACGCTGACAATCGCGGAAAGCCCTTCACGCATATCCTCTCCGGTCAGGCTCACCTTTTCCTTCTTCAACAGGCCTTCGCGGTCGGCATAGCCATTGAGGGTGCGGGTCAAGGCTGCGCGGAAAGCAGCAAGGTGGGTGCCGCCGTCACGTTGCGGGATATTGTTAGTGAAGGTCAGGACGTTTTCGTAATAGCTGTCATTCCATTGCAGCGCGACGTCGATACCGATCCCGTCTTTTTGCGCCGACACCGAAATTGGCTCAAGGATCAAAGCTTCTTTGTTACGGTCGAGATATTTCACGAAAGCGGCAATCCCGCCTTCGTAATAGAGATCATGTTCGATCGGCTCCTCATGGCGTTTGTCACGCAGCAGGATTCGGACGCCGGAATTGAGGAAGGCTAGCTCGCGATAGCGGTGTTCGAGCTTGTCAAAATCGTATTCGGTGACGTTTTTGAACGTGTCGTTCGAATGGTGGAACGTGACCCGCGTGCCTTTTTTAAAGCCATTGTCGTCGGGGTTTTGCTCAACCTTGGGCGCATCGCCTAGAATTTCGAGGCTTTTGACAGCATTGCCGTGCTCAAACCGCATCCAGTGCTCTTTGCCTTCGCGCCAGATTTTAAGCTCCAACCACTCTGACAAAGCGTTGACCACAGACACGCCAACGCCGTGCAGGCCGCCTGAGACTTTGTAAGCGTTGTCGTCAGACGTGTTTTCAAACTTACCGCCCGCATGCAGTTGCGTCATGATGACTTCGGCGGCGGAAACACCCTCTTCCTTGTGCATGCCAACCGGAATGCCGCGACCATTGTCCTCTACGCTGACGCTGCCATCGGGGTTGAGTTCGATCAGAACAAGGTCGCAATGGCCAGCCAACGCCTCATCAATCGCATTGTCCGACACCTCGAACACCATGTGATGCAGGCCAGAGCCATCATCTGTGTCGCCGATATACATGCCGGGGCGTTTGCGAACCGCATCAAGGCCTTTCAAGACTTTAATCGAATCCGCGCCATATTCGCCTTGCATTTTTTCTGGCTTTGAGGCGGAATTTTCAGGTGATTCAGAGGTGTTGTCGTTCATGCCGATTATATAGGCGCTGGTTAGGCTAAACCCAAACTTTGGTTGGGTCAGTCTGGGGCTTTTCCACCGCTTGCTTGGGCGGTAAGACGGCAAACTATGACACACGACCTAATTGCTTCTCGCCTTGCCGAATCTTTTGGCTCTTTTTCAGAGACTTTGCGGCATTGGGCGAAAGCCCAACCCGACGCAATTGCGCTTAAAGACAACCACCGCGACGTCGCGTGGTCTGAGTTGATCGAGCTAGTCGAGCGATTGGCGGCGCGACTCGTTGAAACCGGGCTAAAGCGCGGGCAATCAGTCGCAATTCTGGGTACGTCCAACATCAATTATGCGCTTGTCTTCCTTGCCGTGATACGTGCTGGCGGGGTTGCCGCGCCGCTCACGACCAGCGCATCGGCGGAGCAATTGGCCGGGATGGCTAAGGATAGCGGGTCTGCACATCTGTTTATCGACGCCGCTAAGGCGAATGAACTGGGCGCAAAATTCATGCCCGAAATGATTTGCGTGCCGTTGGAGGAGATCGAACACTGGATGGCCCCTGCCGGTTCGCTGGCGCCGGAATTTGAGCCGCAACCAAGCGATCCGTTCAACATTATCTATTCCAGCGGCACCACCGGCATTCCTAAAGGCATTGTCCACTCGCACCAAATGCGCTGGCGACAATTTGGCGTGACCGCGCTTAGCTATCGTGAGGCGGGACTGCCCATTCGATCACTTGCTTCGACCCCGCTCTACTCCAACACGACAATGGTGGCGTTTCTCCCGCCTTTGCTTGCCGGGGGCACGGTCCGGGTCATGAGTAAGTTCGATTGCGCTCGCTGGCTCGAATATGCCGAAGCCGACCGGACGACGATAACGATGCTGGTCCCGGTGCAATATCAGCGCTTGATGGATTTTCCCGGCTTTGACGAAGCCGATCTTTCCAGCCTCACGTTGAAATACTGCACGTCAGCGCCGTTTTCCGCTGAGCTTAAGCGCGAGGTGCTCACCCGGATGCCCGGCGGGTTGATCGAAATCTACTCCATGACCGAGGGCGGCGTTGTATGCTTGCTGGAATGCCACAAATTTCCTGACAAGCTGCACACGGTTGGTCGCTCTGCTCCGGGCAGCGAGTTGAAGGTTGTGAATGACGCAGATGAGTTAGTCGCGCCCGGTGAGGCAGGTAATCTTATTGGCCTGTCGCAAACCATGATGAGCGGATATCAAAACCAGCCGGGCAAGACCCAAGAAGGATATTGGGCCGACCCTGAAACCGGCATCAACTGGCAGCGCATGGGCGATATTGGACGCGTTGATGAAGACGGCTTTGTCGAACTTGTTGGTCGCGCCAAGGACATGATTATCTCAGGTGGATTCAACATCTACCCAAGCGATCTTGAAGCCGAGTTGGAGAGCGAAGGCGATGTTGCAGAGGCAGCGGTTGTCGGCATTGCATCCAAACAATGGGGAGAGACGCCTGTCGGCTTCGTGGTCGTCTCGGGTGATGCACGCGATCCGTATGCAATTATGGCAGCGGTTAACTCGCGGCTTGGAAAGACCCAGCGCCTGGCTGCGCTCCACCTGATTGATGAAATGCCGCGCAGCCACATTGGCAAGCTCTTGAAAACAGAGCTGCGCGATCATGCGCAGCGGTTATGCGGCGATTGAGTGTCTGGGAAAAGAGTGCGGCCTGATCGCCGGGCCTGATCCAGAGATCGGGCCGCACAAAATAGCTTAAGCGATGACGGAATTGAGCGAGGATGCGCTAACCATCACGGCGGCGATCAAAGCGAATGCCTTTTGTGAAAAGCGTGCCATTGGATGTTCTCCTAAGTGTCTGTCCGAAGCGTGATTGCTCCAGCCTATCTGCGTCGGAGTTCGACCCAAGACGTAATTTTGTTACGCACCATCAAAGTATAAAATCTAATTTCTGAAATTGAATAAGTCGATGAGCGATGGTTTGATCGTTGGTTGGGCGGTTGAGGAGATGAGCAAAGAGGTTGAGACGCGGCCACCAACTTAGGGGGGGAGGTCGTGGCGACCGCGTCTCTCTTGCTGCGCTTGGGACTTGGGATCGCGTCGGGGGACGCGGATAATCCTCACGCAGCTTGGTCAATCGGAGCACTGGTGTGCTGCAAGTAACTGACCTGCGTCTGGGGCAGGGGGAGAGGAGACTGCATCCCGGACGCGGGACCTAAATGATGTTCGATTGCATCGAACTCAAATGAAAAAATGAGTAAATTTGTTGCGCGAATTGCAACATATGGTTTGGGGGCCCGTTTTTCAAAGGCCCAAAGCAAAACGGCCGCGGGAGATAACCCAGCGGCCGACTTGATCAATCAGGATAGTTCCAGATCAGTTAGCAGCGACTTCGCGACCAGACCGGCTGGAAATTCCAGCCAATTCAGCAGCTTTTGCGCGCGCCTGAGTGCGGGCATTGGCGAGGCATGCACGGTCGATGGTTTTGCCGCCAAAACTGAAGGCTGACGCGTTTTCGATTTCGCAGGCTTTGCGCAGCTTGGATTCGATCCGCGCATTGAGAGCTTTGCGGCCTTCATTGGTTGAGAGGTCTAGACCGACGGTCGAAATTTTGACGGTGACGGCGACGGTTTCGTTCGCCGCGCCGGGTTGAGCAACGGCTGGGGTGGCTATGGCTGCAATGGCGAGAAGAGAGAGGGTAAAACGCATGACTTAGGTCCTTTTAGGAGAGGGGGTGAGCCGTTGGTTCGGCCTTCTGGTTTGAACTCCTATTATGCTGCATTGCACCCAAAGATTGTGCAATTGCGAAGTACGCAATTCTCTCTCTGAAAATTGCAACCAGAAATGCATACGTATTCCGGGAACCTTCCCGGATGCAGGCGTGGCATCTGGCGATAGATTGCAGCGCCTGCTAGACAGCGCGGCACGCCCTGACGTAACGCGTCTGCCCATGGACGCAGAGCACCTCCCCGATTCCATCCTGATCGTCGATTTTGGCAGCCAAGTGACGCAATTGATCGCGCGCCGAGTGCGCGAAGCAGGCGTCTATTCCGAGATCGCGCCTTTCACTCTCGCACAGGAAGCTTTCAAGCGGATGCGGCCTAAGGGTATCATCCTGTCTGGTTCACCTGCGAGCGTCCCAGAAGACGGCTCACCACGGTGCCCACAGAGCTTTTTCGAAGCGGGCATACCGATACTTGGCATTTGCTATGGTCAGCAAGTCATGTCGCACCAATTGGGCGGCGAAGTCCGACCCGGCCATGAAACCGGTGCCGAGGGAGAAAGGGGCGGCGAGTTTGGCCGCGCCCATCTGACCGTGACAAAGCAATGCGCGCTGTTCGATGGCCTTTGGAAAGAGGGCGAACGCCACCAAGTTTGGATGAGCCACGGGGACAAAGTCACCGAGTTCGCGCCGGGCTTTGAGATTGTTGCAACTTCAGAAGGCGCCCCTTTTGCCGTTATCGCAGATGAGGAACGCAAGTTTTACGGAACTCAGTTCCACCCAGAAGTCGTTCACACACCGGACGGTGGCAAGCTGCTGGCCAACTTTGTGCGCCATGTTTGCGGGTTGACCGGCGACTGGACGATGGCGGAGTTCCGCAAGACTAAGATCGAGGAAATCCGTGCGCAGGTCGGGTCCGGCCGGGTGATTTGCGGGCTTTCGGGCGGCGTTGATTCCGCGGTCGCAGCGGTTCTCATCCATGAAGCCATCGGCGACCAGCTTACCTGCGTATATGTTGATCACGGCTTGATGCGCCTTAACGAGACCGAGCAAGTCGTCTCGCTGTTCCGCGACCATTACAACATCCCACTGATCGCCGTTGATGCCGAGGAGACCTTCCTAAACGGTCTTGCCGGGGTCACTGACCCTGAGAAAAAGCGCAAATTTATTGGCGGGGCGTTTATAGACCTGTTCGAAGCCGAAGCCAAAGAAGTGGGCGGCGCGGACTTCCTTGCGCAAGGCACGCTTTACCCTGATGTCATCGAAAGTGTCAGTTTCACCGGCGGGCCGAGCGTCACGATTAAGAGCCACCACAATGTGGGCGGCCTGCCAGAGCGGATGAACATGCAACTGGTCGAGCCATTGCGTGAACTTTTCAAAGATGAAGTGCGCGAGCTTGGCCGTGAACTTGGACTGCCCGAGGCTTTTGTTGGGAGGCATCCGTTCCCCGGACCTGGACTTGCGATCCGTATCCCGGGCGAAGTGACTAAAGAACGCTGCGACATCCTGCGCAAAGCCGATGCGATCTATCTTGAAGAAATCCGCAATGCCGGGCTTTACGACGCGATCTGGCAGGCTTTTGCCGTGCTTCTCCCGGTCAAGACAGTAGGCGTGATGGGTGATAGTCGCACCTATGACAGCGTTTGCGGCCTGCGCGCAGTGACGTCTACCGATGGTATGACCGCTGATGTCTACCCCTTCGACGCCGCTTTCCTGACCCGCACCGCAACGCGGATCGTGAACGAGGTCCAAGGCATCAACCGTGTCGTATATGACTATACATCGAAACCACCCGGCACGATTGAGTGGGAGTAAAACTCCTCCATTCTCCTAGGTGCAAGACGAATGGAAAGCCGCTAGCCCCCTCGAAAAGAGGAGAATGTGGCAATGACCACACGCACAGGTGGATGCCAATGCGGTGCAATTCGCATTGAAGTGAGCGGCGACCCGATGATGCAGGCCTTGTGTCATTGCCGCCAATGCCAGAAGAATTGCGGCGGAAATGCCGCAGCCATTGTGATGGTCCCCACGCCAGCGCTCAATTTCCTGCAAGGCGAATTGAGATATTACGATACGCAATCCGACAGCGGCAACGTCATATCGCGTGGCTTCTGCTCAGAATGCGGGACACCGATGTTGTCCAAAATCTCAACGACAGACGATCTTCGCATTATCAAACTTGGCGCGTTTGACGATACAAGCTTCTTCACTCCGCAGACGGTTTTCTGGACAAAGGAAAGGCACCAATGGGCCCAAGATCCCGAAGGCGCGATGTGCTTTGAGGATCAGCCGCCGCAAGGTTAGATCGGATAAACCCACCAGTCTGAGCGCAATTCATGACTTTGGCCGCAGCGAGACTTCTGATAGCTGACCGTGCATCGCTGATTCACAAAGGATGCACTCCATGATCACATTGCGTTTGGCTGCTTTTGCGACAGCGCTGTCACTGACAGCCTGCGCACCCGGAGCGACTGAAGCCCCATCGGTTGATGAGGGAGCTTGGGCGTTGAACGGCGAAGCCTCGCGGCTGTCCTATGTTAGTGTCAAAGCCGACGAGATTGCTGAGACCAATGAGTTCAAAGCTCTATCCGGAAGCGTCTCGGAAACAGGCGAAGCCGTGCTGGAAATTGACCTGGCCTCCGTCAGCACAGGGGTTGATATTCGTAATGAGCGGATGCGCGAGGTGTTTTTCGACGTCGCCAATAACCCCAAAGCAACGATCACGGTCGCGATTGATGCGCGCAACTTTGCAAGCCTGAAAGTCGGCGACAACACCGTTGAGAATGTCGAAGGCGCGCTTTCAGTGAAAGGCGTCGAAATCGACGTCGAAGCCGAGGTTGATGTGACGCGCACCGGACCTGATCGCGTGACAGTTGTGACCACGAAACCTGTCATCGTTGCGGCAGAGTCGCTGGAGCTGACCGATGGCTTGGCACAGCTGCAAGAGCTTGCGAACCTGCCTTCGATTACGCCGGTCGTGCCCGTCACTTTCAGCCTGACCTTCGAGCGCGAATAGGCACGAACTGTGCCGACCATCTTCACCCATGCCGTGGTGCCGCTGGCGATTGCTGTGGCGGCGGGGCGTGGGCACATCTCTCCAAAGCTAGCAATTGCTGGCGCGGTCTTTGCGATTGTGCCTGACACGGATGTTGTCGGCTTTCGGTTTGGCATCGAATATGCGCACGAATGGGGGCATCGTGGGGCGACCCACTCGATTGTGTTTGCAGCCGCATGCGCTGGAGCGATGGCGCTGGTTTGGAAAGAAGCGCGCAGCCTTACCGGTTTTGCTTTTTTGACATTGGCAATGGCCAGCCACGGCCTGCTGGATACGCTGACCAATGGCGGGCTTGGCGCTGCGTTGTGGTGGCCATTTGACGATGCCCGCATCTTTGCACCTCACACTCCCGTAAGAGTCTCACCGATTGGAGCAGGGTTTTTCTCAATGCGCGGGGTAGAGACGCTTTGGTCTGAGCTTCGATGGATTTGGGTGCCATGTTTTGTGCTGGCATTTGCGGGATGTGGAGTGCGGCGAGCGATACGGGCCGATGCAGCTTGATCTTGGCCCGGATGAGCGCATCGAAACTTTGCGCGCGTTTCAAGCCAAGCTGATCGAACGCTTTGGCCGGATCATCCGCCCACCCGAAAAACGCCGCGATCCTGTTTGGGTTTTGGTGCATGGGGTTATCGGTGCGCAGACCAAAACGGCGGCTTCCAACGCATCGACCGATGCGCTGATCGACGAGTTTGGATCTTGGGAGAGGGTGGCCCATGCTTGTGCTGAAGACTTAGCAGCGCGGCTGCAGCGCCAGACCTTCCCCAGCGTCGCTGCACAGCGGCTTAAAGCGTGCCTTCAAGCGATCATCGATCAGCGCGGCAGCGTCGATCTGCGGCACCTATCCAACTACGAGATCGTCGAAGCGATGGCGTGGCTGGAGACGCTCCCCGGTGTCGCGCGAAAGAACTCTGCTGGTGTGATGAATGCCAGTACGTTTGACCGTCGTGCGATGGTGATCGATGGTCACCACCGGCGGATCATGCAGCGCGCAGGAATTGTGCCAGCCAAAGCGGACACCGCGAAAACCTATGACGCGCTGTTGCCCATTGTTCCGGAGGAGTGGTCCGCCGCTGATATGGATGAGCACCATTTGCTTTTGAAGAAACTGGGCCAGACCCATTGCCGCCCACGCAAAGCGCAATGCGAGGACTGTCCAGTGCGTCAAGATTGCACCTTTGCGCGCAGCGGTGCATGAATGCGCGATCTATGGATTTGCTAAGTAGACAGGACCAATAGCATGAGCTGGGATGATTATTTTGCGGAGGATGCGGGCGCTGCCGAAGCGGAGACGCGCGGAAAGAAACGCACGGTCACTGTCGGTTGGACCGTGCGGTTTCCAGCGGGTGCGGATGCGATTTGGGCTCCTCCAAAGACTTTCTCTCGCTCCGATCCCAAAGCGGCCAGCGGCAAATCCATTCAAGCCTGTCCTGCGGCAATTGACTTTGATCGTAGGCATTTCGTTGTGCCCTGCCCGGTCGATCTAAAACTTGCTTTCGCTCGCCAGGCCAATGGGCAATTGCAGTTGACCGATCTCGATGGGCAAGGCTCTGCGATGCGTCCGCAAGGTCGCGCGAACCTGTTTCAGGTCCAGCCGCCAGATGAGTGGCGGCATCCCGAACGCCCGATCATTCAATTCACCGCGCCTTATGTGTTTGTCGCGGATGAGCCATGCTTTGTGGTTCAAACAGCGCCGCATCTGCACTGGTTTCCAGAGCCGCGTCCCGGGTTGCAAATGGGCGGCCGCTATCCGATCCATATCTGGCCGCGCCCGCTCGCTTGGGCTTTTGAGTGGTATGATCTGGACAAGCCGCTGATCCTGAAGCGCGGTGACCCGTGGTTCTATGTGCATTTCGAGACCGAGAACCCGGCGGCGCATGTGCGCTTGGTTGAGCAGGAAATGACCGACGAGCTCGACAAATATCTCACCTCCATCGTCGATGTGTCTAACTATGTGAACAAGACCTATTCGCTGTTTGGCGAAGCGCAGCGGATTAGGCCTTCGACTTTGCTCAAGCCCAAATCGTGAGCCTTTGAGCGCTTCCTTGCCGCGCAGCCTGCCCACGCTCTTTGCGCTCGCCACATTGGCGATTGCTGCCTTTGCGGGCAATTCGCTGATCGCGCGCGCTGCCTTGGCCGATGGCGCGATAGAGGCAGGGGCTTACTCCTTCATACGCTTGGCATCGGGCGCGCTAATCTTGCTACCCGTTTTGAGCGCGCGCCCTTCGACAAAAGATCTGCCAGCGGCCTTTGCGTTGACGATTTATGTTGCGGGGTTTTCGCTCGCATATCTCAGCCTTGGCGCTGGGCTTGGCGCAGTGATCCTGTTCGGCTTTGTGCAGGCGACAATCCTTGGCATTGGCTTGCTTCGCGGCGAAGGTTTGGGCGCGCTTGGATGGTTGGGAGCCATCCTCGCCATCGCCGGGATGGTTTGGCTGTTTGCGCCTTGGCAAAGCACGTCGTCTGACGGCATTCTATTGCCTGGAGCGCTTATGGCTGCCGCTGGCATAGCATGGGGATCCTACACATTGATCGGGCGCGGCTCCGCATCAAAGGCCGGTGGCGCAACTGGCAGCACCGCGCGGGCGTTCCTGATAGCGAGCGTTTTGGCGGCCCCGATGATCGCGATTGACGCGGAGTGGCCGTCAACTTGGGGCATTTTGCTGGCGGTCGCATCGGGCACAATCACATCGGCATTGGGCTATATCATTTGGTACAAAGTCGCACCGCAGCTGGGCATAGGCACTGTCGCAAGCGTGCAATTGGCCACTCCTATCGCCGCCGCTTTGGGCGCGACGGTTTTGCTGGCTGAACCTTTGACATGGCGCTTTGTCATGGGCGGGGCGGTGATTCTGATTGGCATCATGCTGACTTTGATCAAACCGTCGCAAGTCTAACGCTACGGCTTGGCGACCCTCACAAAAGCGCGCTTGCATAGCGGTGCAAACTCGGCTTGTTTCGGAGACAAATCATAGATCAGAGAGGACCACGCCCCATGAAAACCGCGATCACGCAAATGTTCGGCATCCAGCATCCTATTATCCAAGGCGGCATGCATCATGTCGGCTATGCCGAGATGGCAGCGGCGGTTTCTAATGCTGGGGGGCTGGGGATCATCACTGGATTGACCCAAGGGACGCCTGAAAAGCTCGCCAATGAAATCGCACGTTGTAAGGATATGACCGACAAGCCGTTTGGCGTGAATCTCACGATCCTGCCATCACTCACCCCGCCGGATTATCCCGGCCTTGTGAAAGTGATAATCGAGGGCGGCGTTCCAGTGGTCGAGACCGCTGGCAGAAATCCGGTTGATCTGGTGGGTCCGCTCAAAGATGCCGGGATCAAGATCATCCACAAATGCACCAGCGTGCGCCATTCTTTGAAAGCGCAAGATATTGGTTGCGACGCGGTGAGCGTTGATGGATTTGAGTGCGGAGGGCACCCGGGCGAAGACGATATCCCGAACATGATACTTCTCCCGCGTGCTGCGGATGAGCTCGACATTCCGTTTGTCTCAAGTGGCGGGATGGCCGATGGCCGCTCACTTGTCGCCAGCTTGGCAATGGGCGCGCAGGGCATGAATATGGGCACCCGTTTCATCGCCACCACAGAAGCCCCGGTTCACGACAACGTGAAACGCGCCATTGTCGAAGCCTCCGAGCTGGACACTCGACTCGTGATGCGGCCTTTGCGCAATACGGAGCGGGTGTTGAACAACGCTGCGACCGAGAAGCTTCTTGAGAAAGAAAAGGAGCTTGGCGATGCGATCACCATCGAGGACATCCTGCCAGAAGTCGCTGGGGTCTATCCTAAGATCATGAGCGACGGAGATATGGATGCCGGCGTTTGGAGTTGCGGCATGGTCGCGGGCCTCATCAATGATGTCCCGACATGTCGGGAATTGATTGATCGGATCATGCAGGAAGCCGAGGATATTCTTGCTCGGATGAACGCTCTGGGTTGAATGGCGTGAACCGCGTGACCCTGCTTCCAATAGGTGAATAGCACACCACGTAGAGGACCGAACTACCACCCAGTTCCTGATCCGCTCAAAAGGTGATTCCCAACGCAAAGGCGCAATCGCCGCGCAACCGATTCGGCCATTGGCTCCGCGATTTGAGCGGTCGTCTAACGGCATGCGCCTAGTTGGGACCTATCTTTTGGGACGGTCCGGGCTCTGGGGCTCACCCGGGCGCGAGCTAGCACGGGAGCTGCAAATGGAAACGGTGTTCGATTGGCAAATGTGGGCTGTGCTTGCTGCGGCGCCATGCTCTGTCGCATGGTTGTTAGGAACCTTGCACGGCGAAGCCCGGATGCGTCGAGCGGTCGGGATTGCTGATTGCGTTGAGCAGCGTGCTGCGTTGCAGTTTCCGATTGCACAGACAGTCAATGACCGTGCTGCTTGGGCGCTGAAGCACGAGAAACCTGGCATTGATGATCGAGATCTTGCATCGCACGACCAGATTCTTGCGAATTTTGCGCTCAACGATTTGCGTGAACGCACAAATCACATCCGCCTAACGGCCAGATTGTGGGATGATCCTAGTGCGCTTAAGGAATTGCAGGATCCTAATCCTATCGCTGAAGAAGTGCTCTTGCACTCTCGTGGCTCGATCAACACGCTTGAAGAGGCCAACACAAAGCGCAACACCCGCAGCTCTCTGAGCGTGCGCGGTTCTATCCAGGACATTTAGGTCAAGTGCATTCGGCGCTCAGGTTCCGGCGGAGCGCTTAGCTCTCAGCTTCAGGGACTCTCGTGTAGGGCACGAAATCTTCGAAGAAAACAGCGCCTGTAAAGAACCCTGCGGTCCGATCAATTGTCGTCATTATGTCCAACCGGCACGTCTGAGAGGCAGTGAAACTGCGCGAAACAAGCGTGTCATCGTCATCAATGCGCTCAGGATGCTTGGTACGTTGAACGTAGATGGTCTTGCCACGGCCATAGACGTAAGCGGTGCGGTCAATCACGGTGAAGCGTTTGTTGGCAAAAGTGCGAATGCAGCGCACGGGTTCTCCGGCAACCCGACCTTCGAGAAGCTTAGCGAGCCGCTTTTCGCCCTTGGTCATTTCTTGTGGTGCGGTGTCATCTTGATCTTCAGCGATAGCTGGCGACATGGCCAGCGAAAGCCCAATTGCGGCACCAAACAAAACGGAATTTTTCATCGAATTGCTCCTATGATTAGACCACCCGGGATGAACCATGCCGATACAATGCTGAACGAGCACTGACTCGTGGCCACCCGCGTCAATAACGGTAGATATTGAAATTGACCGAAATGCGCCCGCTCTTCTTGTCGCGCGTCATATCCAGTTCGATATCAACCGCATCGCCGTTTTTCAGTTCAACGGTTAGCTCGTAATCGTCTAAAACTTCGAGGTTTTTTAGTCTCTCGACGAAACCCCGACCGTATTGCTCGGCAAAATCCGCTAGCTGCTGATCGGAGTATTGAATTGGTTCTTTCTTCTCAAGAACGCCGGGAACGCAATCATCCAGCGCGCGACGCATCGTATCGAGTTGCTTTTCGGCCTTTCGCTCCTCGCCGCTTTCAAAAGACCAATCACAATACAGATCGAATCCATATTTGGGCGAATCGAGCGCGCAGTCTTGGGCGTTGCGGAGAGCCCCAGCGACCCCGTATCGCGTTGCATCAAGTAGCCCTTTGCTGTTGATCGTTACGGCTATGCCTTCGAGCGCAGACTTGTCTTCGGAAAGAGCCGCGCGGACGACGGGGCATTTGCTTTGCGCCGCTGCGATTGAAGGGAGCGTTAGCCCAGCGACGCCAATTCCTGCCGCGACAAGGCGCAATGCCCGCTTCATGTATCGGCAGCTCCACCCTTCAAAACAAAGCGCCGGTCGCAATAGCCGCAATCGACAAAGCCGCTCTCATCAATTTCAAGATAGACCAGCGGATGCCCAAGCGCCGCTGGGCGATAGCTCGTACCCCCGCGGATATTGCTTGCCCCGTCACAGCTGACGCGGCGGGTTTCAACAAGGGTGGTCTCTGGCGCTGTGGTAGTCATAGATGCAAGGGAATACGCGGCACGGGCAATGATTTCAATCGCTGTTTGTCCCACTTTGCTTGCGCAAATGCCTACGGACATTATGGCGATGCACCATGTCCAGCGAACCTGCAATCCGGATCGACAACCTTTTGAAGCGTTACGCGCCGCCAAAGGGCGCGACCGGCGAAGACGCGCAGGGCAAACTTGCTCTTGGCGGAGTTAGCTTTGACGTGCCTGAAGGCTCTATTTTTGGACTGCTTGGTCCCAATGGCGCGGGCAAATCAACGCTGATCAATATCCTTGCAGGGCTTGTGAAAAAGACCAGCGGGTCTGCGGAAATCTGGGGGTTTGATATTGACGAGCAGCGCCGCAATGCCAGCCGTTCTATCGGTATCGTGCCTCAGGAAATTGTATTCGATCCGTTTTTTACGCCGTTTGAAGTGTTGGAAAATCAAGGCGGCTTTTATGGCATCCCCAAGGCATTGCGCCGCAGCGAGGAATTGCTCGAAGCGGTGAGATTGGCGGACAAGCGTGATGCCTATGCCCGAACCTTATCCGGTGGGATGAAGCGACGATTGCTGGTGGCCAAGGCGATGGTCCACTCTCCGCCGATCCTTGTTCTTGATGAGCCGACTGCCGGTGTCGATGTCGATCTGCGCCGGCAATTGTGGGAGCTGGTGAGCGAGCTTAACCGCGAGGGCGTCACCGTGGTGCTGACCACGCATTATCTGGAAGAAGCTGAGGAATTGTGCGACCGGATCGCGATCATCAATCACGGCGAATTGATTGCGAACAAACCGACGCGCGATCTCGTCAATATGGCGCGCGAGAAGATCGTCGCCGTGACGGTGGCAAACGATGTCGCTAAGACACCGGCACATGGCGCCTTTAGCAAAGTCGAACTGTCGGGCGACCGCAGCGTCGAAGTCACCTATAACAAGGACCAGATGAGCGCCGGACAAGTGCTCGCAATCCTTCAAGAGCAAGGCCTGACTGTCGAAGACGTGACCACGCGCGAAGCCGACCTTGAAGATGTGTTTGTCCAACTCACTGCGACAGGGGCAAAATAGCTTAGCGAGGAAGAGAAAGATGCGCGGAACATTGTTAGCCATCTTGGCAGGTGCGGCCGTTGCCGCAACGGGATGCACTGATTCTGCATCTCGGCCACTACCAGATGAAAGCGTGATTCCAACGGTCCCGCGCGGCGAGCAACCTTCCGTTTGTCCTACCGACGGCGCTGCATTGCAAGTCTTGGGCAGCGGTGGCCCTATTGCGGAAGGCTCGCGCGCTGCGACATCCTATTTGCTTTGGATTGATGGCGAGGCTCGCCTTTTGATTGATGCGGGTTCAGGCAGTTTCGTCCGGTTTGCTGAGGCTGGAGGCAGCCTCGCCAATCTCGACGCGATCTTGCTGACCCATTTGCACGCAGACCATTCAGGTGACCTGATCGACATCCTGAACACTGGTGGGTTCGAAGGGCGCACCACGCCACTGCCGATAATTGGTCCTGATGCAGCGCCGCGGTTTCCTGGGACGGGCGAATTCCTCCTGCGCTTGCTTTCCAAAGAGAGCGGCGCGTTTGCCTACAATGGGGGTTATCTCGACGGATCAGAGAACAAGTCCATGATTGAAGCGCGCGACATCGTGACACAGGAGGGCCAAGCGGGGCCAATTGGGCTGGACGTTTCGAACGACTATTCCGTCATGGCGCATCCAGTGCATCACGGCCCAGTTCCTGCGCTCGGTTTTGCAATAAAGCTAGAGAATGCCAGCTTTGTCATCACCGGTGATCAGAGTTTCCTGAGCGAGCAATTTCTTGCTGACCTGACGGGCGGCAAACCGACGATCCTGTTCGCGCATCACGTAATCAATGGCGAAGCAGGGCAGCCGCGCGGTCTGCACCGGACGCCCGAACAGATAGGCGAATTGGCTGCCGCGCTTGAAACCAAGCGATTGGTGCTGACGCACAATATGGAGCGGTCCCTTGAACCGATTGCCGATAGCCTGAATGCAATTGCGAAGAGCTACGCAGGAGATGTCAGCGTCGCTGACGACCTTGATTGCTACGTGCTTTGATCTTCGGATACGCGGGCAACTTCACTGCTTCTTCGGCGCCATTGCTTATGCGCGACACGCTCAACCGGAGTGCGGCAAATGCGGCACTCTCCGACATGGGTGTAGCCGTTCCACTCGACAGTTCGACGGTTGGGTTCATGGCGGCCAAATAAGCACCGCGCTGGAGAAAGAACAGACATAATCTCAAAGAGTTCCTTGGGCGTTTGCCGAGTGCAAACTTGTGTTTTTCGCTCTAAGCCTGTCGCGCGCCCATTATGTCGTATCATTGGCTTGTGATGTTACACTAGTTTACAAATGGCTTGAGTAAAAGCCCTAATTCTTGGATTTTTCAGCGCAGCTGTGTGGCCGCTTGGTCAGTGCTTGCCCTTGCACCACGCCCAATCCCGCGCCATGTCAAACCCATGGTTGAAACGGCTGATCCTACGCAAAAATTTGACGTTATCATCATTGGCTCTGGTGCGGCTGGTCTGACCGCTGCGCTAGAACTGGCAGAAAGTAAGCGTGTGCTGGTGCTGGCCAAGGGCTCGCTAACCGGTGGTTCGACCGCTTGGGCACAGGGCGGAATCGCAGCAGTGCTGGATGCAGGCGACACGTTTGACGATCATGTGCGTGATACAATGGTTGCTGGCGCGGGCCTTAATGACCGCGAGACGGTGGAGTTTGTTATTGAGCGCGCGCCGTCCAGCATTGATCGGCTGTGCCAACTCGGCGTGCCGTTCAACCGCGATGAGGACTCGCTTCACCTGACCCGCGAAGGCGGCCATTCGCATCGCCGGATCGTCCATGTTGATGATGCGACTGGATGGGCGGTGCAATCCGCACTGCTCAAAGCCGCAAAGGCCAGCCCCAATATCACCATGCTGGGTGGGCGCACCTGCATCGACTTTATCACTGACCGTCATGGCGAAAAATTTTCCGCCGCTGGCCGGGTCTGGGGCGTCTATGCGCTGAACGAAGAAACCGGCGCAGTCGAACGCCATACGGCCTGCGCGACGATTCTGGCGGCGGGCGGAGCGGGGCGTGTCTATCAATTCTCCACCGCGCCGCGCGGCGCAACCGGAGACGGCATTGCAATGGCGTGGCGGGCGGGTGCGCGCGTTTCCAATATGGAAATGATGCAGTTCCACCCGACCTGCCTTTACAATCTTGAGGTCAAAAACTTCCTCATCACAGAGGCCGTGCGCGGCGAAGGCGGACGACTATACAACCCGCGCACGGGAAAGCGCTTTATGGAGTTCTACGACAAGGAGCGCATGGAGCTGGCCCCGCGCGATGTTGTAGCGCGCGCGATTGACGCAGAGATTAAGCGCTTTGGTCTGGACTATGTCCATCTCGATATCAGCCACAAACCGCCCGAATTTGTGCGGGAACATTTTCCGACGATTGATGAAAAGCTGACCGGGCTGGGCATTGATATGACGCGCGGGCCGATCCCGGTGGTCCCGGCGCAGCATTACACTTGCGGCGGCGTGGTGGTGGATTTGCAAGCGCGTACTGATCTGCCCGGCCTTTGGGCGGCGGGTGAAGTGACCGAGAGCGGCCTGCACGGCGCTAACCGGCTAGCATCAAACAGCCTGCTGGAGTGCTTTGTGTTCGGCGATGCGGCAGCGTCAGACATTTTGGCGCGTTGGGACGAGATGGAAGAGCCGCCGCAGATCAGGCCGTGGGATGAAAGCCGCGTAACCGATTCCGATGAGCTGGTGGTGATCAAGCAGAACTGGACCGAGATACGCCGGTTCATGTGGAACTATGTCGGGATTGTGCGTACGACCAAACGGCTGGAACGCGCCGCCAATCGGATCGCGCTGCTCAAGCAAGAGATTGAGGAATATTACGGCAGCTTTGTTGTGACGACCGACCTGATTGAGCTTCGCAACCTGTTGCAAGCTGCTGAGCTGATCGTCACTTCGGCGCTGAAACGGCATGAGAGCCGCGGGCTGCATTATACGCTTGATTATCCCGAGACGGATGAGGACGCCCCGCCGCAAGATACCGTGCTGGTGCCTTGAGGGTTAGTCTTTCTTCCAATACCTCTTGTATTGGGGATGATTGCTGAAAAGCTCATCAAAACGCGGCCCGTCGATGACGATATCGACTTCATTTTCGTCTATCTTTGGCCAATCTTGGATAGAGATTGCCACGCCTTCAACAGTTGTTCCGTCCTCCAGTTCGAGACGCAGTATATCGCTGCGGTCGCCAACATATTCCCCATCAATTGAGTTTGCATGGTTCGTCACGTCATATGCTGCTTCGGGAATGAACTTTGCCGTTGCCACATGCATAGGCGGATCAAGCCCATAGACTTCTGCGGTGCCTACCAATGTGTTGGCCTCGAAAATCTTGATCTTCATCCTACGTCTTGGACCTACTTTGCGACCAATGGTCATCCCATGATTTGAGCCGTCTTTGGGCTAACTCTTGCGCATGTTTGTGATCGCGAGGGGCAGGATAAGTTGGTTCCGATGCCCACATGGTGAGATCAAATTCTTCTAAGGTCACGAGTTGATCCAACAGGTCCGATCGCATCGCGATGAGAGCGTAGTCGGAGTAAAAGCTTGCCATAACGCACAACTGTTGGTCGTCGACGAAAACCATTGGAAAGTTCATTGCGTCGTCAGTTTGGATGGCTCGAGCAATTTGATCTGTCAGGTCTAAGGAACGGAAAAAATCTGCGGGTTTTCCTTTCTCACCCTCGTCAACCACGAAGCCCCGTATTGATCCGGCTTCTTTTAGTATCGCGAACGTCTCGGGCAGATAGTCTTCTGCTCCCCACTCTATGAGGCCTAAAAAAGGAAGGTCGATAAGGGCTGCCGCTTCAGCTTCGAAGTTCTGACTGCCAATCTCAAGGCACGCCAATTTCGCTGCCAACTGCACAGGTTCAGTGGCTTCGGACATTGGATGTTTTTGGTGCGGGACATCATCCCAATTCCAAGTGCCCATCATTACTTCCTTGACTGTCTCGGTAACCGCTGGGCAGGTATGCGTAGCAGAGAGGATACCTGAATGCCCACCATCACCACACCCAACACCGGCGTAGAGCTGTTTTACGACACGCATGGAGATCCGGCGAACCCGACAGTGCTACTCGTCATGGGGCTGGGAGCGCAGATGTTGCTTTGGCCGCAAGAGTTGGTCGATGCGCTGGTCGCGCGCGGCTATCATGTCATCCGCTATGACAATCGCGACATTGGCTTATCGCAAAAGATGGACGGCGCCCGTGCGCCGGGGCTGAAATGGCAGCTGTTCCGCAAAGTGATCGGTTGGCCAGCAGCAGTGCCCTATACGCTCAAAGACATGGCCGAAGATGGGATTGGCCTGCTCGACGCGCTCGGCATCGAAAAAGCGCATGTGGTGGGCGCTTCGATGGGCGGAATGATCGTGCAGCTAATGGCGGTGCACCATGCCGACAAATTGCTCAGTGTCTCCTCGATCTTCTCAACCACCGGCAGCACCAAAGTTCCGCAGGCCGACAAAGAGGCGATGAATGCGCTGATCGCGCCGCTGCCGCCGCTGGACGATATCGACGCGCTGGTGGCGCATGGGATCAAAGTGCAATCCGCGATTGGCAGCCCCGGCTTTCCGCCTGACCCCGAACGACGCAAAACCCGCGTCACGGAGATGGTTCAGCGCAGCGTCTATCCGCCCGGCCTTCCGCGTCAACTTGCTGCAATTGTCGATGACGGCGACCGCACGGCGCGGCTGGCCGCTGTGACGACGCCAACATTGGTGCTGCATGGTGAGGATGATCCGCTGGTGAAGGTCGAAGGGGGCCGCGCGACAGCCAAAGCGATACCCGGCGCGAAGTTGGTGACGATTCCGGGTTGGGGGCATGATTTGCCGATGGAGTTAGTGGATCGAATCGCTGATGAGGTTGCGGGCCATGCGTCGAGCGTGGGAGTTGCGGAGGCCGTTCCCGCCTAGCGTTTAAACAGCTAAGGGTCGAAACGGTAACGTTTAACGAGAGGCCTTGCAAAGCCTAGGTTGTGCAAAGCTCATCACATGTCGTAGCGGTGGTCACCATGGCCAGATGCGCATTTGGCGCTCCGTTGGGCAAGGCTACACTCTCGAACTAAAGCGATTTTTGGCTTTGACTCGCTATCGCGCCATAAGCTCCATAGGTCGCAACGAAAAAGGGAACCATATAAGTCAGCGCTGTTTTCCAAAGCACTGGCCGATTGCCCGCCAATATGATGTCGCCTTGATTGATCGCGGTTAGCGCCGTCCCGACCACTGCGGCCACTTTTAACGATCGCAGCAAAGGGGCGCCTTTAAAACACGCTTTCAACATCTCGATGTCCATCGGTCGACGCTCCTTAGGCTTGGCCTGCGCAATATTATTTCCCTTATTGCTGCGAAAGATTCAATCATTGATTCACATGATTCAATCACCAATTTTTTCTTCACAGATTCAATTTGGGGCTTGCGCAGTTGACGACTCTAGCTCTCTCCACGCGTCGCTGCACTGCAGCATGAGAATATTGCGGCCAAAGTTACAAGTTTGTGGTTAATCAGGCGTTGACCCAATTCACCCTTTGATTCATCATCTAGTGGTTCGGTCAAAGCGGGCACCCCAAAACCTAGGCAAATCCACTCGAGCCCTTCGGGCGAGGCAGGGGGAGGAGTCACTGGATTCAATGGGTCGGAATGGCCGAATGTGGAACGACCATAGGATAGCAGCGGGGAAAGCTGTGGCCATCCTGTGGAGACGACGGTAGAGAACAGAATTGGAACATATGCCCTTGTGCAAGGTTTCAATTCAGGGGACAAAGTGGGGCCAAATAATGGAATTCAAAGCGAGTGATAGCGTGCCAGAAACTGTGCTCACTGACGCTGACAATGTGGAAACGCAGGCGGAAAGTGAAACGACCGACAAAAAGGCGGTAACGATGAAAGCGACAGACAAGGCAAGCGAAGACCTCATTGCTGAAAAAGCAGGTGAGGCGCTGGCTGGAGCTATGGCCGAAGCTGTGAAGGACGAAATTGTGTCTGACAGCAAGACTGTCAATGCGCGCCGTTTTGATGTTCAAACCGACGAAAGCCGCGATGCGAACCTGACAGAGTTTGGCAAGGAAACGCTGACCGACCGCTATCTTTTGCCCGGCGAAAGCTATCAGGATCTCTTTGCCCGCGTTGCGGATGCTTATGCTGATGATGCTGAGCACGCGCAGCGCTTGTATGACTACATTTCGAACCTGTGGTTCATGCCCGCGACTCCGGTTCTTTCGAATGGTGGCACCGGACGCGGCCTGCCGATCAGTTGTTATCTCAATTCCGTTTCCGACAGCCTTGATGGGATCGTCAACACTTGGAATGAAAATGTCTGGCTCGCTTCCAAGGGCGGCGGCATTGGCACCTATTGGGGCAATGTGCGCGGCATCGGTGAGCCGGTTGGCCTCAACGGCAAGACCAGCGGCATCATCCCGTTCGTGCGGGTGATGGATTCGCTGACATTGGCGATTTCGCAAGGCTCGCTGCGGCGCGGCTCGGCGGCGTGCTATCTCGACGTGTCGCACCCGGAAATCGAGGAATTTCTCGAAATCCGCAAACCATCGGGCGATTTTAACCGCAAAGCCTTGAACTTGCATCACGGCGTGCTGCTGACCGATGAATTTATGGAAGCGGTCCGCGATGGCGCGGAATTTGAGCTCAAATCACCCAAGACCGGCGAAGCGCGCGGCAGCGTGGATGCGCGGTCGCTGTTCCAGAAGCTCGTAGAGACCCGGCTTGCTACCGGAGAGCCTTACATTGTCTTCTCCGACACCGTGAACCGGATGATGCCAAAGCACCACCGCGATCTGGGGCTGAAAGTGTCAACATCGAACCTGTGCTCGGAAATCACATTGCCGACCGGGGTTGACCATTTGGGCAATGATCGCACGGCGGTGTGCTGCCTTTCTTCACTCAACCTCGAAAAGTGGGATGAGTGGAACGGCGACAAGCAATTCATCGAAGACGTGATGCGGATGCTCGACAATGTCCTTCAGGATTACATCGACCGCGCGCCCGATGAAATGGCCCGCGCGAAATACTCCGCCGACCGTGAGCGTTCGGTTGGTTTGGGTGTGATGGGCTTCCACTCCTTCTTGCAACAAAAAGGGCTGGGCTTCGAAAGCGCGATGGCGAAAGCCATGAACCTCAAAATGTTCAAGCACATTCAAGCCAAAGCGTCCGAGGCCTCGATGCTGCTCGCGCAAGAGCGTGGGCCGTGTCCTGATGCGGCCGAAATGGGCGCGATGGAGCGGTTCTCCTGCAAAATGGCGATTGCGCCAACCGCGTCGATTTCGATCATTTGCGGCGGAACCAGCGCGTGTATCGAGCCGATCCCGGCGAATATCTACACCCACAAGACGCTGTCCGGCTCCTTCATCGTCAAGAATCCGTATCTTGAAAAGCTGCTTGATAAGAAATCGAAGAACTCGACCAATGTCTGGAACTCGATTCTTGAGCGTGGTGGCAGCGTCCAGCACCTTGATTTCCTCTCCGACGAGGAAAAAGCGAGCTTCAAAACCAGCTTTGAAATTGATCAGCGCTGGCTGCTCGAATTTGCCGCTGACCGTTCGCCCTATATTGATCAGGCGCAGTCGCTGAACCTGTTTATCCCGGCTGATGTCGATAAGTGGGACTTGATGATGCTGCACTTCCAAGCGTGGGAGAAAGGTATCAAATCGCTGTATTATCTCCGGTCAAAATCGGTCCAACGCGCAGGCTTTGCCGGCGGGGTAGAAGCGGACAACACCGCTGATGCGGCAAAGTTTGAACTGGCCGCAGAACAGACCGATTACGAGGAATGTTTGAGCTGTCAGTAGGTTCTCTAGGTCTTATCTTCAATTGAATTTTATTAGAAGTCCTCGCAAGTGTCACTGCTCGCGGGGGCTTTTTGTTGCTCTGACTGAGGATTCGTTTAGGCATTTAGTGAAATAGTATCGGGAGTATTGGATGTTTAGGAAGCTATGTACATTTTTTGCTTGCATCCCGTTCATATTTTCGTCGGTTGAAGTAGATGCTAAAAACGTCGCTGGATGGGAAGTTGCCCGATCCGATCGCTATTGCCATATGTTTATGGTCTTTGAGAACGGCGTGACGGTTAGCTTTTCGTGGTATCCGATAGAACAACATACTGGGCTGTCCCTAATAAACTCGCAGTGGGGCAGCTTGCAAAAGCGCAACGGTGAGCAAACCAGCGTTCGCTTAGAATTGACTGGCCGAAATGTTGAGTATGATGAGTGGTGGGACAACACCGCCCTAATTCTTGCGAACGAAGACGTGACGGGTATCTCCGCTCGGTGGGGTAGTGCTCATGCAGATAATTTCGCAACATCCATAATGCTGGCGGAATCGATGCAGATACTGGTCGATGGCCGGAATATTGGATTTTACAACTTAAGCGGCAGCTACAATGCCATGCTCGAGCTTAAGAAGTGTGGATCTGACTTGCTTAAGGATACGCAAGACCCATTTGCTTTCTGAGTGTCTGCTAGTCTTTTACTCGCCTTTAATCTCTGCCGCGTTACAAGTGATAACATTATGCAAACGCGGCAGAAACCTCGCAAAGCGCTGAATTTGCCTGGCCGGTTCTTCACTGGCCTGGGCGTGCCGGTTGACGTCACAATGTCCGACATTTCTGTAGGCGGCTGCCGCTTCCCCGTCGGTGAACAGCAATTCGCAATCGGAACCCCCCTGCAAATCTTCATCGCAGGGACTGGCCCGCATCGCGCCGCAATCCGCTGGGTTGAAAACGGCGAAGCGGGCGTGACCTTTACCACGCCTTTGAGCGAGGATTTGGTGGACGGAATGCAAGTCAGCCATGTCCCCGACGCCTCCGAAGAATCGGTGCCCGGCGATTTCGATGCGATGGACGATGCAAAGCCACGCCGTTTTTGCTAGGCCGTGTGGGCCCGCGCCTTAGGCGCGCGCTCCGACTACCAAAAATATGGAATATGCAATTCGCGCAGCGATCTGCTAGGCTACGCATGCAAAATTCGGGAAATTTGGGGGCTATTGCTATGTTTCTTTATGGCGGAATTGGGCTTTTGATCGGCGGATTGATCTTGTTGTTGTTCAGCAACAGCGTTGTCAAAGATGCGGAAAAAGCCGCCAATGCGCGCAAACAAGCGCCGTACTTGATGCTGGTGGGCGCGGTGTTTCTAGCAATTTGGGTGTTTGCGTCCGGGGTGCTCAGTTCTTAGTCTGATCCGCTTCGGCACAATCTGAACGAGGCTACTTGCGCCCGTCGTAAGACCCTTTCTTGCGTGCCAAGCAAGGTCCAATCCGACCATTTCGGCCTGACTCAGAATATACACGGTCTATCCCCGGCAAATCATCCATGCTTGCCTTCGCTTCGGACCTCTGATGACCTATATAGGTGCATCACGCGAATTTAAGGGAACACAACATGTCGCTGCTCGAAGCCCGTAAGACCTACAAGCCGTTCGAATACCCTTGGGCTTACGACTTTTGGAAGCGTCAGCAACAAATCCACTGGATGCCCGAAGAAGTGCCCTTGGGCGAGGATTGCCGCGACTGGGCGCAAAAGATCACTGAGCATGAGCGCAACCTGCTCACCCAAATCTTTCGCTTCTTCACCCAAGCCGATGTCGAAGTGCAGGATTGCTATCACGACAAATATGGCCGCGTGTTCAAGCCGACTGAGATCAAGATGATGCTCACCGCCTTCTCCAATATGGAGACGGTGCACATCGCCGCCTATTCGCACCTGCTCGACACAATCGGCATGCCCGAAAGCGAATACAGCGCCTTCCTCGAATATGAGGAAATGGCGGACAAGCACGATTACATGCAGCAATTCACCGTCGACACCGATGAGGATATTGCCCGCACGCTCGCCATGTTTGGCGGTTTCACCGAGGGGCTACAACTGTTCGCGTCTTTCGCAATGTTGATGAACTTCCCGCGCTTCAACAAAATGAAGGGCATGGGCCAGATCGTCAGTTGGTCGGTCCGCGATGAAAGCCTGCATTGCGAAGGCATCATCAAAATGTTCCACACCTTCTGCGAGGAACGCGATTGCCTGACCAAATCGGTCAAAGAAGACATTATCGACGTCTGTCAGAAGACCGTGCGGCTCGAAGACGCCTTTATCGACCTCGCTTTTGAGATGGGCCCGGTAAACGGCATGACCGCGAAAGAGATCAAGCGCTACATCCGCTATATCGCCGATTGGCGTCTGGGCCAGTTGGGCCTGCAGCCGATCTATATGATCGAAGAGCATCCGCTGCCGTGGCTTGCCCCGCTGCTGAACGGTGTCGAGCACGCCAACTTCTTTGAAGCGCGCGCAACCGAGTATTCTAAAGGCGCAACGACCGGCGACTGGAACAATGTCTGGTCAAGCTTTGACAATCGCCAAAAGGCGAAAGCG
Organism: Erythrobacter sp.; assembly: GCA_039985875.1. Taxonomy (GTDB): domain Bacteria; phylum Pseudomonadota; class Alphaproteobacteria; order Sphingomonadales; family Sphingomonadaceae; genus Erythrobacter. Next base: position 337,054 of record JBDWRU010000003.1, on the reverse strand, counting down.
GTCAATGAAGACGAAACCACACCTCAAGGCGATGCGGATATGTTCGAGGACGGTGTCCAAGCGGCGGAGTGATTGGTGACGGATGTTCGACAAGTTAGACGCTTATAATCTAGCAGCAAATCTCGTTCCGGGTGCTGCGCTTATTTATGCGTTGTCATTGTCTGAGTTTCCGACCCCAGAGCCAAAAGAGATTGCCGCCTTCCTTCTTGCAGCCTTCGTCGCAGGCGTTGCGGTGAATCGATTAGGCTCTTTGGTCCTTGATCCATTTCTACGCTGGAAGCGTATCGGCTTTCTCAAGCCGAAGAATTACAAGTCGTTTGTTACAAGTGAAAAGCAAGACCCGAAGTTAGAGACTTTGGTTGCGAATTCAGGCCTTTATCGAACTTTTTCACCTCTGGAGTGGTCTACTTTGGATTGCTCTTATTAAAGACTGCTGCAGACAAATTAGGTCTTTCAGATGCGGTGATTTTGCACGTTCTAATGATCGGAGCGATGATCGTATTCTTCTTTGCTCTACGCAAAGAGGACACCTACATTCATGACCGACTTTCGATGAGAGAATGAGATGAGTGTTCCGCTTGCGGGAGCGTTGTGCGCTTGGCTTGGCCTACGCTGCGGGCGGGAAGTCGCCTTTGCGGTCACTGGTCGGTGAATGTGCTCCGTGATCAAGCCAACATTGTAATCCCAAGCCCCTTGGTGGCCGCTAGCTAACTCGCTCTGAAAACGGGCCGTAGGCCCGCAAGGGGCAACGCCCCGCCCGCAGCAGCGCGGACTTGTCCGCAAGCTGCGAGGATATCGCACCCACGAAGGTGGGTGCATGAAACAAAAACACCCCTACTCCCAACCCCACGGCACAACCGGCGGGGTCACTTCCTTCGTCAGATCAAACTCCACCCGGAATAGCCGGTCTTCGGGCGCTCCCCCGGCGACGGTGCGCTTAAGCTGATAGGCGAAGGTGCCATCTTCCACGTCAGCGGCGTCAACTTCGACGGTCCAGACATTGGTGACTGACGCGGCCAAATCCTCGCGCTCGAACATTTCGATGCTGAATTGGTCGACGGGGAAGCTTTGCGCGCGCGCCGTGCCCGCGCCGCCTTCACCCGGAGCCGTGTCGCCGCCATACATCGTCACCGCGTCCGGCTCGCCATCCTTGTGCCGGTGATCGTGTTTGAGGCGCAGGCCATCATCGGTGCGGGTGATCAGCCAAGTGCGCGAGCGGTCCCACTCGCCGTCGACCTGCACATGAAACGGCACCGCGATCTGCTCATCCGAACACAGCCGCACATGCATCACCATATCGGCCTCGGCAAAATCGGCATCCGCTTCGTCTTTGCTGACAAGTTTGCCCGCATAGGCCTTTCCGCAATGGCTTGAGAGCGCCTCGAAAAAGGCGTCTTGCGGATTCGCGTCTGCGCTCGCCGTGTCGTCAGCCGGATCGCCAGCGGGCTCAGCGCAAGCGCTCAGCAACAATGCGGGGCAGGTAAGCGCGACAAAGGCGCGGCGAGCAGGGGTCAGTATTGTCATGCAGCGCAGCTTAGCGCCGCGTGCATGTTTTGTCGCCCGATTACGGGGTCAGCCGACCGCAACCCCTGTAGAGATAGCCATTCCATGCAACGCGAACTGTGTCTTGCCCGTCGACATGGCCATCCGAACACACACCGCTCGAAACAGGTTCGGCGATCAAAATTAGGGTTTGGCTGCCCACTTGACCCTCGATCAGCCAAGCGCCGCCATTTAATGCTGTTTGGCTAGTGATTGTTCCTTGGTGTGTGATCTGGGACGTTGTGGTCGGGTGCCTCATCGTGAACCCATTGCCGCCATTGGTCAGCTCGAAGGACCAATATGGGCCTCCACCAGCAGCCATATACTGAGAGAGCGATACGGATTGCGCGGTTGCAGGGACATTACCGACATTGTTCGTTGCCGAAACGAGCGGATTGCACGCCGAGAGCGTGAGTGCAGCGGCTGCTGCGAGAAGTGCTTTCATCTTTTCCCCCTAACTAGATAACATGAAGCTGTTTGAAGGAATGCGTATGAAAAACAATCACTTTTTTGTCCCTTAGGCCGCACGTCGCGCTGGAATTCCCTCGGTGGCTAAGCAACGGACCGCATTGCAGCTTTTCATTTCCAGTCTAAGACAAGGGTCTGTTTCCTTCGGACCCGAGGGAAAGAGGATAACGGTTTTGGGGAACCCTTTATGTCCTTGGTCACAAATACCAAGAGCGCCGCTTTTACGGCGATACTCGCATTCATCTGTGCCGCTCCTGCGCTCGGACAGGATGAGCCGAGTTTTGACGATCCCGATCCAATTGTTGAACTGCGCGCTGATGACCCGGTTATGGCCGCGGCCAGAACGCAAGCGCGCGAAACTTTGCGACAATGGCTGGCGGTGCTGGCGGACCCACCTGCAGGCAGTGAGTCGGTTGCGTTCAAGTTTCCGTTGGAAGGGTGGGAGCATATCTGGGTAGAGAATGTGACGCGCGATGGCGAGTTTCTGCAAGGGACGCTGAGCAATGTGCCGCATTCTGAAGGCTGGTCGTGGGGCGATTTTGTGCGGGTGCCAATTTCCGATGTGTCGGACTGGGCCTATCGCGATTCCGAGGGCGTGATGCAGGGGCACTTCACCACGCGAGCGCTGTTCCAACAGATTGAGCCGGAACTTGTGGCGCAGATCAAAGCGGATTTTGGCTGGGAATGAGGCTTGAGAGGCGCGGAGTTCAGCTTGCGCCTAAGTCGAAACCCATGCTGCCGCCAGATGATGACGCCTTGCCAGCATCGTCCAGCTCTTCGATGACTTTGGCGGTGTCCTGAAACTGGTGGCCAGCCGTGATGAGGCCCTCATCGTTGAATTCCCATAGGTCGAACAGCTCATGTTGAAATGGCACGCCGCCTTTTACGCGCATCACCGCTTGCCAATGGACCGCAGCGCGGTTTTCCTCGATCGTGGCGGAGAGCATTGTGCGTTCCAGCATATCAACTTGTTCGAAGAGCGCTTGCGCGACTTTCTGTGGATCGCTGTCGCGACCACCGGGAAACTCCATGATGATGCTGCCATCGCCAACAAAACGAAAGCTGGCATGCGGGGCTAGCACCTTTTCAAACAGACTGGTGTCGCCGGTGCGGCGGCCCTCATACAGAGTTTCGATCGCCTCTAGCATCGCTTCACGGTCCATCACCCAATCCCCCTTTGGTTTGCGAGTCGCGTTGTCTGAGCTTGTAACACAAATGCGCAAGGGGTGGGGGATGGCCAATGCTAAGCGCGGATTACGCCTCCATTTAAGCGCACCAATCAATAGGCGATGCGCCCCAACCGCTGTCTGAGGCAAGGCCATTGTCGATCATTGTGTCGGCGAGACTTTCTCGTTCACCGTCACCGTCACCGTCACCGTTCACTCGGCTCACCTCGCGCAATTCACGGCCATATTGGTCGCGCGGCGGCTTCGGCCCGCCATCCCACTCGAACGGACCCTTGGCGAGCCAAGCGTAAAGCGCCATTCTAGCCTCATCCGCTTTTCTGCGTTCCGCTTCGCATGCACCATTGATTTCGGGCGCGTCAAACCCCGTTAGCCGGATGCGCCGTTGCTCGGGGCCGAAGCCGATGAAGACAGTGTCGCCATCCACCACGCAGGCGATCGCGCTGGCGCGATCACCGCACAGCGCAATTTTCATATCGATGTGCTGCCAGTACCTTGGCTCAGCCAGCGGGCGCACACCAAACCACCAGATTGACAGGACGATGAGCAGGAAAATGGGCACGCGCCATAAGACCCACCACGTCATCATTGTGCCGCTTGTGCGGCGCGGTCGGCGGAACCGCGGTGTTTTGAACCGGCGTTTGAGCATCAGACCCAAGCCTAGCAGCGCGCGTGACCCACGCCAATCGCAGCCGCAGGCGCTCCACCCAAAAGGCCGTCGGGATCACTCCCAACGGCCTTGCTATTTGGATGGGCGGCTTGGGGGCCGCTTGATCTCGAAACGTTACGCGACGTCTTCGAGCGCTTCGAGTGAACCCTTCGAGCCGTCTGGGCGTTCGAAGTTGAGGCACTCTTCTTCGGTTTTATAGGTCCAAGCATTACCCTGATAGTCAACTGTGCTGGTTCCAGCACAGCTTGTGCCTTCTCCGGCTGCACAATCGTTCTTACCTGCGACAGAGACGCCGTAACATTTCACTTTTTCGCCGCCACCAGCATCTGCCAGCGCCTCTTCTTCGGTTTGCGCTGGTGCGTCTGCGCCGCCAGAGCATGCTGCAGCGAGACCTGCTGCGATTGCGAGAGCGATTGAGCTTTTTGTGTGTGCGGTGTTCATGATTATCCTTCCTCGGTGCATTCATGTGACCGGCATGAGCCAATCACTAGAGTTCCATTCGCAGGCAACATATACGCAGTTATACGGCAAGTGCAAAATTTGCGTTCGGGAGGGATATGCAATCAATTGCCTTGAGCACTTTGCACTGAAGCGCGAACCAGCTAAGCGCGCGAGCGAACGAAGGATGAAGGCCGCTTAATGACGCAATCCAGCGACAAGACCACGCTAGCCAAAGCAGAAGTGCTGATCGAGGCATTGCCCTATTTTCAGCGCTATGCCGGGCGCACTTTCGTGGTGAAGTATGGCGGACACGCAATGGGCGATCCTGCGGCGGCGCGCGATTTCGCAGAGGACATCGTGCTGTTGAAAGCGGTCGGCATCAATCCCGTGGTGGTCCATGGCGGCGGCCCGCAGATTGGTGCGATGCTGGAAAAACTGGGCGTTGAAAGCACCTTTGTCGATGGCTTGCGCGTCACCGATGAAGCAACCGCTAAAGTCGCAGAGATGGTGTTGTCGGGCGCGATCAACAAAGAGATCGTTGGCTGGCTTGGCAAAGCGGGCGGCACAGCTCTAGGCGTGTCGGGTAAGGATGGCGGGCTGGTCACGGCGCGCAAAGTTGAACGCACTGCGCGCGATCCAGAAAGCCAGATTGAGAAAGTCGTCGATCTGGGTTTCGTTGGCGAACCCGCTCATGTTGATACCACCGTCATCGACACGGCTGTCGCGGCGGGCATGATCCCGGTAATCGCGCCAATTGCTGGCGGCGAAGATGGTGCAACATACAATATCAACGCGGACACGATGGCTGGCGCGATTGCGGCGGCGCTGGGTGCGGCACGGCTGTTCTTGCTGACGGATGTCCCTGGTGTGCTCGATAATGATGGGCAATTGCTAACGGACCTTACACCGCCACAGATCGCCAAGCTGCGTGAAGATGAAGTCGTCACTGGCGGCATGGTGCCCAAGCTGGAAACCTGTGTTGCGGCGGTTGAAGCGGGCTGCGAAGCGGCCGTTGTCTTGGATGGGCGTGTTGCGCATGCGATGCTGCTAGAGTTCTTCACCGCGCGCGGGGCGGGAACGCTAGTGCGCAAGGAACATTAAGGAACGCACTGGGGCTAGCCTTAGGCGTATTAGTTGGATAATACGGCTCGCTAGGGACACTCACAGACCGCCACCGGAGTGAGCGGTGCACAAATGAGAAAGAACGTCACGTTATGCAAGGACTTGTCGCCGTCTACGAGATCATATCACTACTTGTGAATGCATTCGTTATGTTGATCATCATTCAGTTCGTGATCGGGTTGCTGTTTGCGTTCAACGTGATCAGCCCTAGCAATGAGTTTCTGCGGCAAGTGTACGAGACCATCAATCGATTGGTCGATCCGATCTTGCGGCCAATCCGCAAGATTTTGCCGCAGATGGGCGCGCTTGATTTGTCGCCGATGGTGGTGATTATTGGCGCGCAAGTCCTTCTCATTGTGCTGCGCAATATATTGATCGCCGCTGCATGACCGCCACCCGGATCGACGGAAAAGCCTTTGCTGCGCGCTTGCGAGAGCGGGTCGGCGAACACGCGTTGGACTTTGCGCAAAAGGCCGGGCGCAAGCCAGGCCTGGCTGTGGTTCTGATCGGTGATGACCCTGCAAGTCAGGTCTATGTCGGTTCCAAGGGCAAGGCGACGCTCGCGGCCAATATGAATAGCTTCGAGCACCGGCTGCCCGACGACACCAGCGAAGCGAATCTGCTCGGGCTGGTGGATCAGCTCAACAATGATGAAGCGGTCGATGGCATTTTGGTTCAACTCCCGCTGCCTGATGGACTTGATGAACAATCGATCATCGCCTCGATCAGTCCTGACAAGGATGTCGATGGCTTTCACGTCATCAATGCCGGTCGTTTGAGCGTTGGGCAGAGCGGCTTTGTCCCGTGCACACCGCTTGGTTGTATGATGCTGCTCACCGACCGTTTGGGCGACCTGTCGGGCTTGGAAGCGGTGGTCATTGGCCGCTCAAATATCGTGGGCAAGCCGATGGCGCAGTTGCTGTTGGATGCCAACGCCACCGTCACCATCGCGCATAGCCGCACCAAAGATTTGCCCAGCGTCGTCAAACGCGCCGATATTGTTGTCGCAGCGGTTGGACGCCCGGAAATGATCGGCAAGGACTGGCTCAAAGACGGCGCGACCGTCATTGATGTTGGCATCAACCGACTGCCGCCCGAACCGGGCAAGGAAAAGGGCAAACTGGTCGGCGATGTTGCCTTTGGCGAAGCGAGCGAAGTGGCCGGCGCGATTACGCCAGTGCCCGGCGGTGTTGGGCCAATGACGATTGCTGTCCTGTTGCGGAACACGCTGGTCGCCGCGCATCGCAATGCTGGGCTTACGCCTCCAAAAGAGCTTTAGTCAGCTTGCGTAAATGCGCAGGTCCTGATGCGGGCTTGCGCCAATTCTCCGTCAGACAGGGAAATCCATGATGAAAGCCCGTTCCACCCTGCTGATCGCCGCAGTCTGCGCTTCAACGCTAACCGCATGTTCAAGCGGGCGTGATCGTGGGCCACCGATTCAAGTCATCAACCGCGTTCTTGCCACAGCCCCGGGTGCCGCGCAGCCTTCGACGATTGTCGCGCGTGAGATTGAGTTTGCTCGGGCTGCACGAGAAGAAGGGCAAATCACCGCCGCCGCGCGATTTGCCGCTCCTGGGGCTAAGGTGCATCGCGAAGGCGGGGTCAAAGACGCCGCCGCGGCCTTGGGTTCAGAGAAGAATCCCGATATTTCCGATGCTTGGGGCACCGCCGCCGTCGTTATCAGCTGCGACGGACGGCTCGCCGTCACGCAAGGGCGTTACCGTGACCCGCAAGGGATCGTAGGCGACTATGTCACCGTCTGGCAGCGCCAACGCGATGGCACCTTTCTATGGCAATATGATGTGTCGGGCCCGGATGTCCCGCAGCCGCCGCCACGCCGCGAATTTGAAGATGGCGATATCGTCGTGATCGCAATCCCGTCAATCCGGGGGCTGGTCGCCAGCTGTCCGGACAGGGGTGAAGCCATTCCTGCACCGCCTGCGATCCCAATTGGCGAAGAAGGTAAAGCGGAGGCTTGGTTGTCGCGCGATGGGACCTTGCGCTGGCGTTGGGAGCACCGCGAGGATGGCATCAAATTTGTCGCAGCGGACTACTATTATAATGGTGAATGGGTAACAGCCATCGAAGAAAGTCTTGCGCCGCGACCTTAAGAATGTTGAAGGGCGCGCGTCCTCGTGAATTGCGATTCGCGCAAGGCTCCTGTTCATTCTCAAAACAAGGATTGCTCGTATGGTTCTCCCGGAACTGTTCGTATCCGCTTTCATCACTCTGTTTGTGGTCATCGACCCGCCCGGCTGCGCGCCGATCTATGCCGGGCTGACTAAGGACGCGACCGCTGCGCAGGCGCGCAATATGGCTTTGCGCGCGACGTTCATTGCGACCATCATCCTTACATTGTTTGCCTTTTTCGGCGAGAATCTGCTTGAGGCTTTGCAAATTCAACTCGATAGTTTTCGGATCGCTGGCGGGTTAATGCTGTTCTGGATCGCGTTCGAGATGGTTTTTGAAAAGCGCACAAAGCGCCGCGCGGAGCGCGCTGAAAAAGTCAATGCCGACCCTGAAATCGAAGACGTCTCTGCTTTCCCAATGGCGATGCCGATGATGGCAGGGCCGGGCGCTATCGCTGCGATCATGTTGCTCATGAACGAAGCCAATGGGATTAATGAAACACTCGAAGTCTTCGCGGCTTTGGGTTTGGTCCTGGCGCTGACCGCAGTGGCGTTGATCGCGGCTGGGCCACTTATTCGGCTGCTTGGAGACAAGGTCGAAGCGGTGATTACCCGGCTTCTGGGCGTGCTTTTGGCGGCTCTTGCAACGCAATATGTGGTTGATGGGATCAGCGGTGCGTTTGGCATCCCTCCTATCGCTTAAGGCCGGTTCGTATGGCGTTAGGTTGCGGCTTGCGATCTTGGCTGAGTCTTAGGTTTTTGGGAGGTCGGCATCATGCTCAAGCGCTTTCGCAATGGCGGCAATGTCGTCGCCTTTGTACCGACGCTTGATTGGGTCTTGGCGGTGCAGTCAGAAAACTACAATCGCCCCCAAGCCGAACACAATGCCTTTGTCGTGTTCACGATTTTGCTGCGTTCACTGGCAGGTCGCTAAACTCAATCCGACCCTATTGCAGAGTAATGATCTCTTCATCGCCATCGCGGCGACCATAAAACTGCATCAGCTGGACCAGCAACTCACATCGAGCAGTTAGGCTCTCCGCTTCAAGCAACGCCTGTTTCGAGGCCGGATCAAATGGGGCGATTTGCGAGACCCCATTGATAAGCGACATATCGTCGAGACGCTCAACCGAATCCCAATCGACGCTGTATCCTTGGATATCGGCAAAGTTGCGCGCTTCCAGTTCAAACCCGCCGCGCTGGGCATGGCTCAACACTTCGTCTTCGTCGTCCTCGATAAGGTCGGCTTCTACTTGGCGAAATGTCGTCGATGCATCCAATTCTCGGGTCATGCGAAAACGCGATTCACCCTCAAGAATGAGGTTGTATCGACCATCATCCAAAGCCTCGATCTCGCCGATGCGGCCAATGCATCCGACCGAATAAAGCGGTGCGTCATCTTCAGGTCGCTGCGGCTGGATCATCGCGATCCGGCGGTCGCGCGCCAAGGCGTCGCCCACCAAAGCGCGGTATCGCGGCTCAAATATGTGTAGCGGCAATTGCAATCCCGGAAACAAGACCGCGCCAGGCAAAGGAAAGATGGAAAGGCGTGTGGGCACTAGCAGTGTTTACCCAAACAACACTTTGGACAAGCGGCGGCGAGTTGCCACCACCCACTCATCTTCAAGACCGGTTGCTTCGAAGATTTGCAGCAGTTTCGAGCGTGCGGCGCTGTCGTTCCATTCGCGATCCGTCTCGACCATCGCCAACAACGTGTCCGCGGCCGCGTCACGCTCTCCAGCGGCAAAGGCAGCCTCGGCATAGGCCATTTGCGATTCCATATCCTCTGGCGCGGCGTCAGCAGCGGCTTTGAGGCCAGCAAGCTCACTATCGTCGACGGCGTCGCCGGCCAGTTCGAGCGCGCTTTTTGCCGCAGCAATGGCCGGATCATCCGCAATCGCCGGATTTTCTTGCGCACTGGCGAGTACTTGCGCAGCGGCATCCTTCTCACCCAAAGCAACCATAGCCCGGATAAGGCCGCCATGCGCAACAGCATTGTCCGGCGCAAATTCGGTAACCTCACCAAAGATACCAGCGGCACGCTGAGGGTCGTCCTCGCTTAATGCTTGTTCACCCATAGCCATGAATTGTTCGATCTCTTCGGGCGAGGGGCCTTGGCGCGCGCCATCATCTGCTCCACTACCAACTGGCAGTTTCTCCAGCAATTGATCGAGCGCTTGCTTGAACTGTGATTCGCTACGAGCGCTCGTCAAATCAGCAACCGGTTGGCCTTGGAACATCGCGTAGACGGTCGGGATCGATTGTACCTGAAACTGACCGGCGATGAATTTCTCTTCATCGACATTGATCTTTGCAAGCACGACGCCTTTGTCAGCATATTCTGCGACCACTTTCTCCAGCATCGGAGCAAGCGCTTTGCACGGCCCGCACCACTCCGCCCAGAAATCTAGGATGACGAGTTTTGTCTGGGATGGATCCACCACATCACTGCGGAAGCGGTCGACGGCTTTTTGCTCTTCGATGTTTAGACCCATGCTGGCCAAGGGGTATGCTCCTGTCTTCTGTCGCGAGTTTTTCTGCACCTCAATGTGGTGCGTTTCGCGCTTTTGTGAACCGTTGGCCTTCGCTGAAGCAGCCGCGCTTAACGATCAAGCGATATTTAAGCTTGCAGGGTGCGCAGTGCGTTGCTAACTGCGCCGCCTCCCCGGCAGAGACGCGCTGATTTGCGTTCTCCTGCGAGGCGTCAGTGAGCGGGCGTAGCTCAGGGGTAGAGCACAACCTTGCCAAGGTTGGGGTCGGGCGTTCGAATCGCCTCGCCCGCTCCATTATTTCAAGCACTTGTGTGCGCTTGATTCGATTTCCATGAAAAAAACATGAAAAAGAGAATGTTTGTGGATTTGCACAAACTGCGTCGGCGCGCGCCAAAACCAAGCCCGAACGCAGTCGGCTTTGCGCCCCAGTCTCGGTCATCCGATCTAATTCTTGTAGCACCCAAAAGCCGACATTCTGTTGTTCTCCAACGGCAGGCAGTCGTTGCAGGAATCACAGTGAACAAATTGTCGTTGTACTTCTACACAAGCTTCATTTCAGTATCTTAGGTTCCACAAGTAAATCAGTGCGCCTACTTTATCGCAAGTTAAGTCCCGGATAGTTGATTGGTTGTTGTCTGAACTAGACAAGGGACAGATAGATGGAAATCGAGCAAGACAGCTTGGATCAAGCAATCTACGCGCTCTACATTGAGCTCCTTGAACATGGTCGTGAGCACACTGGATCAAGAGGGAAAAATCGCGAACTGCTCGGCGTTGCTCTTCGCATTCGTAATCCTCGAGCTCGGATAAGCATTTCAGAGGACCGAGGTAGGCCGTTCAGTGCGATTGGCGAGCTGCTTTGGTACTTGTCAGGCTCTGACGAGCTGGCTTTCATTGAGCCCTATATCGGAGCCTATCAGGACGATGCCGTAGAGGGCATCCTGGAAGGAGCTTATGGACCGCGCTTCTTCTCGATGCGTGACGAGATCGATCAATTCCAGAATATTGAAAGCCTCCTCACAAAGAGCCCTGGTTCTAGGCGAGCAGTGATCCAGCTCTTCAACGCCGAGGACATAGCTCGTCGTCACAAGGAAATACCATGCACGACCACTCTGCAGTTCCACTTGCGTGACGGTCAGCTGCATATGTCTGTGACGATGCGGTCCAACGACGCCTACTATGGACTACCACATGACGTTTTCTGCTTCACAATGCTGCAAGAGATGATGGCCCGCCGCCTTCAGGTCGAGCTGGGCGAATACTATCAGTATGTAGGCAGCATGCACCTTTACGAGGAAATGCTTAAGCGAGCGGAAGCCTACATTGAGGAAGGGGTACAGCAGGTCCGGGAAATGCCCGAGATGCCTAAATCCGACCCGTTCTCTCTGGTGGATAGGCTACTTGAAGCGGAAGCCATTATCCGTGGGGGAGAGAGGGTCGATGCGTCTGGATATTTTGAAGAGCCGTATTGGGCGGATTTCGTTCGACTAATCCAAGCTTTTTGGGCGAGATTTCATGCTGATGATCACGGCGCTGAATTGGATCACCTATGCGACCAGATGATCTATCCTGACTATCGGGTCTATATTGACGGACGACGGCACCTCAGCAGTCGCGCCCCATAACACCAACTTATCCAAGCGGACTTAGAAATATTATGTGGCCTTCCAGGATCGCCTCCCATCAGAGCATTATCGCTGAACTCCAGGCAGCACGCCCGGCTCAGGGTCTCGCTGGACTTCCCGATGCGCAGACTACAGAAACACTGGCATGGCAGATCGTGGCAAGCCTGCGTCGCGAGGACTATTATCGTATAGTCCAAGCTAGACCAATTTCCGCCAGTCGGGCAGACCCCCACAGCCCTTCTTTTGATGCAGAAAGGGCAGTCGCATACCATATGCAGCAGGGTGACGTTGACGAGGCGGGTTGGCTTATTTTCTTGATGACACACTTTGCGCGGCACCTCGAGACGGGCTGGCGAAGATTGCAGGATGTGTATGGGGCGCTGGGGACAGGAAAATGGGACTGGGCAACTGTTTCGGCTAATCCCAACGCATTTTTTGCTTGGCTTGATGTGAACTGGCAGGACGTCCGTGGGGCGTTTGGAAATCATCGCAAATATGAGAGTATGCGCCCTACAGCCCGCCGTAACATGAAGGGCGTTGTCTCAGACTATCTCACCTGGATAGGTCCAGCTGGACACGCACAGTTCTTTGCGAATGCGGTTCAAGCTTCGGGTAACAATCCCCATACAATTTTCGATTTCCTCTATCGATCAATGGCTGTGAACTCGTTCGGCCGCCTTGCGAAGTTCGACTTTTTATCTTTGATCGGGCGCTATGGTTTAGCGCCCATTGAAGCAGGCAAAGCGTATCTGGACGGTGCAACGGGGCCCGCTAGAGGAGCGCGACTACTCGTCGATGGTAACGCGACGAGCGCCACGAGCCTCGCCGCTCTACAGGCTGAGCTGGATGTTCTAGATAATGGACTAAATGTCGGAATGGCGGTGCTGGAAGACGCTCTCTGCAACTGGCAAAAGAGCCCCCGCAACTTTGTGCATTTCAAGGGCTAGTCAAGGACGCCGTCGAGCTGGTTCCAAGTCCAATGACGTTTCAGGAAATTAAGTTGATTCTGGGCAATCATTTTTCGGTGCTGCATTTGTCCGACGACTAGGCCAGGCGCAACCCCGACCGACACGCCGAAACGGACAACATCATCCTTTTCCGGCGACAGTTGAGAGAATTCCTCTTGTCGATATTTTGGTACGATCCGCTCTGAGGCGAATTCATTCGCCTCACGCTCGGCTTCATCTCGAACTACACCCTCTTGTTCGCCAAGATCAGCGTCAACGAACGTCTGCGCATCGTGCAGTAACAGGTGTGCGGCCTCGTGAAACACCGTGAACCAAAACTTGTCGTCTGAGCGACCTCGGAAGCTCACTAATACCATCGCCTTATCGGGAGCGATCATACGGCTGGCACCTGATGCACGGCAGCCCTGCGGCGCTCTCTTCGCCACCAACGCAACGCCAGCCTCGGCAAAAAGCGCCTTCAACTTCGGTAAGAACCGCTCCGGCGCTTTCACTTTGGAGAGCTTTTTGATCTCATCCATGCGGTCCTGAAGGTTGCCAGGTTTCCAATCTTGAGTTTGGGCCAGGTCGGCTCCGATCTCACCACTTCGTAACCACATCAACGTCGCGACATCGCTTGAGGCGAATGTTTCCGATGTCCGAAACAATGTATCCGACTGCACCTTGCCATAACGCGCCTGCCAAGCGCCAAGCGTTCCCACGTTATAGAAAACTAAGCGCCTCTTGATCTCCTCTCTGCGCTTGTCGGAGGATAGGCGCCCCCTAGGGCGCGGCCCAGGAACTGGCAGCAAAAGCCAATCATCGCCTTCCACAATCTCTGCACGGTCTAGGGCGCGCTCCAAAGCATCTTCAAAGTTCTTCTGACGTTTCAACCAGAATGCCTCTGATCCGCCAAGGTGGATCTCCAGAAGGCTGGCCGCCTGCTTGTCGATACGACAGGTTCCGTCCAAGAGGCCGTGGAGAGTCTCCCGACCCTGCGGGAGATTACTTGCAAGTTCATTCGGATCCTTATTCCCGCGCATAAGAAGAGAGCGCAAGGTATCTCCTGGCTTCGAGAACCAGTCCGCAGCAAAGGCAGCTTCCGTGGTCACTGTGGCCCCGTTATTGTCATAATTTTCAGTCGCTTCACTGTGGTCCAATTCACCCGTTCATCGTCGTCTCTCGCAAAACGTTTTCCTACCGGCACGAGCGTTACAAAGTACCCTGAACTAATCTCAATCGAAAGTGAATCGTCTGGGGCAACTTTTGCCCCATCACCGTAGAAGATCGATAGTTCCTCTGCATTGTCGAATGCGAGTGCATCAGAGATAAACGTCACGATGGCTTGCGCGTGAACACCATAGTGTTCCTCCGCAGCCTCGAGACTGGCGCAGGTGTCATGCAAACCCTGGTCATGAAAGGAAATTGTATGCAAGAATGGCTCATGAGGATTGAGGGTTTACCGCGTTGCAGAAGGTGCTCCTGCCTCCGGTCACGTTCACTGTGGCAGGGGCGAGCCGTGCGGCTTTCCTTTTTGTTTTTCCCGGATCTCATCGATCCGATCCCAATTTCTTTGTAGTTCCAGGTCGCCAGCTTCATCCATATTGATCTCAATCGCGCTACAGAGCCCAGCGAGGGTGACCATAACTCCGCCTACCTCTTGCCGCGGCTCCCCTACAGGCCGATTGAAGACATACTCCACTAAGTCAAGGGCGTCCTGCTTGGCGCAACCATTGGCCTGTGCCAGCTCAAGGGCCTCCTCAAGAAACCTGTGGTTACGTTCCAAACGATCACGCGTGACGTGCGGTGGAAAACAATCGCTCAGCCACTGCTCCACTCGTTTCTGATAGGAATTCGGATTGCTCAATTTGAACTCTTTCGAATACTTGCTGGTAAACATCGCGACGATATCAATCATCGCTTAAACTCATTGAGTATCGTTTGGCTAGTCGAACGGCAGCTACGGTCTCTTTCCGGAGCTAGAAGCAGTCAGTCGGGTCCCGGCCCAGTTCCTGTCACCGTCGAATGACCGGATCTGGGGGTGAAAGCGGACGTTAGCGGCGGTAAGTGAACGCTACTCGCTGAACCCAGCCTTTGATGCCAGTTTGGCTGCATGTTTGTCCGTGAGCCCAAGCAGATAGGCAATCTCCGATACGGAGATGGCAGGACGCTCGTTGCGTAGGTCTTGGACCGTCCAAATTAGGCTAGCTGCGAAATCATTGAAAAATATAGGTGGACTACTCACTGTCCGGCCAAGTTTTAGCACACTTTCGTAGGTCCTGAAGATTGATGGCCAATTCCCTTCCTTGGCGCGGTTCACATCATTGTTGCCGACCCTATGCATAAAGAATTCGTCGTAGATTAGGTCGTCTTGAGCGACCAGCCAATTCGTGCAGCAGATTGAGCACGTGGAAATATAAAGCCACCACTTTGGTTTGCCGAATTCTACCTCCGTCACCAGCGGCTCAAAAACTTTCTCGAAATAGAAATCGCCACCCATCGGCACGGCGGACAGGTCTCTCACAGTCGGACATTCGCATTTTCGCGTCGGCTCTAAGAGTTTTGCCAGCCTGCTTCGCAGCTGCGGAATTGTATCGCGTTGGTCCTTATAGTCGGCCGACAGAAGTTCTAAGTGAAGCTCTTCTCCAAGTGTTGCTTCGATACTTCTTTGTTTGAAGAGCCAACTTTCGAATGCCTCGGGCTGAAGATCGCCTCGGACGAACGCCCACAGTCTGGATACTTGCTCATTCGTCATACCTTCGGACTATGGCAAGCGCTGTACTTCCGCAACTGGGTCGTTAGCGGAATGGCAGCTTTGCGCCTTTTCCAAGTTGGAAGCAGACATTCCGTTAACGGCCCAACTTCAGCCATTCTGATGGTTCCGGATTGCTGAGGCAACAATGGCCGCAAGTTGATCTGTGTCATTATCCTTGCTGAGCTCGCCCAAACCCTTGATCAGTTCTGCTTGCCTATCGGCTGACACCGTGCCGTAGATCGTCAGCGTGGTTAGCATCCGTTCGTGGCCAATGTTTTGCGACCATGCTTTAAAGGCTTCGATTGTTGGACAAATTTGCTCGCCCAGCCGAGCCAGCGCGTGCCGGAAACAATGCGGGTTGAAATAGGGCAAGCCAGCCGCCGCGAAGGCTTCTTTATAGATCTTCCGTATCGGCCCGGTGCCGCTCCAATGTTCCCGCGACAAGCCAACCGCCCGAAAACCACCCTGCTCGCCAAGGCCAACTGCGGTCTTTGGGAACAACGGATCATCCTCTCCCGATAAGAGGATCGTGCGGAGGTGCTCGCACCAGTCGGTCACTATCTGAAGCGCGTCGCCGCCCACTGGGCAAAACCATGTGGTGAATGTCTTGCTGTTTTTCGTTCTCACCTCGCGCGCGTCCTGAAAGATGCTGCCTTCCTTCAGATCGATATGTTTGAGCTTCAGACTGCCCAGCGCCGCCGCTCGCGCGCCAGTCAGCAGCGCCAGCGCTATCAGCGCCCTATTGCGTCTCTCAATATCGGTATCGGCTGGCAAAATCGCCAAAACACGATGCACCTGATCCAGCGTTGGCACCGGCTTTTCGCGGGTTGCCTTGGCGACACGCACTTCTTTTTCTGACAGGTTGAAATAGTCCGCATCGCTATAGGAAATCTTTGACTTGTAACCCGGCTGACCGGCAAGCCAGATAAAGAACGCGCGCAAAGCTGAGAGTGTTGAATGCACGGTGGCGCGTGAAAGCGGTTTGCCAGTGCGCTCATTCTTCTGGTTGCTCAGCTTGTGCTTGAACGCCTTGGCCTGCTCGCGGTGAAATTTCTTGAAGTCCTTATGTCCGGTCGCCGCTTCAAAGCGCGCCAACGCCTTGGCCACTTGATCAATTGACTTGTCATCGCGGCCCATGGCTTCCTTCAAATAGTCGAAATGTTGCCGCTTGATCCGGGTGTTTGCGGGATTGTGCTTTGCCATGGTTCAGGCTCCTTTGATTTTGTCACAATTTGAAGAGGGATGCGTCCGCTCAACTATGCGCGAAGGTGCCTGCGTGATTTGAACGTCCAACCCGGGCATTCTTGTGGCAAGATTGGCCAGCCGGGCGCGTTGGTGCATCATCGTCTCACACGCCTCGCAGAGCGCTTGCAGATTGCCTGTGGCGGCATTTGTCGCCGCATATTCGACCATCCCCAGAGCGGGCGCTTTGGGCTCCCGGCATTTGAAGCAATACATCTGCCCTGGCTGGCAGGGGTGCTTCGCCGCCTTTCGCTGCTTCGCCCACCATTCCTGAAATTCGCTTCCGTGGATTAGGGTAGGCTTCGCGTCGTTTATGACGGGAAGGCCTTTTTTGATCCAGCCACGCACCGTGTGCTTGTGAACGCCCAGCAAGTCGGCAAGCTCGTTTACAGCGAAAGAGCGGTGCAGTTTGGCAAGGCGCGGATTGATCCGCTTCATTGCCTTGCCTTCAGTCCTGTTCTTCGGCCAGCCGCTTGATTGATGCCACCGTTATCAAACGGCGGCGGCCCATCTTGCGGGTATCCAGCTTCTCTTGGCTGATCAGTTCATAGATCGAAGTGCGTCCAAGGTTCAGCGCCTTGGCTGCTTCATTAATTGAAACGAGGAGAGGTTCCATATTCGTGCTCCAAAGTTATGCTGGCAATCACCAGCGGGCACAAACATGCATCAACGAATCTGGAGTTTGAATCGCTCGCAAACGTTCGGAAAGGTTCGGTAACTAGCTTTCTGATTGCATTCGCTGCCAGAGGGCGCGGGCACGCTGGGTGACTGCGGTATCACCCGCATCAATTCCTTGGTTGTTTAACCAGTCAAACATAGCCTGTTTGATGTCGGCTTGGCTTTTAGGTGCTAGGTCGCCTGACCAGAGCTGCGTGGCAATGTCCGCCCACATGGCGTCCCAGTGCTTTGCGAGAGGCTTGCCCCCTGCGTTCTTTGATTGGCTGTTCATTGGGTTTTGTTTCTTAGGAGAAGGTGCGGGTTTCGACTGCACATTGAACGCAAACTGCTCAATTTGTAGGCGTTGCATGACAAGGTCGCGAACTTCTGCGAACTTAGTATCCGCCGCACTAATCACACTTGGCTTCGGGGCTCGACTTGGTCCGCCGCAAGCATGCCTTGCCGCTGTTGATTTGTGCGATTCAAATGACCTGAATGCGGCAGTCATTTGCGCAACAATTAGGTCAAAGGCCTCTTCGTCTTTCACAACTTGTCCGACCATCTCAATTGCTTGGTCAAGATAGCGGTTCGCGTGCTCTTCAATGAGTTGGATCGATGCTATTATGGCCGCACCCGATTGTAGAGCTCCTTTGGCACTATGTTTTGCATAGAGCGCGCGATGAGCCTTATCGACTTCGCGTGAAATCTTCACATCAAGGTGCTCTAGCCTAAGCTGGGCCTGTGATTTTTCCAGTTCGTTCACAAAACCATGATCGAGCAGAGAAGTTAGCTTGTCGAGTCTGCGCTATCATATCGCTACAGTCGCAAGAGCCTCTTTGGCGTCATCACGGACAAGGTGGCCGTAGTGCTTTTCAACCATGGCCACGCTTTTGCCTGAATGCCGCGCAACGGTCAGGATTGGCAACCGGGCACGAAACAGCAAAAAAATTCCCGACAGGTGACATTTAAAAGCAGAGGCCTACGCCTAGTGACTAGCATAAAGTTCAGAACCAAACGTATCACTTTATTATGACTTTGAAAAAATTGCTAAATCGAAAAGAATGCTAAATTAAGAATATAGCCTGTTGACATTGAAGTCATATATTACTTACTCTCTTCTTTGATATTTGATTCGTTTTTTTCTGGCTCCATCCAGGGGGGTGTTGGCTGCTATGAAGAGATATAGATTAGAGTGTGCGACTTCAATTTTTGTAATATCGCTAGTGGTTTACTTGCCCGTTCAAGCGCAAACAGAACTCAGCTCGCATACTTATGATTCACTTGGCCGTCTTGTGGTTACAGGCACAGATGGCGGCTCAAACGACGATAACGCCCGGACGGTTTGTTACGACGAACTTGGAAATCGAACAGATTTTGCAACCAGAGAAGATGGAACAACTGCTTATTGTAGTGCACCGCCTCCGTCTCCATCACCACCACCTCCTCCACCACCTCCTCCACCTCCACCTCCACCTCCACCGAGTTCTGCGGTGGCGGTTGACGATCAAATCACTGGCCAGTGCAATTCGACAAATCTCCTTGATTTGACACTGAATGATATCGGTTCGCCGCCTCTTTCCGCGTCATCTATCACCAAAATCATAGGCTTTGGGAGCGCGAGCGTTATCTCGGGAGGGATCGTTCAGTTGGACTTTGCGAGCCAGGATGGCCTTGCGCAGTTTGACTATGTTTTGGTCGATTCAACCGGGGCGACTGATGTTGGAAGTTTGCTGGTGGAAACGACAGGATGCAGCGGCCCGCCGCCGCCGTGAGTCGGCAGTTCAAAGGCTAAAGCCAAATAACGAGATTACCGAGCTGGAGGAAATTTGTGCGTCAGGAAACAACAAAAGGTCAACTTGCTGCTTCAGCGCTCTTGCTAGCTTGCGGTGCCGTCGGTGGCCAACCCGCTTTTGCCCAAGATGTATCAGCCAGCTCTAAGGCGGAACCTTTCACTCCAATATGCATGTCACGAGTTCGTGACAACAAGCCGCAAGTCAAGCGTGAGCAGCGAGGTAAGCGCTTCTCCATTGTCACTGTCGAACTTTTGGCGGCGGAACTCGAGCGAAAAGGGTTTGAGCGCAGCGAGTGCAAACAAGTCGGCCTTGCCTCCGCGCAGCAGCGTGAGAGGTTTAGAGACGCGATGTGCAAGCTGACGGGCAGCGGGAACGCGGCTGTTCAGAAACAAATATCCGTTTCAATGGGAGAGAGACCTGCTTCTCTGTGCGCAGGAGCGCAGCTCGTATCAGGTCGATACGTCAAAGATGGTGAGCGCCAATTGTTGGAGCCTAACCAACGCTGAAGACAAGCAATCAAGATTACGGGGGAGCGCGGTGAAGAAATCGCTATTATTATCGAGTGCTGCAATTGTCGTTTCGGGCATTGTGTTTGCGGGAAACGCGGCAGCTCAAACAATGACGCTCGATCCCGCTTCTGCTCGACTGCCGCTTGATGAAAACGGTGTCGACCTATCTACTGGCGAAGTCGTCGCACCGTCGTCAACAATCGCGATTGGCGGAGAAAATGGCCTTGCCTTTGCTGGCGTGACCAGCGGGCCTGGATGGCGCCACAACTGGCTCTTCTCGATAACGGTCGACACCGCCCCCGCCAACGACGTTTACTATATTCAATTGGGTGGCGGCTCAGTCGCGTTCGAAAAAGTTGGTTCGGCCTTCAATGCCTTGAGTGATGAAAGTGGTACGCTGACCGAAACTGCGACTGAGCTGGTCTATGTCGATGCGAGCGGCACAGAGTTTACATTTAGCAAATCACTGGTCGCCAATGGTGAGAGCTATTACGAAGCTGTCGAGGCTGTTGGAACAAAAGTAACGGGGCCCAATGGATACGCTGTCACCCTGCATTATCGCGGTGATTCCTACACCCCTCTTGGAGCACCCGGAACCACCGTTTATACGATCCGCCTCCAATCCGTGACGAACGAGACTGGGTATCAGCTGAAGTTCGACTATGTCGAAGACACTCCATCACCCAATACGTTCGCGAACGATTGGTACAAGATCAACCGAGTGACCGCAGTAAACAATGCAGTCGAGCCGTGTGACCCGGTCGCCGATAGCTGCAGCTTTGGAAATCCGTGGCCTTCTTTGGATTATGAGCTGGAGCTTGTCGCCAATGGTTCTAGCCTAGAACAAGTTCACAAATTTACGGATTCACTGGGCCGTCAAGCGCAAGTTAGAACCGATGGCACCAATCGTGTGATTGGGATCAAAAGGCCCGGTGAACTCACCGATGGCGTGGCGATAACCTATGACGGTGATGATCGCGCAGCGTCCGTCACCCATCAGAACTCCTACACCAGAACCTATACTTGGTCCCTTGCTTCGAACGAATTGACCTCTGTTTCAACTGACGCTCTGGGTCGGGAGCGAACGGTTATCACCGATCTTACCACGGGCCTCCTTATGAGTGTGGAAGATGCGCTCGGTAATACTACGACTTACAATTACAATGCCGATGATCGCTTGGAGAAAGTCACCACACCTCGCGGCAATAGTGTGGAGTACGCGTATGACACGCGCGGTAACGTCACGACCGTCACCCAAAAGCCAGTTGTGGGCTCTGTTCTTGATCCAATCGTCTCAACTACCGCATATCCGGTATCTTGCTCCAATCCGGTCACGTGCAACAAGCCGACCAGCAGTACGGATGCGAATGGAAATGTGACCAATTACACATGGGACCCAAATCACGGGGGGCTCTTATCGGTGGAGCAGCCCTCTCCCAGTCCCGGTGACCCAAGGCCGACCACTGAAGTCGAGTATGACACTTATCGCGCTCGGTTTTATGATGCCAATGGCAGTCTTACCGATGGCGATGACATCACATTGCCCAAAGAGACCTCTCAATGCCGAACCGCAGCAACTTGCGATGGAACGGCGAATGAAGCCCAGACGCTCATTTCGTACACTAATGGCGGAGCACAGAATCTCGATGTGCTCGAAGTTACGACGCAGGCCGGTGATGGTAGCGTAAGTCTGAGCACCAGCTATACCTACAACGAACGAGGTGAAGTCGAAACTGTTGATGGCCCTCTAGCGGGCTCAGACGACACAACCACATACCGATATGACGATGTTGGTCAGGTCACCGGAGTGATTGGCCCAGACCCGGATGGCACAGGCATTCAACGTCACAGCGCCTCGCGCATGACCTACAACGACGATGGTCAAGTGACACAATCTGAAAGCGGAGATGTAGCGGGCACCTCAGAGACAGATTGGGCTGCGTTCACGGTGCGGACCAAAGCCTTAACCCAGTATGATGAGTTTGGACGGGTTGAGGCCACCGCTCAGATGTCGCTGGATGACACCACCCGCTATTCGGTCGTCCAATACGGATATGATCTTGCGAGTCGCCCAGATTGCACAGCGGTTCGGATGAACCTCTCTGACGCCACTGTGCCATTGCCAGCGGATGTCTGCACGCAATCGGCAACTACGCCAGGCCCGCATGGCGAAGATCGGATCACAAAGCGTTACTACGACGCCGCTGACCGCGTCACTGAGGTGTGGTCTGCCGTTGACACAAACCTTGCCCAACAATCTGCCGAAATCAGCCATTTCAACAGCGGCACTGTACAATGGGTGGAAGATGCGGCTGATAACCGCACTACCTATTATCGGGATGCCTTTGCTCGTGTCTATAGGGTTGTATATCCTGATCCTGACAATCCCAACACATCCAATTTTGGCGATGATGAGCTGCTCTTTTTTGACGCAAGTGGCCGTGTCCGTGCTTTCAGATCGCGCGATGATCTTCTCACTCGCTTCATCTACGACGATCTCAACCGCATCGTTGAGAGAGATGTCCCTGCTCGCGCTGGGCTCGACAGCACGCATACCCTCGATGTGCACTATGAGTATGATCTGTTAGGCTCTCTCACTGTTGCAAGGTTTCAGGGCGCGGCGGCAAATCGCATCGAATACGCCTATGACGCTTTAGGCCGCCCTATCTCTACCACACAGGCGATGGACGGAACGTCTCGAACGGTCGCTTACGCGTATGATGCCGGTGGTCGCCGCAGCCGTGTCATACACCCTGATGGCGAATTCTGGGACTACGAGTTCAATACAGGCGGTGCACTCACGAATCTGCGCGATGGTGATGGATTTGCGATGGTTACCCCCGAATATCATGAATGGGGCGGTCTGAAAAAACTCGCGCGCAACTACAACGCCCCTGACGAAGAATTCTTCTACGACAACGCGCTTCGGCTTGATCGTATCTCACAGGACCACCCGACCAATCCGGTCCATGACGTTAACCGCTCGGCCACTTTCAATCCAGCCGGTCAGGTCACTACCGAAGAAATCGACAATCAAGCGTATGTTTGGGACGGCCATCCCACAGGAAGCCTCGACACCGTCTATGATGCTGACGGGCTCAATCAATATGACAGCGTCAACGGCACCGCATTCACATATGACGCAAATGGCAACCTCACCTCAGATGGGGTGACAACCTATACCTACGATACGGAGAACAAGCTTGTTGCGGCCAGCGGCGGGAACAATGTCGATCTGCGCTACGACCCATTGGGCCAACTGTATGAGATTGAGGATGTGAACGGCAACATCACCCGGATGCTCTATGACGGCTACGATCTGATAGCGGAGTACAATGGGTCTGGTGCGATGACGAAGCGCTATGTCCATGGCCTATCCTCAGGCGATGATCCGCTGATCGAGTTTGATGGTTCTGGCGCTCATCGCAACAACGCGAAGTTTCTATACACCGACCGCCGTGGCTCCGTCGTATCGAGCTTTAGCCGCTTTGCGCAGAACCTCTCAATAAACAGCTATGACGAGTTTGGCGTGCCCGGACCCAGCAGTGGGATCGAGAATACGGGCCGCTTCCGCTATACTGGGCAGCTATGGATACCCGAGCTTGGCGCCTATCATTACAAAGCGCGGGCCTACTCGCCAGGCTTAGGGCGGTTTTTGCAAGCCGACCCAATCGGCTATGGCGATGGACCGAATATGTACGCCTATGTTGGAAACGATCCGGTGAATTCCATGGACCCAAGTGGACTATTCGATATTAGAGTTTGTGGCGCTCCGCGCTCGATTACGAGAACCAAGACCCGGTCGGTGACAATTGATGGGGTGACGAGTACCGGTACCTATGATGTCATAAGTGAGGTGCCAAACTGTTATATGGTCAACGTTGGTGTTCTTGACAGCATACAACCGAGCGAGACATTTACCATCGAGGGCATACTTAGACAACTCAAGGAATTGAACTCAGATGTATGTCGTTCAATCTTTTCCCCAACTGGAAACGAGCGTGTGACGGCTGATCATATTGCCGCCGCAATCGGGGCTGGGATTGGTACGACTGTATCCCTCGTTGTTGGAGAGAAAATTTTGGCATATGCAACGCATCGCGCTGGGGCTAAGGCAGGCGGGGAGATAGGTTCGAGGGCGGATGCGGGGGAACGTGCTCGAGTCCGCGCAAGAAGGTTTGTCAGAGCTGGCGGTGTAGGGGGTGCCGTCGTGGGAGGACTCGTGGGGTCAATGTTTGCCGACGAGATCGATCAGGCTGGGGAGGCCATTGCTAGAGTTCTTTGTGACTAAGAATTGGAGTGATTTATGGGATATGTTCTTTGCCGTACTATCGGCATCGCGGTCTTAATCATAGTCAATATAGTATTGATTGCCACCTTAGATCACTTTGGCTGGGGCATGCTTGCCTGGGTGCCGCTTGTGGCAGTAACAGGACTCATCTGGTACGAGTTCGACAGGGCAATTAGGAAACTATTCAAGAAACCCACCTTGTAGGCATTTCGTTGCCAACTCATAAATAGGACACGAAAGTTTTCCTGCAGATTGATCACACGAAAGCGCTTACAATTCGAGCGAAATAGACAATACCTCGCGACGATATTCGTCCACGCGCATCCAAATTATGGGCCGCCCAGTTCGATCAATTCCGCCGACATACTTTTTGCGAACGATAGTGGCCTTGCAACCGTCGCAGTTGACAAGGGATTTAATCTGACATGCACGACTGGAGAATAGCTATGAATTTATTTAGCTTTTTGATCGCCTCCACGTTGATCACTTCGTGCAACCCAATTGATCAACAAGACTCAAGAGATTCACCTTTACCTTTGGCGACTGCCGATCATGGAAATGTAAAAAGTTTGCGAGCGTCTTGGACGGCTATGAGTACGTCAGACCTCAAGATGCTAAGTTCCTTGCAGACCTAGATTTTCGCGGCAGAGGTTTGCACACTTATTTAAGAGGTGAATCACCTTATTGTGTCTTGAAGTTTTCAAAGGATGGAGGCGAGTGTCATGCCTTCTACGAGGTGGAAATCTCACATGGTGGTGGGCTTAATGTTTGTCTAGGGCAGGATGGCGATATTCAGGAGCTGTACTACGAATAGTGAAAGGCTCCCATTTGGGTGTCGCGCGCGCAATAGATAGAATTAGGCCTCATATTTGATTGACTTGGCTAGTATTCATTACCGGTCATCTCTGACTGAGGCTTGCGCGTAAGGATTGTAGCGCGTCGGCTCGAGTTCCTTTTCCGCGGGATTTGGCGCTTGATTGACTTCAACAACTGTAATCGCCTTTTGCCCAGAACCCGCCAAATTTATCAGCCCGCTCGCGATCACCGGCGCACCGAGCAGCACAAAGCACCCCAGCACCACGCGAAGCCCCATCCTCACCGGCATCCGCCCGGTCAGCATTACAAATCCCACAAACGCCACCGCCAACACGCACAAAGTCACTGCCAGCGGCCCAAACAACACATCGCTGATCCAGCCAACCGACGCCTCCAGCGAAGACCCCGCAGACGGTTCAAACAGGCTCTCTTGCCGCGCTATCCCCATGCGGTCTGCCTACTCCGCCACCAGCACCTGCGCGACGCGGCGTTTGCCCGCGCGCCGCTCCAGCTGCACAAACATATCAATACTCTCTCGCACATAATGGCGAACGTCTTCGCGGCTGAGTTTGGAACCCGCTTGCAGGACCAACAGTGCCAATTGCTCAATCGCACGGTTGGGCGTGTCAGCGTGCACCGTGGTCATTGAGCCAGGGTGTCCGGTGTTGACCGCGCGCAAGAACGTGAAAGCCTCGATCCCGCGAAGCTCACCCAGAATGATCCGATCCGGGCGCATACGTAAAGCCGCAATCAGCAGATCCTCCGCACTGATCTGCGCTTGACTCATTTCCCCACGCGCGGCGATCAAACCAACGGCATTGTCATGTTGCAGGTAGAGCTCGGCTGTATCTTCGATCAGGACCAAGCGTTCTTGAGCTGGAATTTCAGCCAGCAAAGAATTGAGGAAGGTTGTTTTCCCGCTCGAGGTCCCACCGGAGATAAGAACATTGCGACGATTGCGCACGGCATTGCGCAGGCACTTTGCAGCCTCCTGTCCGGTTAGTGGCTCAAAGGCGCGTTCCTGCTTCAGAACAGAAGCGTTGCGGTCCATATCCCTAAAGGCCTCGGCATCTTCCCAATCAGCGAGAGACAGGTTGGCAGAGACGTGCTTGCGAATGGCGAAGACATGTCCATTGCGAGTGGCTGGCGGTGCAATGATCTGGACACGTGAGCCATCGGGCAGCGTGGCGGCAAGCAAGGGCTGTTCGCGACTGATCCCTTGCGAGGAATGCGCTGCAATTTGCTTGGCCAGTCGGTCCAGCAGTTTTGGCTCGAGAGAAGGTTCGTCGATCCGCTCAATCCCCCCGCCAAGGCTCTCGACCCACAGCTCTTTGGGCCTATTGATCCAGATGTCAGTGACGTCAGCGCGCTCAAGCACAGATGCGAGCGGCGCGAGAAAACTGTCGAGATAGTAGCCCGCGTCTGCTGCGTTCATGGTTCCACGCTCGAAAAGTCGAGATCACGCGCCACGAACACCGAAACACTGGTGCCGTGTTTGACCTTGAGTGTCGGCTGGAATTGTTGCTGATCGGCGACCTGCACATTCTGAGTGCTGCCCGGCAGCGCGACGATAACACCGTCTGTCGCAGCGTTAATCCCCAATCCAACACCTACATCGAGCACAGTTTGCAGCAGCGCATTGCCAAGCCGAGGCAGGAATTTGCTGTCGACTTTGCCTTTTACGCCAGCACGCCCGAGTGGGTCTGAAGATGGAGAATCGAGCGCGATGGTAACGCCATCGGGTCGGATCAGACGGGTCCATTGAACCAGCGCTCTTTTTTGTCCTGGCTGAAGGTTTGCCTCATAGGTGCCGTATAGACGGCTGCCACGCGGGATCAGCACGCGTGTTCCATCAAAACTGGAGACGTCACGTTGAACAAGCGCTCGTGCACCGCCGCCCTGTGTGGAATCTAACGCGGTCTCAAGCACGGCTTGAATGACGGTGCCTTGGGGAATGGTGCGCGATGGGTTCGTGAGCCGTGTGGCAGAAACCCGCTCGCTTTCTTCGCCAGATCGCGACAACCGGGCGATGGGCGCGACTGGCGTGCGATTCTCGAAGACTACTTGCGGTTGAGGCGGGATCGGCTGGACACCGGGTTCCGGCGTAGCTGTTGCAATAGCCACAGGCAGAGGCCGTGGCGGAATCTCTGCGGCATTGGTGCGAACCTGGGTCACCCGAACAGGCGCTTGGTTGATTTGTGAGCGGGCGAACGGGGAGAGGGCTTGGCGGGAGCCGTCAGCTTGGTCGGGCAATTCTCGCTGTTCAGCAACCTCTACAAACCGAGCGGGCAATACCAATGGTGTTGGTGATGCAATACGAGCAGTGCTGCTCTCATCAGGCTGGAAAATGGATTGAGGTTCGTCCGCCTCTTCCGAAGCGCTCAAGGCATTGTAGAGAACGACACCGCCAATCGCGAGCAGCGCCATAAATGCATAGAGCCCGACATTGTTGCCTGAACTGGTGGCAATGATGGGCCGAACGTCATTGGCTTCTTCAGGTGCAGCTACCGCTTCGTTCATGGTAGCTCGTCCTGCTCACTATTGCGCTTGGCAGTGGCCTTTTCCTTGTCGATCCGGAACACCAGTTCTTGATGCACACGGTCAATCACGAACAGGTCGCCGCGCATATAGCCATCGACCACTTCCTCATCGCCAGAAGCACCAATTGCGAAGACAGCTGGAAGCGGTTGGCCAGGTGCATATTCGATCACTGTCTTTGCGCCATTGTCGCGGATCGAAGCGGGGCGAACCGACCGGTCACCGCGCAGTCGATAAGACCAATCGAGCCCGGTGATTGGTGGCGCTTCAGCGAAATTGTCTTGCTGGGTATCCGGCTCATATTTGAGTTTAACGAGATAGGCGGCGAGCAGACCCTCACCGACTTCCAGTGCAAATTCATAGGCTCGAACATTGGTCTCAACCGATAGCCGCGAGGGTGCTGCCCCGGCCTCGGGCCTTATCTGAAAGGTGTTCGCTTCAGCGGATACCGAGACATCCCACTGGCCAAGCCCCTGCAAAGTCGCGCGTGTGATCGTTTCGCCAGGTTCAAGCATCACAGTTAGCGACGTCTTGGGAAGTGCGGTTAGAACAATGGTCTGGTTTGCCCGCCATTCGACGCTTTGTATGCGAGGTGCCTCGGGATTTGGGGTCGGGAATGTCTGCGCGGAAGTAGGCGCCCAAAGAGCCAAAGCAGCAAGGAAGAGTGTGAACCGTATCACTCTGACTGCTCCTCTGGTTCCTCTGATGGCTCCGGCTCAATCGGGTCTAAAATTTCTATCGGAGTATCAAGGACAGGAGCTTGAACACCATTCACTATTCCCTTTTCGGGCAAGGTCTCTGCATCGCGTCGATAGCGGGTCACTTGAAAGCCGAGAGGGTTCACATAGCGATCTTCCTCGCTCATTTCGGCTGAAGAGAAGCGGTAGCTGATAACCGAAACCCAATGCTGACTAGACTGCGAGGCTGCTCCGGGGTCGCGGCGGGTTGTGGTAAAGCGGACCATCGCTCTATCATCAGCAAGGTTTGAGACGCTCTTGATCTCTGTTTTCAGCAAAGCGCGTTCAGGCAAAGATACCAATGGACTTTGCGGGTTTTCTGCACCCATCGCCTCTGCATAAAGCTGCTGTGTCGCGTTGTCAGACCATAGCGAGACTTTGCGAAAATCATCTTGGACGCTGTCGATTGAAAAGCTCTCTCTCGCGGTCACATATTGAACGAGCATCGAGCGTGTCAGCGCATCGTCTGGCGTCACTTGCTGACCGTTCAGAGGGGCCAAGGTTTCAACGTTGCCGGTCTGGCGATCGACAAGGATCGTATAGGGTTCGACGGTCTTGAGGGGGATCAGGAACACAAGCGCCACGGCTTCGATCAAAGCGATTATAGCCGCTATGATTGCTATTATCCAAGCGCGGCGACTGGAGCGTTGCAGATCGCTCGTAACGCTTTCAACCCAGCTTGCGGAGACTGGGCGTTCATCAAAATCGTGATCGAATTCATTCATCGCGACGATCTATCCTTTAGGCCATCTCCAAGGCTTGCTGCGCGCGAAGTGCGATCGGCACTGCGACGATAGGAACTCCCCAATCGGACTGGCTCAGATTTGTAGGGCGAACCGCTTTGTGATGGCGCGTCATTCGTCACCGACTGCATGACAAGATGCCTGTTTGAAACGCTGAGTTGTTCGCGACGAATTGTGTTTTCAACGCTTAGGCTAGTCTGCTCAGCGCGCAGCATTCGTCTTTCACTTCTTTGCTCAATGGCGGTTGGCACTCGCCGTGATGGATTGATAATTGTTCGCAGATCCGGGAAGTCTGGCAAAGTAATCCAACCGCGGTTGAACACGACTTTGGCCAAGAACCAGAGCATCACTAGCTGTGCGATTGCAAAGGCTAGCATGATCGCAAACAGTTCTGTCGGCGCAG
Source organism: Erythrobacter sp. (assembly GCA_039985875.1). Lineage (GTDB taxonomy): Bacteria > Pseudomonadota > Alphaproteobacteria > Sphingomonadales > Sphingomonadaceae > Erythrobacter. The sequence goes on along the minus strand of JBDWRU010000003.1, from coordinate 307,953 downwards.
AAGGCGTAGCATATCCTAGTGATCGCACACGAAGCGCGTCAGCCAACCAAGGCTCAACAATGGCAAGCTGAACGCTTAAGAGAATTGTGGCGCCCACCGACCCTGTAGCCGACAAGATCAATCCCCTTAGCCAACCGGCAAAGATGCCGCGCGTCTGGGTGAAGAAATAGAGCCCTGCCACAATAGGTGCCAACGCCAACAGCAAGCCGGCAATAACGCGCAAGAGGGCAAGCGATCCAATCACACTCGAAAGATAAAGGAGCCTAGCCGACCCATAAGCTTCATTGTCCTCCAATGCGGCAGACCGAAAGGAGCTTTCGGGTGCCTCGGCGTCAATGAGGGCACCTGCATTGCGGCCTGTGCCCACCGTTGTTAGCTCTGCTATGTTGGTATCGGCCCGCTGCAAACGCTCAGCAAATGATCCCTCACTTACACTGCCGCTGCTGGTCTGAAGCACGCTGGCAATTTCGGCCGGACCTTTGAGTGTGACGTCGTAGACGACCGTGCGGAACGCCGGCCATGAAAACGCCAGACTAAGAACAATACCAATCTTCAAGACGCTATAGACAAGATCGCGCGCGCCTGGTGGCGGCCCAAACAAAAGTCGGATGCCAAAAAACGCCACGAACAACGTCAAAAGACCTGTGACCAAGCTTGATGCGAGTGATCCGGGTTGGCCCAAGGCCTGATACCCATAGCTACCAATCAATTGCGCCTGACAATCAATATGGGTCAGCGTCCGCAGTAAGAAATCTTCGCCAGTTATGATCGGAGGACAAGCCATCAAGCTGCCCTTTCAATCAAGAGATGGAGCCAGTTTGCCGGATCGGGTCCGGTTTTGTCGATAAGCTCATCGAACAGCCGCACCGTGCTTTCGCGTCCCGACAAGATCGTGAGAAGATCGCTTTCGCCAGAGAGATCCAATCGGGCCACCACGCTATCACGCCCATGTTTAATCAAGAAGCAATGCGATGTGTCGGGAAGCGTCCGCACCAGATCAAACTCATGGCGCGAAAGGCCAAAACCGTTGATGTAATCTTCTGCGCGCGCCTTGGGGTTGATCATAAAGATCTGTGTTGCGGCTTGCTCGATAATGGCGCTCGAAATCTTACTTTCCAAGGCATCCTGGGCGCTTTGGGTGGCAAAACCGACGACACCGTTGCGCTTTCGGATAGTCTTTTCCCAATCCTTGATCCGGCGCACAAACACTTCGTCGTCCAGCGCTTTCCAGCCTTCATCAATCACCACAATCGAAGGTGATCCGTCGAGCCGCTCTTCTACTCTATGAAAGAAGTAAAACATCGCAGGTGCGCGCAAAACCGGATCATCCAGCAGAGCGGTCATGTCGAACCCTACCGTTTTGGCGGCCAAATCGGTTTGGTCCTTGGCATTGTCGAAGAGCCAAGCGCTCTCGCCATCACCCCACCAAGGTTTGAGCCTTGAGTAGAGGTCATTCGAAGTCGGCCGCGCACCGCCACGGAACAATTCAACTAGGTGGCGAAGGCGGCGCTTTGATTGTGGCTGTTGGAAGTTTGTCTCGATGGCGTCGCTGATTTGCTCGGTCTCACCGCTATCGCAGCCCCCGGCAAGAATGGAGAGCCATGCGCTCAAAAAACTTCGGTTTTCGGCTGTGTCAGGCAATTGGAGCGGGTTGAGACCAGATGGTGTTCCGGGCGCCAAGCGATCATAGGTGCCGCCAATCGCGCGAATGAACAGCTCAGCCCCGCGATCCTTATCGAAGAATATTGTTCGCGGCTCAAAACGTTGAGCTTGCGCAAGAAGGAAATTGAGCACCACAGTTTTGCCAGACCCGGACGGGCCAATAACGGTGAAGTTACCAAGATCCTGATTGTGGAAGTTGAAGAAATAGGGGCCGGCTGCTGTTGTTTCGAGCAAGGTAACCGCCTCACCCCAGTGATTGCCTTGAGGCTTGCCAACCGGGAAATTATGCAAGCTGGCCAGCCCTGCGAAATTGGTTGTCGACACTAACCCCTGCCGCCCAACATAGCGGAAATTGCCGGGGAACTGCGCCCAAAACGTTGGCTCTAAAGCAATGTCTTCGCGAACGGCGTTTATACCAAGATCCGCCGTCAACGCGATCACTTCTGCCACCTGATCTTCAAGGGCGGAGAGATCATCGGCATGGACCGCAACAGTGGTGTGATGTTCGCCAAAGCCTGCGCGCCCTGCAGCCACCTCGTCTTTTGCCTCAGCCAACTCATCGCGGAGCGATATGGCCTCGTCTTCCGCTGAGCGCATGCGCCTTAGCGCCAAGTTCATCTGCCCAAGCGCTTGCCCACGTTCGACAAATGCAAAACTTTGCGTAACCTGCAGTTCAAATGGCAGACGATAAAGCTCATCGAACATGCCCGGAAAGGTCGCACCGGGGTAGTCTTTGATCGAGATCAGCGCTGCAAACCGACGAGGGCGTTGTCCCGTTGCTCCAAGCTCCACGCAATCCTGACCAAAACTCACCCGCCTTGAAGGGATGAAGTGACCCAAATCACCGTGCGGCAATGCCACCGGGCTCATATCCGTGTTGTATAGGCAGGAGAGAAACTCAAGTGGTTCCGAACGCGCGCCATGCTCGGTTTCGTAGACGCTCAACACTCGCGGAGCATAGCTGCTCAACGATGCGATCAACGCCTCTCTCGCGCGATCAAGCGCATGCTTCTCTGACGCCAAATGGCGGGACGAAAATTGCGATTTGCGCGCAAGCCATCCGCGCAAACGGTCAACGATCCCAACCTTGCCTTGCAAAGGACGGCGAATGATCGTGACGAACAGATCATTGACGTAGAGTTGCTTGGCACCCAGCTTTTCCCGCCATTGCTCATCCAAACGCTGAGAAAAATCGTCAGTCTCAACGTGCGACAATGAAGCCTCTGCCCGGCGCCGTATCACGTGATGGTAGATCGCAAACCGTGAGCTTCCCAGCGATCGGAGCATGGCATCGCGAAGGCCAGCGCGATAGTTCAGCTCATCGGTGTCAGCTGTTTCAAAGAGCAGACCTTCGACCTTGATGGTCTGCATCAACAACCCATCGCGCGTTTCAATTGTCACATCATCAATATGCCGCGCATAGGGAAGATGTTCACCCGCTGCGGTCTCCCGCAAGGCCACTTTGGGATCATTGGTCAGGGGCGGTAGGAATTGCATTTCCAGATCGCATAATTTTTGATCCGCGGGCAATTGCGGACCCGCGTCAGCCATAAATCGAAGACGCGCGGATCGCGCAGACAAGCAAGCATTCCGATACCATGCACGCCAATTGCGACGAGCAAAACCCACCAAGCTTGGAAGATGAGGAACAGCTCAACAGCAATAATCGTGTTAATGACGAAGAAAGTGTAGGAGACACCCGCAAACATTTGTGGCCGCGTCAATGCAACAAACAGGGTGGCACGGCGCAGTTCGTTTTCCATTTAACCCCCTACCGCAAGCGATTCGACCTTCAATGCGTATCGGCTAGTCTGTCAATTTATCGCTCAATTGCAATCACTATGTTTGAGTGAAGCGATCTTGCAAGTCTCGCTTTAGAACTGACGGTGAATGGGCGTACAGCTGCTGGCAGTCTAATCGCAACTAGTCTTTAATTGGCAAAGCTCACTCATGGCTTATTTAAATTCCGCTTATGGATGCGACCAAGCGCGGCGCACCGAAAATAATAAAGATACCGATGACGACCGTGCCGCCATAACGCCAATTCATCCGACCAGTTAACATCAAGAAGCCAACTCCAGCGACCGCTATGATGGCAAGGCTAGTAGCAATTGGTCCCAACAGGATCGATTGCATCCAAGTGAGCGCTGCGGTCACGGGATCGTTAGATTGGGGAACACCTTGTGCTAGAGCAGCGCTTGGCAAGCTTAGAAGTGCAACCAAAGCGATCAGCCGGGCGGGTATTGTTAGTAAAGTGACAAGCATTTTAGTCGCTCCTTAAAGAGGTTCCTGCGTAAGAAACATATTTGGCGGGTGGCAGATCATCGTGCTGAGTTGATTGTTCTGAATTCCCAGCCAAACTTGTCCGTCGTCAGGACATTTAGCACAGACTGAGTGTTTATCTTTTGGAGGGTCGTCCTTGTCTGTTGATCTTAGTTTAGGCGGCTAGCTTACGATGAAGCAAGCGCCTTTGCTTGCGGGTTCATTGTTCGAACTGGGTTATGGGAAATTTGATGCTAGGCGCGGTGTTTGACAACAGGTTTGGAGCGGTCACAGGGCCAGTCCTGCCAAAGCCTCTTCGGCGTCATCACGCACAAGGTGGCCGTAATGCTTTTCAACCATGGCCACGCTCGTGCCTGAAAGCTGAGCAACGGTCAGGATTGGCAAGCCAGCGCGGATCAAGTCGGTGAGCACACAATGGCGTAATGTGTAGGCCGAAACAGCAACCGGCAGGCCAGCCGCGTTTACAGCCTCCTTGATCGGATACTTCCAAGCATCTTTGTTCCATGAATCCCCACTTGCGCGAGCAAAGATCGGTGCTGATGGCGGCCTGTTCTTCACCTGTTTGGTAAAGAAGTCAGCGATTACAGGCGGCACCGTAATTTGGCGCGGGTTGCCGTTCTTGTCTTTGCCGATAGTGAGAGTTCGGGTGCGCTTGTCAAAGTCGCGGGCTTGCAGTTCGGCCAAGGCGCCGGGCCGCAAAGGTAACATGCAAAGCCCCTGCACAAATGGCCGGGCGTCATCGCGGATAGCATCGATCAGGCGCTTGCGCTCTGATTTGTCCAGATACAGATCGCGGCGTTTGTCTGCCCCCTTAAACGGGCGAAGCGCCCCTTGCCATGCGGCATCGGTATTCGGCGCACCAGGCCTTAGCACCTGCCCCAACGCGGCGCGCAGCGGGACCATATCGCGGTTGACGGTCGATTTGGCCCGCTCTTTCCAAAGCTTTGAGCCCTTCTTGTTCCGCGTTACCAACGCAGGCGTTTGTTCGAGCCGATTACGCCATGCACGCAAATGGTGCCGCCGCAACTTGTCCAGCTTCACCTTGGCGATGGGATCAGAATAAACGTGCCGCCGCAAAATCCCTTCTTGGATTGGGCAGGGCTTTTCTCTTGCATAAGCTTTGCATGCATCCTCGACCGTAACCATATCACTGGCCCGTTCGCCTCCACTTTCCACCGTATCAGCCCACAGTTCGGCATCCGCTTTCGCTTGTTTGAAAACGTCATGGCCTTGGAGCTTTCCATAGTTGCCAAGCGACTTTCTCGAATTGCGTTTTGTGTCGGAGCTATAGATCCGCGCGAACCAAGTGCCCCGTTTCCCCTTTTTCGAAGGCCGAAAACCGACATAGCAACCTTGACGCAGGCGCTGCCAATGCGGCTCATCACCCACTCTTGTTTTCAATTTATCGCGTTCCGTAATGCGACTTAGATCGGGCATATTACGGTTGGCTCCAAAATCCATGAAAAAAACATGAAAAACACTGGCGAACATACTTGAACACCGGTAACTGTTTTTATTGAATTTTATTGTTCGTGTAAAGCCGTGAATGCCCGTTTGCCCACCCTTGCCAAGGTTGGGGTCGGGCGTTCGAATCGCCTCGCCCGCTCCATTATTTCAACGGCGTATGGAAGGCCGTTGCGGTTTCTATGAAATACCATGAAAAACGCTGTGTGAGCGTCCAGCATTTTGAAAGTCTGGATTGTGGCTCGCGCGAAGCGAACTGGTGATCAGTTAAGCGTCGGCGCGCCAACTTGCCTCGCATGAACTTCACCGAGGCGTACTGCCCTCCATCTAGCAGTAAAAGCTTCTTTGCGTTCCCAAGCTAAGCGATTCTCTCGTCGCCTCCACAACTCTGCGCTGGCGATCGTTACAAGACCAATCGCTAGAAAAGATATGGATTCGTAAGTCGCATTTGGTTTGTCCGTTAGATAGAACAATGCTGAAAGCGCGTAGAGTGCGACCAATCCGCCGCTTGCAAACATTGGATATTCCAACCAACCACGAGCCAACGCGCCGCCAAGGTCTGATTCATAAATCTCACTTCTGCCATTCTTTGCGCCCGCCGAAATCACCGGACCCCTCCACTGCCTGTATCGTCCATGACGCGATTGCCGCACTATATGCGCCAAAAGCCCGAAACATAGAGCTACCAGAGCCAATCCCGTTGGCCCGCTTTTTAGGTAGGCATAAGTTGACTCACTAACATAGGGCAGAAACGCTCGCGGAAGGTGGAATACAAAACTCCATGCCTGGAAAGCGGCGGCCCAAATTGGCCAAACGCGGTTGGCGAACACCGCGATCCAGACTAGCGACCCAAGGAGGATCGCGTCTACCAATAGCGAGATTTCGTCGACCTGAAGAAACGTTTGTTCCACTATAAGGTAGCCAGCGCCCTGGACCCAATAAATGTAGAAAAAGAGAGCAGCTACTGCTCGCTCAACCTCCCCGCCCTTCCAAGCGCTTCCCAGCAACGCAACGATAAAAATCGAATAGAAGAGGTATTGGCCAAAATCAGTAAGGACGGGGAGAAGCATTGAGCTAGGCTGCAGCTATCTTAACAACATTATCGCCGCTCTCTTTTTCGAGTTCGCTGACTGTGTCGGGACAAACCCAGGGGATATCCATAACCGTTTCATAGCTGTTTTTGACGCTTGCGTGCGCGAGAGCCGCGCTGTTCAATTCCTGAAAGCCCAGCGCAATGCTTTCCTGAAAGCGCTTGTGTGTTTTTTGGCACGCTAAGGGCGATACGCTTGCTTTGCCGCTCCACTCTAGAGCCTTGGCGTACACATTCAATTTCTGCACTTGTGCGCTGCGAATGGCAGCTTCGACCGCATGCAGTTCTGTGCTGATGGAGTGGGCGGTTGCGTTCAATTTCTCTAGCTTGGTCATCGAAAAGTCTCCGTTCGTTCTACTGCGTCGGTGATGACGAAGCCTCTTCAATTAACCTGCCTTGCATTCTGTCCGCCCCTTCAAAGACGAAGATTGCAAGCCCAGCGATCAAAAGTCCGGCAATCGCAATAAGCACAATACTGGCTATGCGACCTTTTAGACCAAATGCCTCATCAAACACCTTGAGACCTTTGATGGGGTTGTTCGCCGTGTGCGGCATTTCCTCCCAAAGGGCCCGGAGTTCGACTGGCTCAAGTTCCCGCTTTAGGTCGAGTTCCTTTGTTGCCCATTCCTGATTTAGGTACTCTGGATACTGACGAACAAACGCCCGGATGGTCGCGTTTTTTCCGTTCGTGCCAAGTGTCTCACTGGCCCTCTTGATGAGGTTCCCAACCGCTTTCTCAGAAATTCCAAGTTCAACCGCAATTACCTTGTTCTCTCGATGGTCAGCCGCAAGCGAGAGGGCCTTCGCCTGCTGCGCAGTGACACGCTTAGATTGTGGCTTGGTAACCTTAGAAGTTGTTGGCTCTTGCACACACCGATTGTAGCCGAATTGCGCCCCAAACTTAAAGCTTGTTTTTGCCCTCAAACGATCGGCTTCGCCAGTTATAGAGTCACTTACACCATTTCGCTTTGCGACCGCGCCAGCCAAGAAATCCGTGGTTCGCGCCGACAGCGCCCTTTATCTCAGAGGCTTTGGCACCGACAATCTTGAATCTCTCAACGCTCAATCCTGCCGCGCGCCCGCTGTTGCAAAATATCTACGCAATTGTGTCATTCTATAAAGTTCGCAGCTCAGGGCTTGCACTTATACGAAGCGGCGCTAGGGCTATGATACGTTATTACATAAAAGCGAGTGCACACATTCCTATGACCTTCACAACCTCACGCATTGCCTTGGCCACAGCCGCGACCTTTGCCGTAACCGCTGCACCTGCTTTGGCGCAAGACAGCGAAACATCGACTGACGAAGATGGCGACATCATCGTCTCAGCCGATGGTCTTGATGAGCTCGACTTTATCTCTGGACAGGACGTCGTCGACGCAGAGGAAATTCAACGCAATCTCGACGGTCAAATCGGCGAAGTCCTTTCGAAGGTTCCGGGTGTTTCAGCGACCAGCTTTGCGCCGGGCGCCTCGCGACCCATTTTACGCGGCTTGGACGGGGAGCGCGTGCGCGTTCTGATCGACGGAATTGGCACAGGCGATGTCGGCAATACTTCCGCTGACCACGCGACTACGATTGAACCGCTCACAACAGAACGTATCGAAGTGCTGCGCGGCCCTGCCGCCTTGCTGTTCGGCTCTCAGGCAATTGGCGGGGTGGTCAATGTGATCGACCGCCGGATACCGCTTGCGGTTCCCGAAGACGGCTTTGATGTGGACGGCTTGGCCGCAATCGACTCGGTCTCCAACCTGCGCAGCGGTGGCGCTGTTCTTCAAGCAGGCTTGGGCGATAGCATCGCGCTTTCGGTCGGCGGATCATACCGTCAGACCGATGATGTCGAAATTCCCGGCTTCCAACTCACCCCTGACCTGCGCGCAGACATTCTCGGCGATGCGGATGAGGAAGAGGAAGAGGGCGAGTTCGAAGAAGCAGATGAGCTGCGCGACGCGGCTGATCAAGAAGGCTTTATCCCTAACAGCTTTACCGAAAGTTGGACCGCGCATGGGGGCGTCGGCTTCTTCTTAGGCGAATCCAGCTTTGGTGCTTCGGTTTCCTATTTTGACACGGATTATGGCCTCGTGGGCAACCCAGAAGGCGGTCACGCAGAAGAAGAGGAAGAAGGCGGTGAAGGCGGCGAAGTAGAGGAGGAAGAGGAAGAAGAAATCGTCACCATCGGCCTTGAGCAATTGCGGGTCGATTTCCGCGGTGACATTGCGCTTGGCGAAGGCTTCCTCTCGCGTTTGAAAGTGCGCGCTGGCTATTCCGACTACACACACACCGAATTTGAAGGACCCGAAGTCGGCACCGTCTTTGAGACTGAAACCTTTGAAGCGCGCGCTGAACTTATCCAAAAAGGCGGCGGCATAATCGGGGCGCAGTTCGTTACGCGCGACTTTGCGGCGGTCGGCGAAGAGGCCTTTGTTGCGCCGAATGAAACCACCCAATTCTCGGTCTTCACTGCGCAGGAATTTGACCTTGGCGGTGTCGAACTCGAAGCAGCGGGCCGGTATGAGAATGTTAGTGTAGAATCCGACGTGCTCGGCGTTGAGCGCAGTTTTGACCTCTTCTCTGGCGCACTGTCATTGGTGTTTGAAGCGGGCGAAAATGCACGCGGCGGGATCACCGGCTCGCGTTCAGAGCGTGCACCTGCTGGTGAAGAGCTGTTCGCTAACGGTCCGCATATCGCGACACAGACGTTTGAGATTGGCGATGTGAACCTAGAAACGGAAAGCGCCTGGGGCGTTGAGGCGTTTTTCCGCGGTGATTTTGCCGATGGCAACTTTGGCGTCTCTGTTTTCTACCAGAATTTTGAGAATTTCATCTACTTGAATGCCACCGGCGAAGAGGAAGACGATTTGCCGGTGTTCGAATTCCTTCAGGAGAACGCCCAGTTCTTTGGGTTTGAAGCTGACCTTGTGCTGCCTTTGATCAAAAACGACGATTTCACTCTGACGACTGATCTTCGCGCGTCTTATGTGTCAGCTGATTTGAGCGATGATGGCACGATGACTGCTGGCGGTGACCTGCCGCGCATTCCACCAGTTAGCTTGCTTGGTGCGCTCGAAGGGGAGTTTCAAAACCTCAATCTTCGCGGCGAAGTCCAATGGTTTGGCTCGCAAGAGAATGTGACCGAATTTGAGGCGCCCACGGACGCCTTCGCCTTCGTGAACCTTTATGCATCGTTCCGGCCACTTCCAGACAACGACAAGTTTGTCCTTCAGATCGCTGGCGAGAACTTGTTTGACGTCGATGGTCGGCGACATTCGAGCTTTTCCAAAGAATTCGCGCCGCTTCCCGGTCGCAATCTTACATTGAGCGCGCGTTTCGGCTTCTGATCGGAGCGGTATTGCGCCACAAAAAGGCGGCGTTGGTCTCCCACCAGCGCCGCCTTTGTTTGTTCGGAATTGTGCCTGAATCAGCCTTCGACGGTGAAGCTCAATTCAGCATGTTCTTCAAGTCGGGTCACAAGATCTTCGCCAAGGAAAGAGCCCGGCGTGCCAACCCCGCCCGGCTTGTCGCAGGAAAGCAGCGCAATTCCAGTTTCAGAAATCATCCGGCTGGTCGAGCCATAGCCCGGATCATATTTGCCTTTGACGCCGTAGTTCAGCGTTTCGCCATCGGCGGTCTCACCGACGAACAGCACATCGTAAAAGCCGTTCTCGCGTTCTTCTTGGGTTGGCCCTTCGCCCGGGGCGGGCAGTTTGGCTGATGGGTCCCCGAAGCCGGGGTTGGTCTGCATGAACTTAGCGGCTTTCTCGCCCTGTTCACCGGGCCCGGTCAGCACCATCTCGTCATATTGAAAGCCTTCGCCGTAGGGGTGACCAAGCAGCATATTTGTACGGTGTATCGTTTTGGTGTTGATCACAGCCATCACAAATGGCGCCGCCCAACTGCCCAGTTTCTCGTCAAACGCCGCCGTGTCGCCGTCGGGCTGCTCCGGCCCTTCAAACCCTTCGGTCAAGGCAAAAGGGTTTTTCAAAACGGGGATCAATGATGGGTCCGCAGCAACCGCTTGCATCGTCGCTCCCATACTAGCGACTGTGCCGCCGGACGGTCCGCCCGCCATTCCGCGCATCCGGCCTTTGACACGGGTCGCAGGTTTACCAAAGCGCCCTTGCGCTTCTTTTTGCAGCATCAACACGCCGAGATCAAAGGGGATTGAATCGAACCCGCTGGAGAAGCAAATCCGCGCGCCGCTGGCCTTCGCGGCTTCGCCATATTTGCCAATCATCTGATACATCCAAGCCGGCTCGCCAGAAAGATCAGCATAATCGGTCCCGGTGGCGGCGCAGGCTTTGACCAGTGGTTCGCCGTAATTGGTGTAGGGGCCAACGGTCGTCAGAACGACTTTGGTTCGCTCGCACATCGCGGTAAGACTTGCCGGATCATCGGCATCCGCGACGACAAGAGGGGTATCGGCGGGCGCTCCGATTTCATCGCGCACGCTTTCCAGCTTTTCCTGAGAGCGCCCTGCCATCGCCCATTTCGGGCTGTCATCGCGGCTGCCATAGTGATTGCTAAGATACTCTGCGACCAGCCGCCCGGTGTAACCGGTAGCGCCATAGACGATGATGTCGAATTCGGGGTTTGCCATTTGTAAGTTCTCCTTTGGCACACGCAATGCGCGGTGCATGCTGCGGTGTCAAAGCCGCTACGGAAAGCCGTGTTGTCCAAAGGGAGTGCTTTATAGCCGGGGCAGCGTTACCCCGCGTTGACCCATATATTTGCCCGCACGGTCGGCATAGGTGACTTCGGGCCGCTCATTGCCTTTGAGGAACAAGAACTGGCACGCGCCTTCATTGGCGTAGATTTTTGCAGGCAGCGGCGTGGTGTTAGAAAACTCCAGCGTCACATGACCTTCCCAACCTGGCTCAAGCGGGGTGACGTTCACAATGATACCGCAGCGCGCATAGGTGCTCTTTCCAAGACAGATGACCAACACATCTTCGGGGATGCGGAAGTATTCGACCGTCCGCGCGAGCGCAAAACTGTTAGGCGGAACGATGCAGCAATCGGTTTCGCGGTCGACGAAGTTCTTGGGGTCAAATTGTTTGGGATCGACCGTCGAGGAATCAACATTGGTGAAGATCTTGAATTCTGGCGCGACGCGCGCGTCATATCCGTAAGAGCTAAGCCCGTATGAGATTACCCCTTCGCGACGCTGAGCTTCCACAAACGGCTCGATCATGCCGTGTTCTTGTGCCTGTGTGCGAATCCATTTGTCTGAAAGAATGGCCATGCGAGATTGATTCCTGATGCAAGCGCGCGGAGCAAGCCAAGCAATAAGGTTATCCGGCAAAGTCTTAAATCAAGAACCTTCAACATTCGCAACACCACGGGCCATTGCAAAGCGACCTAAGGATTGTCACTAACAAGTTTCCCCTGCGTAAAGCCAAAAGGACCTTATTCTTCGTGACCGGCAATCAACTCGCACAAGATGCGCGCAAAGGCTTTACCCGTTCGTTCTCTCGCTTGCTTGGCCCTCGCGCCGTTTTCTTGAGGGGCTTTCTTGAAAATCCGGGAATGGTGGCTTCAATTATCCCTTCGTCCAAGCGGACGATTGATCTGATGCTCGACCCGGTAGATTGGGCCAACTGCAAACTGTTTGTCGAGTATGGTCCCGGAGTTGGCACATTCTGCCCCCATATTCTGGACCGTTTGCCTCCGGGCGGAGAGCTTTTGGTAATCGACACCAACCAACGCTTCATCGACTTTCTCGAAGACACAATTGATGATCCGCGTTTCAGCGCCGTTTTGGGGTCAGCCGAAGATGTCGAGCGGATTGTTCGCGCGACCAAGCATGAGCATGCCGACTACGTTGCGTCAGGCTTGCCAATCTCTTCACTGCCGGAAGAGGTTGCGACGAACATTGTTGAAGCCACGCACAGAGTTTTGCGACCCGGCGGCGCTTTCTTGACCTATCAATTCCGCAATGCGGCGCGCAAACTAACACAGCGGATCTTTGAGCGCACAGATGAAGGTCTGGTGTGGCGCAACGTTCCACCCTGCTTGCTGACATGGGGTTGGAAGGCCTGAAACTGCAATTTTGCGCTATCGCCGCGAGACTTAAATCGGTTTTACGCCTAGTTTTGGATTGAGGGTCACTACATGGTTGAGCCACTTTTTCGGGCGGCGCAGCATGCTGCTGGGATAGCTCACTTTTAGGCCAAGGATCGTTGCGACCCTGCCGACAAAGTGGATGCAATTGCGCTTTTCCAAATCGTAATATTTGCCCGGTGCGTTTTGCCAGCGCCGAACTTCGCGCCTGATCCGATGATATTGCGCGTCGGAGATTTTCATCGTGAAATGGCGATTGGTCTTGCGCACATTGTTCGCCGTTTCTTTCAGCATCATGTGCTTGACCGGCCCTTGAAGAACCGCTGGCGTCGCTTCACGGGCTGAGAACCCGTAATTCTCATTCACTTTGCGCCCGTTGGTATTGAGCGTTCCTTCCATGACGATGAAAGTGTGCGGATAACGCCCCACGAACACAGAACCGTTGAAACTGTGAAAATGGACGCGGACTTCAGCGAGTGCGGGCAGGCTGGAGAGAAGCGCGCATAGGACGAGCAGGTGTTTTAGGATTCGGGTCATCGCTTGCGGCTCTATCGTGCAAGTACCCGTTGTCGCAAGCGCAGATTGGCTGGTGAGTTGGCTTGGTGGCCGTGCGATGGCAACAGGTTTAATCGCTTTCGAATAAGCGCCCAGCAACCGCATCGAGCTTTGCCATCACTTGCGGGTCATGCTCATCAGGAGCGGTAATCACAGCGTCATTGAGAGCAGTGTCAATCGGCGAGGCCTTGCGTTTCTTTGGAAGGCCAGCGATGAAGTTTTTGACCGTGGCGCGGGCGAGCTCACCGTTGGCTTGCAGCCTTTCAATGACTTCGGCGACGTCAACCGCATCACCTTCGCGCCAGCAATCATAGTCTGTCGCCATTCCGATGAGCGCGTAAGGCAGCTCAGCCTCGCGCGCTAGCTTGGCCTCAGGCATGCCGGTCATCCCGATTACATCCGCACCCCAACTGCGATACATCCGGCTTTCCGCGCGGGTGGAGAATTGCGGGCCTTCCATCGCCAGATATGTCGCGCCAACCGCCACGGCACCTTTTGCCTTGGAAATGGCTTTCGCTGCCATTTCAGAAAGACGCGGGCATACCGGATCAGCCATGGAAACATGCGTGACAAAGCCGCTTCCAAAAAAGGTCGAAGGTCGTGCAAATGTGCGGTCAATAAACTGCTCGACCACTGCAAAGCGGCCCGGTTCAATCTCTTCGCGCAAAGAACCTACTGCGGAAATCGCGAGCAAATCGGTGCAGCCAGCGCGCTTCAAAACGTCGATATTCGCGCGCGCATTGAGTTCCGAAGGGCTGATCGGATGCCCCCGGCCATGGCGTGGCAAAAAGCGGACTTTCACATCGCCTATCCGCCCGCACAAAACTTCGTCAGAAGGAGCGCCCCAGGGAGATTCAATCGCGATCCATTGCGCGTCTTCGAGGCCTTCTATCGCATAGAGGCCCGAGCCGCCGATGATCCCTATGCACCATTCGCTCGCCATATCTACGTGCTATCCCTCATTACGTCGCACGAACCGCTTTAAGTCAGGTCAAAGCGGGTCGGCAAGGCTTTGCGAATAAAGCCATCCGCCTTACCAAATGGTTCAGCGATTGATGGGCGCGTTTGCATGCGTTCAAGGAAAGCCGCGAGCTTGGGGTGATTGTTGAGCGGTGTTTCTGCCACGAGACTGATCTGCATAAACACGCAAGCGACCGTGATGTCAGCGATGGATAGAGCATCCCCTGCGAAAAACTCGCCATCACCAAGCGCGCTTTCTAGATAGTCGAAGATCGGCGGCAATTTCTCTGACCAAGTTGCTTTCGCCGTTTCCACATCAGGTTCTTTCCCGCCCATCAAGTTAAAGAAAATCGGACGGAAAATGCCCAGACCGCCAGCCATTGCGAGCGATGTGTCGCCATATTCCTCGATCATCAACGCATGGCCGAGCGCATAAGCGTCAGTCGGGAAAAGCGAAGGATCGGGATGCTTGCGGTCAATATACGCACAGATCGCACTGGAATCCGCGATAGTGCCTGCTACGCCTTCGCTTGCGATTGAGCGGTCGCGCAGCACTGGGATACGGCGCATCGGAGAAATTTCTAGAAACCAATCAGGCATCGCCATGATGTTGACGTTTTCAAGCTCGAACCCGGCCCCCTTTTCAATCGCGAAGGCCATCGCTTTGCGCACAAATGGTGAAACGGGGCTGCCGTAAAAGACGAGATCGGGCTTAGTATCTGACATATTAAGGGGTCTCCTTTGCTCCGTCGTCCATACCCTTAGCGTTGCATAGCGCAACTGATAGGCGAAACCGCATGTCGTTTTGCCTAGTGGTTCAAGTGGATTGTGATTGATTTCTGCGTGCGAAGCCTCACCTTGGGTGCACGCAACCCCGCTAGACAGATGAGAGGAACAGCATATGGTCACTCAGTACAAGAACTTGATCAATGGTGAAATGATCGAAACCGGCGAATGGCTCGATGTAGTCAATCCTGCAACCGAAGAAGTGATCGGGCACGTTCCGGCGTGTGGTCAGGCAGAGCTCGACAAAGCGGTCGCTTCTGCACGCACCGCTTTCAACAGTTGGAAGAAGACTTCCTTTGATGAACGCCGCGCGGCACTGGGCAAGATAGCAAAGGCTATCTCTGACAATTCAGAAGAGCTTTTCCGTTTGCTGACCAGTGAGCAGGGCAAGCCGCATGCACAGGCGCAGCAAGAAATTATGGGCGCATCCTATATGGTCGCCGCACAAGCGCAGCTCGATCTTGATGATGAGATGTTCCAAGACGATGAAAAAGAATCGATCCGCACTCGCCGCGTTCCGGTTGGCGTTGTCGGTGGCATTGTGCCGTGGAACTTCCCTGTTTCAATGGCTGTGCAGAAAATCGTACCTGCGGTCCTTTCGGGCTGCACGATCATCCTGAAACCTTCGCCGTTCACTCCGCTGACCACTTTGCGTATCGCAGAATTGATCGCGGATGCAGCGCCTCCGGGCGTTGTCAACGTCATCACAGGCGAAGACTCCTTGGGCCCAATGATCACGTCGCATCCCGACATCGACAAGATCACCTTCACTGGCTCAACTGCGACTGGTAAAAAGATCATGGAAGGCGCTAGCGCTGACCTCAAACGTGTAACGCTTGAGCTTGGCGGCAATGACGCATCGATTGTGATGCCGGACGCTGATCCCAAGAAGGTCGCTGAACAGCTGTTCTGGTCAAGCTTTATGAATGCCGGCCAAATCTGCATCGCGGCCAAGCGCGTCTATATCCACGAAGATATCTATGACGAGCTAAGCCAAGCGATTGCCGATTACGCAGCGCAAGTGAAGGTGGGCGATGGCTCTGAACAAGGCACTGGCGTTGGTCCGATCCAGAACAAGAAGCAATATGAGCGCGTTCTTGAGCTGATCGAAGACGCCAAGGACAATGGCTATAAATTCCTGACGGGCGGCGACACTGATCCATCGGGCACGGGCTATTTTGTTCCGCTCACGATCCTTGATAACCCGCCAGAAGATGCGCGGATTGTTGCCGAAGAGCAGTTTGGCCCGGTTATGCCGCTAATGAAGTTCTCATCCGAAGACGAAGTGATCGCGCGTGCGAACGATTCAGATTACGGTTTGGCAGGCGCGGTTTGGTCTGCGGATGAAGACAAAGCAGTTGAGATTGCCGAGCAGTTGGAAACCGGCACAGTTTGGGTGAACCAGTTCCTGAAACTCACGCCGCACACTCCATTTGCCGGACATAAGCAATCAGGCTTTGGCGCGGAATACGGCAAGGAAGGTCTGCTAGAGTTCACCTATCCGCAGGTGATCATGGTCAACAAGCAAGCTGAAGTCGCCTAACGCGCGTTAGGCGTTTTCCTATCAAAGACGATAGAACGGTCGCTTAGGGATACCTAAGCGGCCGTTTTTGTGTCTAGATATGAAGGATGAGTATTCAACCAGACGCATTGCTGGAAGGTTTGACGCGCGCCTGCACGCGAGCCGGGATGGACGGGCCCTTTGGTCTCGAGCGCTTGACCGGCGGCGCGACAATGGAAAGCTGGCGCTTCGAAACGGGTCAAAAAGGCGCAGAAGCGGCATTCGTTCTGCGCCGTGCACCCAGCCTCGAGTTTATTGAAGACCGGCCCTATGGCCACGAAGTCGAAGCGGCCGTGATCCATGCCGCTCACGGAGCTGGTGTCACCGCACCTGAGGTTATGACCGTGCTCGAACCCGAAGATGGAATTGGATCGGGCTTTGTCATGCGCGCGCTTGTTGGCACGTCCAATCCCAAAGATATATTGACGATGGACAAGCCAGATGAGCTTTTGCGCGAAGCAGCGAGCGATCTGGCACGCATTCACACTCTAAAGCCCGGTGATCTGCCCGAAGCGGTGCCAGTGATGGATTATCGCGCGGTGATCGCTGATTTCCGCGCCCAGTTTGGCCAAGCAGGCGGCGACCGTCCGATCATCGCGCTGGGAATCAAATGGCTTGAGGACAATTGTCCGGACTCTTGCGAGCCGGTGTTGATCCATGGCGATTATCGCATGGGCAACTTGCTGGCTGAAGATAGCACGCTCACCGGCGTGCTCGATTGGGAGCTGGCGCATTTCGGAGACCCGCATGAGGATCTGGCGTTCGGTTGCATGGCTGTGTGGCGGTTCGCGCGGTATGATCGGCCCGCTTTGGGGCTGGGCTCGCTGGAGGACTATTTCGCGGCCTATGAGGCCGAGAGCGGGCGTGCAGTGGACCGCGAACGCTTCCGCTATTGGACGATCCACCGCACCGTGTGGTGGGCGCTTGGCTGCCTCAAATGCGCGCAGAGCTGGCGCGATGGAAGTGACCGGACGCTTGAGCGTGCGGTGATCTCGCGCCGGACTAGCGAGCAGGAACTCGACCTACTGCTGCTCCTGGAAGAAGATGCGCCGGAGGCAGAGCGCGATCGTGGGATAGAGCCTCCTCTTGTCTTCGACGACTATATGGGCGAGGCGGAAGAGGGCGAACTTGCCATGGCGATTTCTGAATGGCTTGGAAGCATAAAAGAACATTTGGAAGGTCATGACCGTTTCCAATTGGCTGTCGCACGAAATGCGTTGGGTATGCTCGAGCGTTACAGCAAAACCGCACCTTTGGACTGCGACTTTGAGCTCACACAAAAGATCATGCGCGGAGAAACCACATTGGCTTCGCCGGAAGTGTTAGCGAATCTCAGGACTGCTGCTCTTGAAAAGTTAATGGTTGACGTACCCAAATACCCAGCCCTCGCCGTAGCGCGAGAGAAGTGGCTGTGACCCGGCTTGCTGCGGATGCAGTAAGCCCGCTCCCGCCGGCTCCCCCAAGGGTGGGACGCCGGGTGCGTTCCCCACCCACTTGGGCGGACGCTCCGAGAATTCTAGACGAGGACAACTAAATGGACTTCGCAATACCCGCCGATCTTCAGGCCTATCTCAACGAACTCGACGCCTTCATCGCCGATGAGATCAAGCCGCTTGAACAAGCCGACGACAACATTCGGTTCTTCGATCATCGCCGCGAAGATGCGCGCACCGATTGGGAACGCGAAGGCCTGCCCAATGAAGAATGGGAGGCTTTGCTCGGTGAAGCCATCAGCCGCGCCGATGCGGCGGGCCATTGGCGCTATTCCTCGCCCAAGAAATATGGTGGCAAGGATGGTAGTAATCTCGGCATGGCCGTCATTCGCGAACACTTTGCGAAGATGGGTTTGGGCCTGCACAACGACCTGCAAAATGAACATTCGATCGTTGGCAATCACCCCTTCGTGGCGATGTTCGAGCATTTCGGGACACCGGAACAGCAAGAGGAATTTATCAATGGCGGCTTTAACCGCACACGCCGCGTTGCCTTTGGTCTGACCGAAGCCGAGCATGGCTCTGATGCCACCCATATGGAAACTGCTGCCGTGCGTGAGACGCGCGACGGGGTTGATGGTTGGCTGATCAATGGTGAGAAAATGTGGATCACCGGGATGCACAAGGCGACGCATTGCGCTCTGTTCGCGCGCAGCAGCGGCGAAACGGGAAGCGCCAAAGGGATCACATGCTTCCTCGTCCCAAACCCCAATCCGGGCATCAAGATCGAAGAGTGGATGTGGACCTTCAACATGCCCACCGACCACCCGCGTCTGTCCGTCAACGATGTGTGGGTGCCGGACAACGCGATCCTTGGCGAAGAAGGGCGCGGCCTCGCCATTGCGCAAAGTTTCGTCCACCAAAACCGCATTCGTCAGGCTGCATCAAGCTGCGGCGCGGCGATGTTCTGTATTGAGGAAAGCGTGGTCTATGCGCGCACCCGCAAACCGTTCGGCACAGAGCTAGCCCGCAATCAGGCGATCCAGTTCCCACTGGTGGAGCTTTCCACGCAATGCGAAATGCTGCGGATGCTGATCTTCAAGACCGCGTGGGAGATGGACAATATGGAGCATAAGGAGATCGAAAAGACGATCTCCGACAAGGTCTCCATGTGCAATTACTGGGCGAACCGGCTGGTTTGCGAAGCAGCGGACCGGGCGATGCAGGTCCATGGCGGGATCGGCTATTCACGGCACAAACCGTTTGAGCACATCTATCGCCACCACCGCCGTTATCGCATCACCGAAGGCGCCGAAGAAATCCAGATGCGCAAAGTGGGCGCCTACCTGTTCGGCTATCTCGGACCGAAGAAGGGGATGTACGGCTAGGCCCCTTCGGCTTCCATCAGTGCGCGAAGGTCTTTTAAGGCTTTCGCGCGCAATTGATGGACCCGCGGGACGCTAACTTCGAGCACCTCGGCAATTTCTGTGAGGTTCAATTCCTCAACAAAAAACAGCTGTAAAACCAGTTTGAGCCGGTCAGGAAGCTCGCTCATTGCGCGGATCAAGCGCTCGCGATCCTCTTGCCCGCACATAATGTCAAACGGGTCAGGCTCATCGCTCGCAAAGGCGGTGTTGCTGTCGTCATATTCGTCGTTGATCGAGGTGAGCTTGACGACTGAGGCTTCGATCTCAAGCAGTTCTGGATCGCTCACACCCATTGCGCGTGCAATGTCGGCGCGGCTTGGCTCTTGCCCGGTTTCCAGCCTCAAAGTGTCGTAAGCCTTATCATATTCGGCCCGCTTACGGCGAGCGGTGCGGCTGTCTGCGGCAAGCTTGCGCACGCAATCGAGCATCGCGCCGCGCACGCGGATCTTGGCATAGGCGGCAAAGCCGTCTTCGCCGGGCCCTTGATGTCGCTGCGCGCATTCAGTCAGCGCGACAATGCCGGATTGGATCAGGTCTTCGACTTCAAGTCCATCGCGGCCCATGCCGTAAATGTGCCAGGCGGAACGCCGGACCAGAGGTAAGAACCGTTTTACGCGGTCTTCGACTTCCGCACGCGTGGCCGCACCGTAACCGGCGGCCTTGGTGAAAGAGGTGGGATCGTGCTTCATGCGGCAACTATCGTTTGTGAAGAGGGCTGTGGTGGAGCAGCGAGCGGCTTGGGCGCAGAGGCAGGGGCAGGTTCATTGCCGCCAATGACGCCCACGACCTCGACATTTTGCGTCGCAGGCAATTCGTTGATGGACATGACCTGACATTTTGAGGCGCGTTGGCGCAGAAGGCTGGCGAGTGCGCGGCGTGCAGGCGGTTGAACCACCAAAGCGATTGGTCCGAGCGCTTCTTTCAGCAATGCGTTGATGCGGCTTGCGATCATCGAACCGCACTCCGGCTCAATCAGGGGCTGGCCGGTAGCCGGATCGACCATTGAGCCAAGGATCGTGCTCTCCAAAGCGGCATCTAAGGTTGCAACCTTCAACGTCTCACCCGGTTCGCAAACTTGCGCCGTCAACCGTGCGCCAAGGTCAGCGCGAACAATATCGACCAGCGCATCGAAGTCGGTGGTTGTTTGGAGCGCGATGGCTAGGCTGGTGAAGAGAGGTTGAGGGTGCGCGAGGCCAATTCCGTCAGCGATCATGGCTCGCATGAACCGCGTCATCGCAGCCAGCGACATCGGATCAGGATGCACAGATTCGACCAGCGCGGGCGCGCGGTCCTTCAGATCGTCAATAAGCGCACGCACTTCTTGCGGGCCAAGCAGTTCATGCGCCTGCGTCAGAAGCGCCTGATTGGCATGAGTTGCGATTACGGTGCTGGGGTCAACGGTCAGGAACCCTTCCGCAACCGCATGATCGCGTGCCGATTTCTCAATCCAAAGGGCCGGGCAGTCAAAGCTCGGATCACGCGTGGCCTCGCCGGTCAGACCATGGCCGGTGCGCACATCGCCAGCGTCAATCGCCAGCAGCTTACCCGGTCGCACTTGCCCGCGCGCAACCTCAATTCCGCCAAGCGTGACGCAGTAATCCTGAGCGCTCATATCCAGCGCATCGCGAATGCGAAACTGCGGCAAAACAAAGCCGAGATCGCGGCTCAATTGCTTGCGAATGCCGGTGATCCGGGTGAGCAGCGGCGCACCCTTTGCTTCATCGACAAGATGCACCAAGCCAAAGCCAAGCTCGATAGTGACCAGCGTTTGATCGGACACTTCGGCGATGTCGATTTTGTCGGGAGAGACCTCCTCTTCCGGTTCCGTGGCCACTTCGGGTTCGGGCTTCCGGTTCTTGAGATTCCACCAGATTGTCGCGGCAATTGCGGCAGCGGGAAAGAAGATCATTTGCGGCATCGCCGGGACCATGCCGATTGCCGCAAGGATCAAAGCAACCGGAAGCCAAGCGCGCGGGTCGGAAAACTGTCCGCCAATCTGCCCAGAAAGATCGCGGGCGTCGGCGACGCGGGTGACGATTGCAGCTGCCGCGATGGAGAGCAATAGGGCTGGCACCTGCGCAACCAAGGCATCGCCTACCGCAAGGGTGATATAAAATTCACCCGCTTCGCTGGCGGAAAGTCCGTGCGAAATCATGCCGAGCGCTAGACCCGCGATGACATTCACCCCGAGGATCAAGAGCGCTGCAATCGCGTCGCCTTTGACGAATTTGGATGCGCCATCCATCGAGCCGTAAAAGTCGGCTTCGATAGTGACATTGCTACGTCGTTCACGCGCTTCGTCTGCGGTGATTAGGCCTGCAGCAATATCCGCATCAATCGCCATCTGCTTGCCCGGTAGAGCGTCGAGGACGAACCGCGCAGACACCTCTGAAACGCGCCCTGCGCCTTTGGTGATGACGATCATATTGATGATCAACAGAATGCAGAAAACGAACAGGCCGACAGCAAAATTGCCGCCGACGAGGAATTGCCCAAAGCTTTCGATTATCGCGCCTGCCGCTGTGCCGCCTTCGTGCCCGTTGACCAGCACAATTCGGGTTGAGGCGACATTGAGTGCGAGCCTCAACAAGGTCGCAAACAGCAGGACGCTGGGGAAAGACGAAAAGTCGAGCGGGGTGCGCACGTTCAAAGCGACCATCAAAACCGCGACAGTGATCGCGATGTTGAGCACGAAGAACATATCAAGCAACAGTGGCGGGATCGGCAGGACCATCAACACGAACAGCGCAAAAATTCCGACCGGTAAAGCCATCGCGGCGGGTGCTTTTGTCAGGCGTTCAATCGCCGAAAGAGGGGTTGTGTTGCTCACAATCATAGCCCCAGCGATTTCAGCTGAGCGTAAACTCGGCGAATGTTGTTGGAGCCAGAGCTGCCAAAGGTACTGCCGTCGCCAATACCGAATGTAGAGCGCAGCACGTTGGACATTGGTGCGACATTTGCACTGCTCGTGGAGATTGGACTGAGTGAGAAGCCTCTGCGCGAAGTTGGAGCGGTCTGAATAGGTGTGATGACCGGCATCGTTGCGGTGCGAAAGCCGCCTTCTTGCGCGATCAGATTGGGTGCATTTGTTGGCCCAACGGGCGTGAAACCAGGTAGGCGCACCGGCCCCTGCGCTAGGGCGCTATTGGGTTCAGGGGATGCTTTGGCCAATGCGCGAGCCATCTTGTTGTCGATCACCTGCATCACGCCGGCAAGGCTTCGCGGAGCGCCGCTGCGTTCATAGAAGATCGC
The DNA here is from genome assembly GCA_039985875.1 of Erythrobacter sp. Lineage (GTDB taxonomy): Bacteria > Pseudomonadota > Alphaproteobacteria > Sphingomonadales > Sphingomonadaceae > Erythrobacter. The sequence goes on along the minus strand of JBDWRU010000003.1, from coordinate 285,420 downwards.
GCGATTGGCGGCGGCTGGACGGCGAAACAGGCTGGCTGCGCTTTGGTTGGGGTCGTTTTGCAAGGCGGAAAGAAACCGTCCCGCGCCCCCTGCGCCGAGGAAATGCGCGAGATACAGCTCGCCATGGTCGGGTTGTCGCCCAAGGATCGGAAGCAAATGCGCGCGGTTATCCTCTGCTAGACCTGCGGCCATAAACGAAGCGATTTGCGGGTCGTTGCGCATCGCCAGAATTGCCTGACGCTGACCGGGATCGCGCACATAAGCGGTGCCACCATTGGTTTGATCGATTTGCGATGCGACTTCACCAAGGCCAAAGCGCTCACCGTGGCGACGCATTGTCGCAAGCCAAGTGTTGTCGATAAATTGATAGAGGCCCGTTGCGCTCGACGTACGGGCCTTTGCGCGCGGGTTCATTGCGGATTCGACCTGCGCCTGCGCGACCAAATATCCGAAATCGACAGATGTGCGCTGGGCGGCGGCGGCGATTGCCTGTTCTATGCTTTGCGGAGCTTGCGTGCGAACTGCTGGTGGACTTGCAGCGGTCGGAATGCGGATGGGGTCATGACCATTTGCGTGCGTGTCGCGTGCGCGGGCGAACGTGTTAGCCAAGCCTGCGTGAGACGAGGATGGACTCGGAAAGGTCACTGTGTGCTTGCCTCACATGCTTTAAACGCCAACAGGATCGCTGCGCCAACACAATGAGAGCAAACACTATGCCAGAAGCTCCTCAGGCAAGCGCGCTATGTGGTAGTGCGTATGTGTCGGTTGAGACCCCTAAAGCTTCGAGCCTTCTTGCGACGTTGGCGGCCAAAAGGTTGCGCACGCGACGGTTAACCGCGTTGAGATGGCGCGCAGTTTCCGCCAGAGCGCGGGCCTCTGGATCAAGATCGCCAGGGGCGATTCCTGACAATGTATCGCAAAGGCTTTCCTTCGAAAGCGCCGCTTCGGTGAGGCCATCCGCGTCGAGATCGGCAAGCGATTGCCGCTCGCTTTCCAGAACGGCAATCATCCGCCGTAAATTGCCGCTTAGTCCGGCTACTTCCCTCGCTTTATTTGTCATGATGCTTTGCCGACATTCAATTGCGCGGCGATCATCGCGTCGGCGATCTCGGCGGGAATCAAGGGATAGCTTCCATCTTGCAAGGCCTTGCGGATCTCAACGACACGTTCGCCGTCAACTGGCGGTTGGCCAGCATCGACGGACAAGGTGGTTTCGACCTTGATGCCTTGAGCGGCAACTCGGCTTTGACCGCCAGATGGCGCTGCGGCTTCGGATCTAACAGGCAGCTGCGCGCGGTCGCTTTCGGCAAGCGAGCGCGGGCCAGAAACTCCCTGCAATTTGCTCAGTTCGAAAGAGTGCATGATGCGTCTCCGGGTGGTTTACTTCAATCAAGAACGGCCAACGGACCGATGGATTAAGTGTGGCATGAAAAAAGTGTCTATTGCGCTGGGATTACGACCAGGCCGGGGCGCTCAATCTTGCCGTGGATCGGGTCCGCTCGGCGTGCGGTTCGCACTTCGATCCAATCGCCAATCGCGCCGCTTTCCGTCGCTTCGCCTGAGTGCTGAACGGAAAAACCGCGCCCTCTTACCATCACGGTGACAGCATCGCCGCGCTTGACAACTTGCCGAGGTGGGGTGGCCTTGGCAGCTGGGCGAGTGGCGACAAAAATGCGCCATCCGTCAGGGTCCGCGCACTGGACCTTTACCGTCGCGCGGGTTCGGCCATGCCAATCGAGCAAGAGCGGGCTTGAACATGATGCAAGCCGCAAGCGCCGGTCTGTTGGTGTGCGCGCTCCGCCGACGGTGCCGATTGGTGCGCCAGTGAATTGCGCAACGGCCGTGTCAATTTGTGCCGGATCAGTGAATTGAGCGCCTGCTGGCTCCTGCGCTAAAGCAGGCGCGGCAAATGTGGCGGCAAAAGAGAGGCAAAGACCTGCCGCAAAAGGGCGGCTGATCCTATTTTGTCGATCAGTTTGCATGGGACGGTGTTCCTTCAACAGGTGACGGGATTGTCGTTGTCGAAGGCTAAGCAAGAGCCGCGCCAAAATCTGCAATCGATTTGCGGACCAAGTTGGTGAGCGCGCGTTTGCGCGCCGATTTACGCACAAACTCGGATGCCTGCGTCAGGCGCTTTGCAAGCGTTGCGCGATACTGCACCCAATCAGAGAACGCCAGATCGAGAAGATTCATGCCTGCACATATCATGCGCCGGAAACCAAATCGCTCAACCGACAAGTCAGCAATGGCGAGCGCGCCCAGCCGCGTAGAGAATGCGCGACGCGACCTGCTCAACCGCGTGGGAGAGTTTTTCGAGAAGAACGAACTCAACGTCACGGGAAGCAATCTAGCGGTGGTGTGCAACGCTTTGTCAGGTTCGAATGTGGAGCTGGCAGAAGCCTTTGTAGCGCGTGATATTTCTGGCGAACCAATCGATCAACGTTGGCTTGATACCGTTACCCGTCTTGATCCAGGGACCATTACCCGCTCGAACGACTTAGAGCGGTTGATGGATGAGATCGAATACACGATGGTGCGTTTTGCTCAGAGCGCAGTGAGCGCGCAAAGTGAAACCAGCGAACATCGCGAAGCATTGAACACCGAAATCCGTTCGATCGAGTCCGGAGGTCAATCAGAAGGTTTCGCACAGTTTGGCCAAGTTATTGACCTAGCGCGGGCGATGGTTCGGCGGATTGAGCAAGTCGAACAAGCTATGGCGCGTAGCCAAACAGAAACAGACAGCCTGCGCCAAAGTCTAGCAAAGGCTCGGTCGGAGGCTGATGTTGACCATTTAACTCGGCTGCCCAATCGCCGGGCTTTTGAACGCCGATTCACACATGCTGTAGAGGAATCGCGCAAGCTTGGTCGCCCGCTCAGCGTTGCCTTTTGCGATGTCGATCATTTCAAATCGGTCAATGATACGCACGGCCATGAAGCAGGTGACCGGGTTCTCGTCTCGATTGCAGCAACACTGTGCGACTGTGCCGGAGACCAGTGCTTTGTTGCTCGCCATGGCGGTGAAGAGTTCTTAATTCTGTTCTATGGACTTGATAAGGATGCCGCGCAGTTGAAGCTGGAAAGTATCCGCATCAAGCAAGCGGCGAAGACGTTGATGAACCGTGTCACCGGGAAGCCGTTTGGCAAGATCACATTCTCCGCTGGGATCGCTGAAATCACCCATGGTACTGACCCGCGCGCAGCGCTGGGTCGGGCCGATGCAGCGCTTTACACAGCGAAGGAAACCGGACGGAACAAGATCGTCGCGGCCTAACGTTCATTCTTCAATTGTTTGGTTGCGTCGAAAGCTAAGCTGGCAAAAACTTCTGTTTTTTCGCCCGGCTCCACAATCATCCGCGGATTATAACCCGCTCCGACTGCTTGGTCAGCGAGCGCTTGCGTTTCCGCCAAGGCATGATCGCCAGAACCCACCTCATAGGTAGCATAGATCGTAAGTGATGCGCGTGGATCGCGCGGCTGGTCTCTCAACCATTGGGTTAGGCTTTGGGTGCCGGGTGCGGCCCGATAAAGCGCCTGCGAAGGCCCGGCGGCTGGCTCTGGATTATCAGTGGGATTACTGGTTCGCGGGTTGGATGCAACTCCGCTCAAAGCTGCCACCGCCAGCAGAAATAAGATCAGCGCCAGATCTGCGAGTATCAGCTGCCAACCGCTTGCCCTTGAAACAAACAGCCCATCGGTCACGCTGCGCCTCGTACGCTGGCCAAGGCCAACGGCTTGTCTTGAGGCAGTTCGCTGATGAACCAATCCAGCAAGGTATTGTGAACCGTTTCTTCGCGCTCGCTTTGTCGCTCAATGGCGCGCGCGATGGGAATGCACAAAAGGTGCGCGATCAATACGCCGTATAGTGAAGACATAACTGCAGTGCCAATCGCGCCTAGAGTTGCAACCGCACTTTCTTCGCCTGCGCCCGGTGCAATTTGCGTGATCGCATAGAGCGTGCCGACTAGGCCAAAGACCGGTGCCAACTCGCCCGCATACTCGAACGCTCGCACAGCTGCGCCACGCAGCATTTCGCGTTTGGCTCGGTCGGCGCGGCGCTGAACATGCAGAGCATCAGCAGAGCCGCTGCGCAAATAAGCTGCAACCGGTCTTGCTAGCGCTGGATCGGGCGGAGCGGGGTGGTCAGTACACAATGGGCCTGCACGGTTAATGTCTTTCAAGAGCCGCGCCAAAGCTGCGCGGTTGGAGGTTTCGTCAATCGCGCGCCCGCGCACATTCAGCAATGCCGCGCCTGCAACCCGCAGGTCACTCCACCCGCACCGCGCCGCAGTGGCGAGGAAAGTCCCCGCCAGAACGATGGCGAGCGCACCCGGATCAAAGAACTGCATCCAGTCGCTTGGCATTGTCGGTGGTTCCCCTCGCAATCGTCCAGGCACAAGAACGGCTATTTTTCTGGAGGATTAAGGCCAGAGTAGACAAACATTGCAGGCACTAGTTTGCCATGCAGCGGCAGGGCCTTGCCGTTTTCCGATCCAAACCGCCCTGATGGCCCGTGTTCCGACGCCAATGAGCGAGTTTGGCACGGCCTATGCAAACTCATTCATCGCAAAGGTCTTGATTGATCCCGATCATGGAGAACGCTGCGATGAGTGAGAAAATTTTTGGAATTCATGCCGCCGCGCTTGAACTGCGTTCGCAGCGCATGGGTGTCCTCACGTCCAACATCGCGAACGCCGCAACGCCAGGCTACAAAGCTCGCGATATTGACTTCAGCGCTGCACTGGATGCCAAGCTTGATCCATCCGCGCGCACGCCAGACCTAGTTTATCGCCGTCCGACAATGCCGTCGCTCGATGGCAACACTGTCGAAATGGGCCGCGAGCAAGTCGCCTTTGCTGAAAACGCACTTCGCTACAGCGCCTCGCTCAGCTTCTTGCAAGGCAAGGTCAACAACATCACTCGCGCGTTGAAAGGGGAATGATGGTGTCTGACGGCAAACCAATGACCCTTTTCAGCATGACGGAAAACGCAATGTCCGCGCAGTTGGTGCGGATGAATGCGGCGACCTCGAACCTTGCGAATGCAGGATCCGTCGCGAGCAGCGAAGATCAGGCTTATCGCCCCATCCGCGCTGTTTTCGCAACCGAACTCGACCGCGCATCCGGCATTTCCTCGATCCGCACAGAGGGTTTGGTGCGATCCGAAGTTGAGCCGAACAAGCGATATGAACCCAACAATCCGATGGCCGATGAAGATGGTTTTATCTGGGAAGCTCCCGTCGATGAAACCGCTGAAATGGTCGAGATCATGGAGAGCTCACGCCAGTACCAAAACATGGTTCAAGCGCTCCAAACCGCCAAGCAATTGATGCTGGAAACCTTAAGGAGCAACTGACGATGACCGCGATCACTGACACCGGCGTGCCCAACGCCGCAACGCTGCAAGAGACGATTAATCAAATCAATGCGACTTCCGCATCGAGTACCAGTTCGAACAATTCTGGACTTGGGTCGCTAGGTCAAGCTGACTTCTTGCGGCTGCTGACAACGCAGCTGCAAAATCAGGATCCAACCGAGCCGGTGAACAATGAGGCGATGCTTGCGCAAATGGCGCAGTTCTCCGCGCTCGAAGCGAACCTGACCACCAATACGACGCTGGAGGATATCTCCACAAAGCTCGACGCGCTGATCGCCGCTCAGGAAGCGGCCAACCAGCCTGACATCGCGGCCTGACGCACCATCCAACCTTTACCTCAATTCCAAGGAATTTGACCCATGACTTCGTTTTACACTTCGCTGAATGCCCTTCGGAACGCTGAAACCGATCTTAGCGTGATCGCACACAACATCGCCAACGCCGAAACGCTCGCTTTTAAGTCGCGCAGCGTCCAGTTCGCCGACATTGTGGCTGGCGGATCCGGCAATGATCCGCGCCTGTCGGTGGGCCTTGGTGCGACTGTTTCAACGATCAATCAGGACTTTTCCCTGGGCGCGATTGAGCAGACCGGGCGCAGCCTTGATGTGGCGATCGATAGCGACGGCTTTTTCTCCGTTCGAAACCGCGAAACCAACGAGTTTACATTCACACGCAATGGCAATTTCCAAATCGATAGTGATGGCAATATCGAAGACGCGCGCGGCCAACCGATCCAAACTTTCGCAGTCGATCCGGCAACGGGTCTGCCGCTCAACACAACGCCAACTGATACCCAAGTACCAACTGTTAGCACGAACGGTTCGGATTTATCGAGCGTCACCATCGAAGGTAATGGCAACATACTTGCTGCGTATGCCGATGGGGAAATCGTTCCGGTTGGCCGCCTGTCAATCGCGACATTCGCTTCTAACGACGGTTTGCTTGCCATTGGGCAGGGGCGCAATCGTGCCACCGGGGTATCCGGACAGCCACAATATGAAAGCCCCGGTGTGGGCAATCGCGGCTCCATTTTGAGCGGCGCTTTGGAGCGTTCCAACGTCGATTTGGCGGAAGAAATGGTCGCGCTCATTACGGCCCAGCGCAACTTCCAGGCGAATGCCCGTGCCATTGATACCGCAACCGCGATTTCTCAAACCGTCATCAACCTTCAGGGTTAAGGGGATAAAGCGTGGATCGCCTTATCTACACCGCTTTAACGGCGATGAATTCTGCGATGAACCGGCAAAGGGCGGTGGCAAACAATCTTGCCAACGCATCGACGCCGGGCTTTCGTCAGGAAGTCTTCGCGGTCACGCCAGCGACGCTCAAAGACGGGTCGCTCGAAGCGCGCGCAATGGCGCGTGGCAATGTGCGCGGCGCAGATATGTCGAGCGCGCGGGTCAGCCCCACGGGTTTGCCGCTCGATATTGCGGTTCAAGGCGAGGCTTTGGTCGCATTTCAAGCACCGGGCGGCGGCGAGTTCTATTCGCGGCGCGGCGATTTGCGGGTGGCGCCAACCGGCTTGCTGGAAAATGGCGAGGGTTTGCCCGTTATGGGTCAGGATGGCCCGATCACCGTGCCCGCTGGTCGGCAATTATCGATCAGTGAAGACGGATCGCTGTTGGCCGCTGACCCCGATACACCTAATGAACCACCGGAAATTCTCGATCAGATCAAACTGGTAACGCCCGATGGCAGCCAGCTCGCCAAAGGAATCGACAGCTTCCTTAAGGTGCCCGGTGGAGGCGTCTTGCCACCAGATCCCACCGCGCGCGTCACTAGCGGCGCTTTGGAGCAATCCAACGTCCAAACCGCCGAGACAATCGTCGACATGATCGAAGCTCAGCGCGCTTTTGAGCAACGCGCCACGATCATCGAAAAAGCCGGACAACTCGACGAAGCCAGCAGCGCTTTGATGGCGATGAACTGACCCATCGCACGCCTTCCATAAGGAATTCAAACAATGCCTACATCAGCACTCCATGTCGCCCGAACTGGGCTTGAAGCGCAAGATGCACGAATGCGTGTGATCGCGCACAACCTCGCGAACATTGGCACAACCGGATACAAACGCGACCGCGTCGATTTCGCGACTTTGGCCTATCAGGAGCAGCGCGTCGCCGGACAGCAATCGACCAACCAAACTACCTATGCAGTCGGCCTGAACCTTGGCACCGGTGTGCAAGTTACCGGTACCACGCGGATGGAGACGCAAGGAACGCTGAATCAGACCGGCAACACGCTGGATGTGGCGCTTGATGGCCCCGGCTTCTTTCAGGTTGAACTGCCACCGGGTGGACAGATTGCCTATACTCGGGCGGGGAATTTCACTCGGTCTGCTCAAGGTCAGCTGATCACCACCCAAGGTTACAGCGTTAACCCCCCGATCCAAATTCCCTCAGGCGTGGAATCGATATCGATTTCACCCGATGGCACGGTCAGCGCAACCGAAAGCGGTTCCGCGCAATCCGTGCAGCTTGGTCAGCTTACCGTTGCAAACTTTGTCAATCCGGCTGGTTTGCGCGCCATTGGCGACAACTTCTTAGTCGAGACCGGGGCAAGCGGTGCGGCTGAAGTCGGCGCTGCGGGTGAGAATGGGCGCGGCAATATCCTGCAAGGGATGCTCGAAGCGTCAAACGTGAATGTCGTGGGTGAACTGGTCGAAATGATCGAGGCGCAGCGCGCCTACGAGATCAATTCACGCATGGTCAGCGCCGTCGATGAAATGCTGCGCAACGCCAATCAGACCTTGTGAGAACTCTTATGCAAAATCGTTTTATTTCCTCGTTCAGAGCTTTGGCATCGGCGTTGCCGTGCGTAGCCTTAGCTGGTTGTCTTGGTGCGGGAGGCCCGCAGGCGGGCTTCGCTGCTCCACCGCCACCTCCCGTTGCGGCCGCCGTCCCGGTTCCCGCCGAAGCATCGCGAGGTTCAATCTTTCAGGTCTCCAATGGCTATGCCGGATTGGTGACAGGCAACCGGGCGCGAGCGCTGGGCGACATGGTCACAATCGTGCTGGTCGAGAGTATTACCACAACCAAGAGTACATCGGGCGACACGGATCGAAATGGAAGTCTTGGTATTACCCCGCCTTCCACCGGGCCGCTCAGCTTCCTTGATCCCAGCGCTCTTAACATTGCCAGCGAAGGGTCGTTCTCCGGTGGCGGGAATGCGTCACAGCAAAGTTCACTGAACGGCACCGTCGTTGTGACCATCGCTGCTCTGCATTCCAATGGCACCGCCGAAGTCGTCGGAGAGAAGAAAATGTCGCTTAGCCAAGGAGATGAATGGGTCCAATTCGCTGGCCGAATCCGGCTGGTCGATATTGACGCGGACAATCGTTTGTCATCGTCGCGCGTTGCCAATGCCCGGATCATCTATTCGGGCAAAGGTGCGGTGCAGCAGGCGAGCCGTCCTGGCTGGCTCTCGCGCTTCTTTAATCTCATTTCGCCATTCTGAGGGAGGCAGAGCATGACCAACGCAAAACTCATCGCATTGTTTTTCCTTTTGCTCGGGACATTTGTTCCAATCAGTGCGCAGGCAGAACGGATCCGTGATCTTGGCCAATTTGAAGGGCTGCGCACAAACCAATTGACGGGTTATGGCATTGTTGTCGGGCTTCAAGGGACAGGGGATGATAACCTTGCCTATGTGACTGAGGCGATGCGCGGCGTTTCCGGACGGTTGGGGTTGCAATTGCCCGAAGGTGTGAACCCGAACCTGCGCAACTCCGCAGCCGTCATTCTGACCGCCGAATTACCGGCCTTTTCAAAACCTGGTCAGCGTATCGACATCACCGTTTCAACCCTGGGTCAGGCGCGCTCGCTGCGCGGTGGGGCCTTGGTGTTGGCGCCGCTTTATGGCGCGGATGGTCAGATTTATGCAATGGCGCAAGGCAATGTCGCGGTTGGCGGTTTGGGGGTTTCCGGACGCGATGGATCGCAGCTGACCGTCAATGTCGCAACCGTCGGCCGGATACCAGATGGTGCGTCGGTTGAGCGCGCTGTTGCAACCGGCTTTGGCCGTGAAGGTTCCTTGCGCTTTAACCTGCATCAGGCTGACTTTCTCACCGCCTCCCGCGTGCGCGACGCAGTGAATTCACGGTTCCCCGGTATGGCACGGGTTGCCGATGGGGTCAGCATTGAGCTGACTTTGCCCTTCGGCAATGATGAGCGCTCGCTCGCCTTGGCAGAGATTGAAATGTTGCCCGTGACCCCTGCGCAAAGCGCCGCCAAAGTTATCGTCAACAGCCGCACCGGAACGGTCGTGATCAACCAGGCGGTTCGATTGTCACCCGCTGCGATCAGTCATGGTAAGCTCGTCATCCGGATCAATGAAAGCCCGCAAGTCGTGCAGCCAGCGCCTTTCGCAAATGGTGAAACGGCGGTTCAGGAAGCAACCGACATTCAAATATCCGAACGCTCTGACCGGGTCGCACTGATGCCGGGTGCGGCCTCGCTTTCCGAGATAGTTGATGCGCTAAACCTTCTGGGCGTTGGCGCAGCGGACTTGGTCGTGATCCTCGAAAGCCTAAAACAAGCCGGAGCGCTGCAAGCCGAAATGGTGGTTCTATGATTACGGCCCGCCCTTTGATCAGCACTGATCCCAGCACCGCCAACATTTCCGCTGAGCGGTTGGAGTTGCGCGAAGCTGCCGAAGGCTTCGAAGCAATCATGATCCGCAAGATGCTGGAAAGCGCGCGGGCTTCGAGCTTTGCTGAAGACACCCCGTTGACTGGCGGTGGCAAACAACAATTCGAGAAAATGCTCGATGAACATTATGCGGACACCGCTTCGCAATCAGGTGCCTTCGGGTTTGCACGGAGTATTGAGGAACAGCTCGCTAAATATGTCGATGGCAAACAAGAACAGCCATGACCAGCTCGCTCATCAACATCGGACGTTCAGGAGCCGCTGCGGCACGAGCCAGCTTAGAGCTGACCGCGCAGAATATCGCGAACGCGGCGAATCCAGATTATTCGCGCCGACGGCTCAACCAATCCGAGTTGGTTGGCACAAGCGTTTCCGGGTTCAACTACTCCGACACGCTCATCGGTGTGCGTATTACCGGGATTGACCGGTTTGAGAATGAAACCCTGCAACGCCAGGCGCGCGATGCGTCATCGGATCTCGGCCGCACTAATGCTGAATTGACCGGTCTGCGCGACGCTGAGACGGCGCTTGAACAATCCAATGTCTATTCTGGACTAGTGGAGCTGGAAGCCTCGCTCACTCTGTTAGAAAGCGATCCCACGGACAGCGCCTTGCGAACTGGAGCCTTGGAGACCGCACGGCAATTGGCAAATACGCTGAACACCGCTGATGCGGGTTTGGAAACTGCGCGCACGCTAACGCAATCGGAAATTAATGCAGGCCTCGAAGTGGTCAGCGGAGCGGCGACCGAATTGGCGCGCATCAACGCGGAACTCGGCAGCGCGCGAGAGGGGACTGCGGGCCGCGCGGCTCTGCTTGATGCGCGCGATGCAGCCCTTACCGACATTTCTGAGCAATTGGGCATTTCGGTCAGTTTTGAATCCAGCGGCGCGGCGCAAGTACGGATCAATGGTTCGCCCGAGCCGATCCTTGTCCAAGGGAGCAGCGCGAGCGCCGTCACAGCCAGCTATGGCGCCGATGGCACAGCTCAATTTTCTGTCGGCGCGACTAGCTTTGCTCCTGAAAGCGGGCAATTGGCTGGACGCGCCGCGGCGCTAACTGGCATTGCGGGTTTGCAGGACGAGCTTGATGTAATTGCCAACGCCACGATCACTCGCGCCAATGATGCGCAAGCCAATGGCGCCGCTTTAGATGGCAGCGGCGGTCAACCCTTCTTCTCCGGCACCAGCGCAAGCGACATCGCTGTGGCGCTTAGCGATGGTGAGGGAATTGCCACCGCTCCGGCTGGCTCGCCCGCGAATAGCCGCGACACGTCCAATCTCGGCAATCTGCTGATTGCGCTGGGCGGGAATGACGGACCGATCAAAGGCACCGATACCATGCTGCTGTCGCTGTCGAGCAGAATTGCAGGGCTGAACACCACCCACGAAGGGCTCACGGTAATCGCGGATAGCGCTCGTGCGACCCTGTCGGCACAAACAGGCGTCAATCTTGACGACGAAGCGGCCAATCTTGTGCGTCTGCAACAAGCTTTTGAAGCCAATAGCCGCGTGATTCAGGTCGCCAGCGACCTTTTCGACACAATCCTGAGCATCCGATAATGCGCAAGGAGGCACGATCATGACCTTTGTCGCCACGTCTACCAGCGGCTTTTACGAACGTTCGCTTTCGCAAATGGAGACCCTACGCGGTTCGCTTCAGCAGCTACAATCGCAGATCGCGACCGGCCAGCGGATTGAGCGCGGCTCTGACGATCCGGTGGGCGCAGCGCGCCTTCGCTCGCTCTCGCGGGTTGAACGGCTCAACAATGTCGAACAGGAAAACGCAGCGCGGCTTGGCCAGGATATTGGCGCAGCAGCGCGCGAGGTTGAAGGGGTTTTGAACCTGTATCAGCGCGTCCGCGAGCTCGCCGTTGCTGGCGCAAGTGATACGCTGGGTGAAGACGGACGCGAGGCGATCGCACTGGAGCTGGAGCAAATCGGTGAGGAATTGTTCGCTCGCTCGAATGCGACAAATTTCACCGGTCAACCCTTGTTCGCCGGCACTGCTGGCGCACCTGCCTTTGTCGAAGGGGCAGGCGGCGCGGTCATTTATAATGGCAACAGTGAAAACGCCGCTGTCCCGATCGCTTTGGGCACAGAGATTGAGCGCAGTGTTACAGGCGATCAATTGTTCGAATTTGACGTCGATGGGACGCCGACCAACGCCTTTGCAGTAACATCTGGTTTGGCCGCGGCGCTAAGCCCTGGCGCGCCCGATCCAGCCTCCGCGGCGCAAGGTGCGCTTGCCGAGATCGACGCTGCAATTGACACGGCCAACCGCAATCAGACGGTGCTGGGCACGCGTCTCGCTTGGGTCGAGGTGATCCAGCAAAGCCAGAACGAGCTCTCAATTGATATTGAGGAGCAGCGCTCTGAAGTGGGCGACACCGACATCGCTGAAGCGATCACAAGGCTTCAGCAAACTCTGACTGTACTCGAGGCCAGCCAGTCGAGCTTTGTCCGTGTCAGCTCGCTTAACCTGTTCAACGCGCTTTGATGCGCCGCTAATCCACTAAGGAACCAAAAATGTTTGCCGCTATCGGTATCGTTGTCCTAATTGTGCTGGTCTTTGGCGGCTTCATGCTTGCGGGTGGCTCTATGGGGCCGATCCTTGCTGCGCTCCCGCTCGAATTTATGATGATCGGCGGTGCGGCTTTGGGTGCGACCCTAATCGGCAACTCGATGCACGAACTCAAGCTGTTGGGTGGTGGATTGGGCAAGGTCTTCAAGGGCCCCAAATACTCTGATGATGACCATATCGATGTGATTGCACTCGTTAGTAAGCTAATGAAATTGCTGCGTTCCGAAGGGGCGGTGGCGTTGGAAAGCCACGTGACTGACCCCGAAAGCTCGACCATATTCAGCGAATATCCGAAACTGCAGTCCGACAAGGTCATACGGGAGCTGATCTGCGATCCTTTGACTTTGATGGTTGTCTCCTCTGGCACGCTGGACACCAATGCGGTCGAGGATGTGATCGACAATGCGATTAAGACCCAGCTGCATGAAATGGAGGAGCCTGAACATGCCATTCAATCGCTGGCTGATGCATTTCCCGCGCTAGGAATTGTTGCGGCGGTTTTGGGCGTGATCAAGACTATGGGTTCGATCAATGAGCCGCCAGCAATTTTGGGCAAGATGATCGGCGGCGCGCTGGTTGGAACGTTTCTTGGCGTTCTGCTGGCCTATGGCTTTGCGGGGCCGATGGCGGGCCGACTGAAACAGATTAATACGCATGACAAGCAGATGTATTATTCGATCAAGCAAGTGATCATCGCCTCGCTGCACGGTTATCCTCAACCGCTGGTGCTCGAAGCTGCCCGCTCCGGCCTGCCTCCTGCGCACCGTCCTAAGCTCACGGATCTGCTTGATATGATGCGGGGCCGCTGACCATGGCGGATGGGGAAACTGCTGAACAACTTCCGCCGATTATCGTCAAGAAGATCACGATCGAAGCAGGCGGGCATCATGGCGGTGCGTGGAAGGTCGCCTATGCGGACTTTGTGACCGCGATGATGGCGTTCTTTCTGCTGCTTTGGCTGCTCGGCGCAACCGAAGAAGATCAACGCAAAGGCATCGCGGATTACTTCACCCCGACGCTGGTAAAAATGCGCGAGAAAAGCGCGGGCTCCGATGGCATGTTGGGCGGAAGTTCAATCACTGATGTCGACAATTATCCCAACGCCGCCGGGCAAACTGGCACACGCGCAATCACTATACCTCGCGGACGCACGGGTGGCCCGGTCGAAGGCGGCGGCGAAGGTGAGATCGACGCTGAACGGGCCAATGATATTCGCGAGAAGATCAAAAAGAAGCTTGAGGCCCAGGAGAAGCTTTCCAAGCTTGCCAAGCAAGTCAAAGTCGTGCGTGCGCCCGATGGTGTTCGCATTGATTTGGTCGATGATGCCGACTTCTCGATGTTTGCGCTGGGCACCACTGTGCTGACCAATGACGCGCAGGGGCTGCTTAAGGTTATCGGAGAGACGGTCGCGGACGAAAACGTGCCCTTGATCCTGCGCGGGCACACAGACTCGCTGCCTTGGCGCGATGGGCGGGTGGCGAACAATTGGTCGCTGTCCACCGGTCGCGCAGAAGCGACACGTCAGGCGTTGATACAGCAAGGCTTGCCCGAAACGCGCTTTGCCCGGATCGAAGGTGTGGCGGACACAGAGCCATTGATCGCAGAAAATCCTGCGGACCCACGCAACCGCCGTATCTCGCTTTTGCTTTTGCAGAACAATGGCAAGCAAAAGAAACGAGCGCGCCCCAAAGTCGGGCAACCGCCAGTAAGGGAAAACGCGCAGGATACTAGTCCGACCCCGTAAAACATGTCAGTCTAGCTGTTGCTCTCGACATCAATCGAGGGAAAACGCTGATGACCGACACGATCCTGCCGCACGAATTGCCCATGGCGCTTGAGCGCGCGCCTCAAGGCCTCGAAGTTCTGTCACTTGACTGTTTTGACACCTTACTTTGGCGCGATTGCCATGCCCCGACCGATCTGTTTGGTGAACTGGATGCTGTCAGTATCGGTCAGCGGATTGTCGGTGAAAAACACGCGCGTAAGGCCGAATCCACTTTGCGCAAACGCAGTGAAGTGGGCCTGGCGGAGATTTACACTCATGCCATGCCGAACGCGGATGCATCGGAACGCGCCGCGGCGATTGCAGCCGAGCTGAATGCCGAAGCGCGCGCTTGCTTTGCATTTGAGCCGACCGTCGAGCTGATGCGCACAGCTAAGGCTGCGGGACTTAAAGTCATCATTGTTTCAGACACCTACCTCGATTCAGAACAGCTTGCACAGCTCATCGCCAAAGCAGCCGGCGAAGAAGTTGCAGGGTTGATCGATCGAGTTTTCGCCTCGTCAGAAGTGGGTATTTCGAAGTCGCAAGGTTTGCTCGTGAAAGCTCTGAAAGCGGTGCGATGCAACCCGCAAAAGGTGCTGCATATTGGCGACAATGTGAAAGCTGACTTTGAAAGCGCTCGTGCTTTGAATGTGCCGGCTCTACACCTTGTGCAGTTCGGCGAGACCGCCAAACAACGCTTGCGGTTTGAACGAGCCAGCGAGCAAATCGCAGGAGCGCGCGCCAATGGCATTCGTGCGCTGCAACCTCACCGTGCTTTGATGTCACGCGATGAACCACAATGCGTCGATCCGTCCGAGGCGCTTGGGTACACAGTGTTGGGTCCGGTGTTCCATGCTTATGATCAATGGCTGCGCCGCGAGGCAGAAATGCTGAAGGCTGAGCGCGGCGGCAAAGTGCATTGGCTTTTCATGCTGCGCGATGGTCATTTGCCGCATATCGTTCATCAGGCCAGTGGCGAGCCCGAAAGCACTGCGCGGGTTGAGATCAGCCGCTACACCGCGACCGCTGCATCTCTGACGACGCGCGAGGCCTATGAACGCCATGTCGCGCTTGAACACGGGCTCAATCCCAGCACTTTGGCCCGTCAGATGTTGTTCACTGAGGAGGAAATCACAGCAATTGTGGGTGAGCCGCAAAGCAACGCAGAGAAGTCGGACTCGGCGCTGCGCTTGCTTGTTGAATTGCGCAAAGGCCAGCGGCAAAAGCTGACGCGTCGGCGCGCGCGCGGTTTTGCTCAGCGTTTGATCGCGCATGTTCGATCAGCCTGCGACCCGCAGCCGGGTGATACGCTGATGCTGGTGGATCTGGGCTATAATGGATCCGCCCAAAACCGGGTCGATACGATGCTGGCCCAAGCCTTTGACGTGCATGTTGCGGGACGCTACCTGTTGTGCCGGGAATTGAGCGCGACTGGGCTCGACAAGACTGGCCTTATTGACGACCGTCATTTCGATCCGCAGTTTCTAGAAGCACTGTGCGGCAATGTTGCTGTGCTGGAACAGCTCGCCACGTGCGAAATGGGTTCGGTGGTCGACTACAGTGAAACGGGCGAGCCGATCCGCAAAGCCAGCTCTGTTAAAGGGCGGCAAAGCGTGGTGCGTGACGCAGTACAAGACGGGGTCGTGCGCTTTGCCAAGGCTGCGAACGATCCGCCTGTCATGCGCGCGCGCAACATATACGATGACACCGCCTGGCGCGATGCCGCGGCGAGCGTCTTATCACGGTTTATGTTCTTTCCTCAGCCGCACGAGCTCGACGTGGTCAAGAGCTTTGAGCATGACGTAAACCTCGGTTCAGAGCGGATGGTCCCATTGTTTGATGCCGACCATGCTAGCGCAGCGATGAAGCGGCGTGGTCTGTTCTATATGAAAGGCTCGCAGCGCATGTTCCTGCCCGCTGAGCTTGCCAAGAGCGATATGAGCACTCGGCTTTCGTTGATGGTGCAAAAGCGATTTGGCATGGGGCTAAGCTACACCGATCAAGCGCCGCAAACCGTTTCCATCCCGGCTTTCTTTTTGAACGGGCGCGAAGTGATGACAACGACGGTTGAAGCGCGCGCAACCCATGATGGCTATTTTGCTGCGCGCATTCCGATCAGTGAGACGCCTTACACAATCGCGCTCCAGTTGGGTGCTGGATTCGAGTGGATTGAACTCGCGAGCGTTTCGCGCGCATCGATAGAAACATTGAGCGGCGAGGATACTAATGATCAACTGCCACAGCCCACTAAAGTACATTTGGATCAGATGCATGAGCACGCGTCAGGCATATTAGAGTGCCATGAACCCAGCGCTACTCTGACGATCCTTCCCGATCAAGCGACACAATCGACCCAGGCTCAGATGCTGGAGCTGGTGTTCCGTCCTCTGGTTGAGCGTAAGCAAGTGCAAAGCTCATTAGCCCGTCTTGGCGACGCTTTGAGAAAGCGAAATGTGGCTTAACCGAGGGCCTTCCATTCCAACGTTACCCTGCCGATAGGAAAAGCCCGGAGCCAAAGGGCCCCGGGCTTCCCATTCCTCCCGCAGAGGTGAGGGGAAACGATTGGATATTACCGCAGGAGTGAAAGGACGTTTTGTTGCGACTGGTTCGCCTGAGCGAGCATCGCGGTCGAAGCCTGACCAAGGATCTGTGCTTTTGCGAGCGCAGTTGTCTCAGCCGAGTAATCTGTGTCTTCGATCCGCGAACGTGCATCTGCGAGGTTGGTCGACGTTGTCGTCAGGTTGTTGATAGCAGAGTCGAGACGGTTCTGACCCGCACCCAGCGACGAACGTGCTGTGTTCACGTCGCTCAAAGCTGCATCGACGTTTGTGATCGCTGTGGAGGCGTTGGCGGTAGAAGTGACGTCCAGCGCGGCCGCAGAGATGTTGTTACCATCAATCGCCGTGCTGGTAAGCGTAACCGAACGGCCGGCATCAATTGCGATATTCACCGTCACATCGGTGCCGCTGGTGGTGCTGAACAACTCAACGCCGTTGAATTCTGTGTTCGATAGAATGTCGCTGATTTGGCCAGCGAGTTCGGTGACTTCGGTGTCGAGGAAGGTACGGTCCTCGGCCTCGAGCGTACCGTTGCTTGACTGAACAGCCAATTCGCGAACGCGCTGAAGCATGTTGGACACTTCCTCCAATGCACCCTCAGCGGTTTGCGCCAGCGCAATGCCGTCGCCTGCGTTGCGGATGCCTTGGTTGAGGCCGCGAATGTCAGAGGTGAAGCCAGTGGCGATAGACAGGCCAGCAGCATCGTCTGCGGCGCTGTTGATCCGGCGGCCAGTCGAAAGACGCTCCATGGCATCGCCGAGCATTTTGTTGGCGCTGCTGCTCGCGTTTTGTGCACGAAGAGCCGAGGTGTTGGTGTTGATTACGGACATTAGGTCTTACTCCCGTTTGGTCTTGTGCAGCGAAATGGCTCACTGCTGCCGATGCTTAGAGCGGTTGCCCGCTGAGATGTTTAACCCGGGTCGCAAAAAAAGCTGGACCGCCGCTCGCAATGAGCACGCATAAGCGAAGCAGCAGATCGCACGCGGAACACTAAGCAATCTTACGAGTGCTTAAATTTGCCATATCTTGGACGCCTAGGCGGCAATTGGTTTCCGCACCCTGCAAAACAGTGCGCAAGAAAAGGTAACCAATGCTCCGATCTCAAGCTCTTAATGCGCGCCGCCGCTCTGGCGATGACGCTCACCAAGCTTTGCTTGCTCCAACGCTCCCTTTGATCGCTACTGCTGAACAACGCGAGCGGTTGTGCCTTGGAGACCACGGCGCGTTTGATGAGAGCTTTGCGCGTCAGCACAAGAATGCGTTGGCCGTGGATCTGTACACCAGTGACGAACCATCGTTAAACGTGCTCGCCACAAGGCGGATTTCGCTGGCCTATAACGAAACGACGCTTGAGACTGCGCAGGCGGCTTTTCTAGCGACTGCGGCGCATGGAGGATGGCCCATCGCAGGCGATGAACAAAGCCTAGCGTTACTGACATTGGCTCAGCGGATTGCTGGCAGCGACATTCCGGTTCTTGTCGAAGGGCCAACGGGCACAGGCAAAGAGGTCTTTGCGCGGTTCATTCACCGGCTTTCCAAGCGCGCGGATGGTCCATTTGTAGCGGTCAATTGCGCGGCCATGCCAGAAGCAATGCTTGAAGGCTTGCTTTTTGGTCATCGCAAAGGCGCGTTCACAGGCGCGGGCGAAGCGCGTGAAGGGCTATTTCGTGCAGCCGATGGCGGAACGCTTCTGCTGGATGAGATTGGTGAATTGCCGCTCGCGCTCCAAGCCAAGCTTTTGCGCAGCTTACAAGAGGGCGAGGTTTTGCCGCTTGGCGCGACCACCCCGGTCAAAGTCGATGTGCGAATTGTTGCGTGCACCAATCGCATTCTGCCCGAAGAAGTAGCGGCAGGCCGTTTCCGCGAAGACCTGCTCTATCGGCTCAACGTGTTCCCCTTGCGGTTACCCGCTTTGCGCGACCGACCCGGAGATATTGCCCCACTCGCCTTTGGGATGTTGCTGCGTCATGGGTGCCGTAAGGGAATGCCAAGCTGGCTTTCTGGCCAAGCCCTCGCATCTTTGAACACGCATCCGTGGCCCGGCAATGTCCGCGAATTGGAAAACGTGATTCGCCGGGCGATCCTGTTGGCGGGTGATGAGCAGCGGATTGGCTCTGAACACATCGCCTATGATGAGCCGGTGCGCGATGCCATCGTCACACGTGTGGCTGAACCTTACGGCATGCCACGCGACAATCTGAAATCTCTGTCAGACATTGCCTTTCAATCCGAAGCCGAAGCGATCCTTGCCTCGTTGCAAGAGCATGGCGGGCACCGCGCACGCACCGCGAAAGCGCTCGGCATATCCGAACGCACTTTGCGATATCGACTTGCTAGTATGCGTGAGACCGGTTTGATGCACGCAGGAGCGCAAGGATGATCGGCTCCTCCAATTCCGTCGCGGGTCTGCAAGATATCATGGCTTTGCGTTCGCAGGTACTCTCGCGCAGTCAGGCGTTGCAGAACGTCCGCGCCGCTGCAGATGCGCCGCAAGCCACGGACGCAAGCGCCGCAAACGCTAAGAACGGACCAGCTTTTGCTGACACATTGGTGACGGCGCTCGAAGGTGTCAGCAATGTGCAAAAGCACTCTGCGATGATGCAAGAGGGATATGAGCGCGGGGAAGTGACAGACATCGCTCAGGTTATGATCGCGCGTCAGGAAGCCGGAGTGGCGTTCGAAGCGACGTTGCAAGTGCGCAACAAGCTGCTGACCGCTTACCAAGATATCATGCGAATGGGGTCGTGATAGATGGCTGAACCCAGCGTTCCTGTCGTAACAGATGGCCTGCCTTTGCGCGGTGCGACTGTGCCTGAACCCAGCGATTGGGGCGGGCGCATTCGAAACTTCGCACAGCAGCCAGCGTTTCGCAAAGCCTTGCCGGCGTTGATCGGTGTTGGCGTGATTGCGATCAGCGCGGCTTTGTATCTGACCCTCGCGCAGGGTCCGCAACGGATTTTGTATTCAAGCCTGTCTGACAATGAGCGTGCGCAAGTTGTTGAGACGCTTGCCACAGGAGGGATCGACTACACAATCGACAATGGCACCGGGATGATCACGGTTTCAGAAGACGATCTGTATCGTGCGCGGATGTTGGTCGCGAGCGACACCGGGCTCGCATCGCCTGAAGGCGCCAGCGAGATGCTCGACGCCATTCCCCTGGGCTCCAGCCGCACGTTGGAAGGCGAGCGTTTGCGCCTCGCGCGTGAACGCGAATTGATGCTGACCATCGGGGCGATTGATGGAATTGAGAAGGTGCGCGTGCATCTGGCGACGCCCGAACGCTCTGTGTTCGTGCGTGAGAACAGTGCGCCAAGCGCGTCGGTTATGGTGCAGCTTTCTGGCGGGCGTTCGCTGAGCCAGTCGCAAGTCGAGGCAATTGTGAATCTCGTTTCTGGTTCAGTGCCGGGTATGACATCCGATACTGTTCGAGTGGTCGATCAAAACGGCCGACTGCTTTCTGCCGAAAACGATGACAGCAACGACAGTTTGAACTTGCAACGTGAATTCGAATCCAAACTCAAGCAACAGCTCGCCGAATTGCTTGGCCCTTTGCTAGGTGAGGGCAATTTTTCAAGCCAGGTTCAAGTCGAGTTGGACCAAAGCGAAGTGACCTCTGCGCGCGAAACCTATGAGAAAGAAGGCGTGGTAAGGTCCGAAAGTGAGCGCAACTCGACACGCGTTGCAGGCGCAGGTGCGGGGGGAGTTCCCGGCGTTCCGGCTAACACTCCGCCGCCTGATGCCGAATTGGTTGATGGTCCGCCAGAAGCGGATGGTGCGCAAGCCAATGCACAAGCGGCGGCCAATCCGACGGACAACGAAAGCGCGGTGCAACGCAGTTACGAGCTTGGACGCGAAGTGGCGGTAACAAACAACCAGCCCGGGGGTCTCGTCAAACTCTCCGTGGCCGTGGCCGTTAGCGAAGAAGCGTTAAAAGCTGCTGCGCCAATGACCGCTGAGCAGTTGCAGGCGCTGATTACCGCCGCTGTGGGTGCGGATAATGAACGCGGCGACAAAGTTGAGGTTGTTGTGAGCAAGTTTGACGCGACTGGAATCGAACCGCTCGCTTTCTATGAGCAGCCTTGGTTCGCGACCATCGTGCGGTCGGTCACAGCGCTTCTCGCCGTGCTTTTGGTTCTTTTGTTGGCTGTCCGCCCGCTTCTCAATCGTCTGCGTGGTCCGACCAAGCCTGAGAAAAAGAGCAAGAAAGACAAGAAAGACAAGAAAGACGAGAAGGGGGATGACAGTGAAACCGACGAAGACGAGATCGCGGGCGAGCTGAGCTTTGGTCGCGGCGTAGACGGTATCTCCTCCGATGTGATCGAGGATCACTTTGAGAGCCTGCCCGAACAAGTCGAGTTGGCGCGCAAACTTGCGAACACCAATCCAGATCGCGCTGTTGAAGCCCTTCAACGCATGATCGATCCTCCAACTGATGAAAAGGTAGAGCCAGCCCGATGAGCGAGCTTGATGAAACCGAAGCCGATGGCGAGGCCAAAGTTGAGGTCGGCCCAAAACTAACCCGAATAGAGCGGGTCGCTGTGCTCTTCATGCTGTTGGGTGATGACGATGCGGCAAGGTTGATGAGTTTGTTGGGGCCTGACGAGCTGCAAAAGGTTGGCAAAGCGATGTGCTCATTGGGCGAAATTGACCAGGCATCCATGCTCGAGGCGCTTTCCGACTTTGCTGAAGAGGCAGCGCGAGAAATTGTGCCTGCGCAGGACCGCTCGCCGCAAGTACGTGCCTTGCTGGAACGCTCGCTGGGTCAAACCAAAGCACAAAGCATGATGCTCAGGATCGAACCTGAAGCGCGCCCGCGTAGCATTGAAATGGCACGCTGGTTGGCGCCAAGTGTTTTAGTCGGCTTGATTGAAGACGAGCATCCGCAAGTCATTGCTGCACTGCTCTTGATGTTAGAGCCGGAACCCGCCGCAGAGGTACTCTCATCTCTCATTCCTGAAGTGCAATCGGCGGTGGTCGAACGCGTCGCGCGCAGCGGGCCTATTTCAAGTCAGGCGATTGCGATGATTGACTCACTCCTAACTCAGCGGATCGGCGCAAACTTTGGCGCAAATGCTCTGGTTCTGGGTGGTCCGCGCGATGCGGCTAGCCTTATCAATCTGGGAGCAGGAGATTTAAAAGGCACTGTCTTGCCGGCCATTGCTCAGCGCGATGCTCAACTGGCCGAGGCGATTGAAGATGAGCTGTTTACTTTCGAAATGTTGTTTGATCTTGATCCGCAGGCGATGGGCCGCTTGCTACGCGATGTCGATAACGAAGCGCTGATTGATGCGCTCAAAGGCATCGAGGAAGACGTCCGCGCGCCGTTCTTTGCCGCCATGTCGAGCCGCGCGGCCGATGGTATTCGCGACGAGATCGAAATGCGTGGCCGTTTGAGCAAAGCCGAAGTGAGTGCAGCGCAGCGCAAGGTTGTCGATCTGGCGAAGTCGCTGGCTGACCAAGGTGAAATCAGCATCGGAGCCGATGATGGCGAATTCGTCTGAGTGGTTGGGCGTGGTCGCCGAGTCGTCCGTTCAGCTGCCCGATTGGATGGCGGCGGTGCCAAGCAATCGCGGCTTTAACGCGCAGCTGCCATTCGCAGGTTTGACGCCGTCCGGGATTGAGCCCGAACAGCTAATCGCTTCGGAGCCGATCCCGGAGCCGCTGCTGGACCCGCAAGCAACACAGCTGGAACGTGCTTTTGCGCAAGGTGAAGCGCAAGGGCGCGCCGCTGCGAAAGCAGAAAGCGCGCAGGAATTTGAGCGCCAACGGGCATTACGACTGGTGTTTCGTCAGCTTGATCAAGCGGCGATGGACACGCTCGCAAGCGAGCTTGCCGCCACGGTTGAAGCTTTGTGCGCGCAAGCGTTGGGCGGGATAGAATTTTCGCGCGATACATTTGTAGCGCAATGCGAAGCCGCCGCACAGAAACTTGGCAGCGCCGCCAGTGATTGCCGATTGCAGCTGCATCCCGAAGATTTGGCAATGCTAGACGAGGAGAGCTGTTCGGCTTGGAATTCAGAAGCCAATCCGATGCTTGAGCGCGGGACGATTGTATTGATCGGACCGGAAGGCGAAGTGAGCGAAGGGCCTGAAGAATGGCGGCGCGCGATTGCTACGGCGTTGCGCGGATGATTGCTGAGCTGCAATTGGAATTGGCGCGCATGCGTCAGAGCGCAGTTGAGAGCGGACCGGTGATGACCGGGCGTGTTGTCGCCTGTGATAGCGGTTTGGTTGAGGTTTCTGGCCTGCCGCTGCCCATCGGTTCCTTGGGCGTCATTGATAGCGGGCCGGACGAAGAGAGCATTGCAGAAGTCATCGGATTTCGCGGCGGGCATTCGCTGATGATGCTGTTGGGCGACGCGGTGCTTTTGCGACCCGATGCGCCAGTGCGCGCGGTCGGGCGGCCTGGCGAAGTGCGGGTCTCTGACTCGCTGCTTGGCCGAGCGGTGGATGGGCTGGGCGAACCAATTGATGGTGGGCCCCGCATTGATGGCGGGCATTATTGGCCGCTAGCTGGACGGCGAGAGGGCGCGCTGGAACGGGCCCCGGTCTGTGAAGCTTTTGATTGCGGTGTGCGAGCGATCAACGCGCTGGCAACCATGGGCGTCGGGCAACGGCTCGGCGTGATTGCTGGTTCTGGCGTCGGCAAATCGGTCATGATCGACACGATTGCGGGCCACGCGGTCGCCGACATCACAATTGTCGCTCTGATTGGAGAGCGCGCGCGCGAAGTTTCCGACTTCGTCGCCCGCCATATGCAAGGCGCACAGCGTGGACGCATGGTTGTGGTCGCGGTGCCGGCGGATCACGCGCCCAATTTGCGACTGCGCGCGGCGCAATATGCCAGCGCTTTGGCAGAATATTTCCGGTCAAAGGGAAAGCGCGTCTTTCTTGTACTCGACAGCTTGACTCGTGTCGCCCACGCGGCCCGCGAATTGGCGCTATTGCTGGGCGAGCCGGGAGCGGCGCGCGGCTATCCGCCGTCAGCTTTGGCAGCGGTCACAAAACTGGTTGAGCGCGCAGGCAATTCCGCACGAAGCGGCGGTGCAGTAACCGGTCTCTACACCGTGCTTGCCGATGGCGACGATGCTCAAGACCCCGTGGTTGATACAGCGCGCGCAATCCTCGATGGGCACATCTTGTTGTCGCGCGATCTCGCGCAGCGCGGGCATTATCCAGCGATTGATGTTCCTGCATCGCTTAGCAGAGTGATGGACGACCTTGTCGATCCGCCAATCTTGCAAGCGGCGCGCGCGATGCGTGGTCTTATTGCTGCACGCGAAAGCAACCGCGATCTGGTGATGATGGGGGCTTATCGCGCCGGCTCGGACCCACAGCTTGACCAAGCGCTGGCGCTAAGCGCGCCGATTGATGCGTTTCTGACGCAAGAACGCGGGCAGGCGGTTGGGATGCAAAGCAGCTTAGTCGGTTTACAAGAATTGGTCGCCACCGCCACCGCTTCCCCGGTTTCTGGCCATGCGTGAGCGCCGCAAGCTGGTTTTGGCGCAGCGGCAATTACTGATCGCGAAAATCGCCCGGCGCGAGGCGCTATCGGCCTTGGCGCAGTCTCTAGATGAAGAGGAAAAGAGCGCGCAGCTGGCGGATAAATCGCGCCTGTTGGCGAAAGGCTATCGGTTGGAGCCTTGTGAAGCGAATGCGCAGATGATCGCGGTTCGAACCACGTTTGCAAACCGGCTTACCGACCTTGCTAAAGATGCCGACCGCGCGCGCGCAGATGCAGGAGAGCAAGCGCAGTTTCATCGCGAGGCTCTGAACCAATCCGAAGCGCGCGAGGATCGCCTCAAGGACTTCGCAAAGGCAGCGAAGCAAGAACTTGATCGGCGTTTGGAAGCGCGCGATCGCTCGGTGGAGGGCAAATTGGCACGGGGTTTGCAAAATGGTGGGAGAACCCTTGCAAGGAAACCTCGATGATCCCGATGCTGCCTGACATTCCTCAACCTGCCTCCAGCGATCTTACAGCTGGTTCATTGGTGAAGAACCCAGCAAACGAAGCGCAGATGCTGCAGCTCAACTCGTTGCAGTCCAGTCCTATTGATCCAAGGGATCCGACGCATTTTAAGCAACTTCTTGATGGTTTTGCACGGGGCGACGGGGCATCAACTCGACAACTTTCTGAGGCTCGCGCGCCGAAGGTTGTCGCTGTACAGGCACAAATGGGCACTGCACTCTTAGAGGGGGGAGCAGAGCGTGTGGCTGCTGATGTCCCGTCCGTTGGAGTGGAGCATCGCCTGCCTTTGCAAACCGGCTTTGCCGCAGATCCCGGCGCGCTTTTGCCGGTTGGCGGCAAGGCTGTGCAGCCCATGCCCCTCACGGCAAACGTGGCGTCAGAACTAGTGGATGCAGATCACGAGGCCGCTGAATTTTCTGAAACGGTAAACCCCGACATGGGAGAGCCAGTTACTCAGCCGCCCGCTTCGGCGCGCACTATGCTTGATCCAATTGAACCAATTCATCCAGCGTCGCGCGAAATTCTGCCCAGTGCGCCGCAAGGATCTATCATTGCCATGGCGAGCGTATTGTCTGGTGATCAGGCGCACATTCCCCCCTCGCAACCTGCGACCACGCGTCAGTCGATTGCAGATGCGCAAGGCGATATTGCTACGCGAGCAGACCGCATTGTTACGCGAGCAGACCGCGAACAGTTTGAGCTATCGAACAGGCCGGCGAACCCTACTACAACGAACCCACCAACCAGGTCTGATCGACATTCACAAGACACCCTGCGTGCAGAAACGGTAACGGCGAAGCAGAAGATTGGCCCAGTACCCGACTTCCCGGTCGAAAGGTTACCGGATTCCGATGCCGACCTTGCGCTCCCCACTGATCTTTATCCAGCAACTCGCGATGCGGTTCAAACCGCCCCTGTCGTGCTGCATGGCGGTTCTGGTGAGTTCGCTAAGTCCGTCGTGCAATCCATTGTCTCGAGAGACGGTTCGCTCAGCACTAGATCAGTTGTTCCCGAAACTCCTGCAATCGCGACCAACACTGCAATCGTGCAGAACTTCGGTAAAGCCTCGTCAGAGCAGGGCACGGTGCCAAAACAACCTGCAACTTTGCCAGCGTCTCACCAAGCCGAAAAGCCTTTGTCAAAGCCATCATCTCTGGAAATTCCCGATACTGCTCAGTTGGACCCAGCAACTCACGCTGTGCCTATCGAGGGCAGGGTTGAAACCAAGCTTCGCCAAGCGCCCCAACCGGTCGCGCATCAACTACCAGTTTCTCCGGTCGTTATAAATGCGCAGCTGCGCCCAGCGCAGTCGCGCGATGGGCAAATGCAAGTACACTCGGCTCCGGCACTCCCGACACAGCAAGTCGTTCATGTTCCTCAGCCGGTTTCGACTGAAGCCACCACTCAAGAGTTGGTTGCGAAGGCGATGGCTGAAACAGAAGCAACGGTTCCGCCGCGCGGTGAAGGGGAGCGGGCCTCTGAAACCCAGCAGCTTTTCCAAGCAACATCGAAATCCACTTTGAGCCAGTTCACTGCAGCATCCAGCGCGGTTGCAACCAACCCTCAACCAACGCCAGCTCAGCCTGTGCCAAATTCCGCCGTAATTTCCGAAGCACGACCCGTCGATGATATCGGAGCGACAATTGATCGCCTAATCGAAAGCCGTGAAACAGCGCGCGCGCAGCGCCCCGAACTAACTGTGCGACATAGCGAATTCGGCGCGGTTCACATGCGCCTTGAAGCCGCTGGCGGCGATTTGCGTGCGACTTTGGCGAATCGTGATCCCGGATTTGTGCCAGCGGTGCAGGCGGCGCTCGCAGAACGCGCCGTCGCCCCCACTAGCGAGGCAGCAATGACCGGCCAACGCTCGCCAGACCAACAAAACGGCACAAACAATGGCAGTCAAAACCCTTCCAACACGGGCGCTCAATCAGATTTTGAGCAGCGCTACGGGTCTTCCACAGGGTCTGATCAAGGATCGTCGAAACCATACTTGGAGCAAAACAGTGTTGAAGAAGATGACAGCGCTCAAAGTGGCCTGATCGCTGAGGACCAAAACCCTCAGAACGACCAGAGCGCCGGAGGACTGTTCGCCTAAACGCCTGATCCAACACGGGGACTCGAATTTCCATGGCCAAGAAAGAAGACAAGGCCGAAGATGATGCGCCCAAAAAGGGCGGCAAGCTCAAGCTGATCATCGGTGCAGTTGCGCTCATAGGTATGGGCGCAGGCGGTGCCTATGGTGCATTTGCGGCGGGGTTAATCGGAGGAGGCGAAGAGGCTGGACCTGATTTGCCCAAGCTGGTGAAGAAAGGTGACAGCGACCCTTACGAGACGGCCGGCAGCTCAAAAGGTAAGGATGCCGGCCCGGTTGTTTATGGCGAAGGCGGAAGCGAATACCGCACAATCTATTACAGCTTTGATGAGAGTTTCACCTCGAATCTCGCTGCTTCTTCGTCGCTGATCCAAGTCGATCTTGCGGTGTCGACCCGCCATGATGGGCGGGTGCTGCAATGGGTGCAGAACCACGAACTGGCGATCCGCTCTACGATCTTGGCGCAGCTCGCCTCGACGCCAGAGGCCGACATCTACGATGTTAAAGGCAAGAAAAGGCTCGCTCAAAACCTCACCAAAGCGATCAACGCAGTGCTTGAAGAGAACGAAGGATTCGGTGGCATCGAGTCTGTGCATTTCAAAGGGTTGCTGGTGCAATGAACCTCGCACAGTCTTTTGACCATGCTCGCCCGGTGGCTCAGCATTGCGCAGAGCTGATTTCGCGCGGCCCTCACCCCGAAGAGCGCGATGCAGCATTAAATGCGTGGCGTCGCGATCTCGCGCAAGGGCTAAGCGGTGAACTGTCAGCGATATTCTCTGGCGGCAAGCTTTCGGTGACGGTCAGTTCGGGCGAAACCATCAGCGGAGTCGATGTGCTTGCGCGGATTGGTCCAGTGGCCGCGAACAGCCTTCTTCGCTGCGGCGCTGAAGATCGCACGGCGCTATTCTCCGTGGATTGCGCGACCGCAGTTGCGCTCACCGATCTATCATTTGGCGGAACCGGCGCGGTGCCCGACAAAGCACCGGAGCCTTTGCCCCGCTCTGCATCTCTGACTGTTGAACAGGTGGCCAGCGCAGTTGCGAGGGTTCTTACCCGATCAAGCGAAAATTGCGACGATCAGGGCGCTCGAAGCGAAGTGATTGTCCGCAGCGAAAGCGCGCCGCGTTTGAAGGCGTTTGAGCCCGATGCACAATGTGCTGTCTTTATCCTCGCGCTCTCCTTGGGAGAGGGTGAAACGTGGCGGACTTTAGTGGCGCTCCCGCAAAAACGGCTTGATGATATGTTGCCAGGTCTGGGAGCCGGGGGCTCGATCACCCCTGTAGATCACCAACCCAGCGACGGCAAAAGCGGGCCGTTTGCGGCGATTTCACTGCCCCTCACAGCGGTGCTGAGCGAGCTCGATCTGTCACTCAAGCGGCTCGAAGAGCTCGCGCCGGGTGATGAATTGCCGCTCAAGATGCCGCGCGAAGTGCCGCTTCAGATTGGCAAAAAACAACTCGCTTTGGGACAGATTGGAACCTTTGAAGATCGCATGGCTCTGCGTTTGACGCACGCACTTGCCCAAGGAGACGCAAAATGAGCGCTCTGAACCCCGCTATGCATCGTTTTGGCGATGTGACCGTGCGGCTTTCAGTTGAACTAGGTCGCACCGAAATGGCGCTTCGCAATGTGCTGTCGTTGGAGCAAGGCAGCGTGGTGCCGTTGGATCGGTTGACCGACGAATTGTTAGATTTAACCGCCAACGGTCAAGTGATTGCGCGCGGAGAAGTCGTCGCACAAGATGGTCGGTTTGCGCTGCGCATCGTTAGTCTTTCTGGCGACGAGAACGTGAATATTCCCCCGCCACCTCCGGTTGAGAATACCCCGCCTCAAGGCGCGGGTTTCCCTTCCGATGTGCAGGTTGGCGAGAACAATCCAGCGACAACGGCAACGCCGAGCTCGGCACCCGCAGATGGGCAAGCAGATCCACCAAGCGCAGCCGATCCGGAGTCGCCACAATCATGATGCTCGATTACTTCTTAAGGTTGGCATTGCTGCTGCCGCTGCTCGCCCTGATGATCTGGGGCAGCCTCAAATTGACGCGCTATCTGCAAACACGTTTGGTGAGTGCCAATGCAGGCAAGACCCGCGCGATTGAGTTGGTTGAAACCAGCCTTCTTGCACCAGGCCTAAAGCTGGCGGTGGTGCGCTTTCACGGCCGCGAGATCCTGCTGGGATGCTCTCGCCAAGGATTAGTGCGGCTATGCGAAGCGCAAGCGCGCCCGGCCAATATCGAACAGCCGGAGTAACCCGCAATGCCAAGCGTTTTTGCCCGTATTGCCGCTTTGGTATTGTTCGCGTTAACCATGTTTGCAGTGCCTGATATAGCGCTCGCCGCCGCGCCGGACACGCCGGTTGAGGTGCCCGATGCCGCAGGAGTTGGCAGCGCTATTGAGCGCGCGCTGGGCGGTGATGAGGAAGGCGACGAGTCTTCACTAAGCTTCTCTATCCAGCTGCTGCTGGTGATGAGCTTGCTCACACTGCTGCCCGCCATCGTCTTGATGATGACAAGCTTCCTGCGCATCCTCATCGTGCTTTCGATCCTTCGCCAAGCTTTGGGCTTGCAAGGATCGCCGCCGACACAGGTTTTGGTCGGGCTATCGCTGTTCCTGTCGATGTTTATAATGGCACCGACACTGGATATGGTCAGCGCTCAAGCGATTGAGCCTTACTCTGCAGGGACGCTCAATGCAGATGCTGCCATTGCCGCGGCGGGCGAAGCGTTCCACACATTCATGCTAGCCCAAACCCGAGAAGCAAACCTAGTGATGTTCGCTGATATTGCGGGCGTGGGCCAGTTTGGGAATCCTGCCGATATTCCATTCTCAATCCTTCTGCCGGCCTTTGTCACTAGCGAACTCGAAACCGCGTTTCAGATCGGCTTTATGCTATTCCTTCCGTTCCTTGTGATCGACTTATGCGTCGCCAGCGTGCTGATGAGCCTTGGTATGATGATGCTTTCGCCCACGATCATCTCGCTGCCATTCAAGCTGCTGCTGTTCGTGCTGGTCGACGGGTGGGCCCTTCTGATGGGCAGCCTCGCGATGAGTTTTGCGTGACGCCATGCAGGAAGATGCGCTCCTCCTTTCGCTCGCGGACAAAACGCTTTGGGTGACCGCCCTTATTGTCGGGCCAGTTTTGATGGCTGCGCTCGCAATCGGATTAGTGGTCGGGATTATTCAGGCTGCGACCTCAGTGAACGAACAAACGCTCACTTTTGTCCCAAAGCTGGGAGTTGTGGCGCTGGTCTTTGTCTTTTTGGGGGGCACGATGATGGCACTCTTAGGCGACTTCCTAACCGAGATTTTTGCTCAAATCGCGTTGGTATCCGCTTAGGCGGCGTGTGCGGCAATGAATGTCTTGGACTTCGGATTTGGCGGGCTCGAACAGCAGCTGTGGCAGCTCTTATTCCTCTCGATCCGCTGCGGCGCGGCAATGATCGCTGCGCCGATGGTGAGCGGAGTGGCCGTCCCGATGCAGATTCGAGCGCTTCTATCCATCGTGCTCGCGGTTTTCATCGTCAGCTGGTTGCCGCTACCTGCCCCACCAGAGATGATGAGCTTTGCAGCGATCCTTGCCGTGCTTCAAGAAGTGGTGATTGGCGTCGCGCTCGGCTTTGTCCTGCAAGTCGCTTTTGCCATTCCTTTGATTGCAGCCGAGCAGATCGCCGGCACTATGGGCCTTGCCATTGCAACCTCCATTGACCCGTCGAGCGGCGCGCAATCGGGAGCGCTTGGCACCTATTTCAGTCTCGTTCTTACGTTGCTTTTCTACTCGATTGGTGGGCACCTTTTGTGGTTTGAGCTGCTGATCGAAAGTTATCGGGTTTTGCCAGCAGGCGGCGCAGCGATAGGTGAGGTTGCCGGGCGCGAGATCGTTAGTTTCGCCGGATTCGCCTTTGCCACGGCCGCCGCGATTGCCTTGCCGGTGGTGCTGATCTTGTTGCTCGTTCAAACGGTCACCGGGATCATTTCGCGCTCAGCGCCCGCGCTCAACCTGTTCGCATTGGGTCTGCCGGCAGGCGTGCTCGCCGGTATCGCCTCGCTCATCATTGTCATGCCGATTATAGTCGAGCAGTTCACCGGGCTCCTCGAAGTCGCTTTGGAGCAGATCGCGAGCCTCCTGGAAGATGGGGGAGGCGCCCGGTGAGCGAAGACAATAGCGGCGAAAAGACCTTTGAGCCGACAGAAAAGAAGAAAAAGGACGCAGCCAAGAAAGGCGATGTGCTGCGCTCCAAAGAGCTTGGAACACTGGTTGCGATTGCGGCTGGTGGTGCGATGCTGTTTTGGGTAGGGCCGTGGCTTTTCTCAAGCCTGACCCGGATCGCTCAGACAAGCTTCCGCTTTAACAATGGCGACTTGGGCAATTTCATGCCGGGCGCTGCTCTTTCATCGGCTGCGAGCGAGATTTTGCCGCCGATTTTCACAATTGGCAGTGTTGTGCTGGTGCTTTCGCTGGGAACGCAATTGCTGCTGGGCGAAGGCAGCCGGGTGAACCCCGAAGCGCTCAAACCCAAAGGATCGCGGATCGATCCAATGAAGGGCCTCAAGCGAATTTTTGGGGTCCAAGGGCTCATCGAGCTGGGCAAAGGCATCCTCAAGCTTGTTCTGCTGGCGGGGATCGCGTGGTGGTGGGCTGCAGATAATGTTTTGGCGTTGCTGGGCCTAGGGCGCGGGTCGCTACAAGCCCAGTTGGGTTACGCTTGGGATGCTGTCGCGTCGCTTGTGGGGCTGCTGCTGATCGGCCTGCTGATTATCGCGATGATTGATTATCCGTTGCAACGTTTTCAGCGCAATAAACGCTTGAAAATGAGCCACAAGGATATGCGCGACGAGGGCAAGCAGACCGAAGGTTCCCCAGAAGTGAAGTCGGCGCGCCGCCAACGCCAGCGCGATCTGGCTCGTGGCAGCGTAGGCAAAGCGATGAAAGAAGCGCAATTTGTTGTCACCAACCCGATGCATTTTGCCGTCGCAATGACATACGACCCGGATCTTGCGCCTGCCCCAGTGGTCTTAGCCAAAGGGCGCGGCGAAACCGCATTGGCCATGCGCGAATTGGCGGCGGAAGAAGACGTGCCAGTGCTGGAATATCCATCACTAGCCCGTGCGATATATTTCACCACGCAAGCCAACCAAGTCGTACGCGAAGAGCTTTATGTTGCCATCGCCGCTTTGGTCGCCTTTGTGCTTTCATTGAAGCGAGGGGAAATTCCGTTGCGCCCGCAAATCGACGTCCCCGAAGATTTGCTTTTCGACGCAGACGGAAACCCCGAAAATGTCGCTTAAACTCAACAAAGGACGGTCGTTCTAGATATCATGGAAAATGCTGGCTCCTCAATCATTTCGGCTCTGGGCGCAGGCAGCGGCGTGGATTTCATCTCGCTTGCTGATGAGCTTTCTGACGCGACTTATGCGTTTCAGCGCGATACGCTTAACAGCCGCAATGAAACGCTGGAGGCGCGCATTTCCGCCGCGTCGATCATTCGCAGTTCGCTGACCGATTTCGCTAGCGCCTTGGGAGACCGGGTGCGTACAGGCGATCTTTCACCGCAAGGGTCAGTGGCAAATCCGGCGGTGGCGAATGCCATTACCGCGCCGGGCACCACGCCAAGCGGTTCCTATTCGCTCGAAGTTACTCAGCTCGCGCAAAGCCAAACCTTGGTCATGCCCAGCTATTCCGGCCAAGACGATCTTGTGGGCGAGGGCACACTCAATATTCGTTTTGGCGAAGTGAGCGGCGCGAGCTTTGCCGAAGATACGAGCCAAGACGCGCTCAACATCACTGTCGAGGCAACCGACACGCTCGCATCGCTTGCACTTAAGATAACCAGCGAAAGCAATGGCGAACTCGATGCCTATGTCGCCAATGGCACAAATGGCGCGCAATTGGTCATCAAAGGTCAGGACGGGGCACAAAGCGGATTTGTGCTGGATGGCCAAAGCAGCGCTTCGTCGCCAACCCCAACGCCTGGTGATTTGTCGTACCTTTCCTGGGAACCGGCCAGTGATGCAGGCGAATTGCGCGAAAGCTCGCAAGATGCGCTGTTTGTGCTCGATACCGTGCAAATGTCGAACGCCAACAACACGGTGACCGGACTGCCGGAAGGCATGACGCTGAACCTCACAAGCACGAACACTGGCGCGCCGACGACAGTGAGCTTCGAAACCGATTTGTCAGCAATTTCAGAGGTAATGGACGATTTTGTCGTCTCTTTGAACGCCGTGGCCGCGCAATTGAACGAGGCCGCAGCGCCGCTCGGCGGATTGCTGGGCAGCGATTCAGGCGCGCGCAATCTGCGCAGCGACTTGCGCGATTTGACGACGCAAACCGTGATGCCCACCGCCGATGAAGGCGAGCCTAGCACGCTTGCGGACCTTGGCCTTTCGTTGAATACCGATGGGACGTTCAGTCTGGACACCGCGCGGCTTGCCGAAACGCTGGCCACCAGCCCAGAGGGCACCGCAGCAATGTTCACAACCGGCGCGTTCGGAGTGTTTGGGACGATGGACAAACTGGCGCGCGACAACACTTTGTCGAGCGATCCGGGTTCGCTGGGCGGGTCAGTCGCACGCTACGAAACGCTGATGGAAAACAATGATGACAGGCTCGAACGCGTCGCACAGCAGCAAGAGAGCTTGCGCGAGCGGCTCACCAGCAGTTTGATCTCTGCAGAGGTTAGGGTTGCGGCGTCGCAATCAACGCTATCCTTCCTTCAGCAGCAGATTGACGCGTTTAACCAAAGCTAAGTCTGGATAGGCCATGCAAATGCTCAAAAACGCCCCTGATAGTGCATATCGCCGGGTCGAAGTCGATGCGCGGATCGAAGCGTCTGATGGCGCTGATCTGACGCGGATTTGTTTGGAAGAAGTGATCGCAGCCTTAGGACAATCGGTGCTCGCTTTAAATCGCTTGCCTGAGCGCGTGCCGGGCGAGAGCCTTACTCGCGCGCATGGCATTGCTTTGTGGCTGACCCGTTCGGTGGCACTGAACAATCCGCTGCGTGAGCAACTGCGCCAATTTTATGGCGGACATGCGGCGACTATCCGGCGCAATATGGTCTCGCCTGCGCTTGCTGAACTGGAGCAGGTCCGTCAGGATTTTTCTGACGTTCTGCAAGCCGCTCAAGCGTGACCGTCGATTGCCTCGGCAATGATCTTTGTTGCATCGGCGGGGTCTTCAAGCGGGTGAAAATGAGTGCGGTCTGGGCGGTACAAATCCGTACCGCGCGGCATGGTTGACGCGAGTTCAGGCCAAGTTGGAGAACCTTTGAAATCCATCATCTGGGATTGCTGAGCGCGGATGATGAGCGCTGGGGTCTCAGTACTTGCTGCCGTTTCAAGGATTGAGGCATTGCTGCGGCTTGATTCATAGACGCTCGCTTCTACTTCAGGTGGGCAGGCAAGCTCGAATGATTCTCCGATATGGAGCAAGCCAAAGCGGCAATAATCCTCAAACACGCGTGGGTCGAACAACGCGTAAGGCTCACGGGTCTTAAACCGCACGATCATCTCCTCTAATGAGGCAAAATCGCGTTTTCGGCGGCTGGTGGGATGTGGTTCGTTGTTCGCAAGCTCGGCAGTATCGTAATTGTAGTAATCCGGCATCAGAATGACCGGATCAAACAGCACAAGTTGGCGAAACGCATCAGGCGAATCTGCCGTGCATTGCAGCAAGGTATGCGCACCCATCGAATGGCCAATACCAACCGCCTGAGAAATTCCCAGATGCCCGATAAGCGCGTTCACATCATCGCTGACCTGTCGCCAATGCGTAATCGGACCGCCGGTTGAACGGCCATGTCCGCGCAGGTCAATGCTGATCACCCGGTGGCCAGCAAAGCGCTCGATAATCGCATCGAACACCCGCGCATGAAACCCGGTCGCATGGGCAAAGATCAGCGTCGGCTTGTAAGAGTTTTCGCCCACACTTTCTGGGGTCCACTCAAAATAAGACAGCTCGATCCCGTTGACCGCGATGCTTGCATGTTTTGGTTGCATAGGACCTTTTCGTTACACGTTCTTGGCCCCGGTTTTATGCGAAGCTTCTGGTTCTTCCGGGACATCGGGCAAAGCAGCGCGCAGCATACGGAACGCGGCGAGCGCTGCAATCAGCGATCCTGACAGGACCCCAAGTTTCTCAGATAAACTGGCTCATCCTGCATATGTCGCTCACACAACGTTGGACCTTGTAAAAAGTGCCTGGACTTGCGCCAGTTTTTTCAGCGAAGACGCTTGGCCCGCGCTCCGACGAAGCAGCGATTGATTGACAAGCATCCAGCGCTCAAAGAAAGGCGTGCAGTGCGTATTCCCATTTGTGAGCGGAGAACCCGGTGCGAGACGACAGTGTGACCAAGGTGGTCGACGCAGAAGCGTTTCGCCAGACGATGAGCTTGTTTGCGACCGGGGTCAGCGTGATCTCGGCGGTGAGTGAAGGTCAGCCGCGCGGCTTTACCGCCAATTCACTGGTGTCGGTCTCGCTTGATCCGATGCTGGTTTGTTGGAGCATTCAAAACACATCGAGCCAGTTTGCGCTCTATTCTGAGGCGCGTGACTTCACGGTCAGCATTCTGGGCGAGGGGCAAAACGATATTGCTGAGCGTTATTCAAAGCCCGGCCATAGCGAAACGCGTATCGATGATTTTGTTTGGATTGATGGCGGTTTGCCTGTGGTTGCGGGCGCGATCGCGACCATTCACTGCCGCCAATGGTCGCTATATCCCGCTGGCGATCACACGATGATCTTCGGCGAAGTGGTGGGGGTCGAAGCTAACAACGACGCTGCGCCACTTACCTATTTCAGAGGAGCTTTCAGCGCTCTGGGCACCTAATTACCATTTGGTTCGTTGCGCAGCGTTGGGCGGTGATCCGGGTGTCAGGGGCAAAGATCCAAACCACCGCCTCGCAACTCTGGCGACAATGTTGAGGGAGAGACGCCGCCAGAGAGTGATCGCTTGGTTGCTTGGATGACGGTGCGGCGATCAAAGACCCGCACTTCCTCCTTAAAAAAGACTTCTTCGCTGCTTTTGTCGGGTCAGATCGGCGGCTCGTGGCAAGGCGCTTGGCGAAAGCGATTGCGCGGCTTTCTCACTACATTTGAGGATGCAGCGTGCGTTCGCGCGGTGCATAAGCGACCATCGCGATACAGAGATTCAGGACGAAATAGAGAAATGGACTACACGCTCAGAGATAGCGCCTTTGCGAGCTTGTTGGGAGAAGTTGATTTAACCATTGGCACGTTGGCAGTGGACGATCCAGCCACCGGCGATGTGATTGCGAGGGTCCGGGCCTATTCGCAAGATGAGCTGTCCAACATAATTGGAGCCGCTGACAAGGCCCGCCACGACTGGGCTGCTAGACCGGCCAAGGAGCGCGGCAAAATCCTGCGCGCTTGGTTCGATCTCATCATGGCCAATCAGAGTGATCTGGCCCAGATCATCACTGCGGAATGTGGGAAGCCTTTGGCGGAATCCATGGGCGAGGTTGCCTATGGGGCGGCATTTGTCGAATGGTTCTCAGAAGAAGGAAAGCGCGCTTATGGAGAAACCGTGCCCACTTTCGCGGCGGGCAAACGTGTTCTGACTATCAAGCAGCCCGTTGGGACATGCGCAGCGATCACGCCATGGAATTTTCCGATAGCCATGGTGACACGCAAAGTGGCGCCTGCGCTTGCGGCGGGTTGTTCGATCATCCTGAAGCCAGCCGAAGCAACCCCGCTTTCAGCTCTAGCGATCGAGCAATTGGCAATTGCGGCGGGCGTTCCGACGGAGGTGTTCAAGGTCACTCCCGTATTGGACCCAGTCCCGGCAGGGGAGCTGTTTTGCAGCGATGGGCGCATTCGCAAGTTGAGCTTCACCGGTTCCACCCCGGTTGGCAAAATCTTGATGGCGCAAGCAGCGCAGAATGTCACAAAGGTCAGTTTGGAGCTTGGTGGCAATGCGCCTTTCATCGTTTTCGATGATGCTGATATTGATGCTGCTATTGAAGGGGCCATGGCCTCCAAATTCCGCAATGCCGGGCAAACCTGTGTGTGCGCAAATCGCTTTCTGGTTCAGGAAGGCGCCGCAGAGGAGTTCACGCGAAAGCTGACGGCAAGAATTGCTGCCTTAAAGGTCGCTCACGGCGTCGAAGACGGGGCGCAGATCGGCCCGCTTATTAACGCTGCGGGACACGCAAAAGTTGTTAGCCTTGTTGATGAAGCAGTTGCCAAAGGCGCCAAGGTTGAAACGGGCGCTCGCAGTTTGGATTTGGGTACAAATTTCTACGAACCCACCGTTCTAACCGGCGTTACTGCCGAAATGTCTATCACGCACAGCGAGATCTTTGGTCCCGTTGCGCCGATTGTTACCTTTTCCGATGAAGCGGAAGCGGTTCGTCTTTCCAACGACACGCCTTTTGGTCTTGCCGCCTATTTCTACGCCCGCGATGTGGGCAGAATCTGGCGCGTTATGGAATCGCTTGAGTACGGAATGGTCGGCGTCAATGATGGAATCGTTTCAACCGAAGTCGCGCCGTTTGGCGGGATCAAACAGTCCGGTTTGGGTCGCGAAGGTTCTAAACACGGACTCGATGAGTATCTGGAGCTCAAATACTGTCTATTAAGTGGATTGTAGGACGCCCTGCATCCTTGCTTAAATAACGTTCCGTTTAAGCCGTAGGGAGCGCCATCGTGGCTCAACCGTTTGCCAACCATCCTTATCTCACAGGCCACCATCAACCGATGCGGTTCGAAGCGCATGCGCCCGACTTGATTGTTGAAGGCGAGCTTCCCGAGGATTTGCATGGTGTGTTTTACCGCACCGGGTCGGAACCGCTCTATGACCCGCCCGAGGGGTATCATTGGTTTGATGGCGACGGCATGGTCTATGGCTTCTTTTTCGAAGAGGGCCGCGTTTCGATGCGCAACAAATGGGTCCGCACCGAGAAATTCGAAGCTGAGCTTGCGGCAGGCAAGCGTTTGTTCGGAGTCTTTGGCGACCCAACGACTTCCGATCCCAGCGTGCAAGGCATGCGCTATAACACTGGCAACACCAACATCATCCTTCACAATGGGAAATTGATGGCTCTTATGGAGGGCTGCCCGGCGATTGAGATGGACCCGCGTAGCTTGGATACGCGCGAATATATGGATTATGGTGGGACAATCACCGGTCCGTTTTCAGCACACCCGACCGTTGATTGGAACACCGGTGAGATGGTCAGTTATGGTTGGATGATCAATGGTCCGGCCGGCAAACCGGAGGTCCGCTATGAGCTGATCGATAAGGACGGCCAAATTGCCAACCAATTTACGTTCGAAGCGCCCTATATGAGCTTGGTGCACACCTCGTTGGCGACGGAAAACTATGTGCTGGTGCCGTTCAACCCGCTTGAAACCAACCTCGAGCGGGCAATGCAGGGAGGACCGATGAACGCTTGGGTGCGCGGGCGCAATAGCCGCTTTGCGTTGTTCCCGCGCAACGGCACTGCGGACGATATTCGGTGGCTGGAAATGCCGGGGCGGCATATGTTCCATGAGTTGAACGCCTGGGAAGAAGACGGCAAATTGATAGCCGATGTGGCGGCTGCAAATGGCACGGCGTTGTTCCCCAACGATGATGGCTCTCTCAACACACATGGCGACACGGCGTTGGATTTGCGCCGCTGGACTATAGATCTGTCTGGCGCATCGGATGAGATCAAGGAAGAGACACTGAATGGCAACGACATTCAGTTTCCGCGTCCCGATGATCGATTTATGACGCGCAAGACGCGCCACGGATACGCCAATTCCAACCTCAATTCGGTTGATGGCCGGCTTGATGGCATGGATTCTGTGATCCATTTCGACACCCAAACGGGCAAGGAAGACATTTACCACTTCGGCGATGGCGCCGGCTGTGGCGAGCTGGTTTTTGCTCCCAAAGTGGGCTCCACTACCGAAGCGGATGGTTATGCGATGACGCTGGTGCATCCGGCCAACTCGAATCACACGGAGCTGGCGATTTTCGATGCAATGGACGTTGCGTATGGCTTGATCGCTCGCGTGATTGTGCCCTATCGCATTCCGAGCGGCTTCCATTGCAATTATTATTCTGCGGACGGCGCGCTGGCGCAGCCAGTCTTCGCGTAGTACGAAACTTAAAGTGAGGAAATGGCTATGGCGGACTATGACTCGAATGAATTGAACAGGCAACTTGCTGACATCGCAAAGCAGCCTGAGCCAAACTTGCGCGGCAATCCGATCACCCCGGAACGCTATTGGTCCAAGGAATGGATGGATAAGGAATGGGACACAGTC
Organism: Erythrobacter sp.; assembly: GCA_039985875.1. Classification (GTDB taxonomy): domain Bacteria; phylum Pseudomonadota; class Alphaproteobacteria; order Sphingomonadales; family Sphingomonadaceae; genus Erythrobacter. Next base: position 246,149 of record JBDWRU010000003.1, on the reverse strand, counting down.
TGGACCAAGACGTGGCAAATTGCCTGTCTTGAAAGCGAGCTGGTAAAGAAGGGCGATTACACAACTACGACGCTAGGGCGTGAGCGCATCCTATGTGTGCGCGGTGACGATGAGAAGATCCGTGTGTTCTACAATGTCTGCCAGCACCGCGGGCTTGAGCTTATGAAGGACGAGTGCGGCCATACAAAGCGTCTGACCTGCCCTTATCATGCGTGGGCTTACGATCTGAAAGGCACGCTCAAAACCGTCCCTGACGAAGCGGACTTTGCGCAAAGCCCATGCGGCAAGCTCAATTTGGTTGAAATGAAAAGTGAAGTTTGGGCTGGGTTCGTCTGGTACAATATGGACGACGACTGCGTGCCACTCAAAGAGTATCTTGGGCCCATAGCCGACCAAATTGACACTTACCCGATGGAGGAATTTCGGCGAACGCACTGGGTGACGGTCGAGGGCGACTGGAATTGGAAGCTGGTGCAAGACAATTTCAGTGAGAGCTATCACGTTCCTTTCGTCCATCCCGGTGCTGTCCACACGCTCGAATATGGACGCGAGGGGTGTCAATTCGACCATTATCCGCAAGGGCATTGCCGGATGCTGATGCCTGGCGGAGGTCCGGCAGCGGCGGTGAAGGGCGGCGAGAAAGAGACGCTCGAAAAGCTCAAAGGGGAAATGGACTTTTGGGAGCTTAATCCGGAGGATTACATGGGTGGTAAAACCCGTAATATCCGTCGCGATTTGCAGAAGGCCAAGCGCCGCCTCGGCGAAGCAAAGGGCTATGATTACTCAACTTATCATGACGATCAGTTGACCGATAATTGGCACTATACGATCTTCCCGAATCTCTCGTTTAGCCTGAAGCCGGAAAGCAATATCTGGCTGCGCGCTCGCCCGCATCCCACTGATCCGGAAAAGTGTCTGTTCGATATGTGGTTTATGGTGCTGTTCGCAAAAGGGCAGACAGAATATTTCTCTTATGTGATGGGCGATACGATTTCGACCGACGCAGAAGTCCCGCATCTGCAAGGTTCGGCCGACGAGGTGACGACCGGCCCTGCGATTGACGAGGACTTGGAAATTTGGCCACAGCAACAGCGCGGACTTCATTCGCGCGGGTACAAGCGCGATTGTTTAGCCGGGCAAGAAAGCCGGATGCTCTATTTCCACGAAACACTCGAAGATTGGATGGCGCGCGGATAGGCGCAGTTACGAGACGGGAGAGATGATATGAATCGGCTTGAAATCATGGCAGACAAACTCGAATGCACAGAGCTTGTCGCGCACCTTGCCAAAGGGATTGACCGCTGCGATGCGGAGATGGTCCGCGATTGCTTTCATCCCGACGCGACGGATGACCACGGTGCGTTCAAAGGGACGGCTGAAGAGTTTATCGCATGGGTGATGCCTGTGCTTGAAACGATGAAGCGCACGCAGCACGTGATTGGTCAGTCATTGATGGAGGTCAGCGGCGACAAGGCGGCTGGAGAAAGCTATTTCGTCGCTCATCACAATATCGACACGCCAGATGGCGAGATATTTATGATCGCTGCGGGCCGGTATTTGGATCGGTTTGAGCGGCGCGATGGCACATGGAAAATCAGTCATCGCCACGCTGTTTATGACTGGAACAGCGTCAATCCATCAACCGACAATTGGAATCGCGATGATCCCAACAATCCCAGCGTCTATGGTGTGCGCGGCAAGGGTGATGCTTCCTACGCGCATTTGGCGGGCGTCTTTTAAGCGCACGAATATTCGCAGCGGATTCAATACACCACCACGCTTCTGATACTCTCCCCGGCATGCATCATGTCGAAGCCTTTGTTGATCTCATCGAGGGTGAGGCGGTGAGTGATCATTGGGTCGATGGCGATTTGACCGTTCATGTACCACTCGACCATTTTGGGAATGTCGGTGCGGCCCTTTGCTCCGCCAAACGCGGTGCCTTTCCAGACCCGGCCTGTGACCAATTGGAACGGACGCGTCGCTATTTCCTTGCCCGCTTCGGCCACGCCGATGATGATACTTTCACCCCAGCCCCTGTGACACGCCTCCAACGCCGTTCGCATGACATCAGTGTTCCCAGTGCAATCGAACGTGTAGTCTGCCCCGCCATCGGTCATCGCCAGCAAATGCGCGATCAAATCGCCTGACACCTCCGAAGAATTGACAAAATCGGTCATCCCGAACTTACGGCCCCATTCCTCTCGGTCGGGATTGATGTCGACCCCGATAATCTTGGCTGCGCCCACCATCTTTGCACCTTGGATGACGTTCAGCCCGATTCCGCCCAGACCGAATACAATGACGTTCGCGCCCGCTTCTACATTGGCGGTGTTGACCACTGCGCCCACACCGGTCGTGACCCCACAGCCGACATAGCAAGCGGTCTCAAACGGGGCATCTTTACGGATTTTGGCGACCGCAATCTCAGGCAAAACCACGAAGTTTGAGAAGGTCGAGCAGCCCATATAGTGGTAAATCGTTTCGCCCTTGTAGGAGAAACGCGACGTACCATCTGGCATTATCCCCTTGCCCTGCGTGTCGCGGATAGCGGTGCACAGATTGGTCTTCTGGCTAAGGCAGCTTTTGCATTGGCGGCATTCGGGAATGTAGGCGGGAATGACGTGATCATCGGCCGCCACGCTTGTGACGCCAGCACCCACTTCGCGAACAATCCCTGCGCCTTCATGGCCTAGGATACTGGGAAAGATGCCCTCGCTGTCCAAGCCATCAAGTGTGTAGGCATCGGTGTGGCAAATGCCGGTTGCTTTAAGTTCGATCAGCACTTCGCCAGCCTTGGGGCCTTCCAGATCAAGTTCGACAATTTCCAAGGGCTGTTTGGCAGCAAAGGCCACCGCGGCGCGCGTCTTCATGGTTTCGATCCTCCCCGTATTCGCTTACGTGCTTTATGCCCCACTCTTCGCGTCAATGGTAGAGGGTGCCGCGTTTATCCTAGCTCCATCGAGGGGTCTGCAACAGAACGCCTCTTTGGAAGAAGAAGTTTGCGAATTGTATTTTCACAGATCAATGTTCTGAGATAGAAATATTTGCGATCTTCATTGGGATCGCAGGTTAGCGATCAAAGGAGTGCAAATGGATCAGCTCGATTGGGAAATTGTCAGCCGGTTGGAGGCGGATGGGCGTATCTCTTTTGCGGAGCTCTCTGAACAGGTGGGATTGTCGAAGTCCCCGTGCTGGAACCGCGTCCAAAAACTGAAAGAGGAGGGTATCATTATTGGGTTCGCCGCGCGGCTGAACCCGCCTTCAGTAGGGCTTGGGGTGCAGTGCTATATATCTGTCACGATTGGCTTTGATGCGCATAGTGATTTTGAAGCGGCGGTCTGCGAGCACCCCGCTATTATTGAGTGCCACACAACCGCCGGGGCGAGCGACTATTTGCTCCGGCTTTACGCAGCCTCGGTTGAGCATCTCGATGATTTGCTGCGCTATGAGATTTCGAAACTCCCCGGGGTCCAGAGCAGCTCCACCACCATCTGCCTTAAGACAATCAAGAGCGACGGCTCACTTGCCGCGCTAGGAAAGAGCCTTCCATAATTGTGCAAGAGCGGCTGCTTATTGAGGCGATCCCCTCGATTAATACGGCAGCATTTTGGGCCGATTGTGGAATTTCTCGTTCCAGCGGCAAGGACGCAAAATGCCGCCGGTCTCGCAATAGCCCATGAACAGGTGAAGCAGCTGACAGCATATCTCAGGACCGGAGGAAACCGCCATCAATTGGGATCTCAAGACCTGTCAGATAAGAGGCCCTGGGACTTGCGAGGAAGGCGGCCGCCGCTCCAAACTCGCGCGGTTCGCCAAAGCGTCCAGCCGGTATACCCTCAATCGCTTTGGAGAGGATAGCCTCTCGATCCAGCCCAGCTTGTTCTGCGATTTTTCCGTGAAGCGATCGCAGTCTGTCCGTATCGATCTGTCCAGGCATCAGCAGATTGACCGTTACCCCATCCATTGCGACCTCCTTAGCGAGAGTTTTCATCCATCCATGAACCGCGGCTCGTATAGTGTTGGACAGAGCCAGACCCGGGATCGGCTCGCGCACTCCAGATGAGGTAATGGTGAGGATGCGTCCGAAGCCCGCTGCCTGCATGTCTGGCAAGACAAGCCGAGTGAGCTCGGTAATGGTCAGAAGCATCGGCTGAGCCGCTGCAAGCAATTGTGAGGCATCCGTATCGTGCGCCGTTGATGGTGCGGGGCCGCCTGAATTGTTGACTAAAATGTCCACACCGCCAAGCTCGCTGCGGGCATGGGCGGCTATGGTCTCGGCTGCGTCCGGCGAGGCAAGGTCCACAGCCAGCATTGGCCAATCCAAGCCGTCTCCTGGATTGCGTGATACGCCTAGAACATCTGCTCCTTCGTCCATAAATTCCCTAGCAATCGCGGCTCCAAGTCCGCGGCTCGCACCCAGAACGATCGCTCGTTTTCCCCTCAGCTCGAGATCCAATTTCTCTCTCCTCTTGAATCGTGCATTCGTCGTCGCGAACATCATGCGTAGCATAGCATAGCCGCTCGCCTCTCTTCGCTACCTCGATCCGCAACAGCCACAGTTAAAAAAGAGAAAGCAAAAAAGCTTGGCCGGAGGCAAGAATTTCGCCGAGACTTGAGGTAAACGGGGAGGAAGGCGGATAGCAGTCATCTAGCCTGTCGATCAGTCGCAAACTTTCTTTGTCTTTGCTCAGTTTCCCTAGGAGCCAATGCAAATGCCCCCGGTAGTCGCGGGGTCCTTGGATTCGTGATGCGATCTACGCGCGTCCCAAATACGCAAATAGCGATAGAACGGCACCGTCGGAAAGAGATGATGCGCGAGATGGTAGTTTTGGTAGATGAGCAAGGGCGTCAGCAGCCATTCGAGGCCAACCCGATTTGACGTGCATCTATAGCGGTCTTCTTTCGACGTGATCCTGTGCGGATGATGCGGCAGGAAATCGAATGCGATTACGATGATCAACTTTGCGACACGTGTTGGAATGAAGAACAGTAAGAGGTAGTATCCGAGTCAACCTGGCAGCGCCATCGCCGCGACCGCAACAATCGCGAAGAGAATGGACAGCCCACATCCGGCTTCAGCAATTGCGATATGGCTTGCAACTTCGTGGTGCCCAATCAAACTGGGTAGTGGCAGATGACTGCCTCATCTCTGGAATCCGTCAGTAGGTCACCAAATCGACCAAGGAGAATTTTGCGCAAGTTTGACACGAATTAGTAGGTGGGTGCGCCTCCGTTAGGGTTGCCACGCGATCCCATCGCTGCAAACCTACGCAATTGGAGGCACAGTTTTCGCCCGCGGGCAGAGACGGCAGAACCGACTGTCTGTTTGGAACAGGTGGTGAATGGCGCAGTCTGTCTAGAACCGGTCTCGGCATGATTTCTCTGTTAAACAGGGAAAGAACAGGGAAGATTGTTCATTTGGGACGCAAAACAGGCATTTTGGGACGATTCCTGCGCGATCGGTTTAAATTTAACTGCGAGATTTCCGTGGGTTAAGCGTTCAAAAAGGGGCTTCCCTGTTCTTCAACTGAACAGGGTATTTAATCGCCCATAACAGGGATTGTAATCGACGGTATCAGGGTATTTATTCGATAGAACAGGGAGCAGCGCTTTGGCCAACCCCCAGCACTTTGCTCTGACAGTACCGGGCCACCCACTCAGCCGCAGGCCGGCAAGAATGCGTTCAATGCAGCAGCGGCGTTGTCTAACGACAGCCTAAGCTTGCTTGCCTCGTCACCTTCACCGATTTGAGCATATGCCCAACCACCCGCTTTCATTTCCGCAAACATTGGATCATCGACGCTTTGATTCCATACAATCGATGTTCCTTGGCCAGATTTGTCATAGCGGACTTTGTACACCCGAGTGTGGGGGGACTTTTCAGTTTCGAACCTGAACTTTCCAATGCTGTTCGCAGTCCAGCCTGGCACATTGATGTAAATCTGATTTTGCACAACGCCCGGCGCGCCGCATCCAGCAGACCAGATTGTATCGTCAGTTTCTGGAACGCTGAACACCAAAGCTGGTTCGAAACCCTCGCCTTTTTTGCTGCTGCCCATCCACTTGTAGCCATCGGCGACTTGCTCAAACCCGTTTGCGCTCCATTTAAAGGCCAACGACCGGCCAGATTCAAGTTCGCCTCCACTAACCTCGGTATTCTCTGGGCTATCGACGTCTGATTTTGTCAGTGTGTTGTCGATCGTCTCGCCCGGCCGAACCTCAAAAACTTCTGTTCCATGACAATGATTTGCGCGCAGTTGTCCTTTGGTGCCATCCTTGAATTTAACGACAAAGGTGTTCTCGCACAAAATGCCTTCGTCTTCCGACGGGATGAGAACTCTTGCTATTCCCTCTTTGGGATCGAAGCTTGAAGTGGCCGGATCACCATTAAGAAGAATTGCGAGGGGTTCGCTTGGCAATTGTAGGGTTACGATTGCATCGTTTTCTTGGCGGGTTTTGCCGTCCCATTCAGCTTCGAGGTTCGCCTGACCATCCGTGGTGGCTTGCAAAGACGCATCCGATTGTTCGTCTGCTTGAGTTGAACACCCCGCAGCCAATGAAGCCGCGAGCATCGCAAGAACAATTCTTTTCATCGACTATTCCTAATTACCAAATGTGCAGATCGAGAACCCAAATTTGTGGCGGGCCCACAAGGCAATCACATTGCGATTACCAAGGCGGTTTGCCGCCCGGGAATTGCACGACATTATACTGATTTTGTAGGACTGGCCGCTGCATGGCTGCGACTTGGCCGAGCGGATTGGCATCGTATTGTATTTGGCTAATCGCAGCGGGGGGAGCAGAATATGTTCTCGCAGCAGATGGAGCGCCATAGTCTCGGAAGGGCGCATCTGCGCCGATGTATCGGTTGTCAGCAGCGCCTTGATTATTCACGCTGGCGGCCTGCTGCGGGTTTTGCTGTGCAAACTGGGTTACCTGCGTCAGTTGAAAACGGGCGAGTTGGTTGCTCATCTGCTGTGCCCGCTGTGCAGCCAATGCTGCGGCCGGGAAATTCGCCGGGTCTCCAATCGGCTGAGGGTCGCGAACCGCGGGGGCCATATCTCGCCGGGCAACAGGCCCGCCTTGTTGCAACATCGCGCGAGCGTTGGGCACCACAGATGCCCCGACGCGACGATTGCGCACCAGCGCTTGCGGACTGAATTTGGGTCGACCAACTTTCCTTGGTTTTGGCGGGGCAAGCGTCGCTGTTTTCCGGACGTTGACCAATTGCAGCTGGACAGAATTTTGCCAAAGATTGACTTGGGTTTTGACGCTATTGAGCAAATTAGCAGCGCTAACGTGATTTTGTCGCGCATCGATGTATTGCTTGTAGAGCGCATCTGCCCGTTCAAAATTCGCCTGCGTGCGGTTCCTTTTGTAATTCTCGTTTGCGAGCTGGTATCGATCAGCAAACTGCTTTTTGCGTTGCTGGTTGAAGTTTTCCGACCGGTGCGCAGCCTTTAGGTCCCGATAGAGAGTTCTTTTTTGCCCCTTCACTGTGCGAAGCGCGCGCTTGATCTGTTTGAAGTTGGCCGGTTTCTTTGGCGCCACAACCGACGCAGGCTTGGGCTTCGGCTTGGGACGGGCCGACACGTCAGCAGAATGGATTGGTGCAACGAGCGCAAATGCACCGATCGCACAAACCGTTAGAAGGCTGAATTTTTTGGTCATGGGAAAGTCTCCTTTGATGACAACTGGGCGCTGCGGATTCGCTATTGCAGCGGCTCAGGCGGAGGCAAAAGCAAGTCGGTTTCGCTGGGTTCCATTGTCACATTTGGCTCATCGGGTTCCCCGACAAAGACAAAGCCACTAAGTTCAGGATTGGCGAAGGCTGACATCCCGACCAAAGCATCCAAATCCGGGTGTTCATATTGGCCGTTGAGCGGTTGGAGCGCGAAATATTGCAGCACCTCTGGTTCGATGGGTTCGTCCCATATCCGGATTTGCCCCAACTCCCCGACGAATGGTGAATAGTCGCCAAGTGAGCCAATCGTGAAACGATCAACCGGCATCGTAGCAAAGGTAAAACCAAGCGTGCCGCGCAGTTCGCCATCGATAAAGATGTCGATTGTATCGCCGGCCGTCATGATCACCACATGGTGCCGAAGCCCATCAGAAAAATCGAAGGCGACGCCATCGTAGAAGTCGCCAGCGTAGACGCCGAGCCCGCTGCGGTCATCACCGATGTGAAAAGCGAAGCGTGTGCCCAAGGGGCCTAAATACGCCATAATCGCAGGATCATATCCCAAGGGCCGGGTCCATTTGGCAGAGACCCAGAATTCAATTGTGCCGCTGCCCTTCAATTCCAATGCAGAGGTTGTCGGCAGCATTAGGGCATTATCGCCGACGAAGTTCATCATAATCGGCGCGTATTCTTGAGCCTGTTGAGGCCCCTGCTGCTGTGCGGTTGCCGGAACAGCGGCTAGGGTAAAACCAAGAAGTGCGATGGCGAGAAATCTGTTGAACATATCCATCCCCTATTTCAACTCTGTCACTGTGTATTCGAGCCGCAACCGCGGTGCCCACTGGCCGGTTCCGAACGTCAAGAATTGCTTCTGCCCGGTGGCCAAGTCACTTAACTTGCGTTGCACGTCGCCTCCGCGAGGGTCTTCGATCGGGTCATCTGGATCGAAAATATTGTCATCAGCTTCGGTGAGTTTGACTGGAAAGATTGAAACACTTCCAAAACCGCTCTTGCGCGATTCTGGGGTGTTTCGAGAGGTGACAACTGTGATTTGCTGACCAAGCTTAATGCCGGCGCCCTCAGCTTTGGTGCAAAGCATTGGGATCGGCTTGGGTTTGTCAAAGAGACGGACGGTTTCGACGCCACTGTCGCCGTAATAGACCAACGAAATGGCTCCAGAGACCGAAATGCCATCTGTCGGATCATGCCCTTTGTCCAGGCACTGAAGGCTGTGCACATCAATACGAAAGATCCGCGGCCCAACATTCTCATCGGGAAATGTCGGCCCACTCGCCATGTGAGCAGTTATGGCTTTGCTTAGAACATCGCGCGCCGCAAAAACCGCGCTGGTCCTGCGAAGGTCGCCTTCGGAGGGGAAGTAGAGAGGGCTCAAGAGATCGGATAAGGGGCGCAGATCGTACCTTACCGGTACTGTGTCTCGATCACTTACTGTCCAACCACTCGCCGACATGGAGCCACTGCCGCCAACAGCCACGAATTCGTTCTGCGAGAACATGGATGACTTCGTATCGCTTGAACTGTTCGCCAAGCTGAAACCGCCTTCAAGCGAAACGACTTTGACGGATCCAGACGCCTGAACGGAAACCTTTTCGGAAACGAATTTGCCGATCTCTTGCGAGCTCATCGTTTTCTCAGCCTTGCCAAGGCCGCCATAAGTTATCGCATTGGCGTAGTGCGACCCGTAGGTGTTAATGATCGATTGGGGATTGCTGGGGTTGTTGATGAAGCTTTCCATCGCCCGGCGAAAATTGTTCGCCAAGACTAGATTTGGTTTGTCCATCACCAACACATATCGTTCGATCCGGGCGATGCCGATCGCATCCAACGCGCTTTTTTTCTCACGTGCCCCGGTGGTTTTTTCGTAGGTTGTCTTCGACGAAAAACCTCCCTGCGGTGCAGCTATTCCTCCGCCAAAATTGACAGACATACTGTCTTGAAATGTAGAGGCATTGGTTAGCAGAGCCTCTGTTTGACGTGAGGTGCTGCGCGGTGTCTTAAAGCCGCGCAGACCATAGGGTAGGCCAAGATTGAGATTGTCCTCGATGGCATAGTCGAAGTTGCCCGGCTGTTTAAAAATTTGCACTTTGCGTCCGCGCAAATGGTCAAACAGGTCCACATCTAACCCGTCATAGCTGTAGAAATTGTTGTTCCATGAACTTGTTAGGCCGCCCTGATTGAACAGGCCGCGCCGATTGTCCCGTTCGGCGCGCACCGATTCTGAAAAACGTTCGGTCGAGAGCACGCCATCGGCGACACGCGCGGGTTCGAAAGTACCGCCTAGACCAGATTGCGCGCTGGTAATGCGGGCATATTGGCTGCCTCCGCTCTCGCTAAAATTGACGGTAACTCCGTTGCCAGAAAAGCTCGTGTCATTCCGCCGGGTAAGCGATATGAAAAGCTCTGGCCTTTCATGATAGCCTAAGGTCATTCCCGATTGACCGTTTTTAGCCAGAATGATCGTACGCGGGGCATTCCACAATTCAGGTGTTTCCACGCCATCGCCCTTGCGCTGGAATGTCACACCACTCTCTACCCAAGCTCCAACATATTGATCGGCTGGGTTGACCGCCTGAGCCACAGCTTGACCAAATTGGCCGGCATTTTGATTTGCGGCTTGCTGTTGTGAGCTTCCACTTTGCCAAGGCGGCGTCGCAGCAGGTTGAGGGGCGCTTGGTTGCTGCCAAGGAGGAGGAGGAGGAGCGGATTGTTGAGGGCTTGTTTGAGGTGCCGATCCTTGCGCGTTGGCCCATGGCGGGGCTGGCTGTGCCGCACTTGTGGCAGCTTGTTGAGTGTTGTTAGCCCACGGCGCTGGTACCGATGAGGTCGCGGAGGGATCAGAATTTTGCCATTGGGTTTGAGCTGGCTGCTGCGCTTGAGCAGTGTTCCAAGGCGCTTGTTGCGGTGCAGCTGCGCCTTGGCTTGGGGCAGGATTTCCCTGGTTCTGCGTCCAAGGAGCCGGGCCTTCCACAGCCTGTTGCGCTTGGTTTTGGCCCCAAGGCCCCGATTGCTGTGTTGCAATAGGGGCGGCGCCTGGGCGAACAATCATCCCAAGTGCGTATATCCGTTCGCTATCAGCCCGGATCGTCAGTCCGGCAAATTCCCCACCCGGATCCATCCGTTTGGTCAGTCTTTGCGTTGGATTTGGCTCACCCGGCAATCCAATTGCGCCATTGTTGTGGGCAACGACGAGATTGGTTAGCCCGCCACCCTGGACATAGCCCAACTCCAGTTCCAGCAATTGCTCGGCAGACCCCAATGTTAGGATTATGGGCTGACCAACACGGCGACCCACGAAATTGGTTGTTTTTCGTTCGCCGTTGGGCTGTTCCTCGTATCGCATCTCGATCCCAGCAACGGATTTGTCTGCATTGATATAAACCGCGACCTCGCGAACCTTTGCGTCTTCAGGTATCTCCAACAGGAAGGGTTGGCCGCCTACGTCGCCGAATGGTTCCTGATACTGAAGGCTTGTTTGACTCAAGACAGGCGCAGCAACCGGCACCAGCAACATTGCTCCGATCCAAAGCGGTATTCCCTTAAGCATCCTGTTTCACCTCATGTCCCAAACGTCGTTGAGGTCCACGATTTGCTTTTGGAATCAATCCCATGCGCAGGCGCAAACCTCATGCATTTTTAAGCTTTGCGCAGATGGGTCGACCATCCCGCGTTCAGGTGATTGCGAGCCAGCGCCGCATGCGCCAGTATGCGTTCGGATTTTAGCCAAATTGGGAAGCCGTATCATCATGATCCGTGTCGCCATTGTAGAAGACGATCCGGTTATGCGGGACATGCTCACAAGCGCGATCAATCATTGCGAAGACATGCTGTTGAGCGGAACGGCCGAGAACGTCGCGACCGCATCAGGATTGATCAAAGCTGGCGGATATGACGTGCTGCTTTGTGATCTAGGGTTGCCTGATGGCAATGGCATCACATTGATGAGAGAAGAGGCGCTTACCGGCCGCGACACTGACATTATCGTGATCACGGTTTTCGCCAATCAGGACAAGGTTCTTGATGCGGTTCGAGCGGGCGCTCGCGGCTATCTTCTGAAGGACGAACGGATTGAGGATTGCATGGATGCCATTCGCAAGATTCGCGCCGGGGGTTCCCCAATTAGCCCGATTATCGCGCGAAAACTGCTCGAACAGGTCAAGCCGAAATTGCCAGAACAAGCGGTTCCAATGGCGGCACCTTTGTCCGAGCGCGAGTATGAAGTTTTGAACCTGCTTGCGCGGGGATTTTCGAACGCCGAGTGTGCGGACATACTTACGATAACCAGCAACACCGTTGGCACCCATGTAAAAAACATCTATCGAAAGTTAGAAGTAAACAGCCGTGCGGAGGCCTTGTTTGAAGCATCATCGCAAGGATTGCTGTCGCGCGAATAGCGCGCATTTCGTCAAGCCGTGATGATCCGCGCTTTAGTCATTCTAGCGCTCTTTCTGCTGCCGCAAACCATATCAGCTCAGACGATTAGCGAGGTTCAAGCCAAGCGGTCCGATAATGGGCTGATCCTGGAATTCGTGAGCGGCGAGTATATCCTTTCAAATGGGGTAGGTGCACCCCGCGATGGTTGGATGCCCGGTGCCAATCCAAAGATTTATCGCAAGGCCGATATGGGATGGCGCACAGGGGATTATCATACGTTAGTGGGACGATTTCGTTTTGAGCGAGCCGCTTTGGACGCGCCGCCGGTCGCGCTCTACACTGTCAGCACGCGCAATAATTTCACCGTTTCAGTCAATGGCACGCAGGTGTTTCAGAACTTCGCCCAGATCAGCGATGAAAAATCGCCATGGTACCGCCCCTTTCTTATCCCGGTCCCAAGCGAAGCTTTGAGACAGGGCATTAACGAGGTTACCATTGAAGCTAGGTCGAAGGAATCCGTTGGTATCGGTCGTGTGATGATCGGCTCACATGCGGCCCTGCAAGAGTATCATGCGTCCAAATTCTTTTGGCAGATTTCTGCGCCGAAGATGGCCAATTTCGCGATGGTGATGCTTGGTTTGCTGGTTTTCCTGTTTTGGATCGGCCGCAGGCAAGAAACTGAGTTGTTATGGTTGTTTGTCTCAACGCTTCTGTGGTTCCTGCGCAACCATCAATATCATGCCGAAACGGTGCCGTTTGACATAGCAATCTACAACGTAATTCCGGTTTACGCGACCTACTTTGCAAGCGCTGCAAGTGCGGCATTCTACCTTACCTTCACCAAAGTTGCCAATCGGCACCGGCTTATTGCAGCCATGTTTTTGGCGGGGATACCATTGGTATTGGCTCAGCTTGTGTTCTCGCTTTCGGACTTTGTCATTTACATCCCGACCTTGGTGATAGTCCTGGGAGTGGCCGTGTTAGGCTTTCGCAACCTTAAACGTCATCGGGACATCGAGCACGGCGTACTGGGCTTTGCAATGATGACGACGCCACTCGTTACGCTCTATGATCTTTATAAAGCCGTTCAGTTTGGCGGCGATGGCAACGCAACTTACCTTTCGGTGTTTGGCGGGCTGTTCTACGCTTTGGCATTTGTGATCTCATTCGGCAAAAGAGCCCTGAGTGCATTTACTGAATTGGGTGCTTCCAATGTGGTTCTGGAACAACGAATTGCTGAGACCCGCGCCGAGTTGGCCGTCAGTGAATCCGCCCGGCAAGAGCTAATGGTAGCGCAAGCTGTTGCGGGTGAACGCGATCGCATAATGCAGGAAATGCATGACGGGATAGGATCCAACCTTACAACCGCTCTGGCTATTGCGCGACGGCAAAAGCAGCCGGACACCACAATCAAGACGCTTAGCCGAGCGCTCAACGACCTGAAAATCACCGTAGACTCTTTGGAACCAGTTGAAGGTGATCTGGTCGCGCTGATCGGCAATTTGCGCCATCGGATGGCAAACGACTTGCACGATGCGGGAATTCATTGCCTCTGGGAGGTAGGAGAATGTGAGCCGATTGCGTGGCTGGACGCTGCCAATGCGCTGCATGTGCTGCGCATATTTCAAGAAGCAATTGGCAACGTATTGGCCCATTCATCCGCCACGCAAATGAAGATCGGGTGTGCCGAGAGCGAGCAGGATGGCATCGCTGGGATAGCAGTCTATGTTTCTGACAATGGACGAGGTTTCGACAGCGCTAACGCCAAGCAAGGCAAAGGTTTGGCGAGCATGGCGGCAAGGGCAAGGTCTTTGCATGGCAAATTTACATCTGAATCGGCCACGGGCGCAGGCTCGACAGTAACTCTGTGGCTTCCTTTGCGACGCTCTGTTTGACCCGCAGGAGCTGCGGGATTTTACGCATCGGCAATTGGATGGTGCTGTCAGTCTAATCGCAACTTGTCTCTGGTTGGCGCAGCTATCCCTTACCCGATGTGAGTTCAGGTCATGAGGTTTGGCCACTCAGCCAGAGCGGCTGAGCGGGAGGTTTTGTAAGTCTGCCTATCTACGAGATGCCTTTGAGCGTTGAATTGATTGTGGACGTTGGCGTGGACTGAGGCGAACTTTTGAAGCGACTTCATTCGCCGAAATCTCTGCATCACACGCTCTTTTCGTCGAAACGGCAGATGACTGTTTTCAACCCGATTGTTCTTCCACCGCCCCATCTCACAGCGGTTTTCATTGCCAAGTTCACGCATTGCAGCGGGGTATGATTGGAGACCATCGGTCACGATCTTCTCAGCCTGACCATGCCGTTTCAGCGCCTTGCGAAGGAACTTCAATGCTGCCTTTTTGTCCCGTTTCTTAGTGACATAGCTCTCTAGATTCTCACCCTCTTGGTCGACTGCACGCCACAGATAATGCGTTTGCCCATTAATCTTTACGAACACCTCGTCGACGTGCCAGCGCCAATTTCGAAAGCCCCGCATTCGGCTGATCCTCTGGCGTTTGATATCCGCAACGAAAGCGGGAAGCGGACGTACATCATCACGACCAGGCGGATGATCTCCGGTGACGAGTTGAAACGTTTGGATGGGCTAGTTGGCTTCTTGGGCCTGGGCATAGGCTTTGCCAAGAGGCGGCGTTTACCAAAATTGGGGGAGTGCAGATGAATTTTGGGTGCCTGCCCCGATGCATGACCCTTTGTGAAGGCTAGATTCCCATCACATTCACCACTTTTGGTAGAGGCTAAACACCATGAATCGAATAACCTTTTCAACATTCGCTTTGGCTACACTAGCCGCAGGATTGGTAGTGACCGGGCACGGAACGGCCCAAGCACAAGATGCCAAACTGGATCAACTTAAGGACAATCTGGGACAAGAATTTCAACGGCAATTCGTTGGCTACTCTATCGCGATAGCGCAACATGGCCGGGTGAAGCGCACAATCACATCTGGACTGGCTCGTCGTGAAGAGGATGGGCGCAAGGAGTGGAATGATCGGACAAGGGCTAACATCGCTAGCGTTTCCAAGTCGATCACCGCGATAGCTGTGCTGCAAGCGTTGGAGGCAAATGGCCTTACAATTGAGGAACCGGTTGCGCCCTATCTGCCTGCCGGATGGGCGCGCGGTCGCGGGTTCAAGGTAGGCCAGAGCGTAACCTTTCGACAACTCCTAACCCACCGATCGGGCATGAACCAGCGTTTCAAACGCCTCAAGGCCAACGGGAATGAGGGGCCGTGGGGAAACGATTGGGCGGGCCTTAAGTTCGCAGTTGAGAAAGGCGTTGGCACGCGCTTTCTAACCTCCGACAAATACAATTCGGATCATTATGAGTACAAGAATTCCAACTATGCACTGTTCCGCATTATTGTTCCCATCCTGTGGCGTAAAGCAGCAGGACGCGATGGTTCCGGAGTGACCAAGGCCAATCACGGCACTTTATTTGGTCTCTATGTCGGCGAAAAGGTGTTGGTGCCAAGCGGTGTCGGGCAGGCCAGCTGTACCGAGCCTGCGTCGCGCGGCCATGCCTATGCTTATGATTGGCAAAACCGCACAACCCCCGGCGTCTCTTTTGACGGCTCATGGGATACCTGCGGCGCACATGCGGGATGGCGACTCTCTGCACGGCATCTGGCCAAGATAGGAGGTCGCGCGGATTGCAATTCCAAGAACCAATGGCCCACCAATAAGAAACTGCTTTCGCCCGGTTCATGTTTCGCGCGCACCGTACGCAAGCTGGGCTGGAGCGAGAGCTCCAACAGTTCCGATCCACGACGCAAAGACCGCTATTGGCACGGCGGTGATCTGTTCTCACCCAAGTCCGGAGAGCGCAGCGCTATCCATAGCTGCATGATCATTTTCCCTGACGGAATTTCAGTCGGAGTTATTGCAAATTCGGACAGCCGCGATGGAGAAAGCGTATGCAGCAAAGCTTTGGATGCAGGGAGATTTTTGTAGGAACCTGCCTGCCGGTTGAAGCGCTCTATTCTAGGAGGGGTGCTGTCAGACTAACTGCAACTTGTCTGTGATCGGCGCAGCTATGGCAAGATGGCTGTTCTCGACCCTGTAATTGACCCATTGTCCCACCACCTGCTTTTCACTGTTACCGAGTTCTCTCATCACAGCTTTGTATGAGGTCAGGTCGTCAGTAGTGTTCTCATTGGGAGAGCCGTGGCGTTTCATCGCCTTCTTCATGAAGCATAGCGCAGCCTTCTTATCGCGTGCGTTGGTGACGTAGCTTTCGCGGATCTCACCCTCTGGTACTGCAGATCGCCATTGATGTTGGCTACGCCTCCCTTCGGGTCACATAGACTTCGTACAAATGTCACTTCCATTGGTGGAAGCCACGCATCCGGTTGATCCGCTGGCGTTTGATGTCGGCTGCGAACAGCAGGCCGAACCTATTCCACCACAGCCGCACGGTCTCGTGGCAGACGTCGATCCCGCGCTCGAACAGTAGAACCTCGACATTCTGCAGGCTCAACGGAAAGCGGACATACATCATCACAACCAACCGGATGATCTCTGGCGAAGAGTTGAAATAGCGAAACGGACTGGCTGGTTTCTTGGATCTGGGCATTGCCATTCCTTACCCAACTGGCGTCGATTTTCAATTAGGCGCATTTGCTCTGACAGTGCTCGCCATTCAGATGAGTTTTCAGTTCAGCTTTGTGGAGTTCTCACGCTTGCTGAAAACCGGCATCCGACAGCATTTGTAGGAATGTGCCTCGGCTTGCGAATTGCATTACGGCAACCACATGCTCAGCTACCGAGTTTTCAACCGAACGCACCCATTTTTTAGGTTTTGCTGGCAGCGGCTACGTCCATTGGGCACAATGGCGCGATGCTCGCTGAACGTGATATAGAACTTGCGCGATTGTCCGCGGCGGCGGGCGGGATAGGTGCCGGTGGCCGGGTGGTCACGGTGAGCGGCGAAGCAGGGATCGGCAAGACCGCCTTGCTTCGTGAATTCGCCGCTAGACATGCTCAGGATTGCGAATGCGTCTGGGGCATGTGCGATGCGCTCTTCACCCCCCGGCCGCTGGGCCCGGTTCATGATATCGCCGCTATGCTGTTCGAGCAGGAAGACGAAACCAATGGGTCTAGTGGAACAGCGCTGTTTTCCCAGTTGCTTGCGGCACTCTCCCGAAGCCAAGCGCCTACAATTATAATCATCGAAGATGTGCATTGGGCCGACATCGGTACACTAGACTTCATCCGGTTCCTCGGACGCCGCATCACCATGTGCAAAGCATTGATGATAGTCAGCTTTCGCAATGACGAGCTTGGCCGCGACCATCCTTTACTGCGCGTGCTGGGCGAAATTCCGAGTGACCAGCTAGAACGAATCGAACTCCAACCGCTTTCGCTCGCAGCCATTGCGGAAATGATCGATGATAACGGGCGTGATCCAGAGAAATTGCTCGCCGCAACCAACGGGAACCCCTTCTTTCTTTCCGAAATTCTCGCGAGCGTGGATGCCGATCGGCAGGTTCCCGCCTCAGTGCAGGACGCTGTTAACGGGCGGCTTTCCCGGCTGACGCCCGAACAGATTAAATTGCTCGAGGCCTTGAGCATCATTCCCGTACCTATTGTGCCGGAACTGCATTGCGGTTGGATCGATAATTATCCGGGATTGCTCCGTGACTGCCTCGACCTTTCAATCCTCGTTGAAGACACGGATGGTCGATTGCGATTTCGCCATGAACTCGCGCGGCTCGCGACGACCAATCGCTGTTCGTCGATCGAAATTCGCAACCTGCATCGCAGGCACCTCGCTTTCATCCTTAAAAACGGTGAAGGGCGCGATGCAGGCGAGGTGCTCCACCACGCGCGCGGAGCGGCAGATGCGAAGATGGTGCTGCGCTATGCGCCTATCGCCGCAGAGAAAGCCGCGCTGCTCGGCGCCCATAAGGAAGCGGCTGATTATCTTGATGTAGCGCTCGAATATGTTGACGAAGCTGAGCCTGAAGAAGCCGCGCAACTCTACGAAAGCTGGGCCTATGAAGCGGCAATTGCGCACCGGATTGATGACCGTGTAATCGAAGCACGACGACATGCGCTGACCATGTGGCGTGCCTTGGGGCGCGATGAACGGCTCGCGGACAATCTGCGTCACCTCTCACGGCTGCACTGGTATCGTGGGGAAGCGATCAAGGCGAGCCGTTATCTAGACGACGCTGTCCAATTGCTTGAGCGTCTAGAAGACAAAAGCCGGCTGGCGCTCGCCTACTCGATGCGTTCACAAATGCATATGTTGGCGAGTCGGATGGAGGAGGCGATCAACTGGGGGCAGCGCGCACTTACAGTGATGGAGAATGAGCCCGCCCCAGAGGTGCAAGTTCATGCGCTCAACAATATCGGCACCGCGCGAATGTTTTTGGGCGATGAGCACGGAATTGCGGATCTTGAAACCAGTCTTGAGCTAGCTCTTGCCCAAAACCTTCATGAAGATGCCGCGCGCGTATTCACCAATCTCTCCGAATATGCGGTCGATATGCGCAGGCTCGATATTGCAGAAGAGATGCTCGAACGCGGGATCAAGTTTGATACAGAACACGATCTCGACAGTTGGACGTATTACCTGCTCGGCCGCAAGGCGCAGCTCAGATTGGAGCAAGGGCGGCTGGACGAGGTTGAAGCACTGTGCCGATCAGTGATCGAAACACCGGGGCAAACATTATTGATGAAACTGCCCGCGCGGATCATGCTTGCTCGGCTTTATGTGCGAACCAGCCATGAAGATGCGCCTTCGACACTTCAGAAAGCCCACAAGGATGCGCTAGCGACAGGAGAAGTGCAGTACTGCATACCGGTCTTGATCGCGATGCTGGAGCAAGCGTGGCTGACAGACTCGCAGGAACTCAGCGCGCAGGCGATGGATGGGTTGGGCAGGATCGATAGTTCCTGCTTCAGTGTTTGGTCCCGCGCGGAATTTGCCTTCTGGTCCAACCTGGTTGGAGAGCCCTCACCCCTCACCAAGGTCCAAGGGCAAACCGCATTCGGTCCGGCCCTTAAAGGCGATTTTCTGGAGACCGGAATGCGTTTTGCTCGGCTTGGGGCTGATTATCTGGCTAACCTATGCTTTGGCTTGTCGGATAATGTAAAGACCGTTTCCTCCGGCTTTGCCGAACTCAATCGGCGCGGAGCGAAGGCGGCAGTGGCACGGCTCACCGACCTATTAGAAAGCCGGGGCATTGCGCGTCAGGATATCACCCTTCCGCGAGGTCCTTATCGCGCATCGCGCGAAAACCCATTCGGGCTTACGGCAAAAGAGATGACCGTGCTGGAACACCTCGCGGTTGGGCTGAGCAATGCCCAAATCGCCGAGGAAATGTCACGCTCGCAGCGGACCGTGGAACACCACGTTTCGGCGATCCTCCATAAGCTCGAGGTCGAAAACCGCCTCGCAGTGCTGCTGAAAGTGCGCGACGAACCGTGGATCATCGGAGAGACTGGTGGAGCATCGACCGGCGTTCGTTGAAGGCTCTTTGCGCTGCTGCGCGAAAATTGGGTAGTGCGGCCCGGAATATTGGGTGGTCACTCGGATGACACCGCCGCGCGCAGCCATATCGTAATTTTCTTAAAGTCGGGGAATGCGCAGAAACGCGCGCCCCCTTTTTTGGGAGGTCGATATCAAATCTTTACTGCGTGCCGTTCTGCCAGCAACCCTCTTAGTGACGGGCACTCTTCCAGCGCAAGCGCAGGAGATCCCTCCGCTGGACCGCGACCGGTTTGAAGCCTCAATGCATGACCGCTTACGTGACAACACGGTCGGCTATGCATTTGCGCTCACCGGGCCTGCAAGAATTCTTGCCGAAGGAGCAGGTGGCTGGGCGCAGAAACCGGACGACGGCAATGTCCGAATGACAGTTCAAACCGCCAGCCATATTGGCTCAGTCAGCAAGCTGGTGAGCGGCACGGCGCTGCTCTATCTGCTGCGTCAAAAGCCGATTAGCGATGGAACGGTCAATCAACAGCTTGACGCACCGGTTTCCGATTTCCTGCCGCAGAAGATGAAGCAAGCCTATCGCGACCGGCTCGAAGGGGTGACTTTACGGTCGCTGCTAATGCACAAGTCCGGGCTCAGGCGTGCGCCCGGCGATGTCGGCTATTGCGATGGCGGGGCGCCGGTCCCGGATGGCTGGATCAAGATTGACTATGGCTTATCGCGCGGCGCCCAAAGCCCGGGGACCAACCGCAAATACGACAATTGCAATATTTCCGTCCTCCGCTTCGTCATCCCAAAGATTGCCTTTCCGGACCAGGCCGCCTCCATCGACCAAGCCCATGTGGGCAAGTCCGGCGCAGCCTACGGTAAGGCTGTGGAGCCAGCTTATCGGCTCCTGTTCACGGCCTTCATGTACACGCAGTTCTTCGACACGGTTTTTCGCAGGCGCGTTCCATCCTGCAATCCGGCGCGGGACCGTGGTCCTGATAGTTTTGCAAAATACTACAGCTCGCAAAACGACAATACCGGCGGTTTTGTCGAACCAGAGACCTGCAATCCGCAGGGCAGCTTTTACATGAGCGCTCGCCAACTTGCGAGGTTCGCCCGTCAATTGGGGTTCACAAATACGCTCGTGAAGCCGGGCATTCGCAAACGGATGATTGCGCCTGACGATATTGATGACCGGCTGGTGTTCAACAGGACTATCAACGACACAGCCTTCTTGGCTGAAACCTCGAAGCGATTTTGGGTGTTTCACGGCGGGTCATTCAGGGGCGCATCGGCCGTTGTGATCAAACTGCCGGGAAGGCGTTATGGCGTTGCGGTCTCGAACAGTGACGAGATCTCCTCTGGCGACTTAGCCCGAGCACTGTTCGACGCCTACTTGGCCGGGACCAAGAACGCGCCGCGCCTCGTCAACCCGTGATGCTGCCCCATCGCGCAAACACACTCCTCTCACGCCCTTGCTTCAAGGAACCGGTCATGACTGTTCAATCGAAACTCCGCGCTATTGTTCTTGCCCTTGTAGGGGCAGCTTGCCTTCTCCCGCTGGCCTCAACGGCGCAAGCCGAAGGATATTTGCAACCCTTTACTGAGGGGCGGAACAACCTTCACCGCAATATCACCGGTGACAATCTCAATGCTTTTGCCACCACTTTGCGCGAAAGCGGCCGGATCGTGATCGACATCGAGATGGAGAACATCGCGCAATGCACGACCCTCAATAAGCGCTGCCTGCGGTTTCACCTCGTGTCTGCGCCAAATCCCGATAATCGCGGATGGGATCTGATCGGTGGCGTGCCGAAAGACGATTATGGGAAGCGCTGGCGAACCAATCGTGATCGCGACTATCGTCCGACCGATATTGAATCGCTGAACAAACATGTCGCAAATCCAGGGGGCCAGGGCGGTGCCAATCAGGTCTACTACGCCGCACTTTGGATCGACAATCGGGAAAATCTGGCATGGGCTTCATTTACCGATATTGAGCGCAACCGCTTCAATCGTGAATTCCGTGAAAGAGTTCGCGATGGGTCGATGGTGCTGGTCGATCTTGAGGCGAGCGGGTTCGGGAACCAGAAAGTCGCAGCCATTTTCGTGCGCCCGCGTGCCGAGCGTCGAACCTCACGCTGGCGTCCGAGCCAAGCAGAATACGCGGCTGACGCTCCCCGTATTTTCGCACCCGGAGGTGGCTGGCCACTCTACATGCGGCCCGGATCAAAGTTCGACATGACGCTGCGGCAGGATCGTGTGCGCGAAGCGCGCGTGTTCACTGCGTTGAATTTCCAGCAACTCCAGAACCGGCTTTCGGCCGCTCGGAGCGATGGGTTCCAATTGGTCGATATCGAGCGCAATGGCAACAAATGGCTTGTCGTTTTCCTGCGCCGGCGTTCTGAATAGAAGCCCTGTGCGCGGGGTGGTGGCAGGTGTCGTTTCGCGACCCGACGACATCGGCCACCGCAACCTCGATTTGAAAGCCGACATTCAGCACAGTTGGATCAGCTGCTGGGCAGACCGCTTGCAGGTTCGCTGCCGCACCAGTTTTATGGCAAGGACTGGGGGTGGGAGCGGACGGTCGGCGTGCAGACTTATTGGAACAGACGAGCAGACGCGGCCGACACTTTCGTCTGCCTCTCGGATTGTGAAGAATGGGCGAGTTCCCGAACCCGGTCCACTAAGGCTTCATCCGCTTTGTCCGGTGAGCCTGAGCGAAATGGTGGCTGAGGGTCATACTCAAGGGACAGTTGGACGAGCTTTGCGTGCTCCTCACCTCTGATCATCGCCATTAGACTTAAGGCAAAATCGATCCCCGCCGTAACACCTCCTCCCGTAACGAATTTGCCATCAACAACCACTCGCTCAGCTACTGGGATTGCGCCAAACTCGGCAAGCATCCGTCGAGACAGCCAGTGACTGGTGGCTTCCTTCCCTTGCAGCAAACCTGCGGCCCCGAGAACGAGCGAGCCGGTGCAGACGCTCGTGACCCAATCAGCTCCTACCGACACCTCACGAAGCCAAGCAATCAGTTCCTCGTCGAGCATTGCATCATCTGCGCCCACTCCTCCGGGAACGCAGACGATGTGGGGTTTGGGACAGTCGGTGAAGGTGCATGTCGGATTGATTGAGAAACCCGCGTCCGTCATGATGGGGTCAGTCGAGCCGGCAACCAAATGAACTGAGACATTCCCTAGTCGTGACAAGACCTGAACTGGCCCCGTCAGATCGAGTTGAGTGACGTTTGGGAAAAGAACAAAGGCAATATCAAGCGCATCCATTTGATACGCCTAGAAGCAAAGCATTGCGCCTGCAATCGGCCAACAAAGAACGCACCCTCAATGTCTGTTCATGGGTCGTTAGCAGTAGGTTGGCTTTCAATGTCTAAGTCGATGTAGCTGCCATTCATCAAGCGGGATCAACCGATAGTGTTCTGAGAGGCTGCTATTTGGGCGGAAAGCGGACGTTCAAAGTGGCTGATCATTCACCTGCTAGATCGCTACAAAACTCTGCAGTCCACGCTTGTACATTGTCTTCACGGATTGTGGTTATCATCGCTTCATAGCGTGATTTTCGTTCTGCCAATGGCATGTCGAGCGCGGCCAGAATAGCATGGCTCAAATCATCCGGGCTGTGAGGATTGACCATCACAGCGCCTTTCTCATTGCAGCTCAATTGCTGGGCTGCGCCTGCAAAGCGCGAAAGGATAAGAACGCCGGGATCCTCTGGGTCTTGGGCGGCGACATATTCTTTTGCGACCAAGTTCATCCCGTCACGCAAAGGTGTGACCAATCCGATTTTGGCGGCATTGAAAAAACCGAAAAGCTCGGCATGTTCATACCCACGGTTCACATAACGGATCGGGACGAGATCCACCTCCGAACGTGCTCCGTTGATTTGTCCGGTTTTCTGTTCAAGCACCTCGCGAATATGTTGGTAGCTTTCCACATCCTCGCGGCTGGGCGGGGCGACCTGTATATAGACAAGGTCGCGCACGCGCTCTGGGTGTTGATCAAAGAAACGACCAATCCCGTCGATCCGTTCAGGCAGGCCTTTGGAATAATCCAGCCGGTCGACCCCGATCATCGCAGTACGATTGCGGATCGAGTCCGTCAGTCTTTCAGCCGCTTTGTGGGCTGTTTCGGTTTTGCCTTGCGCTTGGAAGTGGTCCCAATCGATGCCGATCGGATAGGCTTTTGCGCGAACTGTGCGTCCTTCAAAGCTGACAACGCCGGTGTCTTCATCGACCTGGGCGCCCAATTCCTTGCGGCAGTAATGGAGAAAACTCTCCAGCCATTCATTGTTCTGGAAACCCACCAAATCATAATCGAGCATGGTCCGCACCAACCGTTCATGAAACGGCAGTGAAACGAACAGCCGTGTCGGCGGCCATGGAATATGCAGAAAGAACCCAATGCGGTTTTTAAGGCCTCGTGCGCGCAGGCGCTCGCCCAAGGGAAGCAGGTGATAATCATGCACCCAAACAAGGTCTTCTTCTTCAATCAGCGGCTGAACACATTCAGCAAAGCGTTCATTGACCCGCTCATACCCTTTCCCGGTTTCTCTCTCATATTCGGTGAGGTCTAGGCGGTAGTGGAACAACGGCCAAAGCGTGGAATTGGCATAGCCATTGTAATATTCATCAACATCGCGGGCGGACAGATCAATTGTTGCAGTGGTGACGCCGTCTGCCCGCTGCATGTTGATATTGCCGGTGCTCTCACCTGTTTCTGCCTCGCTTTCTTGACCTGACCACCCGAACCAGAGGCCTTTGTGTTTTTTGAGCGCAGAATTGAGCGCACCGGCGAGCCCGCCTTGCGCGCCAGCCGCCCCGCGTGCCTTGGGCACAGCGACACGGTTCGAGATGACAACTAAGCGTCCTATCGTACTTCACTCCATGATTTTGACAGCAAGCCGGCGCAATTGATTACGCCGACCAAAGAGTATGTTTGCGGGAAATTCCCCCACAGCTCATCCGTCTTATAATCGAGATCTTCGCTCAGCATGCCTGACTGTGTTCGGTGGCTTAACATCGTTTCAAACAAAGTGCGTGCTTCATCGTCGCGGCCCGCCAAATGGAGCGCCTCAATCAACCAGAATGTGCAGACATTGAACGCGGTTTCTGGGGCGCCAAAATCATCCTCCTTGGCATAACGCAGCATATGATCGCCGCGCCGCAACTCTTTCTCAATCGCGGCAAAGGTCGATTGAAAGCGCGGATTGTCCGGCGATAGGAACCGCAATTCGACCATTTGCAGCAGGCTCGCATCGAGATAATCGCTTTCAAAGCTGGCACCGTAATGCCCTTCATCCCCACCTTCGCCCGTTGAGACCCAGGCCTCAGCCTCGATTTTGGCGCGAACTTTGTCGGCGCGCACCCGCCAGAGCTTCGCCCGTTCAGCCTTACCGATATGTTCTGCAACATTGGCAAGCCGATCACATGCGGCCCATGACATGACGGCGGAATAGGTGTGCACCTCTTCGCGGGTTCGAAATTCCCACAGACCTGCATCGGGTTGATCATGCATAGCCCAAGCCATTTCGCCAACTTGCTCAAGACTTTCAAAATCGCCTTCATCGGCCATGCGCAGCATCCGGCTGTCAAAGAACCCTTGTGCGGTCGGCAAAACGATCTGCCCGTAACAATCATGCTGGATTTGCTTGTAGGCTGCATTGCCGCGCCGCACCGGCCCCATGCCGCGATATCCAGCAAGATGCGCCGCCGTCACCTCGTTCAATTTGCTTTCGCCCATCACGGAATAGAGCGGCTGAATTTGCCCGCCTTTGGCCCCGTCGACAATGTTGCGCAGATAGGCGAGATATTTCTCCAGCACGTCCAGCGCACCGAGCCGGTTGAGCGCCTGCACGGTGTAATAGCTGTCACGGATCCAGCAGAAACGGTAATCCCAATTGCGCTCAGAATGCGCAGCTTCTGGAATGCTGGTGGTGAGGGCGGCCACGATCGCACCGGTTTCTTCGTGCTGGCACAATTTCAGCGCAATCGCGCAGCGGATGACCTCGTCCTGCCATTCGAGCGGAATGTGAAGCCCACGCGTCCAATGCTTCCAATATTTGGCGGTTTGCGCCTCCATACGGCGCACTTCTGAACGGACATTGCCGACAAATGGTTCATCTGGGCCAAGGAAGAAATGCTGGTCACTTTCAAGCCGAAAAGACCGGCCTTCCAGAATATAGCCTACCGGTGCGTCTGTGCTGAGGCGCATAGTCTGCGCGCCCATGACATAGCGGATATGGTTGGTGCCGTGATTGGTTTCGGCGAGTTGGGCGCCATAGTTTTGTTTGGGCCGCAAATTGGTTTTGAGACGCGGAGTGCCTGCTACGGGCCGCACAATGCGCGTATATGCAACAGGGCGGTACATCCTGCCGGAACGTTCAAAACGCGGACAAAAATCATAGATCTCTGCTGCCGATCCATCGTCTGCTTCCAACCGAGTGATTAGGATCGCGGTGTTGCGTTCATATCGTTGGGTAGAGCTGGTTTGGCCTTCCAATTCAAAGCGCCAAACACCTGCATTTTGGGCATCACCGTTCAAAAGCGCACAAAAAACCGGATCGCCATCCACGCGCGGAACACAGCCCCACACCAATCCGGCGGCCCTATCAATTAGGCCACTGATTTGACAGTTTCCAATCGGCCATAACTCCAAGTTTGGAATGTTCGGCTCTGGGTTTTGAGTGTTTTTAGAGTTAGTATCGAGGCTACGCGTCATTTCAAATCCGGCTTTAGATGCCCAACCATTGGTAGACAGCTGTTACATCTGCGAGCGCATGACCCGCGCGAGTTTCCTCTCTCTCGCCAACAAGAATGCCCCCGCCGCCCCTATCTTGGCAAGCCTTAAAACCATCTTCGTCGGTAATATCATCGCCAATGAACCAAGGCACCGAACCTGCAAACAAGCGATCATCCATGAATGCGTGTACAGCAGCGCCCTTGTTGGCGCCGCTTTCGACCAGTTCCACAACGCATTTGCCGGTCTTCACCGCCAAGCCGTGTTTGTCGGAAAGCGCAGATGCAAAATCATGCGCCACGCGCTCTTTTTCAGGCTGGTTGCGAAAATGCAGCGCCGCACCATGCGACTTTTCTTCCAAGTCGAGACCTTCTTTTTGAGCAAAGCCGCTGAGGGATGCGCGCGCTTCAGAGCTTATTCCCTTTGGCGCTTGGCCCAGCGCTTGTCCCGATGCCAGCCGGCAATCCGCCCCGTGCGAGCCGGCAACAGCCACGCCCAATTGCCCCAGATGCTTTCCCAAGTCGGTGATTGAGCGCCCGCTAACCAGCGCCAGTCGCCAATCCAATGCTTGTGAAAGCGCGCGGAGTTTGGTGGGCATATTGCGGGGTACGGAAATCGCGTCCGGAGTCGCGGCCAGTTCCACCAAAGTGCCGTCGAAATCGAGGAAGAGGGCCACCGACCCATCGCGCATTAATGCCGATAATTGAGGCGGTTCAGGGAGCCTAGACATTTCATCCATATTTCTGCGCATATAGCCATTGCTGTGAGGGTCAACTTGCGTCCGCAAATGGGTGTAAGCAGACGGACAGCTTTCGATCAAATCGATGCACAGAACAATGGACAATCTCCTTGTAAGTGATGTTCAACCCGAAGCCCTACAAATCACGATGGCAGTGGCAGAACGTTTTCCGCGAAGGACAGAATGCCGAAAAGTATGAAAACGTCCTATAACAGCTATAGGTTCGCCCTTAACTGGCAATCAGTGACGCGCTAAAAGACTCCATTTTACCCTAGACCACACCCCGCACTAGGGTAGTCTAAGTGCATGCAAAACAATGATTTATCATGCTCGTAGGCTACGCCAGAACGAGTTCGTTCGACCAAGTGGCTGGGTTGGAAAGCCAAATCGAGCAACTTCTTACAACGGGTTGTAACGACAAGCTGTTTCAAGAGCAGGTCTCATCGGTTGATGAGCGACCCCAGCTTGAAGCCGCGATGGAGTTTGTGCGTGAAGGCGACGTGCTCGTAGTTGTGCGGTTGGACAGGCTGGCTCGCTCGACTTCCGACTTGCTTGGCATCCTTGATCGACTTGAAGCGAAGAAAGTTGGCTTGCGTATTCTCGACTTCGGCGGATCGGAGATGGATACGAAATCACCCTCTGGAAAGTTGGTTTTAACGATGTTCGCGGCGCTTGCGCAGTTCGAGCGGGAACTGATGCTCGTCCGGCAACGAGAAGGTATCGAGAAAGCCAAGCGTGAAGGAAAATATCGCGGGCGGGCGCCAACAGCCCGCCGTAGATTGCCAGAGATGCGCAAACTCGCTGATGAGGGTCTTGCTCCTTCCGAGATCGCCAGCCGCCTAGAGGTGTCCCGTGCATCTGTATATCGGCTTCTAGCGGAGGATCGGGCATGACCGAGACTGCTGAACTTTTTGCAAGGTTCACTTGCGTCATCGAAGACATGCACGGGATCGCTGTCGAAGGCCAAGCAGCAGACTTGCCGGACGAAGCTAGCAAAGCACTGGCCGCACATCTTACAACAGGGATAAAACGGGCTAGCTCAATCTTGGACGCGATTGAACGCAACACTGGTGGCAAGTCATGAGCACGCTGCCAGCCGACATCGTCCTAGATCGCAAGATCGACGCGATTATTGCCGATGGTCAAAGGCTCCCACGATGGGGCTGGCCTGTTCCTGCGCCTTACAATGGAGCAACGGGCAAAGAGCGTGTCTATGTTTGGCAGAAGAACCAGATTGCTTGGCAGGTTGGCTTGATGCCGGAACGCTCCGAGTGTTCTGTCTGCTCAAAGAGGCAGGCCGAGCATTGGCACGGCGAACTCTATTTCCGGCCATTCGCGCTCATGGCAATCTGCCGCTCGTGCCACGCAAGGCTCCATAGACGATTTGGAAGCCCGCAGAGGTGGTCAGCTTTCCTTGAGGGGATTGATCCGGATAACTGGACCCATGCGCTCCTGCCCGAGCAACTAGGCCGTCAGGAGGCGTTGAGGCTGGCCAGAGAGCCAGATTGGCTCGGGGCACTCAAGCGTCTTTCGCAGGATCGCCAAGCAGATCAGTGATTGGCACTTCCAGCCGCTCGGCTATCTTCTCGATGACGTCGATGGTCGGGCTACGCTTCGCACCTTCCAGATGGTTCAAATAGGTCCGGTGGATGTCGATCAACGCTGCAAAGTCATCTTGCGACATCTCGCGCTTCGCACGGATGTGGCGAAGGTTGGTCGCTAGGTTTTGACGCAGGCTCATCACGCATGATGAACCATACATGATGACCATCGTCACCAGACCATGATCTACAATCAACTCTTTAGTCTGATTGCTCAACCCTCTAGGGTGGTAGACGATGAGATACACCTTCTCTGGGAGACCCATGCGATGAATGATGATGAGCGGACTTGTCCGGAATGCGGCGAAACGATCAAAAGGGCTGCGGCCAAGTGCCGCTTCTGCGGACACAGATTTAGGAGTTCCGGCGCAGATGATGTGCCTATGACCGAAAGCCAGAAGAAGGTCGCCAAAACTTCAAAGATTGGTTGCGGGGTTGTTGTAGTCGGTCTGATCGCGATGGTATCATTCTGCCAACCCGATGAGGATGCAGGATCAAGTGATTTAGCCGACGCAACAGTTGTAAGCGATGAAGAGAACTCCGCCCCAGATCGTGGAACTCAAATGAGGATCGTGACGGCCTCGCAGCAAGGCGTCAGATCAAGGCTGAAAGACCCTGATAGTGCGGAGTTCCGGAACGTCGGTTATTACTCTGGCGGAAGTGAGGGTGCATCGGCGGTCTGCGGCGAGGTCAATGCCAAGAACAGCTTCGGCGGCTTCACAGGCTTTGAGCGGTTCGTGGCTCTGGGAGAGGACATTGCTTTCCTAGAAAGCGACGTCGAAGCGAGTGAGTTCGCCACGGTTTGGCAGGGTGTTTGCGTCAAAGCTGAAACTGACGAGGTGCAAATGCCATAGCCCAACAGGACATACGGCGGACATGACTTTTCAGATCAGTCCTAGGGTTCTCCCATAAATGGCAGAATAAAGGTGGTGAGCCCTGCTGGGTTCGAACCAGCGACCTACTGATTAAAAGTTAGAAGATCGCCGTTTCCCAGAATTCTATCGAGTTTCCAAATCACCTATTTCACCTTTCAAAACAATCTTCTGACTATCTTGGGCTTTCCTCTAGTCACCTGACACTGTATCACATGTGCTTACTGCGTGATTACTGGAAAGGCGATATGCCGAAGCTCAAGATCAACAAGAGGAACGTGAATGCGGTCGCACAAGGATCGTCTGACACATTCTATTGGGACACGGAACTGACTGGTTTCGGATTGAAGGTCACCAAGAACGGCTCGAAGAGCTATGTCGTGCAATATCGCATGGGTGGCCGTGGCACGCCCGCCCGGCGCTATAACATTGGCAAGCACGGAGCGCCTTGGACACCTGATCAGGCAAGGAGCAGAGCACAGGAACTTTTGATCGCAGCAAAATCAGGAAGAGATCCAGCAGAAGAGGAGCGACAGGCAAACCTCAGTGCGCGCGATTTGGCCTTCAATTCGTATGTATCTGTCTTTGTCGAGAGATACGCGAAAACCCACCAGCAACGCTCATGGAAGCAGACCGAGACCGCACTGAATTACAATGCTGTTCCTGTCTTGCGCGCCAAACCGATCAACAAGATCACTCGGCGCGACATTGCGTCCCTTATTGAAAAAGTTGGGGAGACAAGACCTGCGACTTCGCGTCAGCTTCACGCCATCTTACGCAAGCTCTTCAGATGGGCCGCCGAAAGAGGCGACCTCGAAATTTCCCCAATGGTGGGGATGTCCGCTCCACCTGCCGTTAGGGCCAGAGATCGCGTTCTGAGTGACACAGAATTGGCGGCCGTCTGGCACGCGTCAATGGAAATCGCATTTCCGTTTGGCCCAATGACCCGCCTTCTCATTGCCACCGGGCAGCGCCGTTCAGAAGTAAGTTCGATCCGGTGGAGTGACGTAGACCTTGATGCATCGGAGTGGGTTATCCCAGCCGCCCTAGCCAAAAATGGTATCGCGCACGTTGTGCCTCTGAATAGTTTGGCGGTCGAAGAGCTTCGTGCCTGCTCGGAATTGTGTCAATCGGACATTGTCTTCTCAAGCACCGGGACAACCGCGCCAAGCGGCTGGAGCAAGCCCAAAGCGAAACTCGACCAAAAAGCTTCCGATAAGCTTGGTCATACAATTCCTCACTGGAAGCTACATGACCTCCGCCGAACATTCGCCACAGCAATGCAGCGATTAGGCGTTAGATTCGAAGTCACGGAAGCACTCCTGAACCACGTGAGCGGCGCCAAGTCGGGCGTAGCCGGGGTCTACCAGAGGTATGACTGGGCCTCCGAAAAAAGACTCGCCATGACGGCTTGGGCCGATGGACTTCAGCGGCTGATATTCAATGCCGAGGTTGGCCTTCTGGGGAAGCCCTCAAACAACATTCTGCCCTTCGCTGAGAAGGCCTCATGAACGAAGAGCGAGAGTGGCGACAGGGCTTGGGATCCAAAACTGTCGAGAAGATCATTCAAGCCACATCCATCCTTAGGCGTGAATTGATGAATGAATCTGGCAATCTTGAGGAGCTAATCGGAAGGCAAAGCAAGACGATCAAGGAAACGCATCAACAACTGATGGAAATCGTCAGACTAGGAGACGCGCTTGATGCTGAACTCGGGCGAATGCCCATGGTGGCGATGAGCTTGTTGCACGATAGCGGCATGGCAATTGGGTTGGACATAAGTCATTACAAAAACGTTGGCGTCAGGCGGTCATTGTCATCTTTGTCCGAGGCGGCACGCGAAACGGCCACACAACTGCTATTGAAGCACTCACCAACACATGATCCAGAGTCTGGAGCCAACCCAGCATTTGGAAGAGATCACGATCACAGCACCATTCCAGCCGGCGACGACGAAACTGCTTGGCTACAAATTCGAAGTCCCAAAGACAGGTTTGCGTTCTACGTTATAGCCGCTCTTTTCGAACATGAAGACATCTCTGAGAAACAAGTGCGCGGCGGAAGGAGGTCAAGGAAAGAGTTCCTAGATCTCGTTTGGTCAATCGAGATCGAAGAAAGCAATTCTCCAAGTTGGGAACGCATCTTGAACCAGCAGAAGCATATTTTTGCCTTCGCAAAGCGAAAGAGGCGGCAAGAGGAAGACGCTAAGTTTGCTTTCGAGAAGGATTGGGCGGGATTGATAAAACAAGACCCTCCAAAAACCAGCTAATCTACGTATCCCTCTGTTTTGAGTGCAGGTTGTGTGGACGGTAATTCTACAGCCTATTGAGTCTTCCTCTGTCTATTAGGAGGACGTCGATGAAGGTGATGAGAGTGAACGAGGCCGCAGACTATTTGGGACTCAGTGTTAGCGCACTTAACAAGTGGCGAGTGACAGGCAAAGGTCCTAAGTTTGTAAAGCTGGGACGTGCCGTCGCCTATCGAGTTTCTGATCTGCATGAATGGTTAGAAAAACAAGCCAAGCAGAGCACCAGCCAAGAGGTGCCACCTTGGTCTGATGACTAACGAATAACCTCCAATCGCAGGTCGGGGACGGCTAGAAACAGTGGTCCGACCTGTGCAATCCGGTACCACGGGGGTGAGATCATACACCGGAAAGGCACCGCTTAAGTCAGATGCCTATGGATCTCCGGCATGGAGCGATTTGTGCCGTCAAGAAGCTGACTCCACTGATGAGGCGCTCCTCTGAAAGTGGGCCTTTGTGCGTCGACCGGCTCCGGGAGTCAGGCGAAATGCCCAAGGCAAGCGGGATCGCCTTCACCATTCTGGGGTGGGGGTGATCCCGCTTGCCTTGAACGAGCAAACCTCACCAAGAGTCAAACAGTGAAAACTCGCACGAGAAAAAAGAGCACGAGCACTGGCTAGTTAGATAGCACTGGCCGCAGGTTTCGAATTTCTCATTTTCTAACTGTCTGAGCCTCACCCGCGCCACCTGACGCGGGTGCCAGGGCGGTCGGTTTTTCCGACCGTTTCTATCGTTTCGTTTCTAGTAGCTAGAAACGGTCCTTCCCTCCAAGTGCCGTTTTTGAGTGTCACATGACAGCTAGCCCAATTCACAAACAAGCGTTACACAGTGTTCACCGCGTTATGTCGTCAAAAGCATTAGCGGTGCGCATGACGCGCTGAGCACGAGCCGCCTATGTCGGGTGGCTCCCGGAATACAACAGCCTCTCGGCGAACACGGGAGGCGTGCTGCCTCGTGCTCGCGCGTTTTGAACCGCCCGGCACCAGCGGGGCTGAACACGGGTATGTATATGAGAACTATAGCAATGACACTTGTCGTCCTGACGTTATCGGCCTGCGGTGATGACGATCAAATCGAGTATTCAGGTGGTCGATCAGACTTGAGCATCAAGACTGATGCCCAAGTCTCTGTGAGAGCAAAGCTTCGCGATCCCGACAGCGCAGTATTCTCGAACCTCAGGGTTTCGACCAAAGGTGGGGCCGACGTCGTCTGCGGTGAGGTGAATTCACGCAATGGCCTCGGAGGTATGAGCGGAAAGCAGCAGTTTGTCTCCAACGGGTACAACCTCTCGTTCTTGGAAGAGGAAGTGATCGACGGCGGCTGGACCGACGTTTGGCAACGCTTTTGCTAGCAAAGATTGGCCAATACCCAGCAGGCTGAAGAACGCCGCTCGCTAAGCGCCGAGCAGTTCGTAGATTGAGAGACCTGCCAACCCAAACCCGACAAAAAATGTCAAAATGGTGGTCCAGAACGTGGCCGTGCGCCAGCCGGTCGATGCGATAGGAAGACTAGCGTCACCTACCTTTTCGCCATATTCTGCAAGCACTTTCGAGTTGGCAACGATGCCCTGACTGATCCGCCACATCGTAAATGCAATTGACATGAGAAGCGCGCCGACTACGGCGCCAAATGCTGGGACAAAATCGCCATCTGATCCAGAAAGATAGCCCGCGTATAGCGTGCCCACCAGGATCGCGATACTCTGAGCCTGATACCGCATCTTGTCGAGATGACGGAATGTCTCGTACCGTTGAACGTAGATTTCGAGTTCAGCAGATCCGCTCATTTAGCACCCCTCCTCATCTGAAGGACTTAACCTCTATCCGCTCCGATGTCGAAAGCCGCGTGACTTAGATCACGAACTAGGGCTGCCAAGTCACACGTAAGGCATGAATGGTGACGCGGGAGTTCCATTCAAGAAGCGGGAGCGGACAACATCCAGGTTTTCCTTCTTGACAGCCTCTCCACGTCCAAGCGTCACCAATTCAGAAATGGTCATCGCATCGGCCTTATCCAAACCAAATCTGCCGCTAGCAACGGAGGCATCTATGCGGTGAAACCCACCTGCAAGTAGGCTAGCCTGCGCTCGTGCAGTTTCAACTTGAGCCTCAAACATGAGATTGATGAGGCCCATATTCCATTGCAAAGCACCTGAGCGTCGCTCATCGGCTATATTGAACGGGGAAGAAGTCGTGCCAATGCTCAAGATGTCGACCTTTTCGGCTTTCGCGCCAAGGAAAGCTACGGCCTCGGTCAATCCAACCAACGCAGGACAATTGGCCCAGACACCGCCATCAACATAGCTCGCGCCTTGATGTGCAGGAAACGCCTTCGCTTCGAAGTAAGTTGGAGCGGCAGCGGTGGCCATAGCGACGTCAAGAGCTAGCGCGCCAACATCATGAACGAAGCGCGGATTATGGGCAGTCTTCATCAGGAATATTCTGCCTGCGACAGCATCGTAAGTCGGTATGGCCAGCCGAGACAGTGACTCACCGAACTTTCGCTCGCCCAATATGTCAATTAGTGCCGCCTCCAAAGGTGCGCTGGAGTGCTTTGGAGCGAATAGCTGCTTGAGAAAACCCAGGCGTCCGAACACACTTGTGACGCCAAATATCTCTCCGCCACGATCAATGTAGAAGTCTCTAAGTTCAGAGGCGCTAAAACCCATCCCAAGACCAATCGCTAAGATGCCCCCGGTTGAGGTACCCGTTATGAGATCGAAATGATCGACCACCGGGCGTTCGAGTTCTGTTTCAAGTGCAGCGAGGACGGATGCAGTGAATGCGCCTTTTATTCCCCCTCCATCAAGCGCTAAAATTCTCAATTCTGCTCTCCCATTCCTTCGATTGCGATCGATGAACCCGAGGTTTTGTGAGGTTCAATCCAAGGAGTTCCCTCCTCAAGAATCCACCTTGGACTCAGCACAAAAGATCTGCCAAAAACCTCTCCTCCAACGGTGGCACCAATAGCCTCCGCTACAGCAGCGGGTCCTGTCTCGCCAGGCGTTGCTGATGGTGTCGATACAAGCCCAGGCGACAGCATACTTTCGATCCCTGACCCCAAAGCACCTGTCCATTCCTTGTATCGAACCGTAACCCGGAAATCGTTGCTGAAGTCTACGCTACCATGAGGGAGGTCGGTTATCTCAAGATCGTCAGGGTTAGCCCTGACCCAATTTTGAATTTGATTATTCAATGCAGAAGCCATTGGTGATAAACGACCGATCTCCGCATTTTTGTAGGTTTCTTCGAAATCTAACCGGTAAGTACGAACTCCAAACGGACGACGCCATAAGAAGATACCTTTGTCGTGCGAGCCCGTTAATATCAGTCTTCCATCTCGACTATCTGAATACGTGGAGCCAAAGATCGAATACTCATCCGAAAATATAGCACCCAAAAACATCTCATCGTAGCCTATCCAAACAGCACGTGAATTATTGTCATCTAGGATGAATCCTGCTGCGCCAATCCGAGATCGCTCAAATTCAATTCTACGCTCAATATCCCACAAAAATGTCTCAACGGTCCGGTCCTCTAAATTCAGGCGAGTCGCATTGGTAAATCTTAGAGATTCACCGGCGAATACTAGTGTCTCATTTCCTTCGAAGTAGAGTCCGCCAATACCGTTTACCCAACGCCAGCCCATGCAAAAAGTAACTCGTTCACTGCACGGAGAAAGCTTGAAGTCACTTTCACGCAGAATTGTCGGTTCGATCGAAATGCTATTACCGATTGGGTCTTGGGGAAGCTCGTAGATGGCTAAGGCACCGGGATCATTCACTTTAGTCCAATGACCGATATATGCTGCGACTCTTCTTCCATCGCTAGAAACATCAAATTTGTGGACCAAATTTGAAACTGGCAATGACAAGTTCCATTTGTTGCCGTTAGGGTCAGCAACAACAAAAGGTTCAACGTTCGGGCGGCGCGGTATTGCGAAAAGGAGGCGCCCCCTACAATCGGAAATCTCAAGATCGGAAAACTCATCACCCAAGGGTGTGAATCTCTCGCCATCAAAATAGATTAGCGATTTCTGCTTCGCGCCTTTTTTCTCTCCTTCGCTTGTTATTAACGCGCTATCTCCGCCACAACTTTGAAGATCAATTCTACTGATTAGAGCCGTGTTGGCAGATTCAAGTCCGTTTCCGTTCAAAAACGATACACGCGAAACAGAATCTGAAACACGCCGCTCTGCTAGAAGACCGCCGTTTTCTAGGGCGAGCACCTGCACAACATTAGGGACAAGACGGACGACTTCTTGGGTATCAACAGAGTAAATTGCTGCATCGCGACCTTGGGCTGCAATGAACTCACGACCATCACCCAAGAAGTGCGCCCAACTGCTGTCAGGCAAGTGCATCGTCCTAAGCATCGAACCAGAGTTGTAGGCGCGGAGCGCAGCCACTTCGGCGACGGTCGTCGGAGCAAATGACTGCGCTCGTTTGGCAAGTTCTATCGCCAAAGTCGGATCACTTTCCACCTCGGCAAGGGCAAGGTTAGCAAACGTTAGAGCGGTGCTTTTTCGCTCTTCCAGCCTTGCAAGAGCCTCCGCATTGCGTGCTGAGACAGCGACACGAGTTTGTCGTTCTGCTTCATCTCTAGCTACCTCTGCTTCAACTCTTCGATCTTCCGCTTCTTTCTCGGCAATTCGAGCCTCACCCTCGGCAATCCTAGCGTTCTTCGCTTCATTCTGTGCCTTGAGGTTTGCCTCCTCCGCCAACTCCTTTTGGTCGATAGCGTCTGCCTCAGCCTTTTCAGCTAAACCTTGCTGATACTTCGCTTCCTCTTCTGAAACTCTGGCAAGGTAGCCTTGCCACACGGCTGCCGCTGCAATCGCTGCGAACAAGGCTAACAGAGCCAACAGCCATCGCATTCTTTTCTCATCTTGACGAAGTATATTGAATGACTGAGCAATTCTTCCAATCGTAGCCGCAGATGGCCCCTTCAAACGCTGCTCATCAATTTCTTCGATGCGAAGCGTTTCGTCACCTATGTGTCTCCGGAATGCATGGTCCTCAGGGAGATTGCTCAACGCGCCATCAATTGAAATTGGGATAACTGTTCGGCCAGTCTCCGCGAAGACCTGTATTTCATATTGCACCGGCTGCGAGTCTAGCGAGCCGGGCGTCCCGACCAATATGAGCTTGCTGGTTCTTTTTAGGCTCCAAGCGCCAGCCGATTTCCAATTCGCGCCATCATAGAAGTCGTCTCGATCTAGAAACACATCGAAATTCAGCGCCTCCAATTCTCTGGTAAGCGCCTCCGCATACTCCCAACCGTCGCCCCAAGAGTAGGAAACAAAGAAGTCAAAGCCAAACACCCGATCAACGAGCCGTTTGAACAGCGGTCGCTCACTTTGAACCAAGGCGGCTTTATTGGCAGACGATGTCGACACATTAGCCCCCTCTAAATTTCACTGCGCTATGCACACTATGTGTGAATTGTCACCCTGCATTTCCTTGAAGTATCTGACAAGATATAGAATAGTGATCTACCACTTTTGATTAAACGAGATCGCCGTGACTGAGCAGACTAAGAACGTATTCATTAGCCACATACACGAAGACGACACAGGTCTCGGCAAAGTGAAGGAACTTCTGTCGAATCATGGCGTCAACATCCGTGATGCTTCAATTAATTCATCTAATCCCAATGACGCCAAGTCACCCGATTATATCAAGTCGGAAATTCTTGCTCCAAACATAAAGTGGGCAGGCACGCTGGTTGTCTATGTGACCCCTGGGACGAAAAACAGTGAATGGGTTAACTGGGAGATCGAGTACGCTCACAAGATCGGGAAGCGGATCGTCGGAGTTTGGGCGCATGGCCACAATGACTGCGAGCTTCCTGACGCACTTGAAAACTATGGTGATGCGGTCGTGGGCTGGAACGGGGCTTCCATTGTTGATGCTATCAACGGTGATTGTGATGTCTGGGAGAAGCCCGGAGGTGCAAGCTATCCAGACCGAGCAATCAAACCCCACAATTGCTAGAGGTGAGGCAGCGTGACAAAGCTTCTATCTTATGTCGTACGCTACGATAGTGGCTTCGCTCCGAATCCATTTTTTGGCTACTCCACCCTTGCCACCTGCAAGCCTGACATAAGGAAAAGCGTGAAGGTCGGTGATTGGGTTGTCGGTACCGGAAGCGCCGCACGGGACGTCAACCGAGGAGATCACCTCGTCCATGCAATGAGGGTTACAGAAACAATCGATTTTCGCCACTACTGGACGGACGAACGCTTCAAGCGCAAACGCCCAATGCGACAGGGCAGCCGCCGCCAGAGTTGCGGTGACAACATTTACTATCGATCGGACGATGACTGTCACTGGCTTCAACTGCCATCATTTCACGCACATCCAGTTGAAGCAATCCGCCAAAAACATATCAATCGCGACACTAGCGTCGATCGCGTCTTGGTTAGTAATGAATTCTACTATTTCGGCGGAGAAGGTCCCATGCTGCCAGATGAGTTTCGGGTTCAAGGGGCGAGGAGCATTGTAAAGAGGTTCTCTGGAATGAAACGCATTGATGACGCCAACCTCATCCTCGATTTTGCAGCTTGGCTACGAACGTTAGACGACACCGGTTACTGCGGCAGGCCACGCGACTGGGTGTTGGAAGATGGATGAAAAGCTGGAACAACCAACAATGTTGATTGAGCAATACGCCAGGGAGATAGCGGCGACCGACACGATGAAGCCGGATATCCAGCCGGTCCTCTTTGGATTGTTCGGCGAGGTGGGCGGCATTATGGCTGCGGCGAAAAAACATCACCGTGAGGGGAAGGTTTTTGACGGTTACAGGCACGCCGTTGAGGAAGAGTTTGGTGACACTCTTTGGTATCTGGCCGCCCTGTGCCGGCGCTTGGACCTGTCACTAGAGACGGTGTTGGACCAAGCAACTGCTGGTGAACGATACATGTCAGTCTTAGCTGCTAGCGACATGCGAAGCGGGACGGTATCTCGCATTGCAGTCTCGCGCGAAGTTGCGGCTTTGGACGACACTCTGCTAACATTAGGTCAGGCGGTTTCAAGATTGTTGGAATTGCCCAACGAGCCAGGAATTTTGGAGCAACGGCTCGTCCATTTTGCTGACTGCTACATGAAGACGCTTCAAGTGGCTGAACTTTCATTTGGCGATGTAGCTCGCACCAACCTAGCAAAGACGACGGGTAGGTTCATAACGCCCCATCACTCAAACCTCCCAACCTTTGACGGTGGTTTTGATCCAGACGAACAATTGCCGATGCAGTTCAGCATTAAAATCGTGCAGAAACGAAGCGGAAGGAGTTATCTCAAATGGAACGGAGTGTTTATCGGGGATCCGCTCACGGATAACATCCGCGACGCCGACGGCTATCGATTCCACGATGTGTTTCATTTTGCTCATTCCGCAGTACTACATTGGTCACCAGTTATGCGTGCCCTCATCAAACAGAAACGCAAAAGTGATCCGTTGGTCGATGAAGCCCAAGACGGCGGGCGTGCAATTGTTGTCGAAGAGGGTCTAACTGCATGGATATTCTCTCGGGCGAAAGAGTTGAACTTTTTCGAGAACCAAGAGAGTCTTTCGTTTGATATGCTAAAGACGATTCGAGATTTTGTTCGAGGCTATGAGGTCGATCAATGCCCACTGAATCTTTGGGAGAAAGCAATACTCGATGGCTATAGTGTTTT
Source organism: Erythrobacter sp. (assembly GCA_039985875.1). GTDB lineage: Bacteria > Pseudomonadota > Alphaproteobacteria > Sphingomonadales > Sphingomonadaceae > Erythrobacter. The sequence goes on along the minus strand of JBDWRU010000003.1, from coordinate 206,674 downwards.
TCGCCAGGTCCGCGCAAATGGCGGCGGGATCATTGTCGGCGACAGAGAGGCGAGAACAATCGAGTATAGGCCTTTAGAGGGGAACTAGGCGATGACACCGGGCAGATTCGTTGAGGAGCTTTCCTCGACTCGGTTTGAAGATTCCTTCAATCCTTACAGCGATGAGTGCTCGCTTCATGATCTTGAAGGTGCGCCGAAGCAACGTTCCAATATTCTCGGGCGACTGATCAGCGAAGCGCAGCGTGTCGAGGTTGATTCTCTATGGGTTGGCAGAGACTTGGGGTACCGTGGGGGCCGACGTACGGGTCTAGCTCTCACAGATGACGTCCATTTTCACGAACACCTCGGCCGCTGGCAAATCAAGATGGATAGACCTACCGTTGGCCAAGCAGTCTCAGAAAGGACCGCAAGTGTGGTCTGGGAACTGCTTTCACGAATCGAGCAACCGGTATTCCTTTGGAATGTCTTTCCGTTCCACCCTCATTGTCCCGGTGACCCTTTCTCAAACCGCAGCCACAATGCGAGTGAAAGGGACACAGGGTTGGCAATTCTCTCTCAGTTGATTTCATTGCTACAACCAAAGAAGCTAATCGCAGTTGGCAACGACGCTGAGAAAGCTCTCACTCAATTTGCTGGCGAGTTGCCCGTCATCAAAGTCAGACATCCAAGCTATGGCGGCCAACGAGAATTCTCCAAGAGAATTTCTGAAGTCTTCGAGCTATCGGCTGGCCCGCTTCTCTGATGCCTTGACCGTTGCCGTTAACGGTGCTGCCAAAAATTTCGAGAGCCGCTTTGTCAGAGGTCCGTTACCGCATGTGGCCAAATCAAAGTCCAAGAAGGACCCGCAGTCCGGCGAGGATCACCCACGTGCTTACCCCGTGATTGCTGAGTTAGAACCACCGATAGTCGGCTTCTTCTAAGCGATTGAAAAGGTGGTGAGCCCTGCTGGGTTCGAACCAGCGACCTACTGATTAAAAGTCAGTTGCTCTACCGACTGAGCTAAGGGCCCCCAACATCGAGCGCGAAAAGTGCTGCGCTTCGTTTGGCGGAGCGCTCACCTAGGCAGGGCGCGCCCCTTGGTCAAGACACTGAATCGCTTGAAAGTGCGCTTAATTAGGATTTGGCGTGTGCAATTGCCCAATGTTCGCCAATCTGCCGGTTCGCAGGAGCCTTCGCTCTCGCCTTGGTAAGCCAGTCGCGCGCCTCGCTCAGTGCATTGCCTTGCTTCCACAAAGCCCAGCCAAGCGTGTCCATAATTTCAGCGCTTTGCGGCGCTTGCTCATGCGCGCGCCGGGCGAGTTCGACCGCTTGACTGTGTTTGCCTAGCTTCGTTTTGACCGCCGCAGCGTTGTTAAGCAGCACTGCATCGTTCTTTCCAGCGCCATCGACCAGCGGTGCGAAGACAGAGTCTGCCTTTGCCCAATCTCCAGCGCGGATCGCTTTGCTGGCCTCGCGCAATGGCTCGCTCAAATTCGCGGCAGAATCACGCATTGTAATGCGTTCGCGGATTCTTGGCATCTCGGACTTCGCTGCTTTGTCAGCGATCTTGAGGGCGAGAATTAGAGAAGGGCCATCCGCCTGCGGGTGGTCGATCACCGGCTCAATCGCTTTCCAAGCTTCTTTGAACTGTCCCTGTTCGGCATAGGCGTTGGCTAGCGCATGGCGTGCTAAGGGATCGCCCTGAGTGTCATCAACATAATCCTGCAGCGCCATCGCCGCCATGCCATGCTGACCACGAGCGGCATCAATCATACCGCGAACACGCGCAAATTCTGGGCGCTGTGCAAAGACCGGCGGGGCCAATTCAATCAGTTCAAATGCGCGACTGATCTCTCCCGCATCGTAAGCCATCTGCGCGGCGAACAGTAATCCGATAGGATGGGGGTCGCCCGCGTCGTTGACCTTGTTGATCCAATTGCCCGCGGCTTTCATATCGCCTTTGTCGCGCGCAATCGCCGCCAATGCGAGCATCGCGGTTTGATGCACGGGTCGTACGGTCAGCACCTTCTTGAAATGCTCTTGCGCAGCGTTGGGGTCGCGCTCGGTCAAACGCAATCTGCCAGCGAGGAGATGGGCCTCAGGCACGGCCGGCATGCGTTTGAGGACTGGAGCCAATCGTTCTCGAGCCTCGTCGCGGCGTGACAATTCTACCAGCCGCTCTGCGTCAAAGGTGATCAATCGTGCGTCATCGGGGTATTTTTCGAGCCCTTCGTTCAATTGGGCCAGCGCAGTTTCACGATTACCTTCCGCCATATTGACGACAACCGAGGCAACATAGGCCATCGCATTGTCCATAGTCAGCGTTTCTATGGTTTCAACTGCGGCCACGCGGTAATTGCCGATCAACTGTGCTTCAGCGAGTTTTGCACGGGCGAGGGAGCCCAGCTGCGGGTCATTTGCGATTGCCTCATATTCGGTGATCGCACGGTCCGGTCGGTTCAGCGCCATTGCCATATCGCCGGCCAACATGCGTGCGTCTATGTTGCTAGGGTCAGCGTCGGCCGCCGCCGCCGCGTATTCAAGCGCAGTGCGGATCTCACCATCGGCATAGGCTTGCTGTGCGGCGGCGAAGGGATCGCTAGGCATTGTGTCGCAAGCTGTGGCGAATGTCCCAAGCGTTAGCGCAAGGGCGGCTCGACTGGCGAAAGAGATTGAATGTTTGGTCATTGGCGCGCTTTAAGCGATTTTGTTTAATGCCTCGTTTCCAAGCCTAGGCCGCTCAGAAGCGTCGGAAACTTTGACAAAGTGCTGCAGCTCCCCGCTTACGTTAACCTTCGGTATAACCGGATTCCTTGGGTTTTCGTCTCTTTGGCACAGCAGTTGCTTCTTCCTGTTTACCAATTCGGCGGCTGCATTTGCACGATGCGACGCGGAACATCTGAAGACGGACCTTTGAAAGGAATTAGGGGGCCATTATGAAAGCACTCATCAAAAAAGCAGCAATCGGTTTTGCCGCTACAAGTATGGTTGTCGCTGCTCCGGCATCTGCAACCATCTTCGAGTATACGTTCAATGACGGCGACGTTCTGACCATCGACACTGATGCGGGAACTGGCAGCTGGGTCGGCGAAGACATCAACGCAACCTTTTCAAGCCCAGATTTCGCCAGTTTTCAGGGCGGCGCAAGCCCGTCTCTGTCGGCTACTCTGACTTCTATTTCAGGCTCACGTCTGATCAACGGCGCGTTCCAACCTGTCTCAAGTAATCCGCGTCACCCTGAGATGTTGATCACGAGAAACGGCGGCGAACGGTTTAACCTTTGGGCGAACTGGGGCAATCCGATCGTGGGCGGCGACTACGTTCGTCGGATCACCGACTTCACCGCTACTGAAGTTCCAGCGCCTGGCATGCTTGGCTTGTTTGGTCTTGCTTTGATCGCGCTTGGCCTTGGCCGTCGCCGTCGCAGCAAAGTGACTGCCGCTTAAGAATTTCCTTGCGGAAGGAAAAAAGGGCGTCCGACCACCGGGTCAGGCGCCCATTTTTTCGTCTTGTGTAGGCGCACTAGGAGGTGAGCGATGGCTAACCCGGTTATCGGGTCCCTCCAATTTGCGGCAATGTCACAGGCCGGTTGCAAAACGAAATCCCGGCGCCTGAATTCGCGGTGCGGGATGGTGAGCGCATTGTCTGCCCAAATCCCGCCGCTCCACAACACAATGTCTAGATCGAGTGCGCGCGCGCGCCAGCGCTGACCCCGGCGCTGATTGCGCCCACGTCCGAAGAAATGTTCAATTTGGTGAAGTGTCTTTAGAAGGTCAGGTGGCTCAAGAGCCGTCTCAATCACCGCCGCCGCATTGGCATAGTGCCGGAGCGATGGGCCAAGCGGGGCACTGTCCAAAATGGGCGAGGCCGCGAGCACTGTGATCGTGCGCTCCCCTAACGCAGTTACCGCAGCCTCTAACACCCGCCGCGGCCCGCCGATTGCGGGAACACGCATATTAGAGCCGAGCGCAATTAGATAAAGTTGCGTCAAATGTCCTCCACGATCCGGCCATAAAGTTGCGGGCGGCGGTCGCGGAAAAAGCCCATCCCCGCGCGGTGCTTTGCCGCCTCGGCCATATCGAATGTAGCGATCAGATAGCCTTCTTCATCCGCACCAAAGCCATCGACAACATCGCCCCACTCATCAGCGATGAAGGAGTGGCCATAGAAAGTCTGCGGTGCGTCTGATGGACCTTCGGCTCCGATGCGATTGGCGGCCACCACCGGCATGCAGTTCGACACCGCATGGCCGATCATTGCGCGGCGCCAGATACGGCTGGTGTCAAAATCTGTATCATAGGGCTCTGACCCGATAGCGGTGGGATAAAGCAGCAATTCAGCGCCTTTGAGCGCCATTACCCGCGCCGCTTCCGGGTACCATTGGTCCCAGCATATGCCGACACCCACACGAAATGATGCGCCGCCTTCGCCCGGAACATCCCAAACCTTGAATCCGTCATTGCCCGGGCGGAAATAGAACTTTTCCTCATAGCCAGGACCGTCCGGAATATGGCTCTTGCGGTAAGTGCCCAAAAGAGCGCCATCCGGGCCAATCATCGCAAGTGTGTTGTAGTAATGCTGACCGTCGCGCTCGAAAAAACTGGTCGGGATGGTGACGCGCAGCCGTGCGGCCAGTTCTTGCATGGCGATGACGCTAGGATGCTCAGTGACAGAATGTGCCAGCGCGAACAGCGCTTCGTCTTCGACCCGGCAGAAATAAGAGCCGGAAAACAACTCTGGCGGCAGAATCAATTGCGCGCCTTTGCCAGCGGCCTGCTCGATCAGAGCAGCAACTGCCGCGATATTGTCCGCCTGGTTTGCCCGCGCAAGCGGCAGTTGAAGGGCGGCGACTGTGAGTTTGGTCATACGCCGCCCTTTAACCTGTTAGTCGGCTTTTTTGAACAACAGCGTCATCCGATCACTCTCGCCAATAGCGAGATATTCAGAGCGCTTCGCGTCGTCCTCGCCCGTTGCAAGCACAGGAGGGAGCGTCCACACGCCGCGTTCCCAATTCGCCGGGTCTTTGGGATTGGCGTTGATTTCGCTGCTGGCGGCCAGCTCAAAACCATTGGCTTCAAACAGCGCAATCACAACTTTTTGCGGCAGGTAGCCGCGTTGGCGTGCAACATAATCGTTCCAACTCGCGCCTTCCGGTGCGCGGTGCTGAACAACGCCAATCATGCCGTCATCTTTCAGCATTTTGCGTGCTGTGCGAATGACGACATCAGCATTGTTGCCGATATTCAGGCCATGCATCGAACGGAAGATAAGGACGCGATCAACGGTTCCTTCTACGTCTTCTGGCACTTCATCATATTCGAACGCCGTGACCGGATCGGTTCCCAGCATTTCACCCACGGCGGCGGAAAACCGTTCGGTCCAACCTTTGGACCGAGCTTCCTGTGCACGGGTGTCATAGTCACGCGCGCCGCTGTCGTAATTGAACGCCAGATATTTGCCTTCCGACGAAACATAGGGCGCCAATACGCGCGTGTACCAAGCGCCACCGGGAGCAAATTCGGCGACCGTCATATCCGGTTCGACTTGAAAGAATGCCAATGTTTCGGCGGGCCGACGAAATTGATCGCGCGCGCGATCATTGTCGCGGCGCTCATGCGCGAGCACGTCGCTCAATTGTTGAGCGGCGGCCGCGTCGTGGCCATCGGCAGCCGCAGGGGCGGCGATTGTAAGAGTCGCGGTGCCAGCGAAGGCGACCATCGATGCAAAAAGAGCGCGTTTCATGAAGGGGTCCTCTGTTCTAGTTGCGTTACGCTTTCTCTTAAGCACAGTTTGCGCGAAGGCAAGGCACGCATTCTGCTCTGGCATTATCTCGTCGTGTGCTTATGTCGCTCGTCGAAAAGGAGCTGGGCTTATGGAACAGGCAATCATTGCAGGCGGATGCTTTTGGTGCACCGAGGCGGTGTTCCGCGATGTCATTGGCGTGACCGAGGTTGAAAGCGGCTATATCGGCGGAGACAAGCCTAGCCCGACTTACAAAGAGGTGTGCACCGGGCGAACGGGCCATGCCGAAGGGATCCGTGTCACCTTTGCTTCTGCTCAGATCAGCTTAGCGGACATCTTTGACGTCTTTCTGGGCACCCATGATCCGACCCAGCTCAATCGCCAAGGCGGCGATGTGGGCACGCAATATCGTTCAGCCATCTTCCCTTTGTCCGATGATCAAGGCGCTGAAGCAGAGGCCGCAATTGCACGCTGGAATTCGGACAATGGGAAAGCGGCGGTGACGACTGTCGAAGGGCTGGAAGATGGCGCGCAGAGCAAGCAGTGGTATCCGGCGGAGGACTATCATCAGGAATATTGGGAAGGCGAAGGCCAACGCAACCCCTATTGCCAAGCGGTGATCCCGCCCAAAATAATGAAATTGCGCAAGAGTTTTCAGAAATACGTGAAGGACTGATCGCGCATGCCTGCGCTTAGCCGGTCCTACACATCCGATCATGTGCTGCGCAGCGATGGTGCGGTGGAATTCGCCTGTTCGCAAGACGTTGCTGAATGGCCCTGGCTCGCGCTCGCGCCGCAACACCCCCTAACCCTTCAAACGCAGAATTTCTGGACCAGTGTTGGTGCGACGCAGGCTTTGGGTCAACGCGATGACAGCAAATGGTCAGCGCTCACATGGACCAATTGGGAATTGGGAGAAATTGGCGCTGGTCGCGCGACGCATGGCTTCATGCGCAATCAGAATGATGAAGAAAAATTGAATTTCGAGATCGAGCTGTTCGACGTGGACAATCGGCAAATCGCCATAATTCGCGGCAAAGGGGTGGTGTTTCGCAACCGCAATTTTGAACAATGGCGCGAAGGTTCCAAAATCAAAGCGCGGACCAAGAAAATCGCTCCGACCGAATTTGTCTATTCGGATCGGCGAAAGCTCGGCCTGTCAAAAATTGAGCCGCCCCTCATCGCGCCCATCATACAGGCAAACGATGGATCACTTTCCAGCGCCGCTTTGGTCACCAAGGCCAACGGATTGATCCCTGGCCACCCATACTTCAGCGGGTCCGGCGACCACGTAAACGCGCCGCATCTATCAGAAATTGCGCGGCAAGTTGTAAGCCTCGTCAATGATGGCGAAGCCATTTCTATCACCAAGGGAGAGATGGATATGCATCGCTATATCGAATTTGGCACGCCTATAGCGATTGCGGTTGAGCGCTCTGGCGATCAACGTCTTTCGGTTGCGATCAGCCAATTGGACCGGTCTTGCGCCAAAATTTCAATGGAGTGGCACAACGCCTAACTGGGCTTTTGCCAACGGGCGATAAAAAACCCATCAAGCCCGCCTTGTTTGCGCAGCAATCCGGGGTGTAGCCTTAGCCAGCCCTCATCGGTCGGAGCGATCCCCGCTGGTAACTCGCGCGCAGTGATGGGCATCGACTTCACCCCAAACGTCTCGTCCACCCATGCCGCTTGGTCTTCACCTTCTTCTGCTTCGAGCGTGCATACGGCGTAGATCAGGACACCGCCGGGTTTGAGCCAACCCACCGCTTTCTCAATCAACCCCCGTTGAATGTCTGCCATCTCGGCAATCTGGCGCGGCCCGATCCGATGGAGCACATCTGGATGACGGCGGCATGTGCCCGTCGCGGTGCAGGGCGCATCGAGCAGGATCGCGTCATATTGATGCTTTGGTTCCCATGTGAGGGCATCGGCGCGTACGGGTGAGGCTTTAAGTTGCGTGCGTTTGAGGTTGGTTTTAAGCGTGTCGAGTCGCCGCTTAGAATTGTCGAGTGCGGTGACTTTCCACCCTGCCGCGGCGAGCGCCATCGTCTTGCCACCGGGTGCCGCGCATAGGTCTAGCACGTGGCGACCTTCGCCTTGGCCAAGCAAGCGCGGCGGTATTTGCGCGGCGAGATCCTGTACCCACCATGCGCCTTCGTCATAGCCGGGCAGGTCTTCGATGGCGGTGCCGCGTGCCACCCGCACATGACCGGGGGCAAGGCTGTCGCCGCTAAGTGCAACCGTGCGGGTCGCGGTTTCGGCAGCATCTTTGAGCGCCAGATCGACCTCTGGCGGGGCCGCGAGTCCCGCCGCGACTGGGTCTGCCAATTCTCCCCAGCGCTCTTGCACGGCCTGCGGCAATGTCGGCACGTCAGGCAACGCCATTTCGCGCTTAACCAGTGTCGAGAACACGCCATGTGCCAACCTCCTCGGACCACCAGAAAGTAGCGGTAAACCGGTTGCGATCACGGCATGGGCAGGTGTTCCCAGCCGCCATGTTTGCGCGAGCATCAACCGCAGAACGCTGCGCGGTTTTGCATCATCGGGCAGCCGCTGTTTTGTGGCGCTATCGATCAATCCATCCAGGTCAGTGAGCCAACGAAGGGCCTCACTCGCAATCGCGCGCGCCAGCGCTTTATCCGCAGGCCCGCGCACTTCGCGCAGCGCTCCGGGGGCAGCTTGTTCAAGCGTCTCACCCCGGCGTAGCACAGCGTCGAGCATCTTGAGCGCAGCGCGCCTTGCGTGGATTCCGGGAGGTTGGGCCATAGTGAGCGCGTCGCTAGCCGCTCTTTAAACCAAGCGCCACTTGAAACCAAAGAACGCGGCGTGCATTTGGTTGACTATGACCAAAGAGAAATCCGCCGCCGCCAGAGCTTTTAAGAAGCCGGCACATTGGACCAATGATCCTGCGCCTAAGCCCAAGGCTGTTGATCCGTTGAAAGATGAACCGCGCAAACTGTCCCCGACCCGCTACGGCGATTGGGAGCACGAAGGGATCGCTTGGGATTTTTAAAAGTGTGTCCCGGCGGAAGCGGGGATCTGTGGCAAACTAGCGCTGAATTCGATGAGGCAACTGCCCGGGCCGGGACTCGCACCAATCAAATCTTCACAAACTCCACCTTCAGCCCGTCCTTCGGTTGAGGGATCGGCCAAGGCTGCCAGTCGGGTGCGTAGCCTTCTGGTACCTCGATCCGATATCGTTGTAGCAGCTGCGCCAACAACACCTTCACCTGCATATAGGCAAAGTGCAGCCCCAGACACATATGCGCGCCGCCGCCAAATGGCACCCACGCATATTTGTGCCGAGCTTTCACTTTGTCCGGGGTGAAACGCATTGGATCAAAGGTGAAGGGGTCATCCCAATATTCCTCTGAATGGTGTGTCCAATAAATGTTGATCCCGCATAATTGTCCTGCAGGAATGTGATAGCCATCAAATTCGAACGCCTTCAACGCCCGGCGTGGCATCGACGGAACCGGCGGCATCAATCGCAAGGCTTCCTTGAATGCGAGTTCGAGCAGCTCAAGTTTGCCAAGATTATCATAATCGAGCGCGCGCGGCTCACCCGAAGCGTCAGGGCCGCCTATAACGGAAAAAACTTCGTCGCGCAGATTCTCTTGCCATGAGGGATTCTTCGCGAGGTAGTAAATAAACGATGTGGCCGATGATGTGATCGTATCGTGTGCCGCCATCATCAAAAAGCTCATGTGATCGACGACTTCATCAACTGGCAGCAATGAGCCATCTTCGCGGGTAGCGGTGGCGAACTGGCTGAACATATCTTGCCCGCCGCCTTCGGCGCGCCGACGATTGGTTTCGCGGGTGAGGAAGTCGACCATATAAGCGCGACCATCGACCCCGCGCTTCATCTTGGTGAAGGGCAAGGGCTTGCGCACCGGCGCTACCGAGGCTTGCACCATATCGACAAAAGCGGTGTTAATCTTGTCGGCTTCTGGTCCCCAAGGAATACCTAGGAAGCTGTCGGCCGCAAGGTCGAGCGTGAGTTGTTTGATCGCAGGCTGGAATTCCATCTTGCCTTCCCATTTCGCGACCTCGCGCGCGATCCCGTTGTTCAACGCGCCTGAATAGTGCCGCATCGGTGCAGGCTTGAACGCAATGGAAAGCGCGCGGCGATCTATTCGGTGATGGTCGAAATCGATCAGCATGAGCCCGCGCGGGAATAGCTGGTCGAGAACAGGACCCCAGCCTTGCTCGCTTGAGAAGATTTTGTCCTTGTTGAACAACACCAGTTCGTTGGCCTCGGCTCCGATCAAGGCTACATTCCAGCCGCCGAAGGCATGGGTTTTGTACACTCTACCGTGGGCTTCGACCATGCGTTGAGTGAAGCCATGCGGGTCGGCCAGTTGCTTGAAGGTGTTGCCGACGAAAGGAAGTCCGCGCCCCCCGGGGATATGCGCCAGATCAGCGTCCGAAGGGAGGCCTTCACTCCAATGCGCGAAGTTGGGCTCAGCAGCGGGTGGCTGTGCTAGCGTTGCCATGCAGTATTCCTCTCAATTCAGTTGCTATCCGCAATCTATCTGAGGGCGGTCGCTAAATCCAGCCGGAAAGTTCGTTGCAGATCAAGCTTTCGAGCATGCCAACGCCGCTTTCCGAGACATTTAGGCAATCGAGCACCGCGTAGTCTTCGCCACCGGCTTCTTTGAATTGATCGCGGCCTTCGAGCGCGAGTTCCTCCAATGTTTCGACGCAATCGGCGGCAAATCCGGGCGCAGCGACCACAAGTCGCTTCGTGCCTTTCTCGCCTTCCGCCATGAGCGTGTCGTCAGTGGCTGGGGTTAGCCATTGCGCAGGACCAAAGCGGGATTGGAACGTGGTTTCAAACCGCACGTCGTCAAACTCCGGATTTCCGCTCAGCCGCTCGCGCAACAGCCGCGCGGTCTTCTGACAATGGCAGTGATAGGGATCGCCTTTTTCCAGCGTCCGTTGAGGCATGCCGTGAAAGCTCAGAATAATCACTTCGGGTGAAAATTCGAGCGTGCCAACTTGCCGGGTCATATCGTTCGCCAGTGCATCAATATAGGCATTGTTGTCGTGATATGGCGGAAGAAAGCGCAATGCAGGCTGCCAGCGCAGTCCCCCCATCACGCGCGCCACTTCGTCAAAGACGGTCGCGCTCGTCGCAGCGCAGTATTGCGGGTAGAGAGGCGCGATAAGGATGCGGTCGCATCCCTTTTCGGTCAGCTCAGTCATGCGCTGTTCAATCGACGGATTGCCATAGCGCATGGCGTAATCAACATGAACGTCCTCGCTAAGCACTCCAGCCATCTTTTCGGCTTGGCGTGCTGTGATATCCGCCAGCGGAGAACCGCGCTCTGTCCAAACCTTGGCATAGGCTTTCGCGCTCTTTTTGGGCCGTGTGTTCAAGATGATACCGCGCAATATGGGCTGCCATGCGATGGGCGGGATCTCGATCACGCGGCGATCAGACAGAAACTGCTTGAGATAGCGTTTTACCGCTTTTGGTTCCGCTGCATCAGGGGTGCCCAAATTGATTAGGAGCACACCCACGGAGCCGCTTTTGACCGGTGTATGATCGCTGGGCAACTGTTGTTTTTTCCACGTCATGCTGAGCCAAACGCCCAAACGCGCTGAGGTTTCCGCGTCGCCACGATCAAATACCGTCCGACAACAGCGGGAGCCGCCGCAATCGCAGGCCGGTTGCAGAGAATAAGGCGTTGGCAATCGCGGGCGGGGCAACAACTGCGCCCAACTCACCAGGATCGGCAGGCGGTGCTTCGCTCGGCATAAAACCGACCACAATCTCCGGACATTCTTCAAGAATAGGTAGGCCCAAAGCACTTAGGTCAAGTGCGCTGGGCAGGCCGTCACGATACCGCCAAGCGCTGCCCAAAGCGGTTGCGATCCCGAACACCAATCCGCCTTCAATTTGTTGGCGGGCAATGTCCGCATTAATGACTCGTCCGATATCAACCGCCGCGCTTATCTTGGTTACGCGAACGCCGCCTTCGCCTTGTAGCGCGGTTGCGACGCATGCGATCCGCGCGCCCGTGGTCGCATCGCCGATGCGGTGACAAGCCAGTCCTTGCCCGCTTTGATCGACCCCGCCATCCCATTCGGCAATTTGCGCAGCTCGCTGCAAGCAATTGGCCATGCGGATATCGTTGGAAAGAAGGCCGATCCGGTACGACATCGGTTCGCGGTCATTTGCCCGCGCCACTTCGTCGATAAAGCTCTCCATAGCGAAGCAGGTGTAAGTGTGTGAATTGCCGCGAACCCGTCCTACGGGCAATCCAATGTCGACCGGAGCGTGTTCGACAATCAGGCTGGGGATCGCATAGGGCGGAACCGCGCCTTCAATGGCCAGCGGGTCGCGTTTGTCTTTGCTGGCTTCAATCGCAGCTGTTGTAGTCAGATCGTCGAACAGTCGCCGCCCAAATTCGAGATTGGCAGGCGGTCCGGCGATCCGAAAACGCAAACCATCAAGCGCGCCTTCGCCATCTTGCGAAATTTGCGCACCCAGCAGCATGTAAGCTGGGCAACGCGGGCGCGCACGGATTAACTCCTCGCGGCGCGACCAAGAAACCTGCACCGGTCTTTCCAACTCGTAGGCGATCAAAGCAATTTCAATTGCGTGGTCATGTTCCAACCGCGCATCAAAGCTACCCCCTGCTGGCATCGGGTAAAGCGCCACATCCTCAACGTTCAATCCGATCGCCGAAGCGGCTGCCTTGCGCGCTTGCTCTGGCGCTTGGCTGGCCATCCATAAGTCAAGCCGCCCGTCGTAAAAGCGCGCTGTTGCGGTGGCCGTTTCGAGCGGCGCGGCAAAGGCTGGATCGACTTCGTATTTGCGTGCGAAATCAAACCGCTCAATCCCCTCTGCGCCAAAGCCGGTTTCAGCCATAATGTAAGACAGACCGCCGGTCAGGACCGTGTCGATCCGCCCAACCATATCGCCGCTATCGACGGGGGAGGCAGTGGTGAATTCGGGATTCATTGCGTCAAGCGCGCGCTCGGCGCTCCACCAGGTTTCTGCCGCCGCGGCAAGCCAACGCTTGCTTTTGACCACGCCAACCAAGCCTGTCACCGACGCCGCAGCGGCTGCGTCAAAATCTTCTAAAGTCGATCCATCATTCGGACCGTGCCGGACCGACGCATAAACCATGCCGGCCAGTCGCACATCGCCAGCGAATTGGAATGTGCCATCCACTTTTGAAGGCAAGTCGATCCGGGGAAAGGGGAATGTCGTCTCGTCAACCTTTCCTTGCGCTTCTTCTGGTTCCTGTGTGTCCTGTTCTCGCGCCGCTTCACCGGGCGGTTGAGCGCGCAACGGCGCCGGATCAGGCGGTGCCCAGCGGGTGGCTCCTTTCGCAAGATCGCCGAATGTCGCGCTGTTCTCACCAAGCGTCACCACGCCGCGTGCAACTTTGCAGTCCTCCCATGCTCCGTCCCATTGCGACGCTGCTTCCTTAGCTAGCAGCACGCGCGCTACGGCTGCGGCATGACGGCACGCTCCTTCATAGGCCGCAATAGAGGTCCCATCTGCAGTGGCCGTGAAGCGTTCGCCGGTGGCGAAACGATGCGCGAGATAGTCGTCGCTTATTTCCGATAGACCGCTGGTGTAAGGGTCCCACAACGATTGCCAGCGCTTGGCCAGTGCCAAGTTAGGATAGGCGCCCGAAATCGCCGCAGGCTCAACTGCAATCTGTCGCCAGTCAGCCCCCAACTCCTGCGCTATAATTTGCGGCAGGAGCGTCGTGATCCCTTGCCCCATTTCCAGCTGCGGCACAGCGACGGTGACGACGCCATCTTCTGCGATTTTCAGCCACGCATCAAAAGCATGTTCGCCTTCGGCTGGCTCAAGCGGATTGGGATGGTTGCGGGGGAACAGCCACCAAGCTACGATTAGGCCTCCGCCAATCGCTGCGCCAGCTGCAAATCCTCGCCGCGAAACCTGCATTGCTTAGCTTGTCCGTCCATCGAGCCAGTCGGACAGATGCTGCGCGATGGCGTGGAAGCTGTCCGCATTGGCATTATCGCCCGAGGCAGGAGGAACACCGGCATCGCTCTGGATGCGAATGTCGAGGTTCAACGGAATACGGCCCAGAAACGGTATTTCGAGCGCGGTTGCGAATTTCTCGACCCCGCCTTGGCCAAATGGGTCGCTCACTTCGCTGCAATGCGGGCAGGCATAGCCCGACATATTCTCAACCAGGCCGATGATTGGAACCTCGCCCTGATCGAACAATTGGCCCGCCCGTGCCGCGTCAAGCAAGGCAATATCTTGTGGGGTGGAAACAAGCACCGCGCCGTCGGGACGATGTTCCTTTAGCATCGAAAGCTGCACATCGCCGGTGCCTGGCGGCAAGTCGACGAGGAGCAAATCGGTGTCATCCCAGCGCGCGTCGAGCAATTGTGCCAGTGCCTTACCCGCCATCAATCCGCGCCAAGCGAGCGCTTTGCCCTGCGCGACCAAGTTGCCCATCGATAGCATTTTTACGCCGTAAGGCGTGCTGATCGGGACCAATTGCTGGCCAACAGTTTCAACCTCCGCCTTGTCCGTGCCCAGCATTCGAGGTTGCGAGGGGCCGTAAATGTCGGAGTCGATCACGCCAACTGAGCGGCCCATTTTCGCCAAAGCGACCGCTAGATTGGTGGTCAGCGTCGATTTCCCCACACCACCTTTGCCAGAGCCGATGGCGATCATACGGCGCTTAACCCGCTCTCCGGTCAAGGCCACGCGCACTTCATTCACGCCATCAAGCACGCCGAGCGCGGCCCTAATTTCGGCTTCCAGCTCGGTGCGATCACTCTGGTTTAAATCACCGGCTTCGGCGATCACCACCGCGCGCCCAGCGACCATTTTGGCGGAGTTGACGCGTGCAATAATGGCCTCGGAAAGGGCAGCCCTAAGAGGCGATTCGATCAGGTTGGATGATGTTTCTTCACTCATTGAAAAGCGCCTCTAACACCAAAATCGTGCGGTCCGCGCGTCTTTTGCGCGAAGACCCCCTGTTTTTCGACAATTTCCATACCTATAAGAGATGTCATGCAGATTTTTGACGGTTTTCAATCGCGAATGGGCCGAATGCTAGCAATGGCAGGCAAAAAGAGTCCGTGGGGCGGTAAAGGTGGCTCAGGCGATGAAACGCCTTCGGGCGATGGTGACAGCGATAGTGGCGACGATGGCAAGGGCTCAGACGGCCCGCGCAATCCGTGGTTGCCCGGTGGCGGCAACGGCTCTGGTGATGAGGGGCGTCGCCGCTCCGCCAGGGTAGAAGATATCTTTAAAAATCGTGGACCAGAAGGCCCACGCCGTGGGCCCGGATCAGGTGGTCCGGGTTTCCGTTTCCCAGAGCGTCCCGGCGGCAAAAGCTGGTGGCCAGTGGTTGTCGTGCTGGGTTTTCTCGGCTGGCTGCTGCTTAGCAGCGTCCATTTTGTTCAGCCGCGCGAGCAAGGCATCGTGACATGGCTGGGAAGCAAATATTCGACCACATTATCACCGGGTACGAATTTCACCCTTCCTTATCCGATCCAATCGGTTGATGTTGAGAATGTGAGCGCGATCCGGCGTAAGACGATCGGCGACGGAGAAGAAAACCTGATCCTGACCGGCGATCAGAACTTGGTCGATTTAAGCTATGTCGTGCGTTGGAACATCAAAGGCCTCGAGCAATATCGGTTCCGATTGGCCGACCCGGATGAGACTTTGGTCGAAGTGGCCGAATCTGCAATGCGCGCCGCGATTGCCGAAACTGAACTGGATACCGTACTATCGGGTTCAGGTCGTGAGCAGGTGGAAGCGCGGGTGCGCGCCAAGATGCAAGGGCTTTTGGATTACTACGGTGCGGGCATTGCCGTCCAAGGTGTTGAAATTGCTCGGACGGAAGCTCCCGAACAGGTGATTGAGGCGTTTAACGACGTGCTCGCCGCGCGTCAGGATCGCGAGCGCAATCTCAACGAAGCGCGTCGTTATGAGCAACAGATCCTAGCGACCGCTGAAGGCGAAGCGGCCGAGTTCAACGAAATTTACGAACAGTATCGGCTAGCGCCGCAAGTGACGAAACAGCGCCTCTATTACGAGACAATGGAACGGGTGCTGTCTACAACGAACAAGACCATCATCGGAGCCGATGGGGTTACGCCCTATCTGCCGCTTAATGAAGTGCAGAACCGGACTAGGGCTGCACAACCGCAAGCGACGCCCGCCGCTCCCACAGGAGGTCAGTGATCATGGAAACAATCTGGCAATCTTATCGCACCATTATAATCGCCGTGGGTGTTTTGATCGCGGTCGTCGCAAGCTGCGTCGTCATCGTGCCCGAAACGCATCAAGGCGTTGTCATCCGAACGGGTAAACCGGTTCGTACGATCAACAAGTTCAGACCAGATGTTCCCTATGGCCAAACCAATGCGGGTGTGGAGTGGCGAATTCCGTTCGTTGAGAAAGTGCAATTTGTCGATCGGCGCATTCTTGATCTCGACATGGAAGGCGAAACCGTCCTTTCCAACGATCAACAGCGCTTGGAAGTGAACGCTTATGCGCGCTTTCGCATCTTTGACCCGATCTTGTTCGTTGAACGCTCAGCCTCCGAAGAGCAGCTGCGCAATCAATTGGAGCCGATCCTGACATCGGTTTTGCGGCAGGAATTGGGTCGGCGCACATTTGCCAGCCTTTTGACGCCAGAGCGCGGCACGGCGATGGAGAGCATCAGGGAAGCACTTGATCGTCAGGCACGCCAATATGGCGCGCAGGTGCTCGACGTGCGGATTAAGCGAGCCGACCTGCCCAAAGGCACACCATTGGATGCAGCCTTCAACCGGATGCGTTCGGATCGTCAGGAAGAGGCGGAAACAATCCGTGCAGGTGGTCGCCGCGATGGGCAGATTATCCGCGCCAAAGCGCAAGCGGAAACTGCCCGGATCTATGCTGATGCATACGGCAAGGACGCAGATTTCTATGACTTCTTCCGCGCCATGCAGAGCTATCGTACAACCTTTCTCAGAGAAGATGATAAAGCGGGTGAAAGCTCGATGGTTCTGTCGGAAGACAACGAGTATTTCCGCCGATTCCGCGGAAATTAAGAGGGTTTGATTTGCTGTAAGCGCGGTTTCGCGCTTCCGACGAACTGTTGATGCGCTTCGTCAAGCGGCGAGTGGAAAGAGCGACGTTCAAACACTGTTCAGTGCGTCTGAGCGCATTGTGTGGGCGTAACTCAAACTAGGTTTGGCCCGTACTACTTACGGAGCCATGAAAAGAACAAGGAACGAGAGGACGTGAAGAACGTGCGGTATGTGTATGGACTAACAAGCGCGCTTCTAATCGGAGGCGCAACTATTTCGCTGGTCACAGGCCATCCGGCAGGCGCGCAAGTTGCGCAGAATGACGGCTTGGCGATGGAAAACGCTGTGCCGCGTGCGGGAGCGCCAGAGAGTTTTGCTGATCTCACAGAGCAGCTTCAGCCTGCGGTGGTAAACATTGCAACACGTCAGCGTGTGCAAGTGAACAACAATCCCTTTGCCGGAACACCGTTCGCCGAATTGTTTAACAGACGTCGCGGTCAACAAAACCAGCCTCAAACGCGTGAGGCGCAGTCTTTGGGCAGTGGCTTCATCATTTCAGCTGATGGCTTTGTTGTGACCAACAACCATGTTGTCTCGCCTGACAATCGTGCGACGCTCGAAGAGATCACTGTCACGATGCCTGACGGCACGGAGTACGAAGCTGAGCTGGTCGGGGCGGATGCCGCTTCAGACTTGGCTGTGCTCAAAATCAAATCGGACGAAACCTTCCCGTTCGTGCGCTTTGGCAATTCCGCCGAAGCGCGCGTGGGCGAATGGGTGGTTGCGATTGGCAATCCCTTTGGCCTTGGCGGCACAGTGACCAGTGGGATTATCTCCGCTGTGTACCGCAACACCGGGCAAGGCGGCGCCTATGACCGCTATATTCAAACCGATGCCAGCATCAATCGGGGCAATTCGGGCGGACCATTGTTCGACATGCAAGGCAATGTGATCGGCATCAACAACGCGATCTTCTCGCCATCTGGCGGCAGCGTCGGAATTGGTTTTGCCATCCCTGCTGAAATCGCTGCACCGATTGTCGACCAATTGAAGGAAGGTCGCGACATTGAGCGTGGTTTCCTTGGTGTTGGCTTGGAGCCAATGAACGATGACTTGGCGGATTCGCTTGGTCTTGCGCGCAATCGCGGCGAACTGATTCAGACGGTTCAAGAGGATAGCGCAGCGCAAAAAGCTGGGCTCAAGGAAGGCGACATCGTTCTGAAGGTGAATGGCAAGGACGTGACCTCTGAACAGACGCTGTCCTTCCTCGTCGCAAATCTCGAGCCGGGCACAAAGGTGCCAATCGAAGTGCTGCGTGGTGGTGATGAGCGCCTAATGCTAACAGCGACATTGGGCAAACGCCCAACTGAAGCGGAATTGCAGCAACAAAACGAGGTCTTCGATCCGGACTCAACTGAGCCGATGAACCCGGAAGACACCGACGATACGATTGCGGACAAGCTTGGCCTTCAGGTTGTCGAACTGACCCCGCAAATCGCCGAGCAATTGTCGGCAGATGCAGACACCGTTGGCGTCGTTATCGGAGCGGTTGATCCAAACTCGGATGCGGGCCGCAAGGGCCTTCGTCGTGGCGATATCATCCTGGCTGCTAACTACCGCGCTGTCGGAACAATTGAAGCATTGCGCAATGAAGTGAACCGAGCCGAAGCCGACAACCGCGATGCGGTGTTGCTGAGGGTTAAACGCCGTTCGCAATCTCCGCGATTGGTGGCTGTGCGCCTTCGCTGATTTCGGAACTATCCAAAGAAAAGGGCGCCGAGGCTTCAAAGCTTCGGCGCCCTTTTCTTTGTGTGTTGTTCACACCAGATATCTACCTAGGTGGCGGCTGTTCTGGCGGCTCAGCAGGGGCAAGGCTTGGTCCACGATCTTCTGGAGGTATTACCCCACCAATAGCTTGCTCTAGGAAATCATCGCTGGCCGCGGCAGGCGGGTCGTCTGCATCGCGCCCGCCTTCGCCATAGACCCTGCCATCATCGTCAAAGGCATCGTCTGGACTGCGCCGGCCCGGTTCTACCAAATTACCGTCTTCATCGACGAAGTAGTACTCATCGGGATCGCCGAAAATGTCCTCTTGATCAGGCTCCTTTTGCCAGTCGGGCCGCTTTGACTTGGTGTTGAATTCCTCAATCGGGCGATCTTTCACCGCATAACGCATGTAAGCGGCAAAGGCGCGCGCGGGCGCTCGCCCACCTTGTAAGCCGCTAACCCGCTTCGCATCGTCGCGCCCCATCCAAACGCCAGTGGTAATACCAGAGGAAAATCCGACGAAATAACCGTCCTTGTTCGAGCTGGTCGTGCCGGTTTTGCCCGCAACAGGCCTACCAATCTGCGCAGATTTGCCGGTGCCGGTCCTCACCACCGCCTGCAATAGGTCCAGCATGCCAGCCGTCACATAGGCGGGGACCAATTGCGTTTCACGCGCTTTCCTATGGCGATACAGCACTTCTCCGCTCGCGGTTGCGACTTTGGTAATGCCATAGGGTTCAACCGCCATGCCTTTGTTGGACAGGACCGAGAACGCGCGGGTCATGTCAATTAACCGTACCTCAGACGATCCGAGCACCATCGAGGGATAAGTTGACACAGGTGTGGTGATGCCAAACCGGCGCGCCATCGAAGCGACTGTGCCAAATCCAACTTCATTTCCAAGTTGGGCGGCAACGGTGTTGATCGAATAGGCGAAACTCGTGCGCAAGCTGGTCTTGCCGATATTGCGACCGCTTGAGTTGCGGGGACTCCAGTCACCAATTTTGACTGGAGCATCGACCACCGAATCATCGGGCGCATAACCCGCTTCCAACGCGGCTAGATAGACGAACAACTTCCACGAAGAACCCGGCTGACGCATGGCGTTGGTCGCCCGGTTGTAATTGGTTTTGATGTAATCGGTGCCGCCCACCATCGCTAGAATCGCCCCATCGCGGTCTAGGCTGACCATTGCACCTTGCGCGCCTTCTGGTGTGTTGGCTTCAATAGAAGCGGTCGCTGCGCGCTGCATTCCTGTGTCTATTGTGGTCCACACTTCGATCGGTTCAAAGGTTTCGGGCAATAGCAAATCGAGCTGTGGTAGCGCCCAATCCGTGAAATAGCGCACTGAATTCTGCCCGGTCTGCTGTTTCAAATTGACCGAATCCACGTCAACCGAAGCTTGCTCTGCTGTGATATAGCCTTGTTCACGCATCAACCGCAGCACCACAGAAGCGCGGTCAACAGCGGCTTGCACATCGGCGGTTGGTGAATAGTGGCTGGGCGCTTTGACTAGACCCGCAATGATCGAAGCTTCTGCAATGTTCAACTCATCAGCCGGGTGGCTGAAGAACGTGCGGCTCGCGCTGTCGATTCCATAGGCACCGCCACCGAAATAAACCTTGTTGAGGTAGAGTTCGAGGATCTGTTCTTTGGAGAATTTCCATTCGAGCGCCATTGCAAGCACAGCCTCGCGTGCCTTGCGGTCGACAGTTCGGTTGGAATTCAAAAAGACATTGCGCGCAAGCTGCTGTGTGATCGTGGAGGTGCCGCCGACCCGCGAACGGGCCCCGGTAATCCCTTCGATCATCGCGCCAGTCAAGCGGATCGGATCGACGCCATAATGCGAGTAGTATCTTTTGTCTTCGACCGCGACCATCGCGTTCTTCATGTTAACTGGGATCTCGTCATAATCGAGCCATTCGCCATAGCTCGGCCCCAATTCGACGATTTCCGAACCATCGCGCGCTCGGACCAGAATGGTTTGCTCGTTCTTGGACGCTTTAAGCTCATGATAGCCGGGCAAGGATTGGGCGGCAAAGCCGACCGCGAAAACGAGGAACAGCACTGCAAGAACGCCGGTCACAGTGCCGCCAATCAGAATGCGTCGAGTCCATTTCCACCAGGTTGAGCGTTGCTTGGGCTCAGCAGCTTTCTTGCGCTTTTTCTTGGAGGAGCTTTTGCGGCGTCGCGATTGAGATGTATTACCCGCGCGTTCAGCGGCAGCGCGGCGCGAGCCACGTTCACCCTTATTCTGAATACGGTCACCCCGTTTCGACATGCGCAGTCACATCACTCGTTGCACCATGAAACTGGCTTTGTTTTGCCCAGAGACTTGCATAGGCGACTTCTAACCGCGCGTGAACACGCGGCCCAAGACTTGTCCTTAGGCTTGTCGCACAAGGAGGTGACTTATTCGTCACTATCGGGCGCGAATTCGAGTGCGCCGGAGTTTATGCAATAGCGAAGCCCTCCTTCTTCGGGAGGGCCATCCGGAAACACATGGCCCAAATGCCCGCCGCACTTGCCGCATAAGACTTCGGTGCGGATCATCCCAAAGGAGACATCGCGGCGCTCTTCAACCGAGCCTTCATCGGCGGCTTTGGTGAAAGCGGGCCAGCCGCAGCCGCTGTTATATTTGGCCGCGCTGATAAACAGGCGCGTGCCGCATCCCGCGCACATATAGTCGCCGTCATCGTAGAACTTGTCATATTCACCAGTGAAAGCGCGTTCCGTCCCGGCTTCGCGCAGGATATGGAACTGTTCAGCGCTTAGGCGTTCGCGCCACTCAACATCAGTGATGGATTTGGGGTCGACATCACTCACAGCAAAACCTCTCAACCATCGACCAGAGCATAATGCGCAGGCGGTTTGATCACATCCATGCGCTCAGTCAGCAATGGGCGGAAGCTCGGCCTGCTCTTAAATACTGAGTACCAGCCACGCGTTTGCTCGTGTCCAGTCCAGTCGATCCCACCCAGATAATCGGCCACCGAAATCTGCGCCGCAGCGGCCAGATCTGCCATGCTCATGGTGGACCCGGCGAGCCACGGTCGATTGTCAATTAGCCAGTCGATATAGTCGAGGTGGCCATGCGCCATTTTCATCGCGACGCGCAATGCCTTGCTGTCAGGCGGTTGGCGCAGGATCAGCCGTTTTTTCATCCGTTCGGACAAGAGCGGGGCAGTCACGTCATTGTAGAAGTTTTCATCGAACAATGCGGTCAAGCGCCTGATCTCCGCGCGGCCCGTCGCAGTGCCATTGATCATTGGCGCACGGTCGACGATTTCTTCCAGATATTCGCCAATCGCGCGGCTATCCGCGATTACAATCTCGCGCTCGGCATCGACAAGTACTGGCGTGCGTCCGGCGGGGTTCAAATTGAAGAACATATCGGACGCAGACCAAGGGTCCTCGCGCACCAATTCATAGGCGATGTTCTTTTCGCCCATCAACAGCCGAATCTTGCGGCTAAAGGGACAAAGGGGGAATTGATAAAGCTGCCACATTGCGTGAAAAACATGCCCAATTTGCGCGCCCACGTCCATATCGACATGAGCACAAATGCTTACTTATCCGGCGATGTGTTGGGGAATAGAGATCAGCGTGCGTTTTCGATCGCGTCGCGCATCTGTTCGGCCATATCTCGCAGGGCCGGAAGCATGGTCTGCATACCATCGGCCATGGCGCTCATCGCGTCCATCGCCTGCGGTAGGTTTTGGGCAACCTGGTCGGGAATTTCATCAGCTTCTGGGGCAAGATCACGAAGCGTCGCATCGGGATCAACGTCTGGCCCGCGGCCATTGGTCGCGCGGTCCATCGCTTCTGCGAGCGGGCCAACTTTGAGGTCGAGCATGGCGGTGACAAAAACTTGCGCAATCGCTGCGGTTTCTTCCTGAAACTCGGGATCGGCGAGCTTTTCTGACATTTCAGCCAGCGCTTCTTCGCCAGAACCAGAAGCCTCTTCTTGCGATTGGGCGTAAGTTGGCGCGGCGAGCGCAAGCACTGCGGCTGCGGCTATCGGATAAGCGCGCATAATGTTTCCTCCTGTTTTGGTGTCGAACATGCTATAGTTCATTTTCAATGACTTGAAGCTGAATGACGCAAGTTCAGTTGGGAGGGGTATCCAGCAAAAGCAAACATGCGGGCATGATCGCCTTGGTCGGTTCGCCTTCATCTTCCAACATTCGCAAGCTTTCGGTTTGAACCAAAGCTGCAAATGCATCGCGATCCAATCCACGTTCATCCATCAGTTGGACCGCTGCGCGCACAAAGAACTCGCGCCCGCCGCTCTCGACTATGTTCGGCCATTCGCCTCCGCGTGCGTCGCTGCGTTCTTGCCACCCTTCCACAACGGCGAAGGCCACACCGCACCGCACCGCCGTGGCTTGTCCGATGGGCAATTGGTCCAAGTTGGTGATCGCAGGCTCTGCGTCCTGCGGAGCGGCATTCTGCGCTGCCAAGGCAAGCGCGACTAGGCTAATCAATTTCATGGCACACGACTTATAGCCATAAGGATGAACCTCGTGCTACCGCGCAGTTCAAATTTGGACTCAGAGGAGAAACCCTAAAATGCTCAATCACATTATGATCGGTTCAAACGACATTGAGCGGTCGAAGACTTTTTATGGCGCGGTTCTAAGCGTGCTAGGTGCCGGTGAGCCGATGGCCCATGTCAATGACACCGGGCAGACGCGCTTGTTCTATAGCCACAATGGCGACACGTTTTCCGTGAGCGAGCCTATCAATGGCAAGCCGGCTGAACCTTCCAACGGTTCCACGATCGGCTTTGTTTGCAATTCGCCTGAGCAAATTCAGGAATTGCATGACATCGCGGTCGCCAATGGCGGTACCAGTGTAGAAGACCCTCCCGGCCTTCGCGAAGGCAGTATGGGTCCGATGTATCTGTGCTATTTCCTTGACCCGGATGGTCACAAGATCTGTGGGATTCACCGGCCAGGTTGAGGCTGGGTTCCTTACCTACTCAACTCAAAAACCGCGAACTCAGCGCGCCAATTGGCTCCAAAAGAGTTGATTGGCCGTTCATCCGCAAAGAACCAGGCGCGCTTGATAAGCGCGCCTTTTTCTTTTGCCAAAGCGCGAAAATCCGCGATTGTTACGTGGTGGATGTTCTCTGTCGCATACCAGCTGACCGGAAGCGTCCGGGTCACCGGCATCTTCCCGCCAAACAGCAACGCGGTTCGGGTGCGCCAATGAGCAAAATTGGGAAAGCTGACAAAGGCCTTGTGACCAACGCGCAGCAACTCATCGAGCAGCAAGTCAGGCCGCATTGAGGTCTGAAGTGTCTGGCTAAGAATTGTGATATCGAACGCTTTGTCTGGGTAATTGGCCAAGTCTGTATTGGCATCGCCTTGCACCACTGACAGCCCGCGCCCCACACAGCGCTCAACCTTTTCCGGGTCCAGTTCCATCCCGCGAGCATCGCAGCCCTTCTGCGTTTCCAAGACTTCCATCAAATCGCCGTTGCCACAGCCAATATCCAGCACGCGGGCATCGTTTTTGACGCCGTGCGCTATCACCGCGAGGTCTGGTCGCAAGCCCCATGGCACTGACTTTGTCACAGTTTGACCCCGGTTAGAAAACCCTCGATCACCCGGTCTAGCTGCGCGTGTTCGAGCAGGAAGCTATCATGCCCATGGGGCGCCTCCAATTCGACGAAGCTGACCTTTGCTCCCGCCGCGTTGAGCGCATGGACGATATGCCGGCTTTCGGCGGTTGGATAAAGCCAGTCTGTGTCAAAGCTGATCAAGCAAAACCGCGACGAGGTGCCTGCAAAGGCATCGGCCAATTTACCGCCATGCTCCTCGGCTATGTCGAAGTAATCCATAGCGCGGGTGATATAAAGGTAGCTGTTAGCATCAAATCGTTGGGTAAAGCCGCTGCCTTGATAGCGCAAATAGCTTTCGACCTGAAAATCGGCATCAAAACCAAAACTCTTCTCATCGCGGTTTTGCAACCGGCGGCCAAACTTTTCGGTCAACCCGGCCTCGGAAAGATAGGTGATATGGGCGGCCATCCGCGCCACTGCGAGCCCGTTATCCGGGGCAGCATCGGTCGAATAGTAATTGCCATCTGCCCAGGCTGGGTCGGCCATGATGGCTTGACGGCCAACTTCGTGGAACGCGATGTTCTGGGCAGAATGGCGCGCGGTCGACGCTATCACCAACACGCGCTCTGCCCGCTCTGGCCAATTCGCAGCAAGGCTTAAAGCCTGCATCCCCCCCATCGAACCGCCCACGACCGTGTGCAGTTGTTCAATGCCCAGCCCATCAAGCATCGCAACAAGCCCGCGAACCATGTCACGAACGGTGATGACCGGAAAACGCATTGCATAGGGCTTGCCGTCGGACGCTTTGCTTGCAGGCCCGCTAGAACCCATGCAACTGCCAATAACATTGGCGCAAATCACGAAATGGCGCGAGGTGTCAATCGGCTTGCCCGGCCCTACCATGCGAACCCACCAGCCCGGCTTTCCGGTAATCGGGTGGTCGCTCGCGACATATTGATCGCCGGTTAGGGCATGGCAAATCAGGATCGCGTTGGTCTTGTCAGGGTTCAGTTCACCATAGGTCTCATAGACAATTTGCGCACCGACAAGCGCCTGCCCGCTATCCAGCGGGAGGTCATTCGGCAGGGCAAAAACTTGAGAGGTGGGGTTGGTGTTCATTGTCAGTGCGAAGTGGGCGAGCCTTCCCTTCGTGTCAATTGCACTGTTTTTCTTAGTGCAAACTCGTTATCGCCCGCGCGCTTATGGCAAAACCTGAACCCAAACCTTGGATCAGCAAGATCCACGCCTACGTTCCCGGCAAATCAACCGCGAGCGATGGGCGGGCTTTGATCAAATTGTCCGCGAATGAGAACCCGCTGGGAACCAGCCCCGGTGCGCTTTCAGCTTTGGAGGCAGCGCGCGGACAGGCTGGGACTTATCCAGATCCTGATTCGAAAGCTCTGCGGGCCAAGATCGCCGAAGTGCATGGGCTTGACACGGATCGCATTGTTTGCGGAACAGGCTCTGATGAATTGCTCAATCTGGCGGCGCAAGGCTTTGCCGGGGTGGGCGATGAAGTGCTCTTCTCGCGCTTCTCTTTCGCGGTCTATGACATCGCCGCCCGGCGATGTGGCGCCGTTCCGGTCGAAGCGCCTGATCGCGATTACACTGCTGATGTCGACGCTCTTCTAGGCGCTGTAACAGAGCGCACGCGCGTCGTGTTCCTCGCCAATCCGAACAATCCCACCGGCACTTCTATCTCACCCAGCGAAGTCGCGCGTTTGCATGCAGGTCTGCCCAAGGATGTGCTGCTGGTAATCGACGAAGCTTACGCTGAATATTGCACGCCAGAACAGCAACAGGCCGGGTTTGTGCTCGGCGCGGCGCATGAAAATGTACTTGTCACACGCACTTTTTCCAAGATTTACGGGCTTGCCGCAGAGCGCATAGGCTGGGCCACTGGCGCGCCGGGACTGATCGACACCCTCAACCGCATTCGCGGACCGTTTAATGTGACAAGCAGCGGGCAAACAGCCAGTTTGGCAGCGCTTGGCGATCAGGAATTCGTGCAAGCCAGCCGCGATCACAATGCAACTGAGCGCGCTCGTTTCGCTGATGCGATCGCGGCGCTTGGTAATCACGGACTGCGCGCCATTCCAAGCGAAGCAAACTTCTTGCTGGTGTTGTTCCAAGGTGACTTGACCGCCGAGGCGGCGCGAGATGCTCTTGGTGAAGAGGGCTATGCTGTGCGGCATTTGCTTGGACAAGGTCTGCCACAAGCCTTGCGCATCACCATCGGTACGGCTGAGGACATGGCGCGCGTCACCGCATGTTTGCAAGCGCTATGCGGAGAGACTGAATGACGATCCAGAGTGTCGCGATTATCGGGCTGGGGCTACTTGGCGGCTCAGTTGGCCTTGCGGTTCAGGAGCGCGCGCCGGACGTTGCCACCACAGGCTTTGACCGTGACGCCAATGTGCGCGCCAAAGCGCGTGAGCTTGGGCTCGTCAGCAAGGTTTGCGACACTATTGAGGAAGCGGTCGGCGATGCTGACCTAGTGATCTTGTGCGTCCCCATGGGCGCGATGGAAAGTACAGCACGGGCCATGGCAGAGGCGCTGCCAAAAAGTGCGATTGTGAGCGATGTTGGCTCGTCCAAAACCGGACTGGCTGAAACGCTGGCAATGGTGCTGCCCAACAATACGATTATCCCTGCGCACCCTGTCGCCGGGACTGAACAAAGTGGGCCAGAGGCTGGCTTTCCTTCGCTTTTCAACAATCGCTGGTGCATCCTTACCCCGCCGGCTGGTACTGACCCTGCGGCGCTCGATGCGCTGAGTTCGCTGTGGGCAAAGCTCGGCGCGCGGATCGAAGTGATGGACGCGGAGCATCACGACCTCGTGCTAGCAGTGACCAGCCATATTCCGCACCTCATCGCATACACTATTGTAGGCACTGCCAGCGATCTTGAAGACGTCACCCGATCGGAAGTTATCAAATATTCCGCCGGTGGCTTTCGGGATTTCACCCGTATCGCGGCATCCGACCCGGTTATGTGGCGCGACGTTTTCTTGACCAACAAAGAGGCGGTGCTGGAAATGCTGGGCCGTTTCACCGAGGATTTAACGGCTTTGCAGCGCGCGATCCGATCAGGGGATGGTGAGACTTTGCACAACCTCTTTAGCCGAACGCAAGCGATTCGGCGGCAGGTTATTGAGCAAGGTCAGGATGATGAGCGTCCCGACTTTGGTCGCGAGGACCATGATTAGGCACGCGCTGGCGTTGAATTTGGTTCTACGACTTTCTCACTATTGAGAGCATTGATCGCAGCATGGACGCGGGCCTCGGCTTCCTTCCGCGGGAGTCCAGCCGGAATCATCTCACCCACCTTATAGGTTATGGTGCCCGAGCGCTTGGGAAAGCCCTGATAAAGCGGGCCGCTATTCACTGCGACCGGAACCACGGGCAGTCCAAGCAGCTTGTACAGACCTGCAAATCCCGACCTCAGTGGTGGTGCTTCGCCATGCTCAGCGCGTGTGCCCTCCGGGAAAATTACCAAAGGCCGACCCTCCGCGTTACGCTCTTTGGCTTCGGCAATCATTGCTCGCAACGCCTGTGCGCCTTTGTCGCGCGCGACCGGGATCAAGCCATAGGTTCTTGCCGACAACCCCCAACCCGGAATTTGAAACAGCTCTTGTTTGGCAAAAACCGAAGGAAATTCGAACAGATGCGGCATGTCGATTGCCTCAAAGAAACTCTCATGCTTGATCGCGACCAGAACGGGGCCATTGGGAATTTCGCCATCAACCTCGACGCGAATGCCCAGCAGATATCGCATGCTCCCGCGGTGCCAAAATCCCCACCATCCAACGACGCGGCGCAAGGCTTTGGCGCCAAACGGCAGTGCCAATAACGACAGCAGCGTGATTAGCGCAGAGATGCTGTAAAACAGCGGGTAGAAGAGAAAGCTGCGTAAGATCGCCATGATCGACTAATACCCGATCAAGCCTGCCGCCCAGCTCGCCAGCAGCTTGTTGTACTCAAGGAACAAGGTTGCGAGACTTGGTTCGGATGGGACTGCGTCACGGACCACTTTCACATCTTCCGGGAGCGTGCGGTTGAGCTCAGCTGCGGCGCGGCGCATATGCCAATCGGTGGTCACCAGCCGAAGCGATTTGACCTCGTTGCGCTCAACCCAATCGGCGGTTTCCGACGCGTTCGAACGTGTATCTACCGCAGCAAAGCCAAGCGTGACACAGCATTCCATCTGCACGGGTCCCACTTCGAATTCTGCGGCGAATTCTTCCGGGGTCACATCGCGATCAACACCGCTCACCAACATCTGCTCGGCAAAGCCTTTGTCGAGCGATTCGAGCCCTTGTGCAATCCGGCCAGCGCCGCCTGTTGGCACAATAACAGCGTCGGTTTTCTCTTGCTCAGCGCGGTCAGGCAGCGCCACGGCAAACCATAGGAAGCCGAGCGCCCACACCAAAAACACCGTCGAAAGGGACCATCGAACCAGCATCAATTATCTCATAACATAGATTTGAGCGCGATGGCGATGGTGATGCGCCCCGTGATCAAAGCTAGGACTATGCCAAAAATGGGGACTGCGGCAAGGATAAGCCAGTCGATCCAGCGCAACCCACCGCCAGCGACCATTCCGCTTTCCAATGCAGTGAATTGCTGACCGAGGAACCACACCGCGAGCGCGCCGAGCGCCAGTCCAACCAAACCGCCAAACGCCGCATCGCGCAGCATCGAGCGCTGAAAAATCCCGGTGACTTGTGCATCAGTGCCACCCAGCAAATGCATGATTTCGACCGTTTCTTGTTGGCTGGCAAGCGAATTGCGAGCGGCAAGCCAGACCGCCGCTGATGTCGCGAACGCAACCAAAGCGATTAGTACCAGTGCCAGATATTGTAGTGCAGCGAGCGCGTTGTAGACCGGTCGCAACCATTCCGATTGCGCATCTACGCGCGCATTGGGAGCTGTTTGTTCCAGATTGCTTTGAAGCCGTGTGATTTCTTGCGCAGTGGCTTGGCGATCAAGTTCGACATCAATCAGCGCGGGGATCGGAACATCGCCACTGCTCGCTCCCGCGCCAAGCCAAGGCTCGAGCATCGCGGTCAGTTCCTCTTCCGAAACCGCTCGCACGGACGTAACCATTGGTGTGTTCGAAAGCACTCTAACCGCGGCTTGGGTTTGCGCTGTGCGGGTTTCTGGGTTGGCGTCAACGATTTGCACAGTCAGCGCGCCGGACAAGTCTGCGCGGGCATTCTCCGCTAGATTACGTAACGCCAAACCGCCTGCAGCTGCAACAACCACAAGTGCGATAAGAATGGCGATGACCCACGGGATTGGTCCGCCAAACCGGGTTTGTGGCAAGAGTTTTGTTGCGATGGCACCGCGCAACGGTTTTGCTTCGCTTGACGAAGGCGGCTTTGGTGGGCGCAATTTTTGAGCCGACTTGCTCATCCTTTTGGGCCCTTAACTGTGTTTTTTCTTGGTTTAGCAGACGCTTTTGATGACACCTTAGCTTTGGCCTTAGTCGTCGTAGGAGTGGGTTTACCACCGCTTGGCCTTGGCGGATAGCGCAAAGCACCAGTAGGATCGGAAAGCTGGCCTTTGTTAAGCCGCATAATGAGCGATTCCGGAACTTTCTTGAGTAAGTGCACATCGTGCGTGGCGACCACCACGGTCGTGCCAACCCGCTTGTTAAGTGCCTCGAACAAACGCAGCAGCTTAAGCGCCATTTCAGGGTCAACATTGCCTGTCGGCTCATCAGCGATCAGCATCTTCGGGCGATCGATGACCGCTCTGGCGATGGCCACACGTTGCTGCTCACCACCTGACATGGTCGCTGGCCGTGCCTGCGCTCGGTGGGATAGTCCGACCCATTCGAGCATATCGGATACTGGCTTAACCACGTCGGCTTCTTTGGCGCCAGCCAGTCGCAGCGGCAGCGCCACATTGTCGAATGCAGAGAGGTGTTGAACCAAACGGAAGTCCTGGAAAACCACACCAAGCCGCCTGCGGAAATCGGGCAGGCGCGCGCGCGGCATCGTGATTATGTCTTTGCCGAACATCTGTATCGCGCCGCGCGAAGGGCGCTGTGCCAGATACAACAGTTTGAGCAGGCTGGTTTTCCCGGCCCCGCTTGCCCCGGTTAGAAAATAGAAGCTACCCGGGAAGAGCGTGAAACTGAGATCGCTTAGCACCTCAGGATCGGTGCCATAGCGCAGCCCGACATTGTCGAATTTGACGATTTCGCTGGCACCCTCATTCATGGTTCGGGCCTATCGCACGGCAGACTTCGGGAAAAGACCCAGATCGCAAGTTTGGACATCCAAGCGCATCAATGTGGAAAAAAGCATCGATTTTGGGCCCTTCGCTGTCCACGCACTTGTGCAGAAGGGGGCTAAGAGTAAGGATTCTGGGATCATGATCATTGCATGTCCAGCCTGTGATACCCGTTATGCCGTTCCTGACACCGCGATTGGGGATGAGGGGCGCACAGTGCGATGCGCCAAATGCAAGCACAGTTGGCTTGAAGAACCCAAAGCGCTTGATCTTACAGAGATAGTCGAGTCGCCGTTTACAGCTGACACTCCGGAAGAAGCGCCTGCAGCCGACACCGCTACAGAACCAGCACCACCGCCGGCTCCTCCACCGGCGGCACCTCCACCGCCAGCGCCTAAGCCGGCAACGCCGACAGCTGAACAATCTGCGCCAGATGGCCCGTCCGTCAATCACTGGAAATCGAGCGATGCGCCAGTATCGCCGCCAACCACGGGAATCGCTTCGCGCGCGCTGCAACGCGGTCTGGCCGCCAAAGCAGCAGTGGAAGCCAAAGCCGCCAAGCTAGGCAAGAGCGACAAATCGCCGGACGTTTCTCCGGAAGCGCCCGTAGAAGAAGACATCCCAGCTCTGGGCGATGATCCGCTCGCAGATGAAGTGTCGAAAGGCTATGATGATGCATTGACCGACGATTTCGGTGCGGAAGCCGACGCGCTTTACGATGATGAACCGTTGGACAATCATCAAGGCGACTATGAAAGCGATTATGACGACAACGAAGCGTCGCAATTCGATTATAAGCCGCCTTTCACCTCGCGTCGCAATCCGCTCAAAATGTGGACCTTGGCGGCGGGGATCTTCGCATTCCTTGCAATCGGCACGGTCGTCGCGGTCAATTATTATGGCTTGCCAAGCTGGCTGCCGATCCAACAGCCCACCTTTGGGGTTGGGCAAGACGAGTTGGAACTTGATTTTCCTGCTGCTCAACAGCGCACCGAGACTCTTGATACAGGCGAGGAAATTTTCCGAGTGAGCGGGTCGATCACGAATGCGGGCAGCGAAGCGACGACAATTCCTGATCTGCTCGTTGTTTTCCGCGATGAGCGCGACAAGCGAGTGGGCGATTGGGTTGTTGTTCCGTCAAAGAACAAACTTGCTCCGGGCGAAAGCCTGAATGTCGCTCAGGCTATTTCGGATATTCCGGCAACGGCGAAGGCCGCAGAGATCGGCTGGTCGCCCAATTAACTGGCTTGCCCGGTTTTGCGCCGCGCAAAGCCCTTGCTCTGCGATTGGCTCCTTGCTAATGGCCCGCGCCTACCACGGGGAATAGCTCTGGCTTACCCCGGTTTTACGAGTGCGGTCGTGGCGGAACTGGTAGACGCGCAACGTTGAGGTCGTTGTGGGCTAACGCCCGTGGAAGTTCGAGTCTTCTCGACCGCACCATTTCTTCTCTTTTTCTCTTCGACGGCGGCCTACTAGCCGACGCGCAGTCGCGTGCGCACATTCCCTTGCATTCATGCTGCCTAGGAGCGGTCACAATTGTGTGGCAGTATTGCTTGTGAGATGAGTGTTCAGGCCGAAATCAAGACGGGTCAGCGGCGAATTATTCAGTACCTATTGTCACCCATCAGTCAGGCGATGAGTGAAGCTGGGAGGGAGCGGTGATGAGCGGATTATCCAAGCACTTTCGTTTTGGTCCATGGACAGCATCAGTATTTTTTCTTGTATTTGGACTATTCGTCGGGGCGGCACTTTATCCGAAGTATCAAGATTTCAATCATCTGCGCCAACAGCCAGATGGCCTAGATGATGATCTGCAAGAATTTGTGGAGGCAGTGACAAAATGCAGAGGCAGATATTCGCTTTCCTCCGACTACGAAAGTCAATCTTGCAGGTCGGCAGTGGCGAAGAGGGACGCGGTCTTGGATCACAGTTTACGTCAAGGCTTTACTTTCACGCAACAGCAATACATTCAATATCTTACCGCGCAATTGAGATTGATAGAAGTCGAGAACAGATATTTTAGGCATCAAAGCAGTTGAAGTCACCTAAGGCACGGAGAGCATCCTTGAGGTTCAACCCAAACGGGAAGGGTCGCGCGGATTCGCGGCGACGGCTTGGGCGGCGAGCTCTATTCCTGCCTTTCGGGGCGATCTTCCTCCAAGGCTGCTGGCTGCCCGATAGCTCGCTGGCGGACAAGTGCTTCGAGGACTTCTCCTATCAAGTTCATTCTGACGAACTTTGGCAGAGATATATTGAGTTGGCCGCACCACACCTTTTAGAAGGGGATGGCGAAGGCAAAGTTCAAGTTATTAGAGGTGGTGATTTTGCTGTGATCACGCAGCGAAGTTACGCCTGTGATCGGCGTTTACATGAAGAAAATCCAAGCAAGGCTAATACCAAGGGGTGTGAATATGGAAAATTGGCACGTGGCCTGACTACCTTGACGGCTCTCACCGATATTGAGGGCGAAGACGGCAAAATTGATCAAAGCGAGCTCAAGATCGAGCCAATAATTACATTCAGGACCTGGGGGCTGCCTAGGCGCGCTCGCCCGGTTTTCATGTTGGACTGTATCTCTGAATTCGAAGACGAGTTTGTAACGATGGCTTACAAGGATTGGGAGCGCAAGAATGAGCGGAGAAAGTGATCAACCAAGCCGCTTGAGTCCGAGAGGGTGCTGTCAAAGCAAATGCACTGGCGACGAAATAGGTGGTTTATGGCCAATGTCGAACTCACGAAAACGCCAGAAAACTGCCATTCTGGCCCTCATGTAAGTAATCTAAAAGGGGGCAAATGGCGGGAGGTACATTTGCTTTGACAGCACCGACATGAGCCTTCAAGCCTGTGCAAATGCCGCGCCCTCAGCAGCAACAATACCTCGCCCTATTTGGCTGAGCGCGCATCAAGCGCCTGTGCAGCTTTCACACCAAATGTGATCAAGAACGGCACGAGGATCAAGCTCAGCACAACCTTCGCGATGACTTGGCCGATTAAGAGGTTGGTGATGTCAAACTCGCCATAAAAGGCGAGCGTTACGAAGATCACCGAATCCACCGCTTGGCTAAGCGCTGAGGCAATCGCGCCGCGGATCATCAGCCCGGTTGTGGTGGCCTCTCCGCTTCCGCGCAGCCGGTCAAAAATCCAGATATTGAGCAGTAACGAGGTTATATAGGCAAACGGACCCGCCAGCATAATCCGGGGCGTTTGGCCCAAAACGGTTTCAAACGCCGCCAGCTCACTCGCGCGAAATTCAAGCATTTCTGGCGAAGCAGGCAGGGAGAGGACCAGCCATATTATCGATGCCGACATCGCCAGCGGCAGGAAGCCCCACCAGACCAGCTTTTGCGCCATCGCTTTGCCATAGAGCTGCGCGATTGTGCTGGAGATCACCACCAGCAGCAGGAACGCAAAAATCCCGGCCTCAACCGCCAGATTACTCGGCCATAATTGCACCTGTTTGAATGCGACCACGCCCGCCAGAATTGTCATCCCGCCATACAGCAATGTGAAGACAAACAGCCCCAAAGGCATGGAGATGCCTGCAACGCTGGGCTGTGATGCGGCTTGGTTCGCGGTGTTGTCGGTGTCACTCATGGTGCAAGGCGTAAGGCCAGCGCGTCCAAAAGAAAAGCCAGTGCTTTGAATTGATCGGGCTTGGCGCGGCTCCGCTTGCGCATGACGCGACAAAGTGCCACGCTTCAATGGTAAGGGATCAATTTTCGGGGGCGCCGACCAGCGAGCGGCGAGGACACAGCCATCTCATCCTATTTATACAGCCTAGCCGGGATCGTCGCGATCCTTGCCATCGCGTTCTTGCTCTCATCGGGAAAGCGTCAGATAAATCTGCGCGTTGTCGGCGCAGCCTTCGCTTTGCAAGCCGTCATGGCTTTGTTGGTCTTGCGGACCGACTTCGGCGTTAGCGCGATAAAGTTCCTTTCCGATGGCGTGATCGCCTTGCTCGATTATTCGGTCGCAGGGATTGAGACATTGTTCGGCCCGATGGATGCCAACCCATTTGCCAACACGTTCCTTATCGCCGCATTGCCTGTGATCGTCTTCTTCGCAGCCTTGGTCTCGATCCTCTATTATCTCGGCATTATGCAGCGGCTTGTGCGCTGGCTGGGCGGAGCGATTGGTTGGTTGACGGGGATCAGCAAAGTTGAGGCATTGGGTGCGGCGGCCAATATCTTTGTCGGCCAATCTGAAAGCCCGCTAGTGGTGCGCCCCTATCTGGCCGCGCTTCCGCCAAGTCGGCTGTTTACATTGATGTGCGTTGGGATGGCCGGTGTCGCCGGGACGATCCTTGCCGCTTATGCAGCCTTTCTGGGTAGCGATGCGGTGCCATATTTGCTCGCGGCGGCATTTATGTCTGCGCCCGGCGGTATCTTGATGGCCAAAATCATCATGCCCGACGATCCCGAAGAAGCCGCAGAGCATGACAAGCAGCTCGCGGATATCACGGTTGCAGAGACGTTTGAGGAGGGCGAGAAACCCGCCAATATTATCGAGGCTGCGGCGCAAGGGACGACGACAGGCGTGAAGCTGGCAGTGGCAGTGGGCGCGATGGTGATGGTGTTTGTGGCGCTTGTCGCACTGGCGAACGGTCTGCTCGGCGGTGTTGGCTCGGGCATCGTTTGGAGTGCAGCTTCGATTGGCATGCCATTCAG
This sequence comes from Erythrobacter sp., assembly GCA_039985875.1. Classification (GTDB taxonomy): domain Bacteria; phylum Pseudomonadota; class Alphaproteobacteria; order Sphingomonadales; family Sphingomonadaceae; genus Erythrobacter. The sequence continues at coordinate 171,665 of JBDWRU010000003.1, read as the reverse complement.
CGAAGCCAATGTGGAATGGCTGAACAATATCAGTTTTCAGCAATTGCTTGGCAATGTCTTCGCGCCGGTCATGTTTCTTATCGGCATTTCGGATTGGGAACAGGCGCAAATTGCGGGCGGTTTGTTTGGGACCAAAATCGTGCTCAACGAATTCGTCGCGTTCATTGAACTTGGTGCGGTCGAAGGGTTAACTGCTCGAACCCGTTCGATCTTGACCTTCGCACTGTGCGGGTTTGCCAATTTCTCCTCGATTGCAATTCAAATGGCAGTGACGGGCGGGTTGGCCCCCAATCAACGGCCAGTGATTGCACGGTTGGGCCTTAAGGCTTTGGCAGCGGGCAGCCTTGCCAATTTGATGAGCGCAGCGCTCGCAAGCGTGTTCCTGCCGTTTTGAACATTGTCGCGGCGCACGCACGCGCTTAGTATAGTGGCATGACACAAGCTCTTGCCGATATCGCTTCTGTTTCGTTGGAACAGCCACTGGATGAAATTGCGGATGAATTGGGCCGCAGTTTCGCCGAATATGGCTTTGCCGTGGTGCGCGATCATGGCATCCCGCAGAACTTGATCGCTCGCGCCGAGGCCGCCTCGCAAGCGTTCTTTGCGCTGCCCGATGCGGTAAAGCGCGAATATGCAATCGAAGGCGGCGGCGGTGCGCGCGGTTATACCCCGTTCGGCACAGAGAAAGCCAAGGATGCCCAGATATTCGATTTGAAAGAGTTCTGGCATGTCGGGCGCGATCTACCCGCTGGTCATACCTTAGCGGAATTTATGGCGCCGAACATCTGGCCCGATGAGGTTGATGGCTTTCGTGAAACTTTCGAGGCGCTTTACGCCGCGTTTGAAGAGGCTGGTTCGCGCGCTTTGTCTGCGATTGCCCTGAATTTGGGCAAAGAGGTCGATTACTTCAATGCTACGGTTGAGGATGGCAATTCGGTGATGCGTTTGCTGCACTACCCGCCACTTGGCCCAGAAGCGCCCGAGGGTGCCATTCGCGCAGCCGCACATGGTGATATCAACACGATCACCTTGTTAATCGGAGCAGAAGAAGCCGGGTTGGAATTGTTGACCAAAGCAGGTGAATGGCGCGCGATTGACGTGCCCGAGGGTGCGCTGGTTATCAATGTCGGTGACATGCTCGAACGGCTGACGGCGGGGCGTTTGCGATCCACAACACACCGCGTGGTGAACCCGCGCGGTGAGGCGGCTTTGCGTTCGCGCTATTCAATGCCGTTCTTCCTCCATTTTCGGCCAGATTACATGATCGAGCCGTTCGGATCGGGTGGCCAAACTGCACGCGACTCGGGCGATTTTTCACCGATCAGCGCGCATGATTTCCTGATGCAGCGGCTGCGGGAGATCAATCTGGCTTAACCAAGCCTCGATTTGTCCAATCAACCAAAAATTATGAGTTCTCGTTGCGCTCTTGCAACACAGGCGCTGGAACCCCCGGAATTGCGTGTGTTAGCACCTGCACAATAATGCAAGACGCCGTTTCGTTGGCGCGTTCCTCCACAAGATTCATGGAAATGTCACAAAACGGTCTCTTTTCGGACCCGCAACGCTTCTATTGGGGTGGGGCTCACACCTTCCTAATTGTGATCAGGGGCCTTTAAAATATGAAACTCAAATACCTCCTGGCAGCCAGCGTCGTCAGTCTCTCTGCTGCAGCCACCATCGCAACACCTGCCGCCGCTCAGCAAATTACGTCTGGCGTCGAAGGGCGAATTACCGACGAAAGCGGCGAAGCGCTTAATGGCGCAACTGTCACTGTCAGGGACACTCGGACCGGTTCGGAACGCACCACGACCACGGGGTCAGATGGTAACTTCCGTATCCAGTCGCTTCAGCCCGGTGGTCCATACATCGTGACCGCAGCAGCGGCAGGTTATGAAGGTCAGACGGTCGAAGACGTCTTCACTAATATCTCTGGCAACAGCGCCTTCACCTTCTCGCTGTCCACGACCGCTGCTGGTGCTAGCGACAATGTCATCATCGTGACCGGGGCACGTGCTCGCGCTACGCAGGTTGCGGTTGGGCCGGGCACCGCGTTTGATTCTGAGACGCTTGAGAACTTCCCATCAATCACCCGCGACGTCCGTGATATTATCCGAATTGATCCACGCGTAAGCTTGGAGCAGAGTAATGACGTTGATCGTATTTCGTGTCTGGGTGGCAATGACCGTGCGAACACGTTCACCGTTGACGGCATCATTCAATCGGATGTGTTTGGTCTGAACGGCACTCCGTTTGCAGCGCGTAACTCGCTCCCGCTTCCGTTCGACGTGGTTGAACAAACATCGGTTGAATTCGCTCCGTTTGACGTTGAGTATTCGGACTTTACCGGTTGTCTCGTCAACGTTGTTACCAAAGCGGGTAGCAACAAGTTTAGCGGTTCGGCGTTCTACACCTATTTCGATGAAGGCTTTCAGGCTGACACTTTGACTTTCGCTGATGGCGAAGTCCAAGAGATCAATGCAGGTCGCGAAGAACGCTGGGGTGCAACGCTCTCAGGTCCAATCATCCCGGACACCTTGTTCTTCTCGTTTGGTTATGAAGAAGTAACGATCGCCGACGGTTTTAACGATGGTCCGTTCGGATCGGGAGCGGCCAACGAAGTCGACTTCGTAACCATTGGACAGTTCAACGAGTTCGCGCGCATCGCAAACGAAGTTTATGGTCAGGAAATTGGCGGCCTGCCGGGGACCTTGCCAGAAGGCAATGTGCGCTACTTCGGTCGTCTCGATTGGAATATCAATCAGGACCACCGTCTCGAAGCCACCTATCAGCGTCTCGAAGAAACCAATGTCGAGTTTGACGGTGGAGGGAACACCTTCACCGGCATCAACTCCTTCGAAGACGAAGGCACAATCTCGGATTACTATTCGGTCCGTTTGTATTCCGAGTGGAGCGACAAGGTTTCGACCGAGCTGCGCGTCAGCCGCGCTGAAGTTGGGGACGTGCAAGGCCCTCTGGGCTTCAACGAGGCACAGTCCGAAGATCCGACAGTTCGGCTTGTTGTTGGTTTTGATAATGCAACCAACGGCTTGATCCCTGGCGGCGATAATGGCGGCCTGGCAACTGGGCCCGGCATCTTCCGCTCTGCCAACCAGCTCGACACGAAGATCGATCAAGCGCGATTCGTCCTCAATTACGACGCGAGCGACGGTCACTTCCTGAAATTCGGCGCTGAGATCAACGATCTTGAAGTGTTCAACCTGTTCGCAATCAACGCGACGGGCACCTTGTTCTTCAACGGTCTGGCGGATTTCGAAGCAGGTTTGCTTGCGCCCGGCACCGGCGGTGACTTTGACGGGCCAGATGATATCATCGAAAACGGTGCAGGTGGTGGTACAATCCGTACCGGCATCGATGGTGATATCAACAACGCAGCAGCTCAGTTTAGCCGTCGCGTCTATTCGGTCTTTGCTCAGGATGAATGGCAGGCGACTGATCAGTTGAGCATCACAGCTGGTGTCCGCGTTCAGCTCTACGAAGGTGACGCACCACGCGCGAACCCTGGCTTTGCAGACCGTCTAGGTTTCACCAACAGAGTATCGTTTGGCGCAATTGACCCGGTTGTTCTTCCGCGTCTTTCGGCGACTTACGAGTTCGAAAATGACGGCTTCTTCTCGAACAGCCGCATAACGGGCGGTGTCGGCATTTTTGCTGGCGGTGACCCGGTTGTGTTCTTCTCGAACGCATTCTCGAACGATGGTTTCGCATCGGTCAACGGCAATACCGGTGATTGCGATGCTACTCAGCTGACAACTGATCCGGCAACTGGTCAAATTTCCGTTCTCACAAACGGCGCTTTCACCGGTTTCCCACAATGCGCAATCGATGCTGGCGCAGCGGGTGCTGCAGTAGGCGGTGGCGAAGTTCAGAACATTGATCCGGACTTTGACATTCCGACAGCTCTTCGTGCCAATGTCGGTTTTGCAACCGAATTTGGGACAGAGAACGGGTTCTTCTCGAACTGGCGTTTGAACTTCGATTACATCTACACACGCTTCAACGACACACTGGCTATTCGCGACCTTCTACAGGTCACGGACACGCGTCAGGCGCTGGACGGCTTCACAGTTGATGGTCGCCCGATTATTGCAGCAATCGATCCGTTGGTGGATGGTTGTAACGCGACGTTTGATAGTGGCCTTGGTACGTTTACGGGTGTTACCGATGTCTGCTTCAACACCGGGCTTGATGAGTTCTTGCAGCTCACCAACGGCCCAAGTTTCGACAGCCACAACGCGTCACTCATTCTCACTAAACGTTTCAGCGAAGGTGTCTTCACTCAAAACGGCAGTGTGAACATCAACTTCGGTTATGCGTTCAGTGATAGCGAACAAACTATCAACTCGCGCTCTGCCACGGCAGGATCGACCTTTGATGGCACCGCAGTGTTTGATCCACAAAACCCTGCTGTTTCTCAGTCAGGATTCGAAACGCGTCACAACTTCACGCTTTCGATGTTCTTCCGCGAGGAGTTCTTCGATGGTTTTGACACCGGTCTGGGTGTTTTCTTCCGTGCATCTGAAGGTCGGCCATACAGCTTGACCTTTGATGATGGCTTCCCTGACTTCCGCGATTCTGGCTCTGCTGAAGAGAACATCTTGGCCTACATCCCAACCGGGATCGATGACCCGAACCTTTCGCCAAACAGCGATTTTGTGGCGGTTCAGCAATTCCTCGATGCGATCAACACCGGGGAAGGTATTGTGAGCGAACTCAACTGTGAGTTCACTCCAGGCCAGACGATTGAACGGAACACTTGTCGCAACCCTTGGTTCTTCGATGTAGACTTCCGCATCAGCCAAGAACTGCCCTTTATCGGCAGTCTGACTGGTGTGGTCCAAGACCGGATCGAAGTATTTGCCGACTTCAACAACTTCCTCAACATGATCGATAGCGGCTGGAACGTCCGTGAGTCGCTCGGCGATTTCGATGGTCGTGTTGCTCTGTTGACGGGTGAGTTCGACAACGAAGGTCGCTATGTGCTCGACGGTTTCCGTGCATTCGAGGGCGAAGCCTTCACCTCGGTCAATAGCAGCATCTGGCGGATCCAAATCGGTGCGCGCTACGAATTCTAATTCGTCGCAACCCAGCTAACCGAAAACAAGCGGCGGGGCCTTAACGGGTTCCGCCGTTTGCGTATCGACATGCTATTGGCTCGCGCTACCTTTGATCACTTGGCCTTCGCCTTTGTTCTCGGCAATTGCCAGCAATTCAACTGCGAGCGCTAAAAGCACTTTGCCCTCGCTTTCCATCGTAAGTGCGCGTTCAAAGACTGCTGAGTGCTCTCCCAGTTCAGGTTCACCGCACATCGCGGCACTGCCGGCCAGCTTGTGGATCAGTTGTGTCACATTTTCGAGCGCTTGTGGCTGACAAAGCCCATCGTCCAATGCGCCTGTTTTGATCAGATCCCTCACAGCCTCTATCGCTTCAGACCGCCGTTCTTGCCAGCGACGCATCAGTTCTGGCGAGAGGTTCAGCATGGCAATGTCGGATACCGCTTTCCCGTCAATCACTTGCTGATCTGCCTCGCTTGGCGCACTAGCCACGTAGTCTTCTATGCTCGTAACCGTCTGGTCATGGTGATCTTCGTCGACAATCCGGGTGGGAAGCCAGCGTTGAAGCGCTTTGGCCAGATCGGCGAACACAACCGGCTTCGCCAAGTGAGCTTGCATTCCCGCATTGCGCGCGGCACCGATATCATCGGGAAAGGCATTGGCGGTCAGTGCCACAATCGGAAGCTGCGTAGCATCAATTCCTTCACTGCGAATAGCGCGGGTCGCTTCGTATCCGTCACAGCCAGGCATTTGAATATCCATCAGGACAAGCTCAAACGGATTGCCCCGCATGATGCCGTCGATCACCATCGTGATGGCCTCGTGACCGTCATGCGCAATTTCAACAAATTGGCCACATCGCTCCAGCATTTCGATCATCAAAAACCGGTTCACGTCATGGTCTTCGACCAGCAGGATCCGCGAAGCCTGCGGCAGCAAGTCAGCTAGGCTATCGTTGGCTTCAGGCTCCGAACCGACCACCGGGGCAGATGGCAATTCCTCAACGGGCTCCGTAGGCAGTTTGAGGACGAAGCACGAGCCAACTCCCTCCTCGCTCTCGACCGTAATCGATCCACCAAGCAGTTCAGCTAGGCGCCGGCTTATCGTCAGACCTAACCCCGTACCGCCAAAACGCCGCAACGTATCGCTTTCGCCCTGCGTGAATGGCCAGAATATCTTGTCCAGTCTTTGGGAGCTGATCCCGATGCCAGTATCGGACACCCGAACACTGCATTCATGTGGCGATGCGTCACAATAGACGTGCACGTGTCCAGCTTCTGTGAATTTGACTGCGTTTCCGATCAGATTGAGCACGATCTGCCTCACTCGCAATCCATCGGTTTGCACAAATGGGGGTGACGCGTCCGCTTTGTCACCGCTCCATTCGAACTCGAATTCCAGCGCAATGCCCTTTCTCTTCGCATCTGCGCGATGCAGCACGACACAATCTTCAATCGTTTGAGACAGGTCGCATGGACCGGGATCAATAGCGATCTGCCCGGCTTCGATCTTCGAAAGGTCAAGGATATCGTTTAGGAGCAACATCATTGAACGCCCCGACTCCACGATCATCTGAGCATGGCGTCGTTGTTCATCATCAAGATCGCTTTGCAGCATCAACTCAGCGAAACCCAAAACACCGTTCATTGGCGTTCGAATTTCGTGGCTCATATTGGCGAGAAATTCCGACTTTGCCCAAGCCGCATTTTCAGCGTGGCGTCGGGCCCGCGTCAGGAGCAGCTCCAGTTCTACCCGCTCGGTAACGTCGCGTGTAGATACGACGATCCCTTCGCTCTCACCGCTCAAAGGGTTTATGGCGAGCGCGCATTCGGCTTCGACGAAGGCCGGGCTGCCATCGGCATGATCGAGCAGACGACGGTAGGTGAAACGCTCCTTGTCGCTGTCCCCGCTTAGCATGCGTTCTTGCGCTGTTAGGATGCGTTCGCGCGCGTCGCTGTGAACCCGTTCCGACAGGCTCCTGCCCACGAAACTCTGTGGGTCTTCGCCCAGAACCTCGAGCACAGAGTTCGACGCATAGGTGCACACGCCAGCAAGATCATAGCGCAAGATTGCGTCATTGATGTTCTCAGCAAGCAGATCAATTTCTTGCTTTCCGCGCGAGAGGTTTTCCATGATGCGAACGCGACCGGCCAAAGCGACGGCAACAGGCAATCCGGTCAAGAAATTAACCGCGATGAAGGCCTGCAGCAGTTGCAAACGTACTCCGTTGGAAGAACTGGCTGCGTAGATCGGCCCGAGCCCTTGCGATGTCAGCACAATTGCGATGACAGCAAGCAAGCCTACGAACACAGCCGCCCCGATGCTGCCTGCACGAAACGCGCATAGCAGGGCAAAGGGCGGGACGATGATAAGCAAAGGGCCGAATGATTGCATGAAAACGAGGGCGGCACAGGCGAGACCAACACCAATGACTAAGGCGGCTTCAGCCAAAGACCGCCAAGACTGGTCTGCGCGATCACGCCAAAAACCGGCGATGACAAGCACAGTTGGGACGATCAACAGCAGGCTGAGAGCGTGGGCAAAAAACCAGTTCGTCGCCAAATCAAGCATGATGCCGTCTGCGTCAATCATCGCATAAGACGCGACGCTGGCCGAAATCGCGGGCCCGGCTATCGTACTTAGCCACGCAACGGGCCCAAATTCGGTCAACGTGGTTCTGCCTGGCAATGCGCCGGTTGATCGCCGAACGAGGATCAGGACACACAGCACTTCAAGCGCGTTCGCGGCGGCGAAAATCACAGATTGGTATGCTGTCAGTCCAACCACAAGGCCTGCAACAAGCACACCTGAGAAGAGCCCGGCAATCGCAACACCCTCGTTCCTAAGCTGCACTTTCAACAGCACAGCGACCGCGCATGAAGCTGCAAGCCAAACCGTCGTTAATCCGCCATAAAATTGCGACCACACCAGTGTAAGATACGCGAACACGCCAGTTGCGAGCGCGCATGCCAGACCGACCGCAAGACTTTGAAAATCGACGCGGCCAAGCTCAATGAGACCGGGAAAATGGGGTTTATGCGTAATGTTCATGTGCAATGAGTTGGGTTCCATCGCATTTTCTCTAAGCACTGATTATAGAGCTAGAACGTAAGGGAAGGCTGAGTGCACCGGTAACTTGATCCAGATTGGATCAATCACTTTGGCCTTGAGGGAGATACGTGAGGAAATCCGCAGCCTTTTCGAAACGGAGAAAGCGCCTGAGCTGGCCGCTTTTGGCTGCGATATTGGTGTTTCACGTTGCGGCATTCTACGTTTTGGCGCTAGCCCTTGCGCCTGATCTGACCCGCTCGGTCACGCAGGAAGTCGGCAAGGTCTTTATGGTCACAGTAACAACGCCGCCCGAAGAACCTCCTCTCCCTGAAGTAGAGCCAGAGCCTGACGAAGGGGCACAAGGCGATCCGGGCAAGCGGGCAGAAGCCAAGCCAGTTGAAGCCCCCAAGCCAAAGATCGAAATTCCCAATCCCAGCCCGCGCCCGACCAAGGCAGCAGAGGGCAATGACAACAGTTCCGGCTCGCAAGAGCAAGGCACAGGGCCGGGATCGGCAGGCTCGGGCGATGGGTCTGGCAGCGGTAACGGAGGGAATGGACAAGGCAATACTCCCCGTGTCGCGGCCACAAAGCCGAACGTCCTGTCGGGCAACCTCAACACCGCCAGCGATTTCCCAGTTCCGGAGGGTGGGCGCGCAACGCGCTTTGGCAAGTCAGTCACCGTGGTTTTCACCGTGACAACAGATGGACGTGCGAAGAATTGCTCGGTTGCGAGCAGCAGCGTTGATGCACAGACCGCGGGAGGTGTGTGCGGATTGGTGATTCAGAAAATTCGCTTCAATCCTGCCAAAGATCAATTTGGCGATCCAATCGAAGCTCGGTTTGGCTACCGCGTCGATTTTCGTGCGCGATAATAACAACTTAGGCGACGTGCAAAGATTTGTAAGATCGTTAGGCAATTCGGGAAAACCCTCGATATGGTGACACAGCTTTGCTACGGACACCGATCATGAGTGCTTCCCTGAATCCCATTCACCCAGTCATCCTATGTGGCGGCAGCGGCACGCGCCTGTGGCCAGTAAGCCGTAAGGCCAAACCCAAGCCATTTCTGCCGTTGGTCGGCGAAACAACCTTGTTTGAACAAGCGATTGGCCGGGTCGCCGATGATGTTCGTTTTGCCCCTCCCACAGTTGTCGCAGGCGCGCGGCACACGGATTTGATCGAAGCGCAGATCGGCACTGGCAATGCGCACCGTCTGGTCGTGGAGCCGATGGGACGCAACACTGCGCCCGCGATTGCATTGGCTGCTGCATTGTTGCCCAATGATGCGGTAATGTTGGTTTGTCCCAGCGACCACCATATCGCCGACGAAGCCGCTTTTCGGGCCGCCGCAATCGCTGCGGCTAAGCTTGCGCGTGAGGATTGGCTGGTCAGCTTTGGGATTGCCCCAACACATCCTGAAACAGGCTATGGCTATCTGCATCGCGGTAAAGAATTGTCTGGCGGCTATCGAATTGCACGCTTTGTTGAAAAGCCCGATCTGGAGAGCGCTAAGGCCTATCTATCGAGCGGAGAATACAGCTGGAATGGAGGTATTTTTGCCTTTCGTGCTGGCGCATTGCTCGCCGAACTGGCGCAGCATCGCCCGGCAATGGCGGATTGTGTGGCGCGTGCGGTTGAACAAGGCCGCAAAGATGGCACCCGGTTCCATCCCGACAGCGATGCTTTTGCCGCGATTGAGGGGGACTCGATTGACTATGCGGTGATGGAAAACACCAAACGCGCTGCGATGGTTCCCGCCGACATGGGCTGGTCGGATATCGGCAACTGGGCCTCGCTACAGGACGCGATGTCGGACGCACCCAGTGCCGTCGATAAGGCGGGCAATGTCACAAGCGGCAGCGCGGACTTGGTTGATTGCAGCAATGTGCTTGTGTCGAGCGATGGCCTGCGCGTTTCCGCGATCGGGTTGGAGGATGTTTGCATCATCGTCTGCGATGGCGAAGTGCTGGTGACGACGCGTGATGGCGCGCAAAAGGTTGGTAAATTGCCGGGTGCAGCGAACCAATGAATACCGTGCGACAGCTGCGCACCAAGATGGTTGAGAAGGTCTGGGGGCGCACAGCTTTGCCCGCGCCATTCTCAGCTCCGCATGGTCAACGCATTGGCGAGATATGGTTCGAACCTCCGCCCGAACATGATCATTTGCTGGTCAAATATCTTTTCACCAGTGAAAAGCTATCTGTCCAAGTCCACCCATCGAATACCAACGCGTTCGATGGGGAGGATGGCAAAGAAGAGTGCTGGCTGGTTCTTGATGCAGAGCCAGGCGCGCAGCTGGCCATAGGATTTGACCAGCCGATCAGCGACGAAGACATGGCAATGGCGGCGCGCGATGGGACAATTGAGAGCCTTTTGACGTGGCACAACGTTAGCGCGGGCGACATCTTCTATTTGCCAGCCGGGACAGTCCACGCAATCGGGCCGGGGCTGTCATTGGTCGAAGTTCAACAGAACAGCGATACGACGTTCCGGTTGTATGATTACGGGCGACCTCGTGAACTGCATTTGGAGCGCGCAATCGCCGTGGCGCAAGGCGCACAGTACGCAGCAGAACACATGGGCACGGTGGCAGAGTGTGGCTCGACATTGATAGATGGTGCGCATTTCCGGCTCGACCGGATCGAAGGCGCACCCGATGCGACAGTTCGCGCGGCTTATCCAGGTGACGCCTTGGTCCTGCCACTGGCAGGGGAGGTTCGCGCGACTGATTTGGACTCACGGGCTGGGGCAGGGGAATGCCTCTATACCGCTTCGCTCGATTTGCTTGACTTCAGCAATGCCGAGATAACGCTGCTCACCCGCGCGGAATAAAGCGAGTTTGGAACCGGTTTTAAAAGAGCTTCACCGAACCAGATTGAACACCACGCTTACTCAAGCAATTTGCCGCCTTGTTTGCTGACAGCGCTTTCGATCACTCCACTTAGAAAACTGAGCATAGGAGGTAAGTCCATTTCGATTGTGACCGCTTCATCTTCTATCTCGATCTGGCCTTCGATCCGTTGTCCCATTGCCAAAACGGTCAAATCCATCTGATCTTCATCCGGCCAGCTGGTTTCAACACTTGCCATACCAGCGGGGAAATGGTCGGCAATCTCATGTCCATGTTCATGCATCCGGCGGCGCACCTCCTCGCGGCCCAGTGTGTGAGGAAGGGTCACGCGCATATCGGCTCAGCGCGGCTGTTTGGTGGTAGAAACAGACAGGTCAGGCAATGGAACGCCGGTATCAGGAGAGCTGCTCAAATCTTCCAGCAATTCATCACCGCCGTAACGATATTCAAGATAGCGCGACTTGACCGCAAGATCATCCAAAGCACCTTCCGCCAGACGCCGCGTCACCCGGTCGATCTCGCCAGAGAGCTTAGTAAGGCTCGCAATCAGGCGCTCATCCGCAGTGTTGCCCGCGTGTTCCTCGCCCCGCAAATGGGCGGGCACTTTAAGGTAGTTGTCGATTGTCTCTGGGATATATTCGCCAACCAACTCCTGAACCTCCGACATGGCAGGATGGGTTTCGTCCATGCTCTCAAGTTGAGTTTCCAGCGCGTCCAGCTGACTGCCCATCTGATCGACAAGGGCGGCGGCTTCATCAGGCAGCAAACCTTTTTGCGCTTCCAGCCATAGTTCCACGCGCGTGACCATCTGTTTGGGATTGCCTTGTTTAAGATCTGAGCGCTTGGGCGTTTTGACCTTGGGGTAATTGGCGAACACAAACGCTGCGGCCATCACCCCAAGCGCGACCATCATCAAGCCCGTAAAGCCGATGCCACTTTCCAGTACCAATCCCGCAACGGTCGCGGTGGCCAATATGGCCACAACTGCGCCGGCGAAATATTTGGCGCGGTCGATCCAGTTCTTGCGCTTAACCGCGGCAGAACTCGATCCGATACTGTTTTGAGAACGAGCCATTCGGTGACGCCCGCCCGCGCGGTTGTCAGCGACGAGACGTTTACCGTCAGAAAGCGCCCGGTCTGTTTCGTCGCTAAGGTTCATCGGCAGCTACTCCTTACTTGTCCAAAGCAAGTAGTGAGGTGTCCGACGCGACTTTGGATTGCGCCTGCGCCTGACCTTCGGACCGTGCGATATAGCCTTTTGACTTCTCCACCTCATCAGACAGTACCGTTACGGTCTGTTTCATGCTGTCGAGCGCGCGGACCTTGAAATCGTCTACCTCATCCATTGTGTCGTAGATGTTCTGGAACGCTCGTTGGAGAGTTTCCAGCGGGATTGTTGATGCGGCGGCTTGCTCATGGATTTGTCCGGTTTGCTCACGCAGTAGCGTGCTCGTGGAATCGATGATGTCGCTGGTAGTTTGGTTAAGTGACGTGATCTGTTGCAGAACCAGTTTCTGATTGGTCATTGCCTGCGCAACCGTCACAGCAGTGCGCAAGGCGCCGACCGTTGTCGTGGAGGCGCGGTCAACGCCTTTGACCAGCTCAACATTGTTTTTCTTGACCAGATCAAGCGCGAGATAACCTTGGACGCTGACCGCCATTTGGGTAAGCAGGTCTTGCGTGCGCTGGCGAACATAGAACAAAGCGCTTTCACGCAGCGCCTTGGCTTTCTCCGGATCTGAAGAATCGAGCTCAAGCGCCTTAGCTTCGAGCTTCCCATCCAGTGCCTTGGCGATATGGATCATCTGTTCAAGCTCACCCATTGCCTCCCAGAGCTTTTGCCGCTCTGTGTCGATCGCGGCGTTGTCCAGATGGAGCTCTTTCTTTCCGGAATCGAGCCGTGCCAAGATAGCTTGGATATGCCCTTGCGCCGAGGTGTAGCTGTCAAAATAGTTCTTCAACTTATTGCCGAACGGGATCAATCCGAAGAGTTTTCGCGGGGCAAGCAGCTTGCCTTTGCGGCCCGGATCAAGGTCCTCGACTGTGCGACGCAGCTCAGCAAGATCGCCGCCAACGCTGCTATCGGCATCCATCGCGCGCACCGGGCGATCAAGGAAGCGGTTCGAGTGCGCAGCGGCCGCACGGATCTGTTCCTGACCCATGCGCGTGATCTGATCCACCTTCTCGCCAAAAGCGGGCGAGTTGGAGTCTTCGGCGACCAGCTCTGCTACAAAACTGTCGACCTTCAAATCCAACTTCGATTTCTCGTCGGCGGAAACCGGGACCAGTCCAGCGGCATTCTCCGTTTCAACTACAGGCACCGGATCAGGCGGCGTCAATTTGAAATCTGTCGCGTCTTTGGTCGCGGTGGCAAGTTTGGTTTCGGTGCTCATACGCTCGGCGGCTCCCTCATCGTCGTGCAGCCCGTTGAAAGAGCATGCGGCTTTCGAATTTCCATTACTGTATTAGTGTTCTAAAACACATGTTTCAAGATTGCCTGTTTCCATCGCTCCCGTCCATGATTTTGCGCGCCAATCGCTCCATTGACGCTTTTGTTTGGCTGAGATTGGTCCTAACATTCTGAGAAAGAGGGGACAAAGTGACAGATCCGGACGATAAGAAGTCTCAGAAGAAGCGTGAGACACCAGCCGTTTTCGGCAAAGTCGACAGCGCAAGCGAGGCAATTGCCGCCGCGACCATGAGCGGTTTCGGTTTCAAGCGCGTGATCGCAACATTTCGCGGATGGTGGCGCGATGATGTGATCGGAGCGGTCGATCACAACGAGGTGATCGACAAACGCCGCGATGATTGCGCTTTGTCAGAACATTATTTGTTTATGACCGCGATGAGCGCCGGGATCGCTGTAATCGGCTTGCTGCAATCATCGACCGCCGTTGTGATCGGCGCGATGCTTTTGTCGCCGCTTATGGGGCCAATTATGGGCCTAGGTTTTGCGTTGTCGATTGGCGACTACAATTGGCTTAAGCATTCCGTTCGCTCGCTGGCTTGGGGGAGCGTTATGGCGATATTCCTATGCGCTTTGATTGTCTTCTTATCGCCAGTTCAAGATTTAACGCCCGAGATTGCGGCCCGCACAAGACCAACCCTTTTTGACCTATTGGTTGCGTTATTTTCAGGACTGGCGGGCGCTTATGCGATGATCCGCGGTCGAGCGGGGGCGATTGTTGGCGTTGCGATTGCGACCGCATTGATGCCACCGCTGGCTGTGGTCGGCTTTGGCTTGGCGACGTTCAATTGGACTGCATTTTCGGGCGCCTTGCTGCTGTATTTCACCAACTTGATCACCATTGCGCTAACCGCCTTTGCGCTCGCGCGTATTTATGGTTTCCGCACCAGTTTGAGCGCGCGCCAAACGCAGTTTCAGAATTTTGCCATCGTCGCTGTTTTTGTTGGCTTGGCCATCCCACTGGCGTTCGCGCTCCAGCAAATTGCATGGGAGACAACCGCGCAAAGGTTGATCCGAGGAGAGATAGAAGGAGCATTTGAGAAAGACTCGGCGATCGACAATTTGGTTGTCGATTTCCGCGCGCAGCCCATCACAGTTGGTGCATCGGTGTTTACCTCCAATCTTCGCAACGAAGCGGATGTTGAAAAGGGCTTGGGCCGCTCTCTTCAAGCTCGGTTGGGGCGCGAGTTCGATTTCAATGTGACTCAAATCAAAGTCGCGCGTGATCCGTCAGCTGCTGAGCGGGCGCAATTGTCCGCCGCCAGCGAACAAGATGACATCAATGCGGCCAATGAGCGTGCTGCACAATCGCTGGCAATCCGTCTGTCATTGATCGCGGGCGTGTCAGAAGACGAAGTGACGGTCGACCGCCAGCGTCGCCGTGCAACCGTTCGAGCAAAGCCGCTCGAAGGGGCGACGTTGATGGCTTATCGCACGCTAGAGGAGCGCATCGCTGCGACAGAGCCAAATTGGACGATCGAATTGATGCCGCCTTTGGGTGACCTACCGCAGGAGATCGGATTTGACGAAGATGGTCCTACTCCTGCGGGAGCTTCGGCACTCAGCACGATCGAATGGGCTTCCAAGCGGTTTGAGTTGCCGATTGTGCTGATTGGAAACGAGGAAGATTGCTCGCGGGCCGCTGAAATTCTCGGCAAACGCGGTGTAAGTGCGATCGTGCGGCGCGGCAATGGACCATTGCGCGCGCAGTGGGGCGAGGTTGGAGAATAAAGATATGCGCTCGCTTTTGATCTTGGCAGCGTACGGATTAGCAGGCGCTTTTGCACCGACCGCGATGGCAAGTGGGTGATTGCTAAACAGGAAGATGCGTTGAACTAAGCCGCGATTTCTAGCGGGACGATCTCACCTGAGAGATAGAGCTTCTTCGCTTTTGCACGGCTCAGCTTACCAGATGATGTGCGCGGCAAGGTGCGCGGCGGAACCAACTCCACCACACAGCTCATCCCGGTGACTGAACGCACCTTATCGGCGATTTCCTCGCGCAGTTTCACGCGTTCATCCGGGTCGGAAACGCGGCAATGGACCAGCACTGCGGGCGCTTCTTCGCCATTGTCCATCTCAATCGCAAAGGCCGCAATATCGCCATGGTTGAAGCCGGGCAATTGCTCGACCGCCCATTCAATATCCTGTGGCCAATGGTTCTTGCCATTAATGATGATCATGTCTTTCGCGCGGCCGACAATGAACAGATAGCCATCGGCGGTGTAGCCCATGTCGCCTGTATCGAGCCACGCATTCCCATCTTGGTCAGGGACCAGACAATCCTCGGTTGCTTGCTCGTTGCGGAAATAGGAGTGCATGACGCTAGGGCCGCGACACCAGACTGTGCCAATCTGGTGATCACTGCGCGCACTTCCGTTCTCATCACGGATCTGCACTTCCATGTCAGGCAGCGTCTTGCCGCAATTGACAATCGCTCGGTAGCGCGCTGGCCGGGACAAATTGCGGGGCGTACCTGACAAGCGCTCCTCTTCAACCAGTTCAACCCGAATGCCTTCACCCGGCGGCATAACCGTCACCGCAAGCACTGCTTCGGCCAATCCATAAGACGGAGTGAAGGCGCTGGCCGTGAATCCGGCCCCTGCAAAAGCATTTACGAAATTCTGCATGACGTCCGGGCGGATCATGTCCGCGCCATTGCCCGCAACCCGCCAGCGTGACAGGTCAAAGCGTTCTTCAACATTGCTTTGGCTTGAAATCCGCCGTGCGCAGATATCATAGCCAAAGGTTGGCGAGTAAGAGAGCGTGTTGCCTTCGTTACGGCTGATCATGTCCAGCCATGCCAGCGGACGGCGCGCAAAAGCGTCGGGTTTCAAATAGTCGGCGGAAACCTGATTAGCGATCAATGATAAGAAACACCCAACCAAACCCATATCATGATACCACGGCAGCCAACTGATACAGCGGTCATTCTTGCCCAGATTCATGCAAGTTGAATGGCCATAGAGATTGTGCAGTAGGGCTTCGTGCGTCACCGCAACGCCGGTTGGGAAACGTGTTGAGCCGCTGGAATATTGCAAATAGCAAATGTCATTAGGGCTTGCTTTAGGCAGATCACATTCCGGCGCGTCGCGGGTTGCAAAATCCTGCCAGCTTTCTCCGGCACAGCCTTGTTTCGCGGCCGCGGCATTCGCCATTTCGGCGATTTCTTCAGGATAGATCAGGACAGCCGGATCAGAGCTCTGCAGCTGAACAGCAAGCTGATCGATGTAGCTTTCTTTGCCGCCAAACGTGGTGGGTAATGGCAAGGGCACCGGCCATGCGCCCGCAAAAATACAACCGCAGAACAAAGCTGCAAATTCTGCGCTTGTTTCTGCGATCAACGCCACTCGGTCTTGCGGTTTAATCCCATAAGCGAGAAGGCGGCGTGCCATCACTTGGGCATCTTCGCGCATCTCGGTGTAAGGATAAACTCTTGCGAGCTCTCCACGCATATCGTGAAAATTAAGACCCTTTTTGCTGCGCGCAGCGTAGTCAATCGCCTCGTTGAAGGTCGAAAACTGAGCGCGAATGCGCGGTAAATCGCAGTCGTTCGGCGTCGGCTTCAAAGCGGCGTCGGTCATTTTCTCTCGCGATACCCGTAACTTGCGGCGCCTCAACTAGCGCCCTTTCCAATCTCGAATACCGCGAATAGGCTTAATGCGGTAACTTAATTTTTTCCCATTTGATAAGGACTGTGGCACGAATAAGGCGAAATGGTTTCAACCGACAGGAAATTGTCACCCTTCGGTAACGATAGGGGTGGGGCTTCTAAGGCCCGCAAGAAGCGAGCTGGCCCAAGAAAGTCGCGTCCGCTTGACGATACCGCTTTGCGCGATCTGGCGCTCGCCTATGCCGCCCGCTTTTCGACAACTGGTGCGAAATTGGAAGGTTATCTGGCGCGCAAGATCCGCGAACGCGGAGTCGTAGAGGATGCCGATGGGCGAACGGTTGATCTTGACGTTGGAGCGCTTGTCGAGCGTTTGATTGAGTTGGGCTATGTCGACGATGCCGCCTATGCGCGCGCGCGCAGCCGCGATCTGACAGGGCGCGGATATGGGAAAAGGCGGGTCGAACAAGCGCTTTGGGCAGCGGGCGTCGAAGACAATATCCGCCATGATCACGCGCCAAGTGAGGTAGAGGGACGACGCGCGGCGATCTTGCTTGCCAAAAAGCGTCGGTTTGGGATCTTCGGTACAAAACTGTCCGAAGACCTTGCGTCGGATGCACGGCGAGCGGCAAAAGAAAAACAGATTGCCGCAATGCTTCGCGCAGGCCATGATTTCGCAGATGTGCGGTTCATCCTTGATGCATCGCAGGAATACGAAATTGACGAGTGGCTGGTCGAGGCTGAAGAGGCCGAACGTGACGAGGAGGATAATGGGACATGGTGAAGTTTCTCGCAGTGGCAGCGGGTGTAGCGCTCGCCGCGTGTTCGCCCTCTGATACCAGCAGCGCATCGCAGCAATCTGCTCAGAGCGCGCAGAGCAGCACGGCTGAGACAGCGCCCATCGAGACAGCGACGCATCCAGAATCGGGCCTCAAAGTCATTGATGTGACGGTCGACGTTGATGGCAAACCGATCACTTTTGCATCGGAACTGGCCGCGTCACCGCAAGAACAGCAAAAAGGTCTGATGTTTCGCACGCAGTTGGGCGAATACGAAGGGATGCTTTTCCCCTATCGAGACGCGACTGTTTTGAGTTTCTGGATGAAGAACACGCCGCTGGAATTGGACATCATCTTTATCGGACCAGACAGCAAGATCCTAAACATCGGCAAGGGCGTGCCCTATCAGGAGCGGCCAAGTGTAAACTCGACCGGCTTAGCTATCGGCGTCCTCGAAATTCGTGGCGGGCGCGCGGCAGAGCTGGGGATAGAACCCGGTGACCGGGTCTCTTGGAAAATTCCGTAGTCGGTTGTGGCTTGGCGGTGAGGAACTAATCGGCTAACCGCTTTGCCCATGGGATTCCTAGGAAAAATCTTCACCTGGTGGGAAGGCGCGACCTTTGGTACGCATTTGTGGGCTGCGCGCGCTGGCGCTGAGCATGTCGGCACGGATGCGGCTGGCAACAAATATTACCGCGCTGCGAATAAGGGTTTCGGCAACACCGGGACCAATACGGGCTCTTACACCCAAAAGGAAAAGCGCTGGGTCGTTTATGTCGGCGCGAATGATGCGAGCAAGGTGCCTTCGGAATGGCACGGCTGGTTGCATGGTGCGTTTGACGATGTGCCAGAGAGCTTTTTGCCACCGTCCAAGGTTTGGGAAGCCGACTACACGCCCAATGCGACGGGCACTAATCATGCGTATCGTCCGCAAGGCGCGCTGGAACGTGGTGGCAAGCGCGCACGCGCAGATGGCGATTACGAAGCGTGGTCGCCAGAAGGCTAATCCCAATGCGGTTTACCTTCCTTTCAGCGGGCCTGTTAGCGAGCGCATTGGCGTTGAGCGGATGTGATACGCAAACACCAGAGCCGGAAACGGTCGAAGTGTCGCTCGATGCTGAACCAGAGATCGAGAACGCCGGGGATGACGGAGAAGACGCTCAGAGCGCTGAACTGGCGATCGAGGTGGACGACACAGGTGCGACGCCCATGGCAGATCGCGTTGCGACGATTGGTTTGCTCAACAAGCGCAACAACAAAAGTGAAGACTTTGAACTCAAGCCGGGCGAATCGGTTGAATCAGACAGAGTCATCCTCACTCTCGCAGCGTGCGAACGCACGGCGCCTTGGGAAATGCCGCAAGAAACCGGCGCATTTGTTCAGGTCGACGTGCTTGAGCGCGGTGACAGCAATCACTCACGTGTTTTTTCCGGTTGGCTGTTCAAAGAATCACCGAGCCGCAATGTTGTCGAGCACCCAGTCTATGATGTTTGGGTCAAGAACTGCGCGATGCGTTTTCCCGGCGAAGAGGCGCTACCTGAGCGCAACGCCTCGGATGGTGAGGATGCAGACGAGGCCGGTTGATCCGGCGTTTCAATAAAATGCGAATAGGCTTGCGCTAGGCTGAAACGGGTTTGTCCTCGCGCCTTATCGACTAGTTTCAGATAGGCACTCTGCGGCATCTCGATCGCCCCCATCGACGCCAGATGGTCGGTCATAAACTGGCAATCGAGCAGTCTGAATCCGGCTTTGCGAATCATCGCTACCAGCCAGACTAGAGCTACCTTGCTTGCATTGTCAGCGTATGAAAACATGCTCTCGCCACAGAACACCTGATCAAACGAGACCCCATACAGGCCGCCAACGAGCTCGCGTTGGTCGCCTTTCTGCCTCCAACATTCGACCGAATGGGCGTGTCCTGCGCGGTGAAGCTGGCAGTAGGTTTCAACGATCCGATCGCTGATCCAGCTTTCTGGATGGCCGGGGCGCGGGGCGGCGCAGGCGCGGATTACCGGCTCAAACGATTGGTTGAGCGTGACCAGATAGCGATCCTGCCGGATCACTTTGCGCAATGATTTGGAGACATGCAGTCCTTCGAGTGGGAAAATCGCTCGCTCGCGCGGTTCGACCCAGAAAACCTCCTGATCCTCGCGGCTATCCGCCATCGGGAAAATCCCGCTCCGATAGGCAAGCAGCAGAGCTTCAACCGGAATCACTGTGCGCAATGGCGAATGCATGAACTCGCTTGTAACAGCCTGAGACGTCGGGGCCAGCATGGAAAGATGCAAATTCGATATCGTATATTGCCTATCGCACGAGGCTCAGATAGAGGCTCCGCTCTCGTGCAGGGGCGTAGCTCAGTTGGTAGAGCGTCGGTCTCCAAAACCGAAGGTCCAGAGTTCGAGTCTCTGTGCCCCTGCCATTTAGCCTTATGACAGCGCCTTAGGTGGTCTGAGCAATTGCAAACTCTTGAGAAACTGAACGTCAGCTAACGGCGACGCTCAGCTTTGTGCCAGACGAGGCGTGGCAAATCATCGTCCAACGGAAAGAGAATCACTGATTCACCCCTTGGAGGACTGACATGACACAATATTCATTTCGCACATCCGGCCCAGACGCTTGGAGTAGCCCACGCCCGGTTCGCGATCCATACATGCGCGCCATCGCTTACGGGCCGATCCAATCGATGCACAAGCCAAGCTTGCTTGAGCGGATTTTTGGTCGCGGCTGAGCAGCTGAAAGTATGAACGCCCGCAACCCACAATATGTGAGAGCGGGCGCTCTTTGACGGGGCTGTGTTTGCCCTCAGTTCTGCCCCTGGGCCGCATCACCCTGAGCTTCACCCTGAGCTTCACCATGTGTATCTCCGGCGTTCCGCTCACCTTGGGCAAGCTTGATCACCACGCCTGAAAGCAGCAGCAGCGCAAGCAAGTTCGGCAGCGTCATAAAGGCGTTCGCAATATCGCCCAAACGCCAGACGAAATCCGATGCTTGGCTCGCGCCGGCAACTATCACCAGACACCACGTGATGCGCCAGACAAGATGCAGAGTTTTCTCTCCGCGTTCGGTCGTGCCGGGGAGGCGGCTATATAGGAATGTTATGGCTCGCTCACCGTAATAACTCCACGTCAACAAGGTGGTGAAAACGAAGAGTATGAGCACGATGCTGACCAGCAGGGTTCCGATTGGAATGCCGCCCACTTCGAACGGCAATGCTGTGCCAAACGAGCCTGCTGTCATTGCAAAGGGCTCCATCGCTGTCTGCCAAGAATAGGCGACGACTTCGGTGCTGTTGGCATCGCCGCCAACCACAAAACTGCCTTGCACAGTGAGGATGACCAAGGCGGTCATTGTGCAGACCACAATCGTGTCGATGAAGGTGCCCAGCATCGCCATGCGGCCTTGCTGCTGGGGATCATTGGTCTGTGCAACTGCGTGCGCGATTGGGGTTGAACCTTGCCCGGCCTCGTTCGAGAAAAGCCCACGCGCAACACCTGCACGGATCGCCAAGATCATCAATGCGCCAGCAAAGCCGCCAGCGGCCGCGCTTGGGTTGAACGCATGATAAAAGATCGACGTGAAGGTCGCAGGGATCAGGCTGAAATTCATTGCCAGCACAAGCAAGGCAAGCACGATGTAAAGGCCCGCCATAAACGGAATGACCTTTTCAGCGACGCTGCCAATTGACTTAATCCCGCCGACAATCACGACAAACACCGCAATCGCAACAATGATGCCGCCAACGACTTCGGTAATGCCAAACAGCCCTTTGAGCCCATCTGCGACCGCATTGGCTTGAATAGCATTGCCGGTCACCAGCGCTGAGAACAGCAGCATGATGCAAAAGACAATCGCCAGCCAGCCCCATTTCGGCCCTAGGCCCATTGTGATGTAGGTCATCGGACCTCCGCGATAGGCGCCTTCCGATGTCTTTTCGCGGAAACGGATCGCGAGTGAACCTTCGGCGAATGCGAGCGACATGCCGATCAAAGCGGTGATCCACATCCAGAAAATAGCTCCCGGCCCGCCAAGCGCGATGGCCGAGGCGACACCAGCAAGATTGCCAGTCCCCACCTGTCCTGACAGCGCGGTGGAGAGTGCCGCGAAAGGCGAGATTTCACCGTCGCCTGTACCTTTGCGCCCTTTGAACAGTCCGGCAAAGGCAACGCCCAGCTTGCGGATCGGGTAAAACCGCAATCGGAACATCATAAACAGACCGCCACCCAACAGAATGATCGCCATTGGCGGGAATGGTTGACCTGCAATCGTGAGGATCGGTTGGTCACCCCAAGATCCGCCCCAAATAAAGTCTGCGATATTTGTGACCAGCTGAAGCGCTGTGTCAGTTTCTGCTGCTGCCATGAGTGTTTGGTCCCCGTTTGCCTCGACCCGGTCCCGTATTTTGTTGGGGATGCCGATGCTGTTTCCAATCGCGCCACGCTAATGCCGGAAATCCGCAATAGCTAGCCCCAATGGAGCTTTGACAAGAAGACTGGGCGACAATGCAACACTCGCTTGCAATTGCGCGATGCTGGCCCTATTCCGACCGTTAATCCGACATTGGTATTGTGTTTTGCCCCTCCCGAACCTTGTTCGGGGCGGCGCGGCCCCCTACCTGATAGTCACAGATTCGCAACCGAAGGCCCGCCTGTCATGGCTGAACAGAAAACCGAACCCAAGAAGCGCAAGACTTCGCCAGCGCAATTCGTCAATGAAGTGCGCTCGGAGACCAGCAAAGTCGTTTGGCCCACGCGCGAAGAGACGATCCGCACGGCGATCTTTGTCTTTATCCTCGTGGTGATCCTGTCACTGTTTTTCCTTGGCATTGATAGCTCATTCAATGCGATTGTCGGCTGGCTGCTAGAGTTGGTCTAAACTCGGCACCAAATACCTCTATTATTTGAAAGTTTCAGGAACAGACCATGGCTCGCTGGTATATCATTCACGCCTATTCCGGATTTGAAAACAAAGTTAAGGAAGCGATCCTTTCCGAAGCTGACCGGCTTGGCCTGTCCGAAGGTGTTGAGGAAATCGAAGTTCCCACCGAAACCGTGACCGAAGTCAAACGCGGCAAAAAAGTTCAGATCGAGCGTAAGTTTATGCCGGGCTACGTCCTCGCAAAGCTGCGGATGAATGATGACATCTATCACTTGGTGAAGAACACACCGAAAGTGACCGGATTCCTCGGAAACAACAACAAACCGCAACCGATCAGTGAAAAAGACGCTGCTCGGTATTTCGGCGGCGTCGAAGAAGCCAAAGCTGCGCCCAAGCAAGACATCCATGTCGAATACGAAATTGGCGATCAGGTCAAAGTGCTCGACGGACCTTTCGCGAGCTTCAATGGCGTGGTCGAAGAGCTCGACTTCGACAAAGCTAAGGTCAAGGTCAGCGTTTCGATCTTTGGCCGTGCCACGCCGGTCGAACTTGATTTCGAACAGGTCGAATTGGTCAAGTAAGGCCGAGCTTGGCGCGGCTCAGGAATCCGCCACCCGCTCCCTTCGCCCTTCCGCCCGGATGGTATCCAGGTAGGTTCCCGGTAGAAGGGCGGCTTGGAGCGATCAAGAAGCTATGAAAACGCGCCCAGGCATCTGCAACAGAAAGAAGCGCTTTGCGAGCCGCGAAGAGGCGGAGCAAGTGGCCGCAAAGGCTAACATTACCTTGCGCGCCTACCGGTGCGAACTGTGCCGCCAGTTTCACCTGACCAGCCGAACAAAAGGTATGAAGGTGCCCGTGAGTGGGCTGCGTGCAAATTCCTAACCAAGAATTTACCCTGTTCGCCTAAATGGCCGGGATGTTGTTGCACTCACTCCGATGGCTTGTTGCGGGCCTGTGTACCATCATTGCTGTGGTAGTCCCGGCGGCGGTTCAAGCGCAAGTATGTGAGGGCATTCCAGGTCTAACGATCAACGGCGGATTCGAAGAACCCGATATTACCAGCACGCCTCCAACTCCTGTCCAAACTTTTGGCAGTAATCCCTTTGCCCGGCTCTATAATGAACAGGACGTGCCGGGTTGGTCGACTACGGCTTCAACAAATAATATCGAGCTTTGGGAAAGCGGCTTTAACAGCGTTCCAAGCTACGAAGGCAATCAGCACGCCGAGGTCAATTCAAACGCTGTTGGGGCGTTGTTTCAAGATATCATAACAGAACCGGGTAGCACGATCATCTGGCGATTTGCGCATCGGGGACGTTCTGGAACCGACCGCATTCGGGTGGAAATGGGCGCGCCGGGCGGCGTGCTCGACAATCAAGGTGATTTCGACACCGACAACACCGCTTGGGTTGTGTATTCAGGTGCTTATGTGGTGCCAGCGGGCCAAACCACCACCCGGTTTCAGTTTCGCGCGATCCAAACAGCTAGCGGCAGCCAGACGGTTGGCAACTTTATCGATGGCGTAGTCATCGCGCCGTTCTGCGACTATGGCGATGCACCAAGCTCTTACCCGGTGCTGCGCTCCAACAATGGCGCCTCGCATCGACTAATCGGCTCGGTGTTCCTCGGCAATAGCGTCGATGTAGAGTTCGATGGCCAGCCAAGTAACGATGCTACGGGCGACGACAACAATGGCACCGATGACGAAGATGGGATCGCTTTTGGCCTGACTGGCAATAACGAACTTGTTCGCCGCGGGACCAACAATCTCGAAGTCACCGCGAGCCAAGCGGGCTACGTCAATGTCTGGGTCGACTTTAATCAAGATGGAAATTGGTCAGCGACTGAACGGGTGCTTGCCGACACCGCGGTATCGGCAGGGTCACAAACGCTGAGTTTTGTCGTGCCCAACTCTTCATCTTTGGGCGCTTCCTTTGCGCGCGTGCGCTATTCAACCGACAATCCCGCCGGCGCTCTTGGCCCCGGCGGAGACTGGGGCAATGGCGAGGTTGAGGATGTTCGTATTGTTGTTGTTCAACAGGCAATCCTCGCGATTGAGAAAACCTCCGATGTCTTTCAAGATACAGGCGTTGGCGATGGGACTGACAAACGTGTTCCGGGTAATGATGTCCTTTACAGCATAGATGTGAGCAACATTGGTGAAGACTCACCCGATGCGAACAGTGTGTTTGTAGTCGATGCGCTTCCATCGGAAGTGGAGTTCTTTAACGGCGATGCGAATGGCTCCGCAGCCGGGACAGCGCGGGTGCTGTTTGATCCGCGCGATTCCGGCCTCTCGCTCAATCCCAATGGCGATGTGCGGTTTTCGTCTCTAGCTATCGAGCCGCAGGATTTCGGCGATTGCAACCACAACCCAGCGAGCGGCTATGTCGACACGGTGACTTATATCTGTTTCCGTCCGCAGGGGACCATGGCATCTGGCGCGACCAATCCGTCGTTCCAATTGCAATTTCGGGCGCGGATCAAATAAACGTCGCGCGGAGCAAGAGGCTATTCCGCTTTCTTGCTCGCGCCTTTCGCGGCGGGTTTTTTCATCGCTGCAAGCTCAGCGTCGATGGCGCTATCCGCTGAAAGTGCTGCGATCTGCGCATCAACAGCGCTCGGATCAAGCGAAGCGCTGTCATCACCGGCAAAGCTTATGCGGCGATCAAGCGCGCCAATCCGATCCATTGTCTTTGCCGCGCGGCTATTTTTGGGCGTCTGCGGCGACGGCGCTTGTGCGTTTGCACGCTGCCCCTCGGCGGTCCGCGCTGTGACATCGGCGCGCTTTGCCTCCAACTCGGCAATGGCGGCCTTTATCTCGCTTATTTCACCAGCAAGCTTTTCAAGTTCAGCCTTGGATTCATGCACTTGCAAACGCTCGCTTTCGCGCGCCAACAAAGCCGCGCGCGCCAAATCTTCGCGCTTGTGATCGACCGCTGTTTTCGCCTTCGCGGTCCAATTCTCTGCGTTCAGAGCAAGCGCTTCTGTGGTTCTTGTTTTGCGTTCATGGGTGCGCTCGGCTTTCGCCAAGTCGCCATGCAGCGCGATCAGGGCTTCTTCCACTTCGGTTTCAAGCAGGCGCAGCATTTTGCGCTCATCCTCAGCTTTGTTGAGAAGCGTGTCGAGATTGCTAGAAACCAGCTCGCGAATGCGGACCGCAACATTCATCATCGAAGAAATCCCTTAAATTTCGATGCAAAAGACAATAGAATGAAAGTATTAACAGTCAAAGGATTAGACGCTCCGAGGCCAAGGTCGCGACCATTTTTGGTTGCATGCTAACGCAAATCCGGTATGGGCCTCGCTTCCCATCATATCGACGGGAAATCCACGCGGGAGATTGGCCCTTGGCCCATCGCTTGACCGCTTAACATGAGCGTGTGTTCGAAAGAGCATCGCAAGAGTGCGAAAGGAGGCCCTCAGTGGCCAAGAAAATCGAAGGCTATATCAAGCTGCAAGTGCCAGCGGGCACTGCAAACCCCTCGCCGCCCATCGGTCCGGCGCTGGGTCAACGCGGCGTCAATATCATGGAATTCTGTAAGGCTTTTAATGCCGCGACGCAGGATCTTGAAAAGAACGCGCCGATCCCAACCACGATCACGGTTTATGCTGATCGTTCGTTCACTTTCACATTCAAAAGCCCACCGGCAAGCTTCCTGTTGAAGAAAGCCGCGAAACTGAAATCCGGTTCGAAAGAGCCGGGTAAGGAATCGGCTGGTTCGATCAAAAAGAGCCAAGTGAAAGAAATCGCAGAGGCCAAGATGAAAGACCTCAACGCGAACGATATTGATCAGGCTATGAAAATCATCGAAGGCTCCGCGCGTTCGATGGGCCTCGACGTGGTGGAGGGCTGAACCGATGGTTAAACTAACAAAAAAGCAAAAAGCCGTAGCTGAACTTGACCGCGAGAAACGTTACACGGTTGATGAAGCGATCACGGTTCTTCGCGAGCACAAGGCGAAGTTTGACGAAACCGTTGAACTGGCGATCAATCTAGGTGTTGATCCTCGCCACGCTGACCAGATGGTGCGCGGCATGATCTCGCTGCCTTCGGGCACCGGCAAAGACGTGAAAGTCGCTGTGTTTGCTAAAGGCGATAACGCTGAAAAAGCCACCGCTGCTGGCGCTGACAAAGTTGGCGCCGAAGACCTTATGGAAGACATGCAGGCTGGCAATCTCGATTATGACCGCGTGATCGCGACCCCTGACATGATGGGCGTTGTAGGCCGTTTGGGTAAAGTGCTGGGTCCGAAGGGTCTGATGCCCAACCCCAAGCTGGGCACCGTTACGCCGAATGTGGAACAGGCCGTTAAGGACGCCAAGGGCGGTCAGGTCGAATTCCGCGTTGAGAAAACGGGAATCATTCACACTGGAATTGGCAAGCTCTCGTTTGACGATGCGGCGATCAAAGCCAATTTCGAAGCGCTGACGCAAGCTATTGTGAAAGCCAAGCCGTCAGGCGCCAAAGGCAAATACGTGCAAAAGATCTCTCTGACCACGACCATGGGTCCGGGCCTGAAGATTGATATGGCGGAAGTCGAAGGCGCTTAATTTTTGAGCCTCAAGCGCCGGCGGGGCCATCCGGCCCCTTAGGCTTTCGCGCTAACCGCGCGACGGCCGATCGGCCTGCGGTCCCGTTGGGACCGAGGTTTGAATTCCAAGCGAACACAAAAACGGGCCGGTTGCGACAAGCGACTGGCCCTTTTTGCTTTCACCGCTCGAAACGTCCTATCATATCCGAATGGTAGAGAGATTCCTTGATCGAGAAATCGTGTTCGCAAATGGCGCGCGCGGTGAAGCAATAGAATTTGAAAGCGCCAATCCCGCGAACTTTCATGACATCATTTCTGGTTCGGCTTGCCCAGCGATCACTATCGACGGGAAGCTTTTCCTGCCTCCGGATCATGCTGGTTCACCATTGCCGCTCGTTATTGTTGTACCTGGAAGCGTGGGCGTTGCGGAAAGCCATTTGATGCACACCGAGACATTGTGTGCGAACGGCTATGCCGCTTTCATCATCGATCCGTTTGGTGCGCGCAGTGTTACCTCGACAGTGTCCAATCAAACTCAATTCTCCTTTGCCGCAAGCGCTTATGATGTGCTCGCTGCGATAAAGGCGATTGCCAACCGGCCAGAAATTGATGCCTCGCGCATCGGTGTCCAAGGCCATAGCCGCGGAGGGGCGGCGGTGGTTTCGGCGGCGATGAGGGCGATGTGTTCAAGAGTATTGGGCACGCAAACCAATCTGCGCGCTGTCTACGCCGTTTATCCTTGGGCGGGGCAGCAATTCCTCAGTCCCGATATTGGCGATACGACAATGCGAATTGTGATTGGTGAGCAAGACAATTGGTGCTCACCCCAGCAGGCGCAGGGCTATGCTCAGGCAATCCGGCTAGCGGGTGGAAATGTAAGTATTCGCATCTTCGCCAATGCAGAACACAGCTTTGACCGTAGGCAGGGAATTGAGGAGTTTCCTGATGCCAAAGTCGCGCCACACGCTCTCACACTCTACATTGATGAAACCGGGGCATTTGTAGATCCTCTAACGGGTGAAGGTGACCCGTCAGACAACGATCACGATTTCATGGTCTATGCCGCAAAGGCTGGATTTATGGTCACCGGGGCATCGCTTGGTTCGCGTGATGATCAAGCGGATCAATTTCGCGAAGATATGCTGAACTTTTGGAAATCTGCGCTCTAAATCCCGCCGGGCGTAAAATCATAGCCGTGGGTCGCAAGGCCATCGGTTAAGCTGTCGACCGCGCTTCGCAGAGTTTCCTCGCAAGTTGAGCGGATTACAAAGTTGGCGCCAACCTTGCCTTCGCGAAAGAAGGGGTAAGAGCCGATCTGGCAATCGTCATGCGCGTTTTCGACTTCGCGTAGCAGCGCTGCGACTTCGCTTTCCGCGACCCAGCTTCCGATGGTTTCGGTGATTAGCGGTGCACCGCCTTCGAGTTCTCCGGTCAACGCGTCGAGCATCCCGGCTGCGATATGCGGGACGCCCGCCATAACGATAACATTGCCGCGTCGAATACCCGGCGCGCCTGACATGCGATTGGGAATGAGGTCTGCTCCGTCTGGCACGCGGGCCATGCGCAAACGCCCTTCATTGATGCCGCCCTTGTCCGCGTAATAGCGCTCTAACAGCGCGCGTGCATCCTCATGGATGACGACTGGTACGCCAAGGGCCTTTGCCACAGCATCAACAGTGATATCGTCATGCGTTGGACCAATGCCGCCCGTGGTAAAAAGGTAGTCATTGTCAGCGCGCAACGCGTTCACCGCTTCGACAATTTTGTCTTCGATATCAGCGACCACGCGCACTTCGGCGAGCCTGATCCCTTGCACCTGCAGCCAGCTTGCGACCTGCGCGATGTTTTTGTCTTGGGTGCGACCAGACAGGATTTCATCG
Source organism: Erythrobacter sp. (assembly GCA_039985875.1). Taxonomy (GTDB): domain Bacteria; phylum Pseudomonadota; class Alphaproteobacteria; order Sphingomonadales; family Sphingomonadaceae; genus Erythrobacter. The sequence continues at coordinate 142,542 of JBDWRU010000003.1, read as the reverse complement.
CCAATAACGACGAGTCCTGCGGTCCAGATCTTGTCAGGTGAGCTCATGCAACTTGGACTAGGCGAGAGCGCTTTGTTCCCGCAAGCAAAACCTCAATAATAGCCGCAACTACTCCGCCGCTTCGAGCTGTTCGGGTTCTTGCGAAAGCGCGCCTTGTGCTTTGGAGAATTGCAGCAAGCCGTCATCGACCGGGTCGGTTTTCATCTGTTTGCGGTTTGTCAGATACTCCTGACTAAGCCGCCACGGAAAGCTCATCGCATTGCGCGGCATGATATGTTTGGAGCGCTGGATGTAGCCGCTAGAGAAATCGAATATGTCGTCTTCTTCAATCGAGGCTTCCATCGCATCAGTCATCACTGGATTTGCAATGTCGGTGCCATTCCCCCGCATGTGGTTAAGGACGCGGCAGATATAGTCCGAATTGATATCCGCCCGCAGCGTCCAACTCGCGTTGAGATAACCAAACACCACCGCCAGGTTGGGCAGGTTAGAGAACATGCATCCTTTGTAGTAGAACCGCTGTGCGAAATCGACCGGCTCCCCATTGTGGCTAACCTCGATTTTGCCTGCGACCGCCAGATTCAGCCCAGTCGCGGTGATGATAATGTCCGCTTCCAGCAATTCGCCAGATTTGAGCCGCACGCCCTCTGCTTCAAAACTCTCAATATGGGCGGTGACAATCTCGGCCTTTCCCGCATTCATTGATTTGAACAGGTCATCGTCGGGTACTAGGCACACGCGTTGATCCCACGGATTGTAGGGCGGGGTAAAGGTGGCCTCGTCGTAATTTTTGCCAAGCGCTTTCTTGATCTTCTTGGTCAACATCTTCTTGACCTTGGGCGGCTTGTTGCGCGCCATCTTGAAGCTGACATCCTGCATATAGGCATTCTTGGCCCGGGTGATCTTATAGGCGAGACTGTCCGGCATGATGCGGCGCAAAGTGTTCGCAATCCAGTCTTTGGCGGGCTTTGCGAACATCCATGTTGGCGTTCGCTGAAGCATCGTAACCTGCGCCGCTTTTTCGGCCATTGACGGAACAATCGTAACCGCGGTTGCGCCGGAGCCGATGACGACGACCTTCTTGCCAGTGTAATCGAGATTGTCGGGCCAGAATTGCGGGTGGATTACCTGGCCTTCAAAATCGGACAGGTCGAACCCGGCGTCATAGGGATCGTCATAATCGTAATAGCCAGAGCCAAGATAGAGGAAGTTTGCAGTCAGATGGGTGCGCGAGCCATCTTCGCGCTCCATCTCGACGTGCCAGCGTGCTTCGTCCTCGCGAAAGTCGGCGGTTAATACCTTGTGACCAAAACGTATGTGCTCCTTGATCCCGCGTTCATCGGTGATCTTGTGGAGATATTCTAGGATCGAGGGTGCGTCCGCTATAGATTTGTCGTGCCTCCAGGGCTCAAAATCAAACCCAAGCGTGTGCATGTCACTGTCTGAACGAATGCCAGGATAGCGGAACAAATCCCAGGTGCCGCCGATATTTTCGCGCCGATCAACAATCGTATAACTGTGCTCTGGAGCCTTCATCTCCATATGTGCGGCCATGCCGATGCCGGATATTCCTGCACCAACAATCAGCACATCGAAATCAGGTGTTGTAGACAGCATTTCGAGCCTCTCATCTCTCTCCGAAGCAATCTAATCACAGAGGGGATGCAAAAGCGAGTCATGATTGCAATTTGAAACTGACTTACGCGACGCGAGCAGCTAAGCGCTTGAGCATGACAAAGCGCATCAATATTTCTTCGGCTGCCCTCGCCACTTCTGTCATGGCTTTTGTGGCCGCTCCGCTGGCTGCGCAAGAGGAAGATTCTGAGTTCGAGGTATTCACGGACGAGATTGTCGTGACCGGCGAAGGGCTGGAAGACGCACCATCGACGGGTGCCTATTCTATCACGACTTTGCCGCGTGATCAGATCGTGTCGAGCGGTTCCGGCCGGATTGAAGATGTGCTTGAGAATGTCGCTGGGTTTCAGCAATTCCGCCGTTCAGACAGCCGTTCTTCCAACCCCAGTGCGCAAGGGGTGACACTGCGAGCGCTAGGCGGGAATGCGACTAGCCGTGCGCTTGTATTGTTGGACGGGGTTCCGGTTGCCGACCCGTTCTTTGGCTATATCCCTCTAAGCGCCATCTCGCCAGAAAGCCTCTCGCATATTCGCGTTACTCGCGGCGGCGGTTCGGGGCCGTTTGGTTCTGGCGCTTTGGCCGGAACGATTGAGCTGGAAAGCGCTGGCCCGGATACGCTCGGGCCGGTTGCGGCAAGCGTATTGATCAATGACCGCGCGGAAACAGAAGCAAGCGCAGCGATTGCACAGGAACTTGGTGCTGGTTTTGCAGTCGTAAGCGGGCGCTGGGATCGCGGGCGCGGGTTCTTCACTACACCTGTCGATCAACGTGTGCCCGCCACTGCGCGGGCCGCATTTGACAGTTGGTCAGTTGGCGCGCGTGCTGTGGCCCCGCTTTCCAGCAACGTAGAGCTACAAGCGCGCGTGGGCCTGTTTGAAGATGCACGGACTTTGCGGTTTGAAGGCGCCGATTCTACCAGCGAAGGACAAGATGCTAGCATCCGGCTGGTAGGCCGAGGCGATTGGCAGTTCGACGCGCTCGCCTATGTCCAAGCGCGCAATTTCTCGAACATTGTCATAAGCTCAACTCGCTTTGTACAAGTGCTCGATCAACGCAACACGCCCTCCACCGGAGTTGGCGGTAAGCTTGAACTGCGCCCACCGGTTGCTGAGGGGCACACCGTGCGTCTTGGCGTTGATTATCGCCGTGCCGAAGGTGAATTGCAGGAGGAGGCGTTCAGCGCGTTCACGACGCTTCTCACAGAACGCCGCAGGGCTGGGGGGAACACGGCCAATCTCGGCTTCTTTCTGGAAGATGATTGGCAGATTGGACCGATTTTGCTGACCGGCGGTCTGCGAGCGGATCATACCGCGATTGAGGATGGGTTTTTCCGCGCAGTCGACGCAGGCGGCGCCTTGGTGAACGAAACGATTGCAACCGACCGTTCCGACTGGGCGTTCAATTGGCGGGCTGGTGCGCGAGTATACGCCACACGCCGGATCGAACTTCGCGCCGCCGCTTACACTGGATTGCGCTTGCCGACATTGAACGAGCTTTATCGCCCATTCGTGGTGTTCCCCGTCGTCACTCAAGCCAATGCTGATCTCGACAATGAAAGGCTGCGCGGCTTCGAAATTGGCATCGATTGGCAGCCAGCACGCGATGCGCTGTTTTCGTTGACCGCGTTCGACAATCGGGTGGAAGACGCGATAGCCAATGTCACGCTCGCCCCTAATTTGCGCCAGCGACAGAATCTGCCCGCGATTGACGCGCAAGGTATTGAGGCCGCGCTTGGTGCGCAGATTGGCCAGTTCTCAATCGACGCCTCACTCGCCTACACCGACGCGACCATTGATGGGCAAGGCACATCCATTGCGCTCGACGGCAACCGACCGCCGCAAACACCCGAATTTGCCGCATCGGCGACAATTGCTTGGCGGCCGGCGCAAGGATGGCGCTTGGCCGGCACGCTGCGCCATGTCTCCGATCAGTTCGAAGATGATCAGGAAACCGATCAACTCGCGGCAGCAACAACGCTTGATTTGTTTGCGCAAGCGCCACTGTTTGACCGCTTTTCGATCATCGCGCGGGCCGAAAATCTGTTCGATGAGACGGTTGTAACGCGCAATTCCGGTGGCGCGATCGACTTGGGAGCACCAAGAACTGTGTGGCTCGGTTTGCGCTTTGGCTATTGAGTATCGCGATGGCTTGATCTGTTGACGTTACGGAACCGAAAGAAATCATCACATTTCGGACCAAAATTCGCCGCAAAAAGATTGTTGCATTTATATGACACCTAGAGAGTAACCTATAGCGGACTCTTGTTAGGTGCGAATGCGCTGATAGTCTCTTCATTGAGAGCCTGAGAAAGACGCATAGAACGTCGAAGGCCCTAGTCGGAGAGAGGAACTTTATGACTCGCAAATTTGCAGCCTACGCTGCGGGCCTTATGGCTTGTAGCTCATTCACCGCCCCAGCTTTCGCGCAAGACAATGACGATAGCGCCGGGCCAGAGGTTGATGATAACGCAATCATTGTGACGGCAACTCGGCGTGCTCAGAATGTTCAGGACATTCCTATCGCGGTGACAGCAGTTTCGCCTGAACAGTTGGAAAAGCAGGGCGTGGTCAACGTCCAAAACATCACGCAAGTTTCGCCGAGTTTTTCGACATCGAACGCGCAGATCGCTTCGGGTTCGGTTGTGCTGCGTATTCGGGGTGTCGGCACCACTTCGAACAATATTGGCTTTGAAAGCGCGGTCGGCATCTTTGTTGACGGTGCGTACCAATCGCGGCCCGGCGTCGCGCTTAGTGAATTTGTCGATGTTGAGCGGGTAGAGGTTTTGCGCGGACCGCAAGGCACTTTGTTCGGTCGCAATACATCGGCGGGTGCTTTGAACATAACGACCGTTGCACCTGATCTGAGTGAATTTGGCGGCTTTGCCAACGCAACCTATGGCAATTTTGATCTGATCAATGTCCAGGGCGCGATCAACGTCCCGCTTATCCAAGACACCTTGGGCTTGCGTGTGACCGGCGCCTATCGCAACCGCGATGGCTTTATTGATATTGTCGATTCAACCGGCACAAAAATTGGCGAATCCAACACGATTGACCAATTCCTTGTCCGCACGCAGCTTGGCTTTGAAAGCGAAAGCGGCATTAAGGTTCGTTTGATCGGCGACTACTCCGAAACCGAGAACCAGTGCTGTTCACCAATTGAACTGCTAGCCAGTGCGAACGAAACCAACGGTGTTTTTGCGGCACTTGGATTGACCAACAGAGGCGGCAATGCACATCCGATTGTTGCCAATGATCAGTTTGATCAGACTACAGCAGAAGCGGCGCTGGCTGATCTGACCACCACTGCAAACCGAGTGCCCATGGCGATGGTTGAGCAGTGGGGGATTACGGGTGAGATTTCGATCCCGCTCGGCGACAGCGCTGACCTGATCTATATCGGCTCCTATCGCGACTTCCAATCGAACGAGAATTACGACACAGATTTCTCAGGTCTCGACTTCTTCGACGTCGACGATCTGCGCACAGAAATCACCACGCAAACCCACGAGCTTCGCATTCAGGGTGAGGCGATGGGCGGCGCGCTGCAATGGCTCGTCGGTGGGTACTACTCTGACGAGGAAATCCTGTCGCGTACGGACTTTTCGTTGGGGTCGCAGACTGATGTTTTCTACGGTGCATTCCTTGGCGGTGCGTTCGGCCCCGCCCCGATTCAGACCTTCACGGGTGTAAATCCGGCGGGCACCACCGCGACTAACCAATACAATCAACAAGCCGAAAGCTGGTCGATCTTCACGCATAACGTGCTTGAAGTCGCCGACGGGCTAAAGTTCACTGTTGGTCTGCGTTACTCTGATGAGACGAAGACGGGCGGCTACGATCAACTCGCCTCGAACAACCCGGCCTGCCTGAACGGGCTTACTTTGCTTGGCAACGGCACGCTTCCGGGCGCGCTGGAACCGATCATCATCGGGCTTGGCTGCTTTGGCTTTACCGCACCTGCAATTGGTAGCGCGACTTTGCCTTTGCCGCAGGAATACAACGTCACGTTCAGCGATGAAGAGCTGATCTACACCGGTAAGGTCTCTTACGAATTCGACGCTCCGATCACTGCCTATGCCAGCTTTACGCACGGCTATAAGGCGGGCGGCATCAACTTGGATGTGACTGCTGCCGTGGCAGGTGCTGACCCGACCTTCTTGTCCGAGACGGTTGACGCTTATGAGATTGGCTTGAAAGGCCAATTCCTTGATGACGCGGTGACAGCCAACATCGCGGTGTTCGTTGAAGAATTCCAGAACCTGCAAATTCTGGAATTTACCGGTGCTGCATTCGAGACCTTCAACGTTCCTGAGGCGATCAGTTCAGGGTTTGAGTTTGAATCGGTTATCCGCCCGGATCAAAACCTGACATTCAATTTGGGTCTGACCTACACCGATGCGCGTTATCCCGATGATTGCGCAGGCACGATTACCGCAGCACAGGTTACTGAACTGTGCGGTAATGCGCTGACCAATGCGCCGCAGATTGTGGCGATTGCCGGGGCAAACTACGCCAAGGATATTGGCGACTATCTGTCGTTCTTCTTGAATGGCCAAGTCCGCACAGAAAGTGATCGTCGGACATCGACACAGGCGTCGAACCCGGGGAGCCTAGGCGCGCAATTGCTGCCGTTCGATGTTCAGGACGGCAACACCAAGATCAACCTGCGCGCCGGGATCGGGGCACAAGATGAGAGCTGGACACTGGAAGTGTGGGGCGTGAATGTCACTGATCAGGTGACGCGCGGTGTGACCTTTAACACCACCCTGCGCGGAAGCCCTGGCTTCACGGCTCGTTCGGCCTTTGCGCAGGAGCCAGCCACCTACGGCGTTACATTGCGCACCAAGTTCTAAGCTCGGCTTAGTTCAGACAAAGAAAAAGGCGGCTCGGAGCAATCCGGGCCGCCTTTTTGGTTTGCTTGACGATCACATATCTAGCGATCTTTGCTTGGCCAAACTCACATGGACCTTGCGATCAGCATCTTCATCACCTCGTTCGATCCGCCAAAGATGCGTGTGATACGACAGTCGCGGTACATTTTCGCAATCGGATACTCGTTGATATAGCCTGCGCCGCCATGCAGTTGCAGGCATTTGTCGACGACTTCGCCTTGCAGCTCCGTCACCCAATATTTGGCCATGCTGGCTGTTGCCACGTCCAGCTCGCCTTTGAGGAGTTTGGCGATGCAATCATTGACGAAGACCCGTGCGGCTGTGCCCTTGGCTTTCAAGTCCGCGAGCACGAACTGCGTGTTCTGAAAATCCCAGATTGTCTGTCCGAACGCCTTGCGTTCTTTGACATACTCAATCGTGGTCTCCAGCGCTTTTTCAATCCCGGTGGCCGCTCCCATCGCGATCACTAGACGCTCCTGCGGTAATTCTCCCATCAGTTGATAGAAGCCTTTGCCCTCGACGCCGCCGAGAACGTTTTCGGCGGGAACAAAGACATTATCGAAGAACAGCTCTGAGGTGTCCGCTGCATCCAGCCCGATTTTGTCGAGCTTCTTGCCGCGTTCAAACCCTTCGGCGCCCTCGGTTTCAAGCAGCATCAGTGAAATGCCTTTGGCGCGCTCATTTGGATCGGTCTTGGCAACGACGACGATGAAATCGGCGGTCTGACCGTTGGAGATATAGGTCTTTGCGCCGTTGATCCGATATCCATTGCCGTCTTTGAGCGCCGTCGTTGTGATTGATTGCAAATCGCTGCCAACGCCCGGTTCCGTCATTGCGATCGCGCTGACCAACTCGCCAGTGACCAGTTTTGGAAGATACTTCTTTTTCTGTTCTTCGGTCCCGTGGCGGACAAGATAGGGCAGGATAATGGTGTTGTGTAGGCTCGCAGCAAAGCCATCGACCTCGTGCTTGGCCTGTTGGTCGATCACCACCATATCGTGGCGAAAGTCCCCTCCATGGCCGCCATATTCTTCGGGGACGGACACGCCAAGCAGACCAGCTTGGCCCGCCTCATTCCAGAACTCACGCTCAACCTGGCCGTCGTCACGCCATGACTGAACGCGCTTTTCTGGCGCATGCTTTTGATAAAATTTTCCTACAGCATCGGCGAAGATCGAGATTTCCTCGTCTTCCATAAATTCAGGCTTAGGGACATCAATGGCGGGCATATTATTTCCCTTTCCAGTTTGGCGCGCGCTTCTCTGCGAATGCAGCGGCGCCTTCGCGTGCGTCTTCAGAGACGAAAACAGGGGAGATCAACTTGCCTTGGTTGGCGTAGCGATCTTCCATCGCCCAGCCGCGCGACTCTTTCATCACTTGCTTCGAAACCTTGACCGCAAGCGGCCCGTTCGCCGCGATCTTGGCAGCCAGCGCTTTCGCACCGTCTAGCGCCGATCCGTCGGTCACTTGATTGATCAGTCCAAGCTCATAAGCGCGCGACGCGTCGATAAAATCGCCGGTCAGAGCCAGTTCCATCGCAACACGTTGAGGGATTTGATCGGGCAGCATCATCACCCCACCAGCCGCCGCGACAAGGCCGCGCTTGGCTTCGGGGATGCCGAATTTGGCACCCGAATGCGCCACCACCAGATCGCACGCGATCATCAATTCTAGGCCGCCAGCAAGCGCATAGCCTTCAACCGCTGCGATCAGAGGCTTTGCAGGCGGCGCTTCGACCACACCGCCAAAGCCGCGCCCTTCGATGCTTGGGCGTTCGCCACGAAGGAAGCCTTTCAAGTCCATGCCCGAACAAAACGAACCGCCCGCGCCGGTTAGGATGCCGACCCGTAGATCGTCTTCGCTATCCAGCCGATCCATTGCCGCGGCTATCCCCTCTGCAGCGGCTTTTGTCATCGCATTTTTGGCTTCGGGCCGGTTGATTGTGACGACCAGGACACCGTCATCGACTTGGGTTAGAACTTCTTCGCTCACAGGCTCTCACTCCCATTTTTAATAGAAACCTATTTCTTGTTTATGGAGTGCAGCGGGCTTACGGCAACGTCAACCGCAATTTCGATAGATGATTGGAGAGAGCCATGAGCGAAGCTTACATAATTGACGCAGTGCGGACCCCGCGCGGCATCGGCAAAGTTGGCAAAGGCGCTTTGGCCGAACAACATCCCCAGCATTTGGCGGCGACTTGTCTTAAGGCGATTGCTGAGCGCAATGAACTCGACACCTCCACGGTCGGCGACGTTGTGTGGTCGACCTCGTTTCAGGAAGGCAAGCAAGGCGGCGATCTGGGCCGTATGGCGGCGCTTGACGCAGGCTATGACATCACCGCGAGCGGAATGACGTTGGACCGGTTCTGCGGCGGAGGGATCACCTCGGTCAATCTAGCCGGCGCGCTTGTTATGAGCGGCATGGAAGATTGCGTGATCGCAGGCGGAACCGAAATGATGAGTTTCACCGGCGAAATAGCCAAGCAAAAGGCGGCCGCAGGCATGCTTCCCAAATTGATGGGTAGCCACAATGAGCGTCTCGCCAAGGCGCATCCGCAATCGCAACAAGGCATTTGCGGCGATGCGATTGCGACAATGGAGGGCTTCACCCGTGAAGAGCTCGATACGGTAGCCTTCAAAAGTCAGGAAAATGCCGCGCGCGCTATAGAGGAAGGCCGGTTTGACAAATCTGTGGTCCCGGTGCTCGATGATGATGGCAATGTGGTGCTCGACAGGGAAGAGTTTCCGCGGCCTGGGACAACGATGGAGGTTCTCGGTGGCCTGCCTGCTTCGTTTGAGAAAATGGCCGATATGTCGATTGGCGAAGGTGAGCCGACATTCCGCGAAATGGTCAATCAGAAATATCCAGACGTCGATATTCAACACTTCCACGGCCCCGGCAATTCATCGGGTGTAGTTGACGGCGCAGCGGCGCTCTTGGTGTGTTCCAAGGAATACGCTCAAGAGCATGGGCTAAAACCGCGAGCGCGGATCGTGGCGACCGCCAATATGGGCGACTGCCCGACCTTGATGCTCAATGCGCCGGTCCCAGCGGCCAAGAAAGTGCTCGAAAAGGCCGGGATGACGACCGATGATATCGACCTGTTCGAAATCAATGAGGCATTCGCGGTGGTGACCGCCAAATTCATGAAAGACCTCGATCTTGATTGGGATAGAGTCAACGTGAATGGCGGCTCAATTGCATTGGGCCATCCGATTGGCGCGACCGGATCGATCCTTATCGGCACGATTGTCGACGAGCTTGAGCGCCGCGAGGGGCGTTATGGTCTAGTGACGATGTGTGCGGCGGGCGGAATGGCCCCCGCAATCATTGTTGAGCGTGTGGATGGCTTCGTTGACTGAAGTCGCTGACAACACCCCGGTCATTATTGGGGTTGGGCAATATTCCGAACGCCATCAAGATGACACTTATCAGGCGTTGTCACATATGGACTTGGCCGGCAATGCGCTGGCCAATGCCATAGCGGATGCCGGCGCAAACGGTGATCTAGCCGGGGCGATTGATACGGTCTGCGCGATCCGGCAGTTCGAGATTTCCTATGCTGAAGCGGTGGCGCCGTTTGGAAAGTCGGACAATCCGCCGCGCTCCATCGCCAAACGAGTGGGCGCGAATCCGCGCCGGGCGATTCTCGAAACCACTGGCGGACAAGCCAATCAAAAAATGGTTGGCGAGCTGGCGGCCGAGATTGCCTCGGGCGATTGTCAGGTGGCCGTGATCGTTGGGTCCGAAGCGATTTCAACCGTTAGAAAACTGTTGGGGCAAGGCGAGACGCCTGATTGGTCGGAAGAGGTCGGCGGCCAACTCGAAGATCGCGGGTTTGGAATGGAATGGTCGTCTGAACCCTGGTCGATCAAGCACGGCGGGCGGCGCCCCATCGAAGGTTATGCTCTGGCGGAAAATGCTCGAAGAGCAAGGCTGGGCCTTTCGCTTGATGCATACCGCGGCAAAATTGGTGAATTGTTTGCGCCTTTCACCAAGGTTGCAGCTAACAACCCCTATGCAGCGGCGCCTGTTGAACGCTCAGCCGAAGAACTCGCCGCGATTACCGAACGCAATAGGATTATATCAGAACCCTACACCCGCATGACAGTGTCGCGCGATCAGGTGAATCAAGGCGCTGCGCTGATCCTCGCCAGTGCGGGTAAAGCCCGCGAGCTTGGCGTCGCAGAGGACAAATGGGTCCATATTCACGCTGTCAGTTACGCGCGAGAACTGTTGACGCTGGAACGGCCCGATTATGGGCGTAGCGATGCGGCCGGCCGGTCGCTTGATATCGCGCTTGCTCGTACCGGAAAATTTGCCAGTGACATAAGCCATTTCGATTTTTACAGCTGCTTTGCGATCCCCGTGTTCAATGCGATTGAACACCTCGCCATTGAGCCGGATGACCCGCGTGGTTTGACATTAACAGGCGGGCTTCCTTTCTTTGGGGGAGCCGGGAACAATTATTCCGCCCACGCCATCGCAGAGGCCGTTCAGCGTGCACGCACTGATCGCGGGTCCTATACTCTTGTGGGCGCAAATGGCGGCGTCATGAGCTATTATGCAACGGGCATTTATTCGACCGAGCCAGCCGATTGGTCCGGCTCTGACCGATATTTGAATGTGCCTATTTCGCTGCACAAGATGGCCGTCGCGTCGGAGCCGTTTGATGCGGCGACAGTGGAAACCTACACTTTGCTCACCACCAGTCAGGGATCGCGGATAATATTCTTTGGCCGCAACGATGCGGGTGAGCGTGTGGTTGGCAATGGCGACTGGTCGCATGAACCTACGCGAGCATTATTCGAGGGCGGAGAACCATTTGGAGTGCGGCTTTTGGTTCGGAAAAATGATGAGGGTGTGAATGTTGGCCGGGTCGCATAAGGTTTCGAACGCTAACCGCTGAGCAAACCCGGCTTATCAAATTCTCTCAGAACATCGGTGGTGATTGCCTCGCCGACACGTAGTTATGCGATATGATTGGTCGTTTTGGCGGGTTCATTTGCGCTTTGACAATTACTCGAATTCAACCTATTTAGTTTCAGGTGCAACTAAAAAGACAGTGTGTGAGAAACCCCAACCATGACAATACATCCCGGCGATCTGTTCGAGAATCCCGCAGGCCTAGATGGCTTTGAGTTTGTCGAGTTTTGCGCGCCTGAGAAAGGCATGTTGGAGCCAGTGTTGGAAGCGATGGGCTTCACGCTGGTGGCCATGCACCGCAGCAAAGATGTGCATTTGTGGCGGCAAGGTGGGATTAATCTGATCGCCAACTATGAGCCGCGTTCGGCCGCTTGGTACTTTGCGCGCGAACACGGGCCTAGCGCTTGCGGTATGGCATTTCGGGTGCGTGATGCAGTCAAGGCCTATGATCATTTGATCGAGCAGGGCGCCGAGCCGGTCGCGAATGAACCTGGTCCGATGGAACTGCGCATCCCTGCCATCCGCGGCATCGGCGGGGCGATCATCTATCTGGTTGACCGCTATGCAGGCGATGCAGGCCAAGGCCTTACAATCTATGATATCGACTTTGAGTATCTGCCTGATGTCGATCCTTATCCCGAAGGCTGCGGCTTTCAACTGATCGATCACCTGACGCACAACGTCTATGGTGGGCGCATGAAATATTGGGCTGATTTTTATGAGAAGCTGTTCAATTTTCAGGAAATTCGATATTTCGACATTAAGGGCGAGTATACCAGCCTGACCTCCAAAGCGCTGACCGCGCCTGATGGTAAAATCCGAATTCCGCTGAACGAAGAAGGCGAGAATGGTAAGGGGCAGATTGAAGAATATCTGCGCGAATATAATGGCGAGGGCATTCAGCATATCGCGCTGATCTGTGATGATCTGGTGGCTTGCTGGGACCGACTCCAAAAGCGCGGCGTGCCATTTATGACCGCTCCCCCGAAAACCTATTACGAGATGCTGTCTGAGCGTCTTCCGGGCCATAGCCGCGACGAAGCGGCGCTGAAGACGCGCGGCATCTTGCTGGACGGCACAACCGAAGGCGGCAGCAGCCCGCGCTTGCTGCTCCAAATATTCGCAGAACCGCGCATTGGCCCGGTGTTCTTTGAATTCATCCAGCGTGTAGGCGACTACAAAGACGGCTTTGGCGAAGGCAATTTTAAAGCTCTATTTGAAAGCATTGAGCGCGACCAGGTCGCCCGCGGCGTGCTCGATGCAGCGAATGAGTCAGCGCAGTGACGGCTTCCGGCAATCACCCCGTCGCGCTCGCTGGCGTCCATCATGCCGCCTATCGCTGCAGGGATGCGAAAGAGACGGTCGAATGGTATGGCCGCGTACTTGGTATGGAATACACCACCGCTTTTGCGGAGGATCATGTACCATCGACCGGCGAATATGACCCTTACATGCACGTCTTTCTCGACGCGGGAAACGGCAACATACTCGCTTTTTTTGAGCTGCCGAACCAGCCTGACATGGGCAAGGACCCCAACACCCCACAATGGGTGCAGCATTTAGCTTTCCGGGTCGCGTCGGAGGAGCAATTGCTCGCCGCTAGGGATCATATCGAGGCGCAAGGCATTGATGTTCTTGGCCCAACCCATCACGGGATATTCAAGTCGATCTACTTCTTTGATCCCAATAATCACCGGGTCGAATTGGCTGCCGATATTGGGACGGAGGACCAGTTTGCGGAGCTTAAACGCGTTGCGCCAATGATGCTTGAGGAATGGAGCGAGACGAAGAAAGCGCCTCGTCACGCAGATTGGCTTCATGAAATTGCCCGCGAGAACCACCAAGACGAATCAAAGGCCGATTGAATTCAGTCGTTTGTGCTTTAATGGCCCAGCTCAACTTCCTCGCCTGCATAGCGAGGTTTTCTGCTCTAGTGGATCATCGCGATAGACTTAATGTTTAGTTGACTCCGTCCCAGCCTCTCCATAACCCATTTCCTGCCTGATAGAGACAAGGTCGCTAAACACAGTCCGCAGGTCTAGCTTAAAATCCCGGGGGGAAGCTGGATGAATCCGGTAGCGACTGCTGCACAATTTTCGGTGTCCGCAAAAAGCCTTGGCGTTGCCTTGGCCTGCGGAATATTTGTATCTGGAACTGCGAACGCTCAGGAAGCGCCGCTACCGACGGGTCAAACCCGCGGTGAGCTTGAAACGCCTGAGCTTGAAGATGACCGAACTGACTCCATAAGCACTGAGTTTCGGCGCGATTCCGGTTCTCGGCAAAGCTGTCCGTTCGATGAGAACGGAACACGCGTTTCGATCAATCAATTGCAATTTGTTGATGGGCGTCCCGTTTCGGCAGGTGGCAATGGTGCAATTGCGCCTGAGCTGGCGGAGTCGCTGGCAAGAGTGCCGCAACCAAGTGGTGAATACAGCCTCACTGCGATTTGTGATCTTCGCGATGCTGCAAATGATGCTTTGCGACGCGATGGTTGGATCGCGACCGTCCAAGTGCCACCACAAGAGCTGGAAGGTACACTGACGCTGAATGTGATTTCGGCGCGGCTTACGGAAATTCGGATCACTGGTGAGACCGGCCCCTATCGTGATTTGCTTCAGGATTTGCTTGCCCCGTTGACACAGCTTGATCCGCTTAATGAGCGCGATGCCGAGCGTATTTTGTTGAACGCCAATGACGTTCCAGGCCTTGACGTTCGCCTGGCTCTCGCCCCGGCTGGCGAAGGGGGCGGCGCCGTGGTTGGTAATCTCTCTGCCAACTATGAACGATTCGCCGCTTACGTGAACGCGCGCAATTACAACGCAGCCAGCATTGGCCGCGAAACTGTGTTTGGCCGGGTTGAGTATTATGGCCTAACCGGCCTGTCTGACATCACCCATATCGCCGCGCAAACAACGGTCGACTTCAACGAGCAATTCATCGTCGAAGTAGGCCATGAGTTTGGAGTAGGCTCGCAGAATATCCGGATCGGCACCAGCGCTGTTTACGCCAGCGCAAGGCCCGATATTCAAGACCTTGACCTACAAACTGATACGTTTGTAGCCAACGTCAACGCTTCATATCCTTGGTTGCGCACGCCGCTGACGGCGGTGGACTTTACGCTTGGCTTTGATTTTGCCGAGCAGGAAACCAGTGTCGGCCCCGTACCGATCAGTAAAGACTCGCTTCGGACGTTTTACGTGCGCGGAGACATTCAGGGGCAAATGCGCAGGCTCAACCGTGATCCCTTGTTCGCTTATTCCGGCTTTCTCGAAGTTCGCCAAGGCGTCAGCTTTTTGGGCGCGACTGACTTCGGCGAATTTGGCACTTCGCAAACCGATGGGGTCACTGCTTCGCGACCGTTTGGCTTTGCAGATGCGACCGTGATGCGCGGTGCTGCCGATGTCACGTGGTTCCCGGTTCGAGGCTTTGATATTCGTGGTCGCGTCGAAGGCCAGCTCACCAATCGCCCGCTTTTGAATTTTGATGAATTTGCAATCGGCAACCTCAGCATCGGGCGAGGCTATGATCCGGGCGCAAACAGCGGGGACCGCGCAATTGGCGGGGTAGCCGAAGCAACTGCGACGTTGTTCAACCAAGCGCAGCATCGCCTAAGGTTGTTTGGCTTTTTCGACATTGTGCAGCTTGAAAACCTTGATCGCGGTACGCCTGATCCACGGCGCACTTTGCGTTCGGTCGGCGGCGGACTGCGTTACAATTTCGGACCTGCTATCAACGCCGAGTTGATCTTTGCAGAGCCGCTCGATCGTCCGCTCTTCTTCGACAATGAGGATCCGCCATCGCGGGTCTTGTTCTCGATCACCACCAAATTCCCGGCACTGGTCCGCTAATCACGCAAAGCGGCAGGAGATATTACAATGGTAGTCGCCCACAGCACACTGCGCACACGGATGCTTTTGACCACAGCGGTCGCTGCGATCACCGCGTTGCCCAGCGCTGCGCACGCGCAATTGGTCAATTCTGGCGATCTCAGCTCTGCTGTCGATAGCGCAGGCAATCCCGGCCAACTTACCGTAACCGATACCAGCGCAACGCAAACCGATATTGAGGTTGAAGCGGCGGTCGTTGTGGCCGAATTCACCGATTTTAACATTGGCTTGGGCGATACGGTCAATGTTACGATTGATGCTGGTCTGGGACTATCTGAAGCGACATTGTTCAACCGGGTGATCGGCGGCAATCCGTCCAACATCAATGGCACTCTAAACGCGACCGGTGTGAATTTCTGGCTGGTCAATCAAAACGGGATCATGTTCGGCGCGGATGCAACGGTGAACGCGCGCTCGTTCCTAGCTTCGACTAATGACGTCGCCAATCAGGATATCTTCGACTTCTACGAAGGCACCGATCTGTTCGGCAATGGCTCGACCACTCTCGGCTTTGTCGATCCCACAGCCGGTGTAGCAGAAGGCATTACGGCCATTTCGGGCGCGACTTTTGTGACCGACGGTTCGCTTGGCTTTGTCGGCCAAGGTCTCAATCTCAACGCCTCGTTTGACGCAGGATCAGGCCGTGCTTTCTTCCTCGCGGCGAGCGACGTTGATGTGACCTTCACTCCCAACAGCCCGCTGTCCTACACGGTCAATGCTGGCACCACCGTGGCATCGCAAGTCATTGATGGCAGTGTGAACGCCGGTTCGGTTGAGTTTGCAATGTTCAACAGCGTCGGCGTTCTTGGCGCGCTCTTGCAGGTCGATGCCACCGTCAACGCAACCAATGTTGCGACCGATGGCAACCGCGTGGTTCTGACAGCATCTGGCCTTGGCGCTCCGCAGCCTGATGTTCTTGTCAACGGCGACGTCACCTCCGACGGCGATCTAACGATCACGTCTGGTGGAAACATCACGGCTGCGAACTTGGAAGCCAATGGCGGCGGCGGTGTTATTTTGACCACGCCGGGCGATATCACCACGACCTCGATCACGTCGAATGAGGCGGGTATGATCAACGGCTTTATCGATGTCGATAGCACCGGCGGCGGCACGCTTGATCTGGGCGCGCTGTCCTCTGACGGTGATATTGATATTGACACAAGTGGTGCGGTGGTAACCACCACGATCACATCCTTGGGTGACCTGACGATTGGCGCGGTGGCTGATCCGTTTGTCGTGTTCTTGAACGGTAATGTCAGTGCCGACGCTATCGACATCACCTCGGGCTCGGGCTCTGTGAACGCGATGGACCTTGAAGCGACTGACGGTG
Source organism: Erythrobacter sp. (assembly GCA_039985875.1). Lineage (GTDB taxonomy): Bacteria > Pseudomonadota > Alphaproteobacteria > Sphingomonadales > Sphingomonadaceae > Erythrobacter. The sequence continues at coordinate 125,864 of JBDWRU010000003.1, read as the reverse complement.
ATGTCAATGTCAGCGCAACCGCCATCACCGCAGGCGCGGTCAGCTCAACCGAAGGCGACGTGATCTTAGCTGGGGACGGCGGCGTTACCACTGCGTCGATCACCTCGACCGAAGCGTTTGGGGCCGGCGGCAATATTGACGTCGACAGCGCGGGCGGCGGGACGCTTGGTCTGGGCACCATAACCGCCGACGGGGCGGCCAACTTCGACACGACAGGCGTTCTGACGCTGGGCACGGTCAATGTTGGCGGCGCGATGGAGATTGGCGGTACTGATGATCCAACGACGCTCAACCTCAATGGCGATATCACTGCGGGCAGCTTTACATCAGCGTCGAGCAACGTCTTCAGCACCACGAACGATATTACCGCGACCGACGGTAATCTCAGCATCACGGCGTCTTCGATCAGCACCGGTGCGCTGGAAGCCAATGGCGGCGGCGGTGTTATTTTGACCACGCCGGGCGATATCACCACGACCTCGATCACGTCGAATGAGGCGGGTATGATCAACGGCTTTATCGATGTCGATAGCACCGGCGGCGGCACGCTTGATCTGGGCCTTTTGTCTAGTGACGGCAATGTTGATCTGGATACGGCTGGGTCGCTGACAACCGCCGCGATCATATCCTTGGGCGATCTGACCATTGGCGGTTCAGCGACGCCGGGTGCGGTGACCTTTACCGGTAATGTTGAAGCCGATGCGATTGATATTGATACGAGCGGTATAGTTAGCGCGCTCGATATTGAATCGACCGACGGCGAACTAAATGTCCTTGCTGGTGACACGATTAGTGCAGGCGCGGTGACTTCGGCAGGCGGGGATGTGATCCTGTCGGCGTTGGACAACATCACGACTGCCTCGATCACCTCAACCGAAGCGGGCGGTGCGGGCGGTGCAATTGCTGTGAAAAGCACTGGCGGCGGCGACGTTACTCTCGCCGACCTCGTTTCGGACGGCGATGTCATGCTCGATACGTCGGCTGTGCTGACATACGGCGCCGCAACGGTCGGAGGCTCGCTGATCATAGGCAGCATGATCGCTCCGTCTGAAATCAATGCCGGTTCGATCAATTCCGATACGGACATCATTATCAATGCGGTGAATGCGTTCGATGTCGGAGATGTCGTTTCGACAAATGGCGTTATCAGCATCACCGCGCCGACAATTAGCGCAGAGGATGTCAGCGCCACGGGCGGCGATGTGACCCTCACCGCTCCGGGCTTCATTAACACCACCTCGATCACCTCGATCGAAGATGGCGGGATGGGCGGCAATATTGCAGTTAAGAGCACTGGCGGCGGCGACCTCGACCTTGGTGATATCACCGCTGACGGCACTGTGATGCTCGATACAATGGGCTCGCTTCAGACCGGATTGATCGATGCCGATGGCGCGTTGAGCGTTGGCTCTATGCATCAGCCGAGCTTTGTGCGCTTCACCGGCAATGTCTCAGCGGCAAGCATCGATATTGACGTAAATGGCAATTTGAGAGCGGAAGACCTCACAGCCAATGGCGGCGATATAGATATCGACACGGCTGTGGTGAACGCGCAGAATTTGAGCGCTACGGGCTCTATCACAGTCGATGCGCCAGGCGCGATCAATATCGGATCGGCCGCTGCCGACAGCGATTCCATAATGGGCGGCAATCTGACCATTGGTATGGGCACCGAGCCAAGCTCCTTGCGGATAAGCGGCGACGCATCCGGTGCGAATGTCACGCTGGCTTCGGGCGGCGTGCTCGAAACTCAAAATGTGTCTGCTACCAATGGCGATGCTACGCTTAGCGGAACACAAATTCGCGCGTTTGATGGCTTGGTTTCCAACGACGTCTCAGCAACCGGTAATGTAAGCATTACCGGCACCACTTTGATCGGTGTATCGAGCGCGGTTGCTGATAGTGATTCTGATAATTTGGGAGACCTGACGCTCACAACCTCCGCGGGTGCCGCCGAGATTAACGTGCCGGGAGCTGCCTCGGGCGCGAACGTCACGATTATCGGCGATGAAATGACGCTTGACGCGGTCAGCGCGACCGCAGGTGATGTCATGATTACCTCTACCGGCGACGTCACAACGACGTCGATCACCGCGAATGAGCTTGGCCTTGTTGGCGGCGATATCAGCGTGAGCGGCAACAATTCCAGTACACTCGATCTCGGCACTATCACAGCCGATGGCATGGCGACCTTTGATACAGGCGGCACTCTTGATCTGGATACTGTTGATATCGGCGGCGCTCTGAATATCGGCGGCATGATCGATCCTTCATCGGTGCGTTTTCTCGGGGATGTGTCCGCAGCCAGCGTGGACATTGTCAGCACCGGCGCGGTGCTTGCGCGGGGTCAAGGTGTTGCTCCGGCGAACACGAGCATCACGGCGACCACAGGCGACATTGATATTGACGCAGCGTCGGTTGGGTCAGGTGATTTGGGTGCTGCTGGTAATATCGAAGTGGATGCTACGGGTGCGATTGCTGTGGGCAGCGCGGTTGCTGGCGGCAATCTCGATATCGGTATCACAACAATGCCCTCCTCGCTGACTCTTAGTGGTGATGCTTCTGCCGCTACTGTCGATCTAGAATCAGCAGGCATTCTTGTCGCGCAAGACGTCACTGCTACCGGTGGCGATGCCAATTTGAGCGGAACACGGGTCACCGCACTCGATGTGTCGGCGACGAACAATGTTTCGATTGCTGCACCTGATCGTATCGACCTTTCAAGCGCAGTTGCCGATTCTGATATGGCCGGTGGCGGTAACCTAGCGCTGACGACCAATGGAGCGAGCGCCCGCATCATCGTCGACAACGCCTCATCAGGCGAGAATGTGACGATTGGCGGCAATGTCGTTCAGCTTGGCGCTGTGACAGCGACCGCGGGCAATGCCACAATAAACGCCAACAGCATTACCGCGACCACGGTTGAGACCACGGGCGGTGATGCGCTGCTGACGTCGGCAGGCGCGGTGACGACCACTTCGATCACAGCCAATGGCGGATTGATTGATGTCGAAAGTTTTTTCTCTGGGACGCTCAATCTCGGCACGCTGACCGCGGATAATGGCGTGATGCTCGATTCTAGTGGCCGCATTCTAACCGATGCGATCAGCGCTGATGATGATGCTAATGGCGTGGGTAATTTGACCATAATTGGCACTGGCCCTCCATCAGTGACGCAGATCTCAGGCGCGGCAAGCGGCGCGAGCATCGTGATCGACACGACCGGTCCGCTCAGCGCTCAGGCTTTGACGGCGACCGCTGGGGATGTGGTTGTCGACGCTAGCTCGATTGCAACAGGCCCTGTCGCAGCCATCGGCAATATCGTGCTTGATGCTGCTGGTGCAGTCAGTGTCGCAGGAGCGACAGCAGGTGGCGATCTCAATATCGGAACCGCGACCAGCCCGTTATCCTTGACCCTCACCGCTGATGCAAGCGGGTTGAACACCACGCTGAATTCAACCGGGCGCATTGCAGCACAGAATGTTGCGGCGACCGGCGGCGATGCGACAATCGACGGCGCCCGTGTCCAAGCGCTCGCAGTTACCGCGACCAACAACGTGACCGTTACCGCTGACAATCGCATCGACCTTATGAGTGCGATTGCAAACACTGGCGATCTGACGCTGACGAACACGGCGCCTCCTGGGCTGCTGCGCGTGACGGGAGCGGCTACTGGTGTGAATGTCAGCGCGACAGGAGGAGCAGTTGTGCTGGGCAGCGCGGCTGCATCGGGCGGCAATGTTACGCTTGACGGCTCCTCGATCAACACAGGCGCGCTGAGCGCAACCGGCGGCGATGTCGATCTCAACGCCACCGGCAACATCCTGACCGGCAACGTAACGTCAACCGTTTCAGGTATGAACGGTGGTATGGTCGATGTTTACAGCAGCGGCGGCGGACGTGTGCAATTGGCAGATATTGCGGCGGAATCTGGCGTATCTCTGAATACAACTGGCCGCCTAATCACAGGGATGATCAACGCAGACACTGATGGTGACCTAGCAGGCGCTCTGCAGGTTGGCGGCGTGGCTGCGCCATCAAGAGTCGACTTCAATGGCGATGTCAGCGCAAGCGCGGTCGATGTTGATACAACCGGCGCACTGAACGCCGCCAATGTAACAGCTACCAATGGCGATCTCGACCTAGACGCCGGGTCAATCAACGCCACTGCTGTTAGCGCGTCGAATGCGATCATGCTGGATACCAGCGGGGCAATCAGCGTTGCAAGCGCGATCGCGGCAGCTGATTTGACGATAGGCACCACTACCGCACCGTCGCGCATTGACGTGACCGGAGCGAGCAGCGGCACCAACGCAATCCTGGTATCAACCGGGGCGATTGATGTTGGCGATGTGACTGCGACGGCTGGGATCGTCGATATTGATGGCAGCTCTTCGGTGAGCTCAAGCGGCGTTGTATCGGCGACCGATGTTGTCACGATTGACGCGCCCGGCGCGGTCGGTTTGGTCACTGTAAGTGCTGACAGCGATAACAACGGCACTGGCGATGCATTGATCGGCACCAACACCCGCGCAGGCTCGATCACCGCAACCGACGGGGTTGAGGGCGTCGCCGTGACGCTGCTTGCTTCTGGCGGCGGGGTCAATATTGGTCAGAACGCGGGGTCACTGGGCTTGGTTGCAAGCAATGGCGATGTGACCGTCAATGCGACCGATCCCGGATCATCGAGCGCGGCGATTTCGATCACTCCTGGTGCAAGTGCAACCGGCGGCAATGTCCTGCTCGAAGCGGATCGCGCAATCACAGCAGGTCAACTGCTAGCGCAAACCGCTGGCGGCAATGGCGGCGCGATTGTCGTCAACAGTCTTGAGGGCGGCGCGGTCAATCTTGGCGCCTTGGTCGCAGATAATGGTGTTGCGATTGACACCGCGAATGACGTTAACGTGACCTCCGTCGACACCGACGCTGATAACGATTCTATTGGCGGACTTGTGATCGGCGGCGTGAACGCGCCGTCTGACGTCGCCTTTGTCACAGACGTTTCTGCAACAGATATTGCCATCAACATCACAGGATCGGTCTCGGGTCAGGATATCATAGCGACGGCTGGAGACATCGATATTGATGCGGGCCAGATTGCCGCCGATAACATCGCTGCGACCGGAGATGTTGAACTGGATGCGGGCCAAGCAATCTCTCTGGCAAGCATCATCGCCGATAGCGACAACAACGGCGCGGGCGCACTTACGATTGGCACCACGGCGACGCCTTCAATGGTGACCGTTGGCGGTGTCGTTGAAGGCGCAAGCGTTGATGTGATGAGCGATGGTGACGTCACTACTGGCAATATCACTGCGAGCGCAGGAGATACTGCGATTACATCTGGCGGCGAAGTCATTGTAGGCGCGGTCAGCACCTCAGCACTCACTATCAGTGCCGCCGATGACCTAACGATAATGGGCGCGATCACCGCAACAGGCGATGGTGTGCTCGAAGCGGATGATATCGACCTCCAAGGCGCGGTGAACGCCAACGGGCAAAGCCTAACTTTGCGCGCCAATGCAGGGCAAGATGTCGGGGTGGGCAGCGCTGCTGGTGATTTTGAGATCAGCGATGCTGAGCTTGACCTGATTGATGCCGACACGCTCATCATTGATGCAGACGCGAGCGCAATTACGATCAGCGATGTGAGCTTCACTGATCAAGCCGGCGCAAGCGAAGTGGTCTTTGCAACCACCGGTGGCAGCAATGCCAATATTGAGATCACCGGTGATATTACCGCGAACGGCAATGGCCGGGTGTTCAGATTGGGCGGCGATGCCGATGGCAATGGCCTTGCGAACCGGATCAGAGCCAATATCGAAACGGCGACCATAGATCTCGATTTGTCGACGCTCGATCTGCGCGCAAACGATGTCGTTTTTGGTCAAACCGAATTGTTCAACGCGGTCAACAATCGCAGCTCGGAATTCATCGGGGTGAACATTGTTGGCAATGCCGGGTCGATCCTGTTCAACCCGCGTGAGCCTGTTGCAGGAGCGCGCATCGCTGATCCGGTCTATCTCAGAGTCGGCAATCTTTCGGTCACCTATGCCGAAAGCGCATTGTTCCAGAACTCCATTCCTTTGACGGAAGGCATGCTGGAATTTGCGGGTGTAGAGATTGGCACAGCCGGGGGTACCGGATCGCTGACGCTAAACCCAACAGATACGACCAACGCCTTTGGTTTGTTCGGATCACTGAATGAGCTGGATGGTGACGCGGTTGCCTTCGCGCCAGAGCCGTTCCTGTCGCTCAATAACAATGTCAGTATCTTCTCTTCGCGGGCGAATGGTTGTGTGATCCGGACTGGAGCAGACTGTGTTACCACAGTTGTTGACAGCACGATCATTTCGATCCCGCGTGAGGCGGTGTCTCTGTTGAGCGCGGATACTAGCCTGCTCGTACCGTTTGATCCGCTGGTGGGCACAAACAATGAAGGTCTCTTCTCTGGCGCTTCAACTGCGCCGGGTGACGAAGACTGCGAGCGAGATGAAAATGGCCAATGCATCTGAATCAAAGGGAAACTCGGGTATGTTGATGATGCGTTTGACTAAACTCCATGTGGGCGGGGCGGCCATGGCGCTGGTCCTTTCCGGTTGTGCAGCGAACCGCGCGGTTACGTCGCCTTCAGGATTTGTGCTGGGCACCAATTCCAACGGTGAGACGTGCACAGCCGCGCCCAACTGGACTGACCCCAGTTTCCAAGGCGCAGCGGTCAAATTTTCAGATTCGCTTTCAATATCGTGCCGCGGCGCAAGCGCCGGCGCTTTGGGCCGCATCCGCGTTTTTGACGATGCAGCGGCTCGCTCTGCATACACAGCGCAGTCGCTGAATTGCCCTTCGGGTGTATCTGCGGTTGATGTGCGTTTCGATGGATTTGATGCGGCCACCGCAAAGCAATGCGTTGATCCTGCGCTCGGTTTCCGCACGATTGTGATCGATGCGCAAACTGGCGATCAATTCCTTCAGGTTTCTTCAGCGGTCAACTCCATCGGTGCAAGCTACCAAGCTGCGCGAGTGCTCTCTGGGCTGACAACGCCGGATCAAAGTTTCGCACTATCTAACCCATTTGATCCCGATCTGGTGCCGGATTTGCCAAGCGGGTTTGAACAGCCAACACAGCGCACAGCATCGAACGAAGCGCTATCCACAATCCTTAGCCGGGGTACCACGCTCAATTTCCGTGGGCTACACGCTGATGCGTCTCGCTTTTTGCGGCAAGCGCTGGCGGATCTGCCTGCCGATGCGCCAGGGAACATTCGGGCAGCACTTTTGCTCGAAGCCGGTCTTGCCGATTCCAACCTCCAATTTTTCGCAACTGCACAGCGCAATCTGAGTGCTGCTGCCGCACAAATCGGCAAACTTAGCTCCGCTGACCAGCGCGTTTTGCAGCCCAAGCTCCAGATCTACGCTGGGCTTGATGCGCTCAACCAAAACGAATTCACCAAAGCGCTGAGCATCCTGGCACCGCTGGCTGATGGCAGTGGTTCCAGTTCGATGAACTTGAGCGATCCAGGCACCTTAGTTCAGCTGAACTCAGGATTGTCGGCCAATTCCGATACGCAAAATGACGTGCGTTCGTCGATTGCGCTGCCTGATGAGCAGGCGTTGCGCGATGCCTTTTTGCGCATTCTTGGCAATTGGGCGCGTAGTGTGGCTGAGCTGTCTCAGGAGCGCTCGGACCCCAATGCCGCGCTCTCCGCGATTGAGCTTGCTCAGGCCGATCTGAACCGGCTCGAAGAAGCGCTCGACCAAGGTAAAATCCGGCGCGAGGGCCTGCTTTGGCTGAGCGCGCGTTTGCTGCGTCAGCGTGGCCGTGTCGAAGCTTCGTCAGGTCGCTATGACCGGGCTGTGGTGCTGTTCGACAGCGCAATCCGCGAGCTGAAAAATGGTGCAATTGCTAGCTTTGGCACAGGGCGCGAGCCAGCGATTGCTGAATTGCAATTGGAGCGTGCGGCGTTGGTTTCACGGTCGAATGTTTCTGCAAATGCAAAACGGGCCGCCTACGAAACCGCGGTCGAAGCGCTTATTGAAGCGCGCGATGACAGCGCCAGTTTTTCAACCGGGCTACTGCAGCCCTATCTCGACCAATTGGCGGACGAGGCGGACAATGGCAGTCCTGATGCGGTCGCGAAATACTTCCAAGCTCTGCAAGTTGGCGGCGAAAGCGGCGCTGCGCGCCAGCTTAGCGCGCTTAAAGAAATCGTCGCGCAAGAAGCGGGCGTGGGTGCGCAATTGCGCGAGCTTCAGAACCTAGCGCGCGCGCGCAGCCGCAATGAGCTTGATTTGGCAGAGGCCGATGAGTTGGGTCTGTCCGATTCTCGCAAACAAGCACTCGTGGCGCAGCAAGCGACGCTGCGCGATGCCTATTTTGAGCTTGATCAGGAATTGCAAGGGGTCGCGCGACTAAACCAAGTCTCCAGCGCTCCCGCAAGCCTTGAAGCACTGCAAGCCTCGTTGCAGCCTGGCGAAGCCTATGTCCGCTTTGCTATGATGGGGGACCGGGTGTTTGGTATGCTGGTCGAAAAAGACGGCGCGCATGCTATCCGACCGCGCGCGATCGCAGAGGAGTTGCTGTTCTTCACTGACGAAGTTCGCAAGTCGATCGACACCAAGGAAGAATATAAAGTCATCGAATCTGCGACGCTTTACCGCTCGCTGTTTGAAGATGTTGATGCAATCCTTCGTACGAAATCGGGGCTGGTTGTCGATGGGGGTCAAGTTCTAGCCGGGCTGCCTGCCTCGGCTTTGATCAGCGGTGAGGGTGCGGCGCGCAAATTCATCGCACAGGAAGACAAGCTTGATTACAGTGAGCTGGAATTCCTCGCCAATGTGCTGCCGACTTCGGTGGCGATGTCACCGCGCAGCTTTATCAATTCGCGCAATCTTCCCGGCTCCAATGCAAGACGTGGGCTAATCGGATTTGCGTCGCCGCAGCCTGTGCCATCCGCTCAGGGTGCAGGGCAAAGTGTTCAAATTGGCAATTGCTTTCTAACCCCAGCGCAAGTGGCCGATCTCAGCCGCCGGTTCGTCCCAATTGCCGATACTGAGATCAAATATGCGCATCAGCAATTGGGGTTGAGCGGCACGCCGTCGGTCATCAGCGGAGCTGCGTTCTCCGATCAGGCGGTGCTCAACCAAGGAACAGACGGCGGTGAGTTGTCGGAATACAAAGTGCTGCACTTTGCAACGCACGGTCTGACCGAAGGGCAGTTTGGGTGCCCTGAATCCCCGGCAGCGTTGCTAACATCGCCGGCGGTAGGTGGCGGTTCAGACTTGCTGCTAGATATTGAGGAAATCGCCCAATTGCGGCTCGATGCCAATTTGGTGGTGCTGTCTGCTTGCCAAACCGCCTCGGCCATCGGTGAACGCCAATCGCGCCGCAATGGCGATGCTCAGCCCGGTTCAACACTAGAAGGCATGGTTCGCGCTTTCTTTGCCGCCGAGGCGCGCGCTGTGCTCGCGACCTATTGGGAGACCCCCAATACCGGCGAGAGCGCAGCTTTTATGCGTGAGTTTTATCGCGCTGGTAAAGATCAGGATATCGCAACCGCACTGAATGTCGCGCAGAAGCAATTGATCGGTGAAGCGGCCTCTTCGCACCCCTATTACTGGGGAAGCTTCTTTGTTGTCGGTGACACCGATAACAAGATGCTTGATTCCGCCAATGTCCCGCAAGTCGCCGCGCGATAAGAGAGGATAACCGACACGATGCCTCCCGCCGCTCGCATAACTGACATGCACACCTGCCCGATGGTCAATCCCGGGCCGGTACCGCATGTTGGTGGACCGGTGATCAAAGGTCAGCCCAACGTGCTCACCTGCATGATGCCACAAGCACGCGTGACAGACACTTGTGTGTGCGTCGGGCCGCCCGATGTGATCGTCAAGGGCTCTCTTACGGTACTGGTGGGCGGACTTCCTGCAGCTCGCTTGGGCGATCTGACAGTGCATGGCGGGGTCATTACTACAGGCGTGCCCAACGTCCTAATTGGCGATAGCATGAATATGGATGCAGGGATGGGGGTTGCCGCGCCATCGATGCTTAACACTGTGCCGTTTTCCGCGCCCAATCTGCAAGGCGAAGCGATGATTGCCGCGCATAAGGCAGCCAAACCGTTTTGTCGGCTTTGCGAAGCGTAGGAGCGGACCATGCAAGGGTGGTATGCAATTGTCGATGGCGCCGCAGATCCTCGGCTTTATCCAGTGATTTGCGAGACTACGCAGCACAAGTGCCTGTATGAAGATGACTACGCCCCGGAGACGCGCGCAACTTTACCTTATCTCGTCGCGCTCGCCGAAGGGGAGCGGCTGCCCGATCTTTGGCGACAGCATGAGCCGGGCAATTTCTGGGGTATTGTGTGTCAGTCGTCACTCGAATTTACCGCACTGAGACGCCACTTGCGCAAGTTCACGACCGCGCGATTGCCGGAAGGCGATGTGGTGCTTTTCCGATTTTGGGACCCGCGCGTATTCGTTACCTTTGCTGAGCAAGGTGACGCCGATGAAGTCGCGCCATTCTTTGAGAAAATCGACAATGTAATCGCAGATTTAGGCGCGCAGGGGCGGCGGCGTTATGGTTGGAACGAAGGACTGGTGTCGTCACACGCCGCGCCAGTTTCGCAGGCAGACGCCTGAGATGCTGACTTTAACTGCCGCTCTTCTTCCCCGCTTTGGTTGCGTCACGGCGAGTTTGGAACATCCGCAAGGCCGCGCCTTCCAGTGCTTCGATTTCGCTGGTTTCATAGGTCAGCGGGTCGGTGGGAACACCGTTCAAGCGGATTTCATAGTGCAAGTGCGGACCAGTAGAGGCTCCTGTCGATCCGACATAACCAATGATCTGGCCTTGGCGGACCGGTCCACCTTGCACCAAGTCATCGGCAAATCGGTTGAGGTGCATGTACCAGGTCTGCATCCCTTCACCATGGTCGAGCTTGATCAGATTGCCAGCACCGCCAGCGCGCGCGCGGAACAGCACTGTCGCTTCGCCAGAGGCGTAGACCGGCGTACCAGTGGGGGCAGCAAAGTCGACGCCATTATGCTTTTTCTGGCGGCGCGAAATGGGGTGCGTGCGATAACCGTATTTGGAGGTAATGCGCGCGCCATCGACCGGGGTGCGCATCAATCCGCGCTCATTGCCTTGACCGCTTTCATCAAAGAAGCGCAGCTCTGTCTCATCCGGCGGAGTGAAGGCGTAGTAAGCGCGGGTCTTACCCGCCGAAGTCAGCTTTACATAGAGCAGTTTTGGTGCCGCGATCGATCGCCCACTTTCGGTAACGGTCTCTTCCCAAGCTGCGGAGAACGTATCACCGATTTGCACGTCGCGTTGAAAGTCGAAATCGAACGAGAAGGCTTTAGCGAAATCGGTAGCCAGACTGTCTGGAATTCCGGCTTCGACAACAGATGCGTAGACGGTGTTCTGGTTGATTGTTCCGCTTGCCATCCTGACACGCGGTTTAGCCGCGTCGAGCACAGTTTCACGCGAAAAGGTGCCGTCTTCTTGCCGTGTCAGTTTGACAGTGTTCCCGCTCGCCATTTCGGCGACCAATGTCGCAACACTCAATTTCTGACCACTGCCGGACAACTCAACCGAAACACGCATGTCCCCTTCGGTCCCCAACGCCGCTATCGCTTCTTGCGCAATCGAGAAGGCTTCTTGGTTGGAAAGGCCCATAGCTTCGAGGGAAGTGCCCAGATCCTGAAAGCCAGAAACTTGGATGATTCGCATCGAACCGTTGCCGGTGGGCTCCGCAGCTTGCGTAACTTGGACCGACGGCGCTGCCGAAGCGGTCGCATCGGGAGTCGATTCTGGCGCAGAGCTGGGCCAGAAAAACCAGGCGAGGCCCGCGAGCGCCAGCACGCCAACAGGTGCACCAAACCACATGGGGTTAGTCCTGCCGGAGCCGCCGGATTCGTCCCCGCCGCCCTCGATATTGGGCATATCCGCGGTGTTTTCACCCGTCTCCGCCGCCTCCCCTGCGGGAATCGGTTTAGGGTCAATCCACGTTTTGGGATCGAAAGAAGTTGTTTCTCGCTCCACTCACACAGTCCCCAAAGCCTGTTCAGCGAAAGAAAAAATCGTCCGAGGGCAAATAGCGTGCTTTATCTCCCTCGCTCGCTATGCTTAGTTGGAACGGCAAAGGGGGGCAAGGTATGACCGATCGGAATCGTGTTGCTTGGCGCGAAGGGATGTTTCTGCGCCCGCAGCACTTTCAGGCGCAAGATCGGTTTATTGAATCTTTCGTGGCGGCGCGCCACGATTGGGCGATGCCTTTTTCTTGGGGCTTTTCTGAAATAGAGATTGATGCCGGGCTTGCTGAGCTAGGGCAGTTCGCGATCAAAGCGGCGAAAGGGATCATGCCCGATGGCACGCCCTTCTCGATCCCTGGCGACATGGCTCCGCCAGAGCCGATGGTGGTAAGCGGTCAAACACGCGATGCGACCGTTTATGTGACTTTACCCCCGCGCCAATCGGGCGCGACTGAATTCGCAGAAAGCGATTCGAAGTCGCTAGATGCGCGCTTTCAGGTAGATGAAACGCAGATCAGCGATAATTTCTCGAGCGATCGCGCAATTGAAGGGATTGAGACCGGTTCGCCAAATTTGCGTTTTGGTATGACACCCGATCAGATTGATGGTCGGTTGTTGCTGGGTGCGGCGCATATCCGCGAAGTTTCTGGCAAGAAACTGGTCTTTGATGATCGCTATGTTGTGCCTTCCTTGGACCTGCGCGCCTCGCGGCTTCGCAGTAACCTGTCGGACTTAATTGGCCGCGCTGAGCAAATGCTTGGCGAGCTGGCCTTGCGCGCGGCTGAGACCATTGAGGGTGGGCAGGATACGTACCGGGCGTTCCTATTGCTCCAAACGCTCAACCGCTGGACTGAAATCCTGAAGCACTTGGCGGCCATGCCTTCGATCCACCCAGAGCGATTGTTTGAGAACTTACTTGGGATGGCCGGCGAAGTTTCAACCCTGACGCGCAAAGAACGCCGTCCGCCGGCATTGCCCCAATATGATCATGAAGATTTGGCCGGGTGCTTTGATCCCGTTATTGATCTGCTCCAAACGCTGCTTTCCGGTGAGTTTGACCGTTCAGTCGAGCCGCTTGAACTCGATGCGCGCGGCCCAGGTTCCTACATGCACGTCATCAAGAACCGCTCGCTGCTTAAGCAAAGCTACGTCTATCTTGCGGTGGCTGACAAAACCAAATCGATGGAGGATATCCGCAAGCGGTTCCCAGCGGTCTGTAAGATCGGACCGAATACTAAGATGCGTGATCTGGTCTCGAATCAGCTACTCTCAGGGATCGGGCTGCGCCATACCACGACGCCGCCGACACAACTTCATGTGCTACCCGGCTATGTCTACTTTGAGCTGGATCGCGGGGCAGCGGACTGGGCCGAGGTTTATGACGCGCCGGGTCTTGGCCTTTTTGTCGCCGACGATTGGCCAGAGCTTAAACTCGAATTGTGGGCGGTTAAGCAGAAGAAATGAGCGGGGACGACAAGAACAAGACTGTTTTTCGTCCCTCGCCGCTTAAGGGTAAGGGAGGGGGTGCACAGGGCAGTGCGCCTGCTGGCACACCTGCTCCTCCGCCCGCTGCTGGCGGGTTTTCCAGCACTGATGATTGGCATACAGGGCCAACCCCTCCGCCCGCTCCCCCGCCGCCAACGGCGCCTCCGCCGCAGGCTGGCGGCTTCGCACCGATAGGCGATGATCCGTTTGGCGGACCGGCACCGGCAGCCTCTGCGTCTGCACAGCCCAGTGCGCCGATGGATACGTCCGGCGCGAAATTCGAAGACACTGTTCCTAATCCGCAAGCGCCGCGCGATGATCGTAACCCGATGACGGCGCACGCCGCGCCAGTTTTAGCGATGGCCGCGGCTATCCAATCAGGCCGCTGGCAGGTCTCCATGGGCGAATTTCACGCCAAGGCCAAAGACGCGATTGCTAAGTTCGAAAACGTCATCACCCCGCTCTATCCTGAGGGGGTGCGCCAACGCGCTAAGTATGCCGTGTGCGCGACGATTGATGATGTCGCTCAGAATCTGCCCGGAGTTGGCGGAGGCGGTGCGCAATGGGCGCAGCGTAACATGGTCGTGACCTTCTTTCGCGAGAGCATTGGTGGTGATCGCTTCTGGGATTTTGTGCAGGAGATGTTGCAAGACCCGGCGCGAAATCGCGATCTGATTGAGCTGTTTCATTCCTGCATCGCAGCAGGGTTCGAAGGGCGCACGCGCGCAATGTCGGATGGCTTTAGTCAGCGCCAACAAGCCAGCTCAAGCCTGATCGCCGCCTTGGAGCATGTGCGCAGCCTGTCACAACAGGATATGGTGGCGCAATGGCGCGGGGCCGATGCACCGCGCAAGCCGAACAATTTCTGGACGATAGTAGGCCTGGCGGCCGCAGCGGGCGCGGGCCTTGCGTTCGTGATTTTCTTGGTCTTTTTCCTCGCGCTGATGGCGAGCGGGCAGTCGCCGCAAGACCGAGTGGCGGCAATTTTCAAGAATGAGCCGATTGAGTTGACGCGCGGTGCAACGGTAATGGAAGTGCCCGCAACTGGGACCGAGACCCGGCTTCGCGAGTTCCTTTCCAACGAAATTGACCAAAATCTAGTCGCGGTGAACGGCAATCGCGTGCGCACCACGATTGGCACTTTGTTTGAGCCTGCTTCCGACCAGCTAACTGATGGACGGCGTGCGACCTTTGTCAAAATCGGTCAAGCGATTGAGTTGGAAAAGGGCCCGGTCACGGTCGAAGGCCACGCCGATTCTGATAAGATTTCGACCATTGACTATCCTAACAATATCGCGCTGTCCGAGGCGCGGGCCAAGACCGTTGCCGAAATCATCAAGGCGCAGCTGAGCGATCCTTCGCGGGTGACGGTGAAGGGTCTGGGAGACACAGTGCCGCTCGCTTCGAACGACACGGCCGAGGGCAAAGCGCAAAATCGCCGTGTCGAATTTGTCGTTGAGATGGGCGAGTAAGGCCATGGGGCGCGGGGGACATCCATGAAGAAGTTCTTCACGAACTGGTACACACTTACGATTCTGCTGTTCTTGACGCTGATCTTGCTCACGGCTGTGGGCTTGCCGCTGTTTGTCGAGTGGATGCAGCCGCTTTGGGTGCGTTTGAGTTTTGCCGGCGGGTTCCTCCTGATCTGGTTCATCTGGTGGTTCCTGCGTCGTCGCAAGATCAAGAAAGCCGAAGAAGCGCTGGCTAAAGAGCTTGCCGGGCCAGACCCGGGCGGTGATGAAGCTGATGCGGTCGGATCGCGGATAGCGGAGGCATTGACCGAGCTTCGCAAGGCAAGCGGCAAGAAACGCGGATATCTCTATTCGCTGCCATGGTATGTGATCATCGGCCCGCCGGGCGCAGGCAAGACCACAGCTCTCGTCAACTCAGGGCTGCGTTTTCCTTACACAGATGAAGCCTTGGGCGGCACGGGCGGGACGCGCAATCTCGATTTCCTGTTCGCCGAAGAAGCGGTGTTGGTCGATACAGCAGGACGCTACACCACGCAGGATTCCGACCGCGAAGTGGATGGCGCGGGGTGGAAGCGGCTGCTGGAAAGTCTGGTTAAACATCGCCCGTTTGAACCCGTGAACGGCGTCTTCGTCGCGATCCCAGCCGATGATCTGCAAAAAGGCGATGTGCGCGTCATTGATGAGCACGCCGCGATAATCCGTCGGCGCTTGCGCGAAATTCGCGAAGAGTTGCAGGTTGAGCTGCCGGTGTATTTGCTCATTACCAAAGCCGACAAACTGTCCGGCTTGATGGAGTATTTTGACGATCTGGATGTCGAGGGTCGCCGTGCGGTCCTTGGTCACACATTCGATTGGAAGCACAAGAAGATCTCTTCCGAAGATGTTACACGCGCCTTTGATGAATTTGCCAATGATGTGGCTGCGCGTGCTCCTAAGAGACTTGAAGAAGAAAAGGACATTCGTCGGCGCGGGTTGATCCTAGGCTTTCCAAGTCAGATCCATGCGATGCGTTCCTCGCTGCACCGGTTGCTTGAAGGCACTTTTGTCAACGAAGATCGGCCAAGCGGTACCTTGCGCGGCTTTTATCTGACTTCTGGTACGCAAGATGGCAGCGCGATTGACCGCATTCTGGAAGGTGTTTCGCAAGCGTACAGCCAAGGCAACGCGCCCCAACGCGAAGGGGGGCGTGCCTATTTTCTGAACCGCTTGATGACGCAGGTCGCGTTTGGTGAAGCGGGCTTGCAGATTGCTGATCCAACCGTGGTTCGCAAACGTCAGACCCGTATGACCGCGATGATTGCCGGTGTTGCGACGCTGGTGATTGCCGCGATCGGGCTTTGGACGGTGAGCTTCCTTGCCAATCGCGATTTCCAGAACGAGACCGAGATCGCGTCGGCTGAGATTGAAAGTATGCGCGATTCCTTGCGCGCTGATATCGGCAAAGTCAGCGCGACCGATACGCCGCTGGAACAGTTGGTCCCGTTGCTCGATCAATTGCGCAACCTGCCCGAAGGTTATGGCGCACGCAAAGCTGGCGGCCCGTCGCTTTGGATGCGTTTTGGCTTGTTCCAATCCAGCCTCGCGCGGCGCAATGAAGAGGCATACCGCGCCGGCCTTCGCCGCATTCTCTTACCCCGTTTGTTCTTGCAACTCGAAGACACGATGCGCCTCGAGATGGACAATGCTGTGATGCTGTATGATCCGCTCAAGGTCTATTTGATGATCGGCGGGGCTGCACCCAGTGCCGAGATCGACGAAGACGCGGTCACCGAATACATGCAACGTGTCTGGTCTACAGATATCTATGCTAGCGCCGAGAAAGCTGGGATGCGTGATCGGTTGGTTGGACACCTTCAAGCGCTGCTCGAAGACGACAATATCGGCACCGCATGGGCTGGGCAGAAAGCCCCGCTTGATGCCGGTCTGGTGCGCAATGCCCGCGCGAGCGTTGGCACAATGAGCCTTGCTCAACGGGCCTTTATCATCATGCGTGGCAAAGCCGCTGATCCCAGCCAGGATTGGTATATGGACGCCATTCTTCAGCCCGGTGATGCGGCAGCTTTCGCCAACCCCGAAGAAGTCATGTCAAAACGTGTGCCGTATTTCTTCACGAAAGCGGGCTTCACCAAATCCTATCAGGTTCAAAAAGAGCTGATTGGTTCAAGTCTGACCGATGAGTTGTGGGTGCTTGGTGAAGATTCAGAGACCGCTAGCATTCAGCGCGAACTGAACAATCTCGATACCGGGATATCGGGCGCTTATGCGGATGAGTACATCAAGCATTGGCAAGGCGTTATCGACTCGCTCAAAGCCGCCGACTATTTCAACGATGAAGCCGCCTTCCGAGCCTTCACCAAAGGCGTATCACCGCTCAAGTTGGTGCTTGAGGAAGTCCGCATCAACACGGTTTTCGATAATGACACAGCCAATGTCGCGGCGGATATGGCGGGCGAACGGCTCCAACGAAACCGCGTTGCGCGCAATGCGATGCGGTTGGGCGGTGCGGCGTCAGGCGGGCGTGGATTGACGGCCGACGGGTTGATCGAAACGCACTTTGATAGCGTGAATCGTTGGGTCGGCGATGGCGAAGAAAACCCCGGCAAGATTGACGAATTTGTCGAAACCGTGCGCCAAACATTCCAGCAGTTCCAGGCCGCTCAAGGTTCGGGAACTGGCGGTGGTGGCGGCAGTTCGGCAGGGGCACTGTCGCAAGCGACTGCGGCGCTGAAAACGGCGGCACTGGGTGTGCCGGACCTAGTCTCCAGTTTCGCGAATGATATTGCGGAGGGCGGAACCAAGACGGGTAATACGACGCTAAAGAAAGAAGTCAGCGAATATTACGTCGCAGAGGTCGCACCCTCTTGCACCAGTGCAATTGATGGCAAATATCCGTTTGATGGAGGGTCAACCGCAGACGCCAGCGTCGGCGATGTGCGAAACGCATTTGGCGGAGGTGGAAAGGTGCCTTCCTTCGTATCAGATCGATTGGCACCCTATCTTGATCGCAGCGGTGATTATTGGCGTTGGAATTCAGCCGACGCAGTGGCAGCGCAATTGAACCCGGCCGCGCCAGGCAGCTTTGAGAAGGCTTCCTTGTTAACAGAAGCGCTCAGTCAGGGCGTGCCGCTTGGAATTGAGCTGACCGATCTGGGTGATGAGATAAGTCGGGTCGAGCTCGAGACCGGAGGGATACCGCTCAAATTTGATTTGGAAGGCAATGGCAATTCCAGCATCGTTTGGCAGATGGGCGGCGGCGTGGTGCAATCATCCGAAGTCAAGATCTTTGCGAATGAAGGGATTGAGGGCCTTGAACCGGTCGAAGAAGTGATCTGGCGCGATTCCAGAAAGGGGCCGTGGTCGTTTTTTCGGCTGCTTGATCTAGCGCAAAAGAACAACCTTTCTGAGACCCAGATCGAAGCTGTGTTTAACCCGGGACCGCAACGCGCTCGCTTTGTCATATCCTTTCCAGAGGCCAAAAACCCATTCAGCGGAGGCGGCCTATGGTCGTTGCAGTGTCCGCAGACATTGTGAAGCCTAAGCCGCATGGTGCCGGCATCGAGCTTCCAGCGATCATCGGGAAGCTGCCTGCGCATGGTGATTTTATTGCTCGCGGTGTGCTCCATAGTGAGCGCGAGAGGCTGGACAGCTGGATGACTAGTTGGATTGATCATGCTCGCAGTGAGTTAGGCGACGGGTTTGATGATGCCTACCTGTCCGCCCCCCCATGGCTGTTTGAAAGCGAACGGCTCACGGCGGTGTTGATACCGAGTGTTGATGCGGTAGGGCGACGATTTCCTGCCTTGGCGCTTGCTGATCGCCACCTTCGCACACAGTCAGTCTATGACTCCTTAGTCGTGGCGCTAGAAGAAGGGCAAGGCAGTGATGAATTGCGTGCGACTGTTTCAAGCTTGGAATGCGGCAATGCGGGCAAACCGATGACTGCGGGCGAATGGTTCCTGCCTGACGGCGCGCAATCACAGCTCCCATCACCAGCGAATGTCGATGGCTGGGCCGATGTGAAGGAGTTTCTGGCATGAGCGCGCACGTGATCAAGTCCTGCGGCAAAACCGATCCAGGTTTGGTCCGTGCGCATAACGAGGACTCTATGCTGTTGCAGGACGCCTCAGGCTTGTGGCTGGTCTTTGATGGAATGGGTGGACACGAACACGGCGCGCTCGCTTCGCAGACGGCGATGTCGGCCTTTGATCCCTTTGACGTACCGGGAGATTTTGAGACGGCGGCCACGGCGGTGGCTAACCGTATGCATGAGGTGAACGGCGTGCTCGCTGAAGTGGCTGCGAAGCAAGGTGTTGAGCGCATGGGCACCACGGCAGTTGGATTGCTGGTGCGCGAAGGCAGCTTCGCAACCATTTGGGTGGGTGACAGCCGCTCATATATTTTCCGCCAAGGCGGTCTCTTTCAATTGAGCGTTGATCACACACATGTGCAGGAGTTGCTGGATCAAGGACTCCTTACTCCAGCTGACGCGGCGGACCATCCAATGTCGCACGTCCTAACGCGCGCGTTAGGGGTGGAGTCTGAGATTCAAGTCGATATCATTCAGGATAACGCGCAGTCGGGCGATCGTTTTCTGCTTTGCAGCGATGGCTTGAGCGGTCCTGTCACTGACGATGAAATTCGCGAAATTATGGCGCGGCCCGATCTGCAAGATGTAGTGGATGAGCTAATCGGTAAAGCGCACGCGCGCGGAGCCCCTGACAATGTTACGGCAATTGTAGTCGAGATCGGGCATGGCGAGCCATGAGCGACCAGTCCAAAAAAACCAGCCCAGATTCCGAAAAATCAAAGTCGGACAAAGAGCAAGAGGATTGCTCGTCTGACACTGGCATATGCGAGACTGATGCGTGCGACGCGGAGGCGGATACTGGGGGCCTAGAGGGCGTGGCTGACTGCTCGGCTGATTGCGGAACCGAGCCGGAAGATGCGCCAGGGTCTGAATCGGAGCCTGATGTTGAGGACGATGACGATGACGTTCCATCCACGTCAGAAAAGGCTCTAGAGGAACCTTCAGCAGGTCAGTCCGCTGACGAACCTGAAAGTGAGCCGCCTGCTACCACAGGTGGGAAAACCGAGTTTATCGCGTCGGCTCCTCCGCCAGTGTCTGAGAAGACCGAATTCATGGCATCGCCCCTGCCATCGTCGACTCCATCGTCGACTTCATCTCCTGCACCAACTGCTCCAGACAAAACCGAATTTATGGCGTCGCCTTTAAAACCAGCGGCTCCTCCGCCACCAGCACATGAACCCACCGAGTTCATGGCTTCTCCAACGCCGTCACCTTTGCCAACCGCGCCGCCTGAGAACAAAGCGCTGTCGTCAACGCCTCCGAAACCCAAAGCCAAGCAGCAGCAATTTACCGAAGGCGAGGTGCTGAATGGCATTTATCGGATAACTCGATTCCTCGCGCGCGGGGGCATGGGCGAAGTCTACGAAGCGACCAATATCCATCAGCAATCAGAGCGCGTAGCGATCAAAGTCATGCTACCGCACTTGGCGCAGGATGAGCTTGTCGCAGCGATGTTTAGTAAAGAAGCAGAAATGCTCACCCGCCTGCATCATGAAGCGATTGTGCCCTATCGCATGTCCGCGCGCGATGCAGAGGGTAAACCCTATATCGTCACCGAATTCATCGACGGGCCGAGCCTCGAAGAAAAGCTGGGCAAGCTCAATCTTGAAGAATTGGAGTTTGCCAATCTCGCGCAGAAACTGGCGGCTGGGTTGGGGACGGCGCATAGTCTTGGCGCGGTTCACCGGGACATTGCTCCCGACAATGTGCTGCTTGCCGAAGGTGATCCCTCGCGGCCCAAGATTATTGACTTCGGCATTGCAAAGGATGCGCGCGAGAACACCGGCACGATTGTTGGTGATGGCTTCGCCGGAAAACTCAAATATGTCGCGCCTGAGCAGCTCGGTGAATTTGATCGGAATATCGGACCGTGGACCGATCTTTACAGTCTTGCGTTAACATTGCGCGCTGTGGCCGCTGGCAAGCACTCGGATATGGGCGGTTCGCTATCCGATGCAGTAATCAAACGCCAGACGGTTCCGGATCTCTCACCCATTCCCGAGCGCTTTCATCCTCCCTTTGAAATGGCCTTGCAGCCCAATCCCGCTGATCGCCCGCAGTCGATGGCAGAATTCATCTTGAGGCTCGGCGATATTGGTAATGGAACTGCGCATCCTACTGGCTTGATGCCGAGGGTGAATGCTTCCCAATCGGGAAGCGCAGAAAAATCGAAACCTGAGAAGAAGAAAGAGAAGAAACCGCGCAAAGGAAAAAGGTTCAGCCTAGCTAAGAAGCCGGAAGGCGATGACGCACCAAAAGTTGATGGCGCGCTGGCTGGCTTGACGAAAAATCCGGCGGTGCTGATCGGTGGCGGGCTTGCAGCTGTGTTGCTGGTGGTGGTGGTCTCCATCGTTTTGCTGAGTTCAGGTGGTAGCAGTACGCCAGATGGTGGTTCGGATGGCCCAATTGCTGATGGTTCTGGCGCGGGCGCCTCGCAGGCAGGCGGTAGTCAGTCTGGAGGCACCGCTTCGCTCGAAAGTCCCAAGGTTCAACAAGCTCTGAACGCAGCAATAGCTGAAGTGGATTGCGCATGGCTGACATATGAAGGGGCGAGCGGTGGCACGGCTCAGTTCACCGGCGGCGCGGCAAACCCCGCAGCAGCTCAAACCCAAATTATCAGCGCGCTGGAAGGTGTCGGCGCAGGCTCAGCTTCAATAGACGTCAGCAATGTCATCCGGTTCACCGACAAAAGCTGTGCAGCCTTGGATGCTATGCGTGAGGTTCGCAGCGAAAAGCCGCTGATCACCTCTCCGCAGCAGGTCTATGAAGCCGAACAGCAAGAGGTCACGCGTGCAGACGGGGCCTTAATTCAAGAAGGTGCCATCGCGAAGGCGGTAATGCGGGTCGACAATGTTCCCTCGAACCACGAAATCGCGCTTCTCGAACTCAATGCCCCAATCGGTTTGAATACACTTGTTCCGGATCGGGCTGAGGTTGAGAGCTTTGTTCAGGCGATCAAAGGCAATCTGACCAACAATGGTATGGTGATGCCATTGCTTGTGCCGTTTGAAGGGCCAGAAAAGGACAGCTACGCGTTTATCGTGGTGACCAGCCCCAAACCGTTCCCTCGCGACATTATTGCGCTGGATATGAAATTTGATGACGCTTGGACTAAGCGTTTTCGGGAGGCTGCCAAAGCTAACGGCTGGAAAGTCGATGCAGTGTGGTTCTCGATTGAGAACCGCCAAGGCAACTAGCGACAGCTAGCGATCAATCGGATTGAACTGCGTCCTCATAGGCTTCGCGGAATTCCTTGGAGAACACTTCAAGAAATGCTTCAGCTGAGCCTTCGGCAACGCCGCTAAATTGCTTCTCATAGGCCTTCCACAAGGCCGCTTCGCGCTGACCTGGAAGGACTTTGGAAAGCATGCCGCTTTTCGCGGTGCGTTCCTTGATTGAATCGGGAGAGAAGCGGTCGACGGTTTGGCGAAGCGCGCCTTGCATGGCCTTGAGTGTCGCGATCTGATGCGCCTGTAGGTCGCGATAAGAATCTTCAATTGCCTGCTCGGCCTCCATATATCCGCGCATTGGCGGATTGAGCATCATTTGCAGCGCTTGGTCGACGTTGCGTGCGAATTTCAACGGGTTGTTGCCATCGAACCGAAGCTGCGTGGCGCTCGCCCCCATTTCGTCTTTTGCGCGCGCGCGCGCTTCAAGCAGAACCATCAGTCCAGTGAGCAAATGTCGCAGCATCCGGCCAGCTTTGGCGGCGGCTTCGTCGGGCGCGACATCCACTTGCGCAGAAGCAACGCCCAACGCGCCAAGCAGCGCACCAAACATCGCATCTGGCGAACTGTTGCCTTGCTGCTTTGGAGTTTGTTGTTGCTGCGGCGTCGAGCCACTTGGCCTGAGGTTTGGTGCAGCTTGCGGAGCTACTGGCGGTGCGGTGTTCTCCTGAGCGGGCGGCTGTGGCGCTGGCGTAGCAGCGGGGGGCGATGCGCCCGGACTAAGTGGACCGCCGAAAGGATCGCTGCCGCCTGAATCGGGCGCAGGTTCTGGTTCGTGCGTAGCTGGCGCAGATTGCGATGCATCTGTATCCAAAGGCCCACCAAACGGATCGCTTTTCCCTTCAGGTTGAGTCTGTGCTGCAGCAGGCGGTGTCGGCGATTCTCCACCAAGTGGGCCGCCGAAAGGATCAGTGCCGGTTGAGGGAGGAGGAGGCTCGGCGGCATTGCTGCTATCAGAACCATCGCCACCGCCAAGCGGGCCGCCAAAAGGATCAGAGCTAGGCTCTGAAAATTCGGCACCTGTTGCTGCCCCGCCTTGTCCCTCGCCAATCGGTGCAAAGCTGTCTGTCGGCCCAGTTTCCTCGCCACCCAAAGGCTGGAACCCACCGCCAGCTGTATCGGGTCCTACCGCAAAGGGATCAAACTCCGGATCGACGCCCCATGCCGCGTTCGACCAATCGACGACATTTGACCCGATGTGATCGCTGAAAATATCGTCAGCGCTGGGCTGGTGAGAATCGCGTTTGCCATCTTCGGACCAACCAGAGGCGCGCTCAGGCGCTTTTTCTTCAAGTCCCCAGCCGCCATCATCCGAATAGCCTGGCGTGCCGGGTGCTTGCCCCGAAGATGCGGATGCGCGGCTTCCACCAGGCAAATCATCCCAGCCCATAAAGTCCGGACCACGCTGCTGCGCTTCGTTCGCTGCCTGCGCCGCTTGATGCTGCTCCAATGCAGGGCCTGAAAGCTTAGCTTCAACTACATAAGGGCCCATGCGAAACCGGTCGCCTGGCGCTATCTTATAGGCGCCATTGATCCGCTCCGAGGCGTCGCCCAAAAACGTGCCATTGGTGCTTTCATCGACTAGGAAATAATCGTCCTGCCGGTATTGCACTTCACAATGTCTGCCTGACAAAGTGCGCGTGTCATCAGGCAGCGCCCATTCGCATGTTGCTGCGCGACCAATAATCGCACCGCGATTGCGCAGCACCAACTCGGTTGGGCTGCCGTTGTCCAACGCAGTGCGATTGATAATCTTAAGAGTTAGCGTCATTTCGCGGTAAGTGCCTCGCGGCCGCGTTTGGCTAAATCGTCGGCCAAATCAAGCGCCCTTGTTGCTAGGTCAGGCACATCTGTAATGTGATTTGCCACTGCGATGCTGAGCGCGCCGCTGAGAAAGCTGCTACAGACATTGGTATTGGCGGAAACTGGGGCTGAGTCGTCGGGTGCGATCGAACCACCCGAAAAGAAGATGGCCAAGCCAATGAGAGTTTCGGGCCAACCGCTTTCTGAATTGTCGGCAAGCTCATACATAGCACGCCTATTCTCGTCATCGGGTTCACCAACCCAGCGGAAAGCCGCATCGCGCAACAATCGACGCCGCGCAAAATCGGGCGCCGCATCGTCCAGTTCTGGCAGGCAAGTCAAAGCCCATTCAATCGCTTCGAGTTTTGGCAAAGCTGCCGCCGCATAAGAAAATGCAGGAACACAATCGTCTCCTTCGCGCAGCGTTTGAAAGAAGTCCTGCGGCGCAACATCCTCGTTTGGCCAGAGCTTTTCAGGCAGCTCGGCTTCTTGCGCGATTTGACGCGCAGCGCTCCATAAGACGATTGTCCATTCGGTCATGTCTGCCCCCACAGCTTGGCTTGTGCCAACACCCATAGATCAATTGATCTTAACTAGGGCACCCTTTTCGGTCAAAATGCCACCAGCCGACACTTCTGCCATGCCTTTCGCTTTCACATTGACCATCGGGGAGTTCATGTCTGCACCTGCTGGCGTCAGTTTGAGCGATGTCAGACCAACCTTCAACTCAATCTCTTGCATGGCTTCCAAAGTGATTTTGCCCATGCTCGCTTTGATACTGATATTGCCCATCGCCACCTCAAGGTCATCATTGCCTTGCTTGATTTTGGTTTCGCGACTGCCTTCGGTGATCTCGTTCTGCTCGTTCTTTTTGAGCGTGTATTTGCGATTGCCGTCAATGACTTCTTTTTCGTCATTTTTGACGTAGCGGTCGCTGTCATAGCCCACTTTAATCTCTTCATTGTGGCCGACATGGCGCGTCATATCGTAGCGGATGCGGACATTCATATCGCGCTCTGAATGGATGAAAATCTCTTCCTCGCCGCCTTTGTCTTCAAAGCGGATTTCGTTGGCCTTAGGCTCGCCCGTGTCGAGCTCTTCCGCCTGCGGATAGGGCGGGCTCATATTGCCATAGGTCAGCGTGCGCCACAGCGCGCGGGTTTTGTTCGCGGGCAGTTCGTAGGTTGGCATATGCTCTTGGTTGAAAACGCGCCCGGTGATGACCGGATGATCTGGATCACCATGGAGAAAGTCGACCAACACCTCGTGGCCAACCCGCGGCAAAATCACATTACCCAGACCCCCGGTTTGAGAAACGCGGATCCAGCAGGTTGATTGTTCATCCGGCGTCTTATCGCGGTCCCAGTGAAAGCGCACTTTAATCCGGCCATATTCGTCGGTGTAGATCGTCTCGCCCGATGGGCCGGTGACTATTGCCGATTCGATGCCAAGCACTTTGGGTTTTTGCGTGACGCGCGGCGCGCGGTACTGAGTCTTGGCAGGGATTGCGATGAAATCGACCTCATCACGGTCCTCTTTCCCACCGCCCGAATGATAATGCTCGGTGCGCAGCCGGTGGTTGGTTGAAATCACCATGAATTCCCCGTTGAGCCTTCCCGTGGGGTGATTCTCTATGGTTACTGTCGCGCCTGCACACAGGCCTTTTGCGGTTGATGTGCCATAGTATAGCTGGCGAGTGCCGCGCAGTTCTTCGAGCCGCACTTTGCTCAAACGACCGGCGCGCCCCCTTTCGACAAACTTGCCAGGATAGACGTAAAGCTCTTGGCCGTCTTCTCGGTGCTGGCCTTTTTCGGTGGCGTTGGCATCGACAGCTTTGACAGGTTTCTTAAAGTCATAGTCGCGCAGCGACACTTTCTTGTGGCCGGTGCTCGACAATTTCTCATGCCATGCCTCGATAATGTGTTTTGACCCCAGCTCTGCGCCAACCCGGTACGATTGGCCAGATTTCGCCGCAGCGTTGAACGCCAGCACATCAGCGTTTGGTGCAGGCTGGTGGTTGCTGGCACGGTCGGTGATCACCATCAGGTGCCTTTGTTCGGAGTGCTCGTAGAAATAATACAGCCCTTCCTGTTCCATCAGGCGCGAGATGAAGTGAAAGTCGCTTTCGCCATACTGGACGCAATATTCAAAGGCTTCGTAAGTGTCTGCAGTACGGAGCTCGTAGTCCGCTTCTCCGGCGCATTCAAACACGTCCTTGATGATGTCGATGACGGTCTTCTCTTGGTAGATCGCATAGCCGATCTGGCTTTCCATGAAATGCGTGAATGGTCGCAGAAGCAGGCCATAGGAGAAGCCTTCGCCGTCTTCGAGCAGGTGTTCCGCTTCGACCAAGACGCCGTTGAAGTAGCGCACTTCGTCTTGCTCTTCGAACAAGGCGACGGAAATATTCTCACCCAAATGCGGGGCAATGTCGATTTCGCCAAGCGGGGCAGTGACCTGTAGGTCGATCTCAAACGGTTCGGAAAGACGTTCTCGCGCGGTCAGACCGACATATTCGATCTGCTCGCCACCAAGGTCAATCGACAGTCGCGACTCGCGATGTTCAGACACCATTTTTCCGGGGCTCCTATGATTCTCAATGCATCATTTCTGCGACCCGGAGGCGATTTTTCGCCTTTTCCGATCAAGGCTAAACCAGCAAATGCGACCTAGCCAATCCGCCTAAATAGCCAAGATTCGTGCTGTTTCACAAGCAAAGAGATGGCAAATCGCCCTCTTAGGCATCAAAAAAGATACGTTTTCGCCGAAATTGACGCGATATGAGACAGAGTTGGTCAGCTCAGCTTAAGGAGCGATGAGCAACTTGTGCGCTGTCCCATGGAATGCTAAACATTCCGAGTAAGATAAAGAGAGCCATTAGAGCTCCGATCGGCCGCACTTTAAAAATTTTCGCGCTTTATGGGGAATGAGGCGCACGACATGTGGAGCTGTATCATGAAATTCTCGCTTCGTTTTATCGCTGTTGCTGCTGCCTTTGGCTCAGCAGGGGTTGCCTATGCGGAAAACCAGCCTGACCCAGCCCGAGTTGCTGAGCTAAAATGCGCGCTTACGGGCATTTGCGGTGATGAGGCCGTGGCTGAGGGTGAACGCGAATCCGATCAACTCGAAGGTGTTGAGACACGCGGCGCAGGCATTCTTGGTTCGCGCGCGGTCAGCGGGGCTCAACGTCGCGGCACGACCACAACGACGACACCACCACGGCGCACTACGACTACGCGTGCTGCAACGACGACTCGTCGCAGCACCAGTGCCAATAGCGGTTCGGCAGGACGGTCCCGGACAACGGCTCCGCGCACCCGAACACGCCGCTCGGTTGCGCCTGTGATCCAAACCGCCGCAGCAGTTACGCCGGAACTTAAGCGCAGCGCGCCGCTGTTTGTGACCTTTGTCAAAGGCAAGTCGCAGCTGACCGAATCGGCGCAAAAGGAAATCGCGACCCTGCTTGAAGTGAACAAGCAAGCGAAAGAGCAAGGCGTCACCATGAAGCTGCGTCTGGAAGGCCATGCCAGCCGAACAGGCCGGGAACCGCGCAATGTGGAGCTTTCCCAAGAGCGCGCGTCAGCCGTTCGTGAAGCGCTTATCGCTGGCGGGTTTGCTGATGATCAGCTGGTTTCAGAAGGCTATGGCAGCTCGCGTCCAATCGAAGGCGTCGCTGACATCAAGCCCTCGAACAAGGCGAATCAACGGGTCGTTGCGGTGCCATTGAACTAATCGGCACTCACAACGCACCGGGGGGAACGCGTGAAATCACTTGAAGAACTGTTGGCTCCTGTCTCGGACGATGCTCCGAGCGGGGAGGATATGGACGAGAGCATTGAGTTTGATCGGCTGCGCGATGCGTTCGATCAAAACTTCAAATATGATGCGCGAGTTCTTGAGCTCGAAGAGGGGGAATCTGGCCCCGAATCGGTTGATTGGCGCGAATTGCGCGAATCGATTGAGGAACTAAGCGGCAAGACCAAGGACCTCTATCTCGCGGTTGCCTATGCGCGCTGCGGCTTTCCATTGCGTGATCCCGAACTGGTTCAGCGCGGTTTGGAATTTGCGGCAGCGCTGCTGGAAGAGCATTGGGAAACTCTTAATCCGAACCCCTTTGCCGAGGATAGCGATTATTCAGAAAGCAGCCGTCCCTTGATCTGCGAAGATCTGGCGGATCGCGGTGGCTTTGGCATTCCGTTGCACGAATTGCCCGTCATCAATGAAGAGCGTTTTCAGGTGACCGGCGGGCAGCTTTGGGAGGCCGATGAGCACGGCGGTGCCGCTGAATCCTATCCGGCCGTGATGGCCGCTTTCGATCAACTTGATGATGATCGAAAAAAAGAAATATCCGAAATGCTCGATTCTTACGCTTCTTCAATTGACCGCATCGAAGCGGCTTTGAAAGAGAAGGGTGAAGGTGAAGTTCCCGATTTTGGCACCACACGTGATTATCTCGGGATGGTGCGAACGGCATTTGGCAAGCTGTCCGGGCTGGGAGGTGGTGACGCAGATGAAAGCGCCGTCGATGGCGAGCTTGCAGATGCAGGCGGGACAGGTGACGGTCAGGCTTTTGGTGGTTCGGTGCGGTCGCGCGCTGATGTCATCACGGCGCTCAACGCGATTGAGCAATATTATGCACGTGCTGAGCCGGGGCATCCGGTTAAAGTATCGCTGGCGCGTTTGCGCGGCTGGGTGAATAAGGATTTCTTGCAGATCCTCGAAGATATTGCGCCTAGCAGCGTTCAAGAAGCCGAAAGTGTTTTGATTGAACGCCAGGATGTGTGATGGTCGGGGTAACAAAAAATAAAACCCCGGGTTCGCAAGTGATTCGATTTTAGTGGATTGGCTGATGATGGCCAAATGCTAGTTGTTTACGGGGGAATACTAAATGGCAGATTCTGGGCAGAAGTTCCTAGGACGCAATCGCAAACCGCGGGTCCACATTTCCTATGATGTTGAGACCTATGGCGCTCGCAAATCGGTTGAGCTCCCATTTGTGATGGGCGTGATCTCTGACCTTTCGGGGAAAAGCGAGGTTGCGAAAAAAGATCTCAAAGACCGCGATTTCACCGAGTTCGATGTAGACAATTTCGATAAGCGGATGGAAGCAATTGCCCCGCGCTCTAGCTTCCTTGTCGACAATGAGATCGAAGGTGAGGGCAAGATCGGCATTGATTTGACCTTCAACAAAATGGAAGATTTTGAGCCTGGCAAGGTTGCCGAGTCGGTTCCTGAATTGGCGAAATTGCTCGAAGCGCGCCAGCAGTTGAATGATCTTTTGATCCTTATGGATGGCAAGCAAAACGCCACCGATCTACTTGAGAAAGTGATGCAGGATCCCGCGCTGCTTAAGGCGTTGAGCGAAGCCAAAACCGATGAGGCGAAGGCCGAAGCTGAGCCTGAAGCAAGCTCCGAGTAGGAAAAGCCGATAGCACGCGCCGTCCGACGGGCGAGTGCGTTCAGAAATTGACGGAGAAAAATAATGGCAACAGACGCATCGAAGGCTGGGGCGCAAGAAGCCGCCGAAGCCATTGAAATTGATGATTTCGCCAACCTGATTCAACGCGACTTCAAACCGCGCACGGACGAAAGCGCTGGCAAGATCGAAGCCGCAGTCCAAACACTCGCGCAGCAGGCTTTGTCTGGCGCGGTGAAGATGAGCGACGATGTGTTCTCGACCATTGATGCAATGGTGGCGCAAATTGATCGCAAGATGTCGGATCAGATGAATGCGATCCTACATCATCCAGACTTCCAGCAACTTGAATCGGCTTGGCGTGGTCTCGACTATCTCGTGTCGGGCAGCGAAACTGGTCAGGATCTGAAGATCCGCGTTATGAACATCAGCCAGAAAGAGCTGTCTTCGATGTTCAAACAATATCGCGGAACAGCATGGGACCAAAGCCCACTGTTCAAGAAGGTCTATGAGAACGAGTTTGGCCAGCTTGGTGGTCAGCCATACGGTGCATTCGTTTGCGATCTACAATTTGATCACTCGTCGAAAGACCTCAACGTGATGAAAGGTCTGGCTCGCATTGGAGCTGCAGCGCATGCACCAATGATTGCGGCGGCTAATTCGAACCTGATTGGTATGGATGATTGGACCGAAGTTTCCGATCCACGCGATCTCGCCAACCGCTTTGACACAACGGAGCACCAAGCTTGGAATTCGTTCCGCTCTTCGGATGACAGCAAATATCTTGCGCTCACAATGCCGCGAATTCTTGGTCGCCAAACTTTCACCGTCAAAGACAACCCGATCGAAGAGTTCGAGTTTGATGAAGTGACTGAGGGCGAGCATGATAAGCACCTTTGGATCAATTCCGCTTATGGGCTTGGCGTTCGCATCAATGCGGCGTTCCGTGAATATGGTTGGTGCACGCGTATCCGGGGTGTGGAATCTGGCGGAACCGTTAGCGATTTGCCGATGGCCACCTTTGAAACAGACGAAGGCGGCGTGGATCAAAAATGCCCGACCGAAGTTGCGATTTCGGATCGACGCGAAGCTGAGCTTTCTGAGCTTGGCCTGATGCCTCTGATCCACCGCAAGGGCACTACTGATGCGACCTTTATTGGTGCGCAGACGGTCCACAAACCAGCCAAATATGATGATCCCAATGCAACCGCGAATGCCCGACTGGCGGCGCGTTTGCCCTATCTTTTCGCCAGCTGCCGTTTCGCGCATTATCTTAAATGCATGGTCCGCGACTGGGTCGGTGGAAGTCGCGAAGGCCCGCAATTGCAAGCGGAACTTAGCGACTGGGTTCACCAATATGTGACGGCCGATCCCGATTCGGCTGGCGAAGAAACAAAGGCGCGTTTGCCTCTTAAGCGCGCCGATGTGTCGGTTGAACCGGATCCTGAGAATCCGGGCTACTATAAAAGTCGTTTTCTATTCGTACCTCACCACCAGTTGGAAGGTATGGATGTTAGCGTCAGCATGGTGTCGCAGCTTCCCCAAGGAAAAGGATAAGCCTCCTTGGGTGTCAATAATTCAACAGAATTAACGGAGAAACGACATGGAAGTCTCGGTATTCCTCAAGCTCGACGGCATTGAAGGTGAATCGACCGATGAGGGTCATACGAACGAAATCAAGCTGAGCAGTTTCAGCTTCACGGCGTTCAACTCATCGTCTTACAACAACGCTTCGAAAACGGTTTCGAAGGGTCAGGCCAATATGGGTGATATCGCTTTCACTAAGGAAGTCGACAAAACCTCGGTCACACTGTTCAACGCATGTGCGGCGGGCAAGGTTATCAAAACTGGCATCATCTCGTTCCAAGCGAACGTTGGCGAAGACAAAAAGATCGATTTCCTTAAGTATGAACTCGATAACGTCGTCGTGAACTCATACAGCTTTTCGGCATCGTCGATGGCTGATGAAAGCGGCAGCCTGACCTACGCGAAGATCAAGCAAACCTACGACCAACGCGACGAAAACGGCAATTCGGCGGGTCAGGTTTCTGGTTTCTTCGACGTTCTGCTCAACAAGGCAGGCTAAGCGCCTCGCGCGCTTACACTGATCCTTATGGGACAAGCTGATGAATTGCTCGCTGGCGGTGATGTCGCTGGCGCTCGCAAGCAGCTGATTGAAGAGGTGCGTGCGAATCCGGGAGATATCCCGATTCGCATGTTCCTCTTCCAAATCTTCGCGCTGCTAGGTGAGTATGATCGCGCCAAGGCTCAGTTGGAAACAATTGCCAAGCTGGACCCTGAAGCGCGCATGCTGGCCGTGGCGTATAACCAATGCATGGATGCAGAAGAATTGCGCGCGAAAGTGTTCGCGGGCGAGGAAACGGCACCGATGCTAGCCAAAGTCGAATGGGGCAGCACGCTCGCAGACGCGCTGAAGGCGCGTCAGAGTGGTGATGATGCGCGGGCAGATGGTTTGTACGATCAGGCCTTTGACGCAGCTCCGACCAGCGCGGGTAGCACCGACCAAGGTAAACAATTTGACTGGATCGCCGATGCGGACCCGAGGATTGGCCCCGCGACCGAAGCGATCATCGCAGGGCGCTATGGACTCATTCCATTTGCTGCGCTCGAAGATATAACCATTACTCCGCCAGCCGATTTGCGCGACACAATCTGGACACCCGCCGAGTTTGGCATGGTCCAAGGCGCGCGTGTCGCGGGGTTCATCCCGGCGCGCTATCCAGGTAGCGAAACTTCCGATGACGACGCAATCGTCCGCGGCGCGGCCACGCATTGGGTCGGCGATGAGGAAAGCGGGCACTATTTGGGCCACCGCATGCTCGTCTTCTCTGATGAGAGTGAAATGCCGTTGCAGGCTTTGCAGAAGATCGAGTTTCAGACGACCTGATCATGCCGGCCAAAATCCGCCTCACTCCGACTCTGTTCGACAAGCTCGTGTCGGGAAATGATTTTGGCGGCCTTTCCGCTGAGAATGATATGCCCACTGTCGCGCGTGAGGACTTTCGCAACTTTGCTGTTGCGAATGTCGAGCGATTTACGGAGAAATCACTTCGAGCCTCGATCCGGCGCGACCTTGCTTGGCTGTTAAACACAATCTCGTTCGAGTCTGCGCAAGATATTGAGGGCTACGAACGCGTGAAAGATTCAGTGCTTAATTTTGGCGTGCGCGACTTCGCGGGGCGAACGTCTGGGGTCGCATCCGAACGCGAACAAGCGCGCGCTATTCGCGGTGCCATCCGGCGGTTTGAGCCGCGCCTTGATCCGCGCACGTTGCGCGTTGAGCCGCGCGGACGCGGAGACAATCCGGGTACCGTAAGCTTCGTTATCGAAGGTGAGATTCTCGGCGGTCCACAAATGATGCCGATCCGGCTCAAAACCGACATTGATCTGGAAAGCCTGACCGTTGAGGTGCGCGAATAATGGACCCGCGCCTTATCGATTTTTACGAATCCGAGCTCGAATATCTGCGCGCTCGTTCGGTTGAATTTGCAGAAACGCATGAGACGGTGGCGACCCGACTGGGTCTCAACAGCACAGACCGCGATCCTTATGTCGAACGGTTGCTTGAAGGTGTGGCGTTTCTCTCCAGCCGTGTTCACCTCAAAATCAATGATCAGTTTCCGGAATTTACTCAGCATTTGCTGCAAGCGGTGCAACCGCATTACCTCGCGCCAACACCCTCGATATGCATCGCTGCTATCGAGCCCACCCCCGGCGACCCAGGGTTACTCACCGGACACAAGGTTCCCCGTCGCACGCAGCTAACGGCGGAGCCGCCGAGCAATACGAACACGCCAGTGCATTTCGAAACCGGGCACGAGGTGACGTTGTGGCCGCTTCGGCTCACCGCCGCCGAATATGTGGGAAGCCGCGCGGGGGCAGCGGAGCATGCGGCGCGCGCTGGTGTTTCTGCGCAAGCGGCGTTGACGTTACGAATTGAGCCGCAAGATGGGCTCGACCTGTCAGCGATCGAAGCGGATGAATTAGACGTCTATCTCGACGGCGGAGAAGGCGTTCCCAATGAACTCTACCGCCAGATTGTCGGTGAAGCGATTGCGGTGGTCGCGCGGCCACTGGACGCAGCGAACAAGGATTTTACGGTCCTCGACACGCCTATCCAGCATGGGTTCGGAGAGGAATGTGGGCTGTTGCCGGACGATGGCCGCACTCTCGCTGCCTATCGCACTTTGACCGAATACTTCGCATGCCCAGAACGATTTCGTTTTGTGAAATTGCGCGGTCTCAAGAAGGCGCTCGCACTGTCGAAGAAGGCCGTCGAAGTCACGATCCTGTTTTCGCGATCATCAGACATGCTTGTGCAATCGGTCAGTGAACGCAATTTCAAGCTCTTTGCAACGCCCGCTATCAACCTGTTTGAAAAGCAGTTGTCGCGCATAACTTACGGCGAAACCGAGCATGAGTTTAAGGTTGTGGCGGACCGCGATGGCCCGCTTGATTTTGAAGTTTATCGGCTACTCAAAGTACAGGCCTTTGATCGCGACAATCAGGACCCGCGCGAAGTTGCACCGCTCTATGCTTTCGGTTCGCTACTCTACGATTACCGCTCGGCACTGTTCTACACGACCAGAATCCGCATGCGTCGTCTGTCGCGCAAAGAGCGCAAGCAGAAGAAGCGCGAGGATTATGTTGGGACAGACAGCTTCATCACACTGACCAGCCCAGGTGATCCCGAACGGCTCAACGATATTCACGACATCGCCTTGCGCGCTTTGGTGACGAACCGTGAATTGCCGATGAGCCTTAAGTTTGGCGGTGACAGTCACCTTTCCGCCCCCGGCGTGCCCGCGCGTTCGATCAAAGTTGTACGTGCGCCAAGCGCGCCTTTGCCGCCCATGGGGATTGGTGATGCTGCTTGGCGAGTGATCGGGCACCTCACTCCTAACTACGCGACGTTAGTGGGTGAAGCAGGCCGTGATGGTGCATTGCTTCGCAATCACCTTGCGCTGTACGGGCGGCCTGATGATCCGGCGATGCGTTCTCAAATTGATGGGATCACATCGATAGAAAGTGACCACGTGACACGCCGTGTTCCCGGACTTGGTCGCATGGCACTCGCGCGCGGTTTGAAAATTCAAGTTGAGTTGGACGATGCCGCATTTGATCAGGCGCGGTTGTTCCTTTTCGCCGCAGTACTCGACCGCTTTTTGAGCGGTTTCGTCTCCGTGAATTCGTTCACGGAAACCCATTTTCGCACCAGACTTCAAGGGGAGGTCGCCGTATGGCCACCGAGGATCGGCAGACGCGAGCCTATCTAGACTTCGCCCAGAATGCGTCTGAGAAACCCAAGCGATTTGGGTTCTTCGCGTTGGTGCGTGGTCTAGCTGCGCGGGCGATGGATAAGCCGCCTGTAGGGCGAAGCAAGCTTCCTGAGCAGGATATTGTTCGCCTCAAGCAAATTCCGCACACGCATTTCCCAGCGGCGACATTGGGGGAGCTTGAACTGAAAGAAGGTCGCGCGGAAGCAGGAGGTTATTGGCTTGGGCTAACCGGCCCGATGTCACCGCTGCCGCTGCATTTTACCGAGTTTGCGTCTTACGAACGCAAATACGCAAAATCGCGCCCGTTTGGCGATTTTCTCGACATGCTCACAGGGCGGTTTCTGCAGTTGTTTTACCGGTCTTGGGCAGTATCACAGCCAGCGGTGCAAGCTGACCGTCCAGAGCATGATCAGTTTGCGCGCTATGTCGATCAACTAACCGGCGCGACAGAGGGTTCGGACGATGACAACCCTTTCCCTTCCGTCGCTCGGCTGCACTATGCGGCATTGTTCAGCTCCAAACGGAGCGCAGGCGCGATTGAAGGCGGGTTGAAACACTTGCTCGGACTGCCGGTTGAATTGCGCGAATTTTATCCAGTGCGCCAGAACATTGAGCCCGCAGACCAGACTCGGCTGGGCATGCAGCATTGCGCGTTGGGTGAGGCATTGGTAGGCGCGCGCGTCTACCTTGTGACGGACAATTTCGAGGTGCGGATTACCGCGCGCAACCTCAATGAATTTCGCCAACTCCAACCCAACGGAGCAATGTTCCATATCGCGGCCCATGCGCTCAACGCGCTCGCGCCGTCGCATCTGGAATGGAGCATTACGTTGTGCTTGCCGCAGTCCAAGGTCGCACCAACGCGGCTTGATGGTCAGTCGCGGTTGGGGTGGTCTTCGTGGGTCGGCAATGACCCCGAAAGAGCTGCGAATGATGATTTACGAGAAGATGTGCATTTGCGACGTTCGTCGATGAATTTTGGCGGCGGCGTCCATCTTTAAAAGACGTTTGTTAATGGGGGTAAGTTTGCGATGTCAGAGATTAGCCGTTCCGCGCTGTTTGGGCGCCTTAATCCTACCGCTTTAAAAGCGATCGAGAGCGCTACGGGCTTTTGCAAGATGCGCGGTAACCCGTATGTTGAGCTTGTCCATTGGCTGCATTTGCTGGTTCAGGACGCGCAGAATGATCTCGCGGCGATCCGCACTGGGTTCAATATCGACGACACGCAATTGTCCCGCGATATGGTCGCGGCGCTTGATGCCCTGCCGCGCGGGGCGAGCGCAATCTCGGATTTCTCGCCTCAGATCGAAGAGGCGATTGAGAAGGGCTGGCTCTATGCGTCCTTGCAATTCGGGGCGGCGAAAGTGCGCACCGGGCATCTGCTCTATGGGATGCTGAAAACGCAGACCCTGACCAATGCGCTCCAGAATATCTCGATGGAGTTCCGCAAGATTGATGCGAACCGATTGGCGAGCGATTTTGAAGGGCTGACCAATGGCTCGACGGAGACAACGCAAGTATCTTCCGCGCCTGCCGATGCGAGCGCTGGGGGCGATCCGGGCGCCGGTGGGGTGCCGGGCGGCGAGGGCAGCGCGCTCGAACAGTTCTCAACCGACCTCACCCAGCAAGCGCGCGATGGCAAGATCGAGACCATTATTGGGCGTGATGCCGAAGTGCGTCAGATCGTCGATATCCTGTTGCGGCGGCGGCAGAACAATCCGATCCTTGTTGGCGAAGCCGGTGTGGGCAAAACCGCGGTTGTCGAAGGCTTTGCCAAGCGTATTGCCGAAGGCGACGTGCCGCCATCAATGCAGGGCGTGACATTACGCTCGCTCGATATCGGGATGATGCAAGCGGGCGCGAGCGTGAAGGGCGAGTTTGAAAAGCGCCTTCGCGCGGTGATTGACGAGGTTGAAGGGTCAGCCACTCCGATTGTCTTGTTCATTGATGAGATCCACACGCTGGTCGGGGCAGGTGGCCAAGCCGGGACTGGCGATGCGGCCAACCTGTTGAAGCCCGCCCTTGCGCGCGGAAATCTGCGCACAATCGGTGCAACCACCTATGCCGAATACCGCCAGTATTTTGAGAAAGATCCAGCGCTTACGCGGCGGTTCCAAACGGTCGATATTGGCGAGCCCGACCGCGACAAGGCGATTCTAATGATCCGTTCGATCGCGCCGATGATGGAGAACCATCACGAAATCGTCGTGCTCGATGAAGCGGTCGATGCCGCAGTTACCTTGTCCCAGCGCTATGTCCCGGCTCGCCAATTGCCAGACAAAGCGGTGAGCTTGCTCGACACAGCTGCCGCGCGTGTAGCGGTGTCTCAGCATGCGACCCCTGCGCGGGTTGAAGATCGGGCGCGTAAGCTCGAGCTGCTCGAGGTGGAACGCGAAGTGGTCGAGCGCGAACGCGGCGCACAATATCGTTCAGATGATCGCCACGAGAAAATCGTCGCGGAGATCGAAGAGGCGAAGGTTGCTTTGGAAGAAGCACAAGCGAAGTGGGACGCCGAAAAAGAGGCTTTGACCAAAGTTGTCGAAGCGCGCGCCGCTTTGACCGCCGCGCGGGGCGTTGGTGATGGGCCTGAATGCGAAGCTAATGAGGGTGACGACGCCGAAGCAGCACCCGCGCAAGAGGAGCAGGATACGCCTGCCGCTCTCAACGAAGAGGAGGCTCAAGCCGCACTCGCCTCAGCGCTCGATGCGCTTGCCGTGGCGCAAGCCGATGATCCGATGGTGTTCGGTGTGGTCGATGCCGATGCCGTGTCGGCGGTCGTGGCGGATTGGACCGGTATCCCTGTGGGGCGGATGGTCAAGGATGAGATTCAATCCACGCTCGATCTCGCTGAGCGGATGAAATCCCGCGTTATTGGTCAGGATCATTCGATGGATGCGATTGCCAAACGCATTCAAACGAGCCGCGCCAAGCTCGACAATCCCAACAAGCCGGTGGGTGTCTTCATGCTGTGCGGGCCGTCCGGTGTCGGCAAGACCGAGACCGCTGTGGTGCTGTCCGAACTGCTTTTTGCCGGTGAGGAAAGCATGATCACCATCAATATGAGCGAGTTTCAGGAAGCGCACACCGTCTCCACTCTGAAAGGCGCGCCGGCTGGCTATGTCGGTTATGGCCAAGGCGGCGTGCTGACCGAAGCGGTGCGGCGGCGGCCTTATTCGGTCGTCTTGTTGGATGAGGTCGAAAAGGCTCATCCAGACGTCCATGAGATGTTCTTCCAGGTGTTCGATAAAGGCTTCATGAATGATGCCGAGGGTCGTTATATCGACTTTAAGAACACACTGATCCTGCTCACCAGCAATGTCGGCACCGACCTTATCATGGATATGGCAGCGGACCCTGAGCTTGCGCCTGAACCCGATGCAATGGCGGAGGCTTTGCGGCCTGAATTGCTCAAGGTCTTCCCGCCAGCACTGATCGGGCGCACAGTTCAGCAGGCCTATTTCCCGCTAAGCAAGGAAATGCTTGGCAAGATTGTGGACTTACAATTGAACAAAATCCGCAAGCGGATTGCGGGCAATCATAAGATCGAACTGGCCTATGGTCAGGACGTAATCGACCTGATTGTGTCGCGCTGCAACGACGCTGATTCTGGTGGTCGGATGATCGACAATATCCTCACCAACACGATGCTGCCTGAAATGTCAGTGCAACTGCTTGAAAAACAGATGGACGGCCTCGAAATCACCCGCATCGAAGTGAAAGCGGGTGAGAGCGGCTTCGACTACGAATTTGGGTGAGCGATGGAAGGGCCGGTCCTAGGGGCAGCGCATATTGCCGCGTTCAACAAAAGAAACGTAGAAGCGGCCTTTTGGGAGGTGCTGAGTGCAGAGTTCTTCATATCGATCCGAAGGGGGTGTCGATAAATGTGGAGGGCGAGAACAACAATTCTTTCCCAAAACTGTGTGTGCCATCAGAATTGTTTGGCTTGAACTTTGAGAGGGATAAATCGCGTATTGTCGACGCTCGTCAAAAAGTGTCTGCTCCCTTTATGAAGCGGTATCTCTAAAACCTAACGCCTGTGCGCACATTGATTTGCGGGCCGTCAGGATCGCTCCGTTCGCCGCTTCCGCCCAATGGGAAAGCGCTTTCGACCTCCCAATCGAGCCGTCCCAACCTGCCGCGCAGCCCGGGGCCAGCGGAGTAGAGCGCACCTTCGCCGCCGGTCTGGTCGATGTCGGAGACATAGCCGCCATCGGCAAAGGCGTAGAGCTGTAGGAAGTCGAGCGGGAGGCCACTGGTGTCCACCCGGTAGCGCAGCTCAGCAAGGCCATATACGCCTTCATCGCCTAGCACTTCGGCAAAGTCATAGCCGCGCACCCGGTATGCACCGCCCAGTGCTATCTCTTCGCTGCCCAGCAATGGTCGATCGGCGATCTGCCCGCCCAGAGCGAAATAGGCATCAACGCGCTTTGCGATAGGGATGCGAGCATCGGCATTGAAACTGTATTTGGTGTAGACCCCGTCGCCATCGGCGCGCGATGCGTTGAGATCGCCAAGCCGGGTTGCCCCGAGGATGCCAAGTCCGCGTTCCACCGTTAACCCGGCGCGCAAAAACCCCTTACCCGCCAAGGCAAAGCGCGTGCGCAGGCCCACTGCTGCTGTAACCAGTGTGTCATCGCGCAACATTGTGCCCAAATCGTCCTGTTCTATCGAGATATAGGCGGCGCTAGTATCGACCCAAACGCTGGCCTTCTTCGAGCGGACTACCGGCACTGTGATCTGAGCGTTTGCACGCACACTATCGCCGGCAATATCGGAGCCTTCGAGCGCCCCACCGGGCGCTGTTCGGCCAAGTGAACCGGAAAGCCGCGCGGTGATCCCGCTATTAGTAACTTGCGTTTGATAAGAAGCTGACACGAACAGCAATTCATCAGGCTCAATTGGGTTGATGCGAACGGATGTGCGAATTTCATCGGATGCGGTGATCACTCCGTTGAAGCGCGTCGATCCCCGCAGTCGGATCGGTCCGAACGTCTCGGTTCCGTAATTATCGGCGGAGATGCGCCCTTCCGCAGATTGCCGGTCAAGTTTGACGACCAGTACAGCTTGCCCATCATCTCTTCGCAGTTTGGCATTGCGAAGCGAGACTCCTGGTATGTCCGAAACAAGCAGCAACGTGCTTTCCAGCTCCTGCTGTTTCAAAGGTCGGCCAATCAGCTCTGCGAGCATACTTTGCGCTTGTGCGTTGGGTGCGCCTTCGATGACAACATCGGCGATCCGGCCTTCATCAATCGCAATAGCAACGATGCCGAGCGCAGCGGCGTCTTCATCAATCGTTGCGCGGGAATAGCGATATCCTTCATCGCGAGCTAGCTGTGCCAGTTCGTCGGTCAATCGCTCAAGTACTTCTGGGGTCGCCGGTTCCCCAAAAAAGCCTTCCACGATAGTTTGATACTGATCGTCGCTGATGGCTTCGTTTCCGCGGATTGAGACCGCACCGATTTGGTTGCCGCCCTCCTCGGGAGAATCAGATTGCACACCCTCGGTGCCGACGGTCAGAACATTTGCAATGGCCAACCGCGGCGCTTGCAACTGTGTTTGCGCAAAGATCGGCGCATGCACGAACATTGCCGCGACCAACGCAGTCCTAGCGGTAACCTGCATCAAAGAAGATCTAAAAGTTGCCATAACGGTCAGCGCACTAGCGCCGGGCAGCTAACATTCGGTTACTCAGACAAGCGCGTTAGGAAATAAGTAACGACGCCTTTTCACCACTGATTGAACAGTCGCTGTCATTAACGCACTCACCAAAGAGTATTATTCGTCAGGGACTATCGTGATTTCATTCGCTAAAAGACTATTGGTTGTGGCAGCGCTTGTCACCAGCACCAGTGCCCTCGCAGCACCCGAATGGCGTGTGTCGGAAGTTAGCGGAGCTGTGACGGTCCAGCGCGACGGAAAAGCGATAAAAGCGCGTCAAAACGCCAAGCTGCGCCCTGGCGATGTAATTGTCACGGGAAACAAAGGTCGTGCAGTTTTAGTGCGCGGCAAAGAATATGTTGTCGTCTCTCCCAAGGCGAAGATCAAAGTGGCGGAGCCCAAAAAAGCGGGCGCGGTCACACAGTTCTTCCAATACATGGGCAACGTCCTTTTCAAGATCGAAAAGAAATCTACACCGCACTTCGGTGTTAAAACACCTTATCTCGCCGCTGTCGTTAAGGGCACGACCTTCAATGTTTCGGTGACCGGCGAAAATTCCAGCGTCCAAGTTACTGAAGGCGCGGTTGAAGTCGCGACCAGTGACGATTTGGAAGCAGCGCTTCTGACACCGGGGTTGATCGGTATTGTCGACGGCGATGATCTTGAGGATCTGATCGTGGTTGTTGGCGATCGGTCACCAGCCGACGCGGTATCGGCGGTTGTTCGCGGCTCCCCCGAATTCGTTCGTACTCCGCCAAAAGAGACAGGCACAAACGGCAATGTTCTAAACACACCGCTCGCAGGTGCGCGTTCACAAACCCCTTCTGTTCGCACCAACGCTCTTGCAGGAGCATCTTTCACACGCGCTGGGCTTTCTCAACCTGTGTCAAACCCTGCGGCAAGCTCTGCTAGGGCAAATGGCGCGGGCAATGCCGCAACACTCGCAGCGCTAGATACCGAAGTTTCGGTTAGTGAGGCTGGTCTTGGCGGTTTGGTGGAGCTCGATGAGGGCGTATCATCGGGCGCTGCGGATAGTCTCGACAAGTCGTTCGGCACGGATGCCTCAAATGAAATCAATGTTGATGCGGCGCTTGGTGGACGCGAAGATGCACTGGAGGTCGGCACTGGTGCTGTCTCTAGTGAAAATCTGAGCGAAGAGGAGGGCGGTAGCACTTCCAACAGCGCTCCGGGTAATTCGGGCAACAGCAATGCTGGCGGAAACGGTAGAGGTTTCGCGTTTGACCTAGATGACGGCGATGATCTCAGTCTCGACGCTGGCGCCGATATTGATCTTGGCTTGGGCGAAGGAGACGAAGACAAAGACGCTCCGGGCAATTCCGGTAACAGCAATGCTGGCGGCAACGGCAATGGCAATGGCAACGGCAATGGCAATAATGCTGGCGGAAACGGCAATGGAAATGCGTTCGGTCTGAACGATGGCGAAGACGATGGCGACATCGATCTTGGCTTAGGCGAGGGCGAGGAAACCAATGACACATCGGGCAATTCCGGTAACAGCAACGCCGGTGGAAACGGGAATGGCAACGGCAACAATGCTGGCGGAAACGGCAATGGAAATGCCTTCGGTCTGAACAATGACGAAGACGATGGCGACATTGACCTAGGCTTTGGGGAAGACAGCGACGACGAAGCTGGCAACGGCAACGGCAACGGCAACGGCAACGGTAACGGTAACGGCAATAATGCTGGCGGAAACGGCAATGGCAATAATGACCGGGATGGCGATCAAATCGATGAGTCAGACAATGACGCGCTTTGCTTCTTTGGCATCTGCTTTGATCGTCGCACTGACGAAGATCTAGAAGGCAACGCGGAAAATCAAGACAATGATGGCCGTGTTTGCGGGAACTTCATTTGCGCCGAACGCCAAGGTAATCGCAACGACAACGACAACGACAACGACAACGACAATGACAACGCCGACAACGACGATGAGGCGCGCACGGACGATGACTAGTTTGTTACACTTTTCCGTCGCCAACATGGCTCACAGCTAACTTCGGATCCGTGATCGGGGCAGCGCTGCGAAACGCAACCGATTAATCCCGCGCACACGCTGTGGTAACCCTTTCCTGCGATAGTCCTGTCCACGGCTGGCTTTGACGGCCGTCAGCGAGGAGAAGCACCGTGTGGCTGAAGCAGGGGTCACGTGAGAAACAGGACGGAATGACCGGTGTTGTCGCTTTTGCGGCGGCAGTTCTGGTTGCGCTGTTTCTCGCGCTCACTGATGCCACGATGGGCTTTGAACGCGGCATGCGCGATGCCCGCGACACTTTGCGACTTGCGCCAGCATCGGGTGAAATAGTCATTGTCGAGATTGATGGTCGCTCGCTTCAGGAGCTGGACCAATGGCCGTGGCCGCGCGGCTACCATGCCGATGCGGTTACAAAACTTGACGAACTTGGCGCGGATCAGATCGCGTTTGATGTCGATTTTTCCGCGGTATCGTCTGAACAAGAAGATGCACGGCTCGCTGAGGCTCTGGGTAGTCTGTCGCAAACCGCTATTCTCCCAACTTTCAAACAGGAAAACACCGCCGGTGGTCGTAAGACCGTAAGTGAGGCTTTGCCGCTTCCGGCTTTTCGCGAGGAGTCATTTCTTGCGTCTGTAAACGTCACACCGTCCGCTAATGGCCGGATCATCCAATACTCCACCGGTGTCACAACAGGAGGGATCCCGCGACCATCACTTGCTAACATGCTTTCGAAAAAGCCTGGCAAAATTGGTGACACGTTCCGTGTCGATCAAGCGATCGATATTCGCACAATCCCGCGCATATCCTTTATCGACCTTATTGAAGGTCGCGTTCCACGCGATCAGGTGGATGGCAAAAGTATCGTCATTGGAGCAACCGCGATCGAGCTAGGCGACCGCTATCCCACTGCTCTCTTCGGCGTTCAGCCAGGAGTAGTGATCCAAGTCCAGGCCGCAGAAACCCTCTCCCAAGACCGCGTCCGAGAGACAGTGGGGCAATGGACCGCGTTTCTGATTGTCGCGTTCGTCTTGGGTTTGTTTGTGGCTCACCGCGCTCGCCAGGGAAGGGGCGCTGCTCATTCGAGTTTTGTCGCTTGCGCACTGGGCGTGGTAGTCACCGGGGTCGCTTTAATTCTCGATCAAACGACGCTGCCTTACATCGAATTGACTTTGGCCTTCGCATTTGCGGGTGTGTTCCTCGCGGTCCGGCGCATTTTGATTTCCGCCAATGATTTGCGGATCGCCAGACTGACGGACACCAAGTCAGACTTGCCGAACCGTGTGGCGCTTGAAACGGCTATTCGCGTGACGCCCAAGGCAAATGTCGTCGCAGCCCGCTTTGCTGATTTCTCGGAAGTAACCAC
Organism: Erythrobacter sp.; assembly: GCA_039985875.1. GTDB lineage: Bacteria > Pseudomonadota > Alphaproteobacteria > Sphingomonadales > Sphingomonadaceae > Erythrobacter. Next base: position 82,024 of record JBDWRU010000003.1, on the reverse strand, counting down.
CGCTCTAGGTAGCGACAATCTGGCCGAACTGGACCGTGCAATTGCGCGTCGGTTGAAGCTGATTGGAGGGGTGGAAGAAGTTTACCGACTTGATCGGGGTCTATTCGGCCTTTTGATCGCAAAGGGCGCGGATGACGATCCGGCGCAAGCATCTTTATCCGCGCGTGCGATGTTCAATTCTCCATTTGAAATCGCTGGTGAACGGCTGCGTTTGGAGGTGCACTTCGGCGGTGCTCTGGGGTCGATCGGCGACGCCGAAGACGCGTCAGAGTTGGCGAGAAAACGCGGACTAGCATGGTCGTCAAACGCGCGCGGGTTGCACGAAGAAACGCAATATCGTCAGCGCATTTTAAGCGAACTTGACGACGCATTGGCGAACGGCGCGATCACCGTTGCTTATCAACCCAAACTGCGGTTCAACGACAACCGGATTACCTCCGGTGAGTGTCTTGTGCGATGGAGCAGTGAGAGCATGGGTCGGATTTCCCCCGCCGACTTTATTCCAATTCTGGAGGAACGCGGCCGTATTAAAGACCTAACCATGCATGTCTTGCGTGAAGCGATTAGCCGGATCGCGGAGGCAAGCGGCGAGGGCCATTCAATCGGTCTGGCAGTTAATGTCTCGGCACAGCTGTTGAGCGATGCGGCCTTCTTGAAACAAGCGACTGAGCTCTTGATGGCAAGCGATACTTCAGCTTCAGGCAAAGTAACTCTCGAGATCACCGAAAGCGCGCCCATGGCCAATTCTGGCGGCGCGCGTGAAGCGCTCGAACGGCTGGCCAATGCGGGCGCGCGAATATCGATTGACGACTATGGAACCGGGCAGGCTTCGCTGAACTACCTTCAAGATTTCCCCGCGCAGGAAGTTAAACTTGATCAGAGCTTCGTCCGCAATTTGACCAAAGATCACCGCGACCGAATTATGGTTCAATCGACGATTGAGTTAGCGCACGCACTGGGTTTCGACCTTGTTGCAGAGGGAATTGAGGATGCAGAAACCCTAAGAACCGTTGCCGAATTGGGTTGTGATTTCGGGCAGGGCTGGGAGATTGGGAGGCCGATGCCTTGGGATGAGTTCAAGCACGTTCTGGGACCGCGCGATGAAGATGCGGCAGCCGCCTAGACATCAGGCGAGCCGTCAGTCCAGTGTGGCTGAGACAGCTTTGATCACGCCGCGTATTTCCGCCAGCCCCTTCATCCGGCCAATCGCAGAATAGCCTGGATTGGACGAGCGTTCGATATCACCCATCATCAAGTGCCCGTGATCAGGCCTGATGAAAATGTCGCGGTCGAGCTTGCGTTCGTTTGCGATGAGATTGGCGATGACTTTGACCATGTCGATATCGCTGTCGAGGTGGCTCGCTTCTACAAACGTGCGTTGTTCGGTAGTGTCGCGGCTGACTCCGCGCAGATGGGCGAAATGGATGCGCTCCGCAAAATCGCAGGCCATTTGCGGCAAGTCGTTATCGGGCCGGCTGCCATAAGTTCCAACGCATAGAGTGATGCCATTTGAGGGGCTCGGCTCGCATTCGAACAGCTTGTCGAGATCGTCAGGCGTGCAAATCACGCGTGGCAATCCGAACATATCCCATGGCGGATCGTCCGGATGGATCGCCAGCTTCACATCGAGCGCTTCGGCGACCGGCAATACCCGTTTGAGGAACGCGGCCAGATTGCTTCTGAGTTGATCGTGATCAACATTGGCGTACCGTGCAAGCGCTGAGCGGAAATCATCGAGCGAATATCCGTCCGTCATTTTACCCGGAAGTCCGGCGATGATGGTGTTGGTCAGTTGTTCAATATCCTCGCCCGACATGGTTTCAAAAACGCTGCGCGCTCGCTCAACTTCATCTTCGGAATAGTCTGCTTGCGCGCCGTCGCGATCCAGAATGAACAGATCGAATGCGGCAAAGCGATCTTGGTCAAACCGCAGCGCAAAGGCGCCGTTGGCCAGCCGATATCTCAGATCTGTGCGGGTCCAATCAATAACTGGCATGAAGTTATAGCAGATCGTGCGGATACCCTCGGTTGCCAAGTTCTCCAATGACGCGATCCAATTGTCAGTAAACCGCTCATGCTCGCCAGCGCCACGCTTGATATCGTCATGGACTGGGATGCTTTCCACTACCGTCCAATACAGCGGGGAATGGGTCGCGTTTTGGGCTTCGATCAGTTGCTTATGCGCACGGATCGCGTCGAGCGGCCAGACTTCGCCGATGGGAATGTGGTGAAGGGCGCTGACAATGTCAGTCGCGCCCGTCTGTCGGATTTCGTCCAAACTGACAGGATCATCAGGCCCAAACCATCGCCAAGATTCGCGCATTTTCCTTTGCTCCTTTAACGACGCCTAGAGCATACCGAGCAGGCCTTGAAAGCCCATATAGCCGGTTAGCAACGAAAACAGGAACAGCCCTCCAAGACCTAAATTGGTCAGCCAGCTGTGGCGATGCTCACCCATCAAATCGGTCCGATTGCCAAGGTAAATGATGCACGCCACTGTTATCGGTAACAGCACGACGTTGAACGCTTGGCTTAGAATCAGGACAAAGACCGGGCGCGCATCGAACAACGGCACAACGAGACCTAGCAAGGACAGAGCAAAAATTGGCGCGCGGTATTTCCACTGGCGCATATTACGCGGCTTGTTGCCATAGTCGCACAGCAACCAGGGGATCATCAGCAAGTTTGGAAATTGCGAAGAGACGCCCGCGGCGATGATGCCGATCGCGAAAATGGACACCGCCAGGGGTCCGGCCAATGGTTCAAGTAGGCCGATCATCTGTGAAGCATTTTCCAGCCCAATCCCTTCGGCATAAAGACTGCCCGCCGCTGCTGCCATGATTGAGGCGCTGATGACGAACATCATAAACGCGGCAAAGCCAGCATCGCGGCGTTGCTGCGCATCGTGTTCCATCGTCCAGCCTGCTTCTTTCACCAACGTCGTGCGCATGATGAAGAGGCCTGAGAATATCGTTGTGCCGACCATCGATGCGATCAGCAGGAGCGGCCCTGTTTCGCTGGCAGGAACATCGGGAACGCTAGGCACGAGCCCTGCTGCCATATCGCCAATGGGCGGCATCAAGATGAAGAAATTTAGTACAAAGCACGCCGCCATCACAGCGACGACTACGGCCAATGTGCGTTCAAAAACCTGCGTGCGGCCGCTCCAAAAGATGAAGTAGGCGACCGCACAAAAGAACGCAGCGCAGTAAAGTGGATCGATGCCTCCGGGAATGAAGGCCTTGGACCATTCGTAGCTGATCTCTGCCACGATCCCCATAACGCCCATCACGCTGGCACACACACCGACTCCAAGCGCGGCGATGAAAAACATACCAACGGCGGGATGGATGTGCTTGCGGAAGGCCTGAAGCGCAGTTTCGCCCGTGACCAAAGTGTAGCGGCCATAGCATGCGATCATCAAAAAGGTCGCGGCACAGGATATGAGGACGGTCCATAACAGACTCATCCCATAATTGGCCCCGGCACTGGCCATAGTGGTCACACTGCCGGTACCGATGTTAAAGCCCAGCAGGAATATGCCGGGAAGGAACAGAGCTAGCTTCTCTCTCATACGGAGAGCTTGAACACTGCGCAGGCTTGCTAGTCAATCGTGGCGGTTATGGGAGAGTGAGCTAGGTCGCCCACGGGCCAGTTATCGCGACAGTGCGCGTGGGCGCATAGGCGTTCACAAAGAACCACTTGCCATCGGGTGAAAAGCATCCACCCGCAAGCTCAGTCTGCATCCGTAATCTGGCGAAGGGATAGGGGCTGCCTTGCGGCGTGATACCGCGAATATAGTTGTCGACGATCTCTGTATATTGGTCCTCACACACCAGCAAATGTCCCGTCGGCGCGACGCATAGATTGTCGCCGTAATTGAATTGCTCACCGCTTTCGCTTTCGAAGAACAATTCGACTGTGTCGGCGGTTTTGCCGCGACCCGGTACGAAGCGGAATATCTGTCCGAATTTGGCCGCGCCGCCGCTGGTCGAGCAGAAATAGAGATCATCGCTGCCCATATGGATACCTTCGCCGCGTGCGATAAGCGCCGCGCCTTTTGCTGCGGCGCGCATGCGCAAGTCGTCCTTGGGCGATTCAACTTCGTCGAGATCAACCCAACTGACCGTGTAGGATCGTTTCAAAGGCATGGCTGCGCTGTCCCAATTGCGCGTGTCAGACAGCCCTTCGATCACCATCGCTTGCAGCTTTCCTCCTTGGGCAAGCTTGCCAGGGACTTTGGGAATGAAGCGATAAAGGACGCCGTCATTCTTGTCCTCGGTTTGGTAGACATAGCCAGTGACCGGATCGACACAGGCGGCCTCATGATTGAATCGGCCCATTGCGCGCAACGGTTCTGGTTCGACAAGCCCGGTGGCATTGCCGGGAATTTCAAAGGTCCATCCATGATTGACCGCAAGACCATCGCCATACCGTTGGCCCGGTCCGGTTGGCGCCTCCTCACATGTTAGCCAACTGCCCCAAGGCGTCACGCCGCCAGAGCAATTGCGGATGGTTCCGCCAAGAGTGCGAAACTCGCGTTTTACTTCGAGCGTGGAGGAGTCGAGCACGATATTGGTGGTGCCACCTGGAACGATTTCGCCGTTGCGCGTGCCGAAACCTTTCGCGATTGTGCCGCCCGCATCATCAGTCGGGATCAGCTCATGATTTCGCACCAGCACTAATTCTCCATTGCCTGTCTCCAGACACCCCATGCCGTCGGCCTTGTTCGGCACTGTCCCGCCATCGCTCATCGCATTGCCGAGACTGGACAGCAGCCGATAGGAAAAGCCCTCTGGCAAGTCGAGCATCCCTGCCGGGTCCGGAAGGAGCGGCCCGTAATCGGTGAAGGCCCCTTGCGGTGATCGGATTGCACCGCCGCGTGTCATACATCCGCTCGCGAGCAAGGCGGTAAAGGCCACCCCGGTAGCGGAAAGAAACTGACGACGGTTTTGAATGGGCGTGTTCATATCGGTGCTTTCTCAAATCAAGGACACGGAGCTAATCGGGGTAAGTTACGCATCCATGACAAGTTTGTCTGCACCAAGCAGTGGAGTGAACCCAAGAATCTCAAATATGTGGCCGCAGCAATGCACTGTGCCATGTCGTCTGATTTCGCGCGTTAAAGGTCTTCGATCTCGTCGAATTTCTTGACCCGCGGCGCGGTATAGTCTGGCTGATCAATATCCAACGTGCCTTTCTCGCGCTCCTCAGCGAGCGATTTCATCAAGTCGACCGAGTCGATCCGAACGTCTTTCCAATTCTCTAGATCAAAGATCTCTGGAGTGTAGGTTTTCAAGTTCTCGCGAATAGTTTCCGGCAGCGCATCATAGCCAGAAATATGCTGTCCATATGCGCGCACCATCGTCCTGCCCGGTGCGTCACCCAACTTCAGATAGGGTGCCCAGCTGACAAGGTTCTGCATGTGAATTTCCGCAGTTACGCTAGTCCGATCTTCGTCGAGTACGTCGCTGATGTTCGCGGAATAAACCAGCATTGAATCCCAAAAGGTCGTAGGCGCGCCACCATATGCGCCCCATTCCTCGACGGTCAGAGAATTTGGCAGTTTGATTCGTGATAAAGTGGGAATGTAGACGCGATCACCGATCATAGTGATGTTCATCGGATTGGGAGCAAAGGTGCTGGTCCCATCTGCCATATCTGGTGCATAGAAGCGCGGCACCGGACCAAGCACAAAGTGCGGAAGTTCAATCGTTTCACCGGTCAATGGGTTTACCCATTCACTGATTGCTTCGTCGGTGTCGAATTTGGAGTAATAGGCAACTTCGTAATGCTGCACTTTGAAGGTGCCGTCTTCACCCGGCTCCCACTTTTGGATGACGTAATTGTTCATCGTGAATAAGGGGATCAGGTTCCCTTCCCCGGTAAAGCCGAAAATGTGAAACTTCAAAAATGCGTGACGTTCGGCTTCTTCTGTGGAACCAAAGACTTTCGCGATGAGTTTGATGCGGTCAGCGGGATCCGCGAGGATTTCGTTCAGCTCATCACGCTTAGCCGACAGGTCTTCTGGGCTGAGGCGTTCATCACCCGGCTGGCACGCCATCACCGCTAAGCATAGCGCGGCCATCACTATCGATTTGGTGGAAACCGAAAGGCGGTTGGCGAATTTGATAGACATGGGCAAATCCCTTCTTCGAATTTTATGCGGAGATACCTTTGCCACAAAAAATGCGACATCCCCGCCATAGGTGGCAAGTCATCGCAGGTCGGTCATTGCTAGGAGCCATGCTCTGAGAGCGAGGGCGCCAAAGAGAGGGCGAGCTCCAAAGGCTACTTCGCAAACAGCTGAGGCGGGTTTGCCATCGCCTTGAATTCCAACGCATTGCCTGCCGGATCGCGCAGGAACATTGTTGCTTGTTCTCCCGGCTCGCCTTCAAAGCGCACCGTTGGTTCGATCACAAAGTCTGTTCCAGCAGCGCGCAAACGCTCGGTTAGATCGCGCCACGCTGACATCTCCAACACCAATCCAAAATGCGGCACCGGCACGTCTTCGCCATCGACGGCATTGCTCGTCCTGTCTTTGGCAGCTCCAGACAGATGCGCGACGATCTGATGTCCATAGAAATTGAAGTCGATCCATTCATCCGAGCTGCGCCCTTCGGGGCACCCCAAGGCGCCACCATAGAATGCGCGCGCTGCAGCGAGATCATCTACAAGGAAAGCAAGATGAAATGGCGGTTTGGTCATGGCCAAGCGTCTCCATTGGGATTGATACAATTGGTTCGTGTGTTCAGTCTCGACAGCCCTACGCTGAACACTTAGAGGGTTTGCCAAGTAAAGCGCAAGGTGGAGCGGGCTCTCAATGAAACTGATTATCGGCAACAAGAACTATTCTAGCTGGTCGATGCGCGGCTGGCTCGCGGCGAAGCAATCGGGGCTCGCCTTTGAAGAGATCATTGTGCCGATCATGGGTGAACAATGGGAGCAGCAGAAAGCTGAAATGGGCGATGTGCAGCCCAGCCAAGGCAAAGTCCCGATCCTTTGGGATGGCGAGGCGGTGATTTGGGACAGTTTGGCAATCTTGGAATATCTTTCCGACAAAGTGGGCCGCGACCGGTTCTGGCCCAAGGATGATGCCGCGCGCGGTATGGCGCGGGCGATGGTTTCAGAAATGCACTCATCCTTTGCCTCTTTGCGCAGCGAAATGCCGATGAACGTGCGCCGCCGCGTTGAGCTTTCTGGTATCTCGGATCAGACAAAGGCCGACATCGTCCGTATCCTTGGCCTCTGGGCAGAAGCGCGTGCGCGCCACGGTGAGGCAGGGCCGTTCCTGTTCGGCACTTACGGGGCAGCAGACATCTTTTTTGCGCCCGTCGTCTCGCGCTTTATGACCTATGGGATCGGCGTTCCGGGCTTTGCGGCCGCCTATATGCAAGCCATTGCTGAGCACGCCTGGACTCAGGAATGGATTGGCGCAGCCGAAGACGAAGAATGGGTAATCGAGCAATACGACACCGTGGTCTGAACCCTTAAGGTAGTCGCTCCGCATCGTAACGGGTGCCATCCTTGCGTGCATAGCCATCGGCATCGAACACCATATCAATGTCTGAATATTCGCCGCTATCGGCCTCGCGTGATCCAGCGCTGATCGCGACATAGATGCACGGGCGCTCGCTGCGGTTGTGCAAGCGGTGCCCGTTTTCGGCCCCAGAGGCAAAGGCCATAACATCGCCAGCTTTAACGGGCGTCTCAGCATCATCCTCGATCAACACCGCTTCGCCTTTGATCATCACAACCAATTCATCTTGCTTGCGATGCCAATGGCGCTGCGACGAATAGGAGCCGGGTTCCAAAACCACATGGCTCGCGCCCATTTGGGTCAACCCTGAGGCGGGAGCGAGCCGCCGATACCAGCGCCCATTAACCTCCGCATCGAAGGGCGACGGATATCCGGTCGCATTGGTTTGTGCGATGGCATCAAGATCGAGCTTGGGCATTGAGGTGTTCTCCTGCTAGCACTTACGTAATGACTGACACTCTCGACTTCGCCAAGCGCTTGATTGCTGAGCCTAGTGTGACCCCGGCGACGGGTTCTGTGTTCGATGCGATGGAAGCAATGCTCGCGCCGCAGGGATTTACCATCCATCGCTTTCTGCGCGGAGAGGGTGCGGAAGGATCCGACGAAGCCCCGGTCGAAAACCTCTTTGCGATCCGGCATGGTCCAGACGGCTCCAACCATTTCGCTTTTGCGGGGCATTTGGATGTTGTCCCTCCTGGGGAAGGCTGGACCAGTGGCGCGTTTGAACCAGAGGAACGCGGCGAGCTGTTATATGGGCGCGGCGCAGTCGATATGAAAAGCGCGATTGCGGCGATGGCGGCGGCGGTTACCGATATACCGCAAGATGCCGGCACGATCAGCTTTATCATCACTGGCGATGAGGAAGGCCCCGCGCTTCACGGCACGCGTGCGATCATAGATTATATGCATGACGAAGGGATCCAACCCGACCTGTGTCTCGTTGGCGAACCGACTTCGGTCAACCAATTGGGTGACATGATGAAGATCGGCCGGCGCGGCTCGGTCAATATCTGGCTGACGGTCGATGGCATGCAAGGTCACGTTGCGTATCCGCATCTGGCTGACAATCCGATCCCCAAACTGGTCGCGATTCTAGCTGATCTTGATGCGCTGATGCTCGATACCGGGACTGAATGGTTCCAGCCGAGCAACCTTGAGATTACCGAGATGGAAGTCGGCAACCGCGCTCACAATGTCATTCCGGCCAAGGCCAAAGCGCGCATTTCTATCCGCTTTAATGACCTGCATACGGGTTCGAGTCTGTCGGAACGGGTCGCTGCCATAGCTGAACAGCATGGCGGGCAAGCGCTGCCGATCATCTCGGGTGAGCCATTTTTGACCCAGCCGGGGCCATTCTCTGCTATGCTCGCGGAGGCAATCGAAGCAGAAACCGGGGTGAAGCCCGACCAATCGACCAGCGGCGGCACCTCGGATGCGCGCTTCCTGCGCGCTGTGTGCCCGGTTATTGAATTTGGACTTTGCAACGCGACCATGCACAAAACCGATGAAGCGGTTGCGATTGCGGATTTGGATGTGCTCAAACGCATTTACACACGCGCGGCGCTCGGGGCGCTGGCGCTTGAGATTAATCAAGGGGCGGAAAGTTCATGAAAACCTGGTTTGCAATACCGCTGTGGCAGCGCGTTATAGGGGCATTGGTCCTTGGCATTCTGGTAGGTTATTTTGTGCTGGGCGAGGACGCGCAGCACATCAAGATTGTCGGCGATATCTTCATCGCCTTTATCAAAATGCTGGTCGTACCGTTGATCTTCTTCAGCCTCGTGGCTGGGGTTGCAAGCATTGGCGATCTTAGCAAGCTTGGCAGCGTTGGCTGGCGCGCATTGCTGATTTTCGTGGTGACAGGGCAACTGGCTGTCTGGTTGGGGCTAGCTATTGGCACAATCGCAAAGCCGGGGGCAGGGCTTGACCCATCGACGATGGAGCTAAGTCAGGAGGCCCTCGATAAGGCTAAGGATCGTCAAGAAGACGCAGTCACGGTCCAACAAATGATCCTTGAGATGGTGCCTTCCAGCCCGATTCAAGTGATGGCCGATGTGAATGTCCTGCCACTGATCATCTTTTCGCTGCTGCTCGGAATTGGCATTTTAATGGCCAAAGAGGAGGGCCAGCCTGTCCTCAAAATCTTTGAGAGCGGCAGTGTTGTGATGCAGAAAGTCACCATGATCGTGATGGAGTTAACGCCTTTTGGCGTCTTTGCTCTGATGGCTTGGGTGGCTGGAACACTGGGTATCGATGCCTTGAAAGCGCTCGGCCAAGTTGTGTTCCTCAATTACCTTGGCTGTTTGCTGATTATAGGGATCATCTATGCCGGGATGATCAAATTTGTCGCGCGGCTGCCGGTGATCGATTTCTTCCGCGGGATCATTGATGCAATTGCGGTCAGCTATTCCACCGCAAGCTCCAACGCTACTTTGCCTGTTACCTTGCGCTGTGTCCGGCGCAATCTGGGCGTGAGCAATTCAGTGGCGAGCTTCGTAGTCAGCCTTGGCGCGACGATCAATATGAACGGGACCGCGATGTATCTGGGCCTTGCGACACTGTTTGGTGCGCAGGTGTTTGGCGTTGATCTGACGATGGCGGATTATGTCACCATCTCCATTTTGGGCACGCTTGGCGCAATTGGAGCGGCGGGCATTCCGGGCTCTGGCCTGATCATGATGGTTTTGGTGTTCAGCGCCGTGAACGTGCCGCTTGAAACGATCGCACTGGTTGCTGGTATTGACCGGATCATGGACATGATGCGCACCACCACCAATGTCAGCGGCGATGCAGCTGTCGCAACAACGGTGGCGAGCCTAACGGGCGAGATCGACAAGGAAGAAATGATCAGCGCGGATGATGTTTGAGGTTTAAGAGTGTCGGAAAGGTCTCATCTCGATGGCAACTAAGCTAAGCAATTGGTTGGTTTCGATGGGAATTATCCATTTTCACCTCGTTGCGAATCAAATTCTTGCTTTGCAATCCAGCTGGTGTGCCGGCCCAAATGAAGGTTGCGAGCTAGCCATCCAATCAGCCTTGGCGGGATACATTGTCCTCTTTGCGTTGGCGTCTCTCTGGCATGTAATCGACGCGCTTCAACCCTCTCAATCCAGCACTGGTATCGCGGGTCGAATTCAATCTTACACTGTGTTTTTCTCAAGTCTTGCGGTCTTCGCATTTTTCAGCCTCGTCTGGGAAAGTGGCATTGGAACGACCGTCAATTCACGTGGATGGATCACTGTTTCAGACTGGGTTGTGTATCCGACATTCTGCGCGCTCTTCGTACTTTTGTTGTTGTTGATCTGGAAATTTACTGCCCCCTTGTTCTGCCTTGTACGCAGGTTGGTATTGGTTAATCGTATCGGCAATTCCCAGAACGCTAACGCCCCCTCGGCATCTCCAACACCTTCTTCCTAAAGCTACATAAATCCACCTGACCACACCGCCAGCATTCGGGCGTCCTTGCTTTGCAGGTGTAGCGGCCATGCAGGATCAGCCAGTGATGCGCGTGGAGGCGAAACGGCTGCGGCACGCGTTTTTCGAGCTTCGCCTCGACATGATCGGGTGTCTTACCCTTGGCCAGTCCCGTCCGATTGCCGACCCGCAGGATATGGGTGTCGACCGCAAACGTTTCTTGCTTGAACCAGCAATTGAGCACGACATTGGCGGTTTTGCGCCCCACACCGGGCAGGCGCACGAGGTCTTCGCGGGTGCTGGGAACCTCGCTATTATATTCGTCCACCAGTAGCTGGCTGAGAGCGAAGACGTTTTTCGCTTTGGAATTGAACAGGCCAATGGTCTTGATGTGCTCGATCAGCCCCTCAAGCCCAAGGTCGAGCATCTGTTGCGGCGTCTCCACCTTGGCAAACAGCGCCCGCGTCGCCTTGTTCACGCCGACATCGGTCGCCTGCGCAGACAAAGCGACCGCGACCGTCAGCTGATAGGCATTGCCATATTCCAGCTCTGTCTCAGGCTCTGGATTATCCTCTGCCAGACGGCGGAAGAATTCGAAGATCTGGTCTTTGGTCATGGTGCGCTTAGAGCCCCAACACATCTTCCATAGAGTAGCGCCCTGCGGGCTTCCCGATCAGCCATTGCGCCCCGCGCACTGCGCCGCGGGCAAAGATCATGCGGTTTTCTGCCGAGTGTGACAGGGTGAGCCGCTCCTCATTGCCAGCAAAGATCACGGAATGATCGCCCGCAACCGTGCCGCCGCGCAAAGTGGCAAAGCCGATATCACCTTCTTTGCGTGCGCCGGTATGCCCATCGCGGACCGCGTCTCGCACTTGCGCCAACTCAACGCCGCGCCCCGCTGCGGCCGCTTCGCCCAGCAATTTGGCTGTGCCCGATGGCGCATCAACCTTCATCCGGTGGTGCATTTCCAGCACTTCGATATCCCAATCCGATCCAAGTTTAGCGGCAGCTTCGCGCACGAGATGCGAGAGCAGTGTGACGCCCAAGGACGTGTTGCCAGTTTGAATCACAGGGATGGCCTGCGCTGCGCTCTCGATCATGGCGAATTGCTCTGCTTCTAGACCCGTGGTTCCGATCAGAACGGGCACACCCGCCTCGCGCGCCGCCGCCAGATTAGCCTCAAGCGCAATGGGTGCCGAAAAGTCGATCAGTGCATCGCTCGCTTGCGCCAGCGGAGCCACGGCTTCGCCCGCATCCACGCCGCCAGCGTGGCTATGCCCAGCGTCCGCAATTGCCGTTGCAATCGCTTGCCCCATGCGGCCTTGGCTTCCGATGTTTCCCAGTTTTGCCATTGCGTCCTCTATGTCTGGCGTGGTTCAAAGGCCTCATGGCAGAGTTCAAACGCATCGTCATCCTTACCGGAGCGGGAATTTCCGCAGAGAGCGGAATTGACACGTTTCGATCCGCTGGCGGGCTCTGGGAACAGCACAAGGTTGAGGATGTCGCGACGCCTGAAGGATTTGCGCGCGATCCCGATCTGGTGTTGAGTTTTTACGATGCGCGGCGCGAAGCTTTGTCGGGCGTGGAGCCGAATGCGGCGCACAAGGCGTTGGCGCGGCTGGAGCGTGAGTTTTCAGGTGATATGTTGCTGGTCACGCAGAATGTCGATGATTTGCATGAGCGTGGCGGATCACGCCAAGTCCTGCATATGCATGGCGAGTTGAAAAGCGCCTTGTGCCTTTCCTGCGAGGTGCGATCACCATGGGATGCGCCAATGATTGAGCGTCCGGCCTGCCCACACTGCGGATCACCAAGTTTGCGCCCGGATGTCGTTTGGTTCGGAGAAATGCCTTATCAGATGGAGCAGATTTATGCGGCGCTGACTGCGTGTGACTTGTTTGTCAGCATCGGAACATCAGGTGCGGTCTATCCTGCGGCGGGCTTTGTGCAAGAGGCGCGCATGGCAGGTGCTGCGACATTGGAGCTGAATTTGGAACCTAGCGAAGGTAGCGACTACTTCGCTCAATCGCGCCACGGCCAAGCGGGTGAGCTCGTGCCGCAATGGGTGGAAGAAGTGCTGGTCAGATAGCGGCGCAGAGGTGCCGCTGTGCGGATTCTCCGGGTTTTTCGGTCTCACAATCACGTTGTCAGCCATGACCGGTCAACTGATTACACCGTCTTCAATAGCGCTTTTCAAATTGGAGTTCCATTTTGGCAATCGGTGAGAAAAGCAAGCTGAACTCATGGACTGGTTCAGGAAGAGGTTTCGCAAGTGCGATGTTCTTTAGGCGAGAAATCAAACTGCCAATTGCCGTGACCATTTCGCGCCGAGCGAGCATTGCGCCAACACAAAAATGCGGGCCAGAACCGAAAGCTAAATGGGCACCGGCATTCTTCCGGTTAAGGTCAAACTGGTGCGGACACTTAAATTTGGCCGCGTCTCTGTTTGCAGCGGCATAACGTACGATAACATACGAGCCAGCTGGAATGGTTGTTCCATCCAGTTCGACATCAGTTTTCGTGACACGGAACAGCCCCTGTACCGGGCTTTCCCATCTCAGAGACTCCTCAACAAACTTTTTGATCTTGGGAGGATCGCCATACAGCTGTTCCTGCAGTTCTGGCTGTCGAACCAACAACCAAACCGCATGGGCGATTGCGCTCTGCGTGGTTTCAAATCCGCCGGTTATCAATTGATGCATCAAGCTTTGAAGCTCATGTATGGTAAGCGGTTCCATATCATCGCCATGAGCATGAACGAGCGCAGATATGAGGTCGTCCTGGGGGGTTGCCCTACGATCTTCGAAAATCTCGGCGAGGAAATGCTGCGCTTCAAGCTCAATTTCGGCAGTCGCTCGTGTTTCCTCTTCGGTCATGATTTTTGTTGCCATCGCCAACATTGCATCGCCCCAACGCTTGAACGTCGTAATCTTGGATCGATCAAGGCCGAGTTGTTCGGCAATCACAATCCCAGGAAATGGCATGGCATATTCGGCAACAAACTCGCACGATCCGCGATCTGCAAAATTGCCAATCAATTCTTCTGAGATGTTGTCGACCCTTGGGCCAAGTTCTTTCACACGGGAAGCCGTAAAAACTCTGTCCAACAACTTGCGATAACGGCCATGCACTGGTGGATCGGTGCGCTGCAAAGTTTGAATATGCCCCCAACCCTTCTCCGCCAAAACCGCTTGGTAAATTTCGGCATTCTCGCTTTGCAGGGCTTTGTTGGCGGCCAAGCTGGTGTCATTCGAAAACACATCGGGATGGGTTAGAATCTGCCGGACACTTTCATAACGCGTTACGAAGTACATGCCGGTTTCTGGCATCTGATAAACAGGCTGCTCTTGCTGGAGCACTTCGTAAAATTCGTATGGGTCGCTCATGACCTTAGGGTCCATCAGGCTGTAAGATGAGACGCGCGAGGTTGTTTGGTTACCCATGACGATAGATCCGATCTTTGGTTTCCAAAGCAGATGAACTTCACCGGCATTCATCTGAACCGTCAATTGTATGAGGCGACCTTTGCGAAATGTCCTGTGTCGCGTTCTTAGCGGCAGCTTGGTCAGCGTCAGCTGCAACAAATAGACAAAGCTCGAGCGATCCGATGCCTTGCAGCAGCAACAGGCAGGGCAGGACCGGGCTGTGATCAGGGTGTCGATGATAACAGTCCCCTGCCACTCGACAAATTCGACAAACGGCCACCTCATTAGCAATGAGATGGCCGCTAACTGCTCGCTCTGTCCTGAAGTTCGGCAGGCGCCGCCCAGGATAGGATTCAAATATTCATCACTCCCAAGCCGCTGCCAATGGTTGTCAGGGTGGCAAAAGCGGCCATCGTGATCACGGCGGTCCGTTCGGCAACGCGCGGGTTCATTGTGAACTTCGGCAAAGTGATTGGTTGGGCTACCGCACGAAAGCGCTTTTTGTATTCAGGGTGCTCGGTGCCCATCAACCGATCCCAAAAAGTGAAGTAGAAACCGAAATTAAAGTTGCCGTTTGAATGATGCAGATCATGGTGGGTTGTGGTGCTGATCCAATCGAGCCACGGCGTATCGACCCAACCTGCAGGGTGCATCTCAACACCCAAGTGACCCATCACATTGCGGACTATCATGATCCACAAGAAGATAAATATCGCGAATCCAGCATAGGCCAAGCCCAGCAGGCTGGTGATGAGCAGAAAGATTGGAACGAAGGCCGCTTCAGCGCCCGCTTCCCAGATAGAGAAGCTATAGGCTGTCCAAGCGGTAGGAGTGCGCGATTTATGGTGATGCATATGCGTGCTGCGGAACAGCTTCTTGTGGTGCAGCGCGCGATGCATCCAATAGAAATAGGCATCATGAGCGAGCAACATGGCTACCACTTGCGCTGCGAGCAGTCCGACGCTGAACTCATCCAGTTGAATATGAATGATGCCTGCGTCGGTGAGTAGAATTGTACTGATCGTCGTCACGCCAAACACAAACACAGTTCGCACGGATGAGAAAATTTCGCGGATGTAATCCTTCTTCTGCGCCCGCCGCTTTTGCACCCGACGTCGGTTGGCATAGCCCTTAAAGATCACGATAATTGCGGTGAAAAAGCTCGCAGCAATGACATATCGAGAGAAGTCGAAATAGAATGCGTTGAGCATGTGTTCGCCGATTTTATCGATCAGTGTGGGTTCAGCGATCGTGCCAGTAACTGCGGTTGGAATGTTCGTCATTTGGTTAGCCTCCAATTGCCTTGCGTTGGAGCCTTTCTGGACGAATGGTTGTGCGATAACTTCGCGTTAGTGAAGAATGCCGATCAATTTCGGAAATGCATCGCTTTTTTCAGTTTTGACTGATGGCTTTGCGGCGAAAATCCGTAGGGGTTTGAGATGCTTCACTCTTGAATGCACGATTAAAGGTCGGGAGCGAATTATATCCCAAATCCATCGCAATTGTGATGACGGGCAAATCAACATGGCTTCGATCGCTTAGAATTTTCTTGGCTTCGTCGATCCTATGATGGTTGAGAAAGCTAGAAAAATTTCGATAACCAAGGTGCTGGTTAATAAGCGCACGCAAGCGGTGTTCGGGTGTTTCCAGATGCGCTGCAAGTTCGGTGATGGTGAGTCCCGGGGTGCGATAAAACCCATCCTCCATCGCAGCGGAAAGTTTGTCCGAAAGAACGCTTTGTTGCGGCGATAGCGCGCCATCGTCTGTTGGCAAATCCGAACTACCTTTACCCTCCACACGGGCTAACAGTTCAGTATCTGGTTTGAGGAGCGCCAGCCCGGCGAACAATGTCAGCAGCAGGATTAGTATGGCATTGATGAGATGGACAAGAGTGAAATTTGCGCGACTACCATCGACTATATCCATCCCGACAATCACCTCGACCAGAAGTATGCCACCGGTCTGAGCAGCGATGACAATCGGTAGCCACAAGCGAATTTTGCGGCGCTTTTCGATCAGATCATCTTCGCGATCGGCAAACGCGGTGCGGACGAGGTCAACGACCAATACCAATCCGATGCCGTGGATGAAGTAGAACGTGTATTCTTGGAAGGTTGGGTACGCCAAAGCTACCAGCCAATTCACGACAAAGACTGCGATGACCGTCCATACTAACCAGAGCGGTGGTTCTCGCTCAAACAGATTGCGTGCCAGTAGCCACAGCCATAACGGTGTCATGATCGATGCCAAATTCACTAGCGGCATGGATGCAGACAGTGTCTGCGCGGCAGTCGAGGAGTTCGCCAGATAGGCTAGGGCTCCAACCATTAAACCGGCCAACGGCACTTTCAGTGCCGCACGCACTTCACCCGCCAAAAGCAGCGTCAGCAAAAGCAAAGTGGCGCCAGACGCAACCAGCCGAACAGCGGTATCAATTGCCTCGGTCATAGTGGCCAGCATATCTGATCAAATACCGATGGCTAGTGTTGTCAACGAATGCAGTTTGAAACTGAAGCGGTCTGTCCCCATTCGCATATCGATCGGCTTTGTCGAATTGGAGAAGGAGCTCACCCAAGCCTTTTCAGATCGCGGCGAGCAGCCCGATTGTGACTAGCAAGCTTTAAGCGCCCAATGCGCTTGAGTTTGCCGCTACACTATTGCCCCTTAACTTCATTGATGCTGGCCTCGATTTCCATTGCGAGACCGACGATCGCCTGCTCAATTGCTCCCACCTTGCTAGACGCATCGAACCCACTGACGGGTGTTTGGGATTGATAACTGAAGAGTTGTGGCTTTTCGTCGCTCTTGGTGGACAATTCCCACGATGCAGAAAGAGTAGCGGAGTCATCTGAGACAGCCATCTGGCCAATATCCAGCCGAACTACGATATCTGGTCGCGAAGTGAACCCAGCCCAGCGATCAAAAACATTTGCGGCTCCATATCGTCCCCCCAGTACCGAAACGATCACATCCGAAATGTTGCGCTCAAGCGGCTCTGCCCAGCGATCTAACGTGGAAAATGCAACGGTGTTGCCCGATGGCTCGAAGATCACCTCGCTACGCTTCAAATGGTCAGGTAAAGTCACCGATTGGAGCAGCACCGTCGGCCCGGCCCGAAGTTCCGCGTTTTGCCCTTTGGCGGGCGCCTTCAAGAGGTAATAGTTCGGCTGCGGTGACGAAGAACACCCGGTGACAACAGCAAGAGTAGCGATTGCGATTGCAACCGCAAACGAGCGACTTTTGAGATTAATCATTCTTCGCGCCCTCTGATCAAAGCTTCGGGATGGGTTTCGATAAATTCTGTCAGTCGCCGCACCGAGCTTGCCGCTGCAGAGACCTCGCGCATGGTATTGGTGAGCTCCAAGGTGAGTGGGTCGTTGGGATCCAACCGGTCGCGAACCTTTGCAAGCGTTTTGTCAGCTTCGCCCAACGTGTTGTCGAGATTTGAAAACGTGCTGTCGAGATTGGCAAGCGTTTTGTCGACATTAGAAAGCGTCTTAGTGTCGATCCGCTTGGTAAGCCGTTCAACCGAATTTTCGCTCGTATTGAGGAGGCTTCGAAGTTCCTTTGCGGTCACCGGCAAATCATTCCGCGTGAATTTATTGATCCCCTCGGCCGTCTGTCTGAGATCGCCGATCAGTTTTGGGAGCTCGTCGATAGCCAATGCCAATTCATCATCAGCCAAGACGCGCTCAAGTGATGCGAGGGTCGAGCCCACCTGAGCAATAACTTGATCAATCGGCAAGTCCTGAATCGATGCGATAAACTCACCCAGGCCTGTCTCGACCGTTGGCATTTCCGGGTGCTCGTCTTGCGAACTACCGAGAAGTCTTACTGGCTCTTTTTCATAGAAATCGAGCGACACATAGAGCTGCCCAGTCAATATGCTCTGCGATTTGAGCGAACCACGCATGCCATTTGCTACCAAACCTTGGAACAAAGTGTATTCATCACCTTCGAGCCGGGCATTGGTCATACGCTCGGGGCTAACCGCTATCACTACACGTGGACGCACGGCGCTTGTCTCGGGGTTATAGACCCCTTCAATCTCTTCGACCTCCCCTATGGGTATACCACGAAACTTGACCGGCGCACCGACGTTCAGACCGTTTACTGATTGCTCAAAGTACGCAACGAACCGCCGCTCTTGCTCAAAAAAGTCTGTGCTTGCGAAAAGCGCAACCGATCCAAACAACAGCACTGCCGCTCCAACAACGAAGGCCCCGATGGCTCTTGTGTTTGCTTTCATGGTTTAGTCCCCTCGTTTGTTTCGGCCTCGCCTCGAGAAAGAAATTCTGCGACCTTCTCTGTCGGCGGTGCACTGCGCATTTCGGCGATTGGACCCAATGCCGTCTGCGTTTTTGCATCCGCATCCACAAAGATGCCCCGGTCCCCGATTGCGAAAATGCTGGCGAGCTCGTGTGTGACGATGACTACTGTTGTTCCCAGTCCATCGCGCAATTCCAAAATCAAGTCATCCAACCTGCGTGAACTGATCGGGTCGAGACCCGCAGACGGCTCATCAAAGAACAGAATTTCCGGGTCTAGCGCCATGGCTCGAGCCAGCCCTGCTCGTTTCTTCATCCCGCCACTTATTTCTGACGGGTAATAGTCCTCAAAGCCCGCAAGCCCTACCAGCGACAGCTTAAAAGACACAATATCTGCAACCTCGCTTTCGCTGAATTCTGCGAAAGTTTGCAACGGAAGTGCAATGTTCTCAGCTAGTGTCATGGAGCTCCATAGCGCACCGCTTTGGTATAACACCCCGAACCTGTGCGTGGTTTGAAGCTGCGCTTTGGCGTCGCTGTTCCAAAAGTCGAGACCAGAATAGGCGATAGTGCCTTTAGCCGGACGGTTAAGGCCGATGAGATGCTTGAGCAGCGTACTCTTACCGCTGCCGGAATCGCCCATAATGACGAATATTTCACCCTTAGAGATGTTGAACTCTAGGCCCCGTTGAATGACATTTTCGCCATAAGCCATGGTCAGGCCTTGAACAGCGATCTCAGGCGCTTCAGCACTCATAGGCCGAGCACATTCGTAAGCACAGCGAAGAACGCCGTGGCGATAATTATGGAGACGATACCGGTTACGACAGCGCTCGTTGCGGCCAGCCCGACAGCCGACGCGTTTCGTCCACTCTGCATTCCTTTCATGCAGCCTGCGATCGCAACAAGCATACCGAATATGCTGGCCTTAAAAATGCCGATCATAAGGTCAGTCATATCAATCGCGCTGCGCGTTTCGTTCAAATATTCAGTACCGCTGATGTCGAGCAATAGGACTCCAACGAGGAATCCTCCAAACATGCCAATTGCATCTGCGTAGAGGACTAGGAGCGGCGTCATGACCGCAAGCGCGAGCATCCGGGGCAGCACGAGGAAATCGGTTGGCGAAAAGCCAAACGTCTTGAACGCGTCGATCTCTTCATTGACCTGCATGGTGCCCAGCTGAGCGGCGTAAGCTGCGCCTGTGCGCCCGGCGAGGATGATCGCGGTCATCATCGGTGCGATCTCTCTAGTCAGACCTATTGCCACTAGATCAGCGACAAAGATCTGCGCGCCAAATTGCTGAAGCTGGATCGCGCCCATAAAGGCCAAGATCACTCCGAGCAAAAGGTTGACCAAACCAACAAGCGGTATGGCCTGTGGACCAGTGTCGCGCATGAACTGTATTAGGTCGCTTTTCTGATACTGCGCCCGCCCGGTAAAGAATCGCCTCAATGAGCCGCCAACTTCACGCAGAAAAGACGATGTCGTTTGCGATGCGCCAAGAAAACCTACAGTCTTCTCACCAACTCTGGTGAAAAAGTCAGACCTCCCACCTGACCCTTCCTCACCGGTATCTTCGTCGAGATCTTTCGCGGCATCGCGAGTCAACGCAAGAACCCTTTGGACTTGCGGAGGTAACCGTTCAAAATCACTAGAAACGCTGTGGTCGCGCGCCGTATTCGCGAGCGATTTTATAAGGGCCAAAGTTGCCCCGTCCCAAACAACTGCTTCGCCAAGGCTGAAGCGCACATGTGCGGTCTCCGACTTGCTTAGCCGATCGACAAAGTCTTGCTTGAATGTTGGCGTAGCGCGTGCAGGGACAGCAACATCAAGAATGTCGGTTTCTTCAACATTCATTCCACCCATATGCTCCCCAACGACATGATACTATGGCAAGATGTCATTGTCAGACTTACTGCTAGCCCACGATATGCTGATGAATCCCGTTGCACAATTTCTATTCCCAACACACACGGCACACAACCTGCGATTCGCGCAGCGCCTTATGACCAAAGCGCATAGTGGACCGACCCGCAACTAGCTGTAAGGCTTGTCGAGCGCGCTGACAATTGCTGTAACAAGATCATCTGGCGCGTTGTTGATATTGAGCTGCACCGCCTCACCTGTTTTTCGGGCGAGAATTTGGGCTGCCTCATAAGCTCGCAGAAAATCACGGCATTCCCCGCAAAATCGCAAATGAAGCTCGAAGATTATTCTCTGATGTTTGGTCAGATTGCCGTCGAAATAATCGACAAGGAAATCCTCAAACCCCTGACAATCGATCATCATTGGGAGCTTAGCCACCACACCTTTGATGTTGCGCGGAACATTAAATGTCAGGAGGCTCATTTGTCGTCTCCACGCATGAGGGGTTCAAGTAGGATCTTTAGTCCAGCCCTCGCACGGTGCAGTCGGACCTTGGCATTGGCATGTGAAATCTCGAGAAGCTCTGCTGTTTCGGCAGTTGAGAATTGCTCAATGTCGCGGAGCAGAATGACAAGCCGATATTGGTCTGGCAGCTGTTCAATTTTCGACAGGACGATAGCCTGCATATCTTCGCGAACGAGCATGTCTTCCGGCGCTTCAAAGTTATCCCAAGTGGGTTCTATCCGGCATCCCTTTGCGTCAAAGGTCGAAGCCAAATCTCCGGACATTTCTTCATTGAGACGCCCGCGTTTACGCAGCATTTGAAGGCAGTGGTTCAGGACAATCTTGTAAAGCCACGCACGCAGAGCATTTGTGTCTCGAAGGTCTGGCAAACCACAAAAAATGCTGATCAGAGCTTCTTGAACGCCATCTTCTGCTGCGGCCTTTTCACCCAGCACTCTGCGGCAAAGAGCAAGCATCCAACCTAAATGCTCGCGCACAATGCCCTCGATCTGCGCGGCATTCGCCCTTTCGGATTCGTTGACAATATCCAGACTAATACCGTTACTCCTGCTTTCCCCTAAGGCTCGACTAACAGAGTTCAGAAAAAGTGTAACCTTTTCGACTCCATGCGCATCCTTGTTGCATGCGGCCAGAGTTTTTTGGCCCAAATTGTGAACGAATTGAGGTGGGCAAATTGGCACTTATCAAGAACTGCAAGGCTAACTCTAGAAGGTCGAGGGTCGATTGAAGATTGATCGCATCAGCCTCCTCGATACCTTTGCCCGAGTGATTGAGACACGTTCGCTTTCGAACGTGGCTAGAGATCTTGGACTGTCACAATCTACCGTAAGCCGAAGGATCAGTGAGCTGGAGAGCGGTCTTGGCGTACGTCTACTCAACCGCAACACTCGGGGAATGATGCCGACGCGTGATGGTCAAATCTTCTACGAGTATGCTAGCGATATCGTAAGAATTGCGGATGAAGCCGCTGCACAGATTTCCGGTGATGAATCCGGCTTAGGTGGGCTGGTGAGGATTGGCACGCCGGCATCTTTTGCAAACTCATTCTTGATACCTTTGCTACCTGAAATTCTTGGTTCCTGGCCAAGGATCGGAGTTGATCTGTGTTACACGGAGGGCGGGCCGGATATTCTTGGCGATGGCTTGGATATCGCGGTGTCAATCGGTGATGTGGCAGACCAATCCTTCATCAAGCGGAAAGTTGGAGTAACTCGCTGGATCTTGGTGGCGAGCAAGTCTTATCTTGATCAGGCGGGCCGACCAAAAGACCCCTGCCAGCTCATTGAGCATCAATGCATAGGCAACAATACGCTCCCGTCGCCAAATGAATGGACTTTTTCGCGCATGCCCGGCCTTGAAGCTGGACCAGTTCTGATCAGTGGAAGAATTTCTGCAAATAGCCTCGAAGCGGCATTTCAGGCAGCACAAGCAGGCCTTGGAATTGCCTCGGTGCCAACATGGTTCTTCCGGGACCTGAAGAAACCCAAACACGTCGAGCAAGTGCTTGCCAATTGCGAGCTCCAAGCATCGGATATCCAGCTATTGTTTCCGTCACGAAAATTGCCTGGAAGGACGCGCGCTATGCTTGACTTTCTCGCGGATCGGTTGCTCGAGGACAACCAATTGAACCCTTAGCGACGCGCGCTTCAGCTGGAGGGCTGGATCAAAAATCAATAACTTGACGGCATAGACTTGCAATTCTTGCATATGACTTATGAGTTTACTACCGGTGGCGCATGGCAGCTCTGAGTCTACCGTGCCGCCCTACGTTGCCGGCCAAGTTTGAGGGGGCGGAAAATTGGATTGGGACACAAAATTGATTGGTGACAAATCGGACTGGCTTGCCAGCGTTGAGATGGGGTTTTGAATCTCGAGCTGGACCTGGGGATACCCGCTCTGACTTTGGTATTTCACGTTGTTTTCGGTTTTGGTAATGGACTGTTATTCGAACAGCTGAGGAGTGGGTAAGGATCCTCGCGGCAATCCGATTGTTTGTCAGGGAAGCCGCAGGGCGGGCGTCTGGGGAGAGATCAAAAGCATGCCCCAATGTGGGATATTCTCCGGGTACCGATTTTAGCGAGCTGGTAATTGCATGCGTTGATTGAGTGCAGAGTGAAAGGTTTGTGAGCTATGAATAGTAAAGAGGTTCTTTGGAATCCGTCTATGACGAAATCCACTGGGTTTAGCCGCGACGAGCGTGCGCAGTTGGGATTGCAAGGCTTGCTACCTTATTGTGTGACAACTCTTGAAGCGCAGTGTGAGCGAGCGCTGGAAAATATGCGTCGCAAAGAGACTGACATTGAGAAGTACATCTTTCTGAATGCGCTTCAGGACCGCAATGAGACTCTCTATTACTGGTTGGTCACTCACAACATCGAGGAGGTCATGCCTCTGATATACACGCCGACCGTGGGTCAGGCGTGCAGCGAATTTGCGCACATTTTCAGGCGGCCCAAAGGCTTTTACATAACGCCTGAAGATCGCGGCAACATCCGGTCCATTCTGGATAACTGGCCAGAGCGCGATGTCCGAGTCATTGTCGTAACCGACGGTGAGCGGATTTTGGGCCTAGGAGATCTTGGTGCGAATGGGATGGGTATCCCGATTGGCAAGCTTGCGCTCTACACAGCCTGTGCGGGAATCCACCCTTCACAGTGTTTGCCGGTCATGTTTGATGTCGGGACCAACAACGCCGAGATGCGCGGCGATGACAAGTATCTCGGTTACCCCGGAGAACGCCTATCAGGGGAGGCATATGACGAGTTGTTCGACGAATTCATTTCGGCTTGCCAAGATGCCTATCCTAAGGCGCTGATCCAGTTTGAGGATTTCCTTACGCCTAATGCCTACCGACTACTGAATACCTATCGCGACAAGATATTGTGTTTCAATGATGACATCCAAGGAACCGCTGCTGTTGTATTAGCCGGCCTCTATTCAGGCGCGCGCGCGACCGGAATGGACTTTAAGGATATGCGCTTCACCTTTCTCGGTGCGGGATCGGCAGCAACAGGCATCGCAGACCTTGTGCAAGACGCGCTGGTCGAATGCGGCCTGGATCGGACTGCAGCGCGGCAACGGATCACATTTGTGGATCAGTATGGGTTACTGACGGCCAATCGGGACGATCTTCAACCACACAATCAACCTTATGTTGAGGACGTGCCAGCCGCTAGCTTTGTCGAGACGATCGGCCAGCACCGTCCGCACGCACTGATTGGTGCAACTGGTGCGCCCGGTACCTTCACGCAGGAAATCATAGAGCTGATGGCGCAAAACCACGCGCAGCCGCTGATATTCGCGTTGTCCAATCCAACCTCGCGTGCCGAATGCACTGCTGAACAGGCATATTCTTGGTCAGATGGCAAAGCGATATTTGCTTCCGGAAGTCCATTCGATCCTGTCGAACTAGATGGTAAGGTTCACCGACCTGGTCAGGGTAACAATGCCTACATTTTTCCTGGCGTTGGACAGGGCGCAGTTGCCGGTCACTTCACTCGACTACCAGAATCTGCATTCCTAGTCGCCGCAGCATCTCTCGCAGCCCAAGTCACTAATCAGGACCTTTCAGAAGGTGCATTGTATCCACCATTGACGTCGATCCGGGATGTGAGCCTAAAGATTGCGAAGGATTTAATCGCGCATGGCCTGGAAATTGGCGTAAGTCAGCTTGAGTCGATTGCTGAGATCGAGCCTCATCTCGCAGAACATGTCTATGAACCGACGTATTAAGTGGCTCATCATTGCGGCTTCTCGCTGAGCCTTGTTTTGGCAATTACATACTTTAGGGTGGGGAGAAGAAAGTCGGCGGATCTAAGTGGGGTGGTACATTAAGTGTTTGAAATTGCGTTGATTTTGGTCGCTCTTTTGGTGCTTGGTTTTGCGTTAGTGGCTCAGCGAATTGCTCGCTGGCCGCTGACGGCTCCTATGGTGTTTCTTGGGGTGGGCGCTCTTCTTTCTCAAACCGGTTGGGTTGACCCTCACGAGGGCGAGCACGCGCTGCATATCCTGGCTGAAGCCACCTTGGTCATTTTGCTCTTTTTGGATGCCTCGCAGATCGATTTGGGTCATTTTAAGCGACAGCATATCTGGCCGCAGCGGATGCTTTTGATCGGGCTCCCACTGAGCATTGCGATTGGGACCATTGCGAACGTAGTTTTCTTGCCAGAATGGCCGATCCTGGCAGCGGCTCTCGCAGCTGCCTTGTTGGCGCCTACCGATGCGGCCCTTGGACAGTCGGTTGTAAGCAACAAGCGCATTCCCGAACGAGTGCGGCGTGGCCTTACCGTTGAAAGCGGGCTCAACGATGGCTTAGCGTTACCTATTATTCTGCTTCTAGCCAGTCTGTTGGGCGGCGCTTCATCCAACGACGCTCAGTCATGGCTCGTGTTCGGTGCGAGCCAGATTGTGTTGGGACCTATAGCGGGCATTGCGGTGGGGCTGACCGGCGGATGGGCTATGTTGCAAGCGCATAAGATGGGGTGGACCGGAGAAGCTTATGAGGGTGTCGCGACATTGTCTCTTGCGGCGCTGTCATATCTTGTTGCCACACAAATTGGCGGCAATGGTTTTATCGCCGCATTCATTGCCGGGTTGTGCTTTGGCAACATGTTAAAAGGGCGCTGCAAGTTTGTATTTGAGTTCACTGAGAACGAGGGCCAGATTTTGATGTGGGCGGCGTTCTTGTTGCTCGGTCTTGCGCTTGTTCCGGAAGCGATAAGTCAGCTGACACCAACTTTGTTTGCGGTGATTTTGGCGAGCCTGTTTTTGGTTCGCCCCATGGCGATCTGGATCTCGCTATTGGGAACAGATGCATCGCTATCGACGCGACTATTTTTCGGGTGGTTCGGCCCGCGCGGGTTGGCAACGGCGCTCTTTGCCTTGTTGATCCTTCCAGAGATTGGCGCGGAATGGTCGGAGCTCATTCTCCCGCTTGCGATAAACGCCGTCTGGATCAGCGCTGTGCTGCATGGCGTAAGCGCGGTTGTGCTGGGGGATGCGTATTCAAAGGCAGTTGAGCGGATGGGGGTCTGCCCGGAGCGTGAGGCAATGTCGGAGCCTTTCGAGGCTTCGAGTGAGGAATTGAACAACATGGGAATCCCAAAATGACCAAGACTAAGATCGCGCGATACGATGAATTGGAAGACCGCAAGCCAACGCATGCCTTGGTTGAGAATGTTGATCTAGTTGTGGTGCGCTATGACGAACGTGTTGTTGTCTATTACGGCAGATGTCTGCACCGCGGAGCAATGATGGCGGATGGCCATATCGATGCGCACGACAATTTGATCTGCGGCGTTCATGACTGGGACTATCGTTTAGATTCAGGTATCTCGAGCTACAACAACGAAGAAGCCTTGCCCAAATTCAGCTCTTGGGTGGAGGATGGCGAGGTGTTGGTTGATGCCAGTGAAATCGCTGCATGGCACAATGATAACCCGCAGCCATTCGATCGCGATGGCTATCTTGGGCAGTATGCTGACCCCAGCCATGGTGCGCCGGAGGAGCCCTATACGGGTTTGATCCAGGGATACGCGCGCGATGGTTTAAGCAAGACGGGACATCATGGAGTCGTGGCCGCGATGGGTGTGCCACGCACCGAACTGCCAGACTGGGATGATGTTCAACTGGTAACCGCGCAGTTGCACCGCCCACCGCTGCTGGATGAAGATGACGTTGGAACAGAAACCGTCATTGGACCCAACGCGCAAAAGCCGTTGAAGCTGGCCATCCCTCTGTTTGTGTCAGACATGAGCTTTGGTGCTTTGTCGGCTACCGCGAAACTTGCACTTGCTAGCGGTGCCGAATTGGCGGGCACCGGCATCTGTTCAGGTGAAGGCGGGATGCTGCCGGAAGAGCAGGCCGCCAATAGCCGATACTTCTACGAGTTGGCTTCAGCGCGTTTCGGGTTCAGTTGGGACAAGTTGGAACGTGTTCAGGCATTTCACTTTAAAGGCGGGCAGGGTGCAAAGACCGGCACGGGCGGTCACTTGCCTGGCAACAAAGTGAAGGGGAAAATTGCTGAAGTTCGCGGGCTCAATGAAGGCGAGTCTGCTATTTCACCGCCACGCTTCCCCGAATGGACCGAGGTCGGCCAAATCAAAGAGTTTGCGGACGAAGTGCGTAGCCGCACCGGAGGCATTCCGATCGGTTACAAACTATCGGCACAACATATCGAAAAGGACATCGATGCCGCGCTGGAGGTGGGAGTTGACTACATTATCCTGGACGGACGCGGTGGCGGAACGGGGGCAGCTCCCATTATCTTCCGCGACAATATCTCGGTCCCGACCATTCCCGCGCTCGCTCGCGCACGTAAACATTTGGATGAAACGGGGCGCGGGGATGTATCTCTCGTCATAACAGGGGGGCTGCGCAAGCCGGCCGACTTCATTAAAGCGATGGCAATGGGTGCGGACGCGATCGCGGTTTCTAACGCTGCCATGCAAGCGATCGGATGTATCGCCATGCGCGCATGTCACACCAACAATTGCCCTGTCGGGATCGCCACGCAAAAGCCACATCTGGAAAACCGACTGCTGGCAGACAGGTCAGCTGAGCAGCTCAAGAATTTCTTCGATGCCAGCGTGGAACTGATGAAAGTCATGGCGCGTGCTTGTGGTCATAATCACCTGTCGAAATTCAATCAGGACGATCTGACAACATGGAAGAAAGATATGGCTGAGCTTTCGGGCGTCAGATTTGGAGGAGTAAGCCAATGACTCAAGATCGCACAGTAGACTGGATCAAAGTAGCGGACGAAGGCGATCTGCCAGATGGCAGGGTGAAGTCTGTTACAGCGCGAACCTCGTTCATCTGCCTCTCGCATTTTGATGGCCAATATGCCGCGATGGACAACCATTGCCCGCACCAAGGCGGACCGCTTGGTGAAGGCTCGATTGAACGCGGCATTGATGACAAATGTTGGATTCGTTGCCCCTGGCACGGGTGGGACTTTGACCCGCTCACAGGCAAGCCGCCCGGTGGGCACGAAGACTCCGGTCAGGATGTCTTTCCGGTTAAGGTTGAGAACGGCGAAATTTTCGTAGGTTTGGAACCAGAGCCGGAACACGAGCGGACCGCCACCGATGTCATGGCCGAAACAATGGTCAATTGGGGCGTGAAGACCGTGTTTGGCATGGTTGGCCATAGCAATCTTGGTTTGTCGGACGCGTTGCGTTTGCGCGTTCTTGATGGCGAATTGAATTACATCGGCATTCGGCACGAAGGCGCAGGGGCGTTCGCAGCATCTGCTTATGGCAAGTTGACCAGCAAACCTGCAGCGTGCCTGACGATCGCTGGACCTGGGGCAACCAATCTGATGACCGGCTTGTGGGATGCTCACGTGGATAGAGCCCCTGTGCTCGCACTGACGGGCCAGGTGCAAACACAGGTCTTCGGACCCGGCGCATTTCAGGATATCGATCTGGCTTCGGCGTTTGAAGCAGTTGCTCATTTCTCGCAGACCGTGCTGTCGGATTCAAAGCATGGCGAACTGATGGCGCTCGCCTGCAAGAATGCGATTGATCACCAGCACGTCTCGCATCTCATTTTCCCTGACGATGTGCAAACTGTGCCGAGCGAAAAGCCGAGCGTTTCACCTGAAGGCCGTCTAGGGCGAACTTCGATCATTCCGTCGAAGCAGGACCAAGACGACGCCGCTCAACTGCTTGGCTCGTCCAAACGTCCGATCATCGTGGTTGGACACGGCGCACATGGGAGCCGTGACGATATTATCGCGTTTGCTGAAAAAATCGGCGCACCCGTTCTCACTACATTCAAAGCAAAGGGGCTCATTCCAGACGATCACCCCAATGCCGCAGGCGTTTTGGGCAGATCTGGTACACCAATCGCCAGTTGGTTCATGAACGAATGCGATCTGATTCTTGCCTTGGGGGCATCGTTCTCGAATCACACCGGGATAGAGCCTTCCAAGCCGATCATCCAAGTCGACTATGACAAGGCACAGCTCGGCAAATTCCACCCTGTGAAACTCCCGATCTGGGGCGATGTAGGCGCGTTCTGCGATGCGATGGCTCACAAAGTCCAGCCACCCGCAAATGCGGAGGATCAGCTTGCTGATCTAGCGGATCGCTGGGCAATGTGGCGGCGAGAGAAAGAAAGCCGATTATCTGAAGAAGCAGGCGGCGGCATCCATAGCGCTGCGATCTTTGCAGCGCTTGCCCGTAACGCTCCGGAAGACGCAATTATAGCGGTCGATGTCGGCAACAACACCTATAGCTTTGGTCGCTATTTCGAGACGAAGGGCTCACAACGGGTTCTAATGTCCGGCTATCTGGGGTCGATCGGATTCTCTTTTCCTGCGGCACTGGGCGCATGGGCCGCGACGCAGGACTTTGACGAGTTTCGTGGTCGTAAGGTGATTTCTATCTCCGGAGATGGCGGTTTTGGCCAGTATCCGATGGACTTCACCACGGCGGTTAAACACGGAATGGACATCACACATATCCTTCTCAACAACGGCCAGCTTGGGAAGATCACCAAGGAACAGAAGGCAGGTGAATGGAGGGTGTGGGAGACAAGTCTGCACAATCCGTCATTCGCTGCCTTTGCCAAACTTTGCGGCGGTCACGGTCAAAAAGTGACGAATAGTGCACAGCTTGACGAGGCTATTTCCGAAGCTTTGGCGATCGATGGGCCTGCCCTAGTCGAAGTTATTTCGGACGCTGAACTCATTTGACCGGGAAGAGAAACCACTATGAATACGGATAACCTTTGCAATATCGATCCGCTCGCGTTGTCGGGTGCCAGATCACTGGCGCATCGCGCCGCTCAGCATCTCACGGCGCTTGCTCGCGCAAACCTGCCTGCACAACCCGATGACAGTCACTCAAATCTGGGTTGGGACGCAAACCGCGGAGCGCTTGTAACCCACGAGATGAGCGGCAAGCAGATGGGGCTTGTTCTCGAAAAAATGGTGCTATTCTTCAAAGACAGCTCAGGCCCGTCAACAGAGCTTGAGCTGAATGGTCAAACTGATTCTCAGGCTTCGCATTGGACGGATGAGACCGCCAAGGCTTTGGGGTTAAAACCAGCTTCTGACGCGACTATTCCGTATGATTTCCCCGAAGATGTTGCAGCAATTGACAGCTATCAACTGGATGGAATGGATCAACATTTTGCTGCGCTGGCAGAATGGTTTGGAGTTTCCGCAGCGGCACTGGAAACGACAAAGAACTCACTTGAACATTTCAATCCGGGACCAAGTCCTGTCCGGTGCTGGCCGCACCACTTTGACATTGCGACCTATGCAGCTCTGGAAGTCGGTGATCCGGAAACGGCGCGAGGCCTAGGGATCGGAATGGCGCCGGGCGATGGTGCATACGACGAACCGTACTTCTATGTGAATCCCTGGCCACATCTAGATAAGGAAGCACTTGGTCAAGCCGTTGTGCCGGGGCATTGGCATACCGATGGCTTTGTCGGTCTAATTGCAACCGGACAAGAAATCACGCAAGCAGGTCAGCCTGAGAAGGTTATAGGTGATTTCTTGGGTGGAAGCGTGGCAGAAGCATTGAAAGCGCAAGGTATAGGTTAGCGATGGGTGCAGCGCTCACTCTTCTCGTCCTGATGGCGGGCTCGGTCTTCATAGTTCGCGTTGCGTCCGTTTTTCTGAGATTAACCGGCTTGCCTGACAATGTTGCGCGCTTTCAGTCGATCTCTGCACTGACCGGAGCAGGTTTCACGACGACCGAGTCAGAAACGATAGTCAACTATCCGGCAAGACGGCGCGTCATCGTCGCTCTGATGCTTCTTGGAAATCTGGGCCTTGTTTCCGTCGTCTCGACCTTCATCGTCGCTCTGGCCAATAACGGCGACAATCGGAGTGAGTTGCTTCAGCAAGTCGGATTGCTCGTGGCGGCTGCTGCGTTGATCGGTGTCTTCATGGTCAACAAGACCTTCGACCGTATCCTATGCGGTCTTATTGAGTGGATATTACGACGCACAGTCAGACATGGCACCTTGCCCTATGTGATCCTGCTTGAGCTTCCTGGCGGTGATGTGGTTGCCAAACATCGAAGACCCGATGATGGTCAGTCGAGGCCTTTCCCGATGCCGGACGAGGTGGAAGATTTGGGCCTGCAATTGCTTGAATCAAGCGATGCCGCCCTGGCTAAGGCTGATAGCCTCATTTGCTCTGGCAGCCGTGATGCGCATGACAGATTGTTGGCAAGGATTAAGACTGATCTGCCCGACTAAACGCGCTTGGTTGCGAGGTGGCGTGTAAGCTTGGCGGTGGCAACTCAACCACCGTGCGCGCAGGTCTCGCTGGCGAATTCCACGGAGAAAGGACGTGGGGCAAGAGAAGGTCAGACTTGGCCCGCTACTTCCCACCTTAAACAAGGTCGGGTTGACCCAGCATTAGCATAACACCTACGTCTAAGACTGGGGGCGAAAGCTAGCGTTCACTTGCCAAAGCACCGTCCGCAAATGCTCAACTCCTTTGCGTGGTTCCGATTGCCTTAATCCCATCGTCGCCGAGCGAAATGTCAACCCAGCCAGTTATGCGATAGCAGTTTGATCGTGACCTTGCCGGTTGCGACCAGAATTCCATCGGCATCCAGCATCGGCACTTCTGCCAGATATCCCGCGCTGCCTTTGCGTTTCAGGTCGGCCTGAATTTCAGCCATTTGCTCTTCGCTCAGACGGTATTCGGCCGTCACATCGCTGGCCGCCATTCGGTGAAAATCAACCGCGATATCTTTAACGATGGGAAAGTGATCTTTTGCATCAATGATTGAAATGCCGGGGTTCGCTGCGACTGCCTCTGCCAAGACGGTGTAGGCGCCCAGATACATCACATCGACATGATTGGCGTTAGGGCCCAGTGGCATAAGCAGTTTGGCATAACCGCGCTCCATTTCCAGATATTGCATCTGTGTGCGTTCCACAAAGGGAACGCGGAATTGATGTTCTTCTGGTTTTATCGCTGTCATGATTTGGCCCTCTCCAGGTGAAAAATCGCCCCGTGACTGTGCCCACGCGCTCATGCTTAGCCATCCGCCTCGATTTAACTATGGCAATCAGCGCATTGAACTCACTTGACCGGTTGCGTTTCATAACATTTCATATCGCCCAGATCGATCCAATTATGCTTGCTGCGCACCCAAGCGTGCACCTGCGGAACAAAGCTCTTGGCATCATCCAGCGTGCCAGCTTTGATCATGGTCAGACCAGCCAGCATAGCCGGTCTTGATAAAACGGGCGATCCGCATGTACCGCAAAATTGGCGCAAAACTTCGCCCCCGCTTGATCCTTTGCCCACATAGGTGGTGAGCTCACCCTCATAGGTGACTGCATCTTCAGGATAGACAGCTGTTATGGAAAACGCTGTGCCGTTCTGTCGTTGGCAATCCGCGCAATGGCAAGCGAGTTTAGCCACAGGCTCACCGGTTGCTGTATAGCGCACGGCCCCGCAAAGGCAGCCTCCTGTCAAAGTCTCTAACATTGTATTCACTCCTCCGGGTGCTGTCTCGCTTCCTCGTCACACTGCTAATCTGCGATCCAGCTTCCATGAAAGCCTGTTGGCACGCGCACAGGCAAATGGATGCGCGCGAGCGGCTCATCTGCCATTTCTTTGGCGTTCAAGATTACGAGTTCGCTCGCATTTTCAGCGGGATCGAAGACATAGGACAGAAGATAGCCGTCGTCCTCATCTTTAGCGTTTGCAGCAGGTACAAAGCTCGCCTCACTGCCGGTGCGCCCATCCTGGAAATGATGGCTAGAGCGTTTTCCGCTTTGCATATCGTATTTGTGAAAGCCAAGAATGTAGGGTTGTCCGCCGGTATCAAACTCAGCCGCATAACCATGCTGATGTGGCTGGCCAACCAACCGTGGCGAAGTGATCGGAAAATCGACACCCAGATCATCGACCTGTTCCTCCTTTACCGATCCAGCCTCAATATCGATCGTCCATTTATGCAGTTTGGGAATAGGAGGATTTTTCATTCCGACCGAGGTGTATCCCACCAACTTAGGTGCGTGAAAAATGATCTTCGAACCATGCTCGTAGGCATTCATAGTGTGATAAATGTAGCATGGGTCGATTTCGAACCATTGTACGTCTTCGCTTTTGCCAGCCCTAGGCATTACTCCGATGCGCGCACCGTAGCTTTCATCATAGCTGATTGGGATACCCGGTTTGCCCAGTTTCTTCAGATCCCAAAGCATGGGTAGGTCTAAGAAAAGCACATGATTTTTTGTGATGGCGAAATCATGAACCATGGTCGCGGCCTTAACATCGATAATTTCGGACTGAACCAGCTCGCCTTCGGCGGAAACCCGATGATAGGTTAAAAATGGCGGCATGATCCCATAACCAAAGAACAGCATTTCACCAGTGATGGGGCATATTTTGGGATGCGCAGTCATATTGCGCTCTAATTTGCCGCCAAAATTATAGGGACCAACGGTGTCGAGACCCTTGGTCATTTCGATTGGGACCTGCGTTTCCTGCAGCGCTAAAATCTTGCCCGCATGGCCAACGATGTGCGTGTTTGCCAATGAATTGCCGGGCACTAGCCGGTTTTCATTCGTGATAACGTCCACATCGAGCAACGGCGTTTCGACATAGCGATTGCGATACCAATTGGCTTTGCCATCACTGATTTCGACGCCATGGATCATGCCTTCACCCAAGAACCAATCCGCGCTTGGATGCGCACGGGGATTGGCACCATTGCGAAGGTATCGGCCATTGAGCTCGCGCGGAATTTCACCCGTTACGGTGAGGTTTGTGGTGTCCACAAGTTCTGTGACTGGCGCGAAATTCCCTACCATCCAGAACGGTGCATCAGTTTGAGTTTCAGACATTAGGCAATCCCCTTCGAACGCTACAAACTTCGCTAGACATGCATCCAGCTTCGCTAGAAACGGATACCACTATTACAATTCAAACGATCATAACAATAATGTCAGGTTTGTTCGAGTTGGGCGATGTGTATGCAGGCGACGCCAAGTCTAAACAAAAATCGGATTGGCTCGACGCCACATTTGATGACGTTAAAGCGCGCAGAGCACTGCAGGGGAGAGCAGAATGAATAAGTATCCAAGCCAAGGTAAATTGAGTCGACAGACCGCCCTCGGGGCAATGTCTGTGGTCCTGGCAACGGGCATCGCGACCCCAGCATTTGGGCAAACCGCATTGGCGGAAGAGGCCGAAGAGGCAGACGAAAATGTCATCCTGGTTATTGCTCGTAAGCAAGAAGAGACGCTTCAGGATGTCCCTGTTGCGGTAACGGTCCTGAGTGCTGACACGCTCAATAATTTCCGGATTGATGAAGCGGCTGATCTTGTGAGCCGCGTTCCCGCTCTGAACGTGCAAATTGGTGGTTCCGGTGCTAGCGCTTCAATCACGTTACGCGGTGTTGGTTCATCCGGTATTTCTAACGCTTTTGATTCCGCGGTTGCCCTCAACATTGATGGCATCGCCGTCAGCACGCAGCGCCTCTTGCAAGCGGGTTTCTTCGATGTCGAGCAGGTTGAAGTTCTCAAGGGACCCCAACCCCTCTTTTTCGGCAAATCCACTTCTGCCGGCGTGCTTTCATTGCGTTCTGCAAACCCAACTCCTGATTGGGAAATCAGCGGCAAAGCATCCTATGAGTTTGAAGAGGAAGGCTACACGGTTGGCGGCTATATTTCTGGGCCACTATCCGACACGTTAGGTATTCGTGTTGCCGCAGAATATCAGGACATCGAAAATTACGTACAATTGCAGGACAATGTTCCTGCGGTTGATCCAGACAAAGGTCTTTCGAATTTCATTGGTCGGGTAACCCTTGCTTGGGAGCCATCCAGTAATTTCGATGCCACTTTGAAGCTCAATTATAACGAGCAACGCTCCGAAACACTTAATGGCTTTACCGACGTTTTCTGCGGTGCCGACGGGGTGGCTGATCCAGCTATTCTCGCCGTATTCGGTTTGCCTTTTGCGCCAACCCATGACTGTAACATCGGGGACAATCTCTTCCCAACCCCCGATGGGCTGGCCCAAATCAATGTTGTTCCGACAGGATTGGATTTAGGCGGTCGCGACGTAACGCAGGCCTTCAACGACACTGACCTGTTTCTCGCCAGCTTAGAGTTGAACATCGGTTTGACTGAAGAGCTGACTCTGACTTTGCTGTCTGGCTATGTCGATATGGACAATATCTACAGTGATTCATTCAATTCTACAGGTCAGAATGCTGATGGAACAGCCGCTGGTTTTGTTGCGCCGTTCCGCAATACGCTTGAACAATTCACGCAAGAAGCCCGTATATCGAGCGATTTTGATGGTCCATTCAACTTTCAAGTCGGCGCATTCTGGGAAAATCGAGAGAGTGGGTTGCTCACCGCACAAAATGCGTTTTTGCCATCTGCTGTATTGGGACCAGATCCGGTAACCGGCTTCACATTTGACTGGTTGGCGGATCGTCCATTGTCAGCTCAAGCCATTTCATTCTTTGGCAGTGGTTCGCTGGATATCACCGATAGCCTGAACCTATCGGGTGGGCTTCGCTGGACCCATGAAGATAAAGACACAACGATCTCATTTCCCTTTGTTCACTCCTTTATATCGGGTCCCCTGGGCGCTGTTTCATCGGGCTTCTTTGCGGGACCAATCGAATTCAGCGACAGCAATGTCTCGCCAGAAGTGGTTCTGAAATATAGCCCGAATGCCGATTTCAATGTCTACGCGGCGTTCAAGACTGGCTTTAAGTCAGGCGGCGTCGACAACAATACGCTTCCAACTGGTGCGGTTGTTTTGCTGAATGATCCTGATCCGGCTGTTCGAGAAGCGGCCGCAGATTCACTACGTTTTGAGTCAGAGACATCTATCGGCGGCGAAATCGGCGTTCGTTCGCAATTGGCCAATGGTTCGCTAACGCTGAATGCGACGGCATTTTATTATATCTTTGATAATCAGCAAATTCAGAATTTCGACGTTGGTATTTTCAACTTTGACACGGCGAATGCTGGCGAGACGACGACCAGAGGGATCGACGTTGAGTGGCGTTGGGCAACACCTTTGGATGGCCTGAATATATCAGGTGCCGTTGCATTTCTTGATGCCGAATTTAGTGACACATTCATCTCAATCAGAGGCGAAGATCTAGACGGGCGCGATGCTTCTCGGGCTCCCAGATGGGCCGGCAATGTCGCGGTAGATTGGGCCATTCCACTTGGCGATTCTCTTGAGCTGGGGCTCAATTCAGTGGTTAGCTACACCGATGATTATTTCACTGCTACCACATCGGCCGAAGGCTTTGATGCCATCACCAATCCGACTGGCAACATCATTCAAGACTCCTTCTTTCTACTCGATGCTGCGGTCTCTATCGGTGATCCTGATGGGAAATGGACATTGTCGGTGATTGGCAACAATCTGACCGATGAAATTTTCGCAAACACATCGGCTCCTGCACCATTCGGGGCAGGCTCTGATGACCAATTGGTTACGTTGAACCGGGGGCGTCAGGTGTTTGTTGAAGTAGGTTTCAAGTTCTAATAGAGCTTGAAATACCAGAGTATTTCGCGAGCCTCATGAATTTGAGGCTCGCAGCCCTCTGAGAGTACTTTATCTGAGGATGTATGACCGACGGTTTCGAACTCAGCACAAAATCCAAATTGTTGAAGGCCGCAATTACGGTTTTCAGCAATCATGGTTTTGCCGGCGGATCTGTGCGCCAGATCGCTGATTTGGCTGGAACCAACATTGCGGCCATTACCTATCACTATAAGTCCAAGAAACAGCTGTGGCAGACCACATTCATCCATCTTCAAGAACGGATGATAGAGGCAATTCTAAAAGACCAGGATCGATGGGGTGAAATGACCGCCTTCGAGCGGGTCAAGAACACCACAAAGAACTATGTAAGGTTTTGCGCACGCCACCCTGAGCTGCAGCGAATAACTCTGTTCGAGACCATTCATGGCAGTGAAATGCTCGATTGGCTTAACGAACAAAAACTCACCTTGTTTTCACAAAAATCTATTGAATGGGTGACCTTGGCTCAGCAAGAAGGTGTTTATGAAGATGGCGTCTCGGCGCTGCATTTGCACTTCATTGCCACGCATGCATCAAACTCGATATTTCTGATGGCCCCGCATATCAAAGAGGCTTTCGGAATTAATGTGTTCGAAGAAGAACAAATTGAGAAATTTGCAGATTCTATCGCCACCATGTTCCTGAAGGACACGGGAACGGAGTCCTCAACACTGCATCATGATAATTTGGGCATCGACCAATTTGTCGCTCAATAGACATCGACCAAATTGAGTTTCGAGACGATGCCGTGTCGTTCTCACGCTCAGTCTCAATTCGATCAATCCAACACAAAAGATGATTGCTGGGTAGAGTCTTGTCAGACGGTGGAGTTGGTCTGACAGCACACTGTTTCGCCAACGCTATCTTGCGTTTTGCCACTGTCTGTCATGCATGTTCCCCTTTTCGCGCCCGACGGCGCGCCCATTTGCTCGACAACCATGAGGAGAAGTGCGTGAAGTTGCAAACTTATCCCCTTGCTGCCAATTAGCGAGTGGGGGTGCATAGATTGACTGGCGATGTGCGTAACGGGATTGAGGCTGCGAAGCTGACGGCGACGCTGTTTGGCGAGTTCAAGTTGCAAACTGCGGATGGGGAGCGGGTTGCTATCAACAATCGCCGCGGAATCTTGGTCCTGGCAATCCTTTTGTTACAGCCTCACCAATCGATTGAACGCGAAGCTTTGGCCAAGCTGTTATGGCCCGACCGCTTTGTCCCCCAAGCCAAAGCCAGTCTCCGACAATGTTTGCATGATCTAGGTCGCGCTCTGGATGCGCTTGATTTCGCCGGACTGCAAGTGAGCCGCAATGCAGTTGCTCTCGATCAAGAATCGGTTGAGAGCGACATGAACGACCTTGAAACCGCGCTGGCACGAGCTTCGGAACGTGCCACCGGCCAATTGCTTGCGATTGGCAATTCTAGGGTGCTGCAAGGTGTCACTCTCAATTCCACCTTTGATAATTGGCTGGCCTTGCGCCGCGACCACATCGATACGCGATTGAAGGCTGGGATCGCCAAAGCTCTGGCGACAATGAACAAGAGCGATGGCCAATATTTGGTAGAGGCCGCGCGGGCTCGTTTCCCAGCCTTGCAAACCGCCACCGAGGCGGCTGAACCTACCACTCTGGCTTTGCTCCCGATTAGCCAAATCGATGAAATTGGCGGCGATTTTTACCTAGCAGATGCGGTGCTTGATGAGCTTTCTGCTCGGCTTGGGCGGGTCGAAGGGATCGCGCTTGCCGGGCGCACTTCGGTTCAGGCGATTGCTAGCCGAGGCGGAATGCTTACCGAAATGGCGGCTGCCTTGAAGGTGTCGCACCTTATCGAAGGCGAGGTTAGACGGCGACCTAGCACGATC
The DNA here is from genome assembly GCA_039985875.1 of Erythrobacter sp. Lineage (GTDB taxonomy): Bacteria > Pseudomonadota > Alphaproteobacteria > Sphingomonadales > Sphingomonadaceae > Erythrobacter. Next base: position 43,578 of record JBDWRU010000003.1, on the reverse strand, counting down.
GACGTGCGGATTGCGTTGATTGAAGGCGCATCGGGCACTGAGGTTTGGTCTGAGACACTCACCGGTTCAATAGAGGATTTTCTCCAGTCTCGAAAAGTGATTGGATCGAACATCATTGGCGCGATAAGCAACGCTTTGGGCATTTCAGGATCGTCTATGCCCGTACGCCAAATGACGGCCGATCGAGAGGCATACACGCTCTATTTGCAAGGGCGCGAAATGTTGCATCGGGTGGGAGTGGAAGGCGCCATTTCCAAATCGGTGGATCTGCTTGAACGGGCACTCGAAGTTGATCCTGATTTTGCCGAATGCTGGATGGAGCTGGCCGATGCACACGTCAATGTCGCAGCATTCACTCCCAGTTTGGAGCGGGTCAAGAATTCTGCGGATGCGGCGCGATGCGCCCAGCGCGCGATTGAGCTCGATCCCAACCAAGGCCACGCCTATTCGGTGCTAGGCGTCCACGAATGGACATCGTTCAATCCGGGCAAAGCGCTCGACTATTCGCTTGAAGCCTATGCACGGGACCCGGGCAGCTCCGATGTCGCCTCACGTCTCGGAGCGTGCCTGCTCTATCTGGGTAAAGCTCGCGAGGCGCTTCCTTATATCGAGGCAGCGGTTGAGCGCGACCCGATCTTTACACGCAATCACGCGATGCTGGTTTCAGCTTATTTGAGCAACGGCCAAATTGAAAAGGCTTGCGAGGCTGGTCGCAGTATGGTCGAACTGGGCGGTCCGCCAATGTACCTTGCTTTGGCGCAATTTGCTCTGCGTGACTATGATAATGCGGTTAAAACCCATTATGGTACCCGCACATTTCTTGGCACGCTATTGATGCGACCGCCCGGCATGCCAGAAATGGATGACACGGCGCGTGACGCTTATTTTTCGTTCGCGGCACGCGGGCTTTATAGCGGCGAGGAAGAACCGAGAAAAGCCTATTGTCAAATGCTCGAAGGCCTCCATGCAACAATGGCCGACCCATACGATTCTTCAATTTCGTTACCTGCAATCTGGATGGGGCATAGCGATCTAGCCATGAAGATTTACTCCGAGTGCATTCATCCCGCCAATATGTTTGGCCTAATGAGCCTTTGGATCGACATCGATCCCATCAGGAAAACGCGCCTTCATCCTGACTTTATGGCATTCGCCGAAAAAATCGGCATGGTCGAGGCGTGGAACCGTCATGGTTGGCCAGATTTGATGCCATCAGACCCGCGCAAGAGCTAAATGTAACACGAATTAACGTTTTATTGACGTTTCGGCCCGTTGACCCTTGGGGCTATTCCGGTGCAATTCATTCCCAACGGGAAAAACAAAAAACCATCCGTTTTGAACAATCTCCACAAAATGTGATTTTGTGGAATGGTATACTATTGCCTTGTTCTTAAATTAGGTCGCTCAATACAAGTAGTTTGATTTACATTACAAAATTAATTCAAATTTTATTTAAATCGGAGGACTTAACCATGACCAATGTATTTGCTTCTACCGCTATCGCGCTTGCCGCAGTTGTTTTACCGTTCTCTTCGGCCACTGCTAACGAGCCGCGCTCAGCCACAGTCGAATATGCCGATCTCAATCTCGCCACCAGCGCCGGCCAAGCCGCCCTCGATCGTCGTATTAAGCGCGCCGTCAATGCCGTTTGCGGGCCTATGCAAAATCGGCCTTCGCTGGACGCGCCCGTACGGCTTTGTCGCACCGAAACCTTGGTCATTGCGCGTCAATCCCGCGACCTAGCGGTTGCGAGCTATGGAGACGGAACGCTTGCCAACGCTGATCGTAAAATTCGGTTCGCAGCGAAATAGACCAAAAATGGCAGCGTCCCCAGACCTTGGATTGGAAGGAATGGGGCCTGGCTTGCGGCGCTGGACTGCCTGAAATTCTTGGCAGCCCGGCGCCCTTCTTACTCATTCCAAAACATACAGGTTCGCGATCATCGGTCGCGATCATGGGTCGCATAGGGGCCGACTGGTCGATGCCGGAGATAGGCAAGATCAGCGGTGAAAACGTAAACAAGGGAAACATCATGAAGACATTTAAAACAATGATTGCCGTCACTGCGATGGCACTGGCTTTGCCAATGACAGCTCCAGCAGCTGCGCAAGAATTCCCGCTCGAACCCGGTGAATACGCCGAAGTCTCAGGAATCTTCGTTAACGATGGCGCTGAGTTCAAATATGCTCAGCACCTCGCCGATCAGTGGGTCGCAAATTTGGAATTTGCCAAATCGAAAGGATGGGTCAGCGACTACAAGATTTATGCAAACATCAATCCGCGTGAAGGCGAGCCAAACATCTATCTGATGACGACGTTCCCAAGGTTGCTTGATGCAGCCGAGCAAGAACGCCGCAACACCGCCTGGAGAGAATTCACCAAAAGAAGCGATCAGCAGTTGGCTGCTGAAAGCGGCGACCGGGCAGAATACCGCACAGTGCTCAGCTCAATGCTGCTTCAAGAGTATACCGCGCGCAAATAGCGCCGGTCCCTTGGCTCCGGCGGGTGGTAGCTAATCCCCATCATTCGCCGGAGTTCAACACACATTGCGAGTTTTGTCAGTCTAGTCGTAACTTGTCTCTGATGGGTGCTGCCAGTCTAATCACAACTTGTCTCCGATTGGCGCGGGTGGCCTGTGTGTTCTGCTGAATTTGCAAACCGACAAAGATCACCGACAGCATGATGCCAAGCGCCGCCGCGATTTGGCTGAGGAAATAGAAATTTTCGAGGTTCATTGCGCGATGTCCTCGTTAGCCTGATGGCGATCCGGCAAGGCGGGCTTGCCTTGCGCCGCGAGCAGTTCTTCAAGACGTGAACGAAAGTGCGGCTCTGCTTCAAAGAAGGTCGGAGTGTCCTCGCTCGTCGCTTCGATTCGTGCGTTCAGATAGGCGACATAGTCCGGCCCGATACGATGCTGCTTGAATGTCCAGTATTGTTGGCCGCCCGGCGCGCGTAACAACGATATCAAATAGCCTTCGATGCCGGCCAATGTGCCGGTGTTGAAAAAGCCATCCTTGTGCAAATAGTATGCGGCCTCTGCGAGAAACAAAAAATCAGAAACTTTACTGTCCGTCACAAAACGCGCTTTGTACGCAGCGCCATCCCATTCGTGCAATCCGAGGACAAAAGGATCCAGCTCTTCAAGCTGGAAACTGCGGGCAAATTCTGCGGTCCTTTGCAAAATCTCACGCTGCGCGCTTGCCCGTTCCATCTTTTGCGATTGCCGCATCTGAAACCAGATCGCCAAAAGCGAGCCAAGGATCGCCACGACGGCGATCGTTTGGCCGATGTAATAGATCTCTTCGAGGGTCATTCCTCGCCCTCCGCTGGCTGTTCTTCGGTGGCCACGGCGGGCGCGTAGTCGGTCAGACGGAAGTCGTCCGTGTCGACAAGCGTCTCAAGTCGATCCAACTCAGCTATAAAATCGGGCGAGTGTCCGTTCGCAGCAATCATATTTCCGTAAAAGCGTTTCACGAGCGGCAATTCCCGGAATTTGACAGCCCACCTGCCATGCACTTCCCAATCCTCTTGGGCTAAACTGCCTTCACGATAGAGGCGAAACTGCGCCCACTGAGCCTGCACAACGCCAAAGATGTATAAATCCGCGCGGGCCCTTTCTTCCTCGTTAAAGTCTTTCAACGCGACGGACGGATCATTCACTTTGCGGACCAAGAGAGCGTAATTCCCGTCGTGCGACGCGTCGACATTGATCTGAGCGTACCAGCGATTGATTTCGTAAGCCGACGCCCCGCGAGTGGCCTGCGTGTTGGACTGGATTTGGATACCGACAAAGATTAGCGAAGTAACGATGGCGAGCGCACCAACGATCTCCGCCCACAAAGCGGCGGATTGCAAGCGCGGGGACAGGTCCTTTGGCGCCAGCTTTTGAGGCGTTGGTTCAATGCCCTCTGTCATAATTGCTCGCCCCCAAGTGCAGCCCTAAATAAAGGCCAAGCGGAGGCGAAAGGCAAGTGGAGTTGGTCAAAGGCCGACCGACCGGCCGTCGGCTATATGGGTTTTGGCGCTGACAAGACCCAGCGAACCCTAATTTGGAAATGGTAGCTCGATGAGCGCTATTCTTTGCGCACGTTCCGCACGAAAGATGCCAATGCCTCATTGAATTCGTCAGGTCGAGTTGCAAAAGGCGAATGCCCCACCCCCTCTATCGTATGAACCTTCAGGTGGGGGACCAATGTTCGAAGGGCGGCAAGCCCGCCTTGGGAAACAGATGGGTCTTCGCTGCCATGAAGGACCATGACCGGTAATTCCCCCAATATTCCAACAATATCGGTGTTGTCAGTTGAGTGGCTTTGCAAGGGCTCACGAACATAGGGAGGAACCATCATCGCCAGTTGCTGGGCCTTCTTTTTCCATTCCAGATCAATCTGACCTTCGCTCAACATCGGAATAAATAGCTCAGTCGCCTCACGTTGATTGTCGAAACTGGGCGAACTTCGAAGTTCGCGCATGCGGGTGATGTTCGTCAAGATGGTTGGATCAAGCCCGCCATCTGGAGGAAAGAATGGCGTGAAGCCACCGAGTGCTCCGACCATGACCAAACCTGAGGTCTTGGCCGTCCCGAATGTACGTAGATAGTCTGCAGCGACCAATGAACCGTAAGACCAACCGACCAAAATCGGGCGTTGAAGGCCGGTCGCCTCCATGACTCGTTCAACATCTTTTGCCCATATCTCGGGCTTATCATACGCTGATACTTCGCTTGGTTTTCCAGACAGAGCATGACCACGAAGATCAAAAGCAACTATCCGAAATTCCTCTGCAAGTTTAGATTCAAACTGTTTTGAGAAGCTGCTTGCCCCCATGCTCAAACCATGAAGAAATAGTATTTCGGGGCCGTCAGGATTGCCGGTTGTTGTTACAGCAAGCGGGACACCGCCTTCACCTTCGACGTAGAACGATTTTGCAAATGCGGCCGGGTTTAAGAGTATGAGCGACACAACAGCGATTGCTGCGCAAAGATTCCGAACGAAAATATGCATGAGCCTCTCTCAAACGATCCTTGAAGACGATGCCCCAGTATCGCACTCTATACACGCGCCTCGTCCAAATGTTAATTTCTATACCATGATAGCTATTTTGGATTTGAGCTTCGGCGAAATAAAGTATTTGAGAAGCATGAAATTTTTGTAGATTGCGCTTCGTTGTCAGTTAGGCTTCCGTTGTGCGTTTCCGTCCTCGTTTTGCAAAGGCGCGCTATGACTGAAAATACGCTGTTATGCGGTCAACATGATATGATGCCTCAGACCATTCACGATGATGCCTCGCATCTTGGATATGTTCGTAGTCTGAGGCGTTTGATCACATCGACACTCACCCCTGGCCATCAGACCGTCTATGACGCTCGAGTCTCGAAACAGCTGGAAAAGGACTTAGGTCGTCCGGCCAAAACTCGTGGAGAGGTAAAAAAGTATCTCGAACGTGATCCCTACCATCAAATGTGGGCCGCGATGTTGCGCACCACACAGGAGTTGATGTGGGAGGCGGTCTACAATTGTGTTGATCGTCAGGCGGATACTCTAAACAAGAAATTCCAAGAATTTACGCAAAAGCAAGGGCCTGGATCTTTGACGCTTGATCCCGATTTCGAAATCCCAGCTTACAGCGACCTTGTTGACAATCACACAATGCCAGGCGGTTATCACCATGAAGTTGGCGCCGATGACGTTTCGCCTGGTGCCGCCTATGAACAGAGCATCCATGTGTACATGATGGGCGGAATGGGTCCGTACAACGACGACGTAGGGAAAATGCTCTCCAGCTATGTCCAATGGCGCCGCCCAGATATGAAGCCACTGCGCATTCTCGATATTGGCTGTTCGATTGGGCACAGCACCCTCACGTACGCAGATGCGTTTCCCGATGCCGAAATCCATGCCATTGATCTAAGTGCCCCCTTGCTAAGGTTTGGTCATGCTCGGGCAAGGTCGTTGGGTAAGTCGGTGCACTTTTCTCAGCAGAATGCAGAATGCACCAATTTCGAAGATGGCTCATTCGATCTGATTGTTTCTCATATCATGATCCATGAGACATCCACAAAGGCGCTTCACAACATCATGAAAGAGATGCGCCGCCTGCTGAAGCCTGGTGGCTTTGCCGCTAACCTTGAAATGTTGCCATTTTCCAAAAAAACGCCTTTGCAGCAATACCTTACAGATTGGGACAGTGTAAACAATCACGAACCATTCATTGGTAAGATGAACGAGCTCAATATGAATGACGTTCTTAAGGAAGCCGGATTCAGTGAGGAAGAGCGTTTTGTCGAGTTTGTTCCGATTGGATTCAACGACCCTGACGGGGGTTCGCTCGACTATGCCCATTTGATTGGTACAGAACGACACATATTTGGCGCGCAAAAAGCTGCCTAGCCGATGAACCAGTTCGGCTGCCTCTCGCAATTGGTCTTAAATGACCGAGGCTTCTGAGATCGAACATGCGAGTGAGCAGCCTCTGTCGAGAGCTAGGCTGACTGCATATGGTGCACCAGCTGTCCCGCTTCAGGTCCTGCTCACACCACTTTTGATTTTTTTGCCAACGTTCTACGCGACCGAACTAGGGCTTGGCCTTGCCACGGTTGGCACATTGTTTTTGTTAGCCCGAGCCTGGGATGCGCTGACGGATCCGATTATAGGCGCGCTTTCTGATCGCACTCAGAGCCGGATTGGTCGACGCAAACCTTGGATCATCATAGGTACGCCTTTGCTGATGATCGCGAGTTATTTCGTGCTGATTCCAGGGGCTAATTTGGGCCTCCTGACCGCCGTATTTTCGATCGCCATTTTCTATGTTTTCTGGACCATGATCTTTATCCCTTACCAATCATGGGGAGCGGAGATTCAATCTGGTTATGAGGACCGGACTCGAGCCGCTGGTTTTCGAGAAGGTGGGGCCGTGCTTGGCGTGCTCGTCGGAATTGGCATTCCATTGCTTCTGATCGATCCAGTTGCAGAGCCGCTAAGAAATCAGATTTGGCCCGACGGAATCGGTTTAGATACCTCGCTTCGCAGCTTGCACTTTGTGATATTTGTTACGTTTGTCGTTCTCTTGCCAATCTCAATAGCCGCTTCCTGCTTTTTCGTGCCAGACACGATGCCCAAAAAACAATTGCGTTATTCATGGAAACAAACAGCCACCATTCTGTTGCGAAACAAACCCTTTCAGCGCCTGTTTGCAGGCTACTTCGTTGCGCAGCTGGGTTTCCTCGCATTTCTATCGGCAGTTCAACTGCTCATTACCCGAGCGCTTGAAATCGAGGCGTTTCTTTTCCTGATCTTTCTACAGAACATTGTGGCAATTTTGGCGGTGCCTCTTTGGCTCAGAATTGCAAACCGTTTTGGCAAGAGCAAAGCCTATTGCGCTTCGTTGCTTATCATTGCGATCGGCTTTTTCGCACTTGCCTTGATACAGCCGGGGGATCTCGGGATGGCCGTGGCGGTTTTCCTGTTCAACGGATTGGGTTCCAGCGGCAAATTGATCCTTCCCGCTTCGATCGCCGCAGACACGGTGGACTATGACACGCTCAAAACCGGCTCAAGCGAAGCGGGATCCCATTTGGCGTTGCTCAACATGGCCAATAAGGCCACTTTCGCGATTTCGATTGGAGCAACATTTCTCGCCTTGTCGATGACAGGCTTTGACCCTGCTTCGTCTGAGAATTCGGACGCTTCGATCGACAGTCTCTTGATCGTTGGCACACTTGTTCCAGCTTTATTAGTCCTGTCTGGCATGCTGATCATGTGGAGCTATCCGCTGTCGAAAAGACGCCATTCAATTATCCAACGAAGGCTCGCTCGTCGCGACCATTCGGGACAACCCAATGCGTAAGTGCACCAAACAACGGAGAGTTTCATGCCAGTTTACCTGATCGCCACTATCGATGTCGAAGATGGAGCGAAGTACGACGTTTATCGGTCAAACAACCCTTCATTGGTTCAAGCAGCCGGTGGCAAATACATAATCAAAGGAGAGTCAGTCACCTCGCTTGAGGGTACAGATTTCCGTGATCGTTTTGTTATGATCGAATTTGCAAATGAGGCGGCGCTACGGCGGTTCTATGACTCTCCAGAATACGCTAAGCTAAAACCGATCAGGCAATCGGCAGCAAAGTCCTCTCTTGGCATGATCAAACCGGGCGCAGTTGCGCAAACAACTGCGTACCAGATCGATCATTTCGGTGAAGACGTCGCGCTAAATTCGCAGCAAGTCAGCCTGCCTGATTTGGCGCCAACCGACATGCGCATCCAGCCAACACTGATTTCGATGAACCCGGTTGATTGGAAAATCCGCGCAGGCTTCCTCGCCGTGTTGCCCTTTGAATTTCCCTACACGCTGGGCGGCGAGGGTGTCGGAATCATCGAAGAAGTGGGCACTGAAGTGGATGGATTTGAACCCGGTCAGCGCGTGATGGCCTTCTCCAGTCTGGTGCGCGGCGGATGGTACGCCAACCGGGTAGATGTTTCCGCCAAAGATTGCGCTTTGGTGCCCGAGGCCGTTTCTAATGATCATGCGGCTGGCTTAAGTGTTCCTCTGCTGACAGCTGATCAGACGATTTCTCTGCACAAAGGGGATTTGCAGCGCGCATTGATAATTGGTGCATCCGGCAGCGTGGGCTCAATTGCGACGAGGCTGCTTAGGCATCGGAACGTGGAGGTTGATGCTATCTGCTCGTCAGCGAGCGCTGCTCGAGTTGAAACTCTAGGAGCCAAGGTTGTGCCTGCCCAAGAAACAGCTGAAGGCGGCTATGACTTTGTGCTGGATGCCGCGGGTGGGCCACAAATCGAAAACGGTTATCGCGGGCTGGCAGAAGGGGGCACCCTTGTATCGATCGTGCAACCTGTGGATGAGGAGCGGGCTCAGCAGAAAAACGCCGTCGCGGTGCGCTATTCAGCTAAACCAGATGGCGCGCGATTGGCAGAGCTGGTGGGCCAGCATTCCATTTTCGCAGAACCGATGATCGCCGCAACCCTTCCCCTCGCACAGGCTGAAATGGCGCTCCAAATGCTTCAACATGGCCGGATGCGTGGGAAAATCTTGCTCCAGCCTTGAGGCGCGATTGGACTCACTTTGCGCTTTATAGATCGAGCGGCCGCTTGAATGCGCAACTTGCCGATCAAGAATAGGCTGTCTCTATCAGGCTATCGATACAATGACATTGCGCCCTCACTGCGTGTTCTGCAACCTCCGAGCCAAGTGAAATCGCATTCGATCGCACGGTTGACATTGAGGGATTGGGGAATGGTGTCGTTTAAAGATCAAACCTGTTCTCCGTCCAAGAGGGCAAGCTGATGCCAACTATGCCGTCGCGTTCTCTGTCAGCACCGTTCAATGGCTGGGTTATACGCTTCAAACTTTTGCGATCGTTTGAGAATGGAGAGTCACAATGCCGATGATGTTGTCACGTCGTAGTCTTATTCAACGGACCGCTGCTACTATGGCCGTAGCCAGCTCGGCACCTGCATACGCTGGCCGAAGTTTAGCCGCGGAAAGAGCCGATGTGATCGTGATTGGAGCGGGTCTTTCCGGCCTAAACACTGCGATGACCTTGCGCGATGCCGGTTACAAAGTGCTTGTTCTTGAAGCAAACAATCGGGTTGGAGGACGCGCTTACACGGCTGATGATGTGGAAGGTCGCCCTGAATATGGCGCCAATCAGATTGGGCCACAATATGCGCGACTGCGCGGCATGGCTAAAACGCTGGGTGTAAAACTTGAACAAGGGGCTAACCTCAACGCACCGTTCGCGTTTTCGCTCAACGGTGAAATGATCTCGAAAGAGAGTTGGCCCGATTCCAAATTCAACCTGACTAAAGGGGATGAGCGCGCGTTGCTGCCGACCCAGTTGATGGGACACTATTTGGTCAAGCACGATCCGTTTAAAACAAGTGGCGATTGGCTCCAATCGGCGGCGAGCACCTATGACATATCGCTTGGCTCTTGGTTCCAGAGCTTGGGGGCTTCACCGGCGGCGTTGCGTTTGATGAACCAAGGACTGATCGCTCCAGACCTTTGGAGCGCGTCTGCTCTCGACAAATTGCAAGGCATTCCTCGAGAATTTCTCGCCGCTTTGAACAATGCTAAATCGGATGTGAGGGGTAATTCTTTTGAACAAGCCGCGCCCGTGAGCTCTCGTGTAGCAGGTGGGACCCAACGCTTGCCCGAAGCGATGGCTGCCACTCTTGGTGATGCAGTTCGGCTCAACCAAGCGGTTTCGCGGCTTGATACAGATGATTATGGTGTCGAAGTTCGCTGCATGGATGGCAAGTTGTACAAAGCCGATTTTGCAGTAAGCGCAATTCCACTGACTGTGTTGCGCCGAATATCGATCTACCCCAATTTGAGCGGAGATCAGCGTGAAGCTGTGATGCTTACACCCTATGCGAGTACGACATTCGTCTATCTGAATGTCAAAAAGCCCTATTGGGAAGAAGACGGCTTTGATGCTTCTTTGTGGACCGACGGTCCGATAAACTCCATTCGTCAACCCTACGACTATACTGGTTCGCGCGAGCGATTGGTGGTCGTTTCAACGGGTCTTAAAGGGCAGCGGCTCGATCAACTCCCGCCAAAAGAGCGCGGCGAATTTGTGCTCAAGCAGATCGAAACTTTACGTCCGGCAGCACAGGGGCAGCTTGAAGTGTCTGGAGTGCATTCTTGGGCACAGGAACCGTTTAGCGCAGGGTGCAGCAGCGCCCTTCCGGCTGGCCATACGCTGCGTTTTGCCAACGCTTTGATAAAGCCACATGGTCGGATCCATTTTGCTGGGGAGCACACCAAGCGGCTGGAGGTAGGAATGGAGTCTGCGATGGAATCGGGGGAGCGTGTTGCCTCTGAGATCATTAGCCGATCACAAGGGGTGGCCAAGGCGGCTGTTGAAGGAATTCAAGAATGAAAAGGCTTGCAAGCTTTAGACGGCAATCAATCGTCACAACATTGACCACAGCGATGCTGTTGGGAGGCTGTGCTTCAGGTCCGCTGACACCGGCTCTACAAGCTCAAGAAAACTCTGAAGCCGATCAAAAAGGTGGCACTCCTGAAGCGGCATTGCCGCCAACTTCAACTTTGCTACGCCATTATCAAGGAACCACCGTTTGCACCGCGCCAGATGGCAGCCATTGCGGCACCGATTATTGGAGCATGTATCGCCACAAGGATGGCTCGCGGGTAATCCATGTCGCCTCTGAAACGGCGCGCGCCGGTGAAGTGCGCCATGCCAGTATTGTCATCGAAGCCGGTGGCGTGGTTGGCGAAGCTTTCATGCACAATCGTTCGCCATCAGAGGCACTGGGCTCTACCTATGTCTTTCAGACCGATGAAGGCGTGGAACAAGCGATCAATAACAATGTTGGGCTCGGCAAAACGGGAGGTGTAGAGCTATCCAAGGTCGAATCTGACCGCCCGCGAATTTCCCGCTCGATTAGCGTGGGGCCAGCGGCCAGCGATGGGATTCACTTTTTCAATGTCCGGCCCAAGGCGGGCGAGGGACAAGAACATCAAGTGTTCTGGATGGGCGGCAGTTTTGGCGGATCAATGGCCGGTGTTTTCCGTTCAACCACATACACATCGATGGGCGAAGAGGCGATCACGATGCCTCAAGGATATGACATTCCAACCGATCATTACAAGATGGCCAGCGGGTCAGAGGTTTGGTTGACCAAAGACAGCCGAATTGTCGTCCGCGCAGATGTGCGCTTCGGGCCAGGTCCAGCAATGCGTTATGAGCTTAAGGACCTGAAAGTCACCGCGCTCAATACGAAGCAGCCTGCTCCATAATTGAGGCTATTGTGAATTGAGCCTCCTTGGAATGCACCCCAACGCCAAGGGCCTGTGATTTCGTTCATTCCTAGGCTGATTGCGCAATCATATCAGCGGCCTTGGCACCGATCAGAATCGATGGCGCGTTCGTATTGCCGCTGGTGATGCGTGGCATGATGGACGCATCAGCTACGCGCAAGTTCGCAATGCCATGCACTTGCAATGTCGCATCGACAACACTCATATGGTCTGTCCCCATCTTGCAAGTACCGGTGATATGGTAGGTTGGCCCGGCCGCGGCGCGGAAAAGCGCGCGCCATTCATCGGCCGATTGCACCTCTTCCCCGGGAAATTGCTCGGCTTTTGCATAAGGTTTCATCGCTGGAGCATCGAACATTTTGCGAACCCATTCGCACGCCAGTTGCAGACGGACCAAATCCCGTTCGTCACCAAGTAGTTGCGGCAAAATGAGGGGAGGGGTGGCGGCATCAACGTTCTGCAGCAGTATCTCTCCGCGGCTTTCCGGATGGCACACAGCCGGCACGCACATCATCGCCGGATTTTTCATCGGCACAACGTCCTGACCCTCAATCGTGTATCCCAATGGTGTGAAGAGAACCTGGATGTCCGGTGACGGCTCGTCAGGGCTAGAACGCAAGAACGCTGTCGCTTGGGCTGGTGGACTCGCAGCAGCCCCCGTCCCATCCAGAAGGAAACGCAGCCCATTTCGGATCATCCCAGGCAGATTGTATTCTTGATTAACCGTGCGCACTTCATCAACGACTTGCTGAACGATCCAGACACCACAATGCTCTTGCAAGTTTTGGCCGACACCCGGCAGGTCGTGCTGAACGTCGATTCCAACAGATTTCAAATGATCGGCGGGACCAATTCCCGACAGCATCAGTATTTGAGGAGAGCCCACGGCTCCGCCTGCCAAAATCACTTCACGCCGTGCACGCAGACGATGGATCTGGCCATCCTTTTTGTAAGAGACGCCGCGCGCCAATTTGCCCTCTAGGTCGATCTTTTCGACCAGAGCATTTGTAATCAATTGCACGTTGGGACGTGAAAGTGACTTGTGCAAGAAAGCCTTTGCCGAACTTTGGCGCCATCCGCGCTTTTGCGTCACTTGAACGATTCCCGCACCTTCTTGTTCTACGTTATTGTAGTCAGGATTTGACGGAACCCCCGTTTGTGCGGCAGCTTCTACGAAGGCTTCGCTGAGCAAATGGGGCTTTCGCAATTGTTCGATGTACATGGGGCCATCGCGCCCCCTCTGATCTCCGTCTTCAGCTTGAGCATACCCTTCGATCTTCTTAAAATACGGAAGGATATCGGCAAAGGTCCAACCCTCATTACCCTCGTTTGCCCAGGCATCGTAATCTTCCTTTTGGCCTCGGACCCATAGCTGGCCATTGGTCGAACTGCTTCCGCCAACCACTTTTCCACGAGGCCACGCATCGGTACGATTGTCGCGCGAAGGATCAGGCTGAGAGACATAGCACCAGTCAAAGTCTGGATTGCCTGCGGCATGCATTGCGCCGGCGGGAATTTTGACGACCAAAGATTTGTCCAGACCACCGGCTTCTAAGACTGCGACGGAGTTCTTACCGCTTTCAGACAAGCGCTCTGCAATGACACATCCGGCCGACCCGGCACCAACTACAATGAAGTCAAATTCCTCGCCAGTCGTCATAAGCTAACCTCGATGTTTCCCAGGGTAAATTGTCTCATTCCGAACTATGAGGGGGAAAGTTGGTATGTCCAATCGACCCACTCAATTGCTCAATAGAAACTTGCGTATAGGTCGCGCAGACTTGTGGTCGTATGTTGTTTGGCAATCGATTTTACGACGAATCTATGCTCTTATGAACGAGCTGATTTTTTAGTTACCAATTGGGCATTTCCCCCACCGATAAAATTGAAGGTGAAAAATGAACAACCCGACGCACAACATGTTTCCTGAAGCCAACCATGATGAGGTTTCACAGCAAGCGTTCCTGCGAAGTTTCATGATGCACATCTATGAAAAGGTTATGCCCGGCAACGACGTCCTCTACAAAGCTAAGATCAAGCCTCAGTTCGAAAAAGAGCTCGGCCGTGAACCGGAAACCCGAAAAGAAGTGCGCGAAGCTCTTGGGAAAGAGCCCTACAATCAAATGTGGGGTTCCTTGATGCGCACAAGCCAAGAGATGATGTACAGCACCGTTCGGCCCAGTATCGAACGACAAATGCCCGCCTTGATGCAAAAAGCAAGCACGCAGGGCAATGCGATCGGTACGTTGGCTTTGGACCCAAACTTGGAAATTCCTTCGTACCATACCCATGCAGATATTCACTGCAAACCCGGTGGCTATCATACGAAAACCGACGAAGCAGATTTTCTGGCTGGGGCTGAATTTGATCGAACGGTGATGGTCTATTTTCATGGGAAAACCGGTCCATTAGCAGACGATATGGGGCTTTCCCTCGCGAGCTGGATCAAAGAAAATCACCCAGATTTCAATCCCGCTTCCATTTTGGATATGGGATGCACCATTGGGCATAGTTCGGTGCCGTACACGGATGTCTATCCCGATGCAGAGGTTCATGCGCTCGATGTCGCTGCGCCGTGCCTCGAATATGGCCATTACCGCGCTGAAGCGCTGGGCAAAGCGGTGCACTTCAGCCAGCAGAACGCGGAAAAGACAAATTTTCCCGATGCATCGTTTGATCTGATCGTCTCGCACATTTTGATGCACGAAACTTCTCACAAAGCGCTCGAGAACATCATCAAAGAGTGCGAGCGTTTGCTTAAGCCTGGCGGTTTAATGATCCATATGGATGTGGTTGGCGCGCCGGATCCGTTTGGCCAATACCTTTGCGAATGGAACGCGCATTACAACAACGAGCCGTATATGGGCGGGCTTCAGGACGAAAATTTCCCGACGCTCTTTGCCGAAGCGGGTTTCGAAAAAGACTGCTTCTTTATGGAGCAGATCGAAAGCGTGCACCTGCCCAAGACAATGCCTGAAGTTATGGCCGCAAAACGCGCCGAAGGCGTCGTAGTCGGGATCGGGTATTACACGATCATAGGGTCACGCAAGGCCGCCTCCTAACGGCGACCTGGCCCTTAAATCACGCGATTGGGTTAGCCGAAGCGATCGAGATAAGCGATCGCTTCGCGCGCTCCAGATGCGGCTGCGGCTTCCAACCCAGCTTCTGTGTTGCGCGTATGCTCCCCGGCAAAGCGCAGACGCTCCATATGCGGTTTGTTGAGCGCTTCAAACAATGTGCCCACTTCACCCGGCCGCATGATGTATTTGTTGCCTTGGACATATGGATTGCGACCCCAACTGTACGCGCCAACGGGCTGAATGGCGCCCTTCATTGATGGGCGTAGTGTTTCCAAACGGCCTTGGACGAAGGGGATCATGTCCTTCTCCTCCATCTTGTCCAGCTGCGCCGCCGCTGTGCCGTTCACCCAAACATCAAGCCACGCGACTTTGCCGTCGGCATCATGATTGGCCATGACACGTTCAACCACGTCATCGGTTACTAGCCCGGCAGGCAGGCCATCGCTTTCCCAATAGGGTTTTGTGGGGACGAAAAACACATGGGTGGTCAGGGTGTAGAGCGCTTGTTCGATAGCGGTTTTCTTTGGACCGGTTAGCGCAGGTGTAATAGCGACAGATTTAAGTGCAGAGAAAGGAACGGTGCAAATTACGCTCTTGGCCACCAGAGTTCGCCCGCTCTTCGTCGTGACGCTGACTCTATCCTTTTCAACATCGATCGCGACGACAGGGTCGTTGAGCATAGGTTCTGTTTTGAGGTTGGTCGCGATCTTCTCAATCAAGGTGAGCATGCCTCCCTCGACATTATAAAAGCCCGGTGGGCCGCCGGCCGCATCATAGACTTCGCGCACATCCTCACCGTCCTTTGGCGGTGCAATTCCGGCAAATTCACGCATCTGAAAAAGCGCGGAGGTTTGATCGAGACCCATCGTATTGGACGTTAAATCAATCAACCTTAGCGCCTCATCAGAAACGCCGCGCTGTTTGAGAAACTGATCCAGCGCAACGTCATGCGCCAGCAAGGGTTGGCTGTTCCATTCATGAATATTCTTGATCTGATTGTGCTGCATCAAGATCGGAAATTCGAGCTGTTCTGGCAGCAAGGCGCGTTCCGCACCCACGAGCCGATTGGCAGCGGATGTTTGCCAATCTTTGGGATGCACAAACTCGCCGTTGATATGATAGCTAAACGGGTCTTTGCTTGTTGGGGCAATGAAGGGCACGTCGGCTTTGTTCGCATGGTAAAGCACAGAGCCGTAAGTGGGGCCGATTGTTGTCGCCCCGCAATCGAATGATCCCTCGTCGGTTCGCAGCGTAAAGCAACGCCCACCAAGCTGCGCATCGGCTTCTACGATCTGAGCATTGACACCTTTCTCTTCCAGCGTCAGCGCCGCCGAAACGCCGGCCATTCCGCCGCCGATCACAATAACATCGGTTTCAGTTGTCGACCAAGCGCTGCGCGGTGAACAACCGGCTATCAAAGCCGCAGAAAGCCCCCCAGCGATGGCTTGTCGGCGGGTCGATGTGAAGGATTGTGTGGACATATCTAATACCCTTTTCTGGCGCTGATTGCGGCCATGTTTTTCTGCGATTACTGTGTTGGCGCGCCCGGTCGAACACGCTTTGTCGTTAACAACCGATCATCCATCTCGCCCTTCAAAAAGGCGAGGAGATCGCCGGCGATCAGCGCTTCATCCTCTAAATAGGGGTAGTGTCCCAAACCGTCGTATTTGCGGATCAGGCTCGGTGCTTGTGTCAGCCAATGCTGAAACACTTCGGCCTCCAAATGGACCACCGTTGGGTTTGACGTTCCCCATTGGATCAAAGTGGGTGCCGTGACCTTTGAGAGGATTGTTTTAGGGTCGCCGGTTCGGAATGCGTAAAGCTTAGGATCACCGTCTTCAGCTCTTCGATTTACATCAAAGGCGAGTGTTACGAGCCATTCGGGGGCGTCATCTGGTTCAAAAAAGTTCCGGTCCAGGACGCCCGCCCAGAACTCCCTGGGCTTGACCTTCATGGCCGCCCATTTGCGTTCTTCAGCCCGATCGCGATTGGGGTCGCTTTGCCGAGTGCGCGGCAGGCCAGCGGAGTTAACCAGAGCAAGGCGGTTAACACGGTCTGGATAATTGGCGGCAACCCGAAACGCGGCCGCCCCGCCGCTCGAAGTGCCGACGACATGCGCGCTTTCCACGCCAAGGTGATCGAGCAATTTGGTGGCGATTTCGGCGTTGCGTTCAAAAAAGTCGATCTTGCCGCTGACGGGAGTTTTCTGATCAACTCCGCTCAAACCCGTACTCGGAAAATCGAACCGGATCACTCTGTAATTTGCGGCAGTCAGAGTTTTCGCAACGCCATCCCAAGCTCTAAAATTAAGGAAGGAGGGTGGCAGCAGCAAAACTGTCGGTCCGTTGCCTTCATCTGAAAAATAGAGATCCACCCCGTCGATATTGACGGATTTGGAAGAACCGTTTGCATAGGTTTGACGCAGATCTGCCAGACTTAATGTGGCTGGCTCTTCTATCGTTTTCTGAGGGGCTGGGTTTGCCGAGCTCTCAGCTCCAGCGTTGGCAGCGCAACTCGTTAGAGCGAAGAGGCAGACCGCCATGGCGCATCGTTTCTTGGCTGATAGTGTCATGGAATACGGCTCAAAGTTAGCTTGGAGGACAGTTTCCAATTCTGAGTTCCGGCGTCAGAATTGGTTTCGCGTAGCATGGTCAACTGGCTTCCATTGCGGCTGTGGGTGTAGCGCGAGTTAGAGGTGCCCGCCTCGTCAGCCTCCTTGTCTGGAATTGATTGCCGCACGATTGTCCAATTTTCATTGTTCTCAAACTCAACCCGTTTGGATTCGTAGAGGAACATTTTCTCGGTTCCCGCGAAGAAATAGGACATGTGCATCGTTTGACTTTCCTGTTTCGGAAAGATGATCCGCAAAGTTTGGAGCGGGCCGCCACTGCCTCCGGCAATGTGGAATGTATTGGTTTCGATCACAAAGGGCGCTTCGGAAAGGCATTCCAATTTGAGTTCAAATGGGAATGTGCGGACCACTTCGGCCCCTTCAAACTGCGCCATCTGACCCGACCATTCGCCAGATAAGCTGCAAAGGGCGGCGAAGTAATCCGCTCCGCTCTCCGCCTCAAGATTAGATTCCTGAGGAGCTGGAGTGACCGCTTGGACGGCAAGAAGGGCGGCTAGATAAAGGTTCATTGGATCGTTCCGTGCTGTCTTAGGCGATTAAGATCGTCGCCATCCAATTCCAGCCAATCTTGTAAGACCGACTGCGTATTCTGCCCCAGCGATGGAGGAGGCGATTGCGGTTGACCCGGAAAGGGCACAGGCTGGTTGACGGTTCGCAGGCCATCGCTGTGATCAAGGACGAGGCCGCGCGCGCGAGTTTGATCGGATGAAAGCGCTTCGCCTACCGAACGGATCGGGCTGTGCGGGATGCCACTTGTGGTGAATGCACTGACCCAATGCCTTGTCGTACGGGCCTTTAGAACGGGCGTTAGGCTTTCGATCAAAGCCTTCCGGTCAGCCACTCTTCCTTTGTTGGCTTTCCACCCCTCTTTTTCGGCGAAATCGGGGCGGCCGATGCAGTTGCAAAACGCGATAAACTGACTGTCATTCCCCACAGCTACAACGATATGCCCATCTTCTGTGTCAAACACTTGATAGGGCACAATGCTGGGATGCGCGTTGCCCATACGATGCGGCGAAGTTTCGGTCGCCAGAAAGTTCATCGCCTGATTGGCCAGCGCGGAGACTTGGCAATCATGAAGCGCCACATCGAGGTGGCAGCCTTGACCTGTCGCCTCAGTGCGGCGCAGAGCAGCCTGAATTGCGTTGGCTGCATAAAGCCCAGTAAACAAGTCCGACACGGCCACGCCGACCTTCATCGGTTCAGCCCCAGGTTCGCCGTCCGCTTGGCCGGTGACAGACATCAATCCAGCCATCGCTTGGATTAGGTAGTCATAGCCTGGCCGATCCGCATTGGGCCCAGTCTGCCCAAAGCCCGTTATCGAACAATAGACAAGCTTGGGATGCTGATTGGATAGGCTTTCATAGTCCAAGCCATATTTCGCCAATCCGCCGACTTTGAAGTTCTCGACAAGAACGTCGCATTGGGCCGCTAGTTTGCGCACCAACCCTGCGCCGTCGGACGTAGCGATGTCGATCGCAACCGAACGCTTGTTACGATTGGCGCAGTGGAAGTAGGCGGCCTCCCCATCAGCGGCAAACGGCGGCCCCCAAGAGCGCGTATCATCGCCATTGCCAGGCCGTTCAATCTTGATCACTTCCGCGCCGTAGTCTGCTAGCAATTGGGTCGCCCATGGTCCGGCTAAGATACGCGAGAGGTCCAACACTTTTATGCCAGCAAGTGGAAGCATTTCATAAGACATTGGAGACGACACGATCACGGATGGCGATGCCATCTGCCATTTCTTGCAGCATGAGCCCCCGCTGGTTCAGTGGTTTTCTGATTGGAATTGGTGCTTCCTTGCAGATAGGTAACTAATTGATATAAGATTATACCATTATCTTCTCATTGACTAGAGCCTGATTGATCATCTGAGTCTCCGAGCTCGATTATTCTCGGGCGAGGACTAGATGGTCAGGGCATGATTGTGGCGGGCGGCGATAGTCATACTCCAACCGTGGGCGCCTAAGGCTGCTAAGCCGCCGGATTTGGGGCAGCTTACGCGACAGCGATTGCGGTTACGGAGCAAACATGGATGACCCATTCCCGAGATCATCAAAGTCCACCTCGACCGAGTGCTTGGGGCGTAAGTTACGGCAAAGTAAGTGCACGCTCTGAGTTAAGCCGCGCTCAATCCAGCGCCTGCGAAGCGGGCAATACCAAAGTGTATTCATAGCGATCTGGCCGGAAAAACATGGTTGTATGCTGGACTGGTCGCATAGCGGCGGTCTTGAATACACGCATCACCTTCAGCACGGGTGCGGCTTCTTCAAGATCAAGATATTTGGCGGTTTCCGCGTCTGCCGCTGTGGCTGTCATTCGCTGGTACGCTTCGAGAGGAGGATGCCCCGCACTAATTAGCAACCGAAGCATCGATGTTTGCGCGGCACCCATGGGTGGAAATCCTGCAGCAATGTCTGACGGAACGAACGACACAGAATACACATAAGGCTCGTCATTAAGCAGTCGGCGTCGGATAATTTTATGGGCTGCAACACCTTCGTCCAATTCTAAATCATTGGAAATGCCAGCCGGAGGGCAAGCCACACTCTGATCGATGAGATCAACTTTGGTAGTCCTCTCAACATCCAGAAGGCTCTTCATCATCTCGCCAAATTCAGCGCGGATTACGCCGTGAGACTTGATCGATTTAACGGTCGTCCCTTTCCCGCGCTGCCTGTCGATCAAGCCTTCGACAGACAGTTCTGAAAGCGCACGCTTGATCGTAATACGCGACACGCCAAACAATTCGCACAGCGCGGCCTCAGTGGGGAACTGATCATCAGGCAAATAGACGCCTGCAGTTATCCAGCCTCGCATCGCGAGATAGGCTTGATGATATAAGGGGATCGGTACAGCCGGGTCCAACTTTTGACCCAAGCTGATTAGGTTCTCAGTGTGACCAATAGCCTTGTGCTCGCTGCCGTTCATGTTTGGGTTCTTGCTCTTGCCAATTGGATCAATCGAACCAGCGACATAGCCGAAAATCAATTCGGGTCACAATCACACCGAAGATTCTATTTGCAGGAAACGGCAAAACTCGCCTGCGCTAGGGCATCCTCAACTTTGTATTGCAGCGTCAGGAGTGGCTTCGATCTTCACTTCATCAAGATGGTAAAAAAGCAATCCAATAAACATAAGAACGCTGCACACGCCCGGGATCCACGCCATCCCTAACGTTATCGCAAATAATGCCGATTCAGACTGCGCAACGTCGCGCGGCAAAGTGTTGTCAAAGCCATAAGCTGTCAAAAGCAGACCGAGCAACAAAGGCCCCGCAGCGTACATGGTTTTCTCGAGAAAACTGAATGCGGCTGAGGCCAAGCCCTCTCGGCGAAGTCCGCTCAAACGCCTGTCATACTCAACCACATCAAGGATCATCGATTGCCCGCAAATTACGATCCCGCTAATAGTACCACCCAACGCAGCTGCACGAAGTAAGAAAATCCAGTCCGGTTCCGCAGGAGAAGAGAATGCCCAACTCATAAATGCAAGCGCCTGCAGCACGAGCCCAAACATAAAGGCTTCTCGCTTACCCATTCGTTTTATTACCTTAAGCCAAATCGGAATACTGATTAGGGAAGCGGCCATATAGGACAGGCCAAAAGGCAAGAGAGCCTGTTCGCCTTTTTGGAGCACTTGAACGAAGAAAAACAGGGTCGCAGTACCGCCAACCGCCAGCTGTAAAAACTGCACAATCTTGATAGCGCCCAACACCATGAAAGGCTTGTTGATAAGGAAGAACTTTACCTGCGCTGAAAGAGCAACGCTCTCTTGCTTGACTGCTTCCAACACTCGTGAGTTGCGTGTTCCAACCACACATATCATCATAGAAATGAACGCGACCGCAGCGAGGAACCAGCCGACCAATCCGTATGCCTCTCGGTCCCCTCCAAGTTTACCTGCAATCAGGCCAGCGATCGCGCCACCTGTAAAGGTGCCGATGACCATGAACAACGCCCGGTAGGACATTATGGTCGAACGCTCTGTATAGCTGTCGGTCATGTCTGCAGGCATTGCCAGATAGGGCACGTTAAACGTTGTTAGCGCGAATGCGAAAAACAACAGCACAAACTCGATATATGCAGCCTGCCAGAAACCACCTTCAAACTGAGGTAGGTTGAACAAAAGCACCATCGCCGTGCCGCAGAGAAAGCTAGAACCAAAAAGATACGGACGCCGGCGCCCCCATCGGCTGTTGGTCCGATCACTGATCCAGCCCATCACGGGGTCACTGACCACGTCAAAGATCTTTGAGATGAAGATAAGCGTTCCGGCCATTGCCGGAGCAATGCCTATCACGCTGACAAGGAAGAATAGGTACAGCGTCGTAAGGCTGTTTATCATCGACACTGTACCTAGTGTCCCAAAACCCCAAGACAGGTGGATCGGATCAGGCAGAAACTTGCGTATCATGCGAGACTTGCCGCTGAGCGCAAAACGAAACTCAAACGCCACAACGTCGACAAACCGTTATATTTCAGCACCGCCAATCGCCGCCTAAGCACATGAACTGTGGAGAATAAGGCGATGGTCATTCCATTTCAGAACCATATCAGGCCGGCTTAACCGCTTTGATCGATCCGGTCCCCCAAACGGCAGGTCGCCCAGACTCATCCACTTCAAAGCCTGTATTTTTGATGAGTTGCGCGAAGTCTCGCGCTTCAAATTCGTCGCGCCAAACCTCGTTGTTGATGGCCCGGTCGTTGAAAGCCCAAAGCTTTGTACGCGCCGTCGTTTTCGGCTTCTGCTTGCCGGTCGCATGATCAATTGGGTAGAACACCCCGCCCGGACGTAGAACACGAAACGCTTCTGCGACGATGTTATCAGTGGCCTTTGCGTCCACTTCGTGGTGCAAAATGTTCGAAGCGATCATATCAAAGTGATTTTCAGGATAGCGCGTGGCTTCTGCGTTGCGCTGCGCGAACGTGCACTCAATGCCAAGATCAAGTGCGCGCTTGTGAGCATAGCGTACCATCGGTCCGCCGATATCGATTCCGGTCACCTGTGCGTCAGGGAACCGATTCTTGAGCCCAAACGCCAAGCGGCCTGTCGCGCAGCCCATATCCAATATGCGCTCAACCT
This sequence comes from Erythrobacter sp., assembly GCA_039985875.1. Taxonomy (GTDB): domain Bacteria; phylum Pseudomonadota; class Alphaproteobacteria; order Sphingomonadales; family Sphingomonadaceae; genus Erythrobacter. The sequence goes on along the minus strand of JBDWRU010000003.1, from coordinate 20,973 downwards.
TGCCATCATCCGGCAACGGCACCGCTGCCGCCATCTGTGCAATCCGCTCAGCTTGAATATTGCGGCCAAACAACGCCTCGTACAAAATATTGCCGTAGTGATAATTCACATAGCCGCCTAACGGGTTGCCAACGTACCCACCCTTTTGAAGGTGGATTTCGTGTTTGGCATAGGAAGGCATTGGCATCTTAGGATCAAGTTCGATCCGGTCAGGTTGCTTGGCCTCTGCTGCCTCTAACTCCTTGAAGAAACGTTTTGAATCGCTTTCAAATGCAGCATGTAATCCGCTCAGCATCAATTCTTGATTGCTGAGCCAAGTCCGCATCCGCATAGCCATTAGCGGGTCAGTACGAATGTTCTCCAATAATGGAGCAAGCTCGACATCGGTGTTGGGATCAATCCCTTTTTCTTCAAAGATCTCGTCCAATCTTGCACTAGATTTCTTCTCAAAGTCGTTGAGTGACCAGCCCAAGAAACCAGCATGAAAGTCCATACGACCAGCGACATCTGCGTTCGGCATGGGCTCGATCGTGATGTTGCTGGCGCTTGCTGCCGGCTTAGGTGATCCCCAAGGTGCAGCTTTATCATCCTGCGTAGCTGCGTTGACCTTGCCCGACCCGAAAGCCCAAGCAAATAGAGAACCCAGAGTGGCGGATCCAACGAGGGTGCGACGATCGATCATGGCTTAACCCTCCTGACGCAGGCTATCCATACCAGCGCCATATTTTGCATGTTTGCCGCCAGTTTTTTCGAGCGCGCCGTAGACCCGTCTGATGAATTCATCACGCTGGGTCCGCCACGCCGCCTCTTCTTTTTCAGATGGTTTGTAGCTGTCCACCTCGTCGAGAGAGATACCTTTTTTGGCAAGCACAGTTTCGAGCACTTTTATGCGGCGCTGTGCGCTCCAAACCTCGGAGCCCATCGCAACTAGTGTCGTCACCACTGCATCGATGGCTGGATCGTCATAAAACGTTGCTCGTCCGACGTCATACGTCAGAAAGTCGGTTGTATGGTCTGAGCTTTTTTGTGAGTCTTTTGCCATGGGTCTAATCCGAATGCCGAAGTGAGTTTCGCTTACAATAACTTTGCTATCTAACTGAAGCTAGACACACCCCCCAAATCGGTCCAATTCATCATACCTATTGCCCCATTGACGAGCCCTCTGAGGAGTGCCGCCCACGAAGGTTATTCCTCAACCGAGCCTAGTCGCATTATTGGGATGACCTATGCGGACGCCATTTCGAAAGCCGTCGATTCAGACTCAAAGAAGTCGTGGAATTCCTCAAGCACCTTGATGACGTTTTCTAGTGCGGGCTCCTCAGGATGATTTGGGTCAGCAATTAGCGTCAATTCCAAAGGCGTCTCGGGAATAGGAAGCGGCCTAACTGATGTTCCCGGTGGGATAGCGAGAATGCCAACAACATGGCTCGGTGCTATACCCACCAATCCATTGCGCCGAACCGATTGCATCATCGTAAGCCAGCAATCCGTCTCTAAAGTTACATCAAAGTCTTTGCAGTTCTCTTCCAAACATCTGTCTATCATCGAGCGCCCCGGAACATCCATTGTTGGAAGGCATAGCTCATTCGCTGATAGGTCCGACCAGCTCATGCCGCTTGTCGACGAGGTCCCATGCTCTCCAAACTTAAGCGCGACATATGATTCTGGAACCAAGGGGAAGGTGCGAAAGTCGTCATCGCCAATCGCCGACTCATAGGTGATTCCAAGGTTGAGATTTCCTTGAGAAACGCGGCGTGTCACTTCTTGAGCTGATAGGGTTTGAATATCTACTGAAACTGGAATGTCATGTTGTCTCAGAAACGACAGCAGCAAACATGCGAGCGGTGAAGCGGAAGGAACGATCCCAACAGATATCACGCCCTCTCCAGCTTGGCGGATGCGCGAAAAATCCTGCTTGAGCGCATCGCAATCCTCCAGAACCACATTGGCCCAGTTGACGACGCGCTCACCAAAACGTGTCAGCCCTCTGAAACGATGATCGCGGATAACCAGTGGAACACCAAACTCGTCTTCTAGCTGCCGAATTCGGGCTGAAAGAGTTGGCTGAGTGACAAAGCAGCGGTCTGCAGCTCGGGCAAAGTGACGCTCTTTTGCAAGCGTTACGAGGTATTTTAGCTGCCTTAAATCCACATCGCATCCAGTCTAAACTAGTGATCTCGTGAAACGTACGCTTAGCTCGAACGCATAGCAAACTTTCAAGCCTTATCCCTCCGATATGCGATATGAGCGGTCAAAGAAATTGAAACTTTCGAACGCCAATTACCTTGAAAAGGAATAGAACTCCGCATTGACTTGGGAATGACAATCCATGTTGCCCGCACTTCGCGTGCTATCCATCAGCTCAAGATAGATAGGGCCGACCAACTTCTCAGCCTTGGTCAAAGTCAGGCGTTCGAATCCCGCTTCAAGCGCTCAAGTTCATCTGTAACAATTCGCATGACCCGCCCCAGATACTCAGTGCGCCGAACATCACGCTCCTTCTCGACATCTTCGGAAATCTCAAAAGCTTCAACATTCTCAGCAGTCGGCCAAATTTTGGATTCAGCAAGCTTTTCATGAGTGTCCAGCCGGTCACGCAACACAGAAACCTCGCCGGTTAGCGCCATCACTATGGCCAGCACCTTGTCCACGCTCGGGTCGTCGAAGAAATAGGGGCGCTTCCCTTTGGCAACCTTGGGTCGTTCGATTTTTTCCTCAAGCATGTTAGTTTCCCCTAACCGTCTGCAACGTCGCATTGCATTCTATGGTCGAGGAATGTTCCTTAGTTTGAAGCGTTCTTTGTAACAACCAATTGATCGTTAGTTTCATTCTATCGGTTAATCAGGCGTTTCTATTTGCCCCTACGTTTAGCCTGGGGCTAGCTAAGTCTTGGGACGAATAAGTTTGGCACCATTGAACAGGTCGACCTTCGATCGCTAAGCTCTCGACCTTTGCGAAAAAGGGAGAAATAGTTTGCGCGCGATGCGCCAGTTTCAATGGTCAGGACCCTCACAAGCTTTGCGCCTACTGATGGCGTTTAGCGCAATGGTTTCAGCGGCGCCACTCGGTCTGAATGCAGCAGATTGGCCCGCCTTTGGTGGTCAGCGCAATGGTGGCCAGTATTCAACGGCTCAATCGATCACAAATGAGAATGTCGGCCAGCTAGAACGCATCTGGGACTATCATACGGGCGATCTTATAGATGCTCCCGCGGTTGATGGCGGCACATCATTTCAGGCAACGCCTGTCCTATGGAACGAAACTCTCTTTATTTGCACCCCGCTCAATCGGGTAATGGCGCTCAATGCGGCCACCGGCAACGAAGTTTGGAGCTTCGATGCTCACGATCATTTACCTTCGGACATGCCAAAGATTGCTGGCAATTGCAGAGGTGTGGCGATCGCAGTTGATGAAGGTGCGGCAGCGTCAAAGACCCCATGCGCTGCACGCGTGTTCCGTGGCGATGTGTTTGGCAATGTCTTTGCCATTGATGCCAGAACGGGGAAACTCTGCCCGAAGTTCGGCGGCAATGGTATCCTCAATGTCAACGAGTTCGAGAACCATGGTCAGACAGGTCTGTTTTTAACGTCCCCGGCGGCGATTTTTGAAGATCTTCTCATTCTAGGGTCTGGCGTGGGCGACAATATGTTTGCCGACGCTGACGATGGGATCGTACGCGCGCTCAATTCCACAACAGGCGAGGTGGAATGGGCCTTTAATCCCATCCCTCCCGAACTGAGCGAGACCACAGGCGGGGCGAATGTCTGGTCTATGATGTCCATCGATAAAGAGAACGGTCTCGTCTTCCTCCCCACGTCCAGTCCCAGCGTTGATCCCTATGGCGCCCACCGCAAGGAGGCTGTCCCCTATGCAAACGCGGTTGTCGCGTTGGACGTCAGAACCGGGGAGCCCGTTTGGCATCAGCAATTGGTGCGTCATGATCTGTTTGACTACGACCTCCCTTCGCAACCGATCCTTAGCGATCTTGAGATAAATGGCTCACGCAGGCAGGTGGTCATCCAGATCACCAAAATGGGCTTTGTTTTCGTGTTCGACCGCCTGAGCGGTGAACCCATTTTTCCCCTCACTCAGATGCCGGTCCCGGCCAGCGATGTCGAAGGCGAACGGGCCTCGCCAACGCAGCCCGTGCCGACTAAGCCCGGCCCCTTCGCGCGGCAATCGATGAAGCGAGAGGATGTTTGGGGCATTACGCCTTGGGAACTGGATTCCTGCCTTTCGCAGTTTGATGAATTGCGCAACGAAGGCCTGTTCACACCTCCGAGCCTTCAGGGCACGCTGCAGATGCCATCGGCTTTAGGCGGCGCAAATTGGGGTGGGGCTGCCTATGACGCTGAACGCAACCTCTTGGTCGTTAAAACGCAGAACATGGCTAGCAAAATCCGTCTGGTTCCAGCTGATCCGAACGAAGAACGTGAGTTGGGATCCCCATTGGAGTTCTTGCAAAAGCCCCTCAATCAGACGCCGTACCGCTTAGAAGGCGAATTCTTCATGTCTGATTGGGGTATTCCCTGCACCCCGCCGCCATGGGGCGAATTGGTTGCGATCGATTTGTCTTCCGGAGATCAGGTTTGGAAAAAACCGCTTGGGCGGGTGCCATTTGGCCCCTTCCATTTGTCTGAAGACTGGGGCTCTCCCAATGTCGGTGGGCCGATCATCACCGCTGGCAATGTGATATTTATCGGGGCTGGTATCGACAACGGATTTCGCGCAATCGATCCCACTGACGGTAACGTTCTGTGGAGCGACACAGATTTGCCGGCTCCAGTGAATTCGGTTCCGATAACCTACGAGTTGGACGGCGAGCAGTACGTTGTTGTTACGGCGGGCGGAAACGCACTTGCCGGCACGGATTTGTCTGATGCCGTCATTGCTTACCGACTTGCTCCGGAGCGAAGTTGGAGTGAGAAATTTTGGCGGTTTCTCGGTTTTGACTAAGATACACGGGCGATTTCACAATCAGTGTAAAAGCAATTCCTTTATGGGTTTAGGGGCCGTATTTCCGTATGGCGCAAGGTGGTAAAAGAATGAACTTGGCAATTTTTAAGCAGAGTGCTTTTGTGATTATGCTGACCACGTTAGTGGCCAGCTGCTCGAACAATGCTGGCGCAGATGAAGCAGCAACAGACCAAACTGAGAATGACGCTGCAGCCAATTCAACACAGGCTGCCGGCAATGCAAATGCCAACGTCTCAGAGCGTCTGACAGGCGATGCGACAGCCGGAAAAGCGTCTTTTGCCCAATGCTCAAGTTGCCATTCCGATCAACCTGGAGATCATCGCACCGGCCCTTCGCTCGCCGGGATTCTTGGAACTCCTTCTGGCTCTGTTGAAGGGTTCTCCTATTCTCCTGCAAGCTTGGAAAGCGAGGTGGCATGGACCGAAGAAAACCTGGACGCCTTTTTGGCAAATCCGCGCGACATAATTCCGCAAACAAGGATGGTTTTCCCAGGCATTGCTGATCCGCAAACGCGTGCTGACATTGTTGCCTACCTTGCCACTTTGGAATGAAAATTCTGATTGATGGCAGATATCAAGATGATAGTCCGGTCAATCCGATGACCCCATTGTGAAGAATGGCGGTCGTCGAGACTTTTGTGGAACGGCAGCCTTAGACTTCGGTATGACAAAGAACTTTTAGTCAGCGCAGAACCCGAAGGTGCTCGTCATCGCTCACAGACCCCCAATGTGCTAGCTTGCCAAAACGAACATAGCTGACTTGGCATCTAAAGATTTTCTGCGATGAGGTTACTGCACATTGGCTCACAATCTTAAAAGACCTGTCGGCGGCGGAGCGAAGAAGGTTCTTTACACGCTCAACACGGTTAGGAAGATCGGGATAGCCAAGTCTGCCAAGGCCTTGAGTGCCAACAATGCCTGCAAGGCTTGCGGGCTTGGCATGGGTGGCCAATTGGGCGGGATGACCAATGAGCTTGGCGAGTTTCCCTCTGTCTGCAACAAGAGCGTTCAAGCCCAATCAACCGACATCCAACCTGCGATCCCAGACGAAGTATTTGAGCACACCCTTGAAGAGTTTGGCGAGCTTACTCCGCATGAAATTGAGCATCTAGGCCGTTTGGCCAAACCCGTTTTCAAGGCAGAGGGTTCGGATCGTTTTCAGCCGATCGATTGGGGTCAAGCGCTACGCCTAGTTTCAGATCGGTTAGCCAGAACCGTACCAGATCGCAGCTTTTTCTACAGTTCGGGGCGATCCTCCAACGAGGCAGGCTTTGTCTTGCAATTACTCGCAAGGGCATATGGCACCAACAACATCACAAACTGCTCCTATTACTGTCATCAGGCAACGTCAGAAGCACTTGCTGCAACCATCGGAACAGGCACGGCAACAGTAGAGCTGGCAGATCTTTCGAAAAGCGATCTAGTGTTTGTGATCGGCGCTAATCCATCGTCCAACCATCCACGTTTCATACACCAATTAAAAGCAGTCCGTGATCGTGGCGGCGACGTGATCGTGATCAACCCCGCCAAGGAACCGGGCCTCGTTCGATTTGCCATTCCCAAGAGCCCCAAATCCTTGCTTACTGGGGGTGATAAAATTGCATCATGCTACCTTCAGCCAAAAATTGGCTCGGACATTCATTTGTTCAAAGGGTTGGCCAAAGCACTGATTGAGGCCGGTCAACAAGACACGCAATTCATCGCGGAATTGACCACCGGATTTGATGCGTTCCGGAATGACATCAAGATGGTCAGCTGGGACGAAATCGTAACGCGTACTGGGATCGCACGAGCGGCCATTGAAAGCGCAGCCTCGCTTTACGCAAAGGCTAAGTCAGCGGTGTTTTCCTGGGGCATGGGAATGACCCATCATCTGCACGGTGTGGCAAACATCGAAAGCATCTCAAATCTGGCGCTACTGCGTTCGATGGTCGGGCGTCCGGGTGCAGGGTTGCTTCCACTTCGCGGGCATAGCAACGTGCAAGGCATTGGGACAATCGGGGTCAAGCCAGTTCTAGCTGAGGAGGTCATCAAGCAGATTGAGAGCACTTATGGGCTGAAATTGCCGAAGAAGAAGGGGCTGGATACCCTCGCATCTCTGGAAGCGGCGCATGCTGGTGCGATAGATGCAGCGGTGATCATGGGCGGCAACCTGTATGCGGCCACTCCCAATAGTGCATGGGCCGGAGAGGCTCTGGATAATATTGGGTTCAAGGCTTTTATGACCACCACACTCAATACAGGACACTTGGCAGGAGCCCGCGAAGGGGGTTGTCTGCTACTACCCGTCGCTGCTCGCGATGAGGAGTGGGAGCCAACTACTCAAGAATCGATGTTCAACTTTGTGCGGATGAGCGACGGGGGCATTGTCCGCCACGCCAATGTGCGACCTGAAACCAATATATTAGCTGAAATTGCCCAATATCTTTTGCCCGATAGCCCCATCAACTTTGGTTCTTTTCGCAAACACCGAAAGATACGCCAAGCGATCTCTGCTATTGTACCAGGCATGGAAGAGCTTGAAGATATCGATGTTGCCAAGCACGAATTTCATGTCAAAAATCGGCTTATCCATACCCCGCAGTTTCGCACTCAAGATGGCAAAGCTAAATTCACAATCTGCGCCGTGCCAACGGATGCAGCGGGATCGAACGAAGATACATTCACCTTGGCTACAATCCGGAGCGAAGGGCAGTTCAACAGTATCATCTACGAAGAAAAAGACAGCTATCGCGGCACATCGTCACGCTGGAGTGTGCTGATGAACTCGGATGACATCGCCCGGCTCGGCATTGCAAATGGTCAGACAGTTACTTTGTCAAATGATGAGGGGGAAATGGTCGGACTCAAAGTCCAGCCGTTCGATGTCCCATTAGGAAACTTACTTGCTTATTATCCAGAGGCGAACGTGTTGACGTCAACTAAAGTTGATGAACGGAGCAAGACCCCGGCGTTCAAATCAATATCAGTACGGTTGGAGTTGGATCCTGCCTGACCGAGGTAGTTCGGGTTAGCCGGTGCAGGAAAAAGGTGCGATCAGGCTAATCGCATTTTGTTTCTGATCGACGCAGTTTCCTACAGTTCAAACCATCAAGGTTCGCCACTCAGTCAATGCGACGAAGCGGTAGGCTCTGCAGGGCCGCATTTAAGTGAGGTGGCTCTGTGAGTTCAAGAGCAATGCATGGACTTGGTGGATAGCGAATTCGGGGCGTGCCATTGCCTCATCCGCGCAAACTCAATCCGCGACAGGTGCAGCTAGCATAACAGCAACCTATCGTTGGATAGACAGTTCCTTTTGGCAGCTCACTCCGCTGTCTTGTATTGAGTCAAGGATCAGTGATCGCGGCAAACGCAATATAGTGCCGAATCTGCTTCGAAAATTCATCTGCAGGAGCAATTCCGATGAGGCTATTTTATTCCCCCTTTTCCAGTTTCGCGCATAAGGTTTTGGTGACGGCGCATGAATGCGGTCACTGGGAAAATTTGGAACGGATTGCGACCTTTCCATTCAAGAATCTTGAAGGCGAAGATTGCGGCAATGATTATGATATATCGGCGCTAAACCCGCTGGGCACTGTTCCCACGCTTGCGGCTGACAAGGGACGGGTAATTTTTGGCAGTCAGGCAATTTGCGAGTATTTGGACGTCACCGCTGTGACACGGCATATGTATCCGAAAGACGGGCCCGCGCGCTGGGATACGCTCACCCGGTTGGCGATGGGCGACACGGTTTTTGAAAAGACGGTCGGGATGGTTGCAGAGCAATGGCAGGAACCTGAGCATTGGAACCCAGCTGTTTTCGAACGGGGTTGGCCCAAGTTTGATGCCGCGCTCGACCGGATGGAAAAAGACGCAAGCAAGGGTTGGGATGATTTTGATGTTGGCCATGCCTCGATGCTGCACGCGATCAGCTATCTTGGTTTTCGGGTCGAGTTTTACGATGCGAAAGACCCACTTTATCCCGATTATGATTGGCGCAAGGGCAGGCCGAATTTGTCTGCTTGGTATGACGAAGCCATGCAAAGACCGTCTGTGCAATCCCATTACATGAAGGATTTTGAAGGCGATACGAGCGCAGAAAATTGTCAAAACGCGGTGCAAGAAGTGCTGCGTTTGCAGAAGGAAAACGGCATATGATCGATTTTTATTATTGGCCCACCCCCAATGGCCACAAAATCTCGATTGCCCTTGAAGAGATGGAGCTGGATTACACGGTAAAATCCATCAATATTTTGCAAGGCGAGCAGATGGATCCTGAGTTTATCGCGATCAGCCCGAATAACCGAGTGCCGGCAATCATAGACCATGATGGCCCAAATGGCGCGCCGCACGCAGTTTTTGAATCCGGGGCAATCTTTCTTTATTTGGCAGAGAAATATAATCGGTTCTGGCCAAAAGATGCGGTCAAGCGCTCGCAGGCTATTCAATGGTTGTTTTTCCAATGCGCCAATGTTGGGCCGATGTTTGGTCAGTGCGGCTATTTCAACGGCTATGCAGAAGAGCGTTTTGATCGAGGGATAGATCGGTATTGCGGAGAGACGCTGCGGTTATACGGTCTGATCGACACCCGCTTAGGCGCGAATGAATATCTTGCTGGTGATGAGTATTCAGTGGCGGATATGGCGACATTCCCATGGCTAACGGCCAAGCAACAGGCTCTTCATGGGATAGATATCTCGCCGTTTAAAAATATTCAGCGGTGGGCCGCCACGTTGGAGCAAAGGCCGGGTGTCCAGCGCGGAATGGCGGTCATGCAAGATGATCTGAAAATCGGTGATCCAACCGATGAAGCGAGAGAGATCCTGTTCTCGCAATCCAAATCTGGATCTTAGGTGGGTTTTGTCAGAGTAATGGGATTTTGCCACTCAGCCAGTGCGACTGAGCGGGCGGTCTTATAAGTCTGCCTATCGATGAGGTGGAACTGTGAGTTGAAGTGATTGCGGATGTCGGCTGTATTGGCGCGAACTTTTGCAGTGATTTCATCCGCCGGAAACGTTGCATAACATGCTCCTTTCGTCGGAACGGCAAGTGCCTATTCTCCACCATATTGTTCTTCCACCTTCCAATCTCGCGCCGATCTCCATTGCCAGGGTCACGCATCGCCGCAGGATGGGACTTGTGGCCGTCGGGAGCCGTTCTGACAAAAAACAGCTGACTGCATCAGCCGCGTCAGTCCAATGCCATGACCTGAGTAAATCGCCCAGGTATCCGCACAGTAGATAAACCCAACATCTAACTGATGAGCTGACACCATCAACGAAGCGAGATCAATGTGGCTGAGACCCTTCGATAAAATGGGTTCGACAAGCATATTTTTAGTAGAGAATAGGCAACCTCTATCACGCCATCGACACAATGATTTTGCGCAGCAAACACGCATTCGTCAATTTCCATCGTGGGACTAGGTCATTTGCACAAATGCAAAGAACACACATCAGGGGGTATCTAAAAATGCCAAATCGCCCACCATCTACAAAACTTTTGAGCAGCGTATCGCTGTTCACCATACTGACACCAGCGATTGCGGTCGTTTCTAGCAATCCTGCCATGGCGCAGGAAGCTGCTGAAGAAGAACAGGATCCATACGAAATTATCGTGACCGCACGTGGACGCGAAGAATCGCTCATCGAAGCTCCTTTGTCCGTATCTGTGCAGTCTCAAGAACAGCTCGATGCTGCGGGCATTTCCGATATTGAAAACCTGTCTGACTATACTCCGGGTTTCAAGTTTGAAAATTCCGACGGGCAAGCAGGCGGACGAAGCAGTTCTGCGATCCAATTCCGCGGCATTCGGCAGCAGGCCGGAGGCGCGGCATCACGCACCGGTGGGATATTTTTTGATGGCTCCTTTATTTCGCAAGGCGCCGGCGTAGTACAATTTATTGATGTTGAGCGTGTTGAAGTCATCAAAGGGCCGCAAGTCGCATTTTTCCCGCGGAATACATTTTCCGGTGCGGTCAACTTCGTTCCTAAATTGCCGGGCGATGAGCTTGAAATAAGCGGAGAATTGGAAGTCAGCACAGGCACGAGCAGCGGTGAGCAAACTAGCTATCGCGCCGTAGCTGCGATTGGCGGTCCAATTACCGATGGTTTTGGCGTACGTGTTGCAGCATCTTATGAGCGCAAGGGCGCCGACTACGAATATCTGAATGGCGACCCAAATGGTCAGGAAGATAACTTTTCAGTTTTCGGAACTGCGGTACTCGACGTCACCGATACCTTTCAGATCAAAGCAACGGGGTTCTTCGCTGATTCAGAAGACACAACCAATGCCCAACGCGTTGTCGCAACGACCGGTCCGGGTGATTGCAACCTGACTTTCAATGGTGCCACTCTGAATGGTATCACCGGAGTGGAAACGCCATTCACGACAAACCTTAGCAACAGCACAATCACGACATTCTGTGGTCAAATCCCAGATGCAGCTGGATTTGCTCAAACTGCAACCGGTGAATCTAGTGGTGGTTTCTTCAGTGCATTGCCGGGCACTATTACACCGTTCATTGATAGTCAGCCCGACGGTTTGGGCAATGAATATCTTGTGTGGCGCGGCAACCTTAGCTTCGACTTTGAAACCCCGGGCGGTCACAATATCAAAGCATTGGTCTCTCATGGAGAATCTGAGCTTAGCAGCCTTCAAGACCTGAACTACGGATTGTTTTTCAACAATACATTCGCATTTGCGAATTTAACTCGAGACACTTTCGCAGAACTCCGTTTTTCGTCGAACACGGACAAGCGACTGCGCATTCAAATTGGCGTAAACTACTACGAACAAGAATTCAGAAACGGCAACGCGTTTGTCCCAGCTGATTTTCAAGATAATGAAGCCATCGGCATCTTCGGCACGTTAGATTTTGACATCACCGATGAATTGACGTTTTCGTTCGAAGGGCGCTGGGTAGACGATACGCAGAGCATATTGGACGCGACACAGGTTGTGGCAGACGAGAATTCTTTTCAAGACTTCATGCCAAAGGCGATCTTATCTTATTCGCCAAATCCCGACTTGAATGTCTATGCAAGTTTCACACAGAGCTCTTTGAACTCAGTCATAACAAATGTGGACGCAGTTCTGGCGGTTCTGCCAGATGCTATTCCTAATCCAGAAGATTTTGGGAATTTCACTGGCGTCCAAAGGGTGGATGCGTTTGAGATTGGCATCAAGCAATCGCTCGCTGACTGGCTCAGTTACAGCATTGCTGCCTACTATTTGGAGTGGGAGAACCAGCCATTTGGGAACGTCTTCACAGGTTCCGATGTGTTGGGAAATCCGGTGATCGTTTCGGCAAACTTAGATGGGCAATCGGAATATGCGGGAATCGATTTCGAATTTACCGTTACTCCAACTGATGGCCTGCAACTCTTTGGAAGCGTTGGCTGGGTTGATGCCCAGCTAAATCAACTCGGTGCAGCGGGTAGTGTTTCGGCGCTTGTGCTCTGCCCATCCGCAGCAACAAGCACAGTGCCGTGTACCGCTTTCGCCGATTCCGGAGTGAATACTCTTTCTGGTTCGGGCAACAGCCCAGCGAACATATCAGAATGGTCGGGAGCAGTTGGTGCGAGCTATGCATTCCCGATCCCAAGCGGAGAGGCCTATTTGCGGGGTGATGCGATTTTCCAAGGCGAACGTTTTGTCGACAACTTCGCATACAATCAGATTGGATCGAATTGGAGAGTTAATCTGCGAGCTGGCGCCGACGTTTCGGAAAATTTCCGTCTTGAAGCGTTCGTCGAGAATCTGTTTCAAGACGATACTCTGCAAAATGCTGGAGCGACTGGAGCCAGCTTCTTTTTCCCCGATGGTGGCGGATTCACAACGGCATTCACGAGCCTGCCAGACAGGCGGGAAATTGGCTTACGTCTATCCGCTGATTTCTAACAGCAACGAACTCAAAAAGGGGCGGTTCGCATATTCTGCGCGCCGCCCTTTTTTTGCCGAAAAGGTGCGAGATTGGATAGCGTTGTTCGCGTAAATCTCTGTTTGCTTTGACAATGCATAGCCACAACGGGCTGCTGGTAGTTAGCAGCATGAGAGGTATCTGCCTCCGATCAAAGGTGTCGTCCTACCTAAAGAAAGGCAGACAATCGTTCGCGTAGCCGCTCCCTCAATCTACTTCGCTAAGGCTTTTGACTTTCCATGGTCCATATTCGTGATGTCATTTTAGCGCCTTCAATGGGTGCATTTTTCTATGATGACCAAGCAGCCATTCGCGCGGGGTTAGATCATGACGGCTTTGACTATGACGGCGCCCCACAGACTCTAGGGTTTGCCCGAGTCCGTCAGCCGGCAGAAGCGCTTAGCATTGGCCTAGCTCTTGACGATGGAACCGTATGCTGGGGCGACATGGTCAGTGTTCAGTATTCCGGCGCTGCTGGAAGAGATCCTCTGTTTGACCCGGAAGCGATGGCCCGGCTGACTAAAACATTGGTGATACCACGCCTGATTGGCCTCGACGCATCTCAAGCGGAGTTGAATTGTAGGGAAGTCTTGGCAGATGGTCCGGACGGATCGCTGCCGATTGCCGTCAAGTATGGCATCAGCCAAGCTCTGTTGGCAGCGGCAGCCCATGCGCAGCGTTGCACCGTAGCGCAAATCGTTTGCGATATTTTTGATCAACCCCCCCCTTCCAAACGCGTCCCTATTTTCGCGCAAAGCGGCGATGCCCGGCATCTCAATGTCGACAAGATGATCTTGAAACGCGTTGATGTCCTCCCTCATGGCTTAATCAATTCAGCCGCGAAGTTTGGTGAGAACGGTGAAGCCTTTTGCGAATATATTGAATGGGTTGCAGGTCGCGTCATAAAGCTTGGCAGCGAAAACTACCGCCCTAAGCTCCACTTTGATCTTTACGGCTGGATTGGTCTTGGCATAGGCAAAGATCCAGCCATAGTTGCAGAATTTATCGCGCGCTGTGCGGAGCGGGTAAGCGGATTTGAACTATTGATCGAGAGCCCAGCAGATTATGGTGGGCGCGATCAACAGATCAGCAAGTTCGCCCAAATTGTAGAGATACTCGGTACATTGGGGACGAATGCAAAGATCGTCGCTGATGAACACTGCAACACACTGGATGACGTGCGGGATTTCTGTGACGCCAAGGCCGCTCATATCGTCCAGATCAAGACTCCCGACGTAGGCAGTTTGCTTGATACAGCTCGAGCCATCCAATATGCAAAGACCTGTAATGTGGGAGCCTATTCTGGAGGCACCAGCGCGGAAACCGACGTATCCGCGCGCGCTTGTGTTCATGTAGCACTGGCCATGCAAGCGGATATGATGTTGGCCAAACCCGGCATGGGTGTTGATGAGGCCATCTGCATTGTGGGTAACGAGCAAAATCGAGCGATCGCACAAATGACGCACTTCACCTGTGGCAGTGAGCACAGCGATGGGTAGATTGGAAAGAACTACGATTGTCTCGAATCGAAGGTCCCGCCGCAGCGATGAAGCTTGCAGCATACCCTGCGAATTACCCGATACGGGGATTTGAACGTTGGCGATACGACACACTATCCAACAAGCGGTTGAAGCTGGAATTGGGGTCGAAAAAGGGCGATTTGCGGGCAATAAAGTACCGATCGCATCAAAGGCATGAGATCATGGATCAGCAAGTGAGCGGAGAAATCTCTGGACCAGTCTTGGCCCCAAAGACGATCGAGATTGAGGATGACGCGATAACACTCGCCAAAAACAGCGGATCGAGCATTGGCTGCGTAACTGGCAGAGACAGACTTGAGCTGAACCTAGACAAACAACCGGTTTTCCCGCCGCTATGATTTCGACCTTCACACACAATGTGGATGTAGGGGACGCGGAAATCCACTTGGAGATAACTGGCACTGGACCAGACTTGTTGTTGGTTGCCGGCTTAGGTGGGCGTGGCGCATTCTGGCATAAGCAAATCCAGCCCTTTGCAGAGCATTTCCGAGTTATCACTTTCGACCATCGTGGCTGCGGGAAATCCACCCCAGACAAGGTTGCTAATGGCACTGAGCATATGTCGAAAGATGTGCTCGCGATTATGGATGCGATGGAGATTGAGCGCGCGCATTTGGTTGGCCATTCGACCGGTGGAGCAATCGGACAACAGATTGCGCTCAACGCGCCTGAGCGACTCGACAAGCTTGTTCAATCATGCAGTTGGGCCGGGCCCGACACCTATCTCACCGAGCTCTTCCGTTGCCGGCGCGATGCGTTGATCAACTGCGGTCCCCTCACTTATCTCACAATGGGCACTTATCTTGCCATGCCCCCGCGCATCTTGCAGGAACAGATGAGCGATGCCCGCGCATTTATGGAAGAACGCCTGAGTGCTTTTCCTGGATTGGAAGTCGAGCTTTCACGGATCAATGCCGTTTGCACCCACGACTTGCGCAGCGAACTGCACAAGATTGCGTCGCCAACATTGTGCATTGGAGCAGAAGACGATGGCGTCACCCCGCCTGGTTTCACCGAAGAGTTGGCGCGCCTTATCCCAAAAGCACAGTTGCATTTGCTCGGCAGTGGCGGACATTTTTGTCCGATCGCTGCGGCTGGAGCATACAACCCTCGCGTGCTCGAATTTCTGAGAGCTTGAGGAGACAACGAATGTCAGACCATCCTCCCGTAGGCCATATAACCAAGGGCCAATCCGTAATCGTCGGACCTGATGAAGGGCGCAGTCTATGGCAGCCCATGCCCAGCCGCGGCTATGTCAATGTGAATCTAACGGCTGACAATATGCCTTACGACACTTGGTCGAGCGGTACACAGTTACTTCCTCCAGGATGCATGGTGCGCGAGCATGGCCACAAGCAAAATCACGAACTTGTATTTGTCCATGAAGGCGCCGGAATTGTCGATATTGATGGCGAGGAGACCGAGTTTGGCCCCGGCACAACGATTCTGTTTGCGCGCAATTGCACGCATTGGATCAAGAACACAGGTGAGATCGATATGAAGATGTTTTGGGTCTTCTTCCCTCCAGGTCTTGAAGACTGGTTCTATGCCATTGGTAAAGACCGCAGGCCGGGCGATCCCATGCCTGAACCATTCGACCGCCCAGATGATGTCCAAAACGTAATGGACAAGATGCGGTTTTTACCACCTCGGAATGCAGACTAGTTTTATGCGAATAATCCCCCAATCCGATGTCGAGCGCTTGCTTCCCGTCCGAGCCTGCGTCGATGTAATGCGCCGCGCGATGATCGCGACCAGCCAAGGCGATGTGACACTGCCGATCCGCCAATTCATGCCCGTGCCCGGCGCAGCAGGCAAAATGGCGATCATGCCAGGAACGTTGGGCACTGCCGGTGAAGCGGTTGATGCCAGTTTCGGCATAAAGTTGGTATGCAAATATGAACGACCTCAGGATGATCCACTCGGCACACATATCGGAATGGTGATGCTCTTTGACGGCGCAAAAGGCGTCCCGCTTGCAATGGTTGAGGGATCATCACTAACCGCTATTCGCACTTCAGCAGCCAGCGCCCTCGCCACACAATTCATGGCACGTGAAGATGCAAGGAAGCTCGCAATCATCGGCAATGGTGAACAGGCCGCAAGGCATGTGGATGCGATGATGGCGGTCCGCGAAGTCTCTGAGATTACAGTTTGGGGCCGCGACTTGGCGCGCGCAAAGCGTTTTGCTGAACAGACTTCGTATCGGACTGGCTTGCCCGTAACCGCCTCATCAAGCGCAAGTGAAGCGGTAAAAGGGGCAGACATCATCTGCACCACAACTTCGGCCAAAGACCCTGTTCTATTCGGGAAGGATTTGGAGCCAGGACAGCATATCAACCTAGTCGGCGCCGCCATACCCTCCAGCGCAGAAGTCGATAGCGATGCTGTGAACCGCAGCCGATTTGTTGTCGATTACCGGCCCGCAGCCATGGCAGCGGCGGGCGAACTTCTTAATGCGATTAAGGACGGCACCGTTAACGAGGCACATATTGCTGGTGAGATCGGCGAAGTTGCAGCCGGCTCGGTTTTAGGCCGAACCAATAATGATGAGATTACAATGTACAAATCGCTCGGCGTGTCCGCTCAGGATTTGGCCGCCGCCCACGCTGTGTGGTTAGCTGCCAAGGAGGAAGAGAGAGGCACTGAAATCAATCTACTCGATTAGCGTTCAACCGCGTTTGTAGAGAGGTAACTGTCGGGAGTTTCGTCAAACTACAGGACTTCGTCCGTGCAACTTGTGATCGCATCATCCGCCTACTTAACTGCCCGAAGGGTGGGCATTAGCGCATATTGCTTGGCGTACGGGCTTTGACCTTGCTCAGCAGTGATTAAATTGGGTTTGGGAAACGAAGGATTTATTGCCACATGAGCTATGATGCAACTTACAGCTCAAGCATCGCCGACCCCAACTCGTTTTGGCTGGACGCGGCCCAAGCGCTCGACTGGGATGCCGCTCCAAGCACCGGTATTGCCGATCATGATGCACCGTGGTTTGCTGATGGCTCCCTCAATCTTTGTCACAATGCGGTGGATCGTCATGTCGATGCGGGGCGCGGCGATGAGAAGGCACTGATTTACGAAAGCGCTGTATCCGGCTGTCGCCGGATATATTCCTTTGCTGAGCTTCAAGCAGAAGTCGCCCAAACCGCAGGAATGTTGGCAGGGAGTGGCGTTCGCCTAGGCGACCGCGTTATCATTTACATGCCAATGATCCCCCAGGCCACTTTTGCCATGCTTGCCTGTGCCCGCATTGGTGCGGTGCATTCTGTCGTGTTTGGCGGATTTTCTGCCACAGAACTTGCTAAGCGCATCGACGATTGCGAACCGAAAGCGGTGCTAACAGCAAGTTGCGGGATCGAGGGCACGAAAGTCCTGCCATACAAGCCCATTGTGGACGATGCTCTGGCAAAGGCGGAACACAAATGCTCCAAAGTCATCATTTGGCAGCGCGAACAATGTGAGGCCGAGCTGTGCAATGACCGTGATATCAATTGGCAGGCAGCGCTTAGCCAATCGAAACCTGCCGATTGTGTCGCCGTTCGTTCAGACCACCCACTTTATATTCTCTACACCTCCGGCACGACTGGTAAGCCTAAGGGCGTTGTTCGAGAAACCGGCGGATATGGCGTTGCCCTGGCGTGGTCGATGTCCAATATTTACGGGGTAAAGCCTGGCGAAACCTATTGGGCAGCTAGCGACATTGGCTGGGTCGTTGGACACAGTTATATTGTTTATGGGCCGCTCATAAACGGCAATGCGACAATCCTTTTTGAAGGCAAACCGGTTGGCACGCCAGATGCGGGCGTCTTTTGGGATATCGTCGTCCGCCATCAAGTGAGCGTGCTCTTTACAGCCCCCACCGCCATTCGTGCGATCAGAGCCGCCGATCCACAAGGCGCGCTGCTCGCCAAAGCTGATCCGTCATGCCTTCGAGCGTTATTCCTTGCAGGCGAAAGAGCTGACCCGGACACCGTCGAGTGGATTGGCGATCAACTGGGCAGACCGGTTATCGACCATTGGTGGCAAACCGAGCTTGGTTGGCCTGCGCTGGCAAGCTGTATTGGCCTTGGCAGCGAGCCTGCTGCTATCGGTGCGGCTGGCTATCCCGTACCGGGATTTGCGTTTCAAGTTCTTGACGAAAGCGGGAAGGAAGTCGCGGCGGAAACTACAGGAAATCTTGTCATCGCCAAGCCTTTACCCCCAGGCAGTTTCCGAACACTTTGGCGCAATTCAGCAGGTTTTGAAGGGTATTTCAGTGCCTTTGACGACTGCTACGCAACAGGCGACGCCGGGGTCCTGGGCGAAGACGGCGCTTATCGTGTTATGGGACGAACAGATGATATCATCAATGTCGCCGGGCACCGGCTTTCGACAGGGCAAATCGAAGAGGTTGTGGCCTCGTGCAGTTGTGTCGTTGAATGCGCAGTCATCGGCGGCTCGGACGAACTAAAAGGTGAGGTTCCCGTGGTGTTTTTCGTGGCGGCATCAGGCGGAACAAATGATCCGGCGAGCGAGATCGTCGGGGCTGTTCGTAGTGCAATCAGCCCCATCGCATCCCCACGCGACTGCATTTCTCTTGATGCATTGCCCAAAACACGATCCGGCAAGATCCTTCGTAATTTGCTCCGGGCGATTACCAATGGTGACGAGATCGTCATCCCCCAAACCATTGAAAACGCCGAGGTTGTGAATGGCGCGATTACGCAATATCGCACTCAGAAACGAACATAAGAAGCAACGCCAAAACGTTAATGGTTCAGATCGTTGGTGCTGTTGGCCCAACTGCAACTTGTCTGCGATTGACCGAGCTATAGCAAGATCGCGTTGGGCTTAGGCAACAAGCTTTTGCCACGCAGTCAAAGCAGCAGATCCTCAACGTTCCGCAACGATAGAGGAAAGCGGATGTACATCATCACGACTAAGCGGATGATCTCTGGCGATGAGTTGAAATAGCGAAACGGACCGGCCATTTTCTTGGGTCTTGGCATGACACTCGCCCAACCTATCAGCTAGATTTCGCTAGCCGGTGCATTTGCTCTGACAGTGCCATCTAAAGCCCAAATGGGCCTCATGCCAATACTATGATGGATACGTGTGGATGAGTGTTCACACAGACAGGCCACAATGGATCGTCTACGCTGGGATGTAACAGATTGAGCGCTCCGAATGCCTGACGTCAGAATTTGCGCATAAACGCAACGCAGCCGCCACCAAGAAGAGCCCGGAGTGACTTCAGTTTGATGATTTAACCCCAATTGGGAGTTTGAAGGCTGGATCGTTAGCCAACTGTTCAATCGAAGTTCGGACGCTTGAACGCGTTAGCCACTTTGCCGGCAACGTCCGATTTCACCCCATCTGCCGCCTCTCGGCGACTTATTGAAGTGCCCTGCTAGCAGACTGACAGCTAGATCGATTTTACCACTGAGAACGGATTGTCCGCTAACGACCCACTAGCGGTCATGAGCATGCAGGCGCCGTTTTGCTTGACGCAAAGAACCCCGCCCATCTTTCGATGAGCGGGGCCTAGTATGAAGTCAGGAGATACTATCTCCCTATCCTCCAGGTCGTCTTGTGAAACTGCAATTTCGGTGGTTTTAAAACTCGCCAGCGATACCTGCGCGCACGCTGGTGGAATTGCCGCCTGCATATGTAACACCAGCGGTGATCGCAAAGTCCCCTTCAAACCGGTGGGTTAGCCCTGCTGAGAAGCCAACCTCGCCGCGATATGTGGCAACATTGCTGGCATAACTGGTCTTGCCCGCTGCGCTTGGGAAGTGCGGATTGGCCTGCGCTGCAATAGAGGCAATGCCGCGCTTGGCATCACGATCAACCGTATCGGATAGATCGAACAGAGTATCCACACGCCCCTCCAGCGTGCTGGTGCGTGCTGACAAAGCGTTCAACTGCGCTTCGGACACTTCCGAGAGCGCGTTGAGCGACACACGCACATTATCGACTGAGGCAGCGCTAGCGGCTTGTTGAACCCCCAATGTGCCAGCGGCGTCGACGGTCACGACATCGACAGGGCCAACCTGTGCATCGGTGGATGCCGCAATATCGCCAACCCGGACAGAGGAACCCGCCCCTCCAAGGGTGACTTGATTGACAGCAGTTGACGTTGCGTTTGCGCCAATCGCTGTTGAGGCTGTGTGCGTCACGCTGGCTCCAGAGCCGACAGCGACAGCGTCATTGGCATCTGCCAATGCGTTGGAACCAACAGCGGTGCTGAAATTGCGCGCAGCAGACGCTTGGAAGCCAACGGATGTCCCTTGGTTTCCTGCGCTCGCGGCAAAGCGACCAACAGCTGCCGAGTTGTTGCCGCTTGCGTCAGCACCACCACCAACAGCCGTCGCCGAAGCGCCAGCATTTGCTGAAAGTCCGAACGCTGCCGAGTTATTGCCCAATGCCGTTGTCAGCGTGCCAACAGCAGTGGCGTTGACCCCTGCCGCCTGCGCATCGGCCCCGAATGCAGAGGCGCGGTCAGCGGTTGCCTGTGCACCCAAATCATCAGGATCGGTTCCATCACCGCCAATGGCGATGGAGCCTGCGCCGG
>JBDWRU010000002.1:0-44693 GCA_039985875.1 Erythrobacter sp. | reverse complement strand
TCAGCGTGCCAACAGCAGTGGCGTTGACCCCTGCCGCCTGCGCATCGGCCCCGAATGCAGAGGCGCGGTCAGCGGTTGCCTGTGCACCCAAATCATCAGGATCGGTTCCATCACCGCCAATGGCGATGGAGCCTGCGCCGGAGGAGTTTGTACCTGAACCAAGCGCAATTGCATTCAAACCACCCGCTTGAGCACCGACAGCCGTTGAAGTTTCACCACCAATCGCGATGGCACCTTCTGCGCTCGCCGATGTGCCAGCATTATCGCCACCGCCCAATGCAATCGAACCAATACCTGTAGCTCTTGTGTTTGCACCAATTGCAGTGGCACGATCCTCGGTTGTAGTAGCGCCGCCGCCCAAAGAAGTAGCATGTTCTCCGGCTGCCTGAGCAAAAGCGCCAACGGCGGTGGTGACGAATCCTGATGCGGATGTGAGGTGACCAACTGCAACCGCTCCGTTTAAGCCCTCGGCATCCGAGTTTAGGCCAATCGCAACGCTGCCGATGTCTTCCGATGACGAACCTTCGCCCAGAGCAATTGAGCTTGTGCCGCTGGATACGCTTGAATTGCCGATTGCAATTGCACCATCATTCTCAGCCAATGCTCCCAACGATCCGGACTGGCCGCCACCGATTGCGATGGACCGGTCACCAGTGGCGCGCGCAGAATTCGCTTGGTTGTTTCCGCCGCCCAGAGCAACGGAATTGACCCCAGTCGCAATGGCAGCTCCGCCGATCGCCGTGGATTGGTCCCCCGATGCGTTCGCAGCGCCACCAAGCGCGCTCGCGACAGTTCCTGTTGCCGAACTTGCATTACCAATGGCGGTAGCGGAGCCCATTGTTGCCTCAGCGCCGTTTCCGATTGCAGTTGAACTGTTGCCCGTAGCAGACGCTCCATTGCCGAATGCCGCGGCGTTGAAAGTTGTCGAAGAGCTGCCGTTGCCCACGGCGATTCCATCTGAGCCGGATGCTGTAGCTCCACTGCCAATCGCCACGGTGTCATCAGCGCTAGTTGATGCACCATCGCCGATTGCAATGCTGCTTTCGCCCGCGGCGCTGGCTGCATTGCCAAGAGCCGTACTCCCAAGCCCTCCTGCATCTGCATCCTTGCCAACCGCAATCGCATTCTCGCCGTCTGCCAGAGTATCTTGACCAATAGCTATCGCACTTGTGTCCACTGCATCGGCCGACGATCCAATTGCGATTGCGTGATTGGCCGAAGCAATTGCGGCATTGGTGCTCCCGGTTTGGATATCACCGCCCAGCGCAATGCTGCCGACCCCATCGGCGCGTGCGCCGCTGCCAAGGGCGGTTGCGCCCGGCCCTTGCGCTAAGGCTTCTTCACCTAAGGCGGTCGCCTCCGTAGCTGTTGCGCCAGCCCCTTCACCCACAGCAGTGGATGCATCGCCCGATGCATTGGCAGAGGCACCGATGGCGGTTGCACCCAAATCGCCAGTTGCACTTGCGCCGACACCGCAAGCAAGAGCATCATTCTGATTATCCGAATTGGCCGCGCCATCATTGTCGGTCGTCTCATCAACTACGCCATCATCATCTCGGTCAAGCAGGCAGTCATCGGCGCGCGCCTCTTGCGGCGCGACAGCTATGCCCGCTGCCAAAATCGTCGCTAATACTGCAATGGAACCGCCACTAAATGCAGCTGACTTACCTGAATTTTTCATATCAATTTCCACCCCGCCTTGCTCGTTGGTTTACAATGAACAAGCTGCTGACAGAGACAGATTACGCCGTCATACCCAATATTGATGATGACGCTGAATAATCGCGCCGTTTACAAACTTATGTCAGATTGGCAGGCTCGAAACACAGTTATCGCGCGGCCAAGCTCTTATCATTTCGATAAGGGCGCAATGATGAGTTAAGGACCGGGATATGGAGCAGCGTGATTTTTCTGATGGATTGTATGCTCTCGCCCTAGAGCCAGAGAGCCTTGGTGAATTTGCTGCTTTTTTCAATCCGTTCTTCGAAGATTTGGAAGGGGATGAAGCGGGTCAAAAGCTAGTCGCTGAAGATCGCATCATCAAAGCGATGGTGATCGCTGACTTGCTGATTGACCAAGAAAATCAGCGCAATCGTGACCTGCATCATACAATTACCCATGCCCTGCATCCGATGCTGGCGCTGGATGTGCATGGCAAGGTTATCGAGATAAACTCCGAAGCGATTGAACTGCTAGGAATAGATCGCGATTTGCCGCATTTTCGCGAGCTTCTGACCCAAGAAAGCCGCAATCTGATCGATACGCATATTCGGCAATTGTCGCAGTATCAGCGCGCTGGCAGACGAGATTATGTCGACTTGATTGAGCTGGAGACCCGCGGCTCAGAGCTTCCAAAATTTTGCAGCATTAGCCAGTGGGAAGTGGGCGATGATCGCTATTGTCTTTTCTTACAATTCCTTGAGGTCAAATGGCCGCGGCGGCTGACATCAACAGTGCAACAAAAGTTCGGTTTCACTCAGTCGGAAACCGAGGTGTTTATTCTACTTTGCGAAGGTTCCTCAGCTCAGGACATTGCTGAACGCCGCCAGACTTCTATTGCAACAGTGCGCACGCAAATTCGCGAGCTATATGCAAAAACAGGCACGCAAAGTCTGTCGCAGTTTCTACGGCTTGCCTTGAGCATGGCTGCGCTCACTTTTGACAAGCATGTCGAGCGTACTTTGTATGAGTCAGAAGCCGCCGATAGCAAGATCACCCAACCCTCACCTAGCCAGGACCATTGGAACACATTTATTCTACCCGATGGCCGCGCGCTTGATTACGCAGTGTTTGGGGCGAGTGATGGGGCCCCTTGTGTCTATTACCACGGTGAGCAATTGGGCCATATCTGGCCGGCGGATATGGCTGAGTATGCAGCATCCAAGAGATTGCAGATCATATTGCCTGCGCGGCCGTTTTACCGTGGGTCTTCTGCCTATCCCGATGATTGCCATCATCCCACCCAAACTGCGCATGATTTCAAGGCGCTCTTTGATCATCTAGGCCTAGGTGAGATTTCGATCTTGTCGCAAGCGCTTGGCGGAATGTTTGCTTTGCAATTTCTGCATTTCTATCCGGAAAGGGTGATTAGCTTTTGCGCCGTAACGCCGGTCTTGCCGATGGGCTCAGCTGAGCAGCGTTTGGATATGCCTGTGATGCAACGGTTTGTGGCCACGGTAGTTCAGAAATCACCACGATTGTTAGAATTCGTCGCGCGGGCGGGATATGCTCTTTACCTGCGCAAAGGGCCTGCTGCCTATCTCCACCGCGCTTTCGGCAATTTGGATTGCGACCGCGCAATTTTAGAGAATCCCGATCATCTTAAGAGCCTTTCGATTGGCACTAACTTTGCGGCGGGCAACAATGTCAAAGCCTATGTCGCCGGATTTCAGCATGTGCTGCACGATGCGCTCGAGAAAATGATTGAATCTAAGGCGAAGTTTCAGTTCATCATTGGCGGAGCGGATCAGAACACGCGCCATGCACGCGCGCAAAGTCTGATTGATGCTGGAGCAGATATTGAGATTATCACTGCCGAGAATGGGGGCGAGCTTCTGATGTATACCCACTCTAAGCTAATTGTTGAAACTGTTTTGAAGCACGGAAACAAAGAATGAAGAGTACGAAGTATGTCGTTGTCGTTTGAAGCTCGGCCGCTGCTCGAGCGAGTCAACAAACGTCGGCTTTCACCCCAAGTCCTTGCCATAAAACTGGTGCGGCAGCGAACCTGCAAGGGAGCTGTCAGTCTAATCGCAACTTGTCTCCGATTTGCAAAACTCGCGCTACCCCAGTGATCTTCAGGCCATAAGGTTTTGCCACTCAGCCAGTGCGGCTGAGTGAGAGGTCTTGTAAGTGTCTCTGTGGATTAGATGGCGCTGCGAGTTGAAATGGTTGTGGATGTTGGCGTGGACTGAGGCGAACTTTTGAAGCGACTTCATTCGCCGAAATCTCTGCATCACACGCTCTTTTCGCCGGAACGGTAGGTGCGAGTTCTCCGCTCGATTGTTTTTCCAGCGGCCCACTTCACGACGGCCTTCGTTCCCGAGCTCACGCATGGCTGCTGGGGGTGCTGTCAGTCTAATCGCAACTTGTCTCCGATTGGCGCAGCCATCCTTTACCCAAGCGCATGTCAGGCCATAAGGTTTTGCCACTCAGCCAGTGCGGCTGAGCGGCTTGCTTTGTAAGTCTGTCGGTCGGTAAGATGTCGTTCTGCGTTGAAGTGGTTGTGAACGTTGGCATGGACTGAGGCGAACTTTTGCAGTGTTTTCATTCGCCGGAACCGCTGCATGACCCGTTCTTTTCGTCGGAACGGTAAGTGCGAATTCTCCACCCGGTTGTTCTTCCACCGCCCCATTTCTTGACGTTCGACATTCCCAAGATCGCGCATCGCAGCCGGGTAAGACTTGAGCCCGTCGGTCACGATTTTCTCGACCTGACCATGCCTCTTCAGCGCCTTCTTCAAGAACCGTAACGCCGCCTTTTTGTCGCGCTTCTTCGTGACGTAACTCTCGAGGATTTCACCCTCTTGGTCGACAGCCCGCCAAAGATAATGGGTCTCGCCATTTATCTTCACAAACACCTCATCGAGGTGCCAGCGCCAATGACGAAAACCTTTCATCCGGCTTACTCGTTGTCGGCGAATATCGGCAGCAAACATTGGACCAAAGCGGTTCCACCAAAGCCTCACGGTTTCGTGGCAGATGTCGATACTGCGCTCCGCCAGCAGATCTTCGACGTTTCGGAGCGAAAGAGGAAAACGGACATACATCATCACGACCAAGCGGATGACGTCCGGTGATGAATTGAAGCGTTTGAATGGGCTGGGCGGTTTACGACCTCTAGGCATCCAAAAGCACTACTCGGTGCAAGCTGAATTTCAATCAGGTACAGTTAGTCTGACAAGACCAGTCATAGGCCACCTCAGATCAATTTGGTGGGATCCTGATTCAGCTTTGAAATCGGGGCGGGTGATACAGCGGCCTTTTTGACATGTAGGCCTTCAGCCGCTGTCAACGGCAATTGAAAGCCTTGGTCTTCTAAAGGTTGAGCAGAACTAAGAAAGAGCAGTTCAGCGCGGTGCCGCAAATCAAACGTGCGTCGATCAGTTCGCTCAATATCGATCTAAGTTTGCGCAAAAGTACGAAAGCTCTGGCGCGGCATTGGCTTGCGAGTGCCTTCGTGTGAAGATTCACGTTAGTTGAGGAACGGCCCGGCCCGCAATGAACCAAATTGGGGTACGAGCGGTTGAGCACTTTCGATCATTCCACAGGACTAGCCGTCCACGTTCGCTACTAGACGCATAAGGTCACTAAGCAGTGGGGGGATATCTGTGGGGACGTACTGCGCAAAAAGAAAGAAGCCTCTGAAAATACTATATTTTCTGCGTAAAAGTGGCGGAGACGGAGTCCGCCTAACAGACCTTCATGCTCTTGCGTTGATAGCCAATTATATCATTAAAGAACAATGCTTAAAGGCGTAACGATTCCGTCACCCTTCGCACGCTTTCGCTTGCAGATGTCCTAAACCATGCTAATATTGGCACACCTTTTAGGACAACGGATCGAATATGCCGCGCAAATTGCACAATGCCCTAACCGCCGTGACGGTTCGCAATGCCAAGCCCGGTATGGGCAAGGATGGCAAGGAATACGCCAAACGCTATGCCGATGGCGGCGGCCTCTATTTGCAGGTCAAACCCGGCGGAGCGCGGTCTTGGGTCTGGAAGGGTACAGTTGCGGGCAAAGTTAGGCTTGTAGGGCTTGGCAGCGCAGCGGGAGCCGATGCTGTATCGCTTGCCGACGCGCGCGACCTAGCAAGAGACAAGTCCAAGGATGCGGCGGCAGGCAATGTGCCTATGTCTGATCGCAAGCGCATTCAG
The DNA here is from genome assembly GCA_039985875.1 of Erythrobacter sp. GTDB lineage: Bacteria > Pseudomonadota > Alphaproteobacteria > Sphingomonadales > Sphingomonadaceae > Erythrobacter. The sequence continues at coordinate 38,815 of JBDWRU010000002.1, read as the reverse complement.
AGCGAGGCAAAGGCCAAGGCTCAGGCCGCAAAGATCGCGGGCACCACATTTAAGAGCGCCGCCGAGAGCTTTCTTGCGATGAATGAGGAGGGTTGGAAAAACGACAAGCACCGAAAGCAATGGCGCTCCACCCTAGAAGCCTATGCCTACCCTCACTTTGGCGATGTGCCAGTTGGCGAGGTCCAAACCGCACAGGTATTGGCGGCACTCAAACCGATATGGAAAGAGAAGCCTGAAACCGCCAACAGGGTTAGAGGCAGGATTGAACGCATTCTTGACGCTGCAAAGGTGGAGGGCTTGCGAGAGGGGGAGAATCCAGCCCGATGGCGCGGGCACTTAGAAAACGTCCTTACAGCCCCTTCAAAGGCCAAGGAGCGCCGCAATGAACGGCTAGGCAAAGGAAGCCACCATCGCGCGCTACCTTACGCTGAATTGCCCAGCCTGATCGCCAAAGTGCAAGGCGTTGAAGGTATAGCTTCAATGGCGCTTGAATTTACTATCCTAACCGCCGCGCGCACTGGCGAGACGATTGGAGCCAAGTGGCACGAAGTTGATCTAACGAGTGCGGTTTGGACTATCCCAGCCGAGCGGATGAAGGCCGGTGTGGAACACGCGGTGCCATTGTCAGGGCGGGCGATTGAAGTGTTGCGCGCCGTTTTGCCCCTAGCGGAAGCAAAAGGCGAAATTTCAGATCTTCCGCTATTCCCTTCAAGCCATGGCGGAGCGCTCTCCAACATGGCGATGCTGATGCAGTTGCGCCGACTGCTCCCCGCTTCGGATGGAAAACCAAGCTATACGGTCCATGGCTTCCGCTCTAGCTTTCGTGATTGGGCAGCGGAAAGCACCGGCTTTTCGCATGAAGTTTGCGAGATGGCGCTTGCCCACACTATCGGAAACAAGGCCGAGGCAGCTTATCGCAGGGGCAACCTCTTGCCGAAGCGTCGCAAGCTCATGGATGCTTGGGCGGCTCACTGCTCAGGCCAAGACCTACCGGCTGGCAACGCGGATAACGTGAGGCCGATTAGGGCAAATAGCTAAACTTGCCGATAAAAGCCGACTGTCCGCTAACGACCCAATTGCGGACATTCATATTGCTGCGCCGTCCTGGCATACCTCGCCTCTATGCAATGAGCCGCCATTTAGAGGGACTTTTCTGACGCCACCTTCTGAAGGCCTTTCTAAAATTAGCTTCATCGCTGTAGCCGCAGCGCTCCGAAATTTCACCCACCGTCAGCCGGGTGTTTTCAAGGTACTCACAGGCCAGCGAAGCCCTAGTTTGATCGAGCAAGACCTGAAAACTTGTACCTTCCTCGCCAAGCCTACGAAACAATGTACGGCGGGACAGTGCCAGAGCTTGCGATGCGTCGTCGGCTGTTACCCGGCAATCGGTTTTGCCAAGGATGAAGCTTCGCAATTGCCTTTGGAGCGGTGTTGTCGAACTGTCGTTTGCAATCAGAGTTTCGCAAAAATCCTGACAGATATGAGCGGTCAGGGAATGCGCGCTTGGGCAAGGCCGCTGGAGCACATGTGCATCGAAATGCCATTCCATATGGTCTGCATCAAACTCAATCGGGCAATGAAACACATCGCTATAAGCCTCGGCATGACGCGGGCGCGGATAAGGAAAGCGCATTAAGGTCGATGGGAACGGCTGACCGAGCACTTCACTGAGTAAAGCGCTCATTGAGCTGCGCCAGAATTCCGCAGCGAAGGTTAGCAATGAGCCAAGCGCCGCGGGGTTGTGACTGCGAAGAATACCAATGCCACCCTTCTTCCGGAAAGTGATCCTTAAGACAGCACCAGCCAATTCGAGATTTTGCCTGCCAAAGGCGAAGGCGTCGCCGAAAGTCGGACTGGTCGCAAGCGCATAACCATAGACACCATAATGCTGGACCCGTTGACGCTGGCCCGCATTTAGCGCGGTTAGGGGGTCCAAAGACATCTCATTCGCCGCTCTGAGGACTGCCAAGCGTTGGGCATGTGTGATCTGACCGCTCAGGCTGCGCATTTCCGCCCTGCGCAACATTTGTGCGAGCGTGATCCCTTGCACTTCCAATTCCTCAACTAGAACGCGCAGTCCATAGGTGGAATTGTCCTGCGAGGGTGAATGGGTTGGCATCATTTCACCTGGATTCTGGCACTATTTCACCTCAAAGCACAAGCCGGTTGTTCGTATCATTGCTCTTAAGATTGGAGAATTGACCGTGACCGATACGACCTGCGTGAAAGTAACAATGGAAGGGCTGGTGGCGGTTCTTTCTATGGAATTCGCTCCCCATAACCTGGTCGGCATCGACTTGATGGCTGGAATGCGCGCGGCGCTGAAAGAGGCTCAGGACAAAGAAGCGCGCGCGGTCTTGCTCAAGAGCGGCCTCAGGCATTTTTCTGCCGGAGCAGACACTTCGTTGTTCGGCGATGCTATGGAAGGCGGCAAGCTCGCTGCTTCGCCCCTCGAATTCCTTCGCGATCTGGAGGGCTTTCCACTCCCGACTGTCGCTGCAGTGCAAGGCGTATGCGTCGGCGGAGGATTCGAGATCGCGCTCGCTTGCGACTTCATCATCGCGGCCCGCTCGGCGAAAATCGGGTCAGTTGAGGCGACTCTTGGTCTCAACCCCTTGATGGGAGCAATCCAGCGCCATGTTGAGCGCGCTGGGGTCGCCCGTGCGAAAGAGATCGCCATGCTCGGTCGCCGTTATGATGCTGAGACAATGGAGAAATGGAACATCATCAACCGCGTCGTCGATGACGAGAAGCTCGAAGATGTGGCAATGGTCATCGCGCTTGAGTTAGCCAATGGCCCGACGTTGGCACACACCATCACTAAGAAACTCGCCAACCTGGCTGCTGCTGAAGGCGTGCAAGCCGCCGATGAAGCAATGGAAGAAATGCAGCTACCGCTATGGACTTCCGAAGACCTCAAGACTGGGCTTGAAAGCCTGATGACGCGTGGCCCAGGCCTCGCAAAGTTCAATGGGCGTTGATCATGGCTGGACCATTAGATGGCATCAAAGTCGTCGATTTCTCGCGTGTGCTGGCAGGACCGTTCTGCGCCAAGACGCTGCAAGACCTTGGCGCTGACGTCACCAAAATCGAGCCACCGCGCGGGGATGTCTCGCGCCTTGCTGCTCCGATCAATGCTAATGGCGTTACCGGCTATTACGCTCAGCAAAACGCGGGCAAGCGCAATATCTCGATTGACCTCAACAAAGCGGATGCCCTTGATATTGCGCATCGGCTGGTCGATCAGGCGGACATTCTGGTCGAGAATTTTCGCCCGGGCACTCTTGATTCCTTCGGGTTCGATTATGAGAGTTTGAAAGCGCGCAATCCGAAGCTGATCTACGTTTCGATTTCGGGCTATGGCCAGGGCGGGCCGTGGCGTGGGCGCATGGCCTATGCGCCGACTGTACAGGCCGAAGCGGGCTTTACCCATCATCTGCTTCGCCATTATGGCGACAATCTTAAAGCGCCACAGACCGACGCGCTAAGCCACGCCGATGTCTATGCTGGTATGGAGGCCGCTGTCGCAGTTCTAGCTGCGCTCCATCACCGCAATCAGACCGGCGAGGGCCAGCATATCGACGTCGCGATGGCCGCCACTTTGATGGCGATCAACGAACACGCTCATATCGATCTCAACAATCTCGATCCGGGCGATGATCCGGCAATCCTTGGCGCAACCGATGGCTCGTTCTTTACAGGTCCCAATGGCGAGCAGTTTTTGAGCGCGATCAGTTTGGTCTATGCGATCACGTTCAACTGGTTTGTTTCGGCCATGCGCCGTCCCGACTTGCTCGAAGACCCACGGTTCACAACTTCCGCGCTACGCCGAGCCAATCTCGAGGCACTTAAAGACATCGTCCAGAAATGGATATGGACCTTCCCCGATATGGCAACGGTAGATGCCCAATTTGACGAAGCGAAGATTGCGATTGGAGAGGTTCGTTCGATGGAAGAACTCGCATCGAGCGAATGGGCTGAATACTGGGGAGCGACCTACTCGGTCCCGGACCGCCAGGGCGGCGAGTATCAGCTGCCAGGTCGGCCTTGGCGGTTTTCCAATGCCGAGCTTACCTTCCCGAACGAGCCATCCGAGCAAGGTGAGCAGAATGAAGAGATATGCCGTGACCTTGGCTTCTCCCAAGAGGAGATCGAAGCAATGAAGCAGAACGGCAGCCTTGTCGGCAACTTCACTGCGCAAATGATCGCAATGGTCATGGGGCAAAACGGTGGCGGTGACGCAATCGATGACGATCTTGAGGAAAGCACCTAAGACTGAAACGAAGACCTAAGGTCAAAAACTATAGATTGAACTCGCTGTCACCCTAGTAGGCTAGTCAGTTTTTGATGATGAAGCATTGTCCGCTTCCCACCTCAAATCCTGAAGATGGGCGCCTTGACGGCAGTTTTTGCTCAACCGCTCGCCAATAAATAGGCTATGGAAACTGTTATGAGCTTCTCACCCACACGATTTCTTGTCTTTTCAGTTATTGGTCTACCGATTGGGTTCATCCTAACCGCCCTCGGTTTTGCTGTCTCAGAGCAGCCAATTTTAGCGGGCAAAACCTTTCCATGGGCGCTTGGCGTTGCCCTTATTGTTGGCATTCTCGGCTCGCGTTGGAAGCAATCGGACTAACGTCTGCTTTCACCCCCATAATCAGACGTAGATTGATCCCGCTCCGATGCCTGAAAGTTGACTGGCAGCTATCTGCGTTTTTCAGCTATAAGCGGATTGTCTGGAAACGACCCAGAAGCGGAAGCTCATCTAGGTCAATCCCACTGGTAGCCACGGAACCTGCCAACCAGCGCCTAATCGATATCGAGGTTATCACGCATCTTTGCTAAGGCGTTACCGAAGCGCTCCAGATCAGTAGGACCTAAACCGCACAGCAGTCGGTCATATGTAGCGTCCGCTTCCTTGCGCAATGCTGGCAACAATTCGATTGCAGCGGGCCGCAGATGCACATGCCACACGCGCCGATCATTCTGCGCACTTCGTCGTTCGACCAGCTCCATTTTCTCAAGCCTATCGATTGCCTGACCAATGCTCGCGCGTTCTAGGTCCAGCCGTTTTGCCAGCTGCGTCTGGGTCATTCCGGGTGTCCGGTAGACATAGGCCAAAGTACGCCACTGCGTGCGAGTGAGGCCAAACTGCTCGACTGAAAAATCAAAATTGCGCCGCAATCGCGAGGTCACATCCTCTAACAGAAAGACGAACCGATCTGTCTCGGTCAGAAAGCTCTGTGCGGCTGCGTCAGCGTCTTGTCTCGAGTTGGATACCATCATCGGCCCCATACCAGCTCCGTAAGAAAAATAAAATCCTTTACTGTAAAGTACATTACAATGTAGCAACTGACAGTTATGTCAAACAACGCGCAAACCATCAGAGGCCATGAAGCAATCGAGCTCGCCGCCGAAGTCTCGGGAGACGAAAGTGCTCTCCCGGTCTTGCTTGCGCATGGCGGTGGACAAACCCGCCGCGCTTGGGAGCGTGTTACCGGTGAGCTTACCTCGGCTGGCTTCCGGGTTATCGCGCTTGATTTGCGCGGTCATGGTGACAGCGCATGGTCTGGGGATGGTTCTTATGATCTGCGTGATTTCGCGTCTGACCTCGTTGCGGTATCGTCGCAGCTTGATCGCAAGCCTGCGGTCGTGGGTGCATCGCTTGGCGGACTTGCAGGAATGATTGCCGAGGGCGAACTTGCTTCGGGCAGCTTTGCCTCACTCACTCTTGTGGACATAGCACCCCGGATGGAGCCAAGCGGGGTCATGCGCGTGGTCGGTTTCATGGAGAAGCATATTGATCGCGGGTTTGCCTCCCCGGAAGAAGCGGCAGAGATTATCGCCAGCTACATGCCACATCGCCAGACGCGCAGGGCTGGAGGAAACCTTAAACACTATCTGCGGCAAAAAGACGATGGCCGCTTTTATTGGCATTGGGACCCCCAATTCATCCGCAACATAATGAGCGAAAAACGCTTGGACCCAGAGCATCAAGAAAGACAGTTTGAAGGGTTGAGCAAGGCGGCGGCAAATCTGTCGCTCCCGCTGCATCTCGTTCGCGGGGGATCGAGCGACCTCGTCTCCGAGGATTCAGTCGCGCACCTGAGAAGAATGGTTCCCCATGCCGAATATACGGACATTGCCGGTGCAACGCACATGGTGGTCGGGGATTCCAACGATGCATTTTCGGCGGCGATTGTCGGTTTTCTCAAACGCCATCATGGCATGGAGGCAAAGGCTACATGACCAAAGAGCCAGCCATTATCGAGCGCGAACAGCTAGAAGAAATGTTGCGGATCGCGCCCTTTCATCAATGGCTGGGTATTGAGATCAAGTCACATTCAGCCGATCAGCTTCAGCTCCTAATGCCATGGCGCAATGAGATTGTTTCCAACCCCATGTTAGGCGCTGCTCACGGGGGCGTACTGGCGGCTCTTATCGATCTTACCGGACTTTACACTCTCCTTGCGATGAGGGCGAAGGTCAAAGCCACCGCCGATCTAAGGGTCGATTATCATCGACCTGCCACATCAGGGCCATTCACTGCGACGGGGCGTATTGTGAAGATTGGGCGGCAGATATCCGTTGCAGAGACAAACATTACTGGCCCTGAGGGCAAGCTCGTAGCAAGTGGCCGGGGTGCCTATACATGCTGAGGCGCGGTACCCTGTCTTGGCTAACCATTTGCGCACTCGCTTTGGCAGCGTGTTCGGACAACTCGGAAACTGTCGATGCGACCGAACCGGCACAAATGGAGCCGCGCCAAGTCGAAACGGTCGTCATAAAACCTGAACTCTTGGCCGAGCCGGTAAGGGCGTTTGGCACCATCGCGGCAAAGCAGCGCAGCGCAATTGGTGCATTGGCCGAAGGGCCTGTCGAACGGATCTTCGTCAAAGTCGGCGACCGAGTAACACGCGGGCAACCGCTCTTGCAGATTCGTCAGGCTGATTTTCAAAGGCGCGTCGCAGAAGCTCAGGCGGCAGTTGATCTAACCGAAGCACAAGCGATTGAGGCAGAGCGCCGATATGATCGCGTGATCGCGCTGGCCCCCAGAGGTTTCGTTTCAAAAGCGCAAGTCGACGCAGCCGAAACCGAGTTGGCCGTCGCCCGTGCACAAAAGGCCCAAGCCGAAGCCGTGCTTGGGACGGCAAGGCAGGCGCTGAGTGATACGATCACGCGCGCACCTTATGACGGCGTTGTAACGGCAAGACTGGTCGATGAGGGCGTCTATCTCAACAATCGTTTTTCGACGGGCGGGCAATCCGCAGCGCTTGAATTGCAAGAGCTGGGGACTGTGGCGGCTATCGTAAATGCACCGCAAGAATACGTGGACGCTTTCCGTCGCAACATGCCCGCTCGCGTGTTTATCGAAGGGTTCGATGAGCCCTTCGATAGCATCGTTTACATCATCAATGACCGCGTTGATCCGGAAAGCCGGATGGTTGAGCTGAGGCTTCCAATCCGCAACCCGAACTATCGGATTAGCTCCGGGCTAGCTGCGCGCGCTCAGATTGAGGTCCCGCCAGAACAGGTAATCATCCTACCGGGCACCGCAATTCAAGGCGATAACGCCTCTGCCAGTGTTCTGGTGATCGAGGATGGCAAGGCACAGCGCCGCGAGATAACCTACGCCAGTATCGACCTCGACAGAGTTCGCGTTCGATCTGGCTTGAGCGAGGGAGATGAGGTCATACTCAACCCTCCGGCAACCTTGCGCGCTGGCGAGCCTGTCGAGACACGCCGCATAGCGAGAGAAACCTGATATGTGGTTAGCCGACGTATCAATCCGGCGGCCCGTCTTTGCGACAATGCTGATCGCATCGCTTGTGGTGCTTGGCATTGTCTCTTTTGGCCGGCTTGGCGTCGATCTCTTCCCCGAAGTCGAATTTCCCTACGTGTCTGTGACGACCACTCTGCCCGGCGCTTCTCCGGGAACAGTCGAGACAGAAGTCACCGATATTATTGAGGAGCAACTCAACACCATATCCGGCCTCAAACAGATGCGATCCATCAGCGCCGAAGGTGTCAGCATCGTCAATTTAGAGTTCGAGCTGGAGGAAGACGCAGACCTGAAGGCGCAGGAGGTTCGCGACAAGATATCCCGGCTGGGAGGGGACCTGCCCGCTGATGCTGAGCCACCGGTAATCGAAAAAGTTGATCCTGATGCAGCGCCGATCCTTTCGGTGCTCCTTTCTGGCGACTTGCCGATCCGTGACCTAACCACTTTCGCCGACGAAGTGGTCAAAGAGCGCTTGCAGAGGGTTCCCGGTGTCGGTTCGGTTGAACTGGTCGGTGGGCGCGAACGCGAAATGCGCATATGGCTTGATGCATCGGCAATGCGAGCGCGCGGGGTCACGGCAGATGATGTGCTGTCTGCGATCCAGCGCGAGAACGCAGAACTGCCGGGCGGGCGGTTGGTAACCGATGGCCGGAACCGGCAATTTGGTATTCGCACATTGGCGGAGGCCACAAATGCGGCGGAGTTTGCGGCGATCCCGGTAGCCTATCGGCCCAATGGGCAAACGGTGCGGATTGGCGATATCGGTCGAGTGGAAGACTCTGTCGAAGACGAAGATAGCTACGCTCAGCTCGACGGTGAACTCGGCGTGGTACTCGAAGTGCGCAAGCAAAGCGGCGAAAACACTGTCGCCGTCGCCGAACAGATACGCACAGAAATCGAGAACATTGAAGCCACCGCTTCCGAAGGCGTGAACTTTGTCATCGCACGGGACACTTCGCGGTTTATCGAACAGGCGATTGGCGATGTTCTGTTTGACCTGTTTATCGCGGTGCTTCTGGTTGTGGCAGTGACCTTCCTGTTTCTGCTGAGTTGGCGTGCGACGATCATTGTGCTGCTCGCCATCCCCACTTCAATCGTTGCCACCTTTGTTGCCTTTGCAGCGTTCGATTTCACCATCAACATGGTCACACTGTTGGCGCTGACGGTCGCGATTGGCCTACTGGTTGATGATGCGATTGTTGTGGTTGAGGCCGTGCAAAACGATGTCGATGAAGGGGTTGAACCTACCGAGGCGGCACATTCGGCGACCAAGCGCGTGGCGCTGGCAGTCTTGGCCGGAACATTCGCGACGCTGGCGGTGTTTGTGCCAATCGCTTTCATGGAAGGCATCGTCGGGCGGTTCTTCTTCCAATACGGGCTTGCCATCGTCTTTTCGGTCAGTGTTTCGATGCTGGTCGCCTTTACGCTCACGCCAGCCTTGTCAGCTCGGCTGCTACGTCCGGAACACGCCGATAGCGGTTGGCTGGGTAGGATTGAAAATTTCCATGTCGGTATGCGCAAACGCTATGAACGGCTGGTGGGATGGGCGATTGACCGGCGTTATCTGGTACTCGGAGGCGCGCTCGCCAGCGTGTTTATCGGCGGCCTATTTGCGTCCCAAGTTCCCAGCACCTTCATGTCGACCACTGATCGTTCTGAATTTCTGACAACGGTCAAATTGCCACTCGGAACGGGCATTTCAGGCGCGAAGGAAGCTGCGCGGCAGGTCGATGAAGCCTTACGAGAGCACCCTGAGGTCGAACTGGTGTTTGTGAGTGCAGGCAGCGGAAGCAATCCGAAGGTGCATGAACTCGATATCTATGTTGGCCTCACGCACAAACGCTCCCGTGATCTATCACAAGATGATTTGATGACATTCGCACGCGATGCGCTTGGCGAAAATGTATCGAGCGCGCGCGAAATTGCCATCGAGGAGGTTCCTTGGGTGTCTGGGGCGGGCGTTGGACAGACCGCCATTGAGCTAATCATCACCGGACGGGATTCCGCCGCGATCAACGACTATGCGCAATTGTTAGCAGGCGAACTGTCAACCCAATCCAATTTTGTAGATGTGCGATCAACTTACGAAGGTGGGCGTCCAGAATTGCAAATTGTGGTCGACCGCGACCGAGCGGCAGATTTGGGAATTTCTGCTCGCAGCCTAGCTGCTGCGTCTCGCACCCTTATCGGGGGCAGTGATGCTGGCACATTCAACGATCAAGAGCGCCGATATGATGTGCGGGTACGCTTAGATGAAAGCGCGCGGCAAAGCCTTTCCGACGTTGAAACACTGCCATTGCGAACTGGGCAAGGGACACTGGTAGACCTTGCTTCGGTCGCCACGGTTGAGGTGAACCAGAGCGCCGCAGAAATAGAACGAATTGATCGATCTCGCCAGATTTCAGTATTGGCAAACACAGCGCCCGGTGTGCCTTTAAGCGTCGCCGTTCTACAGGTTGAAGATTTGCTGGCTGCGAACCCTCCACCCGCTGGACTGGCGACACAAATGGAGGGTACCGCCCGCCGTTTGGCCGAAACGAGCGAGGCCATTATCTTTGCCTTCGGATTGGCGCTTGTTGCGCTCTACATTGTGCTCGCGAGCCAGTTCAACAGTTTCGGCCAGCCGATAATCATCATGCTGACCGCGCCTCTATCATTCTCCGGCGCTTATTTTCTGATGTGGGCAACGGGCGAAGAGATGAGCCTGTTCGCGCAGATCGGGATGATTGCGCTGATGGGTATCGTAATGAAGAACGGTATCCTGTTGGTCGATCTCGCCAATCAATATCGCGACCGAGGTCATGAGGCCGGTGCTGCGATGCGCAGCGCCGCCCCAGAGCGATTGCGGCCCGTTTTGATGACGGCGCTGGCAGCCGTTTTTGGAATGCTACCTGTAGCGCTTGCCCAATCCGACGCCGCAGAATGGCGCAACGCAATGGGGTTTATCATCATCGGAGGTTTAACGACCTCGACTTTCCTCACATTGCTTGTCGTTCCTGCAGCATATGCGGCCTCGGCGGACTTGAGCGACGGTGTTCGCAAGCTGCGTGGTGCATTTGCGAACCTTTCGTTCACCACGCCCAATGGTGATGCATAAGACAGGTTTCTCCTAAACGGTTCGGTGGGTTGAAAGTGTAGCTTTGAACGCTTGCGATGTTTCACGTAGGCTAAGGCTCGCGAGCACAAAGCAGACAGTCCGCTTCCACCCCCCAAGTTGCCATTCTAGCAGAACTTTTGAATCGCCAATTGCTGTCGTTACAATTGCTTGGCGTACAATCAAAACACTCGCTATATTCAGGTCAGCCAGGCTCGTTTCTATACTGGCAGCCGAGGATAGGGCGACGGCCCGAACGCGCAAACAACCCGCTTGCGCTTTCCTAGCACCAGATCGCGGGCCGCAGGGGTGCGGGAATGACGGATGATTCTGAGGAGTGGGAAACTCCGCTAAACAGACAGGCCTTTTTTGCGCTCAAGAACTTCTCGACCGATTGGCGGCGCGACCTTGTGGCGCTCCTCCGGTCGGATGACCCGATACATCCGGTTGTCCGTGAGGTGATGGCACAAGCAGTTGAAGGCGAAACGATTGATGGAACACGCCTTGTTCTTTCTGGTGGTGGAGCAAACGCGGACCTGCGCAAAGGGCTTGAAAAGCGCAAGAGGGACCTAAAGGTGGGGGCATATATGGAGGCGCTAATTGCCGAAGGCTCCACACGAGAGACAGCAACGGAGGCCGCAAGCGAAACGTTTTGTGTGTCTTTTGAGACATGCCGCGCGGCTCTAACTTATAGCAGGAATTGCGAGGCTTGGGTGGAGCATTCTTTCAATGGACAGTCAAAGCAGTTGCTAGACCGCGCCAGCCTTAGAAGTTTGTTTCATCATAATGATATGGACGATCAACGCAAAAAAGCAGGTCGGACAAAAAGGGGTAACGCTTCCAAAGAGCTTTAGAATGCGCGTATTCTTGCGCCCCCATATGCTCGCTCGTGTTCAAACAAGAACAGGAGCAAATGAATGTCAGAACAAGTTGGACCGTCACCCTTAGTGGAAGCGCTCGCCTATTCTCCTAGGGACGCAGCACGCGTCTCAGGTCTTGGCGTAACCACAATCTACAAACTGATAAACGAGGGGCAGCTTGACCGGCGCAAGGTCGGCTCTCGCTCGCTTGTCACAGCCACATCGCTACGGCGCTTGATTGAAGGGGAGGCTTCATAGTGAACCCTTTTGAGCCTTTGGACGGTGATGACGAAACGGACGAGCTTGGCATTCTATGGGCTGATCCATCCGGTAAATCCGCAGCCGTGTTTACCCTCACAGATTTTGCAAGGGAGCGGCTGGCATGAGCAACGTCATCGACCTCCAAGCATGGAAGGGGCGCGTGCAGCATAACGGAAATGGTGCGATCAAAAAGAACCTCACGAACCTAATGCTCTACCTTCAAAACGTGCACGGTCTCGGTGAGAACATTCGATGGAACGAGCTTACTCATGAAGCGGAGTGGAATGATGACCGGATTGAGGAGCATCACCTCATTGACATTCGCCTTCACTTGGAAGCGCAGGGTTTCGAGCCGCCGATACGCGACGTTCCTATTGCTGTAGCCCGGCATGCGAGGGACAACCCTTACCATCCAATCCGCGACTATCTGGACGGCCTTGAGTGGGACGGGAAGCCGAGGCTCAACTCATGGCTTCAAGACTGCCTTGGCGCTTCTGACACGGCCTATGTTGGCCTTGTCGGAGCGAAGACACTAATCGCGGCTGTGGCTAGGATTTACGAGCCCGGTTGCAAGGTGGACACCATGCTAATTCTTGAAGGGCCGCAAGGCATCAAGAAGTCGAGCGCGATAGCCGCATTGTTCTCAGAGGAATGGAGTACGGAATCCATCAGTCTTTTCGACGCGCATAACAAAATGGTTATGTCTATGATGGGCAGTTGGGTTGTCGAGCTTGCAGAGTTTACGGCCATCACTAGGCGAGACCCCGGCGCGGTTAAGGGCCTGCTATCCATCAGCAAGGATAAGGTTGTCTTACCGTATGCTAAGACCGCCTCAGAACACGCTCGACAGTGCATTTTCTTTGGCACAATCAATCCCGGAGATACCGGGTATCTAACCGATGCAACCGGCAACCGACGCTTTTGGCCCGTGGAAGTTGCCAATGCCAATATCGAAAAGCTCTCTACCCAAAGGGACCAGATATGGGCGGAAGCAGTGCACCGATATAAAGCTAAAGAAGTCTGGTGGTTTGAGACTCACGAGCATGAAGCCATCGCTCAAAGTGAGGCAGCCAAACGCGAACAGATTGATCCTTGGGTTGATTTGTTGGCTGTGGAAATAAGTAGGCAAGGAAAGGCTAGATTCAGCCTAGTTGAAGCGGCTGCGATGGTAGGCCTTCCGCGAGATCGTACAGACCAGAAAAGCTCTGCGCGCATCGCAGCAAGCCTGAAGCGGTTAGGTTATGTCTCGAAGCCAGTCAGATTGCCCGCAGAGGATGGCAAGCGACGTTCGGTAAGAATGTATGAGTCAAAGAGCTGACCACAGCACCCGCAAAACGGCAAACCCTGTGGTCACTTTTTGACCACTAGTCCCTATTTTCGCACCGACCTGTGGTCACCCTGTAGTCAATTAAATGCAATAATTATCAATGGTTTATTCGAGTTTGACTACTGACTACAACTCTTCCTCAAAAAAAGAAAAATAGAGAAAAAGGGGTAATATGGGCGATTCCGCGCAAAAGTTTGAAACTTTGCAAAGCCTGTGGTCACCGTCCAACGCGGCCCGGAAACGGCTAAAGTACTAAAAAGTAGTCGTAAGCCATTGCTAGCAATGTTGCTCCATTGCTGTGAACGTTCAGCGGGCGCTAGGCTCAAGCGGATAGGGGCGGCGCGTCGGAAATTGAGGGATCGGGCGTTTGTTGCAACTGGGAAAGGTAAGGGGCGGGGTTTCTCGATGTAGTGCATAGCCGAGAGTCGGGGATAAACCGTTCAGCGGCAGCCAAATGACTGGCATTGTGAAATTTTTTCAGATTTGATGTAGCCCTTACATGATTCGGGGGCAGGCTAGCGACCCACCCCCTTATCATTCCGCGTTGGTTATTCAGCAACCGCAGCGGACAGAGCTAATTAGCACGAGTTGTGTTACTCGTATCGGTTCGGAGGTCAAGTGCGGTTGTGATAGTCTAAAGGACAAAAGCAATGTTGCACGACCTGCCGAGCCAAGCGCTCAATTCTAATGTTCGCCTAGAACTTCGTTACGATGGGTTTACCCGTGTCGTCGAGGTCCATGCTGTCGGTATCTCCAAGGCTGGCAATCCCTGTATGCGAGTGTTCCAAGTTCGCGGAGGGAGCGTCAGCAACGAGCCTGTTGGCTGGAAGATGATGACCCTCGACAAGGCCTTCACTATGCACTTGACGGAGGAAGTTTCCCAAGCGCCCCGGCAGGGATATGCGGCTAACGATCGGGGCATGAGCGTAGTCCACGCTCAACTCTAGCCCGCCACAATCGCATGGACCACGTTCGGATTCTGGTTCGTTGTGAACTGCGCATTCTGAATAATGGCCCTGCATGACTAAGATATATCGGGGAGGGGGCGAAAATATTCCCCCCTCTTAGCTTTATCCACCACGCTCTGAATACCTCCGTTCAGCCACGGCTCTGGCGTAAAGCGGCCCGCTATGCGTTCAGAGGTTTTGTATTCCGTGAATCGCCAGTAGGAAAGGCGCAATTGATGCGCCGAGGCACAAGTGTGGCGGGAACCACTCTCCACCGGCTTGGCACTTTGCCCCCTATGAGAAAGTATGGCGGTGCAGGAAACCGGAATCCAGATCGCAAGGCTTATGACGGGCACATCTACCCGCACCGCACGCGCCCACTCCCCGATGACTTTCGCGAGCGCTATCTAGAGATGGGCTGGGAGGCCCAATGGTATTATTCCTGCAATTGGCGCGTCATGTGTCGATGGATTGATGAGGCAGGCGGCGAAGAGCTGATCACGGCGCGCGCGCAATGGGTCAGTGACTTTGGGCGCAGGCGGCACAATCACGTTATGCACAAAGGTGGCTGGGATGCTGAGAAGCTGCAAAGGCACCACGAAAAGCGGGAAGCATAGCCAACCGATGCTACCAGCGCTTTATTGGAACACCCTTTGGCACAACCCAGCCGGAAAATGGTGAAAGACTTGGTATTTCTGGGGGTAGGTGGCGGAGACGGAGGGATTCGAACCCTCGATACCCGTTACCAGGTATGGTTCCTTAGCAGGGAACTGGTTTCAGCCACTCACCCACGTCTCCGCGACGCCAATCGGCTGTAAGCAGCGCGCTATAGTCGCGGTGATTGGGAGCGGCAAGTCATAACGGGCCAAAAATTTTGCATATTCTGAGAGATGTGGTGATCCCCTCACTTAAGGAACAAACTCTGCAGAATTCTCCATCCATTCATGCAAGCGCCTTCAAAAGATTCAATTCATCGCGTTTTCGATTCGCTTCACCGACTTTGCGATTGTCGCATGGCTCACAAGCGATTCAGGTCGCCTACGCGTAAATTTCTGCGGGGCGTGGAGAAAGGCTCAACGATGAGAAACTGGATCGAAAAGCACCACAAGGATTGGATCAAAGCCGGACTGGCGGTGGTCGCGGCGTTTGGCATCACCACAACGCCTGCTGCAGCTCAGGGGCTCGAAACTTTTGATCCTGATGAGGCTTACGCCATTGATGGCGCGGCAAATGCGAACGGCAGTTCAGTCCCCACAGGCAGTGATGCCGTGGGCGCAGCCAGTAATGAAATTGATGCTGATCTCGTGTCCCCTAGCACAGTTATTCAGCCGACAGAGCCGGTCCGCGTGCCGGATGCCTCTGGCCCAGCTGCAGTTGAAACCGGCAGTGGACCGGGATTTGCTGATGAGTTTTCGGAATATTCAGACTATGGCGCTGCGCAAGTTCCCGCGACACAAAACGGAACTGGGATAGACGGCTACAATTCTGCGTCCGCTGCCGCCGATGGTTCAGTGCCCGGTGCTCCGAACGATGTGCCCACCGCTGATAACACAACCTATGCCAAAGATGATCTGCTCGGCGCTGCTGAAGGCGTGTTTGGCAAAGGGGCAGAAGGTCTCGCCGGTATCATCGAAGATTTGCTCAGCAAGCAGGGCGAACCCAACGGCTACATAGTCGGTCGCGAAGGCGGCGGGGCGTTTATCTTCGGCGCTCGCTACGGCTCGGGCACCCTGCATCACAAAGTCGAAGGGGAACGCAGAGTTTATTGGACCGGTCCGTCAATAGGTTTTGACGCGGGTGCGAATGCTGGCAGCTCCTTCGTGCTGGTCTACAACCTTTACGACACGCAAGACCTCTTCAAGCGCTTCCCCGGCGGCGAGGGACAGGCCTATTTCGTGGGTGGGATGCATGTCAGCTATATGCGCCGCGGAGATATTGTCTTGATCCCCATCCGCGTGGGCGCAGGGCTGCGTTTGGGCGTCAACGCAGGTTATCTCAAGTTCTCTGAGAAACAGCGCTGGCTACCGTTCTGATCAAATAGGTGAAAAGCCGGTTGCGGAGTTATGATTAGCGCGGCATTGCGCGCGGCATGCTTAACCGACTCGACGCCCAATCGCCCGATGCGCTTCTTGCGCTAATCAAACTCCACGCTGCGGATGAACGCCCGGACAAGGTTGATCTGGGCGTCGGCGTCTATCGCACAGGGCAGGGCGATACGCCTGTATTTGGTGCGATCAAAGCTGCGGAACAGCAGCTCGTCGATGAGCAGGACTCCAAAAGTTATCTCGGCCCCGAAGGCGATATGGGCTTCGTCAACGCGTTGATGCCTTACATCTTCGGCGCAAATGCGACCATGGGCGGGCGCATCGCCGGGATGCAGACCCCCGGTGGTACAGGCGCGGTGCGGTTGGCCGTGGCGCTGGCTCAAAAAGCCGGGATGACCAAGCTGCATATGGGCACCCCAAGCTGGCCTAACCACGCGCAGATCATCAACGATGTCGCGATGGAGTTTGTAGCCTTTGACCATTCGAATCCGGACGGAACGGCGAATATCGAAGCGGTGTTGGCAACCATCAACGCGGCAGGGCCGGGCGAAGGCATCTTGCTGCACGGTTGTTGTCACAACCCAACCGGGATCGACTATTCAGAAGATGACTGGGCAGCCATTGGCGATGCGATTGCAGCAAGTGGAGTTTTCCCTATCATCGACACCGCCTATCAAGGGCTGGGTCACGGATTGGAAGAAGACGCAGCTGGTATGCGAAAGGTCATCGCCAAGGTACCCGAAGCCTTCATCGCCTATAGCTGCGACAAGAATTTTGGGATGTATCGCGACCGGGTTGGCGCGTTCTACATCCTCGCTGACGATCAAGAGACGCTCGATGCGGCCTTTTCCAACGCCAACGCTTTGGCACGAGCGAGCTGGTCAATGCCGCCAGACCATGGCGCAGCGGCAGTCCGGTTAATCCTGCGCGACAACAAGCTGACTTCCATGTGGAAGGATGAGCTCGACCAAATGCGCGACCGGATGCGGCAGGTGCGCAAGACACTTGCTGAGGCGGGAACGGTCGGCAGCGTCGATATGACGCCGCTGGGCAATCAAAACGGTTTGTTTTCTGTGCTGCCCGTGACGAAAGAACAGGTTGTGCAACTGCGCGAAGAGCATGGCATCTATATGGCCGGTTCTGGCCGCATCAACATTGCAGGACTGACCATGGGCAATATTGAGAAATTCATAGACGCCGTCGCCGCGGTCACGGGGTAGGGCAAGGCTCCTAAATGCTCGATCGCCAACCCATTCTGGAATGTGAAAAGGTGCTTTTGCGGCCTCTTACAACAGAAGATTGGGAGGCGCTTTTTTCTGTGGCTAGCGACCCGGCGGTTTGGGAACAACATCCCATGCATGATCGCTGGCGCGAGGATGTGTTTCGCGAATTTTTCGGAGATGCGCTTGCGAAACAAGGTGCGCTCGCGATTGTAGATCAGGCAAGTGGCGCAGTGGTCGGCTCTAGCCGTTTCCAAGCCTATGATCCCGACGAGGGCGGATCGGTTGAAGTGGGCTGGACGTTTCTGGCTCGCCCGAATTGGGGCAAAGGCACGAACCATGCGGTAAAGCGGCTAATGCTCAGCCATGCATTTGAAAGCGTGGCCCGCGTCAATTTTCGTGTTGGTGAAACGAACTACCGCTCGCGTTTTGCTCTGGAAAACATCGGTGCGATCCGCAGCGCGCGGACCGAATTGACGCGCTATGACGGCAAACGCGTCTTGCACCTCGTCTATGAGATTACGCGCGAAGCTTTCCTTGAGGGCCCGCTATCGATTTAGCCCGCTGCAGCCAGCCCTTGCATACGTTTTAGATACCGCGCCAGCACATCAATCTCCAGATTGACCTGATCGCCTTCACTCAAATCTCCCAGCGTCGTCACCTCGGCTGTGTGCGGGATAATATTGAGCATAAAATCGCAGGTCCCATCCGACCGATCGCGTACATCATTGACGGTCAATGAAACGCCATTGATCGTGATTGAGCCTTTTTCAGCGATGAAGGGGGCCATTTCCGCCCGCGCTCGGATCGCCATATGCCAACTGTCACCTTCGCGCGTGGCCAATACCACCTCGCCGATGGAATCAACATGGCCGGTCACGATGTGGCCACCAAGCTCATCGCCAAGGCGCAAGGAAGCCTCAATATTTAACCTTTGATACTCGTCCCACATGCTGGGCGTGGTGCGCGAGACGGTTTCGCCTGAAATGTCGACATCAAACCAAGCATTGCCCGCTTCCCCACCGCGATCGACCACAGTCAGGCATACTCCCGAACAAGCAATCGAGGCGCCAATATCAATCCGAGCTGGATCGAGCGGGGCGGCAATGCGCGCACGCAAATCCCCGCGTTGTTCGATTTTGGAAATGGTGCCGATGGCGGTCACGATACCGGTAAACATGCGCTCTAATTCTCCTGCCGGATGCGCTGATAAGCTTCGAACGAGTCGCTGCCAAGCATGCGGTGTTCGGTGCGTTGCCAGCGGCCATGCGCGCTGTCGAGGTCAGTCAGTCCCAAACTGCCAAGCGCGTGGAGCCCATCGCCGATGACAATCGGCGCTCGATAGAGGTGGAGCTCATCTATGAGGTCTTCGCCAAGGAAGCTGGCTGCGACCCCTGCTCCCCCCTCAACATAGAGATATTGTACGGCCTCCAACTCACCAATTTGCGCAGGTCGGTTGATCACGGATGCACCATCGGGTTGGACACCTCGGGTTAGCACAAAACGTTTTGGGCTTTGGGCTTCGATGCCGGGCAAACGCACATCAAGGCGAGGGCGGTCAGCGCGCCAAGTTCCGCCGCCCACAAGAATGGCGTCACTGCGAGCCCGGTGAACATGGACATGCGCACGCGCAGCCTCGCCTGTGATCCATTGGCTAGTCCCATCTGCGAGAGCGATGCAGCCATCGAGAGACACAGCGAGCTTGAGCGTGACATAAGGGCGGCCAAGCCGTTCTTGGGTGAGATAACCGCGCAAGCTAGCGGCGGATGCTACGTCTTCGAGAACGCTGGTGGCGATTCCTTCGCGCTTCAACTGTTGAATGCTTAGCCCAGCGGTTCGTGGGTCAGGGTCACAATGACCAATGACGACGCGTGAAGGGCGCGCTTTCGTGACTAGGTCAACGCAAGAAGGCCCGCGCTCGGATTTGTGCGCGCAAGGTTCCAACGTGACGTAAAGTGTTGCCCCTTTGGCTTCGCCTGCAGCGATCCCCTCTAACGCGTGGGCCTCGGCATGGGGTCGCCCACCTGCTTGTGTCCAGCCACGAGAGATCACCCTACCATCGCGTATCAACATCGCGGCTACGCCGGGATTGGGTGCAGATCGAGGGCGCGCGCGAGCGGCTAGCTGCGCAGTGGCAGCCATCCATGCAGCATCACCGGGCGCCGCGGCGACTATGGCGTAGTGCCTTTGTCATCGGGCGTTTCACCCGCATCGTCACCGCCGGGCTTGCGACCAAACATTGCGTCTTGCTCCGCTTGCTTCGCCGCTTCTTCCTCAGCGCGCTCTTTATCGGCGCGCCGCTCTATCTCTTCGACATCCATGCCGGCTGCCGCGCCCAGTGCCTTATAAAGATCGCGCTTGCTTTGCTCGCGCCGAGCCGTGTCGGCTTCACGCAGGTCAATCACTTCCTGATTGGCGATATTGGACGCGATAATCTCTTCATCCGTCCGGTCCGGTGCGAAGGATTCGATATAGGTGACGTCGGGCTTTTCAGGCTCGCCATAGGACGTTTCGTTGGAAAGCCAGTAAAAGATGACGAACAACGGTATGCAAGAGGCAAACAGGATCGGCCAGCGGTATGGGTTGGGCTTCCGGAACTCGCTCCAGAAATCCATGATACCCGGTTTGGGATTAAAACGTGAATTGGCCAGCCTCGACATACACACAAACATAAGCGCGCTTAGCGCCGCGCGCTACCCTTGCATTTATGCGGCTTAGCCAAAGCTGGAATAGAGCGAGCGGCCATGCTCTTTCAGCCAGCGGTCCGCCACCGAGACATCGCCTTCGTAAATGTCGCCCAAAAGTGCATGGAAAGCAGGGCTGTGGTCGAAATGGACAAGGTGTGCGACCTCGTGCGCGACGACCGAGCGGCGCACATGATCAGGCGCTTGAACCAGCCGCCAATTAATCCGGATGCGTTGCCGATCAGAGCAGCTGCCCCAACGTTTCTGAGCGCGCGAGAGCGCAACCGGCACACAATCGAGGTTAGCCGCCCCGCAGTAATCGCGCGCGTCGTGTTCAAACAGGCTGAGTCCTTCGCGCTCCAGCCACCGCCCTATGCGGGCTGCGAAGCTATCCTTCGGCCCACCAAGCACGAGAGTGCCATTATCGAGCACTGGTGCACGGCGGCCTGTTTCGTCCCACACCAGCTTAAGCGTCCTCCCGCGAAAACGCACTTCGCCACCCGGTTGGGGTGCAGCGCGGCTGGGAATGCGCGCGTGCTGCGCGGCGAGCCAATCTTGTTTCGTATGCGCAAAGGCCAAGGCCTCTTTGGAATTCGCCCAATTTGGCAAAGTGATCTGTACTGTGCTGCCATCCGGTGCGAGTCGCAAAGTCAGGCGCCGTGCGCGCTTGTGACGGCGCAGGACTATCGGCACAGAATTACCATTCAGAACCAAATCCGGTTCGACCTGAGTGCGTTTGAGCCAGTCGATCATTCGGGCATGCCCTCGTCTGGGACCGCAAGGCCTGCCTGCTTTTTTGCGGATTGTTCCCATTCGACAATGTGGTGCTCCAGCGGCCCGGCATCGGTTTCGCTTATAACTCGGTCCACGACCGAAACTCCGGCGCGCACCACCGCTTCACGGTCCCCGCTGATAAGATAGTGCCAATCGGGCAGGCTGCGCCCTGCGGCGCGACGGCGATAGGCGCAGGTATTTGGGAGCCAAGGCACATCCTCAACGATTGCCAATGTCAGTCGCAAGCAATCCGGGACGAAGGCTTTGCGATTGCGATAATCGCTGCATTGCGCGGTGCCGGTATCAAGCAATTTGCACGCTACATTGGTGTCGGCGATTGCGCCAGTGTCCGCGTCTTCGATCTTATGTAGACAGCATCGACCACAGCCATCGCACAAGGCTTCCCATTCCGCGCGGGTGAGCTTGCTCAGCGGCAGCTCCCAGAATTGGTCCCTTAGTTCACCCATAGCATGATTTCATCCGCCACCGCTTGTGCGCCTTGATCGGTGGGCAATGTTGCGAGCGGCTTGCCATACGGATCGAACAGATAGGTGACGTTGGAATGGTTCATCAAATATCCGCCACCATTTGTGTCTTCGCCGCGCTCGTAATAGACTTTGAACGCGTCCGCCGCGGTTTTGATTTGGTCCGGTGTTCCGGTTAGGCCGATCAGATCATCGGAAAACGCGCTGGTGAACTCTGCCAGAACCTCGGGTGTATCGCGCTCTGGATCAATGGAGATGAACATTGAGCGGATTTTTGCTGCGGCCTCTGGTTTTTTCTCGCCCACAACCCTCAACGCTTGGGTGAATCGCTGAACATCGGTGGGGCAGATGTCTGGGCAATAGGCGAAACCGAAATAAACAATTCTGTATGAACCTTTGAAATCGGTCCAGCGTACCGTTTCGCCTTGGCTGTTGGCGAGCTCAAAGTCGCCGCCAATTGTTGCGCCTGCAAGTGGCGGTTCGCGGGGCGCTTCACTGCCGCTGGCGGAATCGCTACAACCCGACAAAACCAGAGCCAGTGATGCTAGCGGAACGAACAATTTACGAGAAAGCTTGGCCTGGTGGTTCATGGTCTGCTAACTCACAACAAGGCAACGGGTGCACTTCGCGCTCGATTGCGAGTTCCTTTCATTCAAACGTGTGACAGGTCATGCAAGATATTCAAAGTTCAATAACCCCTCTTTTGCGCAAGTTAAGGCGCGCTATCGTGATTGCCAGTGCAGTTTTGGCAAGCGCGTTTGGCGCTGTTGCAATCGCGCCAGCCTCCGCTCAGCTGTACTCAAATGGGTATCAGTTCCTAGAAGCGGTTGATGAACGCGACGGCGACACAGTGACTGAGCTGCTCAATGAGCCAGGTACAACAGTCGTCAACACGCGCGACATCACCAGCGGCGACACTGGTCTGCATATCGTGACCGCGCGCCGCGATGCGGTTTGGATCAAGTTTCTGCTGCAGCGCGGGGCTGATCCGAATATCCGCAACAAGAAGGGCCAGACTCCGATCCAAATCGCGACAACTTTGGGCTTTTTTGACGGGGCGGAAGAGCTGGTCAAACGCGGTGCGCAAGTTAACGTGAGCGATCAACAAGGCGAAACCCCGCTAATTACGGCGGTTCACCAACGCAGTATCCCGCTCATTCGTATGTTTCTCGAAAAAGGCGCGGACCCGGATCGCAACGACAATTCCGGTCGTTCCGCACGCGACTATGCCGATCTCCTGATTAGCAATTCGCAAATTTTAAGAGAGTTTGCAAAGGCCGATGAAGAGCGTGAAAAGAACGGCACGTCCAAGCAATATGGACCATCGTTCTAACCATGAACGGCACGCCAACAGATTTTGCCGATATGACTTTGGACGAGCTGCGCATTGCGCTCGCCCCTGATATTGCCGCTTCGGCGATCTTTGACGGATGGACCGAGGCGGCTTTGACTGCCGCCGCGGAAATGGCCGGAGCCGACCCCGACATTGCTAGACTTGCTTTCCCCGAAAAGCCTTTGAATGGCCGCGCGATGGATATGATTGAGGCGTGGGTCACAAGCGTAGACAATGCGATGGAAGCACAATGGCCAATCGAAAAGCTTGGTTCGCTTAAGATCCGCGAGCGCATACGCACACTGGTTGCCTTCCGGCTCGAAGCAGTAGTTGATATTGATGAAGCGGTTCGCCGCGCGCTTTCTGTGATGGCTATGCCGCAACATGCGCCGCGCTCCTTGCAGCTTGGTTGGGCCTCTGCCGACCGGATGTGGCGCCTAGCTGGCGACACCTCGACCGATTATAACCACTATACCAAGCGCGCGATCCTCGGCGGGATTTACAGCGCGACCTTGGCGGTCTTCGTCAATGATGACAGCGAAGGCAAAGCCAAGACCTATGAGTTTCTGGACCGTCGGCTCGAAGGCATCATGCGGTTTGAAAAGTTCAAAGCACAGATGAAAGGCCGAAGCGGCGAAATGCCGAGCCTTTCGCGGTTCTTGGGTAGGCTGCGTTACCCAAGCCGTTAAGAGTGGCAACGGCTCTGCGTGAGAATACGTAGAAACCTCCATATTGGAGGTGGAAAAGCCGCGCTGCACCTCGCATCGACTGCAAGCCTGTCCTAATAGGTTGAAGAGAATCGCAATTCGAGAAGGACATGAGGCAATGGCAGGCTCGCTCAATAAGGTAATGCTGATCGGAAATCTGGGCCAAGATCCGGAAGTTCGCAGCTTTCAAAATGGCGGGAAGGTCTGCAATCTGCGCATCGCCACCAGTGAAACTTGGAAAGACCGCAACACCGGTGAACGGCAAGAGCGCACCGAATGGCATACGGTTGCGATCTTCTCCGAAGGCCTAGTGAATGTTTGTGAGAACTACCTGAAGAAAGGCTCGAAAGTCTTTATTGAAGGGCAGTTGCAAACCCGCAAATGGCAAGACCAGTCCGGCAATGATCGCTATTCTACAGAGGTGGTTTTGCGCGGTTTCAACGGCACGCTAACCATGCTCGATGGTGCTGGCGGCGGCCAGGGCGGCGGTGGTCGTTCAGGCGGCGGCGGTCAAGGCGGCGGCGGCGGTGGTAGCTGGAACCAAGGCGGCGGCGGCTCAGGCGGCGGAAACCAAGGCGGCGGGAACGCTGGCGGCGGTTCTGGCGGCGGCTATGACGACCTCGACGACGATATTCCGTTCTAGGACGGACCACAGACAGCTTGATTTTCAAAGAGCCTCGCGAGCCTAGCTTGCGGGGTGTTTCAGAATGAAGAATTGCCTGCGCGAACTGCGAAAGACGCGCGGGTCAATCAGGCGGATCTTGCCCAAGCGCTCTAAATTTCATGGCAGTCGATCATCGGTATTGAAGCGGACAAGTATGATCCATCACTGCCTATGGCATACAGGCTGGCAGCCTATTTCGATACACACGTGGAGAAGCTAGCCTTCAACCCTTGGAAGGGCGAGGGCGACATCTAGCCCTTTTTGAGCGCGGCCAGAGCGTCTGCCAACGGCCCGCTGGGCGTGTCCTCATCGCTCAATCCGGCGGCTGATCGAGCTGCATCGGCATTGGGCCCTTCGGCATAGAGATCAATCGCAAGGCCCAGCGTCTGCGCAACAGCTTCGCCCAAATCGAAGGCGTCGCCTGCATATTCGATCGTGTCGCAATCTTCGCTGGTGAGGTCGAAATCGATCTCATCGTCTTCGCTAGGGGCTGCATCAATCGAGCCTTCGGGTACAAAGAGCAGGTCGAGCGTTTCTTCGATGGTTACGGGGAAATCCTCCCCCGATACCGCGCAGCTTTGCAAGATTGAAGCGCGCAATATTCCATTGGCAACCAGCCCGTTTTCGCGTCTATCAAGCGACACCTCGGCACGTAGGCTCGCGACATCGCTTAGGTCAAACCGAGCGGTGAGAGCGGCGCGTTCGCTTTCGTTCGCCTCGATCACCACCGGCTCGTTGGGCAACAGGCGCGGCTTGATAAGCCTTGAAAGTTCGGCCGCTTCGCTCACCAGATCCCGCTCGCTTTCAAGACTTCTTCGTCGCTAAAGCCAGTCAGCCGTTCCAACATTGCGAGCATCTTGTCCGCCACCTGCTGCGCGCCCGCGGATTGATCTTGGTCTTCGCCAAACGTTACATTGCGGTCGACCGCTGCGACCAGTTTTGCACGGTCATTGTTGTTGAGCGCGCTGCGATAAACGCCCAGCCGACCGCCGAGCACACTCATCAGCTTGCCTATGCGCTTGCCCACGACGACATCGTTGACCCCAAATTCACGCAATTGCCCATCCATATCTTCGACAAACAATTCCGCGAGCAGAGCGCTTTCTGCGCGCATATCCGAACCTTCAACCCGCACCATTACAGTGCAAAGCACTGCGCAGATAAGGTCAAATCTCCCGCCGACTGTGTCTGCCACTCCGGCGTCAGCATAGAATGACGGATCGCGTGCGAGCTCAATCACGCGGTGCCACAAGGGGCGCACCGCTTCGCGCGGATCGGGATTGGAACCGAGTAATCGGGAAAGGAGGGACATGGAGAGGTTTCGTGTCTTTCTGTCTAAGTGCCCTAGAGATACTCAGGTGATCCCCAATTTGCTGTAATATTGACGTCTAGAATTTTTATTCATCGCCAATTCAACCGCTTCACCCCAGCTGCGTGAATGCGCGGCGTTGCAAGCCAGTGCATGGCAGCTTAAAGCGGTCTGCGAAACGATATAATGCGCGAACTCGCGCATCACAATGGACAGGAAACTGGCAACTTGGCCTATTCAGACACGGACCCAACGACCTCGCGCAAACGCATGAGCTCAAAAAAACGCCTAGGCGTGATGGCTGCGACGCTGACACTGGGAGTTGCACTTTCGGGCTGCACTTCGATCCGCGAATCGCGCGGCTATGTAACCGATCAGGTGCTGCTATCCACGGTTCAGCCAGGGATTGATAACCAACGTTCGGTTGAAGGCACCTTGGGCCGCCCAACATTTACCAGCAAATATGGCGAGAAAACTTGGTATTACGTGTCGAGCGTAACGGGGCGACGTCCTTTTGTGCGGCCACGCATTCGCACCCATGGTGTGCTGGCGGTCAAGTTTGACGAACAAGGCAATGTCGCCTCGATTGAGCGCAGCGGGATCGAAGATGTGGTCTATCTGCGCCCAGAAGGCGACAAAACGCCAACTCTGGGTCGCGAACGCGGCTTCCTAGAAGACCTGTTTGGCAATATTGGCCAAGTTGGTGCTCCGGGTGCGGGTGGTCCTTAAGGGGATCGCTGACATTGGCGCTATTGCGCGCGTCAGCTGAATTCCATCTCAAGCGCCATCATGCGCGCCACGGCTTGACCCACAGGCTCAAGCGCCCATATCGCGCAGCATGAACCAATCAAATGACAACCATGGCCTGACCGGATGGCATGGAACCACAATTGTCGGCGTCAAACGCGGCGACAACATTGTGATTGCTGGCGATGGACAAGTTTCCATGGGCAACACTGTGATGAAGCCCAACGCACGCAAAGTTCGGCGGATTGGCGAAGACGAGAAAGTGGTCGCAGGGTTCGCCGGCGCTACGGCGGATGCCTTCACTTTGTTTGAACGGCTTGAGAAAAAGCTTGAGCAATATTCCGGTCAGCTAACCCGTGCGGCTGTGGAGCTCGCGAAGGATTGGCGTACCGACAAATATTTGCGCAACCTCGAAGCGTTGATGATCGTCGCTGATAAAGAGGCATTGTTGGTGCTTACGGGCAATGGCGATGTGTTGGAGCCCGAGGGCGGCATCGCAGCAATCGGATCTGGCGGCAACTATGCTCTCGCCGCTGCACGCGCGCTAGCGGAATATGAAGACGATGCCGAAACGATAGCGCGCAAGGCCATGGCCGTTGCCGCAGATATCTGCGTATTTACCAACGGCAATGTGACAGTGGAAACGGTCTAGGGTCTCTTTCAAAGACGGCCTAAGAATGAAGCCGCTTATTCGGCTTTCTTGCAGCGCAGCTCAACCTCGCCTCGCGTATCGTCCTTGTACCACAGCAACTCGCTCTCAACGAGGTCGACAGGGTTTTCATAGCTGTCTTCGCCGCGGAAACCTTCGATGAGTGCAGGGTCGACCTGTTCGCGTGGGATAACCTCGTCATTGACCTTAAGCTCTTCAAATTCTTCGGTCATTTTGTGGGTCAGCGTTTCGCCGTCATAGTCCCAAGTGCCGTCTAACCCGCCGCGAACACTCATCGTGTCTTCGCCTTGGGTTTCTTCATAGACCATGGTGCCATCTATCTCGCCGCTTGCTTTGTAGCTCAGTTGCACAGTGAACTTGCTGTTCGGCGCTTCCTGTTCGGTTCCGCAATCCCAAGTGCCAGCCAATTTGTCTTCAAAGCCTGCACCGCACCCAGTGAGCGCGGCTGATCCGGCGAGAAGAATGGCGATGCGCAACATAGTTTGTACCCCTGTTTAGTCTGTTTTTTTGAGCGATAGCTGCCCGCTGGCACGCTGACAAATAAATCCTCGTAAAGTGCTTAAGGGTGCGTGCATTCTGAATTTTTCCCGCGCGACTGCCGCGGGAATTTGCACGCAGAGAACAGCTTGCCTAGGAGGCTCACTCAGGCCGCATGCCGGGGGATGCGATGGACGCTCAATCCCAAGATCGACTAAACCGAATTAGCCAAACGCAAGACGGGAAGATCGTCGCTATCCAAGCGATGCGCGCTTTGGCTGCGGGCTGGGTAGCTTTCGCGCATCTTGCATGGGGCTTTGCGGACAATATCGAAACAGGGCTGGGCTTGTCTCGCGCGCACCCTTTCGTGGGCGAAGCGGCTGTTGCGCTGTTTTTCGTGGTCTCTGGCTATGTGATGGTGGTCTCGTCGCGCGACCTGTTCGGCGCGCCGCGTGGGGCCATAACCTTCTGGCTCAGGCGGATTGTCCGTATTATGCCGGCTTACTGGATTGCGACTGCGCTTTTGGTGCTGGTCTTTGTCGTGCTTCTCGGACGTGATGTTGATCTAGGTGATCTCGCACTATCGGCGTTTCTTGTTCCTTACTGGCCCGAAAATGGAGTGCTAAAACCGGTTCCTTTCCTGTGGCCTGGCTGGACACTCTTCTACGAGATGGCGTTCTATGCGCTGTTTGGACTGTGCCTGATCCTGCCAAGGGCGCGCGCTTTATGGTTGGTGAGCGCAGCGCTTTTGGCGCTGGCAATCCTGGGCGTTGTCGTTCCTCCGGCCAACGCGATGATCTTTACGCTGACCCGCACCATTGTGGTGATTTTCGTGGTTGGCATCGCGCTTGCCGCGTGGCGAGAGAAGGGCAGGGTGGCTCCTACTTGGCTGCGCTGGTCGGCGGGACTTGCGGCGATCCCGGCACTGCTTGTGCTCATACACTTCGCAGATCCGCTCGGCATCAGTGCAACCTATACCGCCTATTGCGGCATTCCCGCTTCTTTGCTCAGTTTTGCGCTACTATCGGGGCCGCTCACTTGGCCTGCGCCACGGCTGATCACAGCGCTCGGCAATATGAGCTATGCGTTCTATCTACTCCATGTGCCGATCGCGTGGAGCTGGAATTGGTTTTACCGCCGCTTGCCCGGCTTTGATCCTGGTCCGTGGGACTACCTTGTAACCGCATGCATCGTCACGTTCGCGGTAAGCTGGTATTTCTATTCTTGGATTGAGCAACCCATGACTAAGGCCTTGAACCTCTGGGCGGGCACGCCACATGGACGGCAACCCAGAAACTAGAAAAGACACGCATGGACAACTTCACACCCAAAGCCATTGTCGGCGCGCTCGATGACCACATTATCGGACAGAAGGACGCCAAGCGCGCTGTCGCGGTGGCGCTGCGCAATCGTTGGCGGCGGCAACGCCTTGGCGCGGATTTGCGCGATGAAGTGACGCCTAAGAACATCTTGATGATCGGCCCCACCGGTTGCGGCAAGACCGAGATCAGCCGACGTCTGGCGAAGCTGGCCGAGGCGCCCTTCGTCAAAGTGGAGGCCACCAAGTTCACCGAAGTCGGCTATGTCGGCCGCGACGTTGAACAGATTGCTCGCGACCTTGTCGAAGAGGCTATTCGGCTGGAGAAAGAACGCCGCCGTGAGGCCGTGCGCGAAGCCGCAAGCGAAGCGGCGATGGAGCGCTTGCTTAACGCACTTGTCGGGGACAGCGCTTCAGAAGCGACGCGCGAGAGTTTTCGCCAACGCGTCGTCCAAAACGCGATGAACGAAGTCGAGGTCGAAATCGAAGTCACCGAAGCGCCAGCTATGCCTTTCGATATGGGCAATATGGGCGGCAATGTCGGGATGATCGATCTGTCCGATATGATGGGCAAAGCCTTTGGCAAGACCCCAACCAAGAAACGAAAGCTGCGTGTGCCCGAAGCATGGGACAAGTTGGTTGATGAAGAAGCGGAAAAGCGGCTCGATCAGGATGATGTCGCCCGTGTTGCGCTCGAAAATGCGGAAACCAATGGCATCGTCTTTCTCGATGAGATCGACAAGATTGCCGTATCCGATGTGCGCGGAGGATCTGTCAGCCGTGAAGGGGTACAGCGCGACCTTTTGCCTCTGATCGAAGGGACTACGGTCTCGACCAAGCATGGCCCGATGAAAACGGACCACGTGTTGTTCATAGCATCGGGCGCGTTTCATGTGGCCAAGCCATCTGACATGCTGCCCGAATTGCAGGGACGTTTGCCGATCCGGGTCGAGCTGCGCGCGCTAACCGAGGCGGACTTTGTGCGGATCCTTTCCGAAACCCGCGCGAACTTGGTTGAGCAATATCGCGCCTTGATTGGCACAGAGGACGTGACCCTCGACATCACCGAAGACGCCGTGGCGGAAGTCGCCAAGATCGCGGCGCAAGTGAACGACAGCATCGAAAATATCGGTGCTCGGCGACTACAAACGGTAATGGAGAAACTGCTGGAAGAGATCAGTTTTGAAGCCGAAGATCACGCCGGAGAGACGGTCACAATCGACGCGGCCTATGTCCGTGAGCGGCTGACAGAGCTTGCGGGCGATTCTGACCTGTCGAAATACATTCTGTAATGCAGCCGAGCTTTGTACGCGATTTGCAAGCAATGCTGCGCGGTATGGAGCCCAAGCTTTCCGAATTCCCCTATCGCTTTCTTGCGCTGCCGCTTGAGGATGCGCAGGCCGAATGGCTGCGCAATCCCTTCGCCGTCATTCGTGAGGACGAAGCCGCGACTTTTGTGATCGAAACGCTCTCACCTGAAACGACCGACGACCTTTATGCGCGAATCACTTTGCGAGTGCAGTCCGCACTCGATGACGTAGGGCTGACCGCAGCCGTCGCAACTGGACTCGCAGCAGAAGGCATCCCCTGCAACGTCATCGCCGCCTTTCATCACGATCACTTATTTGTGCCTTGGGGCCGCCGCGATGATGCGCTTGTGATCCTCAATTGCCTATCCGAAGAAGCCGCTGGTCGATAAATCTTCGCGTTTCGCAGTCTAGCAGTGCGATCTTCGCTTGAGCCTTGGCTCTGACCGCGCTTTACTGTCCCCCTAAGTTGATCGAACGGGGACTGACAACATGATCACCAACTGGATGCGCCAGAGCTTTCTGGCGAGCGCCGCTGCCACCACCCTTGCGATGGGCGCGCCTGCGTTGGCCGACAATCACGCTGCGCCAAGCGAAAGCGCCGCGCCCAAGCTGAGTGCCCCCGCCATTGAATACACTTTGTGGGAGCTTGAAAACGGGCTGACCGTGATCGCGCTTCAGGATGACACTACGAGCACAGTGACCACCTCATTGTGGTACGATATCGGCTCAAAACTCGACCCCGAAGGCCGCAGTGGATTTTCGCATCTGTTCGAGCATATCCTCAGCCGCAAGACCGAAAATATGCCCTACAATATGATTTATGGGCTGACCGCGGATATTGGCGGTACGCGCAACGCATCCAACTGGATCGACCGCACCAATTACTTTGAGCAAGTCCCGGCGGCCTATCTGGAAACCATGCTGTGGACGCACCGCGAGCGCATGGCGAAGGTTGTCGTCGATAAGGAGGTGTTTGAAACCGAGCGCGGCGTTGTGAAAGAGGAACTGCGCCAGCGCGTCCTCGCACCGCCTTATGGCCGCTTGCAGCGTTTTGTGATCCCCGAAAACGCTTACGATGTGATGCCTCATCGCCGCCCCGGCATTGGCAGTATTGAGGATCTCGACAATGCGACGCTGGACGATGCGCGCGCATTTTACGAAGCCTATTATGGGCCAGACACGGCGACTCTGATCGTTGCGGGCAATTTTGAGATGGACCGGCTCAAATCGCTTGTTAGCGAGTATTTCGGCGATATCCCTCGGCGCAAAAATCCAATCAGCCTTGAAATCACGACCCGCGAACCGGAGGCCACTGGCCCGCGCATAGTCAACGCGACTGCACCCAATGTGCCGCTGCCGGTTACGGGAAGCGTTTGGAAAGCGCCGCCTACCACGCACCCTGACGCTGCTGCATTGCAAGTGATGAGCGCGATCCTGTCGCGCGGAGCCAACAGCCGCTTGGATGCTGCTTTGGTGCGCACCGGTAAGGCCGTCGATGCATCGGCCGGTGCCTCAATGTTCCGCGAGGCGGGGTCAATTTCCGTTTTTGCAGTGGTCTCGCCAACGGCTGGCATGCTTGAAGAAGTGAGTGGGACGCTGGATGCTGAGCTTGAAAAGATACGCAGCACGAAAGTGACTGACGCGGAACTCGCCGAAGCCAAGTCAGAGCTTATTTCATCAACCTTGCGCCGCCGCGAAACCGCGCGGGGCCGGGCGTTCGAACTGGGTGAGGCGCTCGTATCCTCTGGTGATCCCGGCTTTGCTGACAAGCGGCTGGCAGCGGTCGCAGATGTAACCGCAGAGGATGTCATGCGGGTGGCGGCGACGTACCTCGATCCGCAAAAGCGCGTGTCTTACACTTACACTGCTGGTGAAGACGATCCTTCAACCTACGCTAACCCGACTCCGATGCCTGCGTTCCGCACACTGCCTCCCGCGACAGGTGAAATCCGCAAGGTTTTACCAGAAGCAGAGCGCATGGCCCCTCCCGGACCCAGCGAAGCGCCGCAAGTTGTCGCGCCTCAGATTGTCGAGGGCACTTTGTCGAACGGGGTCAAAGTGGTCGCAGTGCAAACTGGCAATGTTCCAATAGCGACCATGTCGATGTTGTTCCCCGGCGGGAGCAAGACCGATCCGCGCGAAAAGGCCGGGATCGCACAAATGGCTGCTGGGCTTGCCGACAAGGGCATTCATGGCATGAATGAGGCCGAAATCGCGGCTGCGTTTGAAAGCTTAGGCGCGGGCTTTGGCGGTGGCGCCGGAAGTGATGGCGTAACCTTTAGCCTGAGCGCGCCAGTGGCCAACCTGTCGCAAGCAGGCGACCTTGCGGCGAAGCTGATCAAAGGCGCGATCTATCCTACCGACGTGTTCGATCGCGAACGCAAACGCGCGCTTGATGGTCTATCGGTTTCAATGAAAGAGCCCGGTTCACTGGCCCGCTATGTCGTGCGCACAGCCATGTATGGGTCAGCGCCTTATGGTGCGCAGCCGGATGGTACAGATGAAAGCCTAACGGCGATTACGCGCGATGATTTGTTGCTGCATCGCCAACGCTATTTCCACCCGGCGAGGATGCAGATCGTTGTGAGCGGCGGGATGACGCCGGAGGCGGCGATTGCCCAAGCGGAAAGCATGTTTGGCGATTGGCAATCGCCGATGCGGACTGGATACTTGCCAGAAGAAGCAGCTGGTCAGGTGCAACCGGTGCGCACCATCGTTGTAGATATGCCGAACGCTGGTCAGGCCTCGGTTATTGCCGCCGTGCGTGCACCATCTCGCAAAGATGCCGATTTCTTCCCGCTTGAACTGGCAAACAGCGTGCTGGGTGGCGGGTCAAGTGGACGGTTGTTTGAGGAAGTGCGTACGAAGCGCTCGCTCAGCTATGGTGCGTATTCCGGCTTTGCAGATCGGGCGGATGATTCCATTCTAACTGCCAGCGCGCAGACAAAGAATGAAAGCGCGGCCGAGGTTGCAAAGCTGTTTCTCGACGAGTTTGAGCGGCTGGGAAGCGAGCCTTTGAGCGAAGATCTGCTAGAGAAGCGTCGGCTTTTTCTTTCGGGCAGCCGCGCTAGGACATTGGAGACCAGCGCAGGTTATAACCAGGTGGTCGCGACCTTGCTGCAACAAGGCCTGACGCCGGATGAAGCCACCAAATTTGCCGAGCGCTTGCGTGATGTTGATGCTGAAACCGCGAGCAAGGCGGCGCGCGACTATGTCGATCCGGCTAAGGCGACCTTGGTCATTGTCGGCAATGCTAAGGCATTCCTTGATGAGCTTTCGGAGACGCGCGACAACATCGAAGTGATCCCTGCAGCTGAGCTTGATCTCGCAACAGCGGTTTTGCGCAAAGATGATGAGAAAGTGGCGAGCGACTCAGCGGAATAGGGCTTATTGAGCTGCTTGCGCATCTTTCGTTTCCTCTCGCTCTGAGGCTTGTTGCGTCCACATACTCGCGTAGAGGCCCTTTGCCGCGAGCAGTTCGGCATGTGTACCGCTTTCGGCAAGTTGGCCTTGATCGAGAACCACAATGCGGTCGGCATCGGCGATGGTCGAAAGCCGGTGAGCAATCGCGATTGTGGTGCGCCCCTTGGCGATGCGTTTGAGGGTGCGGAGAATTTCCTGCTCTGTCCTAGTGTCGAGAGCGCTGGTGGCTTCGTCAAGCAACAGAATTGGCGGATTTTTGACGAGTGTGCGCGCAATTGCGACCCGCTGTTTCTCGCCGCCCGATAGCTTCAAGCCGCGTTCACCAACCATGGTCTCAAACCGTTCTGGCAGCCGTTCGATAAGTGGCATCAAGGCTGCATCGCGCGCGGCCTGTTCCACCACGACATTGTCCGCGCCTTCGGCTCCGTAAGCGATATTGTATTCCAGCGTGTCGTTGAACAAAACGCTGTCCTGCGGGACAATCCCGATGGCGTCGCGCACGCTTTCCTGCTGGGTCTGCGCAATGTCCTGTCCGTCGATCAATATGCGCCCGCCTTGTGGATCATAAAAGCGAAACAGCAGCCGCCCGATCGTGCTTTTGCCAGCTCCTGAAGGCCCAACAATCGCCAGTGTTTCTCCAGCGCGCACATCAAAACTGAGCCCTTTGAGGATAGTGCGGTCGGCCTCGTAACCGAAGGTCACATTGTCAAAGCGGAGCGAGGGTTCCTCTATCACCAAAGCGGGAGCACCTGGCGGGTCTTGCACTTCGACCTCGGCGTCCATCAGCCTGAACATCTCCGCCATATCGACAAGACCTTGTCGGATGGTGCGATAAACCCAGCCAAGCAGATCCAGCGGGCGGAAAAGTTGCAAAAGGTAAGTGTTGACGAACACGAGATCGCCCACCGTCAATTTGCCTTCGCTCCAGCCCCATACGGTGTAGGCCATCGCGCCGGCCATCAACGCATTGGTGATCCCGGCTTGTGTCATGTTGAGCAATGCAAGCGAGTTCTCAGACTTAACCGCCGCATTCGCATATGCACGCGCAGCGTTTGAGTAGCGCGCTTCTTCGCGCATCTCCGCGCCGAAATATTTGACCGTTTCAAAGTTGAGGAGCGAATCCACCGCGCGGTGCAGCGCTTGGCCATCAAGATCGTTCATCTCGCGCCGCAATTTTGTCCGCCATTCGGTGATCCACCGCGTGACCATTACATAGGTGACAACGGTGAGGGCGGTCGCTGCGACAAGTTCCCACCCGAAATTGATGTAGAAAATGACACCCACTGCGATCAGTTCTATCGCCGTCGGAGCGATGTTGAACAGCAGGAAATAGAGCATGGAATCGATGCTCTTTGTTCCACGTTCGATGATCTTTGTTACTTCGCCCGTGCGCCGGTTGAGATGAAAGCGCAGCGAAAGGCGGTGCAAGCGGTGAAAAACGTCCTGGGCCAAATGGAGCGTTGCATCCTGCCCCACCCGCTCAAATGCCATATTGCGCAAATTGTCGAACATGACCGACGTAAAGCGGCCAAGACCGTAGGCTGCGACTAGCGCGAGCGCGACGCTGGCGCCGTCGCCGACCGGCCCTGTCATCGCATCGGCGGCTCCGCGATAGGCAAAAGGAAGCGAGAGAATGACGGCTTTCGCCGCCAGAACCAGAAGCATGGCGACGGCAATCCGTACCCGCAGCGAAGTATTATCCTTCGGCCAAAGATAAGGCAGGAACCGCTTTATGGTGTGCCAACCCTCTGCCTCTGGCACAGTGGTTTGCTTTTTAGGTTTCGATTGATCAGCGCCCATGACGCTTGGTCATGTGGTGGCACGGCCGATCAGGCGCAAGCAGGCGGGCGCGAAAGGTTTCCTAATAGCCGAAGGAGCGCTGCTGTTTGGCGCGGCGCATCGCTCGGGCGACATCACGCGGGACATCGAATAGAATGCGTTGACTGGTAAAGTCGATCGCGACCCTGTCGAAGAGCCTCAGGTGCTGCATACCCAACGAAAGGGCTGGCTTGTCCTTGAGACCTAGCGCTTCGAATGCCGGCGCGTCTGCAAATGCCAGGGGGACGTCGGTCAATGTCAGTCCCCCGAAGGAAAGCGAACGAACAAATGACAGCTTGCCCACCATCGACACGCCATTCACATCGGTTGTGGTTACTTCTTGCGCGCGTTTGGTGCGAATCTTCTCGCGCAGTGCTTCGTTCGCAAGGCTAGCCTGTGCGCCGGTATCGACGATGACCACGGTTCGCACACCTTCGACATAGGCGTCAGTGACCAGCAGCTGTCCGTGCTTTTCGCGCGCCCGGACCACAATTTCAAATCCCCTGCGGTTCTTCGCTGCCAGAGTGTCTTCAACCGCAATCGTGTCGTCGCGGAAGTCAATCAGGACACGGAAATCCTGCAAAGTATCTAGGCCGATGATGCCGTCCGCGCCCACATTCGCGCGATTGAGTACAGGCGATTCCAGATCGTAAATTTCGTGCTTGCCCATGGTGAGCGTGTCGACTTCGACCATACTGACCAAACGCCGGCTGGCCATGCCGATCACAG
This sequence comes from Erythrobacter sp., assembly GCA_039985875.1. Classification (GTDB taxonomy): domain Bacteria; phylum Pseudomonadota; class Alphaproteobacteria; order Sphingomonadales; family Sphingomonadaceae; genus Erythrobacter. The sequence goes on along the minus strand of JBDWRU010000002.1, from coordinate 2,830 downwards.
TGGCTGTGCCTAGCGATGGCAAAGCAAGGCTTGCATTGATGCGATCCGTCACAGCGGTCGCCTGACTGCCAGTGTCGATCATGAAGTCGAACGGACCGTTGTTGTCGATCATCACCGGTACCGTCATCCGGTCGTTTGCTTCTTCCTCCAAGTCCAGAATTTCCGTCGCCGGATCGGTGAGGTTCGGGGCGATGGCTTGCTCGTCGACCGCTGCGGGCGGCTCCCCCATGTTTGCTGTAAATGTAAGCAGGAAAGCGGGAATGGCCCAAAGTTCAGACATGGTGGTGGCATCCGCTCCAATTTCGCGCAGGCGGTTTATGCCGCTGCATCCATACCGGTTGTAACAGACGCAGCGCTCACGCTCAAATCGCGTGGGTCACGTTGATCAAGCTGGATGCGGGGCGGGCGGCGAAGTTGTGCTCGGTTTGCGCAATATTGCCCAAGTTTCCTCAACGAGCGGGCGGAAGCCGAACCAGAACGTCGCGACATAGACGAGAGCGCCCACCGCTCCATTCCACAGAAGGTCGAGCCAAGGCGTGCCAATCGGCGCGTAGGTTTGCACCGAAAGAACGCTGGCTGCCATCGCTGCACAGGCAAGCGCGATCGGTGCCAGTTCGCGTCCGAGCGCCAGCGGGGTTACGCCAATGCGCGGGAGTGTCATCAGCAATGTGACGCAACACAATGTTGGGGCAGCAAGCCACCAAGCATGGACCAGACCCATTGCTCCGCTTTCATCGCCAAACCCGCCATTAGCTCCCCACCAGAATGCGGTCGGCATAATAAGAGCACCGCAGATTGCGGTGGAAAGATAGACACGAGGTCGGCCCATCGCATTGGTCGCTGGCGCATTAATCAACTGCAGTGCGAATGCAGGCATGACTAAGGCGAGGCCACCGACAATCGGAATCATCCCTGCCCACTTCTCGCCGAACAGTGTCAGGATCGCTGCCTCGCTGGTCAATGCGAGGCCAATATAGATCGGCGCGGCAACCATCATCACGAGGCGCGCGGTCTTGAGGTAATAGGGGGCAAGCGACTTTCCTGCCCGATGCAACTCCGAATAGGCGGCGAGCGCGACTTCGTTGATCGGCGGTATAAAGCGCCCGGTTACAATAAGGGTCAGGAACAGGGCTTCGGAGTACAGGCCCAGATCATAGGTGGAAAGCAAACGGCCCGCGATCACGATGTCCGTTTGGCTTTGGATGATCCAGAACAGCTGACACAGTGTCAGTGTACCGCCGAAAGTTACTAGGTCCCATGCGCCGCGAGGGTCAAAGATCGGCTTGATCCTGAGTTTCGCTGCAATCGACAGGCCGATCGCGCGTGATGCGAACATAGCTATCGGAGCGTAAACCAGAGCCCAAACACCATAGTCGAACCATGCTAGTGAAAGCGCGACGGCAGCGCCGATGACTGCAGCGGCCATATTAACCTGGCCCTGTTTGCGAAACTCAAGCTTGCGCGCGAGCAATTCGGTCGGAAGGGCAGAGAAGGGGACGGTGAGAAAGATCACTGCTTGAATGCGCAGCATGTCTGCGACCAGCGGCTCATCAAAATAGGCGGCTGCATATGGCGCGAAGGTGAATTGCACCGCCGCCAGGGTGAAGTTGAACATCAACAAGAGTCCAAATACCTGGCCCACGCGGCGGTCATCAATCCGTTCGGTTTGTACCAATGACGTCGCAAAACTCTGTCCATTAAGGAACGCGAGCGCCGTCACCACAACCTGGCTCATTGCGAACAGACCGTAATCTGTGGGCTCCAACAGCCGCACAACCATGATCGTGACCGTCCAAGTAATCATCTGGGCCGCAACCTGCGTACCCCACCGCCACACGACAGCTGACCGCACGCGCGAAGCGAAGCCAGCAGAATCGCTGTCTTGTGCCTGTGTCGCGACCGACTTCGACCCGGTTTCTGGCTTCTGGCCATCCATGCAGCCGCCAATAGGCCCAAATTATGAAGAATCTACGCTCATCTCAGGGGGAAATACCATTGAATCACATCGGTTGAGCGGTTTGAACAGTTAACGTCAGGTGGCGTTATGGAGGTATGAAGCTAGGGCGAGGGGGGTTTTGGGCCCCAAAAAGCCCGGAAAACTGCCATCTTTCATGTTATTTGAAATAAAATTGCAATTAGCCGTTGACCGAATCTAACACCCTCCATATATGACCCCTCACCGACGCGGCGAAGACGGTTTCAAACCACTTCATTGAGTTGGTCGCCAACACAAACGGATAGCCGGTCCCCCGGTGTAAATCGGGGTAGCCTTCGCTGTCCGCTTTTCATGTTGGATGGCTCTTTGACATTGTTAGTATATGATGAAGGGACATGTGGGCGACGGCGCCCGGTTCGGGGACCTCAAGGCTCCGAGTACCGGTTAATTTTAAGCCGATTGCCACATCCTCATCACCTCCACAGGTGGTGAACGATGATGCATGTTCATTCGTATCCATTACGTTTGACAGTGCAGGTATCGGCTCCTTGAAGCTTATGCCTTGCCGGTTTGCGGTTTACCGTGCCGGCTTGGTGTATGACACAAACTTGAGAGTTTGATCCTGGCTCAGAACGAACGCTGGCGGCATGCCTAACACATGCAAGTCGAACGAACCCTTCGGGGTTAGTGGCGCACGGGTGCGTAACGCGTGGGAACCTGCCTTTAGGTTCGGAATAACTCAGAGAAATTTGAGCTAATACCGGATAATGTCTTCGGACCAAAGATTTATCGCCTTTAGATGGGCCCGCGTTAGATTAGATAGTTGGTGGGGTAATGGCCTACCAAGTCGACGATCTATAGCTGGTCTGAGAGGATGATCAGCCACACTGGGAC
>JBDWRU010000001.1:0-12678 GCA_039985875.1 Erythrobacter sp. | reverse complement strand
ACAATGAGGTTCGGCCTCACTCGGCGATCGGATACAACGTCCCGATCGCATTACAAAATCCCGGTGGCGAAGCCAGCCCGTCACCGTGAAGAAAGCCGGAAAACTCCAGCCACCGGCGCTCCAAAGTTCGGTCTCAGAGCACCGAAGACAAGCTTTTGCGAGAAGCTAGAACTAAAATTCGGGCGCAACTGCGGGGTGCGTTCGGCGCATTGCGCAATTACGTCTCCGACGCGGATGTTCGCGGCAAGCTTTTTGAGAAACGGGATTACCAATTCATCAACAAGGCTGAATCACTTCGCGAGCTTGACGTCCGGTTTTTGACGCAGGGCTCGTTTGCTTATGGAACACTCATTAGGCCCGCTCGGCGTTGGGCTCAAGAAATCGACTTGGACGACGGCATCTATGTTCCCATGCCATTTGTAGATGGCCGGCCGGTGTTCTCATCGGAAGGCCTGTTTGAAATTATGCAAAGGGCACTTGAACCGCTAGTGACCCGCGAGGGCTGGAAGTTCAAGCGAAAAAACACCTGCATTCGCATTACACTGGTCGGAAAAGGCGCGCACATTGACCTACCACTGTTTGCGGTCGATGACACAAGCTTCCGCCGTCTAGCCGAAATGTTTGAGCGACAGACCGAAACAACGTTTGGCAAATCGGCCAATCTTAACGATACTCTGGACACCATCGCGAAATCCGTGCGGCTCGGTTCAGGGCAGATTCTCCTCGCTGATCGTGAGGAAGACTGGCGCCCGTCAGACCCGAAGGCCATCCACGATTGGTTCATCGCCAATGTAACGAGATATGGAAAGGTCCTGCGTCGGCTGAGCCGCTACGCCAAGGCTTGGCGTGACGATAAATGGGATGATGCTGCCTTCTCTTCACTGGCACTGATGGTGCTTTGTGTGGAAGCACTAGCCGCGCTTGGCGAGCGCCCGTCCGAGGATCGGGATGATTTGTTGCTTCTGGCTGTTGCCGAGCACCTTCCCGAGCGGATAAGGAGGGGGAGTATTTCTTGGCGTGAAGGCGAGCGTGCATGTGACGATGAATGGTCACCAGAGTGGCGCGAAGAACTTGCCAAAGCGGCTGAGTCGTTTCGTGACGATGTTAAAGCGGCTCTTTATGACACGTTCCATTCGGACGTAGTCATCCAGAAACTCAGGCGGGCGTTGAGTGATCGTATCCCAAATGCGCCTGAAGCGGTGGTGATTGCCGCCGCAGCGCAGACCGCAGCGGTATTGGAGACTAAAGCTGAAACCGTGCCGATGCCTCGCGTAGGATCTTCGGTATCAGCTTGATAGCGGAGCAGACGGCGCGGTGGGAAGTCGACGCTACCCTAAGAAAACGCGGTTTCCGGCATGTCGGGCCAAATCCCGACCGATACCGTGGTTCGTTGCGAATTGGGCATACGACCGCCGAGGTTGAGATCGACATTCCTGACCTGGAATTTGTAGAACTGCCCAAAATCCGATTCGTTGACCGCTCGTCAGTCAGCCTTCCGATTATTGCACACCTGGAGGAAGGCACAGGCCTCTGCTACGCTGACCGCTCCCTACTGCGATTGGACCGGTTCCGACCCGGCGCTTCAATATTGCGTGTGTTGAGAGAGGCCGAAGCAACGATTGCAAAATCGCTCGCCGGCGGCGCGCTTTTGGAAGTCGCAACCGAGTACCCGTCATATTGGGGCGGAAGCAACGTCCTGGTCATGTTTGGCCGTAGCACAACCGCTAGAACTGCCAGACTAGCGGTTCCAAATAGCTTGAATTCGTCGACACAACTGCTTTTGGTCAACGACAAGCAGCATATCCCGGCCGGATTTCAAACAGGACGTTCAGCTATCACCGTACACGCGTCGACGGATATAGGCGCTGGAACTAATATTCTGGTACCAAAAACGCTTGGTCAGCTTCGAGAATGGTATGAGGAACAGTCCGGATTTAGTGTTCCGAGCTTCGGAGAAATCGGCAACGCGTTGTCTGACGGACAGGTGCTGTTTATCGCGGCGCGCAACGGTTGGGTTGGTTGCCAAATCGAACTCCCTACTGACCTCAAGCTGTTGGCAAAGCGTGGCGCAAGGCGGGAATTTCTGCGCGGCGAAATCAGGAAGCGTGAAACCAATATTGGGCTGATCAGGTATCACGGTAGCGAGGCAAGCTTGGACGATATCACTTCCCGCAACCTGAATGGCATGGCCACGTCGCTAAAAGGCAAATCTATCGCGGTTGTTGGCTGTGGAACAATAGGAAGCCATCTAGCTCGGTATCTTGTCCAATCAGGGGCCGGAAACGACGCTCGCCTGTTTCTGGTGGACCGCGAGTTACTTGCAGCCGGCAATCTCGGTCGACACTTGCTTAACTTCGCCGATATCGGTGAGTCGAAGGCAGAGGCGCTTGCTACTGAACTATCCCGTTTTCATCCGGACGTGCGGATCAAAGCACTGGCAATTGACGTAAAGGACGTGTGGAACCGATTGCGCGGATGCGATCTAGTCGTAGATGCTACAGGTGTCGAAGCGGTAAGCGACTATTTGAACCAAAGGGCGCTGGAAGCTCGGTCACTTGGACAGTCTGCGTTTCTCTTGCACACTTGGTTGTTTGGGAACGGAATTGCGGCCCAATCTTTTCTCAACGTGGGTGACGGGTTCGCTTGTTACCGATGCCTTCGTCCCGATCTTGGCAAGCCGTGGCTGAACGATCCCCGCAAGGACGTGAAAGATGTGGGACGTATAGCTGCTACGTCATGTGGGGATGGCCCATACCTACCGTTCTCCGTTGCCGCACCAGCGATGGCGGCGGGGCTTGGCCTGCAGGCGATATTGGATTTCTTTGATGGCAAACCAGGCGCTCGACTACGAACCATTGCACTTGATCTAGAAGAAGCCAGAAAACTGAATGAAAAATCACCAAAGCCACACGAACAGTGTCCCGCTTGCGGAGCTGGGACAGGTGCTCGTTGACAAGAGCGCGTGGGCGGCGATTATTTCATGTGCAAGGAACGAGGGGGCAAAGCATGAAGTAGGCGGGATACTATTGGGTTTGCGTCGAGGAAAGTATCTTCACGTGACCGCGGCGACACTTCCCGGCCTGCGTGATCGCAGTTCGCGAATCTGGTTCCTCAGATTCGATCGTATCCATCAAATCGCCGCAGTTCGAAAATGGCTCGTTTCTGGATTCAAAGTGGACTGGATCGGCGAATGGCACTCACATCCTGAGGTCTCTCCAAAACCATCTCTGGTCGATATCCAAACCTGGCAAAGCCAAGCCAACAAGCGCCGCGCTCCGATGGTTTATGTCATTCTAGGGCTCGAGGGATTCTGGGTCGGCAGGATGGAGCAGGGTTCTGCAGGACCATATGAGCTTGAGCTAGCCGAGGAATCAGACACATCTTTGCTATTTCAAGTCGCCGATTACGCTTAGAGTCCGTGCCGAAACCGCTCATGAGTTTCGTGCGAAGCGCCTGACGAGGATCATGACGGCTGCAGCGTAGAGGAATGCGGTGGCGGATTCGATAGTGGCCTCTGCATCCTTCCATAGCCTGCGGTTGCGGCTGAACCAGGCGAAGAAGCGCTCGACTACCCACCGCCTCTGCTGGACCGTGAAGCCGATCTGGTCGGGCTTGCGCTTGACGATCTCGACGGCGATTGAGGTGGCTTCGGCTAGCCGAAGCAGTTCCAAGAGCTGTGGCGAGAGCACCGCGTTGCGATCCTTGCGGCCCTTGCCCTGCTCGACACGGAGGAGCATGCGCGTCGAGTCGACATCATCGACCTTGAGGTGCGCGACCTCGGACACGCGCAGCCCTGCGCCGTAAGCAACACCGAGGGCGGCCTTGTACTTGAGGCCCGGTGCGGCTTCTAGCAGTCGCCCCGCTTCCTCCACGCTGAGCACATCCGGCAGCTTGCGGTGATAGCGGGTAATCACCAGGGCGCGCGACAGATCCCGGCGCTGCAGTGTCACCAGAAACAGGAACCGAAGCGCCGAGACAGCGCCGTTGATGGTCGCAGGTCCAACACCCTTCTCATGCTGATCAAGCTGGAAGCGGCGGATATCGTCCGGCGTCGCGGTATCAGGCGAGCGCCCGAGGAACGCGGCAAAGTACCGGACATGACGAACGTAGTCCTGCCGCGTGTGGGAGCCGAGGCCCCGCATGAGCATGTCGTGCTGCATGCGCTGGCGAAGCGACGAGATAGGTGCATCGGTCGACGGGGTAGCCATGGCGAGTTCCTCTCGTTGAAGGGAACTCCATGGGCGGCTCGCCCGCAGCTAACCGCTCAAAGGCTATGATTATTACGCCATCTCAGGCAAAGGCGCCCTCCCGCGAAGCGGGTTCGTGCTTGGGAGCGCAAAGCTGTCCTTGATCCACCGGAATGAAATGCTTCCGCTCGCGGAGTTGTTATCCATCAAGAATTCAATACAATTCTTGAACCCTAGGGTATCAACCCCGGGGCATCGCGATGCTCCTCAACATGAGGAGTATCGTGATGAGATTGTTGAGCAAGCGGCAGGTGAAGGAGCTGGTCCTGTACTCTCCCCAACACATAGCGCGCCTGGAAGTGGCGGGCCAATTCCCCAAGCGGGTACGGCTGGGCAACAACCGGGTCGGATGGGTCGAGGCAGAAGTGCTAGAGTGGCTTCAGGAACGCATCGACGCTCGTGGTCAACAGCACTGACTCTCCTTTTGTGAGAGCGAAGAGAACCGGTGGCAACGCCGGTTCTCTTTCTTTTTTACCAGTCTGCGATGGGGATATGCAGGGGGATACGGTATCCACTCGCAGCGTGTGGCTTGCCAGCTGGACATATCTGCTCAAACCGGCTCATTGTAGCGCATGCGGAACTCCGAATTTCGGCAGGAATCACAAAGAGGCAAAGAATTCTGCGGCGGGAACTGGTGGCCGCAACAGCTCGACGCTACCAGTCGGATTCGTCGTCCGGTTTCTCGATATCACCAGGAGGGTGCGGCCTGTTGGACTTGGTCTTTGGGTTTGCACTTGTCGCTGCCTCAGACTGTTCCCACAGAGTCCCTTCACCTTCTTCGTCTTTGTCTTTGCGGTCGTCTCGCCCTTGCGCTTTGGCGTCCTCGCGGTCCTCGGATTTGCTCTGGTACTGGCTCAATTCCGAGTAATGGACGGCATAGTTCGCACGCATCTGGTCGCGAAGCGCGTTCTGCTGATCAGAGGTCATGCGGAGCATTTCCTCCAGGGCACCGAGCGGAAATCGCAACGGGATCGCGGCGCGCGTCATGCCTCGTACATGAGCGGCAAAGGCGCCCTTCGGCTGGGCTTCGATCAGCGCCGGATCACAATTGAGCATCTGGGCGGCGGCCCGCGCGTCCTTGCCAGTGAAGCCGCCGGCGAACTTTATCGCGGTGTTGGCCGAGAACGCATCCTGGAGCTTTGAGTCCAGCTGACCGAGATATTGGTGCGCCAACACCATGCCGATCTTGAATTTACGCGCCTGGCTCAGAATGATCCCGACATTGCGATCGAAATAATCGGCGGCCTCGTCGATATAGACCATGGTGGGCATGCGCTGGCTTTCCGGCAGTGTCGCACGTTCCTGGGCGGCTTGGGCGATCATGGCAATGAAGAAGCGCCCGAAAATTTCGGTACCGCTCTCCTTCAACAGGTCCTTCGCAGTGTTGATCAGGATGACCTTGCCCGCGTTCATTTCGGCGAAGAGATCGAGCTTCGACCGCGGATGAGAGAACATCCGTTCGAAGGTCTGGTTTTCGAGAATGCCCCACAATCTGCGTAACACTTGCTGACGCGTCTGCGCGAATTCTTTTGACGGAAACTCGGTTTCGAAGAAATGCCGGGCGGTGCCTTCCAGGCGCGCAATGTGTTCGGCGAAGCGGATTTCGCTGCCTTTCTCCATCAGTTCGCGCAGGGTGTGAATGGTCGCGTCGGGAATGTGCAGCATCAGCCGCGTGACGTAGCGAAAGATCACGCTCTGCTTTTGCGTCATCTCCGCGGACAAAAGCGTGCCCAGCACGAAATCGTAGAGTTCCAGGATCGAATTGGTCAGGCGCTCGCGCTCCAAGAGCGGATAGGATTGAAGCCGCGCTTGGCCGACGTCGAACAGGTTGAGCGAGACCGGCCACTCAATGTCCGTCGGGTCGACGATGCAGACCCGATCATGCAGCGGTTCACCCGGAGCAAACGCCTTCAGACCAGCAATGTTGGAGATCAAATCCCCCTGACTGTCGATGACGATGACCGAACGCTCTCCGGAGGCGACCGCATCAAGATCCTTGGCGATCAGGTATTGCAATGTTTGCGTCTTGCCGTGACCCGACCCGGCAATGATGTGGTGATGCTCGAACCGGATCGATTGCGGGATGGTGAACATCTCCTCGCCGGCGAACAATTCAAGCAGCGGCGTTCCGGACAGGTAGGTGACGACCAAATCCTCCGGTGTCTTGGCATCAAACTTGGAGGGCATACGGAGAGGTCTGGAAAAGCCGTCTATATCGCGCGGGTCACCGCCCGATGCGGCAACGAAATTCGCCTCAAGGCGCTTGCGAAGTCGGGGAAACAGGCCGAGATGCTCAATTTCTTCAACGTGAGCGGCGACCGCGATCCGCTCCACGACTTCGCCCAATGAGGCGATGCGATCGATCCGCGGCGTCACTACGTTGATCCCGTTACCGACGTCATCAGCGCCTACCTTGCCGAGATTGTCGTAGAGCGCGCCGAAGCATCCCTGCACCAATAGCGTGATGGCGTCCGTGACGGACGGGAACCGCTCCAGCAACGCCTTCTGGGCATTGAGTTCGTCTTTCAACTCCCAATATTGCGCGGTCGTCCTGGTCTCGGCGAAATCTACATCCGGTAGCCGGAACATCCCCTCATATGCGATGAGCTGCGCCGTGAAGTGGCGCAGTTCGTCTCGCCGCTCGTCGGGAAGGTGCAAGACGTTGCCAACATCGCCGGCAACACGCGCGCAAAGGTCGTTCAACTGACCTTCCGTCTTGACCCCGTTGGCCTGGAGCAGGTGGTCGATGCGGCCGTGAAGATGCACCACTTCGGTATGATCGCTCTGGCGGAAAAACCCATAGACGAAGCGGTGGAGCCGAGCGCCGAGGTGCTTGGTCGCTACCATCCTCTTGCGAAGCCTCTAAGCATGATCCGGCGCGAGGTTTCCGGATCAAGCGGCGGCACGTCGGTCGTCTGCGTGCCGCCCCAATGCTTGGCGCTTTCCATGACGGCGCGAAGATAGGCGACCATTTGCCTTAGGCGTTCCTCGCGTATCGAAATATCGACGATCGACTTGCAGCGGAAATGTCGGCCGTAGAGCAAATCCTTGACGTAGACAGTTTCGCGAAACCGATCGTAGAACAGCCATCCGGCGAACGCGCCCGTCGCCAGGGCGGTCGGCGTGCCGATCGCGCGACCGAAAAATCCCGCCCAGACGAAGAAGGCAGGAACGACGGTTACCACACCGATGATGACCGACCATTTCATCAGCCCTTCGATTTCTTCGGTGATCAACTTCGCCTGGTCGAAGTCATAGCGATCGATGATCGCCTGTTCATCACCTTCAAGTTCGACCTTGCCCCAAAGCTTGAAGCGAACGGACCGAAACAGTCCCGGAGTCTGCTCGTGACGCATCAAAATCTTCATGTACGGCTTCCTCGTCCCGAACAGGAGAATTGAGACCGGGTTCGATGTATGGGTCAAGTTGCTTTTGAAGATGATCGCGTCGCTTGCTACGGTGGATTCATCCGTTTTCTGTGCATAAGCTCTCGCTAGGCTGGCGATCGTGAAGAGATTAATTGCATCCCTACTGCTCAGCATGGCCATCGCCTGGCCTGCCCAAGCCGAAACCTTCATCGAGAGACTTGGTCGCACCATTGATCAGGTCGGCAAGGATTTGCAGCAAGAGTTGGAAACGCGTGTCTTGCTCGGAAACCGCGCGGCCGGAGACGCCACGCGATTGCGCCAGGGCGTCTGTCTGGCGCTTCGGGGCGGCGAGGTGCTGTTTCGCAACAAATGCACCGCCGAGAAAACCTGCAACGGAACGCGGGACTGCAAAATAGCCTATCGTTGGCCACCGCGTGACTTGATGGAAGCCCGCTGGGGAGAAGGCAAGCCGCTGACCTTTATCGGCGCGGCGGCAAAGCAAGTTGCCTACGAAGGGCAGCCGTGCCTGTCCATTCGCAACGGCACGATCATCTTCTGTTTCATCGACGACAACCGTGCTGCCGCGCCTCTTTTGCCTGCGCCGTCGCTGCCGGGCGGAAATGATATCGCTGAGGTTCCAGAAACCGGCGTCAGCGACACTCCGAAAAAGGACAAGACCGCTCAGAAGGGCGAGCCTGACGAAGACGGTTCACTGCGTCATCAAGCGGAGCGCGAACGGGCGCAAGCCGACCATGACGCAGAGAGAAGGTCGCAAGCTGCCGAACAAAAGAGACGCGAAGCCGAAGCCAAGGCCAATCTCATCGCCGAACTGACCGACGATGCCGACATCGACTGGTTCTTCAAGGACAAGACACTGGCCACTCTGGCACCCGTTGACGCCGCCCAAGCCTGCCGCGACTTCTTCCTGTCGCGCGTTATCGCGGTCGCGCGGCAAGCGCCCGCTGACGCGGTTGAAGCCATGCACGACCGATGTGACAGAAAGGCCGAGCGTTACGGGCGGCGCATCGTCAAGCAGGAAGCCGCGCGTCTGGCTGATCCGTTGCTGAAAGCGCCGGCCACGCTCCAGGGCCTACGACAGCACAACTGGTTCAAGCTGAAGCCGTCAAGTCGGGACCGTTTCACGCCGCTGCAACAAACGCGCTTGGAGATCGAATTTGATAATGCCCTCCGCACCCATCGCGACAGCGCCGTCAACGATGCGGTCGAAACGATCAGGAAAGCCTATAAATCAGCGGAGCCCTTGACCGAATCGGCCGACGCGGCCCTGGCAATGTGCAACCTCAAGGGCAGTCCGCCTGAAGTTCTGATTCAGACCTGCAAGCAGCTCCGCGAATCACTCAGAGCGCGAATCAAGACTGCTCGGTGTCGCCGCGCGATTGACCAATCGGGGGCCACCCGGGGCATGCTCGACATGGCCGTCGAGGCATCCGGGTCGCGCTACGAAACGTGGCCGCTGCGCCGCGTCATATGTGCCGGCGTCGGCAACCATCCCGACTATCAGTTTACGATTGGCAACGGGCTCATTCCCTGGCTCACGACACCATCGCTGCAGGTCTTCAACGGCAACTCCAATAAGCTGCTTGATGTCGAACTCCGGGTTTCAACACCGCGTGACGGGCGATCGTTTGGCCAACTGCTCCTTGATATCGCGACCGGCGAGAACGAGCGCGAAGTGCCGGAAAAGCTGGTGGTTGAAAAAGTTCGCTTTGCGGCCCGTGGCATCACCTGGCGCAACGACCGCGCCATCATCGGCTGCGTCCTCGGTTTCATTAAGTGCCAGTGATTTTTTTGCCTCGACCATAGCGCTTCGCCGCTGATTGTCCCGCGCCATTGCGAACCATAGCAAACGGTGACGCGCGGCTCCGCTTTCGCCAAGCTTGTCTCGGGGCTCGTACAAGAAGACGAGCGACAGTCGAGGCGAAGGACAGATGGACACGGCCGCAAAACGCGACACGCTTGGACGCCGCTGCCGCTTTACCCGCACGCCTCTTGGTAAGCGGCTGGTGCTTGGGCCGCGCGATGCGGTGATCCTGCGCTGGCTCTATCGCTACCGCTATTTGCGCCAGGACCACTTGCTGGCGCTGATCCGGCCGAGGTCAGAAAAGCGCTTTGTGGAGCGGCTCGGCGACCTGTTCCACGAAACCGGCTACCTCAATAGGCCTGCGCTGTTGGCGCCGCATTTCGATGCCCGATCAACGCCGATGCTCTACGAAATCAGTCAGAGTGGCGTGGCCTATCTTGATAGCCATGATGCATTGCCGCCGCGTACCGTCACCTTTTCGCGCCGGTCGCCCCGCGCATACAATCCGCAAATACTGCACACGATGATGATCATCGACACCCTTTTGGCCGTTGAACTCGCGACGAGGCAGACACCCAACCAGCGATTCGTCCCGGTCGATGAAATCCTGGCTCGTGCTCCGGCCTCGACGCGGCGTGCCCCGAATCCGCTATCGATCCCGGTGACTGTTTTGCCGGAGCGCAACCATCCGGTTGTCCGCACCCGCATGGAAACGCACCTTATCCCGGACGCTCTTTACGGCGTAGAGCACCGAGCTGGAGGCGAGAAACGCTATCGGTTCTTCGCGTTGGAATGCGAGCGGACAAGCCCAATTTCGCGATCAACGGCCAAGGCATCGAGCCGGGCCCTTAAGGAAGCGACCTACGATGCGCTGATCCGCTCCGGCGCGTTCACGCAGCACTGGGGCATACCGAACCTTGCGCTGCAGTTCTGTTCGCGGTCCAAGCTGGGTCCCCGTTGAGAGCATCTCATCCGGTCAAAGAAAACGCCGCGCACAGTTACCACATGATGCGCGGCGCTCTGCATTCATTGAACCAAAGGAGAAAAAGGCAATGAATTGATGGAAGCGTACCGGCCAGCCTGATCTTCTTCAACCTCCTTTCGGCGAACTACGCGACGAACCGAACACACTCGGTCTGGTGGGACGGCACTTCAAGTTCCAGGTCGAAGGGATGGAGCGAGACGATTCGGAAGTCGGCCGCTCCTAGACCAAAATATGTCTCCACCGAGAAGCGATCACCGCTACGCGGCTTTTGCTGGAAGTGCCCGCTCTCGGAGACCAGGATGATGTCGTCTTCGAGCGCGACCACAGTGCCGTAAGGACGCCAGGTGCGGTCGGGAACGCCGGACCGACGATAGGCAAAGTGGTATGCGCGCGGCGCTGCAGCATCTCCGGTAGTGAGCAGCACGGCGGCGTAAACGTCAGAGATTGCCGTCGGGTCGTGGTGGAAATCATGCGTGTACCAGTTGCGGCCGTAATGGGCGTTGGCAAGTGCCTGGTTCGGCCAGCCGCTGTCGACCTCGTAGATGCTCCAGAGCGGCGCCAAATGCGTGCTCGTCGGTCTTCGTAGGTGATAGAGGCGTCGTTCGCGGCCGAACTGCGAATAGACGTACTCTTCATCCACGTCCATGAGCGCGACCGGATCAACATCAAGGAGTGACGCAAACCCGAAGACGGTATCGGCGCGCGAGGGGATACCGTGATCAAGCCAGCGATAGATAGTGGCCTTGTGGCGGCTGTCCGGGCGGCCGTTGCTCTTGCCTGAAGAATTGCGCTGGTCGCGATGTTCCCACTCGACCACGAGCCCGTCCACGGATTCGTACCGGTCTTTGATGAGAGACAGCGCCAGAGATTTTCGGATCGGTATCGGCATGTGGTGATCATAGGCAAATCGGTCGCGTTCCCTGTCTCATTTTTTGCGACTCGGTTTGAGACACGCAATTGCGACACCTCGACTATGCTCATTCCCAACGCAATTGAGGTGGGGTGGCCACGATGACGACAAGAGCTATTTCGGGCATGCGAGTGTTGTCTCGTGACCCACCTTAGTCCGCGGGTTCGGTGTCGAGTTCGTCAAGCAGGCGGTGCGCGTCAGCGCCCAAGCATTTGGCGAACACGATGAAGTCGGCAACGTCGAGCCGCAGCTGACCGTTCTCGAACTTCGAGATGTATGCCTGCGTGCGACCGGTCGCACGCGCGAGGTCCGCTTGCGTTATGCCGGCCTCCAGCCGGGCGCGTTTCATGATCTCACTGAGCCGCGTGTTGAGCGGCGAATAAAGGCCGGTGCGCATCCGTTGTCCGTCATACCGCGACAACGGATTGACTAAATTCCAGTTATTATATATTCCAAACAGTAATATTCCTATTGGAATATAGGGAGGGTTATGTTTGCATTCGTCACTATGCGCTCGTTCTGGCGACTGCGGAGCGGTCGTCCGGCGACCTCTCATCCACCAATTCGAAACTAGACGGAAGGAGCAGAGCATGCGGCTACCCACAGCCATTTTTGCAATCGGCCTGGCGGCAGTCGCAGCAGGCTGCACAGCCACCGCTGACGGCGGCGGAGACACGGCGCCAGCGAAGAGGGTTCTTGCGGCCGGCCCGCAAAACGCAACCTGCCAGGCGGACTTTCCGGGCCACGGGCCAGGCTGGCTGACTTTCAGGAATGGAAAGCCGGTTGGTTACCGGACCAACGCCTATCGTGCGAGTTCGGTCAGTCTGTCAGGAAATACCGTCCGAATTGACCAGGCTCGTTTCCATATCAAAAGCGCGAGTTCGCAAGCCCTGGTCGGAGATTGGACCCTTGGACGCTATCACGCAAAGAACCTGAAGTTCGCCTGCAAATAGATACGCCACGCGGCCGGTTTCAGCGCTTCAGACCCAGCATCCAGTCGAAGATGAGAACGGCACCGTCTTGCCGGCACACTGAAAGGCACATGATATGCACATTAGAAGTCTGATCCCCGCCACGGCGTTTCTTTGCGCGTCAAGTTCAGCTGCGTTGGCGGCCGATCCGATCGATCCGGACCGGTTTCGGGAACCGGTCGTGGAGGCTGCCACCTTCGATTGGACCGGTCTTTATGTCGGCGCGCATGCCGGTGCTCTGAGACCGAACTTTGGAGCGCCGGTGGCTGGAGTTTTCCGGCTTTTGCTCTGAGACCGAACTTTGGAGCGCCGGTGGCTGGAGTTTTCCGGCTTTCTTCACGGTGACGGGCTGGCTTCGCCACCGGGATTTTGTAA